>CAWHLE010000026.1:0-741209 GCA_963830155.1 uncultured delta proteobacterium | reverse complement strand
AAAGAATCGAAATCCGTGACCAAAGAACCCACCTGCGGAATGACCGTGGAAGAAGCCACCGCTTTCCACGCCGAACGCGATGGAAAGACGTTCTACTTTTGCAGCGACCACTGTCGGAAAAAGTTTCTGTCCACCCCCGCCGGTGCCAAGACGGAGGGAAAGTCTGGATGCTGCTGTGGATAAAAACGCACCCAATTCGGGCGTGATTTCCGCGGCGGCCAGCCGGGTTTCGGTCCGCGTCATTCGGACCGATGAAGAATGGATGATCGCGAAACCGGTCTGTCGGGTTTTTGGTCTTTCTGATGTAAATTAACCTAATTATGAAAAAAGACTTTTAAAAAGGAACATCGCCATGAAAACAAAAAAAGTCTCTGAAAAGGACATTGTTATGAAGGTAAAAAAGGGGTTTGAGAAGAACATCGCCGTGAAAACGGAAAAGATGAATAAAACGGCCCAGCCATTGTCGCCCGATCTGCTGCGAAAGATGAACGCTTATTGGCGCGCGGCCAACTATCTGTCAGTCGGCCAAATCTACCTCCATGACAATCCGATGCTGAAAAAACCGTTAAAGCTGGAACATGTGAAACCGCGACTGCTGGGCCATTTTGGCACGACAACTGGGCTGAACCTTATTTATGTCCATCTCAATCGGATCATCAAACAGTATGACCTGGACATGATTTATATCACAGGACCTGGACATGGCGGGCCGGGACTAGTCGCCAACACTTACATGGAGGGCACATACAGCGAGGTGTACCCGGACATATCCCAAGACGAACAGGGCATGAAAAAGCTCTTCACCCAATTTTCTTTTCCTGGCGGCATCCCCAGTCACGTGGCACCTGAAACACCGGGTTCCATTCATGAAGGTGGTGAACTCGGATATTCTTTGTCGCATGCGTACGGCGCCGCATTCGATAATCCCGACTTGATCGTTGCCTGTGTGGTGGGGGATGGTGAGGCAGAAACCGGCCCGCTGGCCACCAGTTGGCACTCAAATAAATTTCTAAATCCGGCCCATGATGGAGCCGTATTGCCCATCCTGCACCTAAACGGCTACAAGATTGCGGGTCCCACCGTGTTGGCGCGCATCAATCACGAAGAATTGGATCAGCTTTTCCGCGGTTACGGTTACAAACCGTATTTTGTTGAGGGAGACGATCCTCTGAAAGTCCATCTGCTTCTGGCGGCGACCCTCGATACGATCGTCGCAGAGATTAAAGACATTCAGATGACGGCACGTGCTGAAGGATTCAAGAAGCGTCCACAGTGGCCTATGATCATCTTACGCACACCGAAAGGCTGGACTTGCCCGAAGGTGGTTGATGGACTGCCCATCGAGGGCACATTTCGCGCGCACCAGGTGCCAATTACAGATTTTGTGGCGAAACCTGAACATTTGAAAATTTTGGAACAATGGATGAAAAGTTATAAGGCTGAGGAGCTATTTGACAAAAACGGCAGGCTCATTCCAGAACTGGCTGAGCTGGCGCCCAAAGGAACGCGGCGCATGGGAGCGAACCCTCATGCCAATGGAGGGATACTTCTTCACGCCCTTAGAATACCGAATTTCCGGGATTACGCGGTAAAAGTTGAGAAGCCCGGAGTCGTGGAGGCGGAAAGCACACGCGTCCAGGGTCAGTTCATCCGCGACGTGCTCAAGCTCAACGCCGACGCACGCAATTTCCGCATTTTCAGCCCGGACGAAACCGCGTCGAATCGCTGGGCCGCCGTGTTCGAGGTGACGAACCGTTGCTCGACCGCGCAAACCATTCCCATCGACGACCACGTCAGTCCCGATGGCCGCGTCATGGAAATGCTCAGCGAACACCAGTGCCAGGGTTGGCTTGAAGGTTACTTGCTGACAGGCCGCCACGGCTTTTTCTCATGCTACGAAGCGTTCATTCACATCGTCGATTCGATGTTCAACCAACACGCCAAGTGGCTCAAGGTGGCAGGCCACATTCCGTGGCGACGGCCGATTGCTTCCCTGAACTATCTGCTGTCGTCGCATGTCTGGCGGCAGGACCACAACGGCTTCAGCCATCAGGACCCGGGTTTCATCGACCATGTGGTGAACAAGAAGGCGGAAATCATCCGCGTCTATCTGCCGCCGGACGCCAACACCCTGCTGTCGGTCACCGACCATTGCCTGCGAAGCCGCGATTACGTCAATGTCATCGTCGCGGGCAAACAACCGGAACTCCAATGGCTGGACATGGATGCAGCCATCAAGCACTGCACAGCGGGGCTTGGTATCTGGGAATGGGCCAGCAACGACAAGGGCGGCGACCCCGATGTTGTGATGGCTTGCTGCGGTGACGTGCCCACGCTGGAAACGCTCGCTGCGGTCCAGATCCTGCGACGACACTTTCCGGAACTGAAGGTCCGTGTCATCAACGTTGTCAATTTGATGACGCTGCAGCCGCAGAGCGAGCATCCTCACGGACTGAGCGACAAGGACTTCGACGTCCTCTTCACCAAGGACAAGCCCATCATCTTCGCCTTTCACGGCTATCCCTGGTTAATTCATCGCCTGGCATATCGTCGGACTAATCACAAGAATCTCCACGTGCGCGGGTACAAGGAAAATGGAACGACGACCACCCCCTTCGACATGGTGGTGTTGAACGATCTCGATCGATTTCATCTGGTGGGCGACGTGATTGATCGTGTGCCGAGTTTGGGTTCGCGGGCCGCCTACGCCAAACAGTTTCTTCGCGACAAGCTGCTCGACCACAAGACTTACATCGACAAGCACGGTCAAGACATGCCGGAGATTCGGAATTGGAAGTGGGAGCTGACCCATGAATAAGTTCAAGCGACTCTGGAGCAGTCTGCGGTCGAGTTTTTGGTTTATGCCTTCGCTGATTGTCGCGCTCAGCATTGTCTTCGCGGTAGCTTTGATCGAAACAGACTCCGCCGGGATCGACCGATGGCTGGCCCGGTGGCCGCGCCTGTTTGGGGCCGGGGCGGAAGGTGCGCGCGGGATGATGTCCACGATTGCCGGTTCGATGATGTCCGTGGTGGGCGTCACGTTCTCCATGACCTTGTTGGCGCTGGCGCTGGCTTCGAGCCAATACACCTCGCGCATACTGCGGAACTTCATGCGGAGCCGCGTCACGCAGGTTGTGCTCGGGATCTTCGCCGGCATTTTCACTTATTGCCTGATCGTGTTGCGCACCATTCGCAGCGGCGACGAGGGCGCATTTGTTCCAACCCTGTCGGTGTTCTTCGGCGTCGTGCTGGCGCTCGGAGGTGTTGGCGTCCTCATGTTCTTCATTCATCACATCGCCTCTTCGATCCAGGCCTCCAGCATCATTGCTTCGGCCGCCCAGGAAACTATCGCGACCATTGACCGGCTTTTTCCGGAAAAACTTGGACAAGGGCCGGATGAAAACGATGAGGACCAGGCGCTTAGGCCTCCGGCAGAACGGAACTGGCGCGCCATCCCGGCCAGGGAGAGCGGTTACATTCAGGGCGTGGATAACGTTGCGCTCCTGCGTGTGGCGCGGGACAGGAAGACCATCGTGCGGATGGAACGCGGCATCGGCGAGTTCGTTGTCCAGAACACCGCGCTGGCCTCACTCGCTCTCGAAGACCCGCCCGATCAAGAGACGATTTCCGCCCTGCAGGGGGCTTTCAGCATCAGCCGCCACCGCACGGTGGAACAGGACCCGGGCTTCGGTATCAGGCAGATCGTGGATGTGGCGCTGAAAGCCCTCTCCCCCGGCATCAACGACACAACGACGGCCGTGATGTGTGTGGATTATCTGACGGCGATCCTGGCACGGCTTGCGGCTCGCCCAATCCCCTCATCGCGCCGCTGCGAGGAAGGAGAACTGAGGGCGATGACTATCGGCCCGACGTTTGCCAGCCTGCTGACCGAATCGTTTGACCAAATTCGAACCAGCGCCAAAGACAATTTCGCCATCATGTCGCGGATGCTCGACGGTCTTCAAACCCTTTCCAGTTTGACGGCCACCCCACACCGCCGGCGGGCGCTCGGCCAACAGGTGAAATGGATCTCCGAACTGGCCGAGCGCACTCTTGAGTCCGCGCATGACCGTGCGGGAATCGAAACGCGGTCGGCGCGGATGCGGGAAGCGCTCGAAGCCGAGCCTGCTTTGTGCGCAGGGGAGGAAAAGGCAAACTGATGGTGCATCAGAGTGAGCAGACATGAAAAATAAAACCAGTTTATCGAATCTCGGCGCCGTGGTCTCGGTGCGAGGCAGTGTCGTAGATATACGGTTCGATGCACATTTGCCGCCCATCTACTCGTTGCTGCACGCGAAGGAGGGAGAAATTGCCATCGAGGTCTTAGCTCAACTCGACGCGCATCGCGTGCGCGGCATAGCGTTGACGCCCACGCAGGGCCTTGCGCGCGGCATGCCGGTTGAGGACACGGGCGGGCCGTTAAAGGTGCCGGTCGGCAAGGGGACGCTCTCGCGCATGTTCGACGTGTTCGGCAACGCGCTCGACCGCGAAGGGGAAGTTTCGAACGTGGCGTGGCGCACCGTCCATCGCGCCCCGCCGCCGCTGGCCCGGCGCTCCACCAAATCCGAGGTCTTCGAAACGGGCATCAAGGTCATTGATGTGCTCGTGCCGCTGGAGCTCGGCGGCAAGGCGGGCCTGTTCGGCGGGGCGGGCGTCGGCAAAACCGTCCTGCTCACCGAAATGATCCACAACATGATCGGCCACCACGAGGGGGTCAGTCTGTTTTGTGGCATCGGCGAACGCTGTCGCGAAGGCGAGGAGCTTTACCGCGAGATGAAGGAAGCCGGCGTGCTGCCGAACATGGTGATGGTATTCGGCCAGATGAACGAGCCACCCGGCAGCCGTTTCCGCGTGGGCCATGCCGCGCTCACGATGGCCGAGTATTTCCGGGACGACGAGCGACGCGATGTGTTGCTGCTCATCGACAATATTTTCCGTTTCATTCAGGCCGGTTCCGAGGTGTCCGGCTTGATAGGGCAGATGCCGTCTCGCCTCGGTTATCAACCCACGATGGGCACCGAGTTGTCGCGGTTGGAGGAGCGTATCGCCAACACCGATACCGGGGCCATCACGTCCATCCAGGCGGTGTATGTGCCGGCGGATGATTTCACCGATCCGGCGGCGGTACATACTTTTTCCCACCTTTCGGCGTCCATCGTGCTCTCGCGCAAACGGGCGAGCGAGGGGCTTTATCCGGCCATCGACCCGTTGCAGTCCAGTTCCAAGATGGCCACGCCGGGCATCGTCGGCGAACGGCATTACGTCTTGGCGCAGGAAATCCGGCGGACTCTCGCGCAATACGCGCAACTCAAGGACATCATCGCCATGCTCGGTCTGGAGCAACTGTCGCCCGAGGACCGCAACGTGGTCGCCCGCGCCCGCAGGTTGGAGCGTTTTCTTACCCAGCCGTTTTTCACGACCGAACAGTTTACCGGGCTCAAAGGCAAACTCGTCAGCCTTGAAGACGCGCTGGACGGCTGTGAGCGCATCCTGCGCGATGAATTCAAAGACTACCCGGAGAGCGCGCTCTACATGATCGGGGCCGTTGACGAGGCGAAAGTGAAAATGAAATATGGCAAAAGCGCAGGCAAGGACTCATCCCAGCCTGCGTCCAAACCCGAGGGCCAACGTGCAGACGACACGCATGAATCTTAAGGTGCTCCTGCCATTCCGGGTTTTTGCCGAGAAGACGGGCGTTTCACGCATCGTTGCGGAAACCCGGGAGGGTTCGTTCGGGCTTTTGCCGCATCGGCTCGACTGCGTGGCCGCGCTCGCGCCCGGGATTCTGATCTACGAAAACGAGGCGGAGGGCGAGGTTTACTTGGCCGTCGATGAAGGGGTGCTGATCAAGACCGGCCCGGACGTGCTCGTCTCCGTGCGCAACGCCATAGCCGGAACGGACCTCGGCCAATTGCGCGAGGCGGTGGAGCGGGAATTTCTGAACCTGGACGAGCGGGAGCAGACCGTGCGCTCGGTGATGGCGAAAATGGAAAGCGGTTTCATCCGCCGCCTCGCGGAATTTCATCATGACTGACGAACCCAAAAATAAACCTTTGAAGCCGAAGCCACCGCTCGGTCAGGAGGTCGGTGCGAAGGCGGCGCGCAAACTCCGCGCGCGACGCCATGTCACGCGAACCGTCTGGTTTGGCCTGGGCATGATGGGACTGATCGGCTGGTCGGTGGCGATTCCGACGCTGCTCGGCGCGGTGCTTGGTCTCTGGCTGGACAAGCGCTATCCTGGAGGTCACTCCTGGACGCTGGCGCTGTTGGTGGCCGGGCTCGCGATCGGGTGTTTGAATGCGTGGCATTGGGTCGCCAAGGAAGACAAGGCAATGCGGGAGGAACAGGAGGATAACGATGAATGAAACCTGACACTGGTGCTGGCGTGGGTGGCGGGTGGCGGGCTCGGTGCGATTTTTTTCGGCGGCCTTTGGTGGACGGTACGCAAGGGCGTTTCGTCCAAACAGCCGGCGCTTTGGTTCTTCGGCAGCCTGCTGCTGCGGATGAGCATTGCCCTGGCTGGATTTTACTTTGTCTCGGGCGGTCATTGGGACCGGCTGCTGGCGTGTCTCCTCGGATTTGTCATCGCGCGTTTCATCGTGACGCGGCTTACCGGCCCGCCGGTCGAACACCACAACTCCCGCAGCGAAGGAGGCCGGTCATGCGCCTTAGTCCCGATGAGATCATCTTCTGGCAACACGGGTTTTTCAAACTCAACGCCACGATCGTATTCACGTGGGGACTGATGCTCTTGCTGGCCGTGGGCGCGAAGCTGATCACGCGCAAACTTTCCATCGGCCTGAAACGTTCCCGCTGGCAGAACCTTCTCGAAATCATCGTCACCGCCATCGAGAAACAAATCGAAGAAGTCGGCCTCAGCCATCCGGAGAAGTATCTCGGCTTTCTGGGCACGCTCTTCCTGTTTGTCGCCTCAGCCAGCCTCTGCACCGTCATTCCCGGCTACGAGCCGCCGACTGCCTCGCTCTCAACCACGGCGGCACTCGCGCTGTGTGTGTTTGTGGCCGTGCCGCTCTTCGGCATCGAGGAGCAGGGTGTTGGCGGCTACCTCAAGTCCTATGTGAAGCCGACGTTCATCATGCTGCCCTTTAACATCATCAGCGAACTTTCGCGCACGCTGGCCCTGGCCGTCCGCCTGTTCGGCAACATGATGAGCGGGGCGATGATCATCGGCATCCTGCTCACCATCACCCCCTACATCTTTCCGATCATCATGACGGCGCTTGGTCTGCTCACCGGCATGGTGCAGGCCTACATCTTCTCTATCCTGGCCACCGTCTACATCGCGGCCGCCACGCGAGTCCGCAAGCCTGAATCCCAACTTGAAGCAGCGCCCAACCATTGAAACAACAACGCAAACAAACAAAGGAGATACTATATGGATAACATGACAATCATCGCGGTGGCATCCATTGTCATCGCCGGCATCACCACCGCTTTCGGCACCATGGCACCAGCGCTGGGCGAAGGGCGGGCGGTCGCGGCGGCGCTGAGTTCACTGGCCCAGCAGCCCGACGCCTCCGCCACCATCACCCGGACGCTTGTTCGTGGGCCTGGCGATGATCGAGTCCACGGCCATTTACTGTTTCGTGGTCTCGATGATTCTCATCTTCGCCAACCCGTTCTGGAACCACGTCATCGCCCAAGCCGCAGGAAAGTAAATCTATGCTAATCGATTGGTTCACCGTCGGTGCGCAGGTTCTCAACTTTCTCATCCTGGTGTGGTTGCTGAAGCGCTTTCTTTACAAGCCCATCCTCCACGCCATCGACGCGCGGGAGAAGCGTATCGCCACGGAACTCGCGGACGCCGACGCGAAACAAAGCCAAGCCGAAAAGGAGCGCGACGAGTTCCAGAAAAAGAACGAGGAGTTCGACCAACAGCGCGACGCGCTCTTGAGCAAAGCGACAGACGAGGCGAAGGCCGAACGTCAGCGGCTCCTCGATGAAGCGCGGCAGGCGGCCGACGCCCTGCGTGCCAAACGACAGGACGCGTTGAAACGTGAACAACAGAGCCTGAACGACGAAATCATCCGCCGAACCCGGGAGGAAGTTTTTGCCATCGCGCGCAAGACGCTGACGGACCTCGCCGGGACAAGTCTGGAAGAACGCATGAGCGAGGTGTTCACGCGCCGCTTGCGAGAGCTGAACGATGAGGCGAAGGAAGGTCTCGCCACAGGCCCTGAAAACATCGTCCGACCCGGTGCTCGTGCGCAGCGCCTTCGAGCTGCCGTCGGAGCAACGAGCTGCGATACAACATGCGCTCAACGAAACCTTCTCGGCTGAAATCCAAGTCCGTTTCGAGACCGCGCCGGACGTGATCAGCGGCATCGAACTCACCGCGAACGGACGAAAAGTCGCCTGGAGCATCGCGGATTATCTCGCGTCACTTGAAAAGAGCGTCGGCGAACTGCTGAAAGAACAGTCCAAACCCCAAGCCAAACCTGAGGCCAAACATGAAGTCCAAGCCGAAGTCCGGGACTAAACCTGCTGCTCCCGAGGAGGCCAAATGAGCGCGCAGCCCGATCCTTTGCACAGTGTCTTCGACCGCGCGTTCGCTGGCCTAAGCCAGGGCCGCGAAGCCTTCACGCCGCAACTGACGGCGCATGAGGTGGGCACGATCACCAGCGTCTCCACGGGCATCGCCCGGGTCTCCGGGCTTCCCGGCGTGGGCTTTGACGAGCTGGTGAAATTTCCTGGCGATGTGTTCGGCATCGCATTCAACGTGGACGAGGACGAAATCGGCGTCGTGCTGCTCGGCGAATACTGGCATCTCCACGCGGGAGATGAAGTCCAGCGCACGGGCCGGGTCATGGACGTGGCCGTGGGCGATGGATTGCTGGGACGCGTCATCGACCCGCTCGGCCGGCCCCTCGATGGCAATGGGCCGGTGGTCGCAAGCGAGCGCCTGCCCATCGAACGCCCCGCCCCGCCCATTATGGACCGCGCGCCCGTCACCGTGCCGCTCCAGACCGGACTTAAAGTCATTGACGCGCTCATTCCCATCGGCCGCGGCCAGCGAGAGCTGATCCTCGGTGACCGGCAGACGGGCAAGACCGCCATTGCGATCGACACCATCCTTAATCAGCGTGGAAAGGATGTCCTGTGCGTCTATTGCGCCATTGGCCAGCGGGGGTCCGCCATCGCGAAGGCCGTGGCCACCTTCCAGAAAAAGGACGCGATGGATTACACTGTCGTGGTTGTCACCGAGGGCAACGACCCGCCCGGCCTCGCCTACATCGCCCCTTACGCCGCCACCAGCATCGCGGAGCATTTCATGGAGCGAGGCCGCGACGTGCTGATCGTTTACGACGATCTCACCCATCATGCCCGCGCCTATCGCGAGCTTTCTCTGTTGCTGCGCCGTCCGCCCGGTCGCGAAGCCTTCCCCGGCGACATCTTTTATATCCACTCGCGGCTGCTGGAGCGCGCAACGCACTTGCGCAAGGAACTCGGCGGCGGCTCCCTCACCGCGCTGCCCATCATCGAAACCGAAGCGCAAAACATTTCCGCCTACATTCCGACCAATCTGATCTCCATCACCGATGGGCAGATCTACCTCTCGCCTTCACTGTTCGAACTGGGCGTGCTGCCGGCGGTCGATGTCGGAAAATCCGTTTCGCGCGTCGGCGGCAAGGCGCAACGGGCGGCCTACCGGGCGGTGGCGGGCGACCTCAAGCTCGCCTACTCGCAATTTGAAGAACTTGAGACCTTCGCCCGGTTCGGCGCCCGGCTGGATGAAGATAACCGCAAGGTCATCGAGCATGGGCGGCGCATCCGGGCCTGCCTCAAGCAGCCGGAATTCGCCCCGGTGTCCGTGCCCGCGCAAATCGCCGTGCTGCTGGCGTTGACCGCCGAACTTTTCGACGACGTGCCGCTTGACCGGATGACGGACGCCGAGCAGGCCGTGCGCAAGGCGGCGGCCGAGATCCCGGCGGAGGTGAGCGAGCGATTGGATACCGCCGACAAATTGAGCGACGAGGATCGCGAAACGATCATCGACATCGCCCGCCAAGCGCTCGAACAGTTCTCGCCCGAGCCGGACTCCAACTCTGAGCCGGAACAAGAGACCGAAGAGCAGCCCAAATCTGAAGCGAAAGCCGAGCCCAAGCCTGAACCCGAGGAGAAGTCATGAGCGATACCACGGCGAGCCTGCGCCGAAAGATCGACAGCGCCGGAAATCTCCAATCCGTCGTCCGCACCATGAAGGCCCTGGCCGCTTCGAGTATCGGCCAATACGAGCAATCGGTGCGCGCGTTGGGTGACTACTATCGCACCGTGGAGCTGGGGTTGGGCGTCTGTTTCCGGGGCACCGGTTCAGCGGCATTGATGACTGGAGAGACAAGACGAACGGATGCGGGTGAGATTGGCGCGGTCGTGTTCGGTTCCGACCAGGGATTGGTGGGCCAGTTTAATGATGTGGTGGCCGATCATGCGGTCAAGACGCTGGCGGCTCTGCCGGCCAAACCCGAAGTCTGGGCCGTCGGTGAGCGCGTTCATGCGCGCCTGGCGGACGCGGGCCTGCCGCTGGTCGGACTCTTCACCGTGCCGAACTCCGTCAAGGCCATCACCCCGCTCGTCGGCCAGATTCTCGTGGAAAGCGAGGCGCGCCGCAGCCAGGGCGAAATCGTCGAACTTCACCTCTTCTACAACCGCCCCACATCCGGAGCGGTTTATGAGCCCGTCAATCAGCGACTTCTACCGCTGGACGAAATTTGGCGACGCGAGCTCGCCGAGCTTCCCTGGCCGACGAAGAATTTGCCCGAGGTCATGGGTAGCGGCACCGAGACCTTGCGGGCGCTCATCCGCGAGTATCTCTTCGTTTCGCTTTTCAGGGCGTGCGCCGAATCCCTTGCGAGCGAGAACGCGAGCCGCCTGGCGGCGATGCAACGCGCCGACAAAAACATCGACGAATTGCTGGAGGATCTCAACGGGACATTCCATCGTTTGCGCCAGAGTGGCATCGACGAGGAACTGTTCGACGTCATCTCCGGCTTCGAGGCGCTGAGTGCAGAGAAAAAATGATGCGCATTGGCATAGCTGCAGACCATGGTGGGTTTGAGTTGAAGGAACAACCGATCAGGACATTTTTCGTCGCGCGATTCAGCGGCGCCGACCGTCATCGGCTTCGTCCGGCCAAAGCCGCAGGACTGGAAAGGGGGGAGGAAAGAACATGAAAAACAATCCTTTGAAACAATTGGGAACGCTCGGCCAATCCATCTGGCTGGATTTTATCCGGCGAGATCTGATCGCCAGCGGCGGGCTCCGGCGTCTGATCGACGAGGATGGACTGCGGGGGATGACCTCGAATCCATCCATCTTCGAGAAGGCGATTGCAAACAGCCGCGATTACGACGAGGACATTCGGGCCATGGTCCTTGAAGGGAAAGGCGCTGAGGCAATTTATGAAACCCTCAGTCAGCGCGACGTGCAGAGCGCCGCCGACGAGTTCCGGCCTCTCTACGACAGGACTGACGGTAAAGATGGATATGTCAGCCTGGAGGTCAATCCCCACCTGGCGCACGACACCAACGATATGATGCAGGAAGCCCGCCGGTTGTGGGATGCCGTGAAACGGGTCGTCGCCCAGACCGAACGGGGTCCGGATGCGGCAGCTCGCGCGGGAAGCGCCAAACAGGAGGCCATATGATAGTCGTCACCACACTCTCCCCGCGGGACTACGACGCGGTTCTGTTCGATCTCGACGGGGTGCTGACCAGGACGGCGAGCGTGCATGCCTCGGCCTGGAAAAAGCTGTTCGACGGTTTTCTCGAGCAGCGCGCCACCCAGGCAGGCGAGCCGTTCGTCCCCTTTGATATCGACGCCGACTACCCGCGCTACGTCGACGGCAAGCCGCGTTACGACGGCGTGGCAGCCTTCCTGGAGTCACGCGGGATCGAATTGCCGTTGGGTGCACCCGAAGACGGCCCCGACGTGCAAAGCGTGCGCGCGTTGGGCAATCTGAAGGACCGGTATTTCCTGCAACACCTGGAGCAGCACGGTGTCGATCCCTATGAGGCGTCGATCGCGCTGGTGCGCAAACTTCGGACGCAGGAGATCAAGACCGCCGTCGTGTCCTCCAGCAACAACTGCGCGGCGGTGCTCGAGGCAGCGGGTATCGCGCAGCTGTTCGACGCGCGGGTGGACGGGACGGACATCACCCGCCTCGAGCTCGAGGGCAAGCCGGCGCCGGATGCTTTTCTGGAGGCGGCACGGCGCGTCGGGGCAGAACCTTCGCGTGCGGTCGTCGTGGAGGACGCGATCGCCGGCGTCGAGGCCGGGCGCGCCGGCCGATTCGGCTGCGTCATCGGCGTGGATCGCAGAGGGCACGCGAAGGCGCTGCGCGATGCCGGCGCCGATGTCGTGGTGACCGATCTGGCGCAAGTCCGGGTGGCCGTGGAACCGCCATCCGCGTGGTCACTGGTGTTTGAGGGCTTCGACCCGGCGCAGGAGGGCCTCCGCGAAGCCTTGTGCACCCTGGGGAATGGCTATTTCGCGACGCGCGGCGCCGCCGCCGGGGCCGTGGCGGATGACATTCACTATCCCGGGACCTACCTCGCCTGCGGCTACAATCGGTTGCGCACCGACATCGCCGGGCGCGTGGTCGAAAACGAGGACCTCGTGAATTTCCCCAACTGGCTCGCGCTCGAGTTTCGCATCGCCGAGCAGGACTGGTTCGATGCACGGACCGTCAAGCTCCTGTCGTATGGCCAGGAGCTCGATCTGCGGCGCGGCATGCTGTTGCGGAGCATAAGCTTCGAGGACGGCCAAGGGCGGCGCAGTACGCTCAAGGAGCGACGCCTGGTCTCGATGGGCGGCATGCATCTGGGCGCGCTGGAACTGACGTTGACCGCCGACAACTGGTCGGCAGGCGTCACGGTGCGTTCGGCCATCGACGGGCGCATCGTCAACGCGGGCGCGAAACTGTACCGGAAGTTCAACAACAAGCATCTGGAGCCGCTGGCAGGCAAGGTCCTTGGTGAGGACAGCGTGTACCTGCTGGTCCGCACTTACCAGTCGAATATTCATGTCGCGCAGGTGGCACGAACGCGAGCGTTCCTCGGGGGACAGCTTCTCGAAGTCCGGCGCCGGGTCATCGAGGAACCGGGATACATCGGGCAGGAGCTCAAAGTTGACGTCAAGCAAGGCGAGACGCTGGTGCTGGAGAAGCTGGCCTCTTTCTATACCTCGCGCGATCACGCCATTTCGGAGTGCGGGCTGGAGGCGCGCAAGGAGATCGCGCGCGCGGGTCGCTTCGATGCCGTGATGGCGGACCATGTTCTTGCCTGGAAGCACCTGTGGCGCCGCTTCGACGTCCATATCGAGCAGGCCGGTCCCGGGGTCGGGTTGAACGTCCCGATGCTGCTTCGGTTGAACATGTTTCACCTGCTGCAAGCCGTATCGCCCAACTCCATCGGACTCGATATCGGTGTGCCCGCGCGGGGCTGGACCGGGGAAGCGTATCAGGGCCATATATTCTGGGATGAACTGTTCATTTTCCCGTTTTTCAATTATCGAATGCCCGAAATCACCCGATCGCTTCTGATGTACCGCTACCGGCGCCTGGGCGAGGCGCGCGCCGCCGCCGCGGCTGCCGGGTACAATGGAGCGATGTTCCCCTGGCAGAGCGGAAGCGATGGCCAGGAGGAGACCCAGGCCGTCAACCTGAACCCGCGCTCGCAACGCTGGGTGCCCGACAACTCCTACTTGCAGCGCCACGTAGGCAGTGCCATCGCCCATAACGTCTGGCAGTACTTCCAGGTCACTCACGATGTCGAGTTTCTGCATTTCTACGGCGCGGAGTTGATCCTCGATATCGCCTGTTTCTGGTCGAGCATTGCGAGCTTCGATGACGAGCGCGGGCGCTACGAGATCCGAGGCGTGATGGGCCCCGACGAGTTTCACGACGCCTATCCGGATTCGGCAACGCCCGGCCTCAACAACAACGCCTATACCAACATCATGGCCGTGTGGGTGCTGTGCCGGGGGCTGGAGGTGCTCGATCTGCTGTCCGACGTGCGTCGCGCCGAGCTCACGACGCGGCTTGGATTATCGGCGGAGGAGATCGCGCGCTGGGGCGATATCAGTCGCAGGATGTATGTACCGTTCCATGACGACGGGATTATCAGCCAGTTCGAGGGCTACGAGAAATTGCGTGAGCTCGATTGGGAGGACTACCGGACCCGGTACGGCAATATTCAGCGTCTCGATCTCATCCTCGAGATGGAGAACGACAGCGCCAACCGTTACAAGCTCTCGAAACAGGCCGACGTGCTGATGTTGTTCTACCTGTTTTCCGCCGAAGAACTCGGCGAATTGTTCGAGCGTCTGGGCTATCCGTTCGAATATGAGACCATTCCTCGAAACATCACCTACTATGCCGACCGCTCGTCCCAAGGCTCCACGCTCTCCCGTGTGGTGGATGCCTGGGTGCTGGCGCGTTCCGATCGGCAGCGCGCGATGGACTTCTTTGCGGAGGCGCTGCAGAGCGACGTGAGCGATATCCAGCAGGGCACCACCGCGGAGGGCATCCACCTCGGCGCCATGGCGGGAACTGTCGATCAGGTGCAGCGCGTATCGACGGGTATCGAAGTAAGAGGCGATGTTCTTCGACTCAATCCGGAATTGCCGCGGGAGATGGAGCGCCTCGACATGCGCATACGCTACCGCGGGCATTCGCTCGATCTGCGGCTGACGCGCGAGTCGCTCACGGTCCGCGGGCGTGATGGTGATGCGCCGCCGATTTCCTTGTGCGTCGACGGTAAGGTCTGCGAATTCGTCAGCGGTACTACCCGTGTGTTTCCATTGAACGACGAGGCAACGGATGGCGTAATTGCCCTCGGCTAAACCCCCGGTTTTCCCGGGGGACTCCCAGAATTTGACATTTCCGGGAGTATGCTTTTCTAAATCCTCAAAGCATACGATCAGAGAAATGTCTTATAAAGGAAAGCGAGTCACTGGTCAGTATCACCGACGTGGAGAGTACGACTTCGTTGAATCTGCTCATTCCAAGGAGTGAGCACTGACCACTGGCCGATTGCCGAAGTGCGTCAAGCCCCTTTGAGGGGCTCACATTTTCAAGCCTCCGGCTTTGCCGGAAGTATTTGACTCCGAGGTCATTGAAAAACGCGGCGCACTGTCCAGCGTTCAGCAATTTGCCCGAAAATGGTTGCGCCTTTGGATTCCATTATTGGTTTCAGATTCATTCCGTCAATACTCTCAAAGGAGAAAGGGGAAGGACCTGGACGATTTCTTGGTTGTTCTTTTTAATAATGAGTTCAAGGCCGAAGAAGTCCATATAGATCTGTTGAAGCGACAAGCCCGGAATTGAGGAGATAATGGTCGACGCCGGCACGGCCAAGACATGCCGGAAATCAGGAACTGGAAATGGGCCAACCCCAAATGAATGCGCATATCCCGCAACTCGCAAAACCTGCGGCATAAAAAAGACAGGAGATTACCCATTATGAAACCCAATGCTGACCAGGCCAGGGCTCCCGAATCAAAGCCGGGACCGAAGCCCAATGGGAAGGACGATCTGAAATCCCTTCCCATGCCGGAACTGGAGAAAAAATTGGGCTCATCCCGGAACGGCCTTAGTCAGGCCGAGGCGCAGAAACGGCTGGCCCAATATGGACCGAACGAGATTGAAGAAAGGAAAACCAATCCGTTTTTGAAATTCCTCACCTATTTTTGGGGTCCCATCCCATGGATGATCGAAGCGGCCGTGATCCTTTCGGCGGCAGCCCGGCATTGGCCGGACTTTGCCATCATCCTCCTTCTGCTTCTGGCCAACGCCGTGGTCGGATTCTGGGAAGAACACCAGGCGGGCAACGCCATCGCCGCGCTGAAGGCCAAGCTGGCGATCAAGGCCCGGGTGAAACGTGATGGGAAGTGGACCACCCCGGAGGCGCGTGAGTTAGTACCCGGCGACGTCATTCGCGTGCGTCTGGGCGACATCGTGCCGGCGGATGCGCGCTTGCTGGAGGGTGACCCGATAGAAGTGGATCAGTCGGCGCTGACGGGAGAGTCGTTGCCCGCCACGCGGAAACCCGGCGAGGCGGTGTTCTCGGGGTCGATCATCCGCCAGGGCGAAATCGGCGCGATGGTATACGCCACCGGTGCGAACACGTACTTCGGCAGGACTGCGCAACTGGTGCAGGAGGCGCACACCGTCAGCCATTTCCAGCGTGCCGTGCTGAAGATCGGCAATTACCTGATCATCCTCGCGGCGGCTATGGTGACGGTGATCATTGCCGTCGCGCTCTTCCGCGGCGACCGGATGCTCACCACGCTTCAGTTCGCATTGGTGTTGACGGTGGCCGCGATTCCCGTGGCAATGCCCACGGTGCTGTCCGTGACCATGGCGGTCGGCGCGCGCCTGTTGGCAAAAAAAGAGGCGATTGTGACGCGGTTGGCGGCTATTGAGGAATTGGCAGGCGTTGACGTGCTGTGCTCTGACAAGACCGGAACCCTGACCCAGAACAGGCTCACGCTGGGCGATCCGTTCGGCGTGAACAATGTCCCTGTCGAGCAAGTCATCCTCAACGCCGCGCTGGCGTCGCGCGCGGACAATAAGGACACCATCGATCTGGCCGTGCTGGGCGGCCTGAAGAATGATCAGGCCTTGAAAGACTACCTGGTGGTCCATTTCCAGCCGTTCGACCCGGTGCACAAGCGTACCGAAGCCACCGTCAAGGGCACGGACGGAAAGGAGTTCAAGGTGACCAAGGGCGCCCCCCAGGTGATCTTGGAGTTGTCCTCCAATGCAGGGCAGGTTAAGCCCGCCGTCGAGAAGGTGGTCAACGAATTTGCGGCGCGCGGCTTCCGCTCATTGGCTGTGGCACTGGCCGAGGGAGAAGGCCCATGGCAGTTTCTAGGCGTGTTGCCGCTTTTTGACCCGCCCCGGGAAGAAGCCAAAGAGACCATCGCGACCGCCCGACAGATGGGGGTAAACGTCAAGATGGTTACGGGCGATCAAGTGGCCATCGCCCGGGAAACCGCCGGAAAATTGGGGCTGGGCGCAAATATCCTCGATGCCAGTGGCTTCGGCGACACGAAGCATCACGAGACGGCGCAGTTGGCCGAGTCCATCGAAAAGGCCGACGGTTTCGCTCAGGTGTTTCCCGAACACAAGTTCCACATTGTAGACGTCCTGCAGCAACGCGGCCACATCGTCGGCATGACGGGCGACGGGGTGAACGACGCCCCCGCGCTGAAGAAGGCCGACTGCGGCATCGCCGTTTCTGACGCGACGGACGCGGCGCGCGCGGCGGCGTCCATGGTGCTGTTGACGTCCGGCCTGTCGGTGATCATCGACGCGATCAAGGAGAGCCGGAAAATCTTCCAGAGGATGAACAGCTATGCGATTTACCGCATCGCCGAGACGCTGCGTGTCCTGTTGTTCATGACGCTGGCGATCCTCATCTTCAATTTTTATCCATTGACGGCCGTGATGATCGTGATGCTTGCGTTGCTCAACGACGCGGCGATCCTGTCCATTGCCTATGACAACGTTCGTTACAAGGACAAGCCCGAAGCCTGGAACATGCCCATGGTGCTGGGAATCGCAACGGTGCTGGGCGTCATCGGACCCGTGGCTGCGTTTGGTCTGTTTTACCTCGGAGAGCGCGTCTATCACCTCGACCGTGCGCACATCCAGACGCTGATGTACCTGATGCTGTCCGTGGCGGGGCATCTGACGATTTTCCTGACGCGCACACGCGGCCCGTTCTGGTCCATACGCCCCGCGCGGATTTTATGGGTCGCCGTGCTCGGCACACAAATCGTGGCGACGTTGATCGCGGTTTATGGGCTGTTTATGACCCCCCTCGGCTGGGGTTGGGCACTGTTCGTGTGGGGATACGCGCTGATATGGGCGCTTTTGAGCGACCGCGTGAAGCTGCTGGCGTATCGGGTGTTCGATCCAACGGCCGCGCCCCTATTGGCCAAGAAACCCGTCGATGTGACACCATTGGGCCAGATCTCGCGCGATCAAAGCGAAGGGAAGGACTAAATTATGAGTTTAATCATCTACTTTATGCGACACGGGGAAACCACTGCCGGCCAGACAGGTGGTTACTGCGGCACCCTTGACCCGGATTTAACCCCGGAAGGTTATCAGATGGGCAGAGGATTTTGCCGATGCTTATAAATCTCTTTCATGGGTCGGTGTCTTTTCCAGTCCGCTGCGCCGTGCCGTCGCCACGGCCAAACCTCTTTGTGAGGCGGCTGGGATACGAATGCAACTAAAAGAAGGACTGAAGGAAATTGCTTATGGGCGATGGGAAGGGAAAATCCCTGAAGAGGTGAAGCGCGAGTTTCATGATACCTATGTCCGCTGGTTAGCCCATCCGGGGTGGAACGCTCCATCTGGAGGGGAAAGAGGGATCGATATTGCCCGGCGCAGTTCGCTTGTTATTGAGGAGATTGAACAGACCTGCAGTGCAGGAAATGTCCTCGTCGTTTCCCATAAGGCCACGACCCGAATTATGCTGTGCTCACTGTTGGGCATTGATGTGGGGCGTTTTCGCGATCGCATTAGCATGCCTGTAGCCTCTATCAGCATCGTGGAAATGGCGGTCCATGGTCCTTTAGTACGTATAATGGGCGACCGGTCCTATCTGAGGGACCAGCTGCGTAGACGAGTGGGTACATAAGACATTGAGTCAGCTTTGCCCACCAAGTTCGGAGTGCGGGTCCGCCCATCAGGAATAAAGCTAATCCCGGTTAACTCACATTAAACTGACATCTTAATCCAAATGTTGTTCATTTAAGGCTTGACTAGGAGAAATCCCCCCAACCCTCCTTTGCCAAAGTGGGGCGAGAAGGGATTCGTCCGACCTGGGTGTGCCTTCATTGGCTTTATGTGAACAGTGTTGCTCTTAATCCCGGCGGAATGCTTGTATTTTTCCCGATCTTATGATATTAAAAACGCCTGGCCAAGATTTTGAGTTGATTGTTATGACTGCCAACATTTGAATAAATAAAGACCGATAGATGGTTTTAACATGCAAGAATCCTTGAATTCCGAATACTCCCACGCAGTGAACATTATATTTCTTGTAATCTCTAAATCGGGAATGCAAGGACTATACCAGAATTGCGCTAATGATAAATAACTTTTCAACTATCGTTACCTACCTCATTTTTAATTTTGCCACATTCATGGTAAAACTAAATTAAAGTTGTAGATTTTTCCAATGGATAACAAGCCATCATTTAAAAAATTTGAACAAACAGTAAAGGCGTTAGGATACGATAAACGGAAATTACAAGCCTTTATAGAAATTTTTGATAGCATCTTAGGTTCGGTTCGTGAACCCTTGGTGGTTCTTGATTCTGATTTGAAGGTTGTAATAGCCAATCATTCCTTTTACCAAACTTTCAAGGTTAAACCAGAGGAAACAGAGGGGATATTAATATATGATCTTGGCGACCGGCAATGGGACATCCCAAGGCTCAGAGAATTACTTGAAGATATCCTTCCTCAGAATACGACCTTTAATGACTTTGAGGTGGAACATAACTTCGAGACCATAGGCGTAAAGATAATGCATCTGAACGCCAGACGGATTTACAAAGAGTCGAAGGAAACCCAGATGATCCTCCTATCCATCGAGGATGTGACTGAGCGTGAATTTTATAAAAGACATCTTGAGGAACTTGTCGAAAAGCGAACGGCCGAAATCAGAGTCGCAAGGGAAGAGGCGGAAAATGGCAGACAAATCGCTGAAGATGCACTTTTCGAAATAGAGAAGTTAAGAAGCCAACTTGCAGCTGAGAGTGCGTATCTACAAGAAGAAATCAAGCTGGAATACAACCATGAGAACATTATTGGTCAGAGTGATGGGATCAATTACGTGCTCTATAAGGTTGAACAAATTGCCCGCAGCAATACAATCGTCCTGATTCTTGGCGAAACCGGAACCGGCAAAGAGCTGGTCGCCCGGGCCATTCACGGCTTAAGCTTGCGCAAAGAGCGCGCCTTGGCGAAAGTGAATTGCGCCACACTGCCTTCAAACCTTATCGAAAGCGAGCTGTTTGGTCATGAAAAAGGTGCTTTCACCGGTGCCCATTCCAGACACTTGGGGCGATTTGAGGTCGCCGACGGCACCACCCTTTTTCTGGATGAGATTGGTGAGCTGCCGCTGGAATTGCAGCCCAAGCTGCTCAGAGTGATCCAAGATGGCGAATTTGAAAGGTTGGGAAGCTCCCACACGGTCAAAGTCGATGTGCGCATTATCGCCGCTACCAACCGCAATCTGGAAGAGGAAGTCCGCAAGGGTCGCTTCCGGGAAGATCTCTGGTACCGTTTAAATATTTTCCCTATTACCATGCCGCCGCTCCGGGATCGGTTGGATGACATTCCACTTCTCGTGGACTTTTACGTCAAAAAGATCTCCAAGCGAATGGGCAAGTCCATCGAGGTCATTCCGACGAAAGTCATGGATGCCTTGCAGAATTATCACTGGCCCGGCAATGTCAGGGAGCTTGAAAACGTCCTCGAGCGGGCAGTGATCAGCTCCTCGGGACCCAAACTGCACCTGGCGGATGAACTGACAAAGACGCATAAGGACTTAACGACGGCCCACAAAACGCTGAATACTGTTGAGCGTGACTATATTGTCCGGGTACTTGAGCAGACCCATTGGAAGGTGAGTGGCAAAAACAGCGCTGCAGAGATCCTTGGGCTCGATCGCAGCACATTGCGCGCCCGTATGCGGAAACTGGGTATCCGCCAGCCATGAGCACGCAGAGCCTATATTTTATCAGATCCATAACATCTGAAGACGCAAGTGAGGTCTTGCGCCCCCCTGTGAAGATACCCGGTACAAGGACAATTTTCCTGCAATTCGGACTATTTTTTCCGACCTGCCCCTAGCGGCCGCCTGTCAATTCCTATTCCCTCACGGAAGACCCCCTACACCACATCAGAGATACCAAAAAAATGGTCACATATGTCCAATGGTCATATGTGACCATTTTTTGCGCCAATTCACCCCTTCCTTGTCAGTCGCTTTCCTCAGAATATTAAATGAAAAATCAATGTGTTGAGTTTATTATAAATGAAATGACTTAGTCCGGCATAAACCTTGAATTCCTAATAACAAGCGGTTTCATTTTTGGCAGCAGCTCGGGTGGAGAAACTCCTAATATACTAACGCGTGGTTGTTTTGCTTTGCGCAAAGGAGGACTCTCGTGATCATTCTCAGGATAACACTGAATGTACTTCCAGAAAAGCAGAAAGAGGTGATGCAAACGCTTCTCTCAATGATTGAGCCAACGGGAAAAGAGAAGGGTTGTCTGAGCCATGACGTCTTCTTGGATATCGAAGACAATAACGTCTTCAGCCTGTTCGAGGGGTGGGAAAACCGTGAAGATCTGGAACATCATTTAGGGTCCGACAGATTTGGCGTCTTGCTTGGAGCAAAGAGTCTTTTGAGCGAACCGCTGAAAATCCAGATCCACACGGTTTCCCATTCGGAAGGACTGGAAGTCATTAAGGCCGCCAGGGATAAAAAAAGCTAATTCTTTCGGCGCACGCGAAGCAAGGAGTTTTATTATATGAATGCTCTTTTTATTTACCCAAAGTTTCCTGATACGTTTTGGTCTTTCAAATCCGCGTTAAAATTCATTCATAGAAAGGCGGCAAACCCACCGCTTGGCCTGCTCACTGTCGCAGCCATGTTGCCAGATGAATTTCAAAAACGTCTTGTCGATGTGAACGTGGACGACCTTAAGGACGCTGACCTCTCGTGGGCGGATATGGCCTTCATCGGGGGAATGGCAGTTCAACGAAATTCGGCGCGGGAAATTATTACTCGGTGTAAGGAGGCGGGTCTCAAGATTGTTGCGGGGGGACCGCTCTTTACGAGCGAATACAACCAGTTTGAGGATGTGGACCATTTTGTACTGAATGAAGCCGAACTGACCTTCCCCCCTTTTCTCGCTGATCTCGATAAGGGTTGCGCCAAGCACGTCTACGAGACGACCGAGTTTTGCGACATTCGAAGCACCCCTGCCCCTATGTGGGGGTTGATCCATTTCAAACACTATGCCTCGATGAGTATCCAGTTCTCCCGGGGCTGTCCGTTCAATTGTGAGTTCTGCAATGTAACGGCATTATTGGGGCATCGGGCCCGCATCAAAGCGGCCGAGCAGATCATTGCCGAGTTGGATGGCCTTTACAATCTGGGGTGGCGCGGACAGGTCTTTTTTGTGGACGACAACTTTATCGGCAACAAGGCCTATCTTAAAACCCATCTGCTGCCCGCACTCATCCAATGGCAAAAAGGCAGGAAGGAAATCCCTTTTAACACGGAAGCCTCCGTCAATCTGGCTGATGACGAGCCGCTAATGGAGATGATGGTCAAGGCAGGTTTCGATTCGGTCTTCATCGGAATCGAAACGCCCAATGAAGAAAGTCTGACTGAGTGCAACAAACAGCAAAACAAGAACCGGAACCTGATCGAGAGTGTAAAGCTCATGCAGCGAGCCGGACTGCAAGTGCAGGGAGGCTTCATTGTCGGCTTCGACAGTGATACGCCCTCTATCTTTCAGCGGCAGATTGAGTTCATCCAGAAAAGTGGGATCGTGACGGCAATGGTCGGCCTGCTAAACGCTCCTCCCGGTACAAGGCTTTATGAACGTATGAGAAAAGAGGGCCGTCTGACCGGGCTTATCTCCGGAGATAACGTAGACGGCACAACCAATATCCTTCCCAAAATGGGACTGGATGCGCTGCGGGAAGGATATAAAGACATGATGCGCCATATTTACTCACCCGAGCATTACTATAAACGAGCCATGACCTTCTTCCGGGAGTATCAGAAGCCAAAGATTAGAACCCCACTGGATTTTCAGCGTTTGCTGGCAGTCTTGCGTGCAAGCATCCGCCTGGGTATTTTCGGCAGAGAGCGATTCCAATATTGGAAGATCTTCTCCTGGACGCTTTTCCGCCGCCCTCAACTGTTCCCTTTAACCATCACCTTTGCGATTTACGGCCATCATTTCCGCAAAGTCTCGAGATTTAATAGCGTTCAGTGAACCAGAGAATGCGTTCCTAGATTTCCTCTATCAGGGATGGGGATCACGACAATGCTCACACATTCTCACGATACGAAACCTCTAACAGGCTGGCTGCAAGTGAAACATTCAATATGGGACGGCTTCAGGATCCAGGAATGGCGCCAGGGGAAAATGAATCTCTAAGAAGAAAGGAGAAGATCTATGCCTTGGGATAATAGCCCAGGAGGCGGACAAGAGGGCCTCCCGGATTTTCCAGAAATGATCAAAAAAGCGGGAGAATCACTTAACCTCGGGAAAGTGGGAAAGCCGGTTTGGTTTGTCGTGATCGTCATCGTTCTCGCGATCATCTTGGCTTACACCGCTTTTTACACTATCCCACCCGGCAACCAGGGGGTCCTTCTGCGATTTGGCAAGTATGTTGGCCTGGTCACGCCTGGTCTTCACTTCAAAGTCCCCTTAGGCGTCGACACGGTTTTCAAAGTACACACGGAACAAGTGGACACGGAGAGCTTTGGTTTCAAGAGCGTCCGCCCCGGTATTCGGACCGAGTATGAAAAGGGCGTTGCGACGGAGCTGGAATCTCTCATGCTCACCGGAGACCTGAACGTCATTGATGTTGAGTGGATCGTCCAGTTCAGGAGGGAGGACCCCCGGAAATACCTTTTTAACATACGAGACCCGATTATGGCAATCCGGGATATCAGCGAATCGGTGAATCGGCGCATCGTGGGCAACAGGAGCTTTGACTATGTTCTCCAAAACCGGGAAGAGGTGAACAAGATGGCCCAGGAGGAGCTTCAGAAGATTCTCGATGAGTATGAATCCGGAATCCGAGTCGTAAACGTGAGACTCCAGAACGTCGTGCCCCCGGACCCCGTAAAAGGCGCCTTCAACGAAGTAAACGAGGCCCAGCAGGAAAAGGAAAGGCTCATTAACGAGGCCCAGGAGACGTATAACAGACAGATTCCACAGGCCAAGGGAGAAGCGGAAAGAGCAATCAACGGGGCCCGGGGGTTCGCGCTCGAGCGGGTGAACCACTCAAAGGGTGATGTGGCCAGGTTCTCCGCCGTTCTCAAAGAATACCGAAACGCGAAAGAAGTCACCAAACAGCGCCTCTACCTGGAAGCCTATCAGACGATCTTGCCCAACGCCAAGCAGATCTACATTATCGACAGCGAACAGAAAGGGCTTCTTCCGCTTCTCCAACTGAATCAGCTGGCCACGAAGGGGGGTGAGGTCCAATGAAACGAATGGGCGCTTTCATCGGCGTTGTGATCGTTATCTTTCTTATCCTCTTGCTTTCAGGCGCCTTTTACACGGTTAGCGAATGGGAACAGGTGGTGATCACCCAGTTTGGAAGACCGGTTGGAAAACCAAAGACCGAGGCGGGCCTCAGATTCAAGATTCCTTTCATTCAGGACGTCCATCGCTATGAGAAGCGGATTATGAGGTGGGATGGAGACCCCAAAGAGATACCCACCCGAGACAAGCGGTTTATCTACGTCGATACAACGGCCCGATGGCGAATCGTGGATGCACAGAAATTCCTTGAGGTTCTGGGCACTTATAGCCAGGCCTATGCCAAACTGGACGATATTATTGACGCGGTTCTCCGGGATTATGTTTCGGCGAATCCTCTGGTAGAGCTCGTCCGGACTACGAACGAGATGCCGAGCGTGGAGAATGTGGAAGGCAAGGTCCTCTCTCCGTTCCAGGACGAAGCAACCGCCCCGGAAACCGTTACCCTGGGCAGGGAGAAAATCACCCGGGCGATTCTGGCCGAGGCTTCAAAGGCCATGTCCGCCTTTGGTATGGACCTGGTCGATGTCCGCATCAAGCGGATTAACTACGTCGAGCAAGTCCGCAAGAAGGTTTATGAGCGGATGGTATCGGAAAGAAAGCGAAAGGCCGCCCAGTTTCGATCAGAGGGAGAGGGCAAGAAAGCAGAGATTCTCGGTCAGATGGAGAAGGAGCTGAAATCGATTATCTCGGGAGCATACCGGACGGCCGAGGAGATCCGCGGAGAGGCGGATGCCGAGGCGACCAGGATCTATGGAGACGCTTACGGTGCGGATCCGGCCTTCTACGCCTTTTTCAAGACCCTGGAGACCTACAAAGGCGCCGCCTATAAGAACGCCTTTGTTATTCTTGGAACTGATTCTGACTACTACCGCTTTTTGAAGACTATCCCGAAATGAGGATGACTCGTTTGTATGAACCCTTTCGTATTTGTAACATTTGGAACATTTCTTGATGCCCAGATAACTGATCTACGAAGACTAGAAGAAAGGGTTTGAAAGAGGTGCTCCAGGTGATTAGGACCGGAGTAAACAGTCATTCCAGGAGAAAGATGATGCCGTTGACTAATTTGGTGATTGTCCTGGGTGTCGTTGCTGTGATTCTGTGGGTCATTAATAGCTACATACCGATGCCATCTATCATGAAAGGAATTCTGAATGTGATAGTGATTGTTGCATTGATACTCTGGCTATTGAACGGTTTCGGAGTTCTAGGCTCCTTCTTCGGGCTTCGTACTGGGAAGTAAAGAGTCTTGGAATACTATGGGCAAAGACTCCAGCTGCTGCCGACCTAGCGAGCAAAATCGTGTCGCTGGGTAATGGCTCAATTTGGAATTTTTTGTGTTCATTTTTGATTAGGATGATTACCTATTGACTCGAAATCGTCCCCTGGAAGCAGGGGAAAAGTCTATCGTGTGGAGGGTAACATATGCCATCGGATGGGAAAAGGAAAGAACCGGAGCAGAATTTGATAGATAAGCTCCGTTCTATGTTCTGGCAGCAGGACCCCCAGAAAAAGAAGAATGCTTTACCTCCCAAGGCTCATTTCAGTATCTGGTATTTCCTGATGGCCTTCCTTTTGTTTTCGTACCTGCAACAATATTATTTTTCTGGAAAAGTGGAGACGATTCCTTACAGTCAATTTAAGCAATACATCGCCGATGGCACTTTGAGTAAGGTGACGATTGGCCCGGAAAATATCAACGGAGAGATAAAAGGCCAGGGAAAAACGCCGGGCCAAGACCAGAAGTTCACCACGATTCGGGTGAATGATCCCGACCTGGTGAAGGATTTGGATGATCACAAGGTCAGTTATTCAGGACACTATGAGAGTAAATTCCTGAGCAGCATTCTTTCCTGGATCATCCCCCTTGGCATTTTTTTCCTGGTTTGGCGGTTCGCCATGAAAAAGATGGGGCCGGGGATGGGGGTCATGTCTTTTTCCAAAAGCAAGGCCAAGATATTTGCTGAAAGTGAGACGAAGGTCACTTTCGCCGACGTGGCCGGAATCGATGAGGCTAAAGAAGAGCTTGAGGAAGTCGTGGAATTTTTGAGTAATCCGGGGAAATTCCAGAAACTGGGTGGGAGAATCCCCAAAGGGGTGCTTCTGGTCGGTCCGCCGGGGACAGGTAAAACCCTTCTGGCCAGGGCTGTGGCCGGGGAGGCAAAGGTCCCTTTCTTCAGCATCAGCGGGTCTGAGTTTGTGGAGATGTTCGTCGGGGTGGGCGCAGCGCGCGTTCGTGATCTTTTCGCCCAGGCCGCCAGCCAAGCCCCCTGCATTATCTTCATCGATGAACTAGACGCTTTGGGGAAAGCCCGGGGAATGAATATTATGGGTGGACATGACGAACGAGAGCAAACGCTCAACCAGCTCCTGGTGGAGATGGATGGATTCGAAACGAATAAAGGTGTCATTATCATGGCCGCCACCAACAGGCCTGAAATCCTGGATCCTGCCTTGTTGCGACCGGGACGGTTTGATCGGCAGGTCCTGGTAGACCGCCCGGATATCAACGGGCGAGAAGCCATCCTGAAAATCCATGCCAAAAATGTTCTTCTAGCTCCCGATGTGGATCTCCGTAAGCTCGCCGGCCGCACCCCAGGCTTTGTGGGGGCTGACTTGGCCAACCTCATCAATGAGGCCGCCCTGTTGGCTGCAAGGAAAGATAAAGAAGAGGTAGAGTCTTCGGATTTCGATGAGGCCATCGACCGGGTGGTTGCGGGTCTAGCGAAAAAGAACCGGGTGATGAATCCACAGGAGAAGGAAATTGTTGCCTTTCATGAGTCCGGACATGCGATTGTGGCTGAGTCTGTTGAGCATGCCGATCCGGTGCACAAGATCTCCATTATCCCCAGGGGGATTGCGGCTCTCGGATATACCCAGCAGCAACCCACCGAGGACCGCTACTTAATGACCCGCTCGGAACTGCTGGACCGGCTGGCCGTTCTTCTAGGAGGCAGGGTAGCGGAGGAGCTGGTTTTCTCAGAAATCTCCACAGGGGCCCAAAACGACTTGCAGCGGGCTACAGACATTGCCCGGTCCATGGTCACGGAATATGGCATGAGCGATCGGTTGGGACTGGTGACCTATGAGCGCGCGCGCCAGCCTATGTTCCTTCCGGAAAGTTTTGCTCCCGGTAAAACCTACAGTGAAGAGAAAGCCGGCCAGATAGATGAAGAAATCTCTCGGGTCGTCGAGGAAGCGCATCAAAGGGTGCGAGGGATCCTGTCCGATCACCGGACTGTCTTGGATGACTTGGCCCGCCTCGTTTCCCAGAACGAAGTTGTACAGGGGGAGGAGCTTAGAAAAATGATGGGCAAAGCCCCTGCGGAGTAAGTCCGCACGCCGCTTGGTTTCCCATAAACATTCTAAATCGGGTGATGGAAACGAAAATAAGACCATTAAACGACAGGGTGCTTGTTGTCGGAATTGAGGACAAGGAGCAGACCACCGGGGGGATTATCATTCCGGACACGGCCAAGGAAAAACCACAAGAGGGGAAGGTCGTAGCGGTTGGTCCCGGAAAATGGGATGAAAACGGAAAACGGATTCCCCTGGGAGTCAAAAAGGATGATCTGAACCTCTTCGGCAAATATGCGGGCAATGAAATCAAGATCGATGGGGTGGAGTATCTCATTATGCGAGAGGATGACATCCTGGGTATCATAGAAAAGTAATTAAGGGAGGTCCTAAGCAATGGCGGGAAAAGAGATCAAATATGGCGCAAAGGCCAGAGAAAAGATGATGAAAGGTGTGGACATCCTTGCCGACGCGGTGAAGGTGACCCTTGGACCGAAAGGAAGGAATGTCCTTATTGAAAAATCCTGGGGATCGCCCAAGATCAGCAAGGATGGTGTGACCGTCGCCAAGGAGATTGAGCTGGCAGACAGGTTCGAAAACATGGGCGCACAGATGGTCAGGGAAGTGGCTTCCAAGACATCCGACGTTGCAGGGGACGGCACCACCACGGCGACCATCCTGGCTCAGGCCATCTATCGTGAGGGGGTTAAGCTATTGGCGGCGGGGGGCAACCCCATGCCCATTAAGCGGGGCATTGACAAGGCCGTTGATCTGGTGGTTGAAGAACTGAAAAAATTATCCAAACCGACAAAGGACAAAAAAGATATCTCTCAGGTCGGCACCATATCGGCAAACAACGACCGCACTATCGGCGACATTATCGCCGAGGCCATGGAAAAGGTGGGCAAGGAGGGTGTGATTACCGTAGAGGAAGCCAAGGTCATGGAAACGACCCTGAAGGTCGTTGAAGGGATGCAATTTGACCGGGGTTACCTGAGCCCGTACTTTGCCACAGATCCTGAGAAAATGGAGGTTCACCTGGAGGAACCCTATATCCTTTTAAACGAGAAGAAGATCAGCACCATGAAAGACCTGCTTCCCATTTTGGAGCAGGTTGCAAGAGGCGGTAAACCTCTCTTGATCGTTGCAGAGGATGTGGAAGGGGAGGCTCTGGCAACCCTGGTGGTGAATAAGCTGAGAGGGACCCTGCATTGTGCGGCGGTTAAGGCCCCGGGCTTTGGTGACAGGCGAAAGGCCATGCTGGAGGATATCGCCATCCTGACCGGGGGCCGGGTGATCAGTGAGGACCTGGGCATCAAGCTGGAGGGCATTACCCTGAAGGACCTGGGTACAGCCAAACGGATTACGATTGATAAGGATAACACAACCATCATTGACGGCGGTTCCGACCGAAAGGCACTGGAAGGACGTGTAAAACAGATCAGGGTTCAAATCGAAGAGACGACCAGCGACTATGACAGGGAAAAGCTTCAGGAACGGCTCGCAAAATTGATCGGGGGCGTGGCCGTCATCAACGTGGGCGCGGCCACGGAGACTGAAATGAAGGAGAAAAAGGACAGGGTTGAAGATGCCCTCAATGCGACCCGCGCAGCCGTAGAAGAAGGCATTGTCCCCGGCGGCGGCGTCGCCTATATGCGTGCCCTGAAGGTCCTTGAAAAGGCCCGATTCCGCGGTGAAGAGCAGCTTGGGGCTAATATCATTAAACGTGCCCTTGAAGAGCCTGTGAGGCAGATCGCCCAAAATGCCGGCTTTGAGGGCTCTGTGGTGGCTCAGCACGTTATGGAAGGTGAAGGGGGTTTTGGATTCAATGCCGAGACAGGGGTTTATGAAGATCTTATGAAGACCGGTATTGTGGATCCGACCAAGGTAACGCGATTTGCGCTTCAAAATGCTGCGTCGCTGGCCGGTCTTCTCATGACCACGGAGGCGATGGTTGCTGAAAAGCCTAAAAAAGAGAAGTCCTCGGCACCCACCATGCCATCAGAGGATATGTATTAATGGCTCTCCCAAGTTACCGCCGGGTGTTTAGGCTCTTAGCGGTGAAATTGCGCGCAAAACGGTCACGATTGCAGGTCTCAGTGTTCAGGGGTCAGGCCTGAAACCCGAAACCTGACACCTGAATCCTGTTTGGTTCCGGCTTGGCCGGGTTGGGGAGACCGGTTTTTCGAATTCTGGAAAGCGGAGCGACCTGCAACGCCACATGAAAACCCAGGCCCGTCAATCTGGAATCTTTTTCGCTCCCCCAGGCAGGAAAAATAATTCTAGAATGAGGTCCCTTTAGTTACAAAATACATGATTCACCTTATTGATTCATCCAGAATGGGCTGACAAACTGAGAATGGTGGCGCCAATTTACAACGGAAGGGAGATTCGTATGAGTATGACAGAACCGGTAACGGCAACAGAGGCTGAGGTGCACCAGCTCACCAGTGGATGACAATTTTCTGCCCTTTTAGTTTGCGATTTACGGCCGGCATTTCCGCAAGATGTCGATCACGAGAATGCTCCATCGCACTCTCATGACCATCTGCCCAGGCTGTTCTGTGATGGGATGGCATATGGACCGGTCTTGGGGTTAAACAACGGAACCGATGAAAAACAACTCTGTGAAAAGAAAGGAGAAACTATTATGTACATTTTGAATTTTGTCATTGCCCTTATTGCGTTGATCATCGCAGTTATGGCATTTCAAAGGACTGGCGGGATTAAAGATCTCAGAAAAACCACAGCCGAACTTCTGGCAAAGATGGAAAAAAGGATGCGAGAAGAAGAAGCAGCCAAAGTGGAGAAGGAAAAAACACAGAAATAGGCAAAATCATATGGGAACCATTAAATTCTTATAAGATACGCAATACCTATAATCATCGGTATGTTATCGGTCTGTTTTTTGCCTTAATGGTTATTCCAGCGGTTTTGCGACGGATGTGGAGGGGGGCTAATTATGTACGTTTCGTTAATCATCACCTTTTTGCTTCTCCTGGTAATTATCATCACTGCTATACAAAACAGTATGCCTTTGGATTTCAAGTTTTTCACTTGGAATTTTCAGCTATCTATTACAGCGTTGATTTTTTATTCCTCTCTCATTGGTGCAGCCATTGTGGCGGTTCTGGCCTTACCAAAGCTGGTGAGGAAATCCTTTCGTGCAAGAACTATGAACAGGGAGATGCAGAAATTGAAGGAAAAGATTCTAGAGTTGGAAAAAAAGCATGTTGACGGGTCTCAGACAGAATAGCCTCCCTTGAGAGGTATGGACGCTTGGATTTCCGGACGGATGTAGCCTCGGCAATTTTTGCCAGAGTACGGAGGATAAGAATTCTCTTTCAGCGAGAACCAAAAATGGAGGTTCGAAATGGTGGAAAGCACATTGACGGCGATTGGAAGAGTTACTAAAAAGGCAATTATTGGAGCCATCAAGGGCACTGGCGAGAAAGCACAAGCCATTGGGGAGACGACGGCTGATCTGGTGAAAGTGACGATTGGGGGAGTGGGCGATTTTTCGGTTGCCATTGAAAAAAGAGTGGGAGAGATCGTGTCAGGGGCAGTAGAGGCAGCTGCCGAAGGTAGTGCAGACTTATTTATGACCATAAAGTACACTGTCTACGGAATTGTGAAAGCGGGTTCAGAAACGGGGGCAGATGTGGCCAAGATGGCTGTTGCAGCCACTGAGGGAGCCATCAAGGCAGCGGCCAAGGCTGGCACCGATATCAGCAAGGCAACCAAGGAAGCAGTCACTGGCGCTATTGAAGCGGGTGATGAAATCGGGACACAAGCATCTAAGGCCGTAAGGGGTGCCCTCGCAACTGCAATCAAAGGTGCCAAGGACGTGATCAAGCCGCCGCCTGAATAGATGGGATCCGATTCCGCATTCCTCACTCTGTTACGACGGCAAATACGGTTATTACACCATAGTGATAATCGGGAAGAACAAGAATAGCTAAAATGGGGGTTTTCAAATGAAAAGCGTTATGTCCGCAAGGAGACTATTGGCAATAATGCTGCTGCTGGCCCTTGGGGCCTTGCCGGGTTGCGGTGAGAAGGATCAAAGCCAGAGCAAGCCCGCAACCGTATCCAAGGAAGATGTCAAAAAGGAGGCCAAGGAAGCTTATAACACAACCAAGGCCTACACCCAGGAGCAGATGCAGGCCTTTCGCGAAAAGACGGAAGCCAGACTCGCTGAATACAAGAAGGAAATTGATGAATTGCAAACAAAGGCCGAAAAGCTCGGAGGCGATGCGAAGGCCAAGGCTGAACAACAGCTGACGGCATTGCGTCAAAAACGGGACGAAGTGTCTGGAAAGTTGAAAGATCTAAGCTCTGCCAGCGGAAATGCGTGGGATCAACTAAAATCAGGTATCGATTCGGCCATGGAGGATTTGGGTGACGCCTACAAAAAGGCTGCGGCGGAGTTCAGCAAATCCTGAGAACATTGATTTTCCCGTGATGCAACTCCCGAATCCGCAGCAAAAAACGGATTCGGGGGCTCTGGATTAAGATGATACACAAAAAGCACGTCGATTTTATTAGCAACTGATAAAAGACCGGCCTTTCACCCCGGAGGAAAGAACAGAGATTTCTAGCCGCCTTGATTCACTTGAAAGGGAAATAAACAGGGTTTGGTGAAACGCATAGACCACTGATCGCAGCCCATGAATTGGGCAAATCTTGGCTCATTCAGAGCTTAGAAAGGAGGCCAGGGACATGCAACTCAGTATATCGCCACAGCCCGTGGTGGCTTTAATCGCGGGAATCTTGATTCTCCTCGTCCCGAGACTATTGAATTACATCGTTGCCATCTATCTCATTGTATTTGGCATTCTCGGGTTAATCCGATGATTGTCACGCGAATGTTCTATTGCTAGAGAATTGAGGGAGGATTCCAAAAGGCACGATCAGGCCCTTTCACGTAAACTTGAGTCAAACCGGAATCAAACAAGAGGAACATCGTGAAATCAAGCACAAGGGACGAGGCAGAAGGCAAGTTGCACCAAGTGAAGGGTAAGATCAAGGAGATCGCAGGGAAACTCAGCGATCATCCTGACTTGGAAGCCGAAGGCAAAGACGAAACTTTTGCTGGGAAAGTTCAAGAAAACATCGGCCACGTTAAGAAAGTCGTCGAGAAGTAGAGCGGTGTATCATGCGCAGGAACGCCTTCGAGGCCGTTGCCGGGGCGGAAAACACACCGGCGTCTGAATATGCTGACGATGTCGAAGGCGTTAAAGACGTAAACATAGACTTCCATTTCGAGATTTTGGCGGTGTTAGAAAGGAGTCGAACATGCTTTGGACCGTATTTGTGATTCTCTTAATTCTGTGGGGGCTGGGATTGGTGACTGGCTACACCATGGGTGGAGTCATTCATGTCCTTCTGGTCATCGCCATCATCGTGGTGCTGATCCAAGTTTTTCAAGGACGAAGACGATTGTAACCATTTGGGCCCTTGCCAAACAAGGTGAGGTGTTTACAGAAAGGAATTACTGCTATGAAAAAGAGGAATATGTTTATCGGCTATTTTGTCCTTCTCATGCTGATCGCCACCTTTTCAGCCTGTGGATCGACATCCAAACAGACAAGTACAGGTGAATACGTCGACGATTCGGTCATCACGACCAAAATCAAATCTCTGCTTGCAGAAGATGACTTTCTCAAGTCATTCCAAATCGGTGTCGAAACCCGCAAGGGCATCGTTCAATTGAGCGGCTTCGTTAATTCTCAACAGGCGGTCGATAAAGCGGGTCAAATCGCACGTAGCGTCAAAGGGGTGACTTCCGTAAAGAATGATCTGATCATGAAATAGGCGGCCGTTATCACGTAAGGCATGCGGTATTCTGTCTAAAAGCAAGACTGACCTTCCCCCAAAGAGAGGGGAAGGTCAGAACAAAACGCAACAATAGGAAAGAGAAAGTACAATCAAGGCAATCTAGGGAAGAAAGGAGAATTTAATATGGCAGAGCATGAAAGACCACAAGGCCATTTCTTCATGGGATTTTTGATTGGTAGCATTTTGGGCGCATTGGCAGGCATTTTCTTCACACCAAAATCCGGAAAAGAGTTGAGGTCTGATATCAAGGAAAAAGGGAGCGAAGTTTTAAAGGATGGGAAGGAAATTTATACTGATGCCAGCACGAGAGCAAAAGAGATCATTGAGGAAGCCAAGCATCAAGCGAGGGAGTTAAAGAAAGAAGCCGATCGACATCTCTCAGAGGCTCGCCAGAAGGCGAAAGAGATTTTGGCCCATGGCGAGAAAAAGGAGGCCGAAGCCGGTGAATCGCAGAAAGGAGACACAGCGGGAAGAGAAGCCTGAATGGGAAGGAGATGAGTATGAATCCAACGTTAGCAGTGCTATTGACCGTCAGTGTTACCGTCATTGCGGCAATCCTGGTTTTGAGCCTCATCTTCCTGATTCCTGTTCTTCTCCAGGTCCGTCGGACAGCCCACGAGGCAGAGAAATTGATCGATTTCTTACGCCTCCAGGTGGCTCCTGTCAGTCACGACGTCACCGCTATCTCTCTAGAGGTCAAAAGTGTCATCCAGTCGATTCATCGGCAGGTAGATCGGGTCGAGGGTGGGATTGAAACAGTGCATGATATGGCGGTCCGGGTCAAAGAGTTTCAAATCGGGGTTCAGCGCAGGATTGAGGATCCTTTGGTTCAGATTGCCGCAGTCTTAATTGGCGTTAAACGTGGTGTTGAGGCCATTGCCGGCATTTTTTCCCGCTGAATGACACAACAAATAGGCAGATTATTGGGCACGACGAAAGCCAGGGCAAAGCTCTTTGACGATAATATCCTTGGAGGAGTCGGCATCAGCGTTGATACTTTTGGAGGGGATGTCACTTTGACGAGAGCCTTGGAGAACCCGAAGCAGATTGAGCACGCGACGGCCATCGTGAAAGGTGTCTATGGGGTGCGCAATGCAAATAATCTCTTTATGATCAAAAAGTGATTAGGTCATGGCCTGAAAATCAAGCACAAGGTTTGCGAGACATTCTTCATTAAAGACAAGGTTCCCTGCAAGGGATGAAATGAAAGTAAGAAAGCGGAGGCGCGGCTTAGTCCGTCCTAGGGGGACCCGCGGAAAAGGGAGAAGCACCGAGGGAGTAAGCAGCGACCTGAGGTTGCAATGGATAACAATATAAAACGCACCGCCAAGGTGCCCGCGCTCCTGACCCTGGCTAGTTTTATCATTGTGGTGGCGGGGATGAAGGCGGCCAGTTCCATCCTGGTTCCCTTTTTTCTGGCGGTGTTCATTGCCGTCATTTGCACCCCACCGTTGTTCTGGTTGCAACGCAAGGGCGTCCCGAAGGTCCTTGCGCTTGTTTTTATTCTGGTGGCCATCCTGGTTGCAGGATTCCTCTTTGGAGTATTGATAGGCCCTTCGCTGAATCATTTCTTGAAATCCCTTCCCGACTATCAAGAACAATTATCGACCCATATTGCTACTTTAATAAGCTGGTTGCACGAAAAGGGCGTTAACATTCCAACAGAAGAGGTGCCCCGAACTTTCGATCCGGGGTGGGTCATGAGCTTGGCAGGAGGTATATTCTCAGCCCTGAGCAGTGTCCTGACCAATGCGTTTCTGATCCTGCTTACGGTCGTGTTCATCCTTCTGGAGGCAGCAGATTTTCCAAAAAAATTGAGGGCTGTATTAAAAAACCCGGAGAAGTCGCTGTCTACCATCGAGAAATTCAGCCAGAACGCCAAGCGCTATTTGGTCATTAAAACCCTGATCAGCGCCACCGTTGGCCTGGTGATCTGGGTTTGGCTCTTAATCCTGGGGGTCGATTATCCGGTGCTCTGGGGAACGCTCTCGTTTCTCCTGAACTATGTGCCCAATATTGGCGCGATCATTGCTGCCCTGCCTGTTGCCCTTCTCGCTCTCGTCCAGTTAGGGGTGGGGTCTGCCCTTCTAACAGTCCTTGGCTTTGCCGTCGTGCATATTGTTGTGGGTAATATCATAGAACCGAAACTGACGGGCAAAGGCATGAGTTTATCGACGCTGGTTGTCTTCCTTTCATTGGTCTTCTGGGGATGGGTTCTGGGACCAATTGGTATGATCCTCTCGGTGCCCATGACCAGCCTTGTCAAAATCGCTCTGGAAAGTTATCAAGAAACACGAGGGCTCGCCATCATGCTGGGATCCGATGCCGAAGATTAAGGCGATGAATATAAACATCAAATTGTTCGGTGTTCTATTCCTTAAGAGTAAATTAGAGATTGCCTGCTGATAGACTTCCATGAGATTCAAAAAGCTCAAAAAGATTATCAGGGACTTCGGTCTCCTCCTCTGGCAGGCTCTGAGAAAATTCTATGATGACAATGGCTTTTTCTTGTCTTCGGGGATTACCTTTTATATCCTTATCAACCTGATCCCTTTTATCATGCTGCTATTGGCATTGGTTGGAACTTATCTCTACAACGACCAAGAAGTGCTCAATCATATTCGAGCCTATTTCAGAGATGTGGCTCCGGCACTCGATCCAAAGATTATGAAAAGCCTTACGGACGTCATCCAGAACCGTCAGATTGTGGGAGTCTTGGGATCTGTAGGTTTGGTCTGGTTCTCCACATGGGTGTTCAAGTCCCTGCGGATCGTTCTCAATATCGTGTTCCGAGTGGAGAAAAGCCGGGGAATCCTGCGCGGAATCGGCCTTGATCTTTTCATGATTGTCCTGGCCGGAATCCTCCTTTTTGTGAGCATGATTCTTAGCTCCGTGGTGACTTTTTTGCAGGGTTACCAGGGACAGATTCCAGTGGTGATAGGACCGACGATTCAATGGATCCTAAAGTACCTGCTCCCTTTCTTTCTCACCGTTGGCATGTTTTTTCTGATTTACAAAATCATCCCTAATAAGGGGGTCCGCTTCAAATCCGCTTTTCAGGCTGCGCTTTTTACTGGCCTGCTCTGGGAATTGGCCAAACATCTTTTCGGCTGGTATGTCCTTCATCTCGCCAAATACTCCATTTTTTATGGCTCACTAAGTACTTTAGCCATTTTCGTTTTCTGGGTGTATTATTCTTCGACGATTCTCGTTGTGGGAGCTGAGTTTGCATATTTCTTGGAAGAAGATAGATAAAGATCGACGGCCTGGCAAGGTCAAAGAACAAACGAGAACTTTGCGTGGTAAACAGATTGCTTGATAGCGTGAGGCCTTTTTGATTCACTTTTTAATGAGCGGCGTGATATTCAGGAAAGGAGGGATTTCCTGTGGCGGAGAATGAAAAGGAGTGCGGCGACTTTTTGAAAGGGTTTGTCATCGGTGGCGTTTTGGGCGCATTGGCAGGCATTTTCTTCGCACCTAAATCGGGAAAAGAGCTGAGCTCTGATGTCAAGGAGAAAGGGAGCGAGGTTTTAAAGGCTGTGAAGGGAATTTATGGTGATGCCAGCACGAGAGCAAAAGAGATCATTGAGGACGCGAAGCATCAAGCGAAGGAGTTAAAGCAGGAAGCCGATCGACATCTCTCAGAGGCCTGCCGGAAGGCGAAAGAGATATCGGCCCATGGCGAGAAAAGGGAGGTTGAAGCCGGTGAATCGGAGAAAGGAGGCACAGGAACAAGAGAAGTCTGAATGGGAAGGCGATGATTATGAATCCGACGTTAGCAATGCTATTGACCGTCAGTGTTACCGTCATTGCGGCAACCCTGGTTTTGATCCTCATCTTCCTGATCCCTGTTCTTCGCCAGATCCGTCGGGCAGACCATGAAGCACAAGAAATCCTCGATAAGGACCCGCAGAAGGGCGTGTTCATGAGGGTTCGGGGTGTTGCATTGTTTGCAGTGCTGGTGTTTGCGAGTCTTTTCGGTGCCGCTTTAGCCCAATCATCATGATGCCCCAGCATTGACGTGGAGGTTCTGAACATTAGAAACAGCGCGGGAACCATAGGGTGTGCGCTTTTCGAATCGCCGGTTGGTTTTCCCGTTGAGTTTCTGCGTTATGCAACCAATATTATCGTAATAAAAATTCGGGATACCCAAGCGCGTTGCGACTTTGTAGACATCCCGCCGGGAACGTATGCGCTTGCCGTTATTCATGATGAAAATATGAACAACAGGCTCGACGCCAACTGGTTGGGGATGCCAACGGAAGGCTACGGTTTTTGAAACGACGCAAAGGTCATGCTCGGTCCGCCTTCGTTTTCTGCAGCCAGCTTCTTCTACGACGGGCAAGACAAGGAGTTGACGATCAGCCTTCATTATTGAGCGCCCCTTATATTATGCATCGCGTAATTGGGAGACAAAAGCAGTGAGGACAAGAAAAATATGATGTCCAGCATGTCGTTTTCAAACCCCGGCTCATGTCACCGGCTACTCTGCAGATTGAGACCCTCAGGGCAATGGGTCGTTTTTATTCGTGGAAGTATGTTTTCGGGCATCTGGCAAGATTGCACTTCCACTACACAGCGGTCGGAATTTTCGGTAAGAGAGCGGTTAATAAGAGTCTGAAGGCGTTCTCAACCTATCTAGATGAATGCGCCACAACGCCGGTTAGCTGCGAGGACGGAACATGAATGTGCAAACCTGCTATTTTCTAAACCATTTGAAAACCAGTGCCGGTTAGACAGGTGTTTACTGCCTACACGGCGCCCACCATTTTATCAGAAGAAATGAACTAATGTCTTTTTCAGGTTGCCACAGAGCGGCTAAGGCATGTGACAAAGAGACCGAGAAAAGGGAATTCCTATCCGGGGGTAAGTGCACGGCATGCGACTGTATCTGATCAATCCTTCGAACCCGCTGGTTGCCATCATCAAAGTCAAGGAAAGCCGCTGGAACCGCTACCGCGTGTGGAAGCCGCTCAGCCTTATGGTTCTCGCCGGTTTGACCTCACCGGAGTGGGAAATCTCCATCGTGGACGAGAACCTCGGCGCGCCGGACTATCCGGCCATGCCCCGGCCGGACCTGGTGGGCATCACCGCCTTCACCTCCCAAGCGAACCGCGCTTATGAAGTGGCCACTTACTTCCGGCGTCAGGGCGTACCCGTGGTCATGGGTGGCATTCACGCGACCATGTGCCTGGAGGAGGTCATGGAGCGTGTAGACTCAGTCGTCACGGGGGAGGCGGAAGGCATCTGGCCTCAGGTCCTGGAGGACGCCCGGCATGGCAGCTTGAAGCGCCGGTATGACGGAGGGCTCGCCGAGATAGGCGATGTGCGGATCGCCCGTCATGATTTGCTGGCTACGGGATATGCCTGTGGGGCCATTCAGACCACCCGCGGCTGTCCATTGAACTGCAGCTTTTGCAGCGTGACGGCCTTCAACGGGGCCCACTACCGGCAGCGATCCATTGCGGATGTGGTGCGGGAATTCCAGTTGATCCGTGAAAAGCATGTGCTGGTGGTGGACGACAACCTCATCGGCACGCGCCATGAACACATCGCCCGCGCCAAGGATCTGTTCCGTGCCATGGCGCAGGCGAACCTGCGAAAGCAATGGGTTGCCCAAGCCAGCATCAACTTCGCCGATGACGAAGAGCTCCTGGCGCTGGCTGCGAAGGCCGGGTGCATAGGCGTGTTCATCGGCTTTGAAACCCCCACACCGGAAGGGCTTTCGGAGCTCGGCAAAAAATTCAACCTTTTGAAGGGCCGAGACTTCCGGGCCTCCGTGCGGCGCATACAGCGGCACGGAATGCTGGTCGCCGGCTCTTTTATCATCGGTCTGGACATAGACAAACCGGGCATCGGCAAACGTATCGCCGAGGTGGCAAGACGGTACGGCGTGGACCATCTCAACGCGCTGTTTCTGACTCCCCTGCCCGGCACTCGCCTGTGGGATCAGATGAAATCGCAGGACCGCATCGCCCTCGATACGTTCCCGGAGGACTGGAAATATTACACGTTGACCTTCCCGGTGGCCCGGTATAAGAATCTGTCTCTGGAGGGGATTATCGGAGAGATGATCTCCTGCGGCCGGAGATTCTATTCCATGCCGCGCATTCTGCGCAGGGTCTGGAGCAGCTTGTGGCAACGCCGCAAACCAATGATCAACTTAGTGGGCAATCTCTCATACAGGAACAATCACCGGCTGAACCGTAAGGCGTATGCAGACTTCAAGTCGTATGTGAAGGCTCGGGTTTGATCCAATAGACGTCCCAGAGAGGTTTCGACATTACAAACTTCCTTACGAAGAGATTGCCGCCACGTCATTCAAAGAGAACCTTAAAGCCGGGATCAAGCTCGATAGACTTTTGCAAAAACTCGTTTCCACAATCAAGGAGCCGACTGGAAAGTGGTGGATGGACAAGGTCCTGATCCGGGAACTTCTCGATATGCCGGATCTTGAACACAAGAAATTCAGGGATCTCCATCTCTACATACGTCCTCTGGAGGGCGAGATCATCGAAGGGTTGTTTTTCGACAGTCAACCGCAGTTTGCAATTTCTTGTTAGCTGGACGCATATTCAAAGGAGAAATCAATGAAAACAACAGTGGGTCTGTGGATTGACCATAGGAAGGCCGTTATCGTGGCTGTTACGGACGAAGGGGAAGAAATAAAGCTGATCATATCAAAAGTTGAAAAACAGCCCGGACGCCCTGATGGTATACGTTCGAAGACTCCCTACGAATCACAGTTAGTACGGGCGGATGATAGCCGCCAGAGAGAGCTCACGGGACATCTCAATATTTATTATGATACGGTCATTGCATGTATTCGTGATGCGGAGTCTATTCTGATATTTGGTCCCGGTGAGGCAAAGGGCGAGCTGAAGAAACGTCTGGAGAGAAGCAAACTCGGTGGACGCATCGTAGGTATTGAAACAATTGACAAGATGACTGATCGTCAAATTGCCGCGAAAGTTCGACGGTACTTTCAAGAAAATACCGATCGGCAGTAGGATCGAGATCGCACCACCCGGCATGGTGCTGCAGCGGACCCGATAAAACCATTCTTCGCCTTCCGGGTTCGGCGGGCTTGACCCCGCCGGAGTGGAAAATCTCCATGCTTGAGGCCCAAGTGCTTATAGAGAACCGGGGGAGGGATTACAACCGGATCGGACCCCATCGTGCGCCCTCTGGGTTACAGGACGCCTGCACCCGAGGCCATCATGCGGCGCCCCGAACAATAAAGTCTAACACTGCTGTCCAAAGTAATTTGATTTCTTCATTTGGGCCTATGCATAGGTGAGCAAATAGCCATCAAGGTCCAGAAGAAGATGAAGTTTAATAGCCCCTTTAGTACGCCGAAACTTAGTACTCTGGTTCATGAATACCCGCGGATAGAGCAGATAGAGTAGGTGTTATGATCGCAATGTTTAGAATCATAGAACAAGGATGGACGAAAGAGGAGGCGATTCAGGAAATGGTCGAAGGGGGATACGGATTCAATCGGGCATGGATCAACATCGTTCAATACCTGAAGCAGGTAGACGTTGAAGGGATAAGAAAAAATCTGGAAAAGTAACTCTCATGACTTCGCGTCACGACCTAATCAATTCATGGGTTTCTTTTAAACCGATCTTTTCCACTCGTAAAAAAAGAATAAAATGTTTTTGCCATTTTTACAAAATACTTGTGAGAGGATCAGGTCCAGATTTTCATGCGGCTGGTTACCAGCCAATGTTTAGGCGGGCTTCCATCAAGACGATAGGGTGGTTCAAAGGGGTTGCTTTACCAAACCGCTATAAAAGACCTGGCATTTTCCGGATTGGGCAAAACGCTTTGCTTGTCTGTAGAGATTCAGGATCGGCTCGGCAAGGGACTCGACCGCGCTTACAACACCGATTTGGGGACTGTCGAAGGGACCAATGATACTTTGTTGAAATTTCGCGCATCCGCTCTCATCCAGAAGCGCCACTGTTACATTATCATACCGCTCAGTGACAAAGTTAAGCTTGCCTTTTAGGGCCACCCGATTGTGGCGGGTCGAAAGGGCGCAGTCCGCGGCTTCGGCCTGTCCATCCTTGACCTTCCAGTGGGAGACGAACTGCGTGATGGTGCCTTGCCTTCCCCGGGTCTGATAATAGACATCCCCATAACGGTAAGCTTTGAGCGCAACGGAACCGAGAGGGCCGGCGAAGAAATAAACCACAATGTCGACAAGGTTAAACTTCTGGCTGCTTTCGTACGCCGAGAGGACCTCGTCGAGATCCACGTTATAAGTGATGAGATTATCACCCCGGAGAGACAAAGTCCCGTCCATGCTGTTCAAAAGATTGCGACTGCTTTTTTCTTTGAACGTCAGGGAGGCTACAAGATCACCCTTTCCGCCAATGACTTTTGTGACGCCGAAGGACTCTTCGAATCTTTCGAAATCAAGATTCGACACATTTAAGTTGATTTTATACTCACCGTCGGGCTCCGACTCGTCTGCTGAGGCATCTCCTTCACCCTTTGCGCCGAAGATATCCATGGTAAGGGGCTTGGCGATGAATACCCCCTTTTCCGCTTTTATAGGACCCTTGATGCTATCGATTCTGAAAGGCGTTTGCAGTACCTCCTTGCACTCCATGCTTCCCGCGAATGAGATATTCCTGATAATGTCTCCCGAAGTATCCGCCACCGAAAGATTCTTTAGGACCAGATTGATCTCTTTCAACTCGGTCTTTTTACCCGTCTTCGTATCAAGATAGACAAGCATCCCCTTGGACAGCTTGAGCTTATTCAAACTGAGAGATGCTCTCGCCCCCCCCATCGACCGCTCAGCCCTCTCGAAATTGTATTTCCCCTGAGCGTCCTTCACGATGTTCATGGTCGGTCTGAGGAGCTCGCAACTTGTAACTTTGAGCTGTCCCCATAGCAGGGGCAGCAACTCCGCTCCTAACTTGATCTGTTCGACAGAAAGGATTTCGCCTGCTTTGCCTGCGACGTGGAGGTCCTTAAGTGATAAGCCAAAGGGAAAGAAAGAGAGCCCCATCTTCCCTTTGACCCTGATATTCAGACCGGTTGTCTCTGAGGCAGCAGTTTCGATCTTCGGCTTGTAAGAATTTATATTGAATGATAATAGAGCTAAGACTGTTGCAAACACGAGTCAGGCCGACAATGCCGCCAGCGATCACCAGGATTCTTTTTCTTGCTGCACTCATGGCTTTCAATCCCGGATAAACATTATGTCCTCTCAATTATATGTATCTCCGCTCAATAAAGGTGGTCTACCTCTAAGTCAAAACAATCTTGTGGGGCAGGCCACAGAGGGCGCCTGCAAGGAACTCAACAAACTGCTCTGCACTAAAGTTATAGTTTAGTGGACAAACGGGGGGCAACGGACAGGCGGCTCTGGGGTGTGGAAATATCTTTTCGGTGGAGTTAGAACACATAGAAGAGATCCTTGATAAACTTCAATAGAGGATTGTTCATAACCAATGGCCAAACAAATTTATGAACCATTCCTTAACACGATCAGTGAGTGGCCGTTTCTTCCACTCTTCTAAATGGATCTGATTTGACTCCCTGAGATCCTCCTCAAACATGTCTCCCATTTTGGTTGCGAAATCGCGGCTAAGAATGACCGCGTTGACCTCGTCGTTATTCTGGAAGCTCATTAAATCCATATTGGTTGATCCAACCGTGGACCAGATACTATCAATAACAGCCGTTTTAGCGTGCAACATGGAATCAGTGCGGCGTTCATACAATTTCACCCCCGATTCCAAAAGCCGTGTATAATAGGATTTCCCAGCATGGAAAAGCAATACAGAATCGCTGGCTCCAGGAAGGATGATCTTTACATCCACACCCCGCTCAGCAGCGTGGGTAAGGGCTTTTGTGATCTGCTCATCGGGCACAAAATAGGGAGTGGTCAGATGAATGAAATGTTCAGCATAGGTGAATGCAGATACATACATCATATAAGTGATGCGATTCATCCGTCCTGGGGTACTCCCAATCACCTGCATCAAATCATTCCCTTCCTTCTTTAGCGGCGGGAAGTAATTTCTATTGGATTCAGGCCCCTTCTCTCTTGCCCAGGTCTCCAGGAAAAGCTTTTGAAACTCTGCGACGGCAGGCCCCTGGATTTGAACATCGGTATCTCGCCACGAATGTTGAATATGATCTCCCTTCTGTTCGCTGGATAGACTTCCAGATAAGCTTGAGGAATAAAGATTACTAATGTTAACCCCCCCTGTAAATGCAACTTTTCCGTCGACGATCAAAATTTTCCGATGGTCGCGTTGGTTAAACATCCAATCCTTCCCACGCATTTTCGTAGGATTAATCGGATTAAATTCGCATACCTGAATCCCACCGTCACGCAAACGCTGAAAGAAAGCAGAAGGTGTAGCCATAGATCCAACACTATCGTAAAGCAGATTGACCTGAACGCCCTCCTCCTGTTTCTGTAACAGCACATCTGCAAAACGACGGCCGACTTCATCATCATTTAAAATAAATGTTTCGAGATTAATATGATCTTTGGCACTTCGGATGGCTTTGAACATCGCATCATAGGTGGCCGGTCCATCGATCAGTAGCGTCACCTTGTTCCCGGTGACCAAAGGGCTCCCACTGATCACTTCAATGAGGAGAGCATATCGCTGGAGAATATCCGTTGGTTCAACTTGCCCCTTGAGCCGTTCCATAATGGCTTGGCTTATCTTAGGAGATAGCTGTCCTTTCGGGCCGATGATCTCCGGCGCGGCATTTTCTCCTAAGGGAGCGTAATCTTCAATTCTCGGCAGGGAGGAACAACTCCCGGAAGTGAGCAGGGAGAAAAGACAGAGAAATAAAACGAAAGATTTCATCACTATGCCCACAACTTTGCCTTACTCCAGGATGATTCGAGCCTCGTCTTCGCTGGAGGATCGCTTCCGATCCTGGTGCTTCATTTCTCAGGCCATGACCCAATTATTTTTTGATCATAAGGAGATTATTTGCCCTGCGCACCCCATAGACACTTTTTTGCGATGGCCGTCGCGCGCTCTATCTGCTTCATATTCTCCACAGCTCCGGTCAGGGTGGTATTCCCCTTCGTGATCCACAGGGTATAGAAACCTTGAAGGCAAGGCAATAATCCTACCTTCAGGGTCATCAATTATTACTTGATCTATAAGGAAGCTTAGCCAAATGGACCCTCTTTGATCGACTCCATTTCCGGATTTCACCTCCCAAACGGGTCTCTCAGAAACTCAGAATTCGGTTCAAAAGCGGCCGCCATTCTCCATCCGGGAGAGAATTACGCTCGCCTATTTCACGATCAGATCATTCTTTACGGATTTGACCCCGTTGACGCCACGTGCGATTTGACCCGCTTTATCGACTGCCTCTTGAGAATTAACGAAGCCGCTTACAGGTCATTCTCTCCTGGGAAAAGGAGGCGCGGATGATCTCCCACAAATATAGGCAGACAAGTGTAACGGGCCAGGTTCTCAATGGCCTTCTCCTCCACATTGAACCCGAAATGCCGCCAGCCCATCCTCATATCTATGGCTTCGTAACAAGTCCAATATCTGCGTTGAGCTTCAGCCTGCGTCATTGCAGCGCACTATAAAAGTATGCCTCATTCCTCAGGATTCGCTCGCCTTGATCTTGAACTTTTTAATTTGCCATCCCAATATTGACTTTATAGTGACTCGTCGATTATAATGTAAAATGTTTATATTTTATACGAAAAAAGTAACATCCTTGGCACAAAGATTGCCTCATATGAGCCCGTGTCGTACGTCAACGTATTTATTTCCAAAATCAAGGGAGGTTGTCATGAAAAGACATTTATTTCCCAGAATGGTTGTGGTAGGGGCTGTCCTCGTGCTGATGGGCTTTGGAGGGAACGCGTTTGCCGAAATGGGCAGAGGTGCCGGAAATCGTGGAATGGGCGCCGCCAGGGCTAACTTGACCGATGATCAGATTAAACAAATGGAATCGGAGCGAAATGCGTTCCAGACGGCCACAAAGGATATCCGCCAACAACTCAATGAAAAGAGGCAGGCACTAAATACAGAACTGGCCAAACAGACACCGGATGCTGCAACAGCCGCGACCCTCCAAAAGGAAATCTCCGATCTGCAGGCTCAATTTGACCAGAAGCGCCTGACGCACATTCTTGAAATGAAAAGAATCGACCCCAATTACACCGAAGGCAGAGGCATGGGGCAGGGTCCTTTCGGCGGCGGACCGAGCAATTAAGGAATTGCGAAATGCTGTTCCCCTCCCTTTTTGTCGTGGGAGGGGCAGCCGTGGCCGTCGTTTCCTTGTTCGCCAAATCTTGCGAAAAGAAAATGACAATGATTTTGTCTTTGGCACAGAAGACCGGACAGCAACTGATGGCAGGGTTGCGTGGGAAGGCCTTGAACGCCGACGCGAAATTTCAAACCCTCAAGGCCGCCGGCGTCATTCTTTTTTCCAGAAACCTGGGGCCACCGCTCTCATAGACGTCCCATGAGGTCTTTACTTTGTCTGAGAGTCAATGAGGAGCAGATTAATGTTTGTCCCTAGAGAATTGCGGTCCGTCCCTTTGTATTCAAGAAACACGAGTGCTTAAGAACACAGGTGATTAAATGGATGCTCTGGAACTTGCAAAACAAGCAAAAAAGGGAAACATAATTGATATGGCGGTCGGCTTTGCTGGAACGATGCCATTGTTTAAGGAAGGTTCTGCAGATCTCATCAAAGAGAAACTGACAGAACTGTTTGAAGGTCTTGACCGGATCAGTTCAGAGGAAGAGTTTAATAAGATGCACAGAGACTTCTGCCAATGGTTTGTCAAAACAATCAGGTTGGCGAAGACCGAGGAACCTTCATCATATGGTCATGCTGCGAAGGTTCTCGATTTTGCTCTCAAGGTCTACGTTTACTACTGCAAAATGCCAGGTCCTGCAAAAGCAGAGGTCCTAACACCATGGTTGAATGGGACTATTGACACACATATCCTTCGCTATCTGTACAGGAAACTGGAGGATATTAAGGGGAAGCCCTACCCCCCGCATTATTCATGGACGATTAAGGTAATCAACAAGGAAGACTACGAATTGCTTCAGAAAGTCATTCGCCAGGATATCAGAGACTCCTTTGGCGACAGCGACAATATATCGCCTGTTCAATATGACGATATTATGTGGCGACGCTTAAATCGTTAAAGCAAGCGCCCGACAAAGTATGAGCTCCGATCACCTGAGCGCTTTTTTCAATCTTAGCCACCATCCTTCAGGAGATTGCCGCCATGTCCTTCAAAGAGAACCTTAAAGCCAGGATCAAGCTCGATAGACTTTTGCAAAAACTCGTTTCCACAATCAAGGAGCCGCCCGGAAAGTGGTGGCTGGACATGGTCCTCACCCAGGAACTTCTCGAAATGACGGATCTTGAGCACAAGAAATTCAGGGATCTCCATCTCTACATACGTCCCCTGGAGGGCGAGATCATGGAAGTCTTGGTTTTCGACAATGAATTGCCCATCTATCACGCAACGTTGGCTGACGTTGCCCTTCGCAAGAGCCCGTTGTGGCAGGAAATGTTTAGCATTAGAAATATCAAGAAGATTATGAATCATCATGATGTGCTTGTGAGTGAGGGGAAGGAGTCACTTAGGAGAATACACGCCAATGCGCTGGCGCTCCTGGATCTCACTTATACCAGGGATGACCTGGCGGTGCTGCTGGAGGATGCGCGCCGGGGTCTGGAGCATAAATCCATTGCGCAGATACAGGAATCTTTTGATCTCTTTTTTAATCTACTGGATTTTCAGCCCGTGTCCCTTGAGGTGCTGGAGCGGGATTTGCAGGTCTTTGCCCGGCCAAAACTTAACGGCGGAGCTATACGTACCTTCGAATATCTCATCCTCTTCGACGAAGAAACCCTGTCGTTAGGCCTGAAGAAAGGAGCATTTTCACCGCAGAGCGATTTAGACCTCGCCTGGGTCATGCGATATGCCCGAGGTGAGGAAACAGCCGACCTCCAAGGCGCAGATGTTTTCGCCTTCTTGACTGAACTGGCGCTGAAAAAAACGGCAGTTCAAACACAATGAGCAACAAGAGGGTACTTATTCTCTAACTCTGGACCACCGACAGTGCAGCTTATGGAAAGTATGGTTTGATTTATCAGTTGACAAGACTGACTCTTGTCTATATTCATTTGCTAATAGGGTGAGGAGACTTTCTCGGGCAACCTGTTCAGGATGCTTTATTCCGCATCCTACCAGGCCAAAAGGGCAATCATTTCATGAAAGTTACCAGAAAGACAAAACCGATCATTGCCTTTGCGATGGCCTTTGCCATGCTGTCCGTCCCGGTTGCACAAGCCGCCGGCCATTGCAACGGACCTTGCCAAACGGCGGGCCGTTATAAGGCTATGGGAGAGGCGGAGGTGACCCGCCCTCACTCCCATGGAATTCACAGTCACAGCCTCCACGCCTTATCCCTCCTGGACCCGATCCTCCAACCCCCTTCACGGGCCCATGTCGATTGGATCGCCAGCTGTAAGGCCGGGATCGGGCCCGCAACATGCACCATGGCCTCTTTCGGCCCCCTTTTGGCACTTCAAGGCTCTAACCCGCAAGTGACCAGGGGCCATCACCTGCTTACCGTTTCTGCGTCTTTCACACCGCTTGAAACGGAGCCCGGGCAGCACGTCAACTGCCGCCCTGAGGCCGCTCACACAGCGATCGCAAGCGCAGCACCGCCACCCCTATTCTTGAAAAACCTCAGTCTTCTCATTTAATCCCAAGGGCATTTACCCGCAACGGGTAGCGGGCGTGGCCCTAACATGGCGCCGCCCTCAAGCACACCCTGTTTTATAAAGCACGCCTCACGGTATCTCAAAAGGTTTGGCTTTCCTTTGCGTCGTGCATGGAATGGCTGAAGATGACAATTCGTTCAATCAAAGAAAGGAAAGTGGTATGAAAAAATCACCGGTTCGCAGTCTAAATAAATTCGCCCTGTTGATCATCCTTGCGGTATCGGCGTTGACAGTCGCCGTTGCCTTTGCATTTCGGTCCCCTAAAGGAGATGCCAAACCCTTTCCAGTGACCGAAGTCCCACCTTCCGATACATACGCCAGAGAAACCCTTAAGCTTGATGAAAACACGGCGAAGGTCGTTCTTGCGGTGAGTAACATGTCGTGCTCAGGATGCATCGCTACCATAAAGGGGAGCCTCGCCAACATGGAGGGGATCAAGGATGTCATCGTGGATCTCGCAGGGGGCAAGGCAGAAGTCTATTACGATAGTGTGGTGCTCAAGGACGTTTCAAGGATTGCGAGCGCCATCACGGAAAGCGGATATCCGGCCTCGGTTCAGAGGGTCCTGTCCGCCCAGGATATCCAGAAGGAATGGGACCTGGCGGCTGCCAAGTCACGGTATTACATCGCCACCGTGGGAGGATGGGACATCGCAAGGGCCGATTTCACGGCTGAGATGGATGTCGCCACGAGACGTTACGCGAAGCTCTATGGCGATAAGGTCTTCAACTCACCGGAAGGAAAGTCGCTTGAGAACAGTCTCAAGAGCCAGGTTATCGGCCGTCTGATTGACGAGGGGATCATCATGCAGGAGATCAGCAAGGCCGATTACAAATTGGACCCACAAAGGGTGGAGCAGGCATTCCAGGATTTTCTGCGCGAGGATGGCAGAGACCCGGAAGCCTTTAAAAAACAGATACAGGAGGCCGGCTACGATCTGGCGTATTTCAAGAGGAAATTTGGTAATAGAATGTTCATTAACGGATATTTCAACGAAAGGGTTCTCGCGAGTGCCGGAAATGAGATTGAAAGACAAAGCATGCTCAACGACTGGTACATCAATGCCAAGACCCTGGCCCAGGTGGTCTATTATGACAAAGACCTGGAGCAACTGACGCAGAATCAGTCCTCATCGAGCAGTTGCTGCACCGTCAAGTAACGCCCGGGGCTCCTTCCTTGTACCACGGAGATCGGATCGATCCATCACGTCCTCCACGGGCGGTGGATCGATTCGTCGACCCTATTCTTGCGATTCTGGATACAGCCCTGACGGTAAATTCAGCGGGAGCGCGCCAACGATATTACAGGCCCGGGCAGTGGAATGAATGACTCCAGGTTCATCCATGGGGTCCATTTAAAGGGAGCCATTTGCTGCAGGATGGCGCCTTTCAATCCAGCCAGTAGTCTTCGACCTCAAGAATTCTTTGGTTCCCTTCCTTCCGGATCTGGCCGAGGACCGTAACCTTTTCTCTGATCAGGCGCGCCACATCTTTCCCTCTGCCTTTCAGGTCGACAAGGAAATTCTCTTCTTCAGTGGTTGCGATCGCAATGCGAACGATGTTCCCGTTTTGATCCCAAGATTCGGGAATGAGAATCCCCCTCACGAGAAAGCCCCCTTTTCCCTCATGGGACGCTTTTGTTTCTCTGCGAGTGGTCATGGGTGATCTCCGGTGCAGCCCTTTTCTTATTCGATACTAAGCACAACTTGTGCCACCAAAACGGCCGAGCACTGATCGAGATCCTCTTTTTTTCATGTCTAAGGAATTGTTCCGGTGCCCAGAGGGTCCCGGGAATTTTTGAGCGTCCGGCGCCGGTGGGCCTTTTCTTTTACTTGTCAATACAATGAATTGCACCAATGGGCATAAAGGGGGCCATCTCTTGTGCCGATAGGTAAAGTGAGATCTATCTCGGCTTCGCCCTTTAATGTGTCTGAATTTGGAATCGCCTACCTTCTCGGCCCGCGCATGATCTGCCACGCCTAACGCGCAGCCAGGTTTGGTCTCAAGACGCTCAAGAACAGTTAGGCCGCCTAAAGGGCCGAGCCTGTCCATAAGACATGGGCTTCGATTAAACCCTCACGTCCCTCTTGAAACAGAAGTAATTGAGGAGGGAGGATGGCTCAACCAATGCGCTGTAATCATAAAAAGACTCTTATGCTTTTACTTTTTGTGATGATTTCGGTCTTTTCGACTCCATCCAATACCGAGCCCATGAGGGACTACTCTCCTCTACTGGAATTCATCGCCCTGGAAGATCAAGAGGATCCTCTTTATCCCTTCGATGACTTCCAAGAGGAAATGGATATGGAAAGCCATCTGGCCAACGTGGCCTTCTTTGAGAAACACCAGGAACTGCTCGAGAGAATACGCCATGACCTGCCCGGAGAGGACATCCGATATAGGCTGGAAGGAATGGAACGGAGGCTGCTGTTTGTTCCTGAAACGAGACAATTATATGCTACTCTCTATGAATCTTACTGTAAAGACGTGATCAACGAAGTTCTCGAGAAGACCGGATTGGAGAATCCCTTCATCCGTATTGCGTCCCTTCTGAACGAGCGTCCTGAGATCTCCGAGTCCGAGAAGGGCGTATCGGCCTATCTGGTCCACAATCTAGTGAAGGAATATGTTGCGGCATATGTTTTTTCGGGGCGTGGTTCAAGGCAGGTAAGGGTGGAAGTGAAAGGCCAGGAGTTCGTGGGCGAGGTCGGATCGTTTACCACCAATGTACTTCTGGAGGATGACGGAACACTGGCGTTCACCCAAGCCCCCTTTACCATCTGGCAAAACAGTGCAAGAAATCCCTACACCGCGCTGATGGTGCCCGCCGAGGAGACACTGCATATTGCAGTGAGAGGTGTGACCGAAATGGTCATCAGGGGGCAGATGGAGAAGCAAGCGGTAAAGGATGTGGAGACATTGAGAGAGATTGTGGATGAGTGGATCGCCGTTGAAGAGGGGGTCGTAGGGGGCCTCGTCAACACCCTTCTTCCAGAGATCCTGGAAAGATTTATGCCTGGTCTCGTACCGCAATCATTGATGATTCAGGACATTGAAGAGAAGTCAAGGTTCCAAAGGTACAGGTACCTTAAAGCCGGGGTTTCTCTGGCTCGCCGGATGGGGCACCGGAAATGGCTGGGCATGTTTCAAGTGGCGCCAAGACAAGTCAGGGCCCTCTTGATGGAGCGCCCTTCTGTGGCGTCGCTCCCCCTGGGCTAAATGTATAAGAACAGCGGTCACAAGAAAGAGGGGCCAGGTATTGACCCCTGGCCCCTCTCGAGTGATCGTTAGAAACAATGCATGCTATTTGGCGGCTGGTGCAGCCCCGCCTTTCATCACTCCATCACCTTATAGCTTTTGACGGTGATGTATTGCTTGCCCGTCTTTTCATGCACGGCCCCGGTCGCTTCCACCTTCTTGCCCACGAGTTTCGTCAGCTCTGCGGCCTTCTTACCGGAGGCAATGTATTCCCCGTTGTCCGCTTTGATACCGATGACTGCGGGCTTTCCCTTCTCGGCCTTCATCAATTCAACAACAGACCCTTTGATGACCATGGTTTCAGCAGCAGGTTTTTTCGCCTTCTCTGCCGCCATGGCGGGAAGCGCGAATGCCGAAAGGACCAATGCAACGACCGCCACGCAAACCACCAATCTCGATACCTTTGTCTTCATTTTTTCCATTCCTCCTTCTTATAATTTGGTTTTTCTGGGAAGCTCCATTTCAGGACTTCCCGTGTGCCTGCTTCGTTTAAAAGATGCTGCAAGTCACGGGCCAACCTATAACGATATGATTTTCCATTAAATTTACCTCAGAGCCGTAACCATCGGACATGCCGATTCTTGTCGGACATTCGTCATCGGGCAGAAAGGTTTCGGGGATGGATGGAAGCAGTCGAATGGATTGGGAAATCAGAATGTGGAAAGATTTAGGAATTGAGAGTTCGCATGCGTCTTATTTTGAGAACTCGGTGTTCCGAATTAAAGACAGATATCACGTTCCCATGGCCTACTTGCCGGTTCTTTGGTTTTTCTCCGCTTTGACCATAGAAAAAGGGAAAGAGAAGATCCGGCCGGTATGGGGGCTTTACTTTAGTCCCTTAGCTGTGAAATTGCGCGCAAAAGGGTCACGATTGCAGGTTTCAGTGTTCAGGGGGGCAGGCCTGAATCCCGAAACCTGACACCTGAAACCTGCTTGGTTCCGGCCGGGCCGGGTTGGGGGTATAGGCTTATACAGGGGTCACCTTTCTCTCGGAGATCCTTTCCCATTAACCGGGTGGCGTCGAGGAGGGTCAGCCTTGTAGTCCTCCTTTTTGATACCATGCCTGGTAAGTAATTTGCTCATTTGCCTAGTCCCGATGCCGGCCGCCTTGGCGGAAACCCCGATTTGCCCTTTGCATTGGGTCAGGATCTCTGCCAGGTAGGCTCGCTCGACCTCCTCGATTCTTCGCCGCCTCACTTCGGCGAGCGTCATGGCAGCGTAGGGAGGCACGGGCTTGATCTCCGTTCCCGGCTCCACGATCTCACTTGGGAAGCTCTTGCGACTTAACGTTTCCGATGTCTCGAGGATGCAGGCCCGCTCAATCACGTTCTCAAGCTCCCTTATATTTCCAGGCCAGGGGTAGCATTGCAACGATTCCATGACCTCCGGTTGAATCCCCTGAATCTTCTTGGTGGAGTTGAGGTTGAAGTTCTTAATGAAGGCTTCTGCAAGCATGGGAATGTCTTCGACTCGTTCCCTCAGAGGCGGGATGTCGATGGGAAACACGTTTAGTCGATAGTAAAGGTCGTTTCTGAACAGTCCGGCACCAGCCATCTCTTTCAAGTGCGCATTTGTGGCAGTAATCACGCGCACATCCGTGTGAATGGTCTCTTCTCCTCCCACTCGTTCAAAGTTTCCGTCCTGAAGGACCTGGAGCAGATTGACTTGTGCGGCCTGAGAGATCGTTCCGATTTCGTCCAGAAAGATGGTGCCGCCGTGCGCCATCTCAAATTTGCCCACCTTTTTTCGTACGGCTCCTGTGAAAGATCCCTTTTCGTGCCCAAACAGTTCACTCTCAAGGAGGGTGTCCGGTATGGCGCCACAGTGGACACTGACAAAATGGGCGGATTTCCGGTTGCTGCGGGCGTGGATGAGCCTCGCCACAACCCCTTTTCCGCTGCCCGTCTCACCGAGAAGCAGCACCGTGCACTTCGTAGGAGCTACCGAGCGTACCTTTTCGAAGACCCTTGCCATGGCAGGGCTTTTGGTACGAAAGGCGTTGTTCAAGAAGGATTCGTCGTCGAATGAAATGAATTCCATTTCTTTGCGCCCGTACTGGGCCCGAAAAGCGTCCTGTGCCCTCTCGATGAGGACAGTCTCGTCCAACCAAATGAACCATGCGGTTATCAATCAGTTACAGAGAATCTAGACGGAAATGGAGACTTCGTCAACAGGGGGGGTGAATTGCCATTACCTTTTCCATATGGCCGCCACGTGGGCAGCGTCTTTCCTCAACCTCCGCCAGAGATTGGTCGCGCAGAGCAAAGAATTTTTCGTAAGACAACTTGAGCGATCAGGGAATGGCGCCTCCAAGATTGCACTCATGTCCAACGTCAAGGGTGACCATAGTCCCAAGTATTTTGCTATCCTGACTCGCCGTGCCCAAAGACCCAATCCCGTCCATGAAGCTTCAAAACCCCTATCCAGCAATCCCCGATTTATGGATGGACACTATCTAAGCGGTCATGTTCGCGTGGCGCTCCATCCCCTGTTCAATCTTTCACTCGCTGCCATCAACAATCTCTAGGACACCTCCGGCGTGTTATAGCCCTACGCCGTCTGGGACACAACCCAGAATCTAGAATTGACCTTTGGTGGGAACGCTTTTTGGGGGCCAAAGAATAGGGAGTTCGGGGGGTTCAAAATCCCAGGCTTTCCCCTGTCCACAAATCCCGCAGCCAGGGGCTTTATCTGGCTTTACTACTTCTTCTGATCTTTCGCGCGCTCTTAAGGCTTTTTTGCCCATATTTGATGTTTTTTCGAAATTTCGTCCCGGATCTTTCGGGGCTCGCCGAAGTAGATGCAGTGGCCCAGACACACATTGTCTGCGCAGGCCGGATAAAGCCCCTGGTCTACCCGGTGATGGCAGAGGTTGCATTTGCGGGCAAGACCTCTTTCCTCATCAAACGCGATCACCCCATAGGGGCAGGCCTCAAGGCAATTTTGACAACCGGTGCACAGTTGATCATCCAGGACCACGATACCGTCATCCCTTTTCCGGATCGCCTCCGCGGGGCAGACTTCGGCGCAGGGAGGGTCGTCGCAATGTCGACACACGTTGACCCTGAAGAGGAAGTAAGGCGCCCCATCAACCACCCTCGGTCCGTCTTCCTGAACGTCAATGAGCTTCACGCCGTCAGGCGCCCCCATCTCCTGCTTGCAGGCAACCTCACAGGTCTTACAGCCCCAACAGGCCGCATCGTCGATATGCAGCGCGTATTTCTCCATGAGCGGCTACCCCTCCCTTCCCTCAGGGTAGATTCTGCAAAGCAATGTTCTCACGTGGGTTGCACCCATGGCAGGATCGCAGTTTGCAAAACTGTTGTCTGTGAGGATATTGATGTTCGAAACGTCCCAACCATGGCCCGCATCCTCTTTTTCGGGAAACCACCAGCCATGCTCTGCCGAGACGACCCTTGGATCCATTCCTGAAAAGAGCTTGGCTCGCTGCCGGACCCGGCCGCGGGGGGATTCAATGAAAATCCAATCCCCTTCCTTGATGCCCTCATTCTTGGCGGTATCGGGGTGGATCTCCACCACAGGGTCCCGGTGAAGCTCCCTCAGCCAGGGGACCTGCCGGTTCTCCGAATGAAAGAATCCGGGTAATCTCCGTCCGGTAATCAGGATGTAGGGGAATTTTTTGAATAGCGCCGGCGTACTGTAGGGACTCTCTGGCGGTTCCCGGTGCTGAGGGAGGGGATCATAACCCAGCCGTTCCAGGAAGGTAGAATAGAGCTCGAACTTCCTACTGGGCGTGGAAAATCCCTTTTCTTTATATTTTTCATGGGTCACGTCACCGCGGAGGTATTCCATCTTTTTGAATTCCTGCCAGGTGATCCCAATGGGCTCGAGGATCCAGTCAAGGGCCTGTTCGAAGTTGTCCCACCAATGCTCCCCCTGCCCCACCCTGTGAGCCAAATCGTTGAGCATCTCGTGATCGGACCTGCACTCCCCGACCTGGATCACCTTCCGCCGGGGAAGGATGTAGCCGTGGCGCTTCCAGAAATCCCCGATGTAGTCCATTTCAAGCCAGGTGGCCGATGGAAGTACGATGTCGGCCAGTTCCGCCGTCGGGGTGAGAAAGAAATCCGAGACCACCATGAACGGCACCTTTTGAAGGGCACGATACACCTCCCTGGCGTTTGCCCGTGTCACGAGCGGATTGGAGCTGACCAGGAAAAGCATTTTCACCGGATAGGGCTTTTCTTCGATAATGGCGTCCCAGACACATTTGGGGTTGATGATCGCGAAGTTGGCACCAAGTCGAAAGCGTTCGCCACCCAGCCGCTTCTCCCTCTGGCTGTCCGGCAGCATCCTGTGGGCGCCAAAGTGGCCCACGTTTCGGACCCTCGGACTTTGAAACAAGGCCTGTCCCCCTGGGATATCGATGTTTCCCGTGATTCCCATGAGGAACATGATGAGGCGGTCATTGTCTGCGCAGTTGACCTGCTGTTCAATGGCGACTCCCCACTGGATCCCCGCCGGCTTGGTGGTGGCATAGAGCCGGGCCGCCTCGCGGATCTTTTCCTTCGGGACCCAGGTGATCTCCTCTACCCGCTCAAGGGGGTATTCGTTCACCCGGTTCACAAAAGGCTCCCACCCGTAGACGTGGTTCTCGACGAACGTCTTATCGTAGAGTTCTTCGTGGATGATGACGTAGAGCATCCCAAGGGCCAGTGCCCCATCCGTCCCGGGACGGAGCTGCAGCCACACGTCGGCCCGGGCGGCGATGCGCGTCAGCCTCGGGTCCACCACAATCAGTTTGGCCCCTTTGTCCACCGCAACGGAAAGGGATTCACCCTTGTATTCGTCGGAGTTGCCGATGACGAGGTTGTTTCCCCAGACCATCACGCATCTTGGCTGGTTCTCATAGTCCACCACGGGATTGGTCCCGCAGGTGATGATCGAGGTGGAAATCCGGGGGCCGTAGCAGAAGTGGCCGGCTGTGAGCACGTTGGGGGATCCGAGGAGATTGGCAAAACGATAGATGACCGCCTCATTTTCCCGGCCCGTACCGTAACCGAGGACAATGGATTCGGCGCCAAACTGGTCTTTGTAGTGGAGGATCCGCTCCGCGATGGCGTCAAGCGCCTCGTCCCAGGAGATGCGTTCCCACTGACCACTGCCTTTGGGCCCCACTCTCTTTACGGGATGGGTCAGACGGTCCGGATGGTAAGCAAGCTTTGCCGACGCGAGGCCTTTGCTGCAGAGTGTGCCGTGGTTGATGGGACATTCTGGGTCGCCTGCAATCTTGGCGACTTTTCCGTCTTTCACGTAAACCAGAACGCCGCAACCGCCATGACACATTCGGCAGAAACTCTTGGTCACGGCATCGTAGCCGTAGGTCTCCATTTCCCTTTCAACGTTGGCGTAAACGAACTCCGGCATATTCCTTATCCTTCATCATCGGTCAGGCTCGAGGCGCGATCAACGGAAACAGTTCCCTGCCATTGATAGCGGACAACCGCGGAAGGCAACCCCACGCCGCACCCGCTTCATGGACCCTTTGATCAGTTCTTTTCGAGAAAGCGCTGGATATCCGCCTTGGCCTTCAGTTCGTCGATATGTGCGCGCAGCTGGATCCGAACCTTTTCGTTTTTAAGCACCTGCTGGATCCTCTCCTTTGCGTCTTCATAAGAGGTCTTGCCCTCCGGCTTTCGGTCGATGACCAGGATGAGATGATAGCCGTAAATCGTTTCCACGATGGGGCTCACCTGACCCACCGGCAGGGAGAAGGCCGCCTCCTCGAAGGGCTTGACCATCCGGCCCTTTGTGAAGTAGCCCAGGTCTCCTCCCTTGTCGCGACTGGGGTCCTCGGAAAACTCCTTGGCCAGGGCTTCGAAATCGCCACCATCCTTGAGCTTCTTCTGGATCTCCTCGATCCTTTTTCTTGCCGCGGCCTTTTCCGTGTCTCCACTCTTCGGGTCGACCTTGATTAGGATGTGCCTTGCCCTCACGCTTTCCGGCTGTACGAACATTTCAGGATGCCCATCGTAGTATGCCTTCGTCTCTTCCTCGGAAATGGTGATTTTCTCCAAGAAATTCTTTTCGATCCATTGTCGGATCGATTGCTCCTTTTCAATCCGTGATCTCAGTTCGGCTTCTGAGAGGCCCATGTCGGTCAGCGCCTTCTCAAACGCCTTGTCATCGGGAAATCGCTTCTTTATGTCGTTCAGCTGATTGTCCACCAAGTCTGGCGCAGCTTTGACACCCGCCTTTTGGCTTTCCTGATAGAGCAACTCCTTTTCGATCAACCCTTCGAGGATCTTATCTTGCCATTTCATCAACATGGAACGTTCCAGCGGCTGTCCCGATCTTGCCTGCCGCTGCTGGATCATGCTCATCTCGCGGTCGAATGCCTGGCGGGTGATGACGGCGCCGTTCACGGTGGCGATCTTCCCGGCGAAGGATCCTTCTCTGCTGAAGCCGCCGTTGAGCCGAGCAGCGCCAGCATTAAGAGTATGGTGACTGTAAATCGTGTTTTCATCAGGTTCCTCCTGAGGTAATCCCGCCCATCCGGTTCGAAGAAAGCCCTCCTTCGGTCCCCGTAGACCCCGGGGGGGAAGGCAACCGATAGTGAGGATACGTCCTTGAATAGGATGAGGTTGGTTTAAGGTGTAGTCAAATATGTCCCCGTTTCCCTCGGCCACAAAGTACTCGCCGAGGCTGTCAAACGGAGATCTTCCCGGGTCGGCGATTAGCACCTGGACCCCTTTGGTCATGGCACGGGAGATCAGCGCCTTGAGGGATCCTTCCAAGGTATCCCAGAAGCAGATGTCCGATCCGATCAAGACATCTGTTTCTTCGAGATCCTCTTCAGTGATGCCGTCGAACCCACTCTGGATCGTGTTGACAAGCACATAATTGATACGCGCATGGATCTTCAAGAAAGGAAATACCCCGGCATCGATGTCGACGCCGGTGACCGTGGCTTCAAACTGCTTTGCGCAGTATATTCCCGCCAGGCCCCAGCCGCACCCCACTTCCATGACACGGAGACCTTTTCGCATGCCGTGCTGTCTGAGAAAATGGATTAGCAGCCAGCTTGAAGGCCAGATCCGAAAGCCGTGGAACGCCGGTTGATATCTCCGTTTGAGCTTGCGGATTTCCGAATGTGTGGACCGAAGAGCGCGCAGGCCATACGCGTAGATCTCGGTTTTGGCTTTTCCTTTTTCCATAGACACACCTTCCCCATCGGGTGCTTTAAACAAGCGCTCACCTGCCAGGGAAAGGTGCCGGCCCCTCCGGCACATTGGCCCAAGCCTCGCTGCCGGAGCGAGTCAACGACGCGAATTCAGGTGGGTCTCACTTGCGCTGGTCAACCAAACCCTATTCCTGTCATATACCGAACGTGCCGTCTTCTAGTAGCGCGGGCCGTCCTGCCTCCTGCCTCCGCCTCCGGTCCTGGGACCCTCCGTGCGAGATCGGGCCTCGTTGACCTTCAAGGCGCGGTCCTTGAAATCTTTACCGTCAAGACCCTGAATGGCCGAATCTCCGTCGCCCTTTGCAGACATCTCCACAAAGGCGAATCCCCTAGACCGGCCCGTGAATTTGTCCTTCACGATATTGACGGAGACGACTTCGCCAAACCGTCCAAAAAGTTCTTTCAGTTCGTCTTCCGTTGCTTGATAGGACAAATTCCCCACATAGATATCCATCTTCTCTACTCCTCCGAACGATGAGTTCAGGCCCCATCTCAGTAAAGGCCCTGCGAAAAAGGTTGACCGTTGCCTTGCGTCCCCTGCCTACGTTCAGACCGGTTAAAGGTTAACGATCTGCATCTACACGACCCCTATGCCGATGAGTTTTTCCCAACACAAAATAGGCTCGCATCTTTCCAACCCCCCTGCACGATCGCGTTCGGTCGGTTTTGAACCTCAGACTTTGAGGTCACATGGGACCCTCCTCTTGTGGAAATTCCTCCTTCAAATCGATAGAACGTATCCCTTGGAATGAAGACGATATAGTTTTGGCATGTGCGACAGTATGATGATTGCCTGAATGGTTCAGAATCGCAGGATCTTCTTTTCTCCCCGTTTCGAATCAAAGGTCATATTTTTACCCTGGTGATCTGAACCTCAGCAGGTCGTACCCAGAGTGGGGTGAGGGCAGGGTGAGCTGAACCCATTGACATCGTATGCGGCTTCCTGACAAACTCTCCCGCGATTCCCTCTGCCATGGCGCTCAATCCCCTTCTTGAAATCCTGTCTGAAATCCTGAGCTCCTGGCAGGGTCGAAGGTTCGCGGCCATTGGATGAGGCAGGGAAACAGCTAAGTACAAGATCCTGAATCGTCCACAATTCTTAGCAGTATAACGATTTCTTATCAAAACAAAGGTTCTCTGTAAAGAAAAAAAGAGTTTGGTCTGATGAATTCATCTTGCGTTGAAGGCAGTCCTCTATCGGTCCCGGATCACCATGCCCTTCGGCATCAAGGGCCACCTTTGAAGTCGAAGACGATGGCCTGGGGTCTGGAGGATACGCCAAAAAAGGCGTCACCAGCGGTTCATAATTTCCTGCCCCCTTCGCTCTATCAGAGTTTCCTGATACTGATTGAAACGTCTTCCGATGACCCAAAGAAGCTTCAGCATCACTTTGTAACCAATTTCCGGGTCTCTTTCGAAGAGCTCAGACAAACAAGCTCTATCCGATTTGATCAGATCGCAGCCTCTGGACGCGCAGTAGCCGGACAGCATATACCGGTGAGGAGGCACGAAGCTCGACCATCCAAAGACCATGTGCTCGGAGACCCCAGTCGAACCAAGATCCCCGGCATTCTTCCCGTCAGTGGTTTCCACCCGGAGGTCCACATGCCCTTCCAACACCGCCCACAGGGCGTTTGGGTCTTCCTCGGGACCAAAGATCTTCTCTCCCCGTTGAAACGCGACCTTTTCGCAACAAGGTCTCACGGCAGCGAGCTGTTTGTCGTTCAGGTCCTTGAAGACCTCCACCTTTTCCAGCGTATCAAGGCTGATCATGGTCGCCTCCATATTGAAGTCTGCATGCGAATCCGGTTCGCAGGTCGGTTTTCCGGACGGAAAACCGCGGCCAGGGATTTAGCTCAAGACGTCCTCGGCCTGCACATGACCCCCCAGGACGTGAAGTTTGAAGACGCGACGGATTTTCTCCGGCGTCATATGCCCGTAAATGACAGGCTCCGCTCCCGCCATCTCAATGGTCACGTTGGGTTCGGTGGAGCATTTTCCGATACACCTGCCCGACGCGACCTGGATGTCCCTCCTGTCGGTGGTGGAAAGCGCTTCCGTCAGGGTCTTCATGATCTCTCGGGCACCGGCCGCAATGCCGCAGGTCGCCATGTGTACCGTGATCTTCACCGGCGAGCAGAACGGGATCTCAGCCAATGCCTGCAGCTGGTGGTATCTCCCGTTTATGATCCCCGCCAGATTTGACATGAAAACATAGCCCATGCGGTAGTCACCCTCAAAGAGGCGGATCAGGTTCTCTTTGTCCATCCACAGGACCTTGCAGCTTGGCGGGACGGCGTAAGAGGACAATCTGTAGCGGTAAGGGGGAACAAAGCTTGACCACCCGAAGCTCTCACCCGCCCCGACGGTCGAAACCGCGCACAGCTCCGAGGACGTACCTCCGGGGAGGTCGAAGCAGAGGTCCACCTGGCCCTCAGCGACGATCCAGATCCGCCTGGCCTCGTCGCCTTCACCGTTCAATTTCTGCTTTCCCTGGCATTCCACCAGGTGGCAGCCTTTTTGGATCAGATCGATCTGATCGGCAGCGAGTCCCTTGAACAGATCCACATCATTCAAAAAATCGAGTGTGATCATAAATCCCCCTCAAATGGGTCAAAATATCTCACCGTCCACGTGGAATCCCACGCCACCCAGCATTAGTTGGTTTCTTTCACAGAAAAGGTCCATCGTCAAGCGCATTGCCCTGAGGGCAGGCGTTTTGGGCATGCTGGCGTTGGCTCATTCATCCTATGCCCGAGAGGATCGCGAATCCGCCGTATAGCACGTGAGTCCGCAGGACAAGCACCGACTGCTTTCTTCAAGGGCGGCCCCTTCCGTAAGCACTTGATCCACTTCCACAAACGATCGGATCCTCTGTGCGACCGGAAGCTCCACCAGGGGGGCCCGCGTCCTGCGCTGGATCCCTTCGATCTGATCAAAGATGGATTCACCGACCATTTGTTTGCACAGTTCCCCTGATTCCGGCCTTACCTCTTCACCCATCACATACTGGTGGATCGCCCTCGCGGCCCTTCGTCCCCCCCCGATAGCTTCCACCACCAGAGAGGGGCCGGTGGCGGCATCCCCTGCGGCAAAGAGGTAGGGGATGTTGGTCTGGAAGGTTTGAGGATTCGCATCAATCGTGGACCAACGCGTGGTTTTCAACTCAGCAAGGCGTGTCTGTGTCCGCTCCGTGAACGAGATGTCGGGGGCCTGACCAATGGCCGTGATGACCATGTCTGTTTCAAGGAGCGTTTCAGAATCCGGGACAGGCACCGGTTTTCTCCGGCCGCTCGCATCCGGTTCGCCCAGCTGCATTTTGAGGTATTCCAGGTGGGTCACTTTTCCCAATTCATTCCCCTTCAGGCTGAGGGGCGCACAAAGAAAGAGCATTTCAATCCCTTCGGCCTCAGCCGCTTCAATTTCAACCTTGTTGGCGGGCATCTCATTGCGGGTCCTTCGATAGACGAGGCGCACCTTTTCGGCCCCGAGCCTGAGCAAGGTACGTGCACAATCGATGGCCGTATTTCCACCACCGATCACTGCGGTCATCCGCCCAATGGGGATCTTTTCGCCTCTGCCGACGCGCGAGAGAAATTCGATGCCGGAATAACATCCCTTCAGGTCTTCCCCTTCCGCTTTCAGCATGGAGTCCTTCCATGCACCGACACCAAGGAAGATGGCATCATAGCCGGCGGCAACCAGCGAGGACAGATCGAAATCCATGCCAAAGGTGACATTGGCGCGATATTCAATTCCCAGTTTCAATATGCCGTCAATTTCCCAGTCGAGGACTGCCTTCGGGAGCCGATACTCGGGGATCCCGTAACGAATCATTCCTCCCAGTTTCGGCATGGCCTCAAAGATGGTGACATCATGGCCTAGCCGTCTCAGAAAGTAAGCACAGCTGAGCCCGGCTGGCCCTCCCCCGACCACGGCCACGTGTCGATGTGTTGCCGGTGCAACGGGGACGGGGAGATGCTTCCCCAAGTTCATCTCATAGTCGGCCACAAATCGCTTCAGTTGATTGATTGAAACGGGTTCATCTTCAATGCCCCTGCGGCAGTTGTCCTCACATGGATGAGGACACACCCGTCCGCAACTGAGCAGCAGGGGGTTTCGCTCCCGAATCGTGTGGATGGCCCCCTCGTAATCCCCCTTGCGGATCTGGGCGATGTAGAGGGGGATATTGATTTCCGCTGGACAGGTCTGCCTGCAAGGCGCCAGACATTCACCAAACTGATTGAAATGAAGAAGCCTCTCGGATGCGGTCTTGACTTGAATGACATCCTTTGGGCAGGCGCGTTCGCAGGCGCCGCACCCGACGCATTTTTCTGCATCCACTTGGGGGTAGCCATCCGGTCCCATCTTGAGGGCATTGAATCGGCACGCCCGCACGCAATCACCGTGACCGAGGCAGCCGATTTCGCACGAAGGTTTGCCGCCGTAGAGCAGGGTCTCAGCCCTGCAGCTGCCCGCACCCATGTATCGATACTTGGCCTGGGCCCGGGACCCTCCCGTGCAAGGGTTTGCAGCCGTGGCAGGTTCGGCGACCCCCGCCTCCATACCCATGATCTGGGAAACCCCCTGAGCGGCCTCCGCGCCGCCCACGACGCACACCCCAGCAGGCGCTTTCCCGTAAACAACGGCCACGGCAGCGGCGGCGCACCCGGCATATCCGCATCCGCCGCAGTTGGCGCCCGCAAGGCAGGATTCGACCAACTCAATCCGCGGGTCCATTTCCACATGGAACACCCGGGAGGCAACGCTGAGAATCAGACCACAGACGGTCCCAACGACCACCATGATGAGCATACCTTCAATCATATTTTCTCCTGACCTCTGATCCCTGTTTTACTATCGTCCGGCTCAGGCATACCCCTGAGTAGACTCGGCTTAACCTTTTCCCATAACCCAGCGCCAACCCCGGCTTCCGCCGAAAGCGCTCGATCCGTTGCGTGTTTCCGCCATGAGCCATTAGGGGGCGAGAATAAACCCCGGAGGTCATCTTGGGGAGGATACCCGGCCGAATGACTACGGGCATTTAGGTGATGACTGGGGCGAAGGCTTCCAACAAACGGATGGGAGGCACGAGCTGCAAAAAACGCATTAGCTGTCCCTATTTCACACAGCGGCCTGATGCCGCTGCCAAACTCGATTCCCGCCCAGGCGGACGCTGGTTTTCAGTCAGCTTGGCATTTCAACAACTAAAAATTTAACCAATTGACCCTTCCACGTCAAGTTCAAAAAGGCCCGGCTACATAGGGATTTGAAGCAAAACCCATCAAAACACCCCCAGTACAGAGCTTCTGCGGCAAGGCCCGCCCAACCGCCCATGCCCGAGTCGAAAAGACCGATGGATCGATTCATGGGACTTTTTTCCGGCCAACAGCCTCAGATTCATTTCTTCAATCCAACCGCGCCCACTGGTCTCACTGGTTTATCATGACAGATTCGGGCTCAGAAAAAGACGAAAACGTTCGGTTCATGACGTGTCGCCGGGTCGCTCAACGAGAAAATAACGGTCAAGGTCAAGGCGGGCAAACCGCACGGCACCGGGGCAGGGCGCCACGAGCTTCCTTTTGAAGTGACCGCCGATGACCTGAAAAAGCTCGAGGCAGCAAGAGCAAAGGTGAGCGCTGCAGTCCAAAGAATATGGGATAGGGTTGCCCTCATCATCTTGGACAAAGAAACGGGGTGAAATGAAGTTGGCATGGTTTGCAGTATGAGCAAGAAACAGGGCCCTGAATCCACCGACGGACGAACCCATTTGGTTTGCCCAGCGGAGAAAGGCCTTTTTTTCGCCGCTGCGGATCCTGTACCACCCCTCGGGAATGTGCCTCTTCAGGGAAGGGTCCCTAGCCATTTCCGCCTCCTCTGTGGCCGTGGCCAAACGAGGGGGTGTGAAGGATGACGCCGTAATCACCGCCGCCCACTGCCCATCAAAATCCCTGATGGGTTTAGGGCTTACAATGAGATAGCGTCCGTTCTTGTCGGAGATCCTGTACCAGCTCCCTTGGCGCGCGCAGGTCTGATCCCATGTCTTGGGTGAAACGCTCGAAACCGCTGCTGACCGGTCAAGCGCCGGGCAGACAACCCCTCTGACTGTCTTGACCTTCGTGCCCCGGGCAGCAAGACGGTCCCTGAAGTCTCTCTCCTCCGATTCGCTCAACCAGTAGACGTATTTCTGATACTTCCGATCCTCTCCGCGATCAAACAACAATGGCCCCCTCTCCCTCGAATCCCGGCCCTCTCTCTGGAGACAACTCATGCGGGCACGATGGTCCACATCCGTTCGAAAAGTCCACCTCGCTTGGCCTGACAGCGACCCACGCACGTTTTAAGGCGAGATTTCTGTTGAAGACCTATATCATGTATGACATAATTTAGGTCAAAATTTCAAACGATTGACCTTTTGCCATTTGCAGGCAAACGATTCGCTGGAAGAACGTTATGGATTCTTTTTTTAAGGTCAAGACGGTTCAGGAGGTTCTGGAGATCCTGGCCGGCTTCGATCCGGTGGGGGACGAGACGACTCACCTCGCGGAGGTGTTCGGCCGCGTGCTGAGTGAGGATGTGTCCTCGCCCGAGGACCTGCCCTCCTTCCCGCGTTCGGCCATGGACGGCTATGCCGTAAAGGCCAGGGACACCTATGGCGCAAGTGATGGCCTCCCTGCCCTCCTCGAAGTGGCAGGCGAAATTTTCATGGGCCGTTCACCGGAAAGGGTCCTCGGACCTGGGGAGGCCGTGAGAATATCCACGGGCGGCATGCTGCCTGACGGGGCCGATGCGGTGGTCATGATCGAATATGGTCATCTCATGGATGAACGGACGCTCGAAATCGTTCGTCCCGTGTCTCCCTTGGAAAACGTGATTCAGCCGGGAGATGATTTTCGGGAAAAAGAGCGCGTGCTGAGACGGGGCCACAGGCTCAGGGCCCAGGACCTGGGCGTCCTGGCGGGGTTGGGCTTGGGAATGGTGAGGGTCTTCCGTCGGCCAAGGATCGGGATCATCTCTACGGGGGATGAGGTGGTCCCGATGGCGTCGCATCCAGGGCCGGGGCAGGTCCGAGACATCAATACCTACAGTCTGTCTGCCTTCTGCCAGGGACTGGGGGCGGTGCCCATGATCCTGGGTCTCTGCCCGGACCGTCTTGACCCGCTCAAGGCGCTGGTCACCCAGGGACTGGCCCAGTCCGATTCCGTGTGGATTTCGGGGGGGAGTTCCGTCGGGACAAGGGATCTGACCCTGCAGGTCCTTGAAGGGTTGCCTGATTTTGGGCTTCAGGTGCACGGCATTTCCATAAGCCCCGGGAAACCGACCATCATCGGACGATGTGGGCGAAAACCGGTGGTTGGGCTTCCCGGGCATGCGGCATCCGCGTTGATCGTGGCGGAAGTGATCATGGCCCCTATGGTGTCGCGGCTTTCCGGGGAGACCGAGTTAACGGACCGCTACTGTGGACCTGTGAAGGCGCAACTTTCTCGCAATGTGGAATCGGCCCCCGGAAGAGAGGACTATGTCCGCGTCCGCTTGTCAAGACAGGGAGACAAGGTGGTGGCAGAGCCTATCTTCGGAAAGTCGGGGCTGATCTCGCCCTTGGTGGAGGCCGATGGCCTCATAAGGATCGACATGAATACGGAGGGATTGTACCAGGGCGACATGGTATCGGTCATTCCCTTTGATGCACGCTCGGGAGGTTTCGGTGAAGCGACAGGTCTACCTGGCCATGAAAGGCCTTGAAGAGGCGCGGTCCGTCTTTTTTTCGCGTTTCGGGTCGAATTGGCGTACAGCGCCGGAAATCATCCGGACGGAGGAGGCCCTTGGGCGGGTCACAGCAGAAGCGGTCTTTGCCAACCGCTCCTCACCTTCCTTTCACTCGGCGGCCATGGACGGCATTGCGGTCACGGCTGAGAAGACTTACGGGGCCACTGAAAGACATCCCGTGGTCCTTCGGGTTGGCGAGGACGCGTTCTGGATCAACACGGGCCAGCCGCTGCCCCTGGGCCTGGACGCGGTGATCATGGTGGAAAAGGTCTATCAGGTAGACCACGACGGTCTGGAGATCCGCTCTGCGGCCTATCCCTGGCAGCACGTCAGGAAAGTGGGGGAGGATATGGTAGCAACCGAGCTGCTCCTTCCTCAGGACCACGGAATCCGGGCCTACGACCTCGGCGCACTCATCAGTGCGGGTGTATTCTCGCTCCGTGTTCGAGAGCGGCCCCGGGTGGCTATCATTCCCACCGGATCTGAACTGGTCCCTCACACCAGTCTCAAAGAAGATGAGCCGCTTCAAACCGGCCGGATCATTGAGTTTAACTCGTTAGTCCTCTCTGGGCTTGTCCGTGAGTGCCAGGCCCTTCCCACGGTTTACGGACTGGTGCCGGACGACGAGGCGGAGATCCGCAGGGCACTGGAATCGGCCGTCCACTCTGATGCACAGTTGATCATCCTCAACGCGGGGTCTTCCGCGGGGAGCAAAGATTACGCGGTCCACGCCATCCGTGAGATGGGAGAGGTTCTGGTCCATGGCGTGGCCATGATGCCGGGCAAGCCCACCATCCTGGGCGTCGTCCATGAAAAGCCGGTTGTGGGTAACCCCGGTTACGCCGTCTCATCCGTGTTCTCCTTCAAGCAGTTCGTGGAGCCGTTGCTCTACAGCCTTCAGGGGTTGCGTGTCCCAAGGCGACCGAAGGTGATCGTCCATCCCACCCGGTCCATTCCTTCCAAGCTGGGGATCGAGGAATTTTTGAGGGTCAACATCGGCAAGGTAAACGATCGTTACGTTGCAACGCCCCTCTCTAGGGCGGCTGGCGCCATCACCACACTGACCCGGGCTGAGGGGTTCATCCGTATCCCTCCGCTTTCAGAGGGGGTCTCCCAGGACGAGGCCATGGAGGCCGAGCTTCTGGTGGACGAAGAGGAGCTGCTCAACACCCTGGTTTTTATCGGGAGTCACGACATTACGATCGACATCCTCGGAGATGAGCTCCATCGCCAGGGGCATCGTCTGAGGGTCAGTTCGGCGAACGTTGGGAGCCTGGGCGGCCTGATGGCGCTTCGGAGAGGAAGCTGTCATTTCACGGGCGCCCACCTTCTGGACCCCCGGACGGGAGAATACAATGTCTCCTACGTGAGAAAATACCTTGCAGGGGTTCCCGTTTCGATCTTTCACCTTGCCCTGAGAGAGCAGGGTCTTATGGTGGCCAAAGGCAACCCCAAGGGGATTAAGGCCTTTCACGACCTGAAGAGGCCCGATGTGACTTTTGTGAACCGACAGGCTGGGTCCGGGACCCGCGTCCTGCTGGACCATCGTTTGAGTCTATTGGGGGTTGTCCCAGAATCGGTGCGTGGGTACTCACATGAGGAGTTCACACATATGGCCGTGGCGGTTGATGTCCTGAGCGGGGCCGCCGATTGCGGGATGGGAATATACGCGGCCGCCAAGGCTCTTGGCCTTGACTTCATCCCCGTCGAGCAGGAGCAATACGATTTGATCATTCCCACGACCATGTTGAATCTTGAGGCCTTCAAAACAGTGCTTGATACGATTCGTTCCGAGCCATTCAGAGTGCGGGTAAGGTCAATGGGGGGATACGACCCCTCCAACAGCGGCGAGCCGTGGATGGAGGTGGCATAAGTAGGTAAGGAGAGAGGCCATGTTCAGGGTTAAGTCTCGGCATTGGATCGTGGATGAAACGGACCAAATCATCATTGGCGATGGGAGGCAGGAGATCCTTGAGAACATCGAGCGGACGGGGTCCATCAATCAGACCGCCAAGCGTATGAAGATGTCGTACAAGGGTGTGTGGGGAAAGATCCGGGCCACGGAGAAGTACCTTCAGGCCAGAATCGTAATGACGACGGACCGAGGCGAGGGGTCCGTTCTCACGGATGAGGGAAGGGACATCCTGGACCGATTCAGGCGTTTCAGTGCAGAGTGCCGCGGGAAAGAAGAGGAAGTCTTTGGCCGTGTCTTTGGTGAGGAGTCCAAAAGCCTGACCCCCATTATCGCCGTTGTAGGCAGATCCGGCGCCGGAAAGACGACCCTTCTGGAAAAGTTGATCCGAGAACTGAAGCAGAGAGGGCTCAGGATCGGCACCGTCAAACACGATGTGCACGGCTTTGAGATGGACAAACCAGGGAAGGACACCTGGCGGCACAAAGAGGCGGGTGCTTTGACGACCCTGATTTCTTCCCCCTATCAGATCGGCATGGTCAGAGATGTGGACCACGATCACGACCTTGATGAACTTGTGCCCCTCTTCAAGGATGTGGACCTGATTCTGGCCGAAGGATACAAGCGGAGCAAAAAGCCCAAGATAGAGATCTACAGGCCGGAGGTCCACCAAGAGCCCCTTTGCCGGGAAGACGACCACCTCATCGCGCTCGTCAGTGATATGGCCCTGGATTTGGGGGTCCCTCGCTTTTCGCTGGGCGACACCCGCGGGTTGGCTGAATTCCTTACGCGCCGCCTCGGCCCGGGTGTCGTCAAGAGCGGTATCTGAAACATGAATTGAGCGATTCACCGAATTTGGAGCCAGAAGCATGGAGGTGTCTCTTTTGATCCGCCGCCGGCGGGGTTATGGGGGCGTTTCAAAGGCTTTGAAGGAGTGGCGTTGCGGCCCACAAAGGATAAGAATCGCTCAAGTTAGGTGAAACCAGCCTTCCATCCCGATTTGTCCTTGCATGGGGTCTTGCGTCATTAATAAACTTATGCGAATGTAGCATAGTGAAACGAGTCCTTGCACCGGGGTTGGTGATTGGGCCTCCTCGCTGGGACTGACTTCTGATTCCATGAGCATCTGTCCTGTGTGACTGGAAAGGATTTTGAATGATCGAGATTCCTCTATTTGCCCAGATCCCCACCGGGATTTTTCTGGCAGGGGCTTTGGGCCACGATGTGATTCAGATGATCCTTCACGCGGGCCCCGTCGTGAAGATGGTACTGTGGATACTGCTGCTATTTTCGGTCATCTGCTGGGCCATTATTTTTATGAAGCTGCGGCTCATCCGGATGGCCAAAAGGGACACGGCGGATTTTCTGGAACTTTTCTGGGAGAGCGCGGATCTAAAAAAGACCTATGCCGAGAGCGAGTCTTGCATATCGAGCCCCTCGGCCCGGCTTTTTCGGGCGGGATATGTTGAGTTCAACCGCATCCTAAAGCTTCAGAACCCAGTGTTCCAGCAAGGAGACGCCCCTCAATCCAGAGACATGGACGCGTCTGGGTCTCCCAAGGCCTTAATTGAGAGCCTGGAGCGATCCATGAAACGTGCCGAGATCGATCAGATGAATCGACTGGAACGGGGCATCACTTTTTTGGCCACCACGGGGAACACGGCCCCATTTATCGGCCTCTTCGGAACGGTCTGGGGCATCATGGAGTCCTTCCGTGGGATCGGGCTCAAAGGGTCGGCCAGCCTGGCAGTGGTGGCCCCGGGGATCTCCGAGGCCCTCATCGCCACCGCCGCAGGACTCGCGGCGGCCATCCCGGCCGTTGTGGCCTTCAACTATTTTACGCGGCGGATCTCGGTCTTAAGGGCGGAAATGGACATTTTCGCATCGGATTTCATCAGTGTGGTTGAGAGACACCTGATCAGGTCGCGACGCACCTCTAAAAGGATCGAATGAGGGAGGACCATGGGGCCTGCAGGAAACGACAAAAAGCTCATGGCCGATATCAACGTGACGCCCATGGTCGACGTCATGCTTGTCTTGCTGATCATCTTCATGGTGACGGCGCCCATGATGACCCAGGGCGTGGACGTCAACCTGCCCAAGACTACCACCCGGTACCTGAAGACCCAGGAAGACCCGCTCATTCTGACCATCAACAAGAAGAAGGAGATCCTTCTTGAAACACACCGCCTCGATCTCGAAGGGTTGGATGCGAAACTCCAAAAGATCGTGGAAAATCGAAAGGACAGGGAATTGCTCCTGAGGGCGGATAAGGAACTTCCCTATGGGTTCGTCATCGAGGTGATGGCCGCCATCAAGAGGGCCGGCATCGAGAAACTTGGCATGGTGACCGAACCCCTGGATTAGCCGTAATGACCGCTCTCGCTTTGAATGAAGGGACGATGGGGCCTCCGGAGCAGAGATGGGGAAAGATGGTGGTGTTCTCCATCCTGTTTCATGTGGTTATCTTTGCAGCCGTCCTGTTTGTGCCCGGATCCATGCCCACGCGGGCCATCCAAGGGGTGGTCTATGAGGTGAACCTCGTTGAGATGGGCCGAGACCGGTCACCCAAGTCCGGGAAGGGTACCGTCCCTCCGTCTGAAAAACCCCAGGAAAAGGTTTCCGTCTCGAAAAAGGCAGAACCCGTCAAGCGAATTGCTCCACCAAAACAGCAAGAAAAGGCCCTTGTGATCGCCAAGAAGACCGTTCAGAAGGAGGAAGTCAAGAAGAAACCCGAGATTCCTCCTTCAAAACGCATTGAAGAGGCCGTTTCCAAGATACAAAAGAAGGTCGCAGCCGAGCAGAAGGACCATCTTCAAAAGGCCCTGTCAGAGATCGAGAAGAAGGTGGACAGCGAGAATCAAGATCGAGTCAGTGAGGCTATTTCGCGACTTCAGGGCAGGGTGTCGGCCCCAGGACGAGAGGCGGTGGGGCCTGCAGGGGGCGGGGTCACCGGCAAGATTATGGAGATCTACATCATGCAGGTGACAGAGCGTATCCGGGAGAACTGGTCCTATCCCGCCACGCTCGCATCGGAACGGGACAAAGACCTTGAGGCGGTCTTTGTCCTGAGGGTCAACAATGGGGGAAAGATCCTCATGTCCTGGTTTGACAAGAAGTCGTCCAACGCTCTCTTTGATCAGTCGGTCGAGAAGGCCATTGAGCGCTCCGATCCGCTGCCCCCATTTCCCCCGAGCTACCATCAAAGCGAGGAGGAGTTCGAGATCACCTTTAATCTAAGGGAGATGTTGCAATGAGATCAAATATAGAGGTTCATGCATGATGATAGTGTTGAAATTGATTTCCGCAATGGCCAGACGCCTCCCCCGCCCCGTCCTGGTCTGTCTGGCCGTGATTGGAGCGAGTGGATTTTGTTGGCCAGGGCCCGGCTTCGGGATGATTTATATTGACATCAATTCGCCCTATGCTCGGAAGTTCAAGATCGCCATCCCTGACTTTTCGAACGGCAACCCCGGAGAGGCGCAAAAGGAACTGGCCGTCAAACTGCCGGAGGTCATTTCCAATGATCTGGACCTCAGCGGGTATTTTGCCCCCATGGACAAGCGGGCGTTCCTGGACCCCAATCCTGGCCTCCGGCTGGAAGAGATCCGCTTCAAGGATTGGTCCGTCATAGGGACCGAGCTCCTTCTCACGGGCAGGTACGTTGTTCAAGGCAACCGGCTGGAGGTTGAGGTCCGTTTGTTTGACGTCTTTTACGGGCGGCAGCTCCTTGGGAAAAGGGCGCTCGGCGATGTCACGCAGCAGCGATACCTCATGCATCGACTTGCGGACGAGATTATCCGGGTCTTGACCGGCGAACCGGGGATCTTTTCAACAAAGGTGGCCTTTGTGGGCACAGCTACGGGTCAGAAGGAGATCTACACAGCGGATTACGATGGATTCAATGTCCGGCAAATCACCGCGGACAAGAGCATTGCCCTGCTGCCGAGGTGGTCCCCGGATGGCCAAAAATTGATGTTGGTTTCCTACCGGGCAGGGGGTGGACCGGTGCTTTACATGAAAGAGATGGATTCGGGTGGCCTTAAACGAATCTCGGCTCGGGAAGGATTGAATATCGGCGCGTCATGGGCTCCCGACGGGACCAAGCTTGCGACCACCCTCAGCGTGGATGGGAATCCAGATATTTATACGATTGATACGAGCGGACGCATCTTAGAGCGTTTGACCAATCACTGGGGAATCGATGTTTCTCCGAGCTTCTCGCCCAATGGCAAGAAGATCGCCTTTGTCTCGAATCGGTCGGGTTCCCCGCAGATTTACGTGCGAGACCTGGCCAGTGGGACTGAGGAGCGGCTGACCTTCGAGGGCAACTATAATACCTCTCCGGCATGGTCCAGCCTGGATAAAATTGCATATACGTCCATGAATCAGGGCCGTTTTGAAATATTCAGCATAAACCCCGACGGGACGCAGCCAAGGCAGTTGACGGAGGACCAGGGAAACAACGAGGATTCTTGCTGGTCCCCGGATGGTCGCTACATCATGTTCAGCTCGAACCGGGAAGGGGGCGCCTACCACCTTTACATGATGACCGCGAACGGCCAGAACCAACGGAGGATCGGTTTTTTCCAGGGACAACAAACCTCCCCCTCCTGGAGCAAGTAAAGGGAGGTCCAAGATCGTTGGTAACGGACAGAACGTTAAAAACAGTAGTTTAAAATCAGACAGTTGATTAGGATGTATTCCCATTGAGGGTCGCTGGGGCCGGCACTGGCTGTTTTCAAGACAGAGTCAGTGATGAACCTATTTCGAACGTCTCTGGGAAAGGCTCCGCGTCAAAAAGGGGGTGGTAACGCCAGCCCGAAGGGAGGGCGGTGTAAGGTCCTTTTTTTCTTGCATTGCGATGCGAAATGTGAATTGATGCTTATTGTTGAAAAACTACGGTCAACCCCCGCTTTGTGGGCGGGCTAAAGCGCTCATCAGTCTGCCAAATCGAATGGAGGAGGGAAAAATATATGAAAAGGACGATGACGACGACGTTGCTGATGGTGTTGGTTTGTTCTTTCCTTGTCTTTGTGACCGCTTGCGCCAAGAAACAAGTACAGGTCTCACAACCGGGCAAGGAGATGGCTCCCACCCCGGAAGTCAAGCCCATGGAGAAGGCACCCCCGGCCAAGGTCGAGATGCAGGAAACCGAGGAGGCCAAACGGCGCGAGCTTGAAAAGGCCCAGATGCTTGCTAATGAAAAGAGGATGTTTGAATCCGAAAGCATCTATTTCGACTTTGACAAGTCGGACCTCAAACCCGAGGCCCAGGCGGTTTTGAAGAAGAAGGCGGACTGGCTCCGCAGGAATCCGGGTTACTCTCTCAGGATTGAAGGAAATTGCGACGAACGGGGAACCAACGAGTATAACCTGGCTCTGGGCGAAAGAAGGGCCGCTTCCGCCAAAAAGTTCCTGGCGGCGCTGGGGATCGCAGAGGACCACATGTCCATCATCAGCTATGGCGAGGAGCGACCGGTCGATCCCGGGCATAACGAAGCTGCGTGGGCAAAGAATAGAAGAGACGATTTCAGGTTGATCAAGTAGGCGCAATCGTCCCTGGGGTGGCTCCGAGAGTTTGATCCACAGCCCTCTTGGACAGCCCTCTATTAACCGGCTCCTGGCTCGCTGGCGGGAGCCGGTTTCCATATCATGCATGGGAGTATGGGTAAGGGTATGCTCACCTTGAACCATAAACGATTTTTTTTGGAGCTTGGCTTGCTGGCCGTCGTTTCGCTGGCCCTGTCATCCTGCGTGACCACCCAGGACGATATCCTCTACCTAAACGACCAGATTGTCGCCCTCAATGGTCGTGTGAGCAAGATGGAAAAGAGGACATCGAGCGATTTGGACCAAAGGCTGGAGGCAGTCAGGCTCCGCCAGGCTCAGCTGGGTGCTGATCTTGACAAGACGAGGGCTGACATCCAGGCCCTATCCGGAAGGGTGGAGGAAAACAACTTCCTCACAAAACGTGCCGTTGAGCGGGATACTACCGACCAGGACACAATGCGGACGGGCGTGTCCGCAGTTAATGAAAGATTGGCAAAACTGGAGATGGAGGTGAAACGTTTGAGCGAGTATGTGGCCATGCCGACTCCGGCACCCCAGGCGGCAGCCGCTCCAACGGCACCGGCGCCAAGCACGCCTGCCGGAGAGCAGTCCCGGTCTCAAACAGCCCGCCCTCAAACACCCAGGCCTCAGACACCTCAGCCGCCTGCCCTTTCGCCTGAGGAGGACCTCTACGAGTCTGCTTTAGCCAAATTCAGAGCGGGGAAGAGCGAAGAGGCTTTGGCGGGCTTCAAGCACTTTCTTGGAAATTACCCAAAGTCCAAACTGGCCGACAATGCGCAATTTTGGGTTGGGGAGTGTTACTTTTCTCTCCGGCAGTACGAGCAGGCAATCCTGGCCTATCAGGAGGTCATAAAAAACTACCCTGATGGCAACAAGGTTCCGAATGCCATGCTTCGCCAGGCCTTGGCGTTCAACGAGATTAACGACACGACGAGCGCCAAACTTCTATTGAAAAAAATCGTCAAGACTTACCCCAATTCAAGCGAAGCGAAGATCGCCGAAGCCAAGCTTAAGACCGTGAAGTGACGTCGATACCCGACGTCTTAACGTTTCAAAGACCCTGGAAAGGCCAACCACTTCTGGGGAGCAAAGAGGGCTTAAAGTTTTCTTTTCACATACCCCATCAGAGCAAAGAAAGTTACCCTGCGTTCTATTGGCGCGGATTATCCGGCGAACCTCCTTTTCGATCAGGAGGGTGCATCCCACCATCGCCTGCGCACTCTATCATTGACCCACCGTGTGAAAATCTCCTATACTTTATGGTTCAGCTCAAAAAAATGAGTTTTTATGACCATTACTTATCCCCGGTGCGGGTTTTCATTACTCACCGATGGCGGCAAACTGGGAGCGGGCCGGTCTTCATCGCATGGATAGATGTGGTGTGGGATTGCTTTCCATCTGGAAGGATCACTTAAGGGTCGCCTTTCCCTTCCTTGAGAAAAATCAAATTGGCCATCCTGTTTATACGGTCATGAGTCAAACGCAATGTCTATAATCGATAGATCATTAAATAACACCTTGATCCAATTAAAGAAAAATATCAGTTCCGTCGCCAGAAAAGAGCGTTCGACCAAGCTGGCTGTGGCCAGCAAGTGGACGATTTATTTCATTCTGATTGGTCTGATCGCCGGTGCGGGTTCGATCCTGTTTAACTACCTGTGTCAACTCGGCTCGCATTATTTCATGGATTTTCTGGCCGGCTACAGACCGCCGGCTCCCGCCGGGGAGCATCACCTCATTTTGCCCACCGCGACCCCCTTTAACCGCTGGATGCTGCTCTTTTTGCCAGCCTTGGGCGGCCTGGTCAGCGGATGGCTGGTATATACCTTTGCTCCGGAAGCGGAAGGGCATGGCACCGATGCGGCCATCGACGCCTATCATCGCAAGGGAGGCTTTATCCGCGGCCGGGTTCCGATCATCAAAACCATTGCCTCTGCCATCACCCTGACCACCGGAGGTTCGGGTGGAAGAGAAGGGCCGATCGCACAGATAGGCGCCGGTTTTGGATCGTTTCTCGCGACCAAGCTGAACCTCTCCACCCGGGAACGCCGGATCATGATGGCCGCTGGCATTAGCGCCGGCGTCGGGAGCATTTTCAGGGCTCCTATGGCGGGTGCCCTTTTTGCGGCCGAGGTGTTGTACAGAGACCCTGAATTTGAATCCGAGGTCATTATCCCGGCCGGAATCTCGTCCGTGGTGGCCTACTGTCTCTTCTGTCTGGTTTTCGGCTGGGGGTCTTTATTTGAAACTCCCAATTTTCAATTCGCAAATCCCATGGAACTGGGGCCATACCTTGTTCTGGCTTTAGTCCTCGTCGGAACGGGTATCTTGTACGTAAAATCATTTTACGGTGTTACTCGGCTTTTCAAATCCTTTCGGTTGCCGAATCATATCAAGCCGGCCATCGGAGGACTTTGTACGGGCATTATCGGCTTCTTTCTGCCCCAAACCCTGGCATTCGGCTATGGATTTATTCAGAAAGCCCTTGATAGCGACCTAGCGATAACGATTCCGTTCTTGCTGTTTCTCGCCCTTGGCAAAATCCTGACCACCTCCTTTTCCATCGGATCAGGTGGCAGCGGAGGTGTTTTCGGCCCCTCCGTGGTGATCGGCGGCGCCATGGGGGGCGTCGTCGGAACGGTGTTTAATCAGATGATGCCCAACGTTGTCACTCAACCGGGTTCCTTTATTATCGTCGGAATGGCTGGTTTTTTCACGGCCGTTTCAAACACCCCGATCTCAACCATCATCTTCGTCAGTGAAATGACCAATTCCTATCACCTGCTACTGCCGAGCCTCCTTGTTTGCTCCGTATCCTATCTTGCCGCCAGGAAATGGACCATCTACGAAAAACAGGTCAAATCCAGATTGGATTCACCAGCCCATGCCGGCGATTTTTTCGTGGATGTGTTGCAGGCGATTCGGGTAAGGGACCTCATGCACCTGGTAAAAAATGTCGATCTGATCCCGCGCAACATGCTTTTTCTGGACTTCAAAAAGTATTTCGCCGAAACCACCCAGCATTATTTCCCCGTGATGGATCAGGATCACAGACTCGTGGGAATATTTTCGATCAACGATATCAGGAGCGTGCTTTTTTCTCAGGAAATTGAACACTTGGTCGTCATGGAGGATATTGCGACGAAGGAACTAATATTTACGACTCCGTCAGAAGATCTGAATTCCGTATTAAAAAAGTTTACCATCAGGAACATTGACAGCCTTCCTGTTGTAGCGGATGATGATCATGGCGTCTTGATCGGGATGCTAAACCGAAGAGAAGTCATTTCTTTCTACAATGAACAGATAGAAAAGATGAAGCAACAAGCAGACAACTAATCTTCGCTCTTGGCTAAGTAACAACAATTCCGGTCCGGAGCCTTCATTTTTTCGACTCCATTCGATCTGCGGGCCTGCACCTTTTGCAAGGGCTGTAGCCAGCCCAAAATGCCTCGTAGCGCGATCGGAAGTGGATCCGTTTCCCTTTGGGGACCCGCGCCAATAATGCGCAATCCTTTCGGTGAAAGCGAAAGGATCGGCTGTTTCCCACATAGATGGCGGTCTCCTTTTCAGGGAGGCAAGCCCATAGCCCAATCCGCTTTTCCATGGCCTTTCGTTGACGGGTCAGTAAGAAATCCCGGTAACGGGTGTTGGGTTGCGTGAGCATGACCACGGCCAATCCTTCCTGAACCATCAGCGCGTTGGCCATGCGCCCATCTTGTAAAAAGACATAGGCAAGCAACCGGCCGTAATGGTCCCTTCGCTCCTGGTCATACGTTAGCCCCACCGTCCGGCCTTCGACTAGGCGGCGATTGAAATCTTTCGACGGGTGAGCGAGAGGCTCACTCTTTCCCTCCCCAATGTCCATCTCGGGTGCGTCGATCCCGAGATATCGGACCCTTTCACCGGAACGCAACAGGATCGTATCCCCATCCAACACGCAAGCGTACGCGATGTTCGTCGGCCCGGACCTGAGAGAAGGAAAGCATGGCCAAAAAAAGGACCAGGAGGGTGCCCATAACTCGAGGCCGCCAGGGCGGTCTGATTGCCGGGTGCATGTCACGCAGTCGGCCCGGGGGCTTGAGAATCCAAATTGAATAAGTCTTATTTAGTATTATCAATTTATTTATTGACTTTATAGGTCTACGGTATTAATAAATATCGTATACCGTTTAGGGATGATCTGGAACATGCCCTGAAACGCGAGAGGAAATTCTTAAGATCTTGAGGAGTCTATCATGCCTATGATCATGACAACCAAAGAATTAGCAAAATATCTAAAATTACATGAAATTACCATTTGTAAGTATGCCGCGGAAGGAAAGATTCCGGCCATAAGGATTGGCAGAGTGTGGCGGTTTGACAAGGAGGCCATCGACAAATGGATCAGCGGCGGCCAGAAGAAACAAGACACGTGAAAACGGGCCGCCCACATCCATTGGGGATCTTGAAAGGATGAATGGTCAGCCAACGATCGGAATTCGGAGTCATCTAGTCATACAGGAGATAGTCCTGCCGCCAGTCGAGGTACGCGTCCAGGTCCTGCCGCCAGGAAGTGCTGATCTCAAACACGTCCACGCCCTTTTCCAGTTGCACCCGCAGGCTTGAGTCGCCGGTAATGAGATCGATTGGGTTCCTCTCATATTCATACTCATAGGGCGGGCTTTTCCATTGGAAGCGGGTCCCGTGGGCCATGAGGATGGCTTGAATCAACGCAAGTGACATCAAGTAAGGCCGATAGAGCAGCGGATCGACGATGTGGATGAGGAAACCCGCGCATCGATCCCCTTTCCATTTATTGAAGGTGGGTCGAAATACATAGTCCTGAAGGACGCAGCCCGCCAAGGCCTTCTTCGGCAGGGCGGCCTTCACCGCCTTCGTATCTAGAAACGGGGCCCCGAATATCTCAAAGGGCCGGCAGGTCCCCCTGCCTTCCGAGAGGTTGGTGCCTTCGAGAACCACCTGTCCGGGGTAGACATAAGTGCTCTCCGGGACAGGCAGATTTGGGGATGGCATCAACCACCGCAGTCCGGTATTGTGCCATAGCAGGGACCGCTTCCATCCTTTCATCGGAACGACTTCCAAATCGCAGTCCATCCGGAATACCCCCTTGTAAAGGCGTGCCAGCTCTCCCAGGGTCATGCCGTGGCGCATGGGCAGGTTGTAGGTCCCCACAAAAGAAAAGAGTTCCGTTCGCAGGAGATTCCCTTCCACCATTTCCCCGCCCAGCGGATTTGGCCTATCAAGGACCACCACCTTTTTGCCCGAGACAGAAGCGGCCTTCATGCAGTTGAGCACCGTTGCGGCAAAGGTGTAGACCCGTGTCCCCACATCCTGGAGGTCGATGATCAAGGCATCCACCTCCTCCAGCATGTGGGGAAGAGGCGTTCGGGTTGTGGCATAAAGGCTGCGCACGGGGACCCCCAAGGTCCTGTCAAAATCATCCGGTGTTTCAATCATGTTATCCTGGTCTTCTCCGCCATGGCCGTGCTGAGGACCGAATAGTGCCTTCAAATGACCGGGTAGCAGTGCGGCAATCACCGTTTTCGTAGAATGGAGTTCGGAATCCACGGAGGCCTGATTGGAAAGCAGCCCCAGCCGGAGCCCCCTGAGCCTTTTCCATGGCCCGGCCTGTAGCCAGTCGATACCGGTCATCACCTTGTTCATTTTTGACTTTGACCTGAAACTGTGGTTTTCTTCGACAGGTTAAGGACTTTATGCGAATCCCACGTGGATTTCAACCGTGCATTTGACCAGTGTTCGTCCCGGGTCAGTCAATCCTGAACACAGGGAGCCCTCGCCCTCGACGCCCAAATGGATCTGAGGCGGGTCAGGTCCTGGAGACCACTACACATGGCCATTTTGGTCTGCATATGGATCCTTTCTCTGAGCGCGTTGCCCGCATCCGGCGGGGAACCGCTTCATGTCCTGGAAGGAAAGGGGCTCGCCATCCATTATGAGCCTTCCTTTAGAAAGGCCGCCCAAGAGGTCATGGAGATCTATCCCGCAGTGGAAAATGAGCTGTGGGGACACTTTGACTGGGCGCCGGAACCCAGGCCTTCGATCCTGATCACAGAAGGAAAGGAGCCCTCTTTCGGTGTTGACTGGGAAAAGACACCCATCTCGGCCTTTGCGCTGCCGGGCCGCCATCTTATCGTGCTTCATTGGGGAAGAGTTGGAAGGGATTCGTTGCGACTGCATGACGTGCTCAAGCACGAGATGTGCCATATTCTCCTGCATCAACGGATCAGGACTGCTCTGCCCAGATGGCTGGACGAGGGGGTGTGCCAATGGGCAAGCGACGGCATCTCGGAGCTCCTGGCGGACCCAAGGCCGTCGCGTCTGAACGACGCTGTCTCCGCGGGGAACATCATACCCCTCCAACAGCTTGAGAATACTTTCCCAGTTGGTGAAGATGATCTGATTCTTTCCTACGAGGAGAGCAAGGGCTTTGTGGTCTACCTCGTGAACCGATTCGGCAAGTCGGGGTTGATGGGAGTCCTCAAGCTCGCAGCCGAAGGCTATACGGTGCGGGATGGCCTTCTAAGGGTGACGGCTGAATCACTCGGTGCCCTGGAGCGAGATTGGGAGACGTCACTCAAAGGAGAGCCCTTGTGGCTTGTGAAGATCAGCCACTACCTTTATGAGATCCTCTTCGTTGTGATGGCCCTGTTGGCGGTCTGGGGATTCATGCGTCAGGTCCTCAAAAAGCGGGCTTACCGGGACGATGCCCCCCAGGACGAATCAGGGCGAGATGGGGACCTAGAAGTCCCATAATCAAATGAATGCCTTTTTCAGATCTAAGACGACCGTTTCTAATCGTCTGCGAATTCACCTCGGTTGTCGTCGCGTCACGAACGATGGAAGGAGGGGGGGGTGTCCGTTTTTTCGCAGGAGGAGCTGACCCGATATCAACGGCAGCTCATGATCCCCGAGATCGGGGAGGCGGGACAGAGGAAATTGCGTGAAGCCAGTATATTCCTGGCGGGAATGGGAGGGCTTGGCTCCATTACGGCGTACTATTTGGTGGCTGCGGGCATCGGTCGCCTGAGAATGGCGGATAACGACCATGTCTCACTGGGAAACCTCAATCGGCAACTCCTCCACACGACGGGGGATATCGGGAAGACCAAGGCCACCTCGGCCGCGGACAAACTGACACGCCTCAACCCTCATTGCCGAGTGGAATCATTTCATGCGTCGATCGACGATGGCTCCATTGATCGGCTGTTGGAGGGTTGTGACATGATCGTGGACGGGACGGACAATCTTAAGACGAGAAGGGTCCTGAACCGTGCGTCGCTCAGGAAGGGGTTGCCTTACCTTTTCGGGGGTGTCCATGGATTCAACGGCATGGTGACCACCTTCGTTCCTGGCCAAACGGGCTGTCTGGAATGCCTATTCCCGGAACGCCCTGTCATCGAAAACCCGCCGGGTGTCCTGGGACCTGCACCCGGTCTGATCGCCTGCATTCAGACGATGGAGGTCGTGAAGCTTCTCGTGGGCTTCGGACAGTTGCTCAAAGGCCGATTGCTTTATTTCCGGGGCTTTGATATATCTTTTAAGGAAGTGTTCCTGGAAAGAAACCCGGACTGCCCCGTGTGCGGTTCATGTTCAAAATGAGGTCATGCAAGATCGCACGATCCAGATTGTCGTAAACGGCTTGAACGAATCCGTCTCCAGTGATTCAACTATTGCCTCCCTGATTGCCCTTTTCGGCGAAGATGACTGCCACCTGATCGTCGAGCACAACGGGCGGTTTGTCTATCCCCAAAAATATGGTGAAACCCCCGTCTGCGATGGGGACCGGATCGAGTTCATTAACCCGAACTTCGGAGGTTGATGAAAGGGCCCCGTGCTCATGGACACCTTGGGTGATGGCCGTTGCGGTGTTGCTCCCCTCCCAGGGCGCCTTTGACCGGCAGGGGGCTGCCTGATGTTTTCCCTACCACTCATAAGGAGAAGACACATGACCACCTTTAAGAACCTCTTTTCACCCATCTCCATAAACACCATGTCGCTTCCCAATCGTATCGTGATGACGGCTATGCACCTCGGTTATACGCCGGAGGGTGAGGTCACGGACAGGCTCATTGACTTCTATGTTGAGCGGGCAAAGGGTGGCATCGGTCTCATCATCGTAGGTGGGTGTCCCGTCGATGAATATGGCGGAATGTCCAGCATGGTGTGCATTCATCATGACCGGTTCCTGCCCGGACTCAAGCGGCTCACAGAAGCGGTGAAGCGGAACGGTTCCAAAATCGCGGCCCAGCTTTACCAGGCCGGCCGATACACCCATTCATCCATGATCGGGGGCCGGAAGCCCTTTTCAGCCTCTGCCGTCCGATCCAGGCTCACCGGGGAGACGCCCAGGGCCCTTGAACTGGATGAGATTCCCCTGGTGCAGACCCGTTTTGCCGAGGCCGCCATGAGGGCCAAAGACGCCGGCTTTGATGCGGTGGAAATCCTTGGGAGCGCGGGATATCTCATCAGTCAATTTCTCTCTCCTTTGACCAACAAGCGCGATGACGAATATGGCGGGGCACTTGAAAACAGGATGCGTTTTGGAATCGAAGTGGTTCAAAAGGTCCGCCAGACAGTGGGTCTCGACTATCCTGTTCTGATGCGTCTTGCCGGCAATGATTTCATGGAAGAGGGAAACACCAATCAAGAGGCCAGGGCCTTCGCGGTTGAACTTGAGAAGGCAGGGGTGGATCTGTTTAATGTGACGGGGGGATGGCATGAGACACGCGTCCCCCAGCTCACCTCCTTTGTCCCGCGTGGCGCCTACGTGTACCTTGCGAAGGGTATCAAGTCCGTGGTGTCGGTGCCGGTGCTTGCGAGCAACCGGATCAATCGCCCAGAGATGGCGGAGGCCATTCTTCGAAACGGAGAGGCGGATCTGGTCACCATGGCCCGGTCCATGTTGGCAGATCCGAATCTCCCCAAAAAGGTCAGGGAAGGGCAGAGCCATCTGATCTACCATTGCGTGGCCTGCAACCAGGGTTGCTTTGACAGCATCTTTCAGAGACAACCGGCCACCTGTCTAGTGAACCCGCTTGCGGGCATGGAGGGTCAATGGCAGGTGACGCCGGCCACCCATCCAAAGAAGGTACTGGTCATCGGCGGAGGCCCGGCGGGGATGAAGGCCGCCTGCACCGCTGCCGCGCGCGGGCACAACGTGTCTCTCCTCGAAAGACAGGACCATCTTGGCGGTCAGGTGGTGTTAAACCGACTCATCCCCGGCAGAGAGGAGATGGTAACGGCCGCAGAGGACCTGATCCAAAACTTGAAGGCCCTGGGTGTGGAGATTTTGACCAATACCGAAGCCAATGCGGATCGGATCAGGGCCATGGCGCCGGACGCAGTGGTCCTTGCCACGGGGGCAAGGCCATCCCTGCCACCCATCTCCGGCATTGAGGACCCCAGGGTCATTCAGGCCTGGGACGTATTGGGCGGAGACCAGCCGACACTCGGCAGGCGCGTCGTCATCGTGGGCGGAAACGCGGTTGGCCTCGAAACGGCGCTCTATCTTGCAAGCCTGGGGACCCTCTCCCCTGAGGTGCTCCATTTCCTTGTGGTAAACCGGGCAGAGCCCTTTGAAACCCTCGAACCGCTTCTCAACAAAGGGGTCAAGGAAGTCACGGTGGTTGAAATGGCAAAGCGGGTGGGAGAAAACATTGGGGCCTCCACGCGGTGGACGGTCATGGCCGAACTCAGGCGTCTCGATGTGACCGTCATGACGGTCACCAAGGCAGTGGGGGTCGTGCCGGAGGGTCTGCAGGTTGAAATGGTGGATGGTCGAGGGGAGATCCTTGCAGCCGACGCCATCGTCCTCGCGGTGGGTTCCATTCCTCAAAACGATCTCGAAGCGCAGATACGGGCCCTGGTTCCGGAGGTGCATGTCATCGGCGATGCTAAAGAGGCCCGAAAGGCGATCGACGCCATCAGAGAGGGATTTCTGGCGGGGCTGAAGATATAGCCACTCGCCCGGAGAAAACAGGAACTATCCTATGGGCACTTGCATTGCCGGCCAGGCGCCATGTCCGGTCATGTAAGGGCCTTCTTTGTTCTTTGCTCAGAGATCCCAAGCCAACCGGTCATACGTCATATCCTGTATCTTCTCTCCCTGCCTACTGTGCTTTTTCGCTGAATCTTGACTTAGGTCAAACCATTTCCAATTTAAATCAGTAAGCTTATCCAAACGTATTTCAAAAACGGTGTAAAAGGAAAAAATCATGGAGTGGAGCAAGGAAGCGGAGCAGGCCCTGTGCAGGGTGCCGTTTTTTGTCAGAAAGCGGGTCAGGAAACGGGTGGAAGAAGAGGCCATGGGCGCCGGTTCAAAACGGGTCACCATCGCCCATGTCCGGACCTGTCAGCAGCGGTTCCTCAACCGGATGGAGGATGAAGTCCGCGGGTACCAGGTGGAGTCCTGCTTTGGGCCTTCGGGATGCCCTAATCGGGCCTGCGCGTGTGATGACATCTCCGCACGGCTCGAACAGGCGTTGTCGGCCAGGGCCTTGAAGGATTTTCTCAAGGGGCGTGTTGGGGGGCCGCTCAAGATGCATCACGAATTCCGGGTTTCCATCTCCGACTGCCCCAACGCGTGTTCCCAGCCCCAAATTGTTGACCTGGGCCTGATCGGCGCCTGCATGCCACGGGTGACGGATCGGCCGTGCTCCCAGTGCGGCGCGTGCGTTGAGGCGTGCAGGGAAGGGGCCATCGAGCTGGTGGAGGATCAGCCGGTCCTGGATGAGGCGGCATGTCTTGCCTGCGGGCAGTGCATTAAGGCCTGCCCCAGCGGGGCACTGGTGGAAGGGCGAAAAGGGTATCGGGTCCTGGTGGGCGGAAAGCTGGGCCGTCACCCGAGGCTGGCACAGGAGCTGCCCCATGTCCACTCCATCGAGGGCGCCATGGATCTGGTGAGTCGGTGTCTTGACCATTACCTGGCCCATTGCCTCAAGGGGGAGCGGTTCGGTGAGATCCTTGAGAGGACCGGTCTTGGAGCCCTGACCGGAGCGAACGAAAATGGAAAAAATTGATTGATTTATCAAACTTGGAGCCAGCCGCAGGGGGGTGTCTCTCTTGAGCTGCAACTCCACTCGTCCAAAGCCTTTGGAACGCCCCGATAATCCAATGGGTGTCTCGGGAAGGCACAAAAGGTGGTCTATGTTGGAGAAGTCCCCTCATGGGGCTGTCTGGAAATCAATGCAGAACATTGGTGCCGTTAACAATGGCTGTGTCATATGTTGCTGCTCAAGAGAGACACCCCCCTGCGGCCCACAAGATATAAGAATCGCTCAAATTAGGAGAAAAAAAGGGGGTTCTTGACTTAGGTCAATGGAGTTTTCGAAAAAACGCGGCACAGTGGGGTACAGTTCAACATCATTTATCACTCAAATCCAGGATGGAGGTTAAGCTATGTTTTGTTTTCAGTGCGAGCAAACGGCAAAGGGTGAAGGGTGTACGGTGGTCGGCGTTTGTGGAAAGCAGCCGAATGTGGCCGCTCTACAGGATCTCTTGATCTACGCCCTGACGGGGTTGTCGCTTTACGGGGTGGAGGGCCGGAAGGTCGGTGTCTCAGACCGGGAGGCTAACATTTTCACCTGCAAGGCTGCCTTTTCAACCCTGACGAATGTCAATTTTGACCCCAACGACCTGGCTGGCTTTGTCCGCAAGGCCGTGGAGCTGAGAGACCGCCTGAAGGAAAAGGTGAGAAGCGCCGGAGGAAAAGTAGATTTCCCCGATGGCCCGGCCACGTTCAAACCGGCCGGTTCCGTGGAAGAAATGGTCAAGCAGGCGGAAAAAGTGGGAGTCAAGTCTGATCCGACCATCGACAAAGACATACACTCCGTGATGTGGACTACGATTTTTGGTATTAAGGGGGTTTGCGCCTACGCGGACCACGCCCAGATCCTCGGGCAGGAAGACGAAAAGGTCTACGCTTTCGTTCATGAGGCCTTGGCTGCCACCCAAAACAGGAGCCTCACCCTGAATGACTGGATCGGACTCGCCATGAAGTGCGGGGAAATCAATCTCCGGGCCATGGAACTGCTGGATGCGGCAAACACGGGCACCTACGGACATCCTGTGCCCACCAAGGTCCCGCTGGGGACAAAAAAAGGGAAGGCCATTCTGGTCTCCGGGCACGACCTGAAGGACATGGAGGCGCTGCTCAAGCAGACCGAAGGAAAAGGGATAACCGTATACACCCACGGCGAAATGCTCCCGACCCATGCCTATCCGGGGCTCAAGAAATATCCTCACTTCTATGGTCACTTCGGCACGGCCTGGCAGAACCAGATCCGGGAGTTCGGTAAATTTCCCGGTGCGATCCTCATGACGACCAACTGCATCCAGAAGCCCCAGGAGGTCTACAAAGACAACATTTTTACGACCGGGCTGGTGGGTTGGCCTGGGGTGACCCATGTCTCCAACCAAAACTTCGAGCCGGTCATCAAAAAGGCCCTGGCGCTTCCCGGCTTCCAGGAGGATACAAACGGCAAATCGGTCACCTGCGGGTTCGGGCGAAACACCGTCATGGGTGTGGCCGGGAAGGTGATCGATGCCGTGAAGGCCGGCGCCATCCGCCACTTCTTCCTGGTGGCCGGATGTGACGGCGCCAAGCCGGGCAGAAACTACTTCACAGAGTTCGTGGAAAAGGTCCCGAAAGACTGTGTGGTCCTGACGCTTGCATGCGGAAAATTCCGGTTCTTTGACAAGGACCTGGGTGACATCGGCGGAATCCCGAGGCTCTTGGACGTGGGCCAGTGTAACGATGCCTATTCCGCTATCCAGATCGCGGTGGCGCTTTCCAAGGCCTTCAACGTGGGGGTAAACGAGCTACCTCTTTCCATGGTGCTTTCGTGGTACGAACAGAAGGCCTGCGCCATTCTGTTGACCCTGCTGCACCTGGGTATCAAGAACATCCGACTGGGGCCAAGCCTACCAGCGTTCATTACCCCAAATGTGCTGGACTTCCTGGTCAAGACGTTCAACATCATGCCCATTACTACCCCGGATCAAGATTTGAAGGCGATTCTGGGATAGAGGAATACAGGAGGCGCACCATGAAATGTCCGGGCCAGGACAGCCGCTACTGGAAGCCGGGGGCCATCTTTGAGGCCAGATGCCCCAAGTGCGGAAGCGACATAGAGTTCTTCAAGGACGACACCACGCGTCGCTGTAAGAAGTGCGGTCACCGGCTTGTCAATCCTGAAATGGATTTCGGGTGCGCCTCCTACTGCCAGTATGCCGAGCAGTGCGTTGGCAGTCTCCCCCCCGAGCTGCTTGCCCAGAAGGAGAACCTGCTCAAAGATCGTGTGGCAATTGAGATGAAGCGGTATTTCCAACGGGATTTCAAGCGGATCGGGCGTGCCACTCGGGTGGCCCGCTACGCCGAGAAGATCGGAAAGAAGGAAGGGGGGAACCTGGCCGTTATCCTGACCGCCGCTTACCTTTACCAATTAGGCGCAAATGAAACGGAAGCGAGCAAGCAAAGAGAGATCGATTCAGACTGCAACACGAAAGGCCCTCTCGTTGCTCGACAGATCTTGACGAAACTGGGGGCCAGGGATGAGCTGATCGTGGAAGTCTGTCATATCGTGTCCTATGGCCGGAGACCCAAACCCGGAGAGTCGGTGAACGACAAGGTTGTTTACGACGCCGACGTGATTGTTAACTTGGAAGAAGGGGAAAAGGAGAATCCAAAAGGTCCGAACATTCTGGCCGGAGAAATTGAGAGATTGCTTCTTACGAAGACAGGTAAGGAAGTGGCCCGAGAGGTCCTTTTGGCGAATTCATAGCCCAAAAGGAGTTGGAGTGTCTCAGCCCTTTTAAGAGTACAAAAAGGGTTGACCTTGATTGAGGACAGATATTAATCTGCTGCGGAGAATAGCATGAAAATCAAGAGAAAGATCATTGAAATCGACGATGCGCTGTGTAATGGATGCGGGCAGTGTGTTCCTTCCTGTGCCGAAGGGGCACTGGAGATCTTGGACGGAAAGGCCAGGCTTGCCGCGGAAAAGTACTGTGACGGATTGGGAGCCTGTCTTGGTGAGTGCCCGACCGGTGCCCTTCAAGTCATAGAGAGGGAGGCCGAGGATTTCGACGAAGCAGCGGTAGATGAATACCTCAAGGAGAAGGAGAAACACCAAGAGGTTTTTCAGCCTCAAGTGGCGCATGGTTGTCCGTCTGCACGGATCCAAAACATTCTCCCAAATGCAGAGGAGAGGGCAGTGCCCACCGCCGCCGCAGAGGGGACCGCTGCCTCAAGTCTGGCTCATTGGCCGGTTCAGATTCATCTGGTACCGCCGACGGCCCCTTTTCTGAAAGGCGCGGACCTGCTGGTGGTCTCGGACTGCGTGCCGGTGGCCTATCCGAACCTGCATGGAGACTTCCTGCCCGGAAAGGTGATCCTGGTGGGATGCCCAAAGTTCGACGATGTGAAGGCCTATATTCAGAAGTTTGCCGACATCTTCAAGACGGCCGACATCAAGAACATCACCACCCTGAGCATGGAAGTCCCTTGCTGTTCGGGGTTGCCGGCCATTGTCCGGAAAGGGCTTGAGGCCGCCGGCAAGCGTATCCCCCGCGAGGAGCTGGTGATCAGCCTGCGCGGTGAAATCCTCCATCGGGAAAGGTGCGCGGCTTGAGACGGGAGGGTCCGGAATTGAACGTTGAGGGAGGGCTGTAATGGAAAGTCAAGAGGTCTGCTACACGCGTGAAGTTGCCTTGGAAAAGGCCATCGACATGGAGGCTAAGAGCTTCGACGTTTACAGGAACGCCTATTTGGGGGCCGATGAGCGGCGGGCCAAAGACCTGCTCAGGGACCTAGCCCTGGACGAACTGAAGCATAAGTACACACTGGAAAAGGCCTTTTTCGAGGAGACCATCCTGCTTCACGAGTCCGGTTCGGCATCGGGGCCCACTATGAAGCTGGCCCTGCTGTTGGAAGAAAGACCGCTCGGGAAAAACCCATCGCAACAGGATATCCTCGTTCACGCGATCCACGATGAAAAACGCGCCGTGGACTTTTACAAGGCCATGGCCGGGCAATGTGTCGGCGCGCCCATGGAGGGGATGTTCAAGACACTGGCCGGGGATGAGGAAGGCCATCTGGCACGCCTTGAGGAGCTGTACGAAAGTATATACATGAAGGACATGTGAGTAGGCGCGCGACAGGGGAGCACCCAATTGCGGCCCAAGCTTGCAGGCGCGCCCATCGTTGATCGCATGACGGAGACTGTGGCCAAACCTCGGACGGTGGAAAGGGGGTAAACCGTGAAAAGGGTAAATCTATTCGAGGAAAACGACTTTAACGACCTTTCCATGAAGCGGTTTCTCGTGCATGATTCCCCCTACTTCAAAATCCTGAATTTCAACTTCAAGCCAGGCCAGGAACTGCCCATTCACTCCCACGACATCGAGGGCCAGGTCAGCATTTTTGTCGTTCAGGGCGATGGCGACTTCCTCGCGGACAAAGACGAAACTCTGGCCGCCAAGCCCGGCGATATTCTGGTTTGCGACATCGCCGAGCCTCACGGCATAAGGGCAAGGACGCACATGCGGGTTTTGGTAACCATTGCGCCTCCCATCTGACCCCGGGTCAGGCTTAATACGGGAGCCCTTCCTGTCAGGATGCTGTGCTCCAATGACGGACAAGACCCATTGGGTCATGTCCCCTTACCGAAGGGACAGTGGGGATAGACGCACTGGGGGCAGTCCCGGCAGAGCCCCCCATGCCCAAGAAACGCCAGTTCTTTCTTGCCAATCCTTTCCCCGGCCAGGATCCTGGGAAGGATCAGGTCCATCACGGTGATTTTGTGATAGAGGCCACAAGCCGGGATACCCAAGAGCGGTATCTCCCCCAGATAGGCCACGAGAAACATGGCCCCCGGAAGGACCGCCGAGCCGTAATGGATTTCGGTTGCCCCGGCCTGCCTGATCCCATGCCGGGTCACGTCGTCGGGGTCCACACTCATCCCGCCTGTAAGCAGGATCAGTTCACATCCAAGATGCAGCTGAGACCGGATCACGCTGGAGATGGCTGCCTCATCGTCGGGCGCAAGGTTGATGACCGAGACCTCTGACCCGAGGCTTCGAATCTTTTCCGTGAGCACCGGGCCAAAGCGGTCCTCAATCAACCCTTGATAGACCTCATTCCCGGTGATCACCAATCCCACCTTGGTCGGCCGAAGCGGCCGGACCCTCAAAACCCTGTCCCCTTGTGAGGCGATGGCCGCGGCCCGATCGATGGCGGTTCGATTCATCACGAGGGGAATGGCTCGGGTGGCCGCCACCCGCTCCCCCTTTTTAACAAGGGTATGGCTGTGGAGCGTCGCACACATCACCTCGTCCACGAGGTTGAAGGCGGCGAGCGTTGCCTGATCTACGACCAGCAACCCATCGAGGTCCGCATGCAAGTTGATTTTGCCTTCCGTGGGTCCGTCTTTCCAGACGACCCCATCGCCTGCAAGGGCATCAGCCAGGATCGCCGCCGCCTCGTTTTCATGGATCTCTCCCTCCTCCATGTCCAGCACGTAAACATGGTTTTTCCCCAGACGCTGGAGGCTGCAAACGTCCTCCTCGCACACCGTGTGTCCGGCTCGAAATGCCGCCCCTTTGAACTCACCCGGACGGATCTCGGTGATATCATGGCACAGCTGACGGCCGACTGCCTCCTCAGTATGTATCTTCTTGATCAATCGCTTTGCTCCTTTCACGAGACTGCGCCGGTGGTGCGGGAGAAGGCGGCCATGTGTCCTGGGTTTCGATTTCAGGGAAGCTCACCGCGCCCCGGGCATGGGGGGCCTGATTCATCCCCGGCCAGATGATTTCCCTTGGGTTCTGAAAGTAGGCCCCCTGTGCGCAGGGTTTGCAGAGCCGTTTCCCATGGACCATCACTTCGCGACGGTCGCGGACGATCTGACCGCAGCGGGCGCAGACCGCCCTGTGGCGTGAGGGCCCAGGAAGCTCTGCGTCTTCCAGGGCCACTTGAACCGCCTCCACCCTGAAGAGCACGCTCTCCGGCATGGTCATGTATGCTTCGAGTTGCTGACGCGCCTTTCCCGAAACCCCTGGCGCGTAGAGGTGGACCAAGTCCCGGGCCTCCTCCGCTGAGAGGACCCTGTAGGCCTTCCCGTTCTCCAGATTTAGGAAGGTCGCCGCCATAATCCCGTAGTCCATGAACTTGAGGGACCTTCGTCCCAATCGGACCCCTGTGACATAAGCGATGGCATCCGCTGCGCACCGATCTATCTCGACGAAGACAATGATCTTTTTGATCTGTTCTGGACTTGCAGGGTCCTCCAGCCCGATCAGACGACACCCCAGCATCGCCATTCGAACGCCCACCACCTGGCCAGGACAGAGATGACCATGGGTATTTGCTGAGCCCGTCAAGATTGTTTCGAAGTCGCGCATTTCAGCAGGAAGTCAGCTCGATCCGAGCAGACCAGTTCCTTGTTAACAGGGTTGTCAGGCCCGAACCCCTTTGTGTCTGGTTATGTTAAAAATAACATAACTCTGGCCCAAAAAAAATCACTCCGAAACAGCCCCTTTCTCCAACACCTCTTTTACCCAACCCAGGGCGGCAATCATGTTGGGAAACCCGGTAGGTGTGAGGGAGAGGATTACCACCTGAAGGATTTCATCGGGGCTGGCCCCCACGTCCAGTGCCTTGCGAGTGTGGGACATGACACCGCCTCTGGAATTGGCGCCGACAGCGATCCCCAGCATGATTAGCTCCTGGGTCTTCTCGTCAATGGGGCCTGCATTTCTACTGGCCTTTGCCAGTTCTTGATAGGATGCCAAAACGTCAGGGTATCTCTCCGAAAAGCTCTGAAAAATCTTCGGCAAGTATGTCATCGGCTTCCTCCGTCCTTATTAGTGCCAGAGAAGTTGATTTGGTGCCCTTTGAGGCAATAAACCCTTCACCACGAAATCCCTGCGGCGCCACAGGTAAGATTTCATGGAATCATATCCGCTCAATGAGCGCCAGTCAAACTGCCCCGTATGCCCATGAGACCAATAGAGCGGGGCGATCGTGTCTAACCATTTATTGAGGGGCGGGGATTTCCTTTTCGAGCTTCGGCGCGTTTCAGTCTTATTGTCGGTCCGGGAGATTTGACGGGGTTGACGGAGGGAGGGGATCTGCCCATCTCTGTAGCATGGTCTCCGGACTGGAGGCGGAATCGTTCCCTCATGCCGCGCCTCCATGAGCGAGGCATTGCATGATCAAACCCTTTGGTGATATGAAAAAGGACAGGAACATGGAAGGAAGTTCTCCCGAAAAGCGGAATTGGGGATTGGAATGGAAGAGGCGGAAAATTGGATGCGGACTCACCGGCCTAGTGCAAATGCGGAGACATGTCCATGAAAAAGTACTACAGGGAACGATTTGAAGCACAGCGTCGGCTGCAGAAGAAGATCGCGCCCCTCATGGAGGTGAACGAGATCCTGGAAAGGCTCAGGGAGGAAGTGCGGGAGCTGATTCCCTCGTCCATGGAAGGATGCATCCTGCTGCTCGATCAGGAGGCAGGGCGGTACACCCGCCCGCTTCAATGCGCCTTGTATGATAGGCCGGTCAACTGCCAGGTGTGCAAGAGAAACCGTCCGGCCATTCAGAAGGCGATTCTCAAGCGAAAGGGCGTCGTTATCTCCAGAGGGGAACCCATCTTGAGGCAAGACGCGACGGTTGTAAAGATCGGTCCGGAGGCTGCGATTCCCGTGTTCGTGGGAGACGAAATCCTTGCTGTGGTCAATGTGGTCGCCAGGCCGGGGACCCGTTTCACAAAGAAGGATTTCTATCTATTGCGGGATTTTTCGGAGATCATCTGCGATGTGCTCGTTCGGGCGAAAAAACACTGGGAAATGACACAGGAAAAGATCAGGATCAGTCAGATGCTGACCCATCTCTCCCCTTTCGTTCCCGTGTCGGTCCGTAGCCTCCTTGAGAAGAACCCCGAGCTTCTGAATCAGGAAAAGGAGCTCAGGGACGTGAGCGTCCTCTTCCTGGATCTGGAGGGATACACGAGCTTGAGCGACCGGTACCCGGAGAAGGAGGTCAATGAGATCATCGAGAAGATCTTTTCGAGCTTTGTGGACCCTATTCATCGTTCACACGGCGACATCAACGAGACGGCGGGCGACGGACTGATGATCATCTTCAAGGACGATGATCCGGCCACCAACGCCGTGAACGCTGTCAAGTCGGCATTCGATATCTTCGACCGCAACAGGGAAATCACCAAAGGGTTGAGTTGGGATGTGGGCCCCATCAACGTGAACATCGGGATCAACTCCGGAAAGGCCCTGGTCGGGTTGACCCGATTCATGGGGTCCCTGCAGACCCGTATGACCTACACGGCCTCGGGGCCGGTCACCAATGTGGCGGCGCGCCTGGCCGCCCATGCGAAGGGCGGAGAGGTCCTGATCGGGGAGGAGACCAAAAACATGATAGAGGGGCTGTGGCCAGTCCATGACCGGGGCCAGGCACAACTAAAGGGCCTGGAGCAGCCCATCAGAATCTACGCACTCATCAGTCCTGCCACTTTAAAAATCTGACCTTTCCGATCCCTATCCCCGTCCCATAAGCATTGAACCCGTAGCTTTCCTGAATTGTCTCGGGACCGCTCGTGGTTATATTAATTTTAATTGGCCACGGAGATCGGCGCGCGGTTTAACCGTAAAAGGAGCGGAGAGGCCGGTATTTGTAAGGGGGCAAGGATGAATGTCTCGAACAAACCAAACAGGCTGCTTGGCGAGAAGAGTCCCTATTTGCTTCAGCACGCCTATAACCCGGTGGATTGGTTTCCTTGGGGGAATGAGGCCTTTGATCGGGCGACGACGGAAGATAGACCCATATTTCTCTCCATCGGGTATTCCACCTGCCACTGGTGCCATGTGATGGAAAAGGAGTCTTTCGAAGACCAGGAAGTGGCCCGGTTGATGAACCGGGCATTCATCTCCATAAAGGTGGACCGCGAAGAGAGGCCTGACCTGGATCATGTCTACATGACCGTATGCCAGATGCTCACGGGCAGTGGCGGTTGGCCCATGACGATTTTGATGACCCCTGACAAAAAGCCTTTTTTTGCGGGAACCTATATTCCCAAAACGAGCCGATTCGGGCGAGTCGGGATGGTGGAGCTCATCCCGCGGATTGCGGAGATCTGGATGAATCGACGCGAGGAGGTCGTTCAGTCGTCGGAGAAGATCCTGGACGCCCTCAAGTCCACCGATGCCTTCGCGCCGGGGCCCCCCCTTGATGTACCATTGTTGAGGAAGGCCTTCGAGGAAATGAGCAAACGTTTTGATCAGGAAAAGGGCGGATTCAGCGCGGCTCCGAAATTTCCAACCCCTCACAATCTACTTTTCATGCTACGCTTCTGGAAACGCACCGGCGAGAAATCGGCGCTCCAAATGGTAGAGAAGACGCTCCATGAGATGCGTCGCGGCGGCATCTACGACCATATCGGGTACGGATTTCATCGGTATGCCACAGACAAAGAGTGGCTGGTCCCGCATTTCGAGAAGATGCTTTATGACCAGGCGCTGCTTTCCCTGGCATGCCTTGAGGCCTACCAGGCAACGGGCAAGTCGGCCTTTGCCCTTACCGCAAAGGAGATATTTCAATATGTGCTCCGGGACATGCGGGCAGGCGAAGGAGGCTTTTATTCGGCGGAAGATGCGGACAGCGAGGGCGTCGAGGGGAAGTTCTACCTGTGGACGGAAAGGGAGATCATAGATCTTTGCGGAAAGGATATGGGAGACCTGATGATCAAGGTCTTCAATGTGGAAAAAGGACGGCAACTTCAGAGAAGAGTCCACAGGCGAGAAAACAGGGCAGAACATCCCCCATCTGAGGCAGGACCTGGAGGATGTTGCAGGACGGTTGAATCTCGCGGCCCAGACCCTTGAAGCCCGAATCGCGGAAGGCCGCCGGATCCTCCTGGCGGCCAGAAACGATCGCGTCCGGCCCCACAAAGACGACAAGGTCCTGACGGACTGGAACGGTCTCATGATCGCAGCCCTGGCCCGGGGGGAGGGGTGCTGGATGAAGGGATCTATACGGATGCCGCAAGGGAAGCAGTCGATTTCTTCATGAGAAGGATGCGAGAGCCGGACGGAAGGCTCTTTCACCGCTACCGTGACGGGGAGGCAGGTATCACGGCCAACGTGGATGACTATGCCTTTTTCGTCTGGGGGCTGATCGAGCTTTACGAGGCCACTTTTGAGACCGGCTATCTGAAATGGGCCATCCAGCTCAATGAGCAGATGCTGCGCCACTTCTGGGATGATCAGGCGGGCGGGTTTTACTTTACGCCGGACGACGGAGAAGACCTCATTGTGCGAAAGAAGGAGATCTATGACGGGGCTACGCCCTCTGGAAACGGTGTGGCCATGTTAAACCTTCTCAGGCTTTCGCGGCTGACAGGAAACCCGGTTCTGGAGGAGAAGGCCGCGGCCACCGGTCAGGCCTTTTCAACGCCCATCCAGCAAATTCCTTCAGCCTACACGCAGTTCCTCGTGTCGGCTGACTTCGCTGTGGGTCCTTCCCATGAGGTCGTCATCGTGGGTGAACGGAACCACCCAAGGACCCTGGGCATGGTCAAGGCCCTTCAATCGGTCTATATGCCCAACAAGGTCGTCATCCTCAAACCTTCCGACGACCCCTCCTCAGAGATCGAGGACCTTGCCCCCTTTGTCAAGGATTACCCTGCCCATGACGGAAAACCGATGGCCTATGTCTGTAAATCGAATGCGTGCAGACAACCCACGGCAGACGTCGATGAAATGATCAGTCTGTTGAGATAATGGTCCTTTCGGAAGGCTCATTTCGGATGAAAACCCATCCCCGCGCACACCTTGGCGCCCTATGGCTCCTGGGGTATGACTGTGCTTGCACGTAAAATACCGATAATATATGGTTGGAGACCAGAAAGGTGAATGCTGCGTTGAGGGGTCACCGGTCTACTTCAATATCGCTGGATCGCTTAATTTAGGTAATGATGCCCGAGGAGTGAAGGATGAGACAGGTTGCAGAGGGTGTGTGCTTTATAAAGGGTCAGGATGATTTCATCCCCGATTCGCACGTCTACGTATTGGGAAAGGCCTCATCCCATGATCTGACCCTGGTGGATGCAGGCCTCATGGGGAAAGGGCGCTATAAGATCCGTTCCATTCAGGAGGGAGGGATCCCCCTTGCTGACATCAAACGGGTCATCATGACCCACACACACCTGGACCACATCGGGTGCCTCCCGGAGCTCCTGCGCGAGCTTCCTGAAGCGGAGATCTGGATTCACCGCACCGAGGGAGAACCCCTTGAAAACGGAGACGATCGGACCGTTTATGGCATGGAGATGTTCCGGACCATGTGCCAGTCTCAGTATGGCCTCTCAGACGGAGCCTTCCGCATGGCTGTGGACCGAAAGCTTGAAGGGGGTGAAACCCTATCACTCGGCCAAACGAGATGGGAGGTCGTCCACATCCCCGGCCATTCGGTCGGAGGCATAGCACTCTATAACCGCGAAAAGAGAATCCTGATCCCCGGCGACGTGGTGTATGCGGACCATGCCATCGGACGCTATGATCTGCACGGGGCAAACGGCCCGGATCTGAAAAGATCCCTATCTGCCCTTGCGGATCTCGACGTGGACATCCTCCTTCCCGGACACAACCGCATCGTGGAGGAGCTTCCACCGGGCTACATCCGCCAGACCGCCGAACAGTGGGCGCCTTACCTGGAATGAGGACCTTGGGGCTCCGTGTGAAAAGAGACCTCCTTGCGGCCTACGAAGCCAAAGAATCGTTCAATTTAGTGCCTTAACTGTGAAATCGGGCGCAAAATGGTCAGGATTTTAGAGTTCAGGTTTCAGTGTTCGGTGTTCAAGGGTCATGCCTGAAACCCGAAACCTGACACCTGGAACCTATTTGGTTCCGGCTTGTCCGGGTTAGGTTAGGTGTCAGTTTAGGAGGACGCAAGATGGGGGCGCATGAACCGATCGGATGAATGGGGCAGAGATCCGAGTGTCCGCGCCATGAGAGGTGTGTTCGGGCTCATGGAGTCCTTCCAGGATAGATTTCTCGAACAAACGGGCATTGACCGCCACGACCCGAGGCTCCGCGCTTGGCGGGACAAGGCGAAGAAGAACTTTGAGCAGGCCTGGGCCGAAGCCGCAGAAAACCGGATTCAATTGAGGCAGGAACAGATCGCCGCCATATACCTGCGGTGTCTCGCGGATGTGATGCGCTCGGACGGCATTCTGATCCCGAATGATGCCTTGGAAGCAGACAAGGCGTCGCGGAGCACCCTTCATGTGGAGACAGACCGATGATTCGACTGCGACTCTTCGGCCGCTGCCGGATTTACCACGACCCGGTGAGCCCCGTGCTTCGATCGCCGGCCGAGGTGGGCTGGGATGGGTGGTTTCGTACCATCGACCTGACCACGCCCAGGCGATTCAAAGGTCGGGAACTGCTGATGCGCGCGCGGGGTTGGTGGACGGTTGAGCCCGACGAGGTGGAGTGTGTGGTCTCGGCGCACGGCCGGTTGGTCCTGGGTGAGGGCGGTGAACTGATGGTCGAGTGTGATCACCCGGAGGCGATGAAAGCCCTCACTGTTCGTCTGATGGAGCAGTTTGGAGGTGAGATCCTCCTGTCACCTTGAAGGGATACGCCGACGTGAAATGCTTGCGCCTCAACTCCCAAGTCTGAAGGCCGCCAACCGATGCGGCCCCTTCCGGTCTCCGGCATAATTTGAAACCACCCATGAAATCGAACCATCTAAGACCAAGAGCAAGCAACAACCACGATGAGCCGGCACTCGCCGACCTTCGGGCGCAAATCGAGCGGATTACCTACTTCAACGATGCGAACGGATATACCATCGCAAAAGTAAAAGCCAAAGGTTATCCAGACCTTGTGACCATTGTGGGGCACCTCATGGCGCCTCGGCCTGGTGAAGTGCTCAAGATGACAGGAGAGTGGACCAATCACCCCAGGTATGGCGAACAGTTCAAGGTGGTGCGGTACAGGACGGAAATCCCTGCTACGGTTTACGGGATTCAGAAATACCTGGGCTCCGGCTTGGTCAAGGGGATCGGCCCGGTGATGGCCAAGAGAATCGTGACCCGTTTTGGGGAGCAGACGCTCGATGTCATTGAAAAGAATGTGCAGGCGCTGGAAGAAGTCGATGGCATTGGCGCCAAACGGATAGAAATGATCAGAACGGCCTGGGAGACCCAGAAAGAGATCCGGCATATCATGATCTTCCTCCAATCCCACGGAGTGAGCGCTGGGTTTGCCGCCAAGATTTACCGGTTTTATGGGACGGGCGCCATCGAGGTGTTGCAGCAAAACCCATATCGGTTGGCAACCGACGTTTATGGGATCGGGTTTCTTTCGGCGGATCGGATCGCGGAGCAGCTGGGATTCTCAAAGGATAGCCCTCTAAGGGCGGAAGCGGGCATCCTTTACGTGCTACATCATCTTGCTGACGAAGGGCATGTGTACTATCCCTTCGGACCCCTCGTCGAAACCTGTGCTGAGATGCTCTCCGTGGACCCTGCGGTGGTTGAAACGGCCCTGTGGACCATCGCCTCGCAAGAGAGGATCGCCATCGAGGCGTTCGGTGATGATTCAGGCAAGATCGGCCAGGATTTCAGGGCGGTTTACCTTTCGAAGCACCATATGGCGGAGACGACGATTGCTTCCCGTCTGAGGACGCTCTTGGCGGTGAGAGAGGAAAACCCGGTTGACCCCGAGCGGGCGGTGGAATGGGTGCAGAAGCGGCTCTCCATCAAACTCGCGGAAAACCAGGTGGAGGCCGTCAAGTGTGCGCTGAGGAACAAGGTCATGATACTCACGGGTGGCCCCGGCACAGGGAAGACCACCATCATCAACGCCATTCTTATGGTCTTCAACCGGTTGGGCGCCAGGACCCTTGCGGCGGCCCCCACCGGCCGGGCGGCCAAACGGATGCAAGAGACGACCGCCCATGTTGCAAAGACCATCCACCGGCTTCTGGAATACAGTGCAAGGAAGGGGGGGTTTCAAAGAAATGAATCAGATCCCCTGAAGTGCGACCTCCTCGTGGTCGATGAAACCTCCATGATCGACACCATGCTCATGTATCATCTCTTGAAGGCCGTTCCGACGGGGGCAACCCTGATTCTGGTGGGAGACATGAACCAACTTCCCTCTGTGGGGCCGGGAAGTGTCCTTAAAGACGTGATCACATCGGACGTCCTGCCGGTCATCGAGCTGAAAGAGATCTTTCGACAGGCTAAAGAGAGCCTCATCATCGTCAACGCCCACAGGATCAACCAGGGTCGCGTCCCTCTTTTCCGGCCTTCCCAGACGAAATTGGAGGATTTCTACTTTATCGAACAGGAAGACACGGAAACCGTTGTGAAGACGATCGTCGAACTCGTGACGAACCGCATCCCTCGTCGGTTCGGTCTGGATCCCTTTGAGGATATTCAGGTGCTCACGCCGATGCATAAGGGCGCGGTGGGCGCAGGGAACCTCAACGCGGCACTTCAGGAAGCCCTGAACCCCAACGGAGAGGCCTTGATTCGCGGCAACCGGACCTTCAAGGCTCGGGACAGGGTGATGCAGATTAGGAACAACTATGACAAGGAAGTCTTCAACGGGGACATCGGGAGGATTGTGAGTATTGACCAGGAGAGCCAGGAGGTGGTCATTTCTTTCGACGGGCGCGAGATCGAATATGACTTCAGCGACCTGGATGAGTTGCTGCTGGCCTACGCGGTATCGGTCCACAAATCACAGGGATCCGAGTACCCGGCGGTGGTCATCCCTTTGTTGCTCCAACACTACATGCTTCTGCAACGCAATCTGATTTACACGGCCGTGACTCGAGGCCGGAGACTGGTGGTGATGATCGGGACCAGACGGGCATTGGCCATCGGCGTGAGAAACGACCAGACGGATCAGCGATACACCAGGCTCATGCAAAGGCTCAGGGGAAGGGTTTCACCGGTTGACCAATCCTCTTTCAAGGGCCAGGGCGATCACCTCTGACAGGGAGTGGATTTGGAGCTTCTTCATGAGATTGGCACGATGCTTTTCCACGGTTTTCTGGCTGATGTACAGGTATTTGGCCACCTCCCGGTTCTTGTATCCTTCAGCGATTAGTTTAAGGATTTCCCTCTCGCGTTTTGTCAGGTTTTCCCATGTGGAACCCTGCTGTTCGGACTTTCTTCCTCTTAAATAGCCATCGATCACCGTTGCGGACACCCCTGGGCTGAGGAATCGACTGCCGCTCAAGACGTTTCTCACGGCCATCAGGAGCTCGGAGTGGCTGGCGTCTTTCAGCAGGTAGCCATCCGCCCCCGCATCAAGGGCGGCAAAGACATATTCGTCCGTCTTGTGGACGGTCAGTGCGATAATTTTTGTCCCTGGGCAAAGCTTCTTGATTTCTCGGATGGCTTCCGTACCGTTCATGCGGGGCATGGAAAGGTCGATCAAAGCCAGGTCGGGGTTGGTCTCTTGAGCAAGGCGCACCGCGTCCCGGCCGTCTCCGGCTTCAGACATCACCTCCAGGTCCGTGGTTGACGTCAAAAGCGCGCGAAGTCCTTCCCGGAGGATGGTGTGATCTTCCGCAATCAATATTCTGTGTTTCTTGGCCATTTCAGGAAGTCTCGGACCGCAGGGGCGTCATACGGCTTTACCTTATGCTCAATAACATTTCAGCTTATGCTTAATAACATATCGGTAGGCTTCCGTAAACAGATTTAAGGTTTACCCCAGACAGGGGCATGGGGCGGCACCTTGTACATCCTTCTTTTGTGGGATGACCCAACGGCGGTCGCTCAGGGCAAAAAAGTGGAAGCGCGCCTTGAAAGCCCTTCCTGGTCGGTTTAACTTTTTATAATGCGAATCAAAATAGGCCGTTTTTTTGATTGAAGAGGTTAGGCAGGCTCGTCAGGGGTTCAGCTCCGTGAAGAAAAAGTTAAGATAATGAACCTGAATAATGAGCGATGACATTTGAATGGCCGTTTGAAAGCCCACTTGGTGCTTTAGAGAAAAGGTGCGGCGGCTGGGGGTTTTTGTTGAGATTGTCTAAACCTCGGACTGTTTTGACTCGGCGAAGGCTCAGAGACAATTTGCCAATGTGGTGTTGCGCAACAGGAGTCCATGATGGATCGAAATCGAATGCCGAGCCCTAGGCGGGGCGAGCGAAATATCTTCTGTCCATATTACAGCGAGTGTTTGGATTATGCCGTCAAGAGGGCGTGGGTACATTGGGCCTGTTTACGGTGCGGGAAGCGGTTCGAGCGGGAGCCGTTGGAAGAGGCTGCGTTTACATCTCAGGACGCAGTATGCTATTATGATGTCATCTTGGAAGGCCGCGGGGAGCCCTGACGGTCCCGGATCAAGAGTTCTTTTCCAGGGATCCCTCTGGCAGCGTTTTTTTTCAATCCATTAACCCAGCCCAGATCAGAAGTACATTTTTTCCAGATTCCGTGTCCTTTTGCGTGTCGACGGGCATAGGCCATTGAAAGCTTCAGTTGCGATCCGAGTCAGTCAGGAGCAGGAGGTGTTCCATGAGTGATTACTTGGTCGTGGTGGCGAGCGCAGCAAGGGCACGGTTTTTTACCCTTGAGCCGGCCGAGTTTCCTGAACTGGAATCAGGCCCCAATCTGATCGACCAAGGTGAGCTTCTGAATCCGCAGGCCAGGACTCCGGAACGGGAGCTGTTCGCAGACTCGAAGACCGGCAGGGGGAGGGCTCCTCGCGGAAGTTCCGCCCACGGGTATGACGATCACCGAGAGCAGCACGAGGATGAGTCGGAGCGGCGCTTTTCGCGAGAAGTCCTTGAAAAGGCAAGGCTGATGGCCGAAGAAAAGGATGCCCGGCAGATTGTGCTGGCGGCCTCCAGCCGCATGATTCCGTTCCTACGCCAGGACGTGGAACGCCTCACGAGGCAAGGCCTGGTGGTCCGGGAGTTGATTAAGGACATGAGCAAATTGACGCCGGAGCAGATTCAAGACCACCTGGCCAAAGAACAGGCCCTCCCGGCTAGAAGGAGGCCGGGTCGGTAACCTCTCCGGCCCTGGAAAAACCGGGGCACATCAGAACACAAATTTTTCGGGGGGCCTCCTTTCCGGAACATAGGGATGGAGGATTTCCGCATCGTTCCAGGCTTTGGACACGTAGAGATTGCAGTAACAGCTGCCGTACTCCTCCACGTCGGCGGTTCGGTAAACACAGGGACAGATGATATCTTTGTCATGTTCCTTGTTCCCGGACGCAAGGCGGCAGGGACACGCCATGTAGCCGTACCGCTCCTTGTTAACAAGGAGGCCCTCCAGTAGCTCTAAAGTCCTGGCCTTGTCCTCGTTAAAATAATACCCTTTGGCCTCCTGGACGCGCTTGAGCATCTCATAGAGTTTTTGTGTGTCCATTCTCCCCTCCATCCTCCTCAGAGATCGCATTCACATGATCATGGCTCATCAAATGGTTCCTGAACAAGAAGTTATATGGGAGCGAAACGGGGGTCAACTTCAAAAATGGGATGGAACCTGAAGCGCATCTACGGCTATCTCCGATCTTATCTCTTTCGAAGGGCGGGGAAGAGGACACAAAGGGTTCCAGTTTGTGGTGGACATTGAAAAACGGGAATGCTAGAAAATAAAATTTGGTCTGCACTCGACAGAGGAACGATTCAAAGTTTGCATGCCCATAAACGGCCCCAAAAAGAATAATCGCTTCGGGCGAGGAGGTTATCCTGCATGGTATTGAGTCTGATGAGAAGGCACGCAAAGTCCTATCTGATCAAGTTCTTGATCGGCATAATCGCGATCGTCTTCATTTTCTATTTCGGATACTCTTTCAAAGCGAGCCGTGCCTCCAAGGTTGCGGAAGTGAACGGCGAGTTCATCACCGGCACCCAATACGACAAATCTTACCGCGACTTGTTCGAGGCCATGCGGCTTCAATATAAAGAGTTGTGGAACGACAACCTGGTGAAGCTCTTCAACCTCAAAGAGAGGGCTCTTGAGAGACTCATCTATCAAAAGCTGATCATTCAGGAGGCAAAGAAGCTGGGGCTCGGCGTGACGCAAGAGGAAATCCAAAAGGCCATCGCGGCTTACCCCGCCTTTCAGGTCAACGGCCTCTTCGATGTGGGCAGGTATCGCTCTCTTCTCAGTCAAAACCGGATGACTCCGGAGGATTTCGAGGCCAGCGTATCCCAGGAACTTCTCCAGGAGAAGCTCAAACAGTGGCTGGGGACGCTTGTTCTGGTGACGGATCAGGAGGTGCGGGATCAGTTCATTTTTTCCAACGAGAAAGTAAAGGTCAGCTTTGTGGAATTTAAGGCAGACGGTTTCAAAAAGGGCGTCAAAGTGGAAGCCGCCCCCATGGAGGAATATTTCAAGGAGCACAAAGAAGAATACCGGATCCCTGAGAAAATCAAACTGACCTATGTGGTGATCGACCCGGAGGCCTTCAAGACCCGGGTCGTTTTGAATGACGATGAGATCAAGTCGTACTACGAATACAACCTTGAAACCTTCAAGGAACCCAAAGAGGTCAGGGCTCGCCATATCCTTTTCAGGGTGAAGGAGGGTGCTCCGGAAGAGGAGGAAAAGGCGGTGCGGGAAAAGGCCAAGGCGGTCTTGGAGGAGGCCAGGAAGGGCGCTGACTTCGCGGAACTGGCAAAAAAGTACTCCGAAGATCCGTCAACTAAAAACCGGGGAGGGGATTTGGGCTTTTTCCCCGCTGGTCGTATGACCAAACCATTTGAGGAGGCTGCGTTTTCGCTGAAGCCGGGGGAAGTGAGCGACCTCGTGCGGACGGAACTCGGCTATGACATCATCAAGGTGGAGGAGGTCAAGGAGGCGAGGACCAAAAGTCTGGATGAGGTGCGCGATGAGATTTCCAAGAGGCTGATCCAGGGGCGAGCTGTTGAACTGGCCCATGAAAGGGGACTCTCTTTTCTGGACCAGATGCCCTACGACGCTGACCTGCCCAAGTTTGCGGCTGAAAGGGGGCTCCCAGCCAAGGAAACCGACTATTTTTCTCAGGACCAGCCCATACCGGATGTCGGAGGCGATGACAGGCTGAGGCAATCCCTATTTTCCTACGCCGAGAAGGAGACCGGTGAACTGATTGAGCTCAATAACAAATTCTACATCTTCCAGGTATCCGGAAAGAAACCTTCTTACATCCCTGAGCTTACAGAGGTCAAGGATAAGGTAAAAGAAGCCTATATTGAGTTCTTGGCGGCCAAGGAGGCCGCGGCCGCGGCCGAGACCTATCTCAACGAACTGAAACAAGGCAAGGAATGGAAGGGTCTGGCAAAGGAAAAGGGAATGACACCCGTTGAAACGGATTTCTTTGGCCGAAGGGGCTCCATTCCCAAGATCGGCTACCTGCCGGAGTTGACGGAAGCCGCCTTCACTTTGAACGAAAACCGGCGATATCCTGAAAAGGTTTATTCCAAGCCTTCTGGCAGCGCCTACATCATCCGCTGGGAAGGAAAGGCGCCCCTCGATGAGAAAAAATTTGAGGAAGAAAAAGAAAAACTTCGTTTTTCTCTTGCCCAAGGCAAGCAGGCCGCCACGTTTCAGCAGTGGCTCGATGATTTGAAGGGGCGGGCCAACATCGAAATACTGATCTCTCTGAAGGGAGACTAGGGGGGCGATTCATGGTCCTGGGCCATGCGAATCCCGTGCAGCTTTCCGTTGAGGACCAATGCGTAACCATCATCTTTTTCCACGACGTGGCGCGCCAACTCGTAATAGGCAGGACGACTGAAGCGAGCACGAAATGCCCCGCTTCGGACCCGGCAGTATAAGACATTTTCTCTTCCCACAAACAGGGTCTCAGGGGTAAGCGGTTCCTCGGAGTCATCCGTCAAAACGAGAATGAACCGCTCTCCGCCGGCGGCTTCCTGCTGGCGGGTGATGGTCCTGACGACAAAGGGTGTATCTTCCACTTCCAGGTAACAGCGTTCGCCCTTCCACTCTATAATATAGCGACCTTCCTCATCCTGCGTCAGATTCTGATAGAAAAAATGTATGAACGGCCGGTGGATCATCTCCACGCCATGGTGGTACCACCTCCCGTCCTTATCGATCCGAATGAAACAGGGGGGAATCTCTTCACCCTTCAACAACATTTGTGGCTCACACATCCTTTTATTGCCGACGCCTTCCTGCCTTTGCGCCCATCTTCCACATTCACCCCACCCTGGTCAATCCCTTCCCGAGCCTTTGCAAAGGGCCCCTGTCCGCCGCCCATCATTGCGTTGCGCCATGAGCCCTCCCATCACTGTGGGCAGTGCGCCTTCACGAACCCCACCAAATGGGCCTTGACAAGGCTCCGGGGTTCACATAACAATCATCGGCAACGATTTGCAACCTGGGGTGTTTCGCATCAAATCTCAAATCTCTTCCAGCTTCGCCTTCCTTAGCGTTCAGCTGCCATGACAGAAGGAGGGAACCCATGATCTTTCAGAAACCGAAACCGACCTCCGAATTTGAAAAGGCCCTCGCCGTTGGTCGACCGCCAAACGTTGTGGGCCTCTTCCCCAACTCACGGGCGCTGATCGTCAGCGGCAAAGTGATCGACCGTGCCTTGCTGGCAAAAGGTAAAGCCATGACCATCGCGGCCAACGGGAGGAATCATTTCGTCATCCGAGGCGCCTTGCGCGCTGCGCAGCGGGCCAACACCGCCATTATTCTCGAAATCGCAAAATCGGAAGGCGGGGCAAGCGCTTACTGCGCGGTGAGTTTGTGGAATCTGGCAAGGCAGGTGGACGCTGTGTGCAACGAACTGGGAATCACGGTGCCTGTCGCCATCCATGCGGACCACTACGGGCTCAAGAGCCAGAAGGACGTGGATAAGGCAAAGGTAGAGATCCCTTCTCTCTTCGACGCCGGCGTCACGTCCATCGCCGTTGATGCCTCCCACATGCCGGACGATGACAACCTGCTAGCAAATATCGTGCTCAACCCATTGATCCCCGCGTGGGCCGGATACGAGACCGAAGTTGGTGAGATCAAGGGCAAAGAGGGACTCTCCACCGTTGAGGAAGCCGTGTTCCTGATTCAGGGTCTGAACGCCCACGGGATTTTCCCGGACTGGATCGCCTTGAACAACGGCACCACCCACGGCATTGAAGAAAGCGACGCGGGGATTCAGGTCCCCCTGACCACCGAAATCCACAAGGCCCTTTCCAAGTACAAGGTGTCAGGGGCCCAGCACGGGACTTCGGGCAACAGCTCGGAACGATTGAAACGGATCGCCCAGGAGACCCATACCACCAAGGCCAATGTGGCCACGGCCCTGCAGATGCTCAGCTGGGGCGTGAAGGTAAACGATTATGGCAACGCCATCCTCGACGAAAAAGGTGAGTTCATCAAGATGCCCGACAAGGGCGTAACCGGTGGTCAGTGGGCGGAAATGGTGGCTTACGCGAAAGAGAAGGGGCTCAAGAAGGGGGATTACAAGAAACTGAACCTGCCTTTTGAGAACAAGCTGCTGGGTTTGGATCGTGCGGCGCGCGACCGGATGGTCCAGGGGGTGGAGGACTTCGTCTACGACCTGCTCACGGGGGTGTTCAACGCAAAGGATACAGCGCCGCTTGCTTACGAGGTGATCCTGAAGGCCGGTTCTTACGACCCGGGGCCCAAGGGTTCCAGAATCGAAGACCCCAAAGAGTGGACCGAAGCGAAAATACGGGAACGTGCGGCCCGAATGAAATCGGACAAAGGGCCTGCCGGTCATTTCGACGACTAGGCGAACGACGGCCATATGGAAGGACCTTCAGCGCAACAGAGCGAACAACACCGATGGGCCAGGGATATCCGGGAGGAGGGCAGGGTATGGGGCTCCTATCTCGTCAAGGAAAAACGGTCCGGGACCACCCGAAAGGGTGAGCCTTTCATCAGTTTGACGCTTGGTGATAAGACGGGCGATATCGAAGGCCGGATCTGGGATAACGCCCAGGCACTTTCCTCGCTCTTTCGAGAGGGGGATGTGGTAGAAATTGAGGGACAGGCCAGTCTTTATCGCAATCAGGTACAGATCACGGTTAACAGCCTCAGGACTGCAGAGGTTTATGACCCAGCCCTATTCCTGGAGGTGTCGGAGCGACCACCTTCTGAGATGCTGGATGGTCTGAGAGAGACCCTCAAGGCGGTCAGAAACGGTCATCTCAGAAGCCTGATCGATTCCTTCATGGGCGACAAGGGATTCCTGTCGCAGTTCAGCAGAGCACCTGCCGCGAAAGGATTCCATCACAGCCACCTGGGAGGATTGCTGGAGCACACGCTCTCGGTCTGTCAGCTGGCGCTTCGGGTGGCGGACCATTACCCGCGCCTGGACAGGGACCTGCTCCTTACGGCGGCCTTTCTCCATGACATTGGCAAAATCCGTGAGCTCAGGTACCAGCTTCAAGTGGACTACTCTGACGAAGGACGCCTGCTGGGTCATCTGGTGATTGGGGTTGCCATGCTCAATGACAAGATCCGGCAACTGAAACGTTTCCCGGACGACCTGGCCGTTCGGCTTACGCACATGATCCTCAGTCACCACGGCGAATACGCGTTCGGATCGCCCAAGAGGCCAAAATTTCTTGAGGCATTCGCGCTCCATTTCATTGACGATCTGGATGCCAAGATGAACGGCCTGGCCCGCTTCATGGACAGGGACCGGCAGGAAGGGGTATGGACCGATTTCAACCGCATGTATGAGCGTTTTTTTCTGAAGGGCGGGATTGTCTTCGAGGATGAAAACCGACTGGCGGAGGACGGCTGCGAGGCGCAGCAGGGCAAACTCTTTTCGACTATCTCTCCTTGACCATGGGAACAAAGCGGACGGCCATAAGCGTTTCAGTCTTCAACCGGCCCCCGACCTTTGTCCCCAGGATCAGTTCCTGGTTACCGCCTGGTTTGCCAACCGGTAGAACCAAACGGCCTCCCTCCTTGAGCTGCGACACCAACCGCTCCGGGATTTCATCCGGCGCGGCCGTTACCAGGATGGCATCGAAGGGTGCCTCCTCCGGCCATCCCTTGTAACCATCCCCGATCCGCACATGGATGTTCCGGTAACCCATTTGCCTAAGAAGTCCTTGTGCGCGTTTGCCAAGTTCCTCTATGATCTCGATCGTATAGACTTCGCGAACCAGCTCTGCCAAGATAGCGGTCTGATATCCGGATCCGGTTCCGATTTCCATAACTTTGTCGTCAGGCTTGAGACGAAGGGCCTCTGTCATGAAGGCCACGATAAAAGGCTGGGAAATGGTTTGCCCCTCTCCTATAGGAAGGGGATGGTCGCCGTACGCGGCGTACTTGAGTGGTGCAGGGACAAAAAGGTGACGGGGCACCTTTTCCACGGCCCCGAGGACGCGGGGGTCTTTCACCCCCCTGACCCTGATCTGACGATCCACCATCTCATGGCGCAGGGCGGTGAAAGATTCCTCTTCACCACTGAAGCCGTCTGTCACGGCCAAGAGCGTGAAAATAGGGAGTATCGCCAGGAGCAGAAGCTTTCGCATGGTCAACGCCGTATGAACTTACCTGGCCAAATTTATGCCATAAATTGGATCTTTTCAATCCCGGTGAGGTTGTTTTTGACCAAGGACTTTGCTGTCTGGTTTGAGTAAGCCCCCTCCGGCCTAGCGTCCCTTTTCCAAAGCCTTCGGACCGGCCATCTTTTCGATTCTCGCTTGCAGGTCCATTTGAAGGCTCTCCAGGTCCTTCGATAGGGATCGAAGGCTTTCCTTCCACACGGTCGCCACTACGGCCTTGCATCTGTCGGCCACTCTGTCCGCGAGTCGGGCCATGGCCCTCCTGTAACGGCGATAAAAGCGAAAGCCGAAAAAGAGGTTCAAGAGAAGGAGGCTTCCAAGCGCAGCCAGGCCCTTTCCGCTGAAAAGGCTCTGGATGCTTGCGACCATCCATTGACCCAGGCTTGCGATTCCAGGATCGGACCATAGCGAGCGCCAGGCGGTTTCACCGGCGAGTGCCATCAGAAAGAGGCCGATCAGCAAAACATGGGTCATTGACTGGAGCATCCTGAGCCCCACGAAGGATGGGGAAGAGACCCGATTCAACACCCCAGAAAGGGCACCTGAGAGTCGCTCTCTGAAGTCATCGAGCCTTTCTTCTGAACGGAGGGTCTGGCGGAGCGTTTCGCGAACCGGGGTCGGGAGAGCCCGGTTCAGGGTGAGGTAAGTGAAGCGGTCATCGACCCATGCAATCCTTCGCTGGAAGGCCTGGGTCAATTCGACTGGCGTCAGCTCGGTCTGCCCGTCGCTCGATGCGCCTCTTCCAGCGAACTTGTGCTGCCAGGCCTTGAAGAGAAGGGCATAGGCGTAGGCCGCGCCGACCAGGCCGGTGGGATTGCTCACACGATCCACGAGATGGGTCGTTACTTCAGGGGTCAGCCAACAGGACACCCCTTCCAGTCCATCCGCTACCCACGCCTCTTCTTGAGCCTTGATTTCATCCCCGAGCGTTTGGATCAAACGCGCAAAGGATCGTAGATCGGCGATTTCATTTTGAAAGGCGACGGAGAGATTTCGGATTTCCGCATCCAGATTGGAGGCCTTGATGGCCGTCACCTTTTTGAGATCGCGCTGCTGGAAAATCTCCCGTTTAAAAGCTGGGAACTGATTCCACAGGGATGCCTGCTTGTGAATCACCACCTCGCTGCCTGAGAGGGCGTAAATGAGCGGATCAGGAACCCCGTGGCGGTTCAGGTGTTCTTTGAACCGGTCCAGGATCCCTGAAAGCCGATCGAAGCCCTTCTCGGGCTCTCCTTCAAAAAGAAGGTCTGTCTTGTTCAGTACGAAATAGAAATTGTGGCGGGCCTTGGGCACAGACTCCAGCAGTTCGTAAAACCGCCCGTCCCCATATTTCTCAGGAGACGTGACCCACACGAGCAGGTCCAGGTTTCCTAAGAATCGGCGGACACTGTGCAGATGGTGGGCCAAAATGCTGTCAAAATCTGGCATGTCACAGAGAATGACCTGCTTGACCGCCTCAACGGAATGGCGGATATGTCGGAAGGGCACGTCTTCTGTATTGAGCGTCCGCCCTTCGGCGGCTTCCTCATGTCGGTAAATCAGCACGCGGTCCGTTTGGGGCCGGCGGTGGCTTGGCGAGGCAATCTCGGCCCCGGCAAGCCCATTCATGAGGGTGGATTTCCCGACGCCCGTCCCGCCGAGGAGTCCGACCGTGAGGAACTGGTTCTCGATCTGTTCAAGATCATGACGGAGTGCGCTTGCCCTAGCCCTTAGCGGTTTGAGATCCTCTGCTTCTATCGTGAGGAAAGGCCCTTGGTCCAGGAGTGTCCCGATTCGATCTAGTTCTGCCTCAAGCCTCTCCGACAGCTGACTCATCCGGACCCCCTTCCCCTGGTAGGCGGAATTTCTGGTCCCACATATCCGTTCAAGCGGTCCTGGAGGACTCGAAGTTCCTCCAGCCTGTCATCGGATGGGGTAAGCGCCTTCAAACATGCCTCGTAACGGTCTCTCTGGACCCGAACAATGGAAAGGAGTCCCGCCTCATATCTCTTGGCCATTTTGTGGGCCACCCGTTGGATTTCCTGATAGGCAAAGAGCTCCGTGGCCCCTTTCGTTACAAACGGGGCGATGGCAGAGTCCAGAAAGGCGTCAAGAACCGTGAACCCGCCACCGACCACCGTCTCGAAGGAAATGATGAGCAGCCCCCAAAGAATGGAGGTCGAGTAGATACCCCACCGCTTGCCCCTGGGGATTTCCTGGGCAAGTCTCTCAAAAGTTTGTTCGAGCCAGGCGGCGAGCCCTTCCTGTTCGGAATGGATGAGCGCCTCAATCTCTTCATCCGCCATGGTGATGCCACGTTCGCGGAGTCCGGCAAAAAAGGGCGCAACAGGCGACTTAGGTGAGAGATTTTCAAGGACAAGCCGGTTGAATCGATGGATGCATTCCCTGAGAATGCCCAAATTGATTTTGTGTGCGACCCTCTGAAGCTCACGATTTCGGTTTTCTTCCCGGTCCGCTAAGCTGAAACCCATCAGCCTCAGTGGCAATAGGACTATTTCACGAATGAACTTCCTCGGCCTGGCCAGAGGATCGTAACGCGAAAAGAGCCCCCGGACCTTCTCCGTCAGCAAGTCTCGGCTCTTTGACGAAAAATATTCCTTTTCACGCTTGAGAAGATCGGCGGTGGTCTTCTCAAATAAACCATCCAGATTCTGGATCCAAGTCTGCGCTTCTTCCTTTTCCTGCTGCAAGAGATAGATCAGTCTCTCCAGTTCTTTTGCCAGCTGGGCGGAGAGCCGCGAGATCTCTTGATGTTTCAGGCGTGCCCCTTCTTCCCTTGAGATTTTCTGCTTGAGGGTGGTCAAGAAGTGGTGAAATGACTCTGAAAGAGAGATCGTTTCATAAGAACCCCCTACCCCATAGGGAATGAGCCAGGCATTCGGGGCACCTCTGATCGGGTGGTCATCCGGGAGCGGGTCTATCACATCCTCCCATGTCAATTCGGGTTGGGCCTTGTTAACCAGACAATACAACGGCTTACCGTCCCGGATCACCCTCTGGAGGAACTGATGGGGTACCAGGTCGGCGTATTTCTCCTGACTGGTCACGAAGAGGACAAGATCGGAAAGCAGATAGAAGCGCTCGGAGACAAGGCGGTTTTCCCCTTCAACACTGTCCAGGTCCGGCGTATCCACCAGGATGACCAGAGGCCAGGTTTCCTCCTGCTTCTCGAAGATCAGGAATTCCCCCGGATTGCCCGCTGCCGGCCTCCCTTTGAGGTCTGACGGATGGACACGTATAATTGACAGATCCGAAAAAGGGAAACCTTTCTCCAGAGGGCAGTTGGCATCAGCATAAGCGATAGGGCCAGAGGTCTTGGGCCGTTCGACCCCGGTGGCGCTCAGCGGCATCCCGCAGATGGCATTGAAAAGGGTGGACTTGCCCGTTCCGGTTCCCCCAAGGAGGACGACCCAAAGACAGCGGATCTCATCCTTGTAAGCGAGATTGGCAAGTCCTCTCGAAAGCGATTCTGAAAGAGATGGGATTTCACAAGCCTGGGGGGTGATCCCAGCATAGCGGACCTCATCCCCCAGTGGGTTGTCGAACAAAGAGCCCATGGCCGTTTCATTCAATCTGGTCTGGACCATGGGCTCTTCCTTGAGATTTGACAGATTTTAAGAACCGCTAAAGGACCCGGTTCACTGCGCGGGAATGTACGGGATCTCAAGTCCCCACCATCCCTGCTCTGTCGATTCCTTCATGGTTTCAGCGTTGGGTCGTTTGTAGCCGTACCAGCTGAATGCAAGGTGATCTAACGTCTTGTATTGGCTGTCATGATCATAAAAACCGGATTCTCGCACCGTCGCGCCGCAACCCGCAAGAAACAAAACCAAAATCACTACTCCAATTAGCCTCTTCATCGCGTACCCTCCTTTTTTCATCTCGGCGGAGAATCATTCTCTCCGGCCCAAAAAAACGTGACATTCAAGCAACCTCAAACATAAACACCCCCAAACCTCCTTCCCTGCACTCACAATTCCGCTATAATGAAAACTAATAAAGATAAAGTATGAAGTCAATAGAGCTGAATCCAAACCGCCCTTGACGGATCCTGAAATTTGAGGCATTGAAAGAGGATACATTGGCACACCTTTCGCAAAGGACATTCACCATCCAGAGCACAATAAGGTTCAGTGCAACGCTTATCAGCCTCAGCAACAGCATAAGAGAGGAGGAAGATTTTGGAAAACCATTATTCTCAAGACCAGAGGGGAGCGAAAGCCGGGAGGTTTCCCCTGAGTGTGCCCGTGGGTCACCGATGGGCACACTTGACACTGGGAATTGTCGGCCTGATTTACTGCCTTCTGGCCCTTTCGGGATGCGCCGAGACATCCACCAGAACCCACGCGAACTTCCAGACAGAGGTGCGAAGAATTGCTGCCACAGTGGTCGTCCCCGTGGACATCACCGTGTATGAGGAGCAAGTGGGGTGTCCGGCTCAGGTTAGAGATCAATGGTGTGATATTGCCAAGAAAAACCTCTTGCAGGCGCTTGTCAAGGTGCTGAAAAGGAAGAGGTACGATGTAAGAGTGGCCGAGGTGGAGAAGTCAGGGAACCCGGAGCTAAAAGAGATTCAAAATTTATACAGGGTCGTCAACAAATCCATCCAACTGCACACCTATGGCCCCCAGCTCTTCCCCGGAAAGGTGAGCCGCTTCGAGTATTCGGTCGGGCCGACAGATGCCTTCCTACGGGAAGCAAGGGCCGATGCCATCATGCTGCTCAGCGGTCTTGAGCGAATCAAACCCGATGGGAATAAATCTTATGTGAGTCTCGGCGTTGCCGGTCCCTCCGGAGACATCATCTGGTATGATATGGGAAGCTCGCATGGAGAGTATGATTTGAGGGATCCCGAGGGTGCTGAGATGCTGGTGTACAGCCTTCTTGCTTCATTCCCGGATTCAGGGGGATAATCGAGGGAAGCCTTGGGAGCCTAGTTTTTTTGGATATAGGAGACCAAAAAGGGCGACCTGAAGTACAAACTTTACGGCGTAACAGTCTTAGATGAAAAATGGCGGTCCACAGGAGGAACCTGACATGAAAAAATTGACTGTCCTCGTAATGCTGATCTTCCTTGCCGGGTGCGCGTCCACCTGGAAGGAGGCCGGCGGAAGGTACGAGTCGTCCATCGCAGAATTTTGTGGTCGAGATCCCCCAGGGGTGGATGGAGCTGAACAGCACCGATTATCTCCTCATCTCGAAAGACGGGCCCTTCCTCCAGTACATGTTCGCCCAGAGGCGCCAGATGGATCAGCCCTTTCAACACAGCAAGATCAGATTGCAAAAGGGGATGACGCCCGAGGAGGCGGCAAAGGTTCTCCTTAATGAATTCACCTCAGATCATTCTCTTTATGGTCTGGAAGTGACAGCGCAAAGCCTGGTCGAGATTGGTGGACACCAGGGCTTCAGGATTCAATTTTCGTACGAAAACCAGACCGGACCAAGAATCAAAACCATATATTATGGCTTTCTGGACGGAGATTCGTTTTATAACATCCGGTATTCTGCCGCAGAGAGATATTATTTTGATAAGGATGTAGAAGTATTCTTTCAATTCGTGAAGAGCTTTAGAGTGGGAAATGCCTAAGGGGTGGCAGCGTGGGCAGGTCTGCTCGAAGGTAATATCAAACGGCTGATAAGACCCTGCGAGCACTAATCCTGTTGGCCTCGATTGGTGGCTAGGTGGCTAGGAAGCATTGTTCAGATTATTTTCTTGAGCATTTCAATCCTCTTCCCCTTTCCCTGAGACGGAGGCTTTTGCATCGTCTAAAATATGCCTTGCACGCTTTCTATTATTAATATTTGGCTCTTGTTATCTTTGATTTTAGAAAACAAAAATATTTTAATACATCCTCTGTCTCCATTTCACCTTGAAAAGTTGCCCTTGCGAGTTTCTGGCGGACGGCCTCGAAGTCTTTTCGCTTCATAGGACCCAGTGTCTGCAACATATCCTGATTGTCTCCGCGATAAATGGGACCCGAGTTTCCTATGGAAAGAAAGGTCTTGACCACATGATCCCGAGCTTCTTCGGAATTCATAGTTTGGTGCTGCCATTTTTGCATATAGCCTGACAGGCCGTATAACTTCCTCATCTGAGGTTCATATATAGGGCTCAACGGGCTTAAAATGAAAGGAAAAAGGGACCAAGACAGATTCCCCTCAACTCCGGAAATTGGTGCTCTAGAATGAAATCCCGAGTCCGCTTCACGCTTTCATTGGTCTCGCCCGGGAATCCGAAAATGAAATAGCAGGAGCAATTGATACCGGCTGAAAGCAGTTTGCTAACTACCGAAGAATATAGCGCTGGAGTGGCCTTTTTGTTCATGTTCACCAAAACTTGGGGATCTGCAGACTCAAGACCTAGCTGGACTTCGAAGCATCCTGCCTTGCGGAGTAATTGGGCGTCAACATCCCTCAAGGCGCTGGCTCGAATGAAGGTCATCCACCGGACACTTATCTCTTCATCAATTAGTTGTTGACATACCGCATTCAGATCATGTTTCCCCAGTCTGAAATTATCGTCAATGAACCAAACGTAACGAGCACCTCTCTTGGATACCGCCTTTAGTTCTGAAACGAGGCGGTTCAAGGGTTTTATGTTGGTCAACTTTCGGTTTTTGACGAAATTGCAGAAGGCACAACGATATGGGCATCCGGAACTGGCCTGCAGAGGAATAACGCAGAATTGAAAATCGCATTCGGCACCGATTCCCAATCTATCCCTGCTCATCGTGTCTAGAAACTCCGCTGGTTATCCGGGAAAAATCATAACCGGCCTTCGCTTTCCGGGCAGAGTTGGGCAGGTCATCTAGGGTTTTCCCGAGCTTTAGTCTTTCCAATGCTTCACAGAGGATCTGTTCTCCCCCCGGGTCGACGATATACAGGTCCACAGCCGGCTCATTATCAGAACCAAGGAAAAGGAAATCATCCCTAGCGGATGACGTGTCATAATCTGGGTCGCGGGAGCGATCGAGAATGAGGTAAGACATCCAAACTAGTGGCCCTCCCGCGATGATGAAGATGTCAGGAGCCATGGAACGTATATCATGAACAAGGCTAAACAGTGCCTTCTTGCCCAGTATAAATGTTGTAGATATGATTACTGCACGCGGCGAACCATTCAGCAATTTTCGGAATAATGCCTTTTCTGCGTAGAAAACTTGTATGAGTTCGACATCAAAATGTCGCTTGGTTAGATAATCGACCAAGTAAATTCCATTCAGCTTCGGTGCCGAAGCCCAACTCATTTTGCCATCACCCTCGACAGGCTTTACGATTTTACCCTTGCCGTTCAGATAACTTAAAATCAACGAATGTCTGCAGTTCTGCTTTTCAGTTTAAGGCGCAAAGGGTTGCTCCCATAAAACACCGTCAGTCCCTGAATCTGATATGATAATGGCATCAAGAGCCATCTCTTAACCTCCAATTATAACAGCCATAAAATGCCCTTATGTCTTTTCCCATGAGGTTCCCAGGTCACGCAAGTGCAGGCGTTTCATGAAAGTAGTTTTGCATTCATTAAATAATTTTGCCAAAGAATACCAAAATAGTCAAGATATTTCAATAAGATATGAGCCAATTTCAAAACGTCGGAGCCAGGCCTTAAAAAAAGACCGGGACATCAATTTTCATCAAGAACGAGCATAGTGAATGCACAAAAATTCATTGATAAGCTTTCATAAGCCTGAAAATGCCGATTTTTGGCAACATTTTGCCCTATGTTTACTTAAAACGCTTTTATATCAATAAGTTAATTCGCTCTTTGTCATTGAAGCAATCGGAATATCTGCATGGCTGTAATTGATATGATACCAAACATCAGGTGAGCCATTACTTTTGAAGCCCCCTTTACCCTGACAGAGCGGCCGCCGTAATTGTCCTTGAGATTGGAATTGACTCTTTCGGCACTGCTTCTTTCCGCAAAACGGGACTTCGTTGCGGGGTCCATAAGAATCTTTTCCCCGCGCCTCGGGTTACTATCAATGATCGGCCTATGCCCCAACGATTTGCTGAATGCATGAATTTCCGGTGAATCATAAGCCGCATCCATCAAATCATAAAGATTGCTAACCCGTTCGGAACTCATCTGTGCAAGGGGTATCGCAACCTGGGAATCATGCAATGAACCCGATGAAAGGATGGCGCTGACGGGAATATCTCCATCGATGCAATCAAGGTGAAGTTTATAGCCGATCCAGGTTTCCTTGTACCCTTTGCTGTTCTTTTTGGTGCCAACGTTACAGGCGGTCGGCAAATCCTTTAAATTCTCTTCCAAACTCCTAGTGGCTTGTAGTTCTACACGCTTCGGTGGTTTGGGAGGAACAACTTCGCCTTTACGGGGACGTCCGCGTTTGCCCTTGGGCTTTGGCGCTTCTTCAGATGCTTCTGTTTTCACCGGTTTTTCACGCGCCTCTATGGCGGTGGCGTCCCGGCTTATGTGGCCAGCAAGCTTTTGACCACAATGCTTTTTAACCATTGCCTCATGAACCTTTTGTCCCAGGCTGTATGTCGCGAACTCTGCAAATGCCCGAGAGAACGTCGCGCTCGATGGTATTTCGGATGCGAATTCCCATCCGCATAGTCGCCTGATATTTTTGCATTTATTTAGATATTCGATAAGAATATCGGTGGTTTCAAACTTATAAACTGATTTTGCGACAAAGGCTTTTGCCATGCTGATGCGACTTTTTTTCTTTCGCCCGAACCCTCGCCAACGGAATTCCTTCATGTGGCTTGGCAAATCGAGCAAGGAAACAACCTGTACGAATTCCCGTTCCTTATCTGAAAGTGGATCAAGTTCTTCCTCTAACCATGGAAAAAGTTGTGTTTGTATGGTATTCCAAATGCCAAAGAGAGTGCTCATATTTACCGTCCTTTTCTTGGTTTGCGGAAATCAAGAAGGTAATAGAGCACTTTCTTAATTTATTCAATAGGATATTCATTGTTTTTGGGCAATTTCCGAAAAATATTTCGTTTCATCCAGGACTTTTGAAATTACCTCGATATAACCTGAATTTTGCACGCAGTGATCCTTGTAGAGTTTAATGACTCCTATTTCATTTTTTGTCGTCACAGGCTTACTCTTTTGAGTCTTGGGTCGATCGGTTTTTTGTGCCCTCCTCGTGCAAGAAATTTTTTGCCTATGAACGAGCCAAGGAAAACCGGGAAGGGAATAAGTTTCCCTGAATCCAAGGTCTTGGCCTTGCCCGCTGTGTATCGAGGAACTTGAGGAATCGTTGCATCGCTGGCACTCGGGTATCATGAACTGAAAACTTGACCTGCTCACGGTTGTTATGAAAGACCAGTTTTGCGGCGATCAGTAACAACTTCAATCGGGCTATCCGGATCGTGTGGTCCTCAATGCTCTTTAATGGCTCGTGGTCGGGAACAGGAGCATCCTTTGAACTTCCTTGAGCCATGATCTTGAAATAGCGCCAGATGTTATAGGCCATCATGACGATCTGAAGGTAGGCATAGTTGTTCTTGAACTTGGTCGAGGGAATGGCCGAAAGCCCCTCCCGTTTTGCCTCCCCAATCAGGTTCTCGACATCGGCCCGCTTGTCATACTTTTCGATGACTTTGTGGGAAGGCCTTAAGACTGGTGCAAAAGATACGATATGTATAGCGATCTTCTTCAAACAGTTCCTCCTGAGAGGAAAGCGTCTCCTCTTTCGGGATGCGCATGGCCACAAACCGGCACCTCTCTTTCCACCCCATCGGCTGATACACACAGCTATTGTACTGGTAGGGCTTTCTCTTCCAGGGTTGGTACCAAGTGTTTGGATCAAAGGGAGGCTGGGCCCTTTTGTTGGCGATAATGAACTCAAAACCCTCTTCGATGGCGGCATGAACACTTTCCCAACTGAAAAATTCTCCATCGGCGCGCAACAACACCTTCTTCACACATTTAGGGAGGTGTTTGGCCATGGCCCGAATGAAAGCGGCCGCCTCCTCTCCGCTCAGGGTCTCACCCTTGCGCAGTTTCCCTGCCAGATACTCTCGGGTTTCATCGATGAAGCAAGGATCGGACGATATCCTTTCTTGCCCCGGTTTTTGGGATTATACCCTTTACGACCACCCTGCTGATTTCCGTAAAGCGTTTCCACCGTGGTATCCAGGCTCACGTGGATCTTTCGATATTTCAAACCGCATTGCTGCCACACACGCTCACGCAGAACACTCATGATCTTGAGCATCGAATGGGCTTGATTGATCCCGAGGCTATCCACATACCGCCAGAAAGTACTTGCAGCAGGCAAGCAGGACAGTTGAAAAAAACCACACACCATGGCATCCAATCGGATATAGACAAAATGCCACAATCGGTTGAATCCGATAAACAAAAGGATCAGAATCCCCAAAATCATCCGGTAGTGGCCCAGTTTGGGCGCTCTTGCAGGCGCCCGATAGTCTGTTCGAAAATCTCCTCAAACCCCATGAGATCCAAAAACTTGATCAATGCCAAAAGGCCGCCAAACGGGCTCAGCCGTTCCCTGCAAGTCTCATAAACCGTGGAAGCCGTTATTTTCCTGGGCTCGGCCACGCCTTGTCTAAAACCTTTACGCCCGCGCCTTTTCCTGGTATTCTTATTTCGTCTCTTAACCATCTGGGTTACCTCCTGTTTCTAGGAATTCTTTTCTGCAAACTCCTTTATAACAGGAAATCCAGATGGTTTTTTCTTTTAAAGAATCATCAACGTGCAAAATTCAGGTATAGAAATATTCGCGCCATTAGATCAGTGAAACTCTGGACTCGAAACCATGAAAAACAGAAGAATATTGTCCAGCTACCCTCTGCGCAAGCAAACATTGCCCGCTCAAAAAGGCTCAGGGGTTGCCACTGTACCCAAATCTACCCCCGAGAGCTTTATGACAATATGATCAAACCGTTCGGATCAAATTGACAATTGACGAAAAGTATGTTTATCGGTTATCAGGACTGGCTGAGTTCTATTAGGCGGTACGAATAGACCGATCCGGCAAGTATTTGAAATGTCGATATTAACTTAACATTCCTACTTTATTCCAGGGAGAGGATGATTTGTCTTCGCAACTTACTTACGCAGTTTGGAAAGCTGATAATAAACCATTTTTGTCAAACCTTTCCAATAAGCGCGTTATCCTTACTTATTCAGGTGGCAAGGACTCTTCGGTGGTGCTGCACTTCATGATCCAGGCTGCGCACGAATACGGTTTTGTGCTTGAGGCTCGGGCAGGAGTGTTCCCCCTCCATGTGTTGACAAAGGACGAGATAAAGAGGTTGGATGCTTATTGGTCCGGAAGAGGCATGTGTATAACTTGGCATGAGGTTGACCGTTCGGACGACTTACTGAACCAGGCAATCCGCGATGGAGTTAGTCCGTGTTTTGTCTGCAATCGAACGAAAAAGGGCGGTCTCATAGATCATTTTAAACAAGGAGGATACGATTGGAATGAAACCGTTTTCGTGATCAACTATTCCCTGTGGGATTTAGTGAGTGCAACCATCGAACATATACTGGGGGGGAGTCTACGCTCGACCCGATGCCCCTAGCAAAATGCAAATAAAGCCCACTGAAGCCAGATTTCTTGAAATATCGCAGCGCTTTTACCCTTGGTTAAGACTAAGAGCGGCCTGGCCATATTTAAACCGTTGATACGATACAACGACCAGATTATTTTGGAGACTATCTTACAAAATTCAATTCCCTTGACAAATGTTACTTGCCGTTACAGAGATTTCAGGCCAAAAAGATTGTTTGCAGAGTACTACAAGAAGGCGAATCTTCAATTCAATTACGACCAAGTGTTCGCCTTTGCTAAGAACACGTTGAATATCCCCGATCTCATATTTCCAGAGTTGCGATTTAACGTCCTACCTCAAAAATATTCTATGAGGTATGTCGTCTGTACAAGTGACCAATCGTTACTGCGTTAGAAAGCCTTCGATCGGTGGAATGCATGGATTTGGAAATGGATTATAGCCATTACATTATGGAGGGCGAGGAGGAAGCGATCCGGTTGGACCTCAAGACAGATCCCGACACTATTAAGCGACAGGCTCTATGGGCGGGCTTACAGCCAGGTATGCGTGTCGCAGACATGGGTGTGGACCGGGCAAGACTCTTTCCATCTGAACGAGCTGGTCAAGCCTGACGGTTCTGTCATTGGAATCGATATATCGAATCAGCGTATTACGCACGCCTTATCCCATTACCAAAACCAAGGTGTAGAGTATCTATTAGGAGATATGCGAAATTCCATGTCTCACCTGGGCGAGTTCGATTTTATTTGGGTAAGGTTCGTCCTTGAGCATTACAGAACCACCAGTTTCGATATTGTCAGGAATATTGCCAAGGTGCTCAAGAATAAGGGAATCCTGTGCCTTATCGATCTGGACCATAACTGCCTTAGCCACTATGGTATATCGCCAAAGCTCAACAACGCCATCCTCTGTATCATGGCAAACCTAGAAAAGAACGCCAATTTTGACCCCTACAGCGGGCGAAAGCTCTATTCCTACCTTTATGATCTTGGGTAAGAAGAGATACAAGTTGACGTATCCATGCACCATCTTTTTTGGGGTAAGCTTTCTAACACCGATGCCTACAACTGGAGAAGAAAAGTGGAAGTTGCCGCAAAAAAGTCAAGTTATTCGTTCGATGAATTTGAGGGTGGATTTGACGGGTACCGCCGCGAATTCAATTGTTTTTTTTCAGATCCTAGGAGGTTCACATATACCCCGGTGATTGCTTGCAGGGGACGTAAACCGTAGGCAAAACGCCTCGAAAAAATGGAAAGGTATCATGCCCAGGCATCTAAAAGTGGTCGAATGATCTATGGATATAAGTGTTCCTAATTCCCTATTCGTTATATCTAGTGAAATATCATCTAGGACAGCGCATTCAGGTGATCAGTCGCTTAGCAAGAAAGAGTTAGCAAACAAAGTTAATCATATTCATTTTTTGAGCGGGTACTTGATTGCACACGTACAATTCAAAACAGACGGGCGGCATAGCTATTTAAATGTTAGTCCTGAACCGTGTTACGGTGACATGCTCACGTGTAGGTGGATAGAAGAAAGTACAATATAGAGGATATCGAGATACTCGAATTGCTGCTCTTTGAGGGAAAGGCAGTCATAAGAATTTCATGCAACACAAAGGAAATAAGTAATGAGTCTTTTTCGTTTGCTCTGCCAGGATCAAGCTGTGTAATCGGTCAAAGACGGGCCAGGAGACATGCCTGTCATGGGATAGTGGCTGAGTTCATTCAAGGTAAACCTAGAACAATGGGCATATTGTGGGATTTCAGTCCACTGGGATTTCGAGTTAGTCTTAGCGCAGAGTCAAGTCGGATTTGTCGCTCTTTTGACGAGGATTTACCTGTCTTTGTTGTGCTTCGCCGAGACCAGACTGTATTGTTTTCGGGAGTGTGCAGATACATCAGAGGCCATATAGGGATTGGACAGGGAGAAGTTGTCGTGACCTCTTCCGAGAGCAACACCAAAGGCAGTTCAAAGATAGAGGTCCGCAGTCCCCGCATAAGAATGAAACCTTGTCCGTATATGGATTTTGACCATCCAATAGTCGGGAAAGGTATGAGATTCGAGATTTTTGACATTTCGACGTCGGGGCTTTCTGTATATGAATCGGGGGATGAAAGCGTCCTAATGCCGGGCATGCGAATATCTGAGTTAAAATTGTATTTGTCAGGCAGCAAACCCTTGAACTGTTCCGGGAAAGTGATATATCGAGTGGAGGAACAAAAAAACAAGGTCCGATGCGGGATTCAATTTACAGATATGGACATAATGGACTTCAGTAGTTTGAGTCATTTATTAGTCCATACCCAAGATCCACGCGCGCACGTCTCGACATCGGTTGACATGGATGCACTCTGGGAGTTTTTCTTTGATTCAGGATTCTTGTATCCTGAGAAATATAGAAACATTCAGTTAAGCGCTGATGAATTAAAGAAAACCTACAATAAAATGTATGATGAGAACTGTGAAATAGCCAGGCATTTTACTTATCGGGAGAATAGTCGAATCTTTGCGCATATGTCCATGGTGCGAGCCTACGATAAGACGTGGATGATTCAGCATCACGCCACCAGGTCGATGAATGGTCGGCGTGTTGGTTTAGATGTTCTTAGGGACGTGACGCATTATCTCCTTGACATGCATCGACTCCCTTCAGCAAACATGGAATACTTGATGTGCTACTTCCGACCTGAAAGCGAGTTTCCCATGCGCGTTTTTGGTGGGTTCGCCGAATCGAAGACAGCGCCCAGATTTGTTCAATGGATTTGTTTTCGTATCTGACGCTCGAAGACTCCGCAAAGTTCAGTGAGAGGCCTCGGAGACAATTGGTCCCTAGAAAAACTTTCGGAGGAGGATACGGAAGATCTTGAGAGTTTTTACAATCGGTTCCGGTGGTTTGCTCTTAAGGGCTATGGGATTGATGCGAGGTGGGAGTATGTTTCTATTGGAAGAGGCCTACAACAGCCTTGGACTATACAGAAGATTGTGTGCATACTCCCTAAAGTCCAAAGGGCAGCTTCACGCCGTGTTATTTGTAAATCAGGCATCTCCAGGAGTGAATCTTTCGGGCATTCTGAATGGGATAAAGGTCTTTGTCACAACCCCTAAACATCTACCCAAGAGTATTCTTTTTGAAGCGCTTCGGGAATTGGCGGTTCTTTATAAGGAGAAGAGCATACCTGTTATGATTTACCCAAATAATTATGTATCAGAAAGTGGGATTCAACAAGAAAAATATTACTATGCATGGATTTATAATGGGAAATTCATAGAAAAATTTATTGCATATATGCAACGCGAATTGCGATTACCTTTGTATTAGACTCCCTTTGTCATTGGTAGGCTTCGCTGTTTAGGTGAAATATGCTGGAGGTTGATATTATTCGCGCTATTGAGGCGCCTTCTTGAGAAGATTGACATTTATTGCAACGCGAAGAATTGTAAGAATTCCAATGTGATTATCTGCATATGGAAAATGAGGGCAAAATTTATAATAGCCGAGTAGTCAAGATATACCTTGAATACTTGATTAGGACCCGTCCCGATATCGATCGACAGCGTCTATTAGAAGTTGCTGGGATTAACAACTATGAGGTTGAGGACGAAGGGCATTGGTTTACTCAGTTAGAAGTAGATCGGTTTACCAGGCTTTGGTAGCAACGAACGGGAAATTCAAATATTGCGCGGGATGCTGGACGTTATGCGCTTTCTTCGCAAGCACTGGGTCCCAGAAAACAGATTGTGCTTGGACTTATGAGTCTCGCATCCGTTTATCTTTTGATGGAGAAGCTTTATCCCATTATGAGTCGTGGTGCAAACCTCAAAGCGAAGAAACTCGGGCCAAATCAAGTTGAAATTGTTAGTACTCCGAAAGCAGGAGTGAAGGAAAAGCCAAACCAATGCGAGAACCGACTTGGTATGTTTGAATCTCTCGCCAAACTTTTTACTGAGAAATTTGCTGAGATCGAACATCCGAATGCTTTCATAGGGGAGAAGGGAAATGAGGTATGTCATTACCTGGGAGATAGGACGCTCTCTTTTGTGGAGACGTGTTCGCAACTATTTTATTATTGTGTCTTTCTTGGGCCTGTTGTGTACTTTTTTCGCATTCCCTATTGGAAGATGGCCGATATTCTTCCTGGTTTTTTTTTCTATGACCTTATCCCTTTCTTTTTTGTCAGATTATTTTGAGAAGGGAGAGTTAAAGAAGACCATCCATGCCCAGGGAAACGCAGCGCGTGATCACCTTGATTCATTGAATGTAAGGTATAATAATGCCTTGGTGGTTCAGGAGATCGGTCAGGCAACGTCTGTTATTCTGGACAGTGAGGCATTGGTTCACGCGATAGCGGCAGTTATGGAAAGACGTCTCGACTTTGATCGAGGGACGATTATGCTCGCTAGAGAAGGGAAGCTCATTTATAGCGCTGGATATGGTCACGATGAAGAAGAGGAGATATTCCTGTCGTCTGCTGAGTTCCACCTTGATAAGCCGGATTCTAAAGGTGTTTTTGTGCGCGCCTACAGGGAGCAAAATCCGTTCCTAGTAACTGATATAAAAGAAGATAAAGGGAATCTGTCAAAAAGGAGTCTCGAGATCAGCTTCTAAGATTGGAGCGGAGTCGCTTATTTGTGTGCCGATCGTCTATGAAAGGAATTCATTAGGAATACTAGCCGTAGACAACCGGGAGACGAAGAGGCCTCTTACGCAGAGTGACATAAATTTGTTAATGGGCGTAGCTTCCCAAACTGCAGTGAGCATGGCCAACGCTAGTTCGTTTCAAAAATTGAGAGAGAGTGAAAAGAAATATCGTGATTTGGTAGAAAACGCCAACAGTATTATTATGCGTATCGATATTGATGGACAAGTCGTCCTTCTTCAATGAATTTGCCCAACGATTCTTTGGATATGGTGAAGAGGAGGTGCTTGGGAAAGAGCGTTATTGGCACGATATTGCGGCGAACGCAAAAGGATTCTCGAGCATTCGAGGGGCTGATCAAAGATCTCTTGAGGGATCCCGAAAGGCCCATCGTAACAGAAACCGAAAACGTCTTAAGGAGCTGGCCAGCCTGTCTGGATCACCTGGACATACAAGCCCATTTCCGAAAACGAAAAGGATTTCAAAGAAGTCCTTTGTATCGGCAATAACATTACGGAGCTGAAGCGGGCGCAGGAAGAGCGGCGGGAGCTTGAGGCAAGGCTTCAGAGGTCTCAGAAAATGGAAGCCCTCGGGACGCTTGCGGGAGGGGTCGCCCATGACCTCAACAATATCCTCTCCGGCCTGGTCGGGTACCCTGAATTGCTATTGATGGATCTCCCCGAGGACAGCCGCCTCCGAAAACCGATCCTCACGATACAGAAGTCGGGGGAGAAAGCCGCACAGATCGTCCAAGATTTGCTTACCCTTGCCAGAAGAGGCGTTGCCGTTACCGAAGTGGTCAATTTGAACCAGATCATCACTGATTACCTTCAGAGCCCTGAATTCATGAGGCTGATTGAGCACCACCCATCGGCGAAGGTGGTTACGGAATTGGATACCGAACCTGTTGAACATGATTGGCTCGCCGGTTCATCTGTCCAAGACCATCATGAATCTGGTCTCCAATGCTGCGGAGGCCATGCCGGGGGGTGGAGCCATCACCGTCCGGACCGAAAATCAATATGTGGAGCAATTCATCCACGGTTATGATTCCATAGAACGGGGGGACTATGTGGTGCTGACGGTTTCGGATACGGGAATCGGCATATCCCCCGCGGACCGGGAGCGGATTTTCGAGCCTTTTTATTCCAAGAAGGTGATGGGTAGAAGTGGGACAGGGCTTGGCATGGCGGTGGTCTGGGGGACTGTCAGGGATCACAAAGGACACATCGATTTGCAGAGTGAAGAGGGACGAGGGACGACCTTTAGGCTCTATTTTCCGGTGACAAGGCAAGAAATGGCAGATAAGACGCGGCCTGTTTCCATGAGAGATCTCATGGGCGAGGGCCAATCCATTCTGGTTGTGGACGACATAAAGGATCAGCGGGAGATTGCGACGGAGATGTTGCAGAAGCTGGGCTACAAGGTGGTCACCGTGAAAAGTGGGGAGGATGCGGTAGAATACCTGCGGGATCATTCTGCGGACCTGCTGGTCCTTGATATGATCATGGATCCGGGAATCGACGGGTTTGAGACTTATCGGCGGGTCCTGGAGATCCATCCTGGGCAAAAGGCCATTATTACGAGCGGTTTTTCTGAGTCTGATAGGGTTATGGAGGCCCGGAGGCTGGGGGTGGGGGACTATGTGAAAAAGCCCTACCTGATCGAAAAATTGGGATTGGCCGTAAAGCAGGAACTAAAAAGATAAGCGTTATCGAAGCCGGAAAGATCAATACACATGAAAATGCACGCTGCAAAAACCGATTACCTCTACGACATCGACGAGCACCCGCCCCTCTCACTGGCTGTGCTCTATGGCTTTCAATGGGCCTTCATGATGTTCCCCGCCCTGATTATCGTGGCCACCATCGCGTCGGGATCGATTCAACTCGGCGGTAGCGGTCAGATCAGATTCCTCCAATTGACGCTTCTGATCGCAGGATTTTTCACGGCCGTTCAGACTCTTTGGGGCCACCGTTACCCACTCCTGGAAGGACCGTCAACGGCGCTCCTTCTTGCTTTTGTTCTTGCCGCACCCAATGGGTTGCCAGCCATCCAGGGAGGGATGATGATCGGCGGGGCACTGCTGGTAGCCCTTGTCCTGTCAGGACAGATCAAACGGGTATTCACGCTCTTTACCCCTAATGTGACTGGCGTGGTCCTGATCCTGATTGCCCTGGGACTGCTTCCGGCGCTCTTGCGCTTCATGACGGGCCAGGGGAACGGCCATGACGGCGGGACCACGGTCAACCTCACATTGAGCCTCCTTTGCGTCCTCTTGATGGCCGCACTTTCTTACAGGCTCAAGGGCCTCTCGAAAAGCGTGTCGGTCCTGATCGGTATGGCCATTGGTTCCGGGGCGTTTTTGGCCATGGGACACCTCAGCAGCGAATCGGTCGGTCTTGCCGCATGGTTTTCCCTGCCTGGGACGTGGATTCCTTCCGTGCCGAGTTTTCACTGGCCGACCGTGCTTGCCTTTGTATTTGCCTATGTGGCGGTCATGGTCAACAGCGTGGGGAGTCTCGAAAGCGCAGCGAGAATTACAGACCCGAACCGTCTGGACTCGGGTCTCAAGCGAGGGATTCTCATTAACGGTATTGCAGGGATGGTCAGTGGCGCGACAGGGATTGTGGGCTCAGTGAGTTACAGCAATAGCCCTGGAGTGATTTTGATGCACAGGGTTGCCAGCCGGTATACGATCACCTATTGCGGCCTCATCATGGTGGTTGCAGCCCTCATCCCTAAACTGGCGGCAGTGCTTGCCATGGTGCCGGGCCCGGTCGTGGGGGCCGCACTCTGCGTGGCCATGGGCGGACAGATCGGAATCGGAATGGCTGCGCTGGGACTTGCTGAGCTCACTTCGAGGGACTATTTCGTGATCGGTATTCCCCTTCTCATGGGCACCATGGCGGGCTTTCTCCCACAGAACGTGACGCTTGCCTTGCCGGACTATCTGAGAGCAGTCCTTTCAAACAGCCTCGTTGCGGGGATTATCCTGGTCCTTCTCCTGGAGCACGTCCTGCTGAGGAAACGGCGCTAGGCCATATGCGCCTGGATTTTGGCCTCCTGGATTCGGCCAAGGGTAATCTGAAGGGGTTCTTTGCGTTCGGCGGCCAATTGGAGCCAATTCTTCAATTCGTCTTTCAGAAGTTCCTCACCCACCCCCTTGGCGACCATTCCGCCCTTGACCGTATGATCCATGTTGCCCGAGTTAATATACGTCCAAAGCTCGTCTTTTCGCGAAACGATCCCGGTGTGGCCCCGGGTCGGCGTCGAGAAGGACAAGATAAATCCCCGGCGGAGAAGGGGCTCCATTTCCTGGTAGAGCTTTTCTGCCTGTTTATCGAGGTTTATGACCTTAGGCAGCGTCTTTGAATAGACCTGTTGCCCTGAGACGGCCACCAGGCCCTCGCCGTTGAAATAGGCGTTGGTTGGGAGTCCCTTCGCCGCGGCCATACGAACCAGTTTCTCTGCGAGTCCGCCGCGCCCCCCATATCGAATGCCCAGGTTCTTGAGCCCCGCCACGACCATTTCATAGCAATTCAGTCTCTGATAAGGACTTCCAAGGAGAGGCTCAACTGCCTTAACAAGGGCCTCGGAGAGGCGGTCGTCTTCGGGGCCGGAATTTGTGACTTCTTCACTGCCTGCGATGGCTGATGCCACCTTCGTGTTATTCTCTTTCTCAATTTGCTCTCCCCAAGTCAGTTCCGAGGTTTCGGGGTCCAAAGAGACTTGGGTGCCGATTGGCATGCGAGTGAAAGGCTTCCCCTGATTTGCTTCGGCATGGATGATAGACCAGGGATCTTTCTTATAGTCGGGATGCTTGATGAGAAGGTCGGAGACCGTCGGCGTTTCCGAAGAGATGGTTCCAAGGAGGATGGGTTCCTTTGAATGCGGGAGAGGCCCGGAGCCTGCCAGGGCTAAAAGATGCTTGACGCCCAATGCCTTTTCCGCCTGGCCGGCGGGCAGAGAATTCGATTTGGGATCTCCGGATGTCCATAGAAGCTCGTGACTTTGAGGGTTCAGGTAAACCCGTGTCCCAGGTCTCATGCGCCTAAAAGGTTTCCCCTGATTTGGCTCGGCATGGATAATGGACCAGGGGTCCCTCTTGAAAGCGGGGTGGTGAATGAGGAGATCGGAGACCGTCGGCGTCTCAGAGGAAACAGCCCCCAAGAAGACCAGGTTATCCGGTCCAGGGGGAGCCAGTTCTCCGGGTAAAGGAGAAGGGCTGCCAGCGCATAACGGATCCTCTGGTAAATGAGCGTTACCGGCGGACTGGAGGATCCGGGAGAAATCCTTTTCAGGTGCCCGTCCATTCATGGCCTTGGCGGGCTTCACCGTCTCTCTTGATGCGATTTGTCCAACCTGCATTAGAATCCCTGCGTCGGGGGATATACCCGAACATTTTCCGGAAACGAAGTCGTGGTTCTATTTTCGAATAAGCAATTATCATACCAAATTGGTCAAAATCCGATGAATTCATGCCCTGTCTTTGATGAACTGGTTTATGACATCATCGGTAGAATCTGATGATATCGCCATAAATTTGGCAGTTTGCGTCAATTCGGCATGGGTTCTCTCGAACGTTTGAAAGGGCGTGTCGTGGTTGAAACGAGGGCTCGTTAGTACCTGAGCGGTGAAATTGGGCGCAAAGCGGTCCCGATTGCAGGTTTCAGTGTTCAAGGGTCAGGCCTGAAACCCGAAACCTGACACGTGAATCCTGTTTGGTTCCGGCTCGGGCGGGTTAGGGTTGATAATGCGCGGCCTTTAGAAATCATCGGCCCGATGAAGGGTTGAATTTCAATCGATGATTTCTACAAGCACACCATTCATGAACGTGGGACTCAGGAAGGCATATCGGGATTGACGCCAAGTACGCGGTTCGTGATCAATCAGTTGGAAGCCGTTTTCTTTGAGGATCTTCATGGCTTCCTCGGTGTTCGGGACCTTGAAAGCGATGATCATGATGCCTTCGCCTCGATTCTTGATGAAACGGTCGACCTCGCTTCCTTCCTTTGTGGAGGCCATGATCTCATATCCCACTCCGCCCACATCATACCGGGCCACATGAATGGACTCCGTTTGGTGCCGGTAGATCATGTCCGGCTCAGGCTTGCCCAACAATCGTCCCCAGCGGTCCTTGGCTTCCGTCAGATCCTTCACTGCAACACAGATATGGTCTATCTTGAATATGCCGATCATGATAACCTCCATTGACATACCATGATATATTTCTGGCCTTTATAGACGGTTGCAGGTTAGGGTTCAAGAGGATGGTTGTCGGCGGAGGACCTGGCGCTCTTGAATGCGGCATCCCCGCGGGAGGGCGCCGGTAATAAGGCCGATCCGCTTTGATTCCTTCGGTGTTTTTAGCGCCGGCCCTGTCACATAGGGGGGCCGCACTGCATACCTCACGCTCGGTGGGAAATGTCTCACTGAAGCTTGCCAATGAAACGAAAGGAGGACCATCGCGTGGAACTTTTTGATGCAATCAAAGGGAGAAGGAGCTGCCGGGCCTTTTCGCCAGAAGCCATCAGCGAGGATGAGATCGTTAAGGTGCTCGAAGCGGCCAATTGGGCGCCATCTCCGCTGAACGGTCAGCCGTGGCGCTTCTTGGTCATTGCGGGCGCTGATCTGAAGACCAGAATCTGCCAAGAGGCCGAGCGATGCCGCAAATGGGCTTTGGAGAAGAGCGGCTGGAAATGGCTCGCCCGGTATCCGCTGGACTTTCTAAAAAGCGTGCCGATCATGATTGCGGTCGTAGGAGACCCGAAAAAGTCCGGTGTGGATCAGTTCATGGAGGATGGCCCTATGGGTTATCAGCATGCTTGTGCCGCAGCCATCCAGAACATGCATCTTGCGGCCCATGCACTGGGACTGGGGACGTTATGGTTCACACTCTACGACAAGAAGGTCTTGAGAGAGATCCTGGGCATCGGTCCTGAGGAGGTCCCGCTGGCACTCGTTTTGATGGGCCGACCCGCCGCCCCATCGGCTCCGGTGCCGAGGAAGGAAGTCAAGGAAAAGATGATCTTCCTCCGTTGAAGGCGCAATGGGTTTGTCGATACCGCGTATTAGGTTCAAACCCCATGATCCATGAAGAAATCACTGAGGCGAAAAGGTATCATGAAAAATACGGGAAGGCCTTGGCCGCCGATGAGACGCTGACTCAGCTGCTTGGCGACTATCAGGCGGCCATAGAAAAGACCAACGACTTCATGCGGGAAGGCGGGGTTCACCGCACTTGCGGCCGTTGCGCCTCAGGACCTGGCGGCAGTTGCTGTTTTGAGGGAGTGGAGGCGTGGTACGACCGAACCCTGATTCTGATCAATCTCCTGCTGGGTGTGGAGATCCCGGAAGTTGGTGCCTTCCCGGGACACTGCCGTTTTGTGGGTGACGACGGATGCAGGCTCATTGCGCGGTACGCCTTCTGTGTGAACTACCTCTGTCCAAGGCTGCAGCAAGTTTTGGGGCCACGGGGGTGCAGCCCGCTTTTATCCGTTGTGGGAGAGGAACTGGCTTCAGGCATAAAGGTGGAGCGTCACCTTTTCGAGCGGATCGCTCGGATGGAAGGCGCCTTCACGGCAAGTAGGGCTTGAACTTGTTCCCCAGGGCCACCAGTTTGTCCTGATAGTAGGCCACATTTTCGTCGGGCTGGGCAGGGTCATAACTGGAGGCCATTTTGCAGTTTTCGTAGACCTTAACCTTTTTTTTGTGGCCCGTTACGTAGTAGAGAATCTGGTCTCCCGGTCTGAAATCCCTCCCGGAGGCCAGGGCGAGCTCGTATGGGGCGCTGGGGTTGCGTTTGCCGGCTTTGACCTTCTGCCTGTACACATCGAGGGGGTCGGTGAGGGTTTCCTTTTTGGCGAGACGATGGATGTCCACCCCGTGGGATTGGAGTCTTTGGATCGTCGTTTCAAGTCCATTCCGGACTTCCTCACCCCTGCCATCGAGCAGGTATTTTAACATATCGGAGAGGAAATCACGGAGATAGGGCTCCATACCCCTTGAACGAAGGGCGCTTCCCTTGATCACCACATTTCCATCTTCGCCGAGAAGCGCGTAGTTCTTCTTCTTATAGGAGAACATGGCGGGGTACAGGCCGTCCAGTTCCACCTCGATGCCCGCGGGAAGACTTTCCGAGAGCCGTTCAACCAGCGTTTGTGCCGCCTCATGGGAATGGACACCCTCAGGCGGGGTGAAGTAGATTCCATCCGTGTCGATTTCCACCGGTTCTGCCCCTTCCTTCTTGAGCCACGCAAGCATCTGCCGGATGAGGTCCCTGCCTTTTCTGGTCACTTCCGATGCGATTTCAGGGTCTGAGAATGGGTGAATCTCCGTCCCGAGATATCCGTAAAAGGAGTTGATGAGCACTTTGAAGGTCTGTTGGAGGGCCTGGTAGTAATCGTGCTCTCTGGAGGATGGGGCCTCTTTTGCCCGTCTCTTGGCCTCCAATCGGAAGTCCCGCAGGTCTTTCAGCAGCTTCGGAAAGACCCCGAGCGTGTCCTCGGTGGGCCCAAGGTTGAAGGCAAGCAGGATGGAGGGATAAAGGGATGCCACGTCACAGTGGAGCACATTTCGTACGACGCCTTCCTGAAAGATATCCGTATATCCCCCTTCGAAGCTGCTCTTTCCTTTTGGTCTGGGGATGGAGGCCCTTTTTCTCAGGTACTCCCGCATTAACAGCCCGTTGATCTTGGTGGCATTGCCTCGTACGAGGATGTTCTGGTAAGAATAGGGAAAGATCCTGGCCTGCAGAAAGAAAGGGTATCCCAGGAGTTCGGAAATGGCGAGGGTTTCCCGGGCATCGTCCAGGTTGTATCGTTTAAGGGCCTCGGGGTCATTGTCGTAGGTCCATTGGATCTTGTCCCCTTCGATATAGGTCCTGTCCTCCTCGGCAAGGCCGAAATGTCTGGCTGCGGCCTTGAGGGTGTAGTTTTCAAGCTCCCGGGCGCTTACATCGTAGTACTGCAGGAGAAACATGGTGTCGACCAGGTGGCGGCCAAAGACCTCCATGCGCGTGTAATCGATGATGCGCTCGGCCACGGTGAACCGTGACCGCCTCACCTTCGGTGGGGATCCATCCCGACCCCACTTCAGACGGACGCGGTTCAACCTGGCTCGGGCCAGGATGTATTCAAGGTCAAAATTGAAAAAATTGTGGCCTTCGAGCACATCCGGGTCCAGCTGAGCGATCCTTTCCCCGAGGGTCTCGATCATCTCTTTTTCGGCCATTTCTTTGCCAAAAAGGACCTCGGCGTGGCCCCGGTTGTCCATGAGGGCTATGGAAATGATACGGTCTTCCTTTCTCTCAGGGTTTGGAAATTCGTAGCCCGGGGTACAGGCCGTCTCGATATCCATGGCCAGCCGATGGAGATCCTCGAATTGGAGCCCTTTGAAGAAGGTCTTTCCCGTCAGGAGCAGGTACTGGAGGACCGGATCGGAGAGAAACAGGTAGGGTGCCGCCTGGGAAGAGGGGGATTCGCCGCTCGTCTGTTGGAGGTGGGTCTTTGCCTTCTGGCAGTCCCCCCAGGACGAAAAGAGGGCAAGGAACCCAAAGGCCCCTGAACCGGACAATGGCTCAATCCGGAACGGGCGATCGAAACCCTTCATCAAGTCTTGGTCATCGAGCAGGAGGAACGGGGTGAAGGGCTCCTCCCTGACCTTCACAGCCCGGTCTTCGCGGAGGAAAAGCCGCATGGTCTGCTCTCCAGCAGGTTCGATGGCCACGATACCTTGGGTGGAATCCGCACCGAAAAGGAGCTCGTTCTGGTCCATGGATGAGATTTTCACGGAGGCTCTCCCATAAGCGACCCGCGCCGCTTCGTTCAATTCGTATTCGCGGGGTTTGAGGTGAGCGATGAAGGCCGACGTCCGATTACTCGCGGCGAAGAAGGAACTCCAGGACGCCATTTCGATAAATGAATGATTTTACCAGCGAATATGGGGTCAACAGGTCCATCATGTCTCGGTTTTGTCGGGTTCGGGGGGGGAGGTTCAAGTGTGGTTGAGGTCGGAACGTGATCTGAAATCCATCGGACACAACAAATGCGTCCACTCCCCTTTGAGCGCGTTGATCGTTGAAGGCGCAGACCATGACCAGTCCCCCGGTTTTTGACAGAGTATGGCACAGGTCCATCAAATGCCTTGCATCGTGGTCCTCCAGGCGATCCAGCAGATCCCATAGGAATATGCAATCAAATCGATCTGGCCCATAATCAAGGTCTTGCCAGGGGTTTGCGGCTTCCGGCCCTCCCCGAAGATAATGATCCCACCGTAGGAAAAAATCGAACACGAAGAGCTTGTTAATCCGCCTGGCGAGGAAGTCGATGTTTTCGCTGCAAACGGGCCCCATATCCAGTGCCTGGGCTTCCGGCCGATCCGCCAACTCCTGGATAATGAATGCCAGGGAATGGCTCGCATAGTCCAACAGGTCTTGGCCGGCATTATCTCGATTCTGGGAGCGCGATGGTTTCATTTGGCGGACCCGCACGTCTCATTTCCCTGACTGAGGGCCTCTTCCATATCGATTTCTCCAGAGGCGGGACATTGTTCCAATGGACCATTGGCCGGGATCGTATCGGCGGCAGGGTCCTGGGTCAACCGGATCACTGCTTTCAGAAAGGCGCCATCCGCCACGGCGATCCCTCCGGCCTCTATCTGGCCCACAAAACGTCCAAGACGAGTGATTTCGATCTTCCCTTGGGAAAGGATGCTGCCCTTCACCTGGCCGTTGATGGTCGCATTTTGCACGCGCATCTCTGCGGCCACCCTCCCTTTCTCACCAACGGTCAACCGGTGTTCTTTCAGTTCAATGGTCCCTTCAACCAAGCCATCAATGTACAGGTCTTCCCTGCACCGGATGATCCCTTCCAAGTGAACCTGCTCGCCAATGAAGGTGCGGCCCACCACGGGCCCAAGTTCTTCCGGGTAGCGCAGCTTTTTCCTCGACCGCTTCCATCGTCCAAACATGATCTTCCTTTAAGAGGCCGCGACGGGACCGATGAAAAGGTGGCGGCTGCATTGGATTCTAGAATCTCCATGGAAAAGGTGTCAAGGCAAGAACCCTGCACGGTCCCAACAATTTGGTTGCGGCATACGGTCAGCATTGGGTATGGTGTCTCTTATGAATCATGCAAGACTGGGGAGCGGAAATGCCCACGGGCGCATGCGGCGTCAACTGTGACGCGTGTGGACTGAATCATTCGGGGGTGTGTTCCTCGTGCGGACCGGGAACGAGCGGTCAGGGGCGGAAGAAGATGTCCGCCCAGAAGAGACTTTTGGGCTCGGTCTGTCCGGTGCTTGCATGCGCCGAAGCCAATGGTGTGGATTACTGCCTGCGGGATTGCGTTCGGTTCCCGTGTCATGCCTTCAAGTCGGGACCCTACCCTTTCAGTCAGGGATTTCTGATGATGCAGGAAAGAAGACGTTCAGAGCGTTCGAGTCTCCAGGCAGCCTCGGGCAATCGCGTGAAAGTGCCTTCAGCGCACTGGGAGGACCTGGGAAAGGCCGATCCGGATCGGGTCTGCAGAAACGCCGGGGCCAGACCCCACACGCCTCACGGGTTCATCCTGCCTTTTCTGGGAGGACACCTTCTGGTGGACCCCAGTGGACGCACGATTTCGCGCCAGGCGGAAAACGGCTGGGAGAGGATAGAAAACAGCCTCCTGGAACTGGTCTCTCTGGTCTACCTCATCACGGCCAGCCCTCAGACCCCCACGGGCGAGACGGTCAGCGTTCAGGAGCTTCGAACGGCCCATTTTTTTACCGGCCCCCATGCGATCCGAACGCGGCCCCTTGTGGATCGGTTCGGCCACGACTTGGAGGGCTTCAGAGTCGCGGCGGAAAGACTGGGCGGCCAATCCATGGCCATGGCGGATGCCGCCTACAAGCTTTTAGTCTTCCCAAAGGTGCCGCTCCATTACCTGCTCTGGAAAGGGGACGATGAGTTTCAGGCAACGATTTCGATCCTTTTTGACCGATCCGTTGAGGTCCACCTCGCCGCGGATGCCATATGGGCCATGGCAAATCTAGTCAGCAATATGCTACTTCAAGGGGGCAAAACGAGGTAATCGCGATCTTCATATGTTGCCATATCCTTCCATTAATCCCGTTTTGATCAAGATCGGGCCGCTCCAGATTCGGTGGTACGGCCTCATGTACCTCCTGGGCTTTCTCGGGGCCTATTTCCTGATTACGAGGCAGCCCAAGGCCCGTTCCCTGGGACTGGTGGGGGCGCGTCTCCAGGATTTGATCTTTTACCTGGCCATTGGCCTGATTGTGGGGGCGCGTCTGGGATACGTGCTTTTCTATCAGTTCCCCGACCTGGCAGACTACATCCGGCACCCTATCGAGATCTTCGCCATATGGCATGGAGGCATGTCCTTTCATGGAGGGCTGTTGGGGACGCTTCTCGCGGGGTTCCTGTTTTGTCGCAGGAGAAAATTGCCGTTCTGGGCCACGGCCGATTGCGTCATTGTCACGGCACCGGTGGGGCTTGGGCTCGGCCGGATCGGCAACTTTATCAACGGCGAGCTTTTCGGTCGCCCGTCCTCGGTGCCTTGGGCCATGGTCTTCCCGGAGGGCGGACCCCTGCCCAGGCACCCCTCGCAGCTCTATGAGGCGGGCTTGGAGGGGCTCGTTCTGTTCCTGATCCTCTGGAAACTGAAGGATATGGATCTCAAACCGGGAGGGCCTGGTTTGTGCGTTCCTGGCCTTTTACGGCGTGTTCCGTTTTTTTCTGGAATTCTTCAGGGAGCCGGACCCCCAGCTTGGGCTGTTTCTTGGGATTCTTGTCCATGGGACAGATCCTCTGCCTTTCTCATGATCATGGCCGCCCTGGGCCTTTGGCTTGTCCTTCCCGGGAAAGGGGCCGGAGGAAAGGCGGGAACGAAATGATGCAGGCTGCGTGCGAGTGACCTCTGACTGTGTAAAAAGATCTTCTTGTCATCGCTATTCGACTCCGGGGGCAAAGCCCCGCCGCATGGTGTTTTCCACGACGTTTCTCGGCACCATGAACTGGGGCAGATAGTCGGGGCCGCCGGCCTTGGAGCCCACCCCGGACATCTTGAACCCACCAAAGGGATGCCTCCCGACGATGGCCCCCGTGCAGCCGCGGTTGATGTAGAGGTTCCCGACGCGAAACTCACGGGACGCCCGTGCGATGTTGGCCGGGCTCCTGGAGAAAAGCCCCCCCGGTAAGCGCGTAGGGCGTTCGGTTTGCGACCCGGAGCGCCTCATCAAAGTCCTTCACCCTGATGACGGAAAGGACGGGCCCAAAGATCTCTTCCTGGGCAATCCGGTGGTCCGCTCGGACATCCACGAAGACGGTGGGGGGAACGAAATATCCTTGGGCGGAGGGCTCGGTTCGCGAGATAAGCAGCCGGCCTTCGTGTTTCCCGATCTCGATGTAGTCGAGGACCTTTTCCATGGCCGTCCGGTCGATCAGCGCTCCCATGAAGTTCTTGGGGTCCTCCGTATTGCCCACCTCGATGCTCAGAAGGGCGGCCTTGAGGCGGTCGAGCACCTTTTCGTAGTTGTCTTCGAGCACGATCAGCCGAGAGCAGGCAGAACATTTCTGGCCCTGATAGCCGAAGGCGGATCGGATGACATGGACGATCGCCTCGTCCAGATCGGCATCGGCATCCAGTATGATGGCGTTTTTCCCGCCCATCTCGGCCACCACCCTTTTGACGCGATCGCTTCCTTCCCGGACCCGGGCTGCCGCCTCGATAATTCCCAGCCCCACGTCCCGGCTCCCGGTGAAGGCAATGATCGCCACATCGGGATGGGACACAAGAAGCTGGCCGATTCGGCCCCCGGCGCCCGGCAGGAAGTTGAAGACCCCTTTGGGGATCCCGGCCTCTTCAAAGAGGGTGTAAAGCATGGATCCGGTCACCACACTGTTGGAGGAGGGTTTGTAGACAACGGTGTTTCCCGTCACCAGTGCGGCTGAAGTCATCCCTGTGGAAATGGCGAGGGGAAAGTTCCAGGGTGCGATAACGACACAAACGCCGCAAGGCTCGTAATAGAGGTGGCTGGTTTCGCCGCCAACCCGCATCATGGGCCTCGGTCGAGAAAGCCGCTCCATTTCGCGGCTGTAGTACTCCAGAAAATCGATGGCCTCACAGACGTCTGCGTCAGCCTCACTCCAGGCCTTTCCCACCTCGTAGACCTGAAGGGCCGCAAGGTCGTAACGCATTTTCCTTGCCACCGCCGCAGCTTTCCGGAGATAGCCGGCACGATCCCTGGGGTCCACGTCTTTCCACCGCGAAAAGGCATGCTTGGCGGCATCGAGTGCCTTTGCCACGTCTTCTTCCGCCGCGGAGGCTGAGACGGCGATTCGCTCATCGGGTGCATTGGGGTTCACGGAAAGGAACGTCTCCTTGGTTTTGACCTCCTTGCCGTTGATCCGAAGCGGAATCCGGTAGGGCATTTTCTTCTTGATCCGACCGAGGGCCTTCCGGAAAAGGGTCCGATGCTCGGGCAAGCTCCAATCCCAGTTGGGTTCGTTCTGAAAGGGCATGTCCGCATCCACGGATGAAGGCTCCTGGGATTCCGTGGCGTTCACCGCTTCCGGCTTTTTCTCCGTTGGCTTTTGAAGCATGCGTTCCAACGGCTCTCCCTCCCCGAAGCTCTGCCACAGGAAGGATTCGTTGGACGTGTTTTCAAGGAGGCGGCGGACCAGGTAAGCCATGCCGGGGATCACTTCGCCGATGGGGGTGTAGAGTCGGACAGCCAGCCCGGCCCGGCGGAGCGCGTTTCGGACCGGCTCCGCCATGCCGTAGAGGACCTGAAATTCCACCCTGTCCAAAGGGACATCCAAATCCTTGGCCGACTCGATGACGTATGCAATGGACCTGAGATTATGGGACGCGCAGGCCAGATCCACCCACTCGCTGTTTTGGAGGAGGGTGCGTGCCAATTTTTCAAAACTGGCATCGGTCTCGTGCTTGGACCGGAACACGGGCGAAGGCCAGTTCCGCTGCTCGGCCCAGACCGTTTCAGCGTCCCAGTAGGCCCCCTTCACCAATCGGATCTTCAGCCGATGGTTTCCTGCCTTGGCCCAGTCAACGATCGCATGAAGATCCCGCTCGCTGTCACGCAGGTAGGCCTGAATCGCTGTCCCCGTGTAAGGGTAGCCGCTGAATTCCGGTTCTTCAAGAAGTCCTTGGTAGAGGGCCAGCGTCAGATTTTTCAGGTCGTAGTGCTCCATATCCAGGCAGATATGCGCTCCAAGGCCCACGGCCTTGCGCAGAATCAACCTGAGACGGTCCCTGGCCCTGGCCACCGAGTGATCGAACGCACATGGGCTCATCTGCGAGTACATGGCGGAGGGTTTGATGGACACATCAATCTTGGGCCAGCGACCCCAGTCCAGGTCCTTTTTCCCGCTTCCAAGGGGAGTCCATGCCTTCTGTGCGTCGCCCAGCAGGTCGAGCAGTTCCAGGTAATGTTGAAGAAAGCGATCTCCCTCTTCTTCCGATACGACGGCCTCCCCAAGGAGGTCCAAGGATAGGGCCAGGCCATTGGCGCGGATGTCTTGAATCAGGGGGAGTGCAGCGTGGATGGTCTCGCCGGCGATAAACTGCCGCCCCATGGTCCTGACGTTGGCAGAAACCTCTTTTGCCGCCCACCTGGCAAGAAGTGGGGTGTGGCAGACGGCCTCAACGCCGATCTGAAGCCCTGAAGGGAACAGCCTCCCTTCTCCGCAGAAATATTCGTCGAAGTGGCGCGTAATGACGTCAGAGGAAGTGAGGTAGGGAAGGACATCAATAAACCGGAAGAGCTCCACCTTGAATTCGGGGTGCTTGATACACCATTCGAGCGCCTTTGCCATCCAGTATTCCTTGTTGAAAAGGGATGGCAGCTCACCTTGAGTCAATTCATAAAGTTTCAGGCCTCTCTCCAAAATGCGCTGCTCCAGGTCCTTCGTCATGGTCCGGCCCCTCGTCCTCGGACGGCAAGATGATAACTCGCTCAGATAACGGTGCTCCACCCCATATGTTTATGGATAATGAATCGTGCGCAGCCTGTCAATCTCGGCTCACTGGATGGGTGCGAATGGTTCAGTTTAGAAATTAGTAGGAGTAACGGAGCATAAGGCTCAAATAGTGGTCTTCGGTGTCCGAGCGAGGCGAGGAATCCCCCAAGCCGGAGAGAAAATGGATGAGGTTGTCACCGCTGATGTCGAGCCGGAAACGGTCGGAGAGCTGTTGTTGATAGACAAGGGAGAAATCCACGAAACGGCCATCCGGTTCCTCACCGAGGTGATCCGAGGAGTATCTCCCGACGGGTATCTCCAGACCCGTTGACAGAGACCAGCCATCAGACGAGGAAAAAAGATCAAAGGATAATCCCAGGGAGACCTGATGGGATGCCACTTCGGATGCCGCAATACTGCTACTATTATATTGTATGTAAGACAAGGACGGTTTGATGCTGAAGCCTTCAGAGGGTCTCAAGTCGCCTGAGAGTCTCAGGTGGTGGCCATAACCACCGGTCATTTCCCATGAACCCGGCGTCATTCCCATTCGAGAATAAGTTCGAAGAGCCAGACCCCTTTCAGGGTCATCCGCCATGGACGGTAAGAGATCGCCTTCATTAGAGAGAGGCCGTTCATCGTCATTTAAGTACAAGGAACCGGCCAAGGAAGGAAGTTTGATTTGCTCATAGCGCAAAGAGACGGTTTGCTGCTCGTCAAAAGACATGGCCAGACCAAGGGCGTTTTCGGTCGTCTCTATTCGCTCCGGGTACGCCCTTCCTCTCAGCCGCTTGGCCGAAACGATCTTGGATGTCCAATAGGGTGCCTCCAGGTCGGAGACCACAACGCCCTTCTGTCCAATAGAGTGAATGAACTTTCCGTCTGAAAGATAGATGCCGACGTGGGTGACACCGTTCTTCTTGCCCGCAGTCGAGAAAAAGATGAGGTCTCCGGTTTTGAGAGAATCCCTTGAAACATCGACGAGCTCTGGTGCCCTGGCCTGTTGCGATGATTGATGGGGGAGATCAACGCCAAAGATCTCATCATAAACGGTTTTGACAAAACCCGAGCAATCAAATCCCTTTTCAGACAGGCCCGCCTTCTTGTATCGCACACCCAGGTGTTTCCTCATCTCATCCTGAATATCCTTGTCCGTGAGAGGGACATCACCTAGATGGTCCGAAGTCTGGCTCTTTGCAGGGGTCTCCTTTGCAGAGGCATGGTGAACCACGAGCCCGATCAGGACAAAGCTGAAGATCACATGCAGGCGAAAGGCGGCAATCTTTAAAATGGGCGTATTCATGGGTAGATCGGCGAGCCGCTCCTGTTTGTCGCGGCCAAAATAGGACAAACAAAGGCCCATGTCAAGAAAAGGCCTTTGACCCGAGCCCGGGACGCGGTCCAAGGCGTGACCTTGAAATCCCGTCTATCTCCCCTCTTATCATTTGCTCGTCGGTGCCCGGTCTTGATGAGGCGAGGCGGAGCGGACCTCCTTTCCGTTTAGTGCGCCGGGAAGTCCGATCGACCGTCCATCCGAAAGTCCATGGGTCTCGGGATTGACTTCGTCCCCGAAGGACATAAGCGGGATGATGGCCGGGGCAAGTATCTTAAGGACGGCCAGGGGAAGGGAACTGGTAAAGGCATAGTTTGCAGCTTCGTGCCCTGGGACGAACGCGGTGATGACTCCAAAGAGCCGATCACCGATGATAAACGCAAAAGTGGCCGTCCGGTTTACCACCTTGGAAGCCAGAAGCCGCCCCATGGGGCCGTAGATCTCGTAGCGGTGGTCCCCTGTGCCGGTTTTGCCTCCAACTGGTATTTCCACGCCCCCGGGCGTGACAAAGGCCCCACGTACACGCCTTGCTGTGCCGTTTTGGACCACATCAAAGAGCGCCGCCTTGACCGTCTGAGCAATTTCTTTCTTCAAGACCTGCTCTCCGGGTGAGACCTGGCGGACAAACTGGGTCTCATAGGGCGTCCCTTCGCCAAAATCGAGCCGTTCCACACGGTAAGTGGGCATCTTACGGCCGTCATTCAGGATAATGCCCATCAGTTCCGCCAGGGCGGAGGGCCGATCCGCCGAGCTCCCAATGGCCGTGGCAAAGGACGGGACGAGGTGCCCAAAGGGATAGCCGAGACGCTTCCATGCCGTGTGAATGTCCACAAAGGCCTCCATTTCCAGGATTGTGCGAATCCTCGTTTCCTGGGCGGCCCTCCTGGAGGGGCGAAAAAGCCATTGATACACTTCCTGTCGCTCTGCAGCGCTCTCTTTCAGCACTTGTTCCAGTCCGGCGCTCGGATGATCCTGCAGATAGGCGACCGTCCACAATTCCAGAGGGTGAACCCGCGCGATATAACCCTGATCCGGAAGAGAGAATTTGTCCGGATCGTACTTGTGATACAGTTCCTCGACGACAACTTCGCTCAACGTTGAGTCGGGAAACTGGCCTCGCAGGAATTCCTGAAAATCAGGTAACCCCCTTTCCGGGAAAATAAAGCGGTACACCGCGGCGACGCGGTGCAGCAAAGGACGAATCGACTGAACCAATCCCTGAAAGGATTCCTCCGAGGATTTCTGTTTGTACTTGAAGAAAAACTTTCTGATGAATTTGGACCCTTCGAAGTCGGCGAATTTCTTAAGGTATTCTTTCCGTTCCGGGTCATTGGGGTCGCGAAGTACCCTCTTGGCGAAGCTCGATCCGCCATACATGTGGTACCGGACCACATCCCTCATCAGGCGAATAAACACCAGGTTGACCGAATTCCTGAATGCCTCGGCGATTGACATGACTCGGTGGTTGTCCGCCTTGTCGAAGTTCTCAAAGGTGAGGACACCGCCGCCTGTAAAGAACCGCTCATCGGGGCTGGCCGAATAGGATCGTTTCATGGCCGCATCGAGCATCTTCTCCAAGGACTTGTCTTTAGCTTCCAGCAAGTAGGCGATCGCCCATTGACTCAGCCTGTCTTCCGAGGCTGCTTTGGTCTCCATGAGATCTTGCGGTGGGAGGTTGCAGTAGCGCTGGTGCAGGTCGGCAATGATCTCCAGGTAGTAGACCAGGGTCCGCAGTTTGGCCGACGAACCCAGGTCAAGCTTCACCCCCTCATTGATGTTGAGAGGCAGGTCATAGGTGTCCGTCTGAACCCGAAGGAGATTGCCCTTCGGGGTTTTTTCGTAAAGGGTGAGGCTGTAGAGGATCTTCTGGGGATCGCTGTTCTCGATCAATCTTTTCTCATTGAGACTGTTTGCTGCAATCCAAATGGGATCATGAAGTCTTAAGATCTCCTGGGTGATACGAAGCTGGGCAGGCAGATCCAGGGTGCTCTTAACGGAGAGATCCAAACGGTCAAGGTCGTAAAGCCTATCCGTGTCCAGAAGGGAAAGGACCCTTGTCCGAACGGCGTTGGCCGCCTTTCGTTCCGACAGGTTCATTTGCGGTGTGTGCAAGGGGTCGTTGCGGAACACGAGGCCGGCCCCCAACGCGTGGGTCTTGAGGTCTTCGGAAATGATGCCTTCCTTGGCCAGGAGCCGAAGATAGCGGTCGCATTTCTCATTCAGCGCGTCTCTTTCTTTTATGAGGAGCTCCGTGGGCCTTCTGTGGGCAAGAAAGAGGCTCAGGACCTGTCTCAGCGAAAGCCCCTGTTCCGGGACCAGCGCGGGATCCCTTTTAGAACCCAACGCCTTCAGGACCTCCGCTGCCTGATCCAACGCCACACCGTACCAGACCCATAGGCCGTCTCCCAGGCCGTGGACTTCGCCGTATTCGGGAAACGCCCCAAGCGGTATGGAATTGATATAGTCCAGCACGATGTGCTGGCGTTCGGCGAAGGTCTCTTCCCCGTCCCGATAGGCCCGGAAAGAGGCGGAGACAAGCTGCTTCAGTTTTTCCTCGGCGGTGGTTGTAATCCCGTTTTCGGAGTGCCTGAGCTTCTCCAGTTGTGTGGCCAGGGTGCTTCCTCCCGGGGACGACCTTTCCGGATCAAGCGTCTGGAGGCCCCTTTCCAGGAGGGCAAGCCCCAACCGTTGCCATTCGATGGCCGGATTCATAAGCGGTCTGCTCGAATCCAGCAGGTGCCTGTTTTCAATAAAAAGAAGGATCTGCACGATAATGGGAGGGATATCGGAGTAACTGCTGAAGACCCGTCTAGGGAAAAGCTGTGCAAAGATGGGCCGATCGCTCCTGTCCAAAATGTTCAGCCCTGCCTGCACCTTTTCGCGGTAGATGGGAGGAAGGCCCCACTCGTTCAACTGCTTCATGCGCTTGGAAGGACGGGCTTGTCGGGCCACGAGAAAATCGTTTTCAAGCAGCCTCTTGGAGAAAGTCGGAAGGGCGGCATAGCCCAGACGGAGATCATAGGGGCCGGAAGGGGCTGAGAGCCTGATCGGGCTTTCCCCTTCAGCGAGCGGATAGGTCATTTCTCCTGCAAACCTGGAGAGATAGCGGGCCTGCCTTTTAGAGGACCGTGTTTCATCTCGCACGAGCCAGGCGACCATGAGAAGGAGGACTGTGATCGCAAGCCAAATAAAGGTCTTTTTCGTCTTACGGGTACGCTTACTCATGTGGACCGTTAAATAATCCTTGGTTGGGGCTGGCGCAGGTCAACCCCCCAATACCAATGTAGCATGAAATGTCCGTAACTTCATTGATCCCTCATGGCGGTCCCCATTTCCGGCAAGGGCGAGGCTGGAATAGATGGACGCCCCGAATATCCATCGGAGGAAAGACAAGGTGGGTTGAATGTTGTCATAATATGAAAAGGGCTTGTTCAAGTCCTAGCCATCCTAGATAATATGCGTGGGGTTGTTTGCCCTTTGTCCTCAAGGTAAGGCATGAGGAGGGTTTTCGGCATGGTCGAGCAGGTCATCATTATGGGTGCGGCCGGGCGGGACTTTCACAATTTCAACGTCTATTTCAGAGACAACCCTCGATACCGAGTCGTTGCATTCACCGCGGCCCAAATCCCAAACATCGAGTGCCGTCTTTATCCGCCGTCGTTGGCCGGCCGCCTTTACCCGGAGGGTATCCAGATCTATCCGGAAGGCCACCTGGCCCGGCTCATCCGAAACCACCACGTGGATCTGGTGGCCTTCTCCTACAGCGACGTGCCCCACGTGGAGGTCATGCACAAGGCGACTGTGGCCATGGCGGAAGGTGCAGACTTCATCCTCATTGGTGCCACCTACACCATGCTCAAGGCCAGTGTTCCAGTGGTTGCGGTCTGTGCGGTCCGAACCGGTTGCGGCAAGTCCCAGACCACGAGAAAGGTTTGTGAGATCCTGCGGGGAAGGGGGAAACGGGTCCTGGTGGTTCGACACCCTATGCCTTACGGCGACCTGGAGACCCAGGTGGTGCAGCGATTCTCGACTTATGGGGATTTCGAGACCCATCGTTGCACCATCGAGGAAAGAGAGGAATACGAGCCGCTGGTGGAGATGGGCATTGTGGTGTATGCGGGTGTGGACTACGGAAAAATCCTTTCCGCCGCCCAGCAGGAAGCCGATGTGATCGTCTGGGACGGCGGTAACAATGACACGCCCTTTTTCAAACCGGACATACACATCGTGCTCTTCGATCCGCATCGGGCGGGGCACGAGCGGCTCTATTATCCTGGCGAGACCAACATGTTGATGGCAGACATCGCCATCATCAACAAGGTGGATTCAGCCCCTGCGGAAAAGGTGGATGCCGTTCGCCGAAACATCGAGCATTATGCCCCGAAGGCCCGAATTCTGCTCGCCGAGTCATCCGTAATCGTGAAGGATCCGGAGCGCATCCGGGGGCGGCGCGTCGTGGTGGTGGAGGATGGCCCCACCTTGACCCACGGCGGAATGGAGAGTGGCGCTGGCATGATCGCCGCAAAGGTCTTTGGAGCCGCAGAGATCGTTGACCCGAGGCCTTACGCAACGGGGACCATCCAGGAGGTTTACAAGAAATACCCTCACCTGGGGAGGGTCGTCCCGGCCATGGGTTACAGCGCCAACCAAATACGAGACCTGGAGGAAACCATCAACCGCACGGAATGCGACCTGGTGCTTTTTGCAACCCCCATTCAGCTGACGCGGGTCCTCACCCTCAAAAGACCTACGGTCCGTGTGGGATATGAGTATCGGGACCACGGAGAGCCAACCCTGGAAGCGGCACTCCTTGCCCGTTTCGAGTCCCATGGCGGGCCGGCGGAAGGGGGTGGGCCGGGCCTGGAGGACATTGCAGGAGACCTTTCAGTGTGTGACGGGAGATAGCCGTTGGCAGAGAATGAGCGGAAAGAGATCCTGTTGGTGGCGCTGGGCGGAAATGCCCTCATTCGGAAGGGGCAGGTCGGCACCATCGAGGAGCAGTTCGCCAACTTGCGGGGGTCCATGCGCCAGATCGCCCTTCTTTCGACCCGCTACAGGATCCTCATCACGCACGGAAATGGTCCCCAGGTGGGTAACCTTCTCCTTCAGCAGGAGTGTTGTGACGTGGTCCCGAAAATGCCCCTTGAAATCCTCGTGGCCCAAACCCAGGGTCAGATCGGTTACATGATCGAGTCGGTGCTGGACAGCGAGCTCATGGCCCTTGGCATCCAAACGGAACAGCCTTTGGTCAGTCTTCTGAGCTACGTGGTGGTGAGCGAACACGATCCGGCCTTCCTGAGCCCCTCCAAGCCCATCGGTCCGGTCTTCCCCCCGGATGTGGCCGGGAAGCTTCCCTATCGGGTGGTTGAGACCCATGGGGGTTACCGCCGGGTGGTGGCATCCCCCAAGCCCCTTGACATCGTCGAGAAGCGGGAGATCCGCAAGCTGATCGCGATGGGTTTCATCGTGATCTGCTGTGGTGGGGGTGGGATTCCGGTCATTCGGGAGGGAAGGGCGTTTCACGGGATCGATGCGGTGATCGACAAGGACCTTGCCAGCGCCCGCCTTGCAGCGGAAGTGGGGGTGGACACCTTTCTCATGGCGACCGATGTGGAAGGGGTCGCCCTGGATTTCGGGGGCCCAGGGGAGCGATACCTCAAGGCCATGACCCTGGCGGAGTGCGAGCGGTTTCTGGAGGAGGGCCAATTTCCCTCCGGCTCCATGGGGCCCAAGGTGGAGGCGGCCATGCGGTTCGTTGGCGGCGGCGGAAAGCGGGCATTGATCGCTTCCATCGAGGCCATCGAGGCGGCGGTGGAAGGCCAGGGCGGGGACGGAAGTGATAAAATAAAGGTTCAAGGTTCAAGGTGTCGGGTGCCAGGGGGAAGAGATTAGTGATCAGTAAGCAGTGATCAGTGTTCAGTAAAGCGAAAGGCGCTATGAGCTATCAACTATCAGACCTATCAGCTACCAGCCATGAGCTATGAGCTGACGACAGGAGGATCCGGGCATGGAAACCAGGGTTCAGATCGTGGAAGGGGATATCACGAAACAAAAGGTGGATGCCATCGTGAATGCCGCCAACAACTCTCTCCTTGGAGGCGGCGGGGTGGACGGGGCCATCCATCGGGCGGCCGGCCCGCAGCTCCTTGAGGAGACCCGAAAGATCGGCGGCTGCCCCACTGGGGAGGCGCGCGTGAGCAAGGGTTACAAGCTGCCCGCCAAGTGGGTCATACACACGGTGGGGCCGGTATGGAAGGGAGGGCACAAGAACGAAGAGGGGCTTCTGGCGGACTGTTACCGGAACAGCCTGAAGGCGGCCGTGGATCGGGGCGCCAAGACGGTGGCGTTCCCATCCATCAGCACCGGTGCCTACGGCTTTCCATTGGAGAGGGCCACGGAAATCGCGCTCAAAGAAACCAAACGTTTCTTGGAGACAGACAAAACCCTCGAAAAGGTCGCCTTCGTCTGCTTCGGAGAAAAGGCCCTGAAGACCTACCAGGAGACCTACAAACGGGTCTTCGGGTTTCCCTAGCCTCCTGCCTCAAATCCCGCAGGGAGGCGGGATGATCCTCAAGGCCCGTGAAACGGGGCGCTCCTCCAACCTAACGCGGCAAAGCCCACTAGCCCTTTGCCCCATGCGCCTTGCGCTCTGCTCTACGCTCTTCGCCCTGTGTCCTAGTCTTCGTCTTCTCCGTTCTCGACCATTAGAAAGTAACGGTGGTACTCTTCCTCGCTGAGATGCCTCTTCATGAGGCCGGCAATGTGATTGAAGAGGCCTTCCAGCTCCTCGTCGGACATCCTTTTCCGGATCAGCCCAAAAAGCCGGTCGTCCGAGAACTTCTGGAGATAATAGGTGAGGGTGTGTTCGTTGGTTTCCCGGTCGAGTCCGAACCCGACCAGGCCGTCGTATTCCTCCACAAAGCGGTGAGAATGTGTTGTCATGGGTTTTAAAACCCCAGGGCTTGGTTGATCAAAATGACTGACAGGTCCGTCAGGATGGGTTTGCGGTGTAGGATCGTCGTGATGCGACAGAGCCGCTGTGGGGTGTTACAATCGTTGCAAATGCCGGTCTCCGCACAGGGCGTATGCATGCCAAGGCTCTTGGCCCGCATGGGGGCTGCGATTTCCCGGACCCGCCTGAGGGCCGAATCCAGGTCGGGCGTGACCTTGTTCATGCCTGCGACGATCAAGACCTTAGCGGGACCGAAGGTCATACCATTGGTGCGGTTACCGACTCCGTCCACGTTGACGATCTCGCCGGTGGCTGAAATGGCATTGGCACTGCAAAAAAAGCATTCAGATCGGACCTGATTGAGGCGGACGGTGAGGTCCTCTTCTTTTGAAAGGCCTTTTTGCCAATGGTCATGAACGGTCTTGCCCATGGCCTCCAGCTGTTCCTTGACCCCGAGGGCCCTGGTGGTATTCGACCCCCCAAAACCGAAGGTCTTGTAGCTTGACACCATTTCAAGAATGAGGTCTCTTGCCTCCGCCACGGTTTCAACAAAGTGGGCATCAAAGCCGTTTCTTTTCAGGTTCTTGACGCATCGCTCCGCAGTCTTTTCCCACAACCAGGTCTTATACGTGTCTTCCATCTGAATGGCTCCTTATTGGGACATTGCTGATCGCTCAGGGTCCCTCATCGCGAAACCCTCGCCCTTCTCTCCTCATGTTCTGTTCATTGATCACTGAGGATGGATCACACCGGCTACCAGCCCTTTGTCCTTGAGCCTTGCTCCGAGATCCATACTCGTCCCAAGATTTAAGGCCGGAGGTGCAAGGTCGGAGGAGCCGAGTGCCTCCAAACATTACGGCCACTTGTGTTCCGTTGAAGTGCTCCATGAAGGCAATTGGCTATTTCCGGGAGAATGCGGTAATGCCTTGAAATGTATGCTATTCCCGGTTGCTTCTTCAAGGGTCTCTTAATCCGTTCCGTGCAGGTCCCCTCCCGCCTGGATATGGAAGGAGAGCGCTCCCCTGATCATTACAAGTCCCCCTCTTTTAACATGACGCAGGGTCGTATTTCCAGAAACAATTTACTTCGTCCCCTTGAGATAGACGATTGACGTCCAGTTATAAGAAGAACTTTTTCCAGTGGCCCTCGAATATTCGCCTGCCATGAGTCACGGTTACACGATGGTCGCCGACTGAAGTTGAATCTTGTATCTGAAGGGTTCAAAGCCACCAAGCTTTAAACATAACACAAAGCCATAGCTGCCAAAACGAACTATTCTATTGTATTGATGCGTCATTCCTCTATAGAATAGGGGATGCAATGGTGCGGAGAAAATTTTAATAGTGTCGTAACGGACCATCCAGAGTTATGAAGATCGCCACTGATATCTCACTTGCGACCCACAAATGCTCGCGACTCCGTGACAGGCATTCAAAGTTTGAAGCCTCACCGGATGCGGATTCCCAAAACGAAATGGTCATCTGCCTTGCGACCTCTCCTCTTGCGCATTAGAATAGGGTGGCAGCGGGCATAGGAAGAACATTTGAGGGAGAAGGATCATTATTGCGCCTGACCCGGGTGTTCCCCAGGGAGTTTTACTCGTAGGTCCTTATTAAGGCGCAAAGAGAGCGATGGAATTTCAGGAAAGGGTTTCGAAGAACCCAAGAGGGATCATCCGCGGGGGAAAGGCATAAAGGTTGCCTTTTGACGTGATGGAGAAACGGGTGAGGGTATTGTGTGCCTGGGTTGTGGATGCATTTACGAAAACCCCATTTGCGGGAAATCCAGCCGGCGTAGTCTTGGATGCAGAGGGGCTGGCGGAATCTGAGATGCAGCTTGTGGCAAGAGAGATTCATCATTCCGAGACAGCTTTTGTCGTCGGAAAGGATCTGCCTGACGCAGATTTTCATGTGCGTTTTTTTACCCCTGTCACGGAAGTGGACCTTTGTGGCCACGCGACAATAGCGGCCTTTTTCCTTCTTGCAAAGGAAGGCAGGATCCGAAAAAGCGGTGACACCACACTTGTTCACCAGAAGACCAAAGCGGGCATTCTGCCTTTGAGGATTGAATACGGGGAAAAGTCCATTGACCGGGTCATGATGCGTCAGGCACCGCCTCAATTCAGGGCGCCCCAAATGGATCGCAACCGGTTGGCCCGACTGCTAAGACTGGAACCCACCGACTTGTGGGAAGCATTGCCCCTTGAGCAGGCGTACACGGGACTTTGGCACCTAATCGTCCCCGTGAAAACCAGAGGTGCCGTCGACGGAGCCCGACCCGACTTCTCATCTCTCGGAGAGATGAACCAAGAGATCGGTGTTATTACCACCCATTTGTTCACGCTTGAAACCAACGATACAATAGCACCGATTTACTGCCGGGACTTTGCTCCTGCCGTAGGAGTGAATGAAGATCCTGTTACTGGAACGGCATGCGGTGCCATGATGGCGTACTTGGTCAGGCACCGGGCGCTTCCCTTCACAGGGAGCACTCACACGGCCGTCGCAGGACAAGGGTTTTCGGTGAAAAGGCCGGGAACGGTGTATCTGGAAGCGATCGGCAACGATCCGGTCAGCGAAATTTGGGTCGGAGGGGCGGCGGTCAGCGTGGCACGCATAGAAATGGAAATCTGAAGGAAAATGCGCCGTGAGCGCCGAGGTTGAAGCGAACACATCGGGCGTTCGGATGGTGAAGTGGACGGGATTCCCCGATTGTTGGCACGGACGTTCTTCCGGCGATAGATGACTCAGCTGAAGGGATCTCTATTATTCTGTTGGCCCGCAGAATGCGAAAATCGTCTTGACGGTATCGGACCGGTGTTGTGTCATGGAGAGAGCGTGGGACTTTTTTGGGGGGGGGGAAGTGTGGAGGAACTGTTGCGCTCCAAGATCAATCTAGCGTTCTGTTTCTAAGGTCGTGATCGGCGTATTGAGGATATAAGTCTCGTGAATCAATGCCGGTATGTGAACAACCGAAATGGAGAAAAGGAGGAGGGTAATGAAAAGCAAATGTTTAGCGTCATTGATCGTCGGTTTTGCCATCATTTTTTTTGTTGGCCAATCGCTGGCTGACACAACCGTCAGGATTGGGGCACTTCTTCCTTTGACTGGGCCTTTGGCCAAGGCTGGCCAAACGGTAAAGAAGGTGTATGAGTTTGCTGTGGAGGAGGTCAACGCTCAGGGAGGAATTCGATCAATGGGCGGTGCCAAGCTGGAGTTGGTTTTTGGCGACAATCAGAGCAAACCGGACATCGCCATCTCTGAGGTGGAGAGGCTGGTGGAAAAAGAAAATGTGGCCATCATCACGGAGGCTTGGCAAAGTGCGGTCACCCTTCCGGCGACGCCGAAGCTTCTCATCTTGGATGAGCCTTCTCTCGGACTTGCACCGCTCATGGTAAAGGAGGTATTCAAGGTGGTTGGGAGCCTGCATGCAAGAGACGGGATAACGACGCTTTTGGTGGAACAAAATATAAAGCATGCCCTCTCTCTGTCCCACTACGCCTATGTGCTGGAGAACGGCAGCATCGTCTTGGAAGGGCCGAGTGATGAAATTATGAACAACGAACACACCAAGAAAGCCTATCTTGGGATTTAGTCCGCTCGTTCTTTGTAAAAGATCAGAGAAGGGAGGCATGAGTTCAACTCGTTCATATTGTGAGATTATTTTTTTCAGCTCAAAATGGCACGCCTCATGATTTCAATGACTTACAAAGAAAGTCCGGCAGACTCCAAGGAGGGCACTGACACATAGACGCTGTGCCCATCTGAAAGTTCATTTGAAAATTTTTCTTGACAGTGGTTTTCTACACAAGGTCAATAGAATCAGCACATCCGTTCTTGGCGGGAGCGTTGTCTCTTGAGCCTATGCTGACTCAACATGCGCAGTGATTTATGGCGCTGCATTGAAAGGGATCCGGTGGTGATGCCTTCCGGGTTGGCGGAACAGAACGTGGAGCAGGTCGTCGCGCTGCCTAAGAATTGCGCTTTCTTGAAGTAAGAAAGACGTTTAATATGATACCGTGGGTGGATCAGAACGGACGATTGGAAAGTACCGGCCAATGGTGAGAGAGGAGATCGACCGAATGCAGCTGGCTGTCGACGATCGCTATAAAAGACTGGTAGCCTTGGCAACTTGTTATTAGAAATGATGAGATCGAGGAGGACCCCATGAAGCAAGTAAGAATGCAGGCGGTCGTGGACTATTCGAAGTGTTCGGGGTGTGACACTTGTACCCATGTCTGTCCGACTATGGCTTATGTCCCGGCTCTGTCCCGTCCCATCCGGAGACAGATGACTCCTCCCTGCAACGTTGAATGTCCGATTGGGAACGACATAGAAGGGTTTGTGCAACTGATTCAAGAGGGGATGTGGAGGGATGCATCCGAGCTTTTGATGGATACAAACCCTCTGCCGGCGATCACGGGCAGGATCTGCGACAGCCCCTGCGAAACGGTTTGCAACCGGGCATCGTTCGATCAATCGGTGTCGATTCGGGCCCTTGAAAGAGCACTGGGGGACTGGGCTCACCGCAACACCATGAAGGTGAAGGCGGCCCCTACGCGATACAAGGAGAAGGTGGCCGTTATTGGTTCCGGCCCGGCGGGCCTGTCTTGTGCCTATCAACTGAAAAGGAGGGGTTTTGGAGTCACCGTGTTTGAGCAACAGCAAAAGATTGGCGGGATTCTCCGGTACGGGATCCCTAGCTATCGCCTCCCTAAAGGTGTTCTGGACAATGAACTGAATCGGCTCAGGGCTATGGGGATCGAATTCCGCGTAGGCACCAAGTGGGGTAGAAATCTCGGCATGGATGAACTTGAGGGGTATTCGGCGGTCTTTCTAGGGCTCGGTTTTCAGAGGTGCAGAGTGCTCGGAATTCCTGGGGAAGAATGCCCTCAGGTTATTCGGGGTGTAGATTTCTTAGCCGAAGTGACCTCCGGCCGGATGCCGGAACTGGGATCGCGTGTTCTGATCATTGGCGGCGGGAATAGTGCCATCGATTCGGCCCGAACCGTGCTGAGGCTCCATGCCAAGCCCACGCTTGTCTACCGGAGAAGAGAAGAGGATATGCCTGCTATTGCCAGTGAAATTGAGGAACTGAAAAACGAAGGCATCGGAATTCTTTCCATGGTGACCCCTGTCCGGTTCCTTCTAGAGAAAGGCAGTCTGAAAGAGGTGGAGTGTATCCGGATGAAACTGGGTGACACACAGATAGATGGCCGGAGATGGCCTGTCGCCGTTCCGGGCTCCGAGTTCAGGATGGCGGCAGACACGGTGATCCATTGTATCGGGGAGACTGGAGACCTGGAGGGGTATCCCCTGGAGCTCAAATGCGAAGGGGAAAAGATTGAGGCCGATCCGTGGGGACGGACCTCCATGCCCAATGTATTTGCCGGTGGTGATATTGCGACGGGCCAGGGAACCGTGGCTCACGCCATCGGTTCCGGTCGAAGAGCCGCCCGGGCCATCGAAGACTACCTCGTAGGCCGAACGACTGAGCACCCGCCCGAAGGACGAGTCGTGTCCGCGGATGAAATGAACCTGGATTATTGCGACCCCCTGCCGAGGCTGGTTCCTTCCCGGATTTCTGTGGATAGCGCCGTCTCAGGTTTTCAGGAGATCCATCAAACGGCAACCGAAGACGAGTGCCTGAGGGAAACGGGGCGCTGTCTTCACTGCGGGGTCGCTCCTGAGTTTCATCAGGAGGACTGCCGGGGGTGCAGCAACTGCAGTTCCCGTTGCCCATCCGTGGCCATATCCCTCAAGGAACTCGATGAGCCCTATACGGTGCGCGTTGAAATAGAGGACAGCATCAAAGAGCAGGTGAGGGATATTTGTGTCCGGGCCAAAATTCATCCAGAATCGATTGTCTGTTTTTGCACGTCCACGCGCGCCATGGAGATCGCAGCGGCCATCGTGAAAGGGGCGAAAAGCCCTGAGGACATTTCCAAGATGACGGGGGCCAGGACCGGGTGTGGTGTATTGTGCATTCAGCCGATATTTCGCCTCATGCTGGCTGCAGGCTGCGAACTGGGCACTTCGCATCAGTCTCACGTGTGGTATCCCACGGCTCCGACTCTGTGGGATATTCCGAGTCACGTGGTCGAAAAATATGAGGGTCGTGGGTTCAGATTCGAGGAGGATAAGGCCTTTTACCAGGAACTGATCAGCGAAGACACGGTTTGCCGCTGGGGGAAAAAGTAGAAGTGATATGAAGTCTCGTTTTGTTCAAATCGGATGCAAAAAGGCAACGGCCCAACAGGTTTTTTTGGTTGCCAAAACAATAGAGACATAAGGGGGAGCAAAATGGCTACTTATCGTCCACCTTTGGAACCATTGCCGCCGTCTTCATCCCAATATGGGATCGGACCTGAGGTGCGCATGCGGGCAAAAGACCTACCCGATATGGGAAGTGTACTGAATGTCGAACTGTTTCCGGAACGTCTATTTCCCGTCATTTTTCCTGGCAATGAGGGCTTGAAGGGCATTCGGGAGGCTACGGAAGCGTCGCTTCGAAACGTGGACATGTCCATGATCAAACCGGATGATTCTGTCAATATATTGGCCTCCCACCACAGCTTCCTCCTCCTGGGGGGAGAGCCATATGCCGAGATGGTTCGGACGATAAAGGATGTTGTTCAAAGAAGAACGGCGGCGAAAGATATCCGCTTTCGTTGTGGCGTTGGCTTGCGTTTCAGGGAGTCTGAGGAGCAGATAAAGAAATTTGGTCTGGACGGATATTTTGACGGGAAAGCCTGTGGAGTGGCGCCTATTGACAGAGGGATTCCCATTGAAACGAGTATCGGCACGCTCTATGGCCTCAAAAAGGTCTATGATGCCGACTGGATCATTCACACTCATAATACGGACATTAGGGAAGTACATTTTCACCGCATGGTCGACAGAATCATGAAACCTTTCGGAATGTCCTATGCTCGAATAGAGACGCGTTCCACGTATCATCATAATCTGGGTCCAAGAGGTGCAAATTTTGTCGCCCGCGCAATATTTGAGTCCGAGATGGTCCAGAAAAAGTATGCGTTCACTTCTATCTTAAAGGCGTTCCCGGCGGGTATCACAGGAGTCGATTCAGATAATGATCTTCTCGCGCTAAATGACCGAATCACCATAGAGAGCCTTTTGGAATATGGCAAAGTTGTGACGCTCTTAGGAAAGATTCCCGAATGTATAGCGATACTGGATTGTCCAGGTCCGGTTCCCTATACCTTTGGTGGCGGTCTGATATTTGGAAACTTCCTTTCTTCAAGCGTAGACCAGTTTGATTTGGACAGTCCGTTGACTCCTTATTGTTTCTACTCGGAGATGGCCTTTGGAGTGGACGAAGAGTGTCTGTACCCGGATGTACCCTTTCTCAATCCATCGATCAAAATGGTGGTCAACAATTATTCGTTCAAGGGCTATCCGAGTAATTTCTTTGCACAACATCTGCCCACGGTCGTGATAGGCGAGAAAATGGCCGAGTTATATAGAAATTGCCCGCAAAATAGCGAGTATATGAACTATGCGCTCATAGCCGACAATCTGAAAGCAGCAGCTCAATTCGCCTATCATGCAACGGGTACAAGAAATGTCATTATTTTTGATGGCGCCTGGGAAGGTATAAATGCAAGCAATTCGTTAATAGCTTTTCTGCTTGACACCGCTCCTAAAGTCGAATTAGAGGTGGAGCGAGATCTTCTGCCGAAGTGGCTGCGTCAGAGGGGACTGCAGCCGGAAATGGTGGAAAAGATAAGATCTCGTCTGCCGTAATTGTGAAAAGAAATAGGTCTGCTGAAGGCCTCCAGGTTGACCCTGCTCCTCCGACACTTCAAAACTAAGACCAACGTCTCACGGTAACTGGAATATAACCCGCAAGATGGTACGATTACGATAGACAAGCATTTGGGATTAATCATGCCACGGGAGTTAAATGCTGGACGAGTCAATGACCAAGAATGGGCTTAGGAAGAAATCTCCAGAAATGAACGAGCTTTCGGAGAATATGCAGCCTTTGCACCGAAGGACGGATGGAACAAGGTTTTATGTTCTTTTAGGGACGCTCTTGGCCATTTTGTGGTCTACTTTCCAATTGTACACGGCAGGATTCGGCTTTTTCCATGTCATGATACAGCGTCCGATACACGTGGGGTTCGCGGTCGCGTTAACACTCCTAACGTACCCTGTGGGCAAGAGATGGCCTCGGGACAGATTCCGCCTCGCGGACTTTACCCTTTTTATCGTTGTATGTGTGACGGTAAGTTATCTTCTTTTTAATTTCGAGAGGATAAACGGCCGGATGGAATTTGTGGACCCCGTATACGCATATGATGTTATTTTCTGCCTGATTTTAGTCCTGGCAGTATTAGAGGCATGCAGACGGGTGGCGGGAATATTTCTTTCTGCCGTTGCTTTCGTCTTTATCATATACGGCTTTATTGGGCCTTACTTACCAGGCGCGCTGTACCACAGTGGCCTGTCCCTGAAGACATTTACCGATCTCCAGTTTTTAACAAATGGAGGGTTATTCGGAATCCCTACGGGCGTTTCGGCTGAAGTTGTTTTCTATTTTGTCCTCTTTGCTGCCTTCTTGCAGGAATCTGGCGGAGGTCAGTTCTTTATCGACCTTGCGACAAGGGTTGCGGGGGGGATGAAGGGGGGACCCGCCAAGGCGGCTGTGGTTGCAAGCAGTCTGATGGGAACGATCAACGGGAGTGCTGTAGCAAATGTTGTGAGTACCGGTGTCTTCACGATACCCTTGATGAAACGAATCGGCTATAGTCCTCAATTCGCGGCGGCAGTTGAGGCAGTGGCATCCACGGGTGGACAAATCATGCCTCCGATCATGGGGGCCGGTGCATTCGTGATGGCAGATATCACTGGTATCCCTTACTTAAAAATAGTAGTGGCAGCAGCCATTCCTGCGGTCCTGTATTACCTCTCCCTGTTCCTAATGGTGGATTTTCAGGCGAGGAAATTAGGGTTAAGAGCAGTCAGTAAAGAAGACATGCCTTCAAATTTATCCATTTTGGCAAGGATTCAATTGATTATCCCTCTTCTGATCCTGGTCTACGTCATGATAACAGGATTCACGGTCACAATGGGGGCTTTTCTTGCAACGCTCTCCACCGTGTTCATTAGCTGGTTTAAGAAGGATACGCGCATAACGCTCCGCAGGTTTCTCGTGGCTTTAGAGAGTGGGGGTAAAAAGGCGATTGCCGTGGCCATCCCATGCGCTGCGGCCAGTATTATAGTCGGAATGATTGTATACACAGGATTGGGTCTTAAACTTTCGAGCCTGATCATTGTGTTATCTGGGGGCAAATTGCTTCCTGCCCTCCTTTTGGTCATGGTCGCATGTATCATTTTGGGTATGGGCATGCCGACGACCTCGGCGTACATTATGACTTCGGTGTTGATGGCTCCGGCACTGCAGGACCTTGGGTTAGCACCTATCGTCGCTCACCTTTTTATTTTCTATTTTTCGATCCTGTCCATGATTACGCCTCCGGTGGCGTTGGCATCCTTCGCGGCAGCGGGAATTGCTGAATCGGATAGCATGAAGACAGGAATCGAGGCCTTCCGATTGAGCTTTGCCGCCTTTCTGATTCCTTTTGCTTTTGTTTACAATCCGGCCCTGATATTAGAAGGTCCTCTATTTGAAACCCTGTGGACCACCTCAACCTGCGTCATTGGCTTGGGCGCTCTTGCATCAGCAGTGGTGGGATACTTTTTTGTTCCCTTGTCCTTTGTTGCGAGATTGTTCCTGTTCGTTTCATCGATCACGCTGATTCTGCCCGAAAAGATTACGGACCTGATAGGTCTGTTAATTGTTTCCTTTGTCTGGTTCATCTGTTGGATAAAGAGAAAAGAGGTGGGTGTTGTGAGGGAAAGCCCGAATTTGAATGGATAGTGTACCATGTGGGTATTTGTTTTTTGCCGGTTAATCGTTGGTGTAAACTTTCAGGAGGTGAAACTATGTGTAAGAAAGTCGTTCATTTGTTTTGTGTGGTAGCAGCCGTTATTCTGATTTCTAACATTGCGATCGCGAGCGAACCTATTCATCTGAAATTCGCTTCTTTTAAGATGGGGAGTGGTTGGTATGTAATGGGCGCAACGATTGTGGATTTGCTTAAGAAAGAATTGCCTGCAGGCTCAACAGTTGATTTGCTCCCACATTCCGGAGGGGTGGGCAATGCAATGCTTATAGCTAAAAAGCAGGCCGAGATTGGACTAGGCGTAGATGTTACGAATAAATGGGCTTATGAGGGGCGGGTTGCATATAAGGAGAAAATGACGAACCTGCGGGCGCTCGCTGGTGGCATGGACACCTATTGGCTAGCGGTGATGTTGACCGCAAAGACGCCGATTGGATCTTTCCAGGAGATCATCGATAAGAAGTACCCTTTGAAGTTGATGCTTCTGCCGAAGGGCGGCCTGGGTCCCTATGGGGCCTTCCAGATTATGGAGGCTTATGGCATAAGTGAAGAAGATATCAAGTCGTGGGGAGGCTCTGTTTCGCAGACCTCATTTGAAGCCATTGTCTCAGCTCTGAAGGATGGCCGAGCCAATGCCTTTATTCAAGTTATCACCCCCGGGCATCCTTCCGTCACCGAACTGGCCACGACGACCGGCCTGAAATTTCTGTCATTGCGAGAAGATGTCATCAACAAATTAGTGGCTACCGGTTGGGCGCGCTCCGTCATGCCGGCCGGCTCGTTTAAAGGGCAGAATGAGGATGTGAAGACGACCGGTTTTTCTACGACCCTTATCACTACAGAAGACTTTCCAGAGGATTTGGCCTACCTTCTAACGAAGATCGTCTGCGAAAATAAGGATGCCTTGGTAAAGGCCTATAGCGGAATGAACGTCTTCGACCCCGTTACCGCCTGGAAACCAGACAAATTGGGGATTCCGTTGCACCCGGGTGCTTTGAAATATTACAGAGAAAAGGGCTGGATGAAGTAGGTAGTGGTGGCCATACGGGAAGAAGCGGTTTTTGAGTAGGGATCCCCTTGAAGGCTAATTTTTCGCCCTCAAGGGGATGGACAATAATGTGCGACCGGCCGATGACAGGCTCCGCGCATCAGGATTGGAATTCGATGTGAGGCAGTGACAAGGGGAGGCGTGGTTGGTTTTTCTTCGACCGGGGGAAACGTTGCACCCGTTGTCTTGAGGCGTGCTGGCATTTAGACGGAGACTTGTGGGGTCCATGCGTAGGTGGGGGGAAAAGGTAAGGCTGGTGACGAACAATGAACGGGATGGTTGTCATGGATAAGAGAACGTATCGTGGCTGGATGAACTATCTGGAAACCCAAGGGTTATTGACGAGAGCCAAGAGGAAAGTGAACCCTGAGTACCAGCTGGCAGCCTTGACGAAAAGCCTCGATGGCCAGGGGGCTATCCTTTTTGAACAGGTTGGGGATTTCAAAATGCCCGTGGTCTCCAACCTGTGTTTCAGCCGGGAGTGTTACGGTTGGTGTCTGGATGTGGAAAAGGAGCATTTGGTAGAGACCGTTTTGATGGCGACGGAGAATCCCAAGCCGTGCGATTACGTACAGGATGCCCCTTTTAAAGAAAACGTCATGAGTGGGGGCTCCGATCTGTTAGACGCTTTACCTGTACCCGTATATCATGAAGACGATGCAGGTCGTTTTATTACTGCCGGTTTGGTCGTTGCGAAGAATCCCGAAACGGGGAGGCGAAACGTTTCCATACACCGTCTGCAGGTGCTCAGTAAGGATTCCATGTGCATTTATATGCTTCCGAGACACCTAGGCCTTTGCTACGAAAAGGCCAAGAAGGCAGGTCATCCCTTGGACGTGGCCGTAGTCATAGGTGTCGACCCTTTAACACTTCTAGCCTCGCAGGCCATTTTACCCTTCGATGCCGATGAATTCGAGGTGGCAAACAGTCTTCACGGAGACGGCTCGTTTAGACTGACTAAGTGCATCACGGTGGATGTTGAGGTCCCAGCTGAGTCGGAAATTGTCATTGAGGGCTCTGTGCAGATAGATGAAATGGCAATGGAGGGGCCCTTTGGGGAATTCCCAAAGTATTACAGTCCGGCCGGGGTGAAGCCGGTAATCCGAGTAAAGGCTATGAGTTTTAGAAAAGATCCCATTTTCTATTCGATCCTACCGGCTTCACAAGAACACCTTCTTGTTGGGGGTTTAGCGCGGGAAGCGAGCCTGCTCAGAAGCTTAAGAGCTTGTATCCCATCTGTCAGGCGGGTTCACCTCACTCCGGGCGGGACTTGTCGGTACCACCTGGTTATCAGTATTGAAAAGAAGAATGAGGGGGAGGCCAAGAATGCAGTCTTGGCAGCCATGGCCAATAATGCTGATATCAAACACGTCGTCGTTGTGGACAACGACGTGGATATCTTTAATATGGAAGAGGTGGAGTGGGCTATCGCCACCCGCTTTCAGGGTGACGAAGATCTTTTCATCATTCCTTCTGCTTTAGGCTCCAGGCTGGATCCTTCGACCAGAAATGGGTTAGGAGCCAAGATGGGTATTGATGCCACCGCACCTCTTGGTGAACTTAATACCCGTTTTAAGCGTATTAAGATTCCAGAATATGATAAACTGATCCTTCGGGATTTTTTGTAGCGTCGCTAGAAAAGCAGCAATGTTCGTTTAGTGGCACGGCCGCAAGTAATTAGACGCGAAGGTAAAATCTAGAGCGGTCTGCGCCTTCTAAACAAGACCTTTCACCTGATCATGAAGTGCATGGCGGAAACAGGTCAGGCACGATTCTATTTAGGGATCGCGGCAGAACCGGTAGTCTCTCCTGAACCGGGAAGAAAGGCCCTATATGACCTATTTTCAGAAATGATTCCAGGTTGGTTATATCCACTGAACCGAACCTATCATTGATTCGCCCTCACCTGGATCAACTCCGCCACAATGCTCACCGCGATCTCCTCAGGTGTCTCCGCGCCGATGGCAAGCCCGATGGGGGCGTGCACCCTTTCGAGGTCCTGCTTTGTGAACCCCTCCTCCAGCAATTTTTCGTAAAGGAGGTTTCTTTTCCGTCGGCTCCCGATCATCCCGATGTATCTGGCGCCGGTTTTGAGGGCCTGGGCCAGGACCGTCTTATCGTGGATGTGTCCCCGGGTGACGATCACCAGATAGGAGGAATCGTCAACGGCCAATTGATCCAGGAGGCCTTCAAAGCCCGAATGGCGCACCTGCCATGCGCCCGGGAAAAGGGACGGGTCCGCGAACTCCGGCCGGTCGTCGATCACGATCGTCTTGAACCCAACCCGGCTTGCGAGGGGGACGATCTCTTTTGAGACGTGTCCGCCACCGAACACATAGAGAACGGGTTTTGAGAGGACTGGCTCGATAAAGACCTCCATCGATCTGCCCGATGCGTCTGAAAATCCCGATAAGGTCGGCCGGGTGAGACGTTTGAGCGTTTCGCCTATTTTAAGGAAGGGTTCTTCCATTGCCGTTTCGGCCGGAATGGACCCGACCGATTGGCCGCTTTCATCAAGATAGAGCTTGTGGGTGGTTCCTTCCTTCCATTGATCCGATGCCACAACCGTCGCAAGCCATCCTTCCCCTCCCCGGCTGTTTACCTCCGTCAGCTTTTGAAAGAGGGGGATCAACTCAACATTTCCAGGCCATAGCGGTTCGACGAAAACCTCCACCTCCCCACCACAGAGCATGTCGGTTTGGGCCACATCCGTTCCTTTAAGATGGAAACTGAGGCGCAAAGGGATTCCTGTTTCGAATACCTTTCTGGCCTCCCGTAGGGTCTGTCCTTCCAGGAGGCCACCCCCGATGGTTCCGGCAATGGATCCGTCTTCAAAGATCAAACACTTCGCGCCGATGCCGCGAGGCGATGGGCCTGCCTGTTTGATGATGGTGGCAAGGGCCGATGTGCGTCCTTGCTTCAGGCTTTCAAGAATGAGACTGTATAGATCCTTCATGACAACCTTCCCAAGATCCTGTAGCGTTGCTCCCGCAGGGACCCGCATATGACCCGGTCCAAGGGGAGGAAAGATGTTTTGAGGATGCGTCTCCCAAGAGAAATCGCCTCCTGATCACCCATAAGATGATCCAATTTGTTGAGAAACACCACAAGCCTGGCCTCCGGAGGCGATCCCCTGAAGAGGCCCGCGACCCCTTTAAAGAGCCGTGAGATGGACTCAGGCGTAAGGGTTTGGCCTTCCCTCAATCCGCTCATTCTTAAAAAGAAGTCCAGCCGAAAAACCGTCAAAGAATTCGCCGGCCTGCCGAGACAATCCAATCCCGCCATGGCCACCACAACCGTCGAGGATTGCGGGATGACCGGTTCGTGCGGCGCATGGGCCTTGATTGGACGGCCCGCCGCCCCGTCGGCCTCCGCGATGATATAATCCGCTGCTCCGCTCGTAAAGAGGTCATCACACACCGCGGCGTCGATCCCCTGGGCCTTTCCGTTTTCAAGCGGTCGTTCTGCCACAAACACGGATTTTGACTCGGAAAGTCCCCGCCCAAGATCCTCGCGCCACAAGGGATGGTTGTGCCTGAAGATCACGTGGGGGGCCAAACGGGCCTGGGCCAGCCAGACCTTGGTCGTGGTTGTGGTAGCGACCCTCGCCCCGGCGCGGCTGAGCGCATTGGCCAGCGCGAACATCAGGGCGCTCTTCCCTCCCCCACCCACAATGGCGATGTGCTCCCTCGGCCCCAATCCGAGGGCGGACACCAGGTCGGAAAAGGGTGCTGTCATGGGTCATTCGTCCCCTGGCCTTTGGCCTTGCACCTTGTACCTTGAACTTTGCACCAATCCTTCACCTATTTCTTCCTCAACACGCGGTTGTCCCCGACCCGCACCGTGAGTTGGGCCCGGTCAAAATGCTCGATGAGGGGAATGGTGTATTTTCTGGATGTGCCCGTGATGTCTTTGAACTGTTGGGTGGTCATCTCACCATTGGCCTTGAGAAAGTCCACGAGCCGCTCCTGTAAACCATCTAGGACCTCCCTGTGAAAAAAAAGGTCCTCCTTGACCTTAATGAGGACGCCCTCTTTCACCATCACGTCAATGACCTCACTGGCCGTTTTTCCCGCATACTTGTCTTTGATCTCCTTGAAATATGGGGGCTGGAGACCGCTCTCCAGATAGAGCTTCTCCAGCGCCTGTCGGGTCTTCTCCTGGTCCTCGGCCAGGGTCACACGGTGCTCCTTGAGGCGGACAATGTCCTTTTCCACCACCACAGCCTCCTCGCCGCTCAACTGAGACATCAGATAGTTGAAGAGCTTTGGGTTTCGGGCGCCCTCGGTCCTGGATCGCAGTTCTTCCTTGGGAAGTCCAAGCTTCAGGGGATAGTCCGTGTGATAGCGGGCGATCGTTTCAAGGATCTCGTTTCTGGCCTTTTGGAGAAAGTTTGAATGGATGAGGAGCCCACCTTCCCGGTCATATTGGATGGCCCTTTTTTTTGAAAGGAGGGCTTGCAGCGTCCCATCCAGTTTCTTCCGGCTGGTGTTGGTGAGGAATGGGAGATCGTCCTGCCTCACCCCGCTGAAACGGGCGGAAGATACAAAGACCTCGATCACTTGGCTGAGATCTCCGGTGTGAAGAGACTTCAATTCCGCCAGGGCGGTCTCCGAGAACCGTTTTCTTTTGACCGGCAGGGCGTTTAGGATCTCGCCGCCGCCGATGGTTTGGACCGGGGAATAACTCCTGATTACATAGTGGTCATTTCTGAGGACAGCGGTTGGTTCTTCGAGCCTGATCTGGGCATAGCAGGTCTGCCCAGGCAAGAGCTCGTCCCTGTCCAACAAAACCGCCGTAGAGATGATCTCGGAGGTGCCCGTGTGAAAGCGGACCTTGGATCGGTTTTTGACCTTCCTGGGTGCACTGGACAGGAGTTCCAGGTGCACTTCGATCATATGGGTGGTTTTCAGGGAATCCTTGCTGGCAAGGACATTTCCCCTTTCAATGGCGGCCTTCTCAACCCCCTGGAGGTTCACGGCTGTGCGGAGACCGGCATGCACCTCGCTGACATCCCGATTGTAGACCTGGATCCCTCTGATTTTGCTCTCGATGCCCTGGGGGTAAAGGGTCACCTCGTCGCCGATTCGAATCTGGCCTGAGACGGTTGTCCCTGTGATCACGGTGCCAAATCCGCGCATCGTGAAGACCCGGTCGATGGGCAGCCGGAAGATATGACCGGCTTCCTTTTCAGGCAGCTTTTGAAACACCTTGTCGAGCACCTGGACCAGGTTGTCGATCCCCTGGCCGGTGATGGCAGACACTTCAACGATCGGGGCGCTGGCCAGAAAGGTCTCCGAAAGGTATTCCCGAACATCCTCCCGAACCAGCTCTAACCACTCCTCATCGACCATATCGATCTTGGTGAGCACCACGATGCCGTGACGGATCTTCAGGAGCTGGCAAATCTCCAAGTGTTCCCGCGTCTGAGGCATGACCCCCTCATCGGCGGCGATCACGAGGGCCACCAGGTCGATGCCGGTCGCCCCGGCCACCATGTTCTTGACGAACTTCTCATGGCCCGGAACGTCCACGATGCCGAGGACCTTGCCGCCGGGGAGCGCCAGATGGGCAAATCCCAATTCGATGGTGATCCCGCGCTCCTTCTCCTCCTTCAGACGGTCTGTATCGATGCCTGTGAGGGCCTTGACGAGAGAGGTCTTCCCATGGTCGATATGGCCCGCGGTGCCGAGGATGTACTGTCTCATAAGTGGCGTCTTTTCGTTTCCCTTCCGAAATGGCAATCAATTTAAGTAAATAGAGGGAATACCGCACGGTGTCAAGCCGATAGGTCTGAAGTGCAAGGGCCTCAAAAACCATATTGACCGAATGGATTAATTCTGCTACAAGTTTCACTTACGTTCTTAATTCCGATCCCCGGTAGCTCAGTCGGTAGAGCGGGTGGCTGTAGAATAAGGGGACCAATGGGTGACAGGCATACACAAATGCGTCCTCCTTTGTGCCAACTGCCACCGAGAAGTCCATAATGGTCTGCAGCTTCCACGAGAAATCGTGGTTGAAAAATCGGGTGAATTCAGGGAAGCCTGCCCTTCACTTTTAGTGGAGAACGGTAATCCTGAGCCAAGCCCTGAATTGTCGCTATTCAGGGAAGGTGCAGAGACTAGAGCTTCGGCTCGTACTCCGGAAAATTCCGGGGGAAGCGCCCGACACCCTCACCCCAGGCATTTGGGGCGGGTGATGAGATAGTCCAAGCCTGGTAGAAATATCAGGGCACTTGTAACCACTTGGTCGGCAGTTCGAGTCTGTCCCGGGGAGCCAGATTTAATGAAAGCCCAATCTTAGCTGATTGGGCTTTTTTTTGATCAAAATGAGGCATCTCTATATCTGTGACCGCAACGGAAAGCTCTACGCGGGCATCACCACCGGCCCGGGAAGACGGATGCGTGAGCACAGCGCCAGGCCTCTCTATTCAGAAGCCTACCCCGATCGCTTTCAAGCAGCCAAACGGGAAAGGCAGATCAAGGGTTGGCGGAGAGACAAAAAGATGGCCTTCATCGGCAAAATGAGCTTGCCCTGAGCGAAGCCGAAGGGAGTCTGTCCCGGGGAGCCAAGTAATAACAAGGCCCGTTCTTACGAAATCGGGCTTTTTTGATTCTAAGGAGATGAGTTTCACTGCTGGGTACAGATTCTCAAAAGAAACGCCATGTTTGCCGAAAGCCGTAACCGCTTTCCGCACTTTCTATGAAGGTTTATGCATTCTTGGGACAAAGGTGCACCCAAAACAATGGTACATGACGGTGCTTAACGGGCGGTCCAGGAAAGAAGGCAATCGGATGGATTTATGGGTAGTGAAGATAAGATAGGGAGCCTGACTATCCCGGTTAGGATCGACCAGCAAGGCCTTTGAGCACACGGATGCCAGTTCCTCGGTTCCAAATGCCCTGATAAGGTGCAGCGCCAGGTTGAAAATCGATGTGGCCGCCCCCGTGCAGATCAGGCCGCCCTCCGCTGCAACAAAAGTCATTCTCGCCATAATTCTTGCTCCGAGCTGATGGCCGATTCTGCACGCTTTTTGTCATTTATGCCTCTTTTCTTCTGGATAATCAAGGGGTATCTAGGATACTGAGAAAATGCGGCTGGCAGTTCGACAGGAGGGCTCTGAAATTTCGAGCGGAGAACACCGCCAGACCATAGGAATCAAGGGAGGTGCATATGAGTGAATGGCACAAGACCGGTTGCGTACTCTGTGCGCAAAATTGCGGCCTCGAAATTCTCGTGGAAGACAATCGCATGATAAAGGTCAGGCCCGACAAGGAAAACCCGCGGAGCCAGGGCTACGCATGTCGCAAGGGGTTGAACGTCATTTACCACCAGTATCCCAAAGAGCGTCTGACGGGATCGCTCAAAAGGGTCGGGGGCCGCTTCGAGCCCATCTCGTGGGACCGGGCCGTCGAGGAGATCGCGGGCAAGTTGAGAGATCTTGTGGACCGGCACGGTCCGCGCTGCCTGGCCTATATGGGTGGAAGCGCACCAGGAGGCCAGTTCGAGGCGACCTTCGGGTTGACCATGATCAGGGCCTTGGGCTCCCAATACTATTATTCGTCGGCCGGACAGGAGTTCAGCGGGATCTTCTGGGTCCAAGGCCGCATGTTCGGGAAACAGTATAACCTGGTCATTCCCGATGAGCACGTATCCGACATGCTGGTGGCCTGGGGCTGGAACGGCATGGAGAGCCATCAAATGCCACAGGCCCCGAGGCTCCTGAAGCGGTTCAGTGAAGACCCGGGGCGGGTGCTCGTGGCTATCGATCCCCGCAAGAGCGAAACCGCGGCCATCGCGGACATCCACCTCGCCGTCCGTCCCGGGACCGATGCCCTCCTCATGAAGGCCATGATCTCCATCATCCTCGAAGAGGGGTGGGAGGCGAAAGACTATATCCGCAGCCACGTGGAAGGCTTGGCCAGGATCAAGGGTTGGTTCGAGGGGTTTGATGTCCGAAAGGCCTTGGATGTCTGTATGCTCGATGAGCATCAGGTGCGCGACTTGTGCCGTCTGATGACCACCAGGAAATGGTCCGTGCACCCGGACCTGGGCATCTACATGGGGCGTCACAGCACGCTCAATTCCTACCTCATGAACATCCTGGGCGCCGTTTGCGGTATTTTCTGCGTGCGCGGCGGGAACGTCATACCGGGGATGGTCCTGCCCATAGGCTTTCACGCAGACGAACGGGACCCGAAGACCTGGCGGACCGTCACAACCGGACTTCCGCCCGCCGCGGCCGGCTCGTTTCCGCCTGCCGTGATGCCGGAAGAGATCCTGAGCGATCATCCCGAGCGGCTCAGAGCGGTCTTCGTGAGCGCCTGCAACCCCCTTCGGTCCTATCCGGACACATCGGCTTACGAGAAGGCCTTCGGCAATCTCGATCTCCTCGTGGTCAACGACATTGTCATGAACGAAACCGCGCGGCTTGCCCACTATGTCCTGCCGTGCCGCACCTTCTACGAATCGTGGGACGGGTCGTTCTTTCCGTTGACCTTCCCCAAGGTCTATTTTCAGATGCGGCGGCCCATCGTCAGCCCGCCGGAGAAGTGTCTGGAAGCGGCCCAGATTTTCACCCTTCTGGCGGACAGGCTGGGTCTTATCCCCGATGTCCCGGACGACCTGAAGAAGGAGGCGGAAGGCAGCCGGCTCGCCTTCGGGGCCAAACTGATGGGGTGGGCCGCCAAAGAACCGCGGGCGCGCTCACGTATGCCCTTCGTGCTGGCCAGGACGCTCGGGCTTGTGTGGGACAGCGCCGCTATGGCCGCGCTCTGGGGGCTGTTGATGACGGCCCCGGATGCGTTTCGAAAAAATGCCGTGCGTGCCGGCTTTGAGCCCGGTATGGACCAAGGGGACCGTATCTTTCAAGCCATCCTGGATACGCCGCAGGGTTTGTGGGTAGGCGAGGTGGATCCTCAGGAGAACATGGCCGCCGTTCGAACCCCTTCAGGGAAGATCGAAGTCCATATCCCGGAGTTGGAGGAAGAGGCCAAAGTGCTCGATGCGGCAAGCGAAGCGGAATCCTTGAAAATGCCGGATGTATTCCCTCTGATCCTGAATGCGGGAAGGCATACGAAGTACAATGCCAACACGCTTATGAGAAACCCGGGGTGGAACAAAGGCAAGAGGGCCTGTACCGTCGCGCTCAGTCCGGCTGATGCCGAAACCCTCGGGCTGCACGACGGCCAACGGGTTCGAGTCGTGACCGAGGCAGGGAGCGAGGTGGGTGATCTCCAGGTGACCGATCAGGTAAGGGGGGGCATGGTTCTGATTCCTCATGGCTTCGGCCTGATCTATGACGGAGAGGTTTACGGGATCAACGCGAACCGTTTGACCAAAACCACCCACAGGGATCCCATCGGAACGCCGCTCCATCGATTCGTGCCGTGCCGGATTGAAGCGGTCTGATCGCTAATGTCCCAGTCTGCGGCAGCGCCTGCCGGAAGGCCGGCAGCTGTGCGCACGCCGGCTTCTCTGGCCGCTCGTGGCCGCAATGATGCGGCTGGCAGGGGCAGCAGGCGGGGGATGGGTGGCCACCCGCTTGTTTGGCGGCGGCCTGTCCTCCCTCTTTCCCTTCATTGCTGGGGCCTTTGTGGTCTGCGCCGCGATTATGGCCGCATCCATCCGGTCTAGCATCTGGAAAGAGGCTCCAAGTCAACCTGCTATGGCGGCCATAGAGGTCTCCATCCCACCTTGACAAAGCCAATCGCGGCGCTTGGGTCTGGCTTGAGCAGCCTTTCTTCGCTTTTCCATGTAAGAGCAAGTAGCCGGGGGTGTGGGCAGACCCGAGAGGCTGCCCATGGGTCCCCCTGGGAATCAAAGGCCATGAGAAATTCCCATGGCCTTTTCTTATTGGACGATTGGCACATCCATCTCACAAAGGAGGCAACATGCCGGGTCCCTTTGAAAGGGTAAGGGTTGCGGAAATCAGAATGTTTCAGCAGGGACCGGTTGCCCAACTTCGAACACCCTTTCGGCCAAGCTGTTAAGATACTCTCTTTCCACTCCACGAATACATGTTTCACTGTATTTACTCCCCATCCATCAGTCGTGTGAGAATGTCTCTATGAGACCCGGAGGGCGGTCTATCTTTGTTTTAGGATATTCACATATGTGGCGTAATAGGCATAAGGGTGCCCTTTGGCAAACGTCAGTTCTATTTGCGCTTCTCTTAACAGGGTGCACGGTAGGACCGGACTTTATTCGGCCTCAGGTGGAAGTTTCTCACACTTGGCTGGAGGCGGGTGATCAGCGCGTGAAAACAGAACCATCAGATTACCGCAGCTGGTGGCGGCTATTCGATGACCCGGTCCTGGACCAGCTTGTCGCCCGGGCATACAGGGAAAATCTTTCCCTGAAAATTGCAGGGGTGCGGATTCTGGAGGCCCGGGCCCAACTCGGCATTGCCACCGGAGCCCTTTACCCTCAGACCCAACAGGCCTTCGGTTACCTGCAAAAGAACAGGGTGAGTGCCAACGCGCTTCAGGCCTTGTCAGGGAGCAACCTGGGCTACCGGGTGTCCGAGGTCGGGCTTCAAGCGGGTTGGGAAATCGATTTCTGGGGGAAGTTCAGGAGGGCGGTCGAGTCGGCTAACGCTGCTTGGCTTCTCTCGATCGCGAACTATGACAATGCCCTGGTAAGCCTCACCGCCGGCGTTGCCAATGCCTACATCTCCATAAGAACCCTCGGGAAGCGCCTGGACATCGCCCGCGAAAATGTCGAGATCCAAAAAGAGAACATGAAGATCGCCGAGGCGCGGTTTCAGTTCGGCACCGCGTCGCAATTGGATGTGGATCAAGCCAACACGGCCCTCTATACTACGTTAGCTTTCATTCCTGTCCTTGAAGCCCAATTAAAACAGGCCAAGGACGCCCTCTGTGTCTTGCTTGGCCTGCCGCCGACCGACTTGGAGGATCTCCTGAAGGGGGCTTCAGGGATTCCTGTCTCCCCGGCACAAGTTGTGGTGGGCATCCCGGCCGACCTCCTTCGCCGGCGGCCGGACATTAGAAGTGCTGAACTGCAGGCCGCAGCTCAGTGTGCACAAATCGGGATCGCCCAGGCGGATCTCTATCCGGCCTTCTCCCTCACCGGGAGCTTCGGTTTTCTCTCAAGTGATGTGGGCAATTTACAGCTCAGCGACATGTTTCAGTGGAAGAGTCGCACCTATCAGGCAGGGCCATCGTTCCTTTGGAATATCCTCAACTACGGTCGGATTACGAACAATGTCCGGGTTCAGGATGCCCGATTCCAGGAATTGCTCATCACATATCAGAACGCCGTTCTCACGGCCCAGCAGGAGGTCGAGGACAATCTGAGCGCCTTCCTGAAGAGTCAAGACCAGGCCGGATCGCTGGCCCAAAGTGTTTCGTTCGCCAAGACTGCTCTGGATATTGCAGTCCTACAGTACCGGGAAGGCGCCGCTGATTTTACCACCGTTCTGGTCGCCCAACAGGCGCTCCTGAACGCACAGGACAGCTTGGCGAGCGCCCTTGGCACGATCTCAAGCAGCCTGGTGGGGGTATACCGGGCCCTGGGCGGCGGCTGGGAAATCCGAGAAGGAAAGGATTTTGTGGCCCCTGAGATTAGGGACGAGATGAGAAAACGAACGGACTGGGGCAAGCTGCTCGCCCCGGCCTCATATAATCCGCCTCCCTCCGAAGAAGTCAAGTCCACCATCCGGCTTCCTGACTGGTAACCGAAGGAGAAATGATGCGGAGCAAGGTCTAACCTTTTCTCCGGGGGAAAGGTAAAGGCAGGGAGGATCGGCAGGGCTGGCGTGGTCAAGTAGGGTGAAAGCTCTTTAACGGAACGGCAGGACGAGTTCATAACATGACATGCGAGAAAAGAAAAACCTATCGAAAGATCGGCAGCATTTCAACCTGGGTCATGGTTCCGATCCTTTTCTTACTCCTAGCCTGCGAACAAAAGCCGACCCAAGCGCCACCACGGCCGCCTGCAGTGACGGTTGCACAACCCGTCCAGCGGCCGGTCACCGATTATCTGGAACTGACGGGCAATACACAGGCCGTCATGACGGTGCAACTGATCGCCCGGGTGACAGGGTACTTGGAAAAGGTCTTCTTCCAGGATGGGCAAATGGTCAAGAAAGGGCAACCGCTTTTTCTTATCCAACAAGACACGTACCAAGATGCCCTTCAACAGGCTGAAGGACAAATCATACTGCAAAAAGCCCAATTGGACTATGCCGAAAAGCAATTGGTTCGGTTTTCCAATCTTTTCGAACAGAAGGCAACGCCTCAGGAAAACGTAGATAACTGGAAATATCAGCGGGATTCCGCCCAGGCCAACATAAAGGTGGCGGAAGCGGCCAGAGACCTTGCCAGACTCAATTTGAGCTATACCGAGGTGACCGCTCCTTTTGATGGCAGGATTGATCGAAGGCTGCAGGACCCGGGGAACCTGGTAGGCTCAGCTGGAAATACTGTGCTGGCTCAGATGAACCAGATCGACCCCATCTACGTCTATTTCAACATCAGCGATGCGGATCTGGCTCGATTGATGGGTGAAGCCCACTGGATACCGGGGGAGGCCCGTACCAAACCATGGCCTGTCTATGCGGGCCTTCTGAATGAAAAGGAATATCCCCATGAGGGCCGCCTGGATTTTGTCTCTATCAGCCTAACCCCCACCACAGGCACCTTGCTGCTGCGGGGTATCTTCTCGAACCCGGACGGAAAGATTTTGCCGGGACTTTATGCCCGTGTGCGTGTGCCGGTCAAGGAAGGACCCGCTCTGCTCCTCCCTCAGGAGGCGATCGGATATGACCAGCGGGGGCCCTACGTGTTGGTCGTGAACGAAGAGAGTGTGGTCCAGTGGGTAAGTGTCAGAATCGGTACGCTGGTCAACCATCAGCGGGTCGTGGAAGAAGGTCTGACGGAAAAGGATTGGGTCGTGATCAAAGGGGTTCAGAAAGCCACCCCTGGAAGACGGGTGACGCCGGAGAAGCAGGATTTAGGAGCTTCACCACCAATGACCTCTCAAACCACCGGGCAGGAAAAGGGAGGTCCGTAATGTCGCGGTTCTTCATTGAGCGGCCAATCCTCGCCAATGTCCTCGCCGTGATCACGCTGATTATCGGCTTCATCAGTTACTACCGACTCCCCGTGGAGCAGTATCCGCCGATCACGCCCCCCACCATTCAGGTGACCGCCAGATATCCGGGCGCCAGTCCGGCTGTCGTTGCGGAGACGATTGGGGTTCCCATCGAGCAGGCGGTTAACGGGGTCGAGCGTGTCCATCTACATGTCCTCCACCAGCAGCAACGACGGATCCTATACGCTCACGATGACCTTTGATGTGGGCACCGACCTGGACAAATCGCTCATTCTTGTCCAAAACCAGGTTAACAGCGCACTCTCACAGCTACCCAGCGGCGTCCAGGTTCAAGGCGTCAACGTGAGGAAGGTTTCCACGAACATCCTCCTTGTCGTCAGTCTGTATTCGGAAGACGATGGGTTTGATGAGGCCTTTCTCTCCAATTACGGCATCATCAACATGCAGTACCCCCTCGCCCGGCTGCCGGGTATCGGCCAGGTGAAGGTCTTTGGAGCGGGTCAATACAGCATGCGCGTTTGGCTTGATCCAAATCGGCTTAAACAGTTCGGCCTGACCACCACCGATGTCCTCAACGCCATCGGAGATCAGAATGTTCAGGTGGTGGCAGGACAACTGGGGGGCCCGCCGGTTTCAAACAGCCAGGCCATTCAGTTCACCATTAATAGTTTGGGTCGACTCTCGGATGCCGATCAGTTTGAGGAAATCATTGTGAAAAGTAGCAGCGGCCCGAGCGCTCAGATTGTCCGCTTGCGCGATATTGCAAGAGTGGATCTCGGCCAGCAGTCCTACTCGAACTATGCGACTACAGCTGGACGCAGATCGGCCCAGGTCGTAGTCTTCGCGCTTCCGGAAGCCAACGCCATCGCCGTTGCCAATCAGGTTTACAAGGCCGTAGCGCAAATGAGCAAGGATTTCCCCGAAGGCCTAAAGTATGCCATCCACTTCGATACGACGCGGTTCGTCCGGGAGGCCGTATCCAAGGTTTACGAAACGCTTTTTGAAGCGGCTATTCTCGTTCTCATTGTCATCATGGTATTTCTCCAAAGTTTCCGGGCCATGCTCGTTCCGGCAACCACCGTCCCGGTGACTATCATAGGGGCCTTTGCGGCCATGATCGCCCTGGGATTCACCATCAACATCATGACTCTTTTCGCCCTGGTTCTGGCCATCGGCATCGTCGTCGACGATGCCATCGTCATTGTGGAAAACAGCTCGTACTACATCGAGAAGGGCCTGGCTCCCAAGGAGGCCGCCATCAAGGCCATGAGTGAGCTGACAGGCCCCATTATGGGAATTACGATGGCGTTGGTGTCCGTTTTCTTGCCGGCCGCCTTCTTGCCGGGCATTACGGGACAGATCTTCCGGCAATTTGCCCTGGTCATTGCCTCCATCTCCGTCATCAGTGCGATCAATGCTATGACCCTGAAACCGGCCCAATGCGCCCTGTGGCTCCGGTCAAGGCCAAAAAAGAGGCCCAATTGGTTTTACCGTGGCTTCAACAGGGTCTTCGAGGCCACAAAGGTTTCTTACACGGGTCTCGTTCGCCGCCTGGTAAACCACCCCCGCCTCATGCTGGCGGTGTTCCTCGCTTTCATCGCCGTTGCAGGCTGGCAGTTCGCCCGCCAGCCTACGGGCTTCCTCCCAAGCGAAGACCAGGGATATGCCATCCTTTTTACGCGTCTGCCCGACGGCGCAGCGCAGCCCCGGGCACGGGAGGTGGCGAAGGAGATTGACCTCATTCTGAGGAAAACACCCGGTATCGCCAGTTGGGTCACCATCGGTGGGTTCTCTATCCTCGATGCCGCAAATGTACCAACCGTCAACACCACATTTATCGTCTATGAGGACTGGAGCAAACGCTCCGCCGAACTGGATCAGCACAAGATCGTTTCCGGCCTAAACCGCGACCTCTCTGGGATCAAGGAAGCCGTCGCGTTTGTCGTCATCCCCCCGGCGATCAGGGGCCTCGGTCAGGCAGGCGGGTTTCAGATGATGGTGGAGGACCGCAAAGGCAACGACCTTGAAGCGCTCCAGAACATGGCCAATCAACTGGTCGATGCAGGCAATGCACAGCACAACCTCGGTGGCCTGGCCACAACGTTCGACGCTCGCAGCCCCCAGCTCTTTCTGGACATCGACAGGACAAAGGCGCTCTCGTTTCAAGTTCCGCTCGCCAGTGTTTTCGATACGCTCCGGGGCTACCTCGGGTCCTCTTTCGTCAATCTGTTCAACAAGTTCAACCAGGTATATCAGGTTTACATCCAGGCGGACCACCCATACCGTGTGAGGCCGGAGGACATCAAAAAGCTCTACACCAGAAATATCCAGGGAGAAATGGTGCCCCTTGGCAGCCTGCTTGAGGTCAAACATTCTCAAGGTCCGGAGCTGATCACGCGCTTTAACCTCTACCCGGCAGCCGCGATCTTCGGGTCCGCTGCCCCTGGGTTCAGTTCGGGTCAGGCCCTGAAGGCGATGGAGCAACTGGCGGCCCAGGTATTGCCAAGGGGGATGGGTTACGATTGGACTGCGGCCAGTTATCAGGAGAAGCAGATCGGTTATCAGGCCTACTTCATCTACGCCCTGTCCATTACTTTGGTGTTTATGGTACTGGCAGCGCTTTACGAAAGCTGGACATCGCCCGCGGCGGTCATTTTAGCCGTGCCAATGGCGCTGGTCGGGGTTCTCACTGCTCTTTTGATCAGAAGCTATGACAACAATCTCTACACGCAGATCGGGCTGGTGCTCATGATCGCGTTGGCCAGCAAAAACGCGATTCTCATCGTGGAGTTCGCGCGTGACTTGCAGCGGGAAGGTGTGTCCGTCACCGACGCAGCTGTTGAAGCGACAAGCCGGCGTTTTCGTCCCATCGTGATGACCTCCTTCGCTTTCATCCTGGGCGTGACCCCGCTCCTTCTCGCTACGGGTGCCGGCGCTGCCGGGCAACGGGCCATTGGCACGGTCGTATTTGGGGGGATGCTTGCCTCAACGCTTTTGGCCATTCCTTTTGTCCCCGTACTGTACGTGATCACTCAGCGTCTGAGCGCACGCTTTCAGAAAGATAAACTTCCCTCCGAGTCCGGCGCGGCGTTGTCGACTTTGAAGGATTCAAACGACAGGGTATAAGCTCAGGCAGCAATGAGCATCTCGAAAGTCAGTTCGTAGACTGCTTTACGAATACCAAGGTGAAACTGGTGAGAGACGGCCTGTAGGATGTCTATAATGAAACCGGTCGAAGCGGTCTTTTACCCGTTGATTATTTAGGGAATTTGCCTGTGTGTGGCGTTCTGTTTATACACCCCTTATCAAAGAGGTTTCGATGACAGATACGGAGCAAGGCGAGGTAAATGAAGCTGAGCTCCCGGGGCAGGCGCAAGCCGGTCCGCCGTCCAGGCGCTTGTGGCTCTGGCTGTTAGCGACAACTTTCATAGCCATCGGCGCCTACGCCTATTGGAGCAGACATGCCGAAACGCCTGGGAATCCCACCCGTAAAGAGGAAAAGGCCCCGACTCCCGCCGTAGCCGTTTCGGCAGTACCCGCTGCCAGGGGCGACATCGGCGTCTACCTCACCGGGCTCGGCACGGTCACCCCTCTCAATACTGTTACCGTGAGGAGTCGCGTCGACGGCCAGCTCATGAGCGTTCATTTCCTCGAAGGAGAAATTGTCGAAAAAGGCAAGCTTCTCGCTCGAAATAGATCCAAGGCCTTTTCAGGCCCAGTTAATCCAGGCCGAAGGGCAAATGATCCGCGACCAGGCGCAGCTCGAAAATGCGAAGCTCGACCTGGAGCGATACGAGGCCCTCATCGGAGAGGATTCCATCGCCAAACAGCAGTATGATACCCAGAAGTCTCTGGTCCAGCAACTGGAAGGGGCAGTTAAGATCGACCAGGGGCAGATCGATACCGCCAGGCTTCAGTTGCTCTATTCCCGCATTACCGCCCCGATCGCCGGCAGGGTCGGTCTGCGCCAGGTGGATCCGGGCAACATCATCCACGCGACGGACACCAACGGACTGGTGCTCATTACCCAACTTCAGCCTATCTCTGTGATTTTCCCAATCCCCGAGGACAACCTGCCGCAGGTGCTCGCCAGACTCAAACAAGGCGCGCGCCTTCGGGTTGTGGCCTACGACAGGGGAATGAAAGAGAAACTGGCCACCGGCAATCTGCTGACGGTTGACAACCAGATCGATCCCAATACCGGCACGGTCAAATGCAAGGCGGTCTTCTCCAACAGCCAGAATGAGTTGTTCCCGAACCAGTTTGTCAACGCCCGCCTGCTTCTGGAGGTCATCCACGGGGCGGTCATCGTGCCGGCGGCCGCCGTCCAGAGGGGGCCGGGTGGCACCTTCCTCTTTATCGTGAAAGCAGACCGAACGGTCGGAATGCGTCCGATCTCGGTCGGCATCACCGATGCCGGACAGACTTCCATATCGTCCGGCCTGGCGCCGGGGGAACTGGTGGTTGTGGAGGGGACGGAAAAGCTTCGTGAAGGAAGCAGGGTGGAGCTGAACGAGCAGAACAGAAGCACCGGCAAGGGGCAGTGACGATGAATATTTCCCGTATCTTCATCATCCGGCCGGTTGCGACCACGCTGCTGATGATCTCGATCATGCTGGCCGGGGCCGCGGCTTACCGCCAACTGCCCGTATCGGCCCTGCCGCAGGTGGATTACCCGACCATCCAGGTGCGTACGTTTTATCCGGGGGCCGGTGCAGAAGTCATGGCCTCCTCGGTCACAGCGCCCCTGGAGCGGCAGTTCGGTCAGATGCCAGGCCTGAAACAGATGACCTCCGCAAGCTCGGGCGGCAGCTCCGTCATCACCCTGCAGTTTAGCCTGGACCTTGGACTAGACGTTGCGGAACAGGAGGTCCAGGCGGCCATCAATGCCGCTTTCACCTTTCTGCCCCGTGATCTGCCCGTACCGCCCGTTTACAGCAAGGTCAATCCCGCCGATGCACCGATTTTGACCCTCGCCCTGACCTCCGACGCGCTGCCTCTGCCCCAAGTGGAAGACCTGGCCGATACCCGGTTTTCGCAGAAGATTTCCCAGCTGCCAGGGGTGGGGTTGGTCAGTATTAGCGGCGGCCAGCGTCCGGCGGTGCGGATTCAGGCCAACCCCACCACCCTGGCCGCCTATGGTCTGACGCTTGAAGACCTTCGCACAGCCGTTGTCGCAGCCAATGTCAACCAGGCCAAGGGGGGATTCGACGGTCCGCACCGCTCTTTTATTATCGGCGCCAACGACCAGCTTCTTGCCAGCAGGGACTACCGGCCCGTCATTATCGCCTACCGCGACGGCGCCCCGGTGCGTATCTCCGATGTGGCCGATGTTATCGATGATACCGAAGACGTTAACCAGGCGGCCTGGATGAACGATACACCGGCGGTTATCGTCAATATCCAGCGTCAACCGGGCGCCAACGTCATCCAGGTGGTCGACCGCATCAAGAAACTGATGCCCCGGCTTCAAGGCACGCTGCCTCCTTCGGTTAGAGTCTCCATACTGACCGACCGTACCACGACCATCCGTGCCTCGGTCGAAGACGTGCAGTTTGAGCTGCTCCTGGCCGTCTTTCTTGTGGTGCTCGTCATCTTCCTGTTCCTGAGGAATCTTCCGGCGACAACCATTCCCGGCCTTGCGGTACCGCTGTCCCTGGTGGGAACCTTCGGGGTGATGTACCTGCTGGGCTTCAGCCTGAACAACCTCACCCTGATGGCCCTCACCATTTCCACCGGCTTCGTGGTGGATGACGCCATCGTCATGATTGAGAACGTCGCCCGCTATGTGGAGCAGGGCGAAACACCTCTCCAGGCCGCCCTCAAGGGGGCGCAACAGATCGGCTTCACCATCCTTTCGCTGACGGTCTCGCTCATTGCCGTGCTCATCCCGCTTCTTTTCATGGGGGATGTGGTGGGGCGCCTCTTTAGGGAATTCGCCGTCACCCTCGGAGTCACCATCCTCATCTCGGCGGTCGTTTCACTGACCCTGACGCCCATGATGTGCGCCCGTATCCTCAAGCGTATCCCCGAGGAGCAACAGGGAAGACTTTTTCGTGCCTCGCAGCGGTTTCTTGAACGGATCATCGCGGAATACGGAAGGACCCTCAAATGGGTGCTGCGCCATCAGACCGCCACTCTGGCGGTTGCAGCGGCTACCCTGGTGCTGACGGTGCTGCTCTACATCGCGGTGCCGAAAGGCTTTTTCCCTGTCCAGGACACCGGGGTCATTCAGGGGATTTCGCAGGCGCCGCAGTCCATATCCTTCGCCGCCATGACAGAAAGTCAGCAGGCCCTTGCCCGTGTGATCCTGCGCGACCCGGCGGTGGAAAGCCTGTCCAGTTTCATCGGGGTGGACGGCACCAATACGACCCTTAACACCGGCAGGCTCCTCATCAACCTGAAACCCCTGGAAGATCGGACCGCCAAGGCCAGCGACGTGATCCGGAGACTCCAGCCGGAACTGGCGAAGGTGTCCGGCATTACGTTATTCATGCAGCCGGTGCAGGACCTGACCGTCGACGCCAAGGTCAGCCGTACCCAGTTCCAGTACACACTGGAAGACCCTGATTTCGACGAACTGAACAGATGGGCGCCCCAGCTGGTTGATTCACTCCGCGCCCGCCCCGAGCTGAGCGACGTGGGCAGCGACCAGCTTGACAAGGGATTGAGGGTGTCGCTCGACATCGACCGCGGGACCGCTTCACGGCTGGGGATTACCCCGCAGGTGATCGACGACACACTGTACGACGCATACGGGCAGCGACAAATATCCACCATGTTCACGGAATTGAACCAGTACCGCGTCATCCTCACCGTAAAGCCGCAATTCCAGCAGCATCCCGACGGACTGAAGTCCATCTATCTGCGCGGGACCAACAACGGACAGGTGCCGCTGAGCGCCATTACGCGGGTGACGGAAACAACGGGCCCCCTCATTGTCAACCGCTTGGGCCAGTTTCCTGCCGTGACACTTTCCTTCAACCTGGCCCCCGGAACGGCGCTCGGAGAAGCGGTGCCGGTGGTGGAAGAGGCCGCTCGCCGGCTGGGATTGCCGGCGAGCATCCAGGGAAGTTTCCAGGGGACGGCCCAGGCCTTCCTGGACTCGCTCAGCAACGAACCGCTGCTGATCCTTGCGGCGCTGATAACGGTCTATATCGTGCTCGGAGTCCTGTACGAGAGTTACATCCACCCGGTCACCATCCTTTCCACCCTCCCCTCGGCAGGGGTGGGCGCGTTACTGGCACTGATGTTCTTCCGCACCGACCTGAATGTCATCGCCATTATCGGCATCGTCCTTCTCATCGGCATCGTCAAGAAGAACGGAATCATGATGATCGACTTCGCCCTGGAGGCCGAACGCAGGGAAGGCAAGGGCCCAGAAGAGGCCATTTATCAGGCCTGCCTGCTCCGTTTCAGGCCCATCATGATGACCACCATGGCGGCCCTGTTCGGGGCACTGCCGCTTGCGCTGGGCACCGGCGTGGGGTCCGAGCTGCGCCATCCACTCGGCATCTCCATCGTCGGAGGACTGATCATAAGCCAGATTCTGACCCTTTATACGACACCGGTCATCTACCTCGCCTTCGACCGGCTTTCGAGACGCATCAGAGGTGTGCACGGGCCATGAACATCTCGGCTGTTTTCATCCGGAGGCCGGTGGCCACAACGCTCCTGACGGTCGGTCTGGTGCTCGCCGGGGTGATTGCCTTTCGTTTTCTGCCGGTGTCTCCGCTTCCCCAGGTGGAGTTTCCAACCATTTCGGTTTCGGCTGGACTCCCGGGAGCGGACCCCGAGACCATGTCCACATCGGTCGCTGCCCCCCTGGAACGCCAGTTCGGACGCATCGCCGGGGTAACGGAAATGACATCCACCAGTTACCGAGGCTCCACGAGCATCACCCTGCAGTTCGATCTGAGCCGCAACATGGATGGGGCGGCCCGCGACGTCCAGGGAGCCATCAACGCCGCGCTTGGATTTCTGCCGGAAAACCTGCCGAGCAACCCTACCTACCGCAAGATGAATCCTGCCGATGCCCCTATCCTCATTCTGGGACTCACCTCCGATTCCCTCAGCGTGGAAAAGATGTACGATGCCGCCGCCTCCATCCTCCAGCAGAAGCTCTCCCAGGTTGAGGGCGTCGGCCAGGTCTTTATCGGGGGCAGTTCGCTCCCGGCGGTGCGCGTCGAACTGAACCCCATGGCGCTCAGCGCTTACGACATAAGCCTCGAAGCCGTGCGCGGCATATTGAGCAGCACCAATTTAAACAGACCCAAGGGAAGCCTGGCAACCGCCGAAAAAACATGGGAAATCCACACCAACGACCAACTCCACACCGCCGCCCAATACGAGCCGGTCGTCATCACCTACCGGTCCGGCGCAGCGGTTCGGCTGACCGATGTGGCGACCATCCAGGACTCGCTGGAGGACCTGCGCACAGCCGGATTCCTCAACGGTGAGCCGGCGGTAATGGTGATCGTTTTCCGACAGCCGGGGGCGAACATCATCGAAACGGTGGACAGCGTGCGCAGCGTTCTCCCGCAGCTGGAAGGGGCGCTGCCGGGCAGCATCCGGCTTTCGGTCGTCCTTGACCGCACACCGCCAATCCGCGGCTCCCTGAGGGACGTGGAACTGACGCTCATGATATCCGGATTTCTCGTTATCCTGGTGGTGTTCTGGTTCCTGCGCAATGTCCGTTCAACGGTCATTCCCGGCGTAGCGGTCGCCGTATCCATTATCGGGACGTTCGGTGTGATGTACCTGTGCGGATACAGCTTGAACAACCTCTCTCTCATGGCGCTGACCATCGCAACCGGCTTTGTCGTGGATGACGCCATCGTCGTTCTGGAAAATGTCACCCGTTACCAGGAAAAGGGGGAATCTCCTTTTCAGGCGGCCTTGTCCGGAACGAAAGAGATCGCCTTTACCGTCCTCTCCATGAGTCTTTCGCTGGTTGCCGTGTTCATTCCTATCCTTCTGATGGGGGGTATTGTCGGTCGGCTGTTCCGTGAATTCGCCATGACGCTTTCGGGTGCCGTTATGGTCTCGTTGCTGGTGTCCCTGACCACGACCCCCATGATGTGCGCTACGCTCCTCAGGCCGGAAAAGGCCCGTACCCACGGGGTGTTTTACATAACCAGCGGGAAAATCTTTACTTGGATGCATGGCTTGTATGAAAGGACGCTTCGCTGGGCGCTCCGGCACTCCCGGTTCATGCTTGCACTGACGCTGGCTGCCCTCGTCTTCAATGTCTTCCTCTTCCGCTATGTTCCCAAAGGGTTCTTTCCCGAGCAGGACACGGGACGAATTACGGGAAACATCCAGGCGGCCCAATACATATCCTTTCAATCCATGCGGGAAAAACTTCTGCAAATTGTCGATATCATCAAAAAGGATCCGGATGTGGATTATGTGATCGGCTTTACCGGCGGGGGCGGCGGCGGGGGCGGGTCCACGACCAATACCGGACGCATGTTCATCTCTCTGAAGACATTTGACCAGCGCAGGGCCACCGCAGCCCAGATCATCACCCGGCTGCGCAAAAGGCTTGGACAGGTGGTCGGGGCGTCTACCTTTCTCCAGCCGGTCCAGGATCTGCGCATTGGTGGGCGGTCAAGCAGCGCGCTCTATCAGTACACGCTCCAGGGAGACAACCTGGCTGAGCTCAATGTATGGGCACAGCGCATACTGCAGAAACTGCACGCCCTTCCGGAACTGGTCGATGTAAACAGTGATCAGCAGGACAGGGGGCTTCAGGCGTCGCTGACCATCGACCGCCCCGCCGCGTCGCGGCTGGGGATTACCACACAAGTGATCGACGACATCTTATATGACGCCTTCGGCCAGCGACAGGTATCCATTACCTATACCCTTTTAAACCAGTACCATGTCGTCATGGAGGTAGAACCCCGCTTCTGGCAGCGCCCCGAAACGCTGAGGGACATCTACGTGCCCTCTTCAAACGGAGCACTGGTGCCCCTGAGTGCCTTCACACATTACGAACCGACCGCCACCTCGCTCGCCGTAAACCACCAGGGACAGTTTCCAGCCGTGACGATTTCATTTAACCTGGCTCCCGGCGTAGCGCTCGGCAATGCCGTCGGCGCCATAGAGAACGCGACACGCCGGATGGGCATGCCGGGAAGCATCCAGGGGAGCTTTGCCGGTACGGCTCAGGCCTTCCAGGCCTCCCTGGCCAACGAGCCCCTGCTGATCCTTGCCGCTCTGGTCAGTGTCTACATCGTCCTGGGGGTACTCTACGAGAGCTATATTCACCCCATCACGATCCTCTCGACGCTCCCCTCCGCCGGCGTAGGGGCAATCCTGGCGCTGCTGCTGCTCCGAACCGAGCTCAGCATCATCGCCCTGATCGGGATCGTGCTGCTGATCGGCATCGTGAAGAAAAACGGGATCATGATGGTCGACTTTGCCCTGGAGGCCGAGCGCAGGGAAGGAAAAAGCCCCAAGGACGCGATCTACCAGGCATGCCTGCTCCGTTTCAGGCCCATCATGATGACCACGATGGCGGCCCTGCTGGGAGCGTTGCCCTTGGCGGTGGGCGCGGGGGTCGGGTCCGAGCTGCGCCGCCCCCTGGGCATCGCCATTGTGGGCGGACTCATTTTAAGCCAGATGCTGACCCTTTACACCACGCCGGTTATTTATCTCTACATGGGCCGGGTGGGGCTTTGGATCGAGCGTAAACGCGGCAGGCAAGGGCGGAGAAACGGAAAAGCGCCGTCTAACGGTGCTTTTCGAGAATAATTATACTTCACTGTGGCGACGGATATCCTCGCCAGCCGTCGCGACCATTCATTCGTGGAGAACCGAAATATGAGGAAAGGGCTGTCCACCCTCTACTGGATCAAAAATTTACGACGATCGATACCTCTTCGATATTTTGTGCATATGGCCGTACCGATAATGCTGCTGACCCTCCCGGCGGCATGCACGGTGGGCCCGGATTACGTCAGGCCGGGGGCTGAAGTCCCTGCTGCTTACAAAGAGGTAGAAGGCTGGAAGGTGGCAGAACCCAAAGACCATCTCATCCGCGGGGCCTGGTGGGAGACCTTCAGCGACCCTTATCTCAATGGTCTCGAAGAACAGGGCAACCTCTCCAACCAGAACATCGCCGCTGCAGAGGCGCAGTTACGCCAGGCACGGGCCCTCGTCCGCGTTGCCCAGGCAGGTTACTTCCCAACGGTCACGATCGGCGGTTCCTATACACGCTCCTTCAACCCGTCTACCACCGGTGGATTGACCAGAGGGTCCACATCCACGCCCGGTTCTTCGGGCGGAGGCGGGTCACGTGGCCTCGTCGTATCGAATTATCTGCTGCCTGGCAGTGTCTCCTGGGAGCCGGACCTCTGGGGTCGAATTCGCCGCACGGTGGAATCCAGCCGGGCAAGCGCCGAGGCGAGTGCGGCAGACCTCGAAGCGACCCGTCTGCTCATTCAGGCTGAATTGGCTCAAAATTACCTTCAGCTCCGCACCCTTGATGCCCAAAAAGATCTTCTGGAGACCACAGTGATTGCCTATCAAAAGTTCCTTGAGCTGACGAAGAACCGCTACGCCCGAGGCGTGGCATCCAAAGCAGACGTGTTCCAAGCAGAAACGCAGCTTAAGACCACCCAGGCTCAGGCGATCGACATAGGTGTGCTGCGTGCGCAGTTAGAGCATGCCATTGCATTGCTCGTGGGCAAACCCGCGTCTCTCTTTTCTATTCCCGGTGAGCCAGTGACGCTCGTTCCGCCAGTCATTCCCGTCGGCGTGCCTTCGGAGCTTCTTGAACGGCGGCCGGACATCGCCGGTGAAGAGCGACGGATGGCGGCGGCCAATGCCCAGATCGGAGTGGCCATAGCCTCGTACTACCCCGCCGTCACGCTGAGCGCATCGGGAGGTTATGCGAACTCCATCTTGTCCGACCTGCTGAAGTGGCCAAGTCGATTTTGGGCGCTTGGGGCCTCCGTATCAGAGATTGTCTTCGAGGGGGGCTTAAGAGGCGCCCAGGCCGACCAGGCGCGAGCAGCCTATGATGCGACGGTGGCCTCCTATCGTGAAACCGTGCTCATGGGGTTTCAGGAAGTGGAGGACAATCTGGCTGCGCTTCGGATTCTTCAGGATGAGGCCCAGGTACAGGACGAGGCAGTGAAGGCGGCACAGCAAACCTTGACAGTGACCACCAACCAGTACAAAGCAGGGGTGGTTAACTACCTCAATGTCATCTCGGCGCAGGCGACAGCGCTCAACAATGAAATCACTTCACTCAATATCCTCGGCCGCCGTATGGCCGCCTCCGTTCTCCTTGTCAAGGCGCTCGGCGGCGGGTGGAACACATCCATCCCAATCCCAGTCAGCAACCCTGGTGGCAACGATAACAGGTAACGGCAGTCTAGCCTTCAGATCTCAGACAGCTTTTTCATAGTCGAAGGCGATCAAAGCCCGAAATACTCCGAATACTTTCGGTAAAATGGACAAAAAAGGGGCTGGAAACTTTTTCTCGATCTTCCAGCCCCTGAGACCCGTACCAAAAACGATGGAATGAAGTGCTCTTTATGCACCGCCTGTCCGGCTTGTCAATCTGAAAGACAATTGCGCGTCATTCCTATTCGATATTATTGAGACCATTCATCATCATATTCTTTCCATCCAGCATCATGTCTTCCCCTTTTTTGAGGTCTTTCTCAGCCGGTTTGAGGTTGGCTTCCTGCATCATCCCCCTGGCCTTCAACTCGGTCATGATCGCATCCTTACCTTGCATCATCTTGGTGGTCCCGCTCATCATTTCCTCTTTACCTTTTACTTTTCCTTGTTCCGCTTTCTGCTTCATCAATTTCTTGCCCGCTATGATCGTTTTCTCACCTTCGGTAAGCATCATGATTCCATTTGCCAACTTGGGGTCCTTATCTAGCTTCTGTTTGCCTAATGCATTCATCAACAGCTTTTTTCCTGCCATCATCTGGTCAGCACCTTTAATCACAGTCTTCTTTGCCTCGGTATCCTTCTGCGCCAGTGCCTGTGAAATCCCAAGGGAAAAGACAAACCCAAGGACGACCAGGACCGCAATCAATCCATTTTTGTGAAGTAGTGACCGCATGTTCATTTCTCCTTTTTTTCGAATCGATTTCTGTTAAGGTTAGTAACCCCCCCCCCTGGCCCCGGGCTTCCCGGCAACGTGATTATTTGCATTATGTTCCTTTACTCCGTCAGTGCTGCCAGGCCGGCCGTGATAAGTTCCGGTCAAGTTCCTCTACCCACCCTTCACCTCGGTCTGGGCATCCCTTGTGACCTCACCTCCTTTCGATGTTTGGGCATAGGCGTCTCTTGACAGTTACAAGGTATTCAGGTTCCCTGCATGGGTAAATGGGGCCAATCATGTATTCTAGGCGGAAAGGGGCCGTACTCTTAACTCAGGTCAGTGTTTAACAGTGAGTTTGGAGAGGGATCACCATGGCCAGGAGACGGACCTTGCCATAGAAACCAAGCTGTCACGAAGCTCAAATCTTACTTAATCATGCAAACTAAAATGCCAAACAGTCCCATCCGGTTCGGAACGGTTACTTCAATGCCTTGATTTTCTTTATGTCCTGGGACTTGCCGAGCATAATCAGGATGTCGCTGTCCTTGATCACGAAATTTGCCGGTGGAACGAGGACGAAGTTTTCAGGAACCAGTTCCTTGATCGCGATCACGTGCACATTGTATCTGGCGCGAAGATTCAGTTCCTTCAGGCTCTTGCCTATGAATTCTCTAGACGGGGCCACTTGCAAGAGATCAAAATCTTCTGCGAGCGGGATGAAATCCAATACGTTTGGCCGGGAGAGCCCGCGCGACACACGCCGGGCCATGTCCCGTTCAGGGTGGATGATTTCGGAGGCGCCGACGCGTTTTAAGATCTTACCATGATCCTCGTCCAGGGCCTTGGCCAGGATGTTCTTGACTCCAATTTCCTGCAGGTGCAAACATATCAGAATGCTTGTGCTGATTTTTGTACCCGTTGAAACGATCACCCCGTTCATGTGTTCCAAACCCAGGGCATTAAGCGCCTCCTTGTCCGTTGCGTCCAATACGACCGCCTCGCTGCAATGAGGGGCGATGGCCTGTATTCTGGCCTTGTCCGCATCAATGGCGACCACCTCGTTTCCGTCCTCAAACAGGGCCTTGGCCGCATGGAAACCAAAATTGCCAAGTCCTATGACTGCAAAACGTTTCGTGCTCATTTTTCTTCTCCGTCTATCCGATCATAAGATTTTCTTCAGAGTATTCGACCCCAATACCAGCGCCGGTTCCGACGATGATGTAGGAGAAAGTAAGCACGCCCACCCGACCAACGATCATCATCAGCGCAATCCAGCACTTTCCCCAGGTGCCCAATTCCGGCGTTACACCCATGGATAGGCCGACCGTGCCGAAGGCCGACACCGTTTCGAAAATGTAAGCGAGGAAGGAACCCCCTGGACCTGAAGCCGCCCGACCGCTCTCCGTCTCTCCTACCAAAAGCATAAACAACACCACGGCGATGATGCCAATGGAGACGAGAATGAGCGAAACGCTCCGGGTCACGGTTTCAACCGGAATGCTCTTCTTGAACATGTTGACGCGGCGTTTTCTAGTGACGCGGCTGAAGGTGAAGGCAGCCATGAGCGCCAGGGTCGTGGTCTTGACACCGCCACCACAGGAACCCGGAGATGCCCCCACAAACATGAGGAAAATCATCAAGGCGAGAGTGGCGTCCCTCAAGGAAGCGATATCCACCGTGTTGAACCCGGCAGTGCGGCACGTGATGGACTGAAAGAGCGGCACCAGAATGCGGTATGAAAGCGACTGAGACCTCCATAGCGTCTCATGTTCGAGAAAGGCAAACATCAGCGCCCCTCCAACGACCAGGCTCAGGGTCGTGATCAGGACCGTTTTGGTATGAATGGAAAGCCTCACCCGCTCTCTGTTTTGCCTGTGTAACCGGGATTGAAGCTCAAAGAGCACCGGGAAACCGATGCCACCGACAATGATCAGGCCGCCCATGGTGGTGTTAAGGAGGATATCGTGGCTGTAGCGCACCATGTTGTCAGGAAACAAAGAGAACCCTGCGTTGCAGAAAGCGGAAACCGAATGAAAGACGGCCATGTACACGGAACGCAAAAACGGAAACTCCTTGCTCAAATGCATGGAGAGGAGGGCCGCACCCATGATCTCCGCGCCGAGGGTGAAAAGGACAACACTTCTGACAAGATTAAATATGTCCTGGCGGGGCGTGTGGGCGAAGAGGTCCTGCATCATCATGCGCTGCCGAAAGGAGATGCCTCGACCGATCCATCGGAACAGTGCCACCGATATGGTCATGAGGCCCAATCCCCCTATCTGAATGAGTCCCAGAATGACGCACTGTCCGAACGTCGTGAAGTAGGTTCCCGTATCGACGACGACCAGCCCCGTGACACAGACGGCGGATGTGGCGGTGAAAACCGCATTCACCAAGGAGATCGTTCCCCCCTTTGTGGAAACCGGAAGGAGCAAGAGGGAGCTCCCAACCGCGATGGCAAGAAGAAAGCTTAACAGGATTAGCACCGCGGGATGGGCCTTAAGAATTCGGCTGCGAACCATCATGCCTTGACCCTTGGATTCAGGAAATACTCGCACTGTAGGTGTTTCTCGGTGTGGCATATTTCGTGGAGATACTTTCCTCCAAGCACCATCCGGTCCAGGTAAGCCCCGCACACCGTGATCTCATGGCGGGCGTCGATGATGTCGTAGTGAAGATAGCTGCATACCACCTGCAATTGGTGTCCGACCCGATCATCCGGGCCCAGCCCATCGATGATCTCTATCATCAAAGGCGCGCTCGGGGTTTTTTGGCCTATGAATTTGATAAAATCCACGCTGGCGCCCTCCAAATCATCCATCAACTTACGATGTTTGGCAGGAAGAAGTGCCAGAACGGGTATCTGATGGGTGTAGCGATTGTGTTTTAACGCTCCGCATAACTCCACCAGGGGTTCACGCTCCGGGATTTCCATTTCCCCGAAACGAACCACGGTAATCCCTGGTTTTCCGTCCACGGCCTTGTCAAGACATTGGACGGGGCTCCGGGCCCATTCCCCTTCACTTGACGTCGGCTCGGGCTGTCCTGTGCCGTCGCACAGCAGGAAACGGAGAGCGCGCCCCCTCCGCGTATCCCTGGCAGTGTCTTCCCCTTTCATCCTATTCATCTCCCTTTCGATCTTGAGGGCAACAAGCGACCGCCATCTCCAAACACCTTGAGCAGAGTGACGATCACGACGATAAACTCCAACCGCCCCAGGAACATGGCGATTGTTTCCGCCCACAAGGCGACATCGGGCATGCCTGCGGATGTCACCCCAACCGACAGCCCTACGGTTCCGATGGCGGAGGCGAACTCAAAAAGAGAGTCCCGGAGGGAATAGCCGCAAGCGCACAAAACCAGGGTGCCCAAAAGATAGGTCGCCAGGTACAAAGAGACGAAGAGGCTGATCTGGCGCACCCTGGCGTCATCGACAAAGACCCGATGGCTGCCTTCCCATACGGGACGTTCCAAGACCGCCGTTCGAGGCAGAAGCGAGCGTTTGATTTCCCATACGAGCAGCCTCCAAAGCAAATAGACGCGGAACTGCTTGATACCGCCGGCCGTCGAGCAGGTGCCCCCGCCGATGAGCATGAGCACGATCAGAACAAGGACGCCGAAACCGTTCCAATTCCCATAGCTTACCGTCGAAAATCCCGTTGTGGTAAGAGCGGTAATCGTTTCGAAAACAGCAACACGAACCGACTTCCCGATGTGGGGATAAAGCCCCCAGCAGGTGAAAAGGAACACGACAGCCGCTGAGATGGGGATCAGCACGGCCAGGAGACGAACCTCACCATTGCGCGCGACGAACCGGAGTTTACCGCGCCACAGAAACCATGCTGTCACGAAGCTCAAATTGCCGAACACCATAAGCGGCAGCGTTACGGCCTCGACGGTTACCGAATCCCAATGGCCGATGCTCTCCGGGCTCGTTCCAAAGCCACCCGTGGATACGGCGGCGAAGGAATGATTGACGGCGTCGAATGGAGACATACCCGCCAGCCAATAGGCCAGTGTGCCGACGGCGGCGTAGCAGGTGTAAATGATCAGCACCAACTGAGCCGACTGGCGCACCTGCGGAACCAGCTGGTCGCTTCGTCCCTCAGCACTCGAAATACCTATGCCTGTGGGCCCGACGATGGCCGACATCATGATAATGGCCAGGCCCGCTCCGCCTGCCACTTGCATGACGCTTCGCCACAACAAGATCACTCGACTCGCCCTGGTCACATCCACAACAGAAAGACCGGTGGTAGTCCATCCGCTCACGGATTCAAAAAAGGCCCTTGAAAATTCCATGCCCAGCACGGACATAAAGGGCCATGCCGAAAAAATCATGACCGTGGTCCAGCTGATGAGGACAATCACGCCACCTTCTTGGATCGAGAACGTGATGCCGGAAGGACGGCGAAAGATCCATCGCAGCATGAGTCCCATAAGGCCTAGACAGGCCGCTGGAACCGCAAAGGCCCAGGTCTCCTGTGCCTCGTGCGGATAGGCTGGCAGCACCAGCAGCGGGGACAGCATCAACAAACCGGATAGGACGAAGATGATACCGGCCGATGAGAGGATTGCCGCATAGCGCTGCCTGAGATAGTCCTGTTCCCGCAAGACCCGGCTCCTATTTCTCTTCTCCCGTGAACGTCTTCAGCACCGGACCATGATTTTCCGGCAAGGTGATCAGCACCAGTCGGTCTCCCTGCAGCAATTGAGCGGACCCTCGGGGAACGATCGCGTGGCCGTTCCGAATCACCACGGCAACCAAGGCGTTCTCGGGCAGATCGATATCCTTCAGAAACCTGCCCGCCACAGGGGACTGGGCATCGAGGAGGATTTCCGTCACATTGACCCGGCCCTCACCGACCGGAAGAAGACAGGTGATTTGCTCCAGGGACGCCCGCTGCTCGATCAGGCTGCTGACGATCTGTGTTGTGGAGAAGGCTGAAACGCCTAATCTTTCGAATACTTCGGCATTATCCGGGTCATTGGCAAGGGCAATGGCCCTGGGTACACCAAAATGGATTGAGGCCAGTTGACAGATGACCAAATTGTCCTGGTCGTTGGGGGTGATGGCGAGCACCGCGTCCGCGCCCATGGCGCCGGCATCCTTGAGGATCTGGTCGTCACTGCCGTCGCCGCATATCACCCTGGCGGAGAGCTGCCGGGCCAGTTGGACACATTCCTCCCGGTTTCGGTTGACGATGACCACGTCGTATCCCTTGGCGGTGAAATTCCGGCATAGAAAAAAGAGCGTCTTGCCTCCGCCGACTATGAGCACCTTCATTTTCCATCTCCTCGCGCAGCCCGGCCGCTGGCGACAGCCAGCAGAAACATCTCAGCGGCCACCGATGTGGGGCAGATGGTCTCAATCCCCAGCCGGGCGTAGACCTGCTCCCGCCTGGGATCGAAAACCCTGGCCAACACCTGCGGAACATTGAACAACTTGCGTGCGACCTGGGCCACCATCAGGTTGACATTGTCCCAGTGGGTCGTAGCGAAAAGGACGTCGGCCTGGTTCAATTTGGCCTCTTTCAATACCCCTATCTGCGTGGCGTCCCCCTCAACGCGAAAGCCGCTGAAATCAGGCGACAGATCATTGAAGGTGTCCTCATTCGTATCGATCACCACGACCGAATGTCCCACATGGCTTAGCTGGTTGGCAAGGTGCGATCCCACACGGCCGCACCCCACAATGACGATGTAAAGGCTATTCTTCATCCTTATCCTCGTTTCCGCCATGGGCACTGGGGGATGTTTCATCCTTTTCCGTTCCCAGGTCCACCTTCCCAAACTTTTCCCAGGATGTGGTCCGATCCAGGTTTGCCGAAGCCGGTTTGAACGTGGGGTCGATATCGAGCGCTGCACGATAGAACTTCTGCGCCTCCATCCAGTCCCCCTTGATCTCAAGCAGCGCGCCGAGCAGGTTGTAAGCCTCGGGTTGAGCCGGGTCGGCGGCGATGGCCTTACGGACACTCTCGCGTGCAGCGACGAAATCTCTGTCGGTAATGTGACGCTTGGCAACCTCAATCAGCGTCCGGTAATCGGCAGCGGTCGCCTCGTCCAGGGCCTCGCGTTCCAGCACCCGGGTTGCCAGGTCGCGGATCTCCCGCGGGCTGAAGGGCTTTTGGACAAAATCAACCGCACCGAGTTTCATGGCCTCGACAGCCGACTCGATGGTTCCGTGGGCCGTAATGATGATCACCCGGGTTTTTGGCCAGTCATCCCTGATCCGGCGCAGAACCTCTATTCCGTCCATCCCCGGCATCTTCAAGTCGAGGAACACGAGTCCGAAGGGCCCCTTCTCGCCAAGCTTTTGCAGCGCTTCCTCACCGTTTACGGCCGTCTGGACCGCAATTTCCAGGGGTTCCAATGACTGCGACATGGTCAGACGGATGTTCTTTTCGTCATCCACGACTAGAATCGATTTCATTTCCATGAGTTCCTCCTATCGGGCCACGGACAAGGTGAAGGTAAAGGTGCTGCCTTGACCTGGAGATGATTCCACCCAGATCGCGCCGCCGTGGGCGCGCACGATCTCCTTACAAATGGCGAGCCCCAGACCCGTTCCACCCGCCTCCTGTCCCTTCACCTGGACGAATTTCTGGAAAATCTTGGAGTGATATTCAGGGGGAATTCCCAGTCCATCGTCACGCACGGAGAGGTGAACGTGCGGCCCAATCCTCTTCGCCAAAAGCGCTAAGTGACCACCCTTGCTCACGTACCGCAGGGCATTCGAAATCAGGTTGGTCAGTACCCATGTAATCTTGTTGGCATCCGCACGAACGCTGGGCAGATCCCCGGTCAGTTCCGATGTGAGCGTGACCTCCTTCATCTCTATCTGGCCTTTGAAAATCCCCTTCACATGGTCAAACAGGGTCGGGACCGGGACACTCTCGAACTCCAACTCGATTCTGCCCGCCTCGATCTTGGACAGATCAAGCAGGTCATTGACCAGGGCCTTCATCCGGTGAACCTCCTCGTGAGCCGCCTGGAGGAGATCCCGATCCTTCTCAGGGAGTCCCTGGGAGGCGTGTTCCAGGAGCAGGTCCACGCTCATACCCAGACTGGTCAGCGGTGTACGCAATTCATGGGAGGCGGCCATGACGAATTCACTCTTGAGCCGCTCCACTTCCTTCAAGCGGGTCACGTCTCTGAGAAGGAGCACAATGCCGGCCAGATTGCGGTCTCTCCCGCGAATGGCCGTCACGGAGAATAGGTAGTGTCGGGATCGCTCTCCGTCCGACAGGGTAATGATCCGCTGCTCTTCGGGAACGTCGGGTTGCATCCCCGTTTCGACGGTCTTTTGAATCATTTCGCACACATTGGGGGCGGGCAGGATGTCCGCGCACGCCAGGCTTGGGGTATCGGCGAATTCCAGGTCCAGCAAACGGCGCGCGGCAGGGTTGATGCCGGTCACCATGAGCTTGGTGTCGAAAACCACCAGGCCATCCTCGATGCTGGAAAGGATCGCCTCTCCCTTGTTCTTCTCCGAAATGATTTGCTCGATGTTCATTTCGTTGTAACGGCCGAGCTGAGTGGCCATTTGATTGAATTCGTTGGCCAGGCGTCCCAATTCGTCACCCGTTTCGACGGGCACTTGGACAGAATAGTCGCCCGACGATATTTTCCTGGACGCTTCCATGAAACGACGTATCGGTCGAACGATCCGCTCGGCGAGAAGCAAGCTGAAGACCAAGGCCACAATCAATGCCGAGGCCGCCACGAGCACCGTGGACCAAATCGCCCGTTCGGCGACCCGACCTGCCCTTACACTGGCCCCATACATGGTTTGCTCATTAAGGTTGCGCAGTTGAATGCAAGCTTCCCGGACCTTGGCAAAGAGAGGGTAGACCGACTCCTGATAGGTGGACCGGTGAGCTATCGACGAAGGCGCTTGGGCGGTGGCAAGATCGGTCAGCCCCGAGAACTGCTGCCGATATCTCGCATAATCCTTCTCGATGGATTGAACCAGATCGGCCTCGCCTTGGATCGTGATATTGTCCTTGGCGCGAGCCAGCCATTGAAGGAATACGGCCTCATTTTCCCGGAACTGGGAGACTCCCTTTGCGGTATCACCCAGGAACATGAGCAGGACGGCACTGTCCTGCCGCTCCAAGACGTCTACCATATTTTCGGCGGCCAGAATGGACCGGTAGTTTTCTCGAAGAATCGCGTCGGTTGCCTTACCCAAGGATACCAGGTTCGAAACGGCCCACGCCACCACCAAACCCATCAATACAAATGCGACCCCATAGCCGACCAGGATTTTCGTTTTCAGCGTCATGAGATATGGTTCTCCATTCCTTCACAGCACGCATTCAGACCTAAAGCAATCAATGTGCCGTGATTCTAGTCATGAAATTTCAACAAGTTAGAAGCTAGGGAGGGAAAAGCGGCCTTGAAATCTGAAAGATGGAAGCGGAGGCGGCCTTGCAAAATGCAAGACAGGTGATCTTGAGAGCAAGGTCAGAGGCCGAAAGCCTTTCTCCTGCGCCAAAGTGTTGCCTGGTCGATGCCGAGGACATCCGCTGCTTCTTGGAGTGAGGAGGTATTGGCCATGATTCTACGGATGTGGAGCTCTTCAATGACGGAGAGTGGCACCCTGTCGCCGACGGCTGGCGTGCTGGCGCCGGGCACAATGGTTTCGGGCAGATCGGTCTTGTCGATCTTCTCACCGGCCCCCAGGATCACGGCCCGCTCAATGGTGTTCCTGAGTTCCCGGACATTTCCCGGCCACGCGTAGTCCTTGAGCGCTTGCGCGGCCTTGTCGGTGAAGTCAAGGATTGCCTTGTGGTTGACGCGGCAAAAATAGGCCAGGAAATCCGTGGCCAGCGGCATAATGTCTTCCGGTCGTTTCCGAAGGGGTGGTATGGTCAGGCTGATCACATTGAGTCTGTAAAAGAGATCTTCCCGGAAATTTCCATCAGTCACGCGCCTTTCGAGATCGGCGTTGGTCGCCGCAATGATGCGCACATCGGCCCTGCGCGGCCTCGCTTCTCCAAGTCTTTCATACTCCTTGTCCTGGATGAAGCGCAGCAGTTTGGCCTGCACCGATGGTGCCATACCACCGATTTCATCCAGGAACAACGTGCCCCCCTCGCATGCTCCGACCCGGCCCGCGTTGTCCCGCACCGCTCCCGTGAACGCGCCCTTGACATACCCGAAGAGCTCACTTTCAAGGAGTTCGGTCGGCACCGCGGGGCAGGCCACCACGGCCATGGGTTTGGCCGCTCTGGGGCTCCAGTGATGGATGGTCCTTGCAAAAACCGACTTTCCTGTGCCGCTTTCCCCCCTGAGCAGGACAATCGCCTCCGAAGCCGCAGATTTTTTCGCCGTTTCGATGACACGGTGCATATCGGGGTTGGCGCTTTGTAGCCGGGCCTCAGGGCCGAGCCTCTGCATATCCTCCTTGAGTGAGGCGATCTCCGTTTCCAGTTCCCGAATTCGGGCGATCCGCCTCGTCAAGAGCTTGATCTGGTCGGGGGTGAAAGGTTTGAGGATGTAATCCGTCACCCTGCGGCGCATGGCCTCCACGGCGCTCTCAATCGACGCGTGGGCCGTGATGACGACAACTTTTGTCCATGGGGAGTCGGCCAGCAGCGTCGGGATCAAATCCATGCCGTCCTCTTCACCCAGTTTGAGATCCACGAAGGCCATGTCAAAGGCGCGTCGCCTGGCTTCATCAAGGGCGTCGGAGGGATTGCCGACCGCGACCACCGTGTGGCCCTCGGCTGCGAGGCAGTAAGAAAGGGTCTTACGGATGTTAGCCTCATCGTCCACAACCAGGACGTTGAGCTGGTCTGGTTTACTCAACGTCATCGATGATCACACCCCCAACTTGCCAATCGAGAAGGCAAGTACCCATAAGATTTCGATAAAACAGCAGAACTCTTTTCTTGATTGCCGGGCAGCTTAGCACAATCCCACCCCTTGGGAAAGGAAACCTTTAGCATGGGTGCCAAAAACAGGCTTATTTTCAAAGAGTTGAGGAATGCTTTCCGCGTCTTTCAATGAGATTTGGGCGTTCAATATCCGAGAAGCCAAAGAGAATCCAACTATTTGGTGGCTTTTATTGTCGCACCCTCCTGAACAGCATCTTGGAGAGCATTCAACAGATCCAGGCACTGAGCCATCGTATTTCTGCTTTGGCCCAGCGATAGTGAAAAAGAGCGAATATTGCTGTTCCGGCGTGACAGGTCGATGATCTCTGCGTTAATGGTCTGAAAATTTTGATAGAATTTCCGCGCCTCTCCGACAAGGGGTTTGACCGAATCTCCTACCGTCGCATCCAAGCGGCTCAAGGCATCGCGCACCTGCTCATCAAGCCGCTTCATGTTCGCCTCGATCCTATCCATGCCGGCATCCGTGGTTTCGGCGATATGCGGAGCTTGAAGTGTGTAGATGGTGAGGGCGCCCGTAAGGGCCTTAGAGGCGAGTCGTGTGATTACTGCTGCATCGGGATATGAGGCCACCGAATCCATCAGTTGGTTAAGTGCTTCCTCCATGTGCCTCGTCGCGATAGCGGCCGGGCCAAAGGAAAGCCACGAGGCTTTTAGATTAGTGTTTTGCACGGCCAGTGAGAGGACCTCGTTATCCGTCTGACGCAGCCTCTGCCAACAGGAGCTGAAATCATCGAGAAGCTTTGCTCCACTGCTGTTCTTTTCAATAAGAGCCGCAAACTCGATTCGAGCCTTCTCCACATTTTGAGAAGCCTGCATGGACTGTTCCGCAAAGACCTTTGAGGCCTCGTCCGTATCAGCCATAACCGAGCTCTTTTCACCCTCGGCTGATGCGAGCAGCTCACTTCTCATGGTTTGAACCAGTTGGGTTTTCATAGCCAATCTTTCAAATTCGGTCCTTATCCATTTCGATTCCTCGTGGCGAACAAAGAAAGCCACGACAAAGAAAAGCAGGAAGGCCAGAGATATGGCAACTCCGACCTGAAAATGGGTAATGCCTTTGTTTGAATGAAATGCTCTCATTTCGTCACAGGAATAATCATGTTGATGTCATGACTCCTTGGACTCCCGCCGGCGCTCTTCCCACTTTTGGATCACCCCTATAACGTCCGAAGATTTCCTCGCGGAAAGCACTTCCTCTCGCCACTGATCGTCTCGCGCCATCCTGCTAATGACGCCAAGCGTCGCCACGTGGCTTTCGGGCGGATCGGTGGGTGAAAGCAGGAGCAACATGATTCGATAGCTGCGCCCGGACCCGCCATCCCGGATGCCCGCTCTGCCGAGGCCAAGGGCAACAAAGGGAGATCGCAGGCCCGCGATGCGCGCGTGGGGGATCGCCACATCCTCACCCACAAATGTTCCTCCTTGTCGTTCCCGCTCAAGAAGGGACTCCCACGATGACTCCTTGTGCTCTGTTCTCTCACTATAACACGCGTTCAGCAACCGCCCCATCGCCTCTTCTTTTTCAATGATTTCATCCCATATGAGGATACAGCTATTGCGCAGGACAGCTTCGCTATCCAGAATCGGGTATCCTTTTTCTCCGGCAAGTTGACGGCGTATCGTGCCCGGGCCTGTAGCCTCAGCGATCGGCCGAACATCTGATATGGCCTTGGTGTCAAGCACGACGACGGTAATGCCCCTCCCCTCGGTGATAAGCCGCTCCATTATGCTGACTTCTCCCTTAAGCCGCCGCCAAAAGGGCGCCTTCCTTCCCGGTGTACCGATCACGATGTGCCCCACCCGATATTCCTTGGCAAACTGGAGGATAGTCTTGACGATATCGTCACCCTTGTAAGTGAAAACGGTCGCTCCCAGCTGCTGCGCCAGCGTCAGGGTGTTGGAGAGCATCCGTTGGGTCGCAGCATCGATGACTGTGGGACGCTCTCGGGACGTTTGCACATATAGGGCGTACCAATTGCGATTTAGCCGTCCGGCGAGGCGGGAAGCATAGCGAAGCAGCGCCTCGCTGTTCGGTCCACGGGAGCTGAGACAGACCATAACTTGGTCCGGACTCGAGGGAAGGTCTTCCGAGAGGAGGTCGCGCCTCCGTGAATCGATTTGCGAGGCCAACTCACGTAACGTCAGCTCACGTAACTGTTCAAGGTTCGTCGGTTTGAAGAAATGGTCCAGGGCGGTCTCAATACGCTCCTCCGTATAAACCTTCCCCTCCTTCAGACGGCGTCGCAGATCCTCGGTGGTGATATCCACATCGACAAGTTGATCGGCTTCCACGACAACGGGGTCGGGGATTCGCTCTCGAACCTTGATTCCGGTAGCGCGTTCCACGGTTTCATACAAGCTTTCCAAGTGCTGGATGTTCAGGGTGGATATGACATGGATGCCCGCCGAGAGGATTTCTTCCACATCCTGATAACGCTTGGCATTCTTGCTCCCTGGTATGTTGGTGTGGGCGAGCTCATCTACGAGCACAACACTCGGGCGGCGCGCTAGGATGGCATCGAGGTCCATTTCCTCGATCTCTATTCCGCGATAGGTGATCTTGCGGCGGGGAATCGATTCCAGCCCTGCCAGCAACGCCTCGGTTTCCGCCCTCAAGTGTGTTTCAACCAGACCGATGGCCACGTCGATCCCCTCCTCCTTGAGACGATGTGCCTCAAGGAGCATCTGATACGTCTTGCCCACGCCGGCCGCATAGCCCAAGTAGATTTTTAACCTGCCTCGCTGTGCCCGGCGGATTAGACGCAAAAAGCTCTCAGCCCTGTCTTCTCTCATCTCACCTTTCCAAATGATCCAAGGCCAGGTTTACTTGCAGCACATTCACCAAGGGGTCGGGAGTCAGGAATCCCCCGGTTCTCTCGGCGTGCCTGTCAAGCAGCGACAGAATGTTTTCCACTGGCAGGCGACGCGCCGAAGCAACTCTCTTCGCCTGGTATTTCGCTGCCTTCAAGGTAATATTCGGATCCAGGCCGCTTCCTGATGCCGTGACCAGATCAGCAGGTACCTTTTCACCCGCGATCTCTCCAAAATGCGAGATAATTTGCTGGGCCCGTTCTCTCAGCGCAGGATTTGTGGGCGAAAGGTTACTTCCGCCCGAGGCCGAAGCATCATAGTTCACGGCTGACGGCCTGGGCCAGAAGTACTCCGGTCGGCTGAAGGACTGTGCAAGCACTTCGCTGCCGATAATCTTACCCTGCGCGTTATAGATCAGAGACCCGTTCGCCGTATATGGCGTCAACGCTTGCCCGACGCCGAAGATCACCAACGTATAAAGAAAGCAACAGATCGCCATGGTGACAAGCACGATCCGGCCCGATGCCACGATCTGGGGAAAAAACCCAGCCTTTTCAATTGCATTCTTCATGATATCTCCTAGAAAATGCCGGTTAAGCTCAAGGCCATGTCAATCAGCTTGATGCCGGCAAAAGGGGCGATCACCCCGCCCAGTCCATAGACCAGAAGATTGCGCCGCAGGATGCTGTCCGCCCCCATGGGCCGATATTTTACACCCTTAATCGCGATGGGGATGAGCAGAGGAATGATGATCGCGTTAAAAATCAGAGCCGAAAGAATCGCGCTTTGAGGTGTTGCCAGCGCCATGATGTTAAGGGCCGCGAGCTGCGGGATAGCCAGCATGAACATGGCCGGGATGATGGCGAAGTACTTTGCAACGTCATTGGCAATGGAAAAGGTCGTCAGCGCCCCACGCGTCATAAGCAGCTGCTTTCCGATTTCGATGACCTCGATGAGTTTTGTCGGATCGCTGTCCAGGTCAACCATGTTCCCTGCTTCCTTGGCTGCCTGGGTGCCGGAGTTCATGGCAACTCCGATATCCGCCTGGGCTAAAGCTGGGGCGTCATTGGTCCCATCCCCCATCATGGCGATGAGTCTTCCCGCGCGTTGCTCCTGACGGATATATTCGAGCTTGTCCTCGGGCGTGGCTTCCGCGATAAAATCATCTACGCCGGCCTGCTCGGCAATAGCGGCGGCGGTCAGCGGATTATCACCCGTCACCATGACGACGCGAAGCCCCATGGCCCTCAACCGTTCAAAGCGATCTCGGATGCCCGGTTTTAGTACATCCGAAAGTGCTACGACCCCAAGCACGTTCTTGCCGTCGGCGACCACAATGGGCGTGCTGCCCTGGCGGGCGACACTATCCACAAGTCCCTGCAAGGCCGCAGGGATGGGGGCATCCAGTTTCCGGATGTATGCCTGAACCGCAGCCGAAGCACCCTTGCGAAAAGAACGGCCATCGGGGAGATCGAGGCCGCTTAACCGGGATTGCGCGGTAAATGGAATCACCTTGGCATCCGATGCTTCGCAACGCGCGCTCGTCCCAAGTGTCTCCTCTCCAAGTTTTACGATGGATTTCCCTTCAGGGGTCAAATCTCCAAATGACGCGCACATGGCCGCCTCAGCGACTTGCTCCTTGGTCGCCCCCGGAAGAGGGTAATACTCGGTCGCCTGGCGGTCACCCATGGTGATGGTGCCGGTCTTGTCCAAAAGCAAAGTGTCGATGTCGCCGGCCAATTCCACCGCCTTGCCGCTTTTCGCAAGCACGTTTGCCGAAAGGGCGCGGTCCATTCCTGCAAGGCCGATGGCCGCAAGGAGAGCACCAATCGTCGTTGGAATCAGGCAGACCAGCAGGGCAATCAAGGTCGGGATTGGCAGCTCCACCTTGAAGTAGCGGCCGATCGGCCACAGTGCGCCGGTCACCATGAGGAAGGCGAGCGTCAAACCCGCCAGGGTGACTGTCAATGCCAGTTCGTTGGGTGTCTTCTGCCTGACGGCTCCCTCGACCAGTGCGATCATACGGTCCAGAAACGATTCCCCCGCACCGGCAGTGATGCGAATCTTAATATGATCCGAAAGGACGCGTGTGCCGCCTGTGACACCCGATCGGTCACCGCCGGCCTCGCGAACGACCGGCGCGGATTCACCCGTGATAGCGGATTCATCGACGCTCGCGGCGCCCTCGATCACCTCCCCGTCACTGGGGATTACCTCACCGGCGGCCACCAGCACGATATCGCCTTCGCGGAGTTCATCCGAGCCCACCTGCTCCTCCTTTCCATCGGTCACTCTGCGGGCCATGGTCTTTTTCCTGGTTCGCTTCAGGGTATCCGCCTGAGCTTTACCGCGGGCTTCTGCCAACGCCTCCGCGAAATTGGCGAAAAGTACGGTCAGCCAAAGGATCACTACTACGGCAAGAGTGTACGCCCAACTCTCACGGCTTTGGAGCAGATCCAGGGCCAGCACAATCAACGTCAGTACTGCCCCTATCTCGGCGATGAACATGACGGGATTTCTTGCCATGACCCCGGGGCTCAACATAAGCATGCTCTGTTTTGCCGCAGTCGTTACGAGGTCTCTCTGGAACAGGGATGCACGACGGGCTTTCCGACGGTGGAGTTTCCATTGTTCGAAATCGTTATTCTTTGTGTTCATATTGACATTCTCCTATTGCGATCAGACGCTCTTCACATTCCGGCAGCGACCAGATGTTCTGCGATCGGTCCGAGAACGGCCACCGGGATGAAAAGCAGCGCGCCGACCAGGACGACGCTTCCCAGGATTACGAATCCGAAAAGCGCCGTATCCGTGCGCAAGGTGCCGGAAGTCTCAGGCGTGGGCTTCTTTGCCGCCAAAGAGCCTGCTATCGCCAGTGGAAAAATAATCGGAATGAAACGGGCCAGCAGCATGACGATCCCCCCTGCCACGTTCCAGGGCACCGTGTTGTCGGCTAGACCCCCGAAGGCTGAGCCGTTGTTGGCCGCTTCGGAGCTGAACTCGTAAAGGATTTCGGAGAACCCGTGGAAGCCGAGATTGTGTACTGTTGAAGCACCCCAAGGAGTTGCCGCAAAGAGCGCCGTTCCGCCCAGAATAAACAAGGGATGAACAAGAATCGCAAGTAAAGCAAACTTCATTTCACGCGTCTCTACCTTGCGTCCCAGGTATTCAGGTGTACGGCCTACCATCATGCCGCTGATGAATACGCCGACGATGATATAGAGGAACAGGTTAATCATCCCGACGCCAACGCCGCCATAGGTGACGTTGAACCACATGCCGATCATCGGGATGAGGCCTGTGAGCGGGTTGAGGCTGTCGTGCATGGCGTCCACCGAACCGTTGCTGGTGGCTGTCGTCAGCGCGGCCCAGGTCGGGCCAGCGGGGGAACCGAATCTAAGCTCCTTGCCTTCCAGGTTGTTTGTGGCCGTAATGGGCAGTCCTTTAAAAGCCGCAACGGGAGCGCTCTCGAAATACTTGGCGAGACCCACGTTGGCCACCAGCAACGCCCCCATTACGGCAAAAACCACGGCCGCGTGGCGCATCCGACCGGTGATTCGACCGAACATCCAGACGCAAGCCATCGGAATCAATATGATGCAAACGCTCTCGACGATATTGGTGAAGAAGGTGGCGTTTTCGAACGGATGCGCGGAATTTGCGTTGAAGAACCCGCCCCCGTTGGTTCCGAGCTGCTTGATCGCCGTGAATGCGGCCACAGGTCCCCTGGCGATGGTCTGCGCAGCGCCTTCGAGCGTCCTCGCAACGGCTGCGCCGTCCAGGGTCATAGGGATTCCACCGAGAACCAGGATCACGGCTCCCGCGGTCGCCATGGGCAGGAGAACGAGAAAGGTGGCCCGCATGAGGTCGCTAAAAAAGTTTCCGAGCCCGGTCCTGCCCGCCAGTCCTCTGGCCAGGGCCGCCAGCGCGGCGATGCCGGTGCCCGCAGATAAGAATTGCAGCCACATCAACCCAAAGAGCTGCGAAAAGTAGCTCATTGTCACCTCTCCCGAATAGTGCTGAAAGTTCGTGTTCGAGGTGAAGGACGCCGCCGTGTGGAAGATCAGGCTGGGTTCGATCGGACCTTTGCCGTCGGGATTGAGAGGAAGCAGCGGTTGCATAGAAAGAATGACAAATACGACAGCAAACATGATCCCATTGAACAGAAGCATGGACAGCGTATACTCCTTCCAGCCCTGTTCCTTGGCAATCACTTTTCCGCAAAGCCACTTGAAGGTCGACTCGATGCCATGCCGAAATCCCTTCTCTCTTGCAGGAGGGTTCATCGCCCACGTCATGGCCTTGCCCAAAGGCCATGAGAGCAGGGCGGTGCCTCCGAGTATGAGCGTGATAAAAAGAATTGACATATCTTCCTCCACTAAAAACGTTCAGGGTCGATGATGGCGTACACGAGATATGCCATACACAAAAGGAGCACGATTCCTGCAACATAGATCATGAAAAGACCTCCTATAGCCTGTCGCAAAGCTCCGTCAGAGCGGCTAACCCGATGAAAATGATCAGCCCGAATATCAAGTACAATGCCTCTGGCATCATGTTACTCCTTCTTCAAGCTTTAGTGCGTCACGGCGCTCACTCACCGGCAGGGTGAAGCTGAAGGTCGATCCCTTGCCCACCTCGCTCTCAACGCCGACTTCTCCGCCATGGGCCTCGACGAGCTTCTTCACGATGGCCAGTCCCAGCCCGACTCCGGACTTCTCGTCCTGCTCGGGCACACGGTAGAATTGTTCATACATATGGCCAAGGTGTTCCGCAGATATACCTGCGCCTGTGTCTTCGAGCGAAAAACGCACACTATCCGGTTCCAGATGCGACCGAACCGTGATGGCGCCTCCAGGATCAGTAAAGCGAAGCGCGTTCGAGAACAAATTGGCTGAAGACCTGCTGGATTTTCTGAACATCGGCCATTACCTCGGGCAAGTCTTCTGCGGTATCATTCACCATGTCCACTCCCTTGTCCTTTGCCTCAACTTGAAAAAGTTCCATGGCATCTTGCACCAACCTCCTGGGCGCGACAGGCATGAGAGACAATTGCGCTCTTCCGGACTCAATGCGGTTGAGATTGAGCAAATCATCAAGGATGTTCACCAACCGCTCACTGTCTTCGCGGGCGGCCACAAGGAGCTCGACCTGCTTTTCATTGAGAGTACCAACCCTCTCCTTCAAGAGGAGATGGACGGACATGCGAAGCGAGGTCAGCGGGGTTCTAAGCTGATGTGAAACCGTGGATACCACTCCGCGCTTCAATTCTTGCTGCTCATGGACCTGGGTCACATCTTTCAGAATTAAAGCCATACCGGTAGGTTCCCAACGTCCTGGGCCAACAGGTATCGGAACGACCATTGGCTGAAAGAAATATTCGCGGTTATCGACGAAATGTTGGAGGTAACCGCTTTGAGGATCATGCTCGATGATGCGCACCCGGTCCAAGGCCTCTCGAATCAAAGGAGGCAACCAATCGTATCCAAGATCGCCCGCAAGGATTCCCGGTTTAAAGCCGAAATAGTGATCCGCTGTTTCTGTTGAGACCTCGACCCTCCCGTCCAAGTCGAGCACCGCAATTGCATCGGGAAGCGCTTTGAATATCTCTTCCGTAGCACGGCGAGTTCGCATCAAATTGATCCTGTCCTCCTTGCGCACCTGTCTCAAGGCGGATGCCATGTCGTTGAAGGATTCCGAAAGACGCCCGATCTCGTCTTTGGAGTCTCCTTCCAACACGAGGTCAAGATTTCCCCTTCGAATTTCGTTTGTCGATTCAATGAGCCGATTGATGGGACGCAAAATCCATCTGTCTGCAAGATAGCTGAACAGAAGCGCCAGGAACGCGGAGGCTGCAATCGCGGTCAGCATACGCCGGTGCGCGACATCGGCAAGCCGTCGGGCAGCATTGTTTGCCTCCCTCATATTCGTTTGGTTCATGACCAGGATTTCCTGGGCTAATCTCTTGATCTCCTGGAAAAGCGGTTGCAGGTTCGAAAAATAGGCGGTTTGCCGTGCCTGCATTGGCCGCGCCGTCTCTGTCACGAGGATGGTGGCCTCCAGGTATTCGTCGAACAGTGTCTTGATTCGCAAAGCCCGCTCTCGCTCACCCGGAAGCGTAATATTGCCAAGCTCCGCGTTGAGTGCGGTGCGGAATTGAGACGAGTATTTTTCGAATAGACGATTCCCCTCCATCGCCCTTCCCGTGAGGGTGTACAGGGTGCCGCTGTCCATGCGTTCCAGGGATTCCTTCATATCCTCACAGGCCACCACGCTGCGGTAGTTTTCCTTGAGTATCACAGCAATGGCATTGCCGAGGTCATCGATTTGCGCCATCGTCAGCACGCCAATCGCAACGATGACGGCGAGCAGCCCGCCAAATCCAAACATGAGCTTTTGCCTTATGCCCATCATATTTTTGACCCCCAACCAACTAATGAGCACAAGTCGTGCCATATACTTAGATATTGTAATATCAATATGTTATATGCATATCCCATGCTAAATACCTTACGTTAGACAAGGATGGCCACAAAACGAGCTTGCGAAATTCAAGGTCATGGGAAGAGGACGAAAGGGCTTGATCAGATGCCGTATTGCTTTCGTTTGTGCCAGAGGGTGGCTTGGTCGATGCCGAGAATATCGGCGGCTGCTTGGAGGGTCTTGGTCGAGGCGATGACTCGACGTACATGGTTTTCCTCAATCACTTTCAACGAGACATGGTCTCCTAGCTGGACACTAGGCGTGGACGGTGCGATTGAGGCCGGGAGGTGTTCTATCCCAACAAGCTCAGCCGTACACAGGATGGCGGCGCGTTCGACCACATTGCGCAGTTCCCGGACGTTTCCAGGCCAGGAATAATCCCGCAGCGCACGCAGGGCCTCATCGTTGAAGCCTCTGAAAAATTTGTGATTCTGGGCGCCGAAGAAATTCAACATCTCTTTTGCCATTGTCTCCACGTCGTCGGGGCGATCGGCCAGGGCGGGTAAGTCGATCTGGATGACATTCAGCCGATAGTACAAGTCTTCACGAAAACGCCCTTCCTTGACCACCTTAGCCAGATCCGTATTTGTGGCAGTAATGATTCGGACGTCGGCCCGCCTCGTACGTGGATCGCCCACACGCTCGTATTCACGATCCTGGATGAAACGAAGGAGCTTGGGTTGAATCGACAGGGGCAAATCGCCGATCTCGTCCAAGAACAGAGTGCCACCCTCGCAGGCGGCAACCCGACCGGGGTTGTCACGGAGCGCTCCGGTAAAGGCCCCCTTCACGTGACCGAAAAGCTCACTTTCGAGAAGCTCAGTGCTCAGGGTTGGGCAGGAAACGGCGCCGAACGGCTTGTCGGCCCTGTTGCTCCAGCTATGAATGGCTCGCGCCAGCACGGTCTTGCCCGTGCCGCTGGCTCCTTGGAGCAAGACAAGCGCCTCTGAAGGAGCCACCTGTCTTGCAAGCTCGATGGCTCGCTGCATGCTGGGATGCTGGGAAGTGAACCTCACCGCTGGATGCAGCCGTTCCAAATCCTCTTTCAGGTTGGCAACCCGCTGCTCCATACTCCTGAGCCTTGACACGCGGTTCGTAACAAGGTCCACCTGCTCGGGAGAGAAGGGCTTCGGAATGTAATCGGTCGCCCCTCGCCGCATGGCCTCCACGGCGGTGTCGATCGATGCGTATGCCGTGATCACCACGATCTTCATCCAGGGACAGGAGCCGAGGAGGGCGGGAATCAAGTCGAGACCGTTCTCCGTGCCCAACCGCAAATCGACAAACGCCAAGTCGAAGACCTGCCGATCCGCTTCCGCCCGCGCGTCTCTCCCACCCTTGACGGCGGTCACTCGATGCCCACGCGACTCCAGGCAGACCCCGAGCGTCTTGCGGATATTGGCCTCGTCGTCCACAACCAAGACGTTTAATTTGGTTGTCTTTTTGTCACCATCCATATTGATCTAATGGACACAAAATAGTCTGAAATAAATAGTGTGACAGAATCCAGAGCCGTTTAGAAAGACCTCTCTAACCTATGTGTCGCAGCCTCCGCATAGTATACTTCCTGATCTTCTCAATGTCATTAAGCTCCAGGAGAAACGCCCTTATCTCAAATAGAAGACTTAAAGGATTCATAATCTGAGTAACCCTCGCTCTGGTCAAGGCCATTTTCCGGGCGATTTCACCGAGTGACTTCGCCGCCCGTACATCAAGCATTATAGAAAAGGAAATCAACTGGTTCTTCATCCTGCAAATCGCTTGACATCCCGCTTCTTAGTGCATGATATAGCATTTGCCAGGTCGTGTGTTATGAAAGGTGATTCGCTCCGTTCCCTGTTGGGTTTGAAAGGAAAAGAGGATTGAATGCGCAGACTGACATCCCCCGATTAGTCCGTGAGCTTCGGGAGCGAACCGGGCTTACCCAGGAAAAATTCGCCGCGAGGCTCGGCGTGACCTTCCCGACCATCAACCGGTGGGAAAACGGCCGCGCCAAACCCTCGCCCCTGGCTCTGAAGCAGATCGAAAACTTGCTCCGCGATCTGGGCGAAAAGGGTAAAGACCTCCTCGAAGCGTTCCTAAGAGTGCAGGAGTGATCGTGGCAATCCAAGAAGAACTTCAGGAGTTGAGGAGATGAGACGCAAAGGATGAATGTTCCCAATAGCGGGGTTGAAAAAGCGGACCCGAAAGAACCGCAAAGTGAGACCACCCAAGCCAAGATCAACCGCCGTCTGGCGCGGCTTTCACTGGCCGCGTTGGGCGTGGTTTTTGGTGACATCGGCACAAGCCCCATATACGCGATTCGGGAGTGTTTTCACGGTGAATACGGCATTGAGGTAAGCCATGGCAACGTGATGGGGATTTTGTCTCTGATGTTTTGGGCGCTTGTAATGATTGTCGGCTTGAAATACCTGACATTCGTTTTTCGGGCGGACAACCGTGGGGAAGGCGGTGTCATTGCCCTGACCGCCCTGATTCGCGGTCAAAATGGGTCCTCCGAGGGCCGGCGTGGGCTGGGCGTTATCGCCATGGGCCTCTTTGCGGCGTGCCTGCTCTATGGGGATGGCATGATCACTCCGGCTATTTCCGTTTTGAGCGCGGTGGAAGGGATCGGTATTATCACTCCCATGTTCACCCCCTACGTGATTCCAATCACCATCGCAATTCTCATTGGCCTGTTTCTGATCCAGCGCCACGGTACGGCCCGGGTGGGCGGCCTTTTCGGACCGGTGATTTTGGTTTGGCTCTGTTTCCTGGCTGTTACCGGGGCGGTGCAGCTGGCGCGCACCCCGCAGGTGCTTTGGGCCCTTTCCCCGTGGTATGCACTCCGGTTTCTGATTTTCAACAAACTGCACGGGTTTGTGGTGTTGGGAGCCGTTTTCTTGGTGGTCACCGGGACCGAGGCGCTCTACGCGGATATGGGGCATTTTGGTACCCGGCCTATTCGATTGACCTGGTTTGCCATCGTCTTCCCCGCCCTGGTTCTGAATTATTTCGGGCAGGGAGCACTTCTTCTCGGGAGCCCGCAATCGGCGAATCATCCATTCTATGCCATGGTACCCCCCTGGGCCATGGTTCCGACGGTCCTGTTGGCCACCCTTGCCACCATCATCGCTTCCCAGGCTGTCATCAGCGGTGCCTTTTCCATGACCCGCCAGGCAATCCAACTGGGATACCTGCCCCGTATGAACATTCGGCATACTTCTGCAGCTCAAATCGGCCAGATATATGTGGCCCCGGTCAATTGGATGCTCATGGTCTGTACCGTAGCGCTGGTAGCCGGGTTTCAATCCTCCAGCAAGCTTGCCGCCGCATACGGGGTGGCCGTAACCTCCACCATGCTCATTACCACGACCCTTTTCTTTGTTGTGGCGCGCAAGCGGTGGCATTGGCCTCTGGTGTGGGCCGCGCCGTTGGCAGGCCTCTTTTTTCTGGTGGATGTGCCGTTTTTTGGAGCCAACATCAGCAAAATCCTTCATGGCGCCTGGTTCCCTCTGTTTATCGGTGCGGCATTCTTCACAGTGATGCTCACCTGGGCCAAGGGACGCCGAATCCTGGCCGGCAAGTTGCAGAAGATCATGCCGCCGCTTCATCAATTTATCGTCGATCTTGCCAGCAACCCGCCAAACAAAATCAATGGAGACGCTGTCTTTTTAACGGGGAGGCGAAATGCCGTGCCCGTGGCGCTGTCAAAAAACGTCAGACACAATCATGTCGTACACAGCCGGACGGTTTTGCTATATTTTCTGGCGGAAGACGTTCCTCGGGTTCCCAATCTCGAAAAGATCCAAACCGAAAAATTGGGCGGAGGATTTCATCGGATTGTGGCGCGCTACGGGTTCATGGAAGATCCCCATTTGGACAATGTGCTTTCCTTGGCGCGGGAGCAGGGTTTGGATCTAAATTCTGAAAAAACGACTTTTTACATCGGCCGTGAAAGTCTGGTCTTTTCTGAAGCGCCCTCCATGGCGCGCTGGCGTGCGGCCCTTTTTGTCTTTTTGTCCCGCAATGCCGCCGATGCCACCTCGTTTTTCAACCTTCCGGCAGACCAGGTGATTGAGGTCGGCGTTCGGCTGGCGATCTGAAATGATGATGTGTTGCCGAATTTTGTGTGGATAGAAACATGTTATTCTTTAAAACTGTGGTTTCAAATGGAAGATTTTAAACAGATCGAGAACGGCATCAGGCGCATCCGTGACGAGGCCTGTGAACAAGGGCTGCTCGGAATCCGAGTTCGAGACAAACGGCTTCTTCACTGCGATCTTTCGGCCGAACCCCGATGTTCGAGCCAAAGTCACAGGGGAAGTCACACATGAGATCGTACTCGAGGACAAAAACCGAATAATCAGGGCATCAGAGCCAAGCCAAGGGGTGGGTGCAGATGAAGCAAGAGAAATCGGGGAGGGATGATCTCGCTCAGCGCATAGGCGAACTGGCCGAAGGCGTGCAAAACCTTTCCCGCAAGGCTGTCCGGCAATATTCGGCTGATGTCGAGGCCATCCTGAAGGGCAAAGCCGTGATATAAGGCGTATCGAACAATGTCTTGACGGCATGCTCGATTTCTGTTTCGACGATGCCATGCTGATGTTATACAAACAGCTCTGCCGCTACTACTATGATATCGACCCGCAGGCAGCGGCTTCATACGTCCACGCTTATCGGGAAATGTGGGATGAACAAAGGACCGGGTCCGGGGATAAAGCCACTTTGACTGAACAATGACTTGCCGCGGGGTCTGTGCGATCGGGGCAAGGACCTCTTGCAGGCGTTTTTTCCTGAAAAGGAAAGCTGATGTGGCTCACGAAAATAAACATCCTTTCGAGCCAAGCGATGCGCGACATCTTGGCGGCGGACGAGCTTACGGCCGAGTTCTGGCGGCTGGAAAGAAGGCCGAGGCGTTGTTGAAAGGACTGACCCAATGAAAAACGATCCGGCCGCTCTGGCCGCTCCGGACTATCGCCGGTTCATCGAGGACCTCAAAGCGCGCGTCACGGCAGCTCGTATCTCGGCGGCGCGGCATGTGAACCGCGATATGATCCTGCTCTACTGGGACATCGGCAGGGCTATTGACGAAAAGCAGAAGATCCACAACTGGGGCGATGCGGTCGTAGAGATGGTGGCCCGCGATCTCAAGGCCGCCTTTCCCGGATCGACCGGTTTTTCTCCTCAGAACGTGTGGCGGATGCGCCAGTTTTACCGGGATCATACCGATGAGCAATTTCTCTCACAGCTTGTGAGAGAATTGACCAGACAGGGAAAGCCGGCGCCGAAGGGTGAAGATCTCTCACAGCTTGTGAGAGAAATGGTGGCGGCGGTGCCCTGGGGTCACCATGCCAATGCCCTGGCCAAACTCTCCGATCCCTTAGCCCGGCTCTGGTATCTTCAGGCCACGGCCCGTCTGGGCTGGTCCCGGAATGTCCTGCTTGAACCAGATCAAGGCCGGGGCATACGAACGCGCCGTAACGGATAAAAAGACCCACAACTTCGACCTCGCCCTGCCGGAGCATCTGGCCGAACAGGCCGACGAGATGCTCAAGAGCTCCTATAACCTCGAATTCCTCGGCATTCGCCGGGCGGTCACGGAACGGGCACTGGAAGACCGGCTCATCGAACGGCTGCGGGATTTTATCCTCGAACTCGGCTATGGCTTCTGCTTTATCGGCCGCCAGCACCGGCTGACCCTGGGTAAAAAAGAGTATTTCATCGACCTGCTCTTCTATCACCGCTTCCTCAAGGCCCTGGTGGCCTTCGAGCTGAAGGTCGGGCCTTTCGAGCCCGAGTATGCCGGCAAGATGGATTTTTACCTGAACCTCCTCAACGACAAGGAACGCGGCCCCGGAGACCAGCCCTCCATCGGCGTCATCCTCTGCGCCGAGAAGGACGACATCGAGGTGGAATACGCCCTGCGCACCAAGGCCAATCCCATCGGCGTGGCGGCCTATGAGCTGCAATCGAAACTGCCCGCCGCCATGAAGGGCAAGCTGCCCTCCGCCAGACAGCTCCGCGCCGCTGTCAGCAGTGCTTTGCCGGAAGAGAAGCAGGAGTTGAGGCAATAACCGCCGAAGTAAGGAGAATGGCAACATGCCGATGCAATACAGTGATGAAGATTTAGGAAAACTTCTTGACGACACGGAATCGGATCTTGCCGAGCGGAAAGAGGCTTGGGCGGGGGACGCTCCGGAAAAAGGACGGCAGGCGGTCTGTGCGTTCGCCAATGACCTTCCTGATCACCGAAAGCCCGGCGTCCTTTTTGTCGGAGCAAAGAATGATGGGTCGCCAGTGGGTCTCGATATCTCGGATAAATTGCTTCAAACTCTATCCGATATCAAGACCGACGGTAATATCTTGCCGCCACCCACTATAATCGTTGAAAAGCGACGACTTAAGGGAACAGATGTGGCAGTAATAACCGTCCAGCCTGCCGATGCTCCTCCGGTAAGATTCAAGGGCAGGATTTGGATTCGGATCGGACCCCGTCGCGGAATAGCAGCCTTGCAGGACGAGCGCATTCTCAACGAAAAACGACGCTACGGAGACCTTCCCTTCGATGCGCAACCTTTGCCGTCATGCCAGATTGCCGCTCTGAATCAAGTAGTGTTCGAGCAGGAATATCTGCCTCAAGCCTTTGCTCGGGACATCCTTGAAGCCAATGAGCGGAGCTACGAGCAGCAGTTGGCAGCCTGCAAGATGATCGCATCGGTCGACAGGCCTGTACCCACGGTCCTGGGTTTGCTGGTGTTGGGAAAGAGCTTGCTCGACTGGATTCCCGGCGGCTATGTACAGTTTCTCCGAATCGACGGGAAGACTCTATCAGATACGATCCTGGATGAATTGAAAATCGATGGACCATTGACTCAGGTCATCTTAAGGTTGGATGAGAAACTTCAAGCACACAATCTCGTTTCTGTGGATCTGACGTCAGGTCAGCGGGAGACGAGGCGCTACCTTTATCCGCCATCAGCCTTGCAGCAACTGACTCGAAATGCGATCATGCACCGGACTTACGAGGGCACAAACAGCCCGTCACGAGTATATTGGTTCAATGACCGGATCGAAATTCATAGCCCGGGAGGTGCGTTCGGAATTGTGACAGCCGAAAATTTCGGGCAGCCGGGTATCACGGATTACCGCAATCCGAATCTGGCTGAAGCGATGAGGGTGTTAGGGTTTGTTCAACGCTTCGGTGTCGGCATCGCCATGGCCAACAAGGCACTTCTGGAAAACGGCAACCCGCCGGCGGAATTCCAGGTCAGTCCTGAAGCCGTGCTCGCAGTAATGTGGAGGAAACCATGACCAGGCCCGTATTGACCTTTTTCAACAACAAAGGGGGGGTGGGCAAGACTTCGCTTGTCTATCACCTGTCCTGGATGTTCGCCGAACAGGGCATTCGCGTGGTCGCTCTGGATCTGGATCCCCAAGCCAATCTCACGGCCGCATTTCTCGATGAGGACAAACTGGAGTATTTATGGGAAAAGGCCATGGGACCTCAGACCATATATCGATGCCTACTGCCGCTCACCAAGGTGGGTGATCTGGAGGAGGCAGTCCTTGAGCCGATGGCGGCCAACCTTCATCTAGTGCCTGGAGATGTGGGGCTGGCTGGTTTCGAAGAAACGCTCTCCAACGAATGGCCAAACAGTATGGGTGACAGCAATCTGTATCGACCTTTCAAGATCCTCACGGCATTCTGGCAGATCGCCCAGCTGGCCGCTCAACGCGTCCAGGCGGACCTGATTCTGGTTGATGTTGGACCCAACCTGGGCGCCATTAACCGATCCGCCCTGATCGCCTCAGATTTCGTTGTAATACCGCTGGGGGCCGACCTTTTTTCTCTCCAGGGGCTGAAAAACTTGGGACCTACCCTGCGTTCATGGCGCAGCCTCTGGCGCAAGCGGATCGATAACTGGACAGACCCCGAATTCGATCTTCCCCAAGGGCGTATGAAGCCCCTCGGCTATCTTATCCAGCAGCATAGCGTCCGGCTCAGTCGCCCGGTCAAGGCCTATGATCGCTGGGTCAAACGGATGCCGGATATGTACCGGATTCATGTTCTGGAGGAAGAGGAATCCAATTTGTCCCCCGAGAATGATCCCTATTGCCTGGCAACGGTGAAACATTTCCGAAGCCTCGTTCCTATGGGTCAGGAGGCTCGCAAACCGATATTCGCGTTGACTCCGGCAGACGGGGCCATCGGGAGCCACGCCGCAGCAGTCCAGGACGCTTACAGAGATTTTGAAATACTGGCACGGAAAATAATGGAAAAAATCAAAGTGGCCGACCAAACGGTTTGACACCAAGACCGTGTTCCTTTGAAAACGACACAGATGTGGCTCATGCGGCAGTTCTTCTCGGAATACTCGAGTGGCCAGTTTCTTGAACAACTCGTTCAAGAATTGCTCCCCGCAATCTCCTGCGGGCACCATGTCGAACTCGTCAAGAAGGTCAAGGCATCAGGCGAACCCGCGACGAGATCCGCGAATAGGGCTGCCCGGAACCGGAATTCGAAACTAACGGCTTCCTCAATTTTTCGCTCTAACCCCGATGTTCGAGCACGAGTCACAGGGCAAGTCACAGGGGAAGTTACCCCCGAAGTTAAAATGATGCTTTCCGCTATGGTCGGCGAAATGACACGGGACGAAATCCGAAAAACCTGGAGCTTAAGGACGAAAAGCATTTTCGAGAAAACTACCAACAAGTTGCCGTGAAACTGGGTTTGATCGAAATGACCTTTCCCGACAAACCTCAGAGCCCCAAACAGCGTTACCGAATCACCTCGTTGGGTAAAAAGATTTTAGAAAAACACAAGACTGGAGGGGCGAAAGGCAACTGAATTGGAAACTCGCCATCCTGGTCCCTCGCCGATTTTGGATTCTGGGTTTTGGATTGGGAAGGATTCGGTCCAGTTTGAAGGTCTTGTTGACACCGAAAAAATGCGGACAGTGTCCGCACAATCGGCCATTGCACCAGAAAAGCTTCTCAACAGTTAATCTTACAGCCACTTCGAATTACTGGCCACTCTCGATGACGGCCTCAACGCACCTTTTACAGAATCGAGTGCATTCGGGGAATTGCGCAGTGCGGGAACTCAAACGAACCAAGTCATCATCTGCTCCATCCGGCTAAATTCATACAGATCGATAAAAACACCATAGACATCGACAAAGAGGCATGATAAAAAGAGCTTGCTTAAACGGAATCATTCTCCAGGTGGCGGAGGTTCCCTGTGCCTATGGAAGATCGCTGGCTATCAGTTGACGAGATCGGCGAGTACCTCGGTGTTACCCGTGAAACCATCTACGCATGGCTTAGCAAGAAGGGCCTGCCCGGGCATCGGGTAGGCCGGCTCTGGAAGTTCAAGCGAGCCGAAATCGATGAGTGGGTTCGCACTGGTGGCGCGATGGACAGATCCGCCAGTGAAAATAGAGACTAGGCGAAATAAAAGGCATAGACTGTGGTGAACGCAGCGCACGTCCAAAGAGAATCACAATCATCGCTCGTACCGGCATTGGACCAGAACGCACCATACCGTTCTCGCCTCTCTGCGCGCTCTGCACTTTACACGGATCTTCGACTTCTTCTTGACGAAAGAAAGCATGCCTTGTCTACCCAGGATTACCGATCACTGGTGGTCGAGGAAAATTGCTTGGTACGCGGGTCCGACTCCGCCCGACGAAAACTATGGAGGGAGTTGCACGCCCGCTACATATTAGACGCCGCAGATCCCCTGTTCACGGCTTTCTGGACGGAATGGCGGCGAAGTGGTTCGGAAACCGAAAGAAGTCTTACCGCATACGTTTATCTTGCCCTCAATGACCGGCTCGTGGCCGACCTTGGCACGGAGTGGCTTTTTCCGCTGCTCCGCCGTGCCCCAGCAGAGCTTCGCGTTAACGACGTGCGCGCGTTCATCAAGCGTTCGGCGCATTCTCACCCCGAGGTCACCGCGTGGTCTGAGAATACTATTCACAGGGTCTCTCAGCACTACTGCGCCAGCATCCGAGACTTCGGCCTGGCCAAAGGAAAAATGCGAAAGACGACAATAAGACCTGCACTCTACGGATCACCGGTTAGACTGCTCGTGCGCGCATTGCGTCTTATTGAGACTCCTTTGCTCGACCTTGTCCGTTCTCCTATCTTCCGACTGCTCGCCATTGATAAAACAGAGGTCGTCGATACCTTCGGGGAACTCAACCGGCTCGGCGCCCTGCGGTTCCGCATGCAAGGAGACGTGGTCGAGCTCCATCTGCCGGAGGTCTCCTGATGCAGTCGATGTTTGAGACCTTGCTCAAGATCATGAAGGAACCTTTTCGGGCAGATCGGGGTGTCAAGACCGACAATTCCATTCTCTTGATCTATCCGCCTGACAAGGAGTTGGACTTCAAGGATCATCTCCTCGATGGCTTTCTGCCCGCGCTCGAAGCCCAGGGAAGCACCTTTGCCTCGCTCGATCTCACCAATTTCATGTTCCACGGCCTTTCCGAAGAAGAGGTCGAAACCCTTCAAGAAGATGAGTTCGACGACTATCGTTGGATGATCCAGGGATTGTCCAAGCGCATGGAGGCGTCACTTAAGGGAAAGCTCACGGAATTGGCAGAACAGAGCGGGAGCGACAACCTGATCGTTTACAACACGGTTGCGCTCTACCCCATGGTCAGGTTCGGTGAGGTCCTGCGTGGGTTGCGTGATCTGAACTGCCGGATCGCACTCGCTTTTCCCGGGGATGAAAGGGGCGGGAAGCTTCATTTCATGAACCAGCCGGACGGAGGTAACTATCTCGCAGTCAAACTCTTCTGGCGTTGATTCGTTCGGAGAAAAGGGAAACCGGGGGGAACAATAGATGACAACGGTTCGAGACATCATCAAACGAGATATTGGCGTCAAGATCGAAGGCGTGGTGAAAGTTTTCGACCGTGCGTCTCTTGCCACGGAGATTCGAGAGTACGTCGTCACCGATAAGATCGAAGAAGAACTGAAGAAGATCTTCGACACCTTCACCCACATTGGCGAGATTCTTCGTCGCGGGGGACCGGCGCGAGACGTAATGGGCATTTGGATCTCGGGCTTTTTCGGTTCCGGTAAATCGCACTTTGCCAAGGTCCTCGGACACATTCTCCAGAACACATCGATCGACGAAACCGCCAAAGAGCGATGTATCGATACGTTTGTCAAACACCTCTCCGACACACCGCGCGGACGCGACATCAAGCTCCGTTTGGGGGAGGTGAAGCTCAATACCGAGATCCGGACCATAGCCTTCGAAATCAAGAGCCGCCAGTCTCTCAACAACCCCAACTCGGTCGGCGAGATCCTGCTTTCAGAGTTCTACCGGAACATCGGGTTGGCCGAGCATTTTGTGGTGGCGCGCATCGAGCGTCGCCTGCAACAACATAAACTCCTGGAAAAACTGGAAGCTGAGTATCTGAGAGCTTTCGGCATCCCGTGGCGCTCTGCCGAGGGCCGTGAGGATCTGATGACCGTTCGCCGGAGGCTAGCCCAGGTATTGCCCAAGGTGGCGCCCTCCGATTACCCAGATGAGAGAACTGCCAAGCACGCACTGGGCGATATGTTCCGCCATGAAAAAATCACCGCCGAGGGAATTGCCGATGAACTGGTGGCCTGGGTCGACGCCCAGAAGACGACTGGCGGCAAGACTTTTCACCTGGTTTTTGTCATCGATGAGATGGGCACCTTCATTGGGGACTCCAACGAGCGGATCAGCGAGCTGAACGCGCTTGCAGAGATGATCGGAAACAAGGGCAAGGGAAAGGTTTGGATCATCGCCACCAGTCAGCAGGATCTCGAAAGGGTGGTGGATCGCACGAACTTCCAACCAGCCCTGGTCGGCCGGCTCAACGCCCGGTTCGAATTGAAGCCGCATCTGATATCTGATGAAATCAACAAGGTCGTCTCGGAGCGCATACTGAAGAAGCACCTGTCGGAGGAGGCGATGCTGCGGAGCCTATATCAGCAGCACGAGGGACACATCGCACAGCTCGCCGACATAAAGTCGAGCCGTCATCTCGGCACGACCACAGAGCGAAATTTCGTCGACGCATACCCCTTCCTGCCACACCAGATTCGCCTCTCCCAAGACATATTCGAGGCGTTATCGGGTTTCAGAATCTCGGGTGGAGTCCGTTCCATGATCTCCGTGGTCATGGAGGCGCTACAGGAAATAGGTGACGAGGAGATTGGCGTCATCGTCAGCTTCGACCAAGTTTTCGACGCGGTCGAGAATGACCTTTTATCGCAGGAGTACCTCGGCGCTTCCGGCGTACGGTCCATCTACGAGTCCGACGGGCGTGTGCCGGGCACACCCATCGCGCCCGCCCGCGTGCTCAAAGTTCTCTGGCTGCTGCAGCGTGTTACATGGGTGCCACGGATACCTGAGACCATCGCCAAGCTGCTCGTGCGAGACCTCACCACCGAAGTACCAGCTGCTTCGCGAGAAGGTTGAAGAGACACTTGTTCGCACTTCAAGAGGCCGGATATGTCGCCCGGGATGAGGCTACCGGCGAGTGGAAGTTCCTGAACGAGCGCGAGCGGACAATCGAGCAGGCCATCCAGGAGATGGTCCGGCCAGGTGGCCCACGGAGCATAAGCCTGGCCGCTGTTCGTCGAACCTCCCAGCAGATGTGCAAGGAGGACCTCATCACCAAGAAGAGACTCGCTAACTTCGCCGTTACCTATGGCACCACCAAGGTGCCTTTCTCCTACGGCGTTCGTCTGGACGGTGAGGCTGTTGAGACTGGATCCGAGCTGGAAGTGCACTTTGTCTCGCCGCTTGCCCCGGGACGTAACCAGGAAATCGAGGAAATCCGCCGAAAGAACCAGTCTGCAGGCGCCAAGGGTCGCAATGCATGGTGGGTGGCGGACGCCCCGCAAGCTCTGGAGGCACGCCTCAAACGCTACGAGGCGCTTGTCAAGGTCACCGGAGACAAGCGCTTTGTGGATGACGCTTCGACTGACACGCAGGATGCGCTCTCCGAAAAGCGAAAGGAGCGAGATGAGCTGCGAAGCGCTCTTGTACGCGACCTCGAGCGCGCCTTCCTGAATGGAACGGTTTTCTATGGAGGCCAGGAAGTGGAGCTCGATGCGGCTGCGGACCTCAAGGAGCCGGTAGCAAAGGCATTGACGGCCATCATCCCGAACATCTTTCCTCGATTTGCCATGGCCGATCGCCAGTACGACTTCGGCAAACAGCTCAGCGCGTTGCTCAATCCGGCCACATCCGCCCTCCACGCGGTGGCGCAGGACCTCGATCTCTTCGACACCCAGGGAAGCCTCCAGCCGGAGTCGGTTCTTGTGTCCCAGATGCTCGAGGTGGTTCGCGACATCGAGGACGAGGGAATTGATCCAGTCGGGGCGATGTTGCTCGACGCAAAGGATCGAAAGGGATTCAAGGGATTTTGCCGCCCGCCCTTCGGCTGGCCGGATGAACTGGTCCGTCTGGTGCTTGCCGCTTGCTTCCGGGCCGGAGCCATATATCTCGAGCGCCAGACAGGTGCTGGACCGGCGCCGATCTACGACTACAAAGGAAGCAACGATTTCTTCGCGAAGATTACAACATTCAAAAAGCTGACCTTCCGCGTGGCTGAAACAAGCCTATCGGTCGAACAGATCAAACAGGCCGGCAAGGCCCTTGTTGCGCTCGGGGTGAACGGTATCCCGGAGTCGGGAAACGCCATCGCGGCGGCCGTTCGTGAACTTGGAACCAAGCTCAAGTCGGCTCTTGGTGAGGCTCGCCTCCACCTTCAGCAGGGTCTGCCGATCCCCGACGAGGTGCTTGGCGCGGAGAGCGCACTTAGCGAGCCCATGACCGCGAAGGATCCCACCAAAGCGGTGACATCATTCCTGGCCGTGCAAGACCAATGGAAGGCCTTGCACCGCGGAATCGAGGCCCTCCGGGGATTCCTCGACGCCAACCGGCATCATGATTTCGAAGCCTCGCGAAAGCTTACAACGCTTGCCGAAGCGCATCCGATCCCCGACTCGCACCTCCAGACCAAAAAAATGACGCAAGCTCTGAAAGACATGGCTGCGGTCATCACGGCCAAGGAGGTCATTTCCCGCTGGTCGGACTACCGCGACGCCTTCGATCGAGCGTTTAAAGCCTATCAGGATACCTATCTGGAGGCGTACGAAAAGGTCCGCTCGGAGACAGACGAGACCGTTGCTTCCATAAGGAACGGAGACGCGTACCGTGACGCGCCTGCTGAAAAACGTGACAAAACACGTCGAAAGGGTTTTCGGCGAAGGCAAGGTCTGCAGCTATCCGGCCATCTCTCTTTCCGCCGTGGGAAGTCTTCTCGATGCCGCAGCAAAAAACAGCCTCACTTCTCTCGGACAAGCCCTGGTGGCCCTGCCCGGATACCGTGCCCAGGTCGAGGCTGAGTTGCGAGAGTTGTCGGCTCCTCCTCCGGTCCCGGACGAGAAAGTCTACGAGTGGCGGCCCGTGAAGCTTCTGGGCCGAAGGTTCAAGACTGAGGCCGAGGTCGATGATGCGGTCGAGGCCATTGCCGACGAGCTCAAGACCCGCATAAGGGACGGATACACAATCGTGGTGAAATGACGCGGTGAGCAATATGAACGACAACGGCGCCGCAAGGCAGGCGCTCTCGGATCGGCACAAGGAGGCGGTCAAGGCCTGGGTGCCCAAGGTCCGTCGGTTGCTCGAGGAGGAGTTTGAAGCACAGCTCGGTCGATTGGGTTTGAAACCAGACGGCAAGCACACGCCTCTCGATAGGATGAATCTGCCAGAAGAGGCCAAGATCGCCCGGCGGCGTCTCGAAGCCCTGCTCCGTCGCGATGCCATCGCCGAAGGCTCAGCTCAGCGCGGCTTTGATAACGTCAAGAGGGAGCTTGCCTACACGCTCCTTAATCGACTGGTGGGAATCAAGGCCATGGAGACCCGGGGGCTGCTCTACCTGCCTCCGCCCAAGGATCCGCATGGGGCGCCGGAACGGACCGAGGTGCTCACGCCAATCCCGAGCCAGGCGTATTCCCGTTACCTGCGAGACTTTCGCGCCGCCGGCGGCACCCGTTACAAGTACGAGGATGACGCCGAGGAGGCCCTTCTCCGAGACGCTCTCACCTCGGCCTTCGGTCACATCACCCGCGATATCGGCATCCTCTTTGACCCGGACCACGAGTACGCGTGCCTGTGGCCCACACACGCAACGCTCGTCAAGGTCATCGGCATGATCAACGCTGATCTGGCGGCCGACGCTTACCGGGCCAGCGACTTCCTCGGCTGGGTGTATCAGTTCTTTCAACGGGAGGAAAACGAGCGAGCTCCGCGCCGACAACAAGGGCACTCCTCGACTCTCTTATGAGCTCGCGGTCATGAACCAGTTCTACACGCCGTGCTGGGTGGTCAAAGTCCTCGTGGATAACACGCTCGGCCGGCTGTGGCTCCAGATGCACCCGGACTCCGCGCTCGCTGCCAGCCGGCCGCCGCCACTTCCGGACGAGCGCGTATCCGAGGAGCCGGTCGCCGATTACCTGGTACCGCGCACAGGCGAAAAAATCCGATATCAGAGGCTCGCCGAAAACGGGGAGGTCCAGACCTACAAACGAGCAAGGGACATCTCGCTGCTTGATCCGGCCTGCGGGACCATGCACTTCGGCCAGTATGCCTTTGGACTTTTCCACCGCATGTACCTGGACGAGATCGAGCACGCCGGAGAACCGGGCTGGCCCGCAGAGCCGTCGATCAAAGAGCCAAAGGACATCCCAGCCGCCATCCTGGAGAATAACCTCTTCGGTATCGACATCGATCCGCGCGCAATCCAGATCGCTTCGCTTTCCCTGATGCTCACCGCCAAGGAGGCCGCGCTTCGACACGGCTTCTCGCCTCTCGACGTACGTATCCGCCGTACGAACCTCGTGGTGGCCAATGCTGTCGATCTCGGCAAGGACAAGCTCCGCAACCTTGTCGATCGATTCGGCGAGCGCAACGGTATCAGCGAAATCCGCGAACGGCTGTTCAAGACCATCTGGGAGAACCTGCAGAATGTCGGAGAGTTGGGCAGCCTCGTCCAAGTCCGGGAAGGCGTGGCGCAGGTTCTGGCCGACTGGGTCGAAGCTCGGGCTCGCGAGAAGGGGCTCGACGAAGCTCATCCAGCGTCCATCGGAGCAGCTCATTTTAGAAGTCTTCGAAGAGATGGACCGTGAGCGGATGAAGCAGATGGAGCTGGAGCGCCGCGTACTTAGCGAGGAGGCACGGCAGCTCGAATCGGAACTTCTGAAAGCCCTCGAGGCTGCTGCCGGCGAGGCGACCGACGATCCGGCTGATCGTCTGTTTGCTGAAGACACCGCCCGCGGTCTGAAGCTCCTCCAGACTTCTCTCACGGTCTTACGACGTGGTGGTGATGAACCCGCCTTACGGTGCCTTCGTTCCCAAGGTAAAGGACTTCGTCAAGGCCACCTATCCCTTGACCTACAATGACATTTACGCGGCATTCATCGACCGGGCCACGCAACTGGTTGAGCCCGAGGGGTACGTCGGAGCACTCGTCTCCCGGACATTCGTGACAAACAAGACTCACGAGCAAGTCTGCGCACGGAGATCCTTCTGAAGCGAAACCCGTTGCTCGTCCTACTCGACCTGGGAGACGGGATCCTCGAGAGCCACTGTTCAAACGGCCGCGATCGTGCTCCGAGGAGGTGCTTCATGAACCGCGTGATCTGGAGATGGGAGGAGCGCGACTTCGGTTTCCGCTTCCACAGCGGCAAGGGGAAACGCACAGCTGAGTACTATCAGGCGCGTGGTCCTGGCGAGTTCTATGTGGTTCCCGCCTCGCAACGTAAACTCACCAAGACCCGTCTAGACGAGCTTGCCGTGCTCTTTCCGAGGCCCACCTCGCCGCAGGTAGTTGCAATCCCTTGGCGTAACTACGAACGGGACTGGGACTGGATCGAGACCGAGGATGGCATCTGCATCAACTATGCCGGCTGCCTCGACAAGGAGGAGATGAACCGTCGCGAGGACGAAGGCGTGCAGCGGGCCGATGGAGCATATCGTAGGCTTGATTCAGCGGAACGATCCCGTCCCGATCACACTCCACTTAATCCAGCAGATCCACGTAGAGCTTATGGGCACCATCTACCCCTTCGCCGGCCAGTGGCGAAATGTAGGCATGACAAGGGCGCAGGCCCCGAGAATGGCCTTTGCCGCCGAGAGGCCTTCAACTCCTCATGGAACGTATTCGAGCGGGATGTGCTGTCGCGCACCCCTTTCCTCTCGGACGAGGACGGGGAGGTGTTTGCGTTCACCGCGAGGTCATGAACGAGCTTATCGCCATCCACCCGTTCCGGGAGGGCAACGGACGGACCGCCTTCATCTTGGGGAATCTGATCCTATGCAGAACGGCATCTCCCGCTAACAACATCGAGCGGAAGGCCGACGAGCCGCGCTATTTCGTAGCCTGCGAGGCAGCGCGAATGAACAAGAACTACGACCCCATGGCGGACCTGCTGCGGGAGTGGGAAGACGCCGCGCTGAACCAGTGGGAGGCGGGAAATGAGTAAAAGACGAGTGAACGTGCGGGCGATTCTCGCTGATCCGGACCTCCGTCGAAAGCTAATGGTCCCCGCCCTCCAGGCCACTCAGGCGCGCGAAGGGATCGAGACAACGCGGGAGCAGGCTGAGCGAGCTTACTATGTGGTCACTGAGGGTGAACGCGCGGCATTCTTCGATCTGGATCGGTTCCGAGGAGGGAAACGCGGCGAGACGGATAAGCGGCATGAGATGTTCGTTCGAAGCGCTTGCGGATGACGTGCAGAGGGTACGCTTCGATGTGGCACGGCGGGACTTCACATGCAATTCGAGGGTGCACCGCTTGCATATCGCCGCGTTGGGCTTAGTGTCCCACATCTTTCGGGATGCACCTGCATTGGAGCCAGCCTGGGGGATCGCTGCGCAGGGGCTCGCAACAGCTGCGGATGACCGGTTTGTCCGTCAACACTGGGAGGTTCCGCCGACGCGATCGGAGAAGGGAAGACTTGGGTTCCGTTTGCGAAGGGTGGAGAGTTCTGCCGATTTTATGCTGATGTGTATCTCGTCGTGGACTGGAAGAACATCGGGCGGCCATCGAAATCATTGGAGGGAATGCCGTGCCCAGAATGTAGGCAGCACTACTTCAAGCCGGGCCTGACGTGGCCTCTTCGGACCCAGCGCGGTTTCAATCTGCGGATGCTTCCTGATGGGTGTGTCTTCGGGCACAAGGGTCCGGCAGTTTTTCCTGCACACGAGAGGATACACTTGTTCCTTGCTTGGCGTACTGAACTCGCAGCTCGCAGAATACCTGCTTCGAGGCTCTGATGTCGTTCGGATCCTGGGAAGTCGGCGTCATCAAACGCCTGCCAATACCCCAGCCGAAGTCGAGCCAACGGCAAGAAATCAGCGAGCAAGCAAAAGCCATTCACGACACCAAAGCCACCTGGGACGTGGGCAACGAAATCTCCACTCGCTTCCACGAGCCATGGCTTCTGCGAAAGGACATCATCGATGTGACAGCATCCATCCCCACTCGTCTCGACGACCTTGCCGAATATGAAGTCGCCGGCGAGGCACGCATCCAGAAGCTCTACGAAGAGTTGAATGACGAGGTCTATGAGCTCTACGGCATCCCTGACTCGACCCGCGTCATCATTGAGGAGACCCTGGGTGAGCGGCCGCCCGAGGTGCTCTGGCCGCAGATGGAGGGCAAGAGCGTAGAGCAGAAACGTATGGAGCATGTGTTTCGGTTGCTCTCTTATGCGGTCAAGCGGGTAGTCGAGGCTGACGAGGACGGCATTGTGCCGTTCAGTCCTGCTGCCCATGAGCCGAGCCTATTCGAGCGGGTGCAACGAGAGCTTCAGGCGCTCTTCCCGAAGCATGACATCGGGCAGATTGAGGTGGAGATCGCCAACGAGCTGAAGAAGAATGTCAAGGGCTACCGTCGCTCGAACGGGATCGGTGAGTGGCTAGAGAATGTCTTCTTCGAGTATCACTGCGCGCTTTACAAGAGAAGGCCTATTCTCTGGCATATCGCTTCCAGCCAAGGGACCTCGCGCTTCGCCTTTGGTGCGCTCTGCCATTACCACAAGTTCGACCGCAACCGCATGGCAAAGCTTCGCGCCAGTTATCTTAAGGACGCAATCGATGAATTCCGGCGAGAGGCTGCTCTTGCTGAAAAGGCCGGGCGCACCGACGACCGGATGGAGTGGCAGGCGCGGCTCGAAGAAGCCCAGGAGCTCGACCTCCGACTTCAGGATGTCCAGGAAGGCCATCACGAAGGTCCAGAGGGGGGCGAAGGCGACTACCGAATCCTCACGCCTTGGAAGTCGGACGATGAGCGTCCCAAAGGCTGGAACCCGGACCTCGATGACGGGGTGAAGGTGAATATTGAGCCGCTCCAGAAGGCGGGCGTGCTGCGCGTTGCCAAGGTGGTGTGATGATCCTCGACGCTCTCGTGAACCAACTCAACCAGCGCTTTCAATACGAAAAGCGTGCCCGGGTCTGCCTGTGGTTCGACGAGCGGCAGGAGTTCGCCCGGCTGCTGCCTGCGGTTCGTTCTCACCTCGCCCAACATGAAGCAGCCACCCTTCATCCTGCTTGAGTACGATAAAGGGCAGGAGCACGGACAGATCTGGCTCAAGTACCAGATCTATCGCAAGACAGAGGAAGCTTCTCCAAAGGATCGAGACAGTCTCCGCTTCGTCCTTTACCTGCCGACTTCCGAGGACCGGCTGGATGGCGCGGGTGCTGACGGCGAGCCCTCCCTCGATCTTTTGACCGAGTACAAGATCGCCGGGATCACTTGGCGAATTAACGGCAAACGTCCCACCCTGTTCATGTTCCTCCGCCAGGCGGGCGTATCGCTGCCCGACATGCCTTCGGACCAGCGCAGGCTTTACGACGGGGGCCGTGACTCGCTTCTGGCGAAATATGTCGCCAAGTGCTCCGACCGTCCTGCCATCTATTGGACCCCTGTCCTGAGCCCGGAGCTGGCCCAGTCGCGCCTCGTGGGGGACCTGGACCAAACCATACTCGATTTGGCCGTGGCCCCGGAAACAATCTGGCAAGATTTGAAGGAACGCGGTCTCGATCGTGAATTCCTGGATATGGTGCGCGAACGGTACGGGTTTGAGGCCCCTGTCGAGCCTCTATCTGAATGGGTGCAAGTACTTGTGATGGTCCTTGCACTGACCGAGACCTACCTCGGATATGACGAGCCAACCGATTTTCCCTTTTTGGAGCGTTTGCCGCCGATCCCTTTGCGTCAACATCATGTTCAACTCTTGCAGCGCTGGCTGCGCGACACCGAAAGCCGAACCGCGTGGGATCGGTGGATAAGCGAGGTCGAAACCAGGCTCGATCTCTCCTCGTGGGCCAAGAGCCGACAGGGCCTCTCTTTCAGCTTCCCCCATCTGGTCAAGATGCGGTGGGAGGAGGTCCGTGAAAGTTTCGAGAAGGCGGCCTGCAAGACCTCGACGACCGCAGCGTTCTTCGAGCAATACAGCGATATTATTGGCAAGGAAGCCGAATATGCCAAGGCGAGCTATGGGCCTATCGGATCATGGCATCTTCTCAAGGAGCTCGAACGCTTTCTTCGTGCCTGCGAGGAGGCATTGTATCGAGCCGAACAAACCGAGACGAGCGCCGAGCTTGTCCGTGTCTATGTGGATGCTGCTCCCGAAGTCGAACGTAGACATTTGAAAATTCGCTATGATGCTGAGGAGCAGAACCTGCCTGCCGCCACACATGCGGCTGACCGCGCCTATGCCGCATATGCGAACTCACTGAATACCCGCTTCTTTGAGCGTCTCACCGCTGCGGGCTCATTCGAGATCCCTGGCTTGCCTATCGTGACCGAGCGTCTCGAGGAAACTCTGTGGCAGGGCCATGACAAGAGGGCCGTCATCGTCGTGGATTCGCTTCGCTACGACTGCGCCTTCGCTATCAAAGAGCTCCTCCGTGAGCACCAGGTGGAGATCACCCCTGTGGCAACCGTTCTTCCGACGGTTACCCCTGTTGGAATGACCGCGCTGATGCCGCTTTCCGGTGCCGAGGTTTCCGTGGAAATCACGGGCAACAGCATTCACCCGAAAGTGAACGGCAAGGACATGTCAGCGCGTGCGAATCGAATCGCCTACCTGAAAGAATTCGGAGCCGACTGCCGGGAGATTGCCGATCTGGAGGCCGTATCCAGCGCTCCCAAAGGACTTGGTACTCTCCTGGTTGTGTTGGGCCACGATGAGGTGGACCATATCGGCCACGGCGACGCACAGGCGCTGGTTAGGCATCTCCAATTGGAGGTCGAGCGTGTCGCGCGGCTGATTCGCAAGTTACACCGGTGGGGATATTCGCAGGTGCACGTGGTCACCGACCACGGCTTCATCCTTCTTGACGAAGAACAGCTCCCGGAGGAAGTGCCTTGTAACAAGGAATGGTGTCACGTCCTTAAAGAACGGTTCGCCCTGGTTCCGTCAGGCGTAGACCTGCCGGTGGTGGCATTTCCATTCGCTTGGGATGACTCAATGCGCGTCGCTGTTCCGCCGGGACTTGCCTTCTTTAAAGCCGAGAAGTCCTTTTCTCATGGCGGCGCCACCATTCAGGAGATGGTCATTCCCCATCTCGTTTCAAGAAGTCAGGTCACCAAGGAGAAACGGATTGGGGTCGAGATCGTGCTCCCAGCCTTTGAGCTGATGCGAACCGCTGTAAAAGTGATTCTTCGGCCCCAGTTGAAAGCGAAGGGGCAGATGAATCTCTTTGCGGGAACCGGTCGAACTCTGGTGCTTGATGTCCTGCCGCGCGACCGGCGACCGGACTTCGGTCCTGGCCGGCGGGCCGAAGGAGGTTCGGCTGGAGCCCGGCGACAAAGAAGAGAGCGTGACCCTTTTCTTCCATAGTGCGGCATCGTTTCAGAAAGGAGAGCTTCTTGATCTCGATATACGAGACATCGAAACCGCCGAGCAGTTCCCGCCAGGCGGAATCAAGCTGACCGTGGGGAGAGACATGTGAGGTGTCCATGGGCGAGCAACCTTTGATCTTAGATGATTTGGACAAACTGGCCTCGGAGGCCTTTCCAGGTCTCGTAGTCCGCAAGGACCTGCTCCGCAGGATGCGCAGCGCCTTCGGCGTACCGGCTTTCGTCATCGAATTCCTGCTGGGAAAGTACTGCGCCTCGACCGACGAAGAGGTGATCCATGAGGGGTTGGAGTTCGTCCGCGAGACCCTGTCGGCCAAGTACGTGAAGCCTGATGAGCGCGAGGCGATCAAGTCCGCCATCAAGCAGCATACTACCTACGAGATCATCGACAAGATCTCGGTCCGCCTCGTCGAGACCCACGACAAGTACTGGGCTCGGCTTTCGAACCTCAACCTCGACTTCATCAACATCGACGACAGCATCGTGCGAGAGCACGACCGGCTGCTCATGGGAGGCATCTGGGCCGAAATCGTTCTGCGATACGACGACTCCTTCGTCTTCAAAGGACAGAACCGACCATTCTTTGTCGACAGCATTCGGCCGATCCAGCTCTCGACCCGAAACATCGACAGCTTCGTAGAGGCACGAAAGCGTTTCACCCGCGACCAATGGCTCGATCTGCTGATGCGGTCCATGGGCTATGAGCCGAGCCACCCCTACTACACGCAAACGGCGCAAGCTTCACTACATGCTCAGGCTCGTGCCGTTTGTCGAGAAGAACTTCAATCTTGTCGAGCTCGGCCCGCGCGGCACCGGCAAGAGCTTCGTGTACCAGCAGCTCAGCCCGTACTGCCACCTGGTATCCGGCGGCCAGACCACCACCGCACAGATGTTCGTGAACCTCAGCACGGGACAGCGTGGCCTCGTCGCGCTGTGGGACGTGGTCGCTTTCGACGAGGCGGCCGGCATCAGCTTCACCGACAAGACCGGCATCAACATCATGAAGGGCTACATGGAGGACGGCGCGTTCAGCCGCGGGCGGGACATCATCACGGCGGAAGGATCCATCGTCTTTGTGGGCAACATCGACGGCGACATCGAGACGATCGTGCGCACCTCGAACCTCTTCTACCCGATGCCCAAGGAGATGGACACGGCATTCTACGACCGGATCCATGCCTATGTTCCCGGTTGGGAGTTCCAGAAGACGTCGGACGCAACGTACACCGACCACTTCGGCCTGGTGAGCGACTACCTCGCAGAGGTTTTCCGAGAGCTGCGCAAGCAGAGCTACGCCGACTACGCCGAGCGCGAGTTCCGCTTCGGGCCCACACCTCGGCGGGCGCGACCAGAAGGCGGTGCGCAAGACCGTCTCCGGACTGGTCAAGCTGCTGCACCCCGACGGCGAGGTGAGCAAGGAGGAGATCGAGGAGTACCTGCGCCTATCGCCATGGAGATGCGGCGGCGGGTCAAGGAGCAGCTCAAGAAGATGGGCGGGCTTGAGTACTGGGACACCAGCTTCTCGTATCGTCGACCGGAGAGACCGGCCAGGAGACCTTCGTCCCGCTGCCCGAGATGGGCGGCGGCACCCTCATCGCCGAAGGTGGCCTCCCGCCGGGCAGCGTCTACACTATCGGCACGGACGCCGCACGACAATCGCCTCGCGCTCTTCCTGCTGCAGACCCAGATGAATCGCGGCTCGGGCCGCATCATCCCGCTCGGCAACCTGTCGAGCAAGATGAAGGAGGCCATCAAGACCGCCGACGCCTACCTGAAGGCCAACCTGAAGAACCTCGGGATCGACCACGACCTCAAGGCCTACGACTTCAGCGTTCAGGCCATCAATCTGAACCAGGCCAAGGAGGGCGCCGAGACAGCGGTCGCCTTTTTCATCGCCATGGTCTCCAGCATCCTCGCAAAGCCCGTCCACGACCAGACCGTCGTGCTCGGGGAGATGAGCGTCCAGGGCCTGTTGCTCAAGGTTTCCTCCCTGCCCGAGCGCATGCAACTCGCCGTGGAGGCCGGAGCAAAGCGCATCCTCATTCCGAGCGAGAACAAGCGTGATGTCGCCGAGGTCCCCGACGCCATCTTGACCGCCATCCAGTGGCAATTCTACGACTCACCGACCAAAGCAGCGATCCTGGCCATGGGGATGGGGTAAGGCGGATGAGGGGTGGGTCTCTGTGCATGCCAAAGAAACTCATTGGAATAGATGACTGAACTGGGCGCGTCGGCAACCTGTAAGAGATGCTTACAAGTTCAGACTGCGGGCTCGTTCAAAATTCCATTACTTCCAATATTCTGTGCTGAAGGCATTGAATGAAAACAAAGATCAAACCGTTTATCGGCAAGTGGTCCATTTTCGAGATGGAGGCATGGGATCAGGAGTATGTCAATATGGAGGTCCCGGGACATTTCACATTCAAGAAAGATGGGACCGGGCATTTTCAGTTTGGTCTGGTCCAGGGGTAGATGGATTGCCGTGTAGAAACCGTTGACGGGAGGGAGAGGGTCGAATTTTCCTGGGAGGGACAAGACGAGTTGGATCCCGCGAGTGGTCGGGGGTGGGCCGTGATCGAAAATGGAGAGCTGCGGGGCCGAATTTTCATCCATCTGGGAGACGATTCTGAGTTCCGGGCCAAGGCGGTCCTGACACATACATCAGGCCCCATGAACGCACGGATCAGGAGAGGGTTGATGGCAAAAATGACCTATAAAACCAGCACCTCTAGGTAAGGGATAAATCGTACTCTACCGGTCGCCGGATGGCAAGGCAGCGTTGGATGTGCGCTGGGAGGGTGAGACCCTATGGCTCAACCTCAATCAGGTGGCCGGGCTGTTTGAGCGGTATAAGTCCGTTATTTCGCAGGCATCTGGGGAAAGTATTTAAATCCGGTGAGTTGGATCACAAGTCAGTTGTTGCATTTTTTGCAACAGGTCATGAAAACGAACTTCATAACGGTTGACATCCTTTCATTTGGCCGATATAAAACCTTTCATTTAGCCGAACCTTAAGTTTTCGAATGGACGCAATGGCTGAGCCGACCCTATACCCGCGATTTGCGCGCAGTCGCCTGGAGGAAGCTCTGGAGGACACGCCGGTGGTGTTGGTCCATGGGCCGCGCCAGTGCGGGAAGACCACTCTGGCCCGTATAGTCGGTGACGCAGCGGGTTACGAATACATTACCTTTGATGACGATGTTCAACTGGCCGCAGCCAAGGCCGATCCGGTGGGTTTTGTGGCCTCCCTGCCGGATAGAACTGTCCTGGATGAGGTCCAGCGGGCTCCTGGTCTGTTCCTCGCATTGAAAACGGCTGTTGACCGGGACCGCCGACCGGGGCGCTTCATCTTGACTGGTTCGGCCAATGTGCTGCTGGTTCCCAAATTAGCGGATTCGCTGGCGGGACGCATGGAGATCCAGCGGCTTCACCCGCTGTCCCAGGATGAGCTTGCAGGGGAACCGTCCCGTTTCATTGACGAGCTGTTTGCCGCTCAGTTTCGAAACCGCCGTTTAGCGCGCCTCGGACCCGAGCTGGCCGAACGGATTTCTGCAGGTGGCTACCCGGCGGCGCTTTTGCGCTCCACGCCGAAACGACGCGCGGCCTGGTATCGTGACTACATCGAAACGCTGGTGCAGCGGGATGTGCGCGATCTGGCCCGGATCAGCGCGCTGGGCTCACTTCCACGGCTGCTTCAGCTTGCTGCCGGGCAAACTGCACGATTGGTCAATGTGGCCGAAATGACGTCGGCATTTCAGTTGAGTCGGCCGACCATTCGTGACTACGTGGTGCTGCTTGAACGGATCTTCCTGTTGGAACATTTGCCTCCGTGGCACAGCAACCGACTGAGTCGCCTTATCAAGACGCCTAAATTGCATATCGGCGATACTGGTCTTGCCACGGCCCTACTCGGTTTGGACGCTGGATCGCTTATCAAAGACCGCGACATGTTGGGTCATCTTCTGGAGACGTTTGTCTTTCAGGAGCTCAGGCGACAAGCAAATTGGAACGAAAAGCCAGTTCAATTCCATCATTTTCGGGACAAGGACGGTGTAGAGGTGGATATTGTGCTGGAACAAGCTGGAAAAATAACTGGCATCGAGGTGAAAGCCGCTGCTACGGTAACAGGAAAGGATTTCCGGGGATTGAAAAAACTTCGGGAAACGACTGGAGAGCGATTTGCCGCCGGCGTTGTGATGTATGATGGGGAAAATGTCGCTGGATTCGGCGAAAACCTGTATGCCATCCCAATCCGTGCCCTTTGGGAGACGACGTAATCGTAATCAGGATCGTGTCGAGCTGGCAGTCCAGCACAATAATTAATGCAGATATATTTGTGACAAGCGATGACGCCAGCTGTGACAAGCTTTGACATCGGCTATCTGGGGAAGTTAAAGGGGAAATGCACATTTACGCCGCTACCGCCTCCACTGGGAGCCAAAATTCAATCCGCCGATTTCGGCGGTGCCTAGTTTGACGCGAGACCCTGTGGGTTGACTCCGACGGTCTGACGCGCATCGAGCTGAAAGGGTATCTGAAAGTTTCAATCAGTGAAGACAGAGATCCAACCGTTTATCGGCAAGTGGTCCATTATTGAGATGGAGGTATGGGATCAGGAGTATGTCAATATGGAGGTTCCGGGGCATTTCACATTCAAGAAAGAAGGCATGGGGCATTTTCAGTTTGGACTGGTCCAAGGGGGGATGGATTGCCGGGTAGAAGCCGTTGACGGGAAACAGCGGATCGAATTTTCCTGGGATGGGACAAGACGAGTTGGATCCCGCGAGTGGCCGGGGATGGGCAGTGATCGAGAACGACGAGCTGCGGGGCCGGATTTTCATCCATCTGGGAGACGATTCTGAGTTCCGGGCCAGGCGGCCCTGACTTATACATCCAGCTATTGGGACATTTTGAGAACGAATTGATGGCAAAGAAGACCGACAGAACCAACACGTCTAACAAGGGAGAGATCGTCCTGTATCAGTCACCGGACGGGAAGGCTGCCTTGGATGTGCGTCTTGACCGCGAAACGGTGTGGCTCAACCAGCGACAGTTGGCTGAGCTGTTTGACAAGGACACGGATACGGTCGGCCTGCACATCCGCAACATATACAAAGAAGGCGAGTTGACCCGCAAGGGAACGACCGAGGAATCCTCGGTAGTTCAAGACGAAGGAGGGCGAAAGGTCCGCCGCAAGGTCAGCTTTTACAATCTCGATGTCATTATATCGGTGGGTTATCGGGTTAAATCCAAACGCGGCACCCAGTTTCGCATCTGGGCCACCAATGTGCTACGGGAGCATCTGGTGCGGGGCTTCACCCTCAACGAAAAGCGGCTGCGGGATCAGGAACAAAAACTGACTGATTTGCGTCGTACCGTCGGTCTACTTGAGCAGACACTGGCCCATCAGGCCATCGGGCTGGACGAGGCCAAGGGGCTCTTGCAAGTCATCACCGACTATGCGTATGCGTTAACGACCCTGGACCGCTTCGATCACGGGACGCTGGCCATCGAAGGGGTCACGCGTCAGGCGCCCTACATCATGACCTATGGGGTGGCCATGGGAATCGTCAAGGCCATGCAACCCGAATTAGGTGGTTTGTTCGGGCTGGAAAAGGACCAGGGCTTTAAAAGTGCCCTGGGCGCTATCTACCAGACTTTCGGCGGCGAAGAACTCTATCCAAGCATCGAGGAAAAGGCCGCCAACCTCCTTTACTTCGTGGTCAAAAACCACGCCTTCAGTGACGGCAACAAGCGCATTGCGGCCGCCCTGTTCATTGCGTTTCTGGCCGGTAACGAGTCGCTTTACAGCAAAACCGGCTCCAAGCGGATCGCCGACAATGCCCTGGTGGCCATCACACTGATGATCGCGGAGAGTAATCCGGCGGATAAGGAGACCATGGTCAAGCTGATCGTCAATCTGATCAACAGCCGGAATTAGAAGATCGGCTGGCTGCGATACCGAGCTGTGACAAGCTATGACATGAACTGTGACATTAGTGCCGGAGCAAGGTGGGTGGGAAATATGGATTAATGCCGCTTCCGCCTCCTCGGAATGCCCAACTCTTTGATAATTAATTGATATCATATGGTTAACGGCCACGGGCCCTATGGAGAAGAATTATGAAGAGGGCTGCACACGGGGACCCAAAATTCAATCCGCCGATTTCGGCGGTGCCTAGTTTGACGCGAGACCCTGTGGGTTGACTCCGACGGTCTGTCGCGCATTGAACTGAAAGGATATCTGAAAGGTTCAATCGATGAAGAAAAAAATCCAACCGTTTATAGGCAAGTGGTCCATCGTTGAGATGGAAGTCTGGGATCAGGAATATGTCGATATGGAGGTCCCTGGACATTTGACGTTTAAGAAAGATGGTACGGGGCATTTTCAGTTTGGGCTAGTTCAGGGCTGGATGGATTGCCACGTAGAAACCGTTGACGGGACGGAACGAATCGAATTTTCCTGGGAAGGACAAGACGAGTTGGATCCCGCGAGTGGGCGCGGATGGGCCGTGATTGAAAACAAAGAACTTCGAGGCCGGATTTTCTTTCATATGGGAGACGATTCCGGGTTTGAAGCTAAGCGGTCTGGCTAACTCACCAGTCCATGGCCGAGCTGTTTCAGTCCACCAAACAGAAAACCTGAAAAACCATCTTTTTGGAAAATGAGTTTCTTGAGAATTCAGTTGTAAAGAAATCCTTTACAACTGCCGCGGATAGGAAGACTGCCATGAGTGAATATCAGTATTACGAGTTTCTCGCTATTGACAGGCCGCTGACATCGGAGGAGATGTCGGCTTTGCGCGCCCTTTCGACCCGGGCCCACATCACGCCTACGAGTTTCATCAACGAGTATCACTATGGCAATTTCAAGGGAAATCCTGATGATTTAATGAAGCGTTTTTTCGATGCCCATGTCTATGTGGCCAATTGGATGACGGCCATCTTCATGGTGCGCGTGCCCATCGAGGCATTGATCGAAAGAAACTGCCGAAGCCATGGCGGTGCGCTATCTTCTTGATTTCAAAGCTACCAAAACCCATTGGATCATCACCTGGAGCCTGAATGAGTCCGAAAACTACGACCGCTTTGGCATGGAGGACGGCCGCGGCTGGATGGCGCGCCTCGCGCCGATAAGGGACGAGTTGCTGCACGGGGATATCCGCAGTCTTTACATCGGATGGCTGGCGGCCGTGACCGGAGAATTGATGGATGACGACGATCTGGAGCCCTTGCCCATAGAAGGACTGGGGAGCCTGACGGCGGCGCAACAGGCGCTTGCGGAATTTCTGGAAGTGGATAAGGATCTGCTGGCGGGTGGCGGTATGGGCAGCCCGGCCCCGCAGGATGGGGCGTCCTCGCAAGAGGAGACGGATAACTGGCTTACAACCTTGCCGAAGGATGAAGTGACAGCGCTCCTGAAACGGCTTCTTGCCGGCCAAGGGAAGGAGGCCGAAAGGACGCTAAAGAACCGATTCGCGGTATGGCGGCGAGGCTTGCCGGGCGAGAAGATCGAGGCACCCCGACGCACAGTGGGAGAGCTCCGGAAAAATGCAGATGCGGCCGAAAAGGTTAGCCTGGAAAGGAAAAGGCGCGAAAAGGAAATAGGCGAGATCAAACGCCGTAAGGAACGGGAGGCGTATCTTAAAGACCTGTCCAAGGATTTTTCCAAGGCATGGAAGGCTGTGCAGAAGGCCGTCGAACGAGGTTTAGGTCCGGCCTATGACGAGGCGTGCCGCATTCTTCTTGACCTCTTTGAGGCATATTCAGTCCATGCGAGCCGGGATGCCTTCCATAAAGAGTTGAAAAAATTCATGGCTAGCCACATGCGGCGAAAAACGCTCATTCAACGCCTGGTGAAAGCTGGTATCTGGAAGGATAAATGAAACAAGGCCAAATCCGGACCCATACCCTCATGTATTGCCTGGCAATAGGGATCATGTGATATTTTCGACAAATTGGCGACATTCTATACGACAGGGTTACGACACACGTCGCGACCCTTTTTGGGAGGGCGTTTTATGAGCTCACGAAGCCCCAAGGGAAACAAGGATCTCGACGCTTTGGACGAGATGATCGAGGAGATCACTGTCGACGCATACGGCGACCATGAGAAGCTCTGGGCTTTTCGGCAGGCGTTCGAGGACAACGTCAGACTGCCGGCCGATGGGTTCGTCATTGGGGAACCGGTTTCGGTGATCGGGGTTGACTACGACGGCAACGAGCGACGTGGGCTGACTGCGAGATGCCGACGCGAAGACGGATCCGAACATGTGGTTGCAGTCTCCGAGGTCAGGTTTTCTCAGGCTTCGGAAGGTGCACAGTACATCGCTGCCTATCGCAAGTGGCTCAACCTCGATCCCTTCCCTGCTGAGGCGCAGGTTCCTTCCCGACGTAACCGGCAGCACAAGGCGACAGCGGATGATCTCGACTTGAGCAAACCGGTCGAGCTGGTCGCACTCTCGGTCAAGGAACGGGCCGCCCGGTGCCGTTTGTTGGGAAGTGATAGAGTTATTACTCTGCGCCCGAGCCGCCTTTGGGACGTGGTGCCCGGCGAGATTGTCACGGTCAAGCCGGGAAAACAGTGGCGTTATGCTGGTCATCCGTATCTCTCCGGAGAGATTCAATCGACTCGAATCGACGTGGTGGCCCTCGATCTGGTGCCCCTTGGTCTTAACGACATGGGCATGTGGGATCCCAAGGACCACTATTGGGGAGAAGAAGACGAGCCTATCGAAGAGTGGGCCAAGCCGATCATCGCTCATGGAGCTCGCCCAATGTTCGAGATGGAGCAGGTTTTACCCGGCGAGGACCCTGACGATCCCTTTAGTGATCCCATCACTCAATCCAACGATCTCAAAGATGCTGGCGACCGAGCAGAGGCGTTAAAGATCTTGATGGAGCTGTGCCAGGCAGACCTGCGCTGCCTCGATGCCCATTCGCATCTGGGCAATCTCGTCTTTGATCACAGCCCACAAGATGCCATTCGTCACTATGAAGTTGGTCTGCGCATCGGCGAACTGTCCCTGGGAAACGACTTTACTGAAGTGCTGCTGTGGGGTCATATCGACAACCGTCCATTTCTCCGCTGCATGCATGGCTATGGTTTGTGCCTCTGGCGTCTTAGGCGCTTTGACGAGGCAGAGCGCCTCTTCGATCGGATGCTCTGGATGAACCCGTCGGACAACCAGGGAGTGCGGTTTCTCATCGATGAGGTGAAAGCAAAGACAACCTGGGAGGATCGTGAAAGCGAATAACAGTAAAATGACGATGGGCATGCCCACTGAGAAAAGAGTACCGTGAGCTCAAAAAAGCGAAAACAGATCGATCCACTCGAGCAAGCCATAGAAGCGGCACTGTCTCCCGGAAGCTTTATCTCCTACAAAGCCGCCTGGTCGTTCGTGGACGATGTTCAGGATGTTGCGAATGACATTGGGAAACTCATCAAGAAAGAGCCGGAACGAGCAGCGCATCTGTATGAAACCTTTATCGCCGCTTGCCACGAAAAGGCCGATGAGATCGACGACTCGAGCGGCAATTTCGGCATGCTGGTTGAAGACCTGTTTCGTGGTTGGATCAAAGCTCGCCAAGCCGCGAACGATGATCCGGACGAGACCGCAAAATCGCTGCTTTCCTGGATGGAGGACGATCCCTATGGTTTTTGTCATCACCTTGATCGTGAGGTTGTCAAAGTGCTTGACAAGAAGGGGCTGGAGGCATTCGTTCGCCAGATTCGCTCCAAGTTCGAATCCACTCTGACCCAGGGTGACAAGGAGACGCATTTTCCAGGATACGCACACCAGAAATGGGGCGATACGCTGAAAACCATGCTCGCTGGCCAGCGCGACGCTGACGCCTACATCGCGCTTTGCGACCAGACCAGGCTCGAGACCAAGGACTGCAAGGCCATAGCCGAGATATACCGAAACCGGAGACGCTTTAAAGATGCGCTTTCCTGGGTCGAGCGAGGCCTGGAGGTTGCACGGTTGGATAGACGAAAATCCTATGAAGAAGACGAGCTGCGCGAGTTGGAACGGGTTCTACTGGCTAAGCTCGGCCGCCCGGGAGATGCGCTCCAATCAGCCTGGTCCGAGTTTGAGGCACACCCCGCCACGTTCACATACAAGGAGTTGATGCGCTACGTGCCGGCCAAAGAGAAAACGGTCTGGCACCAAAGGGCCATGGAGACATCAGAAAAGGGCGATCTCTCCTCTCAGATTGAACTCTGGATCGAGAAAAAGGAGAGCGACCGACTGGTATCGCGACTGCGAAGGGCTACGGATGAGGAGCTCGAAGATCTTAGCCACTACCGGGCCGAGCCGTTGGCACGCAAGCTGGAGCGCTCTCGTCCTGATCTTGCAGCCAGGGTGTATCGTGCGCTCTGCATGCGGATCGTCAATGCCGGCAAAAGCAAGTACTACGACGTGGCGCTAGAGAACATGGCGCATGGCAAGAAATGCTACGCCAAAGCCGGTCTAAATGCCGAATGGCAGGCGGTGGTCGCCGACGTGCGCGCGAGACATTCTCGGAAGAAGGGATTCATGGCAGGGTTCGAGGAAATCGTTTCCGGCGCACCCAAGCATGTAGAGCCAGCCTTTCTGGAGCGTGCAAAGGCACGTTGGCCAAGAAAATCGGAGGGCAGATGAGAGGACCGGCTGGCTGTAACACTTCGTCGAGGGACTGACCACCCGGCTTGCCGAGGTGAGCAAGCGTGGCGGGAAAGCCATCCGGTGGAAAATGCTGGTCAAAGAGCACCGATTTTCGGATCGCCAGGCCATGGCCCTCGACCACATCCTGGAGCACGGTAGCCTGACCATCCAGCATTTCGAGCGACTGTGTCCGAAGGTCAATCGTCGATCCCTGCAAAGGGACATGAAAGGGATGCCGGACAAGCGGCAGGTGGTTTCGGAGGGCTCAATCAACAAGCTCGTTTACCGGATGAAGGACACGGACTGGACTTGCGACAATCTTGCGACTCGACTCGCGACCTACTACTGGCTCGAAGTCAACGCCATGATTAAGCTAACGATAGTTAGGGAGAATAGAGTGCCATACGGAGCGGAAAAGTCATGATGACCCTTCGGCTTTTTTCCCGCAAGTTCGAAACCGTGCCAGCCGCCACATCCTGGTATCTTGCTGATCTCGGCGAGGCGCGGGGAAAGCAGGAATTGTTCACCCGTCAATCCCCACAGCGTCTCAGGGTTCTACGGGAGCACGCCCTTATTGAGAGCGCCGTATCGTCCAACCGGATCGAGGGCGTGGAAGTCGATCAATCACGAATCGCCACAATCGTGTTCGGCCAGCCACTCCTGCGGGACCGTGATGAAGAGGAAGTCCGGGGATACCGGCGGGCGCTGACTTGGATTCATGAGCAAGGTGCGAAACTCCCTATATCAGAGGAGACCGTTCTACAACTACATCGCCTTACCCGCGGGGAGATTTGGGATGCCGGAAAATACAAGGAGAAAGACGGCAACATCATTGAAAAGTTCCCTGATGGCCGCTCGCGGGTCCGCTTCGAGACGGTTTCTGCAACAGATACGCCGGGCTGCATGAAGGAGTTGGTGGAACTCTACGGCGATGCCCTTGATGAACACCGGATCCCCTCCCTTGTACTTTTGGCGTCCTTCAATCTGGATTTTCTCTGCATCCATCCTTTTCGTGATGGCAACGGTCGTGTCTCAAGACTACTTCTGCTCCTGCAGTGCTACCACCTGGGGTTCGAGGTCGGGCGTTATATCAGCCTGGAGCGCCTCATCGAACAGAACAAGGAGAGGTATTACGAAACCTTGGAGCAAAGCTCCCAGGGGTGGCACGAGGGCAAACATGACCCCTGGCCATATAACAATTACATTCTTTCCATCATCAAGATGGCATATTTTGAATTCGAGCAACGCCTCGGCCAACTTCATAGTCCCAAGGGCGAGAAAACAAGTCTCGTTCTTCACGCCATCGAGAGAAGTCTCGGCCCTTTCAGTGTGGCCGAACTTCAAAACAAATGCCCGAACGTCAGCGTGGATATGGTCCGCCGTGTACTGAAAAACTTGCGGGCGAAAAATCAGATTGAATGCCTTGGACGCGGCCAGAACGCCCGGTGGCAAAAAACCGCCAAGTGGCAATTGGGTAATATCGAATGAATTGGGTAACGAATTGGGTAACGTCTTGCAAAATTATTGAGAGGTCTGTTTCCGGTTCCGCGGTGGACTTATAAGGAAGCTATCGGAGACCTCAGACAAGGCTTTGGCAATGGACTCAACCGTGTCACCCGTTTCAATCGCCATGGAGGTGGAGACATTGATAATCAAAGGACCACGATATTTCTCGGGATCTACCAGATAGGGGTTGGTCTGACTTAGCGGCATTTTGGACATTTCCCAGTAGAATATTCGCGGTTATCCGTAAAGGCGACTTACCGGTTGATGTAGTAAGAGCGTTTCTGAAGCTGCTTCTGGCAGGCGAGGGCCCTCGGCTGGATCCTTGAACACGGCAGGCTGGCCACCCAAAATTTCGAATTTACCAGATATGTATTGGAAATATATCATGATTGGATTTCCCCCTCCATGGGGCGAAGAAATCGGTGGACATCAAAAACCTGACGTCTCTATTCTGATAATCCTCTGGAGGGGAAGATCTTGCCGTTTGAAGTCATAATACTGCTCGCGATTGTCGCCGCGGCATTTGTCCTGTTTATCGGTGGCTGGCTGCGGGTGGATGTGGTGGGACTTCTGGTGCTGTCGGCCCTTGCATTGACGGGGTTAGTCACGGCGCAAGAGGCGTTGGACGGCTTCAGCAGTCCGGCAGTGGTCACCGTGTGGGCCATGTTCATCCTGTCCGCGGGGCTGACGCGCACGGGTATCGCCCATCAGCTCGGAGAGCCGTTACAGCGCTTCACAAAACGTAGCGAAACCGTGCTCATGGTTGCCTTGATGATTGCCGCAAGTCTCCTCTCGGCGTTCATCAACACCGTGACGGTCGCCGCCATTCTCCTGCCAACGGCGATGGAGCTGGCACGGCGCAGCGGGCGTCCACCCTCCCGGCTGCTTATGCCGCTGGCGCTCGGTAGCCTCCTTGGCGGGCCATTCACTGGCATCTCCACCCCGCCAAACATTCTGGTGACCGACGCACTCCGAAACGCAGGCCTTCGCCCCTTCGCCCTCTTCGACTTCACGCCGATCACCGCGGCCATCGTCGTGGCCGGCATCGCCTTCATGGTGCTCATCGGGCGTCACCTGCTCCCCAGCCGCTCCGCCAGTGCGGAGGCAGGCACCCGCTTGGCACTTGGCGCTTCCTACGAGCTCGACACCCACATCTTCACCACCCGCATCCCAGCGGGATCGCCGCTTGACGGCCGCACACTTGCCGAGAGCCGGCTGGGCTCGGCCCTTTATCTGACGGTGCTGGCGCTCCAGCGAAAGGGCGCGCTGATGCTCGCTCCCCGTCCGAACGACGTCTTGCAGGCAGGAGACACGCTCATCGTGCACGGTCGTCCAGACCACTTGCAGCGCTTTCACGCCAGCCAGCACCTGCAGGTCGAGTCCTCCGACCTCGTCTATAAGCTGCTCTCTCAGCGTCTGCAGGCGGCCGAGGGATTTGTGACCGAAGGTTCGCCGCTCCTGGGTTCCACACTGGCCGAGAGCGGCTTGCGACGGGAGCATCGCGTTCATGTGGTGGCGCTTCACTGTCCAACCGAAGGCGAGGTCAAAGATCTGCGGCGGCATCAACTTGCGGCTGGGGAGCGACTGCTGCTGCAGGGGGAACGGGAAGCGCTGGAAGCGTTGGCACGCCTGGGCTTTGTCACGGACCTGCGCTTCGTGTCACCGGATAGGGTGAAGGCACTTGCGGGTGGCCGTACCCACCTGTTGCCGGTGCGCGTTCCACCGGGATCGGTGCTTGCCGAGCATGATCTGGTCGAAAGCCGGTTGGGGAACGCATTCGGTCTGACCGTGGTAGGCCTTGTGCGAGGCGAGGAATTGGTGTGCATGCCTTCGCCGGCTGAAAAGGTGCAGGCAGGCGACCTGCTCGTGCTGCAGGGTTCACCGCGCGATCTTGAAATTCTCGAAGGTCTTCAGGAACTGGAGATCTCGGAGCAAACGCCCAGCCTGGTTGCCGAACTGGAGTCCCAACAAATCGGCGGCACAGAAGTGCTCCTCTCACCAAGGACCTCCCTGGCGGGGAGGACGCTTGCGGACCTGCTTTTCCGCGAGCGTTACGGCATCAGCGTGCTCGCCATCTGGAGAAAGGGGCGTGCCTATCGCACCGGGCTTCAAGACATGCCTTTGCAGTTTGGAGATGCCCTGCTGGTATACGGACAACGCCGCAATCTGGAAAACTTGGCCCGCGATCCAGATTTTCTCGTGCTCGATGAGGCCGCCGCGCGGGCGCCACGCATGGAAAAGGGTCGCATCGCCATTGCAATCATGCTGGCGGTGCTCCTTAGCGCTATGTTCGGCCTTGTTCCGATTGCCATTGCCGCTCTCACCGGAGCGGCGCTGATGGTGCTCGTCGGATGCTTGAGCATGGAGGAAGCCTATCGGGCCATTGAATGGAAAGTCGTGTTCCTTATCGCCAGCATGCTGCCGCTTGGAGCTGCCATCCAAAACACGGGGGCGGCGCAGATGGGGGCGACCGCCTTGATCGCCGCAGTCGGTCATCTCGGCCCTCACTGGGTGGTTGCCGCCCTTTTTATCGTAACCGTGATCGGCACCCAGATCATCCCCACCGCGGCACTGGTGGTCTTGATGGCACCGGTTGCGCTCAGCACCGCCAGCACGCTGGGGATCTCGCCGCACCTGCTGATGATGACCGTGGCCATTTCGGCTTCCTCGAGCTTTGCCAGCCCCCTGTCGCACCCAGCCAATTTGCTCGTCATGGGCCCAGGCGGCTATCGCTTCATCGACTACGTGAAAGTAGGGGTGCCCATCACAATTATTTCTCTTCTCGTCTCGGTGGGATTGCTGCCCATCCTGTGGCCACCCTAAGGTTAGAGAATGTCGGTGGAGAGAATCATTATGGAAGGCCTGAAGCTAGCCAAATACGTATAGATCAATGCCAAAAAAGAAAACCCGATTGGATCGATTTGCATATCTCTACCTGGTGCGATCTCGAAAAAAAGGCCGGGGCCAAAGCCCTCTCGCAGGGCAACGGCTGTACCCGCAGCACCTCCGAAATTCGCAACGAACTGGAAAGACGCCTCAATGAAGGACATGCCGACGAGGTGCTGACCTTGGGAGAGGAGCTGCTGAGGTGCGGCACTCGCCAGGTGGAGGAGAGCCTCGATGCAACCGAAATCCAGATGGGAGTGGCCCATTGCATGCCTGTCATCGTCCAAGCCCTTGACCAATCCTCCCTAACCCCGACGGCCCGCCTGGCTTGGGCCATGGACGCCGTGCTCAAAGATAAGTATGGGCTTTGCGAACCCTTCGCCGAATATCTTTATGGAAAGCACCCCAAAACGGCATGGGACGCACTGGCCGACCAACTGCTGACACGACTCAGGTCCTCGAAACCAGTCAAAGGTGCTAACCATTTTAGCCGCAACTATGCAAGGGAGCAGCTGACTGACTGGACCATCCACGCTCTCGAGCGGGCCGGTCGTACTGAAGAAATCATTCCCCTGTGCGAGGCCGAGGCGAAGGCCACGGGCAGCTTTGAGCGCTTGGTCGCCCGGCTGATGGCGGCGCGCCGGGATGAGGAAGCCGAGCGTTGGATCCGGGAAGGCATTCGGTTGTCACCAAAGGAAAGATATCCCGGAAATGCGACCTTACCTTCGTGACAAGTTGAAGGATATTCGGGCCCGCCAGAAGAACTGGCCTGCCGTCGCGGCCATGGAGGTCGAAGGATTCGTACGGTTGCCGTCACCAAGAGCGTTTGCGGAATGCAGGAAGGCCGCGAGGAGGGTTAACTCTGACTGCTGGGACAGAGTGCAGACCTTCCTTTTAAACTACCTCGAAAAGGGCGTGCTGCCCTGGAAGCAAAAAGACTGGCCGCTCCCTGAAACGGGCCTTGACAGACCGGAGGGTGCACGGAAAGACGTCTTCCCCATGGTGAGTGAGCTGATCCGTATTGCCATTACGGAGAAAAACCCGGAGCAGGTGCTTTTCTGGTACGATCGGCTTCCCAGAAAGGCGTTCGGATGGTATGGCCTCAACGAAGACGAGATCGCCGCAGCCGTCCAGTACCATTCACCCGATCGGGCGGCGGACCTCTGGAAGAAAAAGGCCGAGACGCTCATTGCCCAAGTAACGCCCGGTGCTTATCGGGATGCGGCCAGTTATCTCCGCAAGGCGGAGGCCATGATGGCCCCCCGGGATAAGCCGAAACAGTGGGACCAATATCTCCAGGAGTTGAGGAAAAAACACGCCCGCAAACACCGGCTGATCCAAATCCTGGATGGGCTGGACGGCAAGCCCATGGTGAAAACGAAGTCGGCCGGTGAGCCTATTGACTTCTAGCCGATTATTAAGTACATCCAGCCTGCGGTCCCACGAACCTTGCCTGGTTGAATCGGTCGTGGGCCAGCCGCGAGTTTAAGAGAGTCCGGATTCTCTAACCCATTCAACTCGAAGCCCGAACTTTAACCCGTTCCGCGTATCTCAACCAAGAACCAAGTTTCAGACACAGAAGGAGGGAAGGAAATGAACGTGCGAAAGGTCCTGATCGGTTTGGTTTTGGCCTTGTCGGCGGGCGCGCTGGTGGTGCCCCATGCCCTGGCGGAGGAACCCATCAAGATTGGTATCTTGCAGGGGCTGAGTGGTGCTTTAGAGGTGTACGGAAAGCAGGAGGTTATCGGTTTCAAGATGGGTCTTGAGTACGCCACCAAGGGGACCAACAAGATCCTCGGAAGGGATGTGACGCTCATCATCGAGGACACGCAGCTCAAGCCTGATGTGGGCAAGATGCTTCTCACAAAACTCTATAGCGACGATAAGGTGGATCTGGCCGTGGGACCGACCAGCAGCGGAGTGGCATTGGCCTGCCTGCCGGTTGCGGAGCAGTTCAAGAAGATCCTGATTGTGGAGCCGGCGGTGGCCGACTCCATCACCGGCGCCAATTGGAATCGGTACATTTTCCGGACCGGTCGCAACTCCGGGCAGGACGCCATCGGGAACGCGGCCGCCGTGGCCAAACCGGGGGTGAGTATTGCGTGCATCGGGCAGGACTATGCCTTTGGCCGGGACGGGATCGCTGCCTACAAGCAGGCCGCCGAAAAACTCGGGGCCAAGGTCGTTCACGAGGAATACTGCGACCCCAAAGGGACCGATTTTACGGCGCCGATCCAGCGGATCATCGAGGCGCTCAAAGATAAACCCAGCCCAAAATATGTCTTCGTCATCTGGGCGGGAAAGGGCGGGCCCTTTGCTCAGCTGACGCAGAGCGGTCTCGAAAAGTACGGGATCGTGCTCACATCGGGCGCCAACGTATTGCCGGTCCTCAAGCAGTGGAAAAGCCTCAACCTACAAGGGATGGTCGGTGCGGCGTACTATTATTATGAATGCCCAAAGAACCCTGTAAATGACTGGTTCGTTCAAGAGCACATGAAACGTTTTAATGAGCCGCCCGATTTCTTTACCTGTGGGGGATTTTCCGCAGCGGTTGCCGCGGTGAAAGGGATCGAGAAGGCCGGATCCACCGACACGGAAAAGCTCATTTCCGCCATGGAGGGGATGGTGTTCATGACGCCAAAAGGGAACATGACCTTCCGAAAAGAAGACCACCAGGCGCTTCAATCCATGTTCAGCTTCAAAATCGAAATCCGACCTGATGTGGCTTGGGCCGTCCCGGCGCTGGTCCGTGAGCTGTCTCCTGAGGAGACAGCGCCGCCCATCCAGGTGAAGAGATGAGCCCAAACTGAGCGATTCACCAGATTTTGAGCCGGCCGCAGGGGGGTCTCTCTTGACCCCCCTGCGGCCCACAAAGTATAGAAATCACTCAAGGATGCCCGGAATTTCGGGGATCTCCATGTCAGAAAAGCCTTCGCAACCGATCATAGAGACCAGGGATCTCACGATCCGCTTTGGCGGGCATGTGGCCGTAAACCATGTGAGCCTCCAGATAGAGCCCTTTTCGTTCAAGTCCATCATCGGGCCAAACGGGGCCGGGAAAACGACGTTCTTCAACCTCGTGACCGGTCAATATCGACCCACGGAAGGACAGATCTACTTGAAGGGGAGGGATATCACGGATTTTGGGCCTGCGGAGCGGACGCGACTGGGCATGGGGCGGTCCTTCCAGCTGACGAACATCTTTTCCAATCTGAGTGTTTTGGAAAACGTGCGGGTGGCGATTCAATCGCGCAAGGGGTTGGGCCTCAACTTCTGGAACCACTATCTGCGCTTCTCGGAGCTGGAGGATGAGGCCTATTCCATCCTCGAAGACGTTCTGCTCCACGAGCGATGGTCTGCGGCGGCCAGCAGTCTCACCCACGGGGAGCAGCGCAAGCTCGAAATTGCCATCCTGCTTTCCCTGGACCCGGAGATCCTGTTTCTGGACGAGCCCACGGCGGGCATGAGCCAGGAGGAGGTCCCGACCATCCTGGAGATCCTTGAGAAGATCAAATCGACCCGAAGGCGCACCATGCTCCTGGTGGAGCACAAGATGGACATGATCATGACGCTTTCCGACAGCATCGCGGTCCTTCAGGAAGGCAGCCTGATTGCCGACGGAAGCCCCGATGCCATCTACCGGAGCAAGGCGGTCCAGGAGGCCTATCTCGGCGGAGGAACGAGGCGTGAATGAGGCCATCTTAGCCTTCGACGAGGTGCATGCCCATATCGGCCAGCACCATATCCTTCAGGGCCTTACCTTCAGGGTTCGGGCCGATGCGGTCACCGTGCTGATCGGCCGAAACGGTGCGGGCAAGAGCACGACCCTGAGGACGGCCATGGGCCTCCTTCCCCCAACCCGGGGAAAGGTCCTCTACAAGGGGAGTGAGATCCAACGTAAAAGACCCCACGAGATCGCGCGAATGGGGATTGGATTTGTCCCGGAAGACATGGGGATCTTTACCGGCTTGACCGTCGAAGAGAACATGCGGGTGGCGATCCTGCGCGAAGACGAGACCACGTCTCAAAGGCTCGACAGGGTCCTGGACCTGTTTGCGGACATTAGGAAGTTCTGGGGGGCAAAGGCCGGGAATCTGAGCGGCGGACAGAAACAGATGCTTGCCATTGCCAGGGCCATCGTGAACGACACCGCTCTCCTCCTGATCGATGAACCTTCAAAAGGGCTGGCACCCATCATCGTGGAATCGTTGATCGAGACCATCAACCGGATCAAGGCCCACAGCGTGGTGGTCTTGGTAGAACAGAATTTTTACATGGCAAGCCAGGTGGGAGATTATTTCTACATCCTGGATGACGGGGTCGCGGTCAAAGGGGGGGCCATGGAAGAACTGGTCCACAACGAGGAAATGCAGAGCAGGTATCTCGGGATCTCCAAGACCGGGATTTAGTGGTCACGAAGAGGAGGGGCCCCGGATGGGACAGACCACACCAAGACCCTGGGGACGGGTCGCAGCCGTTGTCGGCGTCGCTGCCTTTTTTCTCCTGCCTCTCCTGGGTATCCCCATAAAGATCTACCTGACCCTGACCATTGCAGGCCTTGCCATGGGCATGCTCTTGTTCCTGGTGGCCTCGGGGTTGAGCCTCATATTCGGCCTCATGGACGTGATCAACTTCGCCCATGGGGCGCTCTTTTCCTGGGGGGCCTATGTGGGTTTCACGACCTTTCGGTGGATGGGAAACCAGGTGCTGGCCAACTCCATTTTGCAAAACCTCATGGCCTTTCTGGTGGCGATGATCGCCTCCATCGTGGTCGTTGGCCTTCTTGGGATGATCCTTGAGCGGCTCATCGTCCGCAGGGTTTACGGACAGCATCTGTTTCAGATCCTCATCACCTTTGGGGCGACCATCGTCCTGGTCGAATTCATCCGGGTTTTCTGGGGACCCAATGACGAAGTGATGCCCGTTCCCGCAACCTTTCAGGGGAACTGGGATATTCTCGATGTCATCGTCCTGCGATACCCGATCCTCTGCATACTCATCGGCCTGGTGGTGTATGTTTTGATCCAGCTGGTCCTGAAGAGGACCAAGGTGGGAACGGTCGTTCGGGCCGGCGTTGAGAACCGCGAGATGGTCCAAGCCATGGGACACAACATCTTTCTATACTTCACGCTCGTCTTTGCGGCAGGCGCCGGCCTTGCGGCACTCGGTGGGGTGGCGATCGCCATGTTCACCCTGCAAGTATATCCGGACATGGGCTCCACATACCTCCTCTTCGCCTTTATCGTCGTGATCATCGGCGGTTTGGGCAGTGTGACGGGCTCCCTGGTGGGGGCACTGATTGTGGGTCTCGCATATAACTACGTGGCCTACCTGGCGCCCTGGGCCGCAGCAGGGATCAACGTATTGATCATGATCATCATCCTTCTGGTTAAACCCACCGGTCTTTTCGCTGTGGGGAAGTAATGGGGCACGCCCTATGACGGATCTGACACCGGTTCGACGGTTCCGGGAAGAAGAGAAAAGAAGGCGATACAGGCGCGGGGGTTTTTTTCTCAAGACCGGTGTCTTGGTCCTCTTTCTCGTGGTCCCCTTTGTGTTCCCTTCCTTTAAGACCGTGGATCTTTCCATAAAGATCGCCCTCTTTGCAGTCCTTGTGGCGAGCTTTGACATTCTGTTGGGCTACACGGGGATCCTGTCCTTTGGCCATGGGATGTTTTTTGGTGTTGGGGCCTACTGCGTGGCCTTTCTCGTGGGTAAGTACGGTTCCCCTTCATACTTGAACTTGGCCCTCGGCATGATGATCGCGGCGGTGGTCGCCTCGGCCATGGCGCTGCTGATCAGTTTTCTGTCCCTGCGGGTGAAGGCCATTTTCTTTGCCATGATCACGCTTGCCATTGCCGAGTTGGCCATCATCCTCGCCATCAAGCTGAGCGGTTTCACCGGAGGGGAAGACGGGATCAGTGTCTCCATGCCCGGCATCTTTGCCCCTTCTTTTGGTTTGGGGAAGATATGGGGGCTTGAGATCACGGGGAAGATTATAAGCTACTATTTTATTGTTCTCGCCTGTGTGGGGCTTTTCTTGCTCATGCTCCGGTTCACCCATTCGCCGCTCGGCCGGGTGCTCCAGGCGATCCGGGATAATGCGCAGCGGGCGGAGGCGCTCGGTTACAGGACCTTTCGGTTTCAGGCCGTTTCCATCACCTTCGGTTGCATCATGGCCAGCATGGTCGGCGGGTTGTATACCATCTGGGTGGGATACGTGAATCCGGAGTCGTGCCTGGGGGTGCTGACGATCATGCTGGATGTGCTCCTCATGGTCATCATCGGGGGGATGGGAACTCTTTACGGTGGAATCGTGGGGGCGGCGTTCCTGAAGATCGCCCAGACCTTTCTTCCGGACCTTCAACATCTGGCCAAAGAGATTTTCCCCGATGCGCCGCTGCTAAACAATATCCTGGAACGGTGGCTGCTTCTTTTCGGGGTATTCTTTATACTGGTAGTGATCTTTTTCCCCAAAGGAGTCATCGGATCCGTCCGGGGATATCTGGCAAAACGAAGCGGCTGACGGGGGTAAAATGGTTTACGCGAAAGGAGATGGATAATGGCTCAACCGAAGATGAAGAAGGTCAAAGGAGACGGCGTGGCGATCCAATTGGCCGTATGGGAAGGGTCCGGCAAGAGCATTCTTTGTATTCACGGGATCACGGCGAATTGTCGCTGCTGGGACGTGCTCGCATCTACCCTCTCCCCGAAACAGAGGGTACTCGCCATGGACCTGCGGGGCAGGGGGGGGTCGGACAAACCGGCATCGGGCTATTCCTTGGAGCACCACATAGAGGATATTCGCTCTCTGCTGGATGATCTGGGCCTCAAGAAGGTCGCACTCATGGGACATTCCCTGGGGGCTTTCATTTCGCTTGCCTTCGGCGCGAAATATCCGGAGCGCTTAGAGCGGATGGTTTTGGTCGACGGAGGGGGGGCGCTCTCCAAAGAGCACCTGGACAAGGTCTTTCAGGGGATCAAGCCCGCCTTGGATCGCCTTGGGAAAATCTTCCCCTCGTCGGAGGCCTACCTGGACATCATGAAGCAGGCGCCCTACATTCAGCCCTGGTCCCCTGCCATTGAGACCTATTACCGCTATGAGTTGGAAACCGCGGACGGGGGCGTGCGGGTCAATATCCGGCCGGAGCACATACAGGAAGAATCTCAAAACTTGCGAAAAGTGGCGGTCGATTCCTTTTATCCCCTCATCACCTGCAAAACCCTGATCCTGAGGGCTACAAAGGGACTGCTGAGCCAGGACGTTATCCTCTTGCCTGAACCCGTGGTGAAGAGGATGGTTAAAGAGATCCCGAAGGCGAGACGCGTGGACGTGGTGGGCACCAACCACTACGGCATCATGTTTCAAGCAAACGAGCTCAGAGACAGGGCCATACAGGCCTTCCTGGATGAACCTTGACTCGGGGGGAAAGGACAGGGGAAATTGAGATGCCGGGACGCCTGTTCACGACTCATGAAGGGAGAAAAACAGTCAGATGACGTTTGTATCGAGTTTTAAACCACCGGAAGAGACGCCGGAAGATGCGTTGTGGTTTTTGTTTCATGAACAACGGCTTCTGGTGAAAGATGAAGGAAACAAACTGAATATTCCGGCCCCATGGGATTTGAGAGAATTAGGAATCGCCCCCATGCAGCAGCAGTTTTTCGGTCGGCTGGACGGCCGGCCCTGCTATGCCGGAGAATTGGAGGACGAAAAGGGGATTCCGGACCCCTTTTCATTCACGGGGCTCCGAAGCCTCTTCACGAGATTTGAAGAGGGCGCGATCCAGGCGGCAGGCCTGGCGAATCAGTTGGTCCTCTGGAACCGCAACCACCATTACTGCGGCAGGTGCGGCGGCCTTACCCAAACGAAGACGGATGAACGCGCCAGGGTCTGCCCCCAATGCGGCTTGGTCAATTATCCCAGGCTTTCTCCGGCCGTCATTGTTGCCGTGCTCAAGGATCATCAAATCCTTTTGGCCCACTCCCAACGGTTTCCGGCCAAGTTCTACAGCGTCCTTGCCGGTTTTGTGGAACCCGGTGAGACGCTCGAAGCATGTGTCAAGAGGGAAGTGTTAGAAGAGGTGGGCATCACGCTGAAAGACATCCGTTACTTCGGCAGTCAACCGTGGCCCTTCCCCGATTCCCTCATGGTTGGATTCACGGCCGAATACGCCGATGGAGACATCCGCATCGATCCAGCTGAGATCACCGACGCGGGTTGGTTCTCGGCAAGCGAGCTCCCGCCCATCCCGCCAAAGATCAGCATTGCCCGGCGCTTGATCGACTGGTTCCTGCAACAAGAAAAAGGGTGATCTTCAGGAGAGAGACACGATGGAATACACTCAGATTCGATATGAGGTGGATCGGGGGATTGGTCTGGCGACGCTCTATCGCCCGGAGCAGCTAAATGCCTTCACCCCTGTGATGGAGGCGGAGCTGGTATCGGTCTTCCGCGAGGCCGATCAGGACGACGCGGTGAGGGTTGTGGTGGTCACAGGGGCTGGACGGGCCTTTTGCGCCGGGGCGGATCTCAGCTCGGGCGGGACGGCCTTCAACTTTCTGAGGCAAGGCGAGCGGGAGATCCCCATCAGCGAGCACCGGGACAGCGGGGGTCGGCTCGCGCTGGCTATCTTCCGGTGCCGAAAGCCTGTCATTGCGGCCATCAACGGCCATGCCGTGGGCATCGGGATTACCATGACCCTCCCTATGGACATCCGAATCGCGGCAGAGGACGCAAAGATCGGATTCGTGTTCGTGCGGCGGGGCATCGTCCCGGATGCCTCGTCCACCTGGTTCCTGCCCCACATCGTGGGAGTCGGCAAGGCGGCTGAGCTCATGTACACGGGGAGGATCTTCGAGGCGAAGGCAGAGGCCCGCTCGGGTCTCTTCAATGATTTATTGCCCGGCGACCAGGTCGTGGCAAGGGCCATGACTATTGCGCGGGAAATCGCCGAAAATGCGGCACCGGTCTCTGTAGCCCTCACCAAGGCGCTCATCTGGCACGGTCTTTCGGATCCGGACCCTCAGTCGGTCCATCTGATCGACTCAAAGTGCATCTACTGGACCGGACGCGAAAAGGATGCCCGAGAAGGCGTTCAGAGCTTCATGGAAAAGCGGGCTCCGAAATTTTCCCTGAGGCCGTCAAAGGACATGCCTCCCTTTTATCCTTGGTGGAAAGAGCCCAAAGTCTAAAAGGGTGAGCGCCGACTATTCACCGCGAAAGACCGGTTTGCGTTTCGCCAGGAACGCGGTGAACCCTTCAACACGGTCCTTCGTCTCCCGCTACCCTCAGCCCGCCTTGCTCCTCCTCCCTCAAGTCCTCGTCGATGCCTTTATATTCCCCGGCGGCCATTGTCCCAGCTTTTTGCCAAGGGCCAGGGCATCGTCCATCAAACGTCCCGGCTGAGTAGAAAAGATTCTCAAGCACCCCGCCTCAGCGGGGTCAAGCCCAAGCCCCTACCCAGGATGCCCAAATCGCCGCCCTTATACACCTAGCCCCATATCGATTATTCAGACGGGATCTATGGGGTGCGGCTGGACTCCCCGGAGGCACTACAGGAAGCCGTTCGGACGGCCCTCGCGTTTGGCGACATGTGGATCATGGAGCTTTCGGCGGATTTTCCGGACCCGCCCTTCGGACTGTATTAAGGAGGTCTGCGATGAGGTTTTCAAGAACGGTTCCGATTTTCTGTCTGTGTTGCCTCGTGGCGGGGTTCACCGCCTGCGCCTCTCTCAATTCCTATCAGACGACCGGGGAGACGCGAATCTCGGGGCTGAAGCAGTCCGTTAGGGTGGTTCGGGACGAAAAGGGAATGGCCTACATCTATGCCCACGACATGGATGACGCCGTCCTGGCGCAGGGCTTCGTCACCGCCCAGGACCGGCTGTTCCAGATGGAATTGCTGCGCCTGGTCTCGAGCGGCCGGGTCTGCGAACTGGCCGGGGACAAGGCAAAACCCGTGGATATCCAGATGAGGACCCTGGGCTTTCACCGCTATGCCGAAAAGCACGCCCCGAAACTAAGCGAAGACATGCGACGCTGGTTCCAACGTTACATAGACGGCGTCAACGCCTACATCCGGTCCGGAGCGAAAACCTTCCCCCTGGAGTTCAAACTGTCCGGCATTCAGCCGGCCCCCTGGACCATTGCCGACTCTCTGGCGGTCACCTACTACATGAGCTGGGGGTCTTCGGCCAATGTCCAGACCGAGATCATCGCACAGATGCTGGTGGATAAGCTCGGTATGGAAAAGGCGCAGGAGATCTTTCCGCTCAACGTCAACCCTGACGAGAAGGGCGGCAACAGGGCGGACAACGGGAATCGTACAGTGGCCTTTGAAAAAATCGGTCTGGCATGGGCATCCGACGGGATGTCTTGGCCGGGCGGCATGGGACTTCGGATCGGGAGCAACAACTGGGCGGTCGGCCCCAAGTCGTCGACCGGCGGAAAGCCCGTCGTGGCCAACGACCCTCACCTGGATGCGCGCATGCTTCCGCCGCCGTGGTATCCGTGCGGCCTGATCACGCCGGAGCATCGCATCGTCGGCGCGACCATCCCAGGAACGGCCGTCCTGGTTGCCTTCAGGAACGAGCACGTGGCCGTGGGCGTGACCAACGCTTACGGCGATACGCAGGACCTCTATCTGGAGACCGTCGATTCCAACGATCCGGGCCGGTACATGGAGGGGGACCGGTCCTACCCATTCGAGGTGGTGGAGGACACCCTCAGGATAAAGGACAAGAAGGCGCCGGAAGGCTTCAGGCTGGAAAAAACGGCGATCCGGTACACGCACAGGGGCCCCGTGGTCTCCAATGTGCTGCCCGGGCTGAAGACCGACAGGGTGTTGACCCTGCGATGGGCGCCCTATGAGACCATGGGATCGTCTCTAGGCCTCGAGCAGGTCGAGCTGGCAGGATCGGTTGAAGAAATCCGAAAGGGACTTGAAAGCGTCAACTGGATCGCCCTCAATTTCGTGTTCGCGGACACGAACGGTAACATCGGCTGGCAGGTGTCCGGAAGGCTGCCGATCCGTTCGCAGGGGGAAGCAACGCTCCCCTATGTGGTGGGCGACGGGACGGACAACTGGATCGACTGGATCCCGTTCGAGAAAATGCCCCACAGCGTCAATCCGGCCCGGGGCTGGGTCGGCACCTGCAACCACAAGACCGTGACGGACGATTACCCGTATTACTACTCCTCACACATGTCGCCGTCTTACCGCTATCGGAGACTGGCGGAGCTCCTGGACGCGCCCGGCAAGAAGTCGACCGACGATCACTGGCGGTTCCAACGGGATACCCTGAACGTGATGGCGCGGGAGATCGCGCCGGTCATGGCGAGGGCCATGCTCGATAGCCCCGAAACGGAAGCGATGGGGAAGATCCTTTCCAAGTGGGATTTTACGGACAGCCCCGAGGCCGCTGCGCCCGCCGTTTTTCAGAGCGTATACCGGCAGTTCGCGTATCTGGTTTTCAGGGACGAACTGGGCGAGGACCTGGCGAAGGGAATGCTGGCGGACTGGTATTTCTGGCAGGAGCGGCTCCAGCGGATGGTCATGGATGGGTCGTCCCGGTGGTTCGACAACGTGAACACCGCCGGGACCCTGGAGACCCGCGACGATCTTTTCCGCCAGGCCGCCGTGGAGGCGATGGGGGAATTGTGCCCGATACTCGGGAAGGACCCCGAAAAATGGCAATGGGGAAAGCTCCACCAACTGGAACTGGTCAGCCCTATCCGGCGGAAGGGCTTCGGGAAGGGGTGGCTCGGCGGAGGCTCCCATCCCATGGGCGGGTCGGAGGAGACCCTGTACCGGGGTCTTTACGATTTCAACGACCCATACATGCCGACGCTCACCGCCTCCATGAGGATGGTGGCCGACCTGGGCGATGACGAAAAGGTGCTGGCCGTGCTTCCGGGCGGGGTTACCGGCCGGGTCTTCTGGCCCCACACCACGGACCAGATCGAGGCCTTCATGAACGGAGATAAAGTGTATTGGTGGTTCAGCGACGAGGCCATCAAGGCGCATGCGGCGGACACCCTTCTTTCGCAGCCGTGAAAAGCGCTCTAGAATACGGAGAGATCATATTTTTTGCACCACGAAGAACACAAGGGACACGAAGACAACCTAAGCTCTTTCTTGGACTTGTTGCGGGGGCAAGCGCTTGAACACGGCTAAGCGCCCAATCCGTCGCAAGCGGGTATGTCTAGGGAAAATGGGCATGTCGTGAAGTGCACGCAAAGCTCATTTGCGGCCGGGTCGACCTTCTCGGTGTCAATCAGGTCTTCTGTGATCTTGCCCTTCCCCCAAGGAATACAGGTGAAATTGGGCTTCCGGATCAGGCCCAAGTAGTATCCATTTTCTATAAATTACTGCCACTTAAGGCCCAGCCATCTCTCAACCCATCTTCTTTAGAAAGCCTCTGAACCCCAATCGAGCCTTATACCATACATATATGTTGTGGCTCTGTTTTCTTGACTCGCAAGCCGAATCTCTCCATAGTTCCCGTCCAAAAAAGGAAGTTCTTATCACCTCACCTAATTCCTCACCAATTTTCACATCACCACCAGTGCCTACTTCACCCTGTCTCCGCTGCTCTGCGCGCTCATGGCTTTCGGCGCCGACCGCATCCTGTTCTCGGTGGACTACCCGTTCAGCCCCAATGCACCGGGCCGGACCCTGGTGGACACGGCGCCCCTGAGTCCGGCCGATCTGGAGAAGATCGCCCACGGGAACGCCGAGCCACTGCTGAAGCTCAGACCGGCACCCCGTGATTTCCCAATCTTTTGAGGGATCACCGGGACGCCATGACGAGCAGACTTGCGGTCGCCGCCGGCGGTTCCAAAGGGACTACGTTTCGGATTAAACGAAATCACCGCCGTCTCGGGAAAGCGCTGTTTGCGGCAACGTCGAAACGACGGCCCCCTTTTTTTTGACCTTTCCCTCGCGGACGGCGATGTAAACGCCGCTTGCGACGACGACGGCGATCCCCAGGAACGTCAGCCAATCGGGGAATTCGCCGAGTATGAGAAGCCCGAACAGGGTTGCGGAAATAATGGCGCTGTACTGGAATGGGGCGACGGTCGAGGCCGGTGCATGCTTGAAGGAGGCCATGAGAAGCCCCTGCCCCACCAAGGCGCAGAGGACAAACCCCGCTATCAGCGGAAGATCCGCCGACCGGGGCGGGACCCACACAAAAGGAACGGCAAAGGATGTCAGCACAGCGCCGATGAGGACCGAATGGGCGAGCATCACGACGGCCGGCGGCCCGGTTGCCAGCTTCCGGTTGCTGATGTAAAAGAGGCCGATGCTGATCCCGCCGACAAAGGCGATCAGATACCCTTTGTTGAACTCATGCAGATCGGGGCGGAGAATCAGGGTTACCCCCAGAAACCCGACAACGACGGCTATCCAGCGGCGCACATCGACCCGCTCCTTCAATACCAGCGGGGAGAGGGCGGTCACGACCAGCGGCGCCAGAAAATAGATGGAGGTCGTGCTCGCCAGGGGGATGAATCGGACGGCCCAATAGAAGAAACCGATGCCCCATACGGTGAACACCCCACGGAGGATTTGCAGGCGGAGCGGGCGGGGCCACAGCATCCCCGCCCCGTAGCGCACCGAGATGACCGGCGCGAGTACGAGGAAGACGAGGCAAAATTGCGCCCAGATGATCTGGAGCGGCGGATAGGCGCCGCCCAGGATCTTCGCCATGCCGTCCTTGACGGGCAGAAAAACCATGGCGCTGACCATGAAGAGGATCCCCCGGAGGGCGTTGTGGATGACCATCGGATTCTATTTCCATTATAAGAAAGTTGCCCTGTCAATGCCGTTCCGGCGCCGAGGGGCCGCAGCTGACCGGCACCGGCGATCCCGCAGGCACCGGTCAACGCGCGTGGGTGCTATACGACGGGCTGTCGTACCTGTCAACGGAATAGTGGTTGGGAAAAGTGGTCGATGAGTGAAGCTCCTCGCACACAGCGTGGCGCTTCCCGGTAAGGAAGAATTAGCAAGACGGGATGGCGGGCTGCACTCCCGGTCAGGGTTCAGAGAAATCCTTTGCGCTTTACGGCGGGGAGGCTTTTCTGCGGGCAGCAGGACGAGGGCGATCAGCGCCCCGAAGATCACGAGCGTCAGCGCTTCAGGTCGACATCCCTTTTCAGGCCCCATGGGATTTGAGAGAATTAGGAATCGCCCCCATGCAGCAGCAGTTTTTCGGTCGGCTGGACGGGTCTTTTGGGCCGGGGCGGATCTCAGCTCGGGCGGGACGGCCTTCAACTTTCTCAGGCAGGACGGGCGGGAGGTCCCCATCAGCGAGCACCGGGACAGCGGGGGTCGGCGAGGCGGCTGAGCTCATGTACACGGGGAGGATCTTCGAGGCGAAGGCAGAGGCCCACTCGGGTCTCTGTGTCTGAGATCGAAACAGAGATGTGGCGCGAAGGGGTGGTAGAGCACAGGACTTGGTTTCCCTTCGCCTCGTAGACGACCATACCAGGCCGGAACGCCCCAGTACGCCACAATGCTCGTACCCCCAACATAATGTGCTTACCCTTGACACACAAGAGCACAATCCCGTATGCTCCGTCCCACTCAAAGCGAGTTCTTATCATCCGGAATTTTTGGAAAAGGAGCCTTTAACGCCGACAAGCACGGTTTTTGATAAATCGAAAAATGACCTGCAATCGGCCATGACAAAGTTAGCCAACTAATCCGCGGGATGTGTCGATAGAGGCGTTCAATGCACCCTGAGTCCAGCAGAAGATATTTTGCTTGCATTCGTGGGGGGGGTGAGAGGATATACAACCTGACAGTCAATTGTGGCTCCATGGTGGAGCTACCTGAACAATTACGAACAGGAGGAATGAGAGATGGAGTTTATGAAAAAAATCAGTTTTGTTGCGTTGTTTCTCTTTCTTGCGTCATTGTCTTCGACCGCCCTGGCCTCCGAACCCATCACCAAACTGCTTAAAGATGAAAAACCGATAACCATGACGCTTGCCCATCAGGAAGCGCCGGATCCGCGGAATTTTATCCACTCCGCCGCCTTGGACTTCAAAAAATATGTTGAAGAGGCCTCCGCGGGAAAAATTTCCGTCAAGATCGCACCGGGCGGGCAGCTTGGGGATTCCGCCCAGATGTTGAAACAGATCCAGATGGGGAGCGTCGAGTGCGTCATGGGCATCGCCGAGGGCCATATGGCCACCTATTACAAGCCCATCCAGGTTCTGGCCATCCCCTACCTGTTCGTTTCCGTGGACCACGCCCAATACACACTGGACATCCGTTCGCCGTTCGGCGCGAAACTCTGGGGTGATTTTGAAAACAAAACCGGCATAAAGGTGTTGACCATCTGGGACAACGGCGGATTCAGGTGCTTTACCAACAACAAGCGGCCGATCAAGACGCCCGCGGACATGAAGGGCCTCAAGATGAGGACCATGCAGATCCCGGCGCACATGGAAATGATGAAGGCCCTGGGCGCCAACCCCACGCCGATCGCCTGGACCGAACTGTATAACGCATTGCAGATGAACGTCGTGGATGGGCAGGAAAATTCGGTTCCCACGATCTCCCTGGGCCACATCAACGAGGTCCAGAAGTATCTGACCCTCGACAGGCACGTCTATTCCAACCATATCTTTCCGATAAGCGCAAAATGGTTCAATCAGCAGCCCACCGTCTACCAGGTGATCATTCAAGAGGGCGCTCTTGTCGCCAGCGAAACGGCCCGCCGGATGACCCGCATCCAGCGCGCCACCTTGCTGGCCGATTTCAGGAAGGGAGGCATGGAGATTTATGATCCCTCGCCGTCGGAGATTATGCTTTTCCGGGATGCCGCGCAAAAGCCGGTCCTGAAGTTCATCCGCGAGCAGGTCGGTGACCAACTGGTCGATGATTTGTTGAAGGCCTCAGATGTTTCCCTGAAGGAACTGGGTTATACCCCTTAATAAAGGCGGGGCATCGGGGGGGCGCATTACCTTCCCCCCGATGCCCCGCACGATGAGGAGGTCCGCCATTAACAAGCTGATCGAGAATTATGAAAACGTATTGGACTGGCTCACTTCGGGGATCCTGGCCGCCCTTTTGCTGATCGTCCTGGCGCAGATCGTATCCCGCTATATCTTCAATAATTCCCTGTCATGGACGGAGGAGGCCGCACGGTATCTGATGATCTGGGGCGTCCTGCTCGGGGTGAGTCTGGCGTATCTGAATGGCTATCTGATTTCCATCGAGACCTTCGTCAACCGCTTCCCCGCATCCGTTAGAAGGGTTGTCCAATGGGTCAACAAACTGCTGTCGCTGTTTTTTGCCGGCCTATTGACCGTCTATGGCGTGAATCTGTGCATTCTCGGGACGCAGATGGAATCCCCGGCGCTGGAGATCCCCTATCTCTGGATCTATTTGGCGGTTCCGGTCGGTGCGGGGTTGCTGTTTGTTCTGTTTCTGATCCATCCCCTGAAAAAATGAATGTCTGTCTGGGAAGAAGGAGTTGTGGTTCATGGAGTTGCTGCTCTATCTAGGTCTCCTGGTCTTCCTCATGTTCATCGGGTTGCCTGTGGCGGTCGCCATCGGGGCGACGGCCTCAATCTGGATTATCGTCAGCGGGTTCCCCCTGACGATAATCCCCGATAAGTTTTTTGCCGGCATGGATTCCTTCGTTCTGATGGCCATCCCGTTTTTCATGGTGGCCGGCGAGGCGATGAACCAGTCCGGCGTTACCGAGAAGCTGGTTGATTTTGCCAATATCCTCGTGGGAAGGTTTCGGGGGGGGCTGGCGTATGTTAACATCGTCGCCAGCATGATCTTTGCCGGGATCACCGGGGCGGCCGTGGCCGATGTCTCCGCGCTGGGGACGATATTCATCCCCAGCATGGAGAAAGAGGGATATACGAGGAAGTATGCGGCGGCGGTGGTCGCAGGTTCGTCGATCATCGGACCCATCATTCCCCCCAGCATCATAATGGTGGTGTATGGCGCCATGACCAATACCTCCGTGGCCGCGATGTTTGCCGGCGCCATCATCCCGGGCGTGCTCATCGGCCTCGCTCAGATGGGCGTGGTTTTCGTACAGGCTAAACGGCGCAATTTCCCGAAGCATCCTATCGAATTCACACCGACAAAAATGCTTCTTTCCTTTCGTGCAGCCTTCCTTGCCCTGATCATGCCCCTGATCATCTTGAGCGCCATTCTCTTCGGGATTACCACCCCGACGGAGGCGGCGGCGATTGCCGCCCTGTACGCCTTCATTCTCGGTGTCATTATCTATAAAACCCTTACCCTCCGGAAAATCCTCCATATCTTCAAGGGCGCAACCTACCAGTACGCTTCTCTTTTGGTGATCATGGGATCCGCCTCGATCCTCGGCTGGGTTCTGAGCCGGTGCCAGGCCCATACTGTACTGTTGAAGCTGGTCTTCGGCGTCACACAAAACCCGACAGGGATCCTCTTGATCGTGCTGTGCTTTTTGCTTTTCGTCGGGACATGGCTCGAGACCGGCGCCACCATCGTCCTTCTGGCGCCCACACTCGCCGCCGCGATGCAGCTCATCGGTTACCACCCGGTTCATTTCGGGATTGTCATGACCGTGACGGCCAATATCGGCCTGCTCACCCCGCCTCTCGGAGTTTGTCTCTTCGCCGCTTCTGCAACGGGTAAAATCTCGGTTGAGGGCGTTGTTTCTGAAATATGGCCTTTTATCGGGGTATCGGTGGTCATTCTCTTGACGGTTGCGCTGTTCCCCGAGATATCGCTGTTCGTTCCCCGGTTGCTGCGGTTGATTTAGCCCGATGGGCGGACCTCCGCCTTGAGTGAACGGACCTGCCGGTTATCCGATGCTTTGATGATCGCGGCCGAGAAAATAATTAGCCCAGAAGGATATCTGATCTAAAGCCCAATCACGCGGTGGGATGCAGTCCCGTTTCAGGGATTCTTCTTCCCTGTAAGGTTTAAGACGGTTGTAAGCCCGCACATAGATGCGTTTTTTTCCCCCGGGAAAGACTTCACACCAACCATTTACCGAACCTCCGCATTGTCCATTAAAGAGATACTTGCCACCGGGCCGGCAAAGGTCCAAGAATACAACATCGATTATTCTGTGTCTCAGCTCCCAGAGTCTACCCGCCATCTGTCTGGCGGGTCCGATAAGTGGCTTTATTTTGCCCCGAAGTCTCCGGAGGTTTACCCGCCTGTGGAGGGCTACAAGGCCTGATTTTTGAAGAAAAAGTCAGGGTCGAGGGGATCCTTCTACCCAACTTTCCTCTCCGCCTGAGGCGAACCGCTTTTCAAACACAGTCAAGACCCCTGGCACTGTCTCCACCTCCACGCTCTTGCCGGCATCCAGTGCCCTTTCTTACGCCCGCAAGTTGCGGACACAATCCCGCCTCAGGCGGGGCGCCCAGATGTTGCTTGACGCACAAGCCAAAACCGCCCATAATCCGGGCCTAAAAAAGGGACTCCTTATCACCTCACCAGTGGAAGACACCTATTGCATCGGGGAGAAAGGCGCCGAAAAGTTGACCAGACACATGCGGCCGCTGGTCTTCTAACCGGATCGGCTGCACATAGTACGATCAGGCTTAAAGAAGGATTATCCACATTCACCTTCGACTAAGGAAAGGAGATGACGTATGGCGAATCTTCAAATCCCGTATGAAACGGCCGAAGAGACAGGCGTTACCCTGAGCCTCGATGTCCCCGACGAAAACCTTGCCCGGTCTTTTCTTGCGAAGGAACCACCGGCAATAAGAGATGTGAAGAATGCCTTCATGGAGGCAGTGGAAAACCCTGTCGGAGGCGGCAAAAAGTTCTCCCAGCTGATCGGGGCGGGGAAGAAGATCGTGTTTATCACGGAGAACCAGTTCCGGGCCACTCCCGCCAATCTCATTCTCCCCCCCCTTGTCAAAATGGCCAAGGATTCGGGGGCCGAGGTGGCGGTGGCCATCGGGTGCGGGAAGGTGCCCCCCCTTTCTCCGGAGGAAATCGAAGAAAAGCTGGGCAAGGATCTCATGCGAATGGGCGTCCCGGTCGCCTGTAACGATGTGAGCAATTCCGATCAGTATGCCTTTATCGGCAACACGTCCGCGGGGACGCCTCTATGGGTACTGAAACAGGTGGCGGAGGCCGACGCGGTCATCACCATCAGCACGACCCAGGCCACACTGTGGGGTTACGGGGGGTCGGGTATGATTATCCCCGCCGTTTCGGGAAACGCCACCATCGAGCTCAATCACGTCATGGGCCTCGCCCCCGACTGTGTACCGGGCAACAACCGCTGCCGGATGCAGGAGGACAAGTATGAAGCCCTTAAGATGGCCAAGGTGAGCCTTGGATTGAATGTGATCGTTGCGAACAATTGGGATATCATTTTCATGTGCGCGGGGGATCCGGTCGCTTCCCACATGGAAGCGGTGAAGGCTTATGAGGGGATCTACAAATTCGATACCAAAAAAGAGGAGCGGTTCGATATCGTCATAGCCGGCTCTACGGCCCCGACGGATCACCTCTTCTTTCACACAGGATGGGCCGTCGTAAACTGTGAGCCCATCACGAAGGAAGGGGGGACCATCCTTTTTTGCTCCCCCTGCCCCGGTTACGGTAGTTGGCCCGGCTTTGCCCTCATGGACCTGATGAAGGATTTCATGCCTCCCACGCCCGAAAACGAGGAAAAGGCGATGAAGGCCTTCTTTCAAAGGGAAAGGGAGCTTTGGGCCGCATGCATCTGGTATCCCATCTTCAGGACCATGCTCACGAGAGATGTCCAGATTGTGACCCGCCCTGAGAACGTCGATGCCGCACGAGAGGTCGGGCTCAATGCGCAATCCTCTCTCCAAGAAGCTTTCAGTGAGGCGATGGCCAAACATGGAAAGGGTGCGAAGGTGGCCTTTGTCCCCTTCGGCCGCTACTCCGTCTTTAAACCCTGAGAAACACCCGCTGCGCCCGGAGGAAAAAGGAAAGGCCCTGTCGACATCGGTCAGGGCCTTTATTGACAGAAAGGATGAAGCAAATTGAGGTGGGTCTCAGGAGAAAAAGCATCCCGCCTTTCCGATTCGATCCACCACCAAGTGGATGGAATCTCCGGCCGCCACAGGCACTGTCTCCACCTCCACGCTCTGGCCGGCATCCAGCGCCCATTCTTACGCCCGCAAGTTGCGGACACAATCCCGCCTCAGGCGGGACCCCCAGATGTTGCTTGACACACAAGCCAAAACCGCCCACAATCCGGACCTGAAAAAGGGACTTCTTATCACCGAGGATTTTATCTATGCGTGCTCTATTTGTCCTGACGCCTTCCGAGTCCAAAAGGCTCATCGGGAAGGCAGTGGCAGAGCTTGAAGAAGTAAAAAATGCGAAAGAAAACGGCAGGATGCTGATCGGTCATGGTTCCACGTGCGTCTATGTGGCTGAAGAAATCCTGGGAAAGGAAAGATTTGGAGAGGCGATCAATCGCGACTCGTATCTCTCCGGGTGCATTCAGCACGGGGTTCTGTGCACCATCCCTGGAAAGGAAAAGCCGCCGCTCCTGGTTTTGAACCGAGGGGCCGTCGAGCCTCCCGCCCCTACCATGTCCGAGCTTTTGCGCGATTTTGGGGGGGACTCTGTATTCATCAAAGGGGCAAATGCCGTGGATCCGGAGGGAAATGCGGCCGTATTTATGGCCCACCCGGAGGGTGGAACCATCGGCTGGTCAATCGGGACAATCGTCGCCCGCGGGATTCGTCTCATTGTTCCGGTCGGCCTCGAGAAGTTGATCCCTTCGGTCAAAGAGGCCGTTCCCCACTGCGGCCAGCGGACCTTTGACTATTGCATGGGGCTGAAGGTGGGATTGCTCCCCATGCCGGGGGCAAAGGTGGTCACGGAGATTGTGGCTCTGAAAAAACTGACCGGGGTCGAGGCCTATCATGTGGCCTCGGGCGGTTCGGGTGGCACGCAGGGGGCGGTCGTGCTGGTGGCTGAAGGAGAGGCCAGGGACGTCGAGAAGGCAATCCAGCTCATCGAATCCATCAAGGGTGAACCTTCGTTAATGCCCCGTAAAGAGATCTGCGAGGAATGCGGCATGTCCTCTCCGGCCCAACCGAAGGATTACAAGACCACGGGTTTCCCTCCCCATTGCGCTCATGTGGGGAAAAAGAAGACCGAACTCCCGTCTTACCTGAGAAATCTGTGAAAGGGCCGCAGATTGTCTACCGCCTTTCTGATATCCTCTTCGCCCCCGGAGATAATGAACCCTTTTCTGTCCAACCCTCCCATGAACGGCCTGTTGATCAGTCTCGATATCTCCTCTCCGGTTATTCTACCCGGACCCAGTTCCGGGCCGTAGTTGACCACATGACCAGGATACTCCACAAACCGGGAAAGGTCGTCATACTTGCCGTTAACCCAACTTCCGCACTTGTTTGAAAGAAACCCTGTATTTACAAGAAGTTGATATTTTTTGAGTCACTATTTTGGTTCTCTCGATACCATGTCTTGAGCGGTTTCATGACCTCAGAAGGAATCTGAAGGATTCTGTAGATATATCTCTGCAAGGGCTCTGCAGTGCTGCCTTTTCGGATTCTCAGAACCATCCTGTTTTGTGTCGGCAGAACAACCGTGGCCACCTGGTGCGTACTGAGTGCTTGACGGAGAGTCAACCACGACGTGTGAATGCCCTGATCCAAGAATCTCTTCTCGATAGCGACAGCCAGGTGATACGCAAGGCCGCATAGGAAGATGTGGGTCCGGGTCCGATTCTGCAGATGATGGAATATCGGACGTTCCATCAGAAGGCTCTTTATGGAACGGAAACCACTCTCTACCCGCGTCAGAAGAATGTAGGTCCGCCAGATCTCATCGGCTGTCAGGTCGTGGCGGTCCGTCTCCAGCACAAAGCTGCCATCGAGCTTCACTGCAATCGCCTTTTTCCCCGCCTTTACCGCCTGCTGTCTTCGGAATGTAAACCCTGCGGATAGCCTGTGGCTTATAGTCCTTCCGCTTTAGTACCCAGGCGATCTCGGTGCCAAATTCACTTGACCCCTCGACCTGCTTATTTCATATACTGGTCTCACCCCAAAAGGAGTTTTTCGCAAATTCATCTCTTTGTCTTGGAGGCACAACATGAGGCAACTCACCGAACTCGTTTCTATCCCGACCGACACCAAGCCCCTCGATGGCGCATACTACGAGCCCGAAGGGGGTGCCACTGCAGGAGCCGTGTTGCTCTTCCACGGTAATACGATGAACTTCTATACCGGAGCGATGCGTTTCTTACCCCCGGTCCTCATAAAGCTCGGCTTCGCCTGCCTTGCGTTCAACCGCCGGGGACACGACATCCTGGGGACCCGTGACAGCCGAGTTCCAGTGGGTGGTGCGTTTCAGACGGCCCAGGAGGGCATCGAAGACAACCGGCTCGCGGCACAATGGCTCGCGCGACGAGGCTTCCCGCACCCGGTCGTGATCGGACACAGCAATGGCGGCATGCTTGCCGTACGGCACGTTGTCGATCATCGGGACACACCAGCACTTGTCTTGCTGTCGGCACACGGCGGCGGCAGGCAGATGATGCAGCGATCGAGCCGTGCGGGAATGATGGCCGGCGACCGACTAGAGGAGATCACCAGACAGGCTCGCGCGCTCGTTGCCACCGGGCGGGGGAAGGAACTGCTCCTGATGCCCGGCTGGTGGTATGTGATCACTGCGGAGAGTTTCATTGACCGACTGGAGAAAACGCCCGATGTGCTCGAGCTCGCGCCACAGGTGATCTGCCCGACCCTTTTTATCCGCGGCGACCAGGAGCCGTGTGACAGCTACCCGGCCGAAGCATTTGCACAGCGTGCACGCGGCCCGGTCCGCGTCGAAATTATCCCCCATTGTGATCACTTCTACAACGGGCGGGAGCAGGCGATCCAGGAGCAGGTTGTCTCCTGGTTATCGAATCTAACGGCTCAGTCGCCATCCTCTCATCGGTAACAATGTCTGGTCTGCCTCTTGGGCCAGGGGAGGTTGATCCTCTGGCCTGCCCGAAGTGCTCTGGCGCCATGAAGGTAATAAGTGTGATACCGGATGTTGCTTGACGCACAAACCGAAACCGCCCATAATTCAGACCTGAAAAAAGGACTTCTTATCACCTCACCTCACTCTCACCAACGCAACTCTACACCGCCTTGGCCGGAGGATGGGCAAAGCGGGATACGGCCGCCGTATGTGAGGTGCTGAACAGGGCAGGCTTTGATAGAAAAAGAAGATAATAGGGAGGTGTTATTGTGGAAGAAATGACGTGTCGTACCATATGCCAATTTTGCTTTTCGGGTTGCGGCGTACTTTTTCACAGGGGTGCGGACGGCAAGATTACAGTCAAGGGAGATCCTGAGCATCCTACAAACAGGGGGCAATTGTGTCCCAAGGGATATGCTATCCCGGAGTTAATCCGGGGGAAGAATCGGCTCACATACCCCCTGCAACGAAAAAAGAAAGGCTTTGCTCGAATATCCTGGGACGAAGCGCTCAAGATCGCTGCCGACAAGTTGGGGGAGATACGCGACAAGTTCGGTCCCCTTAGCCTGGCGCGGTCCGCCGGGGCTCCGGTTTCCTATCATGGCAGGGACGGGTTCCGTCAGTTCATGGGTGAATTCGGCTCCCCTAACTTCGTCAGCTCCGCAAGTCTCTGTATGATGCCAAGAATGACCGCATTTCACGCTGTTTTGGGGCAGACCAGGGCTGAGCCCGATTTCGAAAGAACCCGTTTTGTGATTTTCTGGGGAGGAAATCCATTAGCGTCGGAACGTTACAGCGCATTTGCTTCCTTCAACGGCATGAGGCAAATTATCCCTCGCCTAAAAAAACAGGGGGCCCGGATTATCGCCATTGATCCTTTCCGCTCGGAGACGGTCCGACAGGCGGATGTATGGGTAAAGGTCAATCAAGGGAGCGATTCCGCCCTCGGCCTTGCAATGATTCATGTAATCATCAAAGAGGGACTCTACGACAAGGCCTTCGTTTCGGACTACACCCACGGTTTCAAGGAACTGGTAGAACACGTTCAGTCGTGTAGTCCCGACTGGGCTGCAGGCATTACCGGGCTTTCACCCAAAGCCATAGAAGACCTTGCAAGAGAGTATGCAACTACCAAACCTGCTTCCATTTGCGACGGTAATGGACTTGATATGTATACCAACGGCGTTGATGCGGTCCGGACCCTGGCGATTCTCATGGGTCTAACGGGCAATCTGGATGTGCCGGGGGGAAACGTCTTTCTCCCCTTTGCGGTTCAATCCGCCCTCCCGACGAAGGCTGCTCCGAAGGAAAAGAGAGTTTGGTGCGAAACATTTCCGCTCTTCCTCGAAGTGCCGATGATCGCGATCAAGGAAGCCATTTTAGGAGATGAAGAAAACCGGCCGAGAGCCATGATCGTTCACCACCACAATCCCGTTCTCATTCACGGCAACGAGAACCGCACAAGGGAGGCTCTCAAAAAACTGGATTTCCTCATGGTCAACGAAGTCGTACCGACAGCCACTTCGGAAATAGCTGATCTCGTTTTGCCCATGGCGGATGTGATCGAGAGTTACTCCTATCTGGCCTACTCGAGCGCTGAGGGAGGTTATCTGGCTTTGTCCCGGCCGTTGGCCAACCCCCCGGGTGAGGCAAGGCCTGTTTTCGACGTGGAATACGAGCTCGCCGAAAGAATGGGGATTCATGGGGATTACCCCTTCCATGACAATTTGAGTTGGCTCAAATTTATGATCAAGCCGACTGGCGTCACTTTCGATCGTCTTGAGAAGGAGCAGATCGTCTTCGCAACCCCGCCCGTGAAGTACCGAAAACACGTGGATAGCGGTTTCAATACCACTTCAGGAAAAGTGGAGTTCTATTCCAAATTGTTTGATGCCCACGGGTATCCTCCTTTTCCGAGTTATACTGAGCCCGCCGGCGAGCCGCTGGGACCCCGTAACACAACAGAAATTGGATTTCCGTTGATCGGTTCAAGCCGGCGATCAGGCCAATTCATCCACACAAGGTTTAAGTACGTTGAAGCCCTGTCCAGGACCTACCCGGAACCCCTTGTCCGGATCCATCCCCAGGACGCCGCCCAAAGAGGGATTGCGGACGGCGACGAAGTGGAAGTAGCCTCATCCCAGGGAAAAATACGGATCAAGGCAAAGGTCGAGGATATGGGGCAGCCCGGACATGTCATGGTGGACTTTGGCTGGGGGAACCCGACGGATGGGAAAGCCAGCATCAACATCCTTGTCAGCGACGCCCATTTCAACCCAGTTTCCGGTGCGACGCCCAACAGGCTCTTCCCCTGCGAGGTAAAAAAATAGAAAATTTATAGATGAGGTGGACAATGCACTTGAGGCAAGATCGCATGAGCAGCAAGGAGCGCATGGATGCGCTGTTTAGCTACAAAAAGCCAGATAGGGTTCCTATCATCGCATGGGGCTCACCCTTTGGTACCCATAATGCTGGCTATTCGGTAACAGATGCTTTCGATGATCCGGAGAAAGCTTTTAATGGGTGTCGACTGACCTGGGAGCTTTACGGGTGGGAGCCGGTGTGTTGGATTTTTGGACCTACAGTCCTGGGAGCAATGGACTTCGGAGGCGAGGTTCGGTCACCGAAGGGCGAATTCGAGGGATCGGAAATCACAAAATCCCACCCGGTAAAGACAGAGAAAGACCTTTTAAATTTGAAGATGCCTGATCCGAGGAGGGCCGGTAGAATTCCCCGGTGGCTTGAGTTCGCCAAGTTACAGGAGGCGTATGGCCTGCCGGTTACTTTTTGTGCGCGGTCCCCCTTCACAATGGCTGGAAACATATGCGGGCTGGAACTATTTTGCCGATGGCTTATCAAAAAACCAGATTTGGCAGAAAGGGCGATGAAGATGGCCATCGATCACATTTTTAACGTGATGGACTACTGGGTCGAAACCTTTGGGCCGGAAAAAGTTTTTGTCTTCTTGGCCTCTGCCAGTGAAGCTAGTCAGGTGATCTCACCGAAACACTTTGAAAGGTTCGCCATTCCCCTTCATATGGAATTCCAGAAGCGGATGAAAGCATTAGGCATTCAGCGGTTTCTCTGGCACATATGTGGGGATCAGAATCTGAACTTGCCTTATATCGCAGACCTCTCTTCTTGGAACCATCCAAGTATCCTAACGTTCGGGCATGAGGTCGATCTTGAGGTGGCCGCCAAATGGTTCCCCGATGACATCATCTTGGGAAATATCGAGCCGACGATCCTACAGACTGGAAACCCTCAGCAAATTTACGAACTCAGTAAGCGCGCGATTGAAAAGGGGATGAGAGCGCCGGGAGGCTATATATTAGGACCGGGTTGTACGCTCCCACCTTATGCTCCGCCCGTAAACGTATTCGCGATGACGAAGGCCGTCAACGATTTTGGCTGGTTTGAGTAGGGTGAGAGGGGGAATAAAAGACGAACAATTCGGGTCGAGCCTTAGCGCTGAGTAGAAGCGGCAATGATTGATCTAAGCGTCCTCTTTCAGGAGACGGGAGGAAAAATTGAAGTTGAGGAGCTTCCCGATATCGCGGCTGATCGAGTCCAGATGCGCCAGCTGTTCCAACATCTTATCGGCGATAGTTTAAAATACCGCAGTGACCATAAGCCTGTAATCAGGATCTACAACAATTCACAGCGACCCAGCCCATTCTGGCAAGTCCATGTAGAAGACAACGGCATCGGTTTTGATGAGTGCTACCTCGATAAGGTCTTTAAACCTTTTCAGAGGCTGCACGGGAAAGATGCGCCCTATCAGGGGACAGGAATGGGCCTGGCAATATGTCGCAGGATCGTTGAACGCCACGCGGGGAGCATTACGGCCGAAAGTAAACCGGGTAGGGGATCCATATTCATCGTGAAGAGCCCAAAGTAGCAATTAAAACTGGAGAAGACGCTTTGAGACACCGAGAGACACCGGTTGTTCTGATGGCAGATGATGACGACGATTGCTTGCTCGCCAGGGACCCTTTTGAAGGATCAGGGGCGCGTCGGTCGTTTTTTCCTGTGTCGAGGACGGAATAGAACTGCTGGATAGCAGGTACCGGCCCTCTTCCTGCCTTGATCCTGCTCGATCTCAATATGCCGTCAAAGGTTCAAGAATACAGCATCGACTATTCCGTGTCCCAGCTCCCAGAGTCTACTCGCCATCTGTCTGGCGGGTCCGATAAGTGGCTTTATGCCGAAGATCACGTCTTGAGCGTGATTGACCCGGAGCATCCGGAGGTTTACCCGCCTGTGGAGGGCCACACTGCCTGGTTTTTGAAGAGAAAGGCAGGGTCGAGGGGGGGTCCCCTACCCAAATTTTCTCTCCGCCTGAGGCGAACCGTTTTTCAAACACCGTCCAGACCCCTGGCACTGTCTCCACCTCCACGCTCTTGCCGGCATCCAGCGCCCATTCTTACGCCCGCAAGTTGCGGACACAATCCCGCCTCAGGCGGACGCCCAGATGTTGCTTGACGCACAAGCCAAAATCGCCCATAATTCAGAGCTGAAAAAGGGACTTCTTATCACCGAGTCCCAGCCGATCCAGCGATTCCGTGCTCTACACTTCCAGGAAGCGGTCGAGAAGCCCAGAAGGGCTACCCATTCATCGCGCCAGGAGGCCACGTACCAAAGGGTCTCGCCGATTTTGCGCGGAGCCCCAAGGTAGTGATAGGCCTGCCTTCGCTCCTTGAAACGGTGCTCTTCGGTCGGGAAAACGGGCCGGACAAGGACTTCTTTCAGCTTCAAAATCATCACCCCAATGGGGGTTCATATCATGATTGCCCGGCCCGAGCAATTCTAGTATAATTTTTATTTTTGGTTGCAGAATGGTCTCTCACGAAAGGGGAGACGAAGAAATGAGAAGGCGTTCATTTGCTGAAGCAGTCGTACTGACCGTGATCATAAGGTCTGCGGGGTGGAGGTTTTGAATGGAACAAACGGTCAAAGAGATGATCAAGGGTATCGTTGGGGCGGAGAATTTCACGGATAGCCTGATTGACTTGATTTCCTACGCAACGGATGGTTCAGAGCACAAGCATCGGCCCGACGCGGCTGTGTGGCCTACTTCAACGGCGCACGTTTCGGAGATCCTCAAGCTGGCCAACAAGGCGTCCTTTCCGGTCGTCCCCAGAGGCGCCGGAACAGGCTTGGTGGGGCTTGCCGTTCCGGTACAAGGCGGCCTGGTGCTGGACATGGGGCGCATGAACAAGATCCTGGAGATTAATATCGAGGACCGCGTCGTTGTGGTCCAACCCGGCGTAGTCTATGGGGTTCTTGAGAAGGCCCTCTCGCCACATGGTTTCTTTTATCCGCCCGATCCTGCAAGCGGCAAGGTGTGCACGCTGGGGGGGAATGTGGCCACAAACGCCGGCGGGATCAAGGGTGCAAAATATGGCGTCACCAAAGACTACGTCCTGGCCCTGGAGGTGGTCTTGCCCAATGGGGACATCATGCGTACGGGTTCCCGATGCATGAAAACTTCCTCCGGATATGACATGACCCGGCTATTGGTGGGTTCCGAGGGGACCCTGGGGGTCATGACGGAGATCACCCTCAAGATCAGCCCGAAACCGCCGCGCTCCTCTGCCGCGATGGCGACATTCGAGGACGTGGAGGATGCGGGGCGCGCGATAAGCGAAATCATGCATTCCGGCATCCTGCCAAGTGTTCTGGAGATCATTGATCAGTATGGCATCAAGGCCATAAACCTCTTTACCACCCTCAATCTGCCAGAAGTGGAAGCCATCCTCCTGGCCGAGACCGATGGGTATACGGAAGAGGAAACGGAATATCAGATCTCCAGGGTCATCGATGTTTTCAAGAAGAACAGGGCCTCCACCGTAAAAAGGGCCAAGACACAGGCGGAGGCACAAGCCCTGTGGGCGGCGCGCAAGGCGGCAGGCGGCGCCTTCACGCGAATCAGCAAGAACCTTTTTGCTGAGGACCTGTCGGTGCCCATGTCCAAGGTGCCGGCAACGCTGCGGTTGGTCTCCGATCTGTCAAAGAAGTACGATATCAAAATTCCCACCCTGGGCCACGCAGGCGACGGCAATCTGCACCCGTGCATCGCCATTGACGCCTCCAATCCGGAGGAAGTGAAAAAGCTCCATGCGGCCTCTGCCGAGCTTTTTGAAAAGGTGGTTGCCTTCGGAGGAACAGTGACGGGGGAACACGGCATCGGGTTGTCCAAGGCCCCCTACATGATGATGGAGCATGGCGAGGTTTCAATGGGGATGATGCGGGCCATCAAGCGCCTGTTCGATCCGAACAACATCTTGAATCCCGGGAAGATGGACCTGGATGGGTGATCTGCGAGGAGATGAAATGGTGATGAAGTATGACTTTGAAGAGAAATTCAGAGACCAGATCCTGAAATGTTCAAATTGCGGTTTCTGTCAGGCAGCTTGCCCTGTTTTCGGGCTCACCTTGCGTCCGTCCTACAATGCACGGGGCAAGATGCTTGTGCTCAAAGAGGTGATGGAAGGAAATGTCGATCTCAACGAGGAATTGATCGAGACCCTGTTTCAATGTACCACATGCGCAAGCTGCAAGGTCAATTGTCCCTCAGGGGTTGACGTTCCGGAAATCATCAAGGCGGTTCGAAAGGACATGGTCAATCTTGGAACCTGTCATCCGGCATTTACCGGAATGAACGACGTACTCAAGGAACACAGCAACATCTATGCTGAGAAAGACCTTCCGGACTTTGGCCGCGCTCGAAACAAGAAGGCGAGCTACGTGTACTTCGTAGGCTGCGTGGGGGCATACCGTGAGGAGGAGGCCACGGAGGCGACACTGGATCTGCTGGACCGCCTGGACGTGGACTACACCCTCATCGACGAGGTCTGCTGCTCAGGCGTGCTGGAGGACGTGGGTCACCGGATTCATCAGGACCTCGTGGATAAAAATGTCGATCGCATCCTCGCCACCGGCGCAAAGACGGTCATTACCGGCTGTCCCTATTGTTTCAGGACTTTTAACAACAAAACACAGTACGACCGGCTGAAGGGGGAGGGGATCAGAATCATTCATATTGCCCAGTTTCTGAAAGATGTTGAATTCTCCGTGAGGACCGACAAGCGGGTCACCTACCATGATCCCTGCGATCTTGGACGGCATGCCGGTATCTATGACGAACCGAGGCAAACCATCAAGAGAATTGCGCCGAATTTTGTGGAGCTTCCCCACAATCGGGCCGAGGCCCTTTGCTGCGGGGCAGGAGGGGGCTTACGTGCGGCCTTTGCTGCCAATTCCATCGGCATGGCCAGAAAGCGACTGGAAGAAGTGGAAGAGGTGGGGGCGGAAGTGGTTTTGACAGAGTGTCACTCCTGTGTCCACAATCTGGCCAACGCCAAGCTGAGAAAACATAAGTTCAGTATTTACAGCACCACGCAATTCATCAACCTCCTGATGAAAGATGCGGACGGGGGGAAGTGAGCAGTGAACAGTAAGCAGTGAGAAGTGATCAGTAATCAGTAAAGGCTTTTCACTGGCCACTACTTACTGATGACTGTTCAGTGATTTGACGCGTCGGTGAAGCTCACGGTAGAGGTCATAGGTCTCCATGCCGCGCGGGTTCTTGAGCGATGCGGCTGAGTCCATGCACATGAGCTCAAGGAGGAGCGGGAAGCGGGGATGCGACCCTCGTCTTCCCTTGTCACCGAAGGCTTCCCGATATCGTGAAGGCGTGTCGCCCAGAGCAGGTCCGGATCGATGCCGAATAAACGAAGGAGCGGACCCACTCGGGCAAACCCGCTTTCAATGATCAGGCCACCGATCCTTGTCAAAGAAGCCCTGCATGCGCTGCCCGAAGTGCTCTGGAGCCATGAAGGTAATTGCAGCGTGATTGACCCGGAGTATCCGGAGGTTTACCCGCCTGTGGGGGGCCACACCGCCTGATTTTCCCACCTCCACGCTCTTGCCGGCATCCAGTGCCCATTTTTACGCCCGCAAGTTGCGGACACAATCCCGCTTCAGGCGGGACGCCCCCAGATCATGCTTGACGCACAAGCCAAAACCGCCCATAATCCGGATCTGAAAAAGGGACTTCTTATCACCAAGATCGCTGACCCAGGTATAGTCAGGTTAGTGGGAGCGGGACGCTCTTTGAAAATTTAGAAATTCAATCGCTTTCAAGTGAATAATTGCCGTTATTTGCGATTGCCGCTTCCCTTTCAACTGAAAATCCGTTGCCGGCTAAACTCATCTCTAATTTCTTGGCCAAAGCCGTATGGGAAAGCCCAATTCTCTTGCAGCCCAAAACGCAACAAACTCTTTGACTTGACTTTCCTATCCTGGAGTCCCCTTGAAAAGACCTCATCCGGTTTCATTCCGGATACCTCTCGAATCCTCTCGTCTACTCGGGCCGGATCATATCCCGTCCGCTTTACGTCTATGTCTTCTCATAGTGTTCATGGGATTGTGAAATGATTGAATCAACAATATCCGATCCTATAAGGTTTTGTAAGGGCTGTCGGACTTTACCGCCCATACCGTTGGATCGACGTTGGCCATGACAAGGGGAGCGAAGCTATGATAATCGAATTTGATTTCGTATTGACAAAAGATCCTTGCTGTGTTTAAAAAATCAACCATTTATCATATCGGATACACAGTGATCAGACCACTTGATTCCTTCCTTACTAATGGTGTATCCAAAGGCCGGCCGCATCGGCTATGATCTTAAGACTTTTTTCTTTCAATTCGCAGAAATTTAACTTAAATGCGCGGGATTTAAAGATGATGCAATCCCGCTGAGTGGGAAATATTCGACTTTCGGTAGTAAAAGAAATCAGCCTGCCCTGCCGGGTAGCGATAATGGCCATATGGTCAGACCATTGGATGGGAAAGGGTATACTATGTTAAGGCTAAAATTATTTTCTTATTTCGAACCCGATACCCTGAAGGAGGCCATCGGGATTCTCGCCGAAAAAGGGGATCAAGCCTTCCCTCTGGCCGGGGGGACGGATCTTCTTGTGCGCATGAAACGGGGGGCGCTCTCTCCTTCCGTCCTGGTCAACCTGAAGCACATCGAGGGCCTCAACAAGATCCATGGGGAAAGCGGGAAAGGTACCTCCATCGGTGCCCTTGCGACAATTTCCGCAATCGAGGGTTCTCCCGTGATCCGTGAGGGCCACCCTGTCCTGAACCAGGCCGCCGGTGTTCTCGGCTCTCCGTCCATCAGAAACCTGGGGACCCTTGGGGGCAATGTGGGAAGGGCGTCCCCCGCATCGGATATGGTTCCAGCCCTCATGGTGCTCGGTGCCCGTGTCACCATCCAAGGTGCCCACGGGGGGAGGGAGACGGCGGTTGAAGACCTGTTCTCAGGCCCGGGCATAACGACTCTTTCTCCGGGAGAGATAATCACTTCCTTTTATCTGCCGGAGATGGCACCCCTTTCCGGGGGCGGCTATGAAAAACTCGGTCGCAGCGAAGGCGTGGACATCGCCCTGGTGGGAGTAGCGACACTACTCACACTGGGTGAAAAGGATACAGAGGCGACGGAGGCCAAGGTCGCGCTCGCTGCCGTGGCCCCTGTCCCCCTGAGGGCCAGGAGGGCCGAAGAAGTGCTTCTGTCGGGCTCGCTCACCGAAGAGCGTATCAGGGAAGCCTCCAGGGCCGCAGCCGAGGATGCGGCTCCCATTACGGACATTCGGGCTAGCCTCTCTTACCGTAAAGAGATGGTGAGAGTACTCACTGCCAGGGCGCTCGGGAAGGCACTGAATTTTGCACGAGGAGGGAAAAGAGATTGAAAACCTCAATCGATCTGACTGTAAATGGGGAATACTACCAGGTAGAGATCGAACCGCGAACCACACTCGTGGAGCTCCTTCGAGAAAAACTTCACCTTACAGGCACCAAGGAAGGGTGCGGAACCGGCGATTGCGGAACTTGTATTGTTCTGGTAGACGGCCGTGCAGTGAACTCATGCCTGATGTTGGCGATGGACGCCCGTGGCAGCCGGGTCACCACCATCGAGGGTCTGGCCGAAGATGGGGTGCTTCATCCCTTACAGGAGAGCTTCATCGAAAAAGGGGCGGTCCAGTGTGGATTCTGCTCGCCCGGGATGATTCTCTCTGCCAAGGCGTTCTTGGACGAAAATCCGGGGGCCGGTAAGGAGGAGATCAAGCGGGCACTCTCAGGAGTTCTTTGCCGGTGCGGATCTTACCAGAAAATCATCGAGGCCTCTCAGGCGGCCGCACAAAAGATGAAGGAGAGGACCTGACAATGGAAAACCGATACGTGGGGAAACGGATTCCCAGACTGGATGCCATCGATAAGGTGACGGGTCACGCCATTTACGGCATAGACGTGGAACTCCCCGGCATGCTTTATGGGACGACCCTCAGGAGTCCTCTGGCTCACGGCCGGATTGCGCACCTAGACATCTCGGAAGCGAGGAAGGCCCCGGGCGTGAGGGCCGTGGTCACAGGGAAGGACCTTCCCTTCAGGTTTGGCGCCATGATCCAGGACCAGCCCTTTATGGCCATAGAGAGGGTTCGTTACGTGGGTGAGCCGGTGGCCGCGGTTGCGGCGGACACGGAATACGAGGCCCAGGAGGCCATGGGAAAGATCCGGGTCGAGTATGAGGAACTGCCCGCTGTCTTCGATGCCCGGGAAGCCGCGGCAGAGAGCGCTCCCCTCATCCACCCGAACCAGGAGGAATACGACCGTTCAGGTGGTTTGAAGTATGTTCCCGGGACAAATATCTGTGTCGAGTACGATTACTCTCTAGGCGATGTGGAAGCGGGCCTTGAAGAAGCAGACGAGATCTTCGAAGACACGTTTGAGATCCATTCCGTGGCCCATACACCCATGGAACCCCATGTCGCGGTTGCCCGCTACTCGGTGGAGCGGGATCATTATACCATCTGGGCCTCGGTCGACAGGCCTTACATGATGGCCAAACAGATGGCCGATGCCCTGGGCATCTCTGTGAACCAGGTCCGGTATATATGCCACTACGTGGGCGGTGGATTCGGCGGCAAGAGTACGCTTGTGGCCGAGGCCATAGCCGTGGTCCTGGCCCGCTCCACAAAGGGAAGACCGGTCAAGGTGGCCTTTTCCCGGGAAGAGGAGCTGACGGCCTCTCAAACCCGGGTGGCCGCACATATGAAGCTCAAGACCGGTGTCAAAAGAGACGGGACGTTTACCGCCCGCAGGGCCGAGGTTTTCTGGGGGTGCGGGGCCTATGCCTCCGCTGCACCCGGCGTGGCCAATCGGGGGGTCCGCACCATTTTTGGCCCCTACCGTATTCCGAACCTGGGACTGTCATCAAAACTCCTCTACACCAACCGAGAGCTCTGCGGCCCTTACCGGGGTTTTGGAACCACCCAGGTGACCTGGGCTTGCGAAGTGCAGATGGATATCATTGCAGAAAAGCTGGGGATGGACCCCCTGGATCTCCGGCTGAAAAACGGTTATGTGGAAGGGGATACCTACATCAACGGTCAGGTGTTGCACTCCGTGGGGTTGAGGGAGACGCTCGAGAAGGCATCCCGTGAGATCGGCTGGGGTACTGTGTCGCGGGGGCACTCTGAGACCAAGCGCAGGGGGAAAGGGATAGCCGCAATGATCAAGGGGACCCTAACCCCCACAGACTCTTACTGTGTGATAAAGATGAACCAGGACGGGAGCGTGACCGTGCTTGCGGGCTCCCCTGAAATCGGCGGCGGCCAGAAGACGGTCCTGGCGCAGATTGCCGCCGAGGCCATCGGCGTTCCCCTGGCATCCATCTCAATGGCCCGCCCGGATACCTACATCATGCCCTATGATACGGCGGTCGCCTCCAGCCGCACCACCTATCATATGGGGAACGCCGTTAAGATGGCCGGGGAGGAAGTGCGCCGAAAGATCTTAGAGGCGGCCGGGGATACCCTGGGGACCGATCCCGCCCGCCTGGACCTCGATGAGGGGAAGATTATCGAGGAAGGTGTCGGGGAGCGGATCACCCTCAGATCCTTCCTGGCCAAAAGGTTCGGCCGAGGTGGAGCCATCATGGGAGAAGGCCACTATAATCCCGCAGGATCTTCTCTGCTAGAGGCCTTGCCCGGACGGGAGGGGATGAGCAGCATATTCTGGATGTTTGCCACGCAGGCGGCCGAGGTGGAGGTCGACACGGAGACGGGGGTAGTCAAGGTACTGAAAGTCGCTGCGGCCCACGACGTGGGCCGGGCCATCAATCCCGTGGGGTGCGAGCAGCAGATAGAGGGTTCGGTGGTTATGGGTGTATCCAACACCCTGTTTGAAGCGTTTAAGACGGAGAAGGGGCGGATATTGAACGATAGTTTGACCGATTACAAATTGGCCAGCATGCTGGACTGTCCCGAGACCGTCTCCATCATTGTGGAGGCCGTTCCCCACCGAGAAGGTCCCTTCGGCGCCAAAGGGATCGGGGAGCCAGCCGCCTCCCCTACGGCTCCGGCCATCGCCAATGCCATTTATGATGCCGTTGGGGTTAGGATCTATCAGCTCCCCATCACGCCGGAAAAGGTCCTGGCCGCCCTGAAAGAAAAAGAGGACGGCACACCGACCCCACAAGACAAACGGCGGCTGGGGTAGGAAGGGGTTGGATGCAACGGTTGGTGAAAGATTGTATAATTTGAAAACCAAACGATGAAGGAGGAAAAGATGAAAAGGTCTCAAAGGATCAAGCTGTGTTTCGTCGGGATGCTGGCCCTTGTTCTGATTGCGGGTGCCAACTCGGCCCTTGCATCAGAGGCCAAGCCGGTGGTCACCCTAAAGTATGCCGTCTGGACTCCTTCTCCCGATGTCAACGTGTTTTCAAAGGCCAATAGCTGGTTGGTAAGAGAGGCTGAAAAACGCAGTAACGGTCGTCTCAAGATAGAGTATTACTGGTCCGGCTCCCTGATTCCGGCCAAACAGGTAGCAACCGGTTTGGAATCCGGCGTGGCTGATATCGGCAACGTCATGCCCGATTACTCGCCGGGGAAATTCCCCCTCCTCATGGTGGGCTCCCTTCCCGGGATAAGCCATGATTACTGGACCACTGCCATGGCCATGAGGGACCTCGTAAAGATGCCGGAAATTCAGGCAGAACTGGATAAACTGAACATCCAGTATCTGGGAAATGTGAACAATATCACCTTCGGTTATTGGACCAAGAAGCCTATTCGTGAGATCTCCCAGCTCAAGGGATTGAAGATAGTGGCCGTCGGTCAGGCCGCGAAACTGGTGGAGGCACTCGGCTCGGTCCCGGTGAGCATCATATCCACCGAGATCTATCCTGCGCTGGATAAGGGGACCGCCGACGGCGCCATCGCCAACCCGGGTTATGCATCCGATTACAGGTGGGAGGAGGTCTGCCCATACTACTATGATGCACGCCTCGGCAACAACGGCAACATGTTTTTGGCCATCAACAAAGACAGCTGGAAAAAGATTCCTCCCGACCTTCAGAAGCTGTTTCTGAGCTTGCAGGATGAGGCCTTCAAGGAGGGCCACATCATATACCAGGGCAACGCGGAAGAAAAGCTCAAGAAGCATGTTGAGGCGGGGGTTGTCACAGTAACCCAGCCCACTCCGGAGGACAAAAAACTGCTGGTGGAAACCGCCAGAAAGGTCATCTGGGAAAAGTGGGTGGAGAGTGTCGAAAAGCAGGGACTACCCGGCCAAAAGGTGCTTGACAGGTGGCTGGAGCTGAACCAAAAGTACGACGCCATATACCCCTTCCCAAGGTAGCCGCTGTTAGCCAAGTTCCCTGATAAGCCCCGGGCCCGCGACCAAAAGGGCCCGGGCAGACCGCTGCAAAGGAAAGTGTATCCTTCCGAGAAGCAAAAGAGACAAAGCATGGTTCTAGGGGCCAGTAATCCCGGGGAGAACCCGATCAGGAGGGAAAAGATGGTAACCCAGTGGGTAAGAAAGGCCCAGGTTACACTAGAAAATGTGTCTATCGGTTTTTCGTCCGGTATCGTAGGCATCATGATGGTACTCACTACCGTGGATGTCGTCTGCCGATATATCTTCAATAGACCCATTCCCAGCGTCTACACGATATGTGAGTTTCTGTTGATCGGTGTCGTATTCCCCGCCCAGGGCTACGTACAACGAATTAAAGGAAATATCCGGGTAGATATCATTATCGATAAGGTGAAGGGACCTCCACGGCTCGCTTTTGAGCTTGCCGCCCTTGTCCTTGCCTTGGTCACCTTCGCCATTGTGTTCTGGGAAAGCTGGGGCGGGGCGTGGGATGCCTGGGTAACAGGGGATTTCGATATGGGCCTCATCGCCCTCCCCTATTGGCCGCCGAAGCTCGTCATGGCGATTGGTTTTGGGTTGCTGTGCCTTCGATTTATCACGGATATTAAGGATACATTTTCCGAACTAAGAGAAAGCAGCCCTCGATGGATCTCCCTCTTCATCATATCGATTTCCCCTCTAGCGGCCTTTGTCGTCTTTTTCGTCCTCCTCAAATCCGGCCAAGCCGACCCCATGACAGTGGGCTGGATCATGGTGTTCGCCATGATCGTGTTGCTGTTGTCGGGCCTGCCGGTTGCCTTCGGCCTTCTGCTGGTAGGGGCCTTCGGCTATTGGGTCCTGGCAGGTCCTGTAAAAACCTTCTCAATGATCGGCATTATCCCTTTTGAAAAGATATCCGATTATACCCTTTCCGTGATACCCCTCTTTATTCTCATGGGCCATTTTGCCTATCAAGCGGGTTTTGCCTCCGCGGTCTATGGCACGACCCAAAAATGGATAGGGTGGATACCTGGAAGTATGGCCCAGGCAACAGTCGTGGGGGGGGCCGCCTTTGGGGCGGCCTGCGGCGCAGGGGTCGCCGGTTGTGCCACCCTGGGCAAGATCTGCATCCCCGTGATGCGTGATTTCGGCATCGATCGAAGGATGGCCCTGGGTACGGTGGCGGCCGTGGGGGGGATCGCAGCGCTGATACCCCCCAGCATCGTCGTCGTAGTCATTGCCTTGATCACGGACCAATCGGTCGGAAAGTTGTTGATAGCCGGAATAATCCCGGGACTCTTGTCTGCCGCGACCTTTATGGCCCTGATCTATATCAAGGTCAAAATTAACCCCAAACTGGCTCCCCGTCCCCTGACAGGGATCAGCTGGAAACAAAGGCTAATATCCCTGAAAGACACCTGGGGGGTCGGGGTGCTTGCCGTACTCGTGCTCGGGGGTATCTATACGGGCATCTTCACTCCGACCGAGGCGGGGGCCCTGGGTGCCGCCGGGGCATTCGTCCTGGCCCTGATTACCGGCCGATTGAACTGGAGGAACCTCAAAGAGGCGTTAACGGAGAGTACCAAAACCACGGCGAGCCTGATGCTGATTCTCGCCATGGCCATGATCTTCGGTAACTTTCTGGCGATCAGCCGGATACCCGCCGCTGTGAGCGACTTCATATTGAACCTCCACGTCCATCGGCTGTGGATTCTTATCGGGGTCCTCCTCCTGTTTATCGTCGCCGGCATGTTTATGGACATGATCAGTTTCTGTTTTCTGACATTACCGATTATCTATCCTGCAATGCTGGCCCTTGGTTATAACCGGGTCTGGTTTGGGATCATCATAGTGATTCTCTGCGAATTGGCCCTCATCACCCCTCCCTTTGGCCTGAATCTCTTCGTGCTGAAGGGGATGATGGATGATATCAAGATGGGGGATGTAATATGGGGGTCAGTCCCTTTTGCGTTGGGATATATATTCGTGATCGCCCTGTGCGTGGCCTTTCCCCCACTGATCACCTGGCTCCCGAGTCTGATGAAATGAAAAGGGTTTTCGGATTCAAAGGGTTTACGCTTCGATCGGTAAGGCGAACAAGCAGATAGGCGCCACGCCCCTTCCGCGGAGGAATTTTTCTCAGGACCTTATCTTCCAGCGGCTCGGTCTTACAGATCGGTTCTTCGCCGCAACCTTGCGTTTGGTCAGAACAGGTAAAAAAAGGGCGGTATCCGTTCAAGACTGATACCGCCCTTTTTGATTTTATTTTCCCGAAACGAGCGATACCCGCTTCGGCTATGTAACGTCTTTAGTCTACAGAGTAATATTCGCCGGGCAGCCCGCAGACGATAAGGTCATGTTTAGGAGCACGGTAGAAGGGTTCGAAGCCATCGTCGGTGACCACGCCGCAGTGCTCGATTTTCACGCCATCCTTGGCCCATCTGTCGCCAAGCCAGGTGAAACATCCCACCTCGACCGCGAAGCACATGTTTTTGACTAACTTCACGGGAGGAACCTTATAGCCCATGGTGGCGCTGGCTCCGGCAAAAGTGGGCCCCGCATCGCCGGAACGGAGGCCGATCGAATGCCCGACCGAGCCGAAGTAATGCCGGCCAGGCTCGGGCCATTTGGGCACACGTCCCCAGCCACCCGGGAAGTCACCCATTTTCAACCAGTTCATTTGTCACGTCGTCCGTAGTGATACCGGGTTTCACGCACTCCGTCAGGGCATAGAGGCCGTCGCGAGCGACTTTGTAAACTTCTTTCTGAAATTGCGTAGGCTTGTCTCCTACCAAGTAGGTTCGGTAGAAACAGGTCCGGTAGCCCTGGAAACTGACGCCGTTGATATCCAAAATCACAAAGTCTCCCGGCCTTATGATTCTGTCGGTGGGCATGTTCGGTACGCCGTAGCCCGATCTTTCACCACTACAAACAACGAAACTGGGCCCTTCCAACTCTTCAGCGCCAAGTTTATAGAGCGCGTTGGCCGCAATGCCTGCAACCTGGAACTCGGTCATACCCGGCCGTAAAGCTTTGCACACCTCCCAATGGGCGCTTTCCGTAATCACGCCGGCCATCCGCAGGCAGTGAATTTCATCCTCGGTTTTGACTTGAGTTGCATCTATCATGGCCACGAGTCCGTCACAGATCTTAATGCCTGCACGCTCGAAAGCCTTAATTAAGTGATAGTTGGAAATGTCTATGCCAATAGGCATATCAAGCTTGCCGTGCTTCTTAAGCAGGCCTTTGACTTCCGCAACTATTTTGTCCATTTCGCCGGGCACATAATTCGGGTAATCGGGGAGACCTTGCTGAATGGAGAATGCTTTAGCCGTCTCCAGAATCATTTTGCCTTCAAACCAAGGCATGCGTGCCTGATCCCATGTACCGTGATAATGATCGTGGGGAAGGTAGGGGAAGCCCTCGCCCTCAATGAGTAGGACAAAAAGGCCAAGCCGGCGTCTGCAATATTGGTGGAAAGAATAATATCCCAGGTAGCGGTGATAGTCGAAGTCGAATAAAATCACTGCCCCAAGGCCGTGTTTTTTTAGTGAGGCCTGCGCCCTGGCCACCCTCTCGTTGCGCATACGCTCCGGATTGTAAGGCCGATACTCATAATCTACAGCATAAGGTCCATATTGCATGATCCTAACCCTCCATAATGATGGTGATAAGAACTTGCTTTTCGGAGACAGAAGTATAACGGGTACCGCCTTGTGTCAAGAGGAAAAGTGGGACACACTAGTTGCAGATGTGCTTCTACCTGAGAAACAGTGTGGAAGGCAAAAGCAGGGAAGGTCGGCAGGCGGCGATGCCGGGATTTCCTCTAGCCACGAAGTTCGACGGAATGGCCGGAGGCTTCAAAGAGCATACTTCGAAACGGCGTATCTACAATTAACCATCGCTCATATGCTCAGGCAGAATGACACCGGGATGCATGATCCCGTTCGGATCCAGAAGGCCTTTGATCCGTTTGACGAGATCATAGTACGCCGGGTTGAGCCTCGGGATTAAAACGGGCAAGAAGTCCGTGCCGATTCTGTGAGGCACGCAGCCCAGCTCCATCAGCGCTTCCATCAGTTTTCTGCCCAAGGTCAAAGCGCTGGCTCTCGCCTCTGCCGTGGAGTCCTCGCAGCGTATGACGGCATGAAACAGCAACACCCCCTCAAAGGGGTATCCCAAGGTGGTAATCTTCATGCCGTGATCTTCGCAGAATCTCTTCGTCAATTCGGATGCCTTGAAGAATACTCCAAACGGTACCATGGCCACGAGCATAATCCGCGGCTGCCTGCCGATGACTGCGGCCTCGAAGAGCCCTAAGTGTCCTTCCCACCACTCAGGGACATCATCATCGACCACCGTTCCACCTTGGGTAGATCCGATATCACATGTCTGAGCCATATGGCGTTCTACTTCGAATGCGCTGCCGTCGGCTCTGATTGCCAAGAAGACAGTCGAGGACCCCGGGAGCTTGTCTTTGAGCCTCGGGACGGCTGCGATCAATGATTCTTTCGGCATAAATCGCTGTTCGGCTATGGTCGATAGCCCCTCTCCCCTCTGGGTGTCCTGGATTTTTCTCAAGACGGCTATCGCGTCCTTTAAGTCACTGAATCCGATCATTCTTGTCATGACTGCTTCCGGCAGTTTGTGCATCTTCAAGGTGGCCTCCGTAATGATTCCCAAGGCCCCTTCGGCCCCGATAAACAGGCCGGTCAGATCGGATGGGAAAAATCGTCGTCCGAAGCCGCCTGAAGCGCCGGTAACGGCCCAGGATCCGGTCGGAACGATTTCCCCCGTCGGTAGAACCACTTTGAGCCCCACGATCTGTGTCGCTTGGTCATCAAATACGCTGCTTGAATACGGACTCGTTCCCCACGTCTGGATGTGGCCTCCCAAAGTTGCCTTCTTTCCACTCTCGGGGAGAATCATGATCCGATAACCTTTGGGACCAAGCACAGACTCCAGCTTGCTGAAGGTTATCCCCGCTTCCATCGTAACGGTCATGACATCCTCGTCAATGACGCGAACCTCGTCCATTCGGGTCATGTCGACGAGTATTCCCCCTTCCCCCGGTCGAGTGCCGGACCACCAGCCGGTTGCGCCGCCCCGTGGAATGACTGGGATTTTCTTTTTGTTGGCGAGCTTCAATATTTCTGAGATCTCCTCGGCCACACCGGGCCGAGCCGTAACGTAAGAACGATGCTCCGATATCCACTCGGCACCCACGATGTCTTCCAAAGCCCTTTTCAAAGTCCCATGATCGTTCATGTCTTCTCCATCCGTCCGCTATAGGTAATCAGTTTCTACCTGCCATGTCTCAAGCCGTCATGTCGGCGAATTCTGTCAAACGTAACAGGAATTGGGTACGACGGCCACTGCATTCTGGTCCGTTATCCGCATTAATGACAAGATTTTTCAGACCGCAAAGCTCCTGCTTTCGTTCCTCCCACCAGAGAAAAAGGCCGTCAACAATGAAGTCGCTAGTTTTGTAACTGCTGCCGAAAAACAGAAACGACTTGCCGGTAACCGGCTCCAGGATGCCGCCAGGAATCAATTTTTCTTTGGGGCACATCTCATGATCCAATGCCTTAACTGCCTCTATACCACGAGAGCGGCCACCCCTGGAGTATTCACCGACATTAACAGTTGCTTTTGTGTCTATGCTGATTCTCATGGTTTCAGGTTCAGCATCCGCCAACGCATTCATTTGCCAGACGTTTTCAAAGATTGTGTCAGTTTCCGCCGTTTTTTTTGGACCTTGGTTTTGGCCACGGTGCGTAATCGGTAGTCCTGACGAGTCAGGATATTGGAAATCGTACGCACGGTCGTTCTTTACCACGGTTTCTGCTTGACACCCCCTTGCCGTTTATTTTAATAAAAGCACAGTTTTAACTCCATTTTCAATCAAAAGGATGAACAAAAATGATGCTGGAAGGAAAAGTAGCGCTGATAACCGGGGCCGGTCAGGGTATCGGCCGGGCCATTGCTCTGTCCTTTGCCGCTGAAGGCGCCGACATCGCTGTGAACGCGCTTCATAAGGAAACGGTCGAATCGACTGCGGCCGAGATCAGAGAGCTGGGTCGAAATGTCGCCACGGTGCCGGCAGACATTTCGATAGAGCCTGAGGTCGATGCCATGGTGGGAAATACCCTGGACGCCTTGGGCCGAATCGATATTCTCGTCAACAATGCCGGCGGCACCCGGAGCCTCCACCCAATGCTCGACTATCCCCCTGAGGAATGGGACCGGGCCGTTAACGTAAACTTGCGGGGGACTTTCCTCTGCAGCCAAAGGGTGGGACGGCTGATGGCAAAACAACGGGCGGGAAAAATTCTCAATATCGCTTCGATTACCGCTTATGCCGGTGTCCCTCTTCGAAGTGCTTACGGTCCGGCCAAGGCCGGCATCATCAATTTGACCATGGTCATGGCTGTGGAACTAGGCAAGTACAACATCAATGTGAATTGCCTGGCGCCGGGCCTTGTTCTGGTTCCCCGCATACAGGGTTTGGCTGAAAAAGGCGGATTTGATATCGAGAAGGCCAGGAGCCAGACTCCCCTCGGCCAGCTGTGCGAGCCCCACGACGTGGCCCAGGCAGCCCTCTTTCTCGTGTCGGAGGGGGCAGGCAAGATAACCGGGGTGACCTTACCGGTGGATGCCGGCTGGCTGGCCTTTAGGACCCTGACTTAGATACACACGACAGAACCTTATCCGATGGAAGATGATCCTTTGGGCATTTCGTTTCCGCCTATGGTCGAGACGAACATGCTGGCCGGATCCGGAGGATACATGAGCCCGTGACGGGCCACCTCTTTCCGGAGGTCCGCATTCACCACCCCGGGCTTCACGATGGCGAGTCGGTCGTCGGTGTCGATTTCCAGAATCTGATTCATCCGGTGAAATGGCATGACCAGGCCGCCCTTTCTCGCGATCGCACTGCCGGAGAGATTGGTTCCGGCCCCCCGGGGAACGATGGAAATCCTTTCCATATTCGCCTTCCGCAAGATTTTCGCGATCCCCTCCGTAGAAGCCGGGACGATCACGGCATCCGGCTTCATTTTTTCCAAGAAGGCATCATAGGAATAGGTGGCAAGATTCTCCGGCGAGTCAAGAAACCAATCCTGACCGACAATGGATCCAGGTTCGTGTTTCAGTGAAGCCGACAGAATAGATCCTAACCCATCACCTCCTTGCAGATATTGGCAAACTGGGCCTCGGATATCAGGCTCTTTTGAATGCGCCCCTCATACTTGACCCGATCCAAGATCTTTCCGAGTTGATCTTCATCAGCCGTCAACCCGAGTTTATCCAGATAGTATTCTACCGTCGCTTTTCCGCTGTTCTTCCCGAGAACCAACTTGAATGGTTCCTGGCCCACCACCTCGGGCATAAAAGGCTGTATAGTGATGTGAAAGCCTGCCCTTTGGAATTTTCTGTGAAGATCGACACCGATACCGGTTTCCAGGTCGGACAATCCTCGCCCGACTATCGGCTTGTTCAACGGTATCGGCCTGTGGGAAATGTTTTCCACCAGCAAGCAGACATCCGCCAGTCGATCCAGGGCCAGCCCTGTTTTAACACCCGCCAGCAACTCCAGCATCATGGCCACCTCCTCGGTGGCAGCGTTGCCGGTTCGTTCTCCAAGGCCGTTGACGGCCGTGTGGACCACACTCGCACCGTTGGCCACAGCTTCCAGGATGGCACCGTTTGCGGTTCCAAATTCGTTATGGGTATGGAATTCGAGGGGAACCCCGGGGATCCACTCCCTCAGCTTCTTGAAGATGAAGCCTATTGCCCGGGGCAAGGCCACCCCCACGGTATCCACCACCACCAATCCATCCAGTCTTGATTCCCGGGCGATGGTTGTGTAGACATCTTTGATGTAATCCAGGTCATCACCGCGTGTCAGTTCCCAGCCCATGAAAATCGTCTTCAACCCCTTTTCGTTGGCGTATCGGGTGGTAGTGACGATCCGGTCGATGACCTCGGCTTTCTCCAGACCGTAGGCCGTCTCGCAGGCAAAGGGGTTCATGATATGTTCCAAGATCACCGTCTTCACGCCGCAATCTATAGCGATATCGATATCACTCTTCATGGTGCGGATAAAGCCGATGGGTTCCGCCTTGAGGTTACGCTTGACGATTCGCTTCATCCCCTCTGCGATAACGGGGGAGGCGGGAGGCATTCCGATCTCGATCCTTGGCACACCCAATTCATCCAGTGCCTCCGCGATGCGAACCCTCTCATCGGGCGAAAAGGCCACACCGAAGGTCTGCTCCCCGTCCCTAAGGGTTGCATCGTGAATGACCACATGTTTTCCTTTAAAGTCCTTAATCACCTCGTCGATGATGAAGTTAAAGGGGGAAACCCACCAAGCCCCGTCTTTAAAATAAGGTTTGTCTCGAAGCCGCTCAATGCCGTAAGTTGCCATGTAACACCTCCTTGGATTCATTATTGAAGTACCCTCGAAGAGCCCGGTTGCGGGATAATAGGGGCCGACGTGGATTTTTCTCCGCTATCCCTTCCTGCGAATCTAAAAATGAGGTGGACGATAACGCATCTGGTAGCAGGCCACAGGCTTATCCGTTAGGCACAAATTGCAGTTGATACATGAAGATCTTCTTTCAAGCCCCCTTCGAATCAGGTTCGGTAACTCGGGGTTCCGTATCAGGGGACGGCACAGGGAGATAAAATCAGCGACACCTTCACGCAGGATTTTTTCCATCTTGGCGACGGTTCGCATCCCACCCACCAGGATGAGGGGGCACCGGATCTTCCGCCTGATCTCACCGGCATATTCAGAAAGATATGCCTCCTTGAATGCGACCGCCTTGGCGACACGGGCCAGTTGTTCAGCGATTCTTTTCTTCTCTTTCTCTTCGGCGCGTGTATAAAGCCAATAGTTCTTGGGAATATCTCCCCTGGACATAAAAAAATGACTCTCCCAGGTCCCGGCGCTGATCTCGATTGCATCGAAACCCATAGAGGAGACGGACTCGGTGATGCGACAAGCCTCCTCGATACCGATACCATCTTCCAGGTAATCGTTGGCATTCACTTTGATCATCACCGGGTATTCATCTCCCAACCGCCTTCGAATTCCCAGATAGATCTCTGTCAAAAACCTCAACCTGTTCTCGAAACTGCCTCCCCACCGGTCCTGCCTCAGGTTGGTTCGGGGGGAAAGAAACTCGTGGATCAGATAACCGTGTGCGGCATGGAGCTGCACCCCGTCGAACCCGGCCTCTCTTGCCCGTTCGGCCGCCCGGATGAAATTATCGACGGTCGAGCTCACCTGCTCATCGCTCATCGGGATGGGACTCACACCGAGTAGGTTCGGGACCGCAGAAGGGGCGATGGGTGTTTCTCCCACTACCTCCATAGGACCTTGTCTCCCGCAGTGAAACAGTTGGGCGATGACCTTCACATCATAGCCGTGGACACGATCCGTAAGTTCCCTGTAACCGGCTATCGTGTCGTCGTGATGCAGGCCGATGATGTTGGGAATACCTTTCCCGTTGGGTTGAACGTATGCGGTTCCGGAGATGATCATCCCTACGCCGCCCTCGGCAAGCCGGACGTACAGCTGCAAGAGCTTAGGCGTGCAGCGCCCGTCTTCGGTGGCCATTTTTTCGGCCGTCGCCGCCCTGATCAAGCGATTTTTGACCGACATCCGGCCTATTTTTTTCGGTTCAAAAAGAATGGACATCTTTCAGGCCTTTCTTTTCACAGGGCTTGTCCATAAATCTCGACAACATCCCGAAACGACACGGATCGGGGGTTATTAAGGCTGTTGGGTGAAGAAGGGATTTCGTCAGCCATTTTCTCGACGGCCTCCCCTTTGACGCCCACAGCGGAGAGCCCGGCCGGGATACCCACGTCACGGGAAAGGTCAGCCACGATCTCCCCGGACATCCTCGCCGTCTCGATTACGCTCAAGGGCTGAGGCTGCCCCAGGAGGGTTACCATATCCGCAAATTTGTCCGGGTCGGCTATCCAGTTATACCGCATCACATGGGGGAGCAGGATCGCATTCGCCTCACCATGGCCTACCCCAAAATAGCAACTGACCGGGTAACTCATAGCATGGGCGAGCCCCACACCCGAATTGGAAATCGCCATTCCGGCGATGGTGCCTGCCAGCTGCATATTGCCCATTGCCTCAAGATTGCAGCTGTTGGCCACAGCGGCTCTGATGTTCTTTCCGACCAAGGAGATCACCTGTCGATGCAAGGCATCTGAAATGGGGTTCGATTTTCGGGACACATAGCCCTCTACGGCGTGACTCAATACATCCATTCCTGTCGATGCCGTCAGATGCGGGGGCAGAGTCTGGACGAGCTCAGGATCGAGGATGGAAACACGGGGAAACAGGTCCCGACCCAGGACGGCCACCTTCTTTTTCATGTCCCTGAGGGTCATTATCAACACCCAGCTGGCATCGCTGCCGGACCCTACGGTCGTGGGTATCGCCACCAGCGGAACCGGGGGCCTTGTATAGACATTGATGCCGATATAGTCCCGGATGCTGCCTCCGTTCGAGGCCAGGACACTTACGCCCTTTGCAGCGTCAATGGAACTCCCCCCGCCGACTGCCAGTATGCCCTGACATCTTTCCTCCTTATAAAGGAGATAGGCCTCGGATATGATTTCGTCGGTCGGATTGGGTTCGACACCTGCATACACGGCAAAGGGCTTACGGTCCGAGTCGAGTCGCTTTTTTACGGCCCCAAGTATGCCTGCCTTTTCTATGCCCGGGTCGGTTACAATTAAGAGTTTGTCGATCCTGAGCCGTGAAAATTCTTCAGAGAGTCTTGCAATAGACCCTCGACCCGCCACAATCCGCGTGTACAGGAAGAATTCCTGAAATCTCTGTTCCATCTTCATTTCCTCGGTGGCGGTCCTGTTGGTACTCAACTTCACCCTCGGACAAGGGCCGGCAGCCAGAGGCTCAGCTGAGGAAAGATCAGGAGGATCAGCAGAATGATTAACCAAAGCCATAAGAAGAAAAAACACCCCTTGAAGATGTCCCAGAGGTCGACCATATCGCCCAACGCCCCTTTGAGGGCATATACCGAGATCCCGAATGGAGGAGTAATGGCGGCAATCTCGATATACAGGGTCATAATGACCCCAAGCCAGACAAGGTCTATTTTCAAGGCCGTTATCAGGGGTAAGATAACGGGGATCGTAATAATCATCATGGAGATGCTGTCCAAAAAGCAACCCAAGATGATATAGAAGACGGACAAGACAAGCATTAACCCCAGAGGGGGCAGGTTCAACGCGATCAGGGACTCTCCCAGGGCCGTGACGACCCCTGTTCGGGTCAGAAAGACGTTGAAGATCGACGCCATCCCTATGATTATAAAGATCGTCGAAGTTACCATGACGGAATCATACACAGCGCGTTTGATCCCTGTCCACCCAAGTCTTCTCCGGACAATTCCCAACATGAGCGTAGCAAAGGCCCCGAACCCGGAGGCCTCCGTAGGTGTTGCCAGCCCCAAATAGATCGACCCGATGACGAGTATAAAGATGACCAGAATTCCCCAAATCTTGCCCAGCTCCCTGAACCGGAGCCCCCAGGAGATCTCACCGGTATAGGGCGGGGCCAAAGAGGGGTTTCGCCAGACCCGGAGGGTGATTGCGACGATAAAGACCGACGAAGCCAGAATACCTGGAATGATTCCGGCTATCAACAGTCGCGCGATAGAGGTCTCGGTGAGGATGCCGAAAATGATCATAACGATGCTGGGCGGGATGAGTACCGCCATGGGTGTCGCCGCGGCCACAACCCCCGTGGCCAATCCCTTATTGTACTTGTTCTCAAGCATTTCCGGTACCGCAATCCGGCCCAAAGCGGCGGCGGCCGGTATTCCAGTGCCTGAGCATGCGGCAAATAGTGCACTGGACAGGACGACCGCCGAGGCCAGTCCGCCCGGGATCTTACTCAGCCAAATGCGGGCGGTGGTAAAGGCGTCCTTGGTTAAATTGGAGTGGAGGGCAAAATAACCCATCAGCACGAAGAGAGGGATCGCCGTGAATGTAAAGCTGGCCAGGAAGTCATGAAGCCGCCGCAGGCAATAGGTGGCCGCAGCATCATAACCGAATAGATAAGTTAATCCCGCAAACCCGACAATTCCCAATGAAAAACCGATGGGTATGCCGAGTGAAAAAAGTACGATAAGGGCAAAAGCACCTAAGATGCCAATATATATTGGGTCCACTGATTTCCTCAAAGGCGGTCATTCAAAACATAACGGATAACGACCGGTATCCGAACGGGTCCTCTTTTGGACCCATTCAGATCTCCGGTATTCAATTTTTCCTCCTCAGGGCAACTACAAAACTGACCGTCATTTGAAAAAAGGCCATCGTCAGACCGATCGCCAACAGGACCCTGAAAGGCCAAATGGGAAAGTCGATCATTCCCTGACGATACTCGCTTATGGAATACATTTTCCAGGCAATCTGCCAGGCCTTTACCGTCAGCGGGCCGAATAAAACCATCCCCGACAAGTGGCTCAGAATTTCGAGCTTCCTTCTGACCCCTTCAGGGAAGGCCCGGGTGACGAGTTCGAAAACAATCTGTCCCTTTCGGAGTCCTATTTCAGCCAAAGGAAAAGAGAAAACAACCACCATCAGTTGTTCTGACGCCTCGAAAGCACCCGGCACCGGCATCCCGATCTTGCGCCCGAGGACATGCATGGTCATTACGATCATCATGGCAAAGAGGGCGAAGCCGGCGATAGTGGACATCCCACTGGCGAGGGAGCTCAAATTGTCTTCCTGCCAGGGTGCCCAGCGTGCAATGCGCGGCATCAGATGAGACGAATCATGCCTTTCCTTCAATGGAACAACCTCCGTGGCCGCATTGCAGCGATCGATATTTACTTACGGGTCCAGGGATACCCCTTCTCTTTCAACTCCTTTTCAGCGGAGTCCACTTCTTTCCACAACAGCTTCAAGGTATTTAGCGCATGACCGTTGGGGGCGTTCTTCTTATCCAAGCTCACGGCCAACTCCATTGCCGCGTCCCGACCCATTTTTCTCATCTTCGCGACGTCTTCCGCGGCCGGATAAACGACCTGGACTCCCCTCTTCTCCTTCCACTCCTTTACGAGCTGGGCCTCTTTGTCGATAAGTGCCCGGGCCATGTTGTTCTGGGCCCATTCGATCCCGGTATCAATCATGATCTTTTGGTCTTCTTTGGACAGGGCGTTGAATTTTTTCAAATTCATGACGGTGTACGAAGACATCACCACGCCGCTGTTGAGTACGGCCAGGGTTTTGGTGACCTCGAACAGTTTGAGGTCATTGGAGAGGTTGAGGGTATTCTCGTAGCCCCAGACCGTTCCTCTCTGCACCGCCTCGTAGATATCGGTGACCGGCAGAAATATCGGTTTCAAACCCATATTCTCATACCATGTTTTGCGCGCCCCGCCCATGGTACGGCCGACTTTTCCCTTGAAATCGGCGGAACTCTTCCAATCACCGTTGCAAAACCATTGAAAAGTGCCGCTCCCGTAAGGGATCACAGCTATTACGCCGTTGGCTTTATATTCATTCTGAATAGCCGTATCGTCTTTAAACACCAAATTACTGAGCGCCTTCATCCCCACCCACACATCCGTGGCATTGTAAGCGTGTTCGAGGGAAAGCAGCGTGGGTAGTTGGGACGGGTAATAGGCTCCGGTACCGAAACCCAGGTCGGCCACGCCCGCATTGACGGACTGCAGTGCTTCCGTCATGGAAAACAGGCTGTTGGACCACAGCATATTGATCTTCACCCTTCCTTGGGTACGTTCTTCGATCAGCTTGGCCCAGACCCGGTACTGATCCGCCATTATTCCCACAGGAGGAATAAACTGCTGAAATGTCAGCGTCACCGACTCGGCACGCGCCGACGTGACGAGACCCGCTGAAAGGAACCCCAACGCCATTACGACCGTCACGACCCAAAACCTCATCTTCTTCTTAACCATAGCCCAACCTCCTCAATGAGTTAAATTGGTAAACCTTGCTCTTTGCGAGCATAAGCATCGGCGGGTGATAAACATTCTTGCAGGTTACTCCCTCCGATGATTCTCGATTTGACGAAATTCGCTCATTGCGAATTCCGGCATCGTTAGATTAGGATTTTTTGTGACGATCCATATTTACTTACATACGCAGGACGCAACTCGCTCCTAAGATCTACAAGCATATTATCGCGATCGACCAGGGGAATCCGTTGGGTGGGGCAGGCCATCATTTCCTCTGAACAATACAGAAACTTTAATAAGGTGATGTCCACGAAACACTCGTCGCACATCAGACACGGGAATCCGACACCATTTGGATGAATTTCGGACAGCTGGAAAGAAACCAGTGTCTCTTCGATTGCATGTGGGGTGACGGAACTTGTTCTTGGAAAGGCAATATCAGCCTATTATAGAAAGGAGATTTGCTTGTCAAGACAAAACGCCACTATTTTGGGCCCTGTGCGGTTAGGCCCGGGCTTCGGCGAGCCCGAAGGCGATCACAGGCAGTTAGCACCGGCAGTTTTCTTTCTGCATCGCCACGGTGGGCTTGTCCCGGCGCGACGTGGCAAAATCCTGACAGAGGGACAAAGAAAAAACGAGCCGTCCTTTAAGGACCCAAGACCTCATTTCAAGTGAGCGAGTTGCACTCTCAACATCCTGCGGGTAGATTTCGCTTGATCCACAAGCCTGAATCACCTATGCTCCATCGGCGCCGTTACGCCATCGAGAAAATGGTTGGGTTTGTGAAAAAGGGGGAAAGAATGGTCGGGCACCCCGGTTACGTTGTCATGTATCGCCATGGGGCGCTGGCAGCTAAAACTGCTTTTTTCCATACCTGGCTCCCGGAAAGCAAGTATTCCTAAATGATAGGAGGCCCGTCACTCATGCCCATGATGAAAGCTATCATGCTGCAGAAGCCTGGCCCTCCCGAAGTGCTCCGCTACGTCGATGTGCCCATGCCGGTGCCCGGCCTCGGACAGGTGCTTGTTCGGGCCCACGCCATCGGCGTCGGAATGCCGGAGGTCCTCGTCCGCCGAGGCGAGTACGGCTGGATGCCCCCGCTGCCGGCCATTCCGGGTATCGAAATGAGCGGTTTCGTCGTGAAGTTGGGCGAGGGGGTGACCTCACTGAGGATCGGCCAGCCCGTTTTCGTTTCCGCGCGCGAGCTCAAGGTACGCGGAGGGTGTTATGCCGAGTATATCGCGGTGGATGCCGATGCGCTCTATCCCCTTCCCGTGGGGATCGACCTGGATGCCGCCGCCGCGCTTTCCAACTATCAGGTCGCCTGGCACCTGCTCCACGGTGCCCCCAACGGGATGAGCTACGAATCCTTCCTGGCCACAGCAGCTGCCGGCGGAGTGGGCTCGGCCCTGGTGCAACTGGGTAAGCTCGCCGGCAAGCGCGTGATCGGAGCGGTCGATACGGATGAGCGGGTGGCCTTCGTCTTGTCACTTGGGGCAGACGGCGCGATCAACAGCAGGTGCGAGAACCTCACCGAAAAGGTCCGCGCGCTGACCGATGGTCCAGGAGTGGACATGATTTTTGACTCGATCGGGGGAATGCAATTTGCAGACCATTTCCAGCGCCTGGCTCCTTTCGGTCTGGTTGTCTCCTACGGGTTTCTCGCAGGCCCGCCGGGAGGAGATGTGATGGGGGAAATCTATAAGCGGATCACGGACTGCCTCGGCTTCCGGATTTTTTCCATGCACGCCTTCGACCAGGATGGTGCGAAACGCCGGGGCGTGACTGAAGAGCTTTTTCGCCTGGCCGCCGCCGGCAAGATCAAACCGCCGATCTTTGCGCGTCTGCCTCTGTCGGAAGCCGGCAAGGCTCAGGCGCTCCTCGAGGGGGGCAGAGTGCAAGGAAAGGTCATTCTGAAACCCTAAGGATGGTATAACGGATCCTCAATCGAAGTCCGGGGCACGGCATCGGCGGTGGCAGAGGCGATTATCCTTTGTTGAACCCGGAATAGAACGAGGTAGGAGAGCTCATGAAAGCGATGGTACTAAAAGAGTTTGGAAGCCGTATGGTGTTGGAAGACATTCCCGATCCCACGCCTTCGCCCTGGGAGGCGGTCGTCAAAGTCAGGGCTTGCGGTGTCTGCTACACGGATTTGAAGGTCTTAAATGGAAAGATTTCCGAGACCAGACTGCCTCACATCCTGGGCCACGAGATTTCGGGGGAAGTCGTCGAAATCGGAAGTGAGGTGAGAGAAGTGAAGATCGGAGACGGATGCCTGGTGTATGAATACATCGGCTGCGGCGAGTGTTTTTATTGCAGAAGAGGTCATGAGAACCAATGCTTACACCTTCTCAAGCGGGAAGGCCTCGGCCGGTTGGGACTGGATAAGCCGGGAGGATACGCGGAGTATGTCAAAGCCCCTGCCCGTTGCCTGACCCCGATCCCGGAAGGAGTTTCCTTTGAAGCGGCTGGGATCACTGCCGACGCTATTGCAACACCTTACCACGCTGTAAAGGATAACAGCGTCATCGATGATCACTCGAGGGTGATGGTGATCGGTGCCGGAGGGCTGGGGATTCATGGCGTCCAGATCGCCAAACACTTTGCCGGGGCGGTTTTCGCTTTGGACCTGGATGACGCCAAATTGAGGCTGGCCGAAACATTGGGTGCCGACCGCGTCGCGAATCCTCTGAAAGACGACGTCCCGGCGATGGTCGCCGCTTGGACCGAAGGGTTGGGATGTGACGCTGTTTATGATTTCACGGGCAAGAGGGAGACGATCAATTTGGCTATGAAGTGCGTCAGAAATCTGGGTCAGGTCGTCCTTGTAGGCTACGCGTACGAGGACTTCGTACATCCCATCCAAGAATTCATTTCAAGGGAGGTATCCATAATGGGATGTCGGGCCAGCACCTTTGCGGATCAGGGGAAACGCTGGATCTGGTAGCCAAAGGCGTCGTAAGGCCGGTCATTGACAGGATTTTTCCACTCGAGGAAGCGAATGAAGTATTGGCGGAGCTGGTAGAAAAAGGATTTATGGGGAGGGCTGTACTGAAACCCTGAAGGGGAGGGGCTGTTAGGTTCTTAAGTTGATTGGGAAGATTCGGGAATGACTATGGCAGATACTGCCAAGCGGGGGCAGAGGGACATTTCTGCCGGCGATGTGAATAACGACAAGTCTGTTAATGTTGTAGACCCGATACTTGCGTTTAAAATCGCCGCTGGAACCCGAACTTCTTCCCCGGTCATTGAAGCGAGCGATGTCAAGGGAGAGGGTGTAATCGGGATTGAAGAAGACCTGTATATCTTGCGGGCATAACCACAGCGGGAGGAGATTGAGCCATCGCTCGGGAGCATTAGCACCCGCGCCATGACTATCCTCGGTTTGAAGGCTTATAACCAGCTTATGGTCCACCGGCGCCATCACGGATTCGATCCTTGGCCGTTTGGTTAGTTTAAAGCGGGAATGCGGCGAAAATAGCACTCCTGCACCGTTGGACCACATATTTATCTCAAAGGAGGCGAAGGACCATGAAGATTTTTAAGACCGCTGACTATGTGAACATGAAAGTTGAAAAACCGGATGAATTATACCGGGCCCCCATCCTGACCGAAGAAGACGGCGCCGAATCACTTAACGGCATCGTGGTTGTCATTCCCCCCGGCTTTGAGGGCGGCGCGGGCCACTATCATAAACAGCGAAACTCTCTCTTTATCGTCATCAGCGGCGAGGCCTTTGAGGTCATCGAAGGCGAATACGTCCCGATAAAAGTCGGCGACGTGTTTTTTGTTCCACCCGGAAAAGTACACACTATAGCAAACCGGTCGGACAAGGATTTTCGCGTCCTTGAATTTTTCACCCATCCGCCGGTTGCGGCTGATTTTCACCCGGTCGAGAAGTAGGTTTGATTCTAGACTTTAACATGGTCAGGAGGCAGGGAAATGGACCTTTATCAGGCTATTGAAAAGCGCAGAACCATCAGACAATACAAAGGCACGGTCTCGGATGACCAATTGAAAAAAATCATAGTCGCGGGCGTTAAGGCTCCCTCGCCCGGCAATCGGCAGGGTTGGGAGTTCGTCATCGTGAATGATCCGAAGCTGATCGAGAAGGTCGCCGAGGTCAAATACGTTTTGATGCGTGGGAAGCCGCGTGGAGAGGAAGCGCCCCCGGAGCAGGAAAAAGTTGCGCAGGTCCAGAAGGATTCCTTCGCCAACGCGAGCCTGATTCTGGTTTATTCCAGGGAAGGTGCGGCGGAAGTTGCCGGGGCCTGGATGTGCATGGAGAATATGCTCCTGGCCGCCGCGGCCGACGGACTCGGTACCCGAATCGCCATGTATTGGGGCGACGCGGTCAAGGAAGTTGACAAGATTGTCAACGCGCCGAGCGGCTTGGTGCTGGTTGCGGGCGTGTCCGTGGGCATCTCGGCTCAGGAACCCGCTCCCCGAAGCTTGCGCCCGGAAGGCAGTTGGCTGCACATAAATAAGTTTTAAGGTAATTTCCCCGCGCGGGCCCTCGGCCCGCACGGGACGCCCTCCTCAATGTAGGGACGGGTTTCAAACCCGTCCGTCAAAGAGTTGGAGTCGAGATGAAAATTGAAATAGAAGACAAAAGCAGATTCATCGAGGCCATGAAGGCCAAATTGATCGTGGACCCCAAGACCACCGCGGTCCTGGCCGTGGACATGCACCAAGGGCATCTGGACCCCGATTTTGGCCCCATGCTCGTCCAAGAAGAGGAACGTCAACGGGTTCTGGCCAACTCCAAGAAGCTGGTCGAAATAGTCAGAAAATATAAAATTCCCATCATTCATGCTTTGTTCCACCTGCGGCCGGTTGAGCGTCTGCGCGGCATCAGCCCCTTCACCGACTTTGCCCAGGAGGTCAATACTAAACTCGAGCCCGAAGACCGTAGTTGGATCGGCAACGACGTGCTCCCGGAAGGCTGGTACCGCCCGGAGATCATGCCCGAGGTCGCCCCGGGGCCGGACGATTTCGTAATTGACAACAAAAAGACATACAGCCCTTATCTCGGCACCGACCTGGAACACCTTCTCCATATCCTGGGCGTCGATACCGTGGTCGTGATCGGCATAAACACCAACACCTGTGATCTCTGCTCCTCTTTTGAAACCGTCAATCGGGGCTTAAAACTGATCGTCATCTCGGATTGCACGGCCAGCGCGTACGGCCGCGATTTACACGCTTTCGCCCTCCAGAACATCGCCAGATGTTTGGGCTGGGTCCTGACCATCCCGGAATTCGAAGAAAAACTTGAAGCCGCTCGCCGGTAGAAAAGGGCGTTCTACCTTCGTTATTCTGCGGTTCGCTTTTCGCCCTCGGGCTATTCGCCCCGTGAAGACCGGTTTCCGCTTTTCCAGGAACGCGGTGAATCCTTCGACACGGTCCTTGGTCTCCCGCACCCTCAGCCCGCCTTGCTCCTCCACCCTCAAACCCTCGTCGATGCCTTCGTACTCCCCGGCGGCCATGGCCCTCAGCACGCACCCGACCGCGACCGGCGGCCGTTGGGCCAGCGTTTCGGCAAGGGCCAGGGCATCGTCCATCAAATGTCCCGGCTGTGAGATCTGGTTGACGAGGCCCCTGGCGAAGGCCTCAGCGGGGCCCACGGTCTTGCTGAAGAGAATCATGTCCAGGGCCTTGGCCCGGCCCACGATGCGCGGCAGCCGTTGGGTGCCCCCCAACCCGGGATGATGCCCAGGTTGAGCTCCGTCAGGCCCAGGGTCGCTTTGGGGGAATCGACCATGATCCTGAAGTGGCAGCACAACGCCAGCTCCAACCCCCCACCCAGGGCAAATCCGTTGATGGCCGCGATGACCGGTTTGTCAAAGCGGTCAAGACGCCGCCAAAGGGCCCGGCCCATGGGGCTCGTCTTGGGGGCGTTGGCCGCATCACTCACATCAAAGCCGGCCGAGAAGCATTTCTCACCCGCACCCGTGATGATGACCACCCTCGTGCCCTTATCGTTTTCCAGTTCGTTCACCACCTGCTCGAACTCTTCCATGGTGGCTAGATTCCACGCATTGGCGGGTGGATGGTTAATGGTGACGACGCTGATGGTTCCTTTCTTTTCGACGAGAATATTTTTCGCTTCCATGGATATGGTTCCACTCCCTTCTCAGGTTTCGCAATCCTTGGCCAAAAGACCTATTGGCCCGCCTCTCCCAGAAACCGTTTCTGAAGTCGTCGCATGCCCGTCAGCCAGCGGTCGTAGTCGGAGACCTTGCGCTCCATGTAAACCTTTACTTCCGGGTGGGGGAGGATCAGGAATCTTTCTTCGGCCATCGCCTTCATCACATCGTCGGCCACCTGTTCGGGCTCGATCATGCCGTCCACACCGGCCACCCCCGGGCCCGTCGCGGTCATTTCGGTACGCACGGCCTGGGGGCAGATCACAGAGACCTTGATGCCCAAATCGCCATACGTGATGGCGAGGTTTTCAGCCAGGCCTACTGCGGCGTGTTTTGTCACCGAATAGGGTGCGGAACCGATCTGGCTCAGGAGCCCTGCGGCCGATGCGGTGCTGATAAAATACCCGCCGCCCCTTCGGATCATGCCGGGGATGACGGCCCTGGCAGCGTAGACGTGGGCCATGACATTGATTTCCCAGATGCGCTGCCAGTCTTCATTGGAGGCATCTACGGCGCCCGGGACAATGATGCCGGCGTTTGAACAAAATACATCGATGGGGCCGATCTTCTCTTCCGTCTGCCTGACCAGGTCGATGATCTCTTCCTCTTTTCGGACATCGCACTTGACGGCCAACCCACCGATTTCATCCGCCACGGCCCTGGCCCCTTTTTCGTCGACGTCGGACACAACCACTTTTGCGGCTTCCTGGGCGAAGCGTCGACACAGGGCCCTGCCGATCCCGCTCGCCCCCCCCGTCACAACGATGACCTTTCCTCTGACGTCCATATGGTCTCCTTAAATGCTTTTCACTGATCACTACTTACTGCTCACTGATCACTTGACTTTCGTTAGGCGCGTTCCAGAGGTCACTACTGCACCCACCGAAGCGGATTGCACCTGCTCGGCATAACGCGCCAAGTAGCCGCTCGTGATCTTCGGGGGTGGACAGGCCCATTTGGACCGGCGTCGCTGGAGCTCAGCATCTTCTACCAGCAGGGTCAAGGTCCCAGCCGGGATGTTGATCTCGATCAAGTCCCCTTCCTCTACCAGCGCGATGGGGCCGCCTGCGGCGGCTTCAGGCGATACATGGCCGACAGACGCGCCTCTGGTGGCGCCCGAGAAACGGCCGTCCGTCACCAGCGCCACCTCCTTGTCGAGCCCCATGCCTGCAAGCATGGCGGTGACGACGATCATCTCCTGCATCCCCGGCCCGCCGCGCGGTCCCTCGTAGCGGACGACCACCACGTCCCCCTTTTGAATCCTGCCTTCAGCGACCGCAGCGAAGGCATCCCTCTCTGAATCAAACACCCTGGCCGGACCCTTGTGTCTCAGCATTTCCGGGGCCACGGCAGCCGCCTTGACGATGGCCCCCTCGGGTGCCAGGTTTCCCCACAACACGGCCAACCCGCCCTGTGGACTGAATGGGTCCTCCAGCGGTCGGATCACCTTGGGATTGGTCACCTCGCGTCCTTCCACGTTTTCCGCGACGGTCCTGCCGGTCACCGTCTTTACGCTGCCGTTAAGCAGGCCCCCTTTAAGGGCCATATGGAGGAGGGCGGAGATGCCGCCCGCTTCGTGGAGGTCCTGAAGATGGTAGCGCTTTCCGTCCGGGGAGATGGCCGGTGAGATGCGCGTCACGTTTGGCGTCTTTTGTCCGACCGCATGGATGGTCGAAAGGTCTATTCCAAGGTTCATCTCGTGGGCGATGGCGGGCAGATGCAAGGCCGAGTTGGTGGAACACCCGATGAGCATGTCAAGCGTCAGCGCATTCAGAAAGGCATCGCAGGTCAGGATGTCAGAGGGTTTCAAATCGTCCCTGAAGGCCTCGACGGCCCTCTGACCGGATGCCTTGGCCAGACGGATCCTGGCGGCGTGCACGGCGGGGATGGTTCCGTTTCCCGGCAGCGCCATCCCCAAGGCCTCAGCAAGGCAGCCCATGGAATTGGCGGTGAACATGCCCGCGCACGAGCCACATCCGGGGCACGCCTCATCCTCCATCTCGTTGAATTTCTCTTCCGTCAAGTCTTTCCTCAGCACCCTTCCCCTTGCCTCACCGAGATCGATCAGGCTGATGTCGGTCCCGGCAAATCGCCCCGCCATCATGGGCCCGCCCGACACAAGGATGGAAGGGAGATTGAGCCTGGCAGCGGCCATCAGCATGCCCGGGACGATCTTGTCGCAACTGGCGATGAGCACCATGGCATCAAAGCAGTGGGCCCTTGCCATGATTTCGATGGAATCGGCAATGATCTCCCGGCTTGGCAGGGAGAATTTCATGCCTTCGTGGCCATTGGCAAGACCGTCACACACGGCAATGGTTGAAAACATCAGGGGCGTTCCACCGGCCATACGCACCCCGGCCATGACCGCATCCCCGATCTGCTGAAGATGGGAATGTCCAGGAAAAACGTTTGTGATGGCGTTGGCAATGCCGATGAACGGCTGCCTGATTTCTTCGTCCGTCCAACCCGAAGCCTTAAGCAAAGACCTGGATGTGGCCCGGACAACCCCGTCCTTCACCGCCGCGCTTTTCATGTAGACCTCATTTGTCGGCCGGACCGACCTTGTTGCCCTTTTCGTCATACAGATACCAGCCGATCCCGGTCTTTCTGCCCAGTTGGCCGATTTTGACCTTTCTCTGAAGCAGCATGGGCGGATGGAACTTTTCATCCTGCGTCTCGTTATAAACGGCGCTCATGGCGTTGAAGCCCACGTCCAGCCCGGCCATGTCGCCCGTCTCAAAGGGCCCCATGGGTCTCCCGAAGCCCAGCCGCATGCCTTTGTCGACGTCCTCCACACTCACCACCCCCGCCTCGACCAGTTTGATGGCCTCGATGGTGCTTGGAAAATTGATGCGGTTCAGGGCAAAACCCGCCACGTCGCGATTGACCCGGATCGTTTCTTTTCCCAGGCTTTGGCACAGACGTTCCGCCTGTTCCACGGTCTCATCGGAAGTGAGGAGACTCCGAACGATCTCCACGATCCTCATCATGGGGACCGGGCTGAAAAAGTGAGTCCCAACGAATTTCGAGGTCCTCTTTGTGACCTCGGCAATGTTTGTGACCGGAATGGCGGATGTGTTGGTCCCAAAGATCGTATGGGGAGGACAGATCTTGTCCAGCTCTGAGAAAAGCGACCGCTTCACATCCAAATTTTCGATGACGGCCTCAAACACGAAATCGGCCTCCGCTGCCTCAGGCAGTTCAGTCGTCTTCCGGATCCGACCCATGATCTGCTCTACGGTGCCTTGAACCTTTCCCTTCTCCACAAGCTTGCCCACCGACCACTGGATGGCCTTCAGCCCCTTATCGAGGATCTCGTCGGTAAGGTCCCGCATGACGACGTTGTAACCGGCCTGGGCACAGACCTGGGCGATCCCACCGCCCATGAGCCCTGCGCCTGCTACGAATATCTTCTTAATTTCCATTCGGTTTAACCTCCTTTGAATTCAATGTCCCAATCCGGCCAAGCCGGAACCAAACAGGTTTTTCGTTTTGTTTCACGCTTCTCCAAATGACTCAAGGTGCCAGGTTTCAGGTGTAAGGATCTGGGGTTTGCTGAAACCTGAAAACTGAAACCTGACACCAAGAATCGCGACCATTTTGCGAGCAATTTCACCACTAAGCTACTAATGGGTTGCGGTAATAAGGTACTGTCGAAACAAGGTTTCCCTTTACGTGCGTCTCTTGGCCAGAAGGATCGTCGTTGTCCCCGTTTGCACGACCTCGCCCCGCTGGTTAATGATCTCCTTTTCAAAGGTCAGGATCCCCCGATCGCCGCTGGATGTCTCACGCATCTCCTTGACGACCTGATTCACATGAATCGTATCCCCTATATAGATCGGCAATTTGAACTGCCATGTCAGCCCCAGGAAGGCCAGGATGCTTTCCTCCGTGACCTGATAGGAAAGCCCCGAATGGATGGCAATACCGAGGAGTCCGTGGGCGATCCGTCTTCCATACGGGGTGGCGGCGGCGTATTCGGCGTCGGTATGAAGTTGATTGTGGTCCCAGGTCAGACACGCGAAATTGACCACATCCGCCTCGGTGACCGTCCTCGCCATGGTCACAAACCGCTGGCCGAGGTGGAAGTCCTCAAAGAATAACGACTTAATAATTCCTTCTGCCTTTGCTGAGCCCATGGGGAAACGTCGCTCGCTTTGCGCTGTGGGTCGCCGGGTTCTTCAAGGCCGGCTTTTCAGCTGTTCCAGTATCCCGCAGACGGCTTCATAGTGTTCCCTGGTTCTTGTCTGATGCTGGAAGGCCAACCCTTCATAGGGCAGGGCTTGTTCCAGGGTCGAATGATGGCCGTGCCGAAGAAGCCGTTTGGTCATTCGAATGGCACCGGCAGGCATCTCACTTATGGTCCCGGCCATCTTTTCACATTCGGGCAGAAGGGCTTCGTGGGCCACGACGCGATTGACAAGCCCCATTTGAGCCGCTTCCTGCGCGTCGATGGTCCTGGCCGTGAAGGCCAGTTCCGCCGCTTTGCCGTAGCCCAGGAGCCTAGGCAAAAAGTAGGAGCTCCCGAATTCCGGTGTCACGCCGACCCGAACAAAGGCACAGCTGAATTTTGCCTTCTCCGACGCCAGGCGGATGTCGCAGGTCAATGTGACGGTGAGTCCGAAGCCCACTGCCGGACCGTTTATGGCGGCGATGAGGGGTTTGGGGAAATCGATAAAGGCTTTGGGCAGGTTAATGTCCCCAAATCCCTCGTGCTCACCCCCTGCGCGGAAGGTCTCATAGGCGTCCTTGAACATGTTCAGGTCGGCGCCGGCGCAAAATCCTCGCCCCTTTCCCGTGAGGATCAGGACCCGGAGGCCTTCATCACTGGCGGCATGGTCGAGGCAATGCACCAGTTCCTCTCTCATCCGGGGTGAGAGGGCGTTTAGGACCTCCGGCCGATTTAGGGAGAGGATCCCGATTCTCTCCTTCTTTTCGAAGGCAATGGTTCTGTAATCCATGGATTCAGATCTTCTTCCGATGCGGTTTTCTACCCTATTTTTCCGACATCCCCGCGATCTTTCGCACCATTTTCCGCCGTGCGTTGATGTCATATTGGGAGGTGATCCCGATCTTTTCCATCCTGGGCGATCCCCCGCCATGGATGGCCCCAAACATGGAGCAGCTCCCTTTGGCCGACACGGCAACATCGGCGACGTGACGCCACAGCTGGGCCTGGTCCTCCGGAGACATGGTCTGGCTTCGCGTGGTGTACTTCCTGGCCAGATCTTTGACTTCGGGATTGACGAACTCCCCTTCATAAGGAAAGGTGGCGGGCATGCCTCCGGTGATGTCGGCGAGGATCTCCATTTCGTGGAAGACCGCCTCCCCTGTGAGACACCGCCCTGCGTTGCAGTAGATGGAATTGGGGATCATGTTGCCCGGACCGTAAGGCCGCCATCCGACGCCTGGGATAAAGAGCTCGGGCTTCCCCATGGAAGAGGCCGTGAACCCGGCCGCATACCCCAGCTCGCTCACCTTGATGATCTCGGCGAATTTGTCCATGACGTGCTTGGATTTGGTGATGCCGTTACAGTCCGCGGCAAGGGCCGCGGTTCCGAGCAGAAGGTCGCCCAGGGCGGGCTTGCAGCCCGAGTAGCTGTGCCGATGAAACAGGGCAAAGAGAAGGGCCAGAATTCCTCCGTGTTTGTACTCGCCACAGAGAAACACCCGTTCCCATGGAACAAAGACGTCGTCGAAAACCATGTAGGAGTCGCAGCTCCCCGCGTTGAAACCCTTGGGGAAGTGCTTTCGATCCCGATAATTGTGTGCGGTGACCAGCTGTTTCAGTCCGTCCCAGTCCCCCGGAATCGCAAAAGAGACCGCATAATCCTTGTCCGACGCCATGAGGGCGCGGGTGGGGACCACGAGGATCTCGTCCGCCACGGCCGCCTCGGAGATGTGAAGCTTGCAGCCGCGGACCACGATACCGTCGCGCTTCCGCTCGACCACGTGCACGTAGGAGTCCGGGTCAGGCTGCTCGCTGGGCCGCTTCATCCGATCGCCCTTAACGTCCGTCTGGGCACAGCACCCGACCAGATCCTCGGCCTGAAACCGGGTGAGCCAATCCTTGAAGTTCTTGTGATACTCGGTGGCTCCCGGGTTTTCCTTGTCGGCCTCATAGGAGACCGTGTAGATGGCGTTGATGGCATCCGTCCCCATGCAGCGCTGGATGCATCCCCCGGCGGCCTGACAGATCTTCCGGGTCATGTCCTGCTTCTTGTGAAGGTCTTCCGTGGTCTGGTGGATGTGACAGAACCGGTTGATCTTCTGTCCAGTGAGGTGAGAGGTGGCCGTGAGCAGGCCTTCAAATTCAGGATCAGCGGCAAGATCGAAGGTCAGTCCCATGACATTGGTGGTGGGGATCAGGCTTTCGTGATCGCGCCCGATCTTCTCCCCCCCAGAAACAGGTTCCTTTTCATCTTGTAGATCCCTTCCAGCCACTGTTCTTTCGTTCTCATGACGTTGTCTCCTTTGAAGCAAATTGCGATGCGCTCTTGGCGCTTGATTCATGGGGCTTAACGTTAGAGCCCCAATATTTCCCTCGTCTCGACAGGTGTTGCCGGCTCCCGGTCAAGTGCCCTCAGGATCTGAACGACCTTCTCCACCAGTTGTGCGTTGCTTTGGGCGGGCAGGCCACGACGAAGATAGAAGTTGTCCTCGAACCCGACCCTTACATTCCCTCCGAGCAGGACGGACTGGGCTACCATGGGAAAGCTATCGGACCCGATCGCAAACCCGCTCCACACGGCATCCGGGGGAAGGGCCTCTTTCATGACCAGCATGTTCTTTGAACTGACAGGGACCCCCCAAGGGATCCCCAGGCACAACTGAAAGAGCGGTGTGCCCTCCACGAGACCTTGCTCAATGAGCCAATTGGCTATCCGAATATGACCCAGGTCGAAGACCTCCAGTTCCGGCTTGACCCCCGCCGTTTTGATTCGCCGGGCCATATCCTCCACATGGGGGACCAGATTCGCAAAGACGCGGGGCCCGAAGTTCATGGAGCCCACATCCAGGGAACAGAGCTCCGGTTTCAACTTAACCACGTGCTCGGTCCTCTTTTCAGGAGAGCTCCAGGTCGTCCCGGGCCCCAGGCCCACGGCATTTGAATCATCCGGGACAATACGGGCACCGGCCCCCGTCGTCAGGTTGATGACCATATCCGATCCGGCCCGGATTCTCTCAAAGACTTCCTGATAAAGCCCAAAGGCCATGGAAGGCTCGGCGTTGGCCGGGTCCCTCACGTGGACGTGAACGACGCTCGCCCCCGCCGAGTGGGCTTCCAAAGCACTGTCTGCGATCTCCTTGGGTGTGACGGGGAGGGCCGCATGTTTTGTCTTGTCTCCCACGCCGCCCGTGACCGCTACGGTAACGATGGTTTTTGTTTCTTTCACCATTCGTAGTCTTCCCGTTCGATGATGGTGGCAACCCCCTGTCCGCCGCCGCAGCAGGCGTTGGCGCAGCCATACCGGGCGCCTTTCAGGTTGAGGATACGTGCCAGGGTCCCCACCAAGCGGTTTCCCGTTGCGCCAAGGGGGTGTCCGATGGCCGTGCCGCCCCCCATGACGTTGACCCGGTCCGGATCGAGGCCGAGCTCCTTGATGCAATTCAAGGCAACGATGCAGAACGCCTCATTGATCTCCCAGTAGTCGATATCCTTTGCCTCCATCCCTGCCGCCTTGAGCGCCCTTCGCGAGGCCGGCACGGGGCCGACGCCCATAATCGTCGGGTCCACCCCCGCAAAACCGATGGAACGGATGGTGGCCATGGGTTTCAAGCCCTTCGCCCGCGCCTTTTCCTTGGACATGAGAATCATCGAGGTGGCGGCCGCATTCAAGGGTGAGGAGTTTCCGGCTGTGATCACGCCGCCCTCTTTGAAGGCCGGCTTGAGTTTGTTGGTGGACTCAAACGTCGCGCCTCGGATGACGGCCATGTCTCTGTCCACGACCATCATGGAGCCGTCGGCCTGTTCCGCCTCGATGGGCATGATCTCGCCCTTGAAAAAGCCTTCCTTTTGGGCCTTCTCAGCCAGATTGTGCGAGCGGGTGCCCCACCGGTCCATGTCCTCCCTGGTGAAATCCCTTTGCGTAAACAGCTTTTCGGCCGTGAACCCCATGTTGGAGAGGGTCTTGTAGTCCCAGTGCTTCATGGCCTCATCGTTCAGGAACCGGGGGTTTGGGCTCATGGCGCCTTCCTTTGCCCTGAGGTTGGCACCGTAATTTCGGGTCATGTGCTCCATCCCGCCCACCAGGACCGTGTCCGCAAAGCCTCCCGCGATCTCCAGGAACCCGATGTGGATGCCGGCCATGGCCGAACCGCACTGCTGATCCACGAATTTGGCCGGGATGGTCTCGGGGAGGTTGGCAAGGAGAAGGGGGAGCCGCCCCCCATAGGTCCAATTCTCATAGACGCCCACGGCGGCCCCGACGATGAAATCATCCACTTCCTTGGGGTCCACCTTGCTCCGTCTGAGCACCTCCGGGAGAATGCGTGAAAGGAGATCGTCCGCCCTGAGCTTATGGAACACATCCCTTTCGGGTTCGTTCGGTCTGGATCTGGATTGGGCGGTCCTCAAGTAACCAACAACGACAACGTCTCTCATAATAAACCTCCTGAAGCATAATTGATGAGTGAATAAGGGTTAACTCAGTTTTTGCGGTCCCCTAGCTCACGGTCCCATAAAGCTTCTTGACCTCTTTCTTGAGGATTTTGCCCGAACCGCTCTTGGGGAGCACCTCCTGAACCAGTTTGATAATCCGAGGGTACTTGTAGGGCGCCACCCGCTCTTTGACGTATGCCTGGATGTCTTTGTCATCGATGCGGGCGCCTTCCTTCAAGACCACCACGGCGGCGATCTCTTCCCCCAGGTCCTTATGAGGCACACCATAGACCGCGGCTTCGAGCACCTCCGGGATCTGGTAGAGGACCTCTTCCACCTCTCTTGGATAGACGTTGAAGCCGCCCCGTATGACGAGCTCTTTCTTTCGGTCCACGATGTAAAGGAAACCTTCTTCGTCTATCCGGGCGATGTCACCCGTATGGAGCCATCCATCCTTGATGGTCTCAGCGGTCTCTTTTTCCCGGTTGAGGTAGCCTTCCATGACGCCAGGCCCTTTGACGATCAGTTCCCCGGGCTTGCCCACAGGGAGTTCTTTCCCCTCCTCATCGACCACCTTTGCAGCGAACTCCGGAATGGCTTGGCCGATGGAACCGGGCTTGGTTGGCCTGCCATAGGGGTTTTCCACGCAAACCGCGCATTCTGTGAGCCCATAACCCTCGTGGATCTTGGTGTTGAAGAGGCGCTCGAAACGCTTGATGAATTCCACGGGAAGGGATGCCCCCCCGGAAATGCAAAACTTGAGGGAGCTTCGACGGGGCGGTTTTTCGGATGCGACCTGGATCATGCGATTGATCATGGTGGGGACTCCAAAGAAAAGGGTATGGTTCTCCTTTTCAACGGTTTCGATCACCCCCTCAGGCTCGAATTGGGAGAAGAGCTGGATGGTCAGGCCCAGGTACATAGATACATTCATGACACTGGTGATGCCGTAGATGTGAAACAGCGGGAGCACACCGATGACAACCGTGTCCGGCTCGATGTAGCCCCTCATCTCGGCGACGACCTTGGCATTGCGGCCCAGATTCCAGTGGGAGAGCATCACGCCTTTGGGCACCCCTGTGGTTCCCGAGGTATAAAGGATATTGAGGGTATCGTGATCCTGGGTAGCGTGGGTTGGAAACACCGTCGTATTGCTATAGACGCTTTCCAGATCCTGGAAATCAGGGTCGTCTGCAGCACCCAGGGCCAGGCGGATGGTTGGCCCTCCCTTTATGCTCTTGAGCACCTTTCGGGGTTCTTCCAGGTGAGCTGCGGCCCCGATAAAGGCCTTGGGCGTGGAATCCGAAAAGATGTGCGAGAGTTCGTGGACTTTGTATAGAAAGTTGACCAGGATCACCACGGCGCCGAGCTTGGCCAGGGCGTAGTAAACCGTCACCGACTGAATGCTGTTTGGCATCATGACCACACAGCGCTCCCCCGGAGACAACCCCAGCGCGCCAAGCCCTCCTGCCAGCCGGTTGCAGTTCGTGTCAAGTTCCCGGAAGGTGACCTGACGGCCTTCATGCCGAATGGCCACCTTGTCGGGGTGGTTCTTTGCGGAATGTTCAAGATACTCAGCCAGGTTCATTTGGAACTCCCTTGATTTGGAATTGCACCGCACTCCTTATTCGGGTGGGTCAATGTGACATGGACGTTCAGCGTCGCCTCGCTCTTAGGGACAACGATTCCGTTGAGAATGGTGTTGGTGATGTCGTCGGCGAAGGCCAGAAGGTCTTCTGGTTTTCCAAGCAGGCTTCTTCGGATAACCAGGTGCTCAATGGTCCCCCAGATCATGGCCCGAACGAGGTTTGGTTTGAGGTCCGATCGGAACTCCCCAGTCCTGATTCCTTCCTCCAACACCTGGGTCGTCAATCTGGCGGAGGCCTGCACGATCTTGTAGGCGTCGGTGTGGAGGAAATTGCGGTTCCCCTTGAGGATAAGCATCACCACATTGGCGTAGTCCTCATTCTGGGCATAGAGACTCAGGTGCCTGTGAATGAGGGTTCTGAGCTTATTGCTGGCCCCCCAGGTGTACTGGAAAATCTCCTGATTCTTTTTCAGGTACTCACTGATGATCTCTGCTGGGATGGAGAAGAGCAGTTCCTCCTTTGCGGAAAAGTACTCGTAGATGGTGGACTCTGAGACCCGGGCCTCCTTGGCAATGTCGGAAATCCGTGCCTCATGGAATCCCTTTACGGCAAAGATCCTCAGGGCGGCCATCAAAATGGCGGCCTGCTTGGCTGGGTTTTTCATGGCCTTACGTGACTTCTTTTGCTTTGCAGGTCTAGGTGCCACCACGGCCTCCCGGATACGTCATAGGTTTAGGATTCATCCGAAATCGTCCGTTTCCGGACTTGCACGACACAGAATGAATGTCTCAATTGCGGGAAGACCACCACAAAACACGAAAGGGAAAAGAGGACCAAAAGATTTTTTACAGTTTAAAAAAAACTGATGCATGCATGTCAAGTTAATATTTCAAGTTGCACTTTGTTTTTCTACCCATCTCTGAACCCAGGCTCCACAATGTCGCTGAAATTCCCTTGACATTTTGCTTTTCATTAGGGTACTCGTCGGGTGTTAATTGACCGAGCTCGGAGTTTAATTTTGGTAGACAGCTCAATTACGCTAGCAGCTTGTGACCATTGACAGGGAAAGGGGGTGGTGATCCGTCCCATTCAGAGGTCTGGCCCCAGGATCCACGAATTGCCCATTCACGAAAAGGAGGAGATGAGATGAGAATACGGTCTTTCGTCTTTTGTGCAGCGCTCGCCGGGCTTTTAGGCATGCTGGTGATGATCTCCGGACTCGGCAACGCGCATGCCGCCGATAAGGTCATCACGTGGAAATGTCCGGCCCACTGGCCAATGGCAAGTTCTTCGTATCATGACAGTCTGGTGGTGGTTGCCGAACGCATCAAGGAGCGCACCAAAGGCAGGCTCATCATCGAGCCCTTCCCGGCGGGTGCCCTGGTCCCCGGCAAGGAGAACTTCAACGCCGTAAAGAGGGGCATGGTGCCAATCGCCATCACGTCCTCGGCTTATGACATGGCCCAGGTCCCCCTTCTAAATGTGGCATCCGGTCTTCCGCTGAATTTCGGCGAAGTCTGGGAAGCGGCCTATTTTCACCAATGGCTCGGCTTCGAAAAAATGCTCAAGGATGAGTTCGCTAAGCAGGGTCTCATCTACTTTACCGACAAGGTCTATCCCACGGAGCTCGCCCTCAAAAAACCGGTACGCAAGTTCGAAGACTTCCAGGGATTAAAGCTTCGCTCTTCAGGCATCCTGCAGAAATTCCTGACTTCCATCGGCGCGGCGGCCTCCGAAATCCCGGGTGGCGAAATCTACGCGGCCCTCGCCTCGGGAGTCGTAGACGGTGCCCATTGGGGCGCCGTGCAGGGAAGCTACAGCATGAAGTTCTACGAGGTGTGCAAGTACCATTTGCGACCGGCCCTCAACGTGGCAGCCACGGACATCTGGATGATTAATAAAAAGGCCTTTGATACCCTGCCCAAGGACATTCAGGAGATCCTGACCAGCACACTCGAAGAGCAATTCTGGCTCCGAACAAATCAATATGTTTATCAGGAAAATACGGTCCTGAGTAAGGTCCAGAAGGAGCTGGGTGTGGAACTCATCACCATGTCTCCCGAGGAATACGCCAAAATGCAGACTGCAGCCCTGAAAATATGGGATGAGGTGGCACAGAAAGATGCGGCCTGTGCCAAGGCCGTGGAAATGCTCAAGGACTTCAACAGAAAAATGGGTCGAATCAAGTAAGAGAGCTGAAACAGGACCATCTTGACCGGGTTAATGCCTGCAATGGCAGGCCCCTTCAGGACGACCGGCCCGCTCAGAGGCACGCAGGGCGCTTACCGTGCTGAAAGCGGGCGCGGTGTGTCCAGCCAGGGAGAAAATGAGTGCGAACCTTGACAGCGATTCTTGGTTTCATAGACGCACTGAATGATTGGGTGGGTAAGGCGTTGTCGTACGGTGTCCTTGCCATGTTTTTGCTTGTCCTGAGCGAGGTCATTCGGCGTTACTTTTTCAATGCCCCTACCGTTTGGGGCAATGAGCTCACTCAATTGATATTCGGCATGTACGTGATCCTCTCTGGAGGACATATATTGCGCTGGGGTGGGCATGTAAACGTGGACATCATTTACTCCCGCTTCAGCATCAGGACTAGGGCCGCGATTGATATTTTCACTTTTTCGCTCTTTTTTCTCTTCTGCGGGATGATGTTTCTTTACGGCGGTTCCCTGGCCTGGGAATCCCTCTCCATCTTGGAGCATTCCAACTCGGCGTGGGCGGTACCCCTCTATCCATGGAAGATGATGATCCCCATCGGCGCCCTGCTCCTGCTCCTGCAGGGGATCGCCAAGCTGACCCGTGATGTCCTAGCGCTCTCAACCGGGACAGAGTTCAAGCCCGAAGATGCAGGAGAAAGGGAAACGCTATGAGTATAGAAATATTGACATTCCTCTTTTTCTTCTTGCTCCTGGTGTTTCTCCTTCTGGGGTTGCCCCTGTCTTTTGTCCTGGGTGGGGTTTCTGTTGTGTTCCTCTACTTTACCTGGGGGCCGGAATCCTTTTATATGGTTGCCGCCCAGTCATGGGGGGCCATGAATAAATTCACCCTTGTGGCCATTCCACTTTTTATTTTCATGGCCATGATCCTCGAGCGGTCAGGAACTGCCAACGATCTCTATGAGATGATGTATCTCTGGTTCGGCCCGGTGAAGGGCGGGCTCGCCATCGGTACGGTGGTGATTTGCGCCATCTTCGCAGCCATGTGCGGCATCAGCGGTGCGGCGGTGGTGACCATGGGTACCATCGCGTTGCCTTCCATGATGAAGTACAACTACGACAAGGAGTTGGCGCTGGGTTGCATCAACGCAGGGGGGAGCCTGGGGATTTTGATCCCCCCCAGCGTGATTATGATCATCTACGCCCTCATATCCGGTGACTCCGTGGGGCGCCTTTTCGCCGGCGGCGTTATGCCAGGTCTTTTGATCGCCTTCATGCTCTCTCTCTACATCGCCTTGCGCTGCCTGTTTCAGCCGCATTTGGGACCATCGCTGCCCCCCGAGGAGCGCGGGGACTGGGTGAGGAAATTCAGGGCCCTGAAGGCGGTCATCCTTCCCCTGCTTATCGTGGTCATGGTTCTGGGCTCCATTGTCTTTGGGATCACCACCCCCACCGAGGCCGCGGGGGCCGGAGTTCTGGGCGCACTCATATCGGGTCTGGCATACCGTCAGCTGACTTGGACCCGGATCAACGAAGCCTGCCTTCGAACCTTTCGAATCACGGGCATGATCATGTGGATCCTTTTTGGGGCGTATTGTTTCAGTGCGGCCTATCACGGAATGGGGGCGCCCGCCCTGGTGGAAAACCTGATGAAGCATATCCCGGGAGGCGCGTGGGGGAGCATGATTTTCATCCAGGCGGTGCTCTTTCTGCTGGGCATGGTCCTGGACCCTGCAGGGATCATGATGATCACTGCGCCCATTTTTTTACCTGTAATAAAGGCTCATGGTTTTGATCCGCTCTGGTTTGGGATCCTGTTTACCATCAACATGGAGATCGGCTACATGACGCCTCCCTTCGGGTTCAACCTGTTTTACCTGAAAGGGATCGTGCCTCCTGGGATAACCATGGCCGACATCTATCGATCCGTGATCCCCTACACGCTGGTGGAGGTGGCCGGACTGGCCCTCGTCATGATTTTCCCGTCCCTTGCCACCTGGCTCCCCAGTAAGTTGTTTTAGCGGTAAGATTGCGCGCAAAACGGTCACAGTTCGAGGTTTCAGTGTTCAGGGGTCAGGCCTGAAACCCGAAACCTGTTTGGTTCCGGCTTGGCCGGGTTAGGAGAAAGCGTTTGGCCTTGAGCGATGCAGCGAACAGCCATGGTGAAGTTCAATCATGATGGGGGAAGTGCGAGGTCGATCAGGAGCTTTCATGGATGGCCGGCACACGGGTGGCAGGGTCGTGCACGTATCCCATGCATCGTGAGATCTCAGCCGCGGTGAGGACCAAACCTTCTGCGAGGGTCTCCATCCGCTTTCCCAATACACGGCTGGGCGGCCCGGAGAGGCTCAGGGAACCGGCCACGATTCCGCTTCTCTCGAAAAGGGGCGCGCCGATGCAGGCCAGGTCTTCCACCGCTTCCTCGCGATCGACAGATTGAATCGTCACATTTCCTTTCCTTGCCGGGTTTGACGTTGAGAATGGTGAGGAAGACCGTAGGTCTCGGTGGGGCAGTCTAAAACCAAACCAATGCTGTGCCCAGGGCTTTTGCCTTGACGGCCTATGGTCGCTTTGGTAGACATCCAACCTATAATGGAAAGGAATCCGGTTCGTCCTTTTTCTTTTCAAGGGTCGTTTTTTAGGCCATTGACCCAAAGGAACCATCCCTCACACCCGTTAGACTTTGAAAATGCACTCAAACGCTCAGTCACGCGCGATCCGGAAGACCCTCTGATGAATGTAAGCGATTTGCTCAAGAACACGGTGATCAAGTTCCCCGAGCGCAATGGGCTCGTCTATCTCAATCACCGCTGGACGTACAAGGCGCTTGAGGAACGTGTCATCCGACTGGCCAATGGGCTGGCACGAAGGGGCACAAAAAGGGGAGACCGCGTCGCGGTCATGTTCTACAACTCCAATCACTTTGTGGAGACCTACTTCGGGGCCCTTCGTATCGGCGCGGTTGTCACACCGGTGAATTTCCGGTTTGTGGGACCGGAGATTGAATATATTATCAACGATTCGGGCGCATCGGTCTTCTTTTATGATGGGGAGTTTCACGACAGGATCGCCGCCATTCAGGACGGTTTGAGAGGCGTGAAGGTTTTCGTGGCGACCAACGTTTCGAATCCGGGGCTGGCCATGGATTATGAGGCCTTGGTGGCCGAAGGGGATACGGAGGAGGTCCATGTGGCCGTCGAGGAAGGGGACCCTTGCCAGCTCATGTATACCTCCGGGACAACAGGGAGACCCAAAGGCGCGGTCATTGCGCATCGTGCCGTCATGTGGAACCTTGTGAACACCATGTTTGGCCGCGAGGACCGGGAGGGTGAAAAGGCCCTGATCATCGGCCCTTTGTATCATACGGCCGCCCTCAACAACCATCTCACGATCCAGATCGCCTTGGGCGGCACGTCCATCCTGATCAGGCGGTTTGATCCTCCTCACGTCCTGGAAGTCATCGAGCGGGAGGGGGCGACCACCATCTCGGGTTCCCCGGCCATGTATAGTCTCCTCATGCAGTACCCAGAATCACATCGCTACGACCGATCTTCCATAACCAAGTGCACGGCTGGGTCGGCGATCCTGCCGCTTGAAACCAAGCGACGGATTGAGCAGTTCTTTCCGAACGTGAAAGGGATCTATGATGTCTACGGTTGCACCGAGGCCTCGCCGACCATCACCATCTTGAGGGGTGAGGACTCCGTCCGCAAGGAGGGATCCGTTGGCAAGGCCGTGCCCTTTGTTCAGGTCCGCATCGTCGACGAGTCAGACAACCCCTTGCCTCCGGGTCAGTTGGGAGAGCTGGTCGCGAGGGGCCCTAACATGATGCTGGGTTACTACGGCCAGGAGGCGGCCACCCGTGAAGCCTTGCGCGGCGGATGGCTGCACACAGAGGACGTGGCGCGGATAGACGAGGACGGCTACCTCTTTATCGTGGACCGGAAAAAGGATATGATCATCAGTGGGGGAGAAAACATCTATCCGCGCGAGGTTGAAGAGGTGCTGCTCATGCATCCCCTCATCGTTGATGCGGCCGTCGTTGGATTTTCAGACCCTCTGTGGGGAGAGTCTGTGCGGGCCTTTGTCGTGATTCAAAAGGGCGGGCAGCTTACGGAAGAGATGGTGGTGGAGCACTGCCGGGAGCACCTGGCAAGCTACAAGAAGCCGAGGGTCGTCACGTTTGTGGCGGACATCCCAAGGAATCCTTCGGGAAAGATCTTGAAGACAGAGCTCAGGGAAAGGGCAGTGATCAGTGACCAGTGATCAGTAAAGGCAGGGAAAGGGCAGTGATCAGTGACCAGTGATCAGTAATCAGTAAAGGCAGGGGAAGGATAAGCGAGCAGTGAGCAGTAATAAGTGGGCAGTAGTCAGTAGTCAGTAAAGGGGGCGGAACCAGGTTGGAAACTCGGCAAGCTGTTCGATGATGGCCGTCACCTGATTATCGTTGGGGAGAATCCGAATGAAAAAGCAATGCAGGGCCGTCGTATTGGTTGCGCCAAAGACGCTGGAGATGCGGACCTTCGACCTCCCGGAAATCGGCGATGACGACGGACTTCTGGAATTGGAGCTTGTGGGGGTCTGCGGGTCGGACCCGGGGATATTTGAAGGACGGGCAACCCGGGGGCCACGGCCGTTCCCGATCATTCTGGGTCACGAGATCGTGGGCCGGGTCGCGAAGATGGGGGACGGGGCCTGCAGGCGGCTCGGGGTCCAGGAGGGAGACCGGGTGGTCATTGAGTACGCCTTTGGGTGCGGCCGTTGTGATTCCTGCGTTTCCGGCAACTACACGCTCTGCGAAATGAACTACACCTACGGTTCCATGATCTCATGTGAACGACCGCCTCACCTTTTCGGTGGCTACAGTGAGTTCGTCTACATCCACCCAAACGCCATGGTCCACAAAATCGGGGATGAAATTTCGCCGGAGGTTGGAGTGCTTATCTGTGCAGTCCTTGGAAACGGAATCCGCTGGCTCAACCACATCGGCGGGGTTTCCATCGGCCACACGGTGGCCATCGTGGGCCCGGGCCAGCAGGGGCTGGCCGCTGTGGCCGTGGCCAAGACGTCGGGTGCCAATCCCATCGTGATCGTGGGTCTTTCTCGAGACAAACCCAGACTGGAGATGGCCAAAGAGTTCGGTGCGGATGTCACCCTTAACGCGGACGAGGTGGACCCTGTGAAGCGCCTGGCAGAGATTACGGCCGGAAAGATGGCCAACGTGGTCATGGACGTCACAGGCCACCCCAAAGGGGCACAACTGGCCCTGGCCCTGGCGGGCCGGAGGGGGACGGTGGTCCTCCCCGGGATTTACAAGGGAAAAGAGGTCCCCTTGAATCTGGATCGCGCGGTCGTCAACGAGATCAAGCTCGTCGGGGTCTTTTCCCAGGATTTCCGTTCGGTCCGAGCTGCCATCAAGATGGCACGCGAGGGACGGTTTCCCTTTGACCGGTTGATCACCCACCGTCTGCCGCTGGCTCAGGCCGAACAGGCCATCCGGTTGGTCTCGGGCGCGGAGCCGGGCGAGATGCCGTTGAAGGTGGTGCTGGACCCGAACATGAAAGCTTAACCTAAGTTGCGCGGGGAGCAGAATGAAGGAAATTAGTCCGTACGATTTGAGCGACAAATCGGCGCTGGTGACCGGGGGGAGCAAGGGCATCGGCCTTTATCTGGCCAGCCTTCTCTCACGGAATGGGGCCGCGGTCGCCGTGGCGAGCCGGCACCTGGAAGAGGCAGAGGCGGCCGCAGAAGAGATTCGGCAAGGCGGGGGGAAGGCCGTTTCCCTCTACGCGGACATCTCCCGCGTGGAGACCCTGGCGCCCATGGTCGAGCAAACCGTTGCGCGACTGGGAAAGATCGACATCCTGGTGAACAACGCAGGGACCAACGTCCGCAAGCCTGCCATTGATTTCACCGAAGGCGAGTGGGATCAGGTGCTCGGCACCAACCTCAAGGGGTCCTTTTTTTGCGCCCAGGCGGTGGCAAGACAGATGATGCGGCAGGGGGGTGGAAGGATCATTAACGTGTCGTCCGCAGCCGGTGGTCGTCCGGTCCCGTGGTTGACGCCTTACAGCATCAGCAAGGCCGGGATCAACCACATGACCCGCGCTCTGGCCGTGGAGTGGGGGCACTATAAGATCACTGTCAACGGTATCGCCCCGAGCTACATGGAAACACCGCTCACGCGGGAGTGGCTGAGCGATCCCAAACGGTACGACAAAATCGCCAAGCGTTCTCCTCTCGGGCGAATCGGAAGGATTCAAGACCTGGCGGGCGCCGTGCTCCTCTTTGCGTCGAGCGCTTCGGATTTCATCACGGGCCAGACCCTGTTCGTGGATGGGGGAGGGGGTGCCGGCTGGGCCGTTGACTGGGAAGAAGAGTCGAAATCTTCCTGAGGCAGGCTTGCGGAGGCATTTCCCCATGACAACACCCTGTCTGACGGAGCATATAAAGCGAAAGACCCAACGCTATGCGGATCGCCTTTTTCTGCGTGACCTCAACACGGATACCCGATACACCTACGAAATGTTTGACCAGGAGACCGACCGGATGGCCGGGGGTCTCAGAAAATTGGGAATCACGCGGGGCGACCGGGTCGCCTTGCTTCACCCCAATCATACGGACTTCATCCTCGCCTACATGGCCGTCATCAAGGCGGGGGGCATTGCCGTGCCGGTCAACACCGCCTACACGGGGAGAGAAGTCGCCTATATCCTCAACGATTCAGGGTCCCGGATGGTGATCACGACGGCCGCCTTTAAGACCCTTCTGGAGGGGGTGCGACCGTCAGTCACATCCCTTGAGCGAATCATCATGAAAGCGTCGGGAGAACCGCTTGCCCGATGCCTGGAGAAGGAATGCGGTCCGCTCAAACCGGATCTCTCCGAGGGGGGTAAGGCCGATGACCTTGCCTTCATCTTCTATACGTCGGGGACCACAGGGAGCCCCAAAGGGGTCATGCTCACGCATCGCAACCTGGTGTTTGGAGGGGGCAACACCGCTCAGAACTACGGGTTGCGGGAGACGGACGTGACCATTGCCTGCCTGCCTCTCGTCCACATCTTTGCCAACGCAAGCCCCGTCTTCGGCAGCCTCAACAGCGGGGGATGTGTGCTCGTGATGGAGCGTTTCCAGACCGAGCAGGCCATGGTGGCCATGGAGCGGGATGGGGTCACCTGGTTTCCAGGGGTCCCGACCATGTTCGGTTACCTGCTCAACGCCTTCGACGAGCACCCCAGAAAAACCCCAGCGCTCCGCATGGCCCTCTCTGGCGGGGCATCGCTTAGCGCGGAACACCTGACCCGATTCGAGTCGCGGTTTCAGGCTCCGGTGCTGGAAGTCTACGGGCTCACGGAGTCCACGGGTCTCGTCACCGCCAATCCGGTATACGGCATCCGGAAGGTTGGCGCCATCGGGGTCAACGTCTCCGGGGTCTCGACCCGTCTAGTGGATAAAGACTCAAACGAGGTCGCGAAAGGAGAGGTCGGAGAGTTGGTCTTTCGCGGCCCCAATGCGACCCCCGGCTATTGGAACCGGCCCGAGACCACGGCGGCCGCCATAAGGGACGGATGGGTGCGCACCGGGGACCTGGCCCGCCAGGATGAGGACGGTTATTACTTCATCGTAGGGCGCAAAGACGAAATGCTCATATCGGGTGGGTATAACATTTACCCCCGAGAGATCGAAGAGGTCCTCTACCTCCATGAAGAGATCTCAGAAGCGGCCGTGGTGGGCCTGAAAGACCCGAACCTCGGAGAGGTCCCCAAGGCCTTTGTGTCGCTCAAGGAGGGGAGCCGACTTACGCCTGAGGCCATCGTTGACTTCTGCCGTCTCCATCTCGCCGCCTACAAAATCCCAAGGCAGGTAGCGATCATGTCCGGGCTGCCGAAAAACACCACGGGAAAGATCCTAAAAAAGGAACTGGCCCAGAAGGGTGGTTGAAAAGGATCGTGCCCGGATAGGGGCTTATGAATCAACCCGAGAAGGAAGGAAAAATGGACACATTGCTTTCAGCTGAGGACAGGGCCTTTCAGGCCAAGTGCACGCGTTATGCGGAAGAGGAATTGGCGCCGCTGGGAAAAAAGCTGGGGGAGATCAACGACGTCCCCGACGAGCTGAAGCGGTCGCTTGCCGGCGCGGGCCTCTTCCGAATATTGTTTCCCGTCGAGTACGGGGGAATGGGTGTGAGCGCCGTCAGGATATGTCTCGCAAGGGAGGTCCTTGCCGGTGTTTACGGCCCGGCGGATACGACGCTGGCCATGCAGGGGCTGGGCGGGACGCCCATTGTGCTTGCCGGCAGTGAGGCACAGAAAAAACACTATCTCCCTGCCTTGGCCGAGGGGGAGATCCTTGCGACCTTCTGCCTGACCGAACCGGAGGCCGGTTCGGATGTGGCCGCCATCAAGACAATGGCTGAGCCTTCCGGGGATTTCTTCGTGATCAACGGACGGAAGCGATTCATTTCCAATGGATATTCGGCCAACGTGGGGGTGCTCTTTGCAAAGACCCCGGTGGAAAAGGACCAAACCCGTCTCTCCGCCTTTATCGTGGAACGGAACATGCCGGGGTGGAAGGTGGCCTGGCGTATCGAGCTGATGGCCAGCCACGATATCGTCGAGTTTGAAATCGATGGGCTCAAGGTGCCGAAAGAAAACCTCCTCGGCCCCTTGGGAGACGGATTCAAGCTAGCCATGCGCACCCTGGATCTCATGCGGATGTCCGTCGGCGCAGCGGCGGTCGGAATGGCCAAGACCGCCTTGAGGGAGAGCATCGGCTACGGCAAGCAGAGGGTGCAATTCGGACGAAAGATCGTCGAGTTTCAATCCACGGCCTTCAAACTGGCTGAAATGGCAACCGAGATGGAGGCGGCACGGGGCCTGGTCTATCTTTCGGCCCTCAAAAAGGACAGGGGGGAACCCGATGCATCGGTCTATTCTTCCATGGCCAAGCTTTTCGCCACGGAGGCCGCGTTTAGGGCCATCGACCAGGCCGTCCAGATCCACGGCGGCATGGGTGTCGTGAAAGGCTCGACCGTGGAGCGTCTCTACCGCGAAATCCGCCCCCTGCGTGTCTACGAAGGGACGTCGGAAATCCAGAAGCTTATCATCGCCAACCACCTCTTGAAGAAGGGAAGCTAAAATGGACCCGGAAAGATTGAAGGGACTGATTCACAAGGGAAAGGTCTATGACCTGGGAATGGAGTACTACGTGGGGATGCCGCACCATCCCAATCACCCGCCCTTTGCCTTTTCACTGACGAAGCTCCACGGGGACGTCCTTTACAAGGACGGGGTATCCGCCTGCAACGACCTCTTTACCACGGGCGGTCACACGGGGACCCATTTCGATTCCCTGGGCCACATCAGCCTGAAGGGGGAAGTGCACGGCGTGAAAGACATCTCCAAATGGCAGGACTATCAGGGGCTGAAAAAGGTTGGGATTGAAACGGTCAAGCCGGTCGTCACGCGCGGCGTGCTCCTGGATATTGCCGGGCTCGAGGGAACCGACTGTTTGGATTCGAGCTACCGGATCGATTCTGAGGCCCTGAAGCGGGCCATGGACCGACAGGGAATCGACATCGCCAAGGGAGATGCCGTGCTGATTCGGACCGGCTGGATCCGCCACTTTGGTGATCCGAACAAGTATGTGGCCCACGAGCACGGGTGCCCGGGGCTTGTGGAAGACGGGGCGGAATGGCTTGTGAAAAAGGGGGTGGCCTATGTGGGCGCAGATACGCTGGCGCTTGAGAAAACGCCCACCCCCAATCTGCCGGTGCACGTGATCCTGCTTGTCCGAAACGGCATCCACATCATGGAGGCCATGAACCTGGAGCCGCTGGCGGCCGATGGGACCTACGAATTTCTTTTCATGGTTTCCCCGCTCAAAATCCGGGGGGGCACGGCTTCACCGGTCCGGCCCGTGGCGGTGGCCTGAACGGCGGCGGGGATTGAGGAGACGCATGCCTATTGAGAGCGTAAAGAGAAAGGCTGGAATTCGGAATCCTTTAACGAGAAAGAAGGGGGGAGACAGATGAGAGACAAAAAGAGCCTGTTAGTCGTCGCGTTGTTGACCATGGTGGTCTTCGTGGGCATGGGGCTGGGGGTCCAGGCCGCCGAGAAACGGCTGATCATTGCCACCGCATCCACGGGCGGCACCTGGTACCCACTGGGGGGTGGCGTCGCAAACCTGATTAGCAAATATGTCCCTGACACGTCGGCCTCGGCCAAACCGTCCGGGGCCTCGGTGGAGAACATTCGAAATGTCGGTGGTGGGCGGGTGGATCTGGCCATCGTCATGCCCGATGCCGCCTACTTCGCCTATAAGGGAGAGGCGGATTTCAAGGCCCAGCAGAAGTGGGACAATATCCGCGGGCTTTTCGCGACCTATCCCATTGACGCCGATTTCTATACCGTGGAAAGTACCGGCATCAAGACGCTGGCAGATCTGAAGGGGAAGAAGGTGGCGGTAGGTGCGGCCGGATCCGGAACAGAGATCTTCAACCGAATGGTCCTGGAAATGTACGGCATCACCTACGATAATATCGACGAGCAGTTCCTCTCCGCGCCGGAAGCCACGCAGGCCCTGAAGGACGGGACGACCGATGCGGCCATGTACCTCCTGGGGACCCCTGCCCCCACGCTCATGGACCTGGCCACGCAGCGCCAGATGGTCTTTTTGAGCATAGCGCCCGACAAGATCAAGGCCTTCTGCGAGAAGTATCCCTTCTATGCCCCTTCCACCATCAAGGCGGGGACCTACAAGGATCAAAAGACGGATTTCACCACGGTTCAATACTACGGCATTTTCATCTGTAACAAGGACATGGATGAAAAACTGGCCTACGACATCATGAAGGCCGTGTTCGATCACAAGGCCGAGTTGGACCAGATCCATGTGGCCTTCAAAGGGATCAAGCTGGAAACCGCAACCAAGAGCATTGCCATTCCGCTTCACCCCGGCGCAGAGCGATTTCTGAAGGAGCGAGGCGTTATCAAATAATGGTTCCGATGCGCGATCTCGCGCGCAATGGCGGAATAGGGATGTGTGATGTGCGATCTGTGATGTGGGTGCAGGGGATTTACCTATCCCGCATGCCGCATCACAGATCGCACAAACCGTCCGCGGTAAGGGATCGAGCTGAGACGGACAGGCGATCATTTCGCGAGGGAGAAAATTTGAGTGGGGTTTGGTTCGGATAGGATGCGCAGGATTTTGACGTTTACAGTGCGGGCGGCATGTCTGATGTCCCTGTTGGCGTTCTTTGGCCCGGCTGACGGGGCATTGCCTGCTTCAGGGTTGTTCGCCCAGCTCAACCTGGTTGTGGAAGCGGAGCAGGGCGGACAGCGCTTTTTGTGCCTCCCCGTCAGCCCGGGGGAGGAATTCCAGATCGAGTTTCTTCATTCCTACGATCGATTCCCGTTCAAAGAGCTTTACAGGATCGAGAAAGACGGGAAGATTCACCTTTTCAAAATGGTCTTTCGGTCCATGCTTAACGGCGAAGGCTTTGTGTATCCGGGTGCGCGGATCCGTCAGGATGGGTGGGGCGAGATCAACGACATTCCATCGATGAGCGATCGGGTGGAGTTCATTATGGGCGCCCGGGAACATGCCAATCATCGATTGACGCTCCGGTGGATTGAATACACCCTTTCGGATACCATTTCGCCGGGAACGGTTGTGGTGATCCGTGTGCAGGAAACACCCTGCGGCGGTCCTTCTGCTGCAGATGTGGGGAATTTCGGCTATGCCCGTTGACCATGCTGATCAGAAAAAAGGAAAAAGCCTGCTTGGCTGGGTTGTAACCATTGTGGCCGTAGCCATGTGCGGTTTTCACCTCTACACGGCCGAGTTCGGGTTGAGGCCTGCCATTATCCAAAGAGGGGTTCACCTCCTCTTCGGTGTGATGCTTGTTTTTCTGCTCAAGCCGGCAGGTAAAGGGACCCGTTGGGGAAAATGGTTCAGGGTCTTCGACTATATCCTCATGGCCGCAGGGGTCCTGGGACTGGCCTATGTCGTGGGTCAGTACAAGAATATCGTCATGCGCGGCGGAGCCGCGAACACCGCCGATCTGGTTTTCGGGACCATCGTCATCGTTGTGACCCTGGAGGTGACCCGCAGGGTCCTGGGCCCGGCACTCACCATCATCGGCGTGGTCAGCGTGGCATACGCGCTGTTCGGGCAACATATCCCAGGGGAGTGGGGGCACCGGGGCGTGTATTTCGACGAACTCATCGGATATCAATTTCTCACCACCGAAGGGCTTTTTTCCGTACCCTTAGGCGCCTCGGCCAACTTCATCTTCCTTTTTATCCTCTTTGGCGCCTTTCTGGTGGGATCAGGGACCGGGGATTTCTTCATCAAGTTCGCAAACGCCATTGCGGGGCACATGCGCGGCGGCCCGGCCAAGGTGGCGATCCTCGCATCGGCCACCTTCGGAACCATATCCGGGTCGGCCGTTGCAAACGTTGTCTCCACCGGCTCCTTCACGATCCCACTCATGAAGAAGATCGGTTACCGGTCGGTGTTCGCAGGCGCCATCGAGTCCGTCGCCTCCACAGGGGGCCAGTTCATGCCACCCGTCATGGGGGCGGCCGCCTTTATCATGGCCGACATGCTGGGAATCCCATATCTCAGGGTCTGCACGGCGGCCATCATTCCTGCGATCCTCTATTTTTTTGCCCTCCTCTACATGGTCCACATGGAGGCATTGAGACGGGGCCTTCAGGGGATTCCGCGAGATGAACTCCCGATCCTTTCGAAGGTTATGAAAGAGGAGGGTTATCTCCTCATTCCCGCGCCATTCCTGGTGATGCTGCTTGTCATGGGCTATTCCCCCATGAAGGCGGGGTTCTGGGCCATCGTGGCCGTGCTGGTGGTGAGCAGCTTCAAGCAGGCCAGCCGGATGGGGTTCAAGAAGATCATCGAGACCTTCGAGCGGGGGGCAAAGGGATCCCTGGAGGTCTTGACGGCCTGCGCCACGGCCGGCATTGTGATCGGCGTGGTCACTCAGACGGGACTGGGGTTGAAGTTCGCGAGCCTCGTAATCCAGGCCGCAGGCGGGCACCTCTTCATCGCGCTGGTCTTCGTCATGGTGACCTCTTTGATCCTCGGCATGGGGCTCACCACCTCCGCGGCCTACATCCTGACCGTCATCCTGGGGGGGCCGATCCTGTCCGAGCTGGGGGTTGAGCCCCTTGCGGCCCATATGTTTGTTTTTTACTACGCATGCCTGAGCACCATCACGCCGCCGGTTGCCCTGGCCGCCTTTGCCGGCGCGGGTATCGCAGGGGCCCCGCCCTTTCGAACCGGGTTTGAGGCCATGCGCTTGGCCATCATCGCCTATGTGGTCCCGTTCATCTTCGTGTATCACCCCGTCCTTATCTGGGAAGGCGGCCCCTGGCGGATCGCGCTGGCTACGGGGACGGCCCTCCTGGGGTGCATGGCTATTGGCTCAGCGGTCATGGGCTACATGGTCACCAAGCTCAACTGGCCCTTGCGGCTGGCCCTGCTGGTGGCGGCCTTCGCGCTCTTGAAGCCCGGGGTGGGAACGGACCTCTGGGGCGGGGCGTTTCTCGTGGCCGTGTGGGTGATCCAGCGGTTCCGCTTGCGTTCGGCCACCAGGAAGAAACTGCTCTCTCCATCCGGCTGATACACATCGCTGAAAACCATTCGGCTCAGCCGCTGACGACTGGGCCTTGGTGTGCCGGTCGGACCCCATTCCCAATCGTTCACGCTGGATCGAAATTTGTTCAACATCGTCGAACGAAATTTCATCTCAGGCCAAAAAACACCCTTTTTCCGGTTTCGCGCCGGAGTCTCATGTGATAGGTTCCTTGTCATATCCTTTAGGAGAAGATCCATGTCCGAAAACAGAGGGTTACAGCAGTTACTGGATCAAGTGATCTCACGGGACCTTTGTGTCCTTTGCGGGGCCTGCGGTTCCCTTTGCCCCTACATGCGCTCCTTAAGAAAAGGCGGGCACTGGAAACGCTGAAACAAAGGGGGGAGCTGGAGGACGGCTACCTGAAGATCCCGGCCGACCTGGTTCGAAGGATCCTGGCAGGGGATGGCGCGTCGTGATATGAGATGTGGGATGTGCGTTGTGCGATCGAAAGGGCGAAGACCAAGCTGACAGCTTCATTACCTATTTCTGTTGAACGATTCACCGGATTTGGAGCCTGCCACAAGGGATAAGAATCGGTCAACTTAGATCTTAAGGAAGGATTGGAAGGATGACTGCATACGACTGGAATCTGGATGCACCGGGAAAGCGGTGCATGCTCACGGGTAACGAAGCGGCGGCCAGGGGGGCCCTTGAGGCCGGCGCCCGGGTGGTGGCCTCTTACCCCGGTTCTCCATCGGTCCAAATCGTCGAATGTTTGGCGGCCGTTGGCCGGGAAAGGGGACTTTACGCGGAGTGGTCCATCAACGAAAAGGTTGCCCTGGAGGTGGCGGCCGCAGGTTCTTACGCAGGATTCAGATCGCTTTCGGTGATGAAGGCCGACGGCCTGAATGTGGCCATGGATTTTCTCACGACCCTGCCCCTTTCAGGGATCCGGGCAGGGCTGGTGATCGTAGTCTCGGACGATCCGGGAGCCCATTCCAGCGTCAAAGAGGAAGATACCCGCTATCTGGCACCTCCTGCCCACATTCCTTTGCTTGAGCCTTCAAGCCCCGTGGAGGCCAAGGACATGGTGAGCTGGGCCTTCCAGGTCTCGGAAGAATCCCGGCTCCCCGTCATTGTCAGGCTGGTGACACGCATCTGCCATGCCCGGTCAACAGTGACCCTGGGCCCGCTGATGAGAGGATCGGTGTCTCCCGATTTCCCCGTGGGGGCAAAATTCGTCACGGCGGCACGGTTCCATGAAAACGTCCACCAGCGGCTCAACTTGATCCAGGATCGCTTTTTGACGAGTTCCTTCAACCAGTACGAAGGCCCCGAACGGCCGGATCTGATGGTCTTTGTGAGCGGCGTGAGTCACCTTTACGCGCTTGAGGCGATCGAGCGGCTGGATGCCGTGGACCGGATAGGAATTTTCAAGATGGGGACCCTTTGGCCCGCACCGGAACGTCTGATTCTCGAAAACCTCAAACGGTCCGACCGGGTGCTCTTTTTGGAAGAGATCGAGCCCTTCATCGAAGATCAGGTCAAGATCATTTCCGCTCAGAACAGAGATGCAACCGCGAACGTCGTGTTCATGGGAAAGCGCTCGGGGGACGTCCCATGGGTGATGAAGTCAAGGGGTATGGGGGAGATGGACCCTGATATCGCGACCCAGGCGCTCGCCAAGGCGCTTGACATCCCTTTCAAACCAGGCGGGGATCACCTGAGAGAACGAATGCAGGGGCTGCCCGAGCCGGATCTTCCCTTGAGACTGCCAAGCCTCTGCGCAGGATGCCCCCACCGTGCCTCGTACTGGGCCATCAAGACGGCGCTGGCCCAGGATGGCAGGCAGGGCTTCGTCGTGGGGGATATTGGCTGTTACACGCTGGGGGTGATGCCTTCGGGGTATGAGACCGTTTCGACGGTTCACTCCATGGGATCGGGGGTGGGTTTGGCAAGCGGGTTCGGGAAGTTCAGGGAGTTGGGGTTCCGTCAGCCGGTCGTGGCCGTGATCGGGGACTCAACCTTTTACCACGCCGGCATCCCGCCGCTCATCAATGCCAAGAACAGCGGTTCCCAGTATCTCTGCGTGATTCTTGACAATGAGACGACGGCCATGACCGGGCATCAGCCTCACCCCGGAAGCGGGATCACCGCCATGGGGGAGCCGGCCCATCCTCTGCCAATCCCGGCTTTGATCTCGGGTTTGGGGATCCCGGTGACCGTGCGTGACACCTTTCGCGTCAACGAGACCATCGAGACCATGCTTGACCTCCTCAAGCAGGACGGCTTGCAGGTCCTCGTGCTTCAGGGGGAGTGTGCGCTGAAGGGAGGGAAGCGGGGGGAACGGCCCCGTTTTCTCGTGGACCCGGCGCGCTGTCTGGGTGATGCGTGTGGCTGCGCAAGGCTTTGCAGCCGCGTCTTCTCCTGTCCGGCCAACCTCTGGGACGAGGTCTCGGGCAAAGCCAGGATTGACGAGGTGCTTTGTGTGGGCTGCGGCGTGTGTGCGGCCATATGTCCCCAAGGGGCCATTGTTGCCGAAGGGGAGTAGGATCCTTGCCTCAAACCACATGACGAATGGGTGGTGCGACCAAGAGACTAGGCGGGATTTGGTTTTGGCTGAAGGCCCGCATTGGGAAGAAGGATGCAAACATGAAACTGATCCACGATCCGACGAACATTATCGTCTCCGGTGTAGGCGGGCAGGGAAACATTCTTGCCTCGGATATCATTTCCAAGGCCTTTTGCGAGAAGGGCTGTTATGTGAGCGTTGGTGAAACCTATGGGGCGACCCAGCGTGGGGGGTCGGTCGTAAGCCATATCCGCCTCTCGGTCCGTCGTCTCTACGGTCCTTTGATCCCGCTGGGTCAGGGCCATATCATGATTGGCTTTGAGCCACTGGAGGTCTTCCGGATCCTCCGGGAATACGGCCATGAAGATGTTCGCGTGGTGATGAACGACCGTCCCTTTTATCCCCTTGATGTCCTCCGGAAGAAGAGCCGGTATCCGGAGCAGGCCGAACTGCTCTCCTGGGTGAGGCGGCTTGCCTCCGACTTAAAGATCATAAAGGGAACCGAGCTCGCCAAGCAGGCGGGCCATCCGCAGGCCCAGAACGTGGTCATGGTGGGCGCCTTTGCAGGGCTCGACTGGATACCGCTTGAAAAAGAAAAGTACTTGAAGCCGGTGGAAGAAAACTTCTCGGGCCCGAAGCTGGAAGTGAACCGAAAGGCCTTTGAATTGGGTTATCAAGCGGGGCGCGGCCTGATCTGATGGGCCTCGCGGTGCGAATCGCCATGTCCGGGGTCGGTTTCGGAATCCCGATCCTGATTCCTTTGATGGGGGAGGCCATCACCCGATACCGGTGGCGCAACGCCTACCTGATTCTCGCGGCTCCGGCCCTGCTCGTGGCCATAATCGTCGCTTCGTTGCTCGCCTTCAAGGCAAAGCAGAGGCCGACCACCGCTTCGGTGGGGTCAAGGTGGGTTGCAGCCCTTTCATGAAAGGCTTTCTCCGAAAAGACAGATCGAGATTTCCAGTAGCTTGCCCCTTTTCACCAGATCATACTTCTCGTCAAAAAGACGATCGGTGTCTTTCTCGATATGACCTCGATCGCGCCCGATGAACCTTCGAAGCTCCCCGGGACCCCCGTTGTACATGGCATAAAGGATCCCGGCAAGCGAGTCAGCCTCCGGCACGTCTTTTAGCGCGCTCTCCGCGAGAACATACTTATGAAAATAGAGGTCAAGGATTTCGGCACCGGCCATGGCATTGTAGCGGATGTTCCAGCGAAGGCTCTCCGGCCGGTATATGCCGCGCCAGACCCTTTCATTGATTTGCATGAGGCCCACCGAGGACTGATTGTACGAGAGCACATATGTCACCTTGCCGTCTTTGACGACAAATTGCCGCCAACAGGTCTCCTGCCATGCGGTAGCCTTTATGAGCCGATGAAACATCGAGTGATATTTGGTTTTCACCGAAGACCTGGACAGGACATCGCTCAAGGTGCTTTTAAGGATTTCTTCGATTTCACGCAGATAGCGAGGGAGATACTCCTTTTCCTTGGGCGGGATCCATTTCTGAATCTCTGCCAGGCTCATCCGGGCCTGACCAGCCGCAGACGCCTCAGGCATAAGCAACCGAAGCCAAGAAGAAGGCTCGTTTTCGGGTCGTGTCTCTTCGAAGGGCAGGGTGTCGGGCATGTCCAACTCATGGGCGTCAAAGGCAGGCCCGCTCTCGTCCAGCGGAGGGCCAAGGCCGAGGAGGCTTCGTAACGGCGGGTCAATGTCATAGTCGTAGTCAAGGCTGGGGGCTTCGCCCGATTGGCTGAGGAGCCGGGCGACTTTGAGGAGACCCTCCAGGGAAATGTCGATGGTGACCACAGGACCGAGCCTTTCAAGGACTGTCAGGGCGTCCGAGGCCGTGAAAAAGGCGAGGTAGTTTATCAGGGACGGCGATGGGTCATTAAAAAGGTGCCTTCTCAGGATCCCTGAAACCCGTTCCCATGCCCAGGTGAATTGTCGGCGTATGAAATCGTTGCCAAGATTTTTTTCCGATGAGCCGGAAAAGCTGTATCGAATTTCGAGGAGTGTGTCGAGCAGGATCTTTTTTTCCTCTTCGTCAATGGTTCGTCCCACCAAAGACTCAATCTGGTAGACGAAGAACGCATCCCAACTCTGCCAGTTCCGAATCAGCCGATCCATATCTACGGAAGGGAGCGCGCTGTTCATCCTTCGCATGGTCCGTGGGCGGGCCGTTAACATCCATGAAGACACTCAATTTGACCGCGGCAGAGCCAATCGTGAGGTCGCCTGCTCTCATCGTTTCGATCCACCGCACGGCCTCGTCACGTTCATCGACGGAAAAGAAAAGGGGCAGGAGGTTCCGCAGTTCTGTTATGGGCCTGGATAAGTCGATCCTGATCTGATTCATGTGGGCGTGGAGGAAGGGTTTCACCCGGTCCCAAACGAAACCCGCCAGCAAAGGCCGCTTTCCTTCCTGATCGTAGATCTGAGAGTCCACTGTCTCAAAGGTCACCTGCCAGCTTTCCTTTTCAAGCTGGAGTCGCTGCAACACGGCGACATATCCCGTCCAATCTACAGGGTTGACGCAGCGACCGCCGATCCCTACGCCAAATTGAAGACTGAATTTGCTCCTGATTTTCAGAAAGTTGCCCTCTGCGGAGACCTCGGGGTCCCACAGTTGGATTCGGGTGCATCCCTCCTCATCTGTGATAACCGACCGTTCTCCAGGGTCAGTGAAGAGCTGATAGATGATCATTGAGCGAATAAAGCGAAAATCAAGGGTGACGGGCAGTTCAACGGTTTGGGTCGTGCCGCTGGCCAAACCCTGCCAAAGCCCGAGGCTGATGACCATGAGCGGGAAAATGACTATGTATTTGTGAGATTTTTTCACTGTCTGAGCCCGCTGAATTCGATTTCTGGATAGACGAAATGTGCGAAAGATTCTAGCAAATGGGTGCTTCAAAGTATAGGATCTCCCTCCAGGTTTCTCCCCCCTTTCGGCCATCCCGATATCCTGTTGCTTTAACTTGGCTTTCCTTTCGAAACAAACATGTCAACAATTCGTATCCAGATTTTAAAGGCTTGAATATGTTGGGATAGATGGATATCTGTATGATTGAAAAAACGTTTTAAACGCAGCTAGATAGCGTCCCTCCAGAAATGTGTAAGTGTTTTAAAATAAGGTCGTGAAAAGGATATGGAATCTCTTTTTGTGTATTTCGATGTCTCAGGTGTGCTTGAAAGGGGTCTGCCCAGGAAGGTCTATCTGGACAACGGCCCTGTCTTCTGCTTTAGATGAGCCCCCTCTCTAAGGTTTCCTCGCGTGAATGTAGGCTGAAAACACGACGTTTTCGGCCCCCTGGGCCACGTTCCATGCCTGGATGATCTGGTCGCTTTTCTCCTTCCGGACAATGTCGATGTCCACAAACCCCAGATTCGAGAGAATCTGTTTCACCTCATCGGGTGAAATGGCCCCGCTCACTCAGCCGGTATAGGCTGACGGGTTGTTCCTGAGGGCCTCGGGGATTTCTCCTGAGCGGAGCACATCGGAGATGGTGATCCGCCCGCCGGGTTTCAAGACTCGGTAGATCTCGCGAAATACGGCTGACTTGTCCGGCGAGAGGTTGATGACACAGTTTGAGATGGCCACATCCGCGACGTTGTTGTCGAGAGGGATTTTTTCGATTTGCCCCAGGCGGAATTCCACGTTGGCGATCTTTAATTTTTCGGCGTTTTTCCCGGCCTTTTCCACCATCTCCGCGGTCATATCCACACCAATGACCTTTCCAGATTGCGCCCACCGCTCTGGCTGCAAGGAAGGCGTCAAAACCCGCCCCGCTTCCAAGATCCAGGACCACCTCCCCCTCTTTCAATCCGGCCCGGCTGATGGGATTTCCGCATCCAAGGCCCAGATTGGCCTCGCCGGGCGCAACGCTCAGGTCCCTTGCAGAATAATCCAGGGCCTTTCCCAGATCCATGATGGTGACAAAGGGGGATGATCCGCCGCAGCAGGACGGTACGCCTCCATCGCCACTGCCTTTTGCGATGCCCGAGTACTTGTCCTTCACCAGGCTGTGAATCTTATCCTTGAATTCTTCCATGAGTCTTCGACACCTCCTTTCTTATCAATTATTATTACACTAAACCCTTCGGTCTGCAATGGACGGTCTGGAGCAACTTCATAAGAGACAGCGCATCGTTGATCATGGGTAGGATCCGGGTAGAGAAGCAGTCATGGCTTGATAAAAGCGGCGGGAAGAGATGGGTTCATGAACCTAGATTGGAGGCGAGGAACGTGGGTGCGGTTCGCGCAGGCCGGCTTGCAGTTCCTGCCGAATTTGAATGGAGAGAAGGCGGGTTCCCATCTTCTCGGAAAGGGAAAGGGCCTTTTCCAGGGACCGTCGCGCAAGGGAAGGATGGGTTCCTTTTAGCAGGCGGCCCCTGACGAGAAGCGCTCGTGCCTGGTGTTTCCTGACGCCATGCCGTTCCGCCAAACGCATCGCTCTTCTAATAAAATCAAGACCCTTCTTTCTCTCGCCCATTTGGTTGTAGAGCTCTCCCAGCGCGATGAAGAGCCTGGTCTTGTAACGCCAGCGGGCGTAGAAAACGCCCGGCCTTTTCACTTCCGACCAGGTCTTCTCCAAAATCTTGCTCGCCTCTGAAAGGTCCCCCAAGGCCAGGTAATTTTCACCCAGATTAATTTCGGCATTATGGAGTGTCTCAGGATCCCCGTTCTCCATCGCCTCTTCCAGGGCCTGCCGGTTCAATTTCAAGGCATCGTTGATCTTCCCTTCTTCCGAGTATGTCCATCCCATGGTATTGAGAAAGCGGGGTCGCCAGAATTGGTCATCCCCTGCCTCCAATTGTTTAAATCCCGCCTCTAGGCTGCGTCGAGCCTCTTCTGTTCTTCCGAGGGCTCCCAAGATGAGGCCAGCGGTCAAACGTTGAAAGATATTAAAGTAAGGGCTCTTGATTTCTCTGTTCAGGTTTTTGAGCTCCTCGTTCAGATGCAGAGCCTCCCCAAACTCGCCGATCCAGTTGTAGTACTGAAGGAGATAGGCTGCGTTCCACGCCTTTCCCTCCATGTCTTTCAAATCCATGCTGAGATCCAGTGAGCTGATCAAGAGTGTTCGCGCCTCTTCCAGCTTTCCCAAAACAGTATAGGTAAAACCCAGAAAACTGGATGCCCTGAGTAGCATCTCGGCCAAATCTTCTTCCTTGCTTAAGCCAATGGCCTTCTTAAGGTATTCCTGCGCTCGCCCGGGTTGATGCATGTAAAAGGAGATCCATCCGATGCGGAAACAGGCCTCGGCCTCGGTTGGCCGGTTATTCAGGCTTCTTGACTTTGATAGCATCGCCTCAAAGGCCTTCAGGGCCTGTTCCCTCTGGCCCAGGCACGCGTGCATCTGGCCTTTCCATCCGTAAAGCTGAAGCGCCATCTCTTCGTGTCCGTCCGGATGTGAACGGGTGAGAATTTCCAGTCCGCGGTCAAAGGAGAGGAGCGCCTCCTCACAGGAATATGATCGCCTGGCCCGGGCCCCCGCTTCTAGTGTGTAACCGAGGGCCTTTGACCAATCCTCGGCCTCGTAAAAGTGATAGGCCAGAGCAGCCAGATGAGTCGAGATGTTGTTCCGATACAGGCTTTCCATGGCCTCCCCGAGCAAACGGTGACAGCGTTTTCGGTCCCTGTGAAGAAGTGTATGATACGCTACGTCTCGGATCATCTGTTGTCTGAATTGATATCGCGCTCCGTTCTCAAGTTTCGCGATCACTCCACCCTTTTCTAATCCCTCAAGGGCCTGAGCGAGATCCACCCGGCCATCACTGATGACTTTAAGCAACCCGACGGAAAATTCCCTGCCGATTATCGACGCCCACTGAGCCACTTGCTTTTCCCGGAAAGGGAGGGCGTCCAGACGGGCCGCCAGCACGCCCTCGATCGTATCCGGAATTCTTAGCTCCTTGACAGGCAGGGCGAGGGTGCATTTTACCGACCCACAGATCATCAATTCCTGACGTTTCAGCGTCTCTGCTGTTTCAATCATGAAAAGGGGATTGCCGCCGGCATTGGAAAGGATCTCTCCGGCAATTCGAGGATCAAGACGCCTGGTCCCCAAGACGGAAGAAAGGAGTTTTTCCCCCTCCCTTTCTGAAAGCGGTTCGAGCAGGATGAGATGATCCGGCAGTTTCGGGCCCCATTGACCGGGATCGGTTCTGCCGGCACATATGATGAGTACGGATGCCCTCTCTGAAGAGCTGGCCAGATAGGAGAGAAAGGCCCGGGTGGAAGCATCGGCCCACTGTATATCTTCGACGACCATGATGATCGCTCTTGGGGCCGAGAAGAAGCCCAGAAGATCCCGGATCAACCTGAAAAGGTGTCTTTTCTTCGCTGCAACAGATGCGCCAGTGCCGCTCTCCCCTTTTCTGATCTCTTGAAAAAGCCCAAACGCCTCCCCCATCTGAGGATAAATGGGCAAGTCCCTGAACTGATTTTGGACCTTTGCCCAGATCTTTTCGAAAGGTTCGTCGTCGGAAACACGGAAATAGGACTGGAACATGCCGGACAAAGGGTACAGGGCGACCGTCTGCCCATAAGGCCTGCAACGGCCCTCAAGCAAGAAAGCCACATCGTCTTGAACCGACGCGAGGAACTGATGCAACAGGCGCGACTTGCCGATCCCTGCCTCCCCGAGCACCAAGACCAGATTTGGGCCGTCCGTAAGAGCCTCTGCAAAGGCCTGCTTCAAGAGTGCGGTTTCATTTTCCCTGTCGACAAAGGGGATGCCTTCGGCCTCCCCTTTGTCGTTGAAAGGGTGCTCATCCTGCTCTGCCACCAGCACAAAGGCATGAACCGGCTCCTTTCTTCCTTTGATCTCCTTAATGCCCGCATCGCGGAAGCGGAATTGGCTCTCCGCTCCGCGGCGCACCCGGTCCGAGACCAGGATCTCTCCAGGGTCTGCCAATGCCTGAAGCCGGGCCGCAAGATTTGTGGTATCTCCAAGCGCAGTATAGTCAAGCCGGAGATCGTCCCCGATCGTCCCCACCACCACCCGTCCAGAGTGAATCCCCATGCGCATCTGAAAGGAGACTCCGTAGCGATCTGCAATCTTTCTTTTGTATTCTGCCAGTCGCTTCTGGGCCTGAAGGGCCGCATGGCACGCCGGACGGATGAGGTCATCGTAGGCAATGGGGGCGCCGAAAAGGGCCATAACGCCGTCCCCCGTGTACTGGTTTATGGTTCCACCGGCCCCATGGATTTCTCTTCCCAGGATCTCAAAACATCCATCCATGATCTCATGAACATCTTCAGGGTCAAGTTTTTCTGCCATGGTGGTAAAACCCACCACATCCGCGAAGAGGACCGAAACCAGTTTTCTTTCGCCCTTCAGGGCACTCCGGACTTGGAGGACTCTTTCCACCAGAAATGGCGGGGTATAATCGAGAGGTGATCGACGGGCATAAGCTGGAGGCTCTCCCTGGTGTCCCGGGCCTTCTCCACGTTCATCTGAGAACTTGAATACAGACGGATTTTTGCATCTGCCTTTGCAATAAGGCACGGTGAGGGGGGTGCCACACTTGCCGCAGAAGTTGTATCCCTGGGGGTTGTCGAACTGGCATTGGGGGCATTTCATAATTTCGTTCTCTTCGCCCTGTATCTTTATAGGCTACACGCCAAGCATAGCACCCAGTTCGATGAATCGCTCTCCCAGCCTTTTGGCCGACTCCAAAGCCTCAGGGTCTTGAGTGATTTCATTTTCTCCAAAAGCGATTCCGTGAACTCCCCTGTTGGCAGGAATCATTTCGTGCTTAAGAAAGAAGGCATGGATTGCCGTAATTGCGCTTTCGGCACCGTCTCCTCTTCCTACTACGATGGCGCCGCCTATCTTATTCCTTAGCTTTCCTTTGACGCACCACGTGCGGTCCATAAAGGCCTTGAGCTGGGCAGACACGTTATTGAAGTAGACTGGAGTGCCTAAAGCAATGATATCGACTTTGAGCAGCATCGGTACGAGCTTCTGACTCATATCATCATCAATTGCACATTTCCCCGATTTTAAGCAGGTCCAACAGGAGTGGCACGGAGCGACGCGATAATCGTTTATTTTGAGCAATTGGCCGCCTGTAACGGCTAAGGCCTCTTTCAGCAGGTAATCGGTGTTACTGTTCTTCCTAGGGCTTCCGGAAAGATATAGGACTTTCATATAAAATAACCTCGTTTTAGTCCGCTTTTAATCTTAATAAAGCCGGGTCCTCTAGGCTTGACGAGTAAAAAAAATTTGTTTCAACCAAGGCGACAGACGCAGAAATGCTACCATGAAGGCAATCTGAATGACCGGCTTGATGGCGAGTACCAGCACCGTCATCGAGCTAAAGAAGACGGTCGCCAGGGCCAGGGCGATGGCTATGTTCTTACCTGCCACGACGTAAGAAAAGCCAATCATGTCCTCATAACGAAACTTTGCCAGTCTGGAGAACATTACCGAACCGCTGAACATGATCGCATATAAAAAGGCCAGCGGCGTCAGCACGATCAGGAAATACTCCGGGTGCTTGATCACGTTTTCGGCCTCCAGGGCCATGGAGATAAAAACGATGATGTACATGCCCAGCATGGACACGCCCGGAAGGATCGGCTTGATCTGTTGGAATGTCTGCCGGGCTCTTCCATCGGATGATCAGGCGGCGGGTGAGATCGCCCAGGATGAGCGGCACGACCACGGTGATCAGGATATCCTTGAACATGGCCCAGGCATCCAGTTGAACGTAGACACCGGCCAGGATGGGCATCCAGATGGGGATCATGACGATGCTGACCAACAGGCTGAGTGCTACAACGACCATGGCCAGCGCCACGTTGCCCTTGGCGTAGCCCGTCCACCCTGCAACCATACCCGCACAAGGCACTGTGCCGGTCAGGATCAGACCGACGGCGAAATCGGGACGGCTGTGAAGAAAAACATAAGCCAGCCCTGCGGCCAAGAGCGGCGATAAAACAAAATTGAACAGCATCGAAAGGCTGAGCAATTTCAGGTTGGCGGCGGCTTTACCCACCTCCTCAATGCGCAGGCCGATCATCATCGGGTAGAGCATGATAAAGAGAGCCGCCTTTGAGTAGCCTTTCAGCCCATGGGCCTGATCGGGGAACCTCCAGCCGAAGGCGACACCGGCGGCGATGGAAAGAAGGATGAGAAGAATCAGATTTGATTCGATGCCCTTTGAAATTTTTTGCAATTGCCGCAACATAGGATTCTCCTTTTCTTCTTACCCGTCTTGTTTCCCGCAGGAAAGCTCGCAGAGCATGCTGCCGTTCCCGCACTGGGCTGTCTCGAATTGCAGGATGGGGTGATCGATCCTGAAACGGTGAAACAGCTCGTGGCGGATCTCTTCGGCAAGGGGTTCGGTGCGGCTGAGGGGTTGATCGGCCACCTCCACGTGACAGGAAAAGGCGATGCTGGCGGAGCTCACGTTCCAGGCATGGAGGTAGTGGACGCCGCAAACGCCGGGAATTTCCTGCAAGGCATCTTTTATCTCTTCGAGATTAAGTTTCTTGGGAGTGGCATTCATCAGGATGCAAGTCGCCTCCTTGAGAATGGACCAGCAGTTTTTCAGAATGAAGATCACAATAAGAAATGACAGCAATGGATCCAGCCAGTACCACGGCTTAAATACCAGGATGATGCCGTTTATAAGGACAAAGACGGAGGTGAGGAGATCCCCCACCATGTGGAGGAAGGCCCCCCGCACGTTGAGGCTGTGCTTTGAGCCCCGATGAAGCAGCCAGGCTGACAGTCCGTTTCCCAGGATTCCCACGGCCGCCAGATAAATCACTATTTGACCGATCACAGGTTGCGGGTGCCGGAATCGCTCAAAGGCCTCGTACAGGATAAAGACCGCTGCGGCCACAAGAAGGGCCACATTGATGGCAGCCCCCAGGATTTCGGCCCGTTGGTATCCGAAGGTATTTTGTGGCGAGGCGCCCTTTTTTGCGATAAGAAAGGCAAAATAGGCGATGAGCAGGGCGGTGAAGTCGCTGAAATTGTGGACCGCATCCGAGACCAGGGCCATGCTGTTGGCATAGATCCCGCCCACGACCTGGGCCGCGGGGATCAACAGGTTGAGGACAAGGGTGATAAGGAGACGTGGACCCATATCCTCTCCCTGTTCCAGTGCATGAATACCCCCTGCGTGATCATGGCTGTGAGGGATTAATTCCTCATCCAGTCTGCATTCCGGGGCAGAGGGCTCTCTGTTTTTCTGAAGTTGACTCATAGCTTTTTCCCGAATGGAATCACCTTTCGAACCAGGTGGATATTTCCTCCTTGTCGGGAATCTTCCCGACGCTCTTGACCTTCCCGTCCACGATCACTGCAGGCGTGCCGAACACACCATAGCGTGCAATCTCAGGTGGACTGCACCCAGTTGTCCGCTATGCCGAGCAGAAGCACGATGTTTTTCCTGTTCAAAATCTCTACTTCTTTTCGCCTAGAGCAGAAGGTTGAACAAATAGCCCACCACCAGGATTCCCACTCCGACCACCCCCAAAAAGGTCCCGATGAGAGTCGGTTTGAGCACCTTCCTGAGGATGATCATCTCCGGAAGGGAAAGCGCGATCACCGACATCATGAAGGCCAACACGGTGCCGAGCGCCGCCCCTTTCTCCAGAAGTGCGTGCACAATGGGTATGATGCCTGCTGCGTTGGAATACATGGGGATTCCGATCAGCACGGAGAGAGGCACCGACCACCAGGCCGACTTTCCCATGAACGAGGCCATGACCCCTTCGGGGACGTAGCCGTGAATGCCGGCCCCGACCGCGATCCCCAGAAGCACATAGATCCAGACCTTGCCGACAATATCCCGCACCGCCTCAAGGCCGTAGCGGATCCTTTCGTCCCAGTCTTTCCCGGGCTCCGAGAAGTCATTTTCCCCGAACTGCATCTGATGGACCCATTCCTCCAGATGGCGCTCCATGTGCAACCGGCCGATGACCCACCCGGCCACCATGGCGATCAGCAGGCCGGTAGAGAGATAGAGGGCTGCGACCTTCCACCCGAAGAGCCCGTAAAGGAGCACCAGGGCGATCTCATTGACCATGGGCGCCGAAATGAGAAAGGAAAAGGTCACCCCCAGGGGTACCCCCGTGGTCACGAACCCGAGAAAAAGAGGCACTGCGGAGCAGGAGCAGAAGGGGGTCACCACCCCGAGCAGGGCGGCAAGCACGTTGCCTGCGGATTCCCGCCTGCCGGCAAGAATTTTCCGGGTCCGCTCCGGGGTGAAGAAGGAGCGCACCACGCCGACTCCGAAGACCACCAGGGTGAGGAGCAGGAGCACCTTGGGCGCCTCGAAGAGGAAAAATTCGACGGCGCTTCCCAGGTGGCCGGCCGGGGAAAGGCCGAAGAGTCCCAGGAGCCCAAGAGAGGAGAGATGGGCGAGCGGGTAGAGGTAGTGATAGATGGCCCACCAGGCCACGAGCGACACTACAACGAAAAGAAGGTACTTCGTCAGCAGGGCATGACGTTTCGATCCGTCGTGCGAATCGAGCCGCAGTCCGCTTCCGACCACGGGAAAACTGCTTTTCTCTTCAAAGACCGTATTCACTTCCGGACCTCCTTTGCTCCAAAAATCAATAAAAATTTATGTATTCCAATATAGTAATATAACAAAGGCAAAATAACCGGTCTACTTCCTGCACATGTCCTCTCTTCGAATGAGAGGGAGTCTTCGGACCAGATCTTCGACCTCTTTCTCGTCCTCCAGCCAGTGTCTCAGGTTGCCCAGTAGGCTCGCCACGTAAGGGGACTTTCCCCCGGTTTTGTGCTGGAGCATCTTGACCATCATGACCCGATTCAGATCGGAAAGGACTTTCATGACTCTGACGAAATCTTTCATTGATCGGCTCCATGTATTACTATTTAGTAATTTAGTCCTCCGACCATCTATTGTCAAGCACGATTTTTCCGGGCACCAAACAGGTCTTGGCGGAAGTCCCCTTCGAAGCAGCCACAGTGCCGTCGGCTCAGTACATGCGACGGCGGAAAAGCGAACCCGCGATGGCCAGAGTCACTATTCCAATAACCGCCAAGGGCCAGAACTGGTCGACAAGAAGCGAGAAGGGTGTGCCCTCCAGAAAGACTCCCCTCAGGACGACCATGAAATACCGCATGGGATTGAAAAGGGTGATGTGCTGTACAAGAGAGGGCATATTCGCGATAGGGGTGGTGAATCCCGAGAGGATGATGGCAGGAACCAGGAAAAGAAAGGCCCCCAGCAGTCCTTGCTGCAAAGTGACCGACAGTGACGAAATCATGAGCCCGACGCCGATAGCCGAGATGACGAAAAGGATCACCCCGGTATAGAGGGTCCAAAGGTGTCCCAGCAGAGGGACCCTGAACCAAAGAACCGCCACCATGATGACCAGGGTCGCTTCCGAGATTCCGATGAACAAACCGGGAAGGGCCTTACCGATGAGGATTTCCGCGGGTCGAAAGGGGGTGACCAGCAACTGGTCGAAGGTCCCTTGCTCACGTTCCCGGGCAACGGAGAGGGCCGTTACCAGCATGGTAACCACCAGTGTCAGCAGTCCTACGATGCCCGGCACCATGAACCACCGGCTCTCCAGATTCGGGTTGAACCAGGCACGGACCACAAGATGTGCGGGCGGCGCCGGCATTCCAAATCGCCGGGCCCACTGCTCATTGAGTTGGCCCAGAATGGAGTTGATGTAGTTCAGGGCCAGCATGGCGGTATTGGAATTTCGCCCATCCACAATGACCTGAACAGAGCCCTGCCGTCCATTCAGAAGATTGCGGCTGAACTGCGGTCCGATATGCAATACCAGGAGCACCTCTTTGTCGTTAATCAAAGGCGCAATCTCTCCCTCATTTGTGACGCGGAACCGCTCCGTGAAGGTTGGAGAACCGGAAACCGTTGCAGTGAGCTCCCGTGAGAGTGAGCCTTGATCCTCATTGTACAAAGCATAAGGAACGTGCTTGAGGTCATAGGTCGCTGCATAGCCGAATACCAGCAACTGGAGCACGGGCGGAACGATGATCACCAACCGGCTTTTCCTGTCCTTGAGCAGGGCCAGAAACTCCTTGATCATCAGGGCGAGGATCCGTTTTCGCATATGCCGTCCTATTCCAGCCGCTTGCGGGACTTTCGCCGGGTCATGCCGAGGAAAAAGGCTGCCATCACGAGGAGAGCAATCGTGTTGGGGAGAATGACGGCCCAGACGTTTCCGGAAAGAAACACGGTCTGTAAAACAGACACAAAGTAGCGGGCGGCGATGAGATGGGTGATCATCTGGACAAGCCAGGGCATACTGCTGATGTCGAAAATAAACCCGGAAAGGATAAAAGCCGGAAGAAAGGTCACGATAATGGCGATCTGTCCGGCGACGAACTGGTTTTTCGCAACGGTCGAGATCAGAAGGCCCATTCCCAGGGCCGCGAGGAGAAATAGCGACGACGATCCGAAGAGCACCCACAAGGAGCCCCGAAGAGGCACATGAAACAGCCATACGGCCATGGCCACCGACAGAGACATCCCCCCTGTCCCCAGGATGAAGTATGGAATGAGTTTGCCCAGAAGGACCTCTCTCATAGCCGCCGGTGTGACCAGGAGCGCCTCCATGGTGCCCCGTTCCCACTCTCTGGCCATGACCAGGGCAGTCAGCAGGGCGCCGATCAGCGTCATGATGACGGCAATCAATCCCGGGACGAGAAAATCCCTGCTCCTGAGCTCGGCGTTGAACCAGACACGCGGTTCCAACCGCACAGGCAGACCTTGGGATTTCCCGCTCGTCCGCCCCTCCAGCCACTTGGCCCACACTCCGTTCACGTATCCTGAGATCTGCCGCGCATTATTGGCATCCACTCCGTTGAGAATAACCTGGATGGCCCCCCCGCCTGGACTGCTCAAATCCCGCGTAAAATTTCCACGCACGCGCACAATGGCGTCTATCCGACGCGCCCTGAGAGCCCGCACCGCCTCATTCATGTCGAGTGTGATGAGCGGCGTGAAAAAACGCGAGCCTTGGAAGGCGCCGGTCAAACCGGCTGTCTCTGCGCTGGGCGCTTCGACCACCAGAGCAATCGGAACATGCTCGGCATCCAGGGAGACTCCATAGCCGAAGAGAAGGAGGAGCGCCACGGGCAACAGGAAGGCGATCGCAATGCTGCTCGGATCGCGGAGAATCTGCAGGAACTCCTTGCGCACGAGGCCCTTCAGCCTCATCCGCGCTCCTCCACGAAGGCTATGACCGATCGAGGTCGCGCTCGGCTCGGCATTCATCGGCTCAGCCCCCTTCTTTGACTTCAATCAGGGTGATAAAGGCGTCCTCCATGGTAGGCTCGGGCCTCCCCGGGGTGCGCACCTGCGCCTTGATTTCCGCAGGAGATCCCAATGTGAGGATTTCCCCGGAGGACATGATTGCAAGGCGGTCGCAGTATTCAGCCTCTTCCATGAAATGGGTGGTTATGAGCACCGTCACCTGTTGCTCGGCCAGGGCATTGATGCGATGCCAGAACTCGCGGCGCGCCAGCGGGTCTACGCCGGAGGTCGGCTCATCGAGAAACAGGATTTCCGGTTCGTGCATGAGCGCGCAGGCCAGGGCCAACCGTTGTTTGTACCCAAGCGGAAGATCGATGCTCCTCATATCAGCCCAGGAAAAAAGTTCGAACTCCTCCAGTGCCCACGTGATGCGTTCATCGCGCTGCGATCCGGAAAGGCCATAAGCGCTGCTGAAGAACCGGAGGTTTTCTCCAACGCTGAGATCACCGTATAAGGAGAATTTCTGTGACATGTAGCCGATGCGCGAGCGTGCGGTGGCCGCTGCCTTTCGAAGGTCTGTCCCTGCTACGCGCAACGCCCCTGCGCTCGCGGGAAGCAATCCGCACAGCATGCGGAACGTGGTCGACTTTCCGGCCCCATTGGCGCCCAGAAGCCCGAAAATTTCGCCGCGATTCACTTCAAACGTGATGCCTTTGACGGCATAGAAATCGCCGAACCTTCGTTTCACCTCCTTTACTTCGATGACGGCTTCCCTGGAATCCTCCTGCCGGGGTCGGCTCGCGGGGATCTTCTTTCTTCCGGGGGCCCCCGTCTTTTCGGATTGCCTGGTCTGGAGCATGGCAATGAAGCTATCTTCGAAGCGCGGCGCGACAGGTTGCAGAGACGCCTCCATTCCGGGCAGGGCCTCTTCTACTTCCATAGGTTTCTGCGTGTCCATGACCAGGCGCACCCATTCGCCCTGAATGACGGCATCTGTCACGCCGGGGCTGCCGGCCAGCCTTTCCTGCACCATGCGTTTTCTTGCAGCGGGAACCCTCACCGCGTATGTACGGCCCTTCATCCTGGCGCCGAGCGTCTGGGGAGAATTGTGATCCAACAACTCCCCCTCGTGAAGAATCACTACTTCGCTGCAGCGTTCCGCTTCATCCAGGTAAGCGGTGCTCAACAGGACGCTCATCCCTTCGGCATGCACGAGACCGTAGACGATGGACCAGAGCTCACGGCGCGATACCGGGTCCACCCCAACCGTCGGCTCGTCGAGAAGCAGCAGCCGCGGTGAACGTACAAGGGTGCAGGCAAGCCCAAGCTTCTGTTTCATGCCCCCTGAGAGGCGCCCGGCAAGACGCGTGGTGAATGCGACCAGACCCGTCATATGCATCAGATCCCTGTAGCGGTCGGGCCTGGTTGCTTCGGGCACCCCTTGCAGGTCCGCATAGAGATCAAGGTTCTCCTTCACCGTGAGATCTTCATAGAGTCCGAATCGCTGGGGCATATATCCGATGGCGGCCTGGATGGACAGAGATTGGCGGACGGAGTCCATGCCCAGCACCGTGATCTTCCCTTCGTCCGGCGCCAGCAAGCCCGCTGTCAGCCGCATCAGCGTTGTCTTGCCGCCGCCGTCCGGTCCGATGAGGCCTGTCACCAGTGCGTGCGGGACCTTGAAGGTCACGTGCTGAAGGGCCTTCACCGGGCGCCGCCCGGCCCGAAAGTGTTTGCTCACTTCCGCAAATTCTATGGCGGCATCTCCCGGCCGGGAGGATCCGTTATTTTCGGAGATCAGGGGTTCTTGCATGGATCCGAGACAGCGGCCCCTTGCGTCCGAGGCTGATTCAAAGGAATGGTCACGGTCGCAGGCATGCCGAGGCGAAGTTCGTTTTGTGGATTACAGACGTAGACGCGCACCTGGTACACGAGGCTTGTTCTTATCTCAGGCGTTTCCACGGATTTGGGCGTAAACTCCGCTGTGGGCGAGATGAATCCGATCCAGGCCCGGTAACGCTTCCCCGGATAACTATCCGTAGAGACTTCGGCGGCCATCCCCGGCCGGAGCTTACCCAGATCAGGTTCGGAGACGTACGCCCGCACCCATAATGGATCGGTAAGCGCTATGGTGTAAACCGGCTTCTGGGGAGAGGCCATGTCTCCAGGCTCTGTGATGCGGTCTTGAATGATGCCGTCCACCGGAGCATAGAGATAGGCATCCGCCAGGTCCCAGTTCGCGAGGGCGAGTTCGGCTTCGTAGACGTTGAGGGTGGCCTTCGCAGCGGCAATGTCTTCCTTTCTGGGACCTGCGATCGCCAGGTTGAGCTCCTCTTGCGCAGCCTTCAACTTTGCAGCCGTAGCGTCGGCTTCGGCTTTCGCATTGTCCAACCGTTCCTGGGACGCACCGCCCTTTGCCGCCACGGGGCCCAATCGCTCATGGTTGAGCCAGGCATTCTGCGCCTCGGCCGTGGCGGATTCCACATCGGCCCGGGCTTTGCGAATCTCCTCGGGTCGTGTGCCCGCTTCGAGACGCGCGACGACCTCTTTCTGCGCACGGACCTGCCCTTCCGCGCGGGCGACGCTCTGCTTGAATCGTTGAACGTCCAGGACCGCCACCATCTCTCCTTTGCCGACTTTATCCCCTTCTTGCATCAACATCGTCGCAATCCGCTCGCTTGCGTTAAACGCCAATTGCACCTGGCGGATATCCACATTGCCATAGAGCACGAGCTCATTTGCGGAAGGAACATAGTGCATCGATTCCCACAGCCAAACCCCTCCTGTGACGGCGGCAGCGATGAGCAACACGATGATCAGCCGGCGTTTCCTCATTCTTTTGATCTCTCCACTATGATCCGTACTGCCGGGGATGTGCCTGGAGGGCTCTTTTCTCGCAGGCCATTGTTTCTCCCGTTTCAACTCGGAACGTCGAATTCAGGGTTATGGCGCTACCAATCGGGAACCCGAATGAAGGATTTCGACTCCACGGGGGCAGGCGGGTTATATGATGCAGGAGAAAGCAACTTGCCCCAATTGGTGCGTTTCGCCATCTCCTTTTGAATATCCCCGGGCACCAGCTCTTTCCCTTCTCGAATTTCCCAGCCCCCTCCCAGTGCCCTGTATACCCCCACCAGGCTGCCGGAGATGTTCCCCAGGGTGACGGCGAGCCTGTCCTGCTCATTCAAGAGCGACTGCTGGGCAGTGACGACAGTCGTAAAATCCGCGAGACCTCCCTGATACAGCAAGACTGCGAGATCAAGAGACTTCTTCGCCGACGTGACGCTCCTGGACAAAGACTCTGCCCGGTCCTGAGCCTTCAAGAAGGCTATCAGGTTGTCTTCCACCTCCTGTTGGGCTGCAAGGACATGGTTCTGATAAGCGATGAGGAGTTCCTGAAACCGTGCGTCCTGCACCCTGACGTTGTTCGTGATCCGACCATAGTTAAAGATGCTCCACTGAAAGGATGGCCCTGCCTGAATGGTGCGACTCCTCCACAGAAACATGTCGCTCAGACCGAAATTCCCCACGTCGCTTGAGAGAAATCCAAGGGTCCCGGTGAGCGAGAAAGCAGGATAGAGATCGGACTCGGCAACGCCAATCCGGGCGCATTGAGCAACTGCCTGGTGCTCGGCACTCCGGATATCCGGTCGCCGGCGGAGCAGATCGGCAGGAATGCCCACCACGACCTCAGGCGGGGAGACAGGAATTTCTGCAGCGCCTTCCATCAGATCGGACAGATCGCCCGGTGACATGCCCAGCAATACACTGAGGGAATTCTCGGCCTGCCGCACTTGGGTTTCAAGGGAGGGGATTGAAGCCACCGTATCATGGAGAGCCGTTTTGGCCTGCTCTACATCCAATTCCGAGGTGGTGCCATATTGGAACCGGACTTCGGCAATCTCCAGGCTCTTCTTTTGCGTCTCCACGTTTTCGCGGGCTATACGGAGCCTTTCTTCGAGAGTTCTTATCTGGATATAGGTATTCGCCACGTCGGCCGTGAGGATGACCAGGGCGTTGTCATAGTCGGAGATTGTCGCCAGCAGGCTTGCGTCGGAGGACTCGACGGCTCGCCTGAATTTCCCCCAAAAGTCGAGTTCCCAACCGGCCAAAAGGCCGATCTCAGACTCCCGGAATTCCAAAAGGGATCTGGGCTCAAGGAGTGCCAGGGGCGCTCGTTCACTGGTTCTGTTGTATTGGAGAGAACCGGAAGCCTGCTGAGCCTGGGGGTAGAGCCCGCCCACGGCTATGCCAAGCTGGGCTCGGGCCTCCAGGATCCGGACTCCGGCAATTCTGAGAGACAGATTCTCCCTGTACGCACGGTCGATGAGCCGGTCGAGGATCTGATCATTGAATACGCGCCACCAGTTGCGGTAATCCGCAGGTTCATCCTTTACCCGCGTATCCCCTGCCTCCATCCAATTCGGCGATACCGTGACCTTGGGTCGAAGGAAGTTCGGCCCCACCTTGGCACATCCGAAGAGCAGAAAACCAATCATGAGGAGCAGGAGACAAAGTTTGGGCGGACGGGTCATGCTGTACCTTATAATAAGACACTGATTGAATTCCAGGTCTGTTATTTCCTGGCAGGCTGGAAAGCCGCAACGCCTGACCAAGCGTAATGTTGAATGACCTGAAATAAGAGAAATACAGTATTTTAATGAAGAAAGGACAGTATTAAAGCCCCAAGAGAGTTAGCAGATCCTTTCACAAGGGCTTCTCTTGCCGCTTCACGGATGCGTTTTTCGAGCTCACCTCCACCCACATTGCCCACACATCCACCGTCAGCCCGCACAAGAAGCTTAAACCTCACCCGGGCAGGCGAGGCACCCTGCACGTCTATGACGGTCGCCAGCGCAACAGGCTCAAGGCTTTCTATGGCCTTGACCAGTGCGTTCAGGACATCCAGCATGACTTCTCTCCTTGGTGCACAGAATCCCTGAGTTGATTCGTTGCCTGCAGTGTGACCCTACGGCTGTCCCGTCATGTTCTTCATCATGGCACGCATCATGTCCGGGTCCATGCCCTTTGATTTCATCATATTCATACATAACGGCATCATTTGGGACATCATGTTCATGCAGACGGGCATCATTTCGGACATCATCTTCTGCGGTTCGCTTTTAAAGATCTCCGCCATATGGGGCATGGCTTCCCTCATGAACGCGACCTTTTCTTCGTTGGAGAGTGCCTTGAATTGATTCAAAAGATTTTCCATGACCGTCCTCCTTTCGGATGAAGTAAATGGCGCACAGGCCCCTCGCCTCCGGTTTCAATGGCCGATCAGGCCGCTACCGGCCGGATCGATCCTTGAGGTACTTTCCGTATTCCCTCAGCAAGGCATGGGCGTACTCTCTACGGGCACGCTTTGACGAGGGAATATAGTTCCTTTTTGCTTCGAGCCTCTTGATGATCTCTTCGGCGGTCTCATCGGTCGCCTTTCTGTCTTCAGAGCAAAGCTCAGCCATGATATCATCCAGACCAATCACGCTGACCTGTGTATCATCGGGAAATTTCAGCATGTGCCGGCCAACTGCCGGCGGAGGGGTCACTCATCCGTCTTTTCATCCTTTCTCTTCATCCTGGGAAATAATTTGTGCATTGTGTAGTATATCCTCCTGATTCTTCGGCATATCCTCTTCATTCCGTTGCATATTTAAACTCCTCAATCAGCCTGTAAGAAACCCATGACGGGATGCACGTCTTCTGAATAATGCCATTGGCCCTTTCCAAATGGGGCTGAAGCCTCCTTCTTGTACGTCATTTCCTCAACCATCCAGGTGAGATTTGAGGCCCTGCCTCGATTGCTGTTCCAATTTTTTCACAAATGTCTTGATCAGCTCAAGGGCCTCATTAGGGTCTCCGTCGAGAATTACTCTTTTCATGTTCATGAGTTCTTCGTCTGAGATCGCCAGGACCATATACTGTCTCCTCCATGGCCTTTTCCGAAACCGTATGAAAGGCTTGGAGCGACCTTCACAGGGTTTTTGAGATGGACAGAAAGAATGTCGCCCCTCCTTCGAGTCTTGGGGGTGCAAATACCTGCCCGTGATGCTGCTTGGCCACTTCTTTCACGATGGCCAGCCCAAGACCCGCGCCCTCCACCTGGAGGGCAGGTTGCCCTCGTTGAAAGGGGTCAAAAATTTTGCTTGCATCCATATCGCCGATTCCCTTACCGTTATCGCTGACGGAAAGGATATGAAAGTCCTTTGAGGCCTCATATGCCAGCCGTATTTCACTGAGGCCTGGCCCCCCGTGTTTGAGGGCGTTTTCCACCAGATTCCTTAAGGCCCTTAATAGCGATAAACGGTTTGCCCTGATTACGGCTGGATCACAAGATACAGAACAGCGGATACCCCTTGCCAAAAACTGCTCTTCAAACGCCTTCAAGATCTCATTGAGGAATTCATCCGTCTTCATCAACTCGAACTTTATGGTGGAACTCCCGGCGCTGATGTAAGCATTGATCTCTTCAACCAGCGCCCCGAGCTCAAGGGAGGCCTTCAGAATCTGATCGCAATAGGCGATCCCCTTTCCGTCCAGAAGGTTTGCGTACCGTTCTTTAAGCAGTCGGGTGAGCCCGTGAATCGCTATGGCCGGGCTTTTAAGGTCGTGACAGACGGAATAGGCAAAGACCTTGACCTTTTCAGAGCTTTCCCTGAGTGCTTCTTCCGCCCTTTTTCGACTCTCCACCTCGGAAGAAAGCGCTTCGTTGCTTCTTTTCAACTCGTTGGTTCTCTCTTCCACCCTTTGCTCGAGCTCGTCGTGTGCCTTTCGCAGGGCCTCGTCCACCTCTTTTCTCCTGGTGATATCCCGGGAGACGACGGAAATCGCCCTGATAGCATTATCGGGACCTGCAACAGGAGAGAGGGTTAAAGACACGTGAATGGGGATGCCGTCTTTGCGAATGCGCATGGACTCATAATGCTCGATCCTTTGTCCCTTCCTGATTCTCGCGATGTTGTTGACCGTTTCCTGCCTCAACTCCGGGCGCATGAGAGAAAAGACCGGCATGCCGATCATCTCCTCCGGGCTGTAGCCGTATATTCTCGCGGCAGCCCTGTTCCAGCTCAGGATATTCCCTTCCAAAGAGAGCGAGGCAATAGCATCGTTGGATGATTCCACAATTGAGGCAAGCTCTCTCAGTTTCTCCTCTGCCTCTTTTTCTTTGGTTCGGTCGCTGTAAACAACGACCACCTCGCCGGAGGGGAGCTTGTAAACAAAATTTTCACGCCAGCCCTTAGCTTGGTCATCCCTGTAAAATTGACACTCGTACCTCTCGGCCTTCCCCGTTCTCCACACCCTTCCGAGGACGTCGATCAGGCCGGAGTCTCTGACATCCGGGAAGACCTCCATGACATCCTTTCCTATAGTAGATGCCTTCGTGACCCGGTCAATTATTTCACCTGCCCCGTTGATGTCGTTGATTTGGAAATGGTCACCCCCATCGCTTTTCCGGAAAACCGCCACACCGTCATGCATATGATCCAATATGGCACTGTATCTATCGACGCTCTCTTCCAATGCTTTGTTGGCCTTACGCAGCCTTTCGGCCAATAACCCCACCACTGCAGAGATGACAAGAAACAATAATGCGCGCAGATAGTCGTTGGGCGTCACCCCACCTCTGAAAAAATAATCGCTGAGAAGGAGAAAGACCGATAGGATAAAGGCGACGATCAATCCCTTTCTTTGCCACCACAGGGCTGAAAGGATGATGGGGACATAGAAGAAATGGGTAAAGACAGCTCCGATTTGCAGGACAGCATGGGAGTAATGTGTCAGGAGCACGGAAGACAACAACATTAGGGCGATAATCAGGAGTTTTCCCTGGTGCGTGAAAATGCGGGTCTTTTTCTCCATGCTCATGAAGTTACCCGATCATTGCCTGCCGTTAAGATGCATTTAGCTTTAATTTGGAAATATTGATGAAGACCTGACTAGAATCATTATTGCGTCACTTAGAGCCTTAACGGCGTTATTTCTGTCCGTAAGGACAATGACCCTCGCCTGTCTGAAGCCTCTGTTCCCTTTTTTTTCAATAAGGTTTTCCATGTGTCGTTTCAGGGCACCCTGCCCGGAGCGTTGACGTTCATCTATTTCACTCCCATGGGCGCCAGTTGTTTCTCCACTTCATCGAGCGGATAGAAACCCACGTGTCTGAATACCTCAGCCCCGTTTTTGTCAAAAAAGGCCTGGACCGGTATGGCGCTGATCCCATACCGCGCGGCAAGGATTTGCTCCTCGCCCACATGGAGGAAGACCACGTTGAGCTGACTGGCGTACTTATCTTTGAGCTTGGCCAGGATGGGCTGCATCATGTCGCATGGTCTGCACCCCGTGGCCCCGAATTCTACCATGGTGGGTTTGCCGGAAGATCGGGCATGATCCACCGGGTTATCCTTGGCCTTGACCGACTGCTTATCCACCCAAAGAGCGTTCACCGAAATGGGGGTCCGATCGCCCAGAGTGGCCATATACTCAGCCACGGCCTCACGCCGCTTCTGTTCCAGGAGATAGTCCCTGAGGGAGTCTTTTACCGTCTCCAGCGGCATGCCGCCGATGGCGTCCTTGTTTTCGTCGTAGAAGGTCTTCAGCTCATCATCCGAGACGCTTACCCCCGAGACCTGCTCGCTCAGGTGCTTTCTGATCTGCTCGTCCGGGTCGCTCTCACCCTTTCCAGCTTCGGACTTGCGTGCCTCGTAGAGGAGTAGCTCCTTCATGGCCTGTTGTTCCAGGATGAAGAAAAGATTCTTTTCAAGCTGTTTGCGAACGTCCGCATCCGTGGTCTCCATGATGGCCTTCAGATCTGAGTCCCGAATCTGAACCCCTTTCGAGGTGAGAAGCAGATCCTTTTCAAGTCCGACAAGCCGGGCCTTCTTGAGTGGGCCGGTAGCAAGTCCGGGATATTTTTCGTCCACTGTGAGGTCTCCCAGCGCAACGGCCGGGACCGTCGCCTGGAAAATCCAGACCAACAACAGGATGAATGCGCCTGATGATATCCGAACTGGGTTCATGGATAGGCTATCCCTTTCTTGAATAATCGGTTCCCGACTAGCCGCAACACGAAGTTGCGCACGCCTTTCATAGTGCCAAGCGGGGAAGCTTGCTGCCGGTTGCACGCATTTTTCACCGCCTCTTTCACTTTGTCAATGTCCGCGCGCTTGAGGGAGAAGTCCTTGTTTTTCTCGATCCCCAGATCCGTCAACACGAGATAGGCCTGGAGGGGGACCTGGGCGTGCTCCAGAACGGCCTTGGCACACCCGAGGGCGCATCCGTCGATCGCAACCATTTGAGGCACATCCTTTGCCGATTGGACAAACCCATCCAGGTGTCCGCCAATTCCGTTAAGACAGAACATCTTGCCAAAGCCCTCCTGCGTAAGCTCGACCGCCGCCTGATTGGAGAGCTGCCCCACGTTGGAGCCGCCGGAGCAGGCAAGGATCATGATATTGCCATTCGTTTTACAGCAGTTCTCAGACATACTTTCCTCCTATCCTGAGAGATTGTTTATCTTATGTTGTTTTTGCCTCAACCACCAACCGCGAGGGGACAACTTGTCCGGTGATCAAGATAAAACTCAGCGCCAGAGTGATCACCAGGGCGACACCGTAAACCAGGAACACCGATGATAATCCGTAAACCAGGGCAATTTTACCACCAATGGCCGTACCAACACCTCCGCCCCCCATGAAACAAAACGCCACCAGGGACATGGCCGCCCCCCGGGCCTTCATGGCAAATTCGGTGGCCCGGGTCAAGAGGGTGGAATGGGTAAAGATAAAGCCAAGCCCCAGCAATCCGACCCCGGCAACGAGCAGCCAGATATTCAGGCCGAAATAATAGATCAGCAGATCCGCCAAAAGGGCCAGAAACAACCCGGCGGTCAGGATTTTTCGCGGACTGGTCTTTTTCGAAAGCTTCCCGCTCAACCGGCCGCCGACCACCGTCATGAGGCCAAAGGCAGTCATGACGCCGCCTATGGACAAGTAATTGAAGTGATAGGTTTGGGCGATAAAGGCCCCGAGATAGGAAAAACTGCCGATGATAAACATTCCCTCCAACAAGACCAGGAGATACGTAAACAGGCTATTTGCATTGCTAAGCAGTTTTAGATAAGGGGCAATAAATTTGCTGTCCGCGTGTTTGGTATCGGGCAAGGATTTGTAGTTTTTAATGATCAGGATCGTCGGAATCAACGACAGTAGCGCATATACGGCAAACACACCTCGCCAATTCAAGAAATAGGCAATGGCACCCCCGGTAATCATGCTCAATCCCTGGCCCAGAAACGATATCCCCATAAAGGTGCCGATGGCGCCCTGTCTTTCCTGGACCGGGAATATGTCGCCGATCAGCGCTAAGGATATGGGCATGACCGAAGCCGCAAAGATCCCGGTCAGAGCGCGATAGACGGCCAGATCGGTTAATCCCGTTCCAATGGCGCACAGGCCTGTGGCCGCGGTAAACAAGACAATGGAAAAAGTGATAATCTGTTTTTTCCCATAACGATCCGCCAGCGGGCCGAATATAATCTGAAAAATGCCGAAGGGAATCATGTAAGCGGCAATCAGCAATCCTGCTCGCTCCACGGCAACCCCGATGTTTTCCGAAATCGCCGGCAATATGGGTGACACCACCCAGTTGTCGGCCATGACAATAAATCCCAGAAGTCCCAGTAAGATGACGACGTTGTTCTTTTTCATTGTAGTACTGTCTCCTTATTGATTATGCAGCCAACCTGCTGTCCCTGCCTCTTGATTTCAAGACGGCGCGTATGCCCATGAGAGACCACTCGCGTTTAACCTTGGTCAACCAGGCTCAGCCGCGCCAGCTAAAGCGTCTTGATGTTGATCGCAATCTTTGGCGCGGGCAACGAACACTTCTGATGGTACGCTCGAAGGCGATGACCACGTTTCGATATTCCAGCTTCCAGCAGCCCGGATTGAGATACGGGTCCAGCCGAAGCGGGCGGCAACCACCAACCAGCGAGGCCCGCAAGTGAAAGATCGAGGTCCACACGGAAGACACAACACGTGATAGGAACGTCGTTCCGTGCGTGAGGCTCACAAGGCAGAGTCTGCCTCCCACGACAAGGACACGATATGCCTCAAGAAAAAACTTCGCAATATCCTTTTCGGACAAGAGGTCAAGGACATAGGTAGAGATGACCCGATCAACCGAATGATCTGAGAGAGGAAAATGCACCGTGCCAGCGGATTGAAACACCTGCGCACGTCTGCCATATATCGCTAAGCGTTCTGTTGCGAGGCCCACCATGGTCGAGCTCAAATCACAACCAAGATAGCTGGCCGAAGCCGGAAGTTGTTCCGACAGAATGCGGGTCGCGAACCGGCCGGTACCACAACCGAACTCAAAAACCTTCCCTGCCTCACCGAGGCGGGCATGGGCAATGAGATCATCTGTGGCAAGGTCCTCATAGAAACGCTGCGCGTCCTGCTTCTTTCCGAATCGGTCGTAGAAAGCCTGCGCTTCGGATGGCTTCAGAACCATTCAATCACTCCCTCTATGTCCTTGGGTCCGTCCCAACAACCTGACAGGGATTTCTCAGCAACCTGTTAATTGAAAATGCGGCATAGCTGTTTATTGATTTGCATGGATATTATCTAAGCCAAGTCAAGACATCTTCCTTCTTGGGGACCTTACCAACGCATTTCACCTCGCCGTCCACCACCACCGCCGGCGTGAGGAACACGCCGTAGCCGGCGATTTTCATCATGTCGGCGACTTTTTCCACATTGGCGGTCACACCTGCCTCGGCCACCGCTTCCTTGACGATCTTTTCAGTCTGCTGGCATTTGGGACAGCCAGGACCCAAGATTTTGATCTCCATTTTTCATACCTCCGTTGAATCGTTTTCTCAGGCCCCCTTGAGCCACTCCATGAGTTTGCTTTTCGGGGGTACTTTCCCTACCGACTTGACCTTTCCGTTGATGATGAGGGCCGGTGTCCCCATCACCCCGTATTTCCCGATCTCCTTGATATCCCTGATGTGCTGGATATCGGCTGCCACGTTCAGCTCTGCCATGGCCGCCATGAGCTCCTGCTCCAGCCGGTCGCACTGCGTGCAGCCCGGTCCAAGGACCTTTACCTCCAGGCCGGTTGACCCCTCCACTTCCAATGGGATCCCCAGGAATTTCCTGAATTCGCGAAGGAAGGCCTTTTCGTATTCAGCCTTTGCCCGGTCAGGGATAAAGTTCTTCTTTGAGAGGCGCCTCAGGAGCTCCGCCTGAACCTCCTTCTCCGGCCGATTTCTGTAACCCTCCGCCATCTCTTCAAGCGCGGCCTTGAGTCCCATGATTCCCACGGCCTGTCCGCCGACCCTTATCTGAACCACGTCATCCAAAGCCATTTTTCCCTCCGTTACCATGAAAAGGTCCCGTAGATCATACCGGCTGCCGTAGAAAGGACTACGATGATCGTACAGAATACAACGGTCTTCTTGACCCCCATGACCCCGCCGATCACCAGCATGTTGGGAAGCGAAAGCGCGGGACCCGCGAGCAGGAGGGCCAGGGCCGGCCCCTTGCCCATGCCGGAGCCGATAAGTCCCTGAAGGATCGGGACCTCGGTCAGGGTCGCAAAGTACATGAGCGCGCCGGCGACCGATGCGAACAAATTGGCCCCCAAGGAGTTTCCGCCGACCAGCGTCTGAATATAGTGCTCCGGGATCAGGGCCGTGTGTCCGGGCCGACCCAGCATGAACCCTGCCACGAGCACGCCTGCCCCCAGAAGCGGGAAAATTTGCTTCATGAACCCCCAGGTGGACTGCACCCACATGGACCGTTCGTGTTGTTGGAACCACTTCTTCACCATGAATCCCAAAATGATGAGGAGACCCGCGGTGATGTACCATTTTGATTCGAAGATGGCCGGCCAGATCCCCGTTGAGCCTTCTGCGGGCCTGGCGAATGCGGCAAAGATGAGGATCAAAACCATGGTGAGCATGAAGAGCCCATCCTGGCCCAGGGTCCGGCCTTTTTCATCCTCGTCGGGCAGATACATCTGGCCTGCCGTTCGCGCTGCATCGTCCTTCCGGAAGATGAAGGCCATCAGGACGCCCGTCAGCACCGCAAAAAGCACTGCGCCGACAGCTCTCGCCAGTCCAAGCTGCCACCCGAGAATTCGGGCCGTCAAGACAATGGCCAGTACATTGATGGCCGGGCCGGAGTAGAGAAAGGCGGTTGCCGGTCCGATCCCCGCCCCGCGGGTGTAAATGCCTGCAAAAAGCGGCAGGACCGTGCAGGAGCAGACGGCCAGGACCGTGCCTGAAATGGAGGCCACCGAGTAGGAGAGGATCTTGTTGGCGGTTGCGCCGAAATACTTGAGCACCGATGCCTGGGAGACGAAGACCGCAATGGCCCCGGCGATGAAAAATGCCGGAATGAGACAGGTCAGCACATGCTCCCGTGCGTATTCCTGCAGCATCATAAAGGCCTCAAGCCCGGATTGGCGTACGGCGGGACTTGACCAGGGCACGTAATATGCGGCTAGAAAAGTAAATATAATGATCAGGAGTTTAGTTCGTTCTTTCATCATGATTTCCTGGCTTAAATCTATATATTCCTATTTAAGTATGTGTTGAAGACAAAAAAATAGAGCCCTATCTTCCGCAGACCGTTTCCCGATGGATGTGGGGAATTCTCTTGATGAGGTCTTCAACCTCTACCTCGTTCTCCAGCCAGTGCCTAAGATTGCCCAACATACTCGCGACGTAAGGGGAACGCCTACCGCCCGAAAGATGGTAATTTACCCAGAGGCCATCTTTCCCGAATTCGACCAGACCTGCCTCTTCGAGGATCTTCAGGTTTTTTGAAACGCTCGGTTGGGAGACCTGGAGGGCTTCCCGCATCTCGCAGACGCACATGGTCCGGTGCTGAAGCATTTTGATGATCTTGACCCGGTTTGGATCCGAGAGGGCCTTCATGACTCCGACGAAATCTTTCATTGATGAGCTCCATGTATTACTTTTTGGTAATTTATATTGCCTAACACCTCTTGTCAATCTGGAAATTTTCTTAATTTCTAATGTCGCGGGGAACAGTCTCTCAAGCGGGCATGCGTCGAGGGAAAAGTATCCGGAGAATTTGGAGGGCAGCGGAAGCTTTTCTAAAGAGAACACAAAAAAAGGAAGGGGCACGAACGCCCCTTCCTTATAGACCCAAAACGGGACAAGAATTAATAGGGATGGAACTCGCGGATCCGCCAGATGGGCTTCCCGTCCTTCATTTCGTCAAAGTCCTGGTAGTATTCCGTAATCTTAAACCTGCCCGCAAACTGGTTGACGAAAGGGTGCCCCGCTTTAGCCCAGCCGACCACACCTCCATCGTAAACCCACACGTTTTTATAGCCATATTTATAGAGGAATCCCGCTACATACTTGGCCCTGTGGGACGTGCGACACCAGATGTAAATTTCGGCGTTGGGATCCGGAATCTTCTTAGGGATGGTGTACATGTGACCGTCATGAATATGGTCGGTTCCCTCGATGTGAAACGCGTAAAACTCCGGATGGCTTCGGACATCAATAAGATAGGCCTTTTTCTTGCCCGCCATCACGTCTTCCCACACCTTGTAAAACTGATCAGTGTTGATGATTCTGTCAGGAGGAATCGCATCTTCGAACGTCTTGTGCACGGCCTTTTCGTTATCCACAAGGGGATTATCCGCTGCCATGGCCAGACCGGTCCCAAGGGCGCCAAAAACCAAAACCAACATGATCATAAACAGTCTTTTCATCAGTACACCTCCTCAAAACTAGTGTTCGAGACATAATCCCTTCCGGGAGAGGCCATTTCGACTCCTTTCCGGGATCGTCAAAACCAATGTCAATAAAGATAGTCTTCTCACGAGTTGCGTCAAGGCCGAATCGGGTTTTGGGTTGGCACCAAATTTTTACATGTGTTAGAAAACCTTCATCCAAAGGCGGTCCTTTCCTGCCGATCGTCGCCGGCCGTGCGCATCCGGTGCCCGGGGGATATCGAAGGTCACGGCTCGCGATCTCTTTGGCTGTCGTCGGGAGGAAAGAGCGAAAAAAGGAGGCTGACCCATGAATGTCCTCGGCATATGCGGAAGTCCGGTCAAGGCGTCCAACACGGACGTGATCCTGCGGGAGGCCCTGGAGGCCATCCGCGGAGAGGATGTGACCATCCATGTCTTTTCGATTCCAGGCAAGAAGATCGAGGACTGCCGGCAGTGCAACTGGTGCATGGCCAAGCAGACGGAGGGCCAGTTCTGTGCCGTGCGGGACGATCTGGTGGACCTCTATCCCATGGTGGTAAAGGCCGACGCCCTGCTGGTCGCATCCCCCGTCTATCTGGCAAGGATGAGCGGGCACCTGGCCGCCCTATTGGACCGCCTCCGGTGTCTTCATTACGGCAAGCATTACGCAGGCAGCATGAAGCACAAGGTGGGCGCGGCCATTGCGGTCAGCTGGTACCGGAACTCGGGGATCGAAACCACGCTTGCCAGCATCCATTGGGCCTTCATGACCTACCAGATGGTCATCGCGGTGCCCGGTTCCCTTTCCACCTTCGGCGGCGGGGGGCTATCCAGTATCTCAGGCACCGGGGAATTTGATGTATCAGATAAGCATCAGGTCCTGAAGGACGAATTCGGTCTCAAGACCGCAAGGGCCACGGCCACGAGTCTGGCGGAACTGGCCAGGGTCATGAAAGCGGGTTACGAGCGGCTGGGAAGCCGCGTCGCCTGAGGCGGGCACTCCTCAACTTAAGGGGGATGAAGGCCCAGTCAGAAAAGGGCGCACAAGCGGGCGTGTTACCGATCCAGCGAGTGGCGCTTGCGCCTCACAGCTATTCTAACTAGAACCACCAAGGCCAGCAAGACCACGATACCGAGGATGGCCATGTTGTATCTGAACATGAGCCTGGCCAGGGCGTCCTTGACGACCGCCCAGTTGGTCCCCAGAAAGTAGCCCGCAACGATCCAGATGAGGTTCCAGGCGGCTGCACTCGCCGTGGCGAGCAAGGCCACCTTCGCAATCCTGAGCCCGGAGATCCCGCCGGCGATGGAGATCACGGATCGTACACCAGGCAAGAATCGGTTCATGAGAACGAGCCAGTAGCCGTATTTGCGAAACCAATCCTCTGCCCTCAGGATGTCTTTCACCTTGAAGAACCGGTGATCTCTTTCCACAAAGAACCGTCTCCCAAGAAGAAGTCCCAGCCAGAAAAGGAAGAGGAATCCGGTCACGCTCCCAAGGGTCGTGGCCAGATAGACACCCATAAAATCGAGCCTCCCTGTGCCCACGAGGAAGGCCCCGAATGCAGTGATGGTGTCCCCGGGGATGGGCGGGAAGACGTTTTCAACGAATGCGCTCGCGGCCAAAAGGAGGTAAACCAGCCAGTCCGGCACCGTGGTGAGCCAGTTCAGGAATCCGTCAACGTTCGTCATTCCCTTTCTTTTCCTTTCCGAGGGAATGCCCATTCAGGCCATTTCGCCCTCGCTGGTATGGGCCTCCACTGATTTCGGGGACAAGCCGCTGCAGGGGATACGTCTATTTTTTGAGCGATTTCGATTATTAAGCAGACAAAGACCAAAAGACAAGGGTTCTTTTGACCTTGACGGCCTAAGCCGGTTCTGTTATCAGAATCCGGGCAAAATGCCCTCTCATTACCTTTTCGAATCAAGGTGCAATCATGGCAGCAAAAAAGTTAACCCGAAAGGAGCTTCTAAAGAGCTCTGACGAATTCATCACCTTCTCAAGCCGGGCCATCGGGTTCTTCACGGCCCATGTCCGTGAGCTGAAGATCGCGGGGGTCATTGTCCTGGGACTTCTGGTCTGTTATCTGGGCGGTTACGCCTACGTTCGTTATGTTAACCAAAAGGGTCAGGCGGCGTACAACGAGGCCTTCTACCTCCTCCACGATTCAGGAGCGCCTGAGCAGTACCGAGAAAACCTCAAGAAGGCCGTAGGGATTTTTCAAGGCGTGATTAAATCCCACGGTTGGTCAGAGGCGGCGGAGCTTGCCATCCCCCAGGTGGCCTACGGGAAATTCATGAACAGTGAGTATGACCAGTCCATTAAACTCTATTCGGAATTCAAGGAGGAGGTCTCCGGGGATCCGGATTTTAAGACCCTGTCTGTCCTGGCTATCGCCGCCTGTTATGAGGCCGGGAAAGATTTCAAGAAGGCGGTCGATGCGCTCAAGCTTGTTTTGGATGGCCCTGACAGCCCGTTTAAGGAGAGCGCCGCCTACAGTCTGGCCCGGGTTTACAGGCTCGATAACCAAACAGATCAGGCGCAAGCGGCGCTCAAGTCCTTTATCGAAACCTATCCGTCTTCCCCTCTGGTGCCTATGGCTAAGGCCCATTTGGAGGGGTAGGGCATTCTCCTCGGGAAAATGGGATGCTGCTCACTGAAATCCTTGCGCGAAACGGTCGAATGTACGGCGATGAAGTCGCCCTCGTTGAACGGGACCCCGCGAGGGACAAGCGGGTAGCCATCACGTGGAAGGCCTTTGACGAAACGGCCAACCGGATCGCCAACGGACTGATCCGAAAAGGGGTCAGAAAGGGCGACAAGGTGATCCACCTGATGACGAACTGCCTGGAATGGCTCCCTTTCTATTTCGGGATCCTGAGGGCGGGGGCCTGGGCCGTGCCTTTGAATTTCCGGTTCACCGCCGAAGACATCCGCTACTGCGCCGAGATCGCCGAGGCAAAGGTGATGGTCTTGGGAGAGGAATTCGTCGAGCGGATTGATTCCATCAAGGAAGACCTTGGCACCATCGGCGACTTCATTTTTGTGGGCCCATCATCCATGAAACCGTCTTACGCGGAATCCTATGAGGCGTTTCTCGATAAGGGCTCGACCGAGGATCCCAAGGTCCCCATCAGCCTTCTGGACGATGCCGCGCTTTACTTCACTTCCGGGACCACGGGGCGACCTAAGCCGATCCTCCTCACACAACGAAGCCTTGAATTTGCCTGCGTCATAGAGAACCGCCACCACAACCAGACCCATCAGGACAACTTTCTGTGCATTCCACCCCTCTACCACACGGGGGCCAAGATGCACTGGTTCGGTAATTTCATCGTCGGCGCGCGGGCCGTGATCCTCAAGGGGATCAAGCCGAAGTGGATCCTAGATGCGGTCTCCCAGGAAGGGTGCACGATTGTGTGGCTCCTGGTCCCATGGGCCCAGGATATCCTGGTGGCCATTGAGACCGGAGAGGTGGACCTGAAGGACTACAGGCTGGATCAGTGGCGGCTCATGCACATCGGGGCGCAGCCGGTGCCGCCCAGCCTAGTGAAAAACTGGTTAAAAGTCTTTCCCCGCCACGCCTACGACACGAATTACGGCTTGAGCGAGACCACGGGTCCGGGGTGCGTCCATCTCGGAATGGAAAACCTCCACAAGGTGGGAGCCATCGGCGTGCCCGGGTTTGACTGGGAGTATAGGGTCGTTGACGATAACCAAAAGGATGTCCTAAAGGGCGAGCCCGGAGAGCTGATGGTCAAAGGGCCAGGGGTCATGAGGGCCTATTACAACAACCCCGAGGCCACTGCCAACACCCTCATAGACGGATGGTTGCTCACCGGGGACGTGGCCCGCGTTGACGAAGACGGTTTCATCTGGCTGGTGGACCGAAAGAAAGACGTCATCATCGCGGGCGGGGAAAACATCTTTCCCGTGGAGATCGAGGACTTCCTCATGGAAAATGCGAAAATCCAGGATGCCGCGGTGATCGGCATACCGGATGAACGCCTCGGAGAAATCGTGGCCGCCATTATCCAGCCCAAGCCGGGTCGGGAGATGGATGAACAGGAGATCATCCGCTTCTGTGAGGGGCTTCCCCGGTACAAACGGCCCCGGAAGATCTTTTTCGACTCCGTTCCCAGAAATCCCACCGGAAAGATTGAAAAACCCAAACTGAGAAAGAAGTACGCCGGGATGGCCGAGAGCTTCAAGATCTAGCGGGTACCCTTTTTCCTCTCGCCAAGACGCAAAGAATACCAAGAAATCATACGATTTCATAAAGGTTGGCTAGCAGCCCGTCGAACTTTTTTTTAAGTAGACGAAATCATTCGGTGAGCCATTCTGAACCCAAAATATAATATAACAATATGAAAGCACTTGACTGATTACTGACTGATAGACTGACACTCTCCTAGGGTTGGCGGTTGTATGATACCTTTTTTTTGAAAGTGATCTAAAGTTTGACAGACGGGGGACCTGGGTTTCAACCGGTTGTTCTCAGGGGGAATTTTTCTTGACAACCCCTGTCTGCCTCCTGTAGTCATGGATGTAGCTAGATCATAGCTGTTTTGTGGCTGTTTCCTTAACCATCAACTAGAAAACGTCGGGAGGTAAAGATGCACAAGCTCATGACAGACTCTCCCGGCAAGGAGATGCTCCTCCTTGGCAACGAAGCCATCGCCCGCGGGGCGCTGGAGGCCGGGGTCTCCTTTGCCACCTGCTATCCAGGCACGCCTAGCTCGGAGATCCCTGAACAGTTCTTCAGGATAAGCGAAGAAACGGACCTCTACTTTGAGTACTCAACCAACGAAAAGGTCGCTCTGGAGGTGGGCGCGGGTGCCGCGGCATGCGGGGTCCGGACCATGGTGACCATGAAGCACGTGGGGCTCAATGTGGCGGCCGATCCCTTGATGACCCTTGCCTACGTAGGGGTTAACGGGGGCATGGTGATCGTGAACGCGGACGACCCGTCGCTTTTTTCGAGCCAGAACGAACAGGACAACCGTTTCTACGCGAGAATTTCGGGTCTCCCCATGCTTGAGCCCGTGAATACCCAGGAAATGAAGGACGTCACGGCCGCTGCTTTCGACCTCTCGGAAGAGCTCAAGCTGCCGGTCCTGTTGAGGACCACCACCAGGCTGAACCATATTCGCGGAGGCGTGAAGCTTGGGTCCTTCAGACCCATGGTCAAGACCGGGAGCTTCCAGAAGAACCCCTTCCACTACGTGACCGTTCCGGCGGTTTCCCGCAAGCTCCACGAGCTCTTGCTCCAGAAGTATGAGCGCGCTGCCGAAAAGTCGGAGACTTGGCCCTTTAACCAGATCATCGGCCAGGGAAAATGGGGAATCGTGGCCAACGGGGTGAGCTTCAATTATGTAAACGATGCCGTGAGAGACCTGGGGATTTCCGATAAGGTCAGCATCCTTAAGCTTGGCTTTTCGTGGCCGCTGCCGAGAAACCTCATCGTCCGTTTCCTGAAGCAGGTGGAAAAGGTCCTCGTGGTGGAGGAGCTGGAACCGGTCATGGAAAACGACCTCAAGGCCATCGCTCAGGAGAACGGGATCATGATCCCCATCAAGGGCAAGGGCATTGGCAGGCTTTCCCGTCTGTTTGAATATGATCCTGGGATGGTGCGGGAGGCCGTGGCCAAGTCCTTCGACGTGGCTTTTAAGGCGCCTGAGGTGGTGGATCTCTCCGACATCCCGCCGCTCCCGGGCAGACCGCCGAACCTTTGCGCGGGGTGCCCCCATCGGGCCACATACTATGCTGTGAAAAAGGTCTACGGCCCGGAGACCATCTACCCCACCGACATCGGGTGCTATACGCTCGGGGTCCTTCCTCCTATCTCCATGGCGGACTTCCTTATCTGCATGGGCTCTTCGGTGAGCTCTGGGTGCGGCTTCTCGAGCTGCAGCGACCAAAAGGTGGTCTCCTTCATCGGAGATTCCACCTTTTTCCACTCCGGAATCACGGGACTGATCAACGCCGTCCACAACAACCACAAGTTCACCCTGGTCATCCTGGACAACGGCACCACAGCCATGACCGGCCATCAGCTCCACCCGGGTGTTGACACGACGCCCATGGGGGTGAACCTGACGAGGGTTTCCATCGAGCAGGTGGTTCGGGGCTGCGGCGTTCAGGACGTCCGGGTGGTGAAGCCTTACAAGGTGAAAAAGACCATCGAAGAGATCAAGGCTTCCATGGCCTATGATGGGGTTTCGGTCATCATCTCCCAGGAGTTCTGTCCGCTCTTCGCAAAGGCCACGGGCCAACTGAAACGGACCAAACCCTTTCAGATCAGTCATGAGCGGTGCAAGAACCACCGTGACTGCATCAACCAGCTGGGGTGCCCCGCCATGTATCTGGACGAGGATCAGGTCGAGATCAATCCAAACCTTTGCACCGGCTGCTCGGTGTGCGCCCAGATCTGCCCGGAAAACGCCATCGTGCCACGAAAGGATTGAGGGGAAAATCATGGAGACAACCAGAATCGTTTTTATCGGTGTTGGCGGACAGGGCAACCTCTTGGCGTCCCGCCTCCTGGGAGAAGCGGCCCTCTCATTGGGGATCCCTGCCGTGGTGAGCGAAATACACGGCATGGCACAAAGGGGGGGCATCGTGGAGTCGGCTGTGCTCCTCGGGGAGGTCACCAGCCCGATCGTCTCCAATGGGGAGGCCGATGTGCTGGTTGGGTTTGAGCCGGTCGAGACGTTGCGCGCCATGCCCAAGTGCAGCAAGAAAACCCTCGTGATCACCAACACCCATCCTTCGCCGCCCTTCACCGTGTCCATCGGGCAGGGGGTCTACCCGCCCCTGGACGAGGTATTGGGCAAGGTTCAGGTGAAGACCAAAAAGCTTATCGCCCTGGATGGGGACGGACTGGCTGCGGAGGCCGGGAACCCGCTCTCCTTGAATATGGTGATGCTTGGGGCCCTGATTGGATCGGGGGCGGTGCCGGTGGATGAGGCAGCCATGAAGAAGACCATCTCTGCCACCACGAAAAAGGCCTTCCTGGAGTCCAATCTAAAGGCCTTTGACCTTGGCATGGAAACCGCGAAGAAGTGCTAGCCGCAGCAATGGCAGGTTGGTTAATTGATAAGAAGTCCCCTTTTTAGGCCCGGATTATGGTCGGTTTTGGCTTGTGTGTCAAGCAACATCTGGGCGTCCCGCCCGAGGCGGGATTGTGTCCGCAACTTGCGGGCGTAAAAATGGGCATTGAATGCCGGCCAGGGCGTGGAGGTGGAGACAGTGCCAGGGGTCTCGACTGTGTTTGAAGGGCAGTTCGCCTCAGGCGGAGAGGATATTTGGGTAGAGGGATCCCCTCGACCCTGAGTTTTTCGTCAAAAATCAGGCAGTGTGGCCCTCCACAGGCGGGTAAACCTCCGGATACTCCGGGTCAATCACGCTCAAGACGTGATCTTCGGCATAAAGCCACTTACAGGACCCGTCTGACAGACGGCGGGTAGACGCTGGGAGCTGGGACACGGAATAATCGATGCTGTATTCTTGGACCTTTGGCGGCCCGGTGGCTTTGGGTGGCGGCCTTGCTTTCCGGTCCCATAATCCCAAGTGGTTGAGGATCTTCTTTATTATTTCCTCATCCTCTATCACACTTATTACCTTCATGGCTCCAGAGCACTTCGGGCAGGTCAGGGGATCAACCTCATAAATTTTCTGAATCAATCTGGAAAAAAACCCTCGATCTGCGTGAATCGATCTACATAAAAATTGAGTAGGCCACACTTGAAGGCGAAATTAAATGCGGGTCCTGGCTTCAGGAGGATCAGGTTTGCAAGGTGTTGGCCGCCAGTCGGACACCGGTGAGAGAGGCCTTCGATCGACTCAGGGACGATGGGTTTCTGAAGATCTTCCCACGCAAGGGGGCGCGGGTAATCGACATGTCTGGAGCCCAAGTCGATGCCCTGTATGAGGCGCGTGCTAACATTGAGTTGGCATATTTCGAGAAATCCGCCGAAGTGTTAACGCTGAAAGACTACAAACAAATGCGAAATGAATTGAGCGCCATTGAAGAAAAGTTATTGAATGCGCCGGAGCACTCAGAAGAATGGGAACAACACCGTAAGGTTTTCACTCATGTGGATCGGTCTTTTCATGACAAATTGATACTGGCCTGTGGAAACGAATATTGGATAAGAATTTATTTTCAAATAAGAGATTTTATCATTATCTGTAGGAACGGTCGTAGTTTCGCCAAAGAGAGTGTTAGCAGCGCTATTAAGGAACACCATCAAATGCTCGATGCGCTTTGTGATAGACGTTATGCCGAGGCACGGAAACTTTTTGCAGAACATATTATAAACACAAGGCACTATGATGACGTGCATTTACGACGGCAGAGAATAACGTCAATTTATAACGCGCGTTTTCTTACAACCGAGGGTAGTTTGTAGTCCTTTCAATATTATTAACAGTCAACAGGAGGAACTCTATGAAAAAGTCAAAATTATTTCTGAAGTGTGCCTGTTTTTCAGCGCTCATCCTCTGCTTTTCAACAGCACAGGCCAAAACATGGACGATGCAAGTCTCCACCGGTTTTTCGACAACGTCCCAATTCGGTGAACAGGTCCGCTACTATTTTGACAATGTTGCCGCGAATAGCGACGGACGTATTCAGGTTAAATATTATTATAGTGGCGCCCTATCGAAAATCGGTGAGGAACTGAACGCGATGCGCGCCGGCTCCGTCGACGGCATTATCTGCGCCACGCCCTACTACTCGGCCCAGGTCTCTCTCACAGACGCTTTCAACATGACCTTCATTACAGCGGCAACCGATTCGGCCATGCAGGCTAACATGGAGGTCTACAACAACTATGCGCCTCTTCGAGATCAATGGGAGAAGGATAATAATACCAAGGTCATGTGGTGGCCGCCTGTCACCAATAACACTTTGTGGAGCAATTTTCCCGTACCCAATATCGAAGCGCTAAAGGGAAGAAAAGTCCGCGCTCAGGGGCGAACCGGAGATGCCATCACGGCACTCGGCGGGGTTGCGGTGGGCCTGAAATGGGGCGACATCTACACCTCGGTTCAGCGAGGTATCATCTCGGCTGCGTACAGTACGCCTTTGCCTCTAGCCTGGGATGCCAAGTTCTATGAAGTCATGCCTTACGCCACCCAGACGTGGAGCGGCGTATTTGGAAGCATGGCGGTCGCCGTCCGTAAGGATTTATTTGAGGAGTTTCCGGCCGACCTTCAACAGCTCTTTGTCGATTGGGCACGTAAAGCTGAGGTGGAGTCCCTCCGGATTGTCACCGAGATGAGCCATACAGCAGTTGACGACCTGGTCGCCAAGGGCAAGACCATCACGATCTGGAGCGATGAAGATCGGAAGAGGGCCATGGAGCTGGTTCAACCCGCCCAGTTCGATGCTTGGGTCCAAAAAATGACATCGAAAGGTATGGGCAAAGAGGCCACTACGGTTAAGGAAATGTATCTCAATGCTGTTAAAAAGTATGAGCCCTCATCAACCTATGAGACGGCATTCACCTATTGGAAACGTAAATATGGTCAGAAGTAACTTCTGACGTTCTCAATAACCGTCACGAGGCCAATGAAACGCCATTGAAGATATTGATGGCGTTTCTGCCTTTCAATCATCGAGGTAATCCATGCTTTTTCAGCGTTTAGGGATGGCAATTGGCCTGCGTCCGATTCACTTCCTTTCGAAATGTGGGGCCGCATTATGTTCCATCATCATCATCATGATGGTATTAAGCACCATGGTAGATACATTTTGTCGGTATTGCTTCAACATGCCGATATCGGGTGTTATTGAGTCCAATGAAGTTTTGTTTCCCGTTTTGGTTTTTTTCGGTTTGGCATATACACAGTTTAAAAAAGGTCATATCAGAGTGACCTTTCTTTTAGATCATCTCGGAAGCGTGGGGAAGCGGCGGCTGGAAGTCCTATCCTTGCTGTTGAGTGCATTGGTCGCAGGCGCCATGGGATATCGAACTTGGATTGCCGCAATGTATTCCTACGGCATCCAAGAGGAGTATTGGGCCGTGATCAGTAACTGGACCCTCTATGTATGGCCGGCGAAAATCGCCGTGAGCGTCGGTCTATGGATGTTGGTTTTACAGTGTCTCGCAGATCTAATCGAAACCATTCGAGCGACAGGCGATGAACATAGTGGGGATAAGGAGAACGCCCATGTTTGAAAATCCCAATATACTCGTGTTCTGCTCGGTCGTAACGTTACTCGTGCTTCTTGGTCTGGGCGTGCCGATTTACGTGTCTTTAGCGCTGGTCGGGTTTTTCGGGACAGCTCTGCTCAGCGGCGAACGCATCGCATTCGGGCTTATGGGAGATATGCCCTATGGTTTGACCTCGGTGTACCTGTTCATCGTCATTCCGTTGTTCATTTTCATGGGGCACATCGCCTTCAACGCAGGGGTGACCAAAAAGGCATTCGAAGTCGCGCGAAAATGGTTTTCGCGTCTTCCCGGCGGCTTAGCCGTGGCGACCATCGCTGCCTGCGGAGCCATGGGAGCGGCCTGTGGTTCCTCGGTGGCGGCGTCGGCAACCATGGGGCGTGTCGCACTGCCCGAGATGTTCAAGAGCGGATACGACAAAAGGCTGGCCTGCGGCTGTGTAGCGGCGGGCGGATTGTTGTCCATCATTATACCGCCGAGCGTCACAATAGTCATTTACGCGATCATTACCGACAATTCAGTGGGCGCCTGTCTAATCGGAGGCCTAATCCCCGGGCTCATCACTACGCTTGTTTTCATGACCGGAATTTCTCTGTTGTTCATGCGCGATCGGTCTATGGCGCCGCCGGCCCAGGTTTTCTCATGGCGCGAAAGATTCATAGCAATCAAAGACGTTTGGGAAATCGTCGTACTTTTCGTTGTCGTAATTGGTGGTATGTATGGCGGCATCTTCACCCCGACAGAAGCCGCAGCGGGCGGTGCCTTCGGGAGCTTCCTCATGCTGATATCCAGAGTGCGGGGGAGGCGATTGCGTCGAGCCATCGGCGAATCTTTTGGGGAAACGGTTCGGACCACCGTCTTTATTTTCATTATCATTGTCTGCGCGGGCATCTATTCCAATTTTTTGGTGCGAGCGGGTGTGGCCGCTTCGCTTTCGGAATGGATAGTGACCTTGAATGTTTCACCGATGACAGTCCTTCTGTTGGCGCTGGCCATGTATATCCCTTTGGGGTGCTTTCTGGATCCGACATCATGTATGTTGATCACCCTGCCCATCCTCTACCCCATCGTTGTTAATCAGTTGCATTACGACCCCATTTGGTTTGGTATCCTCGTCACCAAAATGATCGAGATCGGTCTGATCACCCCGCCCGTTGGCTTGAATGTCTACACAATCGCGGGCGTTGTGCCGGAGGTTCCTCTCGTTGACGTGTTCCTAGGGGCAAGCTGGTTTATAGCATTCGAGTTCGTTACCATCGCAATCCTGATCGTGTTTCCCGGTCTGACCGCTTGGCTGCCTAATGTGATGATCAGATGATCATCGATAAGGATTAAGGAGTAGAAGATAATGTCGTTTGATATAAGAAAGGAAATCGAAAGCGCAAACAGCAAAGCCATGTCCGCGTTGCTGGATGGGCAGCCCGTGTGGATTGACGTTCAACTGGCGGGAGAGGTTATCCCGGCTGTAAAGGAGAATGTTCTTCTTCATGCCGGTCCCCCCTTGCGACCCGAGCATGTTGCTCCTCCTTTGAAAACCTCGCTTTGCGGGGCGGCAATTCATGAGAGATTGGCCAAGAGCCTTGATGAAGCCTGGAAGATGATTGAGGCTGGAGAGTTGCTGATTGATTCTGCCCAGGACAACGCCTGCACCTGTGGTGCAGTTATGACCGTCAGCGCGTCAACCCCTGTGATTGTGGTTGAGGATAAGGTGGGCGGTCGCAAAGGTTACAGCTCAATTCATCCTGGACACGCTACCGAAACCCTGCGTTGGGGCTGCTACAACAACAATGTCGAGCGGCAATTGGTTTGGTTCCGCGATGTCTATGGCCCGGCCTTGGGAGAGGCGGTGCGCAGCATGGGAGGGCTTGACGTGCATTCGGTAATGGCGCGCACCACCGGAATGGGTGATGAGCACCACAACCGGCAGTACGCAGCAAGCCTGCAACTGATTTGCGACATGATCCCGGCCATGTTGGATTTGAAGATACCTGAGCGGGACCAGGTCACAAAGGAACTAGCCGCTAATGAACGTTTTTTCCTGCATGTGCTGATGGCCGGGGCTATTGGCGTCATTGAATCGGCCAAGGATATTCCCCTGTCCACCGTGATGACGGGTTTCGGCGGCAATGGACACTCGATCGGCTTGCAGTTCAGCGGCACTGGCCGGACTTGGTTTACCGCAGCGGCGCCCAAGGTTTTGGGCCAGATGCTCAACCCCTCTTGGACCGAGAAGGACATCATCCCTATGTTGGGGGACAGTTGCATAACCGAAGTTTACGGCTTTGGAGGTCTGGCTGCGGTGGCCGGGCCGTCTTATGTGCGTTTGACCGGTGGCGATTTTGCCGAGGCTCAGCGCCGAACCAATGACGCCCGTCAGATCTGCCTTGGTGAACGCAATTGGGCTACCATCCCCTGGGACAATTTCAGGGGACTTCCGGTGGGGGTTGACATGCGCAAGGTGGTGGCGACCGGAATCGTCCCCACCAGCCATGGCGGATCGGTGCATTTGGATGGCGGCCAAGGCGGAGCAGGATCGGTTTCCATCCCGCTTGACTGCTTCAAGCAGGGGCTGAAAGCTTTTTCTGAACAAATCAAGGGAGTGTCCTAGCCATGGCAACCAGAATTGAGATTCGCCCAAACCGTTACCATGACTCTGTGCAGTTGATGTTTGTCACCAGTGCCTTGCTTAGGATGAGCGGGATTGAGCAATGTTTCATCGCCATGGGCACACCTACCAACAAGACCATATTTGCAGATCTAGGATTATCCAGCGATGAGGTTTCGCAAGCCAACCCCAACGACATGGTAATTGGCATAAAGGCGGTGGATCACGAAACTTGTGACAATGCTATGGCCGAGATGGATGATTTGTTTGCTCGAGGTTCGCAAAGCTCTGCTGGCAAATCCTCGCACGCAACCTTTGAAGCGGCGCTTGAAGCAACGCCCCAGGCAAATCTTTGCGTGATCTCGGTTCCGGGTGAATATGCCCGTGCCGAAGCGGAGAAAGCCTTGGATGCCGGACTGCACGTCCTTTTGTTCAGCGACAATGTGTCATTTGAGGATGAACTAGCCCTTAAAACCAAGGCTCAAAACCTTGGTTTGCTGTGCATGGGGCCTGATTGTGGAGTCGCAAACATCAACGGCGTTTCTCTTCTGGTTGGCAGCATCATCGGCAAGGGCCCAATCGGCATCTGCGGCGCTTCGGGCGCCGGAATACAACAAGTTGCGGCCCTGATCGACATGGCGGGCAGCGGAGTATCCCAGGCAATTGGCACAGGCGGCCGCGACCTGCGAGATGAAATCGGCGCTATTACCATGCTGTCGGCCATTGAGGCACTGGAACAGGACCCCGAGACTAAAGTCATTGTACTGATCTCACGCATGCCCGGGCCCAAAAGCTTGGAGGCGGTGCTTGAACGGGTGACAGCCTGCAACAAACCGGTTATTTGCAACATGATCGGCTGTGCGGCTGACCAAATAAAGGCAGCCGGGGCTATGCCAGCCGCCAACCTGGAAGAGGCGGCCTGTCAGGCCTTGGAGCTGATTAAGGTAGCGAGCCCTTTGCCTGAGTCAAGCGAAATGATAAGAGTGGCCCGACAGGCAAGCCAGGCAATGTCCCCTGAACAAAAGTATGTGCGCGGCCTTTTTTGTAGCGGCACTTTCTGCGAAGAGACTATGACCGCCATTAGCCCACTGATCGGCGGGATACATTCCAATGTGCCGATATACCCCGGGTTGAAGTTGGTCCAGGCTACCGTAAGCGTGGAGCACTCTATTGTGGACTATGGCGAGGAGGAGTTCACTGCCGGGCGGCCCCATCCGGTGCTAGATCCAGAGATTCGGCGGCGCGGTATCCTGCGCGAAGCCCAGGACCCGGAAACCGCGGTTCTATTGATGGATTTTATCCTGGGACCCGCCGTGCATCCGGACCCGGTTGGGGTAGTGATCGATGACATTTGCGAGGCACGCAAAATTGCCGAGAGCCGCGGAGGCAACCTTGCCGTGGTGGCTTCCATTTGCGGCACCGACCGGGACCCTCAGAACCGCGCTACCCAAGCCGAAAGGCTAAGGCAAGCAGGTGTGCTTGTGGCAGCCTCCAATATTCAAGCCGCCAGGCTGGCAGGTGAAATTGCCCGCATCCGTGGAGGAGAATAATCATGGAGGACAAAATCACGAAGCTCTTTCAAAGCGAACTGGTCGTGATCAATGTGGGAATCGAGCTATTCGGCCAAGCGGTTCGCTCACAGGGTGTCGAGGCGGCGCAGGTTGATTGGAAACCACTGGCAGGTGGTGACCAGGAAATGATTGATATCCTGGAAAGCTTGGGTGGCGTTTAGGCCATGGCTTTTCAGAGTCTCCTTGGGGTGACAGCAACTCAGCATCAAAGCCTCTTTTATCCAGATTGAAGGCAGGTATATGAAAGTTTTAGTATGTAACGTCGGCAGTACGTCCTTTAAATTCAAGCTCTTTGAAATGCCTGGCGAGTCCCTGCTTTGCAAGGGTGGAATCGACGGAGTTGGAGCCTCATCGTCCAGCATAAGCTATTCAGTGGCCGGCAATCCGGTAGTAGACCAAACCAGGATGGTTGCCGATCAAGCTGCCGCCATTAATCAAATGGTGGATATTCTGACTACTGGCGGCAATCCGGTTTTGGAGTGCATGGGCACCCTGGACGCCATAGCCTTCAAGGTGGTGGGCGCGGAGGGCATCTTCGGTGAGGTCATAATGGATGATTCAGTGCTGGAGGCCATGGAAGCTTATACTCCATTGCTTCCCCGCCACAACCCGCCCTATATAGGGGCCATCCGTTTTTTTGCCAAACTGGCGCCTACAGTGCCGCTGATCGGGCTCTTTGAAAACTCGTTCCACACCACTATCCCCGAGAGGGCCTACACCTATGGGGTTCCCCGTGCCTGGGCGGAGCAACTCGGGGTTCGGCGCTACGGATATCATGGCGCATCTTTCACATATATCAGCGAGCAGGTCGCCAAAATGCTTGGCAGAACCGGTAATGATCTGCGGGTGGTCGCCTGTCACCTGGGGGGAAGCTCCTCCATATGTGCAATAAAGAACGGCCAATCTCTGGACACCAGCATGGGCATGTCCAGCCAGGCCGGCGTATCCATGTCGAACCGCTGCGGTGATCTAGACCCCTTTGGGCTCCTTTTTGTGATGGACCGGCTGAAGCTTTCCACCGGTCAAATGCGGGAGATACTCACCTCGCAGGGCGGGTTGGCCGGAATATCCGGCTTGAGTGGTGATATACGTGAATTGGAGCGGGCCGCAGCCCAAGACCACGAAGGTGCGCAAAGGGCTCTGGAGGTGTTTGCCTATGAAGTCAAAAAGTACATTGGGGCCTACGCCGCAGCTTTAGGTGGCGTGGACGCTCTGGTCTTCACTGGCGGTGTGGGTGAGAATGGATGCGACATGCGCGCGCGTATCTGTGAAGGGCTGCAGTTTCTGGGCATTGAAATCGATACTGAGTTGAACCAAGTGCGAGGTGAAACCAAAAGAATTTCTTCAGACGCTACCAGAACACCTGTTTTAGTCATACCCACAAATGAAGAAATAATCGTCGCCAGAAGTGCGGTTAAGGTCTTGGAAAATCCTAGCGGTGCTTGAAAACCCGGAAATGTTTTTCACATGTCCCGGCATGATTGTCAACGCTGTATCTATAAGCTCCTATGCGGCTGAGAAATGGTGCGACCTCCGCAAAGAACCTGGACGCATCGTTCAGGTATTGCGGGGATGCGTCAATTGGATCTCTACGGATGGTGAGCTTTTTTGTATTGTCGCTCAAAGCGCAGGGAACCTGCCCCATGGCCTGACCATACCTGATCCAAGTTTTTTACAATTTCATTTGAATGCTGAGGAGTCTGTTAATGTCCGGGGTACATCACTGTTTTTGGGAAAAAACGGACTCGAGGTAGATTACTCGAACGCGCAAACATGGTCTCCCACTTTGACTCCTTTATCTGCCGAGGTATGGTGCGCGATATGCCTCAAGGAGACCATAGCCCTGCTTTCCAGATCAGCTTCCTCAAGAGGGGCGGCTCATTTGCTGCCCAAGGTGAACAATTTGGTCCATGATTCACCTTTAAAGTCAAACGGGGGGCGGCTTGAATCACACCTTGTTACAGCTATGCAATTATTGAGCAGGTCTATTCGAAGGCAGAATCCCCAGGCTTTTACTGAAGCATCTGTGAAGCTGGTTGGTGCAGGAGTCGGCCTAACTCCTTCCGGCGATGATATTTTAATAGGTGTCATAGCTTTTCTGGTCTCACGTTTCGGGCTCACCAAAGAGGATGTATGGTTTACGCCTGCTTTCAGTCAGTTGAAAAGCAGCATCAAGGGAAAAACCACACTGGTTTCGGAAACACTTCTTACCCACGCATTAAATGGCAGGTTCCCCGAACGGCTGATGGATTTACTGCAGGCTCTTGATGCTCGTGACCGCAAAGAACTCCTGCATGCATCCGAGGCTCTAACCCGCTTTGGCAAGACCACGGGAGGTGAAATGGCTCTCGGTGTCATCCTGGCTCAGACGTCTATTGCTGCTTATCAGCCATGACTTGACACATGTTGTGACAAATGTTGACACACTGTGTGATGGTGATGGTGAGGTGTTTATTATTTCCTCATCTTCTATCACACTTATTACCTTCATGATTCCAGAGCACTTCGGGCAGGTGAGGGGATCAACCTCATAAATTTTCTGAATCAATCTGGCCCAATTTTTTCTGGATTCCTTTGAAAGCTCATCCGGTTCCAGGATCGAGGGGATCAGTGCATCCTGATCCAGCATCTTCCGTTTTCCACGACTGACATTACTGTAATAGCCATAATACCTGACCATCTGCTCCCCTTTGTTCGGCATATGGGAGCACATGGGAGCACATGGCAGCCAACCACTCTAAAGCGTCAAAGGATGCCGCAATCCAGGTAGCGATAGATAACTTGCCTTACGTAGGGGCGGAAGAAGCCGTATTGGCTCGCAAAGATCTCATCGTAGACCTGTTCCAGTCTTTCAAAGTGATCCTCCAGACATTGATAGTACTGTGATTCCTGTGGTTTTCGGGGCCGATATATAGATGTCGTGCCGGACATGGACTGTTTCTCCAAGTCTGAGACGGAACCATACCCGGAGGGATATAAGGTAAGTTAAACTGCAAGTCAACGGAACTGAAAAAGGGCCTTCCGCAAGATGAGTATGGTGATTCTGCCGTTTTGCAGATCAACCTATGCAGCTTTAACCATTCTGTTTCCACCCAAGTGGCAGAAAATATCCCACTCGCAGGCGGAAAGACGGCAAAGGGCCACCTGAGCTGCCTCCGGTAATTGACCATGGACATTGACTATAGTACCTTAACCCGGCCAAGCCGGAACCAAACAGGTTTCAGGTGTCAGGATCTGGGGTTTGCTGAAACCTGAACACCGAAACCTGACACCAAAAATCGTGTTCATTTTGCGCGCAATTTCACCGCTCAGGTACTAAATGCAAATCGTTTTATTGGGAGGCTTGTGACATGGAACAAGAGGTGGTGCCTGTTTCAAAGTTCAAGGCAACCTGTCTGGCCTTGCTTGACAAGGTGAAAAGGACCGGTCAGCCGGTTCTGGTGACCAAGAGGGGCGAGCCCATTGCCCTGATTACGCCTCCCCCAGAACCACAAAGACCTGCCAGCTGGCTTGGGTCTTTCCGGGGGAAAGGTCAGATCGTTGGAGACGTTATTTCGGCGGCCTCGGACGAGACTCAATGGGAGGTCTTGGAGGAATGAGGCTGTTGCTGGACACGGACATATTTTTGTGGAGCCTGCTGGAACCAGATCACCTCAGCAAACGTGTCGCCACCGAGTTGGAGCGATCCTCAAATGAGCTCTGGCTTTCTCCCATGACGACCTGGGAGGTCATGATCCTGGCCTGGAAAAGGAGAATCATCCTGGACGCTGAGCCAATGGTGTGGATACGGCATGGGTTGAGGAGGATTCCCTTCCGTGAGGCCCCGGTTAACTACGAGGTGGCCATGCAGAGTCGCATCGTGAATCTCTCCCACCAAGACCCGGTAGACAAATTTCTGGCTGCGACCTCCATGGTTTTCCATTTGACACTGGTCACTGCGGACGAGCGGTTGCTGAATTGTGAGAGCCTTGTCACTCTGGCGAATAAGTAGGTGCGAAAGCCATCTCCTCCACCGTCAGGATGACGGGCCCCGAATTCGGAAAGAAGACCGTTTCAGAGATCCCCGTTGTATCTTCGAAAGGGACGAACTTCATTTCATCTCCATCCTTGGTGTGGATCGTCTTTCCGGTCACCGTCCAGCCCAGGGTCGTGACCCTTTTGCCCACGAAGGGGCATGAAGTGGATCATTGGTTTTTTTATCTTCCACCTTGCGCCTTGCGCCGTACGCCTTGTGCCTGCCTTTCACCTATCCCTCGGCCTTTACCTCCATATCCTCCTTGCGCAGCAGGTTCCCCGAGCGGTCATAGACGAGGATCCGCAATATGGGAGGCAAGTCGCCTTGCGACCCGAGCCCGTGGGACATGGTGATGGCCTTGAAATTCCGGATGGCGAAACGGAAGCCGTTTCGGGGATCGGCAGGGACACCTTCTTGAAGTACTGCCTGCGGATATGACCACAATCCGTGGGGTGAATTTGAGGGGTCGAGCGCCACCACAAATGCATAGCCTTCGAGTGAGCCCACATCCTTGAGGTTGACGATCTTGAAGGTCACCTTGAGGTTTTCTCCCTCTCGATAGATGGCGAGATCCTTGATGTCCGCTGTAGGGGGCAGGATCGTCCTCCACGCCTCTTCGGAAGTGGATGGGCCTTCGGTCGATTCTTGAGGGGCCGTCGGAAGGGGCGCTTGTGTGCGCGCTATATCCTTGATGGATGTTGCGGGTGGCTCAGCCTTGTCCGTCTGGACTTGCTCGCGAAGTATGGCCACCTGCTGTTGGTAGCGAAAGATCATCTTCCTCGCATCATCCAGGTCTGCCCGCAGGTCTGAGACCTGGCCTCTTTGCGCCTCTTGTTTTTCGCGTACGATCAAGTAGTCGTTGATGACCAGCACGGAGACCGGGATGTAGAGGATGAAGAAGATGAGCCCCACGAGAAGGATCCGGGGGGATATCCGGAAGGTCCTGACCCGTCCCGTTCCCCTCGCAACCATGACATCCAGGGAAGCGTTGGTGCGGGGCTTTGAGCTCGGGCGATGAATTTTGGTGTTGTCGCTGGTCATGTCGTTCGAGAAGTCCGACGGAGTTGGACTATGGGTCCTTCTTACGGCTCATGAGAAGACTCGATCGAAAATGGCATCCACGTGCTTGAGATGGCGGTTCATATCGAAGAGCGTCTCAATCTCGTCTTCGCTCAGGTATCGGCGTATTTCTTCGTCCCGGAAGAGGAGATCCTTGAAGTCCACGCCTTCGTCCCACACCTTGAGGGCATTCCGCTGCACCATCTCATAGGCCCGCTGCCGTTCAAGGCCCTTTTCCGCCAGGCGCGTCAGGACCTGCTGGGAAAAGATCAACCCTTTCATCAATTCAAGGTTCTTCATCATCCGGTCAGGGCGTACCACCAGGCCCGAGATGATCCCCGAAAGCCGGTTCAGCATGTAGTTGATGAGGATGGTGCTATCCGGACCGATGACCCTTTCGACCGAGGAGTGGCTAATGTCTCTCTCGTGCCAGAGCGCCATGTTCTCCAGGGCCGCCAGACAGTTGGACCGCACGAGCCGGGCAAGGCCCGTGACGTTCTCCGCGCCGATGGGATTCTTCTTGTGCGGCATGGCAGAAGAGCCCTTCTGTCCTTTGGAGAAGGGTTCCTCCGCCTCCAGCACCTCAGTCCTCTGAAGGTGGCGGATTTCCACGGCGATCTTCTCCATGGTCCCGGCAAGGATCGCAAGGGTTGAGAAATACTGGGCATGCCGGTCCCGCTGAATGATCTGTGTGGAGACCTCTGCGGGTTTGAGACCCAGCTTCCGGCAGGCACGCGCTTCCACTTCTGGAGAGATGTTGGCGAAGGTCCCCACGGCCCCGGACAGTTTTCCGTAGCTGATCACCTCGCGGGCATCTTCCAGCCGCTTAAGGTTCCTTTTCATTTCGGCATAGAAAACGGCAAGCTTAATACCAAATGTGATGGGCTCGGCGTGGATGCCATGGGAACGGCCGATCATCACCGTGAACTTGTGCTCTAAGGCCTTGGTCTTGAGCACGTCCATGAAGCGGCGGGCATCCTGGAGGATGATGTCCATGGCCTCCCGCAACAGAAGAGCAAAGCTCGTGTCCAGGATGTCGGAGGAGGTGAGGCCCAAATGGATGCAACGCGAATCCGGTCCTACGTGCTCGGCCACGTTGGTGAGAAATGCGATGACGTCGTGTTTGGTCTCCTCCTCGATTTCAAGAATCCGGTCCACCGAAAACGCCGCCTTTTCCCTTATGTTGGCATAAGCCTCCTTGGGAATCAGTCCCAGCTCCGCCATGGCCTCACAGGCCACCAGTTCCACCTGAAGCCACTTGCTGTACAGGTTTTCCGCCTCCCAGATTCGCCCCATTTCCGGGCGGGTGTAACGACTTATCATTGTGCGTCTCCTAACTCGTGTCCATCCATAAATCGAAGAGTTCTGGATCGGGCTTTCAGCAGTCAGCTTTCAGCGTCCGGCGAATCTCTTGTTTTTCTTAGATTTTGCCGACAGCTGATCGCTGATGGCTGACCGCGCTCATCCAAAAACGGGCGTTTTTGGATGAGCACTAACTCATGAACCTACGCCCGCTTCAATATCCCGCTGATGACCGCCCTCATGAAGGCCGGCAGGTCATCGGGTTTGCGGCTCGTGATCAGGTTTCCGTCTACCACCACCTCCTGGTCCACCCAGTCAGCGCCCGCATGAACCAGGTCATCCTTGATGGCAAAAAAAGAAGTGAGCGTCCTCCCCTTGACGATCTCCGCTGAGGCCAGCATCCATCCCGCATGGCATATGGCGGCGACCACCTTGCCGCGTTCGAATATCTCCCTCACGAGCTTGACCATGGATGGGTGGCGCCGCATGTGGTCGGGCGCATATCCGCCGGGGATCACCAATGCATCGAAATCAGCAGAGGAGATGTCCCCTGGCGTCTTTTCGGCACGGACCTCCGTCCCCTCCTTCCCGGGATAGACCGCTCCTTTGGTCGGACCGATCACCACCACTTCGGCGCCAGCCTCCTTGAGTCGGTAATAGGGGTACCAGAATTCAAAAAGATTGAACATTTGCTCAACCAGGATGATGACCCTCTTTCCTTTCAGTTCCATGGCGCACGCCTCCCTCCTTGAACGAATCGGTTGACGGGGCAAACCCTTGACTAAAAACCCCTCCATATCATATGAACGTCTCCGGGTCCAGGTAAAGACCGACCCATGGTCGATCGATTCTGGCAACCCTATCATGGTATCACGATATAACTAGCTGAAAACAGAAGCGATTATACACGCAAGCCGGCTGAACGGGAAGGCTTCTTGAAGGGTTTTTTCCTTGACAAGGTTGACTCGCGCCACTTATATCTAATATCATATTGTACCAATTTGCACAATCAACTGATATTTGCTAAATTGAGGATGATATGACAAAAAGCAGCTCACCCGTAGGATCGGTCTGTGTGATCGGCGGCGGCATCGCCGGCATGCAGTCGGCGCTTGACCTGGCAGACTCGGGCTACTACGTTTATCTCGTGGAACGATCCCCCGCCATCGGCGGGGTCATGTCCCAGTTGGACAAGACTTTTCCCACCAACGACTGCGCCATGTGAATCATTTCGCCCAAGCTGGTCGAGGTCGGCCGGCATCTCAACATCGAGCTCCTGACCCTTTCAGAAGTCACGTCCATCACCGGCGAGGCTGGGAACTTCGAGCTGGAGGTCCTCAAGCACCCGCGCTTCGTGGATACCGAGAAGTGCATCGCCTGCGGGACGTGCGCCGAGAAGTGCCCCCGGCGGGTGGATGATGAATACAACGAAGGGCTCATCCCCAGGAAGGCCGCCTACGTCCCCTATGCACAGGCCGTACCTCTCAAGTACGTCATCGACAAGGACCATTGCATCTATTTCCAGAAAGGGAAATGCCGGGCATGCGAAAAGTTTTGCCCCACCCAGGCCATCAAGTTCGACGACCGGGAAGAGACCCTCCGCCTCAATGTGGGTGCGGTCATCATGGCCTCAGGGTTCAAGCCCTTTGACCCAAGCCGCTTCGAGACCTACCACTATGCGGCGTATCCCAACGTGGTCACCAGCATGGAGTTCGAGCGGATACTGAGCTCAACGGGCCCTTTTCACGGTCATCTCCAGCGTCCCTCCGACAACAAGATCCCACAGAAGATCGCGTGGCTGCAGTGTGTGGGGTCCAGGGACATCAATCGCTGCGATCACCCCTACTGTTCATCGGTCTGCTGCATGTACGCCATCAAAGAGGCCGTGATGGCCAAGGAGCACGCTCCCCATGGACTGGATGCCGCCATCTTCTTCATGGACATGCGGACCTACGGCAAGGACTTTGAGAGGTATTATAACCGGGCCGAGGACCAAATGGGGGTCAGGTTCATCCGATCTCGCATCCACACCATTGAAGAAGACGCACAGACCCGTGACCTGGCCCTTCAGTATGCCACTGAGGGCGGAGAGGTGATTGAGGAGCGTTTCGACATGGTGGTCCTTTCGGTGGGCATGGAGACGCCCGACCACCTCGTGAAGGCCGCAGACCGACTGGGTGTGGACCTTGACCAGGACCAGTTCGTGCAGACTGCCGTTTTCAACCCGGTGGAGACATCTCGCAAGGGGGTCTATGTGTGCGGGGCCTTCCAGGAGCCAAAGGATATCCCCTATTCCGTCATGGAGGCGAGCGCAGCGGCCTGTGAGGCCAAGGCCGGGCTTTCGGCCGCCCGGGGGTCCCTCGCCAAGAGCAAAACCTATCCCGAAGAGCGGGACGTCTCCGCCCAGGGCGTCCGCATCGGGGTGTTTGTCTGCAACTGCGGGACCAACATAGGCGGCATCGTTAACGTCCCAGAGGTGGCGGCCTACGCCCGCAAGCTCCCGGGTGTTGCGTATGTGGAAGAAAATCTCTTCACCTGTTCCCAGGACACCCAGGAAAAGATCAAGAACATCATCGAAAGGGAAGGCCTCAACCGCGTGGTGGTGGCCGCCTGCACCCCAAGGACCCACGAAGCCCTCTTCCAGGAGACCCTCAGGGACGCCGGGCTCAACAAGTACCTCTTTGAGATGGCCAATATCCGAAACCAGTGCTCATGGGTCCACTCGGGCCAGAAGGATGATGCCACCATCAAGGCAAAGGATTTGGTGAGGATGGCGGTGGCGAGGGCCCAGCTCATCGGGCCGCTTTCCCAGCCAAGCGTGGCGGTGGACAAGAAGGCGCTGGTCTTGGGCGGGGGCATTTCCGGGCTTGCCGCATCGCTTGGGCTTGCGGAGCAGGGCTACCATACCTATCTCGTGGAGGCAACCGGGTCGCTCGGGGGAATCGCGCTAAGGCTTTCAAGCACCTGGCGCGGCGACAAGATCAGGGAGCAGCTCGACGGGTTGATCCAGCAGGTGGAAGCCCATCCCGCCATTGAAGTGTACAGAAATGCCGAGGTCAAAAACGGTGCCGGATTTGTGGGAAATTTCGAGACGACCATTTCTCAAAATGGGACCGATGTGGTCCTGAAGCACGGGGTCGTCGTCATGGCGACGGGCGGTGATGAGCTCAAGCCCACCGAGTACCTCTACGGCCAGGATGAGCACGTCCTCACCCACCTCGACCTGGACGAGGCCATGATGAAGGGGGACCGCAAGGTCACTCAGGCAAGAAGTACCGTGTTCATCCAGTGTGTGGGGTCCCGTGAGCCGCAAAGGCCTTACTGCTCGAAGGTCTGCTGCACCCATTCCATCAAGGCGGCGATCGAGCTCAAGACCATGAACCCGGAGATGGATGTCTATGTCCTCTACCGGGACATCCGCGCCTACGGCCAGCGGGAGGAGACTCTACCGGGAGGCCAGGAAGGCGGGGGTCCTCTTCATGCGGTACGACCTGGATCGAAAGCCGGTGGTCACAAAGAGGGGTGAGACGCTTGAGGTCAACCTGATAGATCACGTCCTCGAGACGCCCGATCGCCATTCGCCCGGACCTGATCGTCCTGGCATCGGCCATTCTGCCGCGGGATAATACACCGCTTGCCCAGATGTTTAAGCTTTCTCTCAATGAGGACGGCTTCTTTATGGAGGCCCACGCCAAGCTGAGACCCGTTGAATTTGCAACGGAAGGCGTGTACGTGGCGGGGCTTGCCCATTACCCCAAGCCCATTGAGGAAAGCATTGCCCAGGCCAAGGCGGCGGCTTCCCGTGCTTCGGTTGTGCTCTCCAAGGATCTGATCACGGCCGAGGGTGTGGTCTCGCACGTCAATGAGATGATGTGCCGGGGCTGCGGCAGATGCGTGGAGGTCTGCCCCTACAGCGCCATCACGCTGGCGGAAAGGGAATCGGGCAAGATGGCCGCCCGGGTCCAGGAGGCCCTGTGCAAAGGCTGCGGCTCCTGCGCCGTGGCGTGTCCAAGCGGGGCCGCATCCATCTTCCACTACGACGACGAGCAGATGCTGACCATGTTGGAGGCCGCGCTTCAGTAGTCGTCGTGACGCGGTCCGTTTAAAAACTCAAAGGAGCGTCATCGTTATGGCTGAACCGTTCAGTCCCAAAATCGTGACCTTTGCCTGCAACTGGTGCGCCTATTCGGCCGCCGATCTGGCGGGGGTGAGCCGGATGCAGTACCCGCCCAACATGCGGATCATCCGGGTCATGTGCTCGGGCCGGATCAACCCCAATTTCATCCTGAAGGCCTTTGAGCTTGGCGCCGACGGCGTCATGGTGGCCGGGTGACACATCGGTGACTGCCATTACCTGGACGGTAATGTGAAGGCCGAGAAAATGGTAAACATGGCCCGCGAGCTGATAAGGATCCTTGGGATCAACGCCACCAGGCTTCGACTTGAATGGATCTCGTCCGCTGAAGGGGCCCGATTCGCGGAGGTGGCCAGGGAATTCACCGAAGGTGTGGCGGCCCTGGGCCCATCGCGCCTAAAGCAGGCGGCCTGAAGAAAGGCCGCTAGACTCAGAGGGTTAGGAATGACGTCCATCAACGAGCTGATCGACCTGACCAAGACCTACTACTGCCTTGACTGCGGGGTCTGTACCGGAAGCTGCCCCGTCTCCCGGGTGTTCCCGGACTTCTCGCCGCGGCAGATCATCGAACGCTGCCTCTATGAGTTGGAGGACCCCTCGGATCCGACCCTCTGGAGCTGCCTGACCTGCGCCCAGTGCAGTGTCCGCTGCCCCGTGAACATTAATTTCCCCGAGTTCATCCGTTTGATGCGCGATGAGGCCCACGCACGGGGCTTTGACGGGACGCCGTCCCACAACGGGATGCTCCAGTCCATCATGTCCATCCAGACAAAGGACATCAAGCAGGACCGGACCTTCTGGGTCGAGGACGGAAAGACGAGGGAAAGGGGGGACGTCTTTTATTTCGTAGGATGCAGGCCTTATTTTGATGTGGTGTTCCGCGACATCAAGGCGGGTGCCATCAAGGGGGCACAGAGTGTGCTGAAGCTGCTCAACCATTGTGGGGTGGAGCCGGTCGTGAGCAACGATGAACGCTGCTGCGGCCATGACGCCCTTTGGAACGGAGACGAGGAGAAGTTCAAACGGCTGGCCCGGATCAATCTGGAGGTCATCCGCGCCTCCGGTGCCAAGGAGGTGGTCTTCAGCTGCCCCGAAGGGTATTTTACCTTCAGTCATTTCTATCCTCAGTACTTCGGAACGCTCGATTTCAAACCGGTCCATATCCTCGACTTCCTGGCGGAGAAGGTCAAAAACGGCGCCGTCAGCTTCGCTGAGGCACCGGGCGTCTTCACCTACCATGATCCGTGCCGGTTAGGGCGCCTCGCAGGCGTCTATGACGCGCCAAGGACGCTCCTCAAGGCCGTCCCCGGTCTCGATCTGGTGGAAATGGCACGATCGAGGGAAAACGGGGTCTGCTGCGGCACGACCGGGTGGATGAACTGCTCGAGCTGCTCCAAGGAGATCCAGATGGGACGACTGAACGAGGCGAGCGGAACGGGGGCGTCTACTCTCGTGACGGCTTGCCCCAAGTGCCAGATCCACCTCAGGTGCGCCAAGTCGGCCTTTGACCTTGACATCGAGATTACGGACCTTTTCGACCTTCTGGCCGAACGGGTCAAGGCGGCCTGAGAAGGGTTGGGCGTGGGTGCGGACCGGTTTACAATGGAGGAATTGAATCGTGAGTAAAGACATCCTTGTCATTGGGGGAGGCATCGCCGGGATGCAGGCCTCTCTCGACCTGGCTGAAATGGGCCTGAAGGTCCACCTGGTGGAGAAGCTTCCCAGCATCGGCGGCAAGATGGCCCAGCTGGACAAGACCTTCCCCACCAACGACTGCGCCATCTGAATCCTCTCGCCAAAGATGCTGGATGTCGGTCGACATCCCAACATTGCGCTCATGGCATACAGCGAGGTGGAAAAGGTTGTGGGTGTCGCGGGGGATTTTACCGTGACCGTCCGCCGCAAGGCCCGCTATGTGGAGGAGGACAAGTGCACGGGTTGTGGGGCCTGCGCCGAGAAGTGCCCGACGCCAGCACCGGACGCGTTCAATGTGGGGTTGGGAAGCAGAAAGGCCATTTTTAGCTACTTTGCACAGGGCATCCCCTCCACCCATACCATTGACACGGCCTATTGCCGCCAGTTTCAGGGGAAAAAGTGCGGGGTCTGCCAGAAGACCTGCCAGGCCAAGGCCATCAACTATGAACAAAAGGACCGCATGGTCGAGCTGAACGTGGGGGCCGTCATCGTGGCCGCCGGCTACGATGTCTTTGATCCCTCTCACATCCCCGAATACCGCTATCGTGACATCCCAAACGTGGTGACCGCCCTTGAGTTCGAAAGGCTCCTGAGCGCCAGCGGACCCACCAAGGGCCATCTGGATCGCCCTTCGGACATCGCGGCCGAGGCAAAGATCGCGGAGCTCGAAAAGCAGGCCGCCAAGTCCCAGAAGATGCTTGAAAAGCTGGAGGAGAAGTTTGGCGAGCCGTCTTCCGAATTCTTTGGAAAATTCAGGGATGGGGCTTATAGTGACGACGCACCGCGTAAGGATTGGGCCCAGAAATACGAGGCCCATATGGCCATCGTGGAACCTCTGGAAACCCTGAAAAAGGAGGCAGAGCGCTTTGCACCGGCCAAACGCCTTGCCTTCGTCCAGTGTGTGGGTTCCAGGGATTTCCGCTTTTATCCATTTTGCTCGGGCTATTGTTGCATGCATTCCATCAAAGAGGCCATCATCGCCCACGAGCACGGTCCCGAGACACGTTCCACCATATTCGGGATGGACATCCGGGCCGTGGGCAAGGGCTTCGAGGAATACAAGGTCCGCGGGGGAAATCACTCCGGTATTACCTATGTGCGCGGCAGGGTGGCCGAGATCACCGAAGGCGCGAACCACAACCCCGTGGTCACCTACGAAGACACGCGGGAGAGAAGGGTCAAGAACCAGGACTTCGACATGGTGATCCTGGCCACAGCCTGCGCGCCCTCAAAGGGTATTGTGGATCTTTCCAAAGTGCTTGGCCTTGAGCTGGACGAGTTCAACTTCGTGAAGACGGATTCCCTCTCACCCGTTGACACGACGGTGGCAGGGATCTTCGTCTGCGGGTGCGCGGGTGCGCCCATGGACGTGCCCGAATCGGTGGCACAGGCCTCAAGCGCCGCCGAGCGGGCTGCTGAGACCGTCAGTGAACCCCATTTTCTGAAGGAGAAAGCCGTTGCCTGACCACACCGACCGGGACATCCGAATCGGCGTCTATATCTGCCACTGCGGCTCCAACATCGCCGGGTACCTGGACATGGAGGCGCTCGGCAATTTCGCGGAGACCCTTCCCCACGTGACGCTGGTTCAGAGGAATCTCTACACCTGCTCCGAGGGCGGGATCAACGAAATCAAGCGGGGAATCAAGGAACACAACCTCAACCGTGTGGTGGTCGCATCCTGCACCCCCCGGACCCACGAGCCCCTTTTCCGGAGCTCCTGTGCCGAGGCCGGGTTGAACCCTTATCTCTTTGAGATGGTCAATATCCGAGATCAGTGCTCCTGGGTTCACATGCAGGAGGGGGAAGATGCCACCAACAAGGCCAAGGACCTGATCCGCATGGGGGTAGCCAAGGCCGCCCTCCTCTCTCCCCAGGAGCCCATCCTATCCGCCATCGAACCCCGGGCGCTCGTCATCGGCGGCGGGGCGGCCGGGATGACGGCGGCCCTGGGACTCGCCAAGCGGGGCTATGAAGTGGTGCTCGTGGAAAAGGCGGACCGGCTGGGGGGACTCCTGAACCAACTGAACAAGCTCGGGCCCAACATGCTGGATGCGGGCAGGATCGTGGAAGACAAGGTGGCCGAGGTGACGGTCCATCCGAAGATTACCCTGTTCACGGGCGCCAGGGTCACCTCGGTGCAGGGGTTCATTGGCAAGTATCAGGCCGACATCGAAACGCAAGGGGGTCTAAAGAAGATCGACTTCGGCGTCATCATCGTGGCGACGGGCGCAAGGCTCCTGGTGCCCGAAGGGATGTTCGGCTACGACGGAAACAGGGTCATCACCCACCTGGAGCTCGAAAAACGGCTGAAAGAGGGGTTGGACCCTTCGGTCAAGAACGTGGTCTTTATCCAGTGCGTGGGGGCCAGGAACGAGGATCGGCCCTACTGCTCAAGGATTTGCTGCCAGAACGCCGTGAAAAACGGTATGCTCATCCGTGAGGCGAGGCCCGATGTCAAGGTCTCCATCCTTTACCGCGACATGCAGATGTACGGGGTTGAAAATGAAAAACTTTACCGCGATTCCAAGGCCAGGGGGATCCGGTACATCCACTACAGTACCTCGGAGCCGCCCAAGGTGGGCCCGGACGAAGTGAAGGTCTACCATACCCTCTTGGGGCGGGAGCTGGACCTGCCGGCGGATTTGGTGGTGCTCTCAACACCGCTTGTGGCCCAGGAGGATGCAGATGTCACTTCGCAACTTTTGAGGGTGCCGGTTGATGAAAACGGCTTTTTCCTTGAGGGTCACGTAAAGCTCAAACCGCTTGACTTCGCGACTGACGGCGTGTTCCTTTGCGGGAGTGCGCGTTTCCCGGCCAACCTCCGGGAGGTCATTGCCCAAGGGTTGGGGGCCGCATCGCGCGCGTCCATCCCCCTTTCCAAGGGATCGGTGAAGGTTGAGCCCATCATCTCGGTCCTTGCCGATGAGGATGCCTGTCGGGGCTGCGGGCTCTGCGTGCCGCTTTGCCCTTACGGCGCCCTTGAGGTGGGAGAAACGGAAAAGGGTCGGAAGGTGCACGTGATCGATGTGGCGTGCAAGGGCTGCGGCGTTTGCGCGGCGACCTGCTACCAGCATGCGCTTACCATCAATTCCTACACCGATAGACAGATCGAGGCCCAGATTGAGGCGTTCCTGGGAGATTAAGGAGGTTTTCATTGACTCAGTTCACCCCAAAGATCCTGACCTTCTGCTGCACCTGGTGAGGGTACTCGGCGGCTGACCTAGCTGGAGTTTCCAGACTACAGTATACCCCCGAGATCAAGATCGTTCGGATCATGTGCACAGGCCGGATGGACCCGGCCATCGTGGCCAGGGCATTTCGCAAGGGCCTTGACGGCCTCATGGTGGTGGGCTGCTACTTCGGGGACTGCCACTACATCAGCGGCAACATCCAGGCCAAGGCCAAGATCGACATGGCCCGGAGGCTCTTCAAACACGTCGGCGTAAACGAAGAGCGGTTGTCGTTTCAACAGTGCTCCTCCGGCGAGGCGACGCGATTCGTGCAGCTGGTCACCGAGTTTGATGATCGGATCCGGTCCCTTGGGCCCATCGGCGCAGGGGGAGACCGGTTGAAGGCGCCCGAGATTTTCGAAAAGCTCCAGGCCGCCGAAAACGTGCTTGCGGGCGAAAAGATCCGCTGGGTCATCGGCAAACGGACGGATTTCATGAGTTGCGGGAACAAATACGGCGAGATCTTTACGGACCACGAGTTCAGCCGCGCCATCGACATGATCATCGTGGAAGAGACCGAGGTCCAGGGGGTCCTCCAGAAGATGCGAGACGGGGCCCGTTCGGTGAAAGACCTCTCAAGGACCCTGGCCATTCCCGCAGAGCGAGTGTTTCGCCACGTCTCCGCCCTCAGGCGTCGGGGCTTTGTCGAGATCGAGAAGATCCAGGGCAGAACGCCCTTTTATCAATTGGTTCCCCAAGAGGTGTAGCGTTGTGTCGGACAAAAACGTGTTGATCGTTGGTGGCGGCCCATCCGGGGTTCGGGCTGCCTTGGGAAAGGCAGAGGCCGGTGCCCGGGTGACCATCGTTGAAAAATTTCCCACCCTGGGGGCCGAGCGGATCCCCAGGGACCGGCTCGTCTCCCCAGAGGAGGCATTTAACAATTCCGACCTGGACAAGGTTCGCAAACACCCCGGGATCGAGATCCTCACCTACAGCGAAATCAAAAAGCTCGCGCGGGAAAACGGGCGGGTGCGGGCCAAGATCTTCAGTCGCAGCCTTCGGGTTGACAACACCAAGTGCACCAACTGCAAGGCCTGCATCAAGGTGTGTCCCGTCAATATGTTCGATGATTTCGACGAGGGTTTGGGTTTTCGGACCGCAGTGGATTACTGCAATCCCGTCACGGGGGAGTTTAACATCTTTAAGGAGGACATGCCCGCGTGCCAGCGGGCTTGCCCGGTCAACCTGGACATCCGATCCTATGTGGGGCTGATCGCGGACGGAAACCACGCCGCTTCTCTTGCCAAGATTCGGGAGCGGCTGCCGCTGCCCGGGAGCATCGGCCGGGTTTGCCCTCACCCGTGCGAGACGGCCTGCAACCGTCAATACCTGGATGAGCCCGTCAGCATCTGTTTTTTGAAGCGGTTTGTGGCGGACGTGGAGGTTTCGACCGGCACGGACCCCGTCTACGAGACGCCGAAGCAGAAGTTCCCCGAGAAGATCGCCATCGTTGGTGCAGGCCCGGCAGGACTCACCTGCGCGCACGATTTGGCAAGGCTCGGCTACGCGAACATCAAGATCTTCGAGGCCCTGCCCGTGCCCGGCGGGTATCTGTGGGTGGGCATCCCCGAGTACCGACTCCCCAAGAAGCTCCTCAAACGGGAGGTGGATCTCATCTGCAACATGGGGATAGAGATCCAGTATAATATCCGGGTGGGAAAAGACATCACCTTTGAAGCGCTTCAGAAAGACCACGACGCCGTCTTCGTCGGCGCGGGCTGCCACTCGGGCCTCAAGCTGCGGGTCCCTGGCGAGGACAAATTTGAGGGTGTTGTGGACTGTGTGACCTTCCTGAGGGAACAGGCCCTTGGCATTAGAAAGGAGGGGAAGGGGAGACTTTTGGTGGTCGGCGGCGGAAATGCGGCCATCGACTCGGCCCGCGTCGGGTGGCGCATGGGCTTCGAGGAAGTTCACATCCTCTATCGGAGGACCAAGAAGGAGATGCCGGCAAACCCCTGGGAAGTGGATGCCGCCGAGCACGAAGGGGTGAAGATCCAGTACCTGGTTGCACCGCTTGAAATCCTCGGCGCAAACGGCCGGGTGACGGGGATGAAGTGCATGCGCATGGAACTGGGGGAACCGGACGCGTCGGGCCGGAGGCGGCCTGTGCCGGTCGAAGGCTCCGAGTTCGTCGTGGAGGCCGAGACCATCGTGCCGGCCATCAGCCAGGGCGCGGACCTGAGCTTTCTCGCCAAAGACCATGGATTCAAGATTACGCGCTGGGATACCTTTGACGTGGACCCGGAAACAGGGGCCACAGCGGTTGCCGGTGTGTTTGCGGGCGGGGACGTGGTTTCGGGCCCGGATATCGCCATCCGTGCCATTGCGGGCGGGAAACGGGCCGCCGAGGGTATTCACCAGTACCTCAGGAGCAGATAAATGATCTACGAAAAGGAGAGACGCTACGTCATCCCCTTCGACGACGTCCCATCGCCACGGGCCGTGATGCCGGAGATCGACGTTGAGGCGCGGAAGGGCAATTTCCGGGAGGTGGAACCGGGGTTTCCAGATTCAGAGGCCTTGCGCGAGGCCAAACGGTGTCTGAGTTGCAGGCGATGCCTGGGGTGTGCCCTTTGCTGGGCCGAATGCAAGCCGGAGGCCATTGACTTCTCTATCCCGGACCGGGGGGAGATGGAGCTTGAATTCGATGAGGTGGTCCTCACGACGGGGCAGGACAACGCGTTTGAGCGATTCAACAAGGAGCTGGGCTACGGCCGTTTTGCCGGTGTAATCACGGATCTCCAGTTCGAGCGGATGTTATCGCCCACCGGTCCAACCGAGGGGTTGGTGCTCTCGCCGCTTGACGGTGAAATCCCTGAGCGCGTCGCCTTTGTGCAGGGCCATCCCGATGGGGGCGAGGACCATCTCCTCTCCTCGGTGATCCTGAGCGTCAATGAATCCATCATTGCGCTCAGCCGGGCAAAGGGTTTGGAGGTGGTCTTGATCTCCCCGCTCTGCCAGGCCTTCCGGGATCGATTCCAGGAAGAAGCGGCCAAGGTCAAAGGGCTTTTCATGATCGACGGGAAGCCGGTTTCGGTCGAGGCCGGTGGAGACGAAAAACCGTTCAAGCTGAATTACTCCGAAGGCGGCCAGTTCAAGCAGGGGCTTTTCGACCTGATCGTGGTCCTGACCAAGGCTAAGGTCCCGAAGGAGCTCAAATCCCTAAGCGAAAAGCTGGAACAGGGGATTCTTTGACAAGCCCTTTTGGGCGTTTCGTGAAAAATCGAAAAGATAGAAAAAGGAGTTAAGCGGGATGAGGTGGCGGGGTTCAGGAGACCCTGCCGGAACTCATCCCGGCTTTTTTTGAATATGGGGCACATCGATCTTGGATTGAGAAGCATTCGGAGCGTGTATGTTTACCATCGGTGAGATCATTGATCTGGCGGTCCAGGTGGAGCAAAACGGCGAGGCACTCTATCGGGATGCCATGGCAAAGGTCCCCAAGAAGGACCTCCAGTCCCTCCTGCTGTGGCTCGCTGACCAGGAGGCCGAACATGCCAGGTGGTTCAGGACGCTCGGCGAAACGGTGCGGAAGACGCCCGGCGACCCGGAGCTGGAGGAAATGGGGCGGGGGATCTTCCGAAGTATCCTGGGCGACCAGGCCTTCTCTCTCAAAGAGGTCGATTTCACAAAGATTTCCAAGATAAGGGATCTACTGGAACAGGCCATAGAATTCGAGAAAGACACCATTCTGCTCTATGAGATGCTTGGAGGATTTATTGACGATCAGAAGACCCACCGGCATCTTGAGGCCATCATCCGCGAGGAGAAACACCACGTCGAGGGTTTAAAAGATTTCGTCAAGAGCACTTCCTGAGTCTGACCAACAACCATGCCGCTTTTCATCAAGATCTTAATTCTCCTGTGGCTCGTCAACTTCGCCCCTCCGCTTTTGGCCTACCTGCTGGAGGAGCGGTGGGCCGTGCCCCTGGACCGGGGCCGAACCCTGTGGGATGGAAGACCCCTTGTCGGGAACCACAAGACCTTCAGGGGGGTGGTCGGTGCCCTGGCCATGGGAGCCCTGGCGGGGCCATGTCTGGGCTTCCTTTGGTGGGAGGGGCCCGTGGTCTCTCTTCTGAGCGTCCTGGGGGATCTTCTTTCGAGCTTTATCAAGCGGCGAATGGGCCTGCTGGATGGGAGTGTGGCGCCCGGACTGGACCAGGTCTTTGAAGGGGGCTTCCCGCTGCTGTATCTCTCCCCTGCCTACGCGATCGGGCCATGGACCAGTGTTGGGGTTGTGGCGGTATTTAGCCTGGTCGCTTTCGCGGGTTCCCATTTCCACAAGAATCTGCTCCTCCGGAGGCCCCACGATGATTACGGGCGGAGACGGCTAACGCCCCGCGTTCGGCTGAGAGAACTGATGGCCTGTGACATCGCCTCCGATCCACTCCACCACTTCCTAAACTTCGAAGACGCCATCTACTACCATCTTTTCATGAAAAACGTCTTCCGAGTCCTGGGCATCTATCAGAGAGGCGTTCGGAACGCCCTCGACATCGGCGTAAACCGGGTGAGTTTATGCTTTGAGACGTTGCCCCAGGCCTTTGATGGCTATCAGATCCTTTTTATGAGCGATCTCCACCTGGACGGCCTCGATGGCCTCACTGAGTGGGTTCAGCGGTTGATCGACCCGTTGGAAACGGATCTCTGCATCCTTGGCGGGGACTTCAGGATGGAGATGTCCGGGCCCTCTCGCGAGGCCCTGGACCGTATGGCGCAGGTTTCACGTGCCATTCACGCGAAGGATGGCATCTATGGGGTACTTGGAAACCACGACTGTCTTGAAATGATCCCCGTGCTCAAAGGGCAGGGGATCACGATCCTCTTGAATGAATCACAGCCCCTAGATCGGTCCGGTTCAAGGATCTGGATCGCTGGATGTGATGACCCCCATCACTACCGATGTCACGATCTGGGTCAGGCCTTCTCGGAAATTCCCCCTGGGGCGTTTACGGTCTTTGTGGCCCATTCGCAGGAGATCTATCGGGAGGCGGAAGGTTTCGGTGCCCAGCTCTACCTTTGTGGTCACACCCATGGGGGGCAGATCCGGATTCCGAGGCTCGGACCCGTCTTCACCCACAGCCGGGCGCCGCGGCGCCTGGGATATGGCCCCTGGCACTACGGCGCTATGGCTGGATACACCAGTTCGGGTGTCGGGGTTTCAGGCGTTCCGGTTCGCTTCCTGACAACGGGCGAGGTGGTCCACCTGACACTCAAGAAAGGGGCGGGAAATCACCTGGGCGGTTGACCGGGGGGTAAATGCGCATTTGATTCAAGAAAAGGTGGCGCAGGTGGAGTGCCTTTAGCACGCGGGCTGCCCTGGGTAGCGTGGGAACGGAGATCACGGTGCGGGACTGTTCCAAGTTTCTTGACACGCATGCCTGATTCGCCCCATAGAGCCAAGCCACCGCTGGTTTTTCCGGGCAAGTGCCCGCAACGCGCTCGATGGCGCCTGTTGCATCCAGGTAGGCCTGATCAGGGAGGTCCGGTGCGATGGCGATACATATCACCCCGTCGACCCCCGGGTCCTCCAGCATACCCCTTAGGGCGGCAGGATAAACGCGGTCCATGCCGTGCATCATCAGCGCGGGCCAGATATCCAAGGGATTCTGAATATTCATCCACGGCGGTGAAAGGGACGCCACCGTGGCGAGAGTTTGGGGGGAAAGCACGGCCAGCCGGAGCCCGCACGTGGTCAGGGCATCGATCAGGATGATGCCGCCTGCCCCCGTGAAGGTGACGATGGCCACCCGGTCCCCTTGCATGGGACGCAGGTAGAGCATCGCCTTTGTGATATCGTGAATCTCTGCGGGGTCTGAGACCACCATCACGCCAGCTTGTTGCAATGCGGAACGAAAGATAACATAAGCGCCTGCCATTGCGCCGCTGTGTGAGGCGGCGGTGCGGGCGCCTGCCTCCGTTCGGGCCGACTTGAATGCGATCACGGGTTTTCGCAGGCACACCCGCCTCGCCACATCCAGGAGCCGACGTCCGTGATCCAATCCCTCAATGTGCATGAATATGACGCTGATGTCGTCATCCTGCCCGAAGTAGTCCAACGCATCGGCAAAATCGAGGTCGCAGCCGTTGCCAATGTCGATCCCTTTTCCCATCATCCCGGTAAACAAGGAAGACCCAACAAAAAAGATGCCAGATTGGCAGATGACCCCCACAGGGACCTTTTCCCGACGAAGCGGCATGAAGGAGGAGGTGAAGCCTGAAAAACCGTTCAAGGTGCCAAGGGTGTTAGGCCCCAGGAGTCGAATCCCCCTCTGCCGGGCGATGCGGGTCAAGTCTTTCTGGAACCCCTTTCCGGTCTCGTCAGCGTCTGCAAACCCCTGCGGGACGATGATGGCAGCCTCGATGCCCACGGAAGCGCAGTCTTCGATGACAGCGGCGACCTGCTCCCTCGGAGTGGAGACCACGGCGAGGTCCACGGGCTTCCCGATTTCCCTCACCCCTTTGTAGCTCCTATAACCCAGGATTTCATCGGCCATGGGGTTGACGGGATAGATTCTCCCCTCATATCCAAAGGCCACCATGTTTTCAATGAGGTTGAAGCTGCCCTTTCCGGTCTTGCGGCTTGCGCCGATAACGGCCACGGATCGGGGCGACATGAAGAGATCCAGGTTGACGGTCGAAGTCATTTCCCTTTGATCCGAGCGTAGTAGGAGTCGGACAGATAGATGGCCGCCAGCGGGTTGTGGCCGGTGACGCGGTCCTTGACGGCCAGGACCGTGGTCGGGGCCTCCGCAAATTTGAAGAACAGCGAGTCGTGGCCCACGCAGAGCCCGAGAAGGACGTTGAACTCGGTCTTCTGACCGTTGAATAGCTTTGCTTGAACCACGGGGTTACACATGGCCTCGTTGGTTCCCTGGCGGACCTTGTCTTCATCCGTGATCCCGATCCGCTCTTTGGGGGTGTTACCGGCCTTGCAAATGGCCGAGACCACCTGAAACCCGTGGTTCCTCAAGATCCCATCCACCACCCGGGCCTCCTTCACCAGGCCCACACAGAAGGCGAGCCCAATTCTTCGGTATCCCATCCGGTGTGCGAACTCGCAGATCTCGACCAGACGGGTCTTTGTGGGCTGCATCACATAGGGCCGCTCGTGGCGGTTGGCATAACATGCCGCCTCCTGGATGGAGGCCTGTCGAGCGAATTCCCGGACTTCCGGATCATCGTAGACCTTGTCGGCCTCTGCAATCAGGTCCTGGCGTGCGAGGGTGGGGCATCCCTTGCCCCCAGCTCCCCCGCTCACAACACAGGCCCTTTTCCGGACCTCCACGAGGCACGATGCGCAGGCAATCATGGGGTCCTCTTTTTCTTCTTCAATGGAAGTCATTTCACGATCCTCCTTCCAATTCCCGATGCCTCCACCAAACGGACCAGGCTTTCGTAGGGCTGTGCCCCCACAAGGCTTTGACTCTTCAAGACAAAAGTCGGGACGGCGCGGATCCCCATGGCACGCGAACGGGCCCAGTCCAGATCCACGGCCTCCTTAAATGACCGCGTTTGGAGCGTTTCCGCCGCGTCTTCAGCTGAGAGGCCAATGGAAGCCACGATGCGGAGCAGCTCCTGGGGCCTGCCTATATTGGTCCCATCCACGAAATAGGCCCTGAAAACCGCATCGTGATATTCGCTGTCTTTACCTTTAGATTCGGCCCATTTGCCCAGCTCCTGGGCCAGCCGGCTGTTGAAGGTCATTTTCCGGTCGCCGAAGGGAAGCCCTGCCTCGTTTGCTGCCTGCTTGAGTCTGGAAAGCAGCTCATCCACATTAATCCCCCGGCCCGCGAAGAGCGCATCGAGTGTCCTTCCCTCCTCCGGGGTCTCGGGGTGGAGGGGGAAGGCGATCCAGCGGATCGCGACCTCGTATTCTTGCCGCAACTTTTCACTACGCCCGGTAATGAAGTAGCACCAGGGTCAGATGTAATCAGAGAAGATCTCCACAACGTTTTGTTCGTTCATATGAATGCTCCTTGATCAGCTAACTGGATGTCCCGACCGGAACGAAGACCTGGACGCCCTTGGGAAGGTGCTTAAAGTCCTGGACCCGGTCGCCGGGCACAAGGGAGTTGTCCGGAAAATAATAGAGGGTTTGAACCTGGTTATAGGACTCACCTGCGATTCTGAGGGGACTCCTCTTCAATGTTACGGCCTGGGGATTTTGATAGCCGATGATGATCCGGGTATTGGTGGGCAGATCATCCCAGTCGGCGATCTCCCGCCCGTTTTTGAGACGGCCGCTGGGGAAAAAATAGTAGGTTGTGGGGTGCTTGTAGGCCGCACCTGCCACTGCCCAGGCCGTGAGCCCGTCGGAGATGGTTTTCACGGGCCCCTGATTGATCCCGGCCTGAGGGCTTTCCTCCTGGTTGAGCAAGACGATGGTCTTTTCCGGGATTCGGTTCCATCCCACCCTGCGATCGATCTGGTCGCCGGGGACTTCCTCTCCGCTGGGGAGCCGGTAGAGGGTGGTCGGCGCATCGTAGTCATCGCCGGCAATGGCCCAGGCGGTGTTGGATACCGTGATCATGTTTGAGCCGATCCTTATGGCCTCATCCGGCGCAGGTCTGTAAAAGACTGCAGCAAGGGTGTCGTCTGCGCGCACCCGTCCTGCCCGCGCATCCGGATCGTAGGGCCAGGTGGGGCCCAATCCGGCCTTTGCACGATCAAAATTCTTGGCACATTTCTTCCGGCCCCTGTGGTTGTCACTCAACCACCGATTGGGCCTTCCATAGGCCACCTGGGCGTGGGTGAGGACTGCGCGGTCATCGAGCCCATAGACCCCTTTCAAGATGTCGATCAAAACACCAATGGACTGATACTGCGCCGCGGTGATGGGCGTATAGTGGTATCCGACCAGCTCAATGCCAATGGACATCTGGCTCAGATCGGTGTCTCCATCCCACATGCTGAGACCTGCGTGATCGGCAATATATTCCTTGTCCAGTATGCGGTAGGTCCGGCCGTCACGGGCGATTACGTAATGCGCATGCCCTCCGCACGTCCTGCGGCCGCTTCCTCGGAGACACTTTCCGCCTGACACGGTATTGAGGGTGCTTCCAAGGCCGGCTTCGGAGGTATGAACGATGATGTACTTGGTCTTTTTCCGCGGGACCTTTTTATAGTTGCGGTTCAAGGCGTAACGCTTGTCGATAATCGATCGCTCAAATGCCGCGTGATCGGCGTGAGTCGTCGCCGCCCACGGACGATCAGACGAGACGGGGAGCATCAAAAAGAGGACGAGCGCCGTTAAGAAACCAATGTTTAGATTACGAGATTGAATGTGCATGGGATTTGGCTTGACTCCGAAAACGATTGCTCCATTGGAACAATGACTTGATATCCTGTTTGAAAAAGAGGGAGGGTTTCCGTCTGCACGACGGCGCTAGAGGGGCCTGATCTCCAGCTTTCCCTTGAGTTTGTTTTTTACATCAGCGATTACCACTTCTCTCCTGTGAAAGATGCCAGCAGCGAGGGCGGCCTCCGCATCGGTTTGGGTGAACACCTCATAGAAGTGCGCCACCCCCCCCGCTCCGCTCGATGCGATTACCGGGATGGAAACATTGTTTGCGACTGCATTGATGAGCTCGATGTCAAAACCCAGCTTGGTCCCGTCTCTGTCGATGCAATTGAGAAGGATCTCACCGGCTCCCAGTTTCTCGCAGACCTGGGCGAGCGTCACCGCGTCCACATCCCGACCCTCCCGGCCCCCCTTGATGGTGCACTGATACCAGCAAAAGGCTTCCCCTGCGGGTCCCGGGATCCTGGTACGGATGACCTGATGCCTGGTTTCCTCCGGAGACCGAACATAGACCCGTCTCGGGTCAATTGAAATGACCACCGCCTGGTTCCCGTAGACCCTCGATATCGCCTCTATGGCACTTTTGCCTGTCTTTTGACCGGAGTCGAGATATGGTTCAACGATGAGCACGGCGTCGCTTCCTATAGAAATCTTGTCAGCCCCTGAGCGGAAGTACTCCGCCGCCACCTCCAGCGCGGTGTAGCCCCGGCCGTTCTTGTCCGTATAGTCCCGGATGCCGCCTCCAATCGTGAGCGGGACAAAGACGTTTTGAGAGGTCTGCCGCAGGACCTCGAGCATGGGCAGATCCTCCAGGGGGGAGTCCCTGAATCCTGTGATGTTCAAGAACGTGATTTCGTCGGCCCCGTCCCTGTAGTATTGTCTTGCCAGGTCCACAGGTTTTCCCAGGTTCCTCACAGCCCGTTCAGTGGTTTTCTCCCTGACGTCATACCGATCGCCCTTGGTCACCACTAGGTCACCGTCATCGTTTGTGCGTACGTCAAGGCAAGCCACGATCCGTTTGGCAAGCCTGGTCCCTCCCGAAGACCGGATGGGCGGCATCCTCTCATTGGAGGACTTCAGGAAATCCTCCAGTACGGCAAGCCCTGCGGCGCCGCTCTTTTCAGGATGAAACTGAGTCGCAATGACACGGCCATTTTGAATCCCGCTCACGAACTCGTAACCATAGTCGGTCGTGGTGAGAACGCAATCAGGATCCTCAGGTACCACATGGTATGAGTGGACAAAATAGAACTTCTCGTCTCCCCGAAGTCGATTGAAGATACAGGAGGGCTTTTTGATGTTCAGCCCGTTCCAGCCGATGTGCGGGACGGAGCGGTCGATGCGGAACCGTTTCACCCGGCCTGCGAGGAAGCCCAGGCCGCTGACGGACGGGGCCTCTTCGCTTTCCTCAAACAGGGCCTGAAGACCCAGGCAGATGCCCAGAAATGCACGGCCGGATCGGAGATAATGCTTGAGAGGATCCACGAAACCACGTTCATTGAGGATGTCCATCATGCTCCCAAACGCGCCGACTCCTGGAAAGACGAGCTTCTCGGCTGACAAGATGTCGTCCTCGGAAGCCACCACCCTTACCGTTTCTCCGAGACGTTCAATGGCATTGATGACACTTCTCACATTCCCCGCGCCGTAATCCAGAAGCGTGATCATGTGAATCCCTTCATACTTTCACTTAAATGTCGACCATTCTCTTTTACATGACGGCGTGACAGATTACAAGATGAAGGAATGAACAGATGAAGGAATGAACGAAATATTATTGAACCACTGGACATTGACAGCAAAATAGGGTTAAAAGAAGACATCAACTCGGGAGGCCTGATGAATGACAGAGAAGAGGGCATACCCAAGGAAACCTTGCTCTATCCCGGTGGACTACGTGTCCGGTGGGCATCTATCAAGGGACTTCATTGTCAACATCAGTGCTGGAGGCGTCCTTATAGAGACCCATCGGCCGTCGCCTGCAAGCGAAATGGTCTCGATGACGTTTCAGCTTCCACTGTCAAGGGCTCCCATCAAGATCAAGGGTCAAGTGGTTCGAATAGAAAGAAGGGGCATCGGGGTCGGTTTCAGGTTTTTTGAGAAGGGGGCTGCCCGTTCAAATGTCCTTGAGGGACGGGATGAACGGAAGTCGTTTCGTACCTTAATCGAGGAGGTCAGGCGCATGGGAAAGGTCAAACAGAAAAGGGTCCGTTGGAATCCTTCAGCGAGCGACGGGCTTTTGAGCTACAGGCTTTATTGGTCGGTGGACGGCTGCGTCGATTACTCGTCGGATCATGCCGATCTCGGCATGGTGACCGATGTGGTCCTGCCGGACGATATCCCTTCGTTCCCCTGGATATCCGGGGAAGCGGAGCTTGGCATTACCGCCGTTAACCAGAGTGGGAATGAATCGGACATGACCAAAATCAAAACCAGCCTTGATTTTATGGTGCCCCATCCGCCCATGAATCTGGTCGTGGAGGATCTCTAGGTCGTCTCAGGGTGATTTCTAAGAGACCCTTCACGTCTCGTTGATCGACCATGGCATTTGTCAGGGAAGAAGATGTAACGTTGGTCCTGAGGGCCCTGCGTTTTGCAGCGCAGCGGCACAGGGAACAGCGCCGGAAGGACGCTGTGGCATCGCCCTATGTGAATCATCTGATCGCCGTGGCGGAAACCCTCTGGTGTGAAGGCGGCATCCGCGACACGGCGACCATCGTGTCGGGTATCCTCCATGATACCCTTGAGGACACGGATACGGTGCCGGAGGAAATCGAATTCCATTTCGGAAAGGCGGTCCGTGCCATAGTGGTGGAGGTCACCGATGACAAGGGGCTGCCCAAACCCCTGCGCAAACGTATTCAGGTGGAGACGGCGCCAAGGATCTCGCACCAGGCCAAAAGGGTCAAGCTCGCAGACAAGATCTGCAACCTGGAAGACATCATTTCAAGTCCGCCGACCGGGTGGGCGGAAGAGCGGAAGCGGGAATACGTAAGGTGGGCCAAGCAGGTCGTCGACGGGCTTCGTGGGATAAACGCGCGGCTCGAGGCACGCTTCGACGAGCTATTTGTGCAGGCCGAGCGGGTCCTAGCCGCCGATGGCGTCGGGAAAGCGGAAAAACAGGGCCCGCCCGGTCCATGATGCTATTGGCCTTCAGAAAACAAAACAGGTTGAGGGCTTTCAAACCAAAGTGGTTGACGCGGCCAGGAGGAACCGGTGATGCCCACGGACGCCTACGACGTGAGCGAAGCGGACATTCGGCGGGAAAAAGAGAAGGCCCGGCGCCTCAGGCGTACCCAGTGGTGGATGAACCAAGTCAACAGAGGGACCTGCTATTACTGCCGGAGGGAGGTTGGGCGAAACGACGTGACGATGGACCACATTGTCCCCATCAGCCGGGGGGGTAAGAGCAGGAAAGGAAACGTGGTCCCGGCCTGCAAGATGTGCAACAACCGGAAGAAGTCCCTGCTCCCCATCGAGTGGGACGAATATTTGGATTCCCTGACAAAGGAACACGCAAGCCCCTGAAGATCCCCTTATCCTCTCAGGTCATTTTTCTCACTTCCACCTTGGTCCCGACCACCCGATCCTCTGAAACCCCTAACCGGTCCGATGCCCTTCCCAGGTTGACGGCGATTTCCAAATGACCACTGCTTCCCACCAGTGCCACGGCACGACCCTGGGCCACGTCGCTGAAGGTGCGGCCAAAGGTCTCAATCGAAAGCCGGCCGACCGTGACCAGAACCCGATTTCCGGCCATCCATGATTCAAACGTTTGGGCCGGAATGCTGGTGATGATGTTGCCGAAGCGATCGACCCGGGTCACTTCGCCGCGAAGGTATTGTTCATTTATCATAACGGTTGAAAGGTCAAGGCAGACGGGATCGTTTACCTGCGCCCCCATCCCCAGGAGGTCCACGCCTCTTGCCAGGTGCGCGGCCACAGGCGCAAAGATATCCCTTCCGTGAAAAGTGTGGCTCAGGGCGGACAAAAAAAATCTGTTTTCGGTCAAGTGGACGACCGAGCACCGGTCCCGGTCACTGAGCAAGGCCGAAAAGACCCCGTTATCCGGTCCCACGAAGAATTGGTCCATGGCTTTGAGGCCGATGGGTCTCCTTGCGCTCCCCACCCCAGGGTCCACCACCGTCAAATGAATGGTCCCCGGAGGGAAAAAGGGGTAAGTTTCCTGAAGCAGGATTGCAGCCTGGCGCACGGCCCCAGTGTAAACCTTATGAGAGATGTCGACGAGTTGGGCTTCAGGATGTATGGAAAGAATGACCCCCTTCATGATGCCCACATATGGGTCAGCAAGACCAAAGTCAGTGAGGAGGGTGATGATCCCGGAGGGCTTTACGTCCATGTTTTCACGACCGCGGGGACAATGGCGCCCCCTTCTACCCTCATTTCTGGTTAAGCATGTGCTGCACCTCATCCTTGTCCAGGACGCCATCCCCGTTCAGGTCCGCCCTGTCAAAATCCTTGGAAAGAGCATTTTGCAATTCATGCAGGTCAATCTTCCCGTCGCCGTTGGTATCCGACGACTTGATCCGCTCAGGATTTGCATCAGGAACGGCCGCCAGAATCTCGGACATTTCCAAATAGCCGTCCTTGTTGGCATCGGCAAGAAAGAACACTTCAGTAATGCGCTCGAAGTACTCCTCTCGGTCGATCTTGCCGTCCCCATTCTTATCGCAGGACTCAATCAGCGCCTCCCGCTTCAAGGGCTTCATGCCCTGTCCAAAGGCCAGAGTGGAGCACCCAATCAGGACCACTGCCGTCAGCCAAGTGATCAGAGATCTCATAAGCCACCTCCTTCAACGATGCGTGCATTTCTCCCGAGGGGATTACTGCACAATCTTCCACGAACCGTCCGGCTGCCGACAAGCCTTTCCGTATGCTTCGTTTTGCTCCCCACCGATCATCACCGTCTGTCTGTATTCGCGGCAATACTGCCCGCTTGCCGCCTGATAGGTCCGAACCGGTGTAACGGATCCATAGTTACCGCTGTCCGGATTTTTCCACTGGGTGGCGGTTCCCGATGGGGTCGTCTCCAGTGCCTTGGTGGTTGCGGCTTGGGCTTGACGCTTATCGGCCGCATCCATTCTATCACCAATCGCCCCCCCGATGAGTCCGCCGAGAATCGTGCTTCCAAGCACGGCGGCCGTGTTTCCGCCGAGGCCTAGTGCCAGAAGACCACCGGCCGCAGCCCCACCGAAACCGCCGACAATGGTCTTCGTGTTCTGCCCCTCCTGGGTGGTCGCACAGGCTGCCAACATTAAGGGCATCAATACCGCCAGAACCAAGATTCTTTTCGTGGGACCTCTCATGACCATTCACCTCCTTGAAATCAAACCGCCGGGCCATTTTGGTTTTCTAATCATTATTCCAAACTAATGCTTCAGGTGTTGTGTTCAAGGCCATTGAAGTCATACTGGCAGGGATTGGTCTGTAACGCGGGCAGGAAGGTGGTGGCAAAATGCAACGGACCGACAATCATATCGGAGCGCTTACTGGGTCCAGCGCACGGAGGCCGCCAGCGGTATGCGACCCCGAACAGGGGCGAAGTCGAGGGTTCAGGCGCGGTCCAAGGGTGTTCTTGCCTCGCCTAATCAGGGAAGGTCTGTCCCCTGATCGATGACGCAACGGTCTTCCGGACAGAACAGGTTCAGCCAGAATCCCTTATCTTTCTTGGGCGGGGCGTCTTTAGCCTCGATCACGACGTTTCCCTCATCCGAGATACAGGCGCCAGCGGGGCATTTTACTTCCAACCACATCCCGGCATCTCCCGCCTCGCGTGCCAGCTTTTTCTTTTCTTCGGGGAGGTCATTGATCTCCTGCTCCGTGAGCGGCCGGACATTGGGCGCGAAAACCTTCAGAGAGATCCCCTGATCCTTTCCGGTTGTCTCCATGCCTTTTTCTCCTTATCCGCTTCGCATGCTGAATCCGTTTTCACGGTATGGAGAGCGATTCTCCTCCGCCTTGGAGCGGCGGGCGTCCCGCAAAATCTCGTAAGTGAGCCTGATGTGATCGGATTCCGGAAGGCAGTTGCGCAACTTGATAATGTCCTTGTCCTCATCGAATAAGGGCTCAATTTTGGATAGCGCCCTGTCGATCTCCTCTCTGGCGGTCTTGACCATTGAGATCCTTGTATCCTTCGACACCGAGATGCTGAATACTTCTTCCATCCACTTCCCAAAGCGCACGGGTTCTCACCCTCCTTGCGCTCCCTTCTCATGGTATTTCAAAGTTCCGCGGTTGAGGCGTTTTATCCTCTCACACCTCAATGATAGTATACAGGAGATTTCATTTTTTACAATAAAAACATCTCAGAACAGTCTTTTTTGCGTTAGCCCCTGTTCCGGCTTCTCTTCCAGTTTGAGATGACGATAGGCCCGCCTGGTGGCCACCCTGCCCCGCGGCGTCCTCTGAATGTATCCCTTCTGGATCAGGAACGGCTCGTAGACATCCTCCAGGGTATCCTTTTCCTCGCAAACGGCAACCGAGAGGCTGTCGAGACCAATGGGGCCTCCGTCGAATTTCTCGATGATCGTGCTGAGAATACATCGGTCCATCCGGTCAAGCCCCTCCTCGTCCACCTCCAAAAGGGCAAGGGCCCGGTTGGCGATGGCCTCATCGATGAAACCATCGCCTTCTACCTCTGCGAAATCCCGGACCCTGCGCAGGAGTCGATTGGCCACCCGAGGCGTCCCACGCGCGCGTCTGGCGATCTCCAGACCCCCCCTTTCGTCTATGGGGATTTGAAGGAGTCCGGCCGAGCGAAGGACGATCTTTTTCAGATCGCCCGGTTCATAGAATTCCACCCTCAGCACCACACCGAAGCGGTCCCGCAAGGGTGGCGTGAGGAGTCCCGCCCGGGTGGTCGCCCCAACCAGCGTGAAGGGAGGTAGGGGAATTTTCATAATCCGTGCCGAAGGCCCCTGCCCGATGACGATATCGAGCTGGTAGTCTTCCATGGCTGGGTAAAGGATTTCCTCCACCACATGATTCAGCCTGTGAATTTCGTCGATGAAGAGGACATCCCTGGGCTGCAGGTTCGTCAGAATGGCCGCCAGGTCTCCCGGCTTTTCCAAGACCGGGCCGGAAGTGCTCTTGATATCCACCTGCAGTTCATTGGCAATGACATGGCAAAGCGAGGTCTTTCCCAGCCCCGGGTTTCCATGGAGCAATACGTGGTCCAGGGCCTCGGATCGGGCCTTTGCCGCTTCCACAAAGACCCTGAGGTTCCGCTTCAATTCCTCCTGCCCGATGTATTCATCGAGGGTGGCCGGTCTGAGGCTCACCTCGGTGGGGATATCATCAACCCTTGGCTGGGGATCGATCAGTCTTTCCTCGGTCATTCCCGCCCTTTAAACTCCTCAATGCGTCTTGACACGGACGGAGGTCATACCTCTCATTTCTGCTGAAACAAGTGTCTCAGGGCTTCCTTGATCCAGGCCTCCAGACTGGTCTCCCGGACCGTTACCTTCGCCCGATCGACAGCCTGTTTTGCAGCCTTTGGGGGATAGCCGAGATTCACCAGGGCGGAGAGCGCATCATCCATCATGCGCGCCTCGGCGGCTTCAAGATTCTGACGGGACTCAATGGGCGGCCGCTCGCCGTGGGTCCTGGCGGCTCGCTCCTTGAGTTCCAGCGTGATTCTTTCTGCGGTCTTCTTTCCTACGCCGGGGATGGATTGAAGCCGCATGGCATCTCCCCTTGATATGGCATCCAAAAGCTCCTCCGGTCCGATGCCCGAGAGGATATTGACCCCCAGTTTGGGCCCAATGCCGGTAACGGAGATCAGCATCAGGAACAGGTCCTTTTCAAGCTGTGTCTTGAAGCCAAAGAGCAGGATGGCATCCTCCCGCACATGGGTGTGGATATGCAGGCTTATCCTTTCCTCTTCTTTCGGGAGCCCATAGAAGGTGGAAAGGGGGACGAACACCTCGTAGCCGATGCCCCCGGCATCGATGATCACCGATTTCGTGTTTCGGTTGAGGAGCCGGCCGGTAAGATGAGCGATCATGGCTTCTCGGAGGGCATGGCGGAAGCGGCGGCAGCCTTGAGTGGGGCGGTCTCATACCTTTTCCAGTTCGCGTGGCAGATGGCCGTGGCCAGAGCATCAGAGGCATCAAGGCCAGGAAGGGCCTTCAAGTTTAGCATGAGCTGGACCATCCGCCGAACCTGTTCCTTGGTCCCCCTCCCGTATCCCACGAGGGCCTTCTTGATCTCCAGGGGGGAATACTCAAAGACCTTCAGACCACAATGAACCGCCGCCACCAGGACTGCACCCCTTGCATGACCCAGCTTTAGGGAGCTCTTGGCGTTTTTCGCGTAAAAGATGTCCTCAATGGCCATTTCCTGGGGGCCATGACGCCGCATGATCTCCATCATGGACAAAAAGATGTGATGGATCCGGTTATAAAGCGGCATGTCGGGCGGAGGGCGGACCTGGCCCCAGTCGACACACACAAAACCGCTGTGCCTCTTTTCGATCAGGCCGTACCCGGTCACCCTCGAGCCGGGATCCACCCCCAGGACTCGCATCAGTCCATGGCCTCCAGGACGTCATCCGGGATGTCGTAATTGGCGTAGACGTGGCTCACGTCATCGTTGTCTTCAAGGGCCTCTATGAGGTTGACCATCTGCTGGGCCTTCTTGCCTTCCAGCCGGACCGTGTCTTTGGGAATCTTTGTGATTTCCGCCACACTGTATACCAGCTTGGCCTGGTCAATGGCCTCTTTGACCTTTTCAAAGTCCGCCGGACCCGTGATCACCTGGAACTCGCCCGCTTCGTCCTTCACATCCTCAGCGCCTGCTTCCAGGGCGATGCCAAGCAGGGCTTCTTCGTCCACGCTGCCCTTTTCAAGAACGAACAATCCCTTGGTTTGGAACTTGTAGGCCACGCAGTTGGGCTGACCCAGGCTTCCCCCATTGCGCTCGAAGACGTGTTTGATCTCGGCGACGGCACGGTTCTTATTATCCGTCAGACACTCCACCAGCATGGCCACACCGCCGGGTCCGTACCCCTCATAGCTCACCTCTTCGTAATGGCTCCCTTCGAGCTCCCCCGTGCCCTTCTTGATGCCCCTTATGATGTTCTCTTTGGGCATGTTTTCAGCCTTTGCCGCGGCAATGGCTGCCCTCAGGCGGGAATTCCCTTCGGGGTCACCGCCTCCAGTGCGGGCGGCAACCGTGATTTCCCTGATGAGCTTTGTGAAGATCTTGCCCCGTCTGGCATCCGCGGCGCCCTTCTTGTGTTTAATGGAACTCCATTTAGAATGACCAGACATTTAACCCTCCAAATCAAAAAGATATCTATAAAATTTAGGGCCCCGAAAAGCCCAATCCCACAATATATACCTCGCGGCTGCGCTTGCGGACCGCTGGAGGGCGGAACGGTTTTGTCCTGCCAAAGCGGCAGGCAACTTCATTGCGGAAGGGGCCGAAATCCTCTCCCTCAAAGACCTTGCAGACGAAGTGCCCGCCCTTCTTGAGAAGGCCCATTGCCAGTTCCAGGGCCCGTCTCGCAAGACCGATGGACCGGCTCACGTCCGTTGATGTGATGCCCGTGGTCCGGGGTGCCAGGTCGCTCATGACCACATCCATTGGGCCGATCTCGGTAACGAGCCAGGCAGGGTCCAGCGTGAAGACATCGGCCTGGATGAATCTGAAATTGGCGGCCGAAAACCGTTCGGGCGGATTGAGATCCACCCCGACCACATCTCCTTTTGGCCCCGCCTTTAAGGATGCGTACTGCGACCACGAGCCGGGATGACAACCAAGGTCCAGAATGCGGTTGCCTTTCTGGATGAGTTGGAACCGCTTGTCGATTTCCTCCAGCTTGTAGACCGAACGGGCCAGCCAGTCGTCCTGTCGGGCCTTGCGGGCATAGTGGTCGTCCCACGGGTTGCCTTGCATGGCCAATTTCTATCACAGTTGTTTACCCTTTGCAAAAAGAATATATAATATCTTTATTGGGTTACTGGCCTGAAGCGATGCTTGGGTCTCAGACCCTTGAAGGAGGATGGGAGGTTCTGAAGATAATGGAAAAAATGATCATTGATGGTGTGGCCCTTTACCTGAGCGAACCGGATGACGTGCCCATGTCGTGGGTGGGACAGCCCGAGCTGGTGGCACAGGTGCTTGCGGCGTGGTTGGTGGTGGGGGAAGGCGACCTGCCCCTGAATCCAAGGCTTGTCGGAAAGCCAGGGGTGGGTAAGACCACGCTGGCCTACCACGCAGCCAGAATGACGGGTCGTCCCGTGTACCTGTTTCAGGCCACCATGGATACGAGGCCGGAGGACCTCATCGTGACGCCGGTCATCTCTGAGGGAGGAAAGATCAAGTATATGGCCAGCGTCATCGTATCGGCCATGATCAAGGGCGGCGTGGCCGTCATCGATGAAGGCAACCGGATGAGCGAGAAGAGCTGGGCATCACTTGCGCCGCTTCTGGACAGCCGGAGATACGTGGAATCCATCGTGGCAGGCGTCAAGATCAAGGCCCACCCTGAATTCAGGTTCTGCACCACCATGAATGAGGACGCGAGCACCTTTGAGCTCCCGGATTACATCCACTCCAGGCTTCAACCTCAGATCTTCATCGATTTCCCCGAAAGGGATGAGGAACTCCTGATCCTGAAGAAAAACCTCCCCTTTGCCGATGACGAGATCCTCGACTACGTGGTGGAGTTCCTGCAGACGGCCCACGACGCAGACGAACGCTATTCCGTCCGTGACGGGATAAACATCGGCCGTTATGCGCTCAAGCGGCTGGCAGAAAGCTCGGCCTCCGGAGGTGATCCGGAGGAAAAACGGTTGAAGACCGACTACCTGAAGGAGGCCGCAACCATGATCCTGGATGGCACGGCAGCGGAATACTTTAAAGAGATCGTGGACGATGTCGAGGAAGAAGAATAAGTTTCAGTGGCGGAACGTCCGCCTGGTGCCGATTCTCCACAACCTGGTGGAGTTTGCGGAAGCGGTGCGCCGTCACTTCGACGCGTTTCGTCCTGACTGTGTGGCCGTTGAGTATCCCGAAACCCTTAGGGAAAAGATCATTCAGGGCGTGGAACGTCTGCCGCTTCTTTCAGTCGTCCACTACGAGGAAAAGGATGGGGCACTGATCTATTTTCCCGTCGAACCCACAGACGGACAGGTGGAGGCCATCCGGCTGGCCCTGTCGGAGCGGGTACCGGTCCATTTCGTGGACAGGGATACCGAAGGATACCCCCTCGATTTCAACGCCATGCCCGATGCCTATGCGGTGACGCGGATCGGGCATTTTCGTTACTGTCGTGCTTACCTCTCCGCCCACGCTGAAGACAACTCCAGCCCCGAGGATCTCCTTCGAGACAGAACCATGGCCTTCCACCTTCAGCGGCTCGCAAATGAGCACAAAAAGGTTCTCTTCGTGGGCGGGTTGGACCACCTGCCGGGGTTGCTTCGCCTTCTGGATGTGCCCCAGACCCAAGTGATCGGCCGCGTGCGACGCGAAGGGGTGGAGCTTGCGCACCTCCACCGGGATTCGAGCCGTGAGATTATGACGGAGATGCCCTTCCTTGCCGCGGCCTTTGAGCGATCCCGGACCGAAGGGCAGGTGAACGGTCTTGACCGGTTGAGGATCCAGAACGAGCTCATCCGCATCGCCCGTGAGGCCCACGCGAAGAACAGTAAAGAAGCGCTCAACCTGATTCAGCTGAGGGTCCTGAATCAATTTGCCAGAAACTATGCGCTGGTCACGGGAAGGTTGACGCCCAGCTTCTATCAGCTCATCGTTGCGGCACGGGGTGCGGTTGACGACAACTTCGCCTACGAGCTCTGGGACAAGGGGAGCGATTACCCCTGGCAGAGCGAGGCGCCCGGGCTGCCCGTGCTGGAGTTGCGGGGCGAAGATTTGTTCCTGGACCATCGGCGGATTCGGTTCCACCGACGATTCAAGACCATGAGGCGGCGGTTGGTGCCGGTACCGGCCAAGAAAAGGGTTCGTGAGAAGGTTCCGGGGGAGTGGAAGAGGGGCTTCAACCAGCATGCCATCTGCTCGTATCCGCCGGAAGACGTGGCCATTGAGGGTTACGGCCGCCACGTGATGAAGAAGGCCATGGAGATCAGGACCGAAGGGAACACGCGGGTCGAGCCTTTTGTAAGCTCCATGCTGGACGGGCTCGACATCCGCGAAACGATCCGGGATTGGGGGAGCGGGAAGATTTACGTGAGACAGGAATTCCCCATGAGGGGAAAAGTGGGTTCCGTGGTGGTGATCTTCGACCCGGACCAGCACGACGAAAAGCGGGAGGAACAATTCCCTTGGCGGGTAACCTGGCTTGGCGAGCATGAACAGGAGTCGGATATGGCCTTTTTTGCCACCCCTGCCGGCGAGGTCATGGAAGGCCCGGGGATCTCGCGTTGCCAATACGGGGGATTCATGCTCACCTACCCTCCCATGCGTGTCTATGACGTCTGGAAAGACACCTTTTTTGACGGGGCGAGGAACAAGCCGGAGCGGTTGCTCATGGCGGCACTCGATTACAGCCTGGAGAAGCACGTGGTTTTTGTGGCCGCAACCCCCCCATCGGGGTGGTGTCGGAGCATGGCCGCCCGTCTTGGCAAAAAGATCATCTACATCCCTATTGGATCGTTTTCGCCAATCACCCTAAAGAAGCTCCGCCAGTTTCACGTCCTGGATGGGCACCATGTCCGGAAATACGCAAGACATTACATTTGATCTGAACCTTTGTTCCTCATCCCAACCAGTGATCGCGAGGAAAGCCCATGTCCCAGAGTGAAGTTCCACGAGTGGTCATATCCACCTGCTCCTTCGACTGCGGGTGCCGCTGTCTCCTGAAGGTTCGGGTGGCCGGCGGTAAGGTCAGCCACATCGGCACCGACGACCGGCCGGGTCCGGGGCTGAAGGCGTGTGTGCGCGGGCTAAACCAGGGCGAAGTGGCGCACGCCCCGGACCGGCTCACTCGACCCCTCAAGCGCGTTGGCGAACGCGGGAAGGGGGAGTTCGAGCCCATTTTGTGGGACGAAGCCCTCGATACGGTGGCCCGCCAGCTCGCGCGGGTGAAGGAGCGCTACGGCAACCACGCGATCTTCCTCACGGACTCTGCCGGGTCCATGGGCGCGCTCCACGGCACCCGCAGGACCACACGACGGTTCTTTTCGCTCTTTGGCGGGTGCACGAACGTGTCCGGGAACATGTCCTTCGAGGCTGCCGCTTTGTCCTCTCGAGTGACCTTTGGCACCGAGGTCACGGGCTCGAGCCCGGATAACTTTCTCTCCACGCGTCTTATCCTCCTGTGGGGCTGGAACCCTCTGGTCACCCGGTTTGGGCCGGCAACAGCGTCTTGCCTCATCCAGGCGAAGAAGGCGGGTGCGCGGATCGTCTCCATCGATCCACGGCGGAGCCCGTCGGCCAAGTCCCTGGCGGACGAGTGGGTGCCGATCCGTCCTGGGACCGACGCGGCGCTCCTCGTGGCCATGGCCCACGTGATGATTTCCGAAGATATCTACGACCGCAGGTTCATCGAGGCCCACACCTCCGGATTCGAGCCATTCCGGGACTACGTTTTGGGGAAGGCCGACGGAGTTCCAAAGACCCCTGGCTGGGCAGAGTCCGTGACCGGTGTTCCGGCCGAGACCGCAACTCGGCTGGCAAAGGAGTATGCAATTACGAAGCCGGCTGCGCTCTGCGCAGGTTGGGCACCGGGGCGGAGCGCTTTCGGAGAGCAGTACCACCGGGCAGCCTCGGCCCTCTCGGCCATGACTGGAAACATCGGGGTCGTGGGCGGGAACGTGGGCGGCGGGACCGGTATCGCCGCCCAGGGCTATCTCGGCGAGATGTTGCCGGTGCCTCGGGCAGCCGCGCCCCAGAAAGCGGTCCACGTGACCCAAGCGTGGGACGCCTTGATGGGCGGCAATATCAAGCTCCTCTATGTTGTCGGGTTTAACCTCCTCAACCAGCTCCCCAACGTAAACAAGGGGGCAAAGGCACTCCGGATCCCTGAATTTACCGTCGTCCACGAGCTCTTTCTCACCCCTACCGCTCGCTACGCCGACATCGTGCTCCCCGTGACGCACTTTCTCGAGAACGAGGACATCGGTCAGCCGTGGATGAGCGGGCCGTACTTCATCCGGGCGAGCCGCGCCGTCGACCCGCCGGGCGAGGCCAAGTCGGATCTCGATATCTTCACCGAACTCGCGGCTCGGCTCGGCGTCTCCGGGTACAACGATCGGACCGAAGAGGAGTGGCTTCGGGAGTTCGCGGCTGCGACGCCCGATCTCCCAGGGTACGAGGAGTTTGGCAGAAAGGGGGCCCACGAGATACCCCAGGAAGGGCCGCGCGTCGCCTTTCGCGAGGAGATCGCGCACGGGGCCCGCCATCCCTTCCGGACGCCTTCAGGAAAAATCGAGATCTATAGCCAAAAGCTTGCCGAGATGAACGATCCCTCGATCCCGCCCATCCCCACCTACGTCGAGCCCTGGGAGGGGTCGAGGGATGCTCTCGCGACCCGGTTCCCGATCCAACTCGTGAGCCCTCACTCACGGGTGAGGGTCAACAGTACACTCGACAATATCCCCCGGCTCAAGGCGGTTGCCGATGACGCGCTCTGGATCAACGCCTCGGACGCAAGGCGCCGAGGGATTTCCGAAGGCGAAAGCGTTCGGGTCTTCAACGACCGGGGTTCGCTTGTGACCGTGGCCAAGGTTACCGAGGACATCATGCCCGGTGTGGCGAGTCTGGACTCGGGAGCATGGTACAGCCCGGACTCGGGCGGTGTGGACCGGGGGGGATCGGTAAACGTCCTCACCCGTGACGCCCGATCCCCGGGAGGAGCGTTTGCCTGCAACACCTGTCTCGTGGAAATCGCCAAAGCGGGTGTCTGATGAGGAGGGTCAACCCGGCCATTCCCCTCGCGGGTGACCTGGCTCGGAGAGCACGAACAAGAATCGAATATGGTCTTTTACGCCACCCCGGCTGGCGAGGTCATGGAAGGGGCGGGGATCTCCCGCTGCCATACGGGGGGTTCATGCTTACATTTTGAGTCGTTCAGGGGATGCAGGTGAATCCTTGCTGGGAGAAGTGGGGATCGAAAGCGAAAACCGTCTTAATTAGTTGTAATGGGGATATTCTCATCGGCCAAGAGTCCGACCCAGGTGTCTCTTGCGTTTTCATGGTTTGCGTCGTCTCTATCAAGGAGGCCATAAAAGGCTGACGTGTCAATGAACGTGATCATTGGCCTATTGCCTCTGAAAGGTACTTGTCGTGTTTCCCCGAAATGTCGCGTTTGCCGGACCGGAACCTGCCTGCTGCTGCAATGGCCCGGCGGCGCTTTTCATCCAAGTCAATGCCCGTATTGGATCGCAGAATCGTGTCCACGCCCTGTCGGATCAATTCCGCTATGGATACCTGCCTGGCTGCAGCCAGCCTTTCAAGGGCCTTTGCCTGCTCTTCTGTCAGTTGGATTTGTGTTCGAACCATGTGGCCTCCTGTGATTACACATCCTGTAGCATGATAACAGGATGGGGAATCGAACGTCAAACCGTTCGATTCTTTTTGCCTCACCTTTTTTCGTGCGATATCAAGGGATCAGACACTGTCTGATCAATCTGGAACTGCTTACAACCGCCGCATGTCCTGACAGTCCACAATCCTTAATGCGGTCTCAGTAACCCTGGCTCTCTCCTCCTATTCCACAGGATTTTGGGAAGGGGGGACGATTTTGGTGAGGAGGAGGTTAAGCGATTGCAAAGCCTGCTCCGGGGATTTAGGTTCTGTTAAAGGCAAACTAACAGAGTCATAGCAGTGCAAAATGTTTGGGGACATGAGCACTCTCCCGAACAAGGGAGGTGAGAAAAGATGGCTGTGCCCAAGTCAATTGAGCGTGTGTCCGAGACGATCTGGGAAATCCCGGTCTCCTACAAGGCTGGCATGAGTGTCCCGGCCAGGATTTATGCCTCCGAGGAACTGCTCAAAGAGATGGACGATGCCGTCTACGAGCAGGTCACCAACGTGGCAACGCTTCCGGGAATCACCCGATACGCCCTGTGCATGCCGGACGGCCATTTCGGGTACGGATTTCCCATCGGCGGCGTCGCGGCCATGGATACGGAAAGGGGGGTGATCTCGCCGGGTGGCATCGGCTTTGACATCAACTGCGGCATGCGCTTGTTGGTAACCAACCTCACCTACTCAGACGTGAGGCCCCACATCAGGCAGCTGGTGGACCGGCTCTACCAGAGGGTCCCGGCCGGGGTGGGCAGCACCGGGTTTTTGAAGATGTCGAAGGAGGCGTTCCGACAGGTGGTGGAGCAGGGGGCGCGCTGGTGCGTGGAGCGGGGGTACGGCTGGGAAGAGGACCTGGCGCTCACCGAGGAAAGCGGCTGCGTCCCAGGTGCCGATGCCTCCAAGATCAGTCAGAGGGCCATCGACCGAGGGTTCAATCAGATCGGGACCCTCGGCTCCGGCAACCACTACCTGGAGATCCAGGTGGCCCGCCGCGAAAATATCATGGACGAGGAACTGGCCCGCCATTTCGGCATCACCATCCCCGATCAGGTGGTGGTGATGTTTCACTGCGGCAGCAGGGGATTTGGCCATCAGGTGGCAACCGACTATTTGCAGCTATTTCTTAAGGTCATGGAGGCCAAGTACGGAATCCGTATCCTTGACCGCGAACTGGCCTCGGCGCCTTTTAACTCTCCTGAGGGACAGAACTATTTTTCGGCCATGAAGGGCGCGATCAACATGTCCTTTGCCAACCGCCAGGTGATTGTCCACCGCATCCGCGAGGTTTTCTCCGAAATTTTTGGCCGGTCCGCCGAGGACCTGGGGATGCACATGGTCTACGACGTGTCCCACAACACCGCCAAGCTGGAAAGCCACCAGGTCGACGGCCAGATGAAAAAACTGCTCATCCATCGCAAGGGGGCCACCCGCGCTTTTGGTCCGGGAGAGGAGGGTCTCCCCGCGCGTTACCGCAAGGTCGGTCAGCCGGTGATCATCGGGGGAAGCATGGAGACCGGCTCCTACCTGCTGGTGGGCACGACGGAGGGAAGGGACAGCTTTTTCAGCACCGCCCATGGCAGCGGCCGGACCATGAGCCGCACCAAGGCAAGGAAGCTCTGGCGCGGAAAAGAGCTGCAGCACGACATGGAGGGGCGCGGCATATACGTTCGTTCGGCCTCATTGTCGGGGCTCGCCGAGGAGGCCGGCGGGGCTTACAAAGACATCGACGCGGTGGTGAAGGTCACAGAGAAGGCCGGCATCAGCAAACGGGTGGCGCGTTTTATTCCCATCGGCAATGTCAAAGGATGATCCGGGGGGGAACGATGCCTTATGAGTTTCTGGAAGATGTGGCCATTGCCGACATCGCTTTCAAGGCCCAGGGCAATGACCTGGTTGAGCTTTTCACGGCCGCTGCGGATGCCACCATGAACGTCATGGTGGAGGAACTGGATTCCATACGGCCGATGGAGCGGCGCGAGTTCAATCTCAAAAACGAGGCCCTCGATATGCTGCTCTTCGATTTCCTCCAGGAGCTCATCTACTATAAAGACGCCGAGCAGCTGCTTTTGCGCGTGGATCGACTGAGCTTTCGTGAAGAGCATGGCCGCCACCACCTCTCCGCCCAAACGGCCGGTGAGATGATCGACCCGGAGCGCCATCTGACGCGGGTGGACGTGAAGGCCGTGACCCTCCATCAATTTCAGCTCCAACAAACCCCTCAAGGCTGGGAAGCCATGGTAATTCTGGACATCTGACCTAAGGCGGCAAGAGGCCGCAATCCGCCATACTTCCGGCGGACCATTCGAATGATGCATATCGAATAAGAAATACCGAATCACGAAGTCGGTTCCTGGAAGTCTTCACTTCTACATTGGACATTCTACGTTCGATAATTCTGCGGTTCGTTTTTCAACTTTTGCGCAAATTGCAGAGAAGTTACGTACAAAGGGTCTAAACCGTTACGCCATTCCTCCAACGTCTCCAACTCCAGCAGGGCAAGTTCGCCATTGACAACAGCCCTCAAAAAATACTGAAATAGCTGCCGGCCCTCATTTGGCCGGATGGGTGTGACGCGCCTGTATCCTTCCCTCCCTGTAGGCCCATCCACAATGTTCCCTTCTGCCCCTGATGGAGGCACCGCTCAATGAAGACGCTTGTGATCACTAAGGATGAGGTGTCGGACATCCTGACCCCGAGGGTTACGAACGGCACCATTGAAAAGGCCTTTCGGGCCTATGGCCTGGGCCAGGCGGACATGCCGCCAAAGAGCTACCTCTTTTTCAAGAAGGGGGACCTGCGCGCCATGCCAGCCTATCTTCATGGCCAGGGGTTCAATATTGCCGGTGTCAAGAGCGTCAACGTCCATCCCGGAAACGACCGCTTCGGTCTGCCGACGGTTATGGCCGTGATCGTCCTGGTGGATCCAAAGACCGGTTTCCCCCTGGCCCTGCTGGATGGGACCCATCTCACCATGATGCGGACGGGCGGAGCAGGGGCCGTGGCCATCAAGTACCTGAGCAGGAAGACATCGCGGGTGGCCGGCTTCGTTGGGTCGGGCATCCAGGCCAGGACCCAGCTTGGCTGCGCCATGGAGGTCAGGGGCATCACTGCCATCAAGGTGTGGCAGAGGAACAGGAACAGCACATCGGCGCCCGAACTCTGCAGGTGGGCGCAAGAGACCTTCGGTCTGCAAGCGTCCATTTCTCGGGAGATCGACGACGTGACGACGGGGGTTGACATCCTTTTTACCACGACCCCCTCACGCAAACCCATCGTGACGCGGGTCTCACCCGGGACGCACATCAATGCCATCGGGGCCGATGCACCGGGCAAGCAGGAAATTAGCCCGCAGGTCCTCAAAGGCGCAAAGGTCGTCGTGGATGACTGGCGACAGGCCTCTCATAGCGGAGAGATAAACGTTGCACTTAGTCGGCGGCAGTTCAGGAGAAGGGATCTCCACGGCGAGCTCGGCGAGATCGTTGCCGGGGCCAAGCCGGGGCGAGCGACGGAGGAAGAGATCACCGTTTTTGATTCGACGGGACTCGCCATTCAGGACATGGCCTGTGCCAGCGTGGTCTACAAGGAAATCAAGGCAAACGGAGGGGGAAAAGAGATCGACCTGTTTTGACTTTAACCTAATGGATCGGTTCGCGTTTTTTCTGGATCGCAGCAGAGAGTGAAAGGTATTTACTGATTACTGCTTACTGATAACTGATCACTTCCCTTCTTGGTCTGGTTCTCAATGACGCAGCAACAAGACCCCTTCCGGCCGAGCGCTGAATTGATCACGGCCGCGGCGCACCCGACGCCGGCCTGGACCGTGATGGCATCCACGGGGCAATTGCGAGCGCAGGCCCCGCACTCCATGCAGGCGTCCCGGTTCTCGATCCGGGCATGCCCGTTATTCATGGACATCACCGCGTGGGGACAGACCACGAGGCACATGCCGCATCCGACACACGTCTCTTCGTTCAATTTCAAGGTGACCACGTCTTTCAGGTACATCATCTGTCCCACAGAAATAACCTCCTCGTAAATAATCCCATCAGGCCAGGAAGCGAGACCCCAGCCAGAGTCCCAGTCCAACGATGCCGCCAATGATTTCCACAGGCACAGCCCAACGCATCTCCCTCTTTACGCCCGAAAGGGATGTAAATGTGGAGGCCCCCGTAAAATTCATCCCAAGATAGCCGGAGAGCGCCGGGACGAGAAAGAACCACGACAGGATCTCAAGCAGCCCCGGCAGTGATCCACCCATGTGCCAACGGAGCGATGCGAGGATCGCAGCCATCACGAACCCCAGCAGGAATCCTTTGACCGAAAATGCGCGCCCCGGCACCCATGGCAGGAGGAGGGGTGTCAAGACCGCACCAGCCAGGATGGCCAAGAGGAAGGCAAAGGCTGCAAAGATTCCATAGTTGAAGGCGTTGGACCAAAAGGCCGAAGGTCCCCCCAGCCCCCCCAGCAGGAAGAGGGCAGGGAGCACAACGAGGGCCGCCTTCAAGGCTTCCACCAGCTCCACGGGGATCAAGACGATCCTCTCCCACGTGTTGAAGGTCTTGACCCGCATCTCGGGTGAGGCCTTGAAGCCGTTTCCCAGGAAGGCAGGGATGTGCTCTGCCCGGATGGGACCGTAGACCACGCCGAATCCGCACTGTTTTTTGATTTGATGGGCCGCAACACCGGGCCCTGCAAGCTGGGGCAGGATGAGCCGTCTGTGGGACACCACCCGATCGAGCCCGCTTGAGACCACCCGGGATACCAGTTCGGCAGTCCCGAAGGTGCCTTTGCCTGCGGCGCACCACACATTGATCCCATTAGTGTCGAGGACCAGTATCCAAGCGTCGGTTTTCGGGAGCGCGGAGCGCAACCGATCGAAAGTCATCTTGTAGTTGGCCGTGACGAGCACGGGCGATTCGGCATCCGGGTTCCCAAGGGCATAGAGCCCCGGGTCCACCTTAAAGTGCATCCGCCCGATCTGCCAGCGCGCCTTGAAGCTTCCCATGCGATCCGCCCATGTCAGCGTGGATGACACCCTTGGCACCTTCCCCACGGCCGTATCCAGAACGCCTGTGACAAAGGGCTGCTCCTGGCGAGGCAGGCCCCCCTGGGCCTGGGTGCCGGACGGTCAGCAGCTGCTCTTTGAAGGGGTATCAGACGCCATCTCGAAGAGCGGTTTCTGGGGCATGGTCTGTTGAATATCCATGGATGATTTCTCTTCCTTGGGGTCAGTTGGCAGTCAAACAAGTGTTTGACTTAAATATTCGCAACGACAGACCCATTTGTCAAGCATGGGACAGCAGGTTGGCTCATCTATGGGTCGAGACGCCACGCGTTGCGACTAATCCTTCAATAGTTAATACACACCTGGATTCAGTATCTGGGTATTGTAAGCCTGTTCTCTCGCAAAGACGCTAAGATCGCAAAGGAGACGAAATGGATTGATCTTGGCCGCCCGTTGTGATAAGCGAAATTTTGCCTCAAAGTTCAACGGTTATCACAAACCCGAGGGAGGGTTTTCCAACACATCTTGAAAGGAGATCGGTTATGACGGCAAAACTCATCATGGGAACGGAAATCCGCGAGGAGATCCTTAAGGAAATCGAAAAGGAAGTCAAAGAGATCAAGGCAAAATACGGGAAGGTCCCCGGCTTGGTGACCATCCTGGTGGGGAAGAACCCGGCCTCGATCTCCTATGTGACCTTGAAAGTCCAGACGGCCGAGAGGGTGGGCTTCCACGAGGTGCAGGACAATCAGCCTGAAACCATCTCCGAAAAGGACCTGCTGGCCCTGATCGACAAATATAACAAGGATGACTCCATCAACGGGATCCTGGTCCAGCTGCCTCTGCCCAAGCACATCAACGAGAAAAAGGTCCTCAATGCCATCGATCCGGACAAGGACGTGGACGGGTTCCACCCGGTGAACGTGGGGCGCTTGATGATCGGAGGATCGGAAGTGAAGTTCCCGCCCTGCACGCCGGCTGGGATTCAGGAACTCATCGTGCGCTCGGGCGCGGAGACCAAAGGGGCGGAAGTGGTGGTCGTGGGCCGCTCCAACATCGTTGGAAAGCCCATCGCCAACATGATGCTCCAAAAGGGCCCCGGCGCCAACTCCACGGTGACGGTCATCCACACAGCCACCAAGGACATGGCCGCCCACTGCAAGCGGGCGGATATCTTGATCGTCGCGGCTGGCGTCCCCGGATTGGTAAAGCCCGAGTGGATCAAACCCGGCGCATGTGTGATCGACGTGGGTGTGAACCGCGTCGGGGAGAAGAAGAGCGAGAAGACGGGCAAGATGATTGCCATTCTCAGGGGAGACGTGGACTTTGATGCGGCCAAGGAGATCGCGGGCTCGATCACGCCGGTTCCGGGCGGGGTGGGCCCCATGACCATCACCATGCTGATGAAGAACACCCTCAAGTCGCTTAAGTTCAAACTGGGAATCAATTAGACCGAAGCGATCAGTTGTCAGCGATCAGCTGTCAGCTAAGGCCAAGAAAAAGCAAAGAGTGGCTGAGTCCCGATGACCGACCGAAGTCGTAACGAGTCGGGAAAGGCCATTTGAGAAGAAAGCAAGGGGGATTGGATGATTTTCCAATCCCCTTTTTCTTTGGTGGCCCGAGGATGGCGCCACCTCCCTTTGTCCTTTGTCCTTGACGGAATTGATACGGTTTAAGGATACTTTGATCCGGTTTCATTGGCATTCTTTGGAATCTGAGAGGTAACGTGTAAGGAGGATTGAAATAGGCGCTGAGGAACGCTTGGTTCGCGGGGAGGGTATTTGATGATTCGTTTAGTAGAAGCTAAAGGCTTTCGATGCCTTCGGTACGTGAGATGTGAAATCAATGCCTTTGAAATTCTTGTTGGAGCCAATGCCAGCGGCAAGTCAACACTGTTGGACGTGATTCGTTTTCTTGGAGATCTTGTTTCCAAGGACTTTGAAGAGACGATTAAGGAGCGAAGTGACAACCTCAAAGATCTGATTTGGCAAAAGGAAGGAGATCACTTTGAACTGGCCATTGAAATGGAAATACCGACAGATCTTCAAATGATGCTCCCGCAAGAATACCAGCGTTGTCGTTACGAGGTATCGATAGGTATCGATTCCATATCTCAGGAAAACTCGATTCTTTCAGAACGAGTCCTTTTGGTCCCTCAGGCCCAAGAATCCGTATCCCTTCAGAGGCTTCTCTTCCCGGAGCCGGTCAAACCTCCTGACACGCTCTTGACCCCTGTTCGAAGAAAAGGCGTAAAAACAGTCATTAATAAGGTGTTCGGGTGGAAATGACAATTTCTATGATGAGACCGGAAAAGGCTGGGACCATTCCTTCAAGCTCGGACCACGCAGATCCGCCTTGGCCAATCTCCCCGAAGATGAAACCAAATTTCCTGTTTCGACCTGGCTAAAGCGGATACTCCTGGACGGTAGTCAAAACCTTGTCTTAAACAGTCTGGTCATGCGCAGGCCCAGTCCCCCTGGCCTGCCGAGGGGCTTCCGCTCAGACGGATCTAATTTACCATGGGCGATCGAATCGTTCAAAAGAAAGGATCCGGACAACTTTGAACGTTGGCTGGACCACGTTCGGACAGCACTTCCCGATATTGAAGCCATCGAAACCATAGAGCGTCCGGAGGACAGGCATCGTTATCTTCAAGTGGAGTACAGGAATGGCTTGAAGATCCCTTCGTGGACACTTTCCGATGGTACGCTTCGGCTACTGGCCTTGACCCTCGTGGCATACCTCGGACAGCAGGCCATCTATATGGTCGAGGAGCCTGAAAATGGCATCCATCCTCAAGCTGTGGAAACGGTATTTCAGGCGCTTTCCTCAGCCTACGAATCTCAGATACTTTGTGCAACACACTCCCCGGTTATTCTCTCTTTGGCGGAACCCGAACAGGTCTTATGTTTTGCCAAAATGGAGGATGGTGCCACCGATATCGTCCGCGGCTCCGATCATCCGAACCTGAAAGACTGGAAGCGTGGAACGGATCTAGGAACTCTTTTTGCCACAGGAGTCCTCGGATGAGAACCGGTTTCCCTCTTGACCTGGTTGCACTGGTGCCCGGAAAAGATGAAAGAGAAACCATTGATGGCCTGTTGTCCAAAAGAGGCAAGAGCCTTGGAATATCTGAAATCAATTTCAGGATATTGGTCCATCCACGAAGAGACCCCGGCTGCTTTCACGAAGCCCAGGAAATTCTGCAGCCTTTCGTCCGACAGGCCAGCACATGCGCTTGTGATCTTCGATCATGATGGGTCGGGACAAGAAGAGCGAGACGCTTCCGATCTTGTTTCGGATCTTCAATCTCGGTTGTCGAAAGGCGGGTGGAACGATCGCGCTGAGGTAATCGTTGTTGAGCCCGAGCTTGAGGTTTGGGTTTGGAGCGAGTCTCCGGAAGTTGAAAGAACCTTGGGATGGAGTGGGCAGAGCACGAATCTTCGGACATGGTTGGCAAGTCGGGGATTGTGGCCCGTCGACAAAACAAAGCCACCCCGCCCAAAAGAGGCCGTCGAGAAGGTACTGCGTGAGGTTCGCGTTCGCCGATCTTCCTCAATCTACCGGCAGTTGGCGCAAAGGGTGAGCCTGGAGAGATGTGAAGACCAGTCTTTCCTTGAACTAAAGCGCATTCTAAGATCCTGGTTTCCACTCGAAGAACGATAGCTCGCAGGGACCGGAGAAGGATTAAGATATCATGGAGAAGTATCGACAGATGCGGATGTTTTAATGGGAACCAGGTCAGCAATCGAATGGACCGACTCCACATGGAATCCGGTGACAGGGTGTACAAAGGTAAGCCCTGGTTGCACGCACTGTTATGCTGAGCGGCTGGCAAAGCGCCTTCGCGCCATGGGGCAGCCGAACTACTCCAAGGGATTTGACCTTGCCCTGCACGAAAATTGCCTGGATCTGCCGCTCCGCTGGAAGAAACCCCAGAACATCTTTGTAAACTCCATGAGTGACCTCTTCCACCGGGATGTTCCTGATGAATTCATCATGCAGGCGTTCGAGGTCATGAAGAAAGCGCACTGGCATTACTTCCAGGTTCTCACCAAGCGTTCGGAGAGACTGAAGGAATTGAGCAGAAGGCTCCCCTGGGCGTCGAACATCTGGATGGGGGTGAGCGTGGAGTGTCAGGAGTACACCTTCCGGATTGGTCATCTCCGAGAAACAGGCGCACATGTCAAGTTCCTCTCCCTGGAACCGCTCTTGGGACCTCTGGCTAACCTTGATTTGACAGGAATCGACTGGGTGATCGTGGGTGGGGAATCCGGCCCCGGCGCCAGACCCATGAGGCCGGAGTGGGTCACGGAAATACGCGACCAGTGCCTTGCAGACCAGGATTCCGTTCTTCTTTAAGCAATGGGGAGGAACTAAAAGAAAAAAGGCTGGGAGAGAGTTGGAGGGCAGGACATGGGATGAGACTCCCGGATCGATCCGTATGAGGCATTCATGTGACGCACGCGCTGTTGAATGCATGGCAGGAGATTAAGAGGGCCATTTTTGAATGATTGACACCTTCAGAGAGATCGAGAAGCTCGAAACGGACTTGTGGGAGGCGGCCGACCAGCTTCGCGCCAACTCCAAGCTCACCTCCAGCGACTACTTCATGCCGGTCTGGGGATCATCTTCCTGCGCCACGCGGCCAATCGGTTCGCGGATGGCCACCCAGCAGATCGAGGAGGACCAGGCGAGCGGCCAGATGCCCAAACGGAAGGTGCTGCCTGAAGACTACATCCGCCGTCGCGCTCTCTGGTTGCCGGAGACGGCCCGTTTCGACTGGATCATGGAGCAAGGCCGCCACCAGCGGCAGCGACCTGCCCAAGCTCGTCACCGAGGCCATGACCGCCATCGAGGCCGAGTTCGAGCCGCTTCAAGGCGTGCTTGCCGAAAGACTACGGCATCTTCGAGCCCAAGGTGCTCGAAGACCTGATGCGCGCTGTTCAACAGCGAGCAGATCAAGCAGGCCACCGGCGATGTGTTCGGCCGCATCTACGAGTACTTCCTCGCCGAGTTCTCGATCCAGAAGGCCCACGACAACGGCGAGTTCTTCACTCCCTCCTCGCTGGTCCAGACCATCGTCAACGTCATCGAGCCGGACCACGGCACCGTGTTCGACCCGGCCTGCGGCTCGGGCGGCATGTTCGTGCAGTCCAGCCACTTCATCGAGCACGAAGGCGGCGACACGGCCAAGAAGGTCGTCTTCTACGGCCAGGAGAAGAACCGCGACACGATCCGCATCGCCAAGATGAACCTTGCCGTCCACGGGCTGGAGGGGAAGATCGCCGAGGCCATCACCTACTACCAGGACGAACACACCCTCGCCGGCAAATGCGACTTCGTGATGGCCAACCCGCCCTTCAACGTGGACCTGGTGGATGCCGAGCGGATCAAGAATGACCCGCGCCTGCCGTTCGGCCTGCCGGGCGTGAACAAGGAGAAGAAGGTCTCCAACGGCAACTACCTTTGGATTTCCTACTTCTGGAGCTACCTGAATGAGAAAGGCCGCGCCGGCTTCGTCATGTCGTCGCAGGCCTCCAGTGCCGGGCACGGCGAGAAGGATGTGCGGAAGAAGATCGTCGAGACCGGCGACGTGGACGTGATGATCTCCATCCGCTCGAATTTCTTCTACACCCGCACCGTCCCTTGCGAACTGTGGTTCTTCGACCGGGCCAAGCCGCCGAGCGCAAGGACAAGGTGCTGATGCTGGACGCGCGCAACATCTTCCGCAAGGTGACGCGCAAGATCTTCGATTTCTCCCCGGAGCAGATGGAGAACCTCGCGGCCATCGTGTGGCTCTATCGCGGGCAACGGGACCGCTTCCTCGGGCTGGTGAAGGAGTATCTCGGCGCGGTCTGTGCCGAGAGCGCGGCCGATTCCGGAGAAGCTCGCGGCCTTCGAGAGCACGCTCAAATGACCTGCGCAAGCGATTCGATGACGCTCGGAAGGCCGTCGACAAGCACGACCGAGCTCGACGCGGACAAGAAGCAGGCGCTGGCCGAAGCCGTACACCGAATTGCGCGATGCCGTCAAGCCCTATGAAGTCGACCGCAAGGACTGCTCGCGTGACCTCGACAGCTTTCGGCAAGAAATATGCGAAGAAGTTGCCGGACAAGAACGAGGCGCAACACGCCGGCCGTAAGGCGTTCGATCCCATTGCCGAGCGCATCAAGGGACTCATCAAGCAAGTGGACCTGCTCTACAAGCTGGCCGCTCGAGTGGCCGACCTGGGCGGCGAACTGGCAGCCGACGAGGCAGTAGCGGCCGTCTACGACCGCCGGGCCACTGGACGACTGGTGAAGCAGCTCGACGAAGAACGCAAAGCCGCCGTCGAGCAGCTCAAGCAAGCGGCCTACTTTCATCGGCAGGTGGCTTGGCTCCAAGATCGCTTCCCTAATGCCGAACTCCTAGCCGTTCCGGGGCTGGTGAAGCTGGTGGACCGAAAGGAAATCGAAGCCGCCGACTGGAGCCTCACGCCGGGCGCTACGTCGGCGTGGCCCCAGAAGAGTCAGATGAGGATTTCGATTTTGAGGCAACTCTTCGCGACATCCACACCGAACTTGCCGACCTGAACAAGGAAGCGCTGGGGTTGGCGGCAAAGATCCAGACCAATTTCGAGGGGTTGGGAATATGAGTGATTTCAACGTGGCAGAAAGGTCTCTCCGCCTTGGTAAGACCATCTCCAACCGCTGGTTGGAGAATTGCTTTATGCATTTCCCGCACAAGCTGTGCGAGAAAGTGCAACTACTGGTTGCACAAATTGGCTGGACGCAGAATTGCGGCGAAATCTGGGGAGTCTGTGCTTGAAGTGGCAGGCGGTCAAGTTCTCCGACCTATTCAGAGTGAAGCATGGCTATGCATTCAAGAGCCATTACTTCGATTCTGAAGGTCCTTATGTATTGCTGACGCCTGGCAGCTTTTACGAGGAAGGCGGTTATCGCGACCAGGGCGAGAAGACGAAATTCTACACAGCCGAGGTGCCTGAGGTTTTATCCTTGACGAGGGTGATCTGATCGTGGCGATGACGGAACAAGCACCGGAATCGTTAGGCAGTTCGGCCTGGATCCCGGGATCAAACCGATTTTTGCACAATCAGCGGCTCGGCCGGATCGTGGAGTTGGATGAGAGCCGCCTGAACAAGAGGTATCTCTATTACCTTTTCAATACCCGTTAAATTCAACATCAGATTTCCGGCAGCGCCACTGGGACAAAGGTGAGGCACACAGCGCCTGAACGCATAGGCCGAGTCACCGTGAACATCCCTCCAATCACCATTCAGCGTCGCATTGCCGACATCCTTTCGGCCTATGACGACCTGATCGAGAACAACCGGCGGCGGATGGCGCTGCTGGAAGAGGCGGAAGGCAGCTCTACCGTGATCTGTTCGTCCGTCTTCGCTTCCCCGGCCATAAGCACACCCGCATCACCAATGGTGTGCCGGACGGGTGGGAGTGGAAGCCGATTGCGGCGTTGACGCTTTTCTTGAAGCCAGGAATAACTCCCCACTACGACGAAGACGCAGAGGGACTTGTTATCAACCAGAAGTGCATCCGAAACAGCAGGCTGGACGTTACGCTGGCCCGGCGTCAATCAAGGGAGTTTAAGCCTGACCAACAGGTACAACGGGGCGATGTTCGTGAACTCAACTGGACAAGGCACCCTTGGCCGCGTGGCCCCAGTTCTGGCCGCGATCCCTAACTGTACGGTTGACACACACGTGACGATCGTGCGTCCTAGACAAACCGCCGGGTCGCACTACTTTGGGTTGGCCGTGATGGACTGGGAGCCTCAATTTCCGACAATCGGCCGCGGCGCGACGAATCAAACAGAACTATCTCCGGGTCAGATCGGAGCAGCTGAAGTTCTCCTGCTCTCACAATCCCCAATCTAACAATTCGAGGAGTACGCAAGCCCGATCTTCAACCAGGTTGTAACGCTGACGGATCAGACAAATAAGCTCCGCGCTGCCCGCGACCTGCTTCTGCCGCGCCTGCTGAGCGGGGAGATTGCCTTATGACGATGTCCGATAGAGGCGAGAAAATAGCGCGTATTCCCGAAACCAGACAGGAATGGTGCGCATGGTTGGATCAGGAGCTTGCAAAGACCGAAGCGGCGTATCGAGACAAGCCATCTTTACTCATCACACACTACCACCGGAACGGGCTATTACGTGCGACTACAAAGGCCGCGAAATTCTGGAGCTGTTACAAAACGCCAACGACCAGGCCGCCGAAGCGGGGCTGCGGGGCCGTGTTGCGATCGAGCTGTTGCCAGAGGGCCTCGTGGTTGCGAATACGGGGATGCCGTTTTCAAGGGGTGGGGTAGCGTCACTGCAAACCAGCCACCTTAGCCCGAAGCGCCGAAGAAAGCCAGTAACAGTGAACAAGGGGCTCAGTTTCCCACGGTCCTGAACTGATCCAACGCATCCATCAACCGAGCGGTGCTTTGCGTCTATTCTTCAGTCAGAACATCGTTCGCCAGCGACTTCAGGTCTTGATGACAGTCAGCGAGGAATTGGCTGCATTGGTCCAAGATGAGCGGCAAGGCCGGGATGAATCCGTCGCGCCCTTGCTTTCCTTTCCAACCTACTTGGCGGACGGCGATTTTTCCGCAGAGTTTTTGCTCGGGGGTGGGAGGAGCATTCTGTCGCGCTGCGACGATCTGATCGCCCTGGTGTACACCACGCCGATTGGCATGCCCTTCGACCAACCCGGCGCGCATGAAGCACAAAGCACAGCTTCACGAGCTGCGTCCCGAAATTCTGCCGTTCACCAAGCACTTGGAGGAGATTCGGTTCAGCGAAGGAGGATACCGGCCACACATGGCGGCTTAGCGGAGACGATGCACTGGCACGCGTTGAATCCAAAGGTGAGACGCTGGGCGAATGGCGTGTCTTTCGCACAGGGGGAACGCTGCCCCAAAATGCGCGGAGCCAGACCAGGGTGAAGGCCCTGAATTTCAGATCGTCGTGGCGGTGCCGTCGAACGCCGGCACAAGAACCACCCCCTTATTCTCCTACTTCTCACTCACATCACGTTGCCGCTGTCCGTGGTCTGCCACGCGACGCTGGAACTGGAGCAAAATCGAAAGCACGTCCAGCAAGAGCGCACGAGCAATACCTTTGTGCTGCGCCGTCTTGCCGAGTCTCTAGCCAAAACCGCCGAGGCTCTTGCAGCCATGCAGACTGACGACCCGTGGCAAGGCTGCTCCGTGCTGATGCAATCAGGGAGCTTTCCATCTGACTTGGAGCGCGTCAGTTTTGGTAAGCACATGCTGGCGTCTGCACGCCAACGAAGGATCGTGCCGACGCTCAGCGGCGCGCTCGTTCGAGCTGTGGAGGCAAGGTTGGTGAGCGAGGCCAGTCAAAACTGGCTGCCCTTAACGCTGTTTGACAACGTAGTACCACTGCGCTCGATCGACGATCTCCGCTTCCTTGAAGCTCTTGAGGTGCCGCGCCTTGATGTAGCCTCGATCAAACGACAGATCATTCAGCACACTGAGCTGTTGATCGACCAGCGCGTGGCTCTCATCGATGGACTTGTGCGCCATCATGTTCCGCCCGCTGCACACACATCTGCGTTGTTTCTCGACGCTGAGGGCATGGCGCTGCTAGATGACCTCCGCGTCTTCCTTGCACCGGCCAGCGGACAAGTGCCAATCTTGCCTGAGTGGATGGACCTTTCGTTCTTGAATGACTAAATGCGTTCCAAGTTGGCGGTTCGTCTCGGCACGCGCGACAACCGTGAACTCCAAGGCAAGCTCGCCACATTTGGTCTGGTGGAATACTCACTGGCGAATGTGGTCAGCGCCCTCGTCGCCAATACCAACCGTGCTGTGAAAAGCGATCCGCAGCGTGAGTCGGAGTTCGAAAGCGGTCTACTTCGCACGGTGTTCGAACTGTACCGCGCCGACGGTACTCCCACCAAAAGACTATACTACCCGGAGAAGAGTCCTATTAGGGTGCAAAACCAGGCTGGTCAGTTCGTTCCTGCACAGGCTCTCTATCTCGGGCGTGGGTTCGGGGCTCATGGCGAAATCACACAAGCGCTGTTTGAGCGTTGGGCACCCGAAAAACTCATTGGCCAACCCGAGGCCCTGGGTCTAACCCAAGACTCCCATCTGCTGAGGAGCTTTCTGCTCTGGATCGGCGTTGCGACATGGCCGCGCGATGGTGTTGAAGAGAAAACAGACCCCGAGTTTCTGAACTACTTACGAGGACGAATCACGTTCCCGGCAAGATTCCAAGACTACCTCTTTGACTCGCGTCGGCGGGTCAAACGCCCTTCCGTGAAGCTTGTGAAGACCGTTCACGGGCTTAACTACATTTTGTCCAAAGCATACCATCAAGCTGTCACGGCATGGTTGGCGCTGGATGAACGTGCGGTGGGGTGGCAGCGGTGGTCCAGCCATCACGCCGAACTCTGCTCTCGGCCGAGTCAAACATGGACTGAATGGTCCTTTGCCGGGCCACTCCCGAGTTACGTGAAATGGGTTATCGAATCGACGGCTTGGCTTCTGTCGTCTTCGGGTGCGAAGCTCCGCCCCAAGGACTGCCTTCTGGTGAGCCTGCACAAAACACTGTTCCCTCGCCCGAGCATGCCTCGTCCTACGAACTGACGCGATATGGTATCGGCCCCTCCGACGTGGTGGAGGGTTGGCGATGCGCGGGTGTCCTCATGGGTCTCGCATACCTGGAGCGAGACGACATCTACGAGAAGCTGCTGGAGCTACCCAAGCGAAGCCCGGACGGAAAGATGGCACGCCCGCTTTATCAGTGGCTCCTTGATGCCAGTGAGATTGCGATTGGGGAAGCAGGTAGCAATTGCGTTGAGTTTTTGGCGCGTGGCAAGATGTGGGGGCGTCACGCGGAAGAAGAAGGGTGTTTTCCTGTCTCCGATCTTCACCATGTAGACGCTGAAGGATTGCCAGATATGCTTCTGCGATGGCTAAAGATCGTAGATCTTCGAAGTGGGTGGGTGCAGACAAGGTAGAATGGATTTTTTCTGTCAAACCAGTTGATCGTGCTGGCGTTCGACAGAGCGTCAAGCGCTATCAGACAGCGGTTGGATCTGTGGATGCGAACTCCTGCTTCCAGGCGGCAAAGCCATTTCTGTACAAGTTGAGGTCGTCGCAGACTAGCCAGGTAAAGAACCTCCAAGCACTAAAGGATATTCGGCTGGAGTTTGCTCCGTACTAACCGCGTGCATCTCTTATGAGAGAGAGTCATTCGAGTATGATGTCTCCGTTTGGGGCTGGATGATTGATGAGAAAGTCCTTTATGTCCGATCAGATCCTGCCCACCCGCTCTCGCCCTCCGCTGATTTACTGGCTGATGCGATAGGTGAAGCACTAGCGTCGGTTTTCGCATTGCAGATGGCGGAGAATTTGCCAGGATGCTTCTGTGCCAAGACAAGGATCGGCAGCAGCTCTTGCGAAAAATGCGTGGCGAAACGATCGTTGAGGATATCGAGTCGATCAAGGCAGAGTTCGCCGCGTTTAAGTGCAGTCTCCCACGGAGGCACGTTTCCCCATCGTCCCGCCGGCAGAAGTTAGAGAGTCGCCACCTGTGCTGATCGCATCACCTGCTTCGCCACACGATGATTCTCCTGAAAATCTCGATTGCCATCATTGAATAAATCAAAGACCACCTGGCCTTTTCAGATCACCGAGGAGGAGATAACAGTATCGGCCCCGCCAGGGAAGCAGAAGCTCCGAATCGATTCAGTATCTACAAACGCCAACAGCTCAAGTTCGACCCGTCGGGTGACAGATGGTGACTTCTCGAGCGCAAAGCAATGGAGTTCGAGGAGTCTTACCATCCTTCACGATTTCCCTCGCTAGTTTCTCAAACGATGGGTTCCGAGGGATCATGGTGCGATATCGTGAGTTTCGCGACGGCCGAGGCTCGCGAGGCGTTTCTGTCGAACCTGACGAGAGACCTGGGATCGGTGCTTCGCTTTATGAAGTAAAGGGCAGGAGCAATGCTACTGCGACGATCGAGCTGAAGGGGAATGAACTCGCGGCCGCAGAAAGTTATGGTGAGCGTTACTACTTGTACCGTCTATTTGACGAGGACAAGGGTGGCTTTGGACTCACTGTTCTTCAGCATCCCTTGAAGCACAAGGAGGCATTGCTGCCGTCCGTGTACGTCCGCCTGGAAGGCGCGACGGCAAGGCAACAGTTCTCGCTTGAGGGCGGAATACAGAAAAGCAAGGATCTCTGATGGCCTACAGCGACATCAACAGCGAAGACCGGCTCGTTCAGCAGACGTTCGCCGATCATCTGCGTGATACTCTTGGGTGGGAGAGCGTCTATGCCTACAACCAGCGAGACCTTCGGGCCGAACGGCACACTTGGCCGTGCGAATGAGCGCGAGGTTGTCCTCTTGCGTGATCTGCGGACGGCCATAGCCGGCTCAATCCGGCCCTGCCCGAAGCGGCACGGGAGCAGGCCGTTGAGAAATTTACCCGCGTGGATTTGTCCCGCTCGCTGGTTCAGCATAACCGCGAATTCTATGGCTTCATTCGCGACGGCGTGCCGGTCGAGTGGCGCGACGATGGGGGCGAGACCAGTCATGCCCGCGCGAAGGTGATTGACTTCCGTGACACTGGGCCAACAACCGCTTCCTGGCGGTGCGGGAGCTGAAAATTCAGGGTGTTCGGGTGCCCCACTATAACCGGCGGCCGATCTCGTCTGTTTGTCAACGGATTGCCGCTTGTCTTCATTGAACTGAAGGCGGTCTATCGGAACATCCGGGCCGGCTTTGACGATAACCTGACCGATTACCTGAACGAACACAGCATTGCGCACGCCTTCCACCATAACGCCTTTCTCGTGGTGAGTAACGGCGATCGGGCCCGGTATGGCTCGATTACCAGCAAGTGGGAGCACTTCGTCGAATGGAAACGCAATGACGAGAAGGAGAAGGGCCGGTTGGACGCCGAGATATTGCTGGACGGCATGTTTGCCAAGGAGCGATTGCTCGACCTTGTGGAGAACTTCATTGCTGTTTGACGACAGCCGGGCGGGCGGCACGCGAAAGATCGTGGCACGCAACCAGCAGGTGTCTGGGCGTGAACAATGCCGTGGCGTCGGTGATCCGTCAGGAGGAATTGAAGAAGGCAGTTCCCACCTTGGAAGAGCGATTGCGCCTACGAAGTCGAGGAATGGCATGGTCGTCGCCGCCGAAGGCCCTTTTGAGCACGGCTCCGAAGCAAGTCAGCCAAACCGTCCGGCCAGGAAGCCCGGAATCCCTCCGGAACCCCATTGCGAAAGAGGGATGGAACGGGTCTTTTGAACAGGGGAGTAAAAGGGAGATCTTCGCAGCGGGCAATGGACGCGATTCGCCCAGAAAGAGCCCGGCAGAGAAAGAGAGAAGATTAAGGCGTTGCCTTTGATCGAGCGTGCCCATCCTGACCTTGGCCGGCTTGGCGTGTTCTGGCATACGCAGGGGAGCGGCAAGTCCTACTCGATGGTGTTTTTCGCCGAGAAGGTGCGGCGCGTCGTGCCGGGCAACTTCACGTTCGTCGTTATGACCGATCGCGAGGATCTTGACGACCAAATCTGGCGGACCTTCGTGGGGTGCGGCGTGGTGGACGAGAAGACGCCCGCGGGCGGGGTCGGGCGACGAGTTCAAGGCGCTTCTCGGGCAGAACCATCGCTTCGTGTTCAGCTTGATCCACAAGTTCAATCAAGCCGTGGACCCCAAGAACCGTACAGCCGGCGTGACGACATCATCGTGATTTCCGACGAAGCCCATCGTACCCAGGCGGGCAAATTTGCCCGGAACATGCGGCTGGCCCTGCCGAATGCGTCGTTCATTGGCTTCACCGGGACGCCGATTCTTCAAGCACGACCATTTGACCAAGCGCATCTTCGGCAAGTACATCTCGCGGTACGACTTCAAACGGTCGGAGGAAGACCGATCCACCGTGAAACTGGTTTACGAGAATCGCGGCGAGAAGCTGGGCATTGCCCGCTCGACCTGAATGACCGCATTGCCGCCAAGATCGAGGAAGCCGAACTCGACCCCGATCAGGTGGCCCATCTGGAGAAGCTGCTTGGGCAGGATTACGAGGTTATGACGGCCGACGACCGGCTGGACAAGTTCGCTGTCGATTTCGTCGAGCATTGCTCGACCCGGTGGGAGTGCGGCAAGTCGATGCTGGTCTGTATCGACAAAATCACCTGTGCTCGGATGCTTCAGCGCATCGAGCCCGTGTGGGAGGCGAAGCTGGCCCAGGTGAAGGCGCTGATCCCGCAGGTCGAAGCCGAATTGGCGGCGACATCCGATGAGGACGAGCAGGAACGCCTTGCCAAGCTGCTGGAGAACTTCGCGGGCAGGCCCAGTGGATGGAAAGCAGTATCATCGAGATCATCATCAGCGAGGCACAGAACGAGGTCCAGGACTTCGCCAAATGGGACTTCGACATCATCCCGCATCGCGTCGTGATGAAGAATGGCTTTCGAGACGCCGGATGGCAAGCGGGTGGACGTGGAGGATGCCTTCAAAGACCCGGAGCACCCATTCCGCATCGCCATCGTCTGCGCCATGTGGCTGACCGGCTTCGACGTGGAATGCCTGCAAACGCTGTACATCGACAAGCCGATGAAGTCCCACACGTTGATGCAGGCCATCGCCCGCGCCAATCGCGTCTATCCAGGCAAGGACTGCGGGGTGCTCGTGGACTACAACGGGATGCTCAAGAGCCTGAGAGCGGCGCTGGCGCAGTATGCCCTCGGGGAGAATGAGGAAGGCGACGGAGGGGATGGAGGGCGAGGTATCGTCGGCGCCCATCGAAGAGTTGGTGCTGGCACTCTTGGAGGCGATTGAGGCGACAGAGAACCACATGCTAGCCTTGGGCTTCGACCCGGCACGGCTGATCGGGGCCAAGGGGTTCGACTCGCATCCAGGGAATGCGCGATGCCGTGGATGCGCTCTGCACGTCCGACGAGGCCAAACGCCGGTTCGAGATCATGGCGCGGGAGGTATTCTCGCGGTTCAAGGCCCTGTTGGGGGAGCCGACTATCTTCGTCTATGCCGAACGCCACGACAACATCGAGGCTATCTGGAAGAAGCTCGAAGGAGAAGCGCGACCTGGCCGACGTGACGGAAGTGCTCAAGGAACTGCACAAGATCGTCAACGATGCCATTCGCACGCAGGGTGCCGGCGAAGACCACGCCGAGGGGTTGATCGTGGACCTGAGCCAGATCGACTTCGCCAAGCTACGCGACGAATTCGCCAGCAAAGTGCAACGCAAGCACGCCGCCTTGCAGGACATCCGGGATATCGTGGAGAAAAAGCTTGCAGCAGATGCTCGCCCGCAATCCTCAGCGGATGGACTACTACAAGAGGTATCAGGAGATCATCGCCGACTACAACCGCGAGAAAGACCGCGTGACCGTCGAAGAGACCTTCGCCAAGCTGACGGAACTGGCGGCCAGCCTGGACGACAGAACAGAAACGGGCCGCACAAGAGGGACTGAACGAAGATGAGCTTGCCCTGTTCGACTTGCTTTTCAAGGAGGACATCAGCAAGGCCGACCGCGAAAGGTTGAAGCAAGCCAGCAAGTCGCTCCTGGCCTCACTTCGGGAACTGCTCAAGCCGATGCCGAGATGGACGCAGAGTGTCCAGACCCAGGCGGAAGTAAAGGTCTTCGTCCTCGATAACCTTTGGCAAAGCCTCCCACGTCCACCTTTTACGGAGCAAGATACAGAGATGCTCGCTGACCGTGTCTATGACTATGTCTGGCAACGCAGTGCGGGCGGGCTGCCTCTGGAAACCGCCATGGCAAGTTGAGAGCAGTGTCTGGGCCCAATGCTTTTCGGAGTGCGGAGAAGGACAGCTGCCCGTTGATTCAGGAATCTGAATCATTCCTGAAAGAGGAAGGGAACCTAAGCCGTGCAGGATACGATTGCAATCGTCTTTGATTTCGACGATACCCTGGCGCCGGACACTAGCTCCAGTTTTCTTGAAAGCCTGGGAATCGATGTCAGGGAATTTTGGACAAAAATAGTGCAGAGGAGGATTGATGCCGGGTGGGATCCTGTGCCGGCTTACCTCTACGAGATGATCCAAGTATCTAAGTCCGGAGACCCCCAGAAACTGATAACGAAAGAAAAGCTCTTCCGGTTCGGTAAGCAAGTCAAGTTTTACAATGGAGCAACCCGTATCTTCTCTCGTCTCAAAAAAACAATTGAATGGGTGAGCCCAAACATTTCCGTGGAATACTATCTTATCAGCAGCGGCATTGGGATGCTCTTACGTGAAACGTCAATCGCCAAGCATTTCGAATACATTTGGGCAAGTGATTTCTATTTCTCCCAGGATGACAGCATCGAATTCCCAAGCAACATCGTTTCATTTACAGATAAGACACGTTATATTTTTCATGTCTCCAAAGGCATCTTCGGCCAGAAATTCCTTGGGAAAGCCATTTGAAGTAAATCGCAAGATCCCGCATGCAGGAGCTACAGATCCCTCTTGATCAAATTGTCTTTGTCGGCGATGGTTACACAGACATACCCTGTTTCTCCCTGGTCAGAAAAAGCGGCGGAGTCGCTATTGGGGTGTACGATCAAGAAAACCGGGAGAAGTGGGGGAGGGCCTGGGGTTTTATCGAGGACGGTCGAGTGTCCAATTTGGTGCCAGCGGATTACGGTGTCGAAATCGGCTCTTTCAAATTCTCTGACCATGGCCGTAGAGAGCATGGCCAACAAGATCACACTCAGAAGGACCTCCTATCAAGGTTAAGAAAAAGATTCTGATTAAGGCCTGTCCATTTGCGTTCTTGGCGGCTTTGGGAGAGGTAGATCAAAAGATACGAAGGAGACGCGGTACATGTCCGTATTGCTCGAAACTGAGGCGGGGAGCCGGCATTTGGTCATGGGAAACGACGCCATATCGCGCGGCGCGCTGGAGGCAGGCGTCAGCGTTGTTGCGGGATACCCCGGCACCCCTTCTTCCGAAATCATCGAAGGCCTCTCGAAGGTCTCCGGGGAAAGAAACATTTACGTGGAGTGGTCGGTAAACGAGAAGGTGGCCGTGGAAGTGGCTGCGGCGGCCTCCTTTGCGGGGCTGAGGGGCATGGCGGTCATGAAGCAGGTGGGGATGAACGTGGCCGCCGACTTCCTGCTCCATCTCACCCTGCGCGGAACCCGTGGAGGCCTGGTTCTGGTTTCGTGCGAAGACCCCGGGGGGCTTTCCAGCACAAACGAGGGGGAGTCGCGGCACTACGCCCGGATGATGGAATTTCCGCTCCTTGAGCCTGGGGACTTCCAGGAAGCCAAGGACATGACCAAATGGGCCTTCGAGCTTTCAGAAGCGGTGGGGAATTTGGTGATGGTGCGCAGTGTGACCCGGCTATCCCATGCAAGCGGCATGATCACGCTGGGCGAACTGCCAAGGGTCCAGCGCCGGGCCCGATTCAGTTGCAAAGGTCCACTGCTGGATCCCCTTGACGGCCCCGTGGTCAACCTCCCCGGCACGGTGGACCCCCTGCACCGACGCCAGCAGGAAAACATTCGAAAGGCCGAGGCCCTGTTCGAGAAATCCCCGTTCAACACCTACACGGGACCTGAGCGGCCGGAGCTGCTCGTGATCACCAGCTCCACGTGCCAGCTTTACTGCCAGGAGGCGATCCGGATGCTGGGCGCAGAGGGGCGCGTGGGCGTGTTGAAGCTCGGGACGACCTGGCCCCTTCCATCGAGGTTGATCGAGCACCACCTTGCCCGCGCGGATCAGGTCCTGATAGTGGAGGAGATGCATCCCTTCATCGAGGAAAATATCGAGGCCCTGGCCGCCCGGATCGTGAGTAGGATCGGGACCAAGCGGTTTTTCGGTAAATATGACACCACCTTCCCTACCATGGGCGAGCTGAACCCGGACCTGGTCATGGAGGCCTTTGCCCGTATCCTGGGATTGGCACTCCCGGCCGTGGACGAGGATTATGTCAGGCGGGCCGAGGAGATCGCGGAAGTGGGCGCACCGGTCAGGGCCCTGACCTTTTGTCCGGGCTGCCCACACAGGGCCTCTTTCTGGTCCATCCACAACGCGATCGAGCTGGACAGGCGCGATGGGTTCGTGAGCGGAGACATCGGATGTTACTCGCTTGCGGCGCTCCCCTGCGGGTTTGAGAGTCTAAAGACCCTGCATGCCATGGGTTCGGGGACAGGGACGGCCAGCGGGTTCGCAAAGCTGGGCCGCTTCGGGTTCGACCAGCCCATCTTTTCGGTGTGCGGGGATTCCACCTTTTTTCACGCGGTCATGCCCGCTCTGGTCAACGCCATCCACAACGACGCCGACATCACGCTGGTGGTGCTCGACAACCGGGGAACGGCCATGACCGGTTTTCAGGCCCACCCCGGCCTGGAATCGAGCGCGTCCGGGGAAGCGGCTTCCGCCGTGGACATACCGGCGGTGTGCGAGGCCATGGGGGCCAAGGTCAGGATATGCGACCCCTTTGATTTGGAGGATACACAAAAGAACCTTCTTGAAGTGCTCGATGATCCCAAAGGGGTGAAAGTGGTCGTGCTCCGGCAGATCTGCGCTTTGAGCCCTGAAAAGAAGGGGAAGAAGAATTTTGAGGTTGAGGTAAACCCCGAGACCTGCCTGGGAGAACAATGCGGGTGCAACCGTCTCTGCACGAGGATATTCATGTGCCCCGGCCTCCTCTGGGACGAAGGGGAGAAGAGGGCAAGAATTGACGAGGTGATCTGCACCGGATGCGGGGTCTGCGCGTCCGTTTGCCCATCCGGGGCCATTGCCAAGCGCCCGGCAAAACAAGCCGCAGGCTGAACAATCAGAATGCAGCCAGCCTTCTTAAGTTGAATCGGAGGGTGTTTTGAAATGACCAGCGCTCCATTAATGAGCGACCCCTATAATCTGATCATCACCGGCGTCGGCGGGCAGGGAAACGTCCTTGCCTCGAGGATGGTGGGCGATATGCTCTCCCGGCTGAGTTTTCAAGTGACCATCGGGGAGATATTCGGGGCCTCCCAGCGGGGCGGGTCCGTGATGAGTCATCTGCGGATCTCTGGGGAATGGACTCTTTCGCCCCAGATACCGAAGCGGATGGCCCACGCCGTAGTGGCGCTCGAGCCCACGGAAGCCATCCGGGTCTTGAAGGACTACGGCAACCCCCGTGTCAAGGTCCTTTGCAACATGCGTCCCGTGCATGCCGTAGGCGTCATTTGCGGCGAGCAGCGCTACCCGAAGCTCGAACAGCTCAGGAAATGGATCGAAGAACTATCGGAAAGGGCATGGTTCATCGATGCCACCGAGAAAGCCATGAAACTGGGAAGCCCCATTTTCGCTAACGTCATTTCCGTGGGCGCCCTGGCCGGTACCGGCGTCCTGCCGCTTGACCGGGAAAATTTCGAATCGGTCCTTTCCCTGAATATGTCTCCGGACAAGGTGGCGGTCAATCTCGCCGCCTTTGATGCGGGGATGGCGCTGGTGAAGGAGCAGGGAAAAGATAGGTGAACATGTCAACGACGGCCGAACAAATGGACGCGAGCTGCGGATCTGAAGGAGGCGCTTCTCAAGGCCTATGATCCGGAGGCCATCATCTTGTTTGGCTCCCTCGGCCGCGGCGATGGCGATGAGTTCAGTGACGTGGATCTCCTTGTTGCCATTGAAACCGATCGAGACATCAAAGATCTTGGCGAGGAGATGACCAGGTACCTCGATTCCCTTGTAAGAGACAAACATATTATCGTGCGAACGCCAAAGGAATTCTGCCGACAAAGAGACATCCCTGGGACCCTTGTTTTTTCAGCCATAAAAGAAGGCAAAGTGCTGTTTGAGAAGGCAGGATGGCAGAGCCGTTACGAGACCGTTGATTCGTATGAAGCAAGAAAACGGGAGGTCATTGAGAAGGACTACGGTTGCTCGGCCCGTGAATTTCAGGCACAGGCTGAATTGTCACTGGAGAAACGTAACCTCTTCCGTTGTCGGGATTTCGCCAGGTTTTCCGCTGCAAGGGCCCTTAAAGGCCTTTTTGTCACGAATGACATCCATCCGCCCAGAGAGACGGATCTCGTTGCGCTCTTGGGAAAGATCCTCCCATTGGAGCCGGATTTGAGGAGGTACAAGGCCTATCTGCTGGAGTTGAACGATTACAGCCCGAATGGCAACAACACCCTGGAAATCCAAAGATGCCGCAGCATGGTTGAAAGGACGGCTGCGTTTGTAAAGGAGGTTATGGGCAGATGCTTTACGGAGCAATGAATTCTCCACTTCGGCCCCTCCTCAAGGAAGTGGAGGAAATTGGCGGCCTTGGATTTGACTATCTGGAATTGACCATGGACTCGCCCCACGCGCACTACGGCGTGATCAGAGAACAGAAGCGGGCATTGCTGAAAGCGCTGGAACGGTTCGGGATGGCCCTTGTCTGTCACCTCCCCACCTTTGTTTCAACGGCGGACCTCACTGAAGGTCTGAGGGAAGCCTCCATCCAGGAGACCCTTCTCTCCCTGAGGGAGGCCTCAGGGCTCAATCCTCTCAAGGTCGTTCTTCACCCGAGCTTCATCCAGGGGCTCGGCGCCATGATGATGGGCCAGGCACGCCAGTATGCCATGCAGTCATTGGACCGTATCCTGAAAGAGGCGGACCGCCTAGCCGTCTCCGTCTGTGTGGAGAACCTGTTTCCGCGCTCCCTCTCGCTCGTCAATCCGGAAGACTTCGATGACCTTTTCGAGAAGTTCCCCGGTGCAAGGCTTACGCTGGACACGGGACATGCGCACATCGGGCGAGGGGGAGATGAGAGGATTGTCGCTTTCATTCAAAGGTTTGCCGGAAGCATCGGTCATGTCCACGCGAGCGACAATTTTGGGCGCGAGGATGACCATCTCCCCATTGGTGCCGGGTCCATCGACTTCCCAAAGATTGTGAAGGCCCTGAAGGGGATCGGCTACGACGACACGATCACCCTTGAGATCTTCTCAAGAGACAGGGATTATCTGTGCATCAGCCGGGAGAAGCTCTCCGGCATGTTCGCAGCCATCTAACAGGTTGCTGAAAAAGGCCCATCTACTGCGTTGTCCTCATTCCTTGTCATTGCGGCGTAGACCTAACTACGCCTCATTCCAATGAATTTGTCCGGACGCCTTTGCTTTATCTGGACCTTTTTGAGCAACCTGTGAAAATTGAGTTTTTCTGCAACCTGCTAATAGGTAAATATCTGGCCACTAATGAACCATGCGTTGGTGTGGCAGCCCGCAGGGGGGTGTCCCTTTTTTGAGCCGCAACTCCATTCGTTCGAAGCCTTTGGAACGCCCCTAACGAAAGGCCTGTGATTAACAATGAAAAGTAATCAGTGAAATACAGTCACTGAACACTGACGACTGATCACTGATCACTTGGCTTTAAGAGGGTTCCGCCTTTTGCTTCGGGCTTTCGAGGATCCGGGTGGTTTCAGCGATCTCCTCCGGCGTCACGGCGGCGCGAAGCGTCTCCATGCGTTTCATCACCTCGGCGAACCGGACCCCCTCCGCCGCACTAATCCATTCGAGCTGGAGCCTCTCGGGGCGGAGGCCCAGCTTTTCCATCTTCTTGTGGACCCTTTTTACCCGCTTTTCGGTCCAGTGGTTGGCGTTGATGTAGTGGCAGTCGCCGATGTGGCATCCGCTCACCAGGATCACGGGGGCCCCTTTTCGAAAACCGTGCCAGATGAAGTCTTCATGGACGCGTCCCGAGCACATGGTCCGGATGAGGCGGGCGTTGGGGGGATACTGGACCCTCGAAACCCCGGCGTAGTCGGCGCCTGCGTATGAGCACCAATTGCATGCGAAGGACAGGATCTTGTTCTGCGGGCGATCGTCCAGCATGGCATCGATCTGGCTCAGGATCTGTGCGTCGCTGAAGTGATTCATGGTAATGGCGCCGAACGGGCACTCCGCGGCGCAGGTGCCGCAGCCCGCACAGGCGGCCGTGTTGATGACCGCGGGGGTCTTTCGTTTCACGTCTACGGAGATGGCGTTGTAGGGACAGACCTCCGCGCACTTGCCGCACGATTTGCATTGCTCGGCAATGACTTCGGAGGTGATGGGCTCCGTCGTGATTTCGCCCTTGTGCATCAGGCGAATGGCTCTCGCCGCAGCGGCTGAGGCCTGGGTGACGCTTTCCTTAATGTCCTTGGGGCCTTCGGCGCAGCCGGCGTAGAAGATGCCGCGGGTGGCCGCATCCACGGGCAGGAGCTTCGGGTGGGCCTCCAGGAAGAACCCGTCCGGGGTCAGCTGTAGCCCCAGCATCTCCTGGAGCCTCTGTGTGGTGGATGCAGGCTTCACCCCGATGGCCAGGACCAACATGTCCAGTTCATGGGTCTCGAGCCTGCCCGTTGCCGTGTTCTCGACCGAAACCCGGAGTACCCGGTCGTTGGTCTCCTCAACGGTGCCGGGGAGCCCCCTCAAGTAGTGGACCCCCAGTCGGCGGCTGCGCGTGTAGAGGTCCTCGAAGCCCTTCCCAAAGGCGCGGATGTCGATGTAAAAGACCTTTACGTCGATGTTCGGGTAGTGCTCCTTGAGGACCAGGGTGCTCTTGACCGTGTTCATACAGCAGACGTTGGAGCAGTAGCTCCCCCCTTTTCGGGCGGAACGGGACCCGACACACTGCACGAAACCCACTGAGCGGGGGCGTTTTCGGTCCGTGGGGCGGATCAATTCCCCTTTTGTGGGGCCGCCTGCGTTGACCAGCCGTTCGAATTCCAGGCTGGTTAGGACGTTTTGAAACCGCGTGTAGCCGTATTCATCCAGTTCTTTCGGATCATAGGGCTCAAGACCCGTTGCCACCACAATGGAGCCAACCCGCTCAACGATTTCCTCATCGGACATGTGAAAGTTGATGCAGCCCTTGTCGCACGCCTCCAGACACTTCGCGCAAGCGGCAAGATCGTGGCCCAGACACTCATTGACGTTGATCACGTAGGCGGAGGGAATGGCCTGGGGAAAGGGGGTGTAAATGGCCTTCCTGGAAGAGAGGCCTGCGTTGAACTCGTCGGGGCGGACCACCGGGCAGACCTTGGCGCAATCCCCGCAGGCGGTGCACTCCTTTTCATCGACGTATCTGGCCTTTTTGAAGATCCTTACATCGAAGTTCCCCACGTACCCCTTCACATCCACCACTTCCGCCATGGTGTGAAGCTTGATCCCGGGATGTCGACCGACATCCGTCATCTTGGGTCCGAGGATTCAGATGGAGCAGTCCATGGTCGGGAAGGTCTTGTCCAATTGGGCCATGGTTCCCCCGATGGAGGGCTTCTTTTCAACCATGACCACGTCGTACCCGTTGTCCGCCAGATCCAGAGCGGCCTGGATCCCCGCCACCCCGCCGCCGATGACCAGGGTCCGTTTCGTGAGCGGCAGCCGATCCTCCTTGAGGGGCCAGAGGAGCCGCACACGGGCGACGGCCATCTTGACCAGATCCATGGCCTTGTCCGTGGCGGATGCGCGGTCATGCATGTGGACCCAGCTGCATTGCTCGCGCAGATTGGCCATCTCCAGCAGATAGGGGTTGATCCCCACCGACTGGAGCATCTGCCGGAACGTGGGCTCATGCAGCCTGGGAGAGCAGGAGGCCACCACGACCCGGTCAAGCCCGTTTTCGAGGATATCGTCCTTGATGTTCTGCTGGCCCGGCCCTGAGCAGGCGTAGCCGATGTCCTTTGATACCACGACGTCCTGGAGCCCCTCCGCGAACCTGGCCACCTGGCCGCAGTCCACGGTCTGGGCGATGTTGAGTCCGCAGTGGCACACATAGACGCCGACGCGAGGCCTGTCCTCGCCAAGCTCGATTTCCTTCACAACCGTCTTTTCTTCCATGGTCTTTCCTTAAACGCTGTATTCATGACTAACAGGTTGCTGAAGAAAGCCCATCTACTGCGTTGCCCTCATTCCTTGTCATTGCGACGTAGATCTAACTACGCCTCATTCCAAGGAATCTCGGGCGCCTTGTATCTGGACCTTTTTGAGCAACCTGTGAAAATCGAGTTTTTCCGCAACCTGGTAATGGGCCAAATCGCTCACTGCTCCCCCCACGATATAGTCTCGGCCATGAGGGAGGTCAGATCCCTTATCTCCATGTTCAGGGCCTCCCCACGGAAAGGGTCCTCCATGGCGCAGCGCAGGTGGATCTGACACTTTGGGCAGGCGGTGACGAGAAGGTCGCTGCCTGTGTCATGGGCCTGGCGGATCCGTTTGACCTGAAGCGCCTTGTTGAAGCTGTCGCAACGGGTCCAGGCCGCGTTCCCGCAACAGATGGCCCCGCGGCCCTGATCCGACATCTCGGCATAGTCCGAGACATTCAGGCGTTGGATAAGCCTCCTGGGGAGGTCTGCCCGATCTTCAAGTCGGCTTAGACGGCATGGATCCTGGAATGTCAGACGCCTCTCCATCCGCTTGAACGTTACGGCACCCTTGTCGATCTCCCGTTCGAGCAGGTCGAAGAGGTGGGTCACCTTGATGTCGAGCTCCATTCCGATGCGGGGATAATCCCGGGCAAGGGTCCGATAACATTCGGGGCAGGCGGTTACGACCTCCTCCACCCCCATGTCCCTGATGGCCTGAACATTGAGCGCGGCGAGCTTCTCACAATTTTCCTGGTCGCCCGACCAGAGGAGATCGTGTCCGCAACACCGCTCTTCTTCCATGAGGGCGGGGTGAATGTCAAAGAAGTTGAGCAACCGGATGGCGTCAACCAAGACATTTCGGGTCTCGACGCCCAGATGGGTTCGGAAAAAGATGTCAAAATAGGAGGCACAGCCTCCAAAGAACAGGATTTTGCTGTTTCGATCCGTCTTGAGATCGTCCGGAAGCCACTGCCAGTGGCGGGGCTTGAGCCCAGGGGCGGTCATGGTCCTCATGAGTGAATGGAAGAACCCGCCGTGGGCGTCCGAGCATTCTGAGCTCTGGCCCCGCAGGTGGTGTCTCAGGTCCCGGACGAACTCGGGGAAATTCACGGCGGAGGGGCAGCGGTCATAGCATAACCCGCAGGTGAGGCATGCCCACACATCGGTTTGGAGCGAAGGAGAACGGATGTCCCCCGAGATCACGGCCCCTGCCAGGATTCGGGGGGAAAAGGGCTTCCCGGAAAGGGTGAGGGGGCAGGCAGAGGAGCATTTTCCGCAGTCCTGGCATGCGTAGATGTCGTGGGCCGAGAGGATCTCCGGCTTGAGCTCCTGCGTTTGACCGTCTTCAGAAGCCCTTGGTACATGAACCACCGGCGTTTTCCCAATGGCCGCTATCTGGTCCCGGAAGGTCGTGAGAAAGGCCAGCAGTTCCTGGGACTGCTCCGGCATGTAGGTGGCAAGCTGCAGCCGCTCTTGACCCAGGCCGATAAGGTCCAGGATGCCGCGGGTGTCCGTGACGTTGTTCTGTGCGTTGGCGGTGCCGGTGCCGTAGCGGCACGTCCCGGATTCGCAGCCCACCAGGGCCACTCCGTCGGCGCCCATTTCAAAGGCCTTGAACAGAAGGGACTTGCTGATCCGGCCGGTGCACGGGATCCGTACCATCTTGATTTCGGGCGGAATGGCTGCGGCGCGGTCCTGCAGCGCCTGGTAAGCCTCATGGGGTCCCCAGCTGCAAAGAAAGAGTATGATCTTGAAGTCTGGGGAAGCTGATCGCTCGTCGCTCATAGTCACATCCATATTAACCTTGTACCTTGCACCCGGTACCTTGAACCAAGATTAATAACAGGTCCAAGGTCGCAGGTCTCAGGTTCAAGGCAATCTCTCTCCCCTATCCCTGCACCTTGTACCCTGCACCTTGCACCTTTCTTTCACATCAGCACCTCTTCAAGCAGCTGCTCCAGGTAGGCCTGATCCCGGTAGGGGCTGTCGGCCGCATTGGATGGGCAGACGGAGATACAGTTGCCACAACCCTTGCACAGGGCCTCGTCCACACGGGCGGACCATCCGTCGGCCTGATTCTTCTGAAGCGAGATGGCCTGATAAAGGCAGGCCGCCAGGCATCGGCCGCACCCTCTGCACAGTTCCTCGTGGATTACTACGGTATATCCTTTGCTCTGCCTGGGGCCGCGGGGCATATGGGCTGCAGCGAGCACCGCGGCCGCCGCCCCCTTCTTCCTTTCGGAGACCGGCACCTCCTGGGGGCTCGCCAGAAACAGACCGGCGATGGACGTGCTTCCCGGATAGAGAAAGGGGACATCCGCAACCCCGCGCTTTTGCATGGCAGAGGCAACAAGCCGTGAGGGGAGTCCTGCCTGCGGCACATAGGGAATCTTCCTCCTGGAACTCTCTCCGATGATGACGGCGCCAACCGGCAGGGTCTGCCTGAAATCGCCCTTCTGCACGAAGACGTGGAAATCGCCGATGGTCCCGCTCAGGGCAAGCACGGAAGACCCTTCAAAGCTGGTGATGTTTCGGTGCGCCACCTTCTCTGAAAGCGGCTTTTCTGTGGTCCCGAACATGAAGACCTCGATGCCCGCCGCTGCCAGGGCCATGGCACTGCTTATGGATGCTTCCGACTCCCCGATCACCGCCGTGGTGAAATTGTAAGCCCTGGCAGGGGAGGGAAGGGCCTTCAACCGTTTGGCCCTCCCCATGGAACGTTCTATCAAGCCCTTGAACCGGTCCAGGGCGAGGCCGGGATCGGCCGGAAGGGAGCGAAGTACTTCGCCTCTCAGATTGCACGTCTCTACCATGGCCCGGCTGATCCCCGTTCCCTTGAAGAGCGCATCCTTCAGCCTGCTCCGTTGATCCGTACAGGCGCTGCATACAAAATCCAGAGGGCAGCAGACGCAGGAGGCCAGGACCACCCGGGTCAGTCCCCTCTCCCGGATGGCCTTCAGGATCGCTGCCGATCCTTCGGGGACGCAGGCTGATTGGAGGACCTCGCCATGAGCCACTTCGTTCGTTTCGGTTAATTGATCGACGACATCACTCATCCCCTCGGTCCATCCGAAGGCATCGTTGCACCGGCACACAAAGAGGCCCAGGCGAACCTCGGAAGAAAGCCCCGGTTCAGGCGGGCTGAAGGAGAGGCCCCGCCCCTTCGGGCGATGGGACGTCCCCCCAAGCAGGATCATGGCCTGGGCGGCTGATGCAAACCCCCGCGTCATCATGGCATAGACATCTGTCTTGGCCGAGGTGGGGCCATATGCACGGATGACGTCTTCTCCTCGGACTGTTGGAGGGGCGGCCTCAGGATCCGCGATAATGACGACGCCCGCATGTTCAACGAGGGGCTCGGAGGCGCTTGCGTGATTGATGGCCCCGATCGCGTCGCAGACTTCGGCACACATGTAACACTCTGAGCAGACGCCGCACTGGAGGCACCGTTCGGTCTCCGAGACGACCTGGCTTTCGCTCAGACCGAGCGCCACCTCCGTGAAGTTGTCGCACCTTGCCGACGGCTGCCTTTCGGACATGGTGGGCCTGGCCTGGGATGGGACATCGGAGGGGATTTCCATGAAGTCCTTTTCCTCCGGCCTCCAGGATTGACGGGTCATATCTCCCCTGCCATTGAGCGATTCATGAACGGCACGGGCTGCGGCCCGCCCCGATGCCATGGCATCCACCACAGATGAGGGGCCCTTGACCGCGTCCCCTGAGGCGAAAACGGACTCCAAGGTGGTCCGCCATGCGGAATCAACTTTGACAAACCCCCGATCGGTCACGCCTAGTGCTGAAGGGGAGGCGAGAGAAATGGGCCCGTTCTGGCCAATGGCCACAAAGGCCCGGTCAAAGGAAAGCTCGAACGGCTCGCTTTCAGACACAATGACGGGCCACGGGATCCCCTGTGCGTCAGGCTCCCCCGGGACGGTGGGTCTGCAGATTAATCGGTCGAGCTTGCCGTTTTGGCCTGAAAAGCCAACGACCTGGGTCTTGTCCCGAAGGAAGATGTTTTCTTCTTTGGCCCCTCGCACCTCCTCCTTGGCCGCCGGGATTAATTCCTCCGGGAACCAGGAAAGAATCGTGACCCGGGCGCCGATCCGCACCAGGGCGCGGGCCAGATCGAATGCCGCGTTCCCGTCACCGATGACCGCCACGTCCTCCTTGAGCTCTTGGATCTCCCCGCGGTAGAGTTTGTTCAAAAAGGCGATGCAGCCTTCGAGCCCTTCCAGGTCCTCGCCCGGTACGCCGAGTTTCCGGTCGGTCCAGGCGCCCCCTGAGAAAATGATCGCATTGAATTCCTTATCCAGTGTCTGGACGTCCCCGGGGAGATTGATTCGGCTGGAGGTCTTGAACTGGACCCCCAGGCCTTGGATAAATCGCAGGTCCCGGTCGAGCACCTCTCTTGGAAGCCTGTGGGGACCGATGCCGTACCGCAGCAGCCCACCAGCGAGCGATTCCTTCTCAAACACGGTAACCCCGTACCCCTTTCGAGCCAGGTCCGCTGCCGCCGCAAGCCCTGCAGGCCCCGAGCCGATCACCGCTACCCGTTCTTTCCTGGCGGGGGTCGCCCTGTTTTCGACGCTGGGAGCGTTCTCGTGGTCCGCCAGGAAGCGCTTGATGTTCCGGATGTCGATCGGTCCATCCAGGAGTCCACGCCGGCAGGCGGCCTCGCAGGGATGTGTGCAGACCCTGCCGCAGATGGAGGGAAGGACGTTATCCTGCCGCACCAAGTCCAGGGCTGCCTGGTATCTGCCCGCCAGGGTGAGAGCAATGTAGCCCTGTGCATTGACGCCGAGGGGGCAGTGGGCTTGGCACAGGGGCTGTCGACGCTTCTCGATGCTTGCGCGACCCGGCAGGGCCTTGCGGCCTGGATAATCAATGGCTTTTGTCCCCTGGGGGGTGGTCACCGGGCAGACGGCTTCGCACCGGCCGCAGAGCGTGCACCGCTCCGAGTCCACGAAGGTGGTTTCCGCCTTTATCTGGACACGAAAGCCCTGTGGCGTATGCTTGACGGTTTGCACCTGGGCCGGCAGGATGCAGCGAATCATGGGGTTTCTTAGCAAGCGGATGAGGCCGGGTCGATGTGCGTAATTGAGTCCCAGGCCCGATGCGAGCTTCCACTCATCCCGGGAGAGCTTTCGGTCCAGGTCGGATTCCCGGTCCACCAGGGTCACGGGAATGCCAAGTTCCCCAAGCTTGTTGGTCGCGGCAATGCCTGCCGGCGTTGCCCCGATGACGATCACTTTGTGGAGTCTATCCTTTGGCCGCTTCATGTTCAGGCGGTTGCCTCCCCCATGGCCCTTTTCTTTCTTCCTTTAAGCGTGGCCTCCCCGAAATCGAAGCCCTTTTGGAAGGCCTTCAGGTTCAATTGCTCGGTGCCTTTTGGTACGGAGCCCAGAACCGCCGTACGTGCCGCATCGAGGGAAACAGCACCCGTGACAGCGGTGAAGAAGCCAAACATGATGATATTGGCCATCATCTTTCGTCCCAACTCCTCTGCCAAGCGGGTGGAGGGGATGGTGAAGAAATCCTGATCATAGCCGAGCGGTTGTACGAGGTCCTGGTCCGTGATCAGCGTGCCGCCTTCCTTGAGCTCGGGGATGTATTTGTCGAATCCGGTTTGTGACATGCAGACCAGGATGTCCGGCTTTCGAACGTAAGGGTAGTGGATGGCGCCCTCCGAGATGATCACCTGGGCGCTGCATGCCCCGCCCCGTGCCTCGGGGCCATAGGACTGAACCAGGGTGGAATGCATGTGATCGCCCAAGGCGGCCGCCTGCCCGAGGATCTTGCCGGCCAGAACGATACCCTGGCCGCCAAACCCCGTGATGGTGATCTCCTTTAGAAATGGCCCCGTTTTCGATGGGTTGACTTCAGGATGGTCCACGGTCGTCATGCCGCCCGCTCCTCTTCAAGCAGTTCTTGGGGTCTACAGGTCCGGTCATAGAGCTCGATGCAGGTAGGCCGTTCCACGTCCACGAACTTGCCGAGCACAATCCCTCTCGCAAAATCGATATCCAGCTCCGTGGGCTGAGCGCCGTTCTTGATGATGGTCCGCTCCCTGTATATCTTCAGGGTGTCGAGCGGCTTTTCCTTGTTCCGCCGGCCGTAGTTGATGGGGCACGGGGCAAGGACCTCGATGAAAGAGAATCCCCGTTTGAGCAGCACTTCCTCGACGGCCTGGGTCAGATCGCGGATGTGAAGGGTGGTCCACCTGGCCACATAGGTGGCACCGGAGGCAAAGGCCATGAGCGGCAGGTTGAAGGGGGTTTCGGTGTTGCCGTAAGGGGTGGTCGTGGTCTTGGCCCGATGGGGGGTGGTGGCGGCAACCTGTCCGCCCGTCATGCCGTAGTTGAAGTTATTGACGCAGATCACCTTCAGATCCATGTTCCTTCTGGCCGCATGGATGAAGTGGTTACCGCCGATGGCAAACAGGTCCCCGTCCCCGCTGAACACCACCACGTTGAGCTCGGGATTGGCCAGTTTCATGCCTGTGGCAAAAGGGATGGCCCGGCCATGGGTGGTGTGAAAGGAGTCGAGCTTCACGTAGCCCGCTGCCCTGCCGGAGCAGCCGATCCCCGAGACCATGACGGTCTTCTGGAGATCAATGCGGCTTGCCTTCATACCGGTCAGACAGGAGGCAAAGACGGTCCCGATTCCGCATCCCGGACACCAGATGTGCGGGATGCGGTCCGTGCGGATCAGATCGTCGAGAGGATGGGTCGCTTCGATGGATGGAACTTTCATATGTCTTTTCCAGTCGAGCTCATAGCTGATAGCTCGAATTTCTGTCCTTCCTTGCGCCATGATTAATGACAGGTCCAAGGTTCAAGGGAATTATTCTCCCTCTTCCCTTGTACCTTGCACCCTGCACCAAGATTAATGACAGGTCCAAGGTCTCAGGTTCAAGGTTCAAGGGAATTATTCTCCCTCTTCCCTTGTACCTTGCACCCTGCACCTTGAACCTATCTTTCATCCTATCTCCGACAGGGTCTCGATGACGCGTTCAGGCGGGATGATGGCTCCCCCTGGGTGTCCCACCAGAAAGCAAGGCGCCTTTCCCTGTGCGCATCGCTCTACCTCCTGGGAGATCTGACCCAGGTTGATTTCCACCGTCACGAATGCCTTGACCCGTTCGGCCAGGGTGCGGATGAGCATTTCAGGAAACGGCCAGACCGTGATGAGACGAAGTAGTCCGGCCTTGATTCCCTTTGCCCTGGCCTCTTCCACCGCGGCGAGGCTTGTCCTGGCCGAAACCCCGTAGGAGACGATGGCGATGTCTGCGTCCTCCAGTCGGTAGCTCTCCGTCCGGATGATGTCAGGGAGGTTTCGACGGATTTTCTCCATGATTCGCGTCATCATCTCCTGTTGCACATCCACGGTCATGACGGGATACCCCTTTTCATCATGGGTCAGTCCGGTCACATGGATGGCGTACCCCTCTCCGGCAACGGCCATGGGCGCAACCCCGTTGGGTCCAGGTGCGAAAGGCCTGTAGCGATCTTTCCTGCCCTTGGGCTTTGGCCTTGAAATGGTCTTGATCTCACTGGCCTTGGGAATGACGACCCTCTCGCTGAGGTGGCCGACGATCTCGTCGGTCATGATGAGGACGGGGACCCGGTAGGTCTCGCTCAGATTGAATGCGGTGATGGTTTGATAGAACAATTCCTGGGGAGAGGCCGGCGCAAGGGCAATGATTTCATAGTGGCCATGGGACCCCCACCTCGCCTGCATCATGTCCCCCTGGGCCCCCTGGGTGGGAAGCCCTGTGGAAGGGCCTGCCCGCTGGACGTCTACCACGACGCAGGGGGTCTCGGTGCAAACCGCAAGGCCGATGTTCTCCATCATGAGACTGAAGCCCGGTCCTGATGTGGCCGTCATGCTCTTGACACCCGCCCATGAGGCTCCAAGGACCGATGCGATGGCTGCGATCTCGTCCTCCATTTGAATAAAGGTGCCGCCCACCCTCGGGAGACGATGGGAGACGTGCTCTGCAATCTCAGTTGCGGGTGTGATGGGATACCCTCCGAAAAAGAGGCAGCCCGCGGCCAGTGCCCCTTCGGCACAGGCCACGTCACCGGTCATGAAATGCTCGCCTGTCAGGACAGAGGATGTCATGGGTCAAAGGTCTCCGATGGAAAGCTGGTCGGTCGCAGGCAATGAATCAAACGGCGACCCGGCCTTGGTTCAAGTCTTCTCCGCCTCTACGGAATAAATGGCGAACTCGGGACAGATGATTTCGCAGTAATGACAGTTCACGCACTCATCCGGTTTCTTGACCGATGGCGGGTGATATCCCTTGCGGTTGAACCGGGCTGAGAAGTCGAGGACGGACTTCGGGCAGAACTCGATGCAGTAACCGCACCCCTTGCATCGGTCTTCGAGGATGTGGACGATGCCATGGGAGACTTGAATCTCCTCGGCATCAAGCGGAACACGCCAAAAGGTCATCTCTATCTCTGGAAAATAAGGTTTGGTGTTGGCGGACTAGTGCAAGCTAAACGCTCTTAAAGGATCGTGTCAAGCAAAATATCCTGTTTAGCCCCTTGAAATCGGGACACCCCCTATGTTTTGCAGCGGGTTTCTTACGGCAAAATCGAATTTATAAGGAGCTGGTGGGTCATATGGAAGATCTGAGAGTGACTTTCCGGGATGAGTTCCCTTTTCGAAAGGGACCAATTCGGTCAAACCCAGACACCCATCAAATTTTTGTAAGGGCGTCCCAGGGCTTGGCCATTCGTGAGGTGAGTGACACATTGGTGTTTTTCCCAACATGTGGAGAAACCTCGGATCATGAACGTAAACCCGTTGACAGGACTTGCATTTTTCGATAACAAAGAGAAAAGATCTCTGAGGTGGCTTGATGGCATCTGTTGGCGCGGAGGGTTCCCGGCATTTGGAGTCGCCGGGCCTTTTTAATGAATGATCCAGGCCACATGGCGATCAGCCATCAGCCATCAGCTGTCAGCAAAGACTAAGAAAAATAAGAGACTGGCTGACCGCTGACCGCTGAAAGCGCCATCCAGAAATCCCCGATTTATGGATGGGCACTGGTTTGGAATCGCCCTCATTTTATGGGCTTAAGGAGTCTGAGGATGGGAAACACCGTTGTCGTGGGAACACAGTGGGGTGACGAGGGCAAGGGAAAGATTGTGGATCACCTCACCGCCTGTGCGGACCTTGTCGTACGATTTCAGGGTGGGAACAATGCCGGACATACGCTGGTTGTGAGCGGGAAGAAATACATCTTTCACCTGGTCCCCTCCGGGATCCTCTATGAGGGGAAGAAGTGCCTGATTGGCAACGGGGTGGTGGTCGATCCACAGGTCCTGCTTCAGGAGTTGGACAAACTGGAGCAAAGCGGTATCCATGTGAGTCCCGGGAGACTCTCCCTCAGCGAGAAGGCGCACATCATTATGCCTTACCACCAGGCCATCGACCTGGCCCGGGAGAGGGCCAAGGGTCATGGCAAGATCGGCACCACGGGTCGCGGCATCGGTCCCTGCTATGAGGACAAGGTGGCGAGGACGGGTATCCGGGCGGTAGATCTGACGGACCCCGAAACGTTGGAGTCAAAGCTCAGGGAGAACTTGGAAGAAAAGAACTTTTATCTGACCAAGTTTCTTAAGGCCGAGCCCCTGGCGTTGGGGCCGATATTGGAGAAATGCCTGGAGGTAGGACGGAGGCTTGCGCCCTTCATCACGGATGTCTCTCTCGAGCTCGATGAGGCCGTCCGAGCGAACAAGTCCATCCTCTTCGAAGGGGCCCAGGGCACCCATTTGGACGTGGATCACGGCACTTACCCATTTGTCACTTCGTCAAACCCGGTTTCAGGCACCGCCTGTGCCGGCGCGGGAATCGGACCAAAACACCTCCATCACATCTTGGGGGTCGTGAAGGCCTATTCCACGCGTGTGGGCGCCGGACCCTTCCCAACGGAGCTTGAGGACGAAATAGGGGTATTTATCCAGGAAAAGGGCGGTGAGTTTGGGGCCACGACCGGCCGAAGGCGGCGGTGCGGGTGGCTCGATTTGGTGGCGGTCCGTGCTTCAGCCCGGCTCAACGGACTGGACAGCCTGGGGGTGACCAAGCTGGATGTCCTGACCGGGCTTGAAAGGTTGAAGATCTGCGTGGCCTATGAGCTGGATGGCAATCAAACCCGTCACATACCCGCAAGCCTTGCAAAGCTTTTGCGGTGCAGGCCTGTCTGTGTGGAACTGCCCGGCTGGAGCCATGACATCAGCGGTGCAAGGAAGGTTGAAGAGCTTCCTGGGGAGGCCCGCGCCTACCTGGACACCATCGAACAGGAAACGGGCGTTCCGATTTCCATCGTCTCCGTGGGCCCCGGCCGGGAAGCCACCATCCCGGTCCGTACCATATAGTTCAAATGTTTCATCTGGCGAGCTCCGCTTTTCTGCAACCCCATGTCCACTTCTGACAAATTCTATGATGCAATCGTGGTCGGCGCCGGCCATGCGGGGTGCGAGGCTGCACTGGCCTCGGCCCGCATGGGACACGCCACCCTGCTCCTCACCATCAATTTGGACCATATTGCGGCCATGAGCTGCAACCCGGCCATCGGCGGGCTGGCCAAAGGCCACCTTGTCAAGGAGATCGACGCCCTAGGGGGGGAGATGGCCAGGAACGCGGATATGACCGGGATCCAGTTCCGGCGGCTCAACACGCGGAAGGGGCTTGCGGTCCAGGGGTCCAGGTCTCAAAACGATCGCGAGCGGTACCGGATGCGGATGAAGTCGGTCCTCGAATCGCAGCCTAACCTGACCATCCGCCAGGCCATGGTGGATGGTCTCCTGGTGGAGGATGGGAGGATACAAGGGGTAGAAACCCATATTCACGAGACGTTTATCTCAAAGGCCGTCATCCTGACGACGGGTACCTTCATGCGGGGGTTGATCCACATTGGGTTGGACCACTTCCCTGCGGGGAGAATGGGAGACCCTCCGAGCCTCCACCTCTCCGAGCAGTTGGAGACCCTCGGTTTCGAGTTGGGGCGGCTCAAGACGGGGACCACCCCCAGATTGAATGGCAGGACCATTGATTACGCCAGAATGGCGATACAGCCCGGTGACAAGGACCCACTCCCCTTTTCTTTTACGACAGACCGTATCCCGCTTCCGCAGGTCCCCTGTTTTATCACCTACACCAACGCCCAAACCCACGAGGTGATCCGGCAGGGGCTCGATCGATCCCCCCTCTACAGCGGCATCATCAAGGCGGTGGGGGCCCGATACTGCCCCTCCATCGAAGACAAGGTGGTCCGCTTTGCCGAAAAGACAAGACACCAGATCTTCATTGAGCCGGAGGGGCTCGACACGGTGGAGGTCTATCCGAACGGCCTGGCCACAAGCCTTCCCATTGACATCCAGGTGAAGATGGTCCGCTCCATTCCGGGCCTCGAACAGGCCGAGATCGTGAGACCCGGCTATGCCATCGAATACGACTTTATCGACCCCATTCAGCTGAGGCCCACCCTTGAGACGAAGCGGGTGGAGGGGCTCTACCACGCCGGACAGATCAACGGGACCAGCGGGTACGAGGAGGCGGCCGCTCAGGGGTTGATGGCGGGGATCAATGCAGTCTTGAAGATCCGGGGTGAGGGACCGCTGATTCTCCCGAGATCCCAGGCCTACATCGGCGTCCTGATTGACGACCTGGTGACCAAGGGGACGAAAGAGCCTTACCGGATGTTCACCTCGCGGGCGGAGCACCGGCTTCTCCTGCGAGAAGACAATGCCGACTTCAGGCTGAGGGACCTGGGTCACCGATTGGGCCTGGTGCCGGAAGGGATTTACCACCGTTTCTGCGAGAGAAGGGAACTGGTCGAGCAGTTACTGAAGATTCTGGATGAAGTTCGGGTCAAGCCGGAACCCCATGTCCTGGATCTGTTGAGGGAGATCGGATCAGCCCCGATCCGGGATGCCATTCCCATGGCGCAACTTCTCAAGCGGAGCGATATCTTTTTCGAACACCTGGTGGGCTTGAATGCGGGCCTTTCGGGTGTCGATGCGCGGATTGCCTCCGAGGTGGAGACCCGGGTCAAGTACGCCGGCTACATCGAACGGCAGGAACGTGAGGTAGAGCAGATCAAGCGGCTCGAGACCCTTCGATTGCCCCAGGACTTGGACTACGGATCCGTCCATGGCCTTACGACGGAAGTGAAGGAGAAGTTGACCCGGGTGCGTCCTTTGTCCCTGGGTCAGGCCTCCCGGATCCCGGGGGTCACGCCGGCCGCCCTCATGGCCGTTCATATCCACCTGAAACGAGGCGCTGTCCAGTCGGGCCCAATCGCTCCTTGCTTCAAAGTGAAATATGACATATGGCGGGTCAACGTTTCTGTCAGAAAACGTCACTTGATCACTAGCCCTTTCCAAACGAAAGCCTTCACTAAAGGGAAATGGGTCAATCACGAGAGGAGGGATTCCGACAAAAGATAAATGGGTCTCGTTTTTTTTGGCATACCTGATTGGAGAATCCACTGAGAGCAAGGAGGAGACATGACGTTTAGGAGATTCTTTCTGGTTGCGGCCGTGGGATTTCTTTGTGTGATCGGGGCAGCGATCCCGCCGACGGCACGAAGTGCAAGCCCCGTAGTGAATGATTTCGTCATCACTTATCCCAGCTTTGACTATTTGATCCCCTATCATCCACCCATGCGCTTGAGCAGCTTAACCCGGATTTGGTTTCACCCACACCCCCCGGCGTCACGATTCTGCCGCCCCCTGCCCCGCCAAAGGAGGCACAGTACACGTTCTTGCCCTGGAGCCCGCTTCAAATTGGCGTGGTCACGGGATCCCGAACATCGCAGATCGACTGGAATTTTTGCTTCCCTTTGACCTGCTGATCATTGCCCATGAGACTCATCGCGCGCTGCAACCCCTAAGACCCACAAGGATTACACGGATATCAGCACAAGAATATACAGCTGGCAGTACCTTGCGCAGCGGTTTCAGGACCAGGGGATGTGCCGAAAGGATCAAGAAGGCCATCGCATCGTTCCAGCAGAGTGCGGAATCAAGTACGTGAGCTCGTTGGGATTCCGACCGGTTTCCGGTACGATACTGCAAGATTTACGATCCGACCTCATGGGGGGATGGCTATGACGCCGCCGATCTCTATTATGCGGATCTCTATAAGCAAAATGGGACCTTTGAGGACTGGATGGGGGGGACGGATTCGGGGTCAGGAGGCGCCTGGTGGCCGGCTCCACCCTGGCCGATATCAACCTGGATGATGTGGATCTCTACCCAGATATCGCCGTGGGCAGGTTCCTGCCTCCACGTCGCGAGACCACGTACGTCAAAACGTCATCAATTACGAATTCTAGCCCTTTCCCTGGTTCAGCACTGCATCATCGGCCCGATTCAAGAGAAAACAGGGCTTGAGGCATGCATGAGTATCCGGGTACCTTCCGCGAAAGAGGATGTGGGTGGAAACCTCTCCGCTGTAGGTATCACGTCCACAAAGCTATATGATCACCGGATCGAAGGGCTGCCGGCAGGGCTGGGGACGGTGACCCCACCCGCTGCGATCAGCGCGGAGATCAACGGAGGCGTCGGTTTCGTGAACTTCTCCGGACACGGCGCCCCCTATACCTGGGGGCCTTACGAAGCGTGATGTGGCGGCCCTCACCAACGACAGCATGCTGCCGGTTGTGTTTGCCGGGGCTGCAGCACCGCGCGGTTTCATTTTGAAGACACGTTCCTGGACGTTCAGGGGAACACCTTCACCATCTCTGTCCAGTGCCCCGTTTATAACGCGCCCACCGATGCTGGCCGGCCAATCCCACAGCCGCAGTCTTCCCCGAACCGGCCCCGGTCCAGCAGGATAATGGTACAAGCTATGATCTGGACTCTATGGCCGAGGAATTCCTTGTGAAGGAATTCCGGTGCCATCGGTTACATCGGCGGCTACACAGGGACCCAAGCGGGAGCCAGATCCTTGACCGCTACCTTTTCGAGGCTACCGCTACAGCTTCAAGCCCTCGGCCCTGGCTATTCGTGGAATTATGCGGAGGCGGTACATCGATAACGATTTCCATATCAATTTCAACACGCTCGAATGTTCCCTCGGCCATGTTTCATCACATCCAGAAATATATGTTGTTTGGCGATCCGTCTCTACGGTTGGGGCATCTCCCACATACAGAGCAGGATTTCTCTGGAATTACGGCATGGCCCATGAGGTGCGGGAACCCTTCAGCTTGTAAAGTCGTCCGACTACATTGAGACGCCAACATGCAAATACGTCACCTTCAAGAGAATAACATCGGGCTTGCCCGCACGGCGACCTACCCGATTTCTCCATTGGGCCGGATCACAAGATCGGCTTTTACATCGATTTTGCGGACACCCCGTCCCAGACGATGACCAAAAGTTTGAGGTTATCTTTTCACCCAGACAAGACGCCATGCCGGATCACGTGTGGAACAACACCCCCTATCGCTTCTTCGCCAAAGAGGTGGTCGCTTTATCAGCGTATACCGCCCTCGCCCCTGGTGCGTCGCCATCGGATTTCACCGACCTACCGATGGATCATACGTGGAAGACGCTGAGCCTCTGGCAACCAACCTTCGTCCTGATCGACGCCCAACCTGCGCACCTACACCATCGACGCAAACCATGCGGTCACGGCTTTGTCAGAACCACGTTCAATGCTCTACCTTCGGTCCATCAAGATCGAGTTACATCATTCGACACATCGAAGGACATAAGAAGTGAAAAGGATTCTCCTCCCCACACCCCCATGCGTCACCTGTGAACACCACCCCCTTCGGTTTACGCTAAAGCGACCCCCTCCCCGATCACCTCAACCATCAGAACGTCTCTCTACTCCTCAGCGCTTCCTCCATACAGCTCGACCGCTGTATAGCGCTGCACTGTGTGCGCGTCCACACCTTTTGTTGTTTTCTACGTTTCCCCTGCGCAATCATGCGTGCGCCATTTCCCCTTCACCTTCTACCTTCATCTAACCTCTCCCCCTACACCTTTACTCCCCTAATACCACCATACCATCAGTCCTTTCCTGATAGCGCCTCTTACGCCTTTGCGTACGCTATCCGGGCACTGCTCCAGATGCATGTTCCGGGTACCTTAAGAAGTCCCGAAAAGACGATTCTCCTCCCCACAGTTTCCATAGCGCCTTCTTATCGCCTCTCTTGCGTACGCTATGGCAGAGAGCGGTATCCATAACCCATAGCGCCAGCCCCTCAGCGTGTCCACCTCAACCCCCATGCTTGACCCGACCCCATCCCCCCCCACACTCCAAAAGTCACTCGCCAGGCGCCGGGCCCTCCCCCCCCACACACACAACCTCTCACAACCGCAAGACGGCCAAGACAATTCCGTGCAGCATTCCCACAAAGCTGACGATAGAGATAAGCGCGGCGCGCCATCCGGCCAGAACCCAGGAAAAGGTAAAGATGAAGGCCAGTATGATGCCTATCCACGGGAATTCAGCCGTCCGTGAGACGCCTTCGGCCCGGTTCAGGTTTTGGGGAAGCAGGGATTGCACCCACCTTTCTATCGCTACGTCTCCAGGGAAGCAGGCATAAGACTTCGAGGCCAGCATGATCAAGGCGGCAATAACGAATAACCCAATCCATACGGCATAGTCCCTACGCTTGGTCCCCCTTCCTATAGTTGGGGATCATGTCATGCGCCTTGCAGAGTGCTCACGTTTCTTAGACGGATGTCCTCATTCCTCAAAAGGTCCGATAGAGGGCAACATAATAGGAGAATCTGTTGCTTGAGGTATCTGTCAGTCCGCGCCCGGCTGAGAACAAAAGCTGATAATTGCTCACCAGAGGAAGGCTTCCCCCAAAGTTGAAGCCGCTGCTGTCTTCACCGTCAACCATGTCGGCCGTCTGGTGAAAGAGCTCCCCACCCAGGTAGAAGGTGTCGGAAAACGAGTACTGTATTAGAATGCCGGAGAACCAATAGTTCCTGTTCCCCGGACCGGGATTGATCCAATAGCCGCCGCCTCCGTAAGTGGTCCATCGACCGAAGTCTTTTTGGAGCCAGAGCGGGAAGAAGTACTGGGCCTTTCCATTGCCGAGCCCTTTGTCTTCGTCCCCTGTGGGAATTTCGACGAGCGGGAAGATGCCAATCATAGGCAGGACATCGGTTTCATCGACAAAGCGGTATTTTATCCCGACCTCGGTGTCGCCGTATCCGAAATGGGAGGCTTCCTCTTTCGGCGCGTCGTAGGCCATGGGGGCGATGATGTGAAATTGCGTATCCGGAAGGATGCCATAATTGAATTCCACTGCAGGTCCTAACCCGCTCGTCCCACCCGCGTCATGGGTCCCCGTCGAAAAAAGGTAGATTTCGCCGTGATGATAGTCGTTCGGCACCGGATCATCGGTACGAAAAGGCGGACCCGCAAAGGCGGCCGCGGCCTGAATAAGCAATAAGAGCGTAACAAGAAAGGCCTTCATGATTTCCCTCTTATTCCGGTTTGGCCAATAGCTAGGGAAGCACGTTCCGCGCCTATCATCGTCAGGACTTCGTGTCAAGGGGACTCAGGCCCAGTCAAGTGTTAGGCGCGGTGCAAGAAACTTGCGGTCCGAGCCACAAAAGTGAAAAATCGAGTAGCCCTTTTCAGGATGAAGCGAGCTCAACCCTCTACTTGGGTGACATCGCAGGATAGTAAGACTCGCGCTCGGGTTCGTTCTGATTATTCGTGTCGTTAATTTGTTTGCTGAAGAGATTTGTGGGGGCGGTGTACCAGGCTTGCCCTTTGTTCACAAGACGAAGATCGAAACGCCTGCCCCGACCAGCACCACCCACAGGATGTCGATCTTGAACCACAGCGCCGCGAAGGCCGCCAGGGCCAGGAAAATCGACGGGGCCGTCCAGGAGACTGCGGTGGCAAACTGGACGGTCACGGCCAGCAGCAGGCCGACGAACGAGGCCAGGATGCCCCGCAACGCCCGCCGAAAGAGCAAGGAGTGTTGCAGCCGGTCAAAGTAGGGAACCGTGATCAAAACCATCAAAAAGGAGGGCGAAAAAACCGCCACCGTTCCAACCAAGGCCCCTGCCAGGCCCGCAAGCTGATAGCCCACGAAAGTGGCGGTGATGACGATGGGCCCCGGCGTGACCTGCCCCAGGGCGATGCCGTCCATGAAGGTCTTGCTGTCCATCCAGTGCCGGACGTCCACCACCTGGTGCAACATCACCGGCACCGAGGCAAAGCCTCCGCCGAAGGCGAACACATCCACCTTCATCATGAGTGCGGCCAGGTCAAACAGTCGGGGGTCGGACGCAAGGAACACGGCCAGGACCGCCCCCCCCGCGAGTATAGCCGCATACGACCAGACGGACCGCGCGCCGGCCCGCTGGACTGACCATCGGAGTGAAGAGACTTGATCGGCAGATCTATCCCGTGATAAAGAATCATGCCCACTCCCGCCGATGCCAGGATGGCGACGATCGGGCTGCCCCGCTCGAACAGGAACGCGCCGGCGCCGAAGGCCAAAACCGCGTCGCGCCAGTTCTTGATCGTACTTCGGCCGAAGGTCACGACCGCGTTGGCCACCAGCGCCACCACGATCACGTGCAGGCCGAGGAAGGCCGACGCCACCGGCTGAAGATCGCGACTGACCGCGTAGACGACCGATAAGATCGTCATCAGGATGAACGCGGGCAGGCCGAAACCCACGAATGCCGCCAAAGCGCCCAGGGCGCCTCGGGCCCGCAACCCGACGTAACCGGCCATCTGCATGGCCGTGGCCCCGGGAATCGACTGGCACAAGGCCGTGCCGTCGGCGAAGGAATCCGGCGACACCCATCGGTGCTTCCGGACCGCCAGATCGCGGATGTACGCCACCATGGCCGGGCCGCCGAAGGCGGTGACGCCCAACCTGAGGAAAGAGCCGAATAATCTCGGGAGTGATGGACTCTCGGAAACATGCCTGCCATGAACCGTTTCTGTTATGCTATCTTTCTCCATGGGTTTCAACATTCGTAGTCTCATTCGGGAGGACGAGCCTCTATGAGTTCAAGAGGGCCGCACCTGCAGGCGGGTACATGCCTTCGCCGGGTGTCATCATTGCTCATGGTGTTCCGGCAGGGCCGGCAAGGCTCCGGCGTGATCGGCCAACTGCGCGTCAAACCAGCGGTGGATTGCAGCGATCAAACCCGGATTATCGCTCGAATACTCTATCTGTGCACCGTTAGGGAGTTCCTTGTAAGCGATCCTCAGTTGACCGGGATGCGCCTTCTTTAACTCCGCCAAGCCCGGCATGTCATTCCCATGGATGCTTGCCGGGGCGGAAAAGTTACCTTGAGCAAACTCTTTCGAAATTTTGCTTAAATGCTCTCGGATCAGCTCTATTTGATGCGTGTCGGATTGATCCTTGGCGACCACCTGCTGTATGCCGCCGCTGTTTGTCTTTGTAAAAATATGCAGTGTGCGCTTAAGACTGAACGGCATGACTTGGGCGCCACGCTTTGAAACCTCCTCTTGCCTGGCTTCGCTTGCCTTTTCGGAGGCCTGAGCCGGGCCTGCCAAGAGCAGCACCGTTAATAAAGTGAATGCCATTACTAATCTCAACATCATTGTATTTGCCTCCCGCTTTGGGATCTCTTTACACCGAAGCGCTTCATCTGAGAAGAATCAACGACGCCTTCCTTTTCGACCTTCTTCGAAATCGCCTTAAAGGTTTCCTAAAAGTAGTACCTGACTCTGAGCTCCAGTCGGTAGTCATTCTGTTTCTCGCCAAATTCACTGTCCTGGCCCCCCACAAGGAACCCTGTTCTCAGCCGCAGCTCCAAGTTCGTAATCGGTGTGTACAGCAGCTCCGGCGTGATCGAGAAGCTCCTGTCGCTCACATTGTAGATCCATGTAAGTGCAGGGGTGAAGTAAAGGATGTCAAACGGCTCCGGCTGGCTTACCCTGAGATAAAGGTAGTGCCTCTCCGGGGTAAACCTCCCATACCCCCCCTGGGACAGTGATGCCGCCTTGGCCAGAAGCTGGCTGTTCCCGCTCGATAGAAATTTGTCGTATCCCTTATCGATAAAGGAAAAATAGTCGGATATCTCTTCGCTTGAATACCCTGTCCCCTGGAAATAGTACTCGAAGATGTAAGTGGTGTCAAAAGTGCTCAGGTACCGTGTTCCCAGTACGTAGTTTACCGCGTCGTAGGTCTTCGCGGACATGTTTCCGTCCGCATCGATCAGCATCTTCTGAAAGTCGTGGATGAAGGCGAATTCCCCGTGCACCTCCAGATTGGTACCGATGTTCCGAGAAAAATCAAAACCATATCGGGGTGTTTTGCTTCCCCCCGTAAGAAACATGAAATCAATATCTGTGTCGTAGAGCAGGAAATAAACCTTGGCGGCAACATTGAGATGATGGGTCTCACCAAAGTCGGCATTCATCGCATCATATGCGGGCAATGTGACGTCAATTTTGGGGTTCTTATGCTTCAAAGAAATAACGTCGTCATTGATATCCCCGTATGTGGGCAATATGACAGGGGTAAAAGAGAACGTCTGGAGTGGTCCCGATGAAAAGCTCTTGATATAGTCGGCCGATGCGATCACATACCCCTCGAGGGCCAGCTCCGGGTCATCGGGGTCTTTTGGCCTGTCCACAAAAGCCGCCGGATTCCAGGCGTAGCCCTTACCCCACTTTGAAGTTTTCTTCCCCGTGTCGATTGTCAACGATGATGACGGCTTGAGGGAGAGGTAGGCCTGGTAAGCTTCGGTTTCGCTCGTTGCATCGACGACTTCGGACTGCTGGTAGCCTGTGTTCAACTGGAGATAGAAGCCGGCAATCCCCTTTTGGATATTTGCATCTATCCAGAGCCTCCCGTTATATTCCAGGATCGTGTTCCCCACATTTTCGTTGAAGAGCTTGACTTTGGATAAAGAAGCGTCTTTGTCCACACCGTATAGGACGGGCCTGAATTCGAGATAGCCTCCGACATGATAAGCCTTTTTCTCGACCTCCGAAAGACTGAAAGTGTATTCTTCCGCTGCCTGAGCCACTCTCACGAAAAGGCAGAAAAAAAGAAGCGCAGCAAAGAGCAGCTTCATTTCAACAGGGACTCCATGTTCGGCATAAAGGTAAGGGTGAATACCTCGTCCGGGAATTCGCGTTTTGCGATCTTCGCGAATATCATGACGGATTTGTACCCCTTGTAGAGGGGGCTGTCCGTTTCTATGATCGAAGGCCTGACAATGCCGCCTCCGAAGTCCTTTATGTCCTTAAAGTAAAGCGTCTTGATGAGCATCTCCGCTTCCGTGAGGCACTCGATCTTTGTCGGAAGGATTTTGGACTTATCTACCCAGATCTTGAGCCTGTCGTACGCAACCGTCTTGGTCTTGGCCTTGCAGTAGAGCAGGGATTCATTTCCCAGGTCTTCAACCTTTTCGGCGTTATACTCCACCGAGTAATCGAGGGCCAGGATGTCCGCGTTGTTGAAAACACCTCCGATGACCGATTGGAGGCTCGTGATGCGGATGGGCTTGCCCACATTGGGGACATAGAGCCACATGTTGTCTCCGAGCCTAATCGTGCTCCTCCCCTTGTCGCTCGCCGGCGCAAGGAAGAGGCCAGCGATCTTGTCCTTTCCCTTCTTGGCCGTGAAGTAGATGATACTCCTTTTTCCTCCCGTTCGGCTCGATATTGATAATCTTGCGATACGATTCGAAAGACTCGGGATTCAGGTTCCTGTCAATCTGCTGAAGAAGCTCCGTGCCCTCCACGGCATAGAGGGGGGCATGCAATGAATAGCATGCATAATGCGAGCAAAAACGTCAAACGTCTGTTCATGAATGGTCTCCTTTTGTCACACGTGTCTCAGGGCGGTGATGGGTTCCATTTTCGATGCCTTCAGTGCGGGCTGGAGGCTCCCCAGCACGGCAACGATAATGACGATAACCGAAACCACGAAGATGTCTGAAGCCCGCAGGGTCGGTGAAAGCACAAGCCCTGTTTCCCTGCCAAAATCAAAGGTTATCTTGGCAAGGTCGAGTATGTATACAATCACCAGTCCAATGACGTTGCCGACAACGGCGCCGAGGACGCCGAGGGAGAAGCCTTCAATCACGAACATGGAGAGGATCTTCCTGGGCAGGGTCCCGATGGCGGCAATGGTGCCGATCTCCCTTATTCGCTCGTAGACCGCCATGATCATGACGTTCATAATGCTGATCAGTACGATGGCGATGAGCATGATTTTTATGAAGAGTGTCATCATGTCGATCATCCGCGCGATGTTGTAAAAGGGAGAAAGGGTCTCCCAGGTGTGCACCTCGAAGACCGGTTTGCCCTGCTTGTTCACGTACTGTGACAGATCGCTGCCCAGACTATTGGCAACGCTGCGGAGCTTGCCAAAATCATGTATCCTTATGGCGATCTCGCTTATCTCCTGCTCGTCCATCCTAAGGATCTCCGTGGCGTCTTCGATATGTACATAGCCGTCCCGTCCTCCGGGCCCGGTTGCACTTTCGAGGATCCCGCCGACCTTGAGCTGCTTGCCGTTCACGGAGCCGTCCCTATTCGTTGCAATGACAACGACCATGTCCCCCACATTGACCTTCATGCCTCGTGCAAGGAGCTCCGGAACGATGATCTCCCCTTTCTTGATCGCCTTTTCACCCTGGATGATCCTAGAGGTAAGAAGAGGCAGCGTCTTGATCTCCATGTCAGGATCAACCCCGTTGAGGCGTATGTTCGTCGTCTCGGTAAAGTTGCTGAACAGCCCTCCAAACTTTATCCGAGGGGAGTACGCCTCTATCTCCGGTATTGTCTTGATGGCCCCCTCCGCTTTTTCCGCCTGTTGTGGGTTCATCATCAGGGTTAACGGCAGGTTGTCTATGGAAGCGACATAACCTTTCCGGTGGATCTCCATGTCTCCAAGCATGGAGCCTGTTATCTGTCCGATGATCATGTTCTTGAAAGATCCTGATACGGAGACGAACACAAGAACGAATATGACACCGATGGCAATGAGTGACGCGGTCAGGATGGTCCGCCTCCTGTACCTCATCAGGTTCCTGATTGCGATCTTAAAAAGATTGTGCATGCTTCGCCCCCTTTTCTTCCCGCCCCACCAATTCGCCGTCCTCCAGCATGTAGATGATCTCCGCCTCCCCAACGATCTTTTGGTCATGGGTCGAAAAGATGAAGGTCGTCTTGAATTCATTTTGCATCTTTTTCATCAGCTCGATGACCATGTACGCCGTCTTGTGGTCGAGGTTGGCGGTGGGCTCGTCGGCGAGGACGAGTTTCGGGTTCGTCACAAGCGCCCTTGCGACGGCGACTCTCTGCTTCTGGCCGCCCGATATCTGGTCCGGGTACTTATCCCTTTGTTCCTTCATCCCCACGGCTTCCAGGAGATTCATCACTCTCTTCCTTCTATCTCGAGGGGGTACGTTTTGAACCATGAGCAGGGGATACTCAACATTTTCAAAAACCGTGAGGACGGGGATCAGGTTGAAGTCCTGAAAAATGAATCCGATATTCTTGCCCCTGAAAATAGCGGCATCTGTTTTACCGAAGCTCGATACATCCATTCCCGCGACGAGCATCCGGCCTCCTGAGGGCTTGTCGAGACAGCCGATGAGATTCAGCAACGTCGTCTTACCGCTTCCAGAGGGACCGACGAAGCAGATAAAGGAACCAGGCTCTATGTTAAAACTCGCCCCTTTCAGAGCCCTGACGGTGACCTCTCCAGCATGGTAGTCTTTGGTGATATCCTCTGCTACGACTAATCCCATATGTTTCTCTCCTTCATTTGATCATCTTGATGGATTCCCGTTCCATTCCCCCAGCCTGAGGGCATCCAGAAAGCCGACAAGTTCATCCCATTCAATAGGCTTGGGGAAAAATCCATCCACTCCTTGTTTGGTTGCCTTGACTCTCATTTCCTCGGTTGCAAGGCCGGTCACTAAGATGGCTGAGATTTCCGGATGGATTCTCTTGGCCTCTCTGATCAACTCAAGACCATCCATTCCCCGCATCTGAAAATCGGTGATAAGAGTACCGAAAGATTCTTCTCTTATCTTCGGGACCGCATGTTCTCCCGATTCACAAGAAAAGGTTTCGTAACCGTAGACTTGAAGAACCTTTTCCATAGCTGCCCTGGAGGGAAAGTCATCGTCTACAATGAGAATCTTTTGGGCCTTCACTGTTCCCCTCTTTTCCAAATGAGAGGGATGGGGCGGAGAAGTCTCCCCGCCCCTTGTTCGGATTACCAGCGACCAAATGGACCTCTCATGCCCATGGGAGGACCAAAGCCTCCAGGCCCGAAGCCTGCACCAGGGCCAAATGTCCCGTCCTGGCTGAAAGCAGGCAACTGCGCCAATTGCTCCGGTGTGAGCACCTTCCGGATCTCAAGCCCGAGACTTGTGGCTTTCTCCTGGAGCTCTGACTGCAGATCCAGCATTTCTTTCTGCTTAGCTGTCACTGCAGCCGCATCAGGGTCAGGGGAGGACCAAAGGGTTCGAAGCTCCGTCCCTTTCGTGAAGAGATCTTCCCGAAGCGGCTCAATCTCTTTCAGAAAGCCATCCCTCAATGCCTGGATCTGAGCGGATTGCTCCGCTGTCAGATCTGGAATGGGTGGGACCCCGTTTGCCGGTCCTCCAAAACCCCGACCAAACATGGGCCCGAAGCCGGGACCCCAGGCCAGGGCAACCGTTGCTACCAGAGCCAGCGCTAGAATCCCACAGAAACCGACGATTGTGGTCTTTTTCATCTAAATCACCTCCTTTCCTCTTGGTTTCAGCTTCCTCAGTGCGTGATTCTTGACCTCTGAGGGGGATATAAATCGAGAAGCTTCCTTACGTTGGTGATCCTGCAGGTCCAATGAACTGAGACATGCAGGTCATTCCGGATGAGAATTAGCACCGAAGGGGAATGGAATTGAGGGCAATGTTGAAGAAAAAGGGGCCAAAACCTGGAATGGCTAGCGCTTGTGATAGCTGTAGCGCGTGATCCAACGGAGGCGAATTTGGAGTTCCGGTTAAAGGTTCGTCGTTTGATGCAAGGGAGCGGAAAGGGCACGGATTGTTCCAGCCGGCTTGCTTGCCGTGAACAAAAGGGCAGCCGCCCGCCAGTCTATGGGCCATATTCAAAGGAATCATTCCGATGAAAATAATCATAAGAAGAACTGCGGGGATAAGAAGCAAGAGCTTGTGTTGGCGCAACGTCTTCATTTAGCTTGGTCTGTCCCTTTCTCAGGCGGAGCTTGGCTCGGTTTTTACAGTTTCCTCAGTATGTCGATGGGTTTCATCCGGGCGGTCCGACGTCCCATGAAATAAGTTGCAAGCGCCCCTGCAAGGAGGGAGAGTGCCAGAGCAGATGTGCTGAGACCAAGGGAGATGCTCACTGGAAGGCGGACCGCCGCCGATGCCACGCCTTCGGCACTCTTGGCAAGGGCGGGCAAGAGGTTTATCTCCCATGGCGTTGCAACAGGGATCGAGGCAAATCCCAACAGATAAGAAACCCCATATCCTATGACCAGCCCCAAGACGCCCCCCGCAAGCGTCTGGAGCAGGGCTTCACCCATCAACTGCTTCTGTACGTCGCTCTCGGTCCAGCCGACGGCTTTCAGGATACCGATCTCGCTGGAGCGGGCAACGAGATTGGCAAGCATCGTCTTGATAATTAGGGCTATGGCACCGCCGAGAGCTATGATCGATATGAGAAGCGAGAACTGATCAAAAATCTTCGAGACGCCGCCCATCAACTCGAGAAATGAATCAGAGCTGGTAACCGACACACCGCTAAGCTGTCTGGCAATCTGTGTTTTCACCTGGCTTAGGAATGAGGGGTTCTTGAGACGGAGGTACACGACGTTAACACCCTTGGACTCCTCACCGAGGAGCTTCTGAGCGTCTGCAAGGGGAAGGTAGATATTGGCCGAGGCAATCTGGGATCCCTCCTTAATCTCCAGGAGTCCCACCACGGTAAAGTCACGGCCGCCGATTCTCATCTTGTCCCCGAGCTTTGTATGATGAAACTTCGCATAATGCTGCTCAAGTACCACCTCTCCCTCCTGCTGCGGAAAGCGTCCCTCCTTGAGCCATTCCTTCACTTTGACCGGACCCAGGCTCGGCTGCGAGAGGTCAACGCCCATAATGGTCCTGAATCCTCCCTGGTCAAATTCCCAGAGCAACAGAGAAGAAGCCATGGCCCCGACGCCTTCGATGGATGCAAGCTTCCGGAGGTCCTCCGATAGGAGGAGCTGGTTTGAAAAAGGGAGGCGTATCCCCCGCATGGATTCAGGGGCCTGAGCCGAACCCATGGTTCGCTTCTCAGGCCTCTGGACCACCAGGTCGGCACCAAGATTTTTGAAGGGTAGGCTCACCGCTTTCTGATAGGCGGTCGAAACGGCGTTGATGGAAACAAAGAGGGCAATGCCTACCGCGATACCCACGACATTGATAAGGGTCCGCTGATGGTGGTGGCGGAGCTCTTTCAACACGTAACGATAGTCCATGACAGCCTCACCTTTTGGCGGTTGCCTGATCGAGAGCGGCTCTCAGGTCGTCGATGGTCCACTTGCCTTGAAAGAACGCGGGACCTGCGCCGGTTGGAAATCCAACGAATTTTATCTGCTTTTGACCCAACTTCACGACCTCGTTGCCATCGATCCAAATGACAAGCGGCACATGCTGGTTTATCCCCTTCTTGGCCTTGAAATCCTCCCCCTCCTTGCTCTCAAAATCATACCAGGAGACGCTGATCCTGTCGCTATAAGCGGAGAAGACACTTTTCATCTTGTCGAGCGTATCCATAAGAGGGCCGTGGTTCATGTAAAGCACCTCGACCCTGGCGGGCTTTGCGGCGTAGGCGCTTGAAAAAAGCGAGATGACGGCCAGCAATAGGCAACTTAAAAGAATCTTTTTCATGATATCACCTCCCCGTCCTGCATGCGGATCAATCGATCTGCGCTTTTTGCCAGCTCCAATTCATGGGTGACCATGAGGATGGCTACCCTCTCTTGTGTGTGGAGTGTGTTTAAAATTTTCATGATAACATCCCCGGTTGCCGAATCGAGATTGCCGGTCGGTTCATCGGCAAAGAGGACTTTCGGGTGGGTGACCAAGGCCCTTGCAATGGCTACCCGCTGCTTTTCTCCTCCCGAGAGTGCAGAGGGCAGGTGGTCCATCCGATGTCCCAGTTCCATCCTCTCAAGGAGGTCGGTTGCCCGCCTTTTCCTTTCCTCTCCCGGCATCTTTACCGGAAAGAGTGGAAGGGCCACGTTCTCCCAGGCGGAGAGCGTCGAGATGAGGTTGAAGGATTGGAAGATAAACCCTACGTTCTCTCTCCGGAAGAGCGCGAGTTCGTCCTCTGTGGCGCTGGTAATGTCCTTGCCGTCGAGTTCTACGTGGCCGGACGTGGGGCGCTCCAGGCCGGAGAGAAGGGATAGGAGCGTCGTCTTGCCGCTCCCTGATTTCCCGGTGAGGCAGACGAATTCCCCGTTGTCAATCGAAAGGGAAACCCCCTTGACCACCTCAAGATCGCCGAATTTTTTGCTGAGACCCGTGCCTGTTAAGATCGTTCCGTTATTCATGTCGTAAGACCTCAGAAGGTTTAATTTTTGAAATGTTTCTGCCCAGCAGCGCCCCCGTGAGGCCGCCGATCACCACGGAAAGAAGAATGGCAAACGAGGCCAGGGTCCACGGCACATGCACGGGAAGCCTGAGGGTCTTGAAGATCTGATCTCCACCGCCCGGCAAGAAGTGAGGCCTGGGGCTCATCTCCCATGGAATGGGGATATTGACTTTTAGGAAACTCAACCCGTAGGCGGCCACAAGGGCGATGAGCAGCCCGAGAATACCTGCCATGACACATTCGACCACCGATTCGGCCAGGAGCTGTGTCACAACGTTGCGGTTGATCCAGCCGACAGCCTTGAGGACCCCTATCTCTCTTGCCCGCTCGGTAATGTTCCCTGCCATGGTCTTAAAGGCGATCAAGACGGCAACAAAGATGGCGATCAAGGACGCAGCGAGGGTAAACTTGTCCGAGAGGGCAAACAGGCTGCCAAGAAGCTTCAAGAAGGAATCAGGCGTACCGATGGTCGCATTCTTTCCCATCATGGTCCGCAGGGCTGAGGACAATTCGGGGATTCTTTCTTCATCCGCCTTTATGAAGAGCAGGTTGACATCAGCCGGGTTGAAAGGAGAGACCTCCTGAACCTGCTTCGATGAGGCTGCAAGCCCTTGTGCCTCCGCAAGCGGCAGATAGACATTGGCTACCGCGATTTTCGCAGCCCGGGAGGCGTCTACGAGCCCGACGACCGGATAGTCTCTCTTCGCCACCGATATGGTGTCTCCCACCTTGATGCCGAATTGGCGGGCGTAGGAAACTTCAACGAGGGCTTCCGACTTGCCCTCTTTGAGAAAGCGTCCCTCGATGACAGAGTTACGAAGAATGGAAGGGCCGACGGAATTTTGCTGCTCAATTCCCAGAACAATCCATGCCCTGTTGGGATCGAAGACCCAGAGCAGGACGGCCTTGCCTATTCCGCGTACCCCCGGCAATGCCTCGATCTTTTTCACCTCCTCATCGCGGATCGTCACCGCAGAACAGGGAAAAACGGCCCCCGTCAAATCTTTCGGAACATCCCCGGACCGCTGCACCGTGACATCCGCACCGATCTCCTGGAGGGGCACGCGGGCTGCGCGGCGGTAAGCCATAGACAGGGCATTCAGGATGATCAGAAGCGCAATGCCGATGGAGAGGCCTATGACGGCCGCCAGGGTTCTCCGTTTCTGGTAATAAAGTTCATTCCTCAAGTAACGCAGGTTCATTACATCCCTCCATCTCGTTCATATTCAACATTTTCCGCCTCTCCCTGAAACCGGCACAAATAACGCATCAGGGGCAATGGATCTCCTGCCTCCTCGTCATCGCCCCTTGGATCAAGTCGAAGAATTTTTTCTGCTGGTCCTTGTCCAGCATGGACTTGAATTCGAGCATGTGGGCAACGACCATTTTCTGCATGTCTTCTTGGACCCCGTTGATTTCGGCTATGGTCGCCTCGATGGCGTTGCTGTCGGGATGGTCCGCCCGCATGAGGTCGAAGAGTGATCTCCTGAGCCGATCAACACCTTCCCCCTTCTTGTCAAGCGCCTCGTGGAACAGCAGCGCTTTTTGCTCGAATAGCTTTCGTTGTTCCGGCCTGAGAGAGAGTGCTTCAAAAAGATGGGGGTGGAAAGAGGAGGAACCCACTGGAACCCGTCCCGGGGCGCCGTAACCAAAAGGGGCGGGTGGATGCCGGTTCTGCTGGTAATAGGTGTACCCGGCGGCGCCGAGGAGCGAAAAGTTCAGGAGCAGGGACAGAACGAGGATATACTTTAAGAGGTTAACTTTCATGGCTTGGTCTCATGAGCGTGTTATAGATCCCGCCTATCGAATCAGGGGGCGTGGCCTGAAACAGGTCGAGAGAAAAGGTTTCCTGCACGGCCGTTTGCCCGATCGGGTTCGTCCTGTCCGCCAGAAGCAGGTTGCCCGAGATGATGCCTATGGTCATGACGACAAGCGCGAAGGCCACTTGTGCGGCCCGCAGAAAGAAGGGTCTGATGGAGAGAAGGCTCCGGATTCGCGACCCTTCCTTCTCTTCCAGATTCGCCAGGACCCTCGTGGCAAATCCGTAAGGTGCAGGAAATCGCTGGGCGGAGGCAAACATTTGGTGGAGAGCCCGGGTCTCTTCGAGGATTTTCCGGCATGCGGCACAACTGCGGATGTGAAGGTCAAAGGACACTTGTTCATCCGGGTCGAGCCGGTCGTCCACATGGCGGGAGATCATTTCTTTCATATGTTTGCAATTCATGTTTTCTCACCGTTTGATTGTTAAACGATTTGGGAGCCGATTTTGTTCCAAAAATTTTTCATCAGCCTAAATTTTTTTCAGGAGATGCCGAAGCTGCTCGCGCGCTCTCGATATCCGTGATTTCACCGTGCCCACGGATGTGTGCAGCACTTCAGCGATCTCCTCATAAGAAAGCTCTTCAATCTCCCTCAGCACGATGGCCGCCCTCAGTTTCTCCGGCAGCTTTTGAAGGGCCAGTTGTATGGACTCGGGGATCTCCCCTGATTCGTAAAGTTGGTGAGGTGAACGCTCGTCTGACGGCAGGTCTTCGGTAAGAGGCTCATTCCTGAACGCCTCTCGGCGCGATTTTCTTCTGTAGTCGAGACAGGTGTTCACGGCGATCCGGTAAAGCCAGGTATAGAGCGATGATTCGGGTCTGAAGTCTTTCAGGCCCCGGTATGCCTTCAGGAAGACATCCTGGGCGGCGTCCCGGGCATCTTCGGGATCCTGAAGCATATAGCGGCAGAGATTATAGATTCTGTCTTGATGTCTGAGGACAATCGCCTCAAACGCCGAGGGGTCTCCTTTCTTGAATCGCTCGATCAAATCGCTCTCGTTGATAGGGGTCATAGGCTTTATGTGTCCCAATCGCTATGAGAATTTGGCCGGCCGTGGGGTCATCCAGCGTGCAAGCAGAGATCGAACAGGCATGCCTTTTCCCCGACAAGTGCGACGTGCCGTTGAGGTATATCGAATGTGCAGGCATGAGGTGCAGGCGGCATTAGAAGTGGACATGTTCAGAGAATCCATCTGCGCTTGATGTTGCGCAGGCTCCAGGCGAACAGGAAGATGCAAAAGGCGCCAAGGACACCAAAGTCGAGGGCGAATAACATGGTATTGTCAGCGTTGAAGGCGCCGTGGAGAATGTCGGCGCCGTAAGTCAGGGGAAGCACATAGGAGAGCGGCCGCAGAAAGACCGGCAGCCGCTCAATGGGGAAGAATAGCCCGCACAAAAAAATCATGGGGAAACGGAAGAAGTTGGAAAAGGTCTGGGCCTCGAAGACCTCGCTCACTGAAACCGCAATGAACAGTCCCATGAATGTCGAAGCCACCGCGATGAGAACAATGGCGGGGATGGCGGCGCTCCAGGTGGCCCTGGAAAGGTCGGACAGAAAGGCTGCCAGGATGATGGGGACGAAGGCGTTTGCGACACCGAACAGGATCGCCCCGGCGGTTTTTGCCAGCATCAGGAGTTCCAGGGGTATGGGAGCCAGCAGCAGCCGGTCGAAGGACCTTCCCTTTTTCTCGAATGTAACTGTTACCGCCAGCATGGAGGTGGTCCCGAAAAGGATGGACACGGCCACCACGCCTGGAAGCAGAGACCGGACGCTTTCCATCTTCCGCCCGACTTGATGAAGAACATCCCTGTCCAGGCCAGTGGAAAGATCAATCCCCAACTGACGTTGGGCGGCTTGAGGTAATAGGCCCTCATGTCCTTGAGTAGAATGTTCCAAAACGCGATCCATCGTTTCATGCGCCACCTCCCTTCTTTTCCTTCTCTTTCCGCATCGCCTCTTTCTCAATTCCGGTGATCTGCACGAAAACCTCTTCCAGCGAAGGACGCACCCTGCGGGCTTCCATGACCTCTATGCCGCTGATCCTCCAAGAAACGCACCAGGGGGCCGACGCGGACCGGGTCGCTCGGCCTCAACCCGAATCAGCCCTTGGGCGGTGGCATGGAATGTGAGATGCGGAAACGCTGCGGCGAGCTTGTCGAACAAAGCAGGTTCTGCTTTCGATACGGCCAGTTGCATCACATGCTTTTCCCGGACCGGTTGAATGAGGTTTGTCACAGTGTCGATCCGCACGATTCTTCCGTCAACGATGAAGGCGATCCGGTTGAGCTGAGCCTTTCGGCCTCTTCGATATAGTGGGTGGTGAGGAAGACAGTCGTACCGGAGCTGTTCAGGCCTGCGATGATCTGACGGATCTGCCGGGCGCTCGCCACGTCGATACCTGTGGTCGGTTCGTCGAGAAAGAGTATACTTGGGTTGTGAATGATCCCTGCGGCGATGGTAAGCTTGCGCTTCATGCCCCTGGAGTAACCAGCGAATTTGCGATTAGCCGCCTTAGCAAGGCCGAATGTCTCCAGCAATTCACGCGCACGCGCTTTACGTTCCCCTTTGTGCATCCCGTAAAGTGCGGCACAGAAGCAGAGGTTCTCTAGGCCGGTCAGCTCAGGATAAAGATTGCTTTCATCCGGAACCACACCGATTAAATGCTGGGCCGCCTTGGGATTGTCCGTGCACTCAATGCCCGCAATGCGGATCTTGCCCGCGTCCGGCCGGGCCAGGCCGGTGAGCATGTTGATGGTGGTGGTCTTGCCGGCGCCGTTAGGGCCCAGGAAACCGAAAAGTTCACCCTGATGCACCTCAAAGCTCACATCCGCAACAGCCTGGACCTCACCGAATCGCTTGGCCAATCCCTCGACGGCGATGCCGATCTCGTTTTCGTGTTTCATCTTCAGCCCCGAAAGGATCGGGGCCGCTGAGGAGGAAGGCGCCCAGTCGGCCCCATTCTCTGTTCACTCTCCTTCCTTTTTCTCCCCTTCACAAGGATGCCCCTTCGCATCCCCATGGCACTCCCTGATCTGCTCGGGTGTGCATGCCTCCGGCTTGTCCTTCAGCTTTTTCGGTTGTTCGCAGCAGGTTTTACACATCTCGTTTTCCCCCTTTTCTTTGAGATCGGACGCCATGGGCAGCGCCCTCATACATGTGGCCTGAACGCCCACTGGGTGATCGACCACCTCAGTGAACTTCTTCATGAGTTGTTCCAGGGCTTGCCTCTCCACAGAATAGTGGGTCCAGTAGCCCCGTTTTTCCCCCTTAACGAGCCCTGCCTTTCTCATGACCTGGAGGTGCTGGGAGACTGCGGCGGAAGAAATGCCAAGGCGGTGGGCCAGAGCCCCCACGCACAAGTCATGGGTGGAGAGCAGGTTCATGATTTTAAGGCGGGTCTCGTCCGCCAATGCCTTCAATAGGATGACAAGAGGATCCATGGGTCTTATCCAATTAAGTAATTGGTTGATTGGATGCTAGACCTCTTAACAGATTTAGTCAATCCCTATTTGGTGGACTCCAGGCAGGTTTTCAAGATCGTGGCTCTCCGGCGGGTCTTTGGAACTCAACGCTGGTCGGAAAGACTTCACGTCGTCTCTGTTCAAGACACTAAAGTCCTCATTGACATGTTAGCTACCTGTCTGTTTTTAGTAGGGGTGACGTTTCGGCAAAGAAAAGAGGTTAGACTCGAGAAGAAAGGAAACCCGAGATGAATCGTGGATCATACACCGCCATCATTTCATCGGACTGGAACGAGTGCCTTGCGCCGACCGGGCCGTTCGATCCCATTGTATTCCATCATCCGGCCCTCAAGGCCCAGGTACAGGAGATCTTCAAGGCATACACCGGCAACCACATCCGCCTGGGGGAGGCCATGGGACGCATAGAGGCCCTGGTGCCCGCACTCCTCTCCGAAGCGCAGATGGACGCGTATCTGGACGCCTCCTTTAAGATATACAAGGGCGTGGCCGAACTCATCGAGTGGTCCCTGAGCCGGAATATCCTTTTCATGATCAACACCACGGGTTTTCAGGGCTTTTTTCAGAGGGCCTTTTTGAAGGGGCTGATCCCGATCGTGCCGGCGCTGTCGGCCCACCCTTTGATCCGGTTTCACCGGCCACCGAGCGACTCCGGATTGATCCTCGATCTCTTTGAGACGGCGGACAAGGGAAGAAACACGGCGGCCGTGATGAAGCGTTTTTCCGTGCCGCCTGAAAGGGTTATTCTGATCGGCGACAGCGGCGGCGACGGTCCGCACTTCGAGTGGGGAGCGACGGCAGGGGCGACCCTGGTGGGCAGCATGACCAAGGGGTCCCTTTACGGCTACTGCAGCAGCCGGGGAATCAAAATCGATTCACATTTTGGCCTATCCTACGATCAAGGCGGAGAAAGGGACCCGGCGAAGGAGATGGGGGTGGACTTTATGGCGTTGGCGCCCGTGCTGGAAGAAAGGCTGGGTTTGCCAGGGGCTTGACAAGAAGAGGGGTTTTTGGTCTGATTGAGACCCTGAGTCTCGGCAATGAAGTCTGCCGACACCAACCGCCCCATTCTTGAGGCTGATGACTTCTGCCCTTGTGCGGGTAGGAGTCCGGCCAAAGAAGAGGATTAACCCTACCCGGTTCGTACCAGGTAGGGTTTTGTGTTTGAGAGAGGAGACCAATGGCCGTCAGTCTTGCATTGATTATTGTTTTCGGGCTTTCCGCTGACTATCTGTTTCGCCGGTTCAACCTGCCGGGCCTCGTGGGCATGCTCCTTGTGGGTGTGCTGGTGGGGCCTTATGTGCTGAACCTGATGGCCCCTCAGATGATGGCGGTATCCGTGGACTTCCGAAAGATCGCACTCATCGTGATTCTCCTTCGGGCCGGATTCGAATTACACCGCGACACCCTCAACCGGGTGGGTCGGGCCGCAATCACCATGAGTGGTGTCCCCGCCGTTTTCGAGATTGTTGGTGTCACGCTGGTCGCTCCGAAGCTTCTCGGCATGACATACCTGGAAGCCGCTATTTTGGGTTCCATTCTGGGTGCGGTCTCACCGGCAGTGGTCGTCCCTTTGATGATCGATTTCATGGATCGGGGAAGAGGGACCAAGAAAGGAATCCCCACACTCATCCTTGGGGCCTCTTCAGTGGATGATGTCTTTGTCATCGTGCTCTTCACCGTGTTTCTGGGGATGCAGAGCGGCGAGGCGTTTAACCTCTGGTGGAAACTCTCCGAGGTCCCGGTTTCCATCGTGCTCGGCATCATCCTGGGCCTGATCCCCGGTTATCTCCTCCTTCGACTGTTTCAAAAATATGACTGGCGTCCGCCCAAGCGGACCATCATGGTCCTGGGGGTGGCCATCCTGCTGACCCAGATTGAGACGTCCCTTGAAAAGTGGATCCCCGTGGCAAGCCTCCTTGGCGTCATGGCCATCGGCTTCATCATCCTCGAGAAATCCGAACCCATTGCTCACCTGATCTCGCAGAAGCTGAAAAAACTCTGGGTGTTTGCAGAGCTGCTCCTCTTTGTCCTGGTGGGTGCGCAGGTCAACATCCACGTGGCCTGGAAGGCAGGATTGGCCGGGAGCCTCGTCATTCTGGTGGGGCTCCTCTTCCGGAGCGTCGGCACATACGTCTCCCTCATGGGCACCTCTTTCGATTGGAAGGAGAAGTTGTTTTGCGTGGTGGCCTATATCCCCAAGGCCACGGTGCAGGCCGCCATCGGGGCGGTTCCATTGGCGGCAGGGGTCCCATCCGGCGAGATCATCCTGGCTGTGGCCGTTCTCTCCATCCTCCTGACGGCGCCGATCGGCGCCATTGGCATCAAGATCCTCGGAGAAAGGATTTTGGACCGGGAGGAAAGCTCAACATATCGGTTCAAGGACCTCCGGGAAAAAATGGTTCTTCCCCGGGTAGGAGAGCGCGTCGTGAGCCGACGCTTTGGGACGGTCTGGAAGGTCATCGAAGAAAAGGAGACATGGATCGAGGATCCGGTGAGGACGCGGGATGGAAAGACATCCTCTCAATTGATCCCTGTGATCCACATCAGGTACTGGAAGGAGGACAGCAGTCGGGGACCGGGCACAGGTAAGACGCTCCACTACCGCTACAGCCGCAGGGACCCTTCCTTCGCCGAGCATTGGGAGATCCTTTACGACTGGTAAGAGAGCAACCACTACGTACGCCGTTTTCCAAGATTCCAGGCAGGAAATAGCGCTTCCAGTCCGCGTAGAAAGGGGGTACTTTCACTCGATCCTAGGATAGTCAACATAGTCAAGAACGTCCCTGTCCCCACTCACAGACCGTGATAATTGGTTTTCATAAATAGGGTTTCATGGTAGAGCCTGGATTTAGAATCGTCTCGCCGTAACGGTGGAGCAGGGCTGTATGAACTCTAAAATGGAGGTGGAGCCATGAACTGGCGCAGCAAAAAAGTTCTCGGACGGCCGGAATGGTCCATGAACCGAGCTTTATTCAAAGGGATGGGTTACAGCGATTACGATCTGGAGCGCCCCCTGATCGGGATCGCCAATTCCTGGAACCGGGTGGTTCCAGGCCACTACAACCTGAATCTCGTCTCGGAGTATGTTCAACAGGGGATCCGCCAGGCCGGAGGTACGCCGGTGGAATTCGGTGTGATTGCTGCCTGCGACGGCATTGCACAGGGGCATGACGGCATGCACTACATCCTGCCCACCCGGGATCTGATTGCCAACGATATCGAAATGATGGTCGAAGCCCATCGCCTGGATGCCATCGTTCTCCTGGGCTCCTGCGACAAAATTGTGCCAGGCATGCTGATGGCCGCCGCCCGACTGGACCTGCCGGCCATAATGGTGGTGGGAGGACCCATGGAAGGAGGATGCCGGTTTGATGGCCGTTCCTCCGATGTGACCTCGCTCACGGAAGGCCTCGGGATGCTGAAGGCCGGCAAGATCGATGAAGCGCAGTATTTTGAGCTCGAGAGCTGCGCTGCCCCGACCTGCGGTTCCTGCTCATTTTTAGGGACAGCAAATACCATGTGCTGCACCGCCGAAGCCATGGGGTTTATGCTGCCGGGAAGTGCGACGATTCCGGCTCCCCATGCAGAGCGTCTGCGTTCGGCTCAGGAATCCGGGCGGCAGATCGTTGCGCTTTTAAAACAAGGGATTACCGCGCGCCGGATTCTCAATCAAAAAGGGATCGAAAACGGAGTACGGGTGGGCACGGCAATCGGCGGCTCGACCAACTTGGCGCTGCATATCCCAGCGATCGGTTATGAGGCGGATTGCGAAATCACCATGGATCTCTTCGAATCGCTCTGCCACAGCACGCCGTATATCGCCAAAATGAATCCGGCCGCTGCAGCCAATGTGCCTGATTTTCACAAGGCCGGCGGAGTCCCGGCCGTGATGAAGGCGCTTTTGCCTATCTTGCACGGGGACGCGCTTACGGTGACCGGAAAGACGGTTGCTGAAAATGTTTCGGGCGCCAAAATCCTCGATGACGCTATTATCAGAACTATGGCAAATCCATGGAGCAAGGGAGGCGGATTGGCGATCCTGCGCGGAAATCTGGCCCCCAATACGGCGATTACAAAGCCGGCAGCCATTCACCCCGACATGCAGGCCTTCACCGGCAAGGCGCATTGTTTTGATTCAGAAGAGGAGGCCGACCAGGCTATCTTGGAAGGTAAAGTAGCTGAAGGCGAAGTCATTGTGATCCGCTACGAAGGCCCCAAAGGCGGACCCGGGATGCGGGAGATGTACAAAGCCATGAAAATGCTGTACGGAAGAGGGCTCGCTTTGAAAACGGCGGTGGTGACCGATGGCCGATTTTCCGGCACCAACAATGGATGTTTCGTCGGACACGTCTCACCCGAAGCGGCAGAAGGAGGGCCCATTGCCGTTGTCCAAAACGGGGATCTGATTACCATCCATATTCCCGATCGGCGCTTGCATCTGCACCTTTCCGATCAGGAAATCCGGGATCGGTTGGCCGTGTGGAAACGGCCGGAACCGAAAATCAAAAGGGGATATCTGGCGTTGTATTCGCGGCTGGCGGAGTCGGCGGACAAGGGGGCCATTATCCGCCACAAGCTCGAATGAACGCGCAGTTTCTGACAGTTGCGTCTCCTAACGGTCGCGTGTGATGGAGCTTCCGGGTTAGCTGTATCCTTGACACACAAGAGCGGAAAGACCTATACTTAGCTAATTAGAAGGAATTTTTTATCACCGTAACCAGCACATCGCCTCACTGAGGAATGAATGGAATTTACCTTTTCGCCTTGGCTCGTCTGGTTCTTGGCTGGCATTGCCGTCATGCTTGCTGAGCTTGCCGTCCCCGGTTTTGTGATCATCTTCTTTGGATTGGGGTGCTTGGGTGCCGCGGTCGTGGCGGTCTTCGCCCCAGATGCCTATTCAGCGCAAGTAGTCGCATTTTTGATAGTATCTGTCGCCTCTCTGCTGACGCTGCGGAAGGTGGCCATGCGTGTCTTTGTCGGACGCAGCGAAGGCCCGGAGACCGAGGATTTGGGAAATGTTCCCGTTGGAGCGCGGATAACCCTCGACCAGGATCTGGAAGCTGGACGGGTAGGCCGGGTGCGCTTTCGTGGAACCATGTGGGACGCCGTTTCAGAAGATCGAATCCCTGCCGGATCTGATGCTGAAATCACGGGAGTGGACAAGGCCAATCGATCCTGCCTTAAGATTAAGGGTGTCTCGCGTGTTTGAGATAGATCTCTGAAGTGTCAGTCAGTCTCTTCTCCCCACAGGCAGAACATGGTGGCTGTCTTCACTAAACACCATGTAGCCTAATGCGGGCCTGCGGCCGCAATCAAATGACGAATGAGGAACGTCACGAGTGAAAGGCTTTATTCATATCCGCGCACGTAATCTCCTGAACCATGCAATCCCCAATCAAGGAGAATTATTACCTATGACTCCGACACTCGTTGCCTTGATCGCCATTGCCGTATTGGTCCTTGTCGTGCTCATCAAGGGCGCCCTCATCGTCCCTCAAAAAAGCGCCGTCATCATTGAGCGCCTGGGAAAGTACCACCGCACCCTCGATGCGGGCTTCCATATTCTGATCCCCTTTGTGGATCGGGCCGCATACAAATTCAGTCTCAAGGAGCAGGTGGTGGACATCCCCGCCCAGATTTGCATCACCAAGGACAACGTGAGTGTTGAGGTGGACGGCCTCATCTACCTTGAGGTCCAGGACGCGCACAAGGCCGCCTACGGCATCGACAACTACCTCCGTGCGGCCTCGCAGCTTGCACAAACAACCCTGCGCTCGGCCATTGGCAAGATCGACCTCGATAAAACCTTCGAGGAACGGGAGAAAATCAACACGGAAGTGATCGACGCCATTGACCAAGCAGCGCTCTCATGGGGCGTGAAAGTGCTTCGTTACGAGATCAAGGACATTACGCCGCCAGTATCGGTGAAAGAGGCCATGGAGGCCCAGATGACAGCGGAGCGCCAGAAACGGGCCAACATCGCCACGTCCGAGGGTTTGCGGCAGAGCATGATCAATCAGTCCGAGGGTGAAAAGCAGAAGCAGATCAACGAGGCCCAAGGCAAGGCGGCGCAAGTCACACTTGTGGCCGAAGCCGATGCAAAACGGATCGAACTGATCGCTAAGGCGACGGGCGAGGGAATCAGTAAGGTCGCCACTGCCATTAAGGAAGATGGCGGAATCGAAGCCCTCAACATGCGATTGGCGGAGCAGTACATTGTGCAGTTCGGCAACCTGGCCAAGACGACCAACACGATTATCATGCCCAGCAACGTTGCCGACGTCGCCGGTCTCATCGCCACGGCTATGTCTACGGTGAGGGAAACCAAATAGAGCGATCCCATCAATACCTTCCCCCCGTAGTAATATTAGGGGAAAAGGTTAATTATTGCTTTCCATGCCACTACTCCAAAACAGGCGGGCAGGCCCTGGAAAAATGTACAAAAATCTGCAATGGCGGGAAATTGTAGTTAGGATGGGGACATCCTATATTCCCCCTGTCAAGTCTTTTTAGAGATTTTTTAAAACTTTAGTGAAAACGGCATGTTAAGTCCTTACGCCGTAATTTCTCAATAAATTATGGTAGCACGTAAAGAAATGCCGGACAAAAGGAACAAACCGTATTATGCACATGATGCATGAAACTCAATTTATCGCTTCCATCGATTACGGAGGAACAAAAGACCCCTCTTGTGAGGCAGTTGGTGGATTTCATCGATCACCAAGCCCACCTTCTTCTACAGCAGGCCGAGCAAATCCAGCAACTCAAAGACGAAATTGCTCGTTTAAAGAATCAGCCACCCAGGCCCAAGATTGAACCAAGCCGTTTGGAAAAAAAGCGTACCAAGAAACATAAATCACGCAAGGGTAAAAGACCGGGATCTGAGAAAAGGCACAAAACCGCCGAATTGGAAATCCACAAAGTTCAGCCAATTGAACCTGAACAGATACCGCAAGGTTCTGTTTTCAGATACTATAAAGACTGGGTGGTTCAAGATCTCAAACTGGAGCCGTACAATATTCGTTTTAGGCTCAAGGTGTACGAAACACCCGAAAGTGGTTATGTAATTGGCAAGTTGCCGGCAAATTTCCAAGGCAGGCACTTCGGTCCTCCATTGATCAGATTTATCCTATACCAGCACTACCATTGCCACGTAACACAGCCGTTACTGCTTGAACAGTTGCACGAAATGCGCATTGATATTTCCGCAGGGCAACTCAATAACCTTTTAATCGAAGACAAAGATCGTTACCACTTGGAAAAAGATCGAATTTTAGCCGCTGGCCTTGGCGGATTTGGGGGTGCGTCGATTACTGGGAAATTACGGATCAGGCTATGGAATCAGTCAAATCAACAGTCATCATTTTCCAGGCTTTAGATGGAGGGTGGCTTTGTCCGCCAATTCTATTGCAACAGCAATCATCGATGATTTTTCTTCAGGCCAATTTTTGATATTTGCATGGAGGGGATGATCGCTGGTATCAGGTTCAACAATGAGGCCTTCATCAATTATATCTGATACAACCAAGTCCCCTCTTGCCTTCAGTGTTTGCCCACGTTTCTGACCAACATCATCTCCAATATGCCACACCTTCTCGTCACATAAATCGGTAATTTTATACACGGAAGTCTCAAGGTCCGAAGTTCGCCCTTTTATCGGTAGCAATCCATTATACTTTATTCTTCCTTTAGACACGGCATAGTCGCTTTTACTGAAGAGATAACGTGCAACTGTGTCCTCTGGCGACATGAGCTTTCGAGTCTTTTCTAAGCATTGCTAGCAAATAGGCGAGTTAAGTTGTCAAGGATTGCTTTTGGAATGGCGTCCTTGAACCGCTCTGATCCGTTGGCTTTATTTTGATTTCCAAATCTTCCGGCGTAATAGATCGTGTTGTCCGCACCTACGCTGATAACCAAAGAGAGCCCCTTTTCAACATACCATTCAAAACCTACTCTACCGTCTGGCTCAGGAGAAATCTCCGGAGCAGGGAATTGTGAAGGCAGGAGTGATATCATTTTGTCCGCTTGGACATAAGCCTCCTTTAGCAAGGGCTTTGCGCTATACTCCTCATCCGACGCAATCTCTTGAGATTCGCGATACACCCTTGCAAGCTCGGAACTCAAATATGTCCTCCAATCCGGATCAAAATCAGAAAGGTCAATAGCCCCCCAAGTTTCCCTCACAGAGTCGAAGGAATCAGTAACATTTTGCAGGAGATCAAAGGTTTCAGATATCCTTTCTTCAGGATCGGGCAGGGCGTCTTGGTTGGATAACCACAATTTTGAGATATATCCTGCAAACTGTAAAGTCCTTCCCTTGAAACCCTCAGCTTCGTCGGGTCTTGTTTCATCGGGTAAGGCATCTTTAAGAAAGTAATAATCAAATGTTAATGTTGATAAATTCGACATTGACTATTTCTCCAATAAATGAGTGAACTCAATGAATTCTTTGCAAAAAGAATCGTACTTGCTCGATATCAAGTCAATTCTACTTGGCTCTTGAGCAAGGTTTTCAACCTGATAATTGTAATTCAAAACGAAATTGTCTTCTGCAACCCTGGCGACATCAATCAATCGAGTCGAGGATTCCACATTTGGGATTCGAAAACGAGTGTTCAGCCAAAGTGCTTCTCCCACGCTCCTGGAATGCCGTTCTTCGGTTTCCAACCTATCTGATTTGAAAAAGGCAATAATATCGTCATATTTTTTTATTTTTTGCTCTATATATAATTCTGTTTCAATATTTAAGTTAATGTTAACTCCTACTGTTTTTAAAGGCGTAAAAGGCAATTTATTGAAAAATTCATAAAAGATATTTATAACCCGGGTCTGATGCACATCTCTTATCTCAGATTCTTTGAATTGCAATCTCTCCAATTCAATAATAAGACTGAGTGAGCCAAATTGTAGACCTCTCAGTACCGGTACGTTTGCAGGAACTAGGTCTTTATGCTCGCCCAGGTTCAATTGACACACATTGTTAAGAAAATGAGGAGAGACAATTGCGGGATTAAAATTCCCGATTGCAACGAGGCTAATAAAATTATACGAAATTTTCATATCTTTGCTTGGGTACGGATTATTTACGGATGATATCGGCTTTCCGCCTATAGCCCTTAAGTTTCCGGAGGATGCCACACGTCATTTATATAGATTTGCTTTTGGTGTCTTATATGTCAGTTTGCAAAGGCTTGTCAATGCCGCTCCTGGCAGGGATCCCTTCGAAGTTACGCGTTTTGTTCACAAACCCACAAGGCGATTCGTATGTGACATCGGTGAGGGCGGATCTTGGCCGGGTGGATGATGGGGCGGAAATCGGGGACATACCCTTTGTGACCCTGGGTGGTGGCCCTGCCAGTGACAAACAGAAGCGCCGGCGGACCATCGAGACGGCTCGTTTCGTGTTTGCATTCTCATTTTACGCCCTGAGTCCTGACCGGGTGTCTATCCAGGACCAAGGTGGACCGGTTGCCAGGGGACCTAAGGGAAAGCCCGTTAGGAATGCTGGTCAGCCCGTCTACCTGTGGCGTTACCGGGATCTTTCCATCATTCGCCGGCAGGAACCAAGCGAGCCCAGGGGACCTCTTAATAAGGTGATTTGAGCCCTCAACCGGTTATCCTCAGCCCACATATCCGATGGCAGCGGGCTCGGGCCGTGATCATAGATGCGAATGGGAGCCACAGATGGAAACGGCCGGACGGGTTTATGGGTGATAAGAGGAAGGTGTGATCGGGGGAGATTCGTGGACGGTCGGTAGGTCAGGGCTTCGAGGCAGGGACAAGGGGGGTCACTTAGGGCATCCATGGATCGGCTTCGCAGGAAGGCCCAGGATCAATGATCGGGAGTCAGGGTACGGCGATGCAAGAGGGAGAAGGAGCGCTGCGATGCCTGATGGATGGGCGAAGATAAAGGCCGCGGCAAAGTACGCGGGGATCTCAGAGCGAACCATGCGGGACTGGTTGAAACAGGGGCTTCACCACGCGCGGCTCCCATCCCGGACCGTTCTTGTCAAGTACAGCGATATTGACGAATTCCTCTCCCGCTTCATCGTGGAGGAAAATGAAGTTGACGCCATTGTTGATGAGGTCCTCAAGTCGTTCAGGAAGTAAGGGTAGGGACCCCTCTGAGATGTTTCCAGAGTTCACGCCCCCATACCATCTGCGCATGTTCCTTCGCCGATATCCTGTTCCCTCGTGATGTCCAATGACCGCCATGAGACCACCAAAATCGGTGAAACCATGATTGCTAATTTCCCTGAAAACTCTTAAACAATAGACCGCAGAGGACGTGCATGAGAGGGGAAAAAGATCCAATTTATGGCCTTGGTTTGCGAAAAGTGGGGAGAGGATGGGGAGAGATATAAACTCAAACAAAAAAGGACTTGCGGCAGCAACGCCCAAGTCCTTGATTTTCCTGGTGGGCGTGGAAGGGCTCGAACCTTCGACCAATTGATTAAGAGTCAACTGCTCTGCCAACTGAGCTACACGCCCAGGAATCGATGGTTATGGCGCGCCCGGCAGGACTCGAACCTGCGGCCTACGGGTTCGAAGCCCGGCGCTCTATCCAACTGAGCTACGGGCGCTCCTCATCGAAGAGGGTTATTATCAACAATGAATTCGGTTGTCAATACCATTTGGCAGAAACCTCTTGACAGGGGACTGAGAATTCTCTATTAAGTATCTTTTCAAATTTCCAAAATAGGACTTGGATCATGAAGACATATGTTGCCATAGAGAAGGACGTCCCAAAGAAGTGGTATGTCGTCGATGCCAAGGACAAGGTCCTCGGGAGGCTGGCCACTCAGATCGCCATGCGGCTGAGAGGGAAGCACAAACCCATATTTACGCCTCATGCCGACACAGGGGATTTTGTGGTGGTCGTCAACGCTGAAAAGGTCGCCATGACCGGCCGCAAATGGGAAGAGAAGATCTATTACCGGCACACCGGTTACGTCGGGGGGCTGAAGCGGACCTCGGCACGTGAGCTCCTTGTAAAGAAACCCAGAGAGATTTTGCGATTTGCAGTGAAAGGGATGCTGCCCAAGAACAGCCTGGGCAGACGACAGTTGAAGAAACTGAAGATCTATGTGGGCCCGGACCATCCCCATGAAGCCCAGAAACCGGAAAATTTGGAGTGTTAAATGGCCACGGAAATTTTGCATGCCAATGGAAAACGAAAGACCGCCGTTGCCCGTGTCTGGATGAGACCAGGCAGCGGGGAGATCGTCATAAACAAAAGGTCCTTTGAGGCATATCTCCCGAGAGAAGCCGACAGGGCGACGGTGCTTCAACCCTTGAAGCTTACCGGGACGGCGGACAAATACGACCTCCTGGTGAATGTAAGGGGTGGGGGCACCTCGGGTCAGGCCGGCGCCATCCGGCATGGGATCAGCCGGGTGCTCCTTGCGGTGGACCCTGACCTGCGGGAGGACCTCAAGAAAGAAGGGTTTCTCACCAGAGATTCCAGAATGAAGGAACGAAAGAAGTACGGGCAACGCGGCGCAAGGGCCAGGTATCAGTACTCCAAGCGCTAGGAACCTTTTCCTTCAGGCGGTTGCGGCTTTCAGCACGAAAGGGCCACGCCGTTTCATACGCTCAATCGCTACCGTATTTGTCCATTTATCGGAGAATGGCCTTTTTTGAACATGGTAAGAAGGGAGTCAAGATCGACTCCCTTCTTTTTTTTTGATAGGTGGGGAAACGCGAGAACCTTCTCACGTCACGGTTAAGATTTCGGGGATCGTGGGGGAGGGGGAATCGCGCACGGGCCCATGGCGCATAGAAATATCAAGATGATCCTTGCCTACGATGGAAGCCGGTACCAGGGCTGGCAGCGCCAGAAGGCGGGGGAGACGATACAGCAGAGCGTAGAGGAGAGGCTTCGGATGATCCTCCAAGAGCCCGTCTGCGTCATTGCATCCGGCAGAACGGATGCAGGCGTCCACGCCTTGGGCCAGGTCTGTCATTTCAGAACCGGCTCTCGATTGGGCGTCGACGTGATCAGAAAGGGTCTGAATGCGCTGCTTCCGGAGGACATCTTCGTCAGGGAGATCAGCCAGGTGGGCCCTGAATTTCACGCCAGGTACAGTGCGAAGGGTAAGGCCTACGAATACAGGATCCTAAACCGTGAGGATCGGGATCTGTTTCAGCGCCATTATGCCTGGCACGTCCGGACCCCCCTGGATGTGGCGGAGATGTCCGAGTGCCTTTCCAGGCTGGAGGGCACCCATGATTTCTCTTCATTTCGTTCTTCAGGCAGCGGAAACACCAATCCGGTGCGGACCATTTGCAGGGCTGAGATCGGGCGAGGAGAGGGGGGGCTTTTGAGGGTCATGCTTGAGGCCGATGGCTTCCTCAGGCACATGGTTCGCAACATCGTTGGCACGGTCGTAGAGGTGGGCCTGGGTCGGATCGACCCTTCGGGGTTTGAAGCGATTCTCGGTGCGAGGGATCGGCGGCGGGCAAGCTCAAAGGCGCCGCCGCAGGGTCTCTTCCTGGTGGAGGTGCGATACTGACCACGCGGACCTCATGGCCCGTTTGTCGATTCAGCGGGAGTCTTCTCGATTGAGCCCTTGATTGCCCCGTAAACCTGGTTCCAGACCTCGTCAAACGAGCTCACCGAGAGCCTTCCAACCTCGATGAATTTCACGACCACTTCCTTGGCGATTTTGAGGACGAGTTCATCCTCGTGCTTCATTTCCGGCCTCCTTTGGGCACAAGCCTCAAAATAAACCCCCGCTGATGGGAAGAAGGCCCAAGAGGTCTCAGCGGGGGCCCACCATAAGAAGAACCCTTGAAAGCCCTCCAAAGGGGGATTTGATCTTAACAGGGTCCGGGGGGGAAGGCAAGGTCTGGCGGGTCCAAAACCCGGCCCTTATATTGACAAAGGGACGCGGACCGCGGCAGGCCTCCAACCAGCGGCGCCTCCGCCCTTTTGATTCGGAGCTTTAGGGGCACGTTGCAGGTGATCGATTTTATGGGTCATGGTGGCGGAGATAGCCAGCAATGAACCGAAGGGAGACCGGCTCAGCCGGTCCGGCCTCTGAGCTGACCGGCGGGTCAGCCTGATGCAGTACCAGGAAACGGGGACGTGGCCATAGGCTTCGCGAACGAGGGATTTCAAGCGCCAGAGGGAGTAGAATTTGGCGTGACTGAAAAGAAAGTCTCCGAAGTATCCCTGCACCTTCTTTGAAAAACCGTTCCAAGAAAGGCTGTTGATGACGCCGATGAAGACCCTTTTTCGGGTCACCCTGCCCGCCTCCCGCAGGGCTTCCAAGGGGTCTTCGAGAAACTCCAGGGTGTTAATCAGGGCGGTGAAATCAAACTCGTTGTCATTAAAGGGCAGGTCTTCAGCCATCCCGGTCCGAAGGGTGCAGCGCTCTCCAAGCCTCTGCCTGGCCAGAGAGATCATGTAAGGAGATGCGTCCACCCCATTTACGTTCAGCCGAAGCTTGCTGAAGACGATCAGGTGATTTCCCGAGCCGCAGCCGATGTCGAGAATTCGGTCTCCCGGATTGGGGTCCAGCAAGGCGGGGGTGAGATGCTCCAAGGCCCGATCGATAGCCCGTCCCGCTGAAGAGCGGTACCATGACTCGTAGGCATGGGCCATATGTCTGTCAAAAATAGTGCCCATTGCCGAACACGCACCAAAGGGGGGGAGACAAACCCATGGGCATGCAGAGACGCTCCCAGGACCCGCTGGCGAGCCGAAATCCCTGTGCAGGCCTTAAATTGAAGTTTATGCGACTGTGGAATCGATGGCAAGTGGAAACTGGGAAGGATCCCCTTGCCCGACAGACCCACGGCAGGCGAAGTCGCCTCGATAAGGTTTCAGATTCCAGGTTTCAGCCAACCCCAGATCCTGACATCTGACTCCCGAAACCTGACACCCGAACAGTGTTTGTGGTTTGGTTGTGGCCATGGGCCTGTTTTAGGAAGGGCCTGAACAATGAAGTGTCGAATTCACCAGATGCGCGAAGCGCGGTTGGTCTGCCAGAAAATGCAGCTGGGTTACTGCGTGGACTGTCATAAAGCCCGCCCCGCTTGTGTGGATCCGTCCGGATACTGCAAGTTCCGCCCCCAATGCGTGATCTGGGAGAACTGGCGGGAGAAGCGGAAGGAGGTCACACTTCCTGGAGTCCCAGTTTCGTGATCATGCGGGAGAGGTAAGTCCTCTGAATGCCCATCATCTTGGCGGCTTCGGTCCTGTTTCCGCTCGTGTGATTCAGATTCAACTTGATGAAATCCCGCTTGAAGGCATTGAGGGCCTGTCGCAGCGTGAGCCCTACTTCAAGCCCGGATTTCGGTGCACCCGGAGAGATGGGGAGGTGCTCGGGCAGGATCTCGTGGTCATTGCCCATGACCACCGCACGTTCGATGGCATTCTTGAGCTCCCTGACATTTCCGGGCCAGCCATACTGAATCATCTGCGCGATGGCCTTGTCCGAGATGGTCAGATGGGGCAACCCCCTCTCCTGGTTGAAGATGTCCAGAAAATATTTGGCAAGGCGGGGGATGTCTTCCTTTCTCTCCTTGAGCGACGGTACATGGATCTGGACCACGTTGAGACGGTAGTAGAGGTCTTCCCTGAAACGGCCCTCATGCATATCCTGGAGGATGTTGCGGTTCGTGGCAGCGATGACGCGGACATCCACCGTGATGGGCACGTTTCCTCCAACCCGATAGAAGACGCCCTCCTGAAGGACTCGGAGCAGCTTCGCCTGCATTCCGGGACTCATCTCTCCAATTTCATCGAGGAATATGGTTCCGTGGTCCGCCAGTTCGAATTTCCCTATCTTCCTTGCCAGTGCCCCGGTGAAGGACCCTTTTTCGTGACCAAAGAGCTCGGACTCTAGGAGGGTGTCCGGAAGGGCGGCACAGTTGATCACGATCATGGGTTTGTCTTTCCTTGGACCTGCCCGGTGAATCAGCCTGGCGAGCAGTTCCTTTCCGGTCCCACTCTCTCCCAGAACCAGGGTGCTCGTCTTGGAGTTAGCCACCTTGAATGCGTCAGTGATGACCTTCCTCAAGGAGGGGCTTTCTCCCACGATCTGATATTTGACGCTGAGTTCCTCTTTCAGATCCTCGTTCTCTCGCTTGACCCGTTGGATTTTCCGTGCGTTCGCAATTCCCAGGGAGGCGACCTCGGCAAAGGCGGTAAGGAGCTTCATGTCTTCACCGGTGATGGAGGATCCGTCTTCCTTGTCAATGATTTCAACGACCCCGATGATGTCACCATCCACTTTCATGGGGACGCAGGCAATCGACTTCGTCTCGAATCCGATGGACTCGCTGATCTTTTTGTACCATCGGGGGTCCAGGCTCACATCCGGGATGAGAAGCGGTTCCCCTTTTTCCGCCACAAACCCCGCAATCCCCTGCCCCAAGTCTATCTCGTATTTACTCACCTCATCCCTTTTTTCGCCTGTGGCTACCTTGAAATAGAGTTTGTTGGTCTTAGGGTCCAGCAGGAGCAGGGAGCTCGCCTTGGCGTTCATCATCTGGGTTCCGCTTTCAATGATCAGTTCGAGCAATTGATCCAGGTCCAATACCGAAGAAACCCATGAAGAGATCTCTTTCAGCCGGTTGATGTGGGATTCGGAATTAAATGGTTTCTGATGCATAAATGTCCTCGTTCGCCGATTCTTGTTTAACCCGTCGGGGTGAGTTTCAGTGCATGTAGGTGCACGGAAGTGTATACTTTCAGATCGGCACGAGGAGATAAAAGTTTAAATGTATCTAATTGATCAACTGAGGGGTGCCAGAAGGGTGTTCAGCGCGGCTTGTCAGGGCCCCAGTGTTTTTGCAAGGGCCTTCACGGCGTCCCGATGGGCTTCCGTTTCAGAGAGAAGGGCCAATTGGGAGGAGATGTAGTCAAGATGCGACCGCAGATCCGATCGAAGCCCCGAGTAGACCGCCCGCTTGATCGCCTTCAGGGCGTCAGGGGACCCTTTGGCGATCTGTGTGGCGTACCGTTTGGCCTCCTTCATGAGCTCCGCTGGAGGAAACACTTTTTCCACCAGTCCCATGGTTAATGCCTCTTCCGCCTTTATCACTCGGCCCGTCCAAAGGATGTCCAGGGCCTTCATGACCCCGACGATTCTTGGGAGAAAATAGGCTCCTCCGTCACCAGGGGCGAGCCCCAGCTTCACGAAACTCGCACAAAACCTCGCATGCTCGGAGGCGATCCGGATGTCGCAGGCAAGTGCCAGATCGAACCCAGCGCCGTAGGCGGGCCCGTCCACGCAGGCGACAGTGGGTTTGTCCAACGCCTCGATCAATAGCGGAATCGGTTGCACACGATCCGTGAGGTATCGTTTCATGTCCCATGAAGCGAGCTTCCCTTCGGCCATTTCCTTCACGTTTCCGCCAGCGCTGAAGGCGTCGCGGCCGGTCAGGAGGATCACACGGACGGACGGATCCCGGCCGGCATCCGTAAGGGCCTCTTGCAGGCTCTCAAGCATGGCCTCGGTGAAGGCGTTTTTGATATCCGGCCGGTCCATGGAGATAACGGCCAAAGGGTTGTCCTTTTCATATGTAATGTCCGGAAGTTTCATGTCATCCTCCCATTTACGGCAGCCCGCTTCGCCTTCGCGGCCGTTCACCCTATCAGCATTGACTGTTTCTTCGTATTGGCAGCCATCGGGTCAGGGGCGCTCGATCGTCCACGGGATTTTAGAGAATCGGCAGGAGAATTGAAAGCATAAATTTTGACGCGCCCCGTATAGGATCCGATCCGAGACAGATCTTAAAATACTATTGAATTCACTATGTTATCCCTAAGCAGGTCCTGGCACGGGCTTTGCTCACTCTCATGTGCGGTGAGAGAAAACGGAATCAGGACCCTCGTGCGGGCAAGCCACGCCGGAGCGCCCCTGATGCGGCTTTCTTTGAAAGAATGCGCGTTGCGGTCTAAAGCCTGCCAGTGAGGCCGCCAGCGCGAATCTGGCCATATTTTTGACAGGTTCGACAAATTGTTGTCGAATCGCCGCGGGAAAAAAAGTAGACCATGCCAAAGCCCAAGAAGCCGGAGAACAAGATTGATACCAACAGCTGGATGACTACCTATACTGATCTGATGACGCTACTCCTGACCTTTTTCGTTCTCCTTCTGAGCCTTTCCGTCATAGACAGTCGGAAGAAAAGGGAGGCCTTGAACTCCCTGGTGGGAGCCTTCGGTTTCAAGCCCGGGGCGCAATCGGTGATCGGTGCCGACAAGGGGCTTAATGTCACGGTCGGAACCGTGCCGCTCACAAAAGAGGAAATCCGCTTCGAACAGCTGCAGAACATCTCCTTCAAAAATGGCCTCGAATCGGACATGGTGGTTACACAGGAAGGAGAGAGGATCATCATCGCCCTGAGCAACAAGGTGCTTTTCAAACAGGAAAGCGATGAGATAGACCAGAGTCGATTGCCTTTTCTTTCAGAGCTCGCGGATGTCCTTCGGGAAGTCCCAAGGCTGGTGGAGTTGAGGGGATACGCGGACCCGACCGAAATACTCCTGGATCCGGACGATTTCAAGAAAAGGATGATGCTTTCATCCAGAAGGGCCCAGGCCGTATACCATTTTTTCCAGGCCCACGGTAATGTTGAGCCCGAAAAGATGGTGGCCCACGGGTTCGGGACCGTTCCGCCCAAGCGTGCAAGCCCCGGATTAAAAGACGGGTTCAACCGACAGGTGGAAATCATATGCGACTATCGCACTACGATCCCACACAGTCTAAGGGCGAGAGGGGGCCAGGGGGGATTTCTCCTTGATTTCAAGGGATTTCTCTTTGGTCTCGATGATGATGGCCACAAAACAAAGCCGTAGGAAATCGCATGAAGGTGAGGAAGCCTCAACCAGTTCATGGATGGTGACCTTTTCAGACCTCTCCACCTTGCTCCTGACCTTCTTCGTGCTGCTCCTCTCCATGTCCTCCATGGATGACCTCACGCTGAAGAGCTATTTTCACAACTTCACCGGTTCGTGCGGCATCCTTCTTTTCAAAGATCAGGGGGAGATTTATCAACCCAAGGAGGTCTTGATCGAAGGGTTATACGAGCAGCTCAAGGATGCCCTCATTGCCAAGCGGGACAGAAACGAGACCGAGGAGGAGGTCGTATCGGACCTGATCGAGAATCCTTTTGCCGCATCAGGAAACGAAGTGGTTTTCCAGAACATCGACGATGGACTGAAACTGACCTTTGGGCAGGGGGTTCTGTTCAACCCCGGAAGCGCAGAGGTGAAAGAAACGTTTAAGCCTGTCCTGAGTCATGTGGCAAAGTTCATTCGATTGTCGCGTTACCAGATCTATATCGACGGTCACACGGACAACGTGCCTATCCACAACGATCGGTTTTCTTCAAACGATGCCCTCTCCCTTGCGAGGGCCTATGCCGTGCTCGAGTACCTGATCAAAGAGGAGAACCTTCCGCCCGATTTCATGGCTATCGCAGGGTACGGAGAAAAGAGGCCGCTCGCACCCAACAATTCGGCCGCAGGGAGGGCCCTTAACCGAAGAGTGGAAATGATCTTCAAGAATCAGCAGTATTTTTGATATGATGGCCCTAACCGGCGGGGATGCAAGGCAGGGCTAACCACGAAGAAGAGCGCCAGACGTTAGGCGTGCGCCGCTCGGTGATCGTCATGTGCGGCTAGACCTTGGGATCGTGCTATGGGTTCCTATTTCTTCCTGAAGAGGACCCTTATGGGAATCAGGTCGAGCTGGAAGGAGGCCTTCAAGCGGTTGATGATAAAGCGCTTGTAGGAGAAATGGACCCACTCCGGTCGGTTCACGAACACCACGAACACGGGCGGCCTGGTTTGGGCCTGCGTAGCATAGAAGAATTTCAGTTGTCCTCTTCCGACCCGGGGCGGAGGGTGTTGCTCGATCGTTTCCTGGATCGCTTTGTTGACGTCGGAAGTTTGCACCCGTCGGGCATACTGGCCGAACAGTTCGTCGGCCTTTCGAAACAGGGTCGTGACCCGTTCGCCCGTGAGGGCGGAGATGTAAATCTTTGGTGCGTAGGCGATGAAATGAAGCAGCCGGTCGATCCCGACTTCCAGGACTCGCTTCTTGCCGGGATCCCCCTTGACCAGATCCCATTTGTTTAGCGCAATGAGCACCGGTTTGGTCTCCTCGAAGGCGTAACCGCAAATTCTCACATCCTGATCGGTCACGCCTTCGTAAGCATCCAGCACGACCACCGCCACGTCACAACGCCTGAGGCCGCTGAGGGCCTTGATCACGGAGAATTTCTCTATCTTTTCAGTTACCTTCCCTTTTCTGCGGATGCCAGCGGTGTCGATAAGAAGATAGGGGTTGCCCCCCCACTCAAAGGCCACATCCACGGCGTCCCTGGTGGTCCCGGGCCGTTCGCTCACGAGTAAACGTTCCTTACCGATGATCTTGTTGATGAGGGAGGACTTGCCGACGTTGGGCTTGCCGACAATGGCGATCCTTACGCGGGATGGGTCTTCCGCGTCGGGCGGGGCTTCCACCGGGAGCTCTTGCGCGATTTGGCTTATGAGGGACTTCACCCCGTAGCCGTGCGCCGCCGACACAGGGTGGATCTGGCTGGCGCCCAGTTTGAAGAAATCGGCGGCGAGGTGGTCCAGCTCCGGGCCATCGACCTTGTTTGCCGCAACAAATACCTTTTTGCCCCTCCGCCGCAGTCGCTCATAAAGCAGTTCGTCACCGGGCATCAGGCCTTGACGGCCGTCAACGACCAGGACGATGGCATCCGCTTCATCCAAGGCCATCTCCACCTGGTCTTTCACCTTCCTGGCCAGGGGGTCATGGCCCGCATCGTCGAATCCGCCCGTATCGATGAGGGTGAGCGGGACGTCATCGATGGTCACGGTTGCATAGAGCCGGTCTCTGGTGATGCCGGGGCGGTCGTCCACCAGGGCGTTAGAGGTCCGAGTAAGCCGATTGAAAAGGGTGGACTTGCCCACGTTGGGCCTCCCTATGATCGCAACGAGCGGCGCCATGTGACACACTTTCATAAGAGGTTGAGGTTTGCGTATCTTCGTTCCGGAATTTGTATTTTTTGTGGCAGAAAAATTCGACTATCGAAAAATCCGAAACAAATCCGAATGACCACAAATCGCAATCCCGCGGTCCCGCGGGACAAAACTGGTTACGGTAATGATGGCCGTTCGCGAATACGCCATCCGGCAGAGGTGCGGCGGACCGGTGAACAGGCCGGATTTGAAAATTTGAACAATCGATATTCGGTATTGTTTAGAATTTCCGGTTTATCCGAGTCAGGTGGAAGCGAGGCTGTCCTCTATGATGCGGGACAGCTCTTTCAGTCTAAGTGGCTTTTGAAGCAGCTTCAAGGCGATTCCCTCATTCATGGCCTGCGTGGCCCGGACATCCGTGGTGTTTCCGGTGAGGACCAGGATCTTGGCGTGTGGGTCGAAGGCCTTGATTCTTCGGGATGATTCATAGCCATCCATCAGGGGCATGTGGATGTCCATGACCACCAGGTCCGGCAGAATCGCCTTGTATTTTTCATACCCTTCCTTACCATTCAGGGCATGGTCAACATGGTAGGGTCCCTGCATGCAAAGGGCTTCAAGCAACAGCTCACATAAAGGCCGCTCATCATCGATGATCAAGATTTTCTGCCTCGACATGTCAAGTCCCTATCCACATGGCGTTTATTGACAAAACGGACCAACGCGAAACACTCACCAGAAGACTAATGCACTTTATTTGCCAAGAGTGGGTTTGTCAACTTGAAATAACAAGATATGGTGGTTAAGCGTATTATAAACCTAACATATAGAGGCTTGGAGACGTTTATGGCGGATTTGGATCTCGACGCGTTTGAGACAGTGTGTCGGGGGTGCCATGGCGCTCAGCTCACAAATGGCATGGCTTCACGGGCACGACCCTGCACCTATTTTGCGGCTTGACTAAACGGTTTAATCCCTCTAGTGTTTTAAAAATTCATCCAAACACCTACCAGACGACGTCCAGTTAGAAAGATCTCTAGAACATGCCAACGAAATACATCATCGTGACCGGCGGCGTCCTTTCCGGGCTCGGAAAGGGGATTGCATCGGCCTCCATCGGGTATCTTCTCTCTTCGAGGTTGAAGATCGTCCCTGTCAAATGCGATGGCTACTTGAACGTTGACCCCGGAACCATGAACCCCTTCGAACACGGAGAGGTCTTTGTGCTGGACGACGGCGGGGAAGTGGACATGGATTTCGGCCATTATGAGCGCTTCCTGGGGGTCAACTGCAAGTCCAAGTGGAACCTGACCATGGGAAAGGTGTTTGACATGGTCAGGAAAAAGGAGAGGAGGGGCGACTACCTGGGGAAGACCGTCCAGTACATTCCCCATGTGACGGATGTCATCAAGAATCACCTCTTCGAGGTGGCAAGGGAGGAGCAGCCGGATCTGATTCTCGTCGAGATCGGGGGGACGGTGGGCGACATTGAAAACGAGCTCTTCCTCGAGGCCATGCGCCAGATGAAAGAAGACGTGGGAAGAGCGAATATCCTCTATGTCCACCTCACTTACGTGCCCATCCCTTACGGCGTGAACGAGCAGAAATCAAAACCCACCCAGCAGAGCGTGAATCTGCTCAAGCAGCGAGGCATCTTTCCGGACATCATCATCGGAAGATGCCCCCAGTTCCTGACCCGGGAGATCAAGGTCAAGATCTCAAATTTCTGTGACGTGCAGCCAGAGGCCGTCATCACAGGGCTGGATGTGGAGGACATCTACGAGATCCCTCTCATTTTCGATCAGGAAGGGTTGCCGGAGATCATTCACAAGAAGCTCAACATATACAGTCCACCCGACCTCAGGCGGTGGAAGGCCTTCATCGACAACATCCGCAACCCCACCCGGGAGCTTACGGTGGCCATGTGCGGCAAATACACAAAGCTGGAGGATTCCTACGCTTCCATCATCGAGGCCTTCAATCACTGCTCGGCCCACCTGGGCTGCAAGATCAACCTCAGATGGGTGGAGACCACAGACCTGACTGACACCTCTTTTCTCGACGAAATGGACGGGGTCGTGATCCCCGGGGGGTTTGGTTCGCGCGGCACCGAGGGGAAGATCGAGGTCATCCGCCTCGCAAGGGAGCGGGACATCCCTTTTTTGGGCCTCTGCCTCGGACTTCAGTTGGCCGTCATTGAGTACGCAAGGAACCAGTGTGGTCTGCAGGGCGCGAACTCAACAGAGATGGACCCCACGACGCATTACCCCGTCATCGACATCCTGCCCGAACAGAAAAAGGTCACGGAAAAAGGCGGAACCATGCGGCTTGGTGCATACACGGCCATCCTGCAGGAGGGCTCGCTCGTGCGAAGGCTCTACGGTGCGACGGAGGTCTCCGAAAGGCACAGACACCGATATGAGGTCAACCCGGATTATCACGCCCTTCTCCGAGAGCACGGACTCGTCCTATCAGGATCCTCCCTTGACGGACGGCTCGTAGAGTTCATCGAACTTCCCCACCTGAAATTCTTTGCAGGCACGCAGGCCCACCCGGAGCTCAAGTCCAGAATGGAGAGACCGGCTCCGCTATTCTATGGATTTGTCAAGGCGTGTCTGGACGAACCGTGAGGAACCGCCCGGACCCTGACCACTTTTTGACGGGCCTTTGGTTTTCTTGTATGGGCGCGGAAAACCGCCCGCCTGCCCCGCCGCTGGACATGTTTTATGCGATCATTGAAAACGGGCCCATTGGGCCGTGCAACCTATGCCGAGCGGGCGATCAGAGGGCGGCCCCCATCGGGGCGCTAAAAATGCGAAGTTTCAACTCAAGAAAACCTTGATGGGTTTCGAAAGGATATAAAGGAAAGGCGCAAGGCATCAGGTACAAGGGAAGAGGGAGAATCATTGCCTTGAACCTGAAACCTTGGACCTTTTATTAATCTCGGCGCAGGGTTCAAGGTACAAGGAAAAAAGGAAACCAAAAAATAAGGAAAGGTGCAAGGCGTCAGGTACAAGGTACAAGGGAAGAGGGAGAATCATTGCCTTGAACCTGAAACCTTGGACCTTGAACCTATTTTCTATTTATATGATCAAGCGATACTGCATCATTTTCCAGGGTGTGCTGGCTGGCCATGAGCGATTCAGGCAGAGGATGGCGGCCCTTGGCGCGTCGCCGGATGTGCTTGAGCGCATGATGTCCCGTGTGCCCCTGGTGATTAAGGATGATTTGACTTTGGGGCAGGCCAGAAAGTACTCGGAGCTCATTCGGGAGGCGGGGGGGAAGGTTTCCATTTACGACCGAGGATGGGGCGAGCGCCTTGAGCAACGCATGGGTCATCCATGGGCCGTGGCGCATTTTGAAAGATTCACCCCTTGCCCCCGTTGCGGCCTGAAGCATCTGAAAGGGGAGACCTGTCCTCGTTGTGGTCTGATGATGAGCGAACAAACGGAAAGCAACCCGGCTGGATGAGGGATATGTCGCCTGTCATTGATCTGGAAAAGGGCCGTCTGCATCTTGCCGCAAAGCGGGGATACCGAAACTGGGTGAGCGGATTCGGGGAAGACTTCGGGGTTTCGACCCGTCTTGGGGATCTCTCTCTTGAAACCCTGGGATTCCTGGCACAGGGGAAGGAGAGGGGGGCCTTTTACATCTATGACCTGGCCATGAATCTTCAGAACATGGGGTCTGCTTTTGAATTCAACGAGCTTGATCCGAGAAAGAAAATGGCCGTCATCGACCGCTACATTTTTCTCCTGGACCTGATCCGATTCGAGATCATGAAGCGGCTCGGCTGGCTTGAAGGCTACCCAGGTGAACCCTTGACCCTGGTTGAGCTTATCCTCCGTTTCGAGGAGGTGGCCCCCGATCTCCAGGCCCAGACCCCTGCCCTCAGCGAGGACCATCCAGGCTACCATCGGTTCATGCGCATGAACGTCCTTGACCGGGAGGTCTTTGTGAGAAAGCTCATCCCCAAGGCGCTGAAAGCGGTGGAGGGCTATTCGACCACCTTGTAGACCTTGTCGTTCTCGCGGACCCTTTGGGACACCTTGAGGCCGACCATGTCTCCCGGTTTAGCCGCCTCCACGGTCTTGTTGTCGATCTCCATGCTCTTGACCTCTTCGGTGAAATCGGTCGAGTGACCCTTGAAGGCAATCCGGTCACCCTTCCTGATGGCCCCGCCGGTCACTTCGATGGCAGCGACGCTTGGCTTGGCAAAGAATTTGATGACCACACCGACCTGTTCTTCATTCATGGTTTTACCTCCAGCTGCGTCGATCGGTCCTTGTTAATCGTGTCGCCGAAACCAGGGTCAATTTTTACCTGCTACCTCGATTGGAGGGAGATGTCAAGACGCGTGACGGCAATTGGCGGCGCTCATCCACGGCTCCGTCCGTTTGGTTTGAGGCTCGGAGGTTGATAAGCCCTATTGTTTGGGTTATAAAGAAGGCCGACGGATCAGGGCTCAAGGCGCACGGGGCAAAGGGTCGAATGACCAATCACCCATGACAAACGACAAGTGATAGAGATGGAACGATACAAGGAAGACCTGGCCTTGATCCTGGCCGAGACGGGGGCCCTTTTCTTCGATGACCACCTGGTTCTGAAGGACGGGAGGCCCTCTCCCTATTTCGTGAACACGGCCATGTTCAAGACCGGGCGGTTGTGTCTGGAGATCGGGTCGGTTTTTGCACGAATGATGGCGGCCCATGGCCTGCTCGAACAGACGGACGTGATTCTCGGCCCCTCCTACAAAGGGAGCGCCCTTGCGCTTGCGACGAGCATTGCCCTGTGGAGGGAAGACGGGCGTGATCTTCCCTTTGAATACGACCGAAAAGAGGCCAAGACCCACGGGGAGGCGAGCGGGACGAAAGGCCTTTTTGTGAATGGGAGCTTTTTCGATCAGTGCCGGATCATGATCCTCGACGATGTGGCCACCTCCATGGCCACCAAGATGGAGCTCCTGTCGAAAATTGAGGAAGAGGCCAGGCGGATGCAGACGGTGCTCACGGTGATGGCCGTTGGTGTCGTGATCGACAGGGAGCAGACCACAGCGGTCCATGACGAGGCGGGCCGGGTGGTCCTCGGCAAGAAGGGGCGCAACGCCATAGAGGAGTTCGTCACCCAAACCGGCGTCCCGGTTTATGCGGCGGCAGGGATTCGCGAGGTGGTGGGGTTCCTCTATCGTGAGAAGGTCCCCGTGCTCATGCGGGGTCGAAAGTCGGCGATCGACTTGGGGACCAAGGCCCGTTTCGATGAATATCTGGAGACCTACGGAGTTGTCTGAAAAGGGGGAAAAGGCCGGAAAAACGGCCCAACGCATGTGCAATCCGGCGGATCTGTCTCACGCCATTCGAAACATCCTTTCGACCCGCCGCCCGAAAACCCTCCCGCCCGGTAGCGGGACGGTGCGCAGGCACGCGGCCGTGCTGGTCCCTCTTCTCTGCTGCGAGGGTGACTGGGCGGTTCTCTTCACGAAGCGCTCGGACAAGGTTGCCCACCACAAGGGGCAGATTTCCTTTCCGGGCGGCGCCGTCGAGGCCCATGACACGTCTCCGCTTCAGGCCATGCTGAGGGAATCCGAAGAGGAGATCGGGCTCAAACCGGAAGCCCTCGATATCCTCGGCAGTCTCGACGAGGCCGCGACGATGGCGTCCAACTTCATTATCCACCCCTTTGTGGGGGTGGTCCCTTCGGGTTATGCATTTGAGATCAATCCCTTTGAGGTGGAAAGTATTCTGACCGTGCCGCTTCACGTTTTTCGACGTTTCTCTGGCGAGCCTCTTATGAGTGAGGTCCTGTACCAAGGCAGGACATATCAGAGCCCGGTCTTCGCGTTCGGGGGTGAGGTGATCTGGGGGGCCACGGCAAGAGTCATGGAAAACTTCGTGGCCGTGGTCGGCAGTAAATTACCCTTGCCTGTGGGAGTGAAGTAGGTTATAAATTCAACAAGGTCGGGACGTGGCTCAGTCTGGTAGAGCACCGCGTTCGGGACGCGGGAGTCGCTGGTTCAAATCCAGTCGTCCCGACCAGACCTCCATCCGGATTCGACCCGCATTGGTCTGCCACACAATCCCTTTAGGCGGCGCTATCCATTCGAATGAATAATCATCGAGGCAGCCTTCCAGTCGGTTTTGTGGGATGGGTTCACCAGACATACGTTTATGAGCGGCGTATCCGAGTCCTGTCCGATTGCCTCGCCAGGATCATCCCACCGGGTGCCCATCTCCTGGATGTTGGAACCGGCGATGGTGCGCTGGCCTCATCCCTGTTGCATCACCGGCCCGACATCGTGGTAAGGGGCGTCGATGTCCTCATACGGAGGAAGACCCTCATCCCCGTGGACCCCTATGACGGCCTGCGATTGCCCTACGGGGATTCGAGTTTTGACGCGGTCATGTTCATCGATGTGCTTCATCACACCGATGACCCCTTAAGTTGCCTGCGCGAGGCCTGGCGCGTCGCCCGGGCGAGTATTATTGTGAAGGACCATATCGTCAGCGGCCCCATCTCCGAACGAACTTTGAGGATCATGGACATCATCGGGAACGCCCGGCATTCGGTAAGGCTACCTTTTAATTACTGGACCAGAGGAAAATGGCAGGCGGCCTTTCAGACCCTGGGGCTCCGCAAAGGCATCTGGCAGGAGGACCTGGGGCTCTATCCCTGGCCTGCCTCGTTCTTCCTGGACCGGCGATCACTCCATTTCGTGGCCAAGCTCGATAAACTGGCTGCACCCTAGACCCTGCAGGGATCCTTATCCAGGACGAGAACCAGCTTGCCCATGGTCTTCCCGGATTCCATGGCCCTGTGGGCGGCCGCCACCTCCTCGAAGGCATAGACGGTCGTGGGCATGGTGGGGAGATGACCGGCCCGGTCCCAGGTGAGGAGACCATTCATCATCTCGCGGAAGATTGCCACCTTGTCGAACAGGAAGATCAGGTTGAAGCCGCTTACAGTCTTGTTTGAGAGGGTCATATCGAAGGGGTTGAAGCGAGGCGTCCTGAAATACCTCCAGATGAGGCGGGGATAGTTCTTTTTGCCGGAAGGGGAGAACATGGATGCAAAACCGTAAACCAGGAGCCTGCCTCCAGGTTTGAGGTGACGGTAGGAGCCGCCAAGTGTCTCTGGGCCCACTGCGTCCAGGATTAGGTCGTAGCCGGAGGGGCTGATCTCCTCCGCCCTTCGCCAGAGATTTTCCCGGCCCTTGTCGATGACATAGGAAGCCCCTGCCTCACGGGCGGCGTGGGTCTTTTCCGATCGGCCCACCACGCCAACGGACACGTTTCCCTCTTTTTTTAGAAGATGGAGCAGGGCCGTGCCCACCCCTCCCGCCGCGGAATGGACCATGACAAGGTCGGTGGCTCGGAGGTGCCCAATATGGTAGAGGGCATGGGCCGCTGTCAGGTAAGCCACTGGGAACGCGGCGCCGCGGTTGAATCCCCAGTGGGCCGGCATGGCCCAGAGATGCTCCGGCGGGCAGTTGACCACCGACGCATACCCCCCGAACCGGGTCGCCCCGAAGACCCTGTCCCCTTCATGGAATGCAACCACATCCTTCCCCACCGCCTTGACAAGGCCTGCGAACTCAAAACCGGGGCAAAGGGGATAGAGCCCCTCTGCCGCTTTGTAAAGACCCAGCCGCACGCTGATGTCCGCAAAATTGATCCCGCAGGCCTTGACCGCCACCTGGACTTGGCCGGGTCCGGGATCTTCGATGGGCGTATGGTCCAGACGCAGGACCTCATCGTCGCCGGGCCTTTGGACCAGGATTCTTTTTCGGGGGGAGGACATGGGAACCGCCAACCGATGATAGACCGCTCGGACGTCAGTAAATTCAGATCTTTCTTGCCTGGACCAGGCGCGCGAAATGATCGAAGGAGCGATCGTAGGTGGCCTCGTCCGCCTTCGGAAAACAACATCCGGGCAATTCTCGCATCTTCAGGTGATAGGAGAGACACTCACAACAGATACCTTTTCTGGCACAAGAATCATAAGAGCAGTTGCAGCGCTTTAAGTTTGTCGCCTTGTTGCAGTCCATTCTTCTCCTCCATGGCTTTGGTCATCGGTCAAGGCCCTCCAAGAAAGAACGAGCCCACGGCGGATTGAAGAGCAGTATATAGGCCAGGAACAGGGCCGTCAACGGCACGAAGAAGACCGCGGCGTCCACCGCCACGATCCCGACGGCGAGAAGCGTGCGTTTCCACATTTCCATATCCGTCCTCCTTTTCGGGTTTGAGCTTGCCCGTGTTTTCACTTGACAAGGACGTTCAAATATTGAACATAACCCCTTCAAGTGTTCAATAATTGAACGTTCGCTTGTTCGCACCACCCACCATCCAACTTTATCCATCGGGCGGCGCACTTGCACAAGGATGACATTCATATCTTGAGATTGATGGGCGAAATCGGGCAGAATGGGGCCCGAAGTCAGCGGGACCTTGCCCGTCGTTTGAACCTGTCCTTGGGGCTTGTCAACCGATTCCTCAAGCGGCTCGTCAATAAGGGATATTTCAAAATTATGACCATGCCTAGGAATAGGGTGAAGTATTTCCTCACGCCCGAGGGACTGGCCCGAAAGAGCAGGCTCACTGTAGATTACCTCAGATATTCGGTGGATTTCTACCGTGAAGTCAGGGCGCTGCTTCTGGAGAAGTTTCGCGAGCTGGAGGCCAGCCAGTCGCGTTCAATCCTCTTTTTCGGCGTCGGCGAGGTGGCGGAGCTGGCTTATCTCTACATGCAACTGACAGACCTCAGACTGGTGGGGATTGTTGACACGTCGCACAAGTCAAGAGAGTTCTTTGGCTTCAAGGTGGACGATCCGAGTCGCCTGAACCAGGGGGACTGGGATGTCATCCTGCTGACAAGGCTGGAGGACCCCGAGCGGGACTTGGGTTTCTTGACCGAAAGCGGGGTGGATCCCCTGAGAATCGCGCGCCTATGATCAACGAAAACAGCAAGTGGTACGCAATCCACACACGCAGCCATTTCGAGCAGAAGGTCTACGAGGGATTGAGCGCCAAATCCATCGAGTCGTTCTTGCCCCGCCTCCAGGTGATGAGCCAGCGTAAAGACCGACGCAAGAAGATCTTTATCCCCATGCTGCCCGGGTACATTTTTTTCCACTCGGACCTGGAGCCGGAGGAATACCATCAGGTGCTCAAGACCGTTGGTGTGGTTCGGATCGTTGGATTCAAGGGGAAGGCGGTTCCGGCCAATGATCAGGAGATCGCATCGCTCATGATCCTCGACGGCACGGATCGGACGGTGGCCAACCGGGGCTACATGAACAAGGGCGATCGGGTGATGATCATGGAGGGCCCCCTGAAGGGGCTGGTGGGGTATTACCTACGGCACAGGGCGCAAACTGAGAAAGTGGTCGTGTCCGTGGAGCTCTTGCAGCGCTCGCTCGAAGTGGAAATCGAGGGGTGGTCACTCGAAAAGGTGATGTGAAGGAAAGGCGCAAGGTCTCAGGTACAAGGTGCAAGGAGGGAAGAGCAAAAGGCAACTACCTTGAACCTCAAACCTTGCACCTCGTACCTGTCCTTCATTTCGGTGTTCTGGCACCGAAGGAGCGGAGCTGTGTGAAGGAAAGGTTCCAGGTACAGGGTTCAAGGTGCAAGGGGAAAAAACCAAATACCTTGGACCTGAAACCTTGAACCTTGCATCTTTTTTACGAAGGCACGCGGAGCGAGTGAAATGAAGATTCTAATAACAGGGGGTGCGGGGTTCATCGGATCCCACCTGGCCGAAAGGCTATTGGCCATGAACCACGAGGTGTTCGCCATTGACAACCTCTGGACGGGGAGGCTGGTTAACGTGGTTGGCATTCAAGGCCACGAGCGGTTTCACCTGATTGTGGATACGATTCTGAATGAATCCGTGATGAACGAACTGGTTTTCAAGGTGGACCACGTCTATCACCTCGCTGCCGCCGTCGGCGTGCGTAACGTCATGGATCACCCCGTAGAGACGATCGATACAAACGTCAAGGGCTCCGAGGTGGTGCTCCGCCTGGCCAATCAATTCAAGCGCAAGGTTCTGATCGCCTCCACTTCGGAAGTCTACGGAAAGCATGTGGAGCACAGCCTGTCGGAGGAGGATAATCGGGTCATGGGCCCGGTGAAAAAAAGGCGCTGGGCCTATGCCTGCTCCAAGACCCTGGATGAATTCCTTGCCCTTGCATACCATGACGAAAAGAAGCTCCCCGTGGTCATTGTTCGGCTTTTCAACACGGTGGGGCCCAGACAGACGGGTCAATACGGCATGGTCCTGCCAAACTTCGTCCAGAGCGCCCTTCTGGGAAAGCCTATCACGGTATACGGCGAGGGAGCCCAGAGCAGGAGCTTCACCCACGTCAAGGATGTGGTGGACGCCCTGATCCGACTAATGGAAGAGCCAGCGGCCGAGGGCGAGATCTTCAATGTGGGAAACGAAGCGGAGGTCACCATCAACGACCTGGCGCAGAGGGTGAAAGAGATGACGGCTAGCGATTCCCAGATCGACCATCTTCCTTATGAGAAGGCATATGGTCCGGGGTTTGAGGACATGGAGCGGCGGTGTCCCAACACAGAGAAGATACGACGTATGATCGGATGGAAGCCGACCTACGATCTGGAGGCCATGATTCAAAGTGTCATCGATTACTTCAAAACCTGAGCCAAGCGCAGCGACGACAACCGGGCGCATCCTGGTCACCGGGGGGGCCGGTTTCATCGGCACGAACTTCATTCGTCACGCCCTCCGCCAGAGGCCACATTGGCAAATCCTCAATCTGGACGCGTTGACCTACGCGGGGAATCCGGCGAGCCTCCGGGACCTCCCCCCTGTCGAGGGGGAAAAACATCGTTTCGTCCACGGAGACATCCGGGACGGCCGACTCCTGGACCGTCTTTTTGAGGAAGAGGCCATTGAGGGGGTGATACATTTCGCCGCGGAATCCCACGTGGACCGCTCCATCCTCGGCCCCGAGGCCTTTGTGGAAACCAACGTGATCGGCACGTTCCGGCTGCTCGAAGCATGCCTTCGGGCCTGGGAAAAAAGGGGGAGGCCCGAGGGGTTTCGTTTCCTCCACATTTCGACCGACGAGGTGTACGGCAGCCTTGGCCCCGAAGGGTACTTCCTCGAGCGGACCCCTTATGATCCTTCGAGCCCCTACTCCGCCTCCAAGGCCTCTTCCGACCATTTCGTGAAGGCCTACCATCGCACCTACGGGCTTCCCACCCTCATCACCAACTGCTCCAACAACTTCGGCCCTTACCAGTTTCCTGAGAAGCTCATCCCCCTGATGATCATCAATATCCTTGAGCAGAAGGCCCTGCCGGTTTACGGAGACGGGAAGAACGTACGCGACTGGATCTACGTGATCGATCACTGTGACGCCCTTCTCCGAGTCTTCGAGAAAGGGAAACCGGGGGAGACCTACAACATCGGCGGTGCGGCCGAGCGCCAGAACGTCGAGATCGTGCGTCAATTGTGTGATGCCCTCGACCGCAGGCTTGATCGATCGGGGACAACGTCGAGCCACCACCTGATCCGGTTCGTCAAGGACCGGCCGGGCCATGACCGGCGATACGCCATTGACGCCACGAAGATCAGGCGGGACCTTGGGTGGTGTCCCGGTCACGGGTTCGAAGAGGCTCTTGGGTTGACCGTGGACTGGTATCTCAGCAACATGGCATGGGTCCAATCGGTCAGGAGCGGGGATTACCGCAGGTGGATCGAGCTAAATTATGGGAAACGAGGGAAGGCGAGTGATCAGTGATCAGTGATCAGTGATCAGTAAAGACGGGGGAAGGCGAGTGATCAATGATTCAAAAGCTCTCTTTTTGCACTTTGCCTTTGAAGGTCGCTACTGCTCACCGCTTATTGGTCACTATTCGCTTCTTTGGTTTCTTCGCCTTTACTGATCACTGATTACTGACCACTGATCACTTCTTACTGGGGTGTCTATGAAGGGCATCATCCTAGCCGGGGGCGCCGGCACGCGACTTTATCCCATCACACGTGTGGTGAGCAAACAGCTCCTGCCCGTGTATGACAAGCCCATGATCTATTATCCCCTCTCGGTCCTCATGCTGGCAGGGATTCGTGACATCCTGATCATCTCCACCCCCGAGGACTTGCCTCGATTTCGGGCCCTCCTTGATGATGGATCCCAATGGGGGCTTCGGTTTACCTATGCGGAGCAGCCAAAGCCCGAGGGACTTGCCCAGGCATTCCTCATCGGTCGGACGTTCGTGGGGAAGGACCCCGTATGCATGGTGCTGGGAGACAACATCTTTTACGGCCATGGGTTGGTGCAGAAGTTGAGGCGGGCCGCATCGCTTGAAGCGGGTGCCCGGGTCTTCGGCTACTGGGTGAGGGACCCGGAGCGGTACGGCGTGGTGGCCTTTGCCCAGGACGGGCGGGTGGTGGACATCGAGGAAAAGCCCAAAGCGCCCAAGTCCAATTACGCGGTCACGGGCCTATATTTCTACGACAACCGGGTCCTGGATATCGCAGCGCGGCTTAAGCCCTCGCCCAGGGGGGAACTGGAGATCACCGACGTCAACCGTGCCTATCTGGACATGGGTGGTCTGTTCGTGGAGCGGCTAGGCAGAGGGATCGCATGGCTGGACACCGGGACCCACGAGAGCCTGATCCAGGCGGGCAACTTCATCCAGGTGATCGAGGAAAGACAGGGGTTGAAGGTCTCCTGTGTGGAGGAAATCGCCTACCGGATGGGATACATCGGAGAAGCCCAGCTTGAGCGGCTCGCCACCCCTTTGGGCAAGAACGGGTACGGCCAGTATCTTTTGAAGATCTTGGCCCAGGAAAGGGGGCGGGGATGAAGTTCCTGGCGTCGTCCCTCGATGGGGTCTGCATCATTGAGCCGGCGGTTTACGCTGACGCCAGGGGGTTTTTTACCGAGACTTACCACAGAGAGCGGTACCGGGCGGCAGGTTTTGCGCAATTGTTTGTGCAGGATAACCTTTCCTTTTCCGTCGGGGGGACGTTGCGGGGCCTTCACTACCAGCACCCCCACGATCAGGCCAAGCTGATCATGGTGGTCAAGGGGGAGATCTTTGACGTGGCAGTGGACATCCGGCGGGGCTCGCCCCGGTTCGGGCAGTGGGTCGGCGTCTCGCCTCTCCGAGGACAACAAGCGCCAGATCTTCATCCCGGAAGGCTTTGCCCACGGGTTTTGTGTTCTGAGCGAGACGGCCATCATGACTTACAAATGTAGCGACCTCTATCATCCGGGCAGCGAAGGGGGCATCATTTGGAACGACCCGGATCTGGGCATCGACTGGCCGGTGAAAGACCCCCTCATTTCGGACAAGGACATCCGGTATGGTTGCCTCAAGGACCTTCCGACAGAGAGACTGCCCGCCTTCGAAGGGGCGAAGTGAAGATATTGGTTCTCGGGGCAAACGGTCAGCTCGGGCGGGAGCTGACAGAAAACGCACGGTCTTTCGGGCTTGAGGCCATGGGCCTGGACCACAAGGCCCTGGACATCACCGACAGGCCCGGTGTGGAAAGGGCGGTGTCTGAGAACGGGCCTGCCATGGTCATCAACGCCGCGGCATACACGGCCGTGGATCAGGCCGAATCCGATGCGGCGCGGGCCTTTGCCGTGAATCGGGACGGTGCGACCCACGTGGCGGCCGCTTGTGCACGGGCGAAGATCCCTCTCATCCACGCTTCGACCGATTTTGTTTTTGATGGCCAAAAGGGCGCGCCCTATCTGGAAACGGACGCGGTCGACCCCCTATCCGTCTACGGCCTGAGCAAGGCGGAAGGAGAAGCCGGGATCCGGTCGCTCCTCGATGAGCACATTATCGTGCGGACCTCCTGGCTCTACTCCAGGTGGGGAAAGAATTTCGTGAAGACCATGCTCCAGCTGGGCCGCGAGAGAGAAACTTTGAGGGTGGTGGATGATCAGTGGGGTTCTCCGACCCACGCGGCCGACCTTGCAATGGCGGTTTTGACCGTTGCGGCCCGAATTCGCGTTAGGCGCGTATCGTGGGGGACCTACCACTATTGTGGCGGGGGCGAGACCTCCTGGCACGGATTTGCGGTCAAGATATTTGAACTGGCAAGGCATCGCGAGGTCTTTCGCGTAAGAGAGGTGCAACCCATCAAGACTTCCGAATACCCCTCTCCCGCCAGGAGACCGTCCTATTCCGTGCTGGACTGCTCGCTGATCAAGAGGGTTTTCGGGATCACTTCACCGCCGTGGACTGAGAGCCTGGCTCGGATGATGGATGCGTTCTACGAGGCCTCCCGGCCCGAGACGGGTTACGTTGATATTTCGAATGAACACCAATGATAAACAAACAGGTGCCGATATACCATGAGGAGGGACGTTATATGAAACGGCCATTGAACCGCACTTTGTCCAAGGAAAAGGGTTTCACGCTCATCGAGATCCTGGTGGTGATCATCATCTTGGGACTTCTCTCGGCCCTGGTGGCACCAAAATTTTTTGGGAAGGTGGACAAGGCCAAGATCAAAACCACCAGCACACAGATCGCCCTTCTCGGTTCCGCGCTGGACGAGTTTCGTCTGGATACCGGCCGTTACCCCACGACTGAAGAGGGACTCAATGCTCTCAGGGAGAAGCCCGAAGGTCTGGAGGCCTGGGACGGGCCCTATCTACCCAAGCCTGTGCCTCCAGATGCGTGGGGCAAGCCTTTTCAATACAAATCCCCTGGCGATCACGGGCAATACGACCTCTTCAGCTACGGGGCCGACGGGGCTGAAGGCGGAGATGGCAACAATAAGGATATTGTCAGTTGGGAGTAATGAATAAAAGGTGCAAGGTGCAGGGTGCAAGGGAAAAAGGAAAGCAACTGCCTTGAACCTGAAACCTTGAACCTTGCACCTGTCAACCACATTTGAGCCAAAAACAATGGTGCGGACAAAAGAGAGCCTCAAGCGATTTTTTCCTTCCTTTTTTGCGAAGGGACGACCTCAAGGTCGGTCGGACAAGGATGGAGTGACGGCTTCCCCTCGGCCAGAGCCGGTCCTGCCGGATGGGGTGGAGGAGATCGACGAGAGACAGTTTCCCGAAAGCCCTCCGGCACTGAACACGCTTTCGCTTAACTTCATGAAGCGGTTTCGGTTCGTACCACTTGAGGACACCGGTGACTCCGTCAGAGTAGCCATGGCCGATCCCTTCGATTTCAATACCATTGAGACGGTAAGGCGGGCGTACGGGAAGCCCCTCAAGGTGTATAAGGCATCGGAGGAGACGGTTTCCCAGTTCATCTACCGATGGTATGAGGCTGAGACCGACATGACCGGCGAAGGCGGTCTCGAGGAGATCGAGCTCTCCATCGAAGATCAGCTCTGGGAAAACCCGGAGCAGCTCAAAGACATGGCCTCGGAGGCGCCCGTCATTCGACTGGTCAACCACCTCATGGGTCGGGCACTGAAGCTGGGGGCCTCAGACATCCACATCGAACCACGAAGGAACCACGTTCAGGTTCGCTATCGTATCGACGGTGTGCTCCACGACCAGGAGGCCTTGGCCAAAAAGCTCAGGGCTGCCATCACCTCCAGGGTGAAGCTCATGGCTAAGATGGACATTGCGGAGATGCGCCTTCCTCAGGACGGACGAATCAAGTTCAAGATGGGTCGTGACGAGGTGGACATCCGCGTCTCCTGCCTGCCCACGCAATTCGGAGAAGGGCTCGTTCTGAGGCTGCTCCACAAAGAGGACATCCAGCTGGATCTGGATAACCTGGGGTTCCCCAGGTCCATCCTGAAACGTTTCCGCTCCGCCATCTCGCTCCCATATGGCATGCTGCTGGTGACGGGGCCTACCGGCTCCGGAAAGACCACGACCCTTTATGGGGCCCTCAACACGATCAACACCCCGGACAAGAAGATCGTGACGGTCGAAGACCCCATCGAATACCAGCTGGACGGGATCAATCAGGTGCAGGTGCAGCCCAACATTGGCCTGACCTTTGCGAGCTGCCTGCGCTCCTTTCTGCGCCACGACCCTGACGTCATGCTCATCGGGGAGATCAGGGACCTGGAGACTGCAGAAATCGCCATCCAGGCGGCGCTGACCGGCCATATGGTGTTTTCAACCCTGCACACCAACGACGCGGCGGGCGCTATCACCAGACTTGAGGACATGGGTGTGGAGCGCTTCATGATCGCATCCTCTGTTGTGGGGGTCCTGGCCCAGCGACTTGTGCGGCGTGTGTGCTCCCACTGCGGGGAAGATACCCCGCTGTCGGAAGAGGAGAGGGGCGGGCTGGCCAGGGACCTGGAGGTGGACCGGGATCTGATCGCCTCTCTTTACATGAAAGGGAAGGGGTGCAAGGAATGCGGGGACACCGGTTATCGAGGTCGTTTGGGCATCTTTGAGCTTCTCCCACTGGACGACGCCATTCAGAGGGAGGTGACCCGGGGGGCGGATCGGTCCGAGATCAACCGCAAAGCCCTTGAAGGGGGCATGATATCTCTGAGGATGGATGGACTGGACAAGGTCAACCGGGGTATCACCACCTACGAAGAAGTATTGAGGGTCACCCGCTGATGGAGCGTTTCTTTTACGAGGCCATAGACGGCCAGGGGCGCCGTGTCATTGATTCCGACACGGCCAATGACCGGGAGAGCTTGCTCTTAAGCCTTCAGTCCCAGGGTCTGGTGGTGGTTCGATGGCTCGAGGGAGGCGGGCCCAGGCGGTTTCACCTGACGAGGAGGGGAAAAAGCCTCAAGTCCGGGGAACTGCTTCAACTGACCAAGGAGCTCTCCCATCTTTTGAAGTCAGGACTACCGCTTGACCGGGCGTTATCCATTATCGGGGAGTCGACGCCGTCGGGCAACGTGAAGACGCTCGTTGCCCAGCTCAGGGAGGCCCTTCGCGGGGGCAAGAGCTTGTCAGATGCCGTGGCCGAGAAGCCCGGTGACTTCAGCGAGCTGTATGTCAACATGGTGAGGGTGGGGGAGGTAGGCGGGGTTCTGCCAGAAGCCCTTGAAAAGGTTGTTCAGTTCATGGAGCGGACCGAGGAGATCAAGCGGTTCATCATTTCCTCTTCCATCTATCCTGCCATCCTGCTCACCGTTGGATTCATCTCCATTTTCGTCATCATGGGATTCGTGGTGCCCCGCTTTTCCGGAATTTTTAAAGACATGGGTCAAAAGGTTCCTGTCCCAACCCAGATCCTCATGTCGGTCAGCGAGTTTCTTCAGGATTGGTGGCTCGTGCTCATCGCTTCATTGGTTTTGTTTGCCGTCCTCTTCTGGCGTTGGGTCCGAATGCCGTCAAATAGGGGGCGCGTCGACCGGTTTGTCACGCGTGCACCCCTCCTGGGTCGGCTCGTTCTGGAGACGCAAGTCAGCCGCTTTTCACGCACGCTCGGAACGCTTCTCCTGAGCGGCGTCCCGGTCCTCAAGGCCCTTTCCATCGTTGAACGGGTGGTTGGAAACAGTCTTGTCAAGGGGGCTGTCGCGCATGTCTACGAACAGGTGCGGTCGGGCAAGCGGATCAGCGCCTCCATGCATGAAAAGGGGGTCTTCCCGGCCATGACGGTTCAGATGGTATCCGTCGGGGAGGAGACCGGAAGGCTTGGGGAGATGTTGGTCGTGGTGGCCGATGAACTGGATGGTCGGATTCAGGGGAAGATCCGGTCGTACCTCGCCCTGCTCGAGCCTCTGGCTATTCTCGTGATGGGGGTCATCATCGGGGCCATCGTGGTCTCCATGCTTTCCGCCATACTGGGAATCAATGAAATCGATTTCTAGACGGATCGGCCCCACGGACTCCGGCGGATTTACCCGCCCGACTTCTGGCGGGTTCACCCTGCTGGAGCTCATTGTGGTCATGGTGGTGGTGGCCCTGGTCAGTTCACTCGTTTACTTGGGTGTGGCCCGGTCGATGGGTAGGCACCAGGAAAAGGTGTTTGGGCGTGAACTGGTGTCTCTTACAAAGCGGGCGAGACGGATGGCCATTGAGCATGGGGCCGCATCTGCGTTGCTGATCTCTTCTGAGGAGAGGAGATGTTGGGTGCGGGGCGAAACGGCAGCCGTGGAGGTCCCGGAGACGATGCTTATCGAAGGCGAAGATGTGGAGCAGGTAGAAGAAGGGGTCTACGGGATCACCTTTTACCCGGACGGGAGCTCAAGCGGCGGCACGCTTAGCTTTTCAGTGGGCGGGCAAGTCGTCTACGCCTTTCGGACAGATCCCATCACGGGCATTATCTCGGTCAGCAAAACAGAGTCGTGACGCGCTGGGTCACCAAATTGGGGCTGATGGTTTTTTTGCCTCTTTCGTCCCGCGCGCCCGCGGGATTTGCGGGTTGGGGCGAGACATCTTTTTCCAGCCGAAGAAAAAACGGTTTTGGACCTCAGTTCCTGAAGGCTTCTCCCGGCTTCACCCTTCTTGAGGTCCTGGTCGCCCTGATCGTTCTGGCCATGTCTCTAGGCGTCACGTTTCAGGCACTGTCCCAGTCCGGCAGGATTTCCTGGAAGGCCGACCGTTACGTGGAGGCGACCCGGATCGCGCAGAATCTCCTTTCCGATACCGAATGGGTGCGCCAGGCGATCAAAGACAAGGATCGCCAGGGGGAATTAAAAGGGGAGGATGGCTGGCGGTATTCGGTTACTGTGGAACCCCTTACCCTAAAGATGACCGAAGAAGAAGACGCGGTGGAGATCCCTTCGATGATCACGCTCCGATTGTGTCTTTTTTACGGCGATAAGCGGGAGAAAAGGTCTTATTGCCTCACGCGGTGGTACAGGGAAGGGTTGATCGGGGCCGAGTGATGCACCGTCGTTCAGGGTTGCGACATGAGGCAGGGAAGATCCGGCTGAGCTCTGGAAAAGGACGGGCGACAGCGCCAGGGGGGAATGGCTTCACGCTTCTGGAAATTCTGGTGGCCTTGATCCTTGTTTCTATGGTCACGCTAACGGTAGCCCTTGCATTCAAGGTCGGGGTCGGGGCCTGGGAGCGCGGAATGAAGGAGGGAGAAGACCCCCAGGTCCGGATGATCATTCCCCTGTTGATTCAAAGACAGACGACCGCTGCCGTGACAACGAACGCGTTTAACGGGGCGGCCCTACCCCTCCCCTTTTGCGGACAAGAGGGCTCCTTTTCATTTTTTACAACCTATGCGCCTGAGGGATCTCCCCGACAGGGTCTCATGCGAGTCTCCTACGTTTTCAACAAGGAGGAGCAAACACTTCTCCTCTACGCACAAACCATAACTATAAGGGATGACGTGAAAGACGAATCCAACCCTCTCTCCGAAAAGTGGGACGAAAAGATCGCCCCCATCAGCGAGACCAAAGGGATCACCGATTTTGAGCTTCGCTATGCCGCAGCAGTGGAGGAGGGCCTGGGAAAAAAACCGGACTGGAAGGAGACCTGGGACTGCGATGCCAACCAGTGGCCGGATATGGTCCAGCTGCGGTTCCGTGCAGGGGAGGGCCCCCGCGTCCACGCCGGAGTGTGGATCTTCCGAATGGGAATGTTGGGATTGTGGTCCCAAGGTGTCGGCGGGACGCTTATTCGGAGGGACCAAGGCACGTTGGGAGGAAGAGACACGGGAACAGGGGGACGTGGCGACACGGTGACGCCGAGACAAGGGATCGGGGGGACCCAGGACCGCTCTAGGCCAATAAAATGAGGACGGTCGTCAACAAATCGGAAAGCGGGAGCGTCTTAGTTCTCGTTCTCTGGGTTTTGGTGCTTCTGAGCTTTATCGCGGGGGAGCTTATTGGCCACAATCGGGAAAAGGCCTACCTGGCCGCCAACGGTTGGGAGTCCCTTCGGCAAAGCCAGGCCATTGAGTCCGTGATTCACCTTTTTGCCGCGCCTGGATGGCCGATCCCCGGTTCGGAAGAGAAGATGGGGAAGTGGGTGCGTCTCTCGGTCGACGACATGGAGGTTCTGGTCCGCGTCGGAAAAGAGGCAAGAAAGACGAACCTCAATCAGGCAAGTGATGCCCAGATCCGGGACAGGATCATTCAATGGCTTGGGGAAGACCGGTTCGATGAGGCCGAGCAACTGGCCGATGCAATCCTGGACTGGCGTGACCCGGACGATCTTACCCGGACAAACGGGGCCGAGGCGGATGACTATGAAGCCCGCGGGCTGGATTACAAACCCTCAAACGGCCCTTTTAACCTCCTGACGGAGCTGTTGCTCGTGAGAGGGGTCACCGGAGACCTTTTTTGGGGCAATCCTCTCCAGGAGGCTGAAACTGAATTGGCATCTGAGAGTGAAGCAGAAACCAACACTAAGAGTAAAGTTGAAACCAAAACCAAGACTAGTGTTGAAGCCAAAACGAAAGCGGGGAATCAGCTGGGAACCTCTGATCTTGAAGAGGAGCAGTCATCTTCCCTCATGGAGGGGTTTACCATCTACCCCCAGCAAACAAGCCGGGTGAGCATTTTGTTGAAGGGCAGGGGCGGAGGTTGTGTGTGGGCGCTGGCTTTCCTGGAGACCCAGGGAAATCAGTTGGTTTTGCGCCACCTTTATCGAACGACAGTCGCCCCGGTGCCAGAAGGAGAGGTTTGAAACGGGTTAAAGGTCAACGATCGGGAGAGGCGTGATAGGAATTTGGAACGAGAAGTCCTGGGGATTTATCTGAGTGAGAACCGGCTTCAGTGGACCTGCTTTCGGCGCACATTGACGGGATGGGCGCCAAGGCGTCCGGGCAGGGCTATTGAACCATCGGGAGATATCCTCAAGCCCTCTCCCTCGTCACTGAGGGAGTTTCTGAGCAGTGTTTCGCCCAGCCGGAAAAGGGTCATCTGTCTTGGCCTTCCCAGGTCTATTTTCTTTTCGAGAGATGTGCGTCTGCCGCCCATGCCTATCGAAGACGCCCTCCTTTCCATCAAAAACAGCCTGCCCACTTACACCCACCTTCCGCTCGACGAGATCTACTACGACGTCCACCTTTGCCCCGTAGAGGATCGATCAGTGAATGCGCTGATCCTCTATGCCCGCCGCAGTGACATGGAAGGGTACCTGTCGGTGTTCGATGATACGGGGCATCGTCCCTGCCTCCGTGGGCCTTTCCCCATTTCCCTGGGCGTCGGTGCCTGGCTCAAGTCCGGGGGGCAGGATTTTCCGGTGGGCGTCATTCTGGCCCAGGATGGATATTTCGAACTGGCCGTTTACCAAAAACGGGGCTGCCTCATGTCCGTGACGTGGCCTCGACAGGACGGGAAGGCCGGCGGCGACCTTCCAACTCAGGTCGCAAAGAACCGGTATCCGGATCTGGATGATCGGGTCTTTTTATTAGGCGAGGATGGCTCACCGGGCTTTCCTTCTTCATCCGGGAAAAAGCTGCGGGGCGTCCCGCCCATCAGTGAGAACCTGGGGGTTGCAGCGGCCGCGGTTGCCCTCTTCCGTTATCAGGAGATCGCGATCGATGGCAGCCCGCCAAAGATTAGGGTCTTTAAGGTCTCAAGGGTCGTTATCCCCATTTTGGTCCTCTTATTTCTGGGGCTTGCGTTCCAAACGAGGCAGACCCGGATAGCCATCCAGGAGAAGGAGGTGGAGATCGCGACCGTGACAGCCCAGGTCCAGCAGCTCCAGAATAAGCTTAAGCCCCTTGAAAACAGGCGGGAGTCCCTGAAAAAGACTCAGAAGCTCGTGTCGGATCTGGACGCTTTCATCGCGACAAGGCCCAGGCTCTTTACCGCCATCAATGAGGCGGCCAAGTCCATTCCGGAGGGCACCTGGTTTTCTCAGCTTGTCTTCAGAAAAGATACCGTGACCCTGAGGGGAGAGAGCGCGGATGCCTTAAAGGTCATCGAGGGCCTCAGAGCGTCGTCCCTCTTCGAGTTGGTGAAGCTCCAGGGGTCTGTCAGCAGGAGCCCGGATGGGAAGGATCGATTCGGATTGACCATCAAACTGAAGGGACAGTCTGCCGATGAATAGGCGATTGCGGCGGTGGATTCTGGGATGCGCGGTGGTCTTCACCTGTCTGGCCGTGTGGTGGGTCGAATTCCATTCCCCCACGCAGGAGCGTCTGGTCGACCTTGACCTGGATGCGGCGCGAGTCTTGCAGGAGCGTGAAAGTCTCGCCCGAAAGATCGAGAGGTTTTCGGGGGAGGAGAAGGACTCGAAACAGGCCGAGGCCGACCTTGGAAGGCTTGCAGGCCTGATGGTGGAAGGGAGCAGCATCGAGGCCGTCAATGCCGCTACCCAGGCCGCGGTCCAGGCCTTTCTGGAAACAAAGCAAATCACCCTCAAGAGCTACAAGGAGGTGGGATCTGCCAAATGGAGGGGTCATACCGTGGGTCGGGTGGAATTTCAGTTTTCAACGGACCTTCAGGGGCTCTCCGACGTCCTGGAGTTCGTTGAGAATTTCAAGCAGGCCGTCCGCATCGAGAGCTTGACCATCAATCATTCCAGGGCCAGACGCAGGGGTGTTACCAAAGATGAGCCCCTCACCGTCAGCCTGCAGTTGGGAACGCTTTTTGTTCAGCAGCTCCAATAGCACAGATTAGTGAACAATGAGCAGTGATCAATTATTAGTGAGAGGTCGTTCACTGATAACTGACTACTGATGACTGATTTGTAAGGAAAGGGTGACCGTGATCCATGACTGATAGGATTGAGTTTAGGTCCGCGTTTGGATATTTCCTTTTGATGTTGCTTTTCGCCTTTCTCGTTTCGGGCTGCGCCGCTGGTTCGGCGGGGAAGGCGCCGACTGTTTCCACGCCTGAAGCTAAGAACCCCTTCGTGAAGGTCATGGGCGGCGAAGAACTACCCAAGGCTGGGGCTAAACTCAAAAAGGTTGAACAACCGCCCGAGGAAACAAAAAAGGAGGCGCCTGCGAAATCTGCACAAAATTTGAAGTACATTGCGCCGCCCGATCCGCTCCTGCAGGCCAGGGAGACCGCTAAACCCGCAAAGGTCAAGGTGGACAAATCCCCGAAGGTCCACATCGAGCTGGCCTTTGACAATGCGGACCTCTATGAAGTCCTGGACGCAACACTCTATGAGCTCTATAAAGTCAACTACATTGTTGACCCCTCCATCAGGGCCAAGGTGACCTTTCATCTGGCCGGGGAATACACCCGATCCGAATTCATCGATCTCTTCAACAATGTCCTCCAGCTAAGCAACCTGGCCATCGTCAAGGGGCCTGGGGACACCTTTAAAATCGTGCAGCGGCCCTTGAGCCCAGGGGCGGGCAACGCCCCCGTGGTGGTCCAGGGGCCAACGGACCTGGCAGGCGATATCACGCGATTGATCAAGCTGAGATACGTTGCAGCCCCCACCGCGGCCAACAACATCCGTCCCTTTCTGTCCAAGGGCGCCATGGTGGTGCCCGACACCGTCAACAACACCCTCATCATCTCCGATACCCCGGACAATGTGGACAAGGCCATCAGCATCCTCAACATCATGGACGGCGAATACTTTGCGGACCTCTCGTGGCAGATCTTCCCTGCGAGAGAGGTGGACGCCGCGGACATGGCTGCGGATCTTTTGAAGGTCATGAAGGCAGGCGGACTTTTTAACCGCCCCGGGGTCGATCAGGGGAGCTTCGAGATTTTCCCCCTCAAGACCATGAATGCCCTCCTGGTGGTAAGCCGATGGCCCTCGATTCTCAAGCTCGTTGGAGAGTGGGTCTCGGCCATGGACCATGCCGACGAGTCCGGCACCAACGTGTACGTCTACTTCGTCGAAAACGGGACGGCGGTGGAAATCTCGGACATCCTGAATCAGCTTTTCGGGGGCAAGGCCAAGAACAAGACCAAGACCAAGGACAAAACCAAGAAGGTGACCCTTGTCGCACCTGAGAAGATGGTTGAGCCCAAGACGGAGGTACTCTCCGGGGAACTCACGGGTGAAGTGGAGATTATCCCGGACGAGACCAACAACGCCATCGTGTTCAAGGCCACGGGCAGGGACTACAAGATCATCAAAGATGTCTTGCAACAGATAGATGTGGTGCCGAGACAGGTCCTGATCACGGCCGTGATTGCCGAGGTGACGCTCACGGGCAATCTCTCTTATGGGGTCGAATGGTTCCTGAAGGGGCACGCGGGTGAGTATAACATTCATGGGCTTTTAGACGTCCAGGACCAGAGCACGAACATCGACACGGGCCTTGGTGCCGCGACCGGCTTTCGCCTCGCCGTTTTCGACTCCATGGACATATTGAGGGCCCTGGCCACGGCGACGGAGTCTAATGATGGCCTGAACGTGATCGCCTCTCCCAACATCCTTGTGGTGGATAACAAGGAGGCCAGTATCGAGGTGGGCGACGAGATTCCCACCGTCACCGGCCAGATCACGGATGCCACCACCGGCGGAACGGTCACGAACACGGTCCAGTATCGGAGCACCGGTGTGATCCTGCGTGTGACGCCTCACATCAATTCCTCGGGACTTGTAAAAATGGATGTGAGCCAGGAGCTTTCCATCCCAGGCGCACCGGTTATTGGGACAAGCAATGTCCGCATATCCACCAGGAGGGCGGTGACATCCCTGGTGGCGGACAGCGGCCAGACCATCCTCATCGGCGGGCTGATCAGGTCACAGCAAAGTGAAAACGATTCCGGGTTTCCCGTCCTGAAAGATGTTCCTATTCTGGGGTACCTTTTCGGCAGCCGAACCAAAGGGGACGAAAAGACCGAACTGATCCTCCTGATCACGCCCCACGTGATCCAATCGCGAGAGACGGCCGATGAGATCACCCGTGAATTCTCTGCAAGAGTGAAGCAACTTACCGATCGTTTTGATGGACCAAAAAACTGACATGCGGTCATGACCAGGGAGCGACGAGCCGTTGGGTAAGACGGGATGAGGGGGGAGGGCTCCTTTGCCATATCGCGTGCGGGTCCCCATCTGGTTTTTTTCAGTCTGGCTGATCGGCCTTCTCGGCGCTCCGGGGCTGTCTCCCACACCTGTCTCCCGCGCCCAAACCAGGGCAAATCTGGTCGGAATTCTCATCTCCCAGGAGATCCGCCCTTTCATCCAGATGGTGGAGGGCCTTGAGGCGCACCTGGCACTCCCCGCCTGCCGCATTTTCCTTGACGAAAAGGAAACGCCCTACAGCCAGGATCCCCGCTTTGAGGTCCTGGAACCCGATCGATTCGCCGCCATCGTGGCCGTGGGCCCTCGCGCCCTCTCCTTTCTGATCCAGCGCAAATGGTCTCCCCCGATTCTTTACGGGATGGTCCTGAATCCGGAGCGGTTTGCCGTGGAGGGCGAAGCCCTATGCGGGGTCTCCCTGAATCTGGACCCGCTGGATCAGTTTTACCTGATCCATGCGACCTTTCCAGAGGTCAAACGGGTTGGGGTGCTTTACGACCCGGCCAACAACCAGGAATGGTTTGATAGGGCCAGGGGCTCTGCAGAATCAAGCCAGATTTCGTTGATACCCCTCGTGGTCTCAGACAGATCGGATCTCACATCCGTTTTGAGGGGCAGACGGATGGATATGGATGCCATCCTCTTCGTTCCGGATAGCACCGTCATTTCGAGGGCCATCATCCAGCACCTGATCAAGGAGGCGGTTCTCCTGGGCATCCCGGCCGTGGGCTACAACCGCTTTTTCTACGAATCAGGCGCTGCGCTGAGCTTTGTCGTGAATTACCGCAGTGTGGGTGAGCGCGTGGCAGCCCTTGTGAAGGCAGTGACCAAGGGGGAGCCATGTAAGTCGTCGGGGCCGAGTTTCAAGGCCGTGCTCCACCGTGGCGTGGTGCGCACCATCGGCCTCAAGCTGGGCACGGATCTGCCTGCTGAGGTGGAAGAGCATTAATGCGGTGGCGTTCTGTCCAGGTAAGGCTCCTCGTCATCGGCCTTTCGGTGATCGTGGGCGTCTCCGTCCTCATGACTATTCTCGGCATCCGGCTGACCACGTCGTTTCTGGGAGTCCGATTTCACGAAAACTTTACACTGCTCGCATCCTACATGGCCCGCAACTGCGAGCTCGGCGTCCTCCTTGGAGACAACGCCATGCTCGACAGGCTCGCGCGCAACGTTCTCGATCAGGAAGACATCTGGGAGGTGAGGATTCAGGATGCCAATGGGATGAATCTTGTCTCCCTGGCGAAGGATGGAAACTCCGGGGCGACGGTATCCGTTGAGTCCCCCATCATGGCGGCCCAGATGTCCGATGACAGCATGATGTTTGAAGAGGGAGGACACCAGGAGCAGGTCGGGAAGGTCCTGCTCGAGTACTCGATAAAGGGGTTGGATCGGCTCAAGAGTCTCATGGCGGCCAGGTTCATGATGATATCGCTCGTTCTTTCAGTAGGCGCCGCCATAGCCTACTGGCTGATCGCCAGGTCCATCGTAGTGCCCCTGAAAGAGCTCGTGGGGGTGTCAAGAGAGGTCTCAAGAGGGAGGATGGACGTGGAAGCCCGGGGGGGCGGGCTCCTCGAGACCAGGACCCTGGCCGAGACGTTTAACGAGATGCTCCGGTCCCTGGAGAGGCACCGCAGTGAGCTTGAAGACGCTCACCGGACCATGGCCCGGCAACAGGCCCTGGCAGAGGTCGGAAAATTCTCCATGATGGTTGCTCATGAAGTGAAGAACCCACTTTCCATCATCAAGGGCAGCGTCGAGATCCTTAAGAAGCAAGGTCTGGCGCCGGGGACCCGTGAGACCATGCTCGCCTATCTGGAGGAAGAGGTCTGGAGGATCAACCGGTTGATCGAGGACTTTCTCCTCTTTGCAAGGCCAAAGGAACCACAGCTGACAGTGGTGGAAATGAACAAGGTGGTCATGGACATGGCGCGGCGGCTCGCGCTCTCTGCCGGCGGCAACCACGTCAGTCTTGACTTCCAACTGGGAGAGGCCCCCTGTCCCGTGTCCTGTGATGTGCACCTGATGGAGCGGGCCATGGAAAACATCGTTCGAAATGCACTGGAGGTCTCCCGACCCGGGGATCGGGTGGAGATCCTCGCGGGCTATCGGGACAGTGGCTGGGTGTTTACGGTCACGGACCATGGGACCGGGATCTCGCCCAAGGACCTGCCTTCTGTCTTTGAACCCTTTTTCACGACCAAGGCCAAGGGAACGGGGCTCGGGCTTGCCATGGCAAGGAACATCATCGAGGCCCACAAGGGAAGCATCTGCGTTGAAAACATTCCTGCGGGCGGCGCCCGATTCGAGATCCGACTGCCGGTGGGCGAGACCGCGGCATGAGAGACAAGAAAAATATCTCTCGCCAAGACGCAAAGAACGCCAAGAAATGATTGATTCGAGTCAAAACCAAAACCTTTGCACGTTTCCAAGTCTTTAACCTTTGCGATCTCTGCGTCTCTGCGAGAGACAATAGGTTTTACAGGATTTTGATCTGGGCAACACATCTCTCAGTCCTGGCCCCTTTCTCGTTGGGCCGGCCCTGGGGGTAGTTCCGAACGGGAATTCAAGAAATGGCGCGCATACTGGTTGTTGACGACGAGCCGAAGATGAGGACCATACTGAACTTCATGCTGTCAGACCGAGGGCATGAAGTTGCGGAGGCCCAAAACGGCGTCGATGCACTCAACAAGCTTGAGGCGACTTCCTTTGATTTGGTGGTGACGGACATACGAATGGATGGAATGGACGGCACACGACTGCTTTCCATCATCCGGGAGAGGGAGATGGGCTGTCCCGTGGTCTTCATCACCGCCTATGCCACGCTGGAGTCGGCCGTGGAGGCGCTGCGGCTCGGGGCTGCCGATTATCTGGTGAAACCCTTTGAGGAGCGGCAGGTCCTGCTTGCAGTGGAACGAGCGCTTGGGTTTGGCCGGATCATGGAGGAGAATCTGCGCCTTAAGCAGGACCTGCGTCAGGATGAAAACGGGGAAAACGCTGTCTTCGTCTCCGAGCCTATGTTGCGGCTCGAAGAGATGGCCCTGAAGGTGGCCGCGAGCGAGGCTACTGTCTTGCTTACCGGCGAGTCGGGCACGGGTAAGGAAGTGATCGCACGGCTCATCCACAGGGCAAGTCCGAGGCGGGAACGACGATTCGTGGCGGTCAACTGCGGGGCCATCTCGTCCAACCTGGTGGAATCGGAGCTGTTCGGCCACGAAAAGGGGGCCTTTACCGGCGCGGACCGAAAAAAGGAAGGCAAGTTCGAGTTCGCCCACGAGGGGACGCTGTTTTTGGACGAGGTGGCGGAGCTACCCCTCGAGTCCCAGGTGAAGTTGCTTCGAGCGATCCAGGACAAATGCGTCACCCCCGTGGGGGGCAACCGGAACATACCGGTGGACGTCCGTCTGATCTGCGCCACCAATCAGGACCTGGAGCGATTTTGCGAACAGGGCCGGTTTCGGAACGATCTCTATTACCGCATTGCGGTCTTTCCCATCAAGGTCCCCCCGTTGAGGGATCGCAAGAAGGACATCCTCCCCCTGGCGCTCCACTTTGTCTGTAAGCTGGCAAGACAGGCCCAGGCAGGGAAGGAAGCCATGACGCCAGGCGCCATCAAGATCCTGACGGAGTATCCCTGGCCGGGGAATGTGCGGGAGCTGGCCAATGCCATGGAGCGCGCCGCCATCCTGAAGTCGGGCAATTTGCCTATTACTTCCGACGACCTGGACTTTCTTCGGATCGAGGACCGCAGTCAGGAGCAAGCAGATGCGGTCTTCAAACTGCCCGCCACCGGAATCGCGTTCGAGCGGCTTCAGCGCACCGTGATCCGACAGGCCCTTGAAATGACGCTTGGAAACCAGAGCGCGGCAGCCCGGCTGCTCAGGCTGACCCGGGCCAGGTTTCGGACGTTCCTCAGGTTGCTGGAAGGGGATGACAAGTGAAAAAAGGGTCCAAGGTACAAGGTGCAAGGCGCAAGGGGGTGAAATGAAGGGACTGGCGCTTTTCAAACAGTCCCTTCTCAGAAGGATGTTCGTTTTAGTGTCTGTTCTGGCCTCCTTCTCATTGGTATCGTTTGCCTTAGCCGGCGAGGCCACGCAAACCGAAGACGAGACCATGCTCATGTTTGTGGGCGAAGAGCTCTCCGTTGTGACCGTCGCATCGAGGCACCCGGAGTCCCCCTTGGCCGCTCCGGCCGTGGTGAACGTTATGAGCCGTTCGGACATAGAACGACGGGGCTTCCAGACCCTGGGGGAACTGCTGGCCCGGGAGCCAGGCTTCTATGTGGCGCAGAGGGCCGAGGGATCGGTGCCGTACCTGAGAGGGATTCCGGACGGGGTCCTCTTCCTGTACGACGGGGTGCCTGTGACCTCCGATGTGACAAAGGACTTTCATCCCCTGGACCGGGAGCTTTCGCTTAATAGCGTCAAACGTGTGGAAATTGTGAGGGGGCCCGCATCCGTGCTTTGGGGCCCGGATGCCTTTGCGGGGGTGGTGAACGTGGTCCCCCTGACGGGCCGGGACCGGCCCGGGGTGGAGGCAAAGGCCTTCGGGGGGAATGAAAGGCTTTACGGTGGGTATTTGGGCTGGGGCGTGGCCTCGGGCGAGTGGGACATGTTTCTGTCGGGGTATGGGGCGAAAGACCGATACCCTGACAGTGATTTCACGGTGTTGCGCTCTGGGGGGCCTGGCGAAGAAGCGAGTTTCGGCCAGGAGGAGATCGATGATTCCCATTATGTGGAACTGACAGGAAACTCACACGTGGGAGACTGGCTCTCCCTGTCCGGGCGGTATTCGGATTTCAAGCGACGCTATACGTTGAATGACGTCATCACGGACCACACTTGGGCGGGTGAGCGGGAGTCCCCCTTCAGTTTTCTGAAAGCCAACGTTTCCAAGGCGGTCGGTCGATCGCACCTCTCCCTGACCGGTTATTACGAATACGTCAAGTACGAGGTGTCCGAAGTTAACCTGAAACAAGACCAGAAAAATCATATTTTTTATGGAGAATTTCTCTGGGACCACCCGCTCCTTGAAAAGGGGCTCCTGACTGCCGGGGTTTCTTACAGACGGAACGAGGTCAAAGGCGCGCAGGTGGATGCAACGGTTCTCCCGCCTGCGCTGGAACCGACGGTACCGCAATTTGTGCCGGCGGTGGCCCAAGAAGACTATACGAACGACCTCAAGTCCCTTTTTTTCCAATACCGTCACCGCCTCAAGGAGGTGGATCTCTGGGCAGGAGGCCGGGTCGATGACCACTCCCAGTATGACACCACCCTCAGCCACAGCCTGGGATTCAACTGGAGGGTTTTGGACGATTGGCGGGTCAAGGGAGTGTACGGCACGGCATACCGAAGTATTTACTCAAAGCAGCTCTTCGAGGGAGAGTCTTTTGACCCCGAACGCATCAGCACGGTAAGCCTGCAGCTTGCGTGGGAATCGGGTTCAGAGAGGTCGGCTGCCCTGACGGCCTTTTTCTCCCACCTTAAGGACCACGTCTCCGAAGACCCTTACGGAGGGCTTTCCAAACCGACGGACCAGGACATCCTCGGCCTGGAGCTTTCCGCAAGGACGCGCCTCCGGAAGCGGATAGACCTTTTCGGGAACCTTACCGTGCTTGACAACTGGGGCCCTTCTGAAGAGTACGAGGTGACACGGTTCTTCGTGCGCCCGGACGGCACGGTGGTGCCGATCGTTGAGAGCTGGAAGCAGTCCTATGACGAGGGGCCGGGCGTGATCGCCAACCTGGGCATGGTCTGGCAATTCCATTCCAGGGCCTCGGTGGCCCTTGAGGGCGGCATGACCAGTAAGGTCCCATATACGTATGTCAGGGATACTGTTTCAGGCCATTACGATCAAAAGTTCCTAATGGACGCGACCCTGAGAATAAGCGATGTGCTCCTCAAAGGATCGACCCTCACCTTTCGCGGCACCAATGTGTTTGATCGAGATTACCAGATCCCAGACCTATACGGTCCGGCAGATGGTCCGCCGTTTGCCTTTTACGCCGAATGGGCCTTGCGGTTCTAGCCTGGCTCTGAAAAAAACCTTGATCTCTCTCGCAAAGACGCGAAAGACGCAAAGAAAGACTGAGATTAGAACTGGGATTTTAAAATAGGGGAAAGACTGCCGGATGGATGAAAACGATATCGGTAGGATCGCTACCTATCTTCTGAATTTTGGTGAGGCCGTCATGAAAGATGGCATCACACGAACCGTAAACGGTCTTGAAGAACAATAGACTTTTTGGCGTTCTTTGCGTCTTGGCGAGAGTACATGGCACAGATGTTGCTTGTATTTGCGTGAATCTTGGATGAACCATATGAAACGCTACTCCGTCATAATGTCAATGATGATCCTCTGGTGCCTCAGTTGGGTGCCGGGTGTGGCTTGGGCTCAGAACCAGGAAAAGGCATCCCTTTATTTATGGCGCCTGATCAATGAGGCCAGGGTCAAGCCCCTGGCAGTCACTAAACGATTGGGCCTGGACGAGGCCAAGGCCAGGCTGGCATTGGGAGAGGATGAGTGGATCCTGGACAAGGGGTTGCAGCCGGTGGCATGGAACGCACAGCTTTTCGAATCCGCCTGGAACCATGGCGAGGACATGATCGAGAATCTCTACTACAGCTATGTGTCCCAGGATGGACGGACCGTAGACGACAGGGTGGCGGAGACCGGTTATGAGGCGGTCAGTACGGGAGAGAGCCTCGGCGCGCTGGCCTTTCAGAACTTCATTGATCCCATGGATGCCGCCGCGTCCATTTTTCTCAACCTGGTCAGGGACGAACTGGACCCGGAAAGAAATGAGCCAAGGAATATTTTTAATCCTAGTTTCAGAGAGTTAGGGATAACGTTTTCCGCAGCGACCTTGGATGTGGGAGAACGCCTCCCACTCTATGTGTATCTGGTGGTTGCCGACTTTGCAGACCCTGTTGAAATGAAGACCTACGTGATTGGGAACGCGTTTAAGGATCGGAACGGTGATGGGTTTCTGGGCCCGGACGAAGGGGTGAGCGGCCTTACGGCCATCGTAAGGCCTTTTGGGACCACTGATGGCGCCCAAGTCGTGACAGGGGTGCTCGGAGATTACCAATTGGAGCTTCCGACTGGTTTTGTGGATTTTCTCATCAAAGACGAAACCGGGCACGTGCTCAAGAGGCAAATTTCTTTTTCTTTCAATGAGAACCGCCTCCTGGATCTGTGGCTGAAATGAGCCAGGATTGGCTGGATTTGACCAGCTGCGTCCTATGCGATATGGCACTTTCTGCGGATAATAAGCGTGTCAATGGAGCAGACCTGTTTGCCGAGATGATTTTTAATTTTGGATGTGGTATCAAGATCGCGGTTGCGTGGAGATGAAAAGAACCTTGAAAAGGCAATTTACAACTGATATAAGACGCGGCGCGCTGATGCTGTTCCTGGTGGGCCTTGCGGTTGCTTCTCTGTTGCTGGCTTCACGCCCGGCCCTCCTTTTGGCCGATGAAACCCCCGTGGCGATCGGCGACGGTTTCGTGGTCACAAAGGCCGATGTGGACGAGTTGAAGGCCTTCACCGCCGCTCACAACTTCGGGAGCACCGAGGAGGAATACAGGAAGGCGGCCCTTAAGCTCAGACTCTTCTCAATGGAGGCTGAGGCCCTTGGACTCGGCAGCGGAGCGCGCAGCCAAGGACAGACCCTTAATGATTCGGTCAAAGTGATGTATGATTTGTACGGGCGATATGTGGATAAGCTGGTGAGCGACTATTCGGTGTCCGACATCGCCATCAAGTCTTACTACCTGGCCAACCCGGAAAAATTTCGTAAACCTGTGGCCGTGGCGCCGGAGAGCGAGTTTTACCCTCTCGATGAAGCGCTTAAAGAAAAGATCAGGCAGAAGATCGCGGCCGCCAGGAAGCCTGTCCTTGTCGAAGAAGCCTTTGAGCGCCTCAAGGAAAAATACCATGTGACGTTTCCGGTCAAGGGGGCGGGCAAGTGAGAGCAAAGATTGCGGTCGTGGCAGTGCTCATGTGCCTCTGGGCGGCGGGTTGCGCTTCTGTGGGCCCCAAGCCCGTGATTGAAGCCCCCGTCGCGTACAGCAACGACGCCGGCCCCCAGCCTGAGAAGCTGTGGCCCGACGCGAGTCTCAAAGAGGCCTTTGCGCATTACTGGGGGCTTCGTTACGCCGGAATGGTGGAGGAGGCCTTTGCCCTTGAGGCCCCCTACTTTCAGGAGATGGTCCCAATCAGCCGGTACAAGCTCCTTGCGGAGGGAACCCGGAAGAACAAGTTGATCGAGATGGAGGTCAGTGCCGTTAAAAAACAAACGGACTATTTCTTTGAGATCCAGTGCCGTTCCAGGTTCAAGGCGCCCAATGGAAGTCTCAAAGAGGCCTATCTCGTGGACAGATGGGTGGACGTGGATGGGACATGGTTCCACGTGCTAAGGGACCCAGTGCTGTTCCCGGCTGCTAGCTAAGGGCTTTGCTTTGAGGGCCGGCCGGGCAAGAAAAATCAAGAAAGGGGGTGGTAGACCGTACAACGTTAGGGAGGTGTTAGACTGAGATTTTTTAGATGTTAGGTTAGAACTTGAGCAACTCGAAGGCAAACCGAAAACAAAAACAACTGTGAGGAGAAGAGAGTATGAAGCGATTTGCATGTGTTTTGATGCTGTTGGCAGTGGTCTTCATGGCAGGGTCCGCAATGGCCCTGAACCTGAATGACCACGTGACGCTGGCGCCCAACGAGAAGGGCGACCTTCTGTTTATCCCGCTTTACGTTGCCTTGGACGGTGGCTGGGAGACCAAGATCAATGTGATCAACACAAGTCTCATCTATCCCGTGGTGGCCAAGGTGGTCGTCCGGAGCATGGTGTACAGCCGGGAGCTCCTGGACTTCTTCATCTACCTTTCACCGACCGACGTATGGACGGGGACGCTGCGGCAAGGGGCAAACGGACCCGAGATGTTCAGCACGGATGACAGTGTCCTGGCTACGCCCAACGTGTTCGCGAGCCCGGAAGTCCCATTCGAGCAGGTTCTTGATCCTTTCGGGGACCTGTGCGCGGATGATACCGCCAATTTCGGCTACGTGGAGATCTTCGAGGCGTGGTCAACGCTGGATACTCCCGCCACCACTCACACGACCATCCCCGTTGACAAGGCCGAGATAAAGACCGCCTTCGAGGCGGCCACGACCTTCAACGTCGTGCTAAACAGCCTCACGGCCAACTTCGAGCTCACCAACACCGTGGGGGCCTTTACCGCAGCCCAGGATGCGACCGTCCTGAAAGACTACAACGTGATCGCACGGTTGACCCTCGGTGCTGAGACCTTCATCGGCCAGCTCGCCAACAATAACATTTGTGAGGTTGAGGCGGCCCTGAGCAGGAACAACCTGGCCATGTACTACTACAATGCACCGGAGAAGCTTGCGCTGCACGCCATCACCTTCCCCACCAAGCTGACCCAGAATTCCAACTGCGGGGCCTGCGAGAGCGTCCTGAGCGAATTCTTTTTCGAGAACTACCTCTCAAGCTCCTGCTGGGGTGCCGATTACGCACAGACGTTCTACGACCTGAGCGAGCACAGCCTGATCGGGGAGAACCCCATCGTCTCGCCCCCGCCGGTGATTCCACAAAACCAGTTCTTGGGCGAGCTTAACTTCACGGGAGTCTTCATTGACAACGTGCTCTTCTTGGAGGGATGGTCCAATTACAAGTTCATCAAGGCCAATCCCGTTACGGAAGACCCAGTCTCAACGACTTGCGAGCCGCTTGGCGACAACGGCGACACGATCACCTTTACGGGTGCGCCGGTCATCGGGACCACCCTGTTCCTGGGTGTTGACGGCCTCTCCCTCATGGGATCTGCGTTTGACTTCGGGATAGATGCCCTTGGGCAGCCGGCAGCTAACGTCACATATAACGGTGCGCCTGTGACCTATTACCAACTGAAAGAAGGGGGAGATCCCGTTCTTTAACTAACAGCAACATCGACGTTAAGTCAGACGTGTGATGGACCGCAAGGGGAAGCGGGTAAATCCCGCTTCCCCCTCCCAGAAGACCCTTAAGGGACAATAAAAGCGCGAAAAGACTTAAAGGTCTCCTGGGAGGATGTCGATAAACAAAGGGGGCGTTTAATTCTAACTTTACATTTGTGAGGAGGATGAGGGTATGTTGTACCGAAATTGTAAATCAAACGTCCACCTGGTTATCGGTGCCTTTCTGGCCCTTTTCGTTTTAGCGACAACGGCCGGTCCGGTAATGGCCGAGTCTGGCGCTGATTACGGCCCCCTGTTCGACACTAAGAGCCAGTTCAACCCGACCAGCCTTACTGAAAACAACGGGCAGTATCTCCTTGCGTACCCCGTTAATACCCCCCCGAACATTGTCCCGCCAAACCTGTTCCGGGTCTTCATCCCTGCGGGTGCGGTCAGGGTGGATCTGCTTTTCTTCGCGTCCCAGTCCGCGCTGGTCGGGATGGTGGCGCGCTATGGTATGCCGCCACAGTCAGATTACAGCCAGATCAATGCGAGTTACTGGAACTGCTTTCCCTGGGATGACCGGCCAGGCTCTCTTGCAGGGTTGGCGAGCGCAGACATGCGGTTCAGGAATCTGGGCGGACACGGGTACATCATGCAGCAGTCTTTGTCGAGTCCCCTCTCCGCGGGTGGGTGGGTGTACCTCAAGATCCTGGGTTCGGGCGTGTACCACTTCCAGTATAACGTCTATGTCGATGCAGCTGCTTACAGGAACTGGTACGAAACAGGTACGGTGCCGGCTGCTTCAGGCACGGTCGCGGGCAGCCCCATCTTTGAGCCGATCTCCGGGTGCAGTCCCTCTGATCCGCCTACCAACAACAATAATAATACATCTACTAACCCCATAGAGGCTATTTTTGGCAACGTTCATAGCGGCAATGGGGGAGTCACGGACCCGTCGAACTTGTTAGCCAGTCTATTCGGAGGCGGGACCTCCAACTCCGGGAGCAAGACCCGGCTGGATATCGAGATCGACACGACCGTTACGGGTTCCGGAGGCGTGAAGGTGGTAACGGATGCGGATCTCGCGGATTATAAGAGCGTAATCCTCAAGCCCTCTTTGAAGTTCGATGGGCTTCCAAGTGACGAGGTGGACTGCTTCGCCATGATCGTCGCCAATCAGACCCCACTCTTAATCAACAGGGAAACCCTTTTCAACGGACCTGCTTGGATGATTTACGGGGGCGGGGACCGGATATACAGGTACGGTACCGAAACCCTCGACGGGAGCGGGACCTGGACATGCAGGGCCTTTGACTTCCTCGCCAATCTCAACGTTCCGCCCAGCGTTTTTACTGAAAATCGCCTCCAGTTCATCTTTGCCATCGCTCCGGTGGGCGAGTTTGACATGGGGAATTACGATAACTTGAAATTCGGGGTTATCAGCTTCCAGCCTGACGCGACGGACGAGGAGGTGGATCAGTCTCCTGATGGCCAGGACCGAACAGCCGCCCCCCGACCAAGGAACGGGAACTCCTTAACCAACGGGTGAGGCTCCATGAGGGTCATAGATTTTAGCTCATGATTTTTGGCCTGCTGTGGGTTCCCACAGCAGGCCCTGCCCAATAGGCCCACATCCATTCGCCGGTTGTTTCTGAAACTCAAAGCGCAATTTATCCCATCCGACAGCTCATTCCTCTTACGGAAAAGAATCCGGTATTTCTCTCTTCCTTCAGCGCCCTTATCCTCGCCGATGGCCGGGGGAACGGCTGTGCGCTGAGTGGGGTAATGATTATAATTTTCAAGGAAATTTTGACGAAGCACATCGGATTTGGAGGGATCGCATGAACAGGATCACCGTCGTCATAGGCCTCGCGCTTTTGCTGTGCTTTCCCGGCTTCTCCATGGGGGCATCCCAAATGGTGGAACACCATATCTTTTTGCCCGAGGAGCAGGAGACGGCCACCGCAGAAGCTGCGAAGGAGAAGTCTCCGGAGGTGGAAAAACTCGAAAGGGAGGTTATCTTTACGGGGGTCATCATCGGTCCAGACGGAAAACGGGCCATGATCCGGGAGAAGGCGAGCGCTAGAAACAAGGAGGCTGAAAAGGGATCTCTTTTAAAGGAAGGCGACGAAATCCGTGGCATGACGCTAAAGGAGATTGGGAGGAACTATCTGGTCCTGGGCGGACAGGGAGGGGATGTGAGGCTCAATTTGTTTCAGGAGGGTAAGGATCGTCCTGCGCCGCCGCCCGAACCCAGGGCCGCGGAGACAGCGGCGGTTCCGCTTACCCCTCCGCCTGGTGCTCAGCAAGAGCAAGCCAGCGACAACCCGCCCCTCCAGGCAGTACAGCCTGGACAACCAAAGGCGGCCCCCAGGCCAGGCATACCAGGCCAGGCATCGCAGACGGTCCCGTCGACGCAGGCCATGACACCTGGACAGGAGGGCACTCCCAGCAGCTCCGGGGCGACCACGCCTCAATCCAATCCCTTTGCAGATGCCCTGAAAAGGGCCCAGCAGCAGAACACCACGCAAGACCGCAGGAATGTTCTCAACCCATTCCTCAACGCGATTCGGCGTCCCCAGGGAAACCAGACACAATAAGATTCCACAGTCCTTGAATGAATATTCAATTCTGTGAGAACCAGACTCTTTCTGTGAGAGGGGTATGGCCCAAGCCGTGCGATCTGCCATTAGACTTTCACTCTCGCCCCTTTATTCCGCCTGGAGCCACCGCGGGCTGCTCAAGTCATTCGTGGTCAAGGAAATCAGCGGCCGTTTCGAGGGAACCTTTGCCGGGGCTCTCTGGGCTGTACTTCAGCCCCTTGCGATGCTTGTGGCCTACTTTTTCGTTTTCTCAGTGGTGCTCCGCATGCAAGTCACCTTTGATAGCCACGGCACCGATAACTTCGCAATTTTCTTCTTGTCCGGAATGCTGCCATGGATCTTTTTTTCAGATGCCCTTAATCGGTCCGTGGGATGCGTCCTTGACAACGCCAATTTGATCACCAAGGTGGTCTTTCCGGTCGAACTTTTGCCCTCCAGCAAGGTTCTTACCTCCCTGTTGCTGAATGGGGTCGGAATCGCCCTTTTCCTCATTTACCTGGCCATCAAAGGGTATTTTGCTTGGTCCTGGCTGTTAATTCTTGTTCTCTTTGCCTTCCATGTGCTGTTCACCCTGGGGATCGCGTGCTTTCTTTCGGGGGCCTGTGTCTTTATCCGGGACATCCGGGAACTGCTGGGCGTGATCCTGATGATATGGTTTTTCGCCACCCCGATCATTTATCCGGTCTCCATGATACCGGGTCCACTCAAGCCCTTCATGGCACTCAATCCCATGGCCATGTTTACCCGCCTTACCGGGAGTTGATGCTGCGCCACCAGGTGGTCTGGGGCGACCTGTTCTCAGACGGCCGTCCTCGCTGTTTTCGTCGCCATCTTTGGAATGTGGTTTTTCATGCGTGCAAAGCCTGCCTTTGGGGATGTGCTATGAGAGAAAGGTACAAGGTACAAGGTGCAAGGTGCATGGGAGAAAGTGGAAACGCCCATCATCCGAGGTACAGGGACAGAGACCGTCCACCCTGCACCGCTTGGTTCGTAGTTATGTCGATGTTTGCCATCGAAGTCAGAGACCTCTCGAAGGTCTATCGGCTTTATCGCAGGCCCATCGACCGGTTGAAGGAGGCCGTGCTGCGCCGGCCCTTCCACCAGCCGTTTGAAAGCCTCAAGGATGTCTCCTTCGTGGTTCCCTCAGGCGCGGGCATGGGCGTGATTGGAGAAAACGGGGCGGGCAAGAGCACCCTTCTGAAGATGCTGGCAGGGACCCTGACGCCAACCTCCGGAGAGGTGGTCAAAAGGGGGCGCACGGCCGCTCTGCTGGAGTTGGGGGCCGGCTTCCACCCCGAGTTCACAGGCAGGCAAAACATCTATCTGAATGCGGCCCTGCTGGGTCTCACGGACCTTGAGATCCGTGAGAAGGAGAAGGAAATCGTCGATTTTGCGGAGCTTGGCCAGTTCATCGACAGGCCCCTCAAGATCTATTCATCCGGAATGAAAGTGAGGCTTGCCTTTTCAGTGGCAACCACTGTGAATCCCGACATCCTGATCGTCGATGAGGCCTTGAGCGTGGGAGACCAACGCTTTCAAGAGAAGTGTGTCGATCGGATCGTGAAGTTCAGAACACAAGGCAAGACGATTCTCGTCTGCAGCCATTCCATGTATATGATCAACGAGTTGTGCTCAAGGACCATGTGGTTGGCAAACGGGCGGGTTTCCGCGCTTTGGGGAGACACCCGGCGTGATTGCAGAGTACATGGCTTACCTGGAGGAAAAGACTAACGGGGGCAACGGGGCGCAGCAGGAGATCGCCGAACGAAATGCGGCTTCGCCGGAGGTAAGGATCGAGGAGATGAGCCTCGTGGGGGCGAACGGGAAAAGACTGCAACGTCCGGTGCAGTTTGAACCCCTGATCCTGGAGATAAGGACCCGCAGAAATGGCGAGCCGTTCACAGGCCACATGGCCATTACGATCGAACAGATAGGAGGTCAGCTCATTTTTGGGGCCACCACGAAGGACAGCGGGCTTGGTCCCATACGGTTTTTCGGCGACCAGACCACTCGATTTGTCGTTCCTTCCATGCCCCTGGTGGGGGGGCGGTTTGTCGCCAAGGCGATGGTGGGAGACGAATATGCCCTCAGGTTGATCGATCAGATGAAAGGTGCGCCTTTTCTGGCCGAAGGAAAACGGCCGGAGTTGGGGATACTCTGGATGGAGCACCACTGGCAGTTGCCGGAAGCGAACCCAGATTTTGTGGTTCCTGCATAGCCCCCCCGGCCCTCTTACAAGAATGCTGGAGGCAAGGGAATCACTTATTTCAGTGCGAAGCCACCATCCCACCTCATTGCCACCCCCGGGAAGACCCAGCCACCACGTCCTGTCAGAAGTCGCTTCGGGTAGTCCACTTCAGCCATGGGTTGAGGGCCGCACCCTATGACTCCCGAGGTCGTCATCCTCGTTGTGACCTATGAAGGGGAGCAAACCATTGGGCAGCTTCTCGATTCCTGCATGGACGACTTGGCCCTTCCGGGCAGGCGCCTGCTGATCGTCGACAACGATTCCAAGGACCAAACCCTCCATGTGGTCCAATCCTATGGCCTCGCGGATGCTGAAACGGAGAGGATGGCACGAAACGTTGGTGTGGCCGCGGCCTTTAACAGAGGGATGTCAAGGGCAAGGGCCCTGGGGGCTGAATGGCTCTTCATTCTTGACCAGGACAGCGTCTGTGGGGAGCGCTGTCTCAGCCGCCTCTTGGAGACGGGCCGCCGTTTGGCGTCATCCGAAAAGGTGGGAGCCATCTGTGCGACCCCGCGGAGCCTCTTGTTCCAGGATGTGATCCATTTCCCCTACCGCTGGGACGGGCGGACCTTCAAACCCGTTTGCGATGATGCAACGGGAGATTCAACACCCGTGGTCTCCGTCGACTCGTCCATCAGTTCGGGGACCCTCTACCGTCTGGAGGCCCTGTGGTCGGTGGGGGGATTCAGGGAGGATTACTTCATCGATTTCGTGGACCACGAGTGTCACCTCCGGCTGCGGCGAAAAGGTTGGACCTTGTGGTGGGATAAGCGGGTCTCTCTCTATCATCGTCTGGGGGGCATACAGAAGGTGACCAGAGATGGTCTATGGATAGAGCACGCCCCTTTTCGGTACTACTACATGGCTCGAAACATGCTCGAAGGGTATTGGCGTCTAGGGGGGATCAAGGCTTTGTTCCCGTTTGCGCGCATGATGAAATACCATGTCCGTCTCCTTCGACGCTACGGAGAGAGGCCTCGGGAGAGCATTCGTTTCATAATCAGGGGAGTGGGCGATGCCCTCCTTGGTCGATTTGGGCCGCTCCGTTCAGACCATTGACTACGGTTTTGTCCTTCCGGCCATGGGACGAATGCCCCTCGGGGCGGGGGTGATGCTGTCGCGGGCACGGGGGCTGCTCCAGGGGGTCTTGGATTACGAGTGGCGATCCATGGCCCTTGGAAAACGATTTGTCCGGGCGCGGACTTATGATGCGGCGGGCATGTTGATGCCCGGTTCATCCAAATGGAAACGGACGGTTACCACGCTGAACCGGTTCGAACATAACGGCCGCGAGGAATGGCAGGCCTATCTTTTCAAACGAAAACCGATCATGGATCGGATCGCGCGCGACAGCGTAGTGGAAAACTTCGACGAACTTTTGAGGATCAATCGGAAAGGACGGGGCTTGGTGATGGCCTCCTGTCATTACGACAGTTTTTGTATGGGGATGGTACTCTTGGGGCTGAAGGGGGTCAAAGTCAATTTTCTGGCCTCGGCCGTAGTGGAACACCCGCGCGTTCATCCCAGGGTGAGGGCATTTTTTGATTTGAAGTACTCGGGGATGGGGGAACGAATGGGCGGGCGGGTCGTTTACTGGGAAAGGGATAGGTCTTATTGCAGACAGGCCCTTGAGCGCGGAGAGATGGTTGTGGTCCTGGTGGATATCCCCGGAAGCAAGTCGGACGTGTGCATACCTTTTTTGGGCAAGGCTTTCCGAATGCCCCTGGGTCCGTGGCAACTGGCGAGGGAGACGGGAAGCGCCGTCGGGGGCTTTATGGGTCTCTATGAAAGGCCGGGGGTTTATCGCGTGGTGTGTACGGGCCCAAGCGATGTGGACCCAGTGGATCCATCGCGCACCATGCGCTCCGTTTATACGTTTCTGGAAGGGTGGATCCGGAAAGCGCCTGAACGGTGGCTGGCCGCCGATCAGCTTCCCGGGTACGGTCACACCGTTTGATCCCGTTTTACCTCATTGCGCAAGGGGCGCGGCGCAGCGGGCTGAGGCCCGAAACCGTTCTCGCCATGGAGATGGGCGAGCCGCCGTGGGGATGGTCTCCATTGGCGGCGTCTGCAACGGTGGGAGACCTTTTGCGCGAGACGGGAAGTGATTTGTTGGGACTTACGTTCGACCCGGAGTTTTGGTATGGGAAAGATTGCTGGAGACGATGGCTGGAGGCCCTCACCCATGAAGGGGCGGCCGGAAAGATCAACGTCCCCCTGGGGAACCAGGATCCTGTTTGGCGGGCCGGGATGTCGGTGCCCCTATATTTGACCTTGAGAGGGATTGAAAAGGCCTCCGAGTTTGTCGGGCCGGCGCGTTGGTCCGTCATATTGTGCTCACGGCCGGCGGGCTTCATGGTCGCCGTTGTGCCGAGGAGAGTTCTTGAGGGTTTGCCTGTTGATCTCATTCTGACGGATCTTCCGAGTTACTGGGCACAGGAGGGGCAGGAGGTCAGGGTCTTTTGTGAGGGGTGGCTGCATGCCTTCAACGTGATCGAGGATGCCGGGCGAAGGCCGGACCTGCTCTCCATGTGCGATTGGCAGGGACAAGTCCTCGAGTTGGGCTGCAGCAGCGGGTTGATGGCCGTCGCCTGCAAGGAAATAGGGTCAAAGGTCTTCTGGGTCGGAATAGATCTGGACCTCGATTCCCTGAAGCGGGCCCGTGCCTCGGTGGATCTGTGCCTCCAGGCCGACATCACGCAAACCCTGCCCCTTTCTCAGAAGATCAAATTCGACCGAATTGTCTGCGGTGACGTCCTGGAGCACCTGCCCTATCCGTGGCGCTTTCTTAAGAATATACAACAGTGGATGAAGCCGGACGGCTTTCTGGTGGCCTCTTTCCCCAACGTCGGCCACTGGTCCATTGTGGAAGACCTTATGGCGGGACGATGGGATGAAACGCCTTCGGGCACGCTCTGCGTGACGCACGTGCGTTTCGGCACCAAGCGCACCTGGGCGCGGTGGCTTCAGGCGGCCGGCTGGGAAGTCATCCAATGGGAATCGGAAAAAGTCCCCCTGCCGGAGGGATGGCACACGTGCTCAAGAGGCAGCGCAGGGGATCAGGACCTGGAGGGGTTGGAGACCTACCGCTTTAGGGTTCTGGCGCGAACCCCCTGATGCTTTTCGCGGGTGCAGGGTTGAGTCCGTTAAGGCATCCCTTAAGAACCGGAATGCGATCCTCTCCGTAGCGCGCAGCCCGGGATCATTTGAAAACCGTTTCTGACCGAGAAACACACCGAAGATGGCCCTCCAGTATCCTTTCAATATCTATCGGGAGTTGACGGGGAACGACTACTTTCATTTCGGCCTTTGGGATGAAGGAACCCGTTCCATTGAGGAGGCACAGGACAATCTCGCCGCCTGCCTCTTGGAAAGGCTCCCCGAAACGGGTCTGAGGATTCTTGAAGTAGGGTGCGGGCTCGGGAAGTTCTCGGCGCTCATGGCATCCAGAGGCCATCGCGTGGTCGGGATCGATATCGACGGGGGGAAAATCGCCTATGCGCTCGATAGATATTCATCCGAGAACGTTTCCTTTGTGGCGGGTGATTTTTTCGATGCCACTGAGGGGCTTGAAAAGGATGCCTTCGATTTTGTAGTCTTTTCCGAGTCTTCCCAGTATTTCGAAGACCTTCGGCGCGTGTTCGGAAGGTGCCGGACGCTTCTGGCCGAAAAGGGCAGAATCCTCATATGCGACGAGATGATCAACACCCCTCAGATCAAGGGCAAGACCGCGGTCAAATTGGGGGATGACTACCTTTGTGCGTTCTATGAAAACGGCTTCAGGATTGTGGAGCAGGTGGACCTGAGCGAGAAGATCAGGCCCACCTGCACGTTCATGGTCGAGAGGCTCTCGGCGTTTGGTGCCAGGGAAGGCGTCAAGCAGCTTCTCGATGGCTGGGCGTTCCAGCAAGGCATGTATGAGAAAGGATCTTTTGGCTACTTCCTGATGACGGCCGCAAAGGATGACTACTTCCTGGCATGTTACAGCGACGGGATGGAAGAGCGGATCGTTCCCCTTTTCAATGAGGTGTTCGGGGTATCAAGGTCCCTCGCGCATTGGAATTGGAAATACCGGGCCAATCCTTACGGCGTGTCCGCAGTAGTTGTGGCAAAGGACAGAGATGACGATATTGTCGGCCACTATGGCGGCTATTATGTCCCATGGTTGAATCAAGCCGAGGGGCGGGTATTCAATATCATCCAGGGGGTCGACACGTTCACGGTCAAGCGTGTCAGAAGGGTCGGGCTTGGAAAGACCGGGTTCTTCGCGAGATTGGGGCACTACTTCTTTGCAAATTATTGCAATCACAGGATGCCCTTTGCATATGGGGTGAACACGGCCGCCGCCCATGAGCTCGGCCGACGATATCTGGGATACAGGCCCATCGAACCTGTCGGCTATTACACCCTTGATCCGGGAACTCTTCATAAGGGTGGACTGCTAAGAAGGCTATCCCTAAAAAGATACCATGTCCATGAAATCGATCGGTTCGGAGATGAATTCGATCTTCTTTTTGAAGCCTCTCTCAAAGATTATCCTCAGTTGATTGTCAAGCGGGATGCCGCTTATTTGAACTGGAGATTTTCGGATCCGGACAAGCGGTATGTGAAACTCGCTATTGAACATGGCAAAGGGCTCGCGGGTTACGCAGTGGCGGAAGCCGGCAAAGATTGCATCACCATCGGCGATCTTTTTGTGAAAAAGGAGCATGTGGCCGGTCTCCGGAAGCTCCTGGAACTCCTTGAGAGCAGCTATGGTCCCAAACGCATGGATCTGTGGGTCGCTTCCAGGCCGGACTGGCTGACGGATTTCCTCCAGGAAACGGGATTCTCGAAGGGGGAAGCCCCCTTCGGGTTGACCATGATTTACCTGAAACTCTCGGATAAGTATGATGACGCGTTGATGCGGGACCTCTATTACACGAAATCCGATACAGACCTCTTTTGATATATTTTTGAGCGGCGGAGCGAAGGACAGGCGTGATGGCCTAAAATGGGTGGGATCGGCGTTCCCGCCGTGGGCCGTGAAAACGCTTATCCTTTTTGCATTCGGCCTGGCCTATGTGGTTGCCGTTCCTTTGTTCGAGGCGCCCGACGAGATAGCTCATTTCATAAGGGCCTACGGCGTCTCAGAGGGAAACCTCATATTGCGGGACTCCCCTAAGGAAGTCGTCGAGTTCATAGGCCACGTGATCTCCGGGCGGGACAGCCAGGCCTTTATGAGCCATTTGATCGAGAAAGCACTGCTGGGCGCCACCGATCGCGTCCCGAATCTGGCAGTAAACGTCTCCATGTACTCGCCGGTCCCTTATATCCCCCATGCATTGGTTATCAAGGCCCTGGAAGGGTTGAAGGATTGGAAGCAGCGGCTCACACTCTCCGCGTACCTGTGCCGATTGGCATCGCTTTTGGTCTTTGTTGCTCTGTTGGGATTGACTTTTCGGCTGGCGGGCGAGTGGAGCTGGCCTATTTTCTGGGTCGCCGCCTCGCCCATGGCCCTTTCGCAGGCGAGTATCATCAGCGTGGACTATGCCGTTTTTTCCGCAGGTTGCCTGATGATGGCCGCCTCCATTGGATCAAGGGATTTCAAAATGGCCCTGATCTACCTTCTCCCGTCGGCGCTATTGTTGACGATGACGAAAATCCCTTACTCCGCCTTTCTTGTTTTTTCGCTGGGTTGTGTGTTCATGCGGGAGGAGTGGACGTGGAAGGCAAAGGTCTTGGCTTCTGGCCTGATTGGGGTCTTCCCGATCATGGCGGCAATGGGCTGGAATGCGATCATGTTTTCCAGTGGGGTCTACGACGCGTTTCAGCAGGCAATGCTCAAATACGGAGGCGTTAAGGTCAACGCATCTCATCAAATGGATTTTGTAATCCGAAACATCCCCAACTTCATGGCCGTATTCATTGGTTCTCTAGTCCAAAATGCGGGTCGTCTTTACCATCAGTTCGTTGGGGTTTTCGGGTTGCTGGATACGCCCGTGCCCATGTGGATCGTCCTTTTCTGGGCAGGGGGGTGTGCTTTGTCGGTGATTATTTCAGCGAGGCCGAAGGACCTGGCCTCCAGGACATCCTGTCTCCTGGGCCTAGGGCTGATCGTTACCGGCGCGGCAGTGGCCCTGTGTGTCGCACTGGCTGCGTATATCGTCTGGATGCCGGTTGAGGCCAGCTGGATCAATTTGCAGGGAAGGTACTTTCATCTGGTCGGCGTGGCGTTTCTACTTGGAATTGTCCTGCTAAGACCATTGACCCTTCATGCAAGTCTCAGACGAATGCTGGAATCAGGATTGCTCCTTGCCGCTGTCTTTGTGAACTCAGCGGCTCTTGTGACCCTGATGGGCAAATACTGGAGCTAAGAGATGGGGACATTGATCTGTTGGCCCATTATCCGAGAGGGAATGATGTATTATTTCCAGTCGCTGCATTTCAAGACGCATGTGTTTTTAGAAAACCCTGATCGGAATGGCTTTCCCCGGAAAGTGAGTTGCTCGAAGAAGAGGAAGTGCGTTGATCGAGGACATTGAGGTCACGATTCTGATGCCGTGCCTCAACGAGGCCGCGACCCTCAGTCGATGCATTGGTGAGGCGCTCTCCGCCCTTGAAACGAGCGGGGTGGGAGGCGAGGTGGTGGTGTCGGACAACGGAAGCACGGATGGTTCTGCCGAGATTGCAGCCCAGGCCGGCGCCCGCGTTGTTCGTGTTCCCCAAAGGGGTTATGGGAGTGCGCTGCGCAAAGGGATCCAGGCCGCCAGGGGCAGGTATGTGCTCATGGGGGATGCGGACGGGAGCTATGATTTCCGCGAATTGCCCCGCTTCCTCCAGAGGCTTCGTGACGGCGACGACATGGTCATGGGTTGCAGGTTTCCTCGATTGGGAGGTCGCATTGATCCAGGCGCCATGCCATGGAAACACCGCTGGATCGGCAACCCCATCCTCTCGGCCGTCGGCAGATTGTTCTTTGCTGCCCCGGTCAGCGATTTTCACTGCGGTTTGAGGGCGTTTCGCCGCGATGCGATCCTGAATCTGGATCTCCGGACCACCGGGATGGAATTCGCCTCCGAGATGGTCGTCAAGGCGAGCCTGGGTGGGCTGAGGATCGGTCAGGTGCCGATCACATTGCGCCGGGACGGCCGTTTGCGGACTTCCCATCTGCGCAGTTGGCGTGATGGCTGGCGTCACCTGCGATTCATGCTTTTCTATGCGCCAGGCTGGTTGTTCATCTTTCCGGGCCTGGTGCTGACTCTGGCCGGTGCATGTGGGTTCGCCTTGTTGTGGCCGGAGCCGCTTACGTTGGGCCGCATCACTCTGGATCTCAACTCGCTGCTCGTGAGCGGCACTGGGATACTCGTCGGGTTTCAGGTGTTCACGTTCGGCCTCTTTGTCAAGGCCTACGCAGTCAGCATAGGACTCTTGCCCGGAAAAGGCTACTGGCTGAAAATGATCGAGGGCCGATCGGCTGAGTGGGGTGTGATCGTCGGGCTGCTTCTCATGCTAATGGGCTTTGCGGTTTTCGCAGGCGGGCTGATGGATTGGAGGGCCGTCAACTTTGGACCGCTTCCCTATCAGCAGAGTCTGCGATCGACCATCCTCGCGCTCACGCTGATCGGACTCGGCATCCAGGTGATGGTCTCCGGGTTTGCCCTGAATATGTTGGGACTCAAACGCTGATGCCTTGCGTTTCCGGACCATCCAGGATGCTGCGGCGCATGCTGAAAGGCGGAAAAGGGGCCGTGGCTTCATGGCACCTTGCCATGCGGAACGACAGCCTCCTGCTTTTGAAAGACGAAGAGGTGGTTCAGTCCCAGTTGGAACTTTGCTTTCTTGATGAGGGTGAAGGACCCCTGGGAGAATATCTCAAGAAGGCTGTCAGTCTTCAGGCCCTGGTGCTCATGGAGGGTTTCGGCATCAACCAGCCGAAAATACCTCAAGATGCGCAGGACGGTGTCCACGTGGGGGGAGGGAACCGTGATGATTAGGACCCCCTTGGGCCGCAGCAAGTCTTCACAAGCCTTACGGCAATTGGGGAGGAGATCTTCGGGGAAATGTTCGAGGACAGCCAGCATCGTGATGGCATCAAACACCCCGTGAGGAAAATTCACGCCTTCCGGAAACCGCCCCGGCATCAGTATGTAGCGCTCTCGAACCACCTCGGCGGTGAGCAGCGGATCGACGCCGACGCCCCTTTGAATTCGAGAACCGAGGCATTTGAGCATTTGCCCGTCTCCGGTGCCTACATCCAGGACCGTGCATCCTCTTGGGACAAAGGGCAAGGCCCGCAAGATGCGCCAGCGCTGAAGTCCCCGATCGATGACGCTCATGGCGGCGAATCTCCCTCCGGAATTGGACATGCAGGGATCCGAGTGCTCATTTCCTATGGCCTGGCTTCGATCATCATGCATTTGAAGGGATAGAGCCAACCCGGCATCCGCAACCGTGGGAAGAAGACCGGCGCAGGGCTGACCCTCCCTTTGATCGGGATGAGTTGGACGGAAGCAGGGGCGAATCCCGCGTCAATGACGAGATCGCAGAGGGCTTTCAGGGAGAAGAAACGCACCGGCGGTTTTCGCAGAAGGGCGTAGGAGCGGATCAGTATTGGCCTGAGGACGCGTTGGGTGGCTTCAGCGGCCGTCGGAAGTCTGACCTCCAGCAAGATGAGTCTCCCGCCAGGTTTGAGCATGGCCCTGATCTTCTTCAAAGAGAGCAGGAGACGCCGATCATCGGTCAGGTGATGAAGGAGGAACTGGGCCAGCACACAATCGGGTCGAAGATTAAGTCTGATGTCGTAAAAATCACCTTGTATATACCTTATTTTTCCGCCAATGACCGAGCGGTTTGACGCAGCCGGATCGATGAGGTCCACGCAGATGAGGCGATCGAGACGGCGTGCATCGTAGTTGATGACGCCGCCGTTGCCAAAGTCTATGACGGTCCCGAAGAGGATTTCATCGAGCCGCCTTCCTATGTCGAGATACATTTGGGAGGAAGACGCCGATGCCTCACAATATTCCTGCTGGATCGTGGTGAAATACGCCTTGTTCTCTACAGCCATTGGCGATTACTGGGTTCAGGCTGAAAAAGGGTGTTAAATAATCATTCGGAGTATAGGGAATCCCAGATGGGGAGTCAATGATCGCCTTGGATCCGAGACCTTTCGGGATTGGAGCTGTCAAGAGCCATCCACGCCTGGTTTTCTCTGCGTCTGGCGGGAGGATAAGCGGCCTTATTGTCCCTGGGCCGGCGGGGTGAGGCCGGTGGTGAGGACCATCCGCCAAATGAGAGATTGCACAAGGGCCTTTAAATGACCGTCTCCGCAGTGATTGTAAATTACCATACGGCTGCTTTCCTTCCCGGAGCTGTAAAAGATCTGACCGGGGATCCGAATGTCCAGCAGATTCTTATTGCGGACAACAGCGGCGAGCTTTCGAGGGGGTCCGGATTGCGGGATGCCCCCCTTGTGGAGATCATCTCCAACGAGGTAAACAGGGGATTCGGGGCCGCAGCGAACCAGGCGATCGAGAAGGCTATTGGGGAATGGATTCTCGTGCTCAACCCCGATATGCGTCTTGGCGAAGGCTGCCTGCAACACCTGCTCGATGCTGCCCGCGCAAGCGCATCGCCCTTGGTTGGTCCCAGGTTCTATTGGGATGACCGCAAATCGTTCCGACTTCCGCCTGCAACTGGATCCTGTCTCTGGCTTGACGTCGCGAACATGGTCGCGCAAGGCTTTGAGCTGGATGCGGAGCTCTTTTCTTTCTACTGGACCCTGAGACACGAACGCTTTTGGGAGGCAACGGATCCCTTCTTTGAGCCGTTTCTATCCGGCGGCGGTCTTTTGATAAGAAGGGACTGGATTGAGTCATTGGGAACGGGATTATTCGACGAACGCTTTTTCCTCTATTTTGAGGATACGGATCTATGCGTACGGGCACTAAAGAAGGGTGTTCGTCCGCTGTGTGTTCCACGTGCTCATGCCATCCACTATTATGACCAATCCCCTTCGCCATCCGGCATAAAAGCCGACCTTTTTGTCCGGGCTCAACGGCTATTCATGGGAAAGTATTACCAGAAAAAAGTTCATATTTCATTTCCTCAAGTAGAGGTCTATCACGCCTTTGCGATTGACCTGGGCCATATCCAAACCGTGCCCCGGTTTGAAGTGACCGACGGACCCATTCCAGCCGACTGCTACTTCGAGATCGCAGTGAACCCGTACTTTGTCCCTTTCGCTCAAGCCCACATGAAGGCAGATGGGTTTGCATTCCCGGAGGAGATCTGGAAACGTCTTTCAAGTGGACAGTATTATTCGAGGGTTCGCAGCAGACTTCTTGGAACGCTGAAGGTGTGGACTTGGGAAAAACCTTAGAAGCGGACCACCCGCGGCTGGTGCCTGGATCGAGCCTGCGATAGGCTTCAAGGCGCAACATCGCCGACCCCTTGTCTTGCGGACTTTCAGCCCTTGGATTTTCGGCATGAATTGAGCTGGATTCCATGATCACTGAAGAATCGATGATTCCATATCAAGCTACAAATCTGACCGGCAAAAGGACCCTGGTTTTTGCGCCCCATCCGGACGATGAAACCATCGGGTGCGGTGGGAGCCTGGTCCTCCACGTCAGGGCCGGCGATCCTGTGAAGGCCGTGTTTCTGACAAACGGCGCCAAAGGGGATGCGACCGGGAAGATGGAAAAAGAGGCCTACGTGGCCTTGAGAAGGAAGGAAGCGAAAGAGGCCTGCGGGATCCTTGGCGTCAAGGACCTGGAGTTCTGGGAATACGAAGACAGGGAACTGGCCGGGGCACGAGGGGCGCTTAAGCGGGTTATGGATCTCCTGGAATGCTACGAGCCCGGACTGGTCTACGCGCCTTCTCCGCTTGAATTCCACCCGGACCACCGTGCGGCCGCATTCCTGGTCTGCGACGCAATCAGAAGCTGCTCGGGAGACTTTGATCTGGCCTTTTATGAAGTGGGTCAGCCCTTGAGCGTCAACTGTCTTGTGGACATCACAGCGGTCCTGACCCTTAAGCAGGAAGCGATTGCGATATACCAGAGCCAGCTCAAAGAAAGGCCCTATGACCAAATCCTCATGGCCCTCAACCGCTTCAGGAGCCTGACCCTTCCGGATGGCGTGACCCACGCCGAGGGCTTCTCCCTGTGGCGGTCCGATTTCATTCGGAAACTCGGCCCTCATCAACTCCCCATCTTTGATCAGGCAAGGCTTGCCCCGGGGGAGAGTGAATCAGGCCCTCTCGTGTCTGTCATCGTGAGGACCAAAGACCGCCCAGGACTCTTGGTGACCGCCCTGCGGTCCATCGTGGCGCAGACCTACCGCAACATCGAAATCGTTGCGGTGAACGACGGAGGCCGGGACGTGAAGGCCTTGGTCGTATCCCTGGCCGGAGATGTCCCGGTGACGTACGTTGATAACCAACCGGGCCTTGGAAGATCGGCCGCGGCCAACGTCGGGTTCAAGGCTTCCAAAGGGCTCTATGTCTGCTTCCTGGATGACGACGACATGCTTTACCCCGAACATGTGGAGACCCTGGTTCAGCATCTCCGGGCCACCGATGGCAAGGTGGTCTACTCCGGCGTATTGAACGTATATCTGAAGGGACCCCAGGAAGGGCCTCACGTCCGAGAGAAAGAGGAGGTGGCTTTCAACCGCCCCTTTGATCCGGATCTCCTCCTCTTTGAGAACTATATTCCACTGATGAGCGTGGTTCTCCATCGTGAGGTCTTTGAACGCACGGGTGGATTTCGTGAGGACATGGACCTCTTCGAGGACTGGGACCTGTGGGTGAGGATTTCAAGAGAGTTTGAATTCCACCATGTGAACAGGGTGACGGCGGAATACCGGTTTTACAATGTGGCGGATGTGGAGGCATCGTACAGGGATAAGTATCGCTATGACGAGGCCCAGGCGGCCTTTTTTGAGCGGATGCTCCCGCATCTAAGCGGCAGGGCCTGGATGACGTTTCTGAAGGAGGGTTTGGTCGCCCGGCTGCGGTCGGAAGTGGAGAAGATGGGAAAGGGCATCGTCGAGAGAGATTCAAGGCTCAAACAGGCCGATGAATGGTTGCAGGAGTTCAAAGGAACCATAGAGGGGCAGGACAAAAAGCTCCGAGAGGCCGAGGAGAGGATTCGGAACCAGGTTCTTCAGATCGAGAGCAAAGATCGAATGCTCCAGGAGATTTTCCATTCAAAGGGCTGGCTGTGGTTGACGCGATATAGAAGGGTCAAACAGAAGCTGCTCCCTGTCGGCAGGCCCCTGGCAGGCAATCAGGCACCCACCGACGAGCCTATGGCCTACCGGGTAAAAATCATGCTTCCGGTCAAGGAAAAGAGAAAACGCGTGGTCCATGCCCTCGCAAACCTGATGACGGGCGGCTCAAGCCGGCTGGTGGTGGATCTGATCGAGCACCTGGGCCACAAATACGACCAGACGGTGATCACCTCCTTCGTGCCGAGACCGCCTGCCTATGAAGGGGTTGGCTACCGTGAGTATTCGAGAGACGTAAGCCCGGACGAAATCCACCGCTTTCTGAAGGAGGAAGGCACGTCGCTGCTTCATGTGCACTACTGGGGCGATTATGATGAGCCCTGGTACAGGAATGTCTTTGAGGCCGCCCGTGGTTTGCCTTGCGCAGTGATCGAGAATGTGAACACGCCTGTTGACCCTTACGTAGATGTCGAGGTCGATCGGTATGTTTATGTGAGCCAGTATGCCATGCATTTTGGCACCCCGGTCGACGGGAAATCGACGGTGATCTATCCGGGGAGTAACCTCGAAATGTTCCAGAGGGGAAAAGCGCCCATTCCGGATGACACCATCGGAATGGTCTACCGGTTGGAGCCCGACAAACTCCGTGAGGACTCCATTGAGGTCTTTATTGGCGTCGTAAAGAAAAGGCCAAGGACGAAGGTGTATATCATCGGTGGGGGTAAGTTTCTCGATCCGTACCGAAAGCGGGTCATGGAAACGGGTGTATCCGAAAACTTCACGTTCACCGGCTACGTAGGGTATGAGCGTTTGCCGGAGTATTACAGGAAATTGTCCCTGTTCGTGGCGCCGGTATGGAAGGAGAGCTTCGGCCAGGTGTCCCCGTTCGCCATGAGTATGAAGATTCCGGTAGTGGGATATGATGTGGGCGCATTGTCTGAGATATTGGCCGGAAAAGAATGTCTGGCGGAATCCACCGATGAACTTGTTGCGCTGATCATACGGCTTCTGGATGATAAAAGAAAAAGGATAGAAATCGGTGAAAGAAATTTCAGACGGGTGGTGGAGCGCTTTTCCGTTAAAAATATGGTGAAATGCTATGATGAGCTTTACGAGACGCTGCTGGTTGGATTGATTGCCCTGGGAGGCTGAAGGCGCTTTTCCTGATCGGGTTATCGCCCTTTCAAGACCCTTGCACCCATCCCCACCGCCTTGCTGCCAGAAGGCCCCGACTCGCGCTACCTGTTCCTGACGTCACAAGGCCGCCTGGATACCTTCTATTTGTGAGAAACACAGTTTTCGATTCCACACAATGAAAATACTTTTGCCGGTTCATGTCTTCTTTCCGTCGTATTTCTACGGCACCGAGACCTACACCCTTGATCTCGGCAAGTCGCTGAAGGCCATGGGGCACGATCCCGTGATTCTAACGGCCGTTCCTTATGGTGAAGAGGGCATCGGAAGACTGCGGTCGGTTTACGACTACGAAGGCCTGACCGTGCACCGCATCGATCTGAACCTCAAGCCCCACTCCCGGTTTAAGCAGACGTACTATCGGCCGGAACTGTACGCTGTGCTGCAGGAGGTGGTGCGGGATGTCAAACCGGATCTCGTGCATGTGACGCACCTGATCAATCATTCGGCCACCCTTCTTGAGGTTCTGCGCGATGCCCGCATTCCGGCTGTCGCCACCCTGACGGATTTCTTCGGCATGTGTTTTAACAACAAGCTGAAGCGATACGATGGGGGGCTTTGTCTTGGGCCGAACAGGCGGTCCACCAACTGCTTGTGCTGTTACGTCAGAGAGACAGCCCCTGCCTTTATTCCGAAAATTTTATGGGCAGCCACGAAAAGCGACACCCTTCTGGAGCTGTTGGCGGAAATTCTGCCCTTTTGGGTCCGCATACCCGGCTTCAGGAAGGGACCCCTCGCCGGACACATCCATGATGTGACATGCAGAATCGCCACGCTGAGGTATCTGTATCAGGTCTATCAATGCATGGTTGCACCCACCGAATTCCTTTTTGAGGCTTATGCCAGGAACGGTATTGATCCCAAGCGGATGAGAAAAATCAACTTCGGGATACACCTGGACCTTGTGAAGGGATATCGGACACCGAAGAAGAAGGAAGGGGGTGACGTGGTATTTGGCTATATCGGGCAGCTTAACCGGCACAAGGGCGTGGACCTGTTAATCAGTGCCTTCCGGCGCGTCAAAGGAAATGGCAAGAAACTTGTCCTTTACGGAGACATGAACCAAGATCGTCAATATGCCGAGGAATTGCAGAAGATTTCGTCTGGAACCGATCGCATAGAATTCAAGGGCACCTTTCCCCGGACCGAACTGGGGCCGCGTCTCTCTGAGATCGACGTGTTGGTCATCCCATCCAGATGGTATGAAAACAGTCCTCTGGTGTTGCTCTATGGTCTCGCAACGCGAACGCCAGTGATCGTCACGAACGTGAGGGGCATGAACGAATTTGTCAAGCACGGGTATAACGGATATACGTTCGGGTTGAACGACCAGGAACACTTGGCTGCCATCCTGCAATTGATCCTCGATCGTCCTTCATTGATTGAATCGCTGTCCATGAATGCGGAGTATAACAAAGACGTGAAGGATCATGCAATGGAAGTCGTTGATATTTACAAATCAGTCCTGGCCGCCTGGGGTACGAAGAGCACATTGTCATGAGGATCGTTCTCGTTGCCCATCAGTTTTTTCCCGAATATGGAGCAGGGACCGAAGTCCTTACGTATCATACAGCAAAGGAGCTCATGAAGCGTGGCCATGAAGTCCGCCTCATAGCAGCCCACCCTGTGAAGGGACCCCTCCCCAGAGGCCTGGGCTTCGAACAGTATACCTACGATGGTCTGTGCGTATATCGGTTTCTTCACTCAAACACGCATTCCATTGACCCGGTCAACCCAATGGAGGCCGAGTACGACAACCGGTTTTTTGCCCGTCAATTTCGGGAATGGTTGATGGGGTTCAGACCCGATCTTGTCCATTTCTACCACCTCCAGAGGGTGTCCGTCTCCGGAATAGATGTGTGCAGGCAATTGGAGATTTCTACGGTCTTCACAGTCGTGGATTTCTGGCCTTTTTGTCCGACCAACCAGTTGCTCCAGCCCGATCATTCGCTGTGCGAAGGGCCTGACGAAGATGCGGCCAATTGCGTCAAACACCTCGCCATGATTTTAAAGGGAAATTGGGTGGGCGCCATGTTGAATGGAGTCCCTGTGCCGATCATGAGCGTCCTGGTTCGCATGTGCAGATCTCGCCTGTGGTTTGAGGGACGATATGGACCCATGGTGCGCGCTGTTGCAAGGAGGCGGGAGCATTTGGCCGAACGGCTACGGCGTATAGACAGAGTGCTGGTTTCGACTCGATTCATGGAGAGGAAGATTCTTGGACTGGGACTGGAAAGGGGAAGGGTTCTCCACTTCCCTTTCGGCGTTGATGTGGCGAAAGGAGTGACCGTTTCCGAGAAAGGGACTCACCCTGAACTGCGGGTGGGGTTCATCGGGACGCTTTACGAGCACAAAGGTGCCCATGTCCTGATCGATGCGGTGCGCAGACTGCCGCGGGGGCAAAGATTGGTCGTGAAAATTTATGGCGACCAAAAACAATTTCCGCATTACATGCGCCGATTGAGATCCATGGCGGCGGGAGACGAAAGAGTGGCGTTCTGCGGGACATTTCCGCAGGTTCAGATCGCCCAGGTCCTTTCCGAACTGGATGTGCTGGTTGTGCCGTCGCTCTGGTACGAGAACGCGCCGCTGGTGGTGGGCTCTGCCCAGGCAGTCGGGGTGCCGGTCATTGGGACGGATGTGGGCGGACTCAACGAGACCATTGTCCATGACTGGAACGGACTGCTCTTCGCGCGTGGGAACGCGGGTCAGCTCTCAGAAATGATACGAAAGCTCTGCGAAGACCGGAAACTGGTAAAACGGCTCTCGGAGAGGGCGATGCCACCCCCAAATATGGTGGACTATGTAAGCGGACTTGAAAAAATTTACAGCGGTCTCCTGACAAGCCGTGCGCCCATGGGCGCAGGCTTTGTTTCGGAAGACTTACAGGCATCAGGCGGCAGGCGGGATTGATGCATCCATAGGGTTGCCGTCGGCCGATAGGGAAGGCAAAGGGATTGCCAGAGATGAAGGTGTTGGTTCTAGGTGGGGCCGGGTTTATGGGTTCCCATATTGTGGATCGCCTCGTTTGCAAAGGACATGATGTGAGGGTGTTCGATCTGCCCAATATCAGCACGCGGAATTTGGAGAGGTCCATCCAGAGCGTAGAGCTGCTAGGAGGGGACTTCAACAACATCAATGATGTCTCTTCTGCTCTGGAAGAGGTGGAAGTGGTCATACACCTTGTCTGTACGACCCTCCCGGGGCCTTCCAATGAGAACCCGGTCTATGACGTCGAAAGCAATATCATCGGAACATTGAATCTCTTGGAGAAAGCCAGACAGAAAGGGGTTCGAAAAATTGTTTTCGCGTCCTCGGGTGGGACCGTCTATGGCATCCCTGAACGCCTTCCGATTCCTGAAACCCATCAGACGAACCCTGTCTGCTCCTATGGCATTACCAAGTTGGCCATTGAGAAATACCTGGCCCTTTACCGCCATCTTCACGGTATGGATCACACCATCTTGCGGCTCGGTAATCCGTATGGGGAAAGGCAGCGCACGGAGGGCATTCAGGGAGTCGTTGCGGTTTTCCTCGGAAAGGTCTTGAGGGGGCAGACGATCTCCATTTGGGGGAATGGATCGGTTGCCAGGGACTATTTTCACATTGAGGACCTGGTCTCTGCCTTTATGAGGGTTATCGAGCCGGAGACACCATCAACGGTATACAATATTGCGAGTGGATCGGCACATTCATTGACGGAAATTCTGACGGTGATCCGGGAGATCACAGGGAAGAAGCCTCATGTTGAGTTTCTTAGCGGACGGAAGCTCGATGTCCCGATAAGCTGTTTGGACATCAACCGCGCAAGAACAGAGCTAGGATGGCAGCCTGTCATCCCGCTGGCCGAAGGAATGGCAAGAACATGGGAATGGTTGAAGACGAATGCACGCTGAGGATTGCTCAACTCTCATTCTCAGAGTCCGCAGGGGGATAACGAGAGTCGTCCATGGTCTTTAGTTCAGTCACTTTTCTCTATTACTTCCTTCCGATCGTCCTGCTCGGTTACTATCTGCAGCCCTCACGGACGAAAAACACCTTTCTGCTTCTTGCAAGTCTGTTTTTCTATACGTGGGGTGAGGTGGCTTATGTCCTAGTGCTTGTGTTTTCAATTCTAGCCAACTTTGGTGTTGGGATGCTCCTTGAGAGCCGTAAAAGAGGCGCTGCCAGAAAGGGCGTTCTCGCCTTCGGCCTCATCGTCAACATCCTGTTGATCGCTTACTTCAAGTATGCCGGTTTTATCTTCGAAAACGTAAGATGGGCGCTGGGACACCTGGGTATTCCGGCTTCAACGGCCATGGATATCCACCTGCCTCTAGGCATCTCCTTTTTCACCTTTCAGGCCATGTCCTACCTTGTGGACGTGTACCGGCACGACACCGTGGCTCAGCGCAATCCATTGAACCTCGGCCTCTATATCTCCCTTTTCCCGCAACTCGTGGCAGGGCCGATCGTCCGATTTCATGAGATCGCGGATCAACTCCGGAATCGATCTCATGGGACCGAGTTAATTGGGGCCGGGGTCCGTCGTTTTGTGGTTGGATTGGGGCAAAAATGCATCATCGCGAATACGCTCTCCGTCCCGGCGGATAGTCTTTTCTCCATTCCGGCTGAAAGCATGACAACTGGTCTCGCCTGGCTTGCGTGTTTGTCGTATACGGTGCAAATCTACTACGACTTTGCCGGGTATTCCAATATGGCCATCGGTCTTGGATTGATGGTTGGCTTCAGGCTGCCCGAAAATTTCAACTACCCATATGTCTCCAAGTCCATAACGGAATTCTGGAGACGATGGCATATGTCCTTATCGGCCTGGTTCAGAGACTACCTTTACATCCCCCTAGGAGGCAATCGCAACGGAAACGGGCGGACCTACAGAAACCTTATCATCGTGTTCTTTCTTTGCGGCTTGTGGCATGGGGCCAGTTGGACTTTCATCGTATGGGGACTGTATCACGGTGCGTTTCTGGTGTTTGAAAGGGTTGGCTTTCTCAAGTTCATGACGTCCAAATGGGCCCCGGTCAGGCACCTTTACGCCCTGCTGGTGGTCTGTTTGGGCTGGGTGTTCTTCCGGTCATCGGACCTCGTCTACGCCTTGAAGTTCATCGGAGCCATGGCAGGATTTTCAAAGGGAGACGGTCTCGCCCATTCGTTGGAGATGTATCTCACCATCGATGTGTACGTGGGATTTCTCCTTGCCATTCTGGGTGCAGGCCCGCTCGTTCCATATGTCCGGGACCGGTTCTTGAGACGGACCAGCACAGAGGGCGGAGAGAGACAGCTTGTGAGCTCGCTGGCCATGGGCACTGAGGCTGCAGCCGTAGCGGGTATTCTGATTGCAGTTGCCATGAATTTAGCGGCCAGCACGCACAATCCATTTATCTATTTCCGGTTCTAACGAACTTAGCCAGGCATTTGAAGCTCGATGACAGCAGGTCCTAGATGGCCTTCTTTCGTGATCATCGGTATCTTCGTGGCAGCCATCTGCCTTCCGATGAGCACGCAGTTTCTTTATCCTGATAGCGGTATCTCAAGTGCGGAGAAGCGGACGCTGGCGGAACGGCCTGTTTTTCCAAGAAGCCTGGAAGAGGCAAAGATGTTTCCGGGCCGCTTTGACCTTTACGCCAACGATCGGTTTGGCCTCCGTTCCTTTTTCCTCAGACTCAACAGCCGAGTGAAATGGGCCCTTGGCATGGAGATCACGAAGAAGGTCATTGTGGGAAAGGATGGCTGGCTTTTCCTAAATGAAAGGGATAACGTTCTTGCTCAGCACAGAGGCCTGGACAAATTCACCCAGGCCGAGCTCATGGCTTTGGTCGAGGCCATGGCGGCCCGAAAGGCCTGGCTTGACGAAAAGAAGATACCCTTCATCACGGTCATTGCCCCAAACAAACACACCATCTATCCTGAATATCTACCACGGGGGCTTGGACTCAGGGTGGGCGAGTGCCCGATGGATCAACTGATCTCATATCTGAAGCGGAATCCGGACTTTTCTTTAGTGGACCTGCGTCCCATCGTGCAGGAAGCGAAACACCGCAACCAAGTCTTTAATAAGACGGATTCCCATTGGAATGAGTTGGGTGGTTTCGCGGGTTACATGGAGCTTATGAAACACGTGAAACGATTGTTTCCGATGATCGAACCTGAAGACCCAAGGGACTACGCTATTCACGACAAGAACATCAATGGTGACCTGGCGCAGATGCTTTACCTGGATGGTGTCATTTCAGAGGAGACAAAAGTGATGGCTTTGAAGCGGCCAAGCCGCGTCAAGCGTTCTGTGGATCTTTGGCAGGGAGTCAATGGTCAGATACCCATGATGGTCTTTTATACGAACCGTCCCGAGTTGCCTAGCGCTCTGATTTTCTGTGACTCATTCATTTGGGGAATGAGCAAATTTTTGGTGGAAAGCTTTGATCGGACTATCTTGGTTCATCACCAGGGACTCAACTTTTATTCTGACATCGTAGAGCGTGAAAAACCCGACATCGTCATCTACGAAATGGTCGAGAGGTTGTTGAAGATGAAAATAGGGAAAGTTCTATGAGTTGGGGAAGGCTTCTATTTTGGCGCCTATTCAGGCTGCCCGCCTTTTGGGCCAAAGCCGGAATGAGACAACCCCTCATCTGGGCTGCCGCAGATCCTGACCAAGCGCACCATGGGACGAATTCGGTCGTTGAGTCTTCAAAGATCACCCGGTATTGGGATAAGCACGTGGGCCAGCACCTCGCCGCCTTTTCTCACTGGGAGGCAAACGAGCCTGTCACGCATCACCAGAACATAAGAGTGACCGGCAATAGGGACATGACGGCCCTTGAGTGGTTTTGCAGAAAATACGGGCCCTTCGAGGACGTTGCCAACATAGGAACCGGAACGGGGATACTGGAAAGCGCACTGTGCTCTCTTCCCGACTTCCATGGGCAGGTTGTGGGATATGACATTTCTCCACATTCTTTGGAAGTGGCAAGACGGAATTGCGGGGCATTTCCGAACGCACGTTTTGAAACGGCTGACTTGAATAGAAAGGTCTGGGAACCTGATCGTTTTGACGTTGTTATGGCACATGGGGCGCTTCACCACATCGAGGCTTTAGACTGGTGTCTAGGACAAATCTACCTAAGCCTCCGCCCATCCGGACTGCTCTATGTCAACGATTATGTTGGGCCGAAACGATTCCAATGGTCGGATGTCCAGATGCGGCTGGCTAACGAGCTGCTTGAAACCGTGCCTTCAAAATGGCTCGTCCGCAAAGAAGTGATGCGGTGTGATCCGGAACAATTGAGAAGGAAGGACCCGTCAGAGGCCGTCTGTTCCCACTTTATAGAAGAAACGATACGGGCGCACTTTCAGTTGGTCGAAAGAATTCAACGGGGAGGCACATTGTTGGCGCCCATATTCGGGTCAGGCTGTCTTGATAGGAGTATCTTGGATTCGCCTGAGGGGGTTCATTGTATCACGGAATTGGCAGAGAAAGAGAGCCGGCTCATAGACGAGGGGATCGTGCCATCTGACCATGTCGTCATTGTGGCTAGAAAGCGAAAAGTCCTTCTTTTATAGAGACCATGATTTCAAGTCAACAAAGAAGTGCAATCTCAACACTTTGAAAAATTTGGTAGGATTATACCAAAACCGAAATGATTTGAGATGATGAATGCCTAACGGAAAGTTGTTCGGTACATCAAGACGACAGGGTTTCATATGGAGGAGGGTTGACCATTTGATAGAGATCACGAGTTGCAGGAAATGCGATGTGGCGCCGAATATGCTGCAAGATTTCGCCTTGGACCTTCCAAGGGAAGGCATGGACTTATCAAAAGAGCCTTTTGCAATCATGGGCTGGATTGTTCCAAGAACGACAAGAGCGCGGGAGATAGAGGTTCATGAGGGAGGTAGATTTGTCGCCTCCGTGCCTGTGAACATGGCGCGGCCCGATGTGGAGCAGCTATTTCCGGGAAACCCCGCAGGAGACAAACTGGGCTTTTGCGTATACTTGAACGCCTTCCTCCTGCCAACTCCTTTTGCGTTGGATGTCACGGGGGTAGGAGAGGACGGCACGAGAGTAAAACTTTACCACATTGAAGGGCGAAGCTGGCTCAACAAAAAGCCCTATTCCATGCAAACCAGACCGTTGCTCATCAACACTTTGGGCCGCAGTGGCAGCACATTGTTCGTTTCATTGCTGGGGGCCCATCCGGAGATCGTGGCCTACAGGCCCTTCGAGGCTGAAGCCAGGTATCTTAATTACTGGATAGAGATTTTTTTCAGACTCACGGACCCTAAGAGTTGGATGCAGCCAATGGAGGCCCATGACGGGCGTGATCCCGCCTGGATCTTGGGAGGCCAGGTTTCGGCGGGGATTCACTTCGCGCTCTACCCGGAAATGTTTTCCTGGTTTCACGAGGAATACGTGATCTCTGTCCTTGGGTTCTGCCTGAGGAGTCTTGAGCGGCATTACCAAAAAGTTGCAGATTTGTTGCAGAAAAAGGTCGTGTCCTATTTCTGTGAAAAGGTTTTGGCAGATGTATGGACGGACAGGTTTCTGGAGTTGGTCCCTGATTGCAAAGAGATCCTCTTGGTCAGGGATTTCAGAGACATGTTTTGCTCCATACGGGCTTTTAACGAAAAGATGGGGTTTTTGAGCTTTAGCAGAGAGCACTTTTCAAGCGACCCGGAATACCTCACCGTGAGCTTGGGGCCGGCAGCAAAGAACCTTCTTGATGTGCGGAGGAGAAGAGCGAAGAGTGCCATTCTTGTGAAATACGAAGATCTTATTCTCAATACCAAAAAGACGCTGAAGAACGTTTTAAAATCCCTTGGTGTGGACTCCTCTCCTGCTACCATAAGACATATCCTGCGCCAGGTGCAAGGCGTGGACCAAGAGAAAGTGGATTCGCACATGACCGCCAGCAATGGTCCTGAGTCGGTCGGAAGGTTCAGGAGAGATCTGGACCCGGGACTGCGACAGCTGTGCGATCAGGTTTTCGGCGAAGCATTGGAGGGCTTCGGGTACACGCTTTGAATCCTACCGGTCCCGCACAGACCGTTCCCGTGGTGATCGTAAACTGGAACGGGAAAACGTTCTTGTCCGAATGTTTGAATGCATTGAGGCGCCAGACGTATCCCAGGGTTTCTGTAATCCTGGCGGATAACGGATCGAGCGATGGCTCGATCCGTTTCGTACGGGAGAATTTCCCGGAGGTGACTGTCATAGAATTGGGGAGAAACTTGGGATTCGCGGGCGCAAATAACGTTGTGCTCGAGACGGTGACCTCCCCCTACGTCGCCCTTCTCAATAATGACGCCGTGCCCCATTCGTGCTGGGTGTCAGCTTTGAAGGATGCGCTTGATGCCTGGCCCGAGGCCGGTTTTGCAGCGTCGAGAATGGTCTTCGCGGACAGCCCTGGCGTGATTGATCGGGCCGGAGATAGTTACACACGGGCCGGGGCCGGCCGGTTGCGCGGACGCGGCGAACCCGTTTCCAGGTACAACAAAAATGAGTTCGTTTTCGGCGCCTGTGCGGGGGCTGCGCTATACAGGAGAGAACTCCTGGCCGAGATTGGTTTGTTTGACGAAGATTTCTTCATCTTGTACGAAGATGTGGATTTGAGCTTCAGGGCGCAATTGATGGGCTATCGGTGCCTCTATGTGCCCGAGGCAGTCGTACATCACAGAGTGAGCAGCAGCATCACCCGTGATTCATGGAAGTCGATCTACTACGGCCATAGAAATTTGGAGTGGGTTTATGTAAAGAACATGCCGCGCGAGCTGATACTTAGGACGCTTCCACAACATCTGGTTTATGATTTTCTGAGTTTTTGTTATTTCGCATCGAATTTGAAGGCAGGTCCCTTCTTGAAGGGCAAAGTGGATGCCCTGAGAGGAATCGGCCAAACTTTCAAAAAGCGGCAGAAAGTTCAAAGTAGAAGGAAAACCAGCAGTGACTATGTGTGGGGGCTGTTGGAAAAGGAGCGCTTCTTTTCAAGGATGGCAGCTAGAAAAGGGAAGCGTGTAAGAGGCTGATGGCGGATCAACCGCCTGAAGGGGAATGGGTAAGCATGTCCGGCCGGAAAAAAAGGGGTCGCTTGATCGACGTTGTGATCATCAATTACAACAGCACAGGGTTCACACTCCAGTGCCTCGAGGGACTTTACGGAGCACTGGATGGAATGGATGCGACCATCTTGGTACAGGACAATGCTTCGGAAGATTTTGTTGAGCGCATAAACGAGGTGTTTCCCGAGGTGAGGCTTTGGCGAAGTCCTTTCAACATGGGTTTTGCAAGGGCGGTCAACGAAGCATTGAAGCGATCCGACGCACCATTCATTTTGATTTTAAATCCCGACACTTATATGGCTAATGGGTTTTTTAGACCGGTTTTGGACTTTCTGGAGGAGAACCAGGATGTGGGGGTCATCGGGCCAAGAATCTTGAATCCAGACGGTTCTGTGCAGGGATCGGCCAGGGCGCATCCCACACCTTTGACGGCGTTTTTCGGTAGGGCCTCTGTCATGAGCAAATGGTTCCCCAAGAATCCCATCACGGCACGAAATTTGTCCTCCAGCCGATCGGACGGTGAGACGCCAATGGATGTGGACTGGGTATCAGGGGCGTGCATGGTGGTGAGACGGGAGGCGGTAAATAGGGTGGGGCTCTTGGATGAGCGGTTCTTTATGTACTGGGAGGATGCGGACTGGTGCAGGAGAATGTGGGAGAAGGGGTGGAGAGTCGTTTACTTCCCTGGATCCTCCATTGTTCATTTCGTCGGAGGGAGCAGTGAGCAACTCAGGCTCCGATCAATCTTGGAGTTTCACAAGAGCGTGTACAGGCTTTTCGAAAAGTACAATACACGTTATCCGACCATCATCAAGCCGATGGTGATCGGCGGGCTTGCCCTCAGGTTAGTCTCTGTGATTGTCATGAACGGCATGCGAGTCCTGATAAAGAAGAATCGGTGAAAGCCACGCTTTACAAGTATGTGATCAACGAGATATGGCCTGTCTTTCTGGCAGGCCTTTGCGTCTGGATCGTTGCGGCATTGGCGACGAGGATGCTTCCTATCCTTGATCTGATTTTAAATCGGGGCGCTTCTGGATCCCATGTCTTGGGGATGATGCTGTACATGCTTCCGGAAGTTGTGCTTTTCGTGTTGCCCGCTGCATCGCTTATGGCCGTGGTCGTTGGATTTTTGAGACTGTCCGGCGACAGCGAAATCGTTGCGCTTTTCTCTTCGGGAATCAGCCTTTACCAGTTACTCCCGCCCGTAATCACGCTCTCTTTGGTCGGGTTCTTCGTGGCCCTTGCCATAACAACGCTTGCGGTGCCCTGGGGGAACCGGTCCATGGCTGACCTGGCCTTTCGAATTGCCGAGACCACGCCTGATCTGGGGATTAAGGAAAGGGTGTTCAGCGAGCCTTTTGATAACATCGATTTCTACGTGGGCGAGTTCTCATCACGGGAGAAGGAGATGAGGGATGTGTTCGTAGTGGATCGGCGGGATCCCGCATTTGTGAACACGATCGTTGCCGAGCGGGGCGCGATGGTGAGCCATCCGATGGACCGGGTCATCGTTGTCCATTTCGAAGAAGGGACCATCTTCACGGTTGGAAAGGATTTGGCGGGTGCCAGGACCATCGAGTTTAAGACCTACGACATCAGTATCGGGATTAAGGACTTTTCACGGGGCTTTCCGGCCGGAAGAAAAAGCCCAAGGAGATGTCCGTCTCGGAGCTCGTTAAGCAAGTCCGCAAAAGCGGCAAAGGGGACCCCAAGCGAAATGAATTTCTCGCCGAACTGGTTGAAAAAATGACGTTGCCTTTCGGGGTGTTTCTCATGGGATTGACAGGCGTACCGTTGGGGGCCCAGATGCGGCTTCGAGGACGGGCAAAGGGGATTGCGGTGAGTCTGATCGTATTTCTATTTTACTACGTTTTTATGGGCGGAATGCGAAACGTCTGTGAGGCCGGAGGGATAGATCCGATGGTGGGCTTGTGGCTGCCAAATGCTTTTTTGCTTGCCGCATGCTGCTACCTGATGAAGCGTGTTGCTTTAGGCGAGCCCCTCCTCCTTTGGCAGTCATGGTTTCGTGGACGTCGGCGGTTCAGAAGCAGGTAGCACGGCCATTGGGAGGCTTCATGGAAGGATTGTCTTTCCTGGCGTATCCGGCGGTTTTCGGGGGCGGTTGTCTGCTTTCGCTGGCCTTGACCCCTTTGGTGAGACAATTTGCATTGGCCCATGGGCAGGTTGCCACTCCGCGAGAGAGTCGCTGGCACAGAAAAGAGACGGCCCTGCTGGGGGGCGTTGCCATTTTCATTTCCACGGCGACCACGTGGCTGATATCTGCCGGCCTGGCCGGGTGGGCGGTGCACGGTCAACCCGTCGTGCCTATCATGATCTGTGCGGCCTGTATGTTTTCCCTTGGCCTGGCAGACGATTTATTCGAAATGGCTCCCCAGCAAAAACTCGCCGTACAGGTGGTCATTGCCTCCATTTTTATTTTTATGGGATACAGGCTGAACTGGACCAGTTACAAGACGGTAAACCTCATATTGTCCATTCTATGGATTCTGGGCACAACCAATGCCTTCAATCTCCTCGACAACATGGACGGCTTGGCCGCGGGTGTGGCTTTCATCGGGGGCGGTTTTCTCTTCCTCTGGCACTTCGGCTATCAGGGAGAGAGTGGTGCGACATTTCGTCCGCTTTTCCTGCTCGATATGGCCTATCTCGGCGGCCTTCTCGGTTTTCTCGTCTACAATTTCAATCCTGCCTCGATCTTTATGGGGGATGCCGGGAGTTTATTCATCGGGTTTGTGCTCGGTGCGCTTGCCATGGTGGGAGGGCCTGAACCGGTCAAGACAGGATCACCGGTCCACATCCTTTCGGTCATCGCCATCCCGGTCCTGATACTGTTCGTACCGATTTTGGATACGGGGTTTGTGAGCCTTATGCGGAAACTGTTTCGCCGTCCCATATCGAGAGGCGGACGGGACCATTCCTCGCACAGGATGGTGGCAATCGGGTTCTCAGAGAAAAAGGCCGTCCTGGTTCTCTATGGATTTTCGATCCTTTCCGGATGCATCGCGCTTGGGATCAGTCGCTTGGGCCTCGGGGCGGGCCTTTTGACGGTCGTGCTCTACCTTTTGGGGGTGCTTTTCTTCTGGATCTACCTTGGAAAGGTCAAGGTCTATCCAGAGGAGTCCATCCTAAGACATCCAACAGGAATTACTACGGTTCTGATCGCGATCACCTACAGGAAAAGGCTGCTGGAGGTGATTCTGGATCTGATCCTGATCGCAGTTGCCTATTACGCGGCCTATCTGCTGCGGTTCGAGGGGGACCTGGGACTGAACTTCGAGATGTTTCTTAGGTCCCTTCCTGTCCTGATCTCATGCCAGATTCTAAGCTTTTTCGTGATCGGCGTATACCGGGGGGTGTGGGAGGCCACAGGCCTGCGCGACCTTATCGTTTACATCAAGGCCATTACGGCCGGGACCGTCGGATCCATGCTCATTCTGCTTGTTCTTCTACCGGTTTTACAGTTTTTCCAGGGCCGTTTTCGTGATCTACTGGGTCGTGATGCTCATTTTAGTATCCCTTTCAAGGCTATCCTTTCGCCTATTGGAAGAGGGGGTTCGAAGACGCAACCGGCAAGGCCGGCCAACCTTGATCTACGGGGCAGGTGTCGGTGGGCAACTGGCCCTCAAGGAAATCGAATCCAACGGAGCACCTTGGCCTTCAGGTGGTGGGCTTCATCGACGACAATCCAAGAATACACCGAAGGAGCATCAGAGGATACCCTGTGCTGGGGGGGCGGCAGCACCTGAAGGAGATCATCCAAAACATGGCGTCAAAGAGATCATCGTCACCTTTAGGGAAAACGGTCCTGAAAAGGCGAAGGGAAGTTAAGACGATCTGCCAGAAATGGGGAAGACCTGGAAGTAAAACAGATGAAGCTGATGTTCGATGCGTGCAGCCCTGAGAAGGAAACTTGAAGGTGGTCCCATCGTCCTCAGGACTCTGAAGCAACCTCTTCCTGTTCCCAACGTCTGATTCATAAACGGAAAATGGCGCGCTGGCTGACCAATAAACTATTCATGGCCATCCAGGCCAAGGCGGTATGGCTTTTGCCTGGGATCGCCACCTGCGGCCCCCAGCACAAGCCCACCCCTCTTCCGGCGGGGACGTCGAACGGATGGGCCTGTTCCCCGAATGATCCTCCCAAGATCTCGGTTGTAATTCCCTCGTACAATCAGGGTCTGTTCCTTGAAAGGGCGGTTCAAAGCCTCATCTGCCAGAACTACCCGGCACTTGAAATCCTGGTGGTGGATGGCGGTTCGACGGATGGGTCGAGGGAGATCTTGGAGAGGTATTCCCCGCACCTCGATTATTGGTGCAGCGAGCCGGACCGGGGCCAAACAAATGGTCTGAACAAGGGATTTGAACGCTCAAGGGGAGAGATCATGGGGTGGCTCAATTCGGATGATCAGCTGGTGCCGGGGGCCCTTCAGCGGATCGCCTATTTCTTTTCCATTCACCCTGATGTGGACGTAGTCTATGGGCATCGAATCCTGATCAATGAAGATGATATGGAAATCGGTCGCTGGACACTACCCCCCCACGATTCCCGGGTACTGACCTGGGCCGATTACATTCCGCAGGAGACCCTTTTTTGGCGAAGGCGTTTGTGGAACCGGATCGGGGCTAAACTGGACGAGGGTTTCCAATTCGCCATGGATTGGGATCTGCTTGCTCCGTTTTCGGGACGCGGGTGCCAAGATGGTTCGCCTGCCCAGCTTCATAGGACTTTTCCGAGTTCATGCAAGGCAGAAGACATGCGCAGAGATCAATTCGACAGGTTTTCATGAGATGCAACGGCTGAGAACGCGCGCCATCGGTTACACGCCATCGCCACAACGTGTGGCCCTGGGGGTGCTGTGGTATATGATCAAGGCCAAGTTCGTGGAAAGCCTGTGGAAGGCAAGGATCCTCCGTTATGACTGAGCCGCTCGTCACCGTAGCGGTCCCCAATCTGAACCACGGGCGCTATCTCGGCGAGGCGCTGGAATCCATTTTCACTCAGGGGGTTCCCGTTGAGGTCGTGGTGATGGACGGGGGCTCCGAAGACCACTCCTGCCCGTCATCGAGCCAATGGAAGAGGCAGGCTTCTTGGGATGGCGATCATGGTCCTGATGGCGGACAGGCCGAGGCCGTGAACCAGGGGATCGCCATGGGAAGTGCCCCTTATGTGTGCTGGTTGAACTCGGATGACGTGTTTCTGCCGGGCGGGTTGCGGCTGCTTTTGGGTGCCTTGTCCGAGTGTCATGAACCGCCCGTGGCTTATGGTAGATGTTGGACCTTGAATGAGAGATGGGAGACGGCTCCTCCCTTATGTGACGGCGCCATTTCGTCCGTGGCTCCTGAAGAACTACTGTTTCATTGCCCAGCCGGCCGCATTGATTCGGAGGATCAGCGTGGGAGGCCGTAGGCGGGCTTGACGGACAGCCTCAGGATGGCCATGGACTACGACCTTTGGTGGCGGTTGTACAGGAGGTTCGGTCCTTTCCTCTACATCAGACGATTTGTTGCAGGAAGCCGCATGCATCGTGATACAAAGACCAGCCGGAACCGGCGTGAGCACTACGATGAGGCGATGCGCATTTTGATGCGTCACACGGGAGGCGTTCCCGATGAAGTGGCGCTTGGCCTACCCTTTGATGGTGGACCTTCGCTCTGCCATGATAAGCTAGAATCGGGTAGATAGAGATCAGTGACGATTTGGCCCTCGGGTGTCGGGTGAAATCGTGCTCGTGCTCAGTTGCCTTGCGGCACGGTGCTCTTAATCGTAATCGAACGGTGGTCAGGATGCGACCAAGATCGCTGACCCGGTTACCGGGCTTGAGAAGATCCAGCGGAATAGAGGATGAGTGCTAGGAGCAGAATGACACACTGGAGATCGATTACGATTACGGTTACGAACGTGCACGAGCACGAATAGAAATACGGAATGACAGTCGTCTTGTTCACAAACCGCCAAGCGGAACGATTCAAGATAGTGGTAGAAGATGGCCAAGAAGAAGACCCTGAAAAGAAAACCGACTGCGCCCGGGCCCTCTCGTCCCAGGGATCAGGTTTCGACGAAGGGGGAGGGGAGGATCCAGCCCGGCCGAAGCGCTTTTGAGGTGTCCGGGTGGCTGAAACTTTGGTGGGTTCAATTGCTCGCGATGGCCCTTGCAACGCTGGTATGCTACGGTCATACGTTGCATGCGCCTTTTTATCTTGACGACTTCTCCTCCATTGTGGAAAACCCGGTCGTTCAGAATTGGGGAGGTTGGAGGGGGCTTTGGGACTATGCCCCCATGAGGATCGTGGGGTATGTCAGCTTCGCCATGAACCACCATTTTGGCCAATTCCAGGTTGCAGGATATCATGTCGTAAACATCTTGATCCACTTCCTGGCAGGATGTGCCGTCCTGGCGTTGGCAAAGGGGCTGATGTCCACGCCTGCGATGCGTCCCCTGTCTTCACCGGGGGTGGCACTTTGGATGCCTTTTCTCTCCGGGCTCCTTTTTCTCGTTCATCCCTTGCAGACCCAGGCCGTCACCTACATCGTTCAACGGCTGGCGTCACTTGCCGCATTGTTTTATCTCTCGGCCCTGGCTTGTTATGTGTGGGCCCGTGTATCGGAGCAGACCTGGAAACAATGGCTTCTGATCGCCGGGACCGTTCTTTTCACAGGCCTTGCTTTTTTCACGAAACAAAACACCTTCACGCTGCCTCTGACCGTGCTCCTGGCTGAGCTCATCTTTTTCCAGGAGGGTACAAAGCGGATTTTCGGGCTTCTTGCCATCATTGCGGTGGGCCTTGGATGTCTCTTTGTGGTATTGGCGGCCTTTTCCAGTTATGACCCCTTCTCGTTGAAGGCCATGGAGGCCTTGACGCGGGAGACGACGGTCATCTCGCGGGCCCAGTACCTGGCCACGCAGATGAAGGTGCTGTGGATATATATAAGGCTCTTTTTCTTTCCGGTGGGGCTTCACCTGGACCATGACGTCCCCCTTTTGAATGGATTGATCAGCCTGGAGACGCTGCCGTTTCTTGCAGGCCACGTTTTTGTCCTCGTCCTGGCCATCCGAGCAAGGAAAAAGCACCCCATTTTGGCCTTCGGCGTGCTTTTCTACTATCTTGCGAACATCGTGGAATCCAGTTTTATCCCCATCCGGGATGTGCTTTTCGAGCACCGGACCTATTTGCCGAACGCGGGCCTCTGCCTGGTGACGGCATGGATCACGATCTCCGTATTGCCATCCCTCTTTAGGTGGCTTAAGCCTGCGGCCATCGCCCTGCCAATGGTTGCGATCCTCAGCGTCATGACCTGGCAGCGCAATCAGCTCTGGACAGATCCCGTTGCCCTTTGGAGAGACAATGCGATGAAAACGCCCAACAAGTACCGGGTGCTGGATACCTACGCCAGGCAACTGCTTAAGGCCGGACGAAACCAGGAGGCGGCCCAGGTCCTGGCCCTGACCGATCGGTTCGAGGAGCGAGACGAATGACATCCAGTGGCCCAGCGCCATCAATCATCTGGTCATGCTCAGGAGACAGGGGAAGTTGGAAGAGGCCCTTGCGGCTGCCGACCAATACCTGAGCAAGAACCCCAATCCCCGGATTCGCTCCAAGATCCTGGCCAACAAGGGTAATATCTACATTGAAAAACGAGATTTAGGAAAGGCAGAAGGAAGTCTTCGGGAGGCGCTGAGCGTCTACCCGGAGAACCTGCCAGCCATGGTCAATCTTGGGATTGTGCTCTTTCATAAGGGTGCCCGTGATGAGGCGAAACAGATTTTTATCGAAGCCCTTAAAAAGGACCCTGAGCAAGCCGCAGCGAAGAAGTACCTGGAGAGGCTCTCCAACCCATGAGCATGAAGAGGCGTGGTTTGCGTGTTCTTCACGTGGGGAAATATTACCCCCCCTTTGCCGGCGGCATGGAAAATTTTCTTGCCGATCTGCTCGGCGCGTTGAGGGACAGGGGGATCGATGCCCGCTGCCTGGTGCACGATCATGCAGGTCGTCGTCCAAAGGGGTCTGGAAAGGGTGATTCGCCGCAGGCGGACTACGTCCGTCGCGTGCCTTCTTATGGCACCCTGCTTTATGCACCTTTAAGCCCCGGCTTTCCGTTGGCACTACGGAAGCAGATTAGGGATTTTCGGCCCGATTTGCTGCATCTGCACCTGCCGAATACCTCGGCCTTTTGGGTGCTGGCGATACCTTGCGCAAGACAGGTGAGATGGGTGATCCACTGGCATTCGGACGTCGTCCCTTCGAACATCGATGGACGGATGTCGATTGCCTACCGCTTTTACAGACCGTTCGAGCAGGCGGTCCTGAATCGCACCATTTCGGTGGTGGCCACTTCCGATCAATATCTGCGGTCCAGTGAGCCCCTCGGCAGGTGGCGACATAAGTGCGGCGTCATCCCCTTGGGTCTCGATCCGAAGCGATTCCGAACACCTGCAGCGACAGATGTGCATTGGGCCGAGGCCTTGTGGGGATCCGAGAAGCATCGGGTGCTTTCGGTGGGAAGGCTCACCTATTATAAGGGGCACGAGATCCTGATCCGCGCGGCTGCTTCTCTCGATCGCACCAGGATCCTCGTGGTTGGAGAGGGCCGTCTCGGAGGGAGACTTCGTGGACTGGCAGACGCCATGGGGTTGAGTGACAAGGTCCGTTTTCTTGGCTCGGTGTCTGAGCCAAAAATACGATCTCTCTTCGCCACTTGTGATTGCTTGTGCTTGCCATCCATTGAGCGGACCGAGGCCTTTGGGCTGGTGCTTCTCGAGGCCATGGTTTTTGGAAAGCCCGTGGTCGCAAGCGATATTCCCGGCTCAGGGGTAGGGTGGGTGGTGAAGCACGGTGAGACCGGATGGCTTGTGGGTCCTTGCAATCACGATGCCCTTTCGGTTACGCTCAAGAGGCTGCTTGAAAACCCGAACATGCTGGCGGTTATGGGGGAGGCGGGGAGAAAGCGTTTTGAAACGTTGTTTCAGATCAATGCCGTTGCATCGAACGTGACAAGGCTATATGAGTCTTGTCTGAGAGGGTCATTTGCATTCCATTAGCCGATCGAAAGATCAACGCCTTGTCATCATTATTCCTGCCTACAACGAGGTGCCGACCATCGGGCAGGTGGTCCGGGAGGTCATGGATAAGGTGCAGGCATGGGTGATAGTGGTCGACGATGCCAGCACCGACGGCACCGGGGATGCGGCGAGGAAGGCGGGCGCCACGGTCTTGCCCTTGATTCTTCAACTGGGCGCATGGGGCGCCATCAGGACAGGAATGCTCTATGCGCTGAAACATGGTTTTGACTTGGCGCTTACCATGGACGCGGACGGCCAGCACATGGCCGAGTTCATACCGCCGGTCCTGGCGCCCATCCGGGGGGGGAGGCGGACGTGGTCATCGGATCTTACCCCGAGCGCGGCAGCCGTGCGAGAAAGCTTTCATGGGCCTTTTTCCGGCGGTTCAACATGCTGGAATTGCAGGATTTGACCTCAGGGCTTCGGGCTTACAACCATGCCGCCATCTCCGTTTTGGCTTGCGACGAGACATCACTTCTGGATTACCAGGACATCGGGGTCCTTCTGTACTTGAAAAGGCGGGGACTCAGGATCGCGGAGGCACCCGTCATCATGAATCCCCGGCTGGCGGGTCACTCGAGGGTGTTCTCCTCCTGGTGGACCGTGGGGCGTTATCTGGCGCTCACAATGGTTCTGTCGCTTTCCAAGTGGAAGAGGGTGCCAGGAAAAACGGCATGTGGAGATCCGCCTTAAGGAGGAACGGAGATTGATTCCATATCGCCTCACATCTTTGGCCATCGGGCTTGCCATCGCCTTCACGATCCTGTGGTTGGTAAAGCGGGACCTGGTTCACACCCGTTACTCCATCTGGTGGCTGGTTGTGGCGGGGGCGAGCGCTTTGCTCGGCGGATTTCCATCAGTGGTTGACGGAGTTGCATCCAGACTGGGCGTCACGTATCCGCCCATCCTCCTGGTGATAGTTGGTATGGGCCTTTTGTTGATCAAAATGCTGACCATGGACGTGGAACGATCAGACCAGGAACGTCGACTGCGCATCCTCACGCAGCGGCTTGCTGTGCTGGAAGGCGAGCAACGAGCAGGGCAAGAAAGTGACAACAGGGACCAGTCGTTGGTCGACGCGGGGCCTTTCACAAAGGGAGAGCTGAAAGAGGAGCCATGAGAGAGAACCATTTGGATTCAAACGGAAGGGCCGGCCATGCGCCGGCCCTTCCGTTTTGTGATCGCCCGGGAAAGCAAGGGCGCTTGCCATTACCGCTTTTGCGATTGACAAGGTTGTTTCACAGTCTATAAGTTTAGCCTGCCAAATGGTTCAAGGATTCATTGTCAACGCGGTCAAGCCGCAACCAAATCAGGTTCCAGGTGTCAGGTTTCGGGTTTCAGGCCTGAACACTGAAACCTGAATTCCTGACTTTTTTGCGCGCAATTTCACCGCTAAGGGACTAATTGCCATCTGTCAAGGAGGGGTCATGGATTTCAGCCTTTCCATGGAGCAGGATATCCTGCGCAATACCGTCCGCGAATTCGCCGAAAGGGAGATCAAGCCCGTTGCAAGGGCGTTGGATGAAGCGGAGACGTTTTCCTATGAAACCATGCAGAAAATGGCCGAACTCGGGCTTTTCGGCATGTTCGTCTCCGAGCAGTACGGGGGGCAGGGGCTGGATTACCTTTCCTACATTATTGCGACCGAAGAGATCGCCCGGGTGGACGGATCCCACGCGGCCACGGTAGCAGCCGCCAATTCCCTCGGGATCGGGCCAATTTACTATTTCGGAAATGAAGCGCAAAAACAGAAGTATCTGCCAAAGCTTTGCAGCGGGGGAACCCTCTGGGGCTTTGGGCTCACCGAGCCAAACGCGGGCTCCGACGCGGGCAATTCAAGGACAACCGCGGTTCAGCAGGGAGAGCAGTGGGTCATTAACGGGAGCAAGATCTTCATTACAAACGCCTCCACGCGAATTACCGCAGGGGTGACGGCGCTCTGCCGCAGTGGTGCACGTGAAGACGGCCGCCCGGAGCTCTCCTGCATCCTGGTGGAGACCGGTACGCCTGGGTTTGAGGCCCGGGAGATGCACGGAAAGATGATGTGGCGGGCCTCCAATACGAGCGAGCTCTATTTTGACGACTGCCGGGTCCCCAATGAAAAACTCCTGGGACCCAGGGGGCACGGCTTTCACCAGATGATGCAGACCCTTGACGGCGGTCGGCTCAGCATTGGCGCCATGGGCCTTGGTGGGGCCCAGGGGTGTTTGGAGATGGCGCTCAGGTACAGCAAGGAAAGGGTTCAGTTCGGGAAGCCCATCGCCAATTTTCAGGTCAACGCTTTCAAGCTGGCGGACATGGCCCTCGAGGTCGAGTGTGCAAGGCTCCTGCTTTACAAAGCCTGCTGGTTGCGGGACAACCAAAAGCCCTTTGGGAAAGAGGCGGCCATGGCCAAGCTTTACTGCTCCGAGGTCATGTACCGCTGTGCGAACCACGCGGTTCAGCTCCACGGAGGCTATGGCCTCATGAAGGAGTATGATGTGGAGCGATTTTATCGAGACCAGAAGCTGCTCGAGATCGGCGAAGGGACTTCCGAGGTCCAGAGGATCGTCATATCAAGGCTCATTGGGGCCGTGTAAAGGCCTCACGGGCCTCCTTTTCCAGTTCCGCCTCCTTGCCTTTGTAACGCGGCGAGAAATGAAAAAGCCGGAAGGCTGAGACCCCGGCTTCGCGCGCGATTTCTCCCGCCTCCTTGGCGGTCAGGTGACATTTCCTGTGGGCCGCCTCCCTTTCACTTTCGAGAAACGGGGCCTCAATGAAGAGCAAGTTGGACTTTCTGGCCAGATTGACCATCTTGGTCCGATTCTCCGTGTGGCCCGCTCCATCCGTGATATAGGTGATTTTTTGACCGGGAGAGATCCGGGCGATCTTCCCAGCCAGCTCACCGAAGCCGAATTTTTCCTGCCGCATCCTCCCGCCACTCTCCACCCACGTCACGAGAAAATCCGCATCAGGATCCGTTTCCCGGTAAATGGCCTCTTTGAAGCCATTGAGCCAGGGACCTACGGGTAGCCCCAGTTCTTTCAACCCTTCCTTCAGAACGTTGACGTAGAAGCGTTCCGTGAGGGCCAGCCCAAGGCATGGGATCCGATGGTCGAGCAACGTCCCGTGGACGGAAAAGGACGCTTCATCCAGGAGAACACCATTGAAGGGCCTGGATTGTATTTCTCCCCGGGCACTGAATTCCTTTCGGCAGAAGTAGGTCCTGGTCCTGATCTGTTCCGGGTGGACCTCGTTGACCTCCAGGACGAGTTCGTCTTCGTATTCTGCCACCAGGTTCCAGGCGTACCCGGAAAGCCTCCCTTCCACATGCCCGAAAAACCCGGCGGGACCGTAAAAGTGAAGGTGCTTGGACCGACCAAGAAAGACCCGGAGGAGGGGGTCAAACCCTATGAAGTGGTCCATATGGGCGTGGGTGACGAAGGCATGGCTCACTTTCAAGAGGTCCCTGGACGAGAGCCCCCCGAGATCGCCCAGGTCAAAGATCAAAGCCCGCTTCTCGAACAGAAAGGGGATGAAGAGCCCCGGGTCGGAAAAGGGGTCGTTGATGAGCCTCGGGTGAAAGGAGGGCTTCAAGCAGATCTCCTCTCACCGAAAGACGATGGTGCCGTTTTCTACGTCCGCCGTGATCCGGTCCCCCTCCTTGACGGACCCTTCCAGGATCTTCACGGCCAGGGGGTCCTGGATGAGGTGCTGGATGGTCCGTTTAAGGGGGCGCGCCCCGTAGACGGGATCAAAGCCCGTGTTGGCCAGCAGATCCCTTGCCTGGCTCGTGAGCTCGATGGTGATTTTACTTTCCGCGAGGCGCTTGTTCAGGAGCGACATCTGGATGTCGACGATCTTCGTGATCTCTTCCTGACCCAGGGGGTTAAAGAACACGATTTCGTCCAGCCGGTTCAGAAATTCCGGTTTGAAGGTAGCCCGAAGGGTTTCCGTCACCCGCTTTTCCATTTCAGCATTGTCCCGGCCTGCCAGCTCTTGGATCCACTGGCTTCCGACGTTTGAGGTCATGATGATGACCGTGTTCTTGAAGTCCACGGTGCGACCCTTTCCGTCCGTCATGCGCCCGTCATCCAGGATCTGAAGGAGGGCGTTGAAGACTTCAGGATGGGCCTTTTCGATCTCGTCGAAGAGGACGACGGAGTAAGGATGACGGCGGACCGCCTCGGTCAGGTATCCCCCCTCCTCGTATCCCACGTAACCGGGCGGTGCACCGATGAGCCTTGCCACGGAATGTTTCTCCATGTACTCGGACATGTCGATGCGGACCATGTATTTTTCGTCGTCAAAGAGGAATTCGGCCAGGGCCCGGGCGAGCTCGGTCTTGCCGACGCCCGTCGGCCCCATGAAAATGAACGAACCGATGGGTCGGTTGGGGTCCTGAATACCGGAGCGCGCTCGCCTCACGGCCTTTGACACGGCCTCGATGCCTCCTTTCTGACCCACGACCCGCGCCGCGAGCCGGTCCTCCATGCGGAGTAGTTTCGCCCGTTCCCCCTCCATGAGCCGGGAGACAGGGATAGAGGTCCACTTGGCCACCACCTCGGCAATATCCTCGCTGTCGACCTCTTCCTTGAGCATCTTAAGGGTGGATTGGAGTGCCTCGAGTTTCCGGTTCTCCTCTTGCAGACTCTTTTCCAGCTCAATGAGGGTCCCGTACTTGAGCTCTGCGGCCTTGGCCAGTTCCCCCCTTCGTTCGGCCAGTTGCGCCTCGGAACGGGTTGACTCCAACCGCTCCTTGATCTCTCGGATCTTGGCGATGGCTGCCTTTTCCTGCTGCCAGTGGGCGATCATCTCCTCGCTTTGGGCCTTGATGTCCTCAATCTCCCGCTCGATCCGGTCGAGCCGTCCTCTGGAGGCCGGATCCTTCTCCTTCTTGAGCGCCTCTCTTTCGATTTCAAGCTGGGTCTTTTTTCTCTGGAGATCATCTATTTCCGCCGGCATGCTGTCGATCTCGATCCTGAGCCTGGAGGTGGCCTCATCGATCAGATCAATGGCCTTATCCGGCAGGAATCGGTCCGTGATGTAGCGGTTCGAGAGGGTCGCTGCGGCGACCAGGGCTGAGTCCTTGATCCTGACCCCATGGTGGACCTCATACTTCTCTTTGAGCCCCCTGAGGATGGAAATGGTATCCTCCACGCTTGGCTCTTCCACCATGACCGGTTGAAAGCGTCTTTCAAAGGCCGCGTCCTTTTCGATGTGCTTGCGGTATTCCTTGATCGTGGTGGCACCCACACACCTCAGCTCCCCGCGGGCAAGGGCCGGTTTGAGCATGTTGGAGGCATCCATGGCCCCTTCTGCAGCACCAGCCCCAACCAGGGTGTGCATCTCATCGATGAAGAGGATGATCTGACCGTGGGCGTCGGTCACCTCTTTGAGAACCGCCTTGAGCCGGTCCTCGAATTCACCCCTGTATTTGGCTCCTGCGATCAGGGCGCCCATGTCGAGGGCCACGACACGTTTTTCCTTCAAGGTCTCCGGGACATCGCCCTGCACGATCCGCTGGGCCAGTCCTTCTACGATGGCGGTTTTGCCGACCCCCGGCTCTCCGATGAGAACCGGGTTGTTCTTGGTCCTGCGGGAGAGCACCTGAATAATCCTGCGGATTTCATCTTCGCGGCCGATGACCGGATCAAGGGCGCCTTTGGCGGCCATGGCAGTCAGGTCCCGGCTGTATCGTTCAAGGGCCTGGTACTTGTCTTCGGGGTTCTGGTCCGTGATGCGTTGACCGCCCCGGATATCCATAAGGGCTCGCAGGATCGCGTCCCGGGTGAGGCCGGCCCCTGAGAGGATCCGCACCGCTTCCCCCTTTTTCTCATCCGATACGGCCAAGAGGATGTGCTCGAGACTCACGAATTCGTCTTTCATCTGCTCGGCTTCGACAAAGGCCTTGTCGAGGAGCGACTTGGCACGCGGTGAGAGATACACCTGACCGTATCCCGCGCCCGACACCCGAGGCAGCGTTTCCAGTGCCCCATCAAAGGCCTGAAGGAGCTGATTTCGATCGGCCCCAATCTTGCCGATGAGCGCTGGGATGACGCCGTCCTTATTCTCAAGGATTGTCCGGATGAGGTGCTCCGGCTCAATCTGCTGGTGTCCCATCTTTTCGGCCAGCTGCTGTGCGGCTTGAACGGCCTCCTGGGCCTTGAGTGTGAACTTGTCAAACCTCATATGAACATGCCCTCCTGTCAGGATACATAAAATCGATGTGGGAAGTGAGATGTGGGATGTGCGATGTGGGAACGGTCAACCTACTAGGTCCCATCTCCCGCATCTCAAATTTGCCTGTTTAGATACGGGCTTATCAGTTTAAGATCATGTTTTTACATCTCGTTAACATTAAGTAGAGGGAGCAGGATGTCAACGGGTGCAGATGACCGGCTGCGATATCCGCCTGGCCATTTCGCGGAAGCCGGCATCCAAACGGCAATGGGGAGACAGTTGGTTGAATGGAAGACCTTGATCTTCGTCGGCTGTTGAAGGAACTGGCGCTTTCATGGCGCGGTTACCGGAGGGTCCGCAAGGGCATCAAGAAACGTATCGGACGCCACATGCGGCAAGGCGGCCTTGAGACCCTGGATGAGTACCTGCAGGATCTGAAGGGGCACGATTGTCTCATGAAGGAATGCAGGCAATTGATGACCGTCTCCATCAGGCGTCGTACAGGGTCAAAGATCAATTAAGGGCGGGGATTGAATGGCGGGTGCACCACTTGCTCTCTGACCCATCTGGGGCATTGAGCTCCCAGCTCATTTTTATCCGGAATAATCTCTTGACTTACTACGAGGAGGGGGATGCCCTTGAAACGTTGCGCCGTGTTCTGGAGACCCTGGACGGCGGCGGATTTCTCATCATCGGCGCCAATGAGCGTTTGCCGGTTGAGGCCATCGGGTTGGTCGATCTTTACCCGCGGTTTCGCTTTGTATTCCGAAAGCCGCTTTAACAGGGCGAAACGTGACGCTAAAGGACCTTCCTGCATACGATACTCGCGACCGCTCGGCTCGGTTCTTGTTTGACGCCCTCGAAGTAATAGATCAATGGCCAAGAGGAAAACCAATCAAGCAATTCGCCGGGCCGAAGCAAATAGTCCGGATTCCGAGGGCGGCCAAACCGAGGCTGGCCAACGGTGAAGGTTTCATAGATGAGAAGGCCGTTTTTTTTGAGTGATGCCTTGATCTCAGGGATCAGCAGACGGTGGAGGTATCGGAAGACCAGGACGGCCCCGAACCGATTCTCGGGCATCACTTTCGTCTTTGTCTCAAGATCCAGTTGCCAGGTCTCAACGCTCAGGCCCAACCTCGAAGCGCTTTGCTTAACTTCGCCCAGGGCGCTTTCCGAATGGTCGCAGAAGATGACCCGCAGGCCATGCTCCTGCAGGAACAGACCATTTCGCCCCCCCCCGCAGGCAAGATCCAGGACCGGACCCGGGAGGCTTTGGTCCAGCAGGAGGTGGGCATGGGCCATGAGAAACCGTGACGGCTGGGACGCGGTCCTTTCGAGCATGATGGGTTACCTCGCTTTTCTCTTTGGTCCCCTGCCAACGACCGGAGGACGAGGGATTTCACCACGAAGGGCAAAGTGATCAGTGATTAGTGATCAAAAAAGGCGCAACTTCCCAACTTCTCAACCTCCCAACTTCCTATCCCTGCATTGGCTCCGGCCGGATCAGGCATTAAATACTTCAAATTAGGAACGCCTTTTGTTACATTTGGCCTCGTACTGATCACGATTTTAACTGCTAGCCATTGAAGATGCCATTGTTTTACTTGCAATTTTTTTCTCTCTACGTGGGCTGGAAGCATCAGCGACTTCGACCGATTGCGATGCCATCCCCTCCCACAGGAGGGGGAGCTCCTTCCAAGGGTTTTAGGTCCGAAAGGGCCAGCCAGCGTTGGGGTCTCATCCTGATCTTTACAGCGGCAGCGCTCCTTTGCATGGGGTCCAACGGGTGGACCGACATGGACATGACGCTGTTGAGGGAGATCATCATCTCCTACAACCAAACGGCGCATAAGAGAAGCCTCGATGACGGCTCATACAAAGGCGAGGAGGGGGTGCTGAGAATCAATCCGGATGTGGGCAAATCTCTGGGCCTGAAAGTGGCGGCGGAAGAGCAGTACCACCAGGCAGTGGAGTTGGCGGTTCTGGCCGAAACGTTATTCGCGAAGGCCGTTGCGACCCTTTCAACCCGCCAGGAGGAGTCGTTTCCCGGAGGGCATCTGGAGAGGATCGCGGAGTATGCCCTCTCCCACAAACGGACGCGAGAGATGGCCACGGAGCGCTTCATGGATTACAGGAGCCACCTCAGCCCCCAAAACGACGAACGACTTGTGGATCGCATCTGCATTCCGGTCCTTGAAAGGATTTTGAAGAGGAGTCTCGAAGAGACCGGTTACAACCTCAGGGAGGGGCTCGGTCTTTTCTTTAACCAATGTAAAGGAACCGATGGCCATGGGGCTGATTTGACGCCACAAAACATCCAATTTGTTAACCATGTATACAGCACCTTTGTTGAAAGGGCAACGGTTCCCGCCCTTGCGCCACTGGATCTCGACAAAATGGCGCCCCGGGAAACCGAGCCCGCCTCGATCCGTTACGGCATCGAGTGGAAGCGCGTCGCCCAGCTGGCGGGTTTCAACCATGTCTCCGATATGGAGGCTGCGCTCCAAAGTCAGGATGCGAAAGGGTACCCTGTGGACCCTTTGCTTTTCCTGGCGCTGGTGAAGCAGGAATCCAATTTCAACCAAGCGGCCGTCTCCTCCCTTGGGGCCGTGGGCCTTACCCAGATCATGCCCAAGACGGCCATGGACATGGGATTGGAGGAGATCTTTATGCCGGCCTATTACGAGGAGGCCATGGCCCTGATGGCGAGGGAAAGAAGCCTTAGGAACGAAACAGTCTCCCTTCTTCTCGAAATAGATGAACAAAACCGTTTTCAAAAGGCCGATCGCGCAAGGCAGTTGATGCAGGAGGCCCTGGAGTGCACGGATCGCAGGTCGGAGCTTTTCTCCCGGTACAGGCGTGCCTTACTGAAAGACGGAACCGATGCGCGGCTCAAGCCCAGGGTCGCCCTCCAATGCGGCCTCAACTACCTGGCAAACATGTTGAAGGCACACGAAGGGGACATGAGCCTTGCCCTTGCCGCTTACAGCGCAGGGGGGAGCCGGGTTAAACAGTACGGCGGCATCCCCCCTTACGCCGAGACGATCTCTTTCAGGAATTCTGTTCTCGGCTACTACAGGACATATCTGAGTCATGCGAAGGGGGCGCGCCATGTGTCTTGGGGCAGTCGGCCCGTCCAAGGCGAAACCTCAAAAGATGCGAGATGAATACGATAAGCGAGAGAGGAGACGGCGGTAAGATGAAGACAGCGGATTTCCAGGACATGAAATTGCACAAACGCGGCAAAGTGAGAGAGGTCTATGAACTTGAGGATCAATTGCTCATCGTGGCAAGTGATCGAATTTCGGCCTTTGACGTGGTGATGAATGAGCCGATTCCCGACAAGGGCAAAATTCTTACACGGATTTCGCTTTACTGGTTCAAGCAGTTGGAGGGTGCGATCCCGAACCACGTGATCACCAGCGACGTTCGACAATACCCCGAAGTGTGCCAGAAGTACCGCGATCAGCTTGAGGGCAGAAGCATGCTGGTCAGGAGGACCAGACCCTTGCCCGTTGAGTGCATTGTGCGCGGCTATCTTTCGGGCTCGGGATGGGAGGAATACCGTTTGTCGGGGACCGTGTGTGGGATTCCGCTCCCAAAGGGGCTCGTTGAGTCCCAGAAGCTTGAGCAGCCGATCTTTACGCCATCCACCAAGGCCGAAGACGGCACGCACGACGAAAACATCTCCTTTGATCAAGCGGCCGAAACCCTCGGGTCCGAGACTGCAGAAAAGGTCCGGGAGATGAGCCTGATGATCTATGGGCTCGGAAGAGATATGGCAGCAAAGCGGGGGATCATCATTGCCGACACCAAATTCGAATTCGGCACGGTTGACGATGAAATCCTGTTGATCGATGAGGTCATGACGCCCGACTCCTCGAGGTTCTGGCCCGAAAAGGACTATACGCCCCGGAGGCCCGCAGAAGAGCTTCGACAAACAGTTCCTCAGGGATTACCTGACCTCCATCAAGTGGCCGAAAAGGCCCCCACCCCCAGAGCTCCCTCTCCATGTCATTCAAAGGACACGGGAAAAGTACATGGAGGCCCTTGAAAGGCTCACCGGAAAAGGCCTTGATGGATGAAACCCCGATTCTTTAGGCGATGGGCCAAACGTGCCAATGAGATGGATCGGTTTTGAGGGAGGGGATCAATCTGAATCACTGGCTTCCTTTGGCGTGCATCGTGGGCCGCCTGTTCCTTGACAAGGTAACAGGGGATGTTTAGGTTTCGAAGGAGTTTTTTCAGGTCTTCAGCGTCCCGGAACAAAGAGGTGCGAGGTGTGGATCGGGTGACATTGTCGGGTAAGGCTCAGGAGAACATCAAAGCGGGGGATACTCGCGATTCAGGAAATGGTGGCACGGGTTCAAGTCCTGCCGCGGATCAGATGGCCGGGAGTGCAGCCGAGTCCAAAGAGGTCGCCTATTGAGGAGATGACTCGGGACCAGTTGATCGAGAAGATCAAAGAGACGCAGACAGAGGCGGCCAAGAACTTTGATCTCTACCTGCGGTCCCGTGCAGAAATCGAGAACCTCAAAAGAAGTTTTCAGCGCGAAAAGGAAGATCTTTCCAAATTCGCCAACGAAGTCCTCATCAAACAGCTTCTGCCCGTCATCGATAATCTGGAAAAGGCCCTGGAGCACGCGCAGGGCCGGGATGCGCTCGATGCACTGAAGGAAGGGGTCAGGCTGACCCTGAAAGGCTTGAAAGACGTCTTGATCAAGGAGGGACTGGAGGAGGTCAAGGCCGAGGGCGCCCGCTTCGACCCGAACTATCATGAGGCGCTTATGCAGAAGGAGGATGATTCGGTTCCGGCAGGGACCGTGCTCCAGGCGTGTCAGACGGGTTATATTCTCAACGAACGGCTCGTGCGCCCGGCGCTTGTGGTTGTCAGTAAAGGGAAGGACACGGGAGACTCATAAAGTACACATTCCGCCCAGGGGGACTCAAATACATGACCATGACCGAAGAGGTTTGGGGCTGTAAGAGCAGGAGGGAATACGATGGGAAAGGTAGTAGGGATTGATCTGGGGACGACCAATTCATGCGTGGCGGTAATGGAGGGCGGTGATCCGGTTGTCATCGCCAATGCCGACGGAGGCAGGACCACGCCATCGATCGTTGCCTTCACGGAAAGTGGTGAGAGGCTCGTGGGTCAGACCGCAAAACGGCAGGCCATCACCAATCCTCAAAACACGGTCTTTGCCGTGAAGCGATTGATCGGGCGCAAATTTGACTCGCCGGAGGTTCAGAGGGACATCAAGATCCTCCCCTACAAGATCGTGAAGGCGGCCAACGGCGACGCCCACCTGTCCATAAGGGGCAAGACATACAGCCCTGCCGAAATATCCGCCATGATCCTTCAGAAGATGAGACAGACCGCGGAAGACTATCTCGGAGAGAAGATCACGGAAGCCGTGATCACTACCCCGGCCTATTTCAACGACAGCCAGCGGCAGGCGACCAAAGATGCGGGCCGCATCGCCGGTTTGCAGGTCGAGCGGATCATCAATGAGCCGACGGCATCCGCCCTGGCATACGGGCTCGACAAGAAAGGCGACCGGAAGATAGCCGTGTACGACCTCGGAGGCGGCACTTTCGATATCTCGATCCTTGAGATCGGAGAGGGGGTCTTCGAGGTCAAGTCCACGAACGGCGATACCCACCTGGGCGGAGAGGATTTTGACCTCAGGGTGATCGACTACCTCGCCGATGAATTCAGGAAGGATCAGGGCATCGACCTCCGAAACGACAAAATGGCGTTGCAGCGGTTGAAGGAGGCCGCTGAAAAGGCCAAGATCGAGCTTTCAGGCAACTCGGAAACGGACATTAATCTGCCTTTCATCACGGCCGATGCAAGCGGCCCCAAGCACCTCACCATGAAGCTCAGCCGGGCCAAATTTGAGAGCCTGGTGGACGACCTGGTTGAGAAGACGACCGGACCTTGCAGGATGGCCCTCAAGGATGCCGGGCTTTCGCCGCAGGACATCGATGAGGTGATCCTGGTGGGCGGCATGACCCGAATGCCTAGGGTGCAGGCGAAGGTGAAAGAGGTATTCGGCAAGGAGCCCAGCAAAGGGGTCAATCCCGACGAGGCCGTTGCGGTGGGTGCTGCCATTCAGGCGGGGGTGCTCAGGGGAGAGGTCAAAGATGTGCTCCTGCTGGACGTGACGCCGTTGTCCCTGGGGATCGAGACCCTGGGAGGGGTCTTCACAAAGCTCATCGAGAAGAATACGACCATCCCGACCAGGAAGAGCCAGATTTTCTCCACGGCGGCTGACAGTCAGCCGGCTGTGGAAATCCACGTGCTCCAGGGTGAGCGGGAGATGGCGGCAAACAACAAGACGCTAGGCCGCTTTCAGTTGACGGGGATTCCGCCTGCACCGAGAGGGGTGCCGCAGATTGAAGTGACCTTTGACATCGATGCAAACGGCATCGTGCACGTCTCCGCAAAGGACATGGGCACGGGAAAGGAGCAGTCGATTCGCATCACCGCATCCAGTGGCCTTTCTGAGGAGGAGATCAAGAACCTGGTCAAGGACGCAGAGATTGCATGCTGAGGAAGACCGAAGCAAAAGGGCACTGGTCGAGGCCAAAAACCACGCGGATTCCTTGATCTACAGCACTGAAAAGTCCATCAAGGACTTGGGGGACAAGGTTGATGGGAACACCAAAGAGCAGATTAACGGTGTGATCGAGCGGTTGCGGAAGGCCATGGAAGGCTCGGACGCAGAAGAAATAAAGAAGATTACCGAAGAGCTCACCCAGGCGTCCCACAAGCTGGCAGAGGCCATGTACGCAAAGGCTAGTCAGGAACAGGCTGGTGGCGGCCCGGGGACGGATACGGGCGCTGGGGGTCCTTCCAAGGAAGAAGACGTGGTGGATGCAGACTTTGAGGAAGTGAAGAAGTGATCTTCCGTTTTATCTACGATCCCAAGGCCATCCTCGCCCTTGCGGCGGGGATGGCCTTTTTTGGGGCCGGGTGTCAACCCAAGGTCACCGTAAAGACGGAACCTCCCGCCGTCACGCAGGAAGCGGACCTTTTTGCAGAGGCCGAGGCCCTCTGGAACCGGGGGGATACGGATCAGGCACTGGCGCGATATAATGCCTATCTGCAGCAGGGATCGAGTGGGGAACGGCGTGCTGTGGCCCTTTTTCGCGTCGCCCAAATCCATCTTCAGCAGGGCCGTGACGACGAGGCGCTGGCACAATTGAGGACCCTGAAGGCGGAGTTTCCCGAATTTCCCCAGATGGACCAGGTGCGTTACCATATCGCCGATCTCCTTCAGAGAATGGGGCAGTACCGATCCGCCAGGGACGAGGCCGTTTCCTGGCTGGAGGATTACCCTGCACACGAACTCAGGAAAGAGATCCTGTCTGCTTGCCGCAAACGCCGAACTGGCCCTTGAAAACCGCAAAGAGGCCTTTTCCTTTCTGCTCACGGCCAAGAATGGCTTCCCCGAGGACACCGCTTTACAGTCGGAACTCGCCGAGCGATTGCTCGCCATTGTGCGGGAAAGCGACCCAGACGAGCTGGAGGAAATGGCCCAAATGGCTGCGGGGGAGCCCCTGCTCCCTGAAATCTACCTCCGAATGGCGAGGCGTTACCTGGAGAGAGGAGATCTGGACGGCGCCCGAAGGGCCGCCATGTCTCTGGTCCGCGCCACCCCCGAGACCTCTTACGTGTCGGAAGGGCGACACATCCTTGAGGCGGTTGAATCCGAACGCTCCGTAAATAAGAACGCAGTAGGCTGCCTCCTTCCCCTTAGTGGTCCGTTTGCCATTTATGGTCAGGAAGTCCTAAACGGTATGGCCTTGGGGATGGGCCTTTTTGGTGATACGCCCCCTTCCGTGGGACTGGAGCTCCTCATCCGGGACACTCAGGGAGAACCGGAGAAGACCGTGGGTGCGTTGGAGGAATTGGTCAGTCAGGGGAAGGTGATTACCGTGGTCGGGCCCTTGGCCAGCAAGAACGCTGCGGCCGCCGCAAGCCGGGCCCAGACGCTGGGGGTCCCTTTGATCACGCTGACGCAGAAGGAGTCGGTCACCCTTGAAGGGGACATGGTGTTTCGTAATTTTCTGACCCAGTCGAGAGAAGTCAAACGTCTCCTGGACTGCGCTGTGGAAGAAATGGGCCTCACGCGTTTTGCCGTCCTCTATCCCGACAATGCATTCGGCCGCAATCTCATGAACCTGTTCCTGGACCAGGTCCAAAAGATGGGAGGCGTTATGACCGCGGCCGAACCCTATGATCCGGAGGGAACCGATTTCGCCGAACAGATAAGAAAAATGACGGGACGGCATGGCCTGTCATCGGGTAGGGGTCTCTCAAAAATGAGGGAGATGTGGTCTCCCGAAATGGAGGAGCGCAGGATTCGCCCGGAGGAGCCGGAACCGATCATCAATTTCGACGCCGTGTTCATACCTGACCATGTTCAACGTGTGGTCATGATCGCCCCACAGCTGCTGTATCACGATGTCCGCGACGTTTTGCTCATGGGAACGAGCCTTTGGCACTCGCCCGAACTGGTGCAAGAGGCCGGGGCCTATGTCCAGGGTGCCATTTTCACAACAGGTTTTTTCAGTGGCTCAGGTGATCCACGGGTGGAGCGATTTGTCCATGATTACATGGAGGCTTTTGGCGAGGCCCCGGGTATGCTCGCTGCCACAGGTTACGATACGATCCACCTCCTTCTCGAACTGATGTCAGGCGGAGAGATCCGAACAAGAAGAGGGCTCCAGCGGGCAATTTTGGACCACCGAGGGTTTGAGGGCGTCACCGGAGTTCTCTCCTTTGACGGCGATGGCGAGGTCACAAAGGCCCCTTTGGTTCTCAGGGTCTCCGGGAAGACCTTTGTCCCGTACCCTCCCGCCAATGAAACAAAACCATAAAGGCGAGGTCAGAGGAGCGCATAGTGCACCGTCTCGTGAATAATGTCGTTGATTTTGGCAATTCACAATGGTCTGTAAATTGGAAATTCGAATATCGAAATCCGAAACCATATCAAAATCCTCATGTTCAAAATCCCAAACAAACCGAAGCCGAGGCCGTGGGTCTGCATTTAAGTAAGTGCCTGAAGCAATAAGCCGATTGACCTTTTTCGGTTTTTGTCATTGGGACATTATCTTTTTTGTCCTGTGGTCCCGCGGGATTGTTTCGGATTTCGAGCATCGGATTTCGGATTTGTCTTACACTCATCCTTCCTCTGCGGCGCCGGCCTCATCCTCCGCGGCCTCAACCTTTGCCTTTTTCTTCTTGGCAAACTTCGCAACAAAGACACTGATCTCGTAAAGGGCCATGAGGGGGACGGCCATCATGAACTGGGTGAGCACGTCGGGCGGCGTCAGGATGGCCCCCACCACAAAGGCCATCAGGATGGCGTACTTCCTCTTGCGTCTCATGGCCTCCGGGGTGACCAAACCCATTTTGGCAAGGAAAAAAACGATCACAGGCATCTCAAAGACCAACCCGAACGCGAAGAGCAATTTGGTGGAAAAGGAAAAATACTCCTTCACGGAGGGAAGGGCCTTCACGTACTCGTTGGTGTATCCCATGAGGAACTTAAACCCGAACGGGAAGACAACGAAATAACCGAACAGGGCACCTGCCGTGAAAAGGAAGGAAGAACAGACCACAAAAGGGATGACAAACCGCTGTTCATGCTGGTAAAGGCCTGGTGCAATGAACATCCACAGTTCGTAGAAGATGAGCGGTGTGGAGGCGAGGATGCCCGCAATGAAGGAGACTTTCAGGTAGGTGATGAACATCTCGGGGAGATTGGTGAAAATGAGGCGGTCGCCTGCAGGCATCACTTCCTTGAGGGGGGTGACAAGGAGCTCGAAGAGGCCTTCCTTGAAGAAGTAGGCGACGAAAAAGGCGCATCCGACCCCAATGGCACAAATGATCAGCCTTTTGCGGAGCTCTTCCAAATGACTCAAAAATGGTTGTTTTTCCTCACTGCGGATTTTGTTCGCCATCAACCTGCGTCTCCTTCACCTTGACTGAGGGCTCCGTTTCCGTCTCCTGCCCGCCTGACGACTTCTTGCCTTCGTAATCATCAAGCATCTCGTCGAAGTCCCCGTATTTTGGTTTCTTCTCTTCCGTAGGTGGTTTGGGCACCGCGTCAGGCTGCATGTAGGCCTTGGCTGCTTTGTCCAGCCCGGCAATGGAGTCCGCGATGTCTCTTTTGACCTCTTTCAGCTCATGATCAAGGTCCAGACTATCCTTGATCTCTTGGGTCGCCTTCCGGAACTCGGCAAGGCCTTTGCCAATGGCCTTGGCAATTTCGGGCAATTTGTTGGGGCCGATCACGATCAAGGCAATGACCGCGACAATTAGAAGCTCAGGCATGCTGACACCAAACATACGAACCTCCAGACAGCGCGCCTCCCCAAGCGTTTCGTGATTGGGGAGGCGCGGCTAAAGCTCAATCATGAGGGCCGTTTCATCACATTGCGGGAACTTGGGGCATTTGAGACAGTCCCCCCAGATCTTATGCGGCAACACCGATTTGTCCACTTCCTGAAATCCCATGTGAATAAAAAAACCCGGCACATAGGTCAGGGCAAAAACCCTTTTGACGCCCAGGACTCTGGCCTCCTTCAAACAGGCCTTAACAAGCTTGGTTCCATAACCCTTTCCGCACACGCCCTCAAACACGGCCAGGGACCTTATTTCGGCCAGATCCTCCCAGCAGATGCCGAGTCCGCAAACGCCAACGATGCGGTCTGGTCCCTCGGTGCCGTCATCCAGGACGAAGTAGCCCCTCATGTGATCATAGAGCTCGCTCAAAGACCTGGGCAGGAGGAGCTTCTGCTCGGCATAATGGTTGAGGAGCTGATGAATGACCTTTACGTCTGCGATGACGGCTTTTCTGATACGCATGGGCGAGTCACCCCTCCACCCTGGACACCAACCCGCGGATGCCCTCCCGCTTGGCAAGCTCTGCCGCGTGGGCCTTTGCCTGGGCCTCTGTTTCGAATTTTCCGCATCTGACCCTGTAAAAGATCCTGCCTTTGACGTGGGCTTTCACGACATAGGCGGGGTATCCCTTTTTCTTTAAATGGTCCACCATCCTGGCCGCACCATCCTCGCTGTCCGTAGCGGAGATCTGCACCGTGAATCCGGAACGGTTTGGCTCGGTGCCGGGGGGCAGCTTAGAGGGCTCAATCTTTGTCGCCTTTTTTGCAGGCGGTTGTTCCACTCGCATGGAAACATCCTCCGTTTCCTTTCCGAGTCTTTCGAAAAAGACGAACTGGGGGTCTTCCTCTTTCATGATCGCCGGTGGCATGCTCTGGGAGGCGACTTCGCCGGTCCCCCTTATCCCTTGGATCTTTCCTCTCAGTTTTGAAATGGCTTCGAACCCGTCAGGAAAGGCACCCCTCCCCACAAAGACACCCAGTATAAAGCTCCATGAAAGAACCACTAGGAGACCAAAGGCCCAGAAGAAAAGGGCGGGAAGGGAGAATTGGAAGACAACCTTCTTCCGTTCCTTTTCCGGGGTGGTTTTCCGGTTGGCCATGCCTCTTCGTCCTTGCTACATCTTTTCGGGGGCAGTGATCCCCAGCAGCCTCAATCCATTCGCGATGACGATTTTTACCGCCTCGGCCAGGCAAAGCCGGGCCTGGGTAACGAGAGGGTCTTTAGCGACGACCCGGTATTGCGGGGTCTTTGTCCCAAGGTTGAAATACCTGTGAAACAAGGCGGCCACCTGGGCGAGGTAATAGGTGAGACGGTGCGGCTCCAAAGCGGCAGAAATCTCTTCAAGCAAGGCGGGAAACTCCGTCAGCAACCGGATGAGCGCCATTTCTTCGTCCAGCGCCAGGTGCCGGAGGAGGTCGGGGGTCGGATCCGGCCGTGCAACCTTTTCTTCCTCTGCCTTCCTGAATATGCTGGATATCCTGGCGTGGGCGTACTGGACGTAGTAGACCGGATTGTCGCTGTCCTGCCTCTTGACGAGGTCGATATCGATGTCCAGGGGAGAGTCGTGATGTTTGGTCAGAAACACAAACCGGGCCGCGTCCACCCCCACCTCGTCCAACAATTCCCTGAGGGTGACAAAGTTGCCTGCCCTTTTGGACATCTTGACTTCCTGACCTCCCCGCCAGAGTTTCACCAACTGGATGAGCATGACGGAGAGCCACCCGTCGGACACCCCGTTGGCCCGGAGGACTGCCTTTATCCTTGGGATATAGCCATGATGGTCTGCCCCCCATATGTCGATGGATTTTGTGAACCCTCTTTGCCATTTCTCCAGGTGATAGGAAATGTCTGATGCAAAGTAAGTAAAATTTCCGTCTTTCTTGCGGATGACCCGATCTTTGTCGTCTCCGAAGGCCGACGTCCGGATCCACAGGGCTCCCTCCTCTTCGTAGAGATGCCCGGCCCGTTGCAAGGCGGTCAGGGTCTCTTCCAGCAACCCGGAGCGGTGGAGATCGTTTTCACTGTACCACGCGTCGAAGGACACCTTGAAATCCTCAAGGTCCATCTTGATTTCCCTCAGCATGATTTCCTTCCCCTCCTGGGCACAAAAAGAGGCAGCCTCTTCGTCCGGAAGGGATTTCGGGCCGAGCTTCTCGATCAGGACCTTGGCCAGGTCGATCACGTATTGCCCATGGTAACCCTGCTCGGGGAATGGATAGTGAGGATCCTTCAACTGGCGCATTCGGCTCAGGATGGATTCCCCAAGAAGCCTCACCTGCTGGCCGGCGTCATTGATGTAGAATTCACGGACCACGTTGTGACCGCAAAAGGCAAGGATCCTGCAAAGGGTGTCCCCCAATGCGGCCCCCCTGCCGTGACCGAGGTGAAGCGGGCCTGTGGGATTTGCACTGACAAATTCCACCAGGGTTTTTTGGCCCCTTCCCAGGTCGCTTCGGCCATAGTTTTCCCCCAGGCTCAAGGTTTCCATAAGGGATTGATACCATTGGCGGGGTGTGATCCGAAAGTTAATAAAGCCGGGTCCAGCGACCTGGGCCCCTCCCAAAATTTCTTCGTCATCTATCAAATGATCGAGAAGGACTTTAGCGATCTCCTTCGGGTTCCGTCTCTGGCTTGATGCCAGGGTCATCGGCAGGTTGGTGGCGAAGTGGCCGTGTTCGGGGTTGTTAGGGACTTCGATGACGTAGTTGGGCATGGCGGCGTGGGATAGCAGCCCGTCGGCCATGCATTGAGCGGTTGTCGCCTTCAAAAGGGCATGGAGTTTCTTTTTCATGAGCGGTATTCTCTATGATTCCGTGGTCCCAAAGCGCAAAAAACCTCGTATGAAATGGTCCCCGCCCACTTGGCGATTTCGTCTCCCGTGATGGCCTCGTTTCCTTGGGTGCCAAGAAAGACCACCTCCTGCCCAGGCATAACCCCTCCCAGCCTGGTTACGTCACAGATGGTGAGATTCATGCACATTCGGCCAAGAACAGGGGCCCTTTTTCCTTCGATGATCACCTGGCCCTGTTCGGCCATTGCCCTGGGAAGCCCATCACCATAGCCGGCCGAGACCACCGCCACCCGCCGGGGGCCCTTTGTGTGATAGGTCCTACCGTAGCCGATGGGGCGGTCGGCCGCCATCTCTCTCACCTGCAACACACGGGCCTTATAGTGCATCACCGGTTTAAGGGGCACCGGATACGTAAACGCCGCCGAGGGAAGTCCACCATAAATCATGATCCCCGGACGCACCATGTCGAAATGGGCCCCCGGAAATCTCATGATGCCCGCACTGTTCGCAAGACTGTTGTGCTCCAAACGGGCCCCGAGGGCGCGCCCGGTTTCAACGGCATCCCTGAAACGGTGGATCTGGGTCAGGGTAAAATCCTCGCAGGATTCATCCGCAGAGGACAGATGCGAAAAGAGCGCCTTCAGGCAGAGCCCCTCCAACCTCAGGATTCTGCCGATGGGGCCTGCCAATTCATCGTGGGAGATCCCCAACCGTCCCATACCGGTATCCACTTTCAGGTGGACTCCAATGGTCCGGTTTTTCTTCCGGCTCACCCTTGCTAGCATCTCTGCAACCTCCAGGTCAAAGAGCACGGGGGTGAGGTCGTGCTCAACCGCCGCTTCGGCCTCCAGAGATCCCTGGACGCCACAGAGGATGACAATCGGCAATCCGATCCCTTCGGCTCTCAGGGCCATGGCCTCGTGAAGATGGGCCACCCCGAGACAGTCGATCCTAAGGCGCTCAAGGGTGCGTGACACTGGGATCAGCCCGTGACCATAGGCATCGGATTTCACGATGCCCATGATTTTCGTCTCTGGGCCGACCAAGTGCTTCACGTGATTGAGATTGTCAACCAGTGCGGAAAGATCGATCTCCACGTGATTCGGCCGGTTACTCATGGGCGGGGTCCTTAAACAGAGAAACTAACTGATCTTCGGTTATAGATCAAGACCTATCCTCGACCGGACAACGCCTGCATTGACAGGACCGGACACCCGGTTGTATGGAGACATAGGTTAGGCGAGGCGACATCTTCTGGGCGGTCTCCCGGGAGCGGCGCAACCGGTCGGTTCACGTTGACGGCATGGAGGTTCAAGAGGGCGTGAGGACTTTTTTCTGTCTGCTGGGGCTCTTGCTCATCGTTGAAGGTTTGCCCTATTTTGCATTCCCTGACAGGATGAAGCGATGGATGTCGATGATCCAGCGAGTGGAGGATGCACACCTGAGGGTGGCAGGGTTTGTGGCCATGGCACTCGGACTGGTCATCGTCTATGCCTTCAGGGTATGAGGGGACCATGAAATGGTTTGACTTTGAAGGCGATCTCGTCTAATTTACACCGTTCAGAGTGTTTCGGTCCATGTACCAGATAGAGGACTTCGATTATGAATTGCCGCCGGCATTGATCGCGCAGTGGCCGGCGCCAAGTCGGGATGGTTCACGGCTGCTTTTCGTGGAACGGGCGAGACAGCGTCTCTCAGGGCATGTCTTTTTCGACCTCCCGTCGCTGTTGAGACCCGGGGATACCATCGTCGTCAACGACACGAAGGTCGTCCCGGCAAGGCTATTCGGACAAAAGGCGACGGGCGGGCAAATCGAGATCCTCGTACTTGATCATCCGCCGGCTCCATCCGATGACGACAGGAGCCGATGGTGCCTCGTGCGCTCATCCAAGCGCCCAAGAAGGGGGCAGACGCTCACCTTTGGCTCGGACGCGTTGGGTTCCGTAGAGGCGGTGGCAGAAAATGGGTTCGTGCGGATCCGGTTTGAAGGTGAAAGGCCCGTTGAGCGTTTGTTGGAGGACATGGGGCGGATCCCTCTGCCTCCATACATCCGGCGCAATGGTGGCGAGGGGGATTCCCCAAGGGACAGAGAGCGGTACCAGACCGTCTTTTCCAGGGTCAAGGGGGCCATTGCCGCACCCACTGCAGGGCTCCACTTCACGGAAGCCTTGATCACGCGACTGCGGGACGCCGGCATTGGCGTCGTCCCCGTGACCTTGCACGTCGGATACGGGACCTTCCGCCCGGTCCGCGTGAGAGATATCCGGCAGCATGAGGTGGGGGAGGAGCCATATCGGATCAGTGAAGAGACCGCCTCTGCCATACGGCGGACCAACAGGGAGAAAGGGCGCGTGATCGCGGTGGGAACCACGGTCGTGAGGGCACTGGAGAGTGCTGCCCTTAAAGATGGCACGGTCGTCCCCATGGAAGGGAAAACCAATCTGTTGGTGACCCCCGGCTATGGCTTCAAGGTGGTCCAGGGGTTGATCACCAATTTTCACCTGCCGAGGAGCTCCCTGCTTTTTCTGGTCTCTGCCTTTGGGGGCCTGGATTTGATTCGAGAGGCCTACGCGCTGGCGATCAGGGAGCGCTACCGGTTTTACAGTTACGGGGATGCGATGTTGATTCTCTGACGATTTGGAGTAATGGAGTAATGGAGTGATGGTCAAAGAGAAACACCAGTACTCCATCACTCCATTCGTGGTTTTTTGGCAGGTGTGATTGGAGTTCAGGGTCCTTTTTGAGTCCAGGGAAGGGGTCAGGGCCGGTGAGATTCGGACGACCCACGGGTCATTTGAGACACCGGTTTTCATGCCTGTGGGGACGCAGGGGTGTGTGAAGGCGGTATCCCCCGAGGATTTATCGGATATCGGCGTCAAGATCATCCTAGCCAACACCTACCACCTCTACCTGAGACCCGGCCATCGTTTGATCGATCGTCTGGGCGGCCTCCACCGATTTATGGCCTGGCCCTACCCCATCCTCACGGACAGCGGTGGGTTTCAGGTTTACAGCCTCGCGCGATTGAGGACTATTTCCGATGAAGGGGTGGTCTTTCAGTCCCACATCGACGGGTCGACCCACTTCATCGGTCCCGAGGAGGCGGTGGAAATTCAGCGGGCCCTGGGGGCGGACATCATCATGGCCCTGGATGAATGTACCCCTTATCCCGCAGATCACGGCTATGTGGCCGGGTCGGTGCGATTGACCAGTCTGTGGGCCCGACGCTGTCTGGAGCGGCCGAGAGACCCTTCGCAGGCGCTCTTTGGCATTGTTCAGGGGGGCGTTTTTAGAGACCTGAGAGAGAGGAGCGCAGGGGAACTGGTCGAGATGGATTTTGACGGTTACGCCATCGGGGGGCTGTCCGTGGGCGAGGACGCCCCCACGAGGCTTAGGGTGATTGCGGAGACTAGGCCCCTGCTTCCTGACCATAAGCCGGTCTACCTGATGGGGGTGGGGAGACCCGAGGACTTGTTGGAGGGCGTGCGCCAGGGCGTTGACATGTTTGACTGCGTCATGCCCACACGGAATGCCAGGAACGGCAGCCTGTTTACGTCCGATGGGGTCTTGGCCATCAAGAACGCCCGTTACCGGGATGATGAAAGGCCCGTTGACGAGGCTTGCGGATGCTACACCTGCACCCATTACTCGCGGGCCTATCTGCGTCACCTGTTCATGGCGAGGGAGTTGCTGGTTTACCGTTTGAACACGATCCACAACCTTTCATATTACGCGAGATTCATGGAGGATATCCGAAAAGCCATTCGGGAGGACAGGTTTTCGGCGTTTCGCGAGGCGTTTTATGAGGCAAGGGGAAAGCGGCCGCCTGACATCTCCGACGCATGAAGCGTGGCGTGGGCCCGACCGAGGAAAGAACACCCCGTTGGGCTTGCTTGAAAACCGCGTTCATACATAAGGGACGTTGAAATCGAACAAAGGGAGGTTTTTAGATGGATTTTTTGGCGTATGCGATGGGGACCGGTGGCACAGGGGGTGGAGGAGGACAGGGCTCCTCATTTACCGCTTTCATCCCTCTTATACTCATGTTCGCCATATTCTACTTTCTGTTGATCAGACCGCAGCAGAAAAAGGCCAAGGCGCACAAGGAAACCCTTTCGACCATCAAGAAAGGCGACCAGATTGTGAGCTCGGGTGGACTTCATGGGGTTATCACAGGGCTGACGGACGACATTGTCACCATGGAGATCGCGCCCAAAATACGGGTAAAGATATCCAGAGGGTCGGTCGCGGGTGTGCTCAAGCGGACCCAGGAATAAGCAAAACCATTTTCACAGCGGCCGAGCAAAGCGGCAGGGACGACTGCCCTTTGAACGACAGACGCGATCTGCAGATCAGAGGAGAACTGGATTTTGAAAAGGTTCAGCTGGCGAGTTGCCATCGTTGTGTTGGCCGCTTTCATCGGCCTGGTATATCTGACTCCTTCCATTACAGGTGATCTTCCGTCGTGGTGGTCCAATGTCTTGCCCCATGAAAAGATCCATTTGGGCCTGGACCTCCAGGGGGGGACGTACCTCTTGTTGGAAGTTGAAGCCATCAAGGCAGTTGAGAGCAATATCGAGCGGTTTGTGGAGGAGCTTCGACAGGATCTCCGAAAAAACCACATCCGATATCAGGAGCTCAAACGAGAAGGAAGCGACCGAGTTCTATTGAGGCTCATGGATGATAAGGACCGGGATCGGTTTAAGAGCGAAGTGGCGATTAATTATCCAGATTACACTCTAGAACCGGCAAAGACCCAAGGCGAGGGATACGGCGTTGAAATGGTCTTGCTTCAAAAGGCCAAAAGCCGGATCATGAAAATGGCCGCCGATCAGGCCCTTGAAACCATACGAAACCGGATCGACCAGTTCGGCGTGAGCGAGCCGGAGATACGGCCGCAGGAAGGGAATCGGATTCTGGTTCAGCTACCGGGCATTAAAGACCCAAAGCGTGCCATAGAACTGATCGGCAAGACGGCGTTGCTGGAATTCAAATTGGTGGACGAGGATCACAGTGTGGAGGATGCGCTTAAGGGCAACATTCCGCCAGGGGATGAGCTCCTTTATCAGGATACCATTGATCGGAAAACCGGCCGGAGGACCCAGATCCCCTATCTCGTGAAGAAGCGAACGCTGTTGACTGGCGAGTACATCACGGATGCAAGGGTTCAGATTGACAATATGTATAACGAGCCCAATGTGTCGCTCACATTCGATGCGAGAGGGGCACGGCTCTTTGAGCAGATCACGGGAGAAAACATCAAGAAGCGGCTCGCCATCGTCTTGGACAACAAGGTCAATTCGGCCCCGGTCATTCAGGATAAGATCTCCGGGGGCCGCGCACAGATTACGGGCCGTTTCACGACGGATGAGGCGCGGGATCTGGCCATTGTCCTGAGGGCCGGTGCCCTGCCTGCGCCTGTAAAGATCCTGGAAGAGCGTTCCGTGGGGCCGTCTTTGGGGAGGGATTCCATAGAGATGGGATTCAAATCGGCCGTGATCGGCTTCATCGCCGTGGTTCTTTTCATGGCAGTCTACTATCTCCTCTCCGGCCTGATCGCCGACCTGATGCTGGTGCTGAATGTCTTTTTCATTATGGCCGGCCTTGCATTTTTCGGCGCGACACTGACGCTTCCGGGCATCGCGGGTATCATTCTCACCATCGGTATGGCCGTGGATGCCAACGTGCTGATCTACGAGCGCATTCGGGAAGAGGTGCGTCTCGGAAAGACCCCCAGGTCCGCCATCGAGGGCGGGTTTGGCAAGGCCTTTGTCACCATCCTTGACGCCAACATCACGACCTTGATCGCGGCGCTGGTCCTGTTTCAGTTCGGCACGGGGCCGGTCAAGGGATTTGCAGTGACGCTCAGCATCGGGATCATCACGAGTGTGTTTACCGCGGTTTTTGTGAGCAGGATTATCTTCGACTACCTTTATGTTCAAAAGAAGATGCAGAAACTGAGCATCTGACGTCATTACACGGGAGCGCGTGCATGGAATTCATCAAACCGGGAATCAATGTCAATTTTGTTGGCAGACGGAAAATCGCCTATTCGGTTTCGGCGGCGCTGCTCCTTGTCGGCGTCTTTTTACTGTTCCTGCGTGGAGGGCCCAATTTGGGCGTGGATTTCACAGGGGGTGTGCTGGTTCAGATTCGCCTGTTGCAGAATAAACCGATATCTGACATCCGGGCCGGGCTAGAGGCCGGGGGCTTCGAGGACAGCATCATCCAAGGGTTTGGGGAAAAAGCGCAGTCGGAGTATCTGATCCGGATGAGCGAGACGGGGATCGAACTGGCGGGTCTAGGCGACAAGGTGAAGGAGGCCCTTCAGAAAGCGCTGGGGTCGGAGGTGGAGGTTCGACGGGTGGAGGCGGTGGGGCCCAAGGTGGGTCACGATCTCAGACAGAAGGCCCTTTTCGCCATATTTTACGCCATCCTTTTCATTACCATTTACATTTCCGGAAGGTTCGAGTTCAAGTGGCTCATGAGCGCCGTCATGGCGGTTTCCCTCATGGCTGCGGTCTACCTGGCGTCCGGTTTCGGGGCAGGGGTTACCTGGTTGATCATCATTGCCCTCTTGGTGAGTCTGGGGATGTGCTGGTTCATGAAGCTGAAATACGCGCTGGGGGCCATTGTGGCCCTCATCCACGATGTGGGCATTACCGTGGGTGCCTTCGCCCTGACGGACCGAGAGGTCTCTCTGGCCATTATTGCAGCCCTTCTCACCATCGTCGGCTATTCACTGAACGACACGATCATTGTTTTTGACCGGATCAGGGAAAACCTGAAACGATATCGCAGGAAACCCCTGGCGGAGGTCATGAATGCCAGCGTCAACGAGACCCTGAGCCGAACCATTCTAACGTCTGGGACCACGCTGATTGTCGTGGTCGCCCTGTTCATCCTGGGTGGACCGGTGATCCATGACTTCGCGTTTGCGATGATCGTCGGCATTGTTACGGGAACTTATTCCTCCATTTACGTCGCGAGTCCGATCCTCCTGTTGTGGGAGGGTCCCGCTCCCAAAGGCGTCAGCGAAAATAATCGCGCCAAGTGAATGGTCCCCATTGCGTGCAAGGAAGCGAAGAAAACCATTTTTTTCAAGGGGAGCCTTCTGGTTCGTTGTCATTCTGGCTGTGGGCGCCTCCTTGGGCTGGCGGATTTGGACGGGCTACTACAGGGTTCATCCTGAATTTCGCTCTCTCCTGATCTCCCTCAACAGTCAGCCGAACCTGCTACTGCCGGGCGAGCGTTTCAAATTCCGACCAAACGACAAAGTCAAAATTCTGGAGATTTCCACCAACGTTTTTTTGAACCTGGGCGTACGGCTCGTGGCGGAGCAGATGGATGTGAATGCCCTTCGCTACGAGGAGATGGACATCGCGTCCCTGCTTCAGAGCGGGGAGCTTTTTGCGCACCCCGACATCAGGGTCTACGTCAAACATCATAACGAGGTCATGGGGTATGTGGATTGGCAAATCCGCCCCCGCGAGGAGGACTGGCTGGAGAAGGCCGAACGGATCATCGACCCTCGGCTAAAGGTAGATTTCCTTGAGCGGGCCGCAGGTCAGTTGCCCGAAGACCAGACGGTCAAGCGACGATTAATCGATGCTTACAAAGGCACTGGCCAATGGGAGAAGGCTGCCAAGCTCCTGGAGGACATGTTGGGGAAGCCCCCGGCGGTGGATACCTTAAGGGAGTTGCTCGACATATATCGATCCGGTGCCAACCGAGAAAAGATGATCAGCGTTTTGGAAAAGCTCATAGAGGCTGAGCCAGAGAACTTAAACGATAAGGTACAGCTGGCCGAGCTGCTCGATCAGGCCGGGAAGCAGAAGGAGGCAGCCCTCATCTGGGAGACCATCGTTGGGCGGCTGGAAGAAAAGGACAGGGTCTCGGTTTACAACCACCTTGGGAACTTCTTCGCCGAAACCGGCCAACCGGTCAAGGCGATCCAAGCCTACTTGGGCGCCGAGCGGTTGGATAAGCAAGACGCAAACCTTTATTACAATCTCTTCACGCTTAATGAGAAGATCGGTCAAACCAAGAAGGCCTTGGGATTTCTCGAAGACGCCATCAAGCTCAACCCCAATGATGTGGATGGCCGCATGAGGTTGGCTGAGGAATCGGTGAAAAGCGGCGACTACGCCAAGGCGGAGTCACATTTGGCTGAAATCCTCAACCGGGATCCCAAATCTATCCGGGCGCTTCTTTTATGGATGCAGGTGGCGGAAAAGCAGAAGGACAGTAAGACGCTCAAAAAGATCTACGAGCAGATTTTGGTAGTAGACCCTGAGAACGACAACGTCATCTACAACTTGGGGGCACTGGAGTACGAAGCCGGGAACTGGAAAGAGAGCCTCTCCTATTTCAAACGATATGGGGCGAAACATCCCGAAGACCCAGACATTCATGCCACCCTTCTAGATCTTTACAAAAAGATAGGGGACCAGGATGCAGCCTTCAAAGAGGCACAGACACTTGTCCGGTTGAGGCCGAAGGCCTCGGATGGTTATTTGACCATGCTTGAATCCCTGGAAAGGCAGAAGAAATACAAAGAAATGATCCCTTTGGCGGAACAGGGTCTGAAACAGGCCCCCGAGACGGTAGCATTCATGGAGTACTTGCTCTTGGCCAACCTCGAAACGGGGAATGAGGCTGGGGCCCTGTCTCAGCTGCATGAAATCCTGAAGCTGAGACCAAAGGACACGGCCTTATGGCTGCAACTGGCCCGGCTTTCAGAGAAGCTCGATCGGAACCAGGAGGCCATGGAGGCCTACCGGCGCGCCATGCAGCTCTCGCCGGACAACCAGGAGGCTGAAGATGCCTATCTTAGATTGCGGTTGATGGGGGTTGCGCGTGGGAAACCTGCCAGCTGAAAAACCCCATTTCCACGTGACGGCGGGGCTGATATGGAGAGACGGGAAGGTGCTCATCACTCTCAGACAGAAAGGGAGTCATCTCGGGGGAATGTGGGAGTTTCCCGGGGGCAAGCAAGAGGAAGAAGAGACGCTGGAGGCGTGTCTTTCAAGGGAAATTAAGGAGGAGCTGGACATGACGGTCAGACCGGATAGGCGGCGCATGACCATTGACCACGAGTATGAATCAAAGCGCATCTCGCTCCATTTCTTCGATTGCACGCTTTTATCCGGCGAGCCGAGACCCCTTCAGGGACAGGCATACAGGTGGGCCGCGCCGGCCGAGCTTTTAAATCTCCCTTTCCCTCCTCCGGATGTGAAGATCATTGAGCTGCTCAATTGCGAAGGCCACGGTCAGCCGAAAGGGGCAGGGTGAGCGCAAAACGGCTCATGCGATGGCCCGCTTCTGCCGATTTTAGTGTAATGACCCGAGAGATCGCCGTTCCGGAAGGATCGGGGATGGGATATGCGGTGTGAGAGGTGGGATGAGTCTTCCAGCGGGCAAATCACACCTCTCACATCAACATCGCGTGATGAGTGGTTGGTTTGGCCGGGAAGGAGAGACCTATGCCAAAGGGTAACTGTGAGTTTAAAGGGACGGGCGGGCAATACTTTCCCACCTTTTTCATCCATCTCTTCCTGATCGGTGCTGTCACGTTCGGGATCTACATTCCCTGGGCATGGGTCCGCCTTCTCAGATTGAGGGCCTCTCACACCCTCCTCAACGGCAAGGCCGTCTCCTTTACCGGAACGGGCGGCCAGTTGTTGGGGCTTGCGATTGTGCAGGGTCTCCTCACCATCATTACACTGGGGTTTTATGGCCCATGGGCCATCTGCAAATACTGTGCGTGGCGGGCGCAAAACACCCTCGTAGGGGGAAAGGCGAGCCAGTTCACCGGGACCGGCGGCAGCCTTTTCCTCTTTTATCTCATCCATCTTTTCCTGCTGCCCGCCATCACCTTCGGCATTTATCTGTTTTGTGGGATATACCGGCTGTATGGCTGGAAAGAGGAGCACACCAGATATGGTGGTGAAACCACCTCGTTTGGCGGCGGCTTTGGGCAATTCTTGAAGATTTCCCTGATCTGCTGGTTTCTCAACCTCATCACCCTTAATCTTTACACCCCCTGGGCGTTATGCAGGCTTTACAGATGGCAGACCGCAGGGCTCGCTGTGGGGGATGGGCCCGGTGTCGACCATTTTCCGCCCGTCAAGACCAAGCCTGTGGTTGTGCTCGTCATGATCCTGGTGGGTCTTCTGCCGTGGGTGTTTCTGATGTTGATCGTCCGGCAATTCATGGTGGAAGTGGTTTCGCCGGCGGGCCACTCCGTCGTGACCGGCCCGCCGGCGCGTCTTTTGCCCAAAGCGCCACCGAGACAGGGGGCCCAGCCGGGTCCCTCGAAGGAGACGCAAACCGGCAGCCCCAAGGCCCAAATGGAGGAAAAGAAAGATGAGGGTCAAAAACACTCGGAGACGGCCAGGCTGGATGCAGTAATCCAGAAAGATCCAAGAAACACCAAGGCTCTTTACAATCGGGCCTGGATTCATGCCGCCAACGGGGACCTGGAACAGGCAGAGAAGGATTACACACAGGCCATCAAGGCGTCTTCTGCGGATGCCGATGCCTATTACAACCGAGGGCTTGTCTATGTCAATCTGATGAAGTGGGAGGAGGCCCTACAGGACTTCACGGAGGCCATCAGACTTGACCCGCAGGCCTCGGATGCTTTCTGCAACAGGGGCAACGTCCATTTCAAGATGGGGAGGGCAGATCTGGCCATAAAGGATTATACGGATAGTTTGCGCATCGCCCCGAACGACGGCTTGATATATTTCAACCGAGGCGTCGTCTACCTGTCTTCCGGGGAAGAGGCAAAGGGGCAGGAAGACCTGAGAAAGGCCGCTGCGCTCGGTGTGGTGCAGGCACAGGAGCTGCTGGCGGAGACGCCCAAGGCGCCAGGCGAGACGGCTCCTCTTTCTGAGAAAACCGAAGGCCCTGGCGAAGAAGAGGAATCAGGGATGTGGCGCGTGGACCTGACGGCCGTGGAAATCCCGGAGGATTCGGCCGAGGGGTTGATCAACGGGATGCCATTTGCAGTGGATGAGGCCGACATACAAAACGGCGTCCTGAGTCTACGGCAGGGGAGTGATGTCCCGGCGGAACGGGAATTTGTGGTCTCTCTTTCCCTCAAACAGGGAGAGACCGCGGGAGGGAAAACCTACACGGTTTCCAGAGCGGCAGGTTCGGGCGTCTCTCGGGTGCAGATGAAGTGGCTGGACGAAGCGACCGAGGCCGTTAAAGCGGAGACCTTCACTCGGGGTTATGCCATGCGGCTCGAATTCGGGCCGTTGGAAGAAGGGCGGCTTTCAGGCAAGATCTATCTCTGCGTGCCGGATGCGGCAAAAAGCTATGTGGCCGGCGTCTTCTCGGCCGAGATGAAGTGAGGGGCATCCGGAAAGGGCCCTTCCGAAGAACCACCATGTACCCGTATCCTCAAGGGGAACCGTTTGGTTGCCGGTTGGGTCCCTCCTTGATTCCTTTTTCCGCCTCCTGGATCCTTCGCCGCAGATCAGGGTCTCCCGTCGCCAATTCATCCGCTTTCTTGAAATGAAAGGCGGCCTTTTGCTTCTCTCCCATCTTCTTGAAATAGATCCCGAAATTGTAGTGTGCGAGGGCGAGGCGATTCAGCCGGCCGTATGACAAGCCAAGATGGTAATAGACGTCGTCTCTGACCTCTCTTCTTGAGGCCAGTTGTTCGAGAAGCTGAATGGATTGTTCGTGCCGCTGGAGGTTTTCGTAGGAGACCGCCAGGAGGAACATGACGGCGCCGTCCTGTCGGTCCATGGAGAGGGCCTTTTCGAAGGTGGATACGGCTTCCCTGTCCAGGCCTTTCAACTGGTAAGCCTCGCCTATGTACCTCAAGGCGAGGGCAGGGGGTGCACCTTTTTCCATTGCCTTACCCAGGTACTTCATGGACAGATCAAACTCGGATTTTTCCTTAAAAACCACCCCCAATCCCAGGTTTGGTGCGGGAGCATCAGGGAAATTTTGGAGATCCAATTTGAAGAGCCGTTCGGCTTCGTCAGGCTCCTGAGAGAGCGCACGGACCACGGCTTTGAAGTATGGATAAAGTCTCTTTGCCCGAGAGGACTCCTCGGTCTCCGCAGAGGGGCGGACGTCCCCATAGATGGCCTCCAGGTTCGACATCCGTTCGGGACCCGTGGGGTGGGTCAGGAGGTAGGCCGGGACCTTGTTGCTTCCGAGATATTGGCCATGCTCGATTTTGTTCAGCATGGAGATCATCGCCTTGGGGTCGAAACCCGTGGGCTCTATGTATTTAAAGCCCAATTGGTCGGCCTGGCGCTCGTCCTCCCGGCTGTAGTGAAGCTGTGCCTGAATCCCCGCCGCAGTGGACCCCATCATCATCGCCTGACCCAATGGTCCTCCTCCCCCCAATAGGACGCCCGCCAGAACCCCCGCCATGGTGGCAATGCCTATTTTCTTGCTCTGCTCGATGCGCTGGGCCATGTGTCGGGCCGTGACGTGGCCCATCTCGTGGCAGATGACGTTTGCCAGTTCATCCACATCCGACGTGACCTCTATGAGGCCGGTGAAGATAAAGATATTGCCCCCCGGCGCTGCAAAGGCATTGAGGGTATTGTCTTTCAGCAGATAGAAATGAAACGGGAAGGGTTTGGTCTCTACGGGGGTCAGGAGGAACTGGCCAAGATCGTTGATAAAATCGGTGGCAAATTCGTCTTCCACAAATGTAAAGTGTTGTCGGATCTGGACGAGCATTTCCTGCCCGAGTTTCCTCTCGTCTTCGAGGGAGAAGGCATGAGCCTCGATAGGAGAGAAAACGCCACCTTCCTGAAAACCGCACAGAAGGAGACACTGCAGCAGAATGAGAACGGCTGAAAGCGGCCTTCCCCAACGCGTTCGATGACCTCTCCGCGGTATTCCGAATTTGGGTCGGCTTCCAGCCGAGCTCAAAGCTCCTTTGTCCCTTGAATCCCGCGGAACGCGGGACACCTTGAACCTTGCATCCGTTCTTTCTCGAATCATGTTTTCGTCTCTTTCAGTTCCGCCTCCTGCGGCCCGATTCTGGGGGCCTCAATCCAAAGGCCCTCGAGGTCATAGAACTCCCGGACCGGCTGGTAAAAGAGATGAACCACCACGTCTCCAAAATCCGTCAAAATCCATTGTCCTTCCGCTTCGCCCTCGACACCCATGGCCCTGAACCCAGCCTGTCGCATTTTTCGTAAGAGGTGACTGGAGATGGCCTGAACCTGGCGCGTTGAGCTCCCACTGGCAATGATAAAATAATCGGTGATGGATGTCAGCTCAACCACGTCAAGCAGGACCGGATCAATGGCCTTTCTTTCATTGATGAAGGAAAAACAGCGTTTGGCCTTATCCAGAGAAGTCATAAGCCCGATAGAGCCCCTTTTCTTGAATATAGAACATTACCTGCTCCGGCACCAGGAAGCGGATGGACTTTCCCGATGACACCAGCTGTCGGATTCGTGTCGATGATATGTCCATCAAGGTTGCCGCCCTGAGGAAGAGCGCCTTTCCCGTATTGAGCTTCAGTGTATCCGGATCATCGTCTACTGGCGTCAAGGGTTTCAGATGGCGAAGAACCGGTTCGAGATCATTTCTTCCAAGGTCCCCTCTTGAAATCACGACAAAGTGGGCATATTGGAAAAGATCCCTGTAGTTTTTCCACGTTTCGATTTCCAGAAACGCATCCACCCCAAGGATGAAGAAGAGCTCGGCCCTGCCTCCATAGAGGTGGTCGATCTCCATGAGCGTCTGGATGGAATAGGAGAAACCGGCCCTGTTGCCCTCGATGTCGAGGACTTCCAGGAGGCCCGGGTGGCCCACGGCCAGTCGTGCCATCTCCAGTCGATCCTGAAACGGAGAGACTTCTTTTGATTTGTGGGGAGGCGATGCTGCAGGGATGACGAACACCTTGTCGAGATTGAGCTCCTGGCCCATTTCTTCCGCGGCCCGGCAATGACCGAGATGGATCGGATCGAAGGTTCCGCCGAAGATGCCCAGACGCAAGAGGCCTCCCTTTCAGGATCTGATCTGGCCGGACCCATGGACAATAAACTTGGTGGTGGTCAATTCCTCGAGGCCCATGGGCCCGAAGGCATGCAGCTTGGAGGTACTGATCCCGATCTCGGCCCCGAGCCCAAGCTGGTACCCGTCGTTGAACCGGGTGGAGGCGTTCACGAGGACCACGGATGAGTCAACTTCGGAGAGGAACCGTTGGGCACGGCCATAGTCCCTGGTGATAATCGCCTCCGTGTGGTTGGAACCATAGGTTTCGATGTGCTCAAGGGCCTCTTCCATGCTTGAGACGACTTTCACCGCGAGGATCAGATCCAGGAACTCCGTAGGCCAATCGGATTCATCTGCCGGCCTGGCCCAGGGGAGGAGTTCGACCGTCCTGGCGCAACCCCTGATCTCCACCCCTGCCTCCTGCAAAGCCCTTCCCATAACAGGGAGAAAATCCGGGGCCACGCGCTCGTGGACCAGCATGGTCTCCATGGCGTTACAGACCCCTGGTCTCTGGACCTTGGCATTGAAGCAAATGGTCCTGGCCATGTCCAGGTCCGCCGATTCATCCACATAGATGTGGCATACGCCCTTGTAATGCTTGAGCACGGGGATGCGCGAATGCTCGGCCACAAATCGGATCAACCCCTCTCCACCCCTTGGGATGATCAAATCCACATCCTCTGCCAGGCTGAGAAGGACGTTGGTGGCCGTTCTCTCGGTCGTGGGAATGACCTGGATGGCCGTGGAAGGGAGGCCTGATTGGTTCAGGGCTTCGCCCAAGATTTGGGCCAGCGCCAGATTGGAGTGGATGGCCTCAGACCCGCCTTTGAGGATTACGGCGTTGCCGGACTTCAAGCAGAGGCCCGCTGCATCCACCGTCACATTAGGCCTTGACTCGTAAATGAAGCCGATGACCCCGATGGGTATCCGGACCCGTCCCACGACCAGGCCGTTGGGCCGCTTCCACATGGAGGTTACGGCACCGACCGGGTCCGGGAGTGAAGCCACTTCCAGCAGCCCCTCGGCCATCGCATCGATGGTCTTGCCATCCAGCCTGAGGCGATCGATCATGGCCGGAGAGAGGCCCGATCTCTCCGCTCCGTCCAGGTCCTTCCGGTTCTCTTGAAAGATCTCCTCTTTACGTTCGTCGATCATCCGGGCCATGAGCTTTAGGGCCTCATCCTTTTGAGGCCGCTCAACCTGTCTCAGCTTCCTGGCGGCGGCCCTTGCGCCTTTCGCCATCTGCGTGATCATGACCTCAATCGACATATGTCGTCTCCATCTTCCGTGTCGGCCGTGATGACCAGGTTGTCGCGGTGGATAACCTCGTCATCCTGTTTGAACCCCAGTCTGGATTCGATTTCCGAGGTCTTGACCCCGATGATTTTCGCAACGTCTCCTGAGTGGTAGTTGACCATGCCGACGGCCACCTCTTTGCCATCGGGATTGATCAAAATGACGGCGTCCCCGGGGCTGAACCGCCCTTTCACATCGATGATCCCGGAGGGCAGGAGGCTTTTCCCGTTTTCCAGAAGGGCCTTTTCCGCGCCACGGTCTATAAAAAGTTCACCCCGCGGGGATTTCGTGAAGGCAATCCAGTGCTTTCTGCTGCAAAGAGAGGTCTCACGCGGCAGAAAGAGCGTCCCTTCCTCTTCACCGGAAAAGATGCGGTTCAGGATATGGGGCTTGAGCCCGTTTGCGATGACGGTGGGGACCCCTGCCAGCGCCACCTTGTGTGCGGCCTTGACCTTGCTGGCCATGCCGCCGGTGCCCAGAAAACCCGGGATGGTGCTGGCGAATTTGGCCACCTTGCGGTCCACCTTAGCGACAAGCGGGATGAGCTTGGCTTCAGGATCCTCCCGCGGGTCCTTGTCAAAAAGGCCGTCCATGTTGGTCAGGTTCACCAGCAGATGTGCGTCGGTGAGATTGGTCACCATGGCACTCAGATTGTCGTTGTCCCCAAACTTGATTTCATCCACCGCGACCGTGTCGTTCTCGTTGATGATAGGGAGAATTTTCCATGAGAGCAAGGTCATGATGGTGTTTCTCGCATTCAAATAGCGACGCCGGTGGATGAGGTCGTCCCTGGTGATCAAGATCTGAGCGACCTTCTGGCCATAAGGTCGGAAGGCCTCTTCGTATGAGCTCATGAGGCTGCTCTGACCCACCGCGGCCGCGGCCTGCAGTTGGGAGACGGACTGGGGGCGTTTGCTGAGCCCGATCTTTTTGAGACCCGAGGCGATGGCCCCCGAGGAGACCAAAATAATCTCTTTCCCATTGGAATGAAGCTCGCAGATGTCAGAAACGAGGTCTTTGACCACAGTCATGTTAAGACCTTCCCTGGCCGTCAAGACACCGCTTCCGACTTTGACCACGACCCGTCTGGTCGGTCTAAGGATTTCCAACCTGGATTTCTTCGTCTTCTGATCCATGATAGCGGGCAGGGGCATCCGCCCCACCCTCCTTTCGGTTCAAAACCCTGGCAATGGCATCCTTGAGCCCATTGAGCCCTTGGCCGGTCAGGGCGGAGACCGCGAAAGCTTCAAAGCCCAGGTGCTTCAGGGCGAGTCGCAAGGTTTCGCGGTCTCGGCACACCGAGGAGGGCAGGTCGATTTTGTTCATCAAAACGATCACGGGCTTGCCAACCAGCTCGGGATTGAAGCGCTCCATTTCCCGCCTGACGGTCTCGAAATCCTCCAGCAGTTCATGCTGGGGATGGAAGGTGATATCCAGGACATGAAGGAGGAGCCGCGTGCGCTCCACGTGTTTCAGGAACCGGTGCCCAAGACCCCGTCCCTCTCCGGCCCCCTCGATCAAACCCGGGATATCCGCCACAATCAGCGATTGACCCTCATCCAGGTCCATGACGCCCAAGTTCGGCGTGAGTGTGGTGAAGGGGTAATCATCGATCTTCGGGCGAGCCATGGTCAGACGGGAGAGGATAGTCGATTTGCCAACGTTGGGCAGGCCAATCAGCCCAATATCGGCAATGAATTTAAGGGTCAGTCTCAGGGCTTTTTCGTGGCCAGGTTGACCCGCTTGGGCGTAACGGGGTGCTCTGTGGGTGGGAGTTGCGAAGTGCTGGTTCCCCTTTCCGCCCCGGCCACCGGGGATGAGAAGGACCTCCTGGCCGTCGTCCATCAACTCCGCGATTAATTCTCCTGTCTCGGCATCATGGATCAGTGTGCCCGCCGGCACCTCCAGCACGAGGTCGGCCCCGCCTCTGCCCGTCTGGTTCTTGCCCTTCCCGGGTTCACCATTGTGGGCTCTGAATTTCCTTTTGGAAAGGTAATTCGACAGGGAGTAGGTGGACCCGACGGCTCTCGCAAAAGCACTGCCACCGTTGCCGCCGTCTCCCCCGTTCGGGCCGCCCCTGGGCTTGTATTTCTCTCTCAGGAAACTGACACACCCGGCTCCCCCGTCCCCCGATTTGGCCCAAACCACCACTTCATCCAGAAATGCCATCTCTGCCTACGGAAAAAGACCAAAACGCGCCCTCAGGCGGCGTACACGCTGGCCCGTTTCCTGGTCTTTCCAAAACGTTCGAAGGCGACGACGCCGTCGATCTTAGAGAAAAGGGTGTAGTCCTTCCCGAGGCCCACATTTGTGCCCGGATGGATCTTGGTTCCCTTCTGGCGGACGATGATGCTCCCGGCCCTGACGGTCTGTCCGCCGAAGCGCTTCACGCCATACCTCTGGCCGGCGCTGTCTCTCCCGTTACGGGAGCTTCCACCTGCTTTCTTATGTGCCATGATGTTGACCTCAGCATGATCTCAAGCCTGCCTTTTATGAAGAAGGCAGGACAACCACAGTGACTCAGACGGAGAATCAACCCTCGATAGTTTCAATCCTGACGAGGGTCAAGGGTTGCCGGTGGCCACGCTTTCTCCGATAATCCTTTCTCCGCTTGAACTTTACAACCATCACTTTCTTAGCCTTGGCCTGCCTCAGGATCCGTCCCAAGACTTTTGAGCTCTCGACCAAAGGCTGCCCGACCCGCACCTCTTCCCCGTTTGATGTCAGAAGCACCTGATCGAAGGTGACGGCATCCCCGACCGCCCCCGGAAGCTTTTCGATTTGGATGTCTTGTCCGGGCATGACGCGGTACTGCTTTCCGCCCGTCTGAATGACCGCATACATATCCACTCTCCTGTCGGAAAAGTTTAGCCCACTTCGGGCAAACGCCCGGTTTGGGAGCGATCAGCGATTAACCTGCAATGGCTGACTGAACGTCGAGGCCAGAAGGGTGAACCTCTCATGTCTCCAGTCAGGTTGATTTCGCTGAGCACGAACCAATCATTATATTTTTAACCTTGCCCTTCGTCAATAACAAAACAAGGTATGTCCACCACATGGGTCAAGAAAGTTGTAAATACTTTACCACAGCCATTTCTTTATGGCCACGGCGCAGCCGCTTTTTCACCAGCAAGCCCAACAGCCCATGACCGGCCAATCTAAAGATGGCCAGGTGATCCAATCAAGAAACATCATTCGTCTCTTGTCGGGCCATTGGCTGGTCCATCCTGGCCCTCGTTCAGCCGCGACTCGATATGGATTTCAGAGGAGAGGGTCCGGTGGACCGGGCACCGATCCGAGATCTTGAGGAGCCGCTCCTTCTGCGCGGGGGTCAGGGGACCGGTCACCTCGATCTCCCGCTCGATTCGGTCCATTCCTTTTGTGGATTTGTCGCATTGACGGCAGTCTTTTGCATGGGTCTTTTCGTGCTTCAGTCTTACGACAATCTCTTCAAGCGGCCATTGTTTTCGGTCGGCGTACATGCGCAAGGTCATGGACGTGCAGGCGCCAAGGGCTGCGGTCAGATAGTCGTATGGCGTCGGTCCGGTGTCCGCGCCGCCTTCCCGGATGGGCTCATCGGCGATCATCCGATGATTCCTCACCATGATATCGGTCTGAAGGCCCGCCTTGCCGGTCCGGACCACCACGCGGTTGTCCTCTGGGTCGGGCAAGGCCATGGGCCTTTTGACAGGATTCATGTAACGTCCCGCCCAGGCCGCGATGAGCCCGCCGACGTAGAGCGAGTCCCTCCGGTCCGAAAGGAGGTGATCGGCTTCTTCCAGGGATACGAACGCCTTGGGATCGTGGGCGGCTTGGAAAATGACCCTGGCCTCTTTCATATCCACCACGGTATCGCTGCGCGAGTGAAAGATCAGCAAGGGCTTTTTCAGATTCCGGATGGCCTGGCCCATTTCGATCCCTTCGAGATCATGGAGGAGTTGCTCCTTTACGGTGAATGACCGCCCCGCGATGACGATTTCGGCCTCCCCCTTCTGTTCCAATTCATTGCCTCTTTTCCGGAGATAACGGATCATTCCCGACAGACCGGCGGGGGCAGCGATGGTCGCCACCGCCGCGGTCGATGGGATCCGGGACGCAGCATGAATGACCGCCGCACCACCCAGAGAGTGTCCCACCAAGAGGCTTGGGGGCTCGAATTTTGATTCCAGGAAGCGCGCAGCGGCCACAAGATCGCCCACACTGGATGAGAAGTTGGTGTCGGCGAAATCCCCCTCACTCTCTCCCAAACCCGTGAAGTCAAACCTCAGGACCGCGATCCCTTGTCCTGTTAACGCCCTGCTGATGTTGACGACGGCGTTGTAATTCTTCGTGCAGGTGAAACAGTGGGCGAAAAGTGCATAAGCCACAGGCTTTTCATCGATGGGAAAGTCGAGCCGTGCAGACAGGTTTTTCCCCTGCTGATTAGGGAATTTCAGTTTCAGAAACTGCATGGATCCCCCTTTCTCTCTTTCTGAGGGCCCCCTTGGGAGGCATAAACGCTAATTTAAATAAATGCCCTGGATCAGTTATGAATCTCGCGCGACGCGGGATCGAGCAAAAAATTTCGAATGATGAAGTTTTATGACTCTCTTGTATCGCAGTTTTGATCCTGGTCACAAACTACCCTCAAGGTCAAATATCTTACATTCCTTCGGCATTCATTATTCCTTGTTCGATATGCGATATTCTGATAGCCCAAAGCTATTGTTAAATTAACGCTTATGCCCTTTGGGGCAGACTTGGATCAGAAACGCCTATTGTCAGAAAGATTATCAGAAACTATAATGCAAAAAATCCTTTTTGGAATCATCAGTCGGCAGACCACAAATTTCATTTTGAGGAGGAGATCATGGCTGTGAAGGTAGGAATCAACGGGTTTGGTAGAATCGGCAGGCTCGTGTTTATCGCAATGGTTGAACAGGGATTGCTGGGCAAACCGTTTGAAGTCGAGGCAGTGGTGGACGTGAGCACAGATGCAAAGTATTTTGCCTATCAGCTCAAGTACGACTCTATTCACGGCAGATTCACTGGCACCCTCGCCACGGAGAAGAGCGATCCCTCAAAACAGGAGGACGACGTCCTCGTGGTCAATGGCCACAAAGTCCGATGCATTGCCGCCACCAAGACGCCCGATTTTCTCCCGTGGAAAGACCTTGGTGTCGAGTATGTGATCGAGTCTACAGGACTTTTCACCGATGCCGAGAAGGCAAAGGGTCATCTGGCGGCGGGTGCGAAAAAGGTGATCCTGAGCGCGCCCGGCAAAGGCAACGTAAAGACCGTCGTCATGGGGGTCAACGAAAAGGAGTATGACCCAGCGCTGCACCACATTGTATCCAATGCGTCATGCACCACCAACTGTCTCGCACCGGTCGTGTACGTCATCCTCAAGGAGGGCATCGGGATTGAAACCGGACTCATGACCACCATTCACTCCTACACCGCAACCCAGAAGACCGTGGACGGGCCATCCAAGAAGGACTGGCGCGGCGGAAGGGCTGCGGCGGTCAATATCATCCCTTCCTCCACCGGGGCGGCCAAGGCCGTGGGCGAAGTCCTGCCGGCAGTGAAAGGGAAAATGACGGGCATGTCGTTTCGGGTTCCCACCCCCGATGTCTCCGTGGTGGACCTGACGATCCGGACCGAGAAGGACACCAGCATCGAAAAGATCGATGAGCTGATGAAAAGGGCCTCCGAGTCCTATCTGAAGGGCATATTGGAGTACACCAAGGAAGAGGTGGTCTCAAGCGATTTTTATCATTGTGCCAGCTCTTCCGTCTATGACTCGCTCGCCACGCTTCAGAACAATCTCAAGGGAGAAAAGCGGTTCTTCAAGATCGTGTCCTGGTATGACAACGAGTGGGGTTACTCCAACCGCGTGGTGGATCTTCTGAAGTTCATGGTCTCCAAGTGATTACGGCTGGGAATGGCTTGGCCTTGAGCCCTGATCCCACAGCCGCAGGTTTGCAGATCCGACAGGGATGAGGCGGGTCTAGGCCTCAATGGGGAAAGTGACAATGGCTATCTCGAAAAAGACGGTCCGGGATGTGGATCTCCGCGGTAAGTCGGTGATCATGCGGGTGGATTTCAACGTGCCCATGAAGGATGGGACGGTTCTGGACGACACCCGCATACGCGCAGCGCTCCCCACCATAGAGTATGTCTTGAAGCAGGGCGCCCGGCGGTTGGTTCTGTTGTCGCATTTGGGCGATCCCAAGAAGGACATTCAAAAGGCACGGGAAAAGGCCGAGAAGGATGGGAAACCCTTCGATGAAAGGAAGTTCAGTGAGGGGAGGCACAGGATGGCGCCCATTGCCAAGCGCCTTGCTGCGCTTCTTCAAAGAGAAGTGAAGCTTGCCCCCTCATGCCTGGGGCCGGTGACGGAGGAGATGGTTCGCTCGCTGGCAGACGGGGGTATCCTGATGCTCGAGAACACAAGATACCACAAAGAGGAGACGTCCAAGGACCCGGCCGAACGGGAAAAGATGGCAAAGGTCCTCGCGACCTATGGTGACATCTTTGTGAATGACGCCTTTGGGACGGCGCATCGCGCCCACGCCTCCACGGAAACGATTGCGAAGTTCCTGCCGGCGGTTGCCGGCCTGCTCATGGAAAAGGAGCTGGAATACCTCCAGGAAAAGGTCGTGAATGCCCCTGCCAAACCCTTTGTCGCGATCATTGGAGGGGCAAAGGTCTCTTCCAAGATCGGCGTCATCGACAAAGCTCATGGATAAGGTGGATTGCCTCATCGTGGGCGGCGGCATGGCCTTCACCTTTTTCAAGGCGAAGGGTTATGAGATCGGCAAGTCCTTGTGCGAGGACGATCAAATAGGCTTAGCCAAATCCATTCTTGACAAATCTGAAAGCAGGAACGTTCGGTTGATCCTCCCTCTTGACCAGGTGGTGGCCTCCGAGTTCTCCGAGAAGGGAGAAGCCAAAGTGGTTGACGCGCAGAAGATGCCGCCTGACATGATCGGCTTGGACATCGGGCCCAAGACCATTGAGGCCATCAGGGGGGCCCTCGCCGGGGCCAGGACCATTTTTTGGAACGGTCCGCTGGGTGTCTTCGAGATGGAGAAATTCGCCCGTGGCACCATGGAGGTGGCGAAGACCATCGCCGAGATGAAAGACGCCGTGACGGTGATCGGCGGCGGGGATTCGGTCGCCGCCGTGAACATGGCAGGGCTTGCTGCCAGCATGTCCCATATTTCAACAGGGGGGGGCGCATCGCTCGAGCTCGTGGAAGGGAAAACGCTTCCAGGTGTCGCCGCCCTCCAGGACCGATAGCGGCTGCTAGAATCGAGAGCGCAACGCGCCGGGAAAGGGGGTTGCGTGCTTGCAGTCGGCGCTGCTCTGATGGTGCCAAAGGAGGGTAGAGAGATGAGAAGGCCGTTAATCGCTGCCAACTGGAAGATGTACAAGACTATCCAAGAAGGGGTTCAGTTCATCGAGTCGTTGAAGCCCCTTGTGGGAGAGGCGAGGGATCGCGACATCCTGGTCTGTCCGCCCTTTACCACCATCCAGGCCGTCGCCGCGGCGGCCCGGGGATCCAGAATCCTGATTGGTGGACAGAACATGTATTTTGAAAAGGAGGGCGCTTTCACCGGAGAAATCTCCGCCGCTATGCTGTTGGACGCCGGGGCAACATCGGTCGTCCTCGGCCATTCGGAACGGCGGCACGTCTTCCATGAATCGGATGAAATCATCAATAAGAAGGTCCACGCAGCCCTGGCACATGGTCTGATGCCGATCCTGTGCGTCGGGGAGCTCATTGAGGAGCGGGAAGCGAGACGAACTGAGGCCGTTGTCAGGAAGCATGTCGTGCAAGGATTTAAAGGCCTTTCGAGGGAGCAGGCCCTCAAGGTCGTGATCGCCTATGAGCCTGTCTGGGCGATCGGTACCGGTAAGACGGCCACGCCGGAAGATGCGGACGCGGTGCATGCCTTTATCAGGAGTTTGGTAGCCGAACAGTTCGATCAGGGCTTGGCCGACTCGAAGATCATTCAGTACGGTGGGTCCGTCAAACCGGAAAATGTCGATGCCCTCATGGCCAAACCGAACATCGACGGCGCGTTGGTGGGCGGCGCAAGCCTCAAGGCAGACTCCTTTGCGAGGATCATCCGGTTTCAGCCCGTTTAGGAGGTGCCACGGCCCTTCAAACCTGTTGTTCGCGTCACGAGTTTGGGCGTCAGCGTGGGAGAAAAGGGACGTTCTTGGTTCCCGATTGCCGCGGCGTTGTAGGGTGAACGTAAGGTTCTCTCATCCTATGGCTAGGGGTTGGCAGGAACCAGCTGTTTCAGTTTTTCCGTGCTCAGGATGTCGCAAGGGTGTTTTTTATCTGCACCAAGGCTTACAAACGGCACCAGCAGTCCCAGTGGGCCGATCGCGAGCGTGCTGAGGAACTTCGCCCCTGTTGTTAACAATGACACCGTATCCGGTCTCACCTTGGGATCCACGATCGAGCCGCTAACCCGGAGGTTCGTCGCAAGGCTTACGAGGCTCGGTCGTTTGGGCTTCGGCACGAGCAGGAAATTCACCTCTTCGGTGCGCAAGTTAATGTCTCCTTCGCCTGCCAGGATCGCGATTTCGGTGTCAAACACAAAAGCTTCGCTGGTTGCAACCCCGCTTTTGATGTCGAATTCAACGACGGCGCACTGGATGTTACCCGCTTTTTCATGCTTTCCCCAGAATGAGCTGACCCTTTGGGAAAGATTCATGGAAAGCAGGTCCAGAAACCTGGGCATGTAGCCCTTTCCCATCACAGCGCCCGCCTTGCCATCCAGATTTGCCATGAGGGCGTGAACCGAGTCCCCCTTGCTCTCAACGTCAACTGCGATATCCACGTTTCCCTTGATCTGATCGCTCACCCCCATTTCTCTTAGGCAGTTGCCAACGTCGAGTTGCTGCACAAGGAAATCTGTCGACAGATGCGGGGGTGAGTTGGGGTTGAAATGAAAACTTCCGCTTAACTTCGACTCAAGATAAGTTGCCTCGAGCCTATCGACGTCCAACCGGCCATCATCGAGTCTGGCCGTGACATGACCCAATTTGAACCGTGCGTCCCTGGCATGGATATTCCTGGCATTGAGCACAATATCCGCGTCCACCTGTCTCAGGGAAGCGAAAGGAAGCGGATCATCCGAAAAGAGACGGCTTTCGCCTTTTCCTTCCTGGCTGGACACCTGCTTCTTGCCTTCAAGGCTATCCATGATCCGCGTGAAGTCCACCACTGACGATTCAAGGGCCAGAGTGATTTTTGGTCGTTTTTGAAACGCCACTGCGCCATGGCCACTAAAATCGCTCTGGTCGACGATGGCTGAAAGGCCATCAATTGAAAGTGAATTCTTGGAACCGGTGAGGCGGCCGGACACATCAAAGGGGCCCAGTGCCGGGATCTTTGTGTCGAAAAGGGGTCCGACCTCTGCCAACTCTGTCCCTGAGACTTTGATCTGCAGGTCCATGCCGGCAAGTGCGATCAAATCCTTGATTCCCCCTTTCAGATCGATGCGCAAAGTGCCTTTGCGGGCAGAGCCCTGACCATCCTGGAGGGATAGGGTTTTGGTGGAACCGGTGAGGCGGCCGCTCACATCAAAGGGGCCCAGTGCCGGGATCTTTGTGTCGAAAAGGGGTCCGACCTCGGCCAACTGTGCCCCTGAGACCTTCACCTGGAGGTCCATGCCGGCAAGTGCGATCAAATCCTTGATTCCGCCTTTCAGCTCGACGCGCAAGGTGCCTTTGCGGGCATTGCCCTGAGCATCCTGGAGAGACAGGGTCTTGGCGGAACCGGTGAGGCGGCCGCTCACTATCAAAGGGGCCCAGTTCCGGGATCTTTGTGTCGAAAAGGGGTCCGACCTCTGCCAACTGTGCCCCTGAAACTTTCATCTGGAGGTCCATGCCGGCAAGTGCGATCAAATCCTTGATTCCCCCTTTCAGATCGATGCGTAAAGTGTCTTTGCGGGCAGTGCCCTGAGCATCCTGGAGAGACAGGGTTTTGGCGGAACCGGTGAGGCGGCCCGGTCACTTCAAATGGGCCCAGTCTCCGGGATCTTTATGTCGAAAAGGGGTCCGAGCTCTGCCAATTCTGTCCCTGAAACTTTAATCTGGAGGTCCATGCCGGCAAGTGCGATCAAATCCTTGATTCCCCCTTTCAGATCGATGCGTAAAGTGTCTTTGCGGGCAGAGCCCTGACCATCCTGGAGGGATAAGGTCTTTGTGGAACCGGTGAGACGGCCGCTCACATCGAAGGGGCCCAGTTCGGGGATCTTTGTATCGAAAAGGGGTCCGACCTCGGCCAACTCTGCCCCTGAGACCTTCACCTGGAGGTCCATGCCGGCAAGTGCGATCAAATCCTTGATTCCGCCTTTCAGCTCGACGCGCAAGGTGCCTTTGCGGGCATTGCCCTGAGCATCCTGGAGAGACAGGGTTTTGGCGGAACCGGTGAGGCGGCCCTGAACGGTGAATTGATCGGTCTCCGGCAGGGTCACGTCAAAAAAAGGTCCGAGCACCGCCAGGTTTTTGCCTGAACCCTTGAGGCGCAGATCCATCTGGTCAGCCGTCAACAGATCGCCCACCGTGCCGTTGATCGTTAAATCGATGCCCCCTCCGGACAGATTCCCGACCAAGTCTTCAAGGACCAGGGCGTCTCTGGAGCCTTTGAGATGCCCTTGGGCATCAAATGCTTCCGTCTTTGGAAGGTGGTTTCCTTTGCCAAGTCCGAGTCCCCACAGGTTTTTTCCGGACGTGCGGACTTTGAGATCGATTCCCGTAAGATGCAGGACATCTTCGATGGCCCCGGAGATTTCAAACGCCGCATTCGAGAATTGTCCCGTTAGCTCAAGCGGAAATCGCTGCCCTGCCAATAGAGCGCTGATTCGTCCGATTTTACCGGAGAGTGCGATCGGTTGCCCATTGTAGTCAGCGCGGAGATCGAGCGAGAGCGCATCGAGCTTTTCCTAATTCGCCACATCAAGGCGGGCCAAGGTGCTCCGCGTTTTAGAGCCTGTCCTCCCGTTGCGAAATGTAACGTGCAGGTTCTCAACACGAATGCTGTCTACATCAATCCTTGGAACTTTAAATTCCCCGGATTTTGTGGACGAGCGAGGATCAGGAGCCACATCCCAGTTGCCTCGTCCGGATGGGTCCGTCTCAAGTAGCAAATCGACCCCTGAAAGACCGATATGCTCCAGCTTCACGTCGCCGAAGAGCAGTGGAAGGAGCCGGGCCTGTGCCTGAAGCTCATCGACTTTGATCATATCCGCTTGGGAGCCCCAGGCCGCGTTGCCGAGCGAGACGTCTCTCACGACCAGCTTCGGCGAAAAACCAAAAGCCAGCTTGATATTACCGCCCAGTTTCAGATCCCGACCCGTGGCATCCCTGACCATCCGGGTGATCCGCGGCTTGAGTTCGTTAAAATCATAGTTCACCAAGACCAGGTAGACCGCCCCCAACATGACGATCAGCAAGAGGCCAAATGTGATCGGAATCCATTTCCAACGCATCAGAATTCGCCCTTCTTTTCGAAGCGTATCCTATGATTCTTTGGCATAAATATTGTTAGATGCTTTTCAAACAGTCAATCTTACCATCGAAATAGAAATTACACTATGCTATAAACGAGCAAATCTTGGTTTCAATCCTGGTGCCTTTTTGCGAGGAGAAGATGGGATCGAGGGTTTTAGTTGCCGGGAGGACCCGGATCCGCGCCAAAAGGAATCGCAGCGAAGGTGGCCGTTTGATTTCTGGGCCACGCGGTTGGGGAGGGTGCAATCGAGGGGAGCATGGAGGCCAGGAACGCCTTTTCTGATCTGGGCGCATGGGTTGTCCGCAAAAGTCGTCAGAGGCGTCTTCAGAAGGAAAAGGAAAGGACCATAAGGAAGGCAACCGAGATGGTTGTTGACGCAACGGACCCAAGAATTCGGGAGGTGAGGGGTTACAGGAAAAAACTGGGTTCTGCGGTCGATGAGGCCATGCAGTTCGCCGATGCGCTCGTGGAAAGGCTTCCTGGACCCATTGAAGTTGGCAGGGGAACGTGGGCAACGGACCCTTACGTCAGGGCCTTTTTCGCCAGCGTTGATGAGATACGGGAGGTCTTGAGGCTCGACCATGAACTTAAGGCCTTCTTTAGAGGGCAATCTTTTACGGGGTGTTACGCCCTTCTCACCATGAGGAGGCGGGAGCAGACTGTTCTTGGAACCGGACAGGTTGGAGAGATCATCAGGCGGGACGTGACCGAAACCGCGGTGAGCTTCCTGGATCATCGCTTTTTGGTCCCTTGTAGGACCGAGGCGGAGACAAGGGCGGCTCTTAAGACGCGCACAGTGTCCGTCCTGTCAGAATACGCCCATGAGAAGATCGATTTCCTCCGTGGGCAAAGAGACGAGCTCCGGGCACAGAAAGAGGTCGTGAAGGCTAAACTGAAAGTCCTGCGGGCAGAACTTTACGATTCTGGGATAATGGAAGGGGGAGTTGAGGGGCAAGAAGAGAGAAGAGTCCAAGAGGCCGTGGACCTGTTGTCTGAAATCGATCGCAGGATCGAACATGCAAACGTTCAGATCAGTGAACCGTGGGGTTATCTCACACTGGTTGCGGCTGTCTTGAGCCATCCGTGTGACTATCTGAAGCAGGAGACGGTGACCCTGAGGTTGAACCCCATGGGGATTAAGGTGCGCCGGGGTTCTCCCGAGGCCTGCGGCGAGATCGAGTTGTCGGAGATTGAACTGAGAAAGGGGATCAAACGGGTTGCGGTCGTCACGAGACTGGGCAGGGGCGAGGTGTTGGAATCATGAACCACACAGCGCCAGCAAATCGTCTGCGTCCCGATGTGTCCATCCGGCCCATGTCCCTGACCTTATTAGAATAAGGCCCCTTTCGAGCTTTTTGCTTGAAAAAAGAGGGCGTTTGGATAAACTGTATTCGTCCAAATCCCGTTTCGGTGATTTCTCTATCGGCGATTTGGGAGTTCTAAGATTCAGATCCGCCCCGAATGGGGGACGCCTTGACCTTATCAGCCAAAGGTTTGATGCCTGGCGCTCGCTCATTTTGGGATTAATAATGATCGGAGATGAGGGTGGAAGAGAAGACTCGCATGAACCCTTTTGCCATTCTTGGGAATAAAGTGACCGTCCTGTTCGGAGGTATGGGCGCCGTATGGATCTTCCTGGTGCGGTCCTTTTTCATGATTTTTCGGTCAAAGCAGTTATCCGCCATCGTGGAACAGGTTTATCACATTGGGGCCAGGTCCGCTGGCATTGTGTTGCTGGTGGGCCTGTTCACGGGTATGGTGCTTGGGCTTCAGCTCTTTTACACCCTCCAGAAGTTCGGATCTTCCGGGTTTCTTGGATCTGCCATTTCACTCAGCCTGATCCGGGAGCTTGGCCCTGTATTCACGGCCATCATGGTCACTGCCAGGGCCGGTTCGTCCATGGCCACGGAGATCGGCGTCCAGAGGATCTCCGAGCAGATCGATGCATTAATCACCATGCGCATCGACCCGCTTCGGTTCCTCGTGAGCCCCAGGCTGGCAGCCGCCATCGTCAGCTTCCCGATCCTGACGGCCTTCTTTGACCTGATCGGGATCATTGGCGGGTGGGTCAGCGGTGTGGTCCTTTTGGGCCTCAATTCGGGGACTTATTTTTACTCCGTCACTTCCAACGTGGAAATCAGCGACATCAACGGCGGGTTTTTCAAGTCCATCGTTTTCGGGGTCCTGGTTTCGACGATCTGTTGCTTTCAAGGCTTTTTTACGCATATGCAAAAGGACGCTTACGGGGCCAAGGCGGTTGGGCTTTCCACCACATCGGCCGTGGTGCTGTCCTGCGTCATGATTCTCGTATCCGATTACGTGGTCACCTCTTTCCTGTTGTAGGCAGTGTAGACAATGAGTTGTGTCATTTGCTCGGAAGCGGGCCGAATGGTCTGACGTGCACCGGGGGGATGACGGAGCTTGCGGAGGCAAATCGGAATGAAGAAATATAAAAATGAGACGGTGGTCGGGATTTTTGTGGTCGCAGGACTGTTGAGCCTTGGCTATATGACCGTAAAGCTGGGAAACGTGTCCCTCTTTGGGGATCAAACTTACAGCGTGTTTGCGCGGTTCAGTTCCGTTTCCGGTCTGAGGGTCGGCAATACGGTGGACATGATCGGCATCGAGGTTGGCCGCGTAGCCGGGTTCACCCTGGACGAGAAGAATTTAGTGGTTCTGGCGGAGCTCAAGCTCAGGCAAGGGGTGAAAGTCTACGATGACGCCATCGCCTCCATCAAGACGGAGGGTCTGATCGGCGACAAGTACGTGCAGCTCGACCCGGGGGGCGGCGGCAATCTGCTGAAACCGGGGGGGATGATCACCGAGACGGAGGCGCCGGTGGACATCGGGGACTTGATCAGTAAGTATGCCTTTGGGGATGTCAAGAAATAGGTTCTAGGCAGTGCTCATCAAAAACGGTTGTTTTTGGATTCGCGCGATCAGCCATCAGCGATCAACTGTCAGCAAAATTTAATAAATGCAAGAGATTGGCTGAACACTGAAAGCTGACGGCTGAAAGCGCCATCCAGAAATCCCCGATTTATGGATGGACAATGGGCAACCTGGTTGAGAGAAAAGAGAGGCGAAGGGAGGGAATATGAAAAGGCTGATTCTGGTAACGGTGTTCCTGGCTTGGTGCGTCGGACCCTTGTCTGCGGAAACCGGTGGGCCTAAGCAAACCATTGAGGCCCAGGTGAACAAGCTCCTAAGTGCCTTGAACGACAAGGCGCAGACGGATAAGGCCGTGAAGGAAAAAAAGATCTGGGAGATTGTGAACGGGATCTTCGACTACGATGAGCTTTCGCGCCTGACCATGGGGCGGAACTGGAAGAAACTGAATGCGGCGCAGCAGAAGGAATTTCCGGAGCTCTTCAGCAAGGTGCTCGGGAATGTCTATATGGATCGAATCATGGCTTACACGAGTGAGAAAGTGGTTTTTGATGACAATGCGAGCGTCACGGACGGCAAGGCCCAAATCAAGAGCCGGATTGTTACCTCGGACAAGGAAATCCCCATCGACTACCGCATGATGGAAAAAGACGGGAAGTGGAAGGTCTATGATGTGGTGATCGAGGGGGTGAGCCTTGTGAGCAACTACCGGAGCCAGTTCAACTCCATACTGACGAACAAGTCTCCGGAGGACCTGATGGAAACGTTGCGGAAAAAGGCCAGCGAGGCGCAGAAATCATGAACGGGGAGGCACCGTGAGGATCAAATCAGTGCTTTTTGCTTTTTCACTCGGTGTGTGGTGTTTCTTGCTGGCAGGCGTGACGGCTTCACTCGGTGCTACGCAGGGCTTTGGTGTTATGGAAGGGGTGTCATCCCCTGAAACGGGGACAACGGTCCTTGCCAAGGCTGAGAACGAGGCAGAGCCAGAGAAGGACGAATACGAGGAAGCGGCAGCAGGGGTCCCGGATCCGCTGGAGCCTTTCAACCGGCTCACTTACAAGTTCAACGACGACTTTTACTTTTATATCCTCAAACCTGTGGCGACCGGATACCGGGACATCGTTGCGGAGCCCGTCCGCGTCTCCATCAAAAATTTCTTTTCGAACCTTTTCATGCCCATCCGTGCGGTCAACTGCCTGCTACAGGGAAAGTTTGGTGGGTTTGGAACCGAGTTAGTGAGATTTTGCCTAAACACCACCATGGGCGTCTTGGGTTTCGGCGATCCCGCGAGGCAGGAATTCGGTATTGATATGCGGGACGAAGACTTCAACCAGACCCTGGGGTTCTATGGCCTCGGCCCGGGCGTCTACATTCATTGGCCCATTTTCGGACCCTCAAGCGTCCGTGGGACCGCGGGTCTGGTGGGGGATTATTTCCTGGATCCCGTGTACTGGTTTGTGGACCCACTGGCTTACAGGGTGGCCATCAAGGCAGAGGACAAGGTGAATGCGGCTTCCCTGTCGATCGGGGATTACGAGGCCCTCAAAAAGGCGTCCTTTGATCCCTATATCGCCATCCGCGATGCCTATTTCGAGAACATGAAAAAGAAGATTTCTGAATAAAGGACCAACGAAGGAGTGGTTATGAAAAAGACGTGGCTTCTGATTCTCGGCCTTTTTGTGCTGCTTTCGGCGTGCGCCCCCATGCAACAAGGGGCTCCGGGCGATATAGGCGGGCCTGTACTTGATCGTATCGTCAAACGGGGCGAGCTCTGGGTGGGAACCGCTGCAAACATGCCGCCGCTCAATGCCACGACCAAAGATGGACAAATTATCGGCATTGAACCTGACCTGGCCCAGCTCATTGCGGACTCCATGGGTGTGAAGCTCAAAATGGTTCCGATGTCTTTCTCCAAGCTCCTGGAGGCGGTTCAGGATGGACGGGTGGACATGGCCATGTCGCAGATAACCATCACGGGCGAACGGAATTTGAAAGTGGCATTCGTAGGGCCTTACTTCATTTCCGGCAAGTCATTTCTGACCAAGACTGAAACCATCGCCAATGCTAAAGATGCCTCTGAGGTGAACCACTCCGAGAGGACCGTCGTGGCGCTGAAGGGCTCGACAAGCGAGCTCTTCGTGAGAGAACTGATACCCAAAGCCAAGCTCACGCTCACCAACGACTATGACGAGGCCGTTGCCCTGGTCATCAAGGACAAGGCGGATGCCATGGTGGCCGACTATCCGATCTGCATCCTTGCGGTCCTTCGCCACCCCAGCGATGGTCTCACCTCCCTGATCACCCCACTGACCTACGAACCCATCGGGATTGCCGTTCCGGCTCAAGACCCGCTCTTCGTGAATTGGTTGGACAATTTTCTGACCACCTACAAGAACAGTGGCGCCCTCAAAGCCATCAAAGAAAAGTGGCTCGAAGACGGTTCCTGGGTGGAAAGGCTGAAATGATTCGAAGGGGCGGCCCCGGAACGCATTCGTATTCTCGGGCGAGGATTCCCCGGCAGAACCCCACTCCGCTTACAGCCGGTTTCCCTCGACTTTTCATGCACGGATCGTGGATCCATCGAAGGGGCACGGTACTGGCGTCCTTTGTTCTGCTCCTGGCCCTGTCAGATTCCCCCCCAGCCCATCCCGCCATTCAGCCTATGGCAGTCCTCCAGGAAGGAATCGGAAAAGTTCTCCGAATCTTGGAGGATCCTCATTACAATCGACCAGTCATGCGCCCTGTCCAGAAGACCAGGCTTGCGGAGATCGCAGACCGGTTGTTTGATTTCCGAGAGTTCTCCAAATTGACACTGGGTCCTTTCTGGCCTCGATTCACCCGAACAGAACAGCTGGAATTCGTGGAAGCCTTCACGGCCTTTCTCAAAGATGTCTACATCGGAATTGCGCAGGACCAATACACGGACGAGCAGGTTATTTTGCTTGACCAACGGATAGAGGAGCCGGGTAAAGCCCGAGTCAACGCAAGAGTTGTATGGAAGGGCATGGAGGTGCCCATTGAATTCAGGTTGTTGCAGCGGGGCGCCACCTGGAAAGTCTATGACGTCCTCGCCTTGGGCATCAGTGGGGTCAGGATCTATCGAGCGCAGTTCAAGGCCTTTCTCGATACCGGATCCCCCGCGGGCCTGATCAAGAGGATCAAAGAGATGGATGGTTGAAACGACTACGGTCAGGTGCGCGCTTGAAGTGGGGTGTCAGCCACTGACGAAAGATATACGCCATCGGTTTCTTACGACGCCCCTTCTTTTCTCCACGATTTAAAGGCATTGATAAGTCCGTTGGTGGAGCCGTCATGGGAGTCCACCTGCGCGTTTCCTTCCAGTTCCGGGAGGATCTTTTTGGCCAACTGCTTTCCAAGTTCAACCCCCCACTGGTCAAAAGAAAAGATGTCCCAGATCACGCCCTGGACAAAGATCTTGTGCTCGTACATGGCAATGAGGCTTCCAAGGACCCGAGGGGTGAGCTTTTTGAAGAGGATGGAATTGGTGGGCCGATTGCCTTCAAAGACCTTGTGGGGCCATATTTTGCGTATGTCGCCCTCATCCATACCCTCTCTTTTCATCTCGTCTATGACTTGCTCTCTGGTTTTTCCCTTCAGCAACGCTTCCGTTTGGGCAAAGAAATTGGAAAGCAGGATCTTGTGGTGATCCCCTATGGGGTTGTGGCTGAAGACCGGGGCCAGAAAATCCGCGGGGATCAACCTGGTTCCTTGATGGATGAGTTGGTAGAAGGCGTGCTGGCCGTTGGTGCCAGGTTCCCCCCAGATGATGGGACCTGTCTGGTAACTTACGCGGTTGCCGGCCCTGTCAACGGACTTGCCGTTACTCTCCATGTTTCCCTGCTGGAAGTAGGCCGGAAACCGGTGCATGTACTGATCGTAGGGAAGGATGACTTCGGTTTCGGCCCCGAAGAAGTTATTGTACCAGATGGACACGAGCGCAAGGAGAACGGGAATGTTTTTCTCAAAAGGGGCATAACGGAAATGGGTGTCCATCTCGTAGGCGCCTTGAAGCATGGCCTCGAAGTTTTCAAAACCGATGGAGCAGGCGATGGAAAGCCCGATGGCGGACCAAAGGGAGTAACGCCCCCCAACCCAGTCCCAGAATTCAAACATGTTCTCCGAATCGATTCCAAAGGCCTCAACCTTTTCACGGTTAGTGGAAAGGGCCACGAAGTGCTTGGGAACGAAAGAGGCCTCTTTCGCCGTTTTAAGAAACCACTCCCGTGCGGAATGTGCGTTGGTCATGGTCTCCTGGGTCGTGAAGGTCTTGGATGCGATCATGAAGAGGGTCGTTTCAGGATTCAATCCTTTCAATGTCTCAACGATGTGGGTGCCATCGATATTTGAGACAAAGTGGACCGACAGCCCTGGTTTCATGTAGGGTTTCAAAGATTCGGTCACCATGACCGGCCCGAGATCCGACCCGCCGATCCCGATGTTGACGATGTCGGAGATCCGTTTGCCCGTAAACCCTTTCCATTCCCCATCGATGATTCTTCTTGAAAAGCGCTTCATCTTTTCGAGCACTGCGTTGACGTCCGGCATCACGTCCCTTCCATCAACAAAGATGGGCGTGTTTTTTCTATTTCTGAGCGCCACGTGAAGCACCGGCCGATCTTCCGTCTCATTGATCCGCTCTCCTGCGAACATTTTCTCAATAGCACCCTCAAGCCCCACATCGTGTGACAGGCCTGTCAAAAGGTTCATAGTTTCCTCGGTCACGATGCTTTTTGAGTAGTCCAGGAAAATGTCGTTGAAGCGGATGGAGAATCGCTCGAAACGTCGTGGGTCTTCGGCGAAAAGGGTCCTCATGTGGACGCTTTTCATTTTGGTGAAATGGGCTTCGAGTCTACTCCAGCCTTCCGTTTTGGTCGGATTGATCTTCTTTAGCATGGCCTCTCTCCTCCCTACAGTTCACTGATCTCTGACCGCTGTTTCCTCAACTCTAAAATTTCCACCCGGTTGTTGGTCTCCGGGTGCTTGGCGCCGCCCTTCTGCGCCATGGACTTGAGCAGCTCCCGGACCTGGTGAGACGGCCGGTGGGGCCCGATGGCGGCTGCAATCTTTACAAGCATTTCCACGGATTCCACAAGGTATTTCCCAAGGGCGGACTCCCCGCAGAGCATCACCCCGTTGGTTCCGGCCAGGATCATTTTTTCCATGATTTGGGTCGACTCGGAGGCGGCCCCGATGGTGCAGATGATCTTGGTTTTGTTTGGAGGGAATCCCATGCCGATTTCCTTCGCCGCGACCTGAATGGCCTTTCAAGTCACCGGATCAACCAAAAGAGTATTTAAAAGGATCCCTTCTATTTCTCTTATACCATCTCCTCTTGTTTCTCAAGCCCACGGAGCGAGTGGCGGCCTTCAGAGCAAACATCCGTGAGCAAAATTTTGTATGGTTTGAAAGACCTTCAAATTCTCCTTTCTTCTGCGGGCGGTCATCCCCCATTCAACCGCTTTCAGCGATCAGCATCCAGGCCCGCCGGACAAAGACCAAGCTAAACAAAAGATTGGCTGAATGCTGACCGCTGAAAGCTTCATATGTATAGACCATTGGATTCCTCTTGACAGAAGCCTGGTTTTTGGCCTTAATTGCCCCAATTAACGTTCAGTTCATTTAAATGTAGACAAGTCATCAGCATAACCCCAACCTTCCGTGAGGAAAGCATGGTTTGTCATTTACAGAGGGTTGTGAAAGAAAAGCCCCAAGTGGATATTCAGTTCGACTTGGGGCTTTTGTGCTTCCCGGGAACCGATCTCAGGGAAGCCGTGAGACTCAACAGGAACCTGACAGCCAATACGAAGCCCTATCCGTTCTCAAACCGCACCAAGGTTTGAGCTGAGTCCGGTGCCCAACACGGTAAAAATGAGTCACGTTCCGAATGGTCCCGCAATAAGAGATGAGATCATTATGTTTGAATCTGGCGAGATTCAAGGATAATGCAAGCAATGTTGCGGTTTGGTTATGTTGAGTTTTAATTCCCCGTATGTAATTCCTTCCATATTATTTCTTCCAAGATCTGAATAAGTCCTTTATATCATTCCTTTAATTCATATTGGATTAGAGGGGTGGATATGGATCCAATACCGTGCTGTCATTGTGGTGATTTTTTCACCCCCATCCCCGGCACAAGGACCAGGTATACTGCATGAAGCCTGGATGCCAGCGAGCGCGCAAGGCGGCCTGGAAACGCTACAAGATGCACACCGATCCGGATTATCGATTTAACCAAAAGCTGAGCAACCAAAAATGGGCCAAGGCACATCCTGGCTACTGGAACGCCTACCGCAAGAGGCACCCCGAGAATGCGAGACGCAATCGCCTGCTGCAGGCGATCCGCAACCGCAGACGCCGCACTGGACATCAACCGGATGCCGATCCCAACTTGATTGCAAAGGTCGACGCGTCGATTGTCAACAAATCTAAGACGGTTGGCCAATATTGGCTGGTGCCGGTGATTGCAAAGGTGGACGCGTTAAAAGTCAATATCTTTGAGGTTCCCATGCCGTTAGCCATGATTGCCAAGATCGACTCGTTAGGTGCTGCGATTAAGTCCGCTGGTATCGGTCATCAGTGAGAAGGTCACAAAGGAAGCTCGAGCGATGATCACCAAGAAAATCCTCGTGCCGGATCGTGTCCGCAAACATCAACGGAGGCTTCAGCTTTATCCCGCATCGGTTTCTTACTCGATGGGTTCTTGGAGCACCTTAAGCCCAGCCGGAGCTGCTGCTGTACCTCTTCTCTGGTCCTGGCCGCCGATCACCGGGGCTTTCCTATTACAGCTATGAGCGCATCTGCGCGCTTTTGCATTTGCGCCTTGAGCAGTATGTCGCCGCCCGGGACGGACTGATCAATAAAGAGCTGATCGCCTTTGACGGCACGCTGTTCCAGGTGCTGGAGCTGCCCGTCTGCCCCGATATCGTGTAAAAGATGATCGACCCGTCAAAAAGATCCTTCCGTGGTGCCCCGACTGAGCCAGGCGATCACGACTATCTCATGCTGGATGAAGTCCGTCCGTTACTACCTCCGCCAGCTGCCACCAGCACCGAATGCAGCTCGGAGGTGTTCGTTTTGGACTTTGTCATAAGACAGCGGTCTTCCTCTGGCAGCAGACTTTTTGCCGGCGTACACCCGGGAGCAGTTTCAAAAACACTCAGTCACGCTATCCACCACGGCCGCCCTCAATGGACTGTCGCGATATCTGGCGCAACAGGGGCAAATCAAAACCCCGCTGCCCCGGCGCCCCCAGCCAAGACAGCTGGCCGGCATCTATGAAGACTATCTGAACTACCGACAAGACGACGAGCCAGAGCACCCCGCGCCAGTTAAACACCATCCGCCGGGTACTCTCGGCTCCCTTTCGGCGATTATCTCAAGCCGCAAGACATTCCGCTGAACCGGCTTCGCCTATTGAACAGCTTGACGCCTTTATGGCCGAGTTTTGCCGGCCTCTTGGCAGCCGGCAGCTGTCGCCACTATCGATCCCTTTTACGCGGTTTTCTGAGCTACCTGCATCAGCGGGGCATCTTAAAGAAGAATCTGGCGCCGCTTCTGATCGGAGCCCCGCAGTTTGCCATGGCCAAGCCGCCCAAGTTCTTGCGGCCCCCGGAAGTTCAAAGGCTCTTGGAGAAGCCTGCCGGTCACCACCGCCAGAGAGCTTCGTACCTATGCCATGGTTCACCTGGCCTACAGCCTGGGACTGCGACCCGTTGAGATCAGCAGCCTGCAGCTCGATGATATCTGCTTTGGCCAGGGCCACTTGAGCTCACCATGCAGCGGCAGCAAAAACGATAATCCCCTTACGCTGCCCATCGCCCGAGCCGACCCTCAAGGCCGTTGTCGCCTATGTGGTCAGGCCGGCCCAAGAGTGAGGACCGGCATCTATTTTTAAGCCAGTGGCTCCCCTACGGGCCGATTGTCCCCGGGCCTCGGTGGCCCGCGATATCCAGCAGGCCATGAAAAAGGCCGGTCTTGAACGCTACGGCCTATTGGCTGCGGCACACCTATGCCCAGCACCTGTTGACCGCTGGCGCCTCCATCTATGAGATCAAAGAGATGCTGGGCCACGAAAATATCCAATCCACACAAAGATATCTCCACATAGACACCGAGCGAATGAGAAAGGTCTTGTTTCATGAAACCCTTTAAGAGCTTCCTGGCGCCAAAACTGGATGAGTTTCTCGCTTACCGCCAAAGTCTGGGATATGCCTTGAAAACCCACAGAGAGCATCTTCTTATTTTGGATCGATATTTGATGGAGAAAAATGCCGCCTGGCACTCCCTTCAGCCCGCCTTTTTCCTAGAGATGAGAGCCAATCTCAAACTGGGGGCAAGCTCTGTTAACGCCATCCTCAGTGCCACGCGCACCTTCTTTCAATTCCTGGTGCGGCGGGGTTATTATAAGGAAAATCTCCTTCGGGATATCCCCCGTCTCAAGCAAAACACCCTTGTTCCTTTTATTTTCTCAGCCGAGCAAACTGATCAGTTCCTCGATGCTTTCTGCAAGCGGTTTCATAGAACCAAAGGGTACTTTCTAAAAGAGCTCGCCTCATACACGGCAATGTTTCTCCTGGCCCGATGCGGCATGAGGATCTGGGAGCCTCTAAGACTGAAGACTCACCACTATCGTCTTGATGATGCCACGATTTATATCGAAAGAACCAAGTTCTGTAAGGACCGACTCATCCCCATCCCAAAATGCGTTGTCACACAGATCGAAAACTACCTCTCTGTACGTAAATCCCTGCTGCGAGATGACCAAGTCCTTACCTGCTGGTTCAGGGAAACCACCGCCCTTTATGTGATGAGCAACTCCGCCGTTTGTTCCATATAGCCCTCAAAGACATTGGCCTTGAGCAAGCAAGGCGGGTAATAGGGAATGTGAGCTTCCTACAGCCCACGCCACATAGCTTGCGGCATAGCTTTGCAGTGAACACCCTGCTCAAAATCAAAGAATGGGGAGGATCCCCTCAGCACGCCCTTCCCGTATTAGCCGCCTTTATGGGCCATAGTGAATACAAATATACCAGCGTATATCTCAGGGTCTCGGATGCCCTTAGCCGCAAAAACCTGGTCGATTTTGCCCTTTGGCAGATAACGAAGCAATGAAACTTTCCCCCTGCATCCACCGGTTCTTCGATCAGTATCTCCCTCATGTGAAGGGGGTGAGCCCCCATACGGTTAAGGCTTATCGTGATGCCTTTAAACTGTTTCTTCCCTTTGCAGCAAAATATTACAATATCAAGATCGGATCGCTCAGGGTAGAGCTCATCTCATCGGGGTTAATCATCGCATTCCTTGAGGACCTTCAGCGCGTGCGCAAAAACCTGGTCAAGACCCGCAATCAGCGGCTTGCGGCCCTCAAATCTTTTGCCAAAATGCTCCGTTTCATGTACCCAGAGCAAAAGGCCGTTGCAGATACCATCCTCAATATCCCCCAGAAGCGCGCTCAGAGGCCCCTGGTCGGGTTCCTCTATCAGAACGAGATGTTGGAGGTCTTGCGGGCCGTTGATCTTAAAAGGAAGGATGGCTTTAGGGATTATGCGCTCCTTCATCTGCTTTATGACTCCGGGGCAAGGGCCAGTGAAATGGCCACTCTGAACCTCGATTACTTTAATCCTCAGCAAAAGACGCTAGCCATATTAGGAAAAGGCGACCGGTTCCGGCTAATAGGGCTTGAACCAAAGACCTCTCAGCTCCTCCAGATCTATGTCAAAAAATACCGTGCAACACCGAAACCCCTATATCAGCACCGGCTCTTTATAAATCAACGGGGGGAAGAACTGACTCGCCATGGCATCTATCGAATCTGCAAAAAGTACCTCAATAAGGCGCTCCCCCCTAAACGCCTCAAGTATATCAATCCCGTTCATAGTTTCCGCCATAGCCGGGCTGTGGACATGCTTTATGCCGGATATCCCATCACGGATATAAAGAACCGCCTGGGCCACGACAACATCCAATCTACCACCATATATTTGCATCTGGATCTGAACCGCAGGCGCCACATCCAAAGGCGATTCATCGAGCATATGAAATCGGTCTTAACCGATGATCCAAAGATAGAAGAATTACTCCAGTGGGAAAATGAGGGGGATTTGATGGCCTGGCTAGACAGTTTATAGCGGGCAGAGAGAAGCGAAGGCCGGTTAAAGAGAGGTATGGACAGCGCAAAATTATTATGTTGCCAGCTGTCCAATCAGCCTCATCAAAATGCGGGATAACCTATTGCTTTTCTGCCAAATTTACGATATCTTATGCCAAAAACAGAAACATTCCTTCTTTCAATAGGTTAGGCCAACTCACAACATAATGCAAGTATTGTTGACTTAAGGGTTCGATGGTATCATAACTCCTGGCATCATTTGGGTTTTTTCAATATATCTGGACGGTTCGTAAAGCCTTTTTCATGCGAGAATGATTGGCGGGTCTGGTTGACCCAGTATCCTGTCAATGCGATCCTATGGAAGCATGCGCTCGGAGTGCATTCATGATGGGTATGAAGCCTTCCTGACAACGCGCCGAAGCATCTCGGATACGATGTGAAAATCCGAAAATGGATGCGCACAACTATGCAGTCGCCTGAGAGATATCATCGTTTCTGAAAAGGATAAACTTGTATGCAGGCCAGAGCTTAAAAAAATCCATTTAAAAGCGGCTACCATCTTATATCTAGGAGGAAATCTAATGAGGCAAATTACCTTGAAATGGTTTTATTTCGCAATGGTTTTCGTTTTTCTCATTATTGGTTGTGCAGGCACTGAGCTAACCCAAACGTGGGTGGATGAAGCCCACCGGGGAAAACCTGTATCGAACATTCTGGTAATTGGGTTAACCTATAAAGATAATGAGGAGGTTCGCAGATCTTTTGAAGAGAGTTTTGTTAGACACTTAAGGGCAGCTGGGGTAGAGGCCGTATCGAGTATGGATGCCATTTCTATTCCTGCAAATATGAAACTGGAAAAAGAGGAGATATTGAAGGTCGTTAATAAATTCAATAATGATGCAGTGATCATTACCCATTTGGTCGGAAAGGAAGAAAAGGAAGCTTACACCCGTTCCGGTACAGGTAACGGAGGCTATTACGGCTACTACGGGTGGGCTTATAATTATAGCCGTCCTGGATATTCCCAAACGATTAAATCTGTTCGCTTGGCTACAAAGCTTTACGATGTGAAAACGGAAAAACTCATATGGTCTGGACAATCAGAAACAATGAAGCCAGACTCAACCAAGCAAATGATTAATGATGTTATTAACGTGGTGATTAAAGATCTACAAAAGAACAAGCTCCTTCCACAGAAGTGAAATTGGATATAGGGGCGAGATCCCCTGTTGGGCTCTCATTCAAGCAGCAGCAAAATTGCCACAATTCCTCACAAAAGGGGCTTTCAAGAGAAACGTCAAAAAGATGGTGATAAGCAGTATGGCTCAAGACATTCTTCAGCGAAAAGGTTCTGATTCAGAGTTGGAGTCGCTAACCCGCTATTTCGTGAAGTTGGCTGATGACCACAAACTTAAGGTTCCATATAGCAGAACCATCTACGAACTTTGCAAAGAGAAACGCGGAACCGAATTTCGCGCCAATGGATGTAAAACAGGTCTGGGAAAGAGTCAAAGAGAGATTATAAGTCTAGTTCCTGCAAAGGGTCGCAGTTCCGTGGCTTAGACGTCGCCGCGGCGGAGGAGCAGGGGCTTTGCCGGAGCAACAACTGATTTGGGGTGACTAGAAAATGGAGCGAGTCTTCTTTGTCTTGGGTGCCGTGTCCGGGTTCATAGGCGTCGCGGCCGGTGCGTTCGGCGCGCATGGCCTGAAAAGTCGATTGAGCGTCGAGATGCTTTCGGTCTTTGAGGTCGGGGTGCGCTACCAGATGTATCATGCCTTCGCGCTGATGGCGGCGGCATGGGCGCAGTCGAAGTGGCCCTCTTCGATCATTACCGCCGGAGGGTGGCTATTTGTTGTTGGCACCGTCCTCTTTTCCGGCAGTCTCTACCTGCTGAGTGTAAGCGGGGTCAGGTGGTTGGGTGCGGTAACACCGCTGGGAGGGGTAGCGTTTCTCGCGGGTTGGATCTGCCTGGCATGGGGTGCGTGGAAGGCGTGAAGGGACAGAGCACTTTTGGAACATTGAGGTTTATTTCAGTCAGGATCAGGAAAGAGGCTTAATAAGAATGCTTAGCTTTAGAGAGCGGGCCGCTGGGGGCTTAAAGGCCGGTGATTCCTTCAAAACGTCACGGACCCTTACAAACGATGACCTGGTTCGATTTGCCCAAATATCGCGAGACTATAATCCTGTCCACTTCGACGACCGGTTTGCCAAAGCGAGAAACTTTGCAGGACCGATTTGCCATGGCCTTCTTGCCGCAAGCCTGGTTACCGAACTGGGAGGTCAGATCGGGTGGCTGGCATCTTCAATGAATTTCCGATTCAAAGGTCCTGTATACGTGGGCGAAACCGTCACATGTACCTTGGAAATCAAGGAAATCGATCGGAACGGTCGAGCGAAGGCGACCGCTACCATTGTAAAACAGGAGGGAGACACGGTGATCGAAGTAGAAATCAGCGGCATTGTTCCGGGCGACAAGGAGCGGAGGGTCTTACGGGAGATGCTGTTTGAGGGTGATCCAACCAATGGGCTGACGGCTGATGGGTAACAGATCACTGCTTGAAACAGACTGCACCCCCATCCCTGCTGACGCGGAACGCATGACGCGTGCTCTCACTAGCAGGTCGCGGAAAAATCCAGTTTTCAAAGGTTGCTCAAAAAGGTCCAGATACAAGGCGCCCGAAATTCCTTGGAATGAGGCGTAGTTAGGCGTACGTCGCAATCACAAGGAATGAAGGCAACACAGTAGATGGGCCTTTTTCAGAAACCTGCAAGGAGGAATTGAATGAGCTACAAGACGATTCTATATGAAAAGAAAGACCGCCTGGCGACCGTCACCCTGAATCGCCCTGAGAAATTCAATAATATCCGGTCGCCCATGCCGGAAGAATTGGAAAAGGCGATCGCTCAGGCGAATTCCGACGACGATGTGCGAGTCATCATATTGAAAGGGGCCGGCAGGGCATTTTGCGCAGGGTTTGATTTTTCGGAAGGTTTGGATCATTTTAAAAAGTGGGGCGGGCAGCCCGGCAGTGAACGCTGGGACCCCGGAAGGGACATGATGATGGTGACGAGCCCCTTTGTGGGGCCCATCCCGAAGTTTATGTCCATCTGGCGCAGCCCGAAACCGGTGATTGCACGGGTACACGGCTGGTGTGTGGGTGGGGGCTCTGATATGGCGCTCCTTTGCGATGTGATCATTGCCGCGGAAGATGCCCGATTCGGCACACCCTATTCCAGGGTGTGGGGGTGCTATCTGACCGGTATGTGGTTTTATCGGTTGGGGCTCACCAAAACCAAGATGCTGGCACTGACGGGCGACAGCATTTCCGGAAAGGAAGCCGCGGAATTGGGGTTGATCAACAAGGCCGTCCCTGCGGACAAGCTTGAAGAAGAGGTGCAGTTCTGGGCAAAAAGAATGGCCCAATGTCCGACGACCCAGCTGGCGGCCATGAAGCTCGTCGTCAATCAAGCCTTTGACAATATGGGGTTGATGAACACGCAATTGGTGGGATGCATCCTGGACGGGTACATGCGCAATACACCGGAGGGCCGTGCGTTTGTTAAAACCGCACTGGAAAAAGGAGTGGCTGTGGCCATTGAGGAAAGGGACGGACCTTTTGCCGATTACAGCCAGGGAGGCCCGGAGATGAAGCCTAGGGGGATGCCGTAAAAGCAAGCTTTCAAGGTGCTTTGTGATCCCCACGCTGAATGTCCATGTTTGACAGATCCAATGGTCCAAGATATGGTATCCATATATCAAATCCTATATCAATCAACAAAAAGGGATTCATGAGATGCAAAGCTCGACTTTACATATCAAAATGAAACCGGAATTGGCAAAAGGCCTGAAAGAACTTTCCAAAAAGCGGGAGACTTCTGTAGGCGACTTGGTCCGGCAGGCGTTACTGTCCTGTTATCAGCTTGAATTTCTTGATCTAAATGAGAAGCAAAGACGTGCTGTGGAAGCCTTTCAGGGCGGATACATCAGTTTGGGAAAGTTGGCTGAGGAAATGGGGATGAATGTCTTGAACACCCGCAAATGGCTGCATGAGCACGATATTCCTCAGAATAACTCCTTCCTCGGAGATGATGTAAAGAATGCCTGAGAACAAATGGGTATTCGATAGTGTTTCGCTCAGTAATTTCCTTCTGTCAGAAGCGATCTTTATTCTGCAAAAGCGTTACCGCAAAAGCGCTTTTATCACCTGGCAAGTTTATGACGAGCTCTCTGCCGGTATTTCAGAATACCCAAAACTGAAACTCATTGATGACCTCATCGAGGATAAGACGCTCAAGCTGGTCGCCTTATCAATATCACAGCGAAAAGATTTCCGGGGACTGATCGGGTACCTCGGAAAAGGTGAAGCATCCTGTATCGCTTTTGCAAAAGAACAGAATAAAACCGTTGTAACGGACGACCGAGCCGCGAGAAAGCAATGTTCGTTGATGAAAATTCCGTTTACGGGAACGGTGGGTATCCTGAAAGCTTCACTGCTGGATGGCCATTTGTCCTTGGCCCTCGCAGATGAAATCCTTCACAAGATGATAGAGACAGGTTTTTACTCGCCGATCCGAAATCTTGCCGATATCGCCTGATCACCGTTGTGTTTCAATATCCCTATGGGTGAAATCCCCGCCACCGGGGCGTTTTTGAGGATGTTATGCTTCTGATACCCAACTGCTTGCGGCGGGGTCTTTCATTGTCTTCCAGTGCCGCTCACCCGGTTGGAGAACCATCCCGGTGGAAAGGTTGTCCCTTCACCGAAATGGGCATCCGGGGGGAAGTTGACCGTTTTTCATTCTAAAGTCCTGCTTGCACGTGAACGCTTCGAGGAATATTGCTGAGGAGACGTGCCAGTCCCCTTGACACTTGGGTTGACTTCAGCTTTTTTGGTATGTGGTGGATGGTTTGGGCGCAGGTGAGCGGCACCGTTCAACGATCATGATCCTATCCGTGGTAAATGTTTGGCTGGGAGAAAAAAGGGCAGGTCAGATCATTCACAGAAAGGGAGGTGAAGAGCATGTTCAAGGAAGAACGGGACGAGAGCCAATTCGAATGGAATATGTTGGGAGACATTGAAGAAGGGAGACCGAATCTCGGGCCGCTGGTTCACGTGTCAATGTATCGTCTTATGCAGTTTACACTTCGCGATATCCTCATCCGGGATTTCGGGGTCGAGGAGGCCGATAGAGTTTTTTTCGAGTCTGGGGAAAAAGCGGGGGAAGCGTACTGCAAGAACGTGCTCGCTGAGGCGAGGGATTTAGATGGTTTTTTCGCTGAACTGCAGCGTACCATGAAGGAGCTGGGCATAGGGATCTTCCGTGTTGAATCGGCCGATTACGAAAAAGGTGCTTTCGTGGTGACGGTGGCAGAGGACCTGGACTGCTCCGGTATCCCCGTTTGTTCCGAGCAGATCTGCGTCTACGACGAGGGGTTTATCACCGGGCTGCTGCTTGCCTATTCGGGGCAGGACTTTCGCGTCAAGGAAGTGGACTGTTGGGGCTCCGGGGGGCGGGTGTGTCGATTTACGGTTGACCAAAAATGAGGGAGCAACATGATCTCTGTTGAAGAAGCGCTCATCGACAAGGTCACGGCTGCGCTTTACCATCTTCGCACGGGAAAAGTTCCACAGCCGATCCCCATACCGGATGACCTCCCGGACAACGAGATGCACCAGCTTCTCGTGTATCTTAATCGCCTTCTGGCCGAGTTTTCCCCGTTCGCCCAGGCCATGGAAGAGATCGCTCAAGGAGAATTGGACACCCGGCCTGTTTTCGGCCGGATGTCGGTTGTCCAGTCCTTCAAGGCCCTCCAATCGAACCTTCGGCACCTCACCTGGAAGACCCAACAGATCGCGGCAGGGGACCTGGAACAGACGGTTGACTTTATGGGGGACTTCTCCACTGCCTTCAATCGCATGACCCAGCAGCTCAAGGATTCCTATCAGGAGCTCGAACGGCGGAATCGGTTCATTCGCAAGACTTTTGGCCGTTACACGAGCGACGAAATCGTGGAGGCGCTCCTTGACATGCCCGACGGGCTCACACTTGGCGGCGAAAAAAGAGAGGTTACCCTGCTGATGTCCGATCTTCGCGGCTTTACGGCCCTTGCCGAGGGGCTTGAGCCAACGGAGGTCGTGGCCCTGCTCAACCATTACCTAACGGCCATGGTCGAGCCAATCCAACGAAACGGCGGGACCATCGATGAGATCATCGGGGATGCCATCCTAGTGCTTTTCGGTGCTCCCCTTGCCACGCAAGACGCTGGCCGCCGAGCGATACGATGCGCTCTCGAAATGCAGAAGGCGATGGGTGGAGTGAATGAAGACAATCTCCAAAAGGGTTGGCCCCAAATCGAGATGGGCATTGCGCTTCACACGGGAGAGGTGGTTGTCGGCAACATCGGATCCGAGAAACGGTCGAAATACGGCGTCGTGGGACGAAACGTCAACCTGACGGCCCGGATCGAGAGTTTCTCGGTTGGCGGACAGGTGCTCGTCTCCCCTACCACGATCCATGCGGCCGGGGTTGGCCTTATCCTGGGAGAGGAGGTCGAAATCCACGCCAAGGGCATGCGGGAACCTCTCAAATGCCATGAGCTGCTGGGCCACGAGGACCATCCGGAACTGACCCTTGAGAGGGAGGAAGCGAGCCTCAAGACGCTTGACCCACCCGTACCCATCCAATATATGAAGCTCACAGGCAAGCATATGGATGTGCAAATGCAGCCGGCCAAGCTGGTTGGCCTTTCTCAGAAACAGGCGGTGATGGAGGCAGCGGGCTCGTTGCCACGCTATGCCAACATCATGCTCACATTGGACGCGGAACCCGGTGATGAAAAACCGGCAGAGATTTACGCTAAGGTCATCCGGTCCCTTGATGAATCGGAAAACCGCCATCTCATCCACTTCACTTCAATTCCATCCGTTGCAAGGACCCGATTGGACCGGATTGAAAGTGGGATTGGGTGCCCATGAGTGATGACGCCATAGACAGAAATGGTTAAATATGGACACGTTAATGTGAGTTTGAACAAATCAGGTAGGCAATACGAAATTTGAAGCTAGAAATGGTGCAGGATCATCGCTATAATCCAGTGGTTTGCATCGCGTACCCCATGTGCTGATCTACGTTCAAGGCGGAGGTTGGGCATGCGGTTCAGGTCATTGTGTGCTGGCGTATCCCGTTTTCTGGTGTCATGTATCCCCATTCATGCATTTGATAAGCTCACTACCGTCACGCGGCTAGCCCTTGAGGAGACCGGAGGTGGATAACCCACAAACGGAAAAGGTGCACGATCAACTTGCCGAAGCCGAGAGCAAACCGGGCGCTGAGATCGAGCCGCGTCGGGGGGCCGAGGTGTCCCTCGCTGAACGGCTGAGGTTTGAACGATTGCTTTCAGACCTTTCCGCGCGTCTAATGGAGATCCAGTATGATCAGGTGGATGCCGCCATCGAAGCGGGGCTCGGAAAAATTCTCGAGTTTTTCCAGGTGGACCGCTGTGGACTGGTCCGAGTCTCACAGAACGATAATAGCTGGCGGATCACGCATGTGGCGTATGCTTCCGGGGTTACCCCCGTACCGAAAAATACCGACCTCTCCACTTATGCTGTTCCCCTGGGTCTACCAAAAACGTGAGTAGGGGTAAAGTCGTCTCGTTCACCACGCGTGATGAGCTCCCTCCTGATGCAGCGGTCGACAAGCAAACATACGAGGGATTGGACATTCGATCCGCTCTGAACATTCCTATCACCACCGGTGCGGCATTCGATTACATTATCTCCATCAACGCGGTTCGTAAAGAACGTGCTTGGCCGAAGGATTATATCGCCAGACTTCGCCTGCTGGGAGAGATCCTTGTAAATAGCCTGCAGCTTGCGCAGACACGGCAGAAGTTGGAGGATCGGCTGCGGTTTGAAAGCCTGATTTCCGATCTCTCGGCCGGTTTTGTAAACATTTCGCCCCGCGAAGTGGAAGGCGAAATCAATAAGTGCCTTCAGCGCATCACCGAGTTTTTCGATGCGGACCGGTGCAGCTTGGGGTTGTTTTCGGAAGACGGGACTCAGCTTGTGCGTGCCTTTGAATATCATCTGGAAGGGGTCGAACCGGCGCCCGTTTCCCTTTCGAATGATCAACTACCGTGGTACATGGGCCAATTGACTCAAGGAAAATTGGTGGTGATCAATCGGCTGGAAGACTTGCCGGCTGAAGCGGAAGCGGAGCGTCGCCTTTGTCTGGCCAAGAGCATGAAATCGATTCTTTCAATCCCCATGGTAAGCGAGCGGGGGACTGTGGGGTCCTGCGCGCTCGTGTCGGTGCGTGCGGAGCGGGTCTGGCCGGAAGATCTCATCAGGCGATTACGGCTCATCTCGGAGGTTTTTGTCAATGCCCTGGAACACAGTCGGTCGTATCGGGCGTTACAGAAGGCGGAGCAGGAGTACCGCACGATTCTCGATTTCACATATGACTGGGAATATTGGGAAAATCTGGATGGCAGTATTCGCTACACCTCTCCATCCTGTGAGCGAATCACGGGGTACACGGCCCGGGAATTTGAAGAAAACCCCCACAAGCTGAGGGAAATCATCGTCACGGAAGACTTGGTGGTCTGGGACAAGCATTTTCGAGAAGAAAGGCTTGCCAATGCTCCACTTGAAATCCAATTTCGCATCAAGAGACGAGATGGCGAGGTTTGCTGGATCGAACACGCTTGTCGCCCGGTGACCGAGGACCAGAGTAGTTTTGTAGGATTCCGTGCCAGCAACCGAGATATTACCCAGCGCAAGCAGATGGAGAACCAGCTGCGAGAGCGGCTGGATGAGATCGATGGCCTCAAGCGGCAGCTGGAACAGGAAAACATCTACCTGCGCGATGAAATCATGCTCCAGCACGGGCACGAGGAGATCGTCGGCCGCAGCGCCGGCCATGAAGCAGGCTCTCGCCCAGGTCGAGCAGGTGGCCGGCACGGACGCAACCGTGCTCCTTCAGGGGGAAACCGGCACCGGGAAAGAGCTCCTGGCCCGCACCATCCACCGATTGAGCAACCGGAAGGACCGGTCGCTCGTAACGATCAATTGTGCAGCCCTGCCACCCACGCTGATCGAAAGCGAGCTGTTTGGTCGGGAGAAGGGCGCCTACACCGGCGCCTTGACCCGGATGGCAGGCCGTTTCGAGGTAGCCAACCGATCCACACTTTTCTTCGACGAGATCGGCGAGCTTTCGCCCGACCTGCAGGTTAAGCTGCTCCGTGTCCTGGAGGAAGGGCGGTTCGAAAGATTGGGATCCACCAAATCCCTGCAGGTGGACGTTCGCATCATCGCGGCCACCAATCGGGACCTGGCTCAGGAGGTGGCCGCGGGAAGGTTTCGCAAAGATCTGTATTACCGGCTGAATGTTTTTCCCATTTCGATTCCGCCTCTACGTGAGCGGACCGGAGGATATCCCCCCTCTGGTCTGGGCGTTCGTCAGGAAGTATGAGAAACAACTGGGCAAACGGATCGACCATATCCCCCGCAAGAGCATGGAGGCCTCGCAGCGCTACCCGTGGCCGGGCAACGCCAGGGAACTGCGAAACATCGTGGAACGCGCCATGATTACGAGCAGCGGTGGGGCCCTGCGGTTGCGCCCACCGCATTCCGGCTTCCGAAACCATTCCAACCAATGGCAGCCTGGAGGATGTGGAGCGCAACCATATCCTGGACGTCCTTGTAAAGACCGGCTGGCGCGTCACGGGCAAAGGCGGGGCCGCCGAAACACTGGGAATGAAACGCACCACCTTGCAGTCCAAGATGAAGAAGCTGGGAATCAAACGCCCCACCAGATAACGCTGAAATTAAGTCATTTTGCCGATATTTCGGCATGGCCTGATCGCCCCCATCGATCTTTCCCTTCTGTGGGTACTCCGAAAAACCGTTAAATTTTATTAACTTACCAAATATTTCCAGACTGGGGCGGTTCGGGAATGATTTTCGCAAAGCATTAATCAAACCGGCATCCAGGACATTTTCCGACCTATAGTTTCACACTGTAACCTTATGGGAGCCCCCAACGGGTCGCCTGACTCCAGGATCTCCTGAACAAGTCCGAGAAGGCCAGCTATAAGAACGAGATGAGCGAGCGGTGTTTCGAGAAACCCACGTGAATGGACCAAGTCAACTTCTAACAGTGCGCTTGCGGATTAACCATTCAGAAGGAGGAGCATAAGATGAGGTCAAAAACAACCTTAGCATTGTTTATCGCCCTTTCGGTCGCGCTTCCTGCCATGGCGCAGGAAATTACCGGTGTGCTCGGATCCCCCAGCGCCACCACCACCATCAGCGGCAAACAACTCCCGCCGCCCGATCCGAAATTCGGCGGGGTGATCAAGGAGAAGGCCACGGAGTCGAAACCTTGGTGGCCGCCGCGCGTCGTGCCGCCCAAGAGCGCGCCCAACGTCCTGCTCATCATGACCGACGATTGCGGCTTCGGCGCACCGAGCACGTTTGGCGGCGTCGTCCCGACCCCGGCCTTGGATCGCATCGCGAACAGCGGGCTGCGCTACACGCAGTTTCATTCCACGTCGCTCTGCTCGCCGACGCGGGCGGCGTTGATCACGGGCCGCAACCATCACGTGGCCGGCTTTGGGGTCGTGGGCGAAGCGGCGACGGGGTTCCCGGGTTACGATTCGATCATCCAGAAGGATATGCGGCACGATCGGCACCATCCTGAAGGAGAACGGGTACGCGACCTCGTGGTTCGGCAAGGACCACAACACGCCCTTTTACCAGGCGAGCCAGGCCGGGCCCTTCGATCAATGGCCCACCGGGATGGGCTTCGATTATTTCTACGGCTTCGTCGGCGGCGACACCAGCCAGTGGGAGCCGAACCTGTTCCGCAACACGACGGCCATCTATCCCTTCCAAGGGCAATCCCGGCTGGAATCTGACCACGGCCATGGCCGATGACGCGATCCAGTACATGAAGCAGCTCAAGGAGATCGCGCCGGACAAACCGTTCTTCGTCTATTACGTGCCGGGCGGCACGCACGCGCCGCATCATCCGACGCCGGAGTGGATCAAGAAGATCAGCGACATGCACCTCTTCGACGAGGGCTGGAACAAGCTGCGCGAGACCATCTTCGCCAACCAGAAGCGGCTCGGCATCATGCCCGCCGATGCCAAGCTGACGCCGTGGCCGAAGGACCTGCCGGAATGGGATTCGCTCGGCTGGGATGAGAAAAAGCTCTTCATCAAGCAGGCCGACGTCTTCGGGGCCTACCTCGCGTACACCGACCACGAGATCGGCCGGGTCATCCAGGCCGTCGAAGACCTGGGCGAGCTCGACAACACCTTGATCATCTACATCAGCGGCGACAACGGCGCGAGCGCCGAAGGCATGCTCAACGGGACCCCGAACGAGTTCACCACCTTCAATGGCATCTCCGTGCCGGTCAAGGATCAGTTTCTCTGGTACGAGTTCTGGGGATCGGACCGGACCTTTCCGCACTTTGCGGCCCCCTGGGCCTGGGCGATGGACACGCCGTTCAAATGGATGAAGCAGGTTGCGTCGCATTTCGGCGGGACGGCCCAAGGCTTGTGCATGTCCTGGCCCGGCCACATCAAGGACGTGGGCGGCATCCGCAGGCAGTTCCACCACGTCATCGACATCGTGCCGACGATCCTCGAAGCGACCGGCATCCCCGCTCCCGAGACGATCAACGGCATCAAGCAGCGCCCCATCGAAGGCGTGAGCATGGTGTACACGTGGGACAAGGCCAACGCCAACGCGCCCACCCGGCACACCACGCAATACTTCGAGATGCTCGGCAATCGCGCCATCTATCACGACGGCTGGGTGGCGGCCACGACCCCGGTGACCCTCCCGTGGGAGCTGAGCACCAGCCCGCCGCCCGACGTGATCACCGGGTACAAGTGGGAACTCTACAACCTCAAGGAGGACGTCACCGAGTTCAACGACCTCGCCGGCCAAGATGCCGGACAAGCTCAAGGAGATGCAGGACATCTTCTACGCCGAGGCGAAGAAGTACGACGTGCTGCCGCTCGACAACTCGACGCTCGCGCGCTTCCTCACGCCGCGTCCCAGCACGACAGCCGGCCGGAACGTTTTTGACTACTCCGGCGAGTTGAGGGGCGTGCCGGCCTCCTGCGCCCCGAACATCCTGGCCAAGGACTTCACCATCAAGGCGGAAATCGAGATTCCCGAAGGCGGCGCAGAAGGCATGATCGTCACCGAAGGCGGGCGGTTCGGCGGCTACGGCCTGTTCCTGAGCAAGGGCGAGTTTGGAATCGGCAGGGGCAAGGTCGTGTTCCTCTACAACCTGCTCGATCTCAAGCGCACGATCTGGGAAGGGCCGGAGTTGAACCCCGGCAAGCACACCATCGTGTTCGACTTCAAGTACGACGGCCCAGGCTTCGGCAAAGGCGGCACGGGTGAGTTGTTCGTGGACGGCCAGTCCGTGGCCAAGAAGACGATGGAACACACGACGCCGATCATGTTCCCGGAAGACGAAGACTTCGACGTCGGGCAGGACACCCGCACCGGTGTCGCGATGATCGAGTATCGCTACGATTGTCCGTTCAAGTTCACGGGCAAGATCAACAAGCTGACCTTCGACCTCGGCCCGGTGCAGTACACGGAAGCGGATCGCAAGCAACTTCCGGCCATTGCCGACCGGGTCGCTCGCGCAAAAGACTAGCAGGTTGCCGTCGCGATGAAGAGGGTGCTTATTCTCGCTGCTGTTGCAGAAGCCGCCACCGGCCTGGCGTTGCTGGTTGTTCCGTCGCTCGTTGGGCGGTTGTTGTTCGGTGACGAACTTACCGGCGTCGCCATACCGGTGGCGCGTGTGACGGGCATCGCCTTGATCGCCCTGGGACTGGCCTGCTGGCCGGGCCCGCCGCTTTCCGGCATGTTGACCTACAGCTTTCTTGTCACATTGTATCTTGCTTACCTCGGGGTCGTCGGTGAGTGGGTCGGGAGTCTATTGTGGCCAGCGGCTGCGATCCACGCCGCATTGACTATTCTACTTGCCATCGCATGGCTCAAAGACAGACAAGTTAAGGGAGCGAAAGTGCACAGTGATTGAGAAGGCGATTGGGACGATGATGCGAAAATACTGACTATTTGCACTTATTAAATACTTCCAGCCTGCGAAGGTTTGGGAACGATTTTCGAAATAGATCCGATCTGCTTCCACGGCCGCCTTAAATTGAGCCCACCGGAGGTGACTTCCTTGACAGAATATGCGCAGGTGCCGCCCATCAGTGAAGGCGAGCTGAAGGCCAAAGGCCACGTTCATGTGACTATCCGGCTGAATATTTCTGCGAAAAACCGAAAAGAGGCCCTGATCATTCTCGGTTCCATGATCGAGCAGACCAAGCTCGAGGAAGGCTGTATCAGCTGTCGGCTCTATCAGGATGTCCAAGAGGATGGCGCGCTCATGCTCCAGGAACGCTGGACGAGCGAAAACGATCTGCATCGTCATCTGCGCTCCGATAAATTCCACACCGTGCTCCTGGTGGTTGAGATGGCGATTGAGCCTCCTGATATTCGGTTCGAATCGGTTGCGCAATCAGCCGGCATGGAAGTCATCGAACAGGCCAGGACCCAAACCAGGTAGAAGAAATGGGGAAACAAAATCAACGTTCAGAATTAATTGATCAGGAGGCGTGACATGAAAGCCCTGCGCATCATAATAACCGTGGCATTTGTCATCGTGGTCATGGCCGGCTGTGCTTCTCAGTCGCCGTCATCGGTTGCTCCGCCGCCGGCAGCGGCTCCCCAACCTTCGGCGGTGGGTCCCCCGACCGGTCCCCCGACCACGCCCAACCTAGACCCCTGGCCGCGGCGCTTCATCTTTGGGAATTCAACGCTCCTCGTCTATCAGCCGCAGGTGGAGAAATGGTTGGAAAACCGGCTTGACTTCCGCTCGGCGGTGGCCGTCCAGACGACCGGCGCCACCGGTGAGACCTTCGGTGTGATCTGGGGCACTGCGCGCACGGAAGTGAACCGCCCGGCGCGCCTGGTGACCCTGGAGGATCTGAAGCTGACCCGCTGCAACTTTCCCACGCTGGCCGACGGCGGGGTGTCCTATTTGTTCCAGCTGCAGCAATTGTTCAGAGGGTCGTCGCGGACCATCGCCCTCGACAGGCTTGAGGCATCTCTTGCCGCCTCCGGCACCGTTCATCCCAAAGGTGTGGCGGTCAAAAACGACCCGCCGCGCATCATTGTCAGCTATTCTCCGGCGATCCTCATTCCCATCAGCGGCAAGGCCGTGTGGCGGGACGTGCCCAACAGCGGGTACGAACGCGTTATCAACACCCGGGCCCTGATCCTGCGCGGGAAATGGGAAAAGGCCTGTTACCTGCACGTCTATGACGGCTGGCTTTCCGCCGGGTCCGTGGAGGGGCCCTACCGCCTGGCCAACAACCTGCCCCTTGGCATCGAGGATGTGGCCAACGCGCTGGTTGCCAAGAAGCTGGTCGACCCTCTTAACGGCGGCAACGCACAGCCGCCGCCGTCGCTAGCGAAGGGGGTTCCAACGATCTATGTGAGTGAGGAGCCCGCGGAGCTCATTGTGTTCAAGGGGCAACCCGACCTGCAACTGGTCGGACAGACCGCGCTTTTGTGGGCCTCCAACTCCACGGCCGATGTGATCATGGATACGAATACCAGCCTTTACTATGTCCTGATCTCGGGGCGGTGGTACCGCGCTCCTTCATTGGACGGTCCATGGGACTTCGTGGCCAGCAACAAACTTCCGCCCGATTTCAGCCGCATCCCGCCGAGTTCGCCTGCCGGCGTCGTGCTGGCTTCCGTAGCCGGCACGCCACAGGCCAAGGAAGCCGTCATCGCCAACTCGATCCCCCAGACCGCGACCATCCCGCGTGCGGGCGGCCCGAGCTTCACGCCTGTGTTCGACGGCGCCCCGCAGTTCCACACGATCCAGGGAACGCCGCTGCAGTACGTGGTCAACTCGCCAACGCCGATCATCCGAGTGGACAGCTTCACCTATTATGCCCTGCGGGCCGGGGTCTGGTTCACGGCCACATCGCTCAATGGACCTTGGGTGGTTGCCACCTCGGTGCCGGCGGTGATCTTCACCATTCCGCCCAGCTCGCCGCTCTACTACGTGACCTATGTGTACGTTTACGGGTCGACACCTGAGGTGGTTTACGTGGGCTACACCCCTGGGTACCTGGGCACGGTGGTTGAACCGGACGGCACCGTCGTCTACGGCACCGGCTACGTCTACCAGCCGTGGGTCGGCACGGTTTACTACCCGCCGCCGGTGACCTACGGGGTGCAGGCCCAGCCGGTCTACAACCCGGCGGCCGACATGGCCTTCGGTATGGCCCTTGGACTGACCACCGCGGCCATGGTGGATTCCTGGAATGAGCCCGTCTACTTTAGCTCCTATTACCACGGCTATCCCTGCTGCGGCTCTACCAGCGCCGATGTCTACGGCCACTGGGGCAACACGGCCTGGTCGGGGACCGATACCTGGTACAGCCACTCCGACGGGCAGATGGGTGAAAAGGCAAGCGGCAGCTACACCAACTACCGAACGGGAACCACCGGAAACTACTCGGGCAACCGTTATGTGAATCCCTACGAGGGCACGGCGGGGCGCAATTACCAGCGTTCCTTTGACACGGCCGAGCGGCACTACCGGTAACGTGAGCCGAAGCCAAACGTATAACGCCCAGACCGGGCAGACCCAATACAGCTCCAGCATGTCGGCCACGGGCAAGGGGGGCAGCTCGGTCACCCGCGACACCAGTGCATCCTATGGCGCCCAGGGTGCATCGGCCGACCGCCAGACGTCGGTCTATAACGCGAACACCGGTCAGACCAAGACCTACGGCTCGGGCTCCGATGGCAACGACCACTACGCCAGCGAAAACGGAGAAAACTACAAGAACGACGGCTCCGGCTGGCAGAAGCAGACCTCCAGCGGCTGGGAGAGCGCGAAGGGCGAGGACACGTCGTGGGCCGACCGCGAGCAGCAGGCCCGAAGCGAGGGTCAAAGCAAGTTCAGCAGCTTCAGCCAGGGCGGCGGGTGGGCCAGCCACTTCGGCGGTGGAGGCGGCGGTGGATGGGCAAGCCACTTCAGCGGAGGAGGGTTCGGTGACCGCTTCGGTGGTGGCGGTGGATTTGGTGGCGGGGGGTTCGGCGGTGGGTTTGGTGGCAGACGTTAAACCTCAGGCCATGCAGGGCACAGTCCATTGAATCAAGCTCATTTGACAAAGGAGGAAAGAACAAATGAACAAACACAGACCGACTGTCCATCTGCGCAGCCTTGGTTGGCCTTATCATGGTCGCGCCGGGTCCCAGCTTTGGGCAGGCGCTCACGGGCGCCCCCGCAGCACCGGAGTACAAGTACTCGACCCCGATGCCGCCGGGCATCGCAGCCCCTGACAAGGTCGAGACGCGCTTCGGTACGCTCAACTTCTTCGACGGTTTCCCGGACAAGGCCTCCGCCGAGAAGCTCTACGACAACCTGGACTTCCAGCGAGCCGTGCAGGCCTATCTGCTGGCAATCCCCGCTGTGAGCCAGGCCGCGGACCGCAACGCGTGCCGCGCCCTAGGACCCGTCAACCAGACCGTCCCGATCTGGGAGCAGCTGGTGGATTCGCGGACGGTCGGGCTCACGTTCAACGACAATACGGTCTATAGCTGGGCGTGGGTTGATCTCAGCAAGGGCCCGCTAGTGTTCGAGGTGCCGCCGAAGGTGCTCGGGGCGATCAACGACATATGGTTCCAATGGGTCATCGACGTCGGCATCACTGGGCCGGACAAGGGTAAAGGCGGCAAGTACCTGCTCCTGCCCCCCGGCTACAAGGGCACGGTGCCGAAAGGCTACATCGTCGTGCGCTCCCCCACCTTCAACCTCTGGGTTCCATGGCGGAGTTTCCTCGTCAACGGCGACCCGAAGCCCGGCATCGATCTCGTCAAGAAGTACACCAAGATCTATCCGTTGGCCGACGCGGGCAAGCCGGCGCCCGCGCTGACTTACGTCGATCTCTCGGGCAAGCCGTTCAACATCATCAACCCGGCCGATTACACGTTCTGGGAACTGCTCAACCAAGTCGTGCAGGAGGAGCCGACAGAATCGCTCGACCAGATCCGGCTTGGCTACTACGCCTCGATTGGCATCCAGAAGGGCAAGCCCTTCGCTCCGGACGAACGGATGAAAAAAATCCTCACGGAAGCGGCCGCAGTGGGTGACGCGACAGCGCGTGCGATCGCCTTCCATACGCGCGAAAAGGAAGCATTCTATTACGACGAACAGCAACTGGCAACTACCCTTCATCGGCGGCTACAAGTTCCAGACTCAGCCCGGCGTGCTGAACTTGTCCGGCTACATCTTCTATTACTTCATGGCAACCGGCGTCACGCCGGCCATGGAAGAGAAGATGGTCGGTCGCGGCTCGCAGTACGCCTGGACCGCGCGCGATGACAAAGGCAACGCACTCGACGGCAGCAAGAACTACAAGCTGCACCTGCCGCCCAACATTCCCGTCAAGGACTTCTGGTCAGTAATCCTGTACAGCAACCAGACCCGATCAATGATCCAGACCGATGAGCGCTTCCCGAGTGTCAGCAGCCAGACGAAGGGACTGCTCGTCAATTCCGACGGCTCGGTGGACGTCTACTTCGGCCCGAAGCCGCCGGCCGGAAAGGAGAGGAACTGGGTGCAGACGATTCCCGGCAAGGGCTGGAACACCATCTTACGCCTTTACGGTCCATTGGAGCCTTGGTTCAACAAGACCTGGCGGCCGGGAGAGATCGAACTACAGCCGTGATTTTCCTATAAGGAGAATTGAATGAGACATAAGGCATTCACCTGGGTCATTACCTGCTTGGCGGTCGGCCTGTATGCCATGCTCGCCACTCAAACGGCCGGCTCCGCAGAATCAGAACCGGCCGCCCCGGAGCAGAAATCAATAGGGGACGTGGCCAAGCAGCTCAACAACCCGGTCGCGGACCTTTGGGCGCTGAATTTCCAGCTCAACCGCTATTATTTACAGGGAGAGGCGACGGACAGGACCCGCGAGCAGGATTCAATGAACTTTCAGCCCGTATTGCCCATCCACTTGAGCAAGGAATGGAACCTCATCAGCCGTCCGGTCTTTCCCTTCATATTCAGCTCTCCCGATTTCGAGCCAGGCAAGGGTTGGGATGAAAAATCGGGCTTCGGCGACATGGCGCTGGTGTCGCTGCTTTCGCCGGCCAAGCTGACAAGCGGCGTAATCTGGGGGGTGGGGCCGACCTTTCTCTTCCCAACAGCGTCCAATGACGCCCTGGGACAAGGCAAGTACCAGGCCGGCCCGGCGGCCGTGGGCCTCTTTATGGGGAAGGAATGGGTTTTCGGGGTCCTTGGCCAGCAGTGGTGGTCGTATGCCGGCGACGGGGACCGTGAATCCACCAGCCAGTCCAACATCCAGTATTTCGTCCAGTATCTCTTCGGCGACAACTGGCAGATCGGCATGGCGCCGAACATCCTCATCGACTGGGAGGCGGACCAGGACAACCGCTTCACCGTGCCCGTCGGCCTGGGCATCGGTAAGCTGGTCAGAATCGGGCGGCTGCCGGTGAAGTTCACCGCCGAGGTGGACTACATGGTGGTGCGTCCTGACGACTTCGGGCAGAACTGGGGCATCCGCTTCCAGGTGATACCGGTGCTCCCGGCCCTGTTCAAGGAAACGTTGTTCTAACATCAACCATTATAAACCATGAAGAAAGGGAAAATACGGATGAAAGATGGGATTAAATTCGGGTTTCTGACGTTAGTTCTGCTGGCCATGGCAGCACGAGAGTATGACTTACAACCGGGTGCCGAGGCCTGACCCGTTGCGGCAAGTGCTGGGAGCGCAGTCCGAATCTAAAGGAGCGAGGAGATGAAAGGAATTCGCTGTTACGCCGTTGTATCGCTGCTTTTGCTTTTATTGGTGATCCCTGAAATGGTCCTGGCCCAGGGAATCGTCCTGGGTCCTGACGGGAAGCCGGCCCAGGAGAGCTTCAGCCTGCCGTATGGTTTCTACAACGACAAGTTCGGCGCCGCTATCGGGTATGCCTACGGAACGGCCGGCTATCCCCAGCCCCAGTCCACCATGCTCATCACGGCAATGGGGGGGAGCGAAAGCTCGGGCATGATTTTTATGATCGGAAACAACCTCCAGATGCCGTTCTTCAGTCGTCTCTTTTTGGATCCGATCGTGTCCGTCGGGTATTTCTCGGATACCACCAGCTATGTCAGCGGCAAGCCGATATATGCCGGCCAGCGGGCCGGCGACAACGATTCCAACAAGACCGACCACATCATCGGCGACGGCTGGGACAACTACTTTCGGATGAACTTCAAATACCTGCTTCCCATCGGTACCGGCGAGGACCATATCATCAGCGTCTACAAGTTCGATCGGGGTCTCCTCACATCCGGCGCACAGGGCGGGCAGTCCTGGAACCCATTTCAAAGCGGCAAAACCTATCTTGAGCTGCGGCCGTTTTATCGGTCCCAAGAGGTCGACGGCAAATACGGCGACTTCAAGTCGAAGACGAACGGGCTCGACTTTTCTGTGTTCTGGGACAACCGGGACCTGCCCGCCAATCCGTCCACAGGCAACTCCATAAGGCTGAAGCTGTCGCGCGACTTCGGGCGGTTAAACAGCACAAGTTCCTGGACCGCGCTCTTCGCCGAAGCGGACAAATACTTCTCCCTCGGGCCTTCGGACTGGTTTCGGCAGCGGGTGATCGCCCTTGATTTTTGGACCGCCTACTCGCCGACCTGGGACAATCAGCCGGACGGCACGATTGAGAACCGGCCGCCAGTCTACGCCGGGGCGTTCCTGGGTGGCCTTTGGCGGATGCGAGCCTATCCATCCCAGCGCTTCAGCGACCGGGCCGGCATTTACTACGGCGCAGAGCTGCGAATGATCCCCGAGTGGAACCCGTTCGACCACTGGGAGTGGCTCCAAAGGCATCTCGGGGTTCAGTGGGTTCAGCTCGTTCCGTTTGCTGAGGTCGGCCGGGTGGCGCCGGATTGGAGCATCCAGCGGCTGCACTCGGACATGAAATGGGACGCTGGTTTTGGCTTTCGGTTTTTGGCCAAGGGTCTGGTGCTGCGCATCGACTCGGCCTATTGCGACGAGGGCTTCGCGACGCAGATGATGATCAGCCAGCCGTTCCAGTTTTAGGAGAGCTTTCAAAAGGGGTCTAGGGTAAGTTTTGATTTTCCCTGGGGGACAGTGTTCTAACACTTTATGGAGGAGGAAGAACCATGATCAGACGTATTAGCTTATTCGTATCCGTGCTCTTTTTGCTATCTGTTGGTGTAGCCAGCGCTGAACACCCGCTCCTGGATCTGGTCGCTGACAAGGTCGTCAAGAAGTACCAGAATTCGACCTGCGAACAGTTGTGGGCGGAGAAAGGAAAACCGAAGTCTGAGCGTGAACAGGACTTGATCGAACTTCTGCGCTCCGATCCGTCGCTGCGCACCGAGTTCATTAACAAAGTGGCAGCCCCCGTTGCCAACAAGATGTTCGAATGCGGAATGATTCCGTGAGAGTGGGAGAAAAATGACTTCTGATGGGCCGTTTGCGGCAGGAGGCTGCGAATATGCAGGATAGGAGTAACGTATGATTAGAGATAAATCCCTCACTCGGTCGATCTTGATCGCCATGGCGTTGGTGGTGTTTCTGGCCGTTGGCGGGAACGCTGAGGAGACGAAGCAAGCTCCAAAGGCTTCGAAGCCTGCCAAGTCAGTGAGCAAGGAAGCCCCACCCATCGTGCAACTAACGCTCGAGCCGAAGGCCGTAGACATATTGAAGGCCGCATGCAGCCGCCTGGCTGCTGCCCGCACGATGAGCTTCACGGCAGTGGTCTCCTACGAGAGCCCGAGCCGCCTTGGGCCTCCTCTGGTCTACACGACGGAGTCCCAGGTCATGCTGCAGCGGCCCGATAAGCTGCGCGTGATTACGCCCGGCGATGGCCCAGCATCGGAGTTCTACTATGACGGCAAGACGATGACGGCCTTCGCGCCGGCCGAGAACCTCGTCGCTGTTGCTGAGGCTCCGCCCACGATCGACGCCGCGCTGAAAGTAGCCTTTGACTCCGCCGCGATCTATTTTCCCTTCGCCACAATGATCAGCGCCGACCCTTACAAGGGTGTCTCCGATGGGCTGATCCTCGCCTTCTTTATCGGCCAGTCCCGCGTTGTCGGCGGAATAACGACGGATATGGTGGCATATGCCAATAACAACGTGTTCTTACAGGTATGGATCGGCGCTGAGGACAAACTGCCCCGGATGATACGCGGGGTATACCGCAGTGACAAGGCGCACCTGCGCCACCAATTGGAGTTCTCCAACTGGCAGCTCGATCTGACCGTCCCGGCCGACGCCTTCGCTTCGACGAGCGCGGGCAGTGCGAACCCCATCCCCTTTGCCAATCCGGATGCGAAACTCTCGGCGTATGCCAAGCCGCCCGCAAAGAGCAAGTCGTCCAAAACCGAAGGCAAAAACAAGTGAGGAGGTGCAGCATATCATGAAAACGATCTTTGTCTGTTTTGTGAGCCTTCTGTTTACGGCGCTCCAGTGCGGGCCGGTTGCGGCCTGGTCGAGCGGCAACCGCGCTGGCGGCAGCACCTCGCACAGCGAAGGGTCCACCAGACATAGCAGCGCGTGGGGCACCAGCACGTCACACACTGCCGGAGAGGGTACCAGTCATACCAATGCATACGGCGGCAGCGCGACCCACGACACGGGAGGAGGCTGGTCGAAGACCGGCGCCTATGGTGGAACGGCTTACGGCGATGCACACTACGGTGGTGCATACTATAAGCCGTCTGCTACAGTCTATCCGGCGTACCATCCCCCCACCACGGTCAACGTTTATGGAAGCGGGTGCTACAACTGCGGCGGCTGGTCCACCGCGGGCGCTGCTGCAGCGGGGGCAGCCGTCGGCATGGTCGCCGGCGCGGCCATTGCCTCATCCAACACGAGCGCAGCCACATCGAGCGCATACATTGCCGGTGTTGCCGCCGGCAGTGCCAATACCACGTCGGCCTATAACGCGGGAGTCGCTGCCGGTGCCGCTGCCCAGCCAACGTATGTGACGGGTGCGATCTATGCCACGGTACCCCCCGGCTCCGCGGCCATCAACAAAGGCGGCACCACATACTACTTAAACGGCAATACATGGTTCCAGCCAGCCTATGGCGCGAACGGAGTATACTACCGTGTGGTGCCTGCACCCTGAGGCGCCGACGCGGGTAAATGAATTGAAGGAGCATGGCACGAAACCCGATGAATCATCAGTAATATTAGCTTGTTACTGGAGAATCTTTTTTTGGGCAAACGGAGTGCCAAAAGTAGCCATGATCTGACATTGGAGACTGTTAGGATACGCACTTGCATAGATTAAAATACAGGATTTCCCCCATTTACTTCCAAATGGTTTTTGGTAAAAGTTAAGAAATGAGTGAATCAGCCTGATACACCTTCTTCAGCTTACGGTAATAAGGTAGTAGAGCGATCGGTGTTGTTCTGATCGCTGTCGCATTTAACCCATGATGACATTTAGAGGAGGAAAGACCATGATCAGACGTATTAGCCTATTCGCATCCGTGCTCTTTCTGCTTTCGGTCGGTGTAGCCAGCGCTCAACATCCGCTCCTGGACATGGTCGCTGACAAAGTCGTCCAGAAATACCAGAATTCCACCTGCGAGCAGTTGTGGCAGAAGAAAGGCCAGCCGAAGTCGGAACGTGAACAGGAAGCGCTGCAACTTCTGCGCTCCGATCCGCAGCTGCGCAGCGAGTTCATTAACAAAGTGGCGGCGCCCATTGCCAACAAGATGTTCGAATGCGGGATGATTCCGTGAGTGTGAGAGAAAAACGACTTCTGATGGACCGTTTGTGTTAGGAGGCTGGGAATATGCCGGAGAGGAGGAATGTATGCGTAAATATGAATCCCTTGCTCGGTCGATCTTGATCGCCCTGGCGTTGGTGGTGTTCCTGGCCGTGGGTGGGAACGCAGAGCAAACGAAGCAAGCGCCGAAGGCTTCGAAGTCTGCAAAGACACTGAGCAAGGAAGTCCCACCCATGGTGGAACTGACGCTTGAGCCGAAAGCCATCGAGATTCTGAAGGCCGCAAGTAGCCGACTGGTTGCTGCGCGTACGATGAGCTTCACCGCAGTGGTCTCCTACGAGAGCCCGAGCCGCCTTGGCCCCCCCCTTGTCTACACGACAGAGTCCCAGGTCACCCTGCAGCGGCCGGACAAACTGAAGGTCATCACGCCATACGACGGTCCCGCCTCGGAGTTCTACTATGACGGCAAGACCATGACAGCGTTCTCGCCGGCCGAAAACCTCGTGGCCGTTGCCGACGCCCCGCCTACCATTGACGCCGCGTTGAAAGCAGCCTTTGACTCTGCCGCGATCTACTTTCCGTTTACCGACGTGATCGTCGCCGACCCTTACAAGGATATTGCCGATGGGCTGATCACTGCCTTCTTTATCGGCCAGTCCCGCGCGGTGGGTGGAACAACGACGGACATGGTGGCATACGCCGATAACGAAACGTTCGTCCAGGCCTGGATCGGCGCCGAGGACAAGCTGCCCCGGAGGCTGCGGGCGGTTTACCGCAACGACCCGGCGCACCTGCGCCACCAGTTGGACATTTTCAACTGGCAGCTCGATCTTGCAGTGCCCGCTGACGCCTTCACTTCGGCGGACGCAGCCAGTGCGAAACCCATCGCCTTTGCCCATCCGAATCCGAAGCCCTCGCCTGAGGCCAAGGCTCCGGTGAAAAGCAAAGCGCCTAAAAGCAAAGGCAAGTGAGGAGGTACATGACACCATGAAAACGATTTTTATTGCTCTGGTAAGTCTTCTGGCCACGACGCTTGCGGCCGGGCCGGCCGGGGCCTGGTCGCATGGGGGCAGCTGGGGCGGTAGTACGTCACACAGCTATGGGTCAACGAGCCACAGCAGCCGGTGGGGTGGCAGCACGTCACACACCGCCGGAGAGGGAACCTCCCACACTAGCACGTGGGGCACCAGTACGTCGCACAGTTACGGAGAGGGTACCAGTCATACCAATGCCTATGGCGGCAGCGCAACGCACTACGAGGGAGGGGGCTGGTCGAAGACCGGCGCTTACGGTGGGACGGCTTACGGCGATGCCCACTACGGTGGGGCGTACTACCATCCGCCTGCCGCTTATTATCCGCCGTACCATCCACCCACCACGGTAAATTATTACGGATCCAGTTGCAATAACTGCGGGGGCTGGTCCACGGCGGGCGCTGCAGCAGCGGGGGCAGCTCTCGGCGTTGGTCACCGGCGCGGCCATTGCCTCAGCCAACACCAGCGCGGCCACATCGAGCGCCTACAGTGCCGGTGTTGCCGCAGGCAGTGCCAGTACCTCGTCTGCCTACAACGCAGGGGTCGCTGCCGGAACCGCCAACACCACGGCCGCTTACAATGCAGGGGTCGCGACCGGCACAGCATCCTCTGGCGCCGCGCATACAACGTATGTGATGGGTGCGATCTACGGGGCGTTGCCTGCCGGCTGCATCACGCCGAGTGTCCAGGGCAAGACCTATTACCTGTGCGGGAACACATGGTTCCAGCCGTCTTACGGCGCAAACGGCGTCTTCTACCGTGTGGTGCCTACACCATGAAGCAGTTGGGATTGGAAAGTGGATGAGCACGATCACGGATTGCATGGCCGACAGCTTACTGCCTTGCGGAACGCAAACGCCGAGAGCTATTGGCGCATTCTTAATTTCTGATTTCCAAGACACACCCACATCACAGAAAAAAGGGAGGAACATCCATGAATCATCAAACCGGTAATAACTCGCAGGACCCGCTGACGTCCGCCTTTATCTGCAAATCACCCGAAGCCGGCGTGGCGCTTCCGAGAAAGGCTGGCAACCATCGTCGCGTGTCTGTTCGCGATGGCGGTGGCAGCCGGATGCGCTTCGACCAAGATCACCGACCGCGACGAGATCGTGACTCACGCAACTGCCGCGGCCCGCTCACATCTGGGTGTATGATTTCGCCGCTACGCCAACTGATGTTCCGGCCGAATCCGCGCTTTCAGACCAGGCTTCTGCGCAGGACGATCCGCCTCAAACCGCCCAGGAGATCGCAGAGGGGCGGAAGTTGGGGTCTCAAATTGCGTTAGAGCTGGTCGAGGAGATCCGCAACATGGGACTGCCAGGCGAGCTGGGGGTGCCGGGAACGAACGTGTGGATCAACGACATTGTGATCCGGGGCTATCTCCTTTCCATACAAGAAGGCAGTGCCGCAAAGCGTATTTTAGTTGGATTTGGGTCCGGTGCGTCCGACTTGAAAGTGGCAGCCGAAGGCTTCCAGATGACGGCCCAGGGGCTGCGTAAACTCGGGTCCGGCACGACAAATGCCACCGGAGGCAAAGCTCCGGGGGCCGACTTGGGGGTTTTGGGCTTGATTGCCACGCACAACCCGGCGGGACTTATCATCAGCAGCGCGGTGAAAGTGTATGGGGAAGAAAGTGGCAAGAGCACGGTTGAGGGCAGGGCGAAACAGACCGCTAAGGAAATTGGTGATGTGCTCAAGAAGCGGTTCGAGGAACAGGGTTGGATCCAATGAGTTGGGGCAGACAACAGGTTTATAGTGATGCTGCCTTTCAAACTACCACCAATCTATTGATGCATGGGGCGTTTGGATCCAGAAAGGAGTGAGAAAGAGTTATGAATTTCATTCAAAAATCAATCGGTTATTTCGTACTGGCCGCTCTGGTCTTTGTTTGCCAGGCTTCAGTGATGGCTCAGGAGACAACAGGCACGCTGGGGTCGCCCAGCGCCACCACCACTATCGATGGCAAGCAACTCCCACCACCCGATCCACCATTCGGCGGCGTGATCAAGGATGACGCCCTCAGCTCGAAACCTTGGTGGGCACCGCGCATCGTGCCTCCCAAGAAAGCCCCCAACATCCTGCTCATCATGACCGATGACTCAGGCTTCGGCGTGCCGGGCACGTTCGGCGGCGTCATCCCGACGCCGGCGATGGATCGCATCGCGAAGACAGGTCTGCGCTACAACAACATTCATTCCACAGCGCTGTGCTCGCCGACGCGCGCCGCGCTAATCACCGGCCGCAACCATCACTCAGCCGGCTTCGGGGTGATCTCAGAACAGTCCACCGGATTTCCCGGCTACAACAGCATCATCAATAAGGACAAAGCCACCATAGGCCGCATTCTGTTGGACAACGGTTACGCGACGTCTTGGTTCGGCAAGGATCACAACGTGCCGGCGTTCTGCCGCCAGCCAAGTCGGACCGTTTGATAACTGGCCCATCGGGCAGGGCTTTGAGTATTTCTACGGATTCGTCGGCGGTGACGCGAACCAGTGGCAGCCGAACCTGTTCCGCAACACGACGCAGATCTATCCGTTTGACGGCAAGCCCGGCTGGAACCTGGTCACCGGCATGGCCGACGACGCCATTGAATACCTCAATCGGATCAACCAGATCCAGCCGGACAAACCGTTCTTCTGCTACTACGTTCCCGGTGCCACGCACGCGCCGCATCATCCGACGAAGGAATGGGTGGACAAGATCCACAACATGCACCTGTTCGACGACGGCTGGAACAAGCTGCGGGAGCGGATTTTTGAGAACCAGAAGAAGCTCGGTGTGATCCCGGCGGACACCCAATTGGAGCCCTGGCCGACGAAGGTCCTCAAGAACTGGGATGACTGCACGCCTGAGGAGAAGAAGCTCTTCATCAAGCAGGTCGAGATCTTCGCCGCCTATGAGGCGTACAACGACCACGAAATTGGCCGTGTCATCCAGGCCGTCGATGACATGGGCAAGCTCGACAATACGCTCATCATCTACATCAACGGCGACAACGGCACCAGCGCCGAGGGCGGTCCGCTCGGCACCCCCAACGAAGTCGCATTTTTCAACGGCGTCAACGAGATGCCGGTTGAGGTTCAGATGAAGTGGTATGACGTCTGGGGCACGGAGCAGACCTACAACCACATGTCGGCGGGCTGGTCCTGGGCCTTTGATACGCCCTTCACGTGGTTCAAGCAGAACGCCTCGAAGCTCGGCGGCATCCGGCAGTGTATGGCCGTCTCCTGGCCCGGTCACATCAAGGACCAGGGCGCCCTTCGCGAGCAGTTCATGCACGTCATTGACGTGGTGCCCACCCTCCTCGAAGTGACCGGCATTCCCGCGCCCGAAACTGTGGACGGCATCAAGCAGAAGCCCATCGAAGGCACGAGCTTCGCCTACACGTTTGATGCGAAGAACGCCAAGGAACCTTCGCGGCACAAGACCCAGTATTTCGAGATGATGGGCCAGTGGGCGCTGTATCACGAAGGCTGGCTGCTGAGCACCAAGGTGAACCGCGCGCCGTGGGAAGCCTTCGGCCCCGCCAATCCCGACCCGCTCAATAACCAGGTCCTCGAACTCTACAACCTGGACAAGGACTTCAGTCAGTCCCAGAACCTCGCCGACAAGTATCCGGACAAGGTGAAGGAGCTGAAGAGGATGTTCATCGAGGAAGGGAAGAAATATCAGGTCTTCCCGCTGGACGCCTCCGTGGCGGCCCGCATCGTGGCCCCGCGTCCGAACATCACCGCCGGCCGCACGGAGTTCGTTTACACCCGGCCCATGGTCGGCCTGCCGCAGGGTGATTCGCCCGATGCTGCTCGACGCCTCGTACACCATCACGGCGGACATCACTGTTCCCGACGGTGGCGCGGAGGGCATGATCCTGACCTCCGGCGGACGGTTTGCCGGATACGGCTTCTACCTGCTCAAGGGCAAGCCGGTGTTCCTCTGGAACCTCGATTGACCTGAAACGCATCAAGTGGGAAGGGCCGGATGCGCTCGCGCCCGGCAAGCATACGCTGGAGTTCGACTTCAAGTATGACGGCCTCGGCCTCGGCACGCTCGCGTTCAACAACATGAGCGGCCTCGGACGGCCCGGCACCGGCACGCTCAAGGTGGACGGCAAGGAAGTCCAAACCATAACCATGCCGCGCACGCTGCCGATGATCCTGCAATGGGACGAGAGCTTCGACATCGGCTCCGACACCCTGACCGGCGTCAACGATGCCGACTACCAACCGCCGTTCACCCTGACCGCGAAGCTCAACAAGCTGACGATCAAGGTGGATCGCCCACAGTTGTCGCCCGAGGACATCAAGAAACTCGAGAATACGGAAGCCATCGCGGTTGACGGCAAGCCGATTCATCATCTGCAGAGCGGGCCGAACTAGTCCGCACTGTAACGTTGTTTCATTCGTGAATACCGCAGTTCGGTTCCTCGTGGGACCGGACTGCGGCTTCGATCTCGACTCATTTCCAGCCGTTTGTCCATATAGGGGGATAGGGAAACAGGGCGTTGAACAAAACCAGAAACATCAATCAATATGAAAGGAAGACAGCATGAATAGGACACGATCCGTTGTATTCGCATCCGTAATCATGTTTATGAGCCTGGCGTTGATCTCATGCCAGACAGCCCCCTGGTCAAAGTCTGATAAAGAGGAGCAGCAGGACTCGGTGCGCAACATGGCAAATACCACGCTTTCCCAGCTCTACGAGAAGAACCCAGCCATGAAAGAGGCCATTGCAAGTTCGGCCGGCTATGCGGTTTTCAGCGACTTTGGGTTCAAGGTCATGTTTATGGGCGGGGCCCGGGGTAAGGGCGTGGCAGTGAACAACGCCACCAAGCAGGAGACTTTCATGGAAATGCTGGAACTGCAGCCCGGCATGGGTTTGGGGGCCTCGAAATTCCGCGTTGTGTTCACTTTCGAGACAATGGAGGCGTTCGACAAATTCGTGAATTCGGGTTGGGAGTTTGGGGCCAATGCGATGGCAGAGGCAAAAACCAAGACCAAAGGCGGGGCGGTTTCCGGCGCCGTTTCGGTGGCGAAGGGCGTGAAAATGTATCAGCTCGATGATCAAGGCCTTGTCGTCGGCATCAGCCTCACCGGTGCCAAGTATTATAAGGACAAGGAATTGAACTGAGACGCCGGCCAAGGCGCCGAGAAAAATGGGAGCCCGGCGAAACAAAGTGAGTGAATCGCCCGATCAGGTGCACGCCAGCCTCACGCGGGGCTGACGTGCACCTCATGATGAAGGCCGTGAGATCCCTAGATGCCGCTCGATTACGATCCCGTCGCCACTGGGCTTCGTGAAAGGTCAACCGGTCTTCATTCTGGCTGCCTGGCCTTCACCGCCCTAGACCGTGGGTGGGCTTAGTCTTGAGGTTTGAGACCATCTTTGCGCTGGCGTACGTCTTGAGAGGGATATACCTATCGTTTAGTCATGTACTGGATAGGTTGCCGAGAAACGCGGTTCGACAACGGTTTAGAGAAAGGCGGCAGAGATGAATTCAATTTATCGTTATTTGCATAGTTGTACTTTTCGCCAAAACCGCCAAAAGCTTATGGTGGGCTGTCTCCCATCCTTTTCGCGGGTATGCACGTTGGCCGTGGCGGCCACCGCAATCCTTGCTTTTGTTCAGCTTCCGTTTCTATTTGCAGCCGATCTCGGCTGGCCGAGGGTTTTCAAGAAGGATGGCAAACAACTGACCGTTTATCAGCCGCAGGTAGATTATTGGAACGACTACACGAAGCTGCATTTCCGCTGTGCTATTGCGGTCAAAGGCGTGTTGAAAGAGGAGCGGTTCGGCGTGGCGGAAGTGGACGCGGCCACTGTTACGGATCATGAGACGCGAACGGTTGCCATCACGCCGTTGAAGCGCGACCTGCGATTTGCGAACGTGACCGAGCCGGAGCTGACGGCGCTTCGCCAGGCCGTCGAAGCGCTCTACCCGTTCGGCCAGGTGACCACCCTCTCGATCGAGCGGCTGCTGGCGTATCTGGATCCGGCCACGGAGCCCACCCAACGGACTGTGGAAATCAACCTCAATCCCCCGAAGATTTTCTACAGCGCCACACCCGCCATCTTAGTGATCTTCATGGGCGATCCGGAATTCAAACCCGTGGAAACCAATCGGACAGACCTGCTGTTTGCGGTCAACACCAACTGGGACATGCTCTACGATACCGCAAGCAGACAGTATTACCTGCTCAATGGTGAAGGTTGGCTGACCGCTCCGGATGCGCTCAAGGGGGCGTGGACTCCGGCCAAAACCTTGCCGCCGTCCGTTTACTCGCTGCCTGCCAATGAGAACTGGGCTGAAGCGCGCAAGCGCTTGCCAGGCAAACCGGCAAAGGTGGCACCGGCGGTTTTTGTGACTACGGAACCCGCCGAGCTGATTCTGACCAAAGGTGAGCCCACGTACGTGCCCGTCCGAGGGACGCGGTTGCTGAGCGTGAAAAACACGGACAGCGTGCTGTTCCTTGACACGGGTGATGGGAAATTCTACTTCCTCGTGGCGGGTCGATGGTTCCGCGGGGAAAGTGTCAACGGACCGTGGTCCGCGGCCAGCGCAGATCTCCCGTCGGATTTCGCGCAGATTCCTGATGACGACCCCGTGGCGTTCGTGAAAGCGGAAGTGCCTGGAACGCGCGAGGCGAAAGACGCCGTGTTGCTGGCATCCATTCCCACGACGACGACGGTTGACATCAACAATAAGAAGGTGGTGAACGTGGTTTACGACGATAAGCCGCAATTCGCCCCCATCCAAGGCACCACGGTGCAGTACGCGACCAATTCTCCCAACAGCGTGTTCCTTGTCAGCGGCAGCTACTACTGTTGCGATCAAGGCGTCTGGTTCTGCGGCGCCAGCGCGACCGGGCCGTGGACCTACTGCACATCCGTTCCGCAGGCCATCTACACGATCCCGCCATCGAACCCGACGTATAACGTCACCTACGTGACCGTCCAAAGCGCCACGCCGACGACCGTCACCTACGCCCAGACTGCCGGCTACAGCGGAGAGTACGTGGCGGCGACGGGCGTGTTGATGTTCGGCGCGGGCATGCTGATCGGGGCGGCCATCGCGAACGACCACCACCATCATTACTATTACTACCCGCGCTATCCCAGTTACTACTCCTACGGTTGCGCCGCGCGGTATCATTACGGCTATGGCGGCTATTACAGCTCAGGCGGCAGGGTTTACGGACCTTACGGGGGTGCGGGATACTCGGCCAGCTACAACCCGTCCACGGGAACTTATAGCCGGTCGAGTTATGCTTATGGCCCGTATGGCAGCGCCAGCCGGTCGGCGACTTTTAACCCCTATACGGGAAACTACTCGAGGAGCGGTCAAGTGAACACGGCCTATGGCTCGGCGGGAAGATCTGCGTCCTTCAATGCCAGCTCCGGTACATACTCTGCCAGTGCCTACCGGAAGAGCGCTTACGGCAGTGCCAGCGCCGGGCGCAGTTACAATGCCGCGACAGGCGCCCGTGCGGCCGGCGGCCAGGTCAGCACGGCCTCCGGTTCGGCGGGCCGCGGGGCGGCTTACAATCCCACCACAGGCAAGGCCGCGGCGGGCGGCTATGCCTCGGGTCAACATGGAAGCGCCGCTGGCGTGAAGACGAACCAGGGCACTGGTGCGGCGGCGTGGAACACGAAGCAAGGTCAGGGCGCCGTCGGCAAAAGCTCGTCAGGAGATGTCTACGCCAGCAATGGTGACACGGTTTTTAAGAGAAACTCCGATGGCAGCTGGTCACAGAACTCCGGCAGCGGGTGGGAGAGCACCACCAAACCACAACCACAAAGGCCTACCAACACCACCAGTTCGACGGCCGCTTCCAGCTCGAGCCGTCAGTCGGGGGCAAGTGCCGCTCAACAACAAAGCGTCTCGTCCAGCGCCACCTCCAGCCGGCAGTCTCAGGCCAGTTCGTACCAGCAACAGCGCGCTTCCAGCATGGGTTCTTCTTCTAGCGGCACCCGGAGTCAGAACATGCAGAGCATGGAGTCGCAGGCGCAGGCACGCTCATGGGGGAACCAGCAGAGCCAGAGCGCCAGCAGGTTCCAGTCCGCTGCGTCAAGCGGGAGCGGATGGACGTCAGGCTCAAGCTCGGGGAGGGGTTCGTCCGCCGGCAGCGGGAGTCGCAGACGGTAATCAAAACGAAAGAAAGGAACCGATGCCCACAGGAGGGGAAAAGCGCTGGATTCACTGAACGGTTCAGCAAATGGGGGTCCTTTGAAGGTGCCTTCAAGTTCTGGGGAGATAGAATCAAGCTGTTCATGGACGAGGCTCACGGCGCGAAGCAATAACGCAGCGGGCGATGCGCGACGACTTTTGGCAGGCTGCCAATGACACTCATCGAAAAGGAGGTTGCATATGTTTAAGTCTTTCGCCATTCTCGTGATGATCTTTGGGCTATTGGCCCTGGCAGGCTGTGCCAGCCAGTCGCAGTTTCTTGATAACAAACAGGGCATGGCCATGCAGACGGCTTTGGGTCGAGGGCAGTTCGACTTGAACTGCCAACAGGCAACCCCGGTCCTGATTTCGAGAGAAGTCGTCCAACCTGCCCTGCAGGGGCCCTTTGTGAACGGCATCCAAAGGGCGGAGTATACGATCGGCGTGGAAGGCTGCGGAAAACGCCACAGTTACATCGTGATTTGTCCTGACGGGGGTACAGGGTGCTATGCAGCCGGCCCCGGCGCGTTCCACAACTGGTAAGGGGAAAGTCCCCCGCGGTCATCCACCCTGGCTGGACCAGGAATAGGGAACCCGGCCAGGCCGTAATGCCGCAGGCGGTAAGGCCGCATGGGGAATATAGGATGCTGACGTCAGGAGATATCAGAAAACCGAGCGGAACAGGCTGTGAACTGCGAAGGAAGTTGAACAATAATACGCCGGGCTGGGCCAAAGCCCTTTTTTGCACTGGTCTAGTCATTCTTTTTTTCCTGACAGCCGTGGTGGGCCACACGGCGGAGGAGAAGACCCCGGCCACCCCGAAGAAAGCCCCTGCTCCCCAGGCTTGTGAACCGATCCCGGTGACGGAGGTCGCAGCACAGGCCACGGAGGTGTCGAATTTCCTGCGTACCGTATACACGCAGTTCACCCTCACCCCTGAGATCGAAAAGGTCCAAAAATCGCTTCCCGAAGTCAGCCGGCAGATCGACCTGGATTTCACAGACACTTCCGCCACCCTGAGGGAGCAGCCTCCCTTGGAGACCCTGGAGGCGCAGCAGGCGCTGTGGCAGAGAACGCATCTGAAGGTGAGCACATGGCTCACGCTGTTGACCCAGAGAACCGTCGAGTTGCAGGGAATTTTGAGCCACATAACGTCTCTTCAGGCGACATGGACCCGGACCCGAGAAGCCGCACAGACGTCGCAGGCTCCGACAGCGACTCTGGAACAAATCGAGACGGTGTTAAACGCCATCGATGCAGCGCAGGTTCCCCTGCGCGCGCACCATGACGGATTGCTCAATCTCCAGATCAGCGTCTCAGAAGAACTGACGCGATGCGACGACGCGTTGTCGCGCATCGCGCAGGCCCAGAAGGGGGCCGTTTCAGGCATCCTCACGCGCGAGCGGGCTCCGATCTGGGGTCTCGAACAGTGGGAGTACCCAAAGGCATCTCTGCCCACCCATGTGAGCGAAATCGCCAGAAGCTTCTGGATCGAGCTGGTGCAATACGTTCGCGATCCCTCCAGAGAGATGGCCCTGGAAGTTGGCCTTTTCCTGTTGTTGACAGGGTTGTTCGTTAGCGCGCGGCGGTTCTTGCACCGATGGCCGTCCGAAGGCGGAAAACCATCATTGGTTGCGGAAGTATTTGACCGACCCTACTCGGCATCGCTTCTTGTCGTCTGGCTTGTGGCGACCAGGTACGGTTCACCAACCCCTCCCATGGTGCAAGATCTGTTTACGGCATTCGCACTTATACCGATCGTGCGGCTGGTTCAACCTGCCTTGCCCCCCCGCGTGATGCCAGGGATTTATGCCTCAGCCGCCTTGTATGCGTTAGACATTTTTCGAGGGGTTTTCGGCGGCACAGTGGTCGTCGAGCAGGTCGTTCTTCTGCTGGAGGGCGTGGCGTCCATTGCAGTGGTAAGGTGGCTGCTGGCGTCCCGCAGGCTGCAGAAAACCTTTCCCCCGGAGACAGGGTCCGGTCGAAGGCAGGCCATGGAGGTATTCGCCAAATTCGTCATGGTCTATCTTGTTGTGGGCTTTGCCAGCGGGGCACTGGGCTACATGCGATTGGGGCGCATCATCACGTCGGGGACCATATCGGCGACCGCGCTGGCGCTGGCGCTTTATGCCAGCGTGCGGATGTCTGGCGGCCTGGTGGCAGTCGCCTTGCGCATGCGGCCGCTTCGGTTGCTGCAAATGGTCCGGCATCATCGCGATCTTCTGGAAAGACGTGCATACCGACTGCTCGTGTGGTTGGCCGTCTTAGGCTGGGCGGTCCGGTCGCTCGACCACGTTGGGCTGCTGGATCCGATCGTGTCCGTGGGAAGCGCCATCCTGGCAATGAAGCTGGAGCGTGGCTCCATCAGCATCTCCATCGCAGACGTCATCGCCTTCGGCCTCACCATATGGGCTTCATATCTGTTGTCGGGCTTCATCCGTTTCGCGCTTCAGGAAGAAGTGTATCCCCGGTCCCACATGCCCAGCGGCGCAGCTTACGCCGCATCCCGCCTGCTTCATTACACCATCCTGGCCCTCGGTATTGTGGTGGGCCTGGGCGTGCTGGGGATGGATCTCTCCAAGGTGACTGTTCTTGCCAGCGCCTTTGGCGTGGGTATTGGCTTCGGGCTGCAGAGTGTGGTAAACAATTTCGTCTGCGGGCTGATCCTGCTCTTCGAGCGGCCCATTCATGTTGGCGACACCATCGAGGTGGGTGATCTCTTGGGCGAGGTGCGCCGGATCGGCTTTCGCGCCAGCACGGTGCGCGTCCGGAACGGGGCAGATATTATCATCCCCAATGCGCAGTTCATCACCGCCAACGTGACCAACTGGACCCTCAGTGACCAGCTCCGGCGCATTGAGCTGCCTGTGGGCGTGAATTACGGCGCCGCGCCGCAGGCGGTGATCGAGTTACTGGTGAAGACTGCGCAGGCACATTCGGCCGTCTTAAAAAACCCTCCGCCGGTGGGTATCTTTATGGGCTATGGCGACAGCTCGATCAACTTCGAGCTGCGGGCCTGGACGGATGAGTTCCGCAACTGGCGAGTAGTCCGGAGCGACCTTGCCTCCGCCGTGTACGATGCGGTACGTTCGGCAGGAATGTCGTTTCCCTTTCCCCAGCGCGAGGTGCGCGTTTTGGGCGATTCAAAGGCGGAGACGACAGCCGACCCCCGGTCGGGAGGTTGCACGGAGCCGACGCAGAGCGATAAATAGACATGTGTGAGAGTGGCTTCCTGCCCTTCAGAAATGGTCCTCTGTTTCAGATCCCGGCAGGATGCCGCTCCCACAGCTTCAGTCACAAAGGAGGAGAGTATGGGAAAGTGTGCTCGCAGCGTGTTTATTTCAGCATTGTTTGTGGTTCTGGCAGCCGCGTCGGCCCACGCAGGGGCACTCTGGCTGTACGAGGAGGCGACGCCTGACATGGGGGTGGCGGGCGCCGGCCGCCAGGCTGCCGCCATGGACGCTTCAACGGCCAGCGGCAACCCGGCCGGGATGACGCGGCTGGATCGTTCCCAGTTTGAGGGCGGCCTTCTCGGCTTCTTTCCGGACATCAAGTTCAAGGTCAAGGAAACGGATGTCTCCGGCGGTGGTGTCGGCAACGCCGGCGTTTTCGCCCCTTCCGGAACGCTTTACTACGTTCACAGCCTGAACCCGGACCTGAAGCTGGGGGTGGGCTTCGGGTCCTATATGGGCGCCGGGTTGGATTACGGCGACAACTGGTCCGGACGTTACTACGCCGAGAGAGTGACTCTCACCACGGCGGCGATCAACCCGAGTGTCGGTTACCGGTTCAACCCGTGGCTGTCCGTCGGTGGCGGTGTCAGCATCGTTTACGGGGCGATGAGCGACCGGACAGCGATCAATACGGTCAGGCCCAGCGAGCCGGGTGATGGCCGTCTCAAGTACGATGCCACGGATGTGGGCTACGGCTTCAACGCCGGGGTCCTGTTCCAGGTGAGCCCTCAGACCCGCTTGGGGGTCACGTATGTTTCCGAGGTTGATTTGAATTTCAAAGACGAGCCGACGTTCAAGAATATCGATCTCACGGGCGGCATCGGGGCTCTCCTGAAGGCGTCCGGCATACTCGACTCCGACCTCAAGATCAACTGGAACATTCCCCAGCAGGTGGCGGTCGGCGCCTACCACGAGCTCACTCGGGATCTGGCGCTGGTCGCCACCGTCAGCTGGCAAGACTGGAGCAGATTCGGACTTGCTGAGATCTCGGTGCCCAACGGCAACACCGAGAGTGTACAACTGAGCTGGGAAGATACATACCACGTTGGTCTGGGGGCCTACTACCGGGTGGCGGAGCCATGGGTGCTCATGGCCGGCTGGGCCTATGACACCTCCCCAATCTCGAGCAGTAAAGACCGCTCGCCCGTCTTGCCGGTGGACCGCCAGTACCGGTACGCGGCCGGCGTGCAGTACGACTGGAGCAAGAATTTCTCGGTGGGTGCGGCCTACACCCTCATCGACGCCGGAGACTGCAAGATCAACAAGTCAGGTAACTTACTCACGGGCAGTCTGGAGGGAGAATACGATCCGAACTTCATCCATGTGTTCAACCTGAACGTCGTCTACCGTTTCTGAACCGGGTCCCTCCCGCTCCGGTTCAGTGCCTTAGCGGCAAAATGCGGGCAATGATAGGTTTCAGTGTTAAGGGGGCCGGCCTGAAACCCGAAACCTGACACCTGATTTGGTTGCGGTTTATCCGTGTTAGGGCTCAAAAGGGCGAACTGATTTGGCTGAATGAAAAGGAGATTCTCCAAGGAAAGGGGATATAGATGCATAGTTTGGTGATGGCCTGCCATGACTGCGACCTGGTTCAGTGGATTGGGGAAGTGCCCGAGGGGGGTGCTGCCCAGTGCGTGCGCTGCGGGGCGACGCTTTTCAAGCATAAGCGGAACAGTCTGGACCGGACGCTTTCCTGGAGCATGGCGGGGGTGGTGCTTTTCGTGATCGCCAACATCTACCCCTTTTTGGGGTTCAAGGTGGGTTCACAGATTCAAGAAACCACGCTGGCAACAGGGGTCAAGACGCTTTACAGCCAGGGCATGTGGGAGATAGCCATCCTGGTTTTCCTGACGACGATTCTGCTGCCATTGATGCAGCTTTTAGGTCTCATCTCCATTCATCTGCCGCTCAAGCTGAGTCGGATTCCCTTTAAACTGCCGCTGGTCCTGAGGTACCTGCAGTCGATCAGGCCCTGGTGCATGTTGGAAGTGTTCATGCTGGCCATCCTGGTCTCTGCGGTGAAGCTTGGCAAGATGGCTACGCTAGTGCCGGGTTTGGCCCTCTATGCCTTTCTGGCGCTGATCTTTGTGATCGCGGCATCTCTTTCGTCTTTGGACCCCCATTTCATCTGGGAAGAGTGGGAGAGAAAACGTTGAACGAAAAAATGGTGACCGCAAAAGAGCTCTCTCTCATTGCCTGCCGAACCTGCCACCTGTTGAGCCGGCCGCCCAGTTTGCAGGAATCGGCCCAAATTTTTTGCCCCCGCTGCGGTGCCCCGCTTCACCAGAGGAAGCCCAACAGCATTGCCCGCACCTGGGCCCTGGTTCTGGCAGCTTACGTCCTCTACATCCCGGCCAACGTGTTTCCCATCACCAAAGTGACCTCTCTTGGCATGACCCAGGAGGACACCATCATGAGCGGTGTCATCTATTTTATCCAGACAGGCATGTGGCCCCTGGCCCTCGTGATATTCATCGCCAGCATCCTGGTCCCGCTCATGAAGCTGCTCATACTCACATTCTTGCTGATATCGGTTCAGCGCGGATGGAAGTGGCGGCGAGCGGAGCGAACGCGTCTTTACCGGATCACCGAGGCGGTGGGGCGCTGGTCCATGCTGGATGTCTACGTGGTGAGCATTCTGGTTGCCCTGGTGGCGCTCGGTGCCTTTGCAACGATCGAGGCCGGCGTAGGGGCGATCTTTTTTGCATCGGTGGTGGTGACGACCATGTTTGCAGCCATGAGCTTTGACCCCAGACTGATCTGGGATGAAAGGAAATGACGAGATGAACGAAAAGAAGACGGAACAGCCCTCCCTTGATGCGGCGCCCAAGGCGGTGGTGAAGGCCAAACGGTCGTTTTCCATCGTGTGGCTGGTGCCGTTGGTGGCGCTTGTCATTGCCGGCTGGCTCGGGTACAAGGCCATCACTGAGAAGGGGCCGACCATCACCATCACCTTTGAGAGTGCAGATGGTTTTGAGGCGGGCAAGACCAAGATCAAGTTCAAGGACGTGGAAATGGGACAGGTGGATGCTATTGTGCTGAGCGAAGACCTTTCCCATGTGATCCTCACAGCGAACCTGGTGAAGGGGGCAGAAAGGTACCTGTCGGACAAGACCCGGTTCTGGGTGGTTCGGGCGCGGGTGGCCGCAGGGGAGGTCTCGGGGCTGGGGACGCTTTTTTCAGGGGCCTATATTGGCATGGAACCAGGAAAAGGGGGGAAGCCGGCAAGGGCCTTCAAGGGGCTCGAAGTCCCGCCGATCATTACCGAAGGGCTTCCGGGCCGCCAATTCGTGTTGCGGGCATCGAAACTGGGGTCCCTTGACATCAACGCGCCGGTTTACTACCGCCAGATCAAGGCGGGCCAGGTGGTGGCCTACCAGATGCAGGAAGATGGCCAGGCGATCCTGATCAAGGTGTTCATCAACGCGCCTTTCGACGCGCTTGTGCGAGAAAACTCGCGATTCTGGAACGCAAGCGGCCTGGATGTGACGATGGATGCAAGCGGCATCCAGATCAACACGGAGTCCCTCTTGTCGGTGATGTCGGGGGGTGTGGCGTTTGAAACACCCGCCAATCTTGAGCCCGGGGGGCCCGCAGAAGAGGGGCATATCTTCCCCCTTTATGACACGAAACAATCGGCCCACACGGAGACCTATACCAAAAAGATCAGGTGGTTGCTCGATTTCTCTGGCTCGGTGAGAGGTTTGACCATCGGTGCACCGGTTGAGTTTCGGGGGATCAGACTCGGCCAGGTGCTCGATGTGAAACTTCAAATCGACATGAAGGATGTTGAAGTCAGGATTCCTGTGCTGGTTGAGATCGAGCCGGAACGGCTGGCGGCGGCGGGAAGCGGGCCATCAGAGGCCGAACGCCGCGAATTGATGGACCGGCTCGTGGAAAAGGGGCTTCGGGCCCAGCTCAAGACAGGGAGCTTCGTGACGGGGCAGCTCTATGTGGATCTTGACATCCACCCCGAAGCGGCCCCTGCCAAGATCAAGTGGAACGAGAAAATCCCCGGGTTCCCGACCGTTCCTTCGCAGATGGAAGAAGTCACCATGAACTTGACGGCGCTCATGGAAAAGCTGAAACAATTTCCCATCGAAGAGATAGGAAACGGTCTCAGGGACACGGCCCAAGGGGCAGGGCGACTGGCCAATTCACCTGATCTGGTTCAGGCGATCAAGGACCTGCAGGTAACGCTTGAGACGTTCAGAAATGTGGCAGGGGACCTGGATCGACAGGTGATGCCGGACCTGAAGAAGGCAGCCGGGGCTTTCAGCGATACCATGAAGGATACCCAGGGGCTGGTGAAGGCCATGCGGTCGGATCTGACTCCGGCGCTTCATCAGGCCATCGTGGAGGCGCAGAAGACCCTGTTGGCGGCGCAAATGACCCTGAGTAGTGAGTCGCCGCTCCAACACGAATTGAAACAGGTTTTAAGCGAGCTTTCGACGGCGGCACGCTCGATCCGGGTCATGGCGGACTATCTGGAGCGGCACCCCGATGCGCTCATCCGTGGGAAAGGAAAATGACCATGAAAGAGAAGACCATCTCTACCAAATTTCTATTTCTTGCATCCATCGTGATTATGCTGGTTTCAGGCTGTGGGGCGGTAACCCCTTCAGCGGACTTTTACATGCTGAAGCCGCTTACAGCCGGGCAAGAGACCACGTCCACACAGGGCGGTGTGAAAGACCTGGTCGTGGGCGTTGGGCCGGCTTCGTTTCCTGAGTACCTGAACCGGCCGCAGCTCATCACGCGAGAAAGTCCCATCAGGGTGCGGGTCAATGAGTTCCAACGGTGGGCCGGGTCCCTTCAGGAGGATTTCCTTCAGGTCCTCGCTGAAAACATTTCCCTTCTGCTTGGAAGTGACAAGGTGGTCGCCCACCCGTGGGGGGATTACTTTGAGTTGGGCTTTAAGGTGCCTTTGGATGTCCAGCAGTTTGACGGGGCCCCAGGTGAGGCTGTTTTGCTCAACGTCCGATGGGCGGTCCTGGGCCGTGACGACAAGGTCCTTGTGACCCGAAAATCCGTGATCAGGGTAGAGGTGAAAGGCACGGATTACGACGCGCTGGTCCTGGCCCAGAGCCAGGCCCTCGTTGAGCTCAGCAAGGAAATCGCCGCCGAGATCAGGAAACTGGCCACCACTCAATAGATGGTCTTTCTCCGAATCGCCGAGACTTCCATGTGCCCGAAGTCTTGATGGTAGATACGAAGATGGCGCCACGCGCCTTGCGGCCGATGGCGCAGGGCTGGCTGTCATCCTTAGGCTGGCCGCAATCATGATCTGCGTGCTGAGCCAGAATGACGCTCTTCCGTCACTGACCCTTCACCATCCCTTCGCTGAAGGGGACAACCACACTCGCATCTCAGCCTGGCCAAGGGGTGGCCCTAGACGAGTAGACAACCCCGTCCTAGAGGGCCATCGAGCACTTCCCTGCATGGTGCGGAGAAGTTGCTGGCCAGGATTCTAAGTGAGCAAAACAATGCACGACTATCCCGTCTTCATTTTTGCCGCCCTCTTGATTTTCGGGTATGGCCTGTTTTCCCGTTTGTCGGAGCGTTCGCCGATTTCAGCGGCGATGGTGTTTGTTTCCGTCGGTATGGTCGCAGGCCCAATCGGTGTCGGGTTGCTCAAACCAGTGCTTAATGCACCGCTGGTTCGAGTTCTCGTTGAAGTGACTCTCGTGCTCATCCTCTTTGTCGATGCGTCGACGATCGATCTTCGATCGTTGATCCGGGAAAAGGGGGTGCCGTTTCGACTGCTCTTCATCGGTTTACCATTGACCATGTTTCTTGGGCTCGTAGTGGCGGTGCCTCTTTTTGGAAATATGAATTTTTGGGCCTTGGCCCTCATGGCATTCATTCTTTCTCCAACAGATGCCGCATTGGGCCTGCCGGTAGTGACGAGCCCTGCCGTCCCGGCAAACATAAAGGAGGCGATCAAAGTCGAAAGCGGACTCAATGACGGCATCGCACTGCCCCCCATCCTGGTCTGCATTGCCGGACTCTCTTCTGTCGCACCTGGAAAAATGGGCGCGGCCTACTGGATTGCTATTCACCCTGAAACAGTTTCTCTTCGGATCTCTCCTGGGCGCGCTGGTGGGATGGCAGGGCGGACGGCTGCTCGACAAGGCGTCCAAGGCCGGGTGGATGAATCCGACATTTCAACGATTGGCTGCATGGTCCCTGGCGGTTTTGGCTTATGCCACGGCGGAACTCTTCCATGGGAACGGATTCATTGCCGCATTTTTCGGCGGCCTGATGCTGGGCACCCATACGCCGATCGTGCGTGAACGGGTCCAGGAATTTGGAGAAGCGGAAGGTCAACAGTTGGCGCTGTTTGTTTTTCTGATCTTCGGGTTGGTCGCTGTGCCGAAGGCGGCCGGCTATTGGGATGCCAGGGCATGGATTTATGCGATTTTGAGTCTGACGGTCATCCGCATGGTGCCGGTTGCCGTCAGCCTTATGGGAACCAAGTTGGACCGGCTGTCGATTGGCATCATTGGGTGGTTCGGCCCGCGTGGAATTGCCTCCGTGCTATACCTGCTGATTGTGGTCAACGATCTTGGCTTCGCAGGGCATGAGCGGATGTTGTCGATCATCGTGCTCACCGTGTTACTCAGTGTTTTTTTGCACGGGATCACCGCGGTTCCGTTATCCCGTTTGTATGCTTCCCGCAATGCAAGAAGTGGCCGTTGATCTGCCCTTTGAGGCGTCCGGGAAAGCCTTTGGTTGCTGCCAAAGGCCTGCATCACCTGGAGATTGGACAGATTATGCCGCAAGACGCACATATGATGCCGAAAGAGACGGCCCCCGAGCCTGATGCGAAGATCCGTTCCAAGCGAGGCGTCTTTCGGTTTTCCATGGCTCAGTTGCTTGCCGCGCTGGTTCTTGTGTTCGTCACCATTCCGTTCATTGAGCATGTTCGTGGCAGCGATGTCCTCGAAACGGTGCTCCTAACCATAGTCCTTTTGACAGCGGTGCCGGCGCTTGGCGACCGTCGCAGGACCATGGTGTGGGCCGTTGTGCTGGTCATCCCTGCGGTTGTGGGGAAATGGCTGAATCATTTGCGGCCGGACCTGGTGCCCGCGGAAGTGTTCCTTGGGGCAGGTATGTTGTTTTTCTTGTTCGTCATTCTGCATTTCCTTCGCTTTATCCTTCGGGCGCCCCGGGTCGATTCTGAGATCTTGTGCGCGGGTGCGGCGACCTACCTGATGCTGGGATGGCTCTGGGCATTGGCTTACATACTGGTCGCCCGGTGGGTTCCTGATTCCTTTGTTTTCACCGTGGGGCCCGCTTCCATTCGATCCTTGGAAGGCTTCAGGGGCCTTTGCTTCAGTTATGCTACGCTCACCACCGTCGGCTACGGGGACATTATCCCGGTGTCGAACGCAGCGCGGATGCTGGCGATGACAGAAGCGATGGCGGCATGTTTTATGCGACATTGCTAATCGCCCGACTGGTTGCGCTCTACTATTCCAAAGACACACCAAAAGAAAGTGAACCGTTGAGTGACAGAAGACGGCAGTAAACCAAAAAGAACGGACAATTCCCGGCTAACATTCTTCGTTGTGGGGGTTGCCGGGGCCATCATCCAGCGCTATATTCTCCATGCTCTTAGCGGTGAATTTGTGCGCAAAATGGTCACGATTTAAGGTGTCAGGCTTCCGTGTTCAGGGGGCGGGCCTGAGACCCGAAACCTGAAACCTGTTTCGTTCCCGCTTGGCCGGGTGGGGTCACTTTTTCCGTATGGAGGATCACCTATGCAACCCGAACATCTGTTTGATTATTTGCCGCTGTGGGGGCTCTTCGCGGTCACGGTCTTGGTCGTCCTTGTCTCAGTGGAGGGAGGGTTCCGGCTTGGGAGGCGCAGGCGTCGAAGCCCCGAACATGAGCAGGAGGCGCCGGTCGGTTCGATTATTGGGGCAACACTCGGTTTGCTAGCATTCATCATGGCGTTCACCTTCGGGTTGGCGGCATCCCGGTTCGATACAAGAAAGCAGTTGGTTCTGGATGAGTCCAATGCGATCGGGACGGCCTATTTGCGTGCCGATTTGCTACCGGAACCCCATCGGGCGGAAATTCGGAGCCTTTTACGCGACTACGTAGACGCTCGGGTACCCAAGGGCGATCTTACCTCGGAGAAGATTGCACAGGCGATAGTCCGCTCGGAACAGTTGCAAAACGAGCTCTGGTCTGAGGCAGCCAGCCTCGGCAGGGTCAATACCGCCTCGATTGTTGTGGGACTCTTCATCCAATCGCTGAACGACGTAATCGACCTCCACTCGAAAAGAGTGACCGCAGGGTTGTACAATCGCATCCCCCCAATCGTTTGGGTTGTACTCTACTTCGTGACGGTGCTCGCCATGGCAGGAATTGGGTACCAACTTGGGCTGAGCGGAACGCGCAGTCTGATCGCTGTATTCGCGCTTGTCCTCACTTTTTCCGGGGTCATGATGCTGATTACGGATCTTGATCGTCCTCAGCAGGGGCTAATCAAAGTGAGCCAACGGGCGATGATCGATCTCCAGAAACAGATGACCGAACCCGAGCATTGAGTGGAGATTCCTGGGGGGTGAATTCGATCTGGTGCTCATGCAGAAATGAGAATCTCAGGATTCGTGGCCAGAGCCCCGCTCAACCTGATCTATATGGCAGATATGGCAAGAATGAGTGGCGCCTCAGCTGAGGACCAGGCACTCTATTCGGCCGCGGACACAGGATTTATTTGCCAGAATGTCTACCTCTTTTGCGCGTCCGAGGGACTGGCCACGGTGGTAAGGGGTTCGGAGGATCGCGAAGCGTTGGGCAAAGCGTTAAGGCTTCCCGCGCAAAAAAAGATCATGTTTGCTCAGACCGTGGGATATCCGGAGAATGAAGGACGATAGTCCGAAAGCGTTAAACAAATGAAGCGAAGACAATTTCTGGAAATGATGGCGGGTGCCATTGCCCTGGCCCTGTATCCCGTGTCTCGGTCGCTGGGATCCGATCAGGCGGTCGATAGCGCAAAGGTTCCGGATCCCGGACCGGACACAGATGTCTTTCTTGCCGGAGTGCCCCGGGGAGCTCCCGATGGCGCCTTGAAACGAGCGCTGCGGGAGACAGCCGAGGCAGCCGACGGTTTCTCGTGGCTTTCCAAGGGCGATACGGTTTTCATCAAACCGGCCCTCAACTCTGGAAACCCCTATCCGGCCACGACGAGTCCCAAAGCCGTGGCGGCCATGATTGAACTCCTAAGAGAAAGGGGCGCAGGCCGGGTGCTCATCGGTGACATGTGCGGCGTACAGCACGTCAAGCTGACTCCGGAAAAACTTACCGGAAGCTCCCGCCGGCTTATGGAGGCCAGCGGGATGGCACCGGCCGCTGAGGCTGCCGGTGCTGAGCTTCACTTTTTCGAGGAGGCAGGCTGGGACGCCTTTTTCGAGGACCATCCTGCCACGGGCTCCCACTGGAGGGGACCCATCATGATGCCCGGTATCCTTAAGGAGGTGGATCACATCGTCCTCATGCCCCGCTGCGCCAGACACATCCTGGCCGGTAGTACACTCGGGCTCAAGGCCGCCGTAGGCTGGTGGCGCTATGACACCCGCCTGGCGTATCATCACGACGCGGCCGACTTCCACGAGAAGACTGCTGAAGGCAACGCTGTGAGTACCCTTCTGAATAAACAGCGCCTTGTCATTTCAGCTGCCGATAGAATTCTCACCTCCTATGGCCCGGACAAGGGGTATGTGTCGCAGCCCGAGACCGGCCTGATCATGGCTTCCCGTTCGGTCGTGGCCCACGATATGGTTTCCCTGGCATGGCTTCTGGACAATTATCGAACCGCTCCCGAATCGGAAAAAGGGATGTTCAACGATCCCTACACCAGCCAATTCGCGGTCGCGGTCGCCAACTATATGGTAGTCAAATGGCTGGGCGGCTGGAGACAAGCTTTGTCCTCACAAAGGCTGTCCAGAAAAGACATTGGCTCTATCTCGGACGACCGCACCTTGAACCATGCCTACCGGGTTTTCGGCGGAAGGCCCAAGGTGATTCTGAATGCGGCCAACGACGGCATTTCAGCTGAAACCAGAAACCGCCTGAGCGGCATGACCAATACTGCAGCCTGACTATTGGTCCATTTGAAAAGATGATGGCGAAACCAATCGATCCCGATTTTGTTTGAACCGTTACCCGTAATCCAGGAACATGCCATGATCCTTACCAAATTCGACCTGATAGAACACGCCTATCAATTGACCAACCTCAAGAAGGCTGATGTCACTCAACCCGTCGAAGACACATTCGAAATCGTTAAATCCACCCTAGAAGTTTGTCGGACTTGCATATGGGCATGGGTTCAACATTTTGATATTGTTAGATTATTTCCTTAGGCTCAAAATCTCACATCTAATCCCTATTTGGGTCAGTTCCCCGAAGCTTGCTGCGGGGTAGTTCATCTTATTTCAATGACTTACGAATAAAGTCCGACAGACTGCTAGGCTGTTTCCCTCTCCCGGAGGACCCTCTTTAGTATCTTCCCGGAGCCGGTTTTGGGCAGCGCCTCCACGAACTCCAAGATCCTCGGATACTTGTAGGCGGCCATTTTCTGCTTTGCCCAGGAGATCAGATCCGTCTCTGTAATCCTGCCCTTGAATTCGGGCCGCAGGATGACGAAGGCCTTGATGTTCTCCCCCCGGTAGGGGTCGGGCACGCCGATGACGGCTACCTCCTCTACGGCGGGATGCTCATAGATCAAGGCCTCCACCTCTGCCGGGAACACGCTGTAGCCCGACGCCTTGATCATGTCCTTTTTCCGACCGACGAGGTAAAAGAACCCCTCCTCGTCCACTTTGGCGATATCTCCTGTGGCGAGCCACCCCTCTTTCAGGGCCTCTCCTGTCTCCTTGGGCAGGTTCCAGTACCCCTTCATGACCATGGGACCTTTCACGAGCAATTCTCCTTCCGCCCCCGGCGGCAGATCTTCCCCCGACTCCACATCCACGATCCGGCAGTCCACATCGAAGTGCGGGATCCCAATCGATCCGTACTTGGGACGGGAGACGGGATTGACGTGGGTTTGAGATATGGCTTCACTCAACCCGTAACCTTCCACGAGCTCCGTTCCCACCAGTTCCCGCCATTTTCTGAGTATCTCCTCCGGAACAGGCGCTCCGCCTGACGCGCAGCGCCTCAGGCACCGCAGATCGTATCGGCCGATTTCCGGAAAGTTGACCACCGCCACGTTGATGGTCGTAATGCTTTGCCAGACGGTGCACCGAAAGAGGTCGATGGCCTTGACGACCGTCTCCGTGTCGAAGCGGGAGAGCATTACGTTCGAGGCGCCCACATACAGGGGCATGTTCATGCTGTGGATCATCCCGGTGACGTGGAAAAAGGGGAGGACGGAGAGGGCCACATCCTCTGCGGTCGTCCCCATCCATACGGCGGAGCCCACGGTATTGTGGAGCAGGCTGTGGTGGGTGATCATGGCACCTTTCGGGAGACCCGTTGTTCCCGAGGTGTATTGGAGGAGGGCCAGGTCTTCGCGGACATCTGTCCCTATGGCTGGAGGATCTGGTTCGTATCGTTTCAGCAAGTCGAGAAATTCATGGGCCTCCGGAAAGACGACTTTTTTATCCTTCATGGAGGGGTGTACGGGCAGCACCGGTTCGGCCGGGAGGTAGTCCCAATAACTCGTCACGATCTCGTGGGTGAGAGGCGTTCCCTTTTTTACGGCCTTCACCTTCGGATAGAGATGATCCAGTGTGAAAATGATCTTAGCCCCGGAATCGAGGATCTCGTGCCTCAGCTCCTCCTCCTTGAACATGGGATTGGCCGCCACCACAATCCCCCCGGTCTTTAGAATCGCGTAATAAGCGATGACAAACTGTGGACAATTCTCGAGAAACAGACTTACCCTGCCTCCTTTTTTCAACCCGAAATCCACCAGAGCAGCCGCCAGGCGATCGGATTGCTCGTCCAACTCCCTGAAGCTGATCCCTCTGCCGTAATACTGGATGGCGAGCCTGTCCGGGGATTGGCGAGCATGGTTCTTCAGGAATGCTTGGAGGGGCCGTTCAGGGAAGTCCAACCGATGCGGCACCCCTTCAGGCCACGATCTCAGCCAAATTCTGTCCATCAGCGAGCGTCCTTTCTTTACCAGTCCAAGGGCCAGCCTGCCAGCGCTCCTCCGTCCACATAAAAGGTCTGTCCGGTGATATAATCGGAGGCCTTCGACACGAGCAGGAGCAAGATCCCCTTGAGATCTCCGGGCTCTCCCAGACGTTTGATGGCGCTTCGACTGATCACGGTTTCGTACCGTGCCGGATCGCTAAGCCATTGCGCGGTGAGGGGGGTTTTGATGTAGGTGGGCCCGATGGCATTAACGGTGATGCCGTATCTGGCCCACTCCAGTGCGCAGACCTTGGTCAACTGGGTGATGCCGCCTTTGGATGCGGCGTAGGGCCCCAGATGGGGAACACCGAGTTGTGCGGCCGCGGATGACATGTTGATGATCCGGCCCTCGCCCTGATTCATCATGATCTTTGTGGCGGCCTGGGAGCAGAAGAAGAGTCCCTTGAGATTGGTGTTCAAAATGCTGTCCCATTCGGCCTCCATGTACTCCAACAGAGGCTTGCGAATGTTCGTTCCGGCATTGTTGATGAGGATGTCCAGCCTGCCGAAGTGATCCACTGTTTTGTAGACAATCATTTCGCAATCTGCCGGGAGACAGACGTCGGCCGCTATGGCGAGGCCCCTTCTCCCTTGCCGTTCGATCTCCTTAACTGCGGCTTTCCCCTCTTCCAGGTGGCGGCTGGCGACCGCCACATCTGCACCCGCCTCGGCAAGAAAGACGGCCATCTCCAGGCCGATGCCTTTGCTTCCTCCGGTTATGAGGGCTGTCCGACCGGACAGGGCAAATTCTCCCTTCATCATCTTCCCCTGCTCTTTGTGTTGCGGCGCTACCGTCTAAGTGAAACCGCTGTCTCACTGAGGCGTCCATAAGCGCCTGGGCTACGTACCATAGCCAAGAATGACTTGGATATGCCGTCACCCATCCCTCACCGACATCAAAGGCTTCGTTCCAGGTTAATGGTTTTTGAGGGACTAAATTGGTTCGCGCTAAAAAAATGTATCAACTTGGAATCATTCCAACCGACCAATGTGTTTATTTTCTTAACGCCGAGTTTTCTCAAATGATCCATAAATTCATTCATCAACAGCTCACCGATCCCCTTATGCTGGTAAGCGGGATCAACGCCTATGGTATCCAGGGTTGCTGCTTCCTGGAAAATACCATATTCTCCCATATACAGTTCCCCCATTACAAACCCCACTACCGTTCCATCCTCTTCCTCTGCCACAAGTGACGTGGGTAAATAGTCTTTCGATTTAAAAAGTTTATCAAACTTCAGTTCATAGTACTCCGGCCGGGAAGCCCTGAGTACTTTTTCGTCAATCCCGACTACAGCGTCAAAATCGTCCGCTTTCATGAGTCTAATTTTAAATGTATTCTCGTTCATGGGGCCTCCTTTCTCTTTCGGGTCATAGTTTGAGATCCAAAAAGGAGAGTTGAAAGGTTGAGCACCGTTTATAGAAAGACCTTTGCTTTAGACGTGAAACACCATGCATATTGCCAGGCTATGGTTTACATCTAAAGAAAGGTTCATGGATCATCATCCCGCACGTAAATAGCGGGTAGTTGTATTGGGCTGCCATCACAAACGGCCGTTATGCTTTAATTTTTCATGAGTTTTTCTCGATGTCAACACTTAAACTTTAACGATGGGGTCTTTACAGTATTATTACCTAAATTGACTGCTTTTTAATGAGCATGAGCTTGTAGTCTTACTGCTACGGGTTCCTGTTTCGATATGACTTTGTGCTGAAAAATCTACTCCAGAGGCCCCGCGTCCAATGCCGGACTACCTCGAATGATCCACTTCCATAGAAAACGCCAGCGGTGAAGGGCGCGTTGCAGTGGGGGTTGAAGTTCAGGAAATCGCCGAAGGTCTGGATGGCACGGCCCTGAGGACTTCCTCAATGCCACGCACCTTGTCCTTTCGGCATCAATCTGCCATACTTTGAGCCGTCGTGGATGCGCCCTGGTGCTGGTCGCCCGTTCGCTTCCCGTTTTACCGAATGGAGGCTCGCCGTGAAAAAACCGCTGAAGATCGCCGTCATTGTCATAGGACTTCTTGTCGTCTTGATTGCCGTGGCAGTCGTCGTCGTTCCCCGTGTGCTGGACCCCAACGCCTACAAGGGCCGAATCATTGCCCTGGTCGAGCGGCAGACCGGACGCAAGCTCTCCATCCCGGGCAATATCGGCATTTCCGTGTTCCCCTGGCTTGGAGCCGACGTCGGAGCCGTTGAACTGGGCAATGCTCCTGGGTTCGAAGCCCCCGTATTTGCAAGGGTGGCGCAGGTCCAGGTTCGGGTAAAGATCCTGCCGCTTCTTTCCAAGCGCGTGGAGGCTGACGTGGTCACCATTCGAGGATTGACCCTCAACCTGGAAAAGGCCAAGGACGGGCGGACCAACTGGGACGATCTCACAAAGCCCGCAGGCGTCCAAAAGCCTCAGACCGGCGAAGCGCAACCCTCCCCAGTGGCCGCACTGGCCGTCGGCGGCGTGGACATCCGGGACGGCGCGGTGACCTGGTCGGACCACGCCACCGGTCAGAAAATCGCCGTTGCAAATCTGTCTGTGAAAACGTCGGCGATAACACTGGTCGATCCGGTTGACGTGACCATGGGTTTCGACGTCGACGCAGGGGACGCCGCGCCGAAAGCCCGCCTGGACGCCTCCGTCCGCCTGACCCTGGACGTTCCCGGGCAGCGCTGCCGGCTGGAGGGGCTTGCGTTGACCGCCGATCTCAAGGGCAAAGGCCTTCCGGGGGGAAGTTTGCGGATTAAAGCGGCCGGTGGCGCGTCCGTTGACGTCGGCCGCCGTCTCGTGCAATTCAGCGGCGTGCGGCTGGAAGCCGGGGATCTTTCCTTCCCCCCGTACACGGCCGCCGCGGTTGTGGAGGCCGGCGGGACCGGCGACCTGGGAGCCAAGGTCTTTGATCTTCCCGCCCTGAAGGCGACGGTGAGCATTGGTGGAGGCGGAGATCGCATCCGCGCGGGTTTAACCGGAAAGGCGCGGGCGGATCTCATGGGGCAAAAACTCGTCCTCTCCGATTTGGCCGTGGACGTGCCGGAGTTCGCCGTGAAAGATATGAACGCACGGCTTACAGCCCCGAGCCGCGCAACCGCCGTTTTCGACATGGCCGCCAAGACATTTGCCGTCGAGGGGCTGCGTCTTTCCGGCACCTTTTCGGGAAAAGCCCTGCCCGGCGGGACCATGCCCGTGGATGTCGGCCTCGGCTTTCAGGGCGACCTGAACCGCCAGACGCTTTCGGTAAGACCGCTTCGGCTCGAGGCGATGGGGGTGAAGACCGAAGGCAGCCTTTCGGTGGGCAGTTTTCAGTCCGAGCCGGAGGTCAAGGGCGTACTCGCCACAGCTCCGTTCAGTCCGAAAGCGCTGCTCTCCAAGTTAGTCAAAGAGCTACCCAAGACGGCGGACCCCAAAGTGCTTTCCTCGGCCGAGCTGACCGTCTCTTTCGCCGCTTCGGCTGACGCCGTAAGGCTGGACAAGTTTTTGGCAACTATCGATGATTCCCGGATTTCAGGGTCGGCGAGCATCCGCCGGTTCGCCTCGCCGGACGTCAACTTCGACCTCGCCGTTGATCAGATCAACCTGGACCGTTACCTCCCCCCGACGACCCCTGGAGGGAAACCGGCCGCAGCCGCCCCGGCCGCTGGGGCCGCAGGTGCTGCGGCCCTGCCCCTGGAGCTCCTCCGGAAGCTCTCGGTGAACGGCAAGCTGCGGTTTTCCAGTCTGACCGCATCCGGAGTGAAGATGGCCGATGTCGCCGTCGCCGTTGAGGCCAAAGACGGCGTACTTCGGACGGATCCGGTCTCCGCATCCCTCTACGGCGGCACCTTCAACGGGTCGGTCGTCCTGGACGCCCGGAGCGCCGAGCCGAAGATGTCTTTCGACGAAAAGCTCTCCCGGGTCAACCTGGAAGGTCTTTTCAAGGACGCGGGTGTCAATGTGAGTGCGGTGAACCTGAGCGGACCCACCAGCCTTTTGGCAAAAGGCGGGGTCGCCGTCGATTCGGCCTTGAAAAACATCCGGGTGGAGCCGCTTGACGTGGATGGATCCCTGGGCGGCAAGCTTGCCGTGGGCATCACCACGGCCGGCGCTCTCAACCTGGGCGAGCAGACCTGGACATCGGAAGACACCCGGGTGAAGCTGGGCGATATGAACCTGCGCGCCAGGACCAGGGTCACCGGCATTTCCTCCAAACCGTCGGTTACGGCCGATATCGCGGTCCCTGCCTTCAACCTTCGGCAGTTGTTCTCTCAGTTGAACATGCTTCCGGAAACGGCCGATGCCAAGGCCATGACCGTCGTCGAACTGGACGCCTCCGTTTCAGCCTCTCCCGATGCGCTGTCGGTGAGCGGCCTGAAGGCACGCATGGACGACACCCGACTTGAGGGGTCCCTCTCGGCGACCCTCGGCCGCGCCCCCAACTACAGTTTCGACATACGTCTGGACGCCCTCGACGCGGACCGCTACCTTCCACCGCCCAAAGTGGGCGCTCAACCGGCGGTTTCCACACCGGGCGCCGCCGCGGCGGTCGTCCCCGTGGATGCATTGAAGGCACTCAACCTGGACGGCAAGCTTGCCCTGGGCAAACTGAAAATCGCCAACGCCCGTCTTTCAGACGTTCGGGTGGAAGCCCGGGCCAAGGACGGGCTGCTCACGCTAAACCCGCTGAGCGCCGCTCTCTACGGCGGTGCATACAAAGGCAACGTCGCCGTCGACGTCCGCACCGGCCAGCCTCGCCTCAGCCTCGACGAGCAGTTGACCGGGGTGCAGTCCGGCCCCCTTCTGAAGGACCTTCAAGGCCGATCCCTGCTGACGGGTCTGGCCAACGCGACCGTGAAGTTGAGTGCCGTCGGCGACACCACCGACGCGCTTACCCAAACGCTCACCGGAAACGTGACTTTTCAGCTAAAAGACGGCAGCCTCGAGGGCATAGACATTCTCGGTAAAATCTGCAGGGCTTTCGAGGCACTGAGCATTGGGTCCTTCAAGAAGGAAGACGTCGTCGGCGAACTGCTGCAGATGGCGGTGAAACCCGCCAAGGGGGAGGCCTCGAAGACGGAAGGCCGGACAGCGTTTTCCGAAATGCATGGCTCCATGACGTTTTCCGACGGCGTTGGAAGCAACGATGATCTTCTCCTCCAGTCACCCCTGCTTCGCGTGGAAGGCGCGGGAAAACTCGATCTGCCCAAAAAGCGGGTGGACTACAAGGCAACGACCGCCCTGGTGAAAAGCTGCGAGGGACAGGGCGGAAAGAGCTTTCGGGAGCTGGCCAACTACCCTATCCCGGTCACCATTACTGGGCCCCTGGATAAGCCGGACGTCAAACCCGACCTCACGGCCGGAATCATCGAAACTTTGAGGCGCAATCAGGCCCAAGAGCCCACCGCCGCGCCTTCGGCTAAACAGCCGGGGCAGCAGACCACGCCCAAGGATCTGAAAAAGCAGGCGGAAGAGGCGGCGAAGGAAGTCATTCAAAAAGGTCTTCAGGACCTTTTCAAGAAGAAGTAGCTTCGTCCCGCTTAAAGCGCGCACCCTGGTGGACACAAATAAATCATCATCTTGGTTGGCATATGTTAGCGGTGATCATTGCCCTGAACCCAGAATATGCATCGGCATACGCTTTGTTGGGTATGGTCGCTCAGTTGGTTTCCTAGAGCGCCCCGAAGGCATGTGGCTTGGCCAGGTCGAGGCAGTCACCTGGGACCATTTCCAGACCTTGGCAACGGGAGACGGAAAAATTAACCTGGATGTGCCTCTCTTGTCAGATTGGATTCGGGAGGTCGAACCGGCCCGGGAATCGGAAGCGCTGACAAAAGGCCATGAGAACTACCCCTTCGTCATGTCTTCGGGCCGGCACATGGACTACAACGCCAACACAGGGATGCGAAATCCGGCTTGGAACCATGGCAAACGGGCCTGCACGGCCATCATTCACCCCGACGACGCGGAAAACTGGGCCTCGAGGATGGCCAGCTGGTCAAGATCACTACTGAAGCCGGACAGGAAACCATCGAGCTTGAAGTTACCGGATCCACCCGGCCGGGATACCTTATGATCCCCCATGGGTTCGGCCTGGCCTACGATGGCCGAACCTTCGGGGCAAACGCCAACCGTTTAGCCAAAAATACTCATCGCGATCGTATAGCGGCCACGCCGCTGCACAGATACATTCGCTGCCGTGTCGAAGCAGCATGATTCGCGGCGCGTTTGGCCAGCTAGGGTACTTCCCAGTCCCCCGCCATTTAAGCTTGTCCGTATAGGTTGTCCCCAATCCAAACGGCCCTTCGGATGTGATCTGGCTTTCCAGGAAAAATCCGCTTTTGTCGGGCACCCACTGAGGATAGGCAGTCGTATTGCTGATCTTCTCAAAAACAAGATGGATGGGCCTTTCCTTAACGAAGAGGATTTTTACCTCGGTCATCCCAATACCTTGGGCCCATTACCGGTCCCGACGGCTGATCCCATGATTTGCTGAAGAGATCACATGAGCGGAGCAAGCGCCTGGCCCACGCGCTGCCCCTGGGCTTCCGTAATCATGCTATTGAAAAGCGCCTTGAATCGAGGGTGTTCCACACCTGAAAAGATGTACTGCCAGCGATAGGCCTTGAGAAGACAGTCCTTCATGCGGACCACTTCGTCTTCGCTGAACGATCGGTCGCTGATCTTGAAGAAATACTCCGTGTCCGACTTGCTCTGGGTCTGCAAAATCTTGTCCACCGCGCCGATGAGTTCGATCACTTCATCAATGGCCCGATCCTTCTCGGCCGCGTTGAGTTTCTTGTCCTCCCGAGGCCATTCAAGGGCATCCATGACAGCGTGGTGGGCCTCCTCTTTCCAGTGATACAAGAATACATCCTTGTAAAGTTCCGACAGGTTTTCATCCGGTTCGATGCTCTTCTTGTAATGCTCCTGGGTGAACAGTTCGATCTCGTATATGAGTGCCATGACCGCCCACGTTGATTTTTCCAGAACAGCACCGGCAACCTCATTGGGGTCCCAGGGAAAGCTGTAGCCCATCGGCATGTGATTGGTCATCATTAGCTCGATCTGTTTGAAAAGCTCCTGATGCTTCAACTCCTCGTCGCAAAAGCGCACCAGCGCCTCCAGGGCCACTTGGTCACCCAGCCAGTGATCGCGGGTGATATCCAGGATTTTGGCAACGATAAAACGTTCCACAAATCCGAACATGCTGGCATAGGTTCGGCCCTGGATCTGACTGAGAAACCTTCGCTCATCGTCGCTCAAGAAATCGAGCTGATCGACCTTGGAAATCCCGTCAGGGAGGAATTTTTTCGAGAAGTCAAATTCACGCCCACGGAGGACGTCCCTGTCAATGTCCCAACGGATCCGCTTTGACCCCTCTATACATTTGGCATAACGTTCGGTTTCCACCTTGTAGTTCGTGGGTTGCATGCTCATTACCTCCTCACGCACTCGGCGTTTTCCTCCTCTTTCATGGCCGAAAGCTCTTTAAACATATCATGGATGGGCTTCACGTGAACGGCCGCTATCCTGGAAATCCCGTCTCTCATGTCGAAATTTATATTGACGGAATTCTCTCCCTATGGAGCATAATAACGCGACAACATTTCCTATTTGTCCAGATGCAATGATACCTGCGCGGACTTCGTAATGGTCTTGAAGACCGGCGAATATTTTCGGGCCACGCAGATCATCTCTTCTTTCTGCTCATCTGAAACATCCACGTAGATCGATGTCGCTTCATATCTGGATTGGCTTTTGATCATTTCCCAGAAGAACAGGCGATTCGTCCATGTCGAAAATCCTCGGTTCTCTGGAATCGTCTTCCTTGAGGGCTCCGTAAAAACCCTTTACTGTTGCACGACAGTCAAGGGCGAAAGGGCTTGAGAGACGCGTTGTTGCTGCGTCTCTGTAGTTAACTTACCGAAAAGCCAATGAAATCTCGTGTGGCCTACCAAGGAGAAGATGTACTGCCAAAAACTGGCGGTGAAGAATTCACTCAAAAATGAGCTCTGTGTTCAATTTGACTGCATGTGAGACTGTATAATAATTAGGGGAGGTGGCAACGACTGTCTTATGGACTTCCCTATATTGTTCAGGTGTGCCGTTCCCTTTAAGGCGCACCTTGTATTTCAACTCCTTATAACCCGGTATGACCTTTTCGTCGATTCCCAAAAACCCTCGGAGGTCGAGCTCGCCTTCGGTTTCCATCTCCACCTTTTCCAGCTTGATACCTTTCATAGCAGCGGCTATGACATAGGTATTCAGGATGCAGGCGTTCATTGCCCCCATGAGGTATTCCTGGGGATTAGCCGCCGTGTCTTCGCCCAGAAGCTCCTTCGGCTCATCAATGGTGAAGGTATGAACGCGTTTTACCTTTTGACCGCCGATTTCGTAACCTCGAACCACCGTTTCCGATTTGGTTGTTCCCTTCCAGGTTGTGGTCACTTGAAACCTTAACTTGCCGACTGAAGGATCCTTCGAAACTTGTTCCATAACCTGCTTCAGGGCTTCGGTATCAATTCCGTTGAGTTTCTCCTTCATCTTCTCTCCCATTTTGTCTGCCTCCTCTTAAGTCTTGTTTTACTACCCTTGGTCCGTGGTGAACGGATGGCCGAATTCCCTCCGATGACAATGGAACGCGGCCACAATCGGATCACTGCGCTGCTCCCGGCTGGGCAGGGACCCTACCAGGAGCGACGCGGGCACACTTTGAAAGATTTTCCATTCGAAACCCTCCTAGACTGGCTAATCAGTGGAAATGGGGATATGAAACTCTTCGTTCATGGTCAAAATAAGCGTACTAGCAGACAGGTGAACAGATCAATGGGGTGAAGAGCGTATTTTGGCAGGAGAATCGCAGTATCAAGACTGTAGTTCGGATTACTGTTCGTCACGAGGCGTCTCTCCAGACGAGAAAATCTCGGGATCATTCGGATACGGTCTGTTGCAGATACCTGCTCTTTACATAAGCTTTTCAAGTGCTTGAAGAGCTGTGTATGTCACCAACATCCACGCACTTAAGCCTGACTGCATGTATCTATTTTGCTAAGAGGCTTCCTTGATATAAAATATATGTTATTTCAACTGCTTATCCAAGATAAAATCGGCCGGAAGAGCCCGGGTCAGATATCCCCGGTTTTTGTGAGGTGGAGCGGCCGAGTTCAACCACCTCTCTTTTGGCCCAGGTCAGCCGATTCCTCTTGACAGAAGTCGCGTTTTGGGTCTTAGCTGGTATAAATGCAGTGGATGGGCACTGCTAACTGGCCCGGCTAAAGGACTTAACAGCTGACAGTCGAATTTCAGGTTCCGCAAAAAGTTCTATAATTTTCATCCCCGTCACGCGGCGGGTCTTGATAGTCAGATGTTTGTGCCAGCTCTTCATAAGGAGAGCGAAGGACCTGAAGAAATTTCTCGGTCATTGTAACCCTACCGGTCTCCTCACACTCTCGAATCACCTCTTCAACATGATGGTTCCTTGGGATAACTATAGGATTGTGTTGCCGCATCAGCTCCTGTACTTTGTGAGAAACTACATGTTGCTCGCTTAATCGTTTTTGCCAGAGCTCAAAATACTCCCCAAGCTGACTATTCACCTGAGAAGCCGCAGCTTCAGACATCAATGATTTGGTCAGGAGATCAAAAGTGACTGTGTAGTCTAGTCGCCTATCCTTGAGCCGCTTCAAAACAGAAACTATTAGATTCTGATCCTCTTGCTCAAGAGATGTCAGGCCAAGCTTCTTTCCCATCATTTTCATATATTCTTGCTCAAAACGGTCTGGAAACTCTGCAATAACAGGTCCGACCTGATCTATTGCTTTATTCCTGTCAGCATTGATGAGTGGCAACAGACATTCAGCGAATCGTGCTATGTTCCAATGTATAATTTTGGGCTGATTGCCAAAGGCATATCGACCCATTGTATCAATCGAGCTGTAAACGGTCTGCGGATCATAGATCCCCATCATGGCACAAGGGCCATAGTCGATGGTTTCACCCGAAAGGGCCGTGTTATCCGTATTCATGACACCGTGAATGAAGCCGACCCTCATCCATTCAACGACTAGTTGAATCTGTCTTTCGATGACCTTGTTAATAAATGAAATATATTGATCCTGTCCTTCTTCCTGCAACTCTGGATAGTGACGCTCTATGGTATAGTTGCAGAGAGTCTTGAGAGCTTGATGATTACCTCGAGCCGCGAAGAACTCGAAGGTCCCAACACGTAAGTGACTCGAAGCAACCCGCGTCACGACAGCCCCTGGCAATGGAGTCTCACGAAAAACAGTTTCTCCAGTCGTGACAACTGCCAGACAGCGCGTTGTTGGAACACCTAAAGCGTTCATGGCCTCACTCATGATGAACTCTCGAACCGCTGGACCCATGGGGCAACGACCATCCCCCCCTCTGGAAAATGAGGTCCGGCCGGAACCTTTGAGCTGAATGTCCCACCTTCGCCCGAATTGATCTAACACCTCCCCGAGAAGATGTGCTCTTCCGTCACCGAGCTGGGGAACAAAACTGCCGAACTGGTGTCCTGCATACACAGTCGCAATGGGTTCTGATCCGGGTATAATGTGATTTCCAGAAAAAGCTTGTGCCAGGGCAACCGGATCCTGTTTCAATTCATTCGGAATCATTAGCTGTTCAGCCAGGCTGGAATTCCACAAAAAGAGCCGGGGGTTCTGAACGGGTGTAGGCCGTGTTCTTTGGTAAAAAATCTCGTCTAAGCGAACGTAAGAATTTGAAAATTTCATTTGCCTAGTCCTTTAGAGCTTCTGGGTTCAATATAAACATACATGAACGCAATACATTGAGACCGAGGACGCGAAAAAGTAGGTCCATAAAAAAGTAAACAACTTAACATAATTCGGATACAGTGTAACGGATCGGGGCAGGCGGCGTGGCATGACGCAGTCAGCCCTAGGATATGCGGCAAGCAGGGGTGAACAAATTGCCAATATGCGGAATGTATCATTACTTTGATATCTTTTTACTTATTTAAGGATGTCCCCATTCCTACAGACGGAAGGCGCCCTCACAGGCATGACCTTCGGTGGCCAGGACATCTCCGGAACTGACAACATCATCACCATCCTTTGCCGGCGGTAGGACAGAGCCTCACATCAAGCCGAGCAGGGCTTCGGCCCTGCCTAGCTCTATAATCACCCGGGCAACCTAGGTAACCTTGGGGCAAGGGTTTTATGGAGCCCATTCATGAGGAAGGTCAACCCGCTCTATCTATACGTAACAAAGCGTGAGTTAAAATCCCGGCGATATCAAATCGCTATCGCAGATGGACTATGGGGGAAATCCTGGGCTGGTGGCCCCTCTTGGACTCTTGCGCATGGTGGGGGAAGAAATGCCAACTCCCGGGTTGGGCTCCCTCCCTGCCTCAGCAGGGTGTCTCGGCGCCTTCTGCAACACGAGTGAGCCGAGATTTGCCCTTGGAGCTTATCATATCCTGGTTCTGGAAGTGGAAAGCCTGGTCAGTGGTGAAGTCTTGATACTGGACATTACCAAGAAGATGACCAGGGCTTCCAGACGTGGGTGCGCTTCTGGTGGCAAGTCAACGTAGCCCTCGATATCCTCGGTATCATGCTGTTCCTTGGAAACCTACCGAAGACGCCTACTTTCAGCCAAGCCGTCAACCATCGATTAAACGCAAGGGGCTTTTAGTTCCTCAGCAGAAAAATTGGGTGCCAGATGTCGAGATGAAAGATGGGCGCACGGCTCAAGGCGCAAGGTACACGGGAGAAAACCAGATGGGGTTTACGCCAAGGCGGGTCCGGGTCAGCGGCGCGCCTCCTTTGGGGTTGATTGCGGGTTTGGGTGTGATAAGATGGAACTTAGGGCCTTCGCCCCAATTGGAATGATGGAAGGTTGGAATAATGGGCTTAGCGGAACGGAACCTTTATTGATCCCAATATTCCAATATCCCGGCATTCCAATGTTCCGGTTTAATTTCATAAGGAATTCACATGCAGAGGATTTTTGCGGGGTGGATCAGGGAGGCGTTCTGGATCTTCATCATACTGGCAGGCCTGGCGGTGGCCTTCAATGGGCTTCGTCCCAACACCATTCCCCTCATTTCGAAGTCGCCCATCACGGCTGAACCATTGAGCCCCGATTCTCCAGTGAAAGAAATCCCGCTGACCGAAGCATCGGAAAAGTTCAAGACGGGGGTGGCGCTCTTCATCGATGCCAGATCACCGGAGGACTTCCGTGCAGGGCACATCAAGGATGCCGTGAATCTGCCGAACCAAGCGTTCGACGAGGTCTTTCCACAGGTTGTGAAAGAGATCGAAAAATGGGGACAGCTCATCACCTACTGTGACGGAAAGGAATGCGTCCTGGCCCAAGCGCTGGCCAAGAGGCTCTATGAGTTGGGCTTCCAGAACGTGTCCTACCTGGTGAACGGATGGACAAGCTGGCGTGAGCAGGGGCTCCCGACTGAACCCTAAAGGAGCGATGCATGCGGATGGTTGCCAAAGGGACACGCTCCCGGTTTTCCGACCGGGTTTACACCATATTGAGAGTGCTTTTCGGTCTGCTCTTCATTTGGGCAAGCTGGGATAAGATCCTCAACCCGGCTGCCTTTGCCGAAGTCCTTTACAACTACAGGGTCTTGCCGGATCTGCTTATCCATCCCGCCGCCATCATCTTGCCATGGATGGAGATGGGGTGCGGGATCCTTCTTGTAGTCGGGCAGATGATCGGCGGCAGCCTGATCATCCTAAACGGTTTGCTCTTGATCTTTGGGGCGGCCCTGGGGTTGAGTCTCTACCGGGGCCTGGATATTAACTGCGGCTGCTTCAGCCTCGGGTCAAAGGGGGAGAGGGTCGCATGGCAAACCCTCGTGAGGGATTTCGTCCTCTTGGGGCTCGGCCTTTCTCTCATGCTTTCGGCGCACAAGAGAAGACGTACCTGATGCTCTCAACGCTCCTGGAGCCGATGGAGCCTGTAATAGATTCCCTGTCGCGCCATTAAGTCCTCATGGCGGCCTTGTTCCACGATCCGTCCATGGTGCATGACCAGGATGCGGTCTGCCTCACGAATGGTCGACAACCGATGGGCCACAACGAGGGTGGTCTGCTTTCGAGTGATCCTTGAGATGGCCTCCTGGATGAACCGCTCGGTTTCCGGATCCACGCTGGAGGTGGCCTCGTCGAGGATCAGGAGAAGGGGGTCCCTGGCGAGCGCCCGTGCAAAGCTGATCAGTTGCCTTTCACCTGCGGAGAGGTTGACGCCCCCCTCCCCGAGCTCCTGATCAAGACCGTCCGGTAGCCTCTGGATGAAAGGGAGGGCGTTGGCCTTGCGGGCCGCATCCCTGATGATGTCCTCGTTGATCCGCGAATCTCCCAAAGAAATGTTTTCTTTCAACTTTCCGCTGAAGATAAAGACATCCTGCATCACCAGGCCTAACCGGCTTCGAAGGGCTTCATTGGCCAACTGTTTCAGATCGACCCCGTCCAGGAGAACAGCGCCGGATTCGGGGTCATAAAACCGTTCCACCAGATTGACCAACGTGCTCTTGCCCGCACCCGTGGCACCCACCACCGCGAGGGTCTTGCCGGGCTCCAAATCAAGAGAGACATTTCTCACGACGGGCTTGCCCGTTTGGTAACCGAAGGTCACGTCCTCGAAGTTCAATCGTCCTTTTCGATCCACAGGTTGGATGGGAAGGATCGGTTCCGGTATCTCTTCGTGCTGGTCCAGGAATTCGAAGATCCGCTCCGTTGATGCCATGGCCGCTTGCATGATGTTGTATTTTTCCGAGATGTCGCGAATCGGTCTGAAAAACATCTGGATGTAAGTGATAAAGGCCACAAGGGCACCCAAGGTGAGCTCCTCCGAGATCACCTTTCCTCCGCCATGCCAGATCAATAGACCGATGGCACAGGCGGAGGCGATCTCCATGAGGGGCATGAACACGGCGAAGACCCGGATCTGCTTCATTCCGGCCAGGTAACTGTCCTGATTGATTTTCTCGAAGGCCCGTCCCTGATGCGCCTCCATAACGAAAAGCTGGATGACGCCCATACCGCTCAATCGTTCCTGCAGAAACGCATTGATTCGTGCGACAGTCGTCCGCAGCTCCCTGAAGGCCTCGCGGGCCAGGGTGCTGAAAAGGAGTGCGAGACCGAAGATGATGGGAACAAGGGTGAAACACACAAGGGCCAATTTCCAGTTCATATAGAGGAGGACCGCGAGGATGCCCGCCAGGACAAAGATGTCCTTGAAGACGGTGATGACAACGGATTTGAACATCTCGTTGAGGTTTTCCACGTCGTTGGTGACCCTGGTGACCAGACGGCCCACGGGATGGCGATCGAAGAACCTCACCGCCTGGGCTTGCATGCGCCGGAATAGCTCAAGCCGGATATCCTGCATGATGTGCTGGCCGGTGTATTCCAGCAGATAGTACTCCGCGTAGCCGAATCCAAATGAAAAAAAAAGGAGCGCCAGGATCAGGAGTCCCAAGATGGCGACCATGTGGACGTCGCCCGCCCTTAGCGTCAGGATCTGATCTGCCGAGAGGCCGCCCATGGCTTCGAACGGGACCATCACCGTGCCGTCGGCCAATTCGTAAGAGGGTATGGTTTTTCCTTTGAGCCCCGCGGCTGCCAGGGCGTCCGCTTCTGCGCGATAAAAGGCGGTTTTCCCGATGACCCCTTGTTGCCGGTACGCCTGGAGATCCACCGGGTCCAGGGTCTTCATGTGGCGATTCGAAATGAAAAGGGCCGTCTTGGCGCGATCGGAGACCAGGAGATGGCCGTAGGTCGTCGTGATCCCCTTGATTCCTGCTTTGGAAACGGACTCAGGATGGACGGGATACCAGGTGGAGAGGATGTAGCGATCAAGGGCGATTTTCAACAAATAGGGGACTGAGAGGTCGATGGCCGCAATGAGGATTGTCATGAGGAGCGCTTTAGCGACGGTGGTCCGATAGGGAAAGACATAGGTCGCAAGTCTTCTGAGCAGTCTGAAATTGTAAGCCTTTCCGAGCTTGCCTTCCTCTATGTAGCCATATTCGCCGTACATCCTAAAAGTCCCCCATCTCCAGCTCATCTGCCAGGAGCTGTCGTTCGTAAAGGGCAGCGTAGACGCCCCCGGCCTTGATCAAGTCATGGTGGTTTCCTTCCTCGACCACTTGCCCCCCCTCCAGCACGAAGATCCGATCCACCCGGCTCAGCGTCTTTACGCGGTGGGAGATCAGGATGCTGGTCTTGTGCCGTCTGAGCTCGAGCACGTGATTCAGGATGCGATCTTCGGTCAAGGTGTCGACCATGGACAGAGGGTCGTCCATGATGAGGATGGGGGGGTTGGCCATGAGCGCCCTGGCGATGGTCAACCGCTGCCTCTGGCCGCCCGACAGTGCTATTCCCTTTTCCCCGACCAACGTGTTCAGACCCTTTTCCAAACGGCCGATTTCTTCCTCAAGCCCCGAGGCCCTCACCACCGTCTGAAGCCACGCTTCAGTGAAACCGTTTCTTCCGAAAACGATGTTGTTGCGGATGGTGTCTGAGAAGACAAATACCTCCTGGGTCACAAAGGCCATACTCCCTCTCAGCGCGTTCAGCGGGATACGGACGATATCCACCCCATCCAGGTAAATGGTTCCGGGCGCTACATTGATCATTCGAGGCAAGGCCTTGAGCAGGGTGCTCTTGCCGGAACCCACCCGCCCCACAATGGCAACGGACTGCCCGGAGTCGATCCGGAGCTTTAGGTTCTTCAAGACGGGCTCGGGGCTCGTCGCATATCCGAAGGTGAAACTACGAAACGAGATCGCCCCCTCGATGCGATCCAATGGCCGCGCCTCCGGTGCGTCTCTGATCTCGGGGACCTCGTCAAGGATCTGATTGATGCGGTGCATGGAAACGGCGCCTCGCTGTACAAGATTCGTCACCCACCCCATCGCCATCATTGGCCAGGCGAGGAGATTCAGATAAGCCGTAAAAGCCACGAAATCGCCCGTCGTGATCTCTCCAAGGATGGTCAGGCGACCACCGAGGCCGATGACGACGGCCAGCCCCGCGTTCGCGAAAATCGCCATCATGGGGAAAAACAATCCCAGGACCCTGGCGAGCTTCATGTTTTCAGCCACATAACGGGATCCTTCCTGTTCCAATCGCTCGCCGGTCCAGGCTTCTCGATGATAGGCCTTGATGACCCGGATGCCGGCGAAGGTTTCACGGACCTTTTCAGTCAGATCGGAAAAGATCTGCTGGACCGTTTCAAAGGTTTGAGACATCCTCCGAGTCAGGCTGCGAGTCAGCATCACCACGATGGGCGCCGGAATCAGAGAAATGAGCGTGAGCTTGAGATCGATGGAGATCATGAATCCGATGGCCGCAATACCCAGGACCGTCCCGTCGGTCAGCGCCACGAGACCCATGCCCGTGGCCATTCGAATCGCATTGATGTCGTTGATGGCGCGCGCCATGATGTCGCCTGTCTTGGCCTTTTGGAAGAAGTCCGGTGAAAGGGTTTGAAGATGGTGGTACATCCGGTTCCGGAGGTCCCGTTCGATCCGCCTTGAATGGCCAAAGATGAGATACCGCCACACATACCGGAAGGCTCCCATGAGCAAGGCGATTACGACAATGGCCAAGGCGCAGGCGAGCAGCATGCGGTGCGGGTGTGCGCCGCTCTTGACCGTGAGGGCGTCTACGGCCCGTTTGATCACCTGGGGGATCAGGAGCTGGAGTCCGTCCACCAAAAGGAGGCACAAGAGCCCCACGGCGAGCGCCCAGCGATTCTGAGCAAAGTAGGGCTTGAGCGTTCGGAAGTGAAGCAATGCCTTGAGGAAGGGCTCAGTCAAGGAGATCCCCCTTGATCGTCAACCTCGAAAAGCGATGCAAGGCATGACATGGTCTTGGATCGAGCGAAATGGCTTCCCTTTCCTCGACGATAAAGGTCAAGGAGGTCCTCATGGGTATCGACATCGTTCCAGGCGGGCAGGATGCGGACCGGTTGGCGAATTTCCTGAAAGCTCGAAAGAGTCCGTTGGAGGACAGCCTCCCGGCCCCATGCTACACTGTCAAAGACTGACGGTGCGAAGGTCTCGCGCGCAAAACCGATCAGGTAATACCCCCCGTCCAGGGCCGGCCCGATGACCGCGGGGTGACGGTCAAGGGAGGAAAAGGCTTCTTCGATGATCTCAGGGGGAAGGTCCGGAAAATCGCTGCCGATGAGGATGGCCTTTTGGTAACCCATCCGGAACGCATCCTGAAATCCGTTTTTCATGCGTTCCCCCAGATCGTCTCCCTCCTGCGGGAGATAGAGCCGTCCATGCCCGAGCCACGACTTGAAGGACTCCATCCGTGCTTGAGGCGCAAAGCAGACGGCCAGCGGGTATCCGGACAGAACGAGCGTATCCAGCATATCCAGGACGAAGTTCCTGTAAATGGCCGAACTCTTTTCGTCGCCCAGGACACGCGAGAGCCTTGTCTTCACCCGACCCGGATCGGGGAACTTGACAAAGAAAAGGATGATCCGTTTAGATTTGTCCATGGTTTATCGACATGTCGATGGATGCGCTCAAAAATAATAACTTAGTCCACCAAGGGTGTCTCTGCAAGGGGCCATGGCATGGGCGGGAAGCCTGTTGCATTGATTCCTGGGAATCGGGTTGCTATACTAAAAAAATTTGAGGGACACTAGCATGAAGCCGAGAAAGGAGCATAGGGATGGAGGATAAACAGGTCAAGGTTTACACGCTCAGCACATGCGGGCATTGCAGGGCGACCAAGAAGTTCCTGGGGGACTGCGGGATTCAGTTTGAGTTTACGGACGTGGATCTCTTGACGGGGGAGGAGAGACGGGCCATTCTGGAGGAGGTCAAACGGTTCAATCCCAACTGTTCCTTTCCGACGATCATCATCGGGGAGAAGGTCGTCGTGGGATACAAGGAAAATGAAATAAGGGCCGCCTTGGGCATTTGAGGCCCACCTGGGTCTTTGAGCCAGGTTCTAACCAGCTTGTTAGGCATTCAGGTACTTGTTTTGTCAAATTGTCGGGGCAGAGGTTTGACAGTCTTTAAGGATCGTCTTTGGACAGGATGCGGATGGGACCATACCACGCGGTTGCCTCCTCTCCGGTATTGTCCGTGTCGGTCATGATGGCAATGGCGCCAACATCTGGGGGTGGTTCCCCGAAGTGCCTTTGGAAGTCCACGTAGATGTCCCTTTTTTCCTCCACCCATTGCCCCTGTCTATCGGGTCCGCTTTCAACAGCGATCATGATCGTGTTGGCGGTGTAGGCGTTGGGCAGGGCCTGTCCCTTTGGGAGGCGGTTCGCCCATATATAATTCAAGGCCTTGGTCCGCCAGAACAGAACCGAAGGAAAGACCACATAAACCCGAGCCGGGTAGTCGTCCCCTGCCTTGGTGCGTGCATCGCCCTTTTCGAGGACGCCGGCGATCTTCCATCGCCACGCCAGGATGGGGTGGTCTTTGGGGTTGTAGCTGATTTCGTAATAGAGGGCCGATGCCGCGTTGTGGCTTTGGGCCAGAATGCATTGGATGCCCGCTTCATCCGTGACGCGGTACAGGGTATGACCCTCAAAGGACTTCTCTTTCCACTTAGGGCTGAGCCCGGTCCGGTAATCGTCCAGGACCATTTCAGCGGACGCTTGAAGGATTCCTGGAATCAGCCAGATCGACAAGGCCTGCAGAAGCAGCGCGGCCAACATCCAAGGTCGAGAGGGTTTGAGACTCAACATTCGTTTGTTGCTTTGTATAAAGGGCCTGCCCCTTCGCATTGGGGGTGGTGGTAACGTCGGAGGAGAATGCCGACGGTTTGCGCGAAGGGGCAGGCTCGATTTTTTCCGCTATCTAAGGCCTCGACGGATACGCCTAAAACGGGACGAAGGAAACCCCCCCATACCCTTTTGCCAGATAGAGCCCGGTGTCATCCATGTGGGCGACCCACTCATCCACATACGCTTCTTCCAAAGACAGAATCTTTGCCGGGGGCGTCACCGTCAGATCGTAGACGGCCACCTCCGGGGGATACCAGGGTAGGGGCGCGAAGGCCGCATCTACCGCCATGGGCACCCCTCCAAAAAGAATGGGACCCCAATACGTGGCCTGCACAAGGAGTTTTCCATCGAAGGCCTTTACTGACCTGAAAACCTCCTCCAGGGTATCGGTCCGTACATCGGACAGGTCATCGGCGCTCAGGGTGATGACGGTGGTCGTTTGATCCTTGCTGAAGCTCACGTAGATGGCCCTTTGGTCCGTGACGACGGTCGGGTACGCGAACGATTCATAGGGGAAGAATCGCGTCGCCTCCAGGACCGCCTGGTCGTGCTGGATCGTGAGGAGATTAAGCAGTATCCCCCCATTGGAGTCGGCGGGTCCCGGCGGGATGATCACTGCCCCCGGATAGTAGGGTGAGATGGCCTCCATGGTGACCAGCTTCCCGCCCGATGTGAAGCCCACGGGCCTGCCGGGGATCGAGAGCTCCGGAAGAAGTGAAGGAGCCTGGAAATCCGAGCAATCATATCTAAAGAGCCGCCACTGCACCGTCTCCAGGTCAGCCCCGGTTGAAACGGTCTGAGACGTAATACCATCCGTTGAGAAACCTCCTGAAAGGGGCAGGAGCTCAAACGGCCAGGGAGATTCGGACGAGGTGGTGGACGCCACATAAAAGACATGCCCCGAAAGCAAGGGAGATTGGAGAGACCAGGGGATTACCCCCTGGATTTCTACGGCACCACCCAAGGTGACGCTTTGAAGGTCAATGGCCCGGAGCCGGGGGGGTGCGAACAGGACCCCTAGTTGGTCATTCATCAAGAGCTGCGCCCATCCCAGACCCGCGTCTTCCACCATTGCGGGTATATCTAAGCTATCTTCTTGAAACAAGATCAGTTCAGAATCGCGAATCCCGTAAGAATCTGTTTCCATGGTCCACAGTCGATGTGACGAATCCCGGCCAGCCACTTGGTTCACGTCGTATGCCAGTCGAAGCTCGCCAACCACGGAGGCCTGCGACGGGGTTGAAATATCAATGGTGTTAAGGCCCGCATCGCCCATGGATAAAACGATGTCGCTCTGGTCCGTCTCCGAACCTCGCAGGACGTGAAAGCTGCTTTTTACATGACTTTGCCAGGAAAACCCGTCTCCCCTCTCCTTGAGCTTCAGGATCTCCAAACCTGAGAGATTCATGCCGGTTCCATCATCGTAGCTATGGAGGGGAAACAGGACCATGCCCGTTTCCTGATTAAAAGCGAATGCCCGGTCATCCGAGGTGGCCTCCGAATAGGAATAAGAGGCCTTTTCGGAAAGCGGCGTGACCCGGTCCAGCAAAATCGGGCTCGATGGGTCCGCAACAGAGAAGAGGGCCACGGAAATCAACCTCTTGCCCTGGGAATCGTCATACCCGATGGCGAGCAGTCTGTCGTCAAAGAACTCCATGTATTCGGACCAGCCCGAGACCTGGAGTTCCCCCACGATGCGGGGGCGGGTGGGTGTGGATAGATCCACGACCCATAAGGGGTCTTGCCTTTGGTACGTCACCACGTAGGCTCTTTCGTCTGTGAAACGGGTCGCAAAAAGCGCCTCACCTGGGGCGATTCCGCCCACATGGCCCGCCTCCGAGATGTTCGAGAAGTCGGAGAGGTCATAGACGGCCAAAGTATTCCCCTCCGACAGCGTCGCCTGCTGATAAACCACATAGAGCAGTGAATCGGAGGTGTGGACATGGTGCTCGGAAGGGACAAGCCCGGGGATGGAGAGGGTGGCCTTTCGGGAAAGCGGGACTTCGGTGGAGAGGTCCAGGATTTCAAGGGAAGTGTTGGGCCATTCGGCCTGGCCCAGCACGACCAGATATCGGTTGTCCATGTAAACGTCAAAGATATTGCTGCCGGCGTTGGTGTGGGCGATGACCGATGGTTGTTCAGGGGTGGCGATATCAATGACATGGATGGCGGCCTGGCCGGGGAGCCGCCAGTCACAGCAGGGCGGGGGCGCCGCATCCGTCCCCACCAGGTAGATGCGGTTGCCAAGCCGTCTGGAGGTGACGTAGGCCAGTTGATCGAAGTTTACGTGCTGTACCTCCTGGATCGTTTCGCCCGTCCGATAGACCCGGAGGACCGTGGAAGGCCCTTCCGGAACGTAGGCCGATCCGACAAGGAAGACATACCCCTCCACCAGGAAGAGTTCCCTGGGGGTCTCCCGGATCGGAATGGAGGCCAGGATGGCGGGATGGGCGGGATCCGAAAGATCGATCATCTGGAACCGCATGCTGCTTCCGTTCGCGTAAAAAAGCGACTGCCCCGAAATTTTGAAGATGTCTGCCTTTTCTGGCTGGGCGCCGCTTGAATCGTCCTCGGAAGGGGGCGCAGCCGTCCCGGCACCTGAATACATGGCGTCGTTCGGGGTCATGGGGGAGAAAAGGGAGCTAGAGGCCGGCGTTGAAGCGAAGAGGCTTTGGCCTGGTTGGCGCTGCAAGGGGTGGGTTACGAAGTCTACCACTCTGGTATGGACCCAGTTCTCGCGGTCGAGGGGATCAGTCCCCTCCTTGGCAAGGACCAAGAGGAAAACGGCCCCTGTGGGGTCCTCTGTCACAAGGGAGAGGTCAATGGGATCCAAGGTAAGCCACTCGCTCGGCGCCAGTGAGACACCTTCAAGAAAAGGGTGCACACCTGACTCCCAGTAGAAATGGTTCGTGGTGTGGTCCCACCTCAAGCAGAAAAGGGATGCGGCGCCCGTAATCATCCCCACATAGACGTCCACATTTGGGTAGGCCTGCAGGATGCGGGCGTTAATCCTCCCCTTTGCCCCTTGGGAATCGGTCAACTGGGTCGTCATCTGGATGTCAGCGAACGCCCCCTCAACAAGAAGGAGAAACGAAACCAGGAAAGAGGCGTAAAAGACCCCCGTCTTGAACCGTTTCATCATGTGTCCTCTCCGATTTCCATGTTGCACTTTGGCGCGGAGCGATGGGAAGAAACCAGAATTGAATGTAATACTACCTGACTTTCTGCAAGCGGCATGCCAGGAAGCGGAATCGAAGCAACGGGATCCGGACGGGCGGGCCGAGGGCCTTGACAGGGAAACCTACTATGCCATGAGGCCGGTGCTCCACCCCACCAAGCTCACCAAAGGTTTGGTCAGATCCAGCCATAGTTGGCTGAATCGGGAACATCAAGAAGCGCTGGGTCGACCGGGGGTCGCCCCCATTCACGAGGTCGCTTGACCCCTGAGGTTTGATTATATATCTTTAATAAGACTTGGGCCGGAGCAGTAAGCCCATTAACCCTTTGGACGGAGGCAGCCATGGCAGGGAGCACGTACACCGTCGTACAACTCGTGGGGACCAGCGACAAATCCTGGGAAGACGCGGCCAAGACCGCCGTGGAGGCGGCCTCGGAGTCTTTGAGGGATCTGAGGATCGCTGAGGTGACCAAGCTGGATGTGACCATTGAAAACGGGAAGGTCAAGAGCTACCGAACGAGACTCAATCTTTCGTTCAAGTACGGAAAGTAGGTAAAGCCTAGACCGACGGATTCTTGAAACGGGCCTCTGGGTTTGGGCCATTGACTCAGCCCAGAGGCCTTTTATTATTCCCTAAATTGGGCGATCCTTATCCCTTGTGGACCGCCGGGGGGTGTCTTTTTTGGAGCCGCAACATATGTAAGAGGTCCTGTTAACGGCACCAACTTCCTGCATTTATCCCCGGACAGCCCCAGGAATTGAGTGATCAGTTATCAGTGATCCAGTGATCAGTAAATTTTCTTTACTGCTCACTACTTACTGATTACGGGTCACTAGCCTTTCGTTGGGGGCGTTACAAAGGCAACTGGAAAATTAGAGTTGCGGCTCCAAAAAAGACACCCCCCCCCGGCGGTCAGCTCCAAACTTAGTGAATCGCTCAATTTGGGTCATAGTAATATTATGAAAAGACGATTCATTCATCTGCACGGTGTTTCGCAGAACAACCTGCAAGGCTTCGACCTCAAGCTCCCTCTTTATCAGGTGATCGCCATCACCGGCGTTTCCGGCTCGGGCAAATCGAGCCTCGCGGTGGATACCCTCTACGCCGAGGGACAGCGGCGCTACGTGGAGACCTTCTCCCCTTACGCCCGCCAGTTCCTGGAACGGATGCCCAGGCCCCGGGTCGAGCGGATCGACCACATCCCGCCGGCCATCGCCATCGAGCAGACCAACCCGGTCAAGAGCTCGCGCTCCACCCTCGGCACCCTCACCGAGATCAACCACTTCACCAAAATGCTCTTTTTCCGGGAGGCGCGTCTCCTCTGCCCCGGTTGCGGCCGCGAGGTGGCCGTTACCTCGCCGGTAAGCGCCGCCCGCGAGATCCTGGGTCGATCGAACGGAAAGATGGCGGTGATCACCGCGACCGTGAAGGTGAAAACGGATTACCCACTTCTTCGGGATGGACTCATCAGTGCGGGGTTTTTCAGGGTGTGGGACGGAACGACCATCAGGGATATCAACGAGATGGTGGACCGCTCCGAACTGGAGGTGGTCGTTGACCGACTGGCGCCGGGAGGCGTCAGCGAATCCAGGGTGGCCGATTCCGTTGAAAAGGGTTTTCTCCTGGGAGGCGGCCGGGTTTCGGTCCGGTTGGGAGAGGCGGAAACCCTGCACTACTCCAATCGTTACGCCTGCGCTTTTTGCCAGACGGATTTCAAGAGACCAACGCCTAACCTCTTTTCATTCAACAGTCCAGTCGGGGCCTGTCCGGAGTGTAGAGGGTTTGGCCGGGTGATCGACGTGGACTGGGACCTGGTGGTGCCGAACCCTCGTCTCTCGATCCGACAGGGGGCGGTCAGGGTGTTTCATGTCCCGGCCGCCCAGGCCGAGCGAGAGGAAATGATCGGGTTTTGCCGGAAGGCGAACATCCCGATCGATGTTCCCTGGCAGGATCTCCCGGAAAAGGCCCGGGATGGTATACGGTTCGGGAAAGGGGCGTGGTACGGCGTCAAGGGCTTTTTCGACTGGCTCGAGACCAAACGATACAAGTCCCATGTCAGGATCTTTCTCTCTCGTTTCAGGGCCTACCTGAAGTGCCCTCTCTGTCATGGAACGCGGTTCGCGGGCGATGCCCTCAACTACCGCCTGGGCGGTCTTCATATCGGGCAACTCTACGGCCTCCCGCTCAAGGATGGGCTTTCCTTCTTTAACAATCTGTCGGGGCGCCCTTTGGACCAGGCGAGCACACTCCTTCTCCAGGAGGTCCGGAGGCGGGTTGCCTACCTGTGTGACGTGGGGCTCGAATACCTTTCCCTCGACCGCCAATCCAGGACCCTTTCCGGCGGGGAGGTGGCGAGGGCCATGTTGACAAGGGCACTGGGATCGAGCCTGGTTGAAACCCTCTACATCCTGGATGAGCCAAGCCGGGGGCTTCATGCCAGGGACACCCACCGGATCGTCCGCATCCTGAAGGACCTTTCGAATCAGAGGAATACGGTCTGTGTGGTGGAACATGACCCGGGGGTGATTGAGTCCTCCGACTTTGTGGTGGATCTGGGGCCGGGGCCTGGCGAGCAGGGCGGCCATTTGGTCTACGCAGGGCCGTTCGAGAAGATGCCGCGTAACACCCCGACGGGTGAGATATTTTCAGGTGGAGGGGTGTCCGGTCAGCAGGCGATCCAACCGCCAAGACCACTCAGTGGATTCATCCGAATAAGGGGGGCGCAGGAGAACAACCTCAAGAAAATCCATGTGCAGATCCCGATCCGGGCCTTGACGGTGGTCACCGGCGTCTCGGGCTCGGGCAAATCCACACTGATCGAGACCATTCTCTACAGGGGCGCCTTGCGCGAAAAAGGCCTTCCGTCCGAGCGTCCCGGGGTTTACACGTCCATGAAGGGGTTGGGGTCCATCGGGGAGGTGGTGCTCATGGACCAGAGCCCCGTGGGCCGAACGCCCAGGGCCACGCCCGCCAGCTATCTCAAGATCTATGACGGAATCCGGCAGGTGCTCGCCCAGACGGAGGATGCCCGTTCGAGGGGATTTGGCCCCTCAACCTTCTCCTTCAATACCCCGGGGGGTCGGTGCGAGGTGTGCAGCGGGCAGGGCTTCGAAAAAGTGGAGATGCAGTTTCTGTCGGACCTCTTTCTCCCCTGTCCCGCCTGCCGGGGGGAGAGGTTTCGGCCCGAGGTCCTGGAGGTCCGCTACAGGTCCAAAGACATCTCGGAAATCCTGCGGATGACCCTTTCCGAAGCCGCCGGCTTTTTCGAGGGACACGGAGCTATCTCCGGAAAATTGTCCGGTCCTATTGACATGGGGCTCGGTTACCTGAGGCTCGGTCAACCCATCCACACGCTTTCAGGGGGCGAGGCCCAGCGACTCAAGCTGGTCCGATCCCTTTTCACCGCGCCCAGGACCAATGATCTGATCTTGATGGATGAGCCCACCGTGGGCCTCCACATGAAGGACATCGAGCAGCTCAACCGTGCGCTCCACCGGCTGGTTGATCAGGGCAACACCGTCGTCGTCGTGGAGCACAACTTCGAGGTGCTGAAGCAGGCCGACTGGGTCATTGACCTGGGTCCCGAGGGCGGGGAGGGGGGTGGCGATCTCGTTTACCAGGGTCCCCTCTCCGGGCTTCTCCATAACCATGGGTCCATCACGGCCGGATGGTTTGCCCGCTATCACGCCAAAGGCATGACAGGGAGAAGGGGCGAGCGTCCACAGCCCGAGCCGGTCGGCGAGGAGGCCCCAGAAGAGATCCGAGTCCTTGGGGCCAGGCATCACAATCTGAAGAACCTCTCGCTCGATATCCCCAGAAACCGGTTTGTGGTGGTTACGGGGCTCTCGGGGTCCGGCAAGTCGAGCCTTGCCTTTGACATCATTTTCACGGAAGGGCAGCGCCGCTACGTAGAATCCCTCCCCACCTATGTCCGCCAGTTCCTGAGGCTTTATGAAAGGCCGGAAGTGGACCTGGTCCTGGGGCTCCCGCCGACCATCGCCATCGAGCAGCGCACCAGTCAGGCCGGCCCGAGATCGACGGTTGCGACCCTGACCGAGGTCTATCACTTCCTCCGGCTCCTCTATGCCAAGCTGGCCATGCCCTTCTGCCCATCCTGCGGCAACGCACTCGGCACCCAGGGCCTGGATGAGATGGTCCGCCAGGCCACCGGAGCGTTTCGCGGAGATCGGATGCTGGTGCTCGCTCCCAAGATCCGCCGGCGAAAGGGATTTCACCGGACGATCCTGGCATCGGCCGCAAAGAAGGGCTATGGTTCGGCCCGGATCGACGGGGGGATCGTGCCCCTGTCTGCGGTCCCCGAGCTTTCACGGTACCGGGAGCATACCATCGAGTGGGTAGTGGGAGAGATCAAGGCCACGTCTGCCAACGGCGCAGAGATCAGACGCCTTATTGAAAGGGCCTTTGAGGAAGGAGGCAAGGAGGCGGTCCTTCTGTCTCACGGGAAGGAGATTTTTTTGAGTCAGAAGTACCGCTGCGGTCGTTGCGGGATCGGTCTTCCCGTCCCGGACCCGCTCCTTTTTCCTTCAACAGCCCGGCAGGGGCCTGTGAGCGGTGCGGGGGGCTGGGCCGGAGGGGAAACCGCCTCTGTCAGGCCTGCAATGGGACCAGGCTCAGGCCGGAATCACTGGCCTATCGTCTTTCCGGGAAGCATGTGGGGGAAGTGTGCGGACTTTCCGTGGCATCGGCTCTTGAATTCATCAAGGAGCTTGAATGGGAAGGCACAAGGGGCAGGATCGCCGGTCCCATTCTATCGGAGTGTGTCAGGCGGCTTTCCTTTCTTAGATGATCTGGGCCTTGGATATCTGACGCTTGACCGGGCCGGGGACACGCTTTCCGGCGGCGAGGCACAGAGGATCCGACTTTCATCCGAGCTCGGATCCAATCTGACCGGGGTCTGCTACGTCCTCGATGAGCCAACCATCGGACTCCATCCCAGGGACAACGCCCTCCTGGTGAGGGCCCTCAAGGTGCTTAAGCAGAGGGGAAATACCGTGATCGTGGTGGAACACGACGAAGAGACCCTGCGCGCGGCCGACTGGGTGATCGACCTGGGTCCCGGGGGCGGGGAGCGGGGAGGAGAAGTCTTGTGCCAGGGCCCTCCCGGCCGCATTCTTCGCTCGGCCCGTTCCCTTACGGGCCGCGTGCTCAGGGACGGGGACCGCTACCAGATCAGTTCCCACCGCCGGGCCGACGCCCCTGCTTCCTGGCTCACCGTTCAGGGGGCGCATGAAAGGAACCTCAAGGATGCGGATGTATCCATTCCCATCTCCACCCTGACGGTGATCACGGGGGTGTCGGGCTCAGGCAAATCGACGCTTCTCATGGACGTCCTCTACCCCAATCTGTCCAACCGGCTCAACGGTTCCAGGGTCAAGCTCAAGGGGTGCAGCAAGATAGAGGGGGCGAAGGCCATCAAGAGGGTGCTCGTGGTGGATCACTCCCCCATCGGGCGGACCCCCAGGTCGACGCCCGCCACCTATATCGGGATCATGGACGAGGTGAGGCAGCTCATGGCCGGACTTCCTGAATCCCGTGCCAGGGGCTGGCGTCCCGGTCGGTTTTCCTTCAATGTGACGGGCGGGAGATGCCAGACCTGTCAGGGGCAGGGGACCCTTCGCGTGGAAATGAAGTTTCTGCCCGAAGTCTACGTCCCCTGCGAGGCCTGCGGAGGAGCTCGATATCACGAAGAGACCCTTTCGGTGAAATACAAGGGCAAGGACATTTCCGAGATCCTGAAGATGACCTTTTCGCAGGGCAGGGATTTTTTTTCACCGATCCCCCATTTGAGACGGGCACTGGAAGTGGTTTGCGACCTGGGGCTGGGTTATCTGGGCCTCGGGCAGCCGAGCCCCAGCCTTTCGGGCGGGGAGGCCCAGAGGATCAAACTGGCCGAGGAATTTGTCAAGGGGGGCTCCGGCGGGACGCTCTTTTTCCTTGACGAGCCAACAACGGGCCTTCATCCTGTTGATATTCGGAGACTATTGGATCTCTTTCACCGACTGGTGGAAAGAGGGGATACGGTGATCGCCATTGAGCATAACCTTGATATCGTCAAGGAGGCCGACTGGGTGGTCGACCTGGGTCCCGAGGGCGGGGAGGGCGGTGGAAGCGTGTTGTATCAAGGCCCTCCGGATGGACTTCTCCGTGTTTCCGATTCCCACACGGGCCTGTTCCTGAAGCGCTTTTTGGATCGGTCTGTGTAAGGATAGTGATCAGTGACCAGTGATCAGTAACGACGGGGGAAAAATTGTCATCACATGTGGAAGGTGAGCGCCGGCCGTGGGGGCATTATCAGATCCTGTTGGAAGCCGTGGACCACAAGGTGAAGGAGATCATGGTGCTGCCCGGCCAGAGGCTAAGCCTCCAGAGGCATCGGCTCAGGGCCGAGCACTGGTATGTGGTTAGAGGAAAGGCCGTGGTCACCCGTGACCACGAGGAGATCGCCCTTGAGAGAGACCAGGGTATAGACATCCCAAGGGGCAGCTGGCATCGGGTGAGAAATCCGGACGAGATGGACCTGGTATTCGTGGAGGTCCAGACTGGGGACTACTTTGGAGAGGATGATATCGAGAGGAAAGAGGACGACTACGGGCGCGTCTGAAACCGCAAGCGGAGTGGAAAAGCGAGAGGAAGACAGGGTCGCGCTGGAGATGAGAGACCTTCTCTCCCTGTCGGGAAGCGGAATTCTTAATCGGATTCTGGACTGCCCTGACCCCAAGAGGGCCGTCCGGGGCCTGCCCGCTGAAGACTTCTTCTGGATCCTGAAGAAGGCTGGCGAGGAGGACGCGCTGATCCTTCTCGAACTTGCCTCCGGGCGCCAGTGGGAGTACGTGCTCGACCTGGAGCTCTGGCGTAAAGATCGGTTGGACGTGCAGCTTGCCTCCCGCTGGCTCGCAACGCTCAACCAGGCCGATGGCGCGCGCCTCGCCAGGTGGCTCATGGGTGAAGGGGAGAGCCTGGCCCATTATCACTTCCTCAGGACCGTCGACGTGGTTGTGACCGCCGACAAGGACGAATCCTACGATTTGCCCCCGGGGTTTTTCAGCCTGGATGGGGTCTTTCATATCCGGGTCAGGGACCCCCAGCATCGCGAGGCCATGGAAAACATTATCCGGACCATGGGGGCTATCGATTTCCTCCGTTATCAGGCCCTGTTGCTGGGGCTCAGCGGTGTGCTGCCGGCGGAACTGGAAGAAGAGATGTATCGGAGGCGGAACGTGAGGCTTGCCGAACATGGATTCCTTCCGTTTGAAGAAGCGATCTCCGTCTATGCGCCCTTGGAACCCGAGCGGATCAAAGTGGAAAAGGGGCTTTCACTTCCGGATCGGCCCTTTGACCCTGAAATGCGATCCCTCGTGCCTACGGCCCCTTTTGAGCAGGCCCGTTCCGGGAACCTGCTGACGCAAGCCACCGGCTGGATTCACGACCCTTGGTTTCTTGACCGAATGCGTATCGAATTCGCAGGACTGTGCAATCAGATCCACTCTGCAGACGGCATGAGCGGCCATGAACTGGAAGATCTGATTGGGACCTGTCGGAAGGCGGCTCGATATGTCAATCTGGCCCTAGAACGGTTGTGTGAAAGGGATCTTACCGCCGCGGCGCAGGTCCTTCGGGCACATCCCCTTGTGACGCTCTTCAGAGTGGGCTTTGGTCTGGCCCTAAAGGTGAAATGGGAGGCGGAGCGCTGGTACCGTGGGAGTTGGTGCCAGAGGCAGTCCCTTGGTCCTGATTTCTGGGGGGATCGGTGGGGGGCCACCCTGGCGGGGCTTATTTCCGAAAAGCCGAAATTCCATGCGGGCCCGGGGAGTGAAGAACAGTACAAGGATTTTGAATGGGTGTCCGAGCTTGCAGAATCCATGTTGGTCCTCCGGCGGTTGATGGTGTTGGACGGCCTGATTGAAAAGCTCACGGAACACGAACCCAGCGAACCGTTTCTTCATGGCCCCGAGTCCACCTTTCATGCGTTGCTTTTCAACTCATGGGGCCGTGGCGTTCTCGGGCTGTCGCCCGGGTTCTCGGGGATTTCCCTGAAAGAGGCCAAACGGTTGCTCTCTATCCTGAGGGGAAAGGGCCGGAAATCGCCTTATGCCATGGAGGGTATCGAGGAGAAATTCGTGGCCCATTTCATGGACGTTGCGAGCCATGCAGACGCCGAGGCCTCCCTGGTCCTCAAGGAGACCCTGTCCCTGATCTGGCGTGAATTCGTGGAGGAATACGAGGACGTGGCCCTCAGCGAACTGGACGGGAGGTATATCCGGTTCATCTCCATCCGGACCGCTTCGAAAGGCACACGTTAATCGCGCGGCTACTTTGGGCTGTTCCTGTAAAAACCGTTCAGGTACGCTTCGTCCTTAGGGGAGAGATTGAATTTGAGGCAAGCCTGCCGGATGAGCATGGAAAGGGGCTTGTTTTCGTCTTCAAGCCTCTCCGCAGAGATCCACTTGACGGCCTGCCTGATCTTCTCACCTTCCGGTAGAATCGTTGCCATGTTTATTTCCTCCTCGGAAATAAGCATATAACAGAAGATGGGTTCAATTCAAGGCGATTGCCCCGACGGGCTGACCCAAGGATCCGCACATCGGAAAGCTCGGTTGCCGATGCTATCTTTCAATCCTCAATTCGTAGGATAGGAAAATGGGCGAGTTCAGAACAATAGGTCGCAAAGGGCCCGTAACGGGCGGTATATTGGAGACCCATGACGGGGCCCACCTTTACCTTGAGCAGGCAGGCGCAGGGCATGCCATCGTGCTGGTGCACGGTTGGACCATGAGCGGGAGGTTCTGGTCCAGACAGATCGAACCCCTGGCGAGGCAATTCAAGGTCGTGACCGTGGACTTGCGGGGTCACGGCAACTCCAGCAAGGTCTTGCACGGGCACACCATTGTTCAGTATGCACAGGACTTACGTCTGGTGGTGGATTCTCTTCACCTGCAAGATGTGACCCTGGTGGGATGGTCCATGGCAGGACCGGTTCTCCTGGAATACTGGAACCGCTACGGCGGCGAAGGGGTCTCGGCGCTTTGCCTGGTCGAGATGACACCGTTTCCCTTCGCCCCTGAAAAATGGAACACCCACAGGCTGGCCAATTACCAGCTCAGGGGTATGAACGAGACCTTAAACAACCTCCAAACCGACAGGGTCGCCTTTGGTCGGCAGTTCATTGACAGCATGTTCCTGGCCGGTAAAGCGCCGGGACCTGACATGCAGTGGATGCTGCCCGAACATCTGGCAACGCCCACCCCCATCGCCATGGCCATTTACTCGGACTACCTGATGAGAGACTATTCTCAGTCCCTCCATCGCATTTCGGTGCCTGTACTGGTGGCAAACGGGAATTCCGGTCACATCTGTTTTGGCAGGGAGACGGGTCGCCACGTCGCCGACACCCTTCCCAACGGAAAGCTCGAGATCTTCCACAAAAGCGGCCACATGCCCTTTTACGAAGAACCGGAATGGTTCAATGCCTGCCTGCTGGAGTGGCTGAAGCAGTCAGGCACCCGGCGGTAGGAGCGTCCCGCGCGGCGCAGGACTTGAGGCTGGGAAAGGAAGGGCCTCAAGTCAAGGCTTGGCGTGACGAGCCTCGAGCGCTGCGGTCCTTGGACCTAACGCTTCGGCAGCAGCCGTGCGGCCTCCTTGGCGAAATAGGTGAGGATTAGGTCGGCGCCGGCCCGTTTGATGCTTGTCAAGGCCCCATCATCACGCGGTCATGGTCGAGCCAGCCATTGGCCGCTGCCGCCTTGATCATGGCGTATTCACCCGAGACACTATAGGCGCCAAGTGGCAGGTCAAACGCATTTCGAACCCGTTGGATCACGTCCAGATACGGGAGCGCCGGCTTCACCATGATGATATCCGCCCCCTCGACAATATCCAGCTCGCATTCGCGGATGGCCTCAAGGGCATTGGCAGGATCCATCTGGTAGGCGCGCCGGTCCCCAAAGGCCGGGGTGCTCTCGGCTGCGTCCCGGAAAGGGCCGTAGAAGCCCGATGCGTATTTCGCAGCGTAGCTCATGATGGGGATGTCCTCGAACTTGGCATCGTCCAGGGCCCCCCGGATCCGCATGACCCGCCCATCCATCATATCGCTTGGTGCCACCATGTCACAGCCCGCCTTGGCATAAGCCACGGATGCCTTGGCCAGAAGCTCCAGGGTGGCGTCATTGTGCACGTCTTTCTTGTCCAGCACGCCGCAGTGGCCGTGATCGGTGTACTCACACATGCACACATCGCAGATCACCACCAGTCCGGGCAAGGCCTTCTTGATCGCCCGGACCGCCCTGGGAATAATGCCATTGGGGGCGTAAGCGCCCTTTCCAAGGGGGTCTTTCCTGGCGGGAATACCGAAAAGGATCACCGCGGGGATGCCAAGGCCTGCCACGTCCTTACACTCTTCCACCAGGAGATCTACAGAGAAGCGGTCCACACCTGGCATGGAGGGCACCGGCTCTCTCACCCCCTTTCCCTCCACCACGAACAACGGGTAGATGAGGTCGTTCACAGAGAGGATCGTCTCTGCCACCATGCGGCGCAGGGCCTCGTTGCGGCGCAGTCTTCGCATACGTACAATGGGGAAGCTCATGAATACCTCCATGAAAACCAAATATCAGGTGGATTTTTCGCTGCTTTTTTGTCGCGCGGAAGCCCTTTCTAACCACGAAATGCCACCTCAAAGCACTTATTTTTGGGCAGATCGTCCCTTGCTCCCCAATTCAGAGGCTCGCTTGACTTTCCGTTTCCTCCAGCAGCATCTGCACCACGATCCTGGTGGCAGTGCCCACCACAACCGGGCAGTGTCGGTCATGACCCCCTGCCTTCTCGAAAGTCTCCCAATCCGAAGGCTCCAGCAGGTTGAAGCGCCTGCCCATCATCTTTTCTTGGATTTCGCCGCAGATCAAAGAACCCATCTCCTTGCTGAAACGGTTGGCGAATTCCTGGCCCATGCGGTAGGCGACAAATCGTTTCTTCTCAGGATCGGCCATATCACCCAGAGAGCGGCCGTGCAGCTGGCTGATGATCATACCGGCGCCCACCGCGGCGCCACACTGCCCCATGGACGTGAGGCCCATGCCACCGGCCTGGGCGTTGGCTGCCCGAAAGATGTCCTCACTGCGCATGGCGGGAAAGATCTGATAAACCGCTCCGATCACGCACTGGGCGCAGCCGTGGTACTTACGTTCAAACTCATAGCCCAGATCATAGGCCTTTTGCAACAGTTGTTCGTCCATATCCGAATCCTTTCCCTGAAACTTGAAGTTTCCTGAGCTGAGCGCGTCCCTGTTCCGTGAGGCCACAGGCGTGTCCTTTCGGGCTCCGCAACTTTTTCTCTTTTGTTATTCACGGGACCCTGCTTCTGTGTTTATGCTGGCCAGCCCCGAAACGGAATCCATATTAGCAAAAGTATCCGCTTGTGTCCCGCTTCTCAGATTTTCCTGGGCAGGGGCTTCATCCCTTGTACCGCTCGCTCCTGGTTGATCTGATCCAGAATTCCGTCCTCGGGATCCCGCACCTTAAACCCTATTTCCTGCTCCAGGCGACTGCCATCGATCAGGTGAGGATAAGGCCAACGCGGAGCATGCTCGTCGAACCCAATTTCCGCCTTTGGATAATACTTCTTCACGATAGCAGCAAAATCACCCGTGGTTTTGGTGGTGCCGCCTGAGTTGTAGATGCGATGCGCCAGTCTTTCGGCCAGGACCAGTCGAACCAATTGCTCTCCGACATCGTCAACGTAAATGAAGTTGGCCTGCTGGTCCGAGCGAAGTCCGATCTTTACGGGTCTACCCGCTACTGCGGCGGCCACCATCTGGCTGGTCCAGGCGGTGACCCCTCGGGCCTCACGGCCAGTCCCGTAGACCGCACTGATGCGCACCGATGGAATCTCCAGGCCGTACCTGGCCTCGAACTTCGCGGCCATGAACTCGTTGAGGGCCTTGGTCTGGCCGTAGATGGAGCCTGATTTGAGAAGAGGTTCGTCCTCACCAATCAACCGCTCGCCGTACATGGTGGGGGGTGCATAGGCGGCAATGGAGCTCCCGAAGATAACTCTTCTGACCCCCGCCAGCCGGGCCGCCTCGTAGACGTTGCTGGTGCCCAGCACATTGACCTGGATCGCCCAGTGGGGAGCGGCCTCCCCGGCAGCGGTGAGCGCATAGGCGACATGGATGATGACCTCTGGTCGTGCGTGCACTACGGCATTCATCACATCGCTGAACAGCCGTATGTCGCCGCTCAGCGTCTCCACCTTGCCTTCAATTCCAGGGTCGCCCAGTCGGGGGCTGCGGGACATGACTGCAACCTCATGGCCTCGATCCAACAGCTTTTTCACCGTGCGCAGGCCGATGAAACCCGCGCCGCCCGTTACCATGATTTTCATTTAAAGACCTCCTTGTGGCATCCTTTCAAGAAAGCAAAAACGGCTGATGCTCGACAACTTGAAACGGACCAAAAGATTTGATTATGGGCCAAATAGCTTATTTTTTTTGGAATGCAGGTAGTGTTCGGCAATGAAATTCAAGGGCTTCTTGGCTTGTTGGAAGTTTCCGTGAAGTGCCCAGAAAACCTCGGAGAGGTCCATCTTTTTGGCTGAGGGGTGTTCGGCCGCCAATTTATAGAACCTGCGACCCTCTTCTTCGTAGTCCTCCGGGCTGATCCTTCCCTTTCCAGGAATCTGCGGCCTGAGATGCCCTGAATATGGATAACGGTATTCGCGCTTCCCAAAATCGGGAAAAAGGCCCAAAACGAAGAGACATATATCGGCGATTCTTTTATAAAAACCGAGTCTATGCTCATCCTCCACCACATCGCAGAAGCTCATGAGGCTTTTCATATCCAGGTCATTGAATCGTATTTTGCGCCAGACCCCTTTTCTTGCCCTGAACGAAATGGCGTAACTCTCAATCCTGGTGAATGAGGACAGCATATCAGCCAGATAGACCAGGAGGGACTCTTTGGTCAGCAGGCCCACCACATCCCTGGCATCAAAAACCGGAATCTTCATGGTACCGGCGGTTTCCAGGGTATAGTTTACCTTTTCAAGATCATTGGCAGCCCTTCTGAGGAGGATCTCAAAGAATAGGGTAGGCGAGATTTTCAGGAAAATGTCATCATCATCCATGACCCTTTTGAACACCCTTTCGTCCCCAACGAATTTGTGCCTGAAGTCCCCATCTTCCCTGATGATCACCTTCAGCCTCAGCTTATCTGCGACCTCGGGAGATGCAGTCTCCACCAGGAAGTCCAGATCTCCTTCAGACAATCTAAAAACTTTTGGATTCGACAGAGACATCTTGCGTCACCCTATTTCAGAATCCGGAGAATGTCCTGCTTCTGCGTGAATCGGAGAATCCTCGTCTTGGAATAACCTATACCTTTTCTTTATAAGATACCGCTTTCGCCCAGCAAGGGCAAGCATCTCCGCAAAAGCATAATGGCGGTGGAATCTCATTTCTATCCTCTGTTGAAAACATTTGGTCCCAATTGATCTCCCGTCGGCATGGTCCCCGCCCCTTCCATGTTGTTCTTGTTTCAAGAAAGACCAAGGGTGTCTATTTTTCAATGAAGATTCTCTGTCCCCCCTTGAAATCGGTGTGTTTTGGAAAAATCGAAAATTTGAAAGACTTTCCTTGTAACCACATCTGTCAAACCAGTATGATGTTATGTTCTCAAGATACCGGAGAGAAAGTACGCTTAGGCTCACGCAAAGCCCGCCAAGCCGCAAGAGAAAGCTGCCCAGTTTTCGCTTTTCGTCTTTGCGTCTGCGTGAGGACAGGAGATGATCTTGGATGTCCCCTTCCCCAATTCCTATTGGGTGACTTTAGGCCAGTTCCTGGCCGGCTGTTATCCCGGTTCGGAGGACCCGGCCGAAGCCGATAAGCGCTTGAAGGCCCTTCTCGATCACGGTCTCCGAACCTTCATCGACCTCATGGAACCATGGGAGGTGGATTGGAGCGGAAGGCCTTTCGTCCCCTATGCCCCGATGCTGAAGGCCACAGCTGATAACATGGGAATCGAAACTGCCTTCTACCGCTACGGAATCAAGGATTTGGGGGTGCCGCCCAGAGATCTTATGATCCTGATCCTCGACTGTATCGACGGATCCATTGAAGGAAACCGGCCGGTCTACGTCCACTGCCGAGGCGGGATTGGCCGCACGGGAACGGTGGTGGGTTGCTATCTGGCAAGGCATGGGTACGCCTCGGGGCAGGATGTCCTTGCGATGATTCACGACTTAAGGCGACTCACTCCCGATCGCCACGTGACGTCACCAGAGGCGCCCGACCAGAAGGAAATGGTCAGATCCTGGAAGAACGGGGAATGAAAGATCTGCCTTCCAAACCAGCCTCACGCAGTGCCGGCCAAGTCGCAAAGAAAACTACCCACTTTCCACGTTGCGTCTTTGCGCCTGCGTGAAGCTTCTCTCTTCTGTTCCGGCCGGTGACTGGCTGAATTCTCTCTTAGACCTATTTTGCCGCCCTCACGGCAAAGGCTGCCCTCCGTCCTTTGCTTGCCCCGTGAAATGCATCTCTTGCTTCTATTTCACACGGGTCCTCTGTCCTCCCATCTTCCGGCTTCCCTGCCTCCAGGATCCCGCCTCCAAGCCGTTTTTCGTATGGGCTATGAGCTCAGAACTATGACCCTTTTCTCCCTTTTGACCTTTTCTGTCAAACCACCCCCTTATAATGCTCTTGATCTTTAAGTCTTTTCTCAAGCTCCTTTATTTATCTCCCTCTATAACGCTTGCTCTTCGTTCTTTCATGACCCCTTCTTAGCGTGCAGGTATGGCGCGTGCATAAGAATTTTTCCGGCATCTGATTACGGGATGGAAGGATCTCACCAAGCCTGGGGCCGTCTGAGGATGGTCCCTGAAGGTGTGGTCGGTTGGTGGCGTTGCAATCAACGAAAATGTACGCGTCAAACAAAGCCATTTTCATCATTCGAAGGCATGTTTCCGATGGCGGGTGAGGTTGTCCTGCGCATTAAGTCCATGTCGGAGACGACAAGGAAGGGTGTTTAGATAGTCCAGTTTGGTTAATTGGCAGCGGCGCCGGCCAATATCAGTCCGGGGCTCGGAGAGCAGGTCGCACATTGCTCAAGCATCACCCGCCGATTCTTTCTCGGGGGCGCCCTAACAATCAAAACCATCACCCGATCAAAAGTCAAAATCTCATGTACGTTCTCCGCCATTTCTAGTGATTATTTGAAACAATAATGCACCGCATTTCGGAGTTATTCGCAGTCATTCCGGTGAACGAAGCTGTGTCCAAAATGATCTCTGCAACTATGCACTAGCATACATCCATTCCGACCATCTTACCCACTTTCACATAACGATCAAACAGAGGATAGTCGGCCTTCATTTCAGGCGCAAATCGGGTATACCCGAAGCCGATCTTCTCGAAGTGTCTCAGTCCCAGCATGAGGTTTTCCAGCCTGCTCCTCGGTATGGAGAAGATCATCTCATCATCCTGAGCCAATGCATGTTTGCGGTCGCCCCCACATGGGACGGTGACGTGGCAATCGCCCGTCTGTATCACCGGCACAGTGCAATGGATGCATGCACCCCCGGGATCAAGCCTCGGCGAAATCATGTACCCATCCTTGTATTTCACCCCTGAGAGCAAACATCTCAACTGGTTCGTGTTACAGTAAATCGCCACCAGGTCGGGCTCGAAACTGGTCATCTTCAGAGGGGCGGATACCACGCCTATGTATTTCCCGTACTCCAGGCGGGGCATGATTTCTGCCAGTTCTTTGGCTGCCTTCATATCCGCAACAGCGGCATTGACAAATAAATTCCCTTCCAGAAAGTACTCAGGAGGCTCCGCGAGGCCGAAAGCGAGAACAGGCACGTAACACCAGTGATCCTCTTTCAGCATGGCTATGGTTGCCTTCTCCCGGCGCGACATGGCAAAACCCTGGCAAAGGCCCAAATGGCAGCCGAGATCCCTTTTCGGTCTAACGGCCCCTACAGGAATATCTTCTTCGGTCTCCAGCAATCCCACTGCAATGGGAGATGTTCTCAGCAGCAGGAGCCTCTCCAGTTCTTCACCACAACTTCTGAAATCGCTCAATTCCATCATTGAAATTACCTCCAAAAGAATTAGCATAATTTTCCCGGCATCTTTCACGTACTTGGTTTTTGTGGCCGGTTAAAGTGGTAACTTTTCCAGATCAGAAAGCCGCGTCTCCCGCCGGCTAGCGAAGCGGGCAAAGCATGTTTCGCCGCAACGTTGCAAGCTGCTCATCCACCCAGCGAAGGTTCTGTTTTATAAGCTCCGGGATGGGGAACTGGCATGCACAGCGGTTCATGCATTCTCCGCATTCGGAACAATGCCTCGCTTTTTCATAGGCGCCCCTAAACGATGCTTTTTCCAGGGCAGGTTACCCACCCTTTTGATCACGGAGGGCAAACCCAGAACCGTCTGGAGGGGAATTCCTTCCGTACAGGGTTGGCAACAATCGCATCGTCTACAAAAGATTTTGCCATGATGGAGGCGAAAGTTCTCAAGTTCTCTGTCTCCCACCGCGTTGAGATCATAGCCTTACTGAAATATCTCCCAATTCTCATCGAAGAGAGACTTCTCTTCAGCTGCGGGAATAACATCTATAGCCGGGCAGGATAAAGGGATAGGAACTTGCTTTCTGGGGGCCAGTGTACGGCAAAAGTCTGCTTGTTTGTCAATAAAGAATCGCCACAACATGTGGTGTCGGCCGAAATGGGATTTGGCTTGCCGCAACAAAGCGACTGCGGATTAGACTCACTGGATCAAAATCTCAACCGGGCGCGGTAGAGTCTCCAAGAGATGAAGTCCTTTATGAACATGAAGATTGGACAACTGGCATTTTACTTCATCCTCGTCAGGATTTGAAATCTCTCCCTTGTGTTTGAGGTATGATCTCTCGCCACCACCTTGGGGAGTCCACCCGACCACCGAGCTGAAAGCCGTGTGTTTGCCCTTTTCCCCGCCCGGCAATCGGACCTTCAGAACGATGCCCAAGAGTTCGCAGGCAGTCAGGTTCGGGAGTCCGTATTTCGCATTCTTGTCCGTGTCAAAATCATTCAGCACATCAAAGAGATTGAGACCCTTCCTCGTTTTGAGTCCAAGGCTGACCTGGGCGCATACTTCCTTCAGAAGGCCCTCCATCTCTTTCGCAAATATCCTCTGGAAGTCTGCCGACCCCTCCACAAACCATGAGTTCCCACCCGAAGCCCTGGCCATGGAAACCAGAAGATCTTCATTGAAGTCATTCCCGACTCCGATCGTGCTTGTGGACACCCCCCTTTTGTACAAACCTCCAGCCTGCTTGACAATGGTCTTTGTTTCGGTCATCCCCTCGTTCGCCTGGCCATCGGTCATAAGTATAACACGATTCAGGCATTTCTCGTCCAGACACTCCGCAACCTGTTTGCTCCCCTTTACCCACGCTTCATGAAGGGCTGTGCTTCCACCGGATTGAATCGTCCTGATCCCTTCCTTGATCTTGGATCCTTTTTGCGCCATCATTGTTGGGACAATAACACTTACTTGATCGTGTAATCAAAAAAAAGGAGAGGAGAAATAAGGTATGGACATGGATCAGATGACAGCCATAATTCGTAAGAGACTTAAGCTGGAAGAGAGTGAGTGGTCCATCATTGAAAGAAATTCCAGATTCCAACAACTCTTTAAATTTGCCACCGAGGCCTCCAAGTACCGACTGATCGCTGAAGTGATTGAATCTAAAGGATGTCATAGCGGCCACGTGGTTGGTCAAAAGCTTGTTTTCGACAGCACCGGCAATCTGTTAACCAAGGAGAATCCGGACCGGGTCTGCTCGTTTCTGATGCCCAATTTGGCGGTACTCATTAACGCATTCTTTGAGAATTTGATGAACGGGCGGAATCCAAACGAGGTGATGTTCAATACCACGGGATGTTTTGATACCGGGCCCGGTTGTGGCGGATGGGGTCATATTGTTGTCAAGATGACGGCCGAACGAAGATCATGACCGGAAGACCAGGCAGCCCGGTCGCCGATCTTCGCAGCCGAAGAATTCGTGCCCAAGAGTCTATCCAATCCAGGCCAGTTCAGCAGAGACCTGGATCAGCCTGAGCATGAAAATTATCGACGCGGTACGCTGCGCCATATCGGCCAGGGACAGTCCGTAAGCACTCATCCCTGCAATGCCTCAAGCCGTCTCTTTTTATCTTTGATTGTTTCTTCCAGTTCCTCGATCAATAACAGCTGAGATGGGCGAATAGAATGGGCTGGAAGCGCTAACTCTCGATCTCTCAACCTTTCCTCAAGCTCCTTTATCTCCTTCTCTAATTTCTGCCTTTCTTCCATTTATGGTCCTTTCCTGCGTCCTTAACAACACCCGCCCAAGACTCCCGATGGGGCAAGAACGGCCTGCCGGGCGGGTCCGGCGTCAGCGTTAAGCCGGTTTCGAAAGGCCAGACGCTGCTCTCTTCTTGGAGTTTTCCGGGTAGCCCCCAATTTTACTACAACGTCAGTTTCAGGGGTTATTCAATTTGCAGCACGGAAAGGGAAAACGGGCCTCTAAGAGGTGGTCGGGGCGAGAGGATTTGAACCTCCGACACCCTGCTCCCAAAACATGGCAGAGACCAAACAAAAATAAATTTAATTAGCTAAAAACATTACGCATTTCTGGACCCCTGATTCTCCCTCCCCTCCCTCCAAAGCCGTGCATGGTGTGCATGATATCGCATACTTAGCATGGGGTCGGCAGAAAAGGCTACAAATAGGCTACAACAAGCCCCCATGCAACTTCACTCAGGAAGGGGTTTTCAGCACTCCTCAGAAAATCTTGCCTCTTCCGAGAGGCGCATTCTCGCACAGGGCTCCCCCATGCTACGGAGTTTCAAGAAATGACGTCACCATTGCGCCCCACCTAATAAGAAAAGGCTGACAGAAGGAACCCACATAGAAGCAGCTATTTTCCTAGGTAAACCGGCTTTCTCTTAGCCATAAAGGATCGGACCGCCTCTTTTTGATCTTCCGTCTGGTCCAAGATTTTACCCAAGAGCATTTCAAATTCGATTTGGGACTCTAAATCGGGCGCCTCAAGGGCCTTGTTTACACACCTTTTTGCCATCGCAAGCCCAAGAGGGGGAATGTCGGACATCCTCCCGGCCATATCCTTTGCGGTTTTCATGAGGTTATCGTGGGGGACGACCCGATTGACAAGACCTATCCTCTCCATCTCTCTTGCGTCGATAATATCGTTTGTATAGGCAAGTTCTAAAGTCAAATGGGGGCCTATTCGCCGGCAAAGCATATAGGATATGCCGTGTTCCAATGAAAGACCCACCCGCGTGAGAGCGATGCGAAACCTTGCCTGGTCTGAGGCAATAATGATGTCGCAGCTCAGAGCCAGAGCGATAGGCCCGCCTGCAACGATGCCGTTCAGGGCGCAGATAGATGGTTTCTCCAAGTTTCGGAGGAGTATTGCCGGCCGATTTGTGGCGACAGGTTGAAGGCGTAACGCTCGCCTCAACTCGTCATTAGCCAGTTCGGCGTTTTCGGCCACCGTGACCAGATCCGCACCGGCGCAAAAACCCCGTCCTGCTCCGGTCAGGATCACTGCCCTGACTTCATCGTCTTCAGCCGCATCCTCAATGGCCTTTCGCAATTCTACCCGCATTTGGGGGGTAAGGGCGTTCAATTTTTCAGGACGGTTAAGTGTAATGGTGGCGATCCCTTCCTCTATTTCAAGAAGTACCGATTCAAATTTCATCTGGCTTCCTCCGGAAGAGAAGGCACTCAATATACTTACCTCATCGTAATAGAGATTTTTCAGGACACATCTTTTTGGAGGCAAGAACAGGTGATGCAACTCAACTTGTCCACTTGGGAAACTTCCTCGCTCTTGGACGGGGCCGATGCAGATTCCCCAGACTGCGCAGCGAGTGGGATTAGTTTACGGCCTCAAAGGTGCCTGTTCTGAATCATGGTCTTTACGCGCTCGTTATGCAGGACGATCTCGCCGTCCAAGGGGGAAGCCTGGAGACTTCCAGATGTTTCAACTTCCCAATGATCTCGATTTTGTTCAAATCGTATCCCCCCAGGCCCTGTTCTTTCGCCTTCTGAAGAAAACGGACCCGGCCCGGCTCACAGCCCATTTTTGATACCACAACTGCATCAAGGGCCACTGAAGGTCTCGATTATCCCCTACCACGATAAAAGCGTCCCCTTTTGCCTCCACTTTTTCAGCCACTGCGCGAAGCACTGCTCGATGAGTGACGATGCCTTCTTCCGGAGTGGACGACCTCAGCACGTTAGGTCTTATAAAAGAGACCAAAGACCCGGTCAGCAGCCTCGGCGACCCGCTCATAGGTAGCAGTATGGATTAACACCTTCCACACGACCAACCAAATTCAAAATTCCTTTTGACGTACAAGTGGACGACGAAAGTCCGTCATCTTTCCATTATGGTCCTATCTTTAACTTAAAGCCCGCCTTCTCCCTGTCCCATGCCTCACCAATCCCCATTTCCTTGAGTTTATGCCTCTCGACACGGTTCGTCGCCGTCTTGGGAAGTCCGGTGACCACCTCGATATATCGAGGTATTTTAAAGTAGGCAATCCTTTCCTCACACCAAGAGACGATCGCCTCCGGGCGACAGTCACTGCCCTCTACAGGGAGAATGTAAGCCTTAATATCTTCTTCTCCCACTTCACTCGGTAGCCCGATGATTGCGCATTCTTGAACCGCAGGATGAGCATTTATTACCTCCTCAACCTCCTCTGCTGAAATGTTCTCCCCTCTTCGGCGTATTAGGTGCGCCTGCCTGCCGAGGAAGTAGAAGTAACCGTCCCCATCCTTATATCCCATGTCTCCGGTATGAAACCATAGGTTTCTACAGGCAATTACCGTTGCCTCGGGGTTCCTGTAATAAGCCGACATCATCGAATAAGGTGCCTCGGGCCTGATGACAATCTCTCCTTTCTCAAAAGGGGGAAGGATCTTGTCATATCGATCGACAACCTCTATCCTTTGATGAGAAACAGGCAGGCCGATGCTGCCCACCCTTGTTTTCCCAATACGATTACATGTGCTGACGGTCCCGGACTCGGTGGAACCATATGCGTCCATGATCGTGACCCCAAACCTCTTTTCGAATTTCTCCCATATGTCCTTGCCCGCTCCCCCTCCAATCATTCTCTTGACGGGGTTGTCGGCGTCCTCAGGTCTCTTCTTCTGAAGATAGAGGATTCTCAGTATGGATCCGAGGTAATGAGCCACGTTGCAATCGTATTTACGAACTTGAGCCCAAAATCGAGAAGCACTAAATCGTTTTGCGATGGCGAAGTCGATATCTGCGATGATGGCGGGAAGGACCACCAAATATTGAGCTCCGACATGGAATAGGGGAAGGGTAGTGAACAGCCGATCACCGGGCTTCAAATCGGCATAGCGCGAAATGTTAATGCAGGAGTTGATATAGCAGAAATGGGACAGGATAACGCCTTTCGGCCTTCCCGTTGTTCCGCTCGTATAAATAATCGACAGGGGATCGGTGAAATGGATTTCAGTGTCCAAATTATGACGGGGACCCTTTTCGAGTACATCAAGCGACATCAGCTCGGGCCTTATGTGCTCGAAACCTGTCCGAACGATTATTTCTCTACTGATCCTGGCTTTGTCCTTAGTGGTAAGGTACTTTTCCAGAAGCGCATCTTCAATAATCATCGTTTCAGACTGGCTATTCGACATCACATGCTCTAGATCATAAGGCCCCGCTGCTGTATTGATCGGTACGATCACCGCCCCGAGCTTTGCAAGGGCAAACCAGACTTTGAGGAATTCAGGACAATTGGACAAGAGGACAAGTACATTGTCCCCCTTTTTGATGCCCAGGTCCTTAAGACTGTGGGCTATCGCATTGGATGCTTCATGCATTTCACGGTAGCTCACGACACGGTCTTCAAAAAACATCAGGCTTTTGTCACCGTTCCGGGCGGCCTTTTCTTCAATCAGAACTTTCAAATTGCCCCATCGGTGCTTTTCTTCCATAATCACCTCACGGCAGCAAGGTCCATCGAAATCCCGGATCAACTCGTCACACCGGGACAAATTACTGTGCTACAAAAGGCTTAGCATTTTTATAGAGCCCAATACGCCCAATGGATTCCGGGTCGAATCTTCGCCAAGGCTTCTCGAAGCGTCATTCCGATAGGGAGTCAACAAATCCTCAGGATTTCTTCCCAAACCTTTCAAGGGTTGCTCTCATTGCGTCCTGGCTATCTTTTGTTTCTCTAATTACACCCATATGAGATGAGATCAAATCAAGGGCGGTTCTCAAATCGACCCTGGCGCTCTGGTAAGTGGCACGCTTTATGGTCTGAATTACCAGGGACGGTCCCTTTGCAAGCCGTTTGGCAAAACTAAGCGTCTCCTCCATCAACTGAGCATCCGGATAGATCCGATTTACCAGCCCGATGCTCAGGGCCTCCTTCGCATCCACGAAATCCCCCGTGAGAAGTAACTCAAGGGCCTTTGCGGTACCCACCAATCGAGGGAGGTAGTAGGCGCCCCCGTCTCCCGGTACAAGTCCGACCTTTACATAACCCTCAGAAAACCTTGCGCGGTCTGAAGCGAATCTCATATCGCACATTAACGCCATATCGAATCCTGCCCCCACAGCTACACCGTTAAGGGCGGCAATAACAGGCTTGTCAATATCCTCCAAGGTCAGAGGGATACGGTGGATTCGATCCCATAGCGCACTTTTTCGTTCGAAAGGGCCATCCTTTTGTTGATTCTTTGAACTGGCAGCAAAATCGACTCCACTGCAGAAGGCATCTCCAGCTCCGGTCAGCACAATGACCTTAACTTCTGAATCAGTTCTCCACTCGGCAAGGCACTCGGCCCAGCGATCGATCATTGTCATCGTAAAGGCGTTTTTCCTCTCCGGACGATTCAGGGTAATCATTCCAACCCCGTCATTTTTTGAAAACAATATTTCATTCTCGGTATGCATGTTTCATTCTCCCTCTTTACAGTCCAAATTAGGGCTATCCCGACAACGCCGAAAATAAGAAGTCCACGCGAGGGATACCATAAGGGTACCCACGCAAGATCAGAAGTTTTCCAATGTTATGAAAAATTGTTTGCGACTGCCGATCCATGCCAGGCCGCGTCTATGCTTTTCGGCTTCGTGACCACCAATGACTGAACGTCAGTCAACCAAGTTACTTCTTTGGGTGAAGAGTGTCAAGAAGAAAAAGCTTCAAATGTAACACATTGATTTTTGGTAATTTGTCATCTGCCATTAACTAAAAGGTTTTTTTATTGACATGGTCGAAAAGAAAGTGTTACTTGACTGACGTTCAGTCATGAACTCGGTAAGGGCTCAAGGCTTTTATTAGGGGCCAGAACGGGGAGAGATTTTCGCGTTGGAAAAGGCAACCAAAATCACACGTACAAAAGAGAAAAGCGTAAGAATTCGAGAGATCCAGCGCGCGGCCAAAAAGATATTTTTTGATAATGGATTTGCAAATACGACAATGGAACAGATCGCAAGAAAGGCAGGAGTAAGCAAAGGAACGATCTATTTATATTTCAAGAATAAGGATGATCTTTATGTTTCGTTGATGATGCCGGTCCTCGAAGAACTCGGAAGGAACATGAGCGAGGTGGAGAATAAAATAGAACAAAATATCTACCAGAGCAAAAGGGATTTTCTGGAGGATTTCCTCAATGCCTACAAAAAGACTTACGAATATGACCCGGACGGGATACGGATTATTCAGGCGTTTCAACAAGGAAATCATTTTTCTGCAATGTCCAAAGAGACACTTCTGATGATCAACAATCGTGCAATGACGAATTACGCCATTTCCAGGAGATTGTTTAAGGAAGGGAGAAAGGCAGGTTTAGTCAGGGTCGAAGACCCGGTGAAATTCTCCGATATCATGTGGGCTATGTTTATAGGGATCGTCCAGTTGGAGGAAACCAAGTTCAGAGCGACAGCAAAAGACCACCTTATGGACACTTTAAACTATTTCTTCAATATTTTAATCGATGGGATATAGGGCATTTTCATTTATAATAACAACACAATAAGGGGGTATTAAGATGAAAAAGATTGCTTTGGCTCTATTGATCACCATTTTCTTCTCCTTTCCCTCGCAATCGAAGGCCCAAGAGACTCTGAAGCTAGGAATACTCTTTCCATTTAGTGGCCCTTTGGCAATGGTTGGAAATGACTATTGGGAGTCATGGGATATTGTTTCCAACATGATAAATCAAAAGGGCGGTGTGCTCGGGAAGAAAGTTGTCGGCGTCAAGGCTGATGCAGTGGATCCAAAAGCAGCGATGGCCGAAGCTGAACGGCTAATCACGGCGGAGCACGTCAATATAATAGTAGGGACCTATTCCAGCCCCAGAGCAGTGGTTGCTTCGGAAGTAGCCGAGCGGTACAAGAAGATCTATTACGAGATTGGCGCTGCAGCCGATACGTTGACCGAGAGAGATATGAAGTATTTTTTTCGCCTTCAGGTCAAGGGTAGCGACTACGGAAAGATGGGGGCAACCTTTATATCGAAGGTCTGGGCCCCTGCGGCCAAAATGAAGCCCCAAGATCTTAAGGTGGTGGTCTGTTACGAAGACAGCGTCTGGGGAAGCACTATAAACAAGGCGTTCCTCGATCAGGCGGAAAAGGAAGGCTTCAAGATAGCCGACTCTACCGCCTACAATTACAAATCGGTTGATTTCTCTGCAATGATTACGAAGTTCAAAAGCATTCAACCGGATATCGTATTCGGTGCGAATTATCCGAACGACTTTATGATTATGTGGCGCCAGATGAAACAATTGAAGCTGAATATGAAGGGCTATATCGGAACAGGGACCTTGATCCATGAAAGTCTTGCCGAAGCCCTCGGTAACGATATCGACTATGTGTTCGACGTCCAAGGGGTAGGTCTTCAGAATTTCAATCTTGATTATATCTCGCCGAAAACAAGAGCGTTTTTAAAAGACGCGAAGGAGCACTACCAAGAGAAATACAAGAAAGAAATGCCTCCCATCATATATGGCAACGCCTATATGATGTGGCTGCTGCTCGACACAGTTTTGCCGATGGCCGGATCCGACGATCCTGAGGCGGTACGCAAGGCCCTTCTTTCTTTGGATATTTCGAAGAAAGACACGCTCCTGGGTTATGGAATCAAATTTGACCCAAAGAGCGGACAGGATGTTCGTGCCGTACCCGGTGTTATGCAATGGCAGAACAAGAAGTTGTGGACGGTCTATCCTCATGAATTGGCAACTTCCAAAATGTGGGTCGAGATGCCAACTTGGGATGAAAGGGCGAAGAAATAGTTATGGGTGCACCATCTAGGAGCAACTAAGATTGTAGCTGAGCTGGGGGAGAATCGAACATGAGGTTTACGTTTACTGATGATCAAAACAGGTTCCGCAGCGAAGTCCAGGATTTCTTGGCTGGTGAGCTGGATGCGGGGACTTTTTCGGTTCACAGCGCTTCTCTGGTCGGAGAACCATCCCAGGCATTCTCCAAAAAGATGGCCGATAGGGGGTGGATAGGACTGACTTGGCCCAAGAAATATGGCGGGCAAGGTCGGACATACGTGGATAAGCTTATTCTCATGGAAGAACTTATTAAAGTTCAAGCCCCTATCGGCTATCATTTCGCTGCAGACAGGCAGGTCGGTCCCGCACTTATGGAATTTGGATCCGATTGGCAGAAGGATTACTTTATCCCCAGGATCATCAAGGCCGAGGACTCTATCAACTTTTGTCTCCTTTTCAGCGAACCGAATGCAGGATCCGACCTTGTCGCCGTTGGTACGAAGGCTGAAAAAGAGGGTGACTACTATATCGTGAATGGACAAAAGGTATGGACGTCCGGAGCCCACCTGGCCGCTTATGGCTGGCTTCTCGCCAGAACGAGTTTCGACCAAAAGATTCCCCCCCACGCTTCGTGCAGCGAATTCATCCTGGATATGAGCACGCCCGGGGTGACCGTTAAGCCTATTAAGAATATGGTGGGAGTTCATAGCTTCAACGAGGTCTTTCTCGATGACGTCAAGATACACAAAAAGTACTTGGTTGGTCAGGAAGGGGCCGGTTTCAAACAAATCATGGCACAAGTCGACTACGAAAGGGCCGGAATAGAGCGGTTGATGCAGAACTATCCCGTCTACGAACGGTTTCTCAAATACGTCAAAGAACTGGATGCTGAAACGATAGGAAGGGAGTTCTATTCCTGGGTGAAGGATAGAGTTGCGCAGCTCGAGATAGAGTTCAACGTGGGTAGGTTACTTTGCTACTACACGGCCTGGCTGATCGATCAGGGAAAGCCTCCTTCGAGCCAGGCCGCAATGACAAAGGCCTACTGCACGCAATTCGAGCAGCGCGTCAATGATTTGGCAATGAGCGTGCTTGGTCCGGTCAGTACGGTCCTTCAAGATTCCAAGCGCAAACCGACTGCATTCATCGAAGATCTGGCGGAAAGTTATCTATGGGGTCCAAGCTATACCTTGCAGGGAGGCTCGGTAGAGATCCTCAAGAACATTGTGGCGCTTCGCGGCCTTAGACTTCCAAGATAGATTAAGTCGAAATTTCGCAACTATAGGGGTCAGACCATGGATTTCAGTTTCAACGAAGAAAGTGCGATTTTGAGAGACAGCGCGAGGCGATTTCTGTCGGAAAATTGTTCTCTCTCTCTCTTGAGAAAAATGTTGGAGCAGGAAGAAGGCTTTTCGAGACCGGTTTGGAAGAAAATGTCTCAACTCGGTTGGTTGGGCCTAATATACGATGAAAAGTATGGGGGAGTAGGTGGGACATTTCTTGATCTCTTTTTTCTATTCGAGCAAATGGGGAAGGTCCTTCTTCCTGGTCCTTTCTTCTGGAGCGCAGTATTCTCGGGACTCGTCGTCCAGGAAACGGATGATGAAAGATTCAAAAGCGTTCTTCTCCCCTCGATCATTCAGGGTGAAAAGATATTTACGACGGCGTTCCTGAACGAAAGGGGAAAGTACGACAGTACCGGAGCAGGGTTAACGGCCACGGCAGGAGAAGGCTCATTTACTTTAGAAGGAACCAGGTCTTTCGTTCCTTATGCCGCAGTTGCAGATGAGATCATCCTCTTTGCTGACCTTAAAGGTTCGGGACCGACCCTCTTTCGCGTTGATGCTCGGGCAGAAGATTTGGAGATTGTCCCTTTACAGACAATCGCGCGGGAAAAGGTGGCGTCGATCCTAAGTAAAAACACGAAGATCCCTGGAAACAACATCCTTGGCGAACCGGGAAAGGGGAATGCTTACATAGATGCGGTTCTGCCGAAGGCAATCGTTTGTAAATGCGGAGAAATGCTGGGAGGGGTGGAGCAGGTTTTCGAGATGACGGTGGCTTATGCCAAAGAGCGCCATCAGTTCGGCAGGCCTTTGGGCTCTCTGCAGGTGCTTCAGCACTACTGCGCAAACATGGCTACCTATCTGGAAACAAGTCGGCTGGTTGCTTATCAGGCTGCCTCTTTGCTCAGTGAAGGAATTCTTTGCCAAAAAGAGGTGTCCATGGCCAAGGCCTGGATCAGCGATGCCTATAAAACGTGCACTTGGATAGCGCATCAGATCCACGGGGCCATCGGTTTCACCGAGGAGCATGACCTCCATTTCTTCTACAAGCATGCCAAGGTGGCTGAGTTGGAGTTCGGGGACGCTTGGGTTCATAGGAACCAGGTTGCCGGTCAAATGGGCCTCAGAACCATTTAATTCGTAAAGCGAACCTGTTAAAGCTCCTGCTACTTTAAAGAGTCACGCACATTCCATCAAGTAGAAAGGAGTTGTCTTGATTTACCTCCAGCTGCTAATCAACGGTATCCTCCTGGGCGGCATTTATGCCTTGATGAGTATAGGCCTCAATCTTATTTTCGGGGTTCTTGGAGTTATCAATTTTGCTCACGGTGAATTCCTCATGCTTGCTATGTACGCCTCCTTCTGGCTTTACAACCTCTGGGGAATAGATCCATACCTTGGACTCCTGATCATCGTTCCCGTCGCCTTTCTAATCGGCTATATCTTGGAGAGAGTTCTCATTGAACCGATTATTGAAGCTCCGCACGTGGCTCAAGTGTTTCTCACAGTAGGCCTTCTGCTCGTTTTACAGAATGTTGCCATGATTCTTTGGAAGGCCGATCCAAGGGCGATTTACACCTCATACACCAGTTCTTCGCTTGAGATCGGGCCGCTGATTATCGGGTATACCCGTCTTATAGCTTTCCTCATTGCAATGACCATGATCGAAGGGCTTTTCTTCTTTTTGCGCAAGACTTACATAGGTCAGGCAATTCAAGCGGTGGCCCAAAATATTACAGGGGCCAGAGCGGTGGGAATCAACATCACATTTACCTATGCAATTGCCTTTGCACTTGGGACTGTTTGCGCTGCGATCGCAGGGGTTACACTTATGGTTATTTACCCGACCTACCCCACTATTGGAGGGAATTTTGTGCTGATCGCTTTCGTCACAGTGGTCATGGGAGGATTGGGAAACCTGAGAGGAACGATGGTGGCTGGGCTCATCATCGGAGGGATAGAAGCATTCGCAGGTTTTTACCTTGCGGGCCAGCTTACAATGGTCATCTATTTTTCACTATTCATTCTCATTTTGATCTTTAGACCCACGGGTCTCCTACCTAGAACCACGTCATAAACACTGAGCCCGGAACTTATCCGTGGAGCCTCAAATGGACGATACGAGCCCGACCAAGACATCGCGACCTGGCTTTTTGAAGAAGGGCATCCTAAGTCAATTTTACTTTCTCTGCCTCCTTCTCCTCGTAGCCATGTCGATTCTCATTTTGCTTGTGGACAACCCCTATTTCAGCGACATGCTGCTCATGACTTTCTTTTATGCGGCTATGGGGCTTGCCTGGAATATCGTCGGGGGATTTTGCGGGCAGCTATCTTTGGGCCACACGGTTTTTTTCGGGATAGGGGGATACACCGCATCTCTCATGCTTTTGCGGTTAGGTATCAGCCCTTGGATCGGAATGATGGCCGGGGCCGGAATTTCGTCCATCGTAGGCTTTCTCTTGGGAATCACGACCCTCCGCTTACGGGGACCATATTTTACGCTTGCTACCCTTGCGCTTGGAGAAATCTTCGTTCTACTTGCTAATTATTTTGAGAATTTTACTGGAGGAGCTGTCGGCCTCATTTTGCCAAGAGCGTTTTCGCTTTCCACCTTGAGTTTCGAGAGCAAACAATCATACGGGTTCGTTGCGCTTGGCATGATGATTATGATGTTCGTCGTTTCCCATTGGATACGCAATTCGAAATGGGGATATTTCTTTTCTGCCATCAAGGATGAAGAAGAGGCTGCAAGGGCAATTGGAGTATGTACTTCTAGGTACAAGGTCGCCTCCTTCGCAATCAGTGCGTTTTTTACCTCGATTGGCGGTGCCTTCTATTGCAGCTACCTTCACTATGCAGATCCAGATATTCTCTTTTCGATCCATCACAGTATCCAATTCGCCATGGTTGCGATCATAGGAGGGGCCGGCACAGTTGCAGGCCCTATCCTAGGGGCTGCCCTCATCACCCCGCTCAACTCGATGCTTCACAGTTGGCTCGGAGGGCAGATGCAAGGCCTTGGCCCACTGGTTTACGGTGCAATCGTGATCTTTATCGTCTTATTCATGCCTAGAGGGATTGTCGCATGGATGCGCGGTCTCCGCAGATACTTCCAAAAGCCTATCGAGAAGGAAGGCTTCCAGGCCAAACCTCTCCATCAATACGCTTTCACTGCGGGTGATCGCGGCACGTCTGATGCGATTCCCCTTTTGGATGTCGAGCGAGTCAAAAAATCTTTCGGCGGGCTCATTGCACTTGAGGAGGTGCGGTTCAATGTTTACAAAAACGAAATAGTTGGTATTATCGGCCCGAACGGAGCAGGTAAGACCACTCTATTCAATATCATTTCCCGAAGCATGCCTGTAGATAAGGGTATCGTCCGCTTCGAGGGTCACGAGGTGACCGCTATACGTGATCCATCCCGGATGTGTTCGCTCGGATTGGCGCGCACTTTCCAGATAGTCAAGCCCTTTTCGAGTATGAACCTTCTGGAAAATGTTACCGTTGCAGCTTTCAACCGTCATTCCTCCCTTAACGAAGCCCGCGACTACGCAGCTTCGGTAGTTGAGTTCGTGGGTTTGGGTCCGACCGCGCACAAGGAAATTTCAAGTCTTACGATTGCAGATCTAAAACGTCTTGAATTGGCGAAAGCTCTCGCTACGAAGCCGAAACTTCTTTTGCTCGATGAAGTCATGACAGGGCTTACTCCTACAGAGACGGACCTGCTGGTCAAATTATTATACCGTATCAATGAAGGAAACGTCACAATTCTACTAATCGAACATGTCATGCGTGCGATAATGACCCTTTCAACTCGGATGCTGGTGCTCAACTACGGCAGAATGATTGCAGAAGGAAGTCCGGAAGAAATAAAGATGAACCCTGAAGTTATTACCGCCTACCTCGGAAAGTCAAGGAGAGCAGTCCATGCTTGAGATTGATGGAATCACCGCAGGGTATGGGGATTTAACCATCCTGAAAGGCATTACGGCTGCTGTTGAAAAGGGAGAGATCGTCGCTGTCTTAGGTTCCAACGGCGCTGGGAAGTCTACCATGCTTCGGGTGATTTCGGGGTTTATAAAACCATCAGAGGGCAAGATTCTGCTTCGAAATGAAGAAATTACCTGCCTACCTTCCCATAAAGTGGTCCTAAAGGGGATTGTCCAAGTGCCCGAAGCTCGTCAACTTTTCGCCCAAATGACCGTGAAGGACAATTTGACTTTGGGCAGTTATTCCCCCGTCGCCCGGCCCAAAAAAAATCAAAACCTTGAAAAAATTTTTCATTTGTTTCCTGTATTAAAGCGGCGGAAGGGGCAATTGGCCGGTTTTCTCAGCGGGGGGGAACAACAAATGGTGGCCATCGGCAGGGCACTCATGGCTTGCCCTCAGCTTTTGATGCTGGATGAGCCCTCTCTGGGTCTTGCCCCTATCATCGTCGAGCAAATCTTTCAAATCGTGAGCGATATCCGTAAGGATGGCGTCAGCATCTTGATCGTCGAACAGAACATCTATGAAACCATAGAGCTTTGTGATCGAGGGTATGTGTTGGAAAATGGAGAAATTGTTTTGAACGGAACGAGCCAACAACTTCTTAGTAATGAGAAGGTGAAAGAAGCCTATTTGGGAGTCTGAATTCTTTTACAAGGTTTTTGGCAATCAGTCGAAATTCCATTCTTTTCAAGAGGGGTTCAATTATGAATCGGGGTTTGAACTGGGGTACCATCATCGAGAGGCATTCCAGGAAACAACAAAACAAATTGGCCTTGATCCAGGGTGAGAAGAAGTTCACCTATGGCGAGCTTTTATCGGCGGTGAATCAGATGGCGAACCTCTTGATGAGGCTCGGTACAAAAAAGGGAGATAGGATCTGTATCTATTTGCCTAATCGTTGGCAACATATTGTCAGTCATTTCGGAGTCCTTAGAGCAGGCGGCGTCATTGTGCCCCTCAATGTCATGTATAAGGCACGTGAAATTAAATACATAATTCAGGATTCTGGTGCAAGAACAATCATTACCACCAACGAACTCTGTAGATTTGTAAAGGAGGTAAAGGAGGAGACCGGGATTCAAAACATTATAATGACCGATTCTCATCAGGGGCAGGGAATTTCCTTCAACAACATTTTCATGGAACCGAGCAGTTTGGCTCGCGCCGTCGCTTTGGACGAAAGGCAAGACTTATGTCTCATACAGTATACTTCCGGCACCACTGGCGAACCGAAAGGGGCGATGCTTACTTACCACAATATCTTGTCCAATGTCCGAACTACGACGAACCTCTATGATTTCGACGAAAACGATACTCAACTCGTTGTTTTGCCTCTTTTTCATTCTTTCGGAATATTCTCCGTTTACTACTCCATTTTCACCGGAGGGTTGATTATCCTAGTGGAGCGATTTGACGCAGAAAACGTTCTATCTCTGATCGAAAAATACAAATCAACAGCTTATTACTGTGTTCCGCCCATGTTGCTGGGCTTTCTAGAGGTGAAGAATCCCGAAAGGTTCGACCTGTCCTCTCTGAGGCACTGCCTCTGCGGGGCGGCTGTGATGCCGGTTGAAGTCATGCAGCGTATCCGGTCACTACTGGGAGTGGCGGTTGTCGATGGATACGGTTGTACTGAAGCCTACGGGTTCATCACGACCCCGTATCAGGGTTTGTATAAACACGGCTCCATTGGTCTCCCGACTCCATTGCAGGAGGTCAGGCTCGTGGACAATGACGATAAGGATGTTCCCCAAGGTGAGGTTGGAGAAATTGTAACGAGAGGACCGATTGTTATGCGGGGTTATTGGAACAAACCGAAGGAGACCGCAGAGGCTTTTCGCGGGGGGTGGTTCCACACAGGAGACCTCGCTCGGATAGACGAAGATGGCTATTTCTACATCGCGGGCAGAAAGAAGGAGATGATAATTTCTTCAGGATACAACATCTATCCCAAGGAAATTGAAGAGGTGCTATACCAACATCCGAAAGTATCCGATGCCGCCGTTATAGGTGTCCCTCACCAATACAAGGGAGAAGCCGTTAAAGCCTATGTGGTTTTAAGGGAAGGAGAAAGTGCAACAAAAGAAGAAATCATCGAATACTGCCGAAACACCTTGGCCGTGTTTAAAGCCCCTACCCTCGTCGAATTCACAGAGGGACTTCCGAGGACAGCGAGTGGTAAAGTGTTAAAGAGGGTTCTAGTCGAAAGCAGCAAGTAAGGGTATGTTATGTCGGTTGATAATGGTGCATGAGGTGTGACTATATGTTTGAGTGTGATAGGGCTTGTGGGTAGGAGGTCAGGATTCAAACAATGTGAGTGACGGAAGGAAACTTTATGGAGACTATTTGCGAAAAAATCATGGTGGAAACAAAATACCTGGGAGCAAATGTATCCTGCGTAAGGACAGAAAGAGGGCCGGTGCTCGTTGACAGTCCTTTCTTGGCGGAGGATGCCCGGGAGTGGGGAAGAGTGATCAAGGGGACCACCGGCCGAGATGCGGAATACTTAATCAATACGGATCATCATTTTGACCATGTCCTGGGAAATTGCTTCCTTACTAGCCGAATCATCTGCCATTCGACAGCAGCGAAGGGGATCAGGTTTCTGCGGGACAGGGATCAGCTAAAACAAATTATCCAATCCACCTTTGCAGACCTCCTCCCCACGATAGAAAGAGAGGTCGACGCGCTCACCATTCCATCACCGTTCATCACCTTTGACAAAAGCATCACAATCTATATGGGAGATGCGACTTTTGTTATTGAGTACGTCGGAGGGCATTCGCCGGGAACCGTAATGACTTATGTGCCCGAATACAAAGTGGTGTTTACCGGCGATAACGTGGAGGGGCAGTTTCCCTATTTCGGGCAGGCGCAGTTCTATGCCTGGAAGAAGCTGTTGCAGCGGATGATGGAAGTCGATATTGAAATTGTTGTTCCCGGTCATGGTGAAGTCGGCGGAAAGGAAATGGTGGAGCAGTACCTTCGTTTCTTTCAAGGGATGGAGGAAGAGGTGAAACGATTTCATAAAGAGGGAATGAGTCTTGAAGAAATGCTTACTAAAAGCAAGATGCTTCACTTTTTTTCCATGGAACAGATGAGAAAAGAGGGATTTGCTTTATCTTGGGTGGAAGGTCAATATCAGTCGGCTGCGAAGCAAATCCTCTCAGGAGCTGAATAAGGAAGTTCACTCGTTTTTTCATGGGAGAATCGAATGGGAGAAAAATATGGTGTGCTGTTTGAGCCAGGCACTCTTGGAAATTTGCGGGTGCCCAATCGAATTGCCCTCGCGCCCACCTACGTAGGAATGGCTGATTCGAAGGGACGGGTAACGGATCAAACTTTGTGTTACTACTATGCACGAGCTAAAGGGGGTTGCGGGCTCATCATTGTAGAGGGTACCGGTGTGACGGGGAAGTATGCTTTTGCCCCCAACTGGGGACTTGCACTCGTCTCTGATGACTATATCCCAGGCTTCAGAGACTTAGCCACCGTTATACACTGGGCAGGCGCAAAGGCGATTGTGCAGCTGCTCATCGGACAGGGTGCGCAGGCGCTGCATCCTTATGGTAAGAGGGATCTTGTCGGCCCATCGGATGTGGCGGCGGTGCTTCAAACGGAGGGCCTTCCGATGGCACTCAAGGCTTTATCTTCCAAGAACGCTGAGCCGCCGCGCCCTCTTGATTTAAGAGAGATCGATTCCCTCAAGGAATCCATGAGGCTGGCTGCCTTGAGGGCAAAGAAGGCCGGATTTGACGGGGTGGAAGTCCATGGCGCCCATGGTTATCTGCTCGGTCAATTCACATCACCCTACTTCAATAGAAGAAAAGATGATTACGGCGGTTCGCCGGAAAGGAGGTGGAAGCTTTCCTTGGAATTGATCGGCGAAATAAAGGAGGCGGCCGGAAAGGATTTTGTTGTGGGATACAGGTTCAGTACAAGGGAGGGAATCCCAGGCGGTCTGGAGCTACAGGAGTCGGTAGAAATGGCAGAGGCCATCGGGAGGGGCGGAGCAGACTATCTTTCCGTAAGTTCAGGTTGTTACGGTTCTCTCACACTAAATATCCCACGTGAAGAAGGCTGTTTCGCTCAAGATGCTTCAGCGGTTAAAGCCGCGGTTTCCATTCCGGTGATGTGTTCAAATTTTCAGAAGCCTGAAACCGCCGCCGAGGCCGTGTCCAACAAGGCCACGGATTTTGTAGCCCTTTCCCGTCCGTTGCTGTCCGATCCATTCTGGGTGCAGAAGGTCAAGGAGGGCAAAGGAAACACGATCAATGGGTGTATTCGCTGCTACCAGTGCATCCGAAGCTTTAACGTGGATCGTCTTCCGGTCCGTTGTAAGGTCAATCCAATGCTTGGCTTTGAACGATTTGATCCCCGGACGATTCCCCGGGCTCCTAATAGAAAGGGCGGCGATCTCAGGTAGGACCCAAAGGGTTCCATCTAAAAGTCGGCAGCGGCCTGGAGGGTATGCCGTGGAATTATTCGATGTCATCAAGAGAAGGCGAAGCATCAGGAAGTATACGAAGGAACCGGTACCTCGGGGAGAGATATTCAAACTTCTAGAAGCTGCCAGGCAGGCGCCCTCGGGTACGAACCGGCAGCCGTGGAGGTTCCTTGTGGTTCAGGATAATGCCAAACGTAAGCAATTGCAGGCGGCCGCATATGATCAACGGTGGATGTCGACTGCCCCGGTCATCATCGTGTGCTGCGCCGATCTCAATGCCTACTCGCGGTCCAATGTGCGAACAAGGGTGGAAGAACTAATCGAGATCGGTGCCTTTGAAGATGTCCCTGAGGTGAGGAACTACGTCGCTTGTCTGCCGGAACAAGCCTGGCAGATGAATGATATCATTCCCTCTGCGATGTTCAATGTGGGCATAGCCATTGAACACATGGTACTTGCAGCGACCGACTTGGGATTAGGCACCTGCTGGGTCCAACGTATCGATCGAGCGAAGATTATGGATGCATGCGAATTAGCAGACAATCTGTTCGTTGTGGCACTCCTCGTCCTCGGATATCCAAACCAAAACCCCAGACCTCGGCCTCGCCTCCCGCTGGAAGAAATTTACTTAGGAGAGATTTAGTTAAAAGTCTATTCACCTATCAAGATTCTAAGAATGTCCATTTGATATCGCAGAAATTCTCAATCAACGCTTTGTTGAGTACAGAAGCAGATAGAGCAGGCAAGTTGAACGGATGTCCGAAGGGAACTGGAGTCAGCCTCCTGAGAGGGTATCTAAGAGAAAAACCGGTGGATTTTTTCCGCGAAATTGAAGTGATTCACGATGGCTGCACGGTATGGACCGAATTGGCTGTTTTGTCGCAGCTGACGGTCTACACCATCAGCCGAGACCCTGAGGGCACGATTAGCCCGAAGCACTATGCCGCTTTTTCGGTGTTTGGGTTGCGTTCGCGTCCGCCATAATGATATAAGCCCGTTGGGATGTTTGAACAACTGTGCTTGTTTCCACAGGCGCGGCCAATTTCATGTTTGCCTTCGGTCGGTCCTGAAAAATAGGTGTGGCGCCTGCGAGGAGGCAATCATATCTCTTATTTGAAATCAAATTCATCCCTATTGCTGATTTTCCCATTTTCAACAGCATATTAATAGCCTATCCCACTGCAGACGTCGCAGTTTGCTTTGGCCTCGGTTAGTATGTTTCTTTCTGCTATTTCTGCTTCTATACGTAACAAAAGTTAGATCCAGAATCCCGACAGGTAGAAGGCTTATGCCCAGTCACCAACCCACTAGTCGAGTCCCCTGAGGCACACCGAGGCTGTGAATTACACATCCGTGACCTGTATGTCCTTTAGACCGACTACGTGGGGTGGGATTTGAAAGTGCAATTGAGGAGTGGTTTCAGGAGCGTGGAAAGGAAGGTGGAAGCCGTCCTCCCAAACACCTCCGGTCCGCGTTGAGGTCAACGATCGTCAACCTCTTTAATACCATTTGCATACCTCACAAGGTGAGGCGGCCGGTCCGGCACGGGAACCAGACTGGCAACTCATCAAATGTCCCCCCAAGGAATTGGCGATCCTCCAACATGGTCAGTGAATGTTCCCGGGACTGCGGATCTCATACGGCAATAAGACCTTGTGATTCCCCTCCAGGACCAGTGCCCCTTCCTCGTTGGTATATACGGTACAGACCCTGCGCAACCCTGTTGAGTCGTCAGGTTCTCTCTGGTACATGAGTGACATTAAGTATCAGAAATTACATCACTTTATCTGCTGTCCTTTTTCAGAAACCCCGTCTCAGTGCAACGCATGGGGTTAATGATATCAATTAGTTACCGAAGCGGCCGCCAGGAGTGGGATACGAATAGGGTACAAATAGGGTACAAATAGGGTACAAAAACCCGTTTTCGGCCAAAAAAATAGCAGGCTATTCGGTTCCTAACCTGCTATTTTTATTGTGTTTTATGGTCGGGGCGAGAGGATTTGAACCTCCGACACCCTGCTCCCAAAGCGAACCTATCAGATTTGGGAACATCACTCAACTACCTAAAATTACATGATTTTGATGACTTATCCTATTTGGTCAATTTCGTCTGGTAGAGGTTATTTCGCCTACCGTGACATATTTCGGAACAAATCCTCTACCAAATCCTCTACCAAATTCAGGGGTCAGATGGCCTAGCTGACCTGGTGGTCATACCCTGGATTTCCTCCCTCATTTCCCCCTCCATCATCCCCTCCTTAAGTCCGCATCGAAATGAATCCAAATGAACTGAAACACACCCAAATGAACCTTCATCCGTTCTCAGGATAATTTCTGCGGCGATGATTTGCGATCATGATGAAAAATGGTATGTGTGTGCCGTGACCACCCATTTTGGCACCGCCCGGGCAGTTGTGCAGATTATGGGTTAAAAATGCCACATCCACGCCCGGTAAGGTGCCTGGAAGTTATGATGAATGGGGAAGTCAGAAAGAGATTAAAATATAATAAAGGATGAGTAAAAAATGAGTAAATCACCGGAACTGGAACGATTCTATGAATTGATAAGTGCACTGCAAAAGCCATTAGATGGTGCGAAATTAATGACGCACGATATTTTGCTAAAGAATTAATTGAAATGGGCAAGCCAGGGACAAATTTTACACGATTGAAGGTAATCGCTGCCGAAGATATCGGGTTGGCTGATCCGACATTGCTTAAGTATGCATGGGAATGTTCTGATGAATTTGAAATTATGTTAAAGAAAAATAACCTCAAGAAAAGCCAACTTTCTGATTCTCCGGAAACCTGTACCATCATTGATAGAGCGGTGATTGCAGCAGCTCTCAGCCACAAAAGTAGACTTCTTGCGATGCTAACATTTGCTATATTGTTTGATATTTACAAGAAAGAAGATTTCAATCACGCGTTAGACGAATATAAAAAACAATTTCAAACGGCCGTACAAAGACAGGATGAAAAGAACGCAGCATACTATGCATATATCATTGGAATATTCCTTAAACGTGAGAATTCCTTACTCGAAATCGTTCAGCGAGAGAGTGCAGTCCGAAATGCAGAACTAATCGATGAATGGATCCGGGAATATACAAGAACTAAAAAAGAGGACAAATTCTTGACGCTGGCTGGGATTATCTCATTGCTCTGCCGTGACATAGATTATCCCCATGGAGAATATCTTGATCGAGTCTCTGATTGCCTCTCTTTACCTATAGAAAAGGCAATGATCCCTGACAGAGCATATGATATGCATACAGATGTAGGCAGGCGGGAGAAAGGTCGTGGCTTCAAGCACTTTTTCGATGAAACGGCTTCAGTGAGAAACGAAAGATTCCCAAATGATTGGGAAGAGCAAGGTAAGGAAGCGTACTCTCAGGCACAAAGGGAAGGACTTCAAGAATCAGATGTGATCGAAGCTATCAAGGAGAAGTGCCACAATTACGGCGGGCAAGAAGTTTTGAAGTTCTGACGTGCGGGAAGAGTACCGGTATTGATGTCAAAATCAACCTACGGTCGAGGTGCTGTATAAAATATTTCGCTTCAAATCAAGATCATCAAAATTTCCGCATGCGGAAACTTTTGCGATGCACTCAACCCTGGTATTGTCTACTTGGTATCGAGGCTTGGGAGGTGCCCAGGTAAGTCACATGGAACAAGTGGAAAAACGCCAAACCCACGCCCGGCAAGGTGCCTGGTCGATGGCATAACCGGGCAACCTGCCATCCATGGGAAAAGATAGAAATTAGAGACAGTTAGAGGGAAATTAGGGGAAAATCACTGAAAATGGTTCGATAATCTCAAAGGATTCTATTTTTGATGATTCTCTCATCAAAGATTTGGAGGAATCTGAGATACTCTTCATATCACAGGTTTGGGTGAGGCTGTGATATGCTCTGCCTATCTGGTGCCACAAAACGCCGCAAGGCCCGTGGAATGTGGCAAGATTGACCAGTTGGGGAGAGGCGGCCGGGTCGAATCAAGTTCGTGAAGGGAACGATTCGCCAGGGTCGATGAACCTGGAATTTTTGAAGTACTGCGAAGGACAAATGCCGAAGGGCAAGAAAATAAAAGCGTTTCGTGCCGACAGTGCAGCGTATCAGGCGAAGGTGATCAATTACTGTCAGGACAAGGGGATCCGATATGCGATTGGAGGAGACCTGGATCAAGCGGTAAAGAAAGTGATAGGGGCTATGAAAGACGATGAGTGGCGTCCTTACCAGAACGGGTTTATTGGCGATACGGTACACTGCATGAATGAGACGAAAGAAGCCTTTCGTCTGGTTGTCATTCGACGACCTTTTCAAAGTGATCTGTTTAGCAATGAAGAGAGTCCGCAAAGATATACGGTGATTGCGACGAACCGAGGAGAATCGGCAGAAGGACTTGTGAAATGGTACAATCAACGGGGAGAGTGCAGCGAGAACCGAATCAAGGAACTCAAGATTGGTTTTGGGATGGAGCGGATGCCCTGTGGGCAGTTCGAGGCCAATGCAGTATTTTTTCGTATTGGTGTGTTGGCCTATAACATAGGGCGATTGTTCATATTTTTTACGATGGATGAATCGTGGCATCATCACCAGGTCCTGACCTTGCGCTGGAAGATTTACGGCACAGCTGGAAAGATTGTATTCCACGGCCGGTCTGTCTACTTGAAAGTGAGTTGTAGTCTTGAGAAGCTCTTTTCATGGGTTCGCCTGAGGAGTTGGGAGTTTGCACAAACGTAAAACATCGGTCTGAGATGTGAACCAAATATAGCCACAAGGCCGAGGTATGCCTGGACCCAATAATGAATGCCATTCATTGAGTAGGCCAGGCACCCCACACATCAAAGAGCCTCCCGCGAAGCCAGAAGGGACTGCTGGGGGGAATTCTTTGGCGCTAAAACTCGCAAACTGCCAACTCGCCAAGAACCAATAGCGGATTTTGGGATGGACTTTCTTCTTAGTGCATGTTACCTATTTGCAAGTAGGAGGAAACCATGTGAATGCGTTTCCGGAAGGTGGTCAAAGAGAAGCCTCCGACGGATATCAGAATCCGTCAGGAGGTTTCTTTATTTGGTAGGCGATCTATGTGAACACACAGAATTTCAAGCGCAAGCTTACCGCCATTATGAGCGCCGAGGTTGCCGGATAAAGTCGCCTTATGGGTGATAATGAGGCCGAAACCGTCAAGACGCTAGAGGCTTACAAGAAAGTCATAAGGAGGAACGGTTATGAAAGGGAAGACAGCAATCTTAGGGACGGTCATCATTCTAACGATCTTTACGGCCACGGCATGGGCTGGGATGTCTGTGCCGGTATCTCCCGGCGGAGGGACAGAGGTGACGAACCAGACCTGCCCGACCTTTAGTTGGTCAGCGGCCGATCATGCAGCGGCATACCGTGTTGAGGTGTATGAGCAGGTGACCGAGCAGGTGGTCCCGCAGGAGGAGATGGCCGCAATGGCCGTGCCGGTGCTGACACGGGAGATATACGCCCCGGCGCTTTCCTGGACGCCCTCATCAGGGGAGTGCCTGGAAAGGGGAATGCACTATGTGTGGTATGTACTGGGAGTGGATGCTGAGGGAGAGGGGCAGTGGTCGGCGGGAGTGGGTTTTGAGGTGGAACCATCTGCCCTGACGGTTGAGCAGGAGGAGGCTGTAGAGGATGTGGTGAAGAATTATCTGTCAGGGGACGGCGCAACCGGTGCTTCAAGGCAGGTCAAGGCGGTCAGATGTGATCGTGCCTCTGTCTACGGAGGGTAGCAGCAACAACTTTTTCGGCACCGGCGCAGGGGCCAGTATCACGACCGGAGGTGGTGATACATTCATCGGCGGTTATGCCGGCTACTTCCAACACCACGGGTTTCGACAACAGCTTCCTTGGATATGCGGCCGGCTACTCCAACACCACGGGTAACTACAACAGCTTCCTTGGATATTATGCCGGCTTCTCCAACACCACGGGTTTCTACAACAGCTTCCTTGGATATTATGCCGGCATCTCCAACACCACGGGTTCCTACAACAGCTTCCTTGGATATCAGGCCGGCGTCTCCAACACCACGGGTAACTACAACAGCTTCCTTGGAACTTCGGCCGGCTTCTACAACACCACAGGCAGTGGAAACGTTTTCCTTGGATATGAGGCAGGTTATAGTGAAACCGGCTCGAACAAGCTCTACATAGACAATTGTTATACCGGCGGCCCCTGCACCCAACCCCTGATCTATGGGGAGTTTGACACCCGGAGCCTCCTGCTTAACGGCAATGTTTTTGTGAAGGGCACTTCATTCCCCTCCTTTAAGGTGAGGCGGACCGTGGACTTCACCGATGGAGGCAGGGGGGTTGCGGCATTTGAGCTGACGAGCACGGGGAATATGGTAGACGGGTTCGGGCCGTCTTTTGAGTTCTGGATTTCTGATAACGGATATGGTGGTGGCCAGGGCGTGGTGACGATGGAGGGGGTCAGAGACGGCGCCGACAAGAGCGGCAAGTGGATCCTCAGGACTGCCAATGCAGGGGTGCTTGGCGCACGGGTGACGGTGAACAGATCCGGGTATATGGGGCTTGGGGTGTTAAATCCTCTTTATCCGATCCATATGGCCAGCGGGGCGCGTGTTAACACCTCGGGCCAGTGGCTGGATGCATCGAGCCGGGAATACAAGGAAGACATCAACGACCTGACGGCCTCTGAAGCGATGAAGGTGCTTGAAGGACTCAACCCCGTAACGTTCCGTTACAAGAACGACCTGGAGGAGAAGCAGGCGGGTTTCATTGCTGAAGAGGTTCCTGAATTGGTGGCGACGAAGGAGCACAACAGCCTGAGCGCCCTGGAGATCGTGGCGGTGCTGACGAAGGTGGTGAAGGAGCAGCGTGGGACAGTCGAAGAACAGCATGACACTTGAAGACAGCAAGCAGAAAAGGAGCGATGGCAATACGAGAGCCCTGAGAAAAGGATGCCCGCATAGAAAGACTGGAGAGGGCGCTTGAGAATATGGAGAAGCGTCTGGCCGCAATCGAAAATCCCATCAGGACGGCTGCACTGAAATAAGAAAATCACGAGGCGCGCAGGAAATCAAAATGGGCTGATCCCGTTACTGGATGGTGTCCTGGCGATTGAGCGTGCCCCGGCCCGGATATACCATGGCACGGCGCAGCTTGCAGGGCAAGTCCAAGCAGTCTGATTATCAAGCAAGGTGAGGAAACGCAAGGAGGAACAGTTATGAAAGGGAAGACAGCAATCTTAGGGACGGTCATCATTCTAACGATCTTTACGGCCACGGCATGGGCTGGGATGTCTGTGCCGGTATCTCCCGGCGGAGGGACAGAGGTGACGAACCAGACCTGCCCGACCTTTAGTTGGTCAGCGGCCGATCATGCAGCGGCATACCGTCTTGAGGTGTATGAGCAGGTGACAGAGCAGGTGGTCCCGCAGGAGGAGATGGCCGCAATGGCCGTGCCGGTGCTGACACGCGAGATATACGCCCCGGCGCTTTCCTGGACGCCCTCATCAGGGGAGTGCCTGGAAAGGGGAATGCACTATGTGTGGTATGTACTGGGAGTGGATGCTGAGGGAGAGGGGCAGTGGTCGGCGGGAGTGGGTTTTGAGGTGGAACCATCTGCCCTGACGGTTGAGCAGGAGGAGGCTGTAGAGGATGTGGTGAAGAATTATCTGTCAGGTGACGGCGCAAGCGGTGCTTCAGGGCAGGTCAAGACGTCAGATGTGATCGTGCCTATGTCTACGGAGGGTGGCAGCAACAACTTTTTCGGCACCGGCGCAGGGGCCAGTATCACGAGCGGAATTGGTGATACATTCATCGGTGGTTATGCCGGCAACTCCAACACCACGGGTTCCTACAACAGCTTCCTTGGATTTGCGGCCGGCATCTCCAACACCACGGGTTCCAACAACAGCTTCCTTGGATTTGCGGCCGGCTTCTTCAACACCACGGGTTACTACAACAGCTTCCTTGGATATGAGGCCGGCTTCTCCAACACCTCGGGTAACTACAACAGCTTCCTTGGAAATTCGGCCGGCTTCTCTGAACACCACGGGTGTCGCCAACAGCTTCCTTGGAAGTTATGCCGGCTACTCCAACACCACGGGTGGCGGCAACAGCTTCCTTGGATTTGAAGCCGGCTACTCCAACACCACGGGTTCCAACAACAGCTTCCTTGGATATAGTGCTGGCTACCCCAACACCACGGGTTTCTACAACAGCTTCCTTGGAAATTCGGCCGGCTCCTCCAACACCACGGGCAGTGGAAACGTTTTCCTTGGATATGAGGCAGGTTATAGTGAAACCGGATCGAACAAGCTCTACATAGACAATTGTTATACCGGTGCCCCCTGCACCCAACCCCTGATCTATGGGGAGTTTGACACCCGGAGCCTCCTCTTTAACGGCAATGTTCTGGTGAAGGGCACTTCATTTCCCTCCTTTAAGGTGAGGCGGACCGTGGACTTCACCAGTGGAGGCAGGGGGGTTGCAGCATTTGAGCTGACGAGCACGGGGGATATGGTAGACGGGTTCGGGCCGTCTTTTGAGTTCTGGATTTCTGATAACGGATATGTTGGTGGCCATGGGCGTGGTGACGATGGAGGGGGTCAGAGACGGCGCTGACAACAGCGGCAAGTGGATCCTCAGGACTGCCAATGCAGGGGTGCTTGGCGCGCGGGTGACGGTGAACAAATCCGGGTATATGGGGCTTGGGGTGTTCAAATCCTCTTTATCCGATCCATATGGCCAGTGGGGCGCGTGTGAGCACCTCGGGCCAGTGGCTGGATGCATCGAGCCGGGAATACAAGGAAGACATCAAGGACCTGACGGCCTCTGAAGCCCTGAAGGTGCTTGAAGGACTCAACCCCGTAACGTTCCGTTACAAGAAGGACCGGGAGGAGAAGCAGGCGGGTTTCATCGCTGAAGACGTTCCTGAATTGGTGGCGACGAAGGAACGCAACAGCCTGAGCGCCCTGGAGATCGTGGCGGTGCTGACGAAGGTGGTGGACTCGAAGAACAGCGAGAAAAGAAGAATAAAAAGGAGAAAGAAGCGCGCATAGAAGCTCGAGAGCTTGAGAAAAGATGCCGCATAGAAAGACTGAGAGAGCGCTTGAGAATATGGAGAAGCGTCTGGCCGCAATCGAGAATCCCATCAGAACGGCTGCACTGAAATAAGAAATTACTTGCCGGGAGATCCATGAAGGATTCGCACCGAAAACCGCTGAGAGCACGGGCACAGGCAATGAAGAGGGGCTGATCCCGGCGCTGGATCATGTTACTGCAAGAGAATACCCACCAGCAATAATTCAAGCCTCGCAAAGTATACACTTTGTGGACAAAATTCAGTGGAAAGCGAATCGCAGGCGTCGATTGCCCAGCCATGGGATGCGGGGGTCAACGGCGGCCTGTTCGAGTTTTGCATCAAGATTGGTCAGAAGGTCTGCCGCAGCCTTCTGCTGTGCAAAGCCATAGACGTTGACCTCGATCACCTCGCCGCGAAGTTGAACGCGCCCCTGGATTCCATCGACGAACTCTCGATGGATCAATTCCGGGGTTTTGTTGCGATGGGTGGGTCCAAGGTCGTGGCGGAAGTTATCCACGGCCTGGTAAGCGAGCAGACGCAGCGACAGCATAGTCTGGATGGCATTGAGGTTCAGAGAAGGCAAACGATCTACCCCCAGGAAGGTGTTCTCGGCGAAGAAGTTTTCGATACGCCAGCGTTTGGTGTACGCCGGCATACCGGTAGCGGCGGTCATTTCGACGGCAGGAGTGACCAGAGCGAAGTATTTACCGTCGCGGCGTCGCTTCAGTAGCAGCCGCAACGGACTGTCGAAGTTCGCCATGGTCGTGTAGAAGGTGGCAATGTTTCCCCAGATGGTCCGGTCAAACCTGTCGAGGGGGACGGTGTCAAATTCCTCGGTGCGTTTCGGTGAGGACTTGACCGGGGTTAGTGCCTTACCAGATAAATTGAGCTCAAAAGTGGCAAAACATTTTGTAGTGATGTTGTTTTCATATAGCCAGATCACCTCGCAGGCATGGGATGATGAACATTTCACGCAACTTGAGTGCTACAAGCGTAACTTTTCGGCCCAGGGAAGTGAGGTAGTACCTGTAGGTTTTTGCGACTTTCTTGATCAGGCCATGTTTTCGTAGTCGTTTGATGTGGCGTGAGATCTTTTGTGTAGTCATGTGGTTAAGGCGGATTTGAAGGTCGCGGTTTTGGAACCCTCTGATGTTGATCTCGCCTCGGTTGATGGTTTGGAAGAGGAGAAGATCGTCGCCATGGAAGAGATTGAAACCTCGATAGGAGCGTTGGACGTCAGTAGCGGGACGGGAGATTTTGTCCAGTTGGCGGAGGGAGAAGGTCGGGTCCTCGATGGCTGAGATGAATTGGAGATAGCGCCAGTTGGCAGCCGCCATGATTCCGATGAGGGGAGGGATGCTGTAGATGGTTTTCTTGACGGGGGCCACTTTCATCTCTGTGGTGCCGTTGCGATGTTCCACCTCTCGGTGGTGCTTGAAAAAGGAGACATCATTGACAGTGGTCTCAATGCGTAAGATCAAAGCGTACTTGTCATACATTTTGATGGCCACTTTGCCCATGTGGTGCTTGATGCGTGTTCCTTCGATACGGGTGTGGAAGTCATTTCCGATCTCGTCCTGGTATTGACCCGTGAGTCGGCGCCCTAGAAAGGTGGCCACGTTTTCAGGTTTGACCGAATGGATGGCGGTACGGACCAAGTCCTGATAGAGGGGGGCCAGGTCACTTTGACGGCGGAAAACGATGTCGGTTGCATACTCCAGTTGCATGATGCTCCAATGGTATCTCTCTTGGAAGTGGGCGATGACGGGACAGAGCTCTTTGGCAATCCTGTCCAAATGGCGGTGAAGCTGTTTGGGGGAAAAGCTGTCGGAAAGGGACTGGGCTTTGTCCCAGTGTTCAATCTCGTTGAAGGCGTTATCGACCATCTTAAAGGGGATGGCGTGGCGGTTCAATTGGAAGGCCAGGATGTTGTGGCCATTGCAGTAGAACTGCAACCGAAAGGGCGCCCAGGTCGGCACCCGAAGGTAACACAGGCCAAGTTCGGGTAGGATGAAATAGAAGTAATAATGGAGACACTTTCCAGAATCGGGTTTGAGAAAGGTTTTATGGGTCTTCTTGTCATGCCAGGGTTGATAGGTGGAACAGGACTCCATGGCAGAGAGAATATGCACCAGGCCCGGGTGACTTCCTCGTCTGCCCAGAACCTCCTTGACCCTGTCCTCCTTACGGAAGGTGCTCTTTCGCATGAATTCGATCTCGATGCCATTTTTCTCGGCGATCTTCTCGGCATTGGCGCGGATCTCATCGCGCAGGTTCTTGGCCCATTGAGGGAAGTCAAAGATCCGGATACCCTCATTACGCAGAAACCCGCTCATGCCATCGGCATGGCAGATATGAGGAATGGTGCCGGTAATCACAATCCGGTCCAGGCAGGAGAGGACACCACGAATCTTGTCAGCATGGCGCTCGGTCAACAGTTTCATAAAGGCTGCCACCTCAGATCATTGATGGCCTCATCTTGCCAGATCGCCGGGATGGTGTGAACCACAAATATTGTCCTGTTTGGTTCCGGCTTCGCCGGGTTGGGTTATGTAATTTTGGGCTTGGCAAATCCATCAAATCATGCCAGGCCATAATCATCCCGGCATTGTTTGCCGGGGACATATAGACGATAGGGCCGAAAACTCCGGGCCCCTGAGAGATGGTCTCTCAGCTGGAAATATAAATGGAGGATTAACCTTATGAACAAGGAGAATGCGTATGATTTAGACAGAAACAGTGAAACTGTTATTCATGAAAGAAGGATTATGACCCTTAAGGAGGTCGCGGAATTATTGCGAGTTCACCGGTCAACCGTGTCAAGATATGCAAAATCCGGTGAGATTCGAAGTTATCAAATCGGAAACCGCCGATTGTTCAAATCGGATGATGTCTGGTCGTTCTTTGAAAATCAGGTTGCTTTGGAATGCGTTTCTGGAAGGGAGGAAATCTAAATGGCTACAGTTGTCATCCAGAAACGGAAAAGACGAGACTATTGCAGTTATCCTGTCTATTACAAGGATCCTGCCACAGGTCAGAGGAAATATTACAAATCATTCCAGAGGCGAAAAGAGGCTCAACAGGCGGCAAATGACCTTAGATCCTTGCTTGATGCTGGTAGGATGAGCGAGGTCCGAAAGTCGAAGGCCAAATCTACCCTGATGACCTTTCATGAGATGAGTGCTCTTTTGATTGAGGATTGGCAAAAAAGGGTTGAACAAGGCGAGATGAGTTCAAAAACCTTCGAGGATTACCGTTATTGGGCTGATCGGTTGAACAAGGACTTTGGCACCAAGCTGCTCTGTGAGATTACAGCCGAGGAGGTTATTCAATATCGGGATCTCATTGCAAGGAGGAGCTCGAATCTGAATGCCAACAAATACCTATCAGTTTTCAAACAGGTATTCAAAGACAGCAATTTCCGGTTAGAAAATTGCATCAAGGTTTTTTAAAAAATATGAAAAATCAAAGACTTAAGGCCATTTTTTACTTGACATTTCCATGAGGGCATGGGCGGCGAATTTTGCAAATCCTACATGATTTCAAGGAGTTGCAAAATGACCCACATCGCCATACCCTCTCGCTGCCCAAGAAATCCAGCGGCATTCCGCCAACTATTCCGGCCCATTGATATGGCCATGGGCGGCATGCCGCCATTGCTGTCACGGGGAAACAGACCCTTGCAAATGAGCTTTGAAGACCAACTCAAGACACTTATCTTTTTCCACTTGGAAGAGCACACCTCCGCTCAGCACCTCCTCCAGGTCCTCGAAGAGGATGCCTTTGCGCGCGTTGTCATCGCGCCCGAAGAGGGAATCAAGAAGAGCAGCTTTTCTGAAGCTGTCAACACTCGGGGGATCGAACAGCTCTCCTACATTTATCAGAACCTTCAAAACCAAGCCCTTGGCATTCTGCCCAACCAATATGAAGATCTCGGCCAACTCGCCGCCATCGACGGATCATTGATCGATGCATCCCTTTCCATGAACTGGGCCGACTACAGAAAGGGCTCAAAGAAAGCCAAAGTGCATATTGGGTTTGACCTGAACCATTCGATTCCGCGCAAGCTGTTTCTTACTGATGGCAAAGGCCCTGAACGCCCCTTCGTTTCAATGATTCTCTCTGCAGGACAAACAGGCGTTCTGGATCGAGGTTATCAGGCACACGATCTGTTTGACCACTGGCAAGAGGAGAACAAACATTTCGTATGCCGTATCAAAGCCAGTACACACAAAACCTGCATAGAAGCCAAAACCTTCAAGCCGGACACCGACATTTTCTACGATGCGATCGTCTTGCTTGGCACCCCCGGAGTCAATCAGACCAAAAAGCCTGTCAGAGTCGTCGGATATGTGGTAGATGGCATCAAATACTGGGTTGCGACAAGCCGATTTGACCTTTCTTCAGAGCAAATCGCTCTCATATACAAACTCAGATGGGACATTGAAAAATTCTTCGGATGGTGGAAGCGCCACCTTCGCCTCTACCATCTGATTGCCAGAAGCCGCTACGGCCTGATGGTCCAGATACTGGCCGGGCTGATCACCTATATACTGCTCGCCATCTTTTGCCGCGAGCAGTATAACGAAAGAGTAAGCATAAAAAGAGTGCGCCAGCTTCGGATCCAAATCCAAAATGAGCTCCGCGGAGACGGCAACGAAACACTCAGCAATTACTTCGAGAAACAGAAAACCCAAGGTCCACATGCAAGTACCTAACCGGAAATTGCTGATTCAAAGAGGCCGCCAGGATCAATGCGGTTCGAGAAAATCCCCTTGTCGAAGTTCCTAAGTTGAGCGAGAAGGGTCATCAACGTACCCGGTTCATCCTCCCCCAGGAACTGGACCGGTTGATTGAAGCCTGCCAAGTTGTGAAAGCCAAGTTCTATTTTCCGTCTCTGATTTGTCTTGGAGCAGAGCACGGCGCATCAAGGCAAGAGGCCCTGGATTTGAAATGGCGCGATATCGATTTTGAATTCCAAGGAGGAGGCTTGATCAACTTCTACAGGCACAAGACGGGCAAGCATCGAACGCACTTCTTGATGCCACGAACAAGAGAGGCCCTTCTGGCATGGCAAAATCATCAGAAATGGATGCGCCATAGGAAAAAGATTGAGCATGTCTCCTCCGACTTTGTGTTTTCCAGGCTCGACGGCACACCTATCAAGCGCATTGACAAGGCATGGAAGAGAGTGTGCGAAGCGGCTGCCATCGAGGACTTTCATTTCCATGATCTTCGGCATACCTATTGCTCAAACCTGCTCTTGTCAGGCTCTGATCTGAAGGACATTAAGGACATGATCGGTCACAGTGACTTGGCCATGACGGATCGGTATTCCCACCTGGTCATTTCCAGGAATCTGCAACGCCAGAAGAAATTGGCGGATTTCTATGCCATGCAGGACACGGCTCTCGGGCCGAGTGGAGAACACATAGGGAACACCGAGGGG
>CAWHLE010000025.1:0-22675 GCA_963830155.1 uncultured delta proteobacterium | reverse complement strand
GCCCCTTTTCAAGATACGATCTTCCGGAGCGCTTCGATGGTGTGAGAAGGGTCCGGCCGGATGGTATAGTCCGGATGGACCGCTGCATATCGAATCACCTGGGCCTGATCAATGACGTACCTCGCCGGCATGGGCAGGGTCCAGGAACCATCACCGTTATGTTTTTCAAGATCGATGCCAAACTGGATGTAAACTTGCTTCAAGTCTTCTGGGAGTTTGAAAACGAGGCCATATTTTTTGGCCACGCGATTGCCAGGGTCACTCAAGAGCGCCATGCTAAGCCCCTTCTTCTCAACAAAGGCGCGGGAGTTCTCTTCTGTCTGGGGGGAAATCATGATTAGGGAGGCACCAAGGGACTGAATGTCTGCGTGTGCTTCCTCCAGAGCCTCCAGCTCCAGGTTGCAGTATGGTCACCACCTTCCCCGGTAAAAGCCCAACACGACCGCCCCCTTCTTCAACTGCGCCTTTAAATCAACCGGTTTGCCAAAACCATTGTTCAGGGTGAAATCAGGAGCGGTGTCTCCTTGTTTGGCCACCCGGCCCATGATCCCTGACTTGTGAAGGTCCTCGGTCGCCCGATGCATCACCTCCAGAATGTCCTTGGGCGCAGACGATTCGAATTCCCGTCTCCGGGCATCCAGCCTTTCCTGCAGACTCATGGTTAACCTCCCATTCGCCCCTTAGAGATACATTTGCGTCTCGGCTCTCTATTTTACACTCTCTTCGGGCCTCTGTCGCGAGATCAGGCAGCTACCTGTCCCACTCGATTCATACTATCATGCTGCTGAAAAACCATTATTGCAAAGGGTGTGGAGAAATGTCCAGATGCAAGGCGCGAACCTGGGCCACACAAAAGGTGTGGGGAGTCCAAGAGAAACGTGGGCAAATCCTGAGAAATGAAGTGTATCCCGCGGCGGGATCGCAGTGACGAAGGATGAGCGCAATCCGCCGCGGCGGACAGATGGGCGTTTTTCCGCATCCTCTTAAAGCCGTGTGGTGTCGAGTCTGATATCGGCATCGGTCCAGGCCTTTTGGAATCGTTTCTCGACCACCTCCGCCTGCTCGGTTTTGCCCTGGGCGCGAAAGGCCTGGACCAGGCCGGAGAGTGCCTATCCTCCAAACCCACGCCCCGGCCTAGATAAGCGACCGCCCGGTCGTGCTGGCCTTGGCGAGCCGCCAGATCCCCTTCCAGGACTGCGACGCCCATGGAAAGGACCTTGCTTATCGAGTTGGGCGTCCAGAGTTGGATCTTCGCAACCTCCGGATTTTGGGCCAGTGCCTGAAGGCGATCGCGCGATCGATGCTTCATGGAATTGTTCCTTCGCGCTGTGTGCCATGCCTCTGGCGAAATGGTACAGGCCTACGACGAGAGGCCCATCGTAGACAGGACGAGGTTCCCTGAGAATTTCATCCCACTTGCCGAACCGAACCAGGGTTTGCTCCCAATAGGCCATGGCGCACTCAGGGTCGAGGCGCGCCGCTTCGCGAAAGGCCGCGCCCTCCCTCAGCGTGGTTGAACCCATAGGCCAGGTTGATGCCCTCTCCCCGTCAGCGAGTGGGCATCCGGAAAGCTCCATTCCAGATCCGCGCGATCAGCAATCATGGTCCACTCCTCCAGGAAGCGGGCCAAGGACCTGAAATCACAATGGGTTGGCTGAAAGCTATTCGTCCCGCTCCGGCGTGGCTGAATGTGTCATCCAGAAATTTGTGATTTTCGGATGAACACCAGATACTGATACATTTAATCAGATGATAATCAGCTTGGGGACGGAGTCTATGGGAAGATGGAATATGGCATCTGGCTCATGATGATCCGCTTACGGGGCCAGGAGGTGCTAAAAAAAACAGGGGATATACGGTTCCCTCCACCATGACCTCCCGCACCATATCGATCTTTTCCGCGGCCTGTTTTCATATGGCCGAGTCACCAGGCCGCATCGAACCATATTCGTGAAAAGCAGTACTAGGCCTTCCGGCTGGAGAGCACCCTTTCCAGAACCCGCCCCAGCTCATCGACCTTGCAGGGCTTAGGTAGCACCGCGGAAAACCCATACTTGCGGAAATCGTCCACGATGGCTTCGCTGGGATAACCGGTGGTGATAACTGCACGGATATCTGGAGCTATTTCCCTCAGTTTCTTTATGGTCTCCTTCCCTCCCATGCCTCCGGGAATAGAGAGATCCAGGATGGATCCGTCAAAGGGCCTTCCCGAAGCCTTTGCCTCCTTAAAGAGCAAGACGGCTTCAGCCCCGTCGTTTGCGAACGAAACGTCATACCCGAGGTGCTTCAACATCTGGCCCAGCACATCCCTGACGATCGCTTCGTCATCCACGACCAGTATCCGCTTGCAGCGCACCATACCTTCCGCCTTCTTGCCCGGGGCCTTCCCGGATGCCGGCAGGTAGACGCGGAAGGTTGAACCCTTACCTACTTGAGATTGGACCTCAATATGGCCCCCATGTTTTGTGACAATGGAGTGGGCGATCGCCAGGCCCAGTCCCATGCCTTTCTGTGCGCCCATATCCTTGGTCGTGAAATAGGGGTCGAATACCTTTCGCAGGTCCTCCGGTGCGATCCCGCGTCCCTCATCTTGGATTGAGATCATCACGTAGCGGCTATTCTCCTGCTGTGCACCTTCACCCACGCCCTGCCCGTTGAGGGTCACGTTTTCGGCCTTGGCCGTTACGACACCCCCCTTTGGCATGGCCTCTCTGGCATTCTGCATGAGGCTGTCGATGGCCTGGCCCATTTGCCCCTGATCTACGTCTACCGGCCAGAGATCGGGGGGGATGGAAAAATCACATCTCACCGCAGAACCGCCGAGAGTCAGGCCAGCTGAATTCATGATCAATTTTCCAACGGAGACCTTGTGCTTGATGGGGGCACCTCCTTTGGAAAAGGTTATGAGCCTCTGAGTCAAATCCTTTGCGCGAAGGCCAGTTTCTTCGGCCGTGCTTAGAAGCTCGAAGATCCCGTCGCCCGCGTGGGTGCGTAGTTGAGCCAGGGAGATATACCCGACGATGCCCGCGAGAAGATTGTTGAAGTCATGGGCAATCCCGCCTGCCAGTGTCCCGATGGATTCCATCCTCTGGGCGTGCTGGAGCCGTTCCTCCAGTTTGCGTCTTTCCTCCTCGGCCCGTCTATAATCGGAAATGTCTCGGGCAACATAAACGGATCCGATGAGGTGGCCACTACCGTCATGAAAAGGGGTTGCCGAGACAATGAAGGCTCCCTCTGACCGGTAGTCAGAGATTTCCACCGTGTGCTCCCTTCCATCAGCCAAGAGCTTGGCGTGAGGGCAAGATGAAGGGGGGTTTTCCCGAAGACAAATGAGATTGTGGCATCGCTTGCCCACGGCCTCTCCCGGCCCTACCCCGATTCGGTCCGCCATAGCCCTATTGACCCTGGCGATCCTGAAATGTTCGTCAATGATTGCAATGAGATCGGGGACCGTGTCAAAGGTCCGCTCCCACTCCTGTTTGGCGCGCGCGATGGCCTCCTGGGCCTGTCTTCGTTCCTCGATCTCTTGTCTGAGCGCAACGTTAGCCGCCGCAAGCTCGGCAGTGCGCTCCTTGACCCGCGCTTCAAGGGCGTCGTGCGCCGACTGAAGGGCATCTCTCGCCTGTTTGCGATCCAGGGCGTATCGGATGGACCGCTCCATGATGTCTGTGGTCACCTGGTCCTTGACCAGGTAGTCCGCTGCGCCGGCCCGCATGGCCTCCATGTCAAGGGTATAGTTGCCCGCGCCCGTAAGAAAGATAAACGGTCCGCTGCAGCCCATCTCCATGGCCGTTCTCAAAAGACCTAATCCGTTCTCATCGCCGAGGCGGTAGTCAAGGAGATACACGTCATGGCGCCCCTCGCTCACTGCCTTCAAACCCGCGTCAAAAGTGCTGACCCAGTCCAATTGAAAGCGTGAGGGGGCCTCCGAAAGGAGACGGCGGATGAGGATGTAATCGTCCTCGTCGTCTTCTATCAGCAGGATTCTGATGGGTGTTTCTTTCATGGGATTTGAACACCTCTTTCCAATGCGGCAAAAGGCCGGCAACCAATACACAGCTGTAGGGCAAGATTGGCCCGGGAGTTTTGTGATGGCTGGTCCTTGATGGCGCTAAACCTTTTGCATTGTGCAGTCGAATCGCCTGCCTGGCAATAAGGGATATCCTGTATTTTATGGATTAAGGGGCCTGTATTTTGAACTGGGGAAATTGCGTTTTCGGTCTCCACACTTTTGCTACCCGGATGCCGCCTCCTCATACTTTTCGTTCTTGGCACTGTTTCGCAACCCCCTCACGCAGGCTACTCCATCAGAAACTGGGTAGCGGATCTGCAGAGGGCCGGTCCGGGCGCCCTGACCATTTCTTTCAATGAAAGTCGCCTCATCCAGGCCATGACACCCAGGAGGGGCATCTCTGAGAAAGGATCAACCCAGGTTCGCGTTCACGAAATCCCAGTTGATCAGTTCCTGGACGAAGGTCGTAAGATAATCGCCGCGCCGGTTTTGGTAGTCCAGATAATAGGCGTGCTCCCAGACATCCACCACAAGCAGGGGTTTCATGCCCTTCGTCATGGGATTTTCGGCGTTGGGGGTCTTGACCACCTGTAGCTTTCCTCCCCCTGAGGCCAGCCAGGCCCATCCGCTTCCAAACTGGGTCAGGCCAGCGTCCTTGAGTGATTCGACGAATTTTTCATAGCTCCCGAAGTCCCCGTTGATGGCCTCCGCAATCTTTCCGGTGGGTTTCCCTCCCCCGCCCGGTTTCATGCACTTAAAATAGAAGGAGTGGTTCCACACCTGGGCCAAGTTGTTGAAAATTCCGGCCTTTGACCCGTCACCGGCCGTTTTCTTGATGATGGTCTCAAGGCTTTCCCCGGCCAGATCGCTTCCCTGAAGAAGCTTGTTGGCGTTGTCCACGTATGCCTGGTGATGCTTGCCGTGATGGAACTCAAGTGTCCTGGCGCTAATGTGCGGCTCAAGTCCATTCTTGGCATAGGGCAGATCGGGTAACGTTATCATTGCATGACCTCCTTCCAGTATAGGTTGACAGATCGAGGCGCCAAACGGCGCGTCTCATGGTGCCACACTTCCTATTAAGCGTATCAGCTAATCATCCTCATCCAGGATCTCAAGACCCCAGGGAAAACAATTGGCCAAATCATGGTGCAGCAGAGGGTGCGTTGCCGGGTCACCATGTTCAGGCTCTGTCAAAATACTCACGCTCTCTTGCCTTGACTTGAGATGCAGACTTTCAGTAACGTTCAAGGAAAGAGGGAAGAGACATGTATTTCTGCCATCTGCCGGAGATCTGGCGTGATTTCCCCAGCCTGGTGCCCGGGGTCATGGTCGTTGAGCGGCTCCGCCCCCATGTGAAACGGATGCCGGACCTGGCCTTCTGGCTTGGGCGCGCCCGTAAACGTCTGAGAGATGCATCCGAATCCCAGATGGAAGAGATCATGGCATGGCGCCAGGCCTACTCCAAGATGGGGCTTAAGCCGTCCCAGTACCGCTCGGCCGCAGAGGCCCTGCTGAGACGATTCAGAAAAGAGGACAGCCTGCCTTCGCTGCATCCGGCCGTGGATGTGTGTAATGCCATATCCGTGGCCTTCGCCCTGCCCGTGGCGATCCTGGACATCGCCAAAATTGATTCATTTGTGGAGGTCTGCCGCGCAAAGGGCGACGAAATCTATCTTTCCTTCAGTAGTGAAACCGAACACCCCTACCCCGGCGAGGTGATCTTTAGGGATGCATCCAACCACGCCCATGCCCGGCGCTGGACCTTCCGTCAGAGCAGACTTTCCACGGTGGGGCCGGAGACCGAACAAGCCCTGGTGGTAAGCGAAGCCCTGCACCCGAAGGGTTCCGAAGACATCCCGGCATTACTGGAAGCCCTGGCCCTTGAACTGACCGCCCTTGGGGTCACCGTTCGCTCCGCGACGGTCCTCACGGCGGCGGCGCCAAGGCTGGAGTTCTGAAACTGTTTCATGTTTCGACTCCGTAAAGGTTTCCCGTTTCGCCTTACTGCCCTCTGTTTTTCCGCTTGCTCGCCTTGGCCATTTTCTTCTTGGCCTTCTTCTGCTTTCGTTCCTTCTTCTCACCCGCTGACCGTACGGGTTCCTGGGTCGAAAACCCCGTATCGTTGAAAGAGTTGCTGTCTTCATCAAAGCAGGCCCACCAGGACATGTAATCATGAAAATCATTCTTTATCCTGGAGTTTCTGTCTTTCCTTTTCTTTTCGAGGTATTCATCCCGGTCATGCGCCAACGCACGTTTAAAGCTTCCGGGACCAACATATCCCGGCCATATGAGCTCACGTTCATAGGCATCTTCGATCGTCTCCATGAGCTCCTCAGGATACAAATCAAGGATGCATGCGGCGGCCACATCCCAAAAGTGCGTGCTTTGTGCCGACTCTGAGCCCGTGAAAAGACTCCCCAAAAACGACAATGCCTCCGATCGCGGGAGATCGCCAAGGAGCGCGCCAAAGACAAGTGCCTCCATTGCCGCTCCCCTTATGTATTCATCCACCTCGCGATTCCGGACCAGATCCTTTATGGCTTCGTATCGCCCTCCGCAAATCTGAAAGAGGATCCGGGGGAAGTCCTCGGTCACCATGTCCCCGAAAAAGCTATCGACCACATCCCGCGGAAGCACCATGACCTTTATGATGGTCTCGTGGGCATCCTGCCTTCCCCAATGCGCAAGCAGAATAATGGCGAAAACGTACCCCAAAGGGGCAGACTTGTCCGTAAAACGCCACGGATCGTCAAGAACATCCTTGAAAAGCCCTATCAGATGGGGCGCAAGTTCCTCTTCATGCTGAAGCGCCAGATCCAGCATCTCTCTCGGATACTCGCGGATGTCATCTCTTTGAAAGGAATCCAGTATCTGTTTCACAGCGTCGTCCATGATTACAGACTCCTCTAAACGATTTCTCCTTCGGCAAGTGCCTCGAAAACCTCGTCTAAATCCTCGCGCACCGTCCCTATCCATTCGATCACTTCTTCAGGAGCCCCCGCCTGGGTGGCTATATTGTGGATCAGAAGCAGCGTGGCTTTCATCTGTTTGAGGTCCCTGACACTTTCCCAGCTCATCCCTTCATCGATATGAAACAGCAGCCTCTCGCATTCAGGGAACGGCCAAGCCTCCACCACTTCATTGCGGAGGTTCTGCCAGGCCCCTTGAAGGTCGGAAAGGGCAGTCTTCGAGTAACCCATCGGCTCCGTATTAAAACCCATATTTTTCCCCTGTGTCTCACCTATGCTTGATATTCAATTCTGCATAATGCGCAAGCCTACCCTACAAGCCGCAGGCGCAGGGAAGACCCTCCTGTCCCACAACGGTTGCCGCATCTCAGCGCAAACGATGAACGGCGCAGGCGACAACCTCCGTGAACGTTCTTATATGGAATGGAGACCGATCAGGTTAACCTGAAGTCGCGCCCGGGATTGGCGGTCGGGCAGCCATTCAATCACAGCCTCTTTCAAAGCGGCTTCTATCGCCTCCCGTGCCTCGATTATCCGGAGTCCTCCCTTCGACTGTTCCTTATGATGAAGCGGGGGGAAGCGATTTATCGTCCTTGTTTTACCGGTTTTGGCTTCATAAAGGAAAGTAAAGACCTTCCCGTGGCCGTGGCCTTTTTGATCCTGGTAGTTGATGAGGTAGTGGGCACATACATTCCCTTCATCACCACCCAGAGCGATATTGCCCCGAAAGCCTGGGCTGAGCACTTCTTCAAAAAGGGCATTGACCAAGGGGTGGCCCAGCCCTCCGAGCTCGCTCCCTTTCTTTCTCAAGGCCAGATCGCGATCAAAGCAGACCCTTTCATATCGAGGGGCAAGGTGATGCTTGTGCCTGAGCGACTCGGGCGTGATCAACGTCCAGAAGTCCCCTTCCGGCATGGCCCCTCCGCCGAGCTTCAAAATGGCATCCCGCACCCAGGCGCCGAGCTCCTCCAGAGAATAGCGACCTTCAAGGTCCCTGTAGTGTTCGAGGTTGAAGCCGCCTAAATCCTGGGTCAAAGTATTGAGCGCCTCCCGGGCCCGGACAGCCTCTTCGATCATCCGCTGCAGCTCCGCCTCTGTCCGTCGGTAGTCCTTGTCCACGAGGGCGGCCTTGTATAGATCCTGATAGTCCGGTCGGCTTCCCAAGTAGCCGAGAACGTCCCACCGGAAGTCCTCCCTGAGCCTCCCCGTCTCATCCACGTGCCCTATGGATCGGGCGATCTCCTGGAGCTTTCTTTCCAAAATGGAGTAGATCTTTTCTTCGACGGTGTCTTCCGCCAGAAGGTTATAGACCTGGACTGTGTCTCTCTGACCGTAGCGGTGGACTCGGCCTATTCTTTGCTCTACCGCCATTGGGTTCCATGGCAGGTCGTAATTGAAGAGTATCCTTCCAACCTGGAGATTAATGCCTTCACCGCCGGCCGAGGTGCTGATGAGGAAGCGGGCCCCGTCCTCCTGCCAGAAAGACTCCATGGCGGCAATCTTGTTCTCGATGGGACCGCCCTTGATCGTGGCGATCCGCTGCTCCCCGAAAACACCGCCCAACTCTTCTCTCAGGAATTCGAGCGTGTCCCGATACTGGGTGAATATAATGAATTTCTCGGAGGGCCCCTCCCGCGAAAGGGCGCTGACCGCTCTGAGCAGCGTATCGAACCGCCGATCCCTCCCGTCCGGAACCAACCCGATCAGTTCCCTTACTTTTTCGATCTCGTTGGGGATATCCGCCTCAGCGAAGACGCCGTCTTCTGCCTCTTCATCCGGATCAAGGGACCAACTGGTTGTCTCGTAGGTTTCCTCGATTTTCTTCAGGATCCTTCTGCGAACCCGCGCCACATATGCCTCTGCGTCGACTCGGGTCTCCTTGTTAAGCCCCTGGATGTCCGTTGCGAGACGAATCATTTCATCCTGGGCGGACATAATTTCCTCAGCCACTTTGGCCCCAGCCTGCCTTTTCGCCTCCAGCTGAATCTTCTTTCTCGCCAATAGGACCAAAAGCCTTCTCCTCAAGGCCTGCAAAATGGCCCTTGGGCTGGACGACATGATCTTTTGGAACGTGGCCATGACAAACCCAATGGCACGCTGTCTCGAGGTGGTCCGGGCCTGGTGAATCCCGGCCGCGTCATAACCTTCGCTGAGATACTCACTCAATTTGTCATGGAAGAAGCGTTCCTTCGGAGCCAGGTTGAACGGCTCAGTGTGCACTTGTCTTCTGCAGAAAATGGGCTGTCCGTTGGCATCGGTCACTTCCCTTTTTGTCCTTCGGATAAGCAACCGCTGGAGCAGCCCTCTGTGCCTGCTTATGTCCTCCGGGCCCCCGAAAAGCCGGTCATTGAGGAGTTGAATCAAGGACCAGAACTGATAAGCATTCCCCTGGTGGGGTGTGGCACTGAGAAAGATCAGATCTCGCGTGTGTCCCTTGAGCGCCTCGGCCAGCTTGTAATTCTGGGTGGTCTTGGTCTTGTTCCCCGTTCTGGTCCTCGAAAGATGGTGAGCCTCGTCGAACACGATAAGGTCCCAAGGCGGGGCGGCCAGGAGCCTCTGGATGCGCCTTGGCTGTTTCAGTGTGTCAATGGAAGCGATGACCAGATGGTGCTTTTCCCACGTAGCAGACCCGTGGTCCGAGAAATCATGATTCAAAACTTCAAAGTGGAGCCTGAAGCATTTCCTCGAGCTCCTGCCGCCAGTTTCGGGTAAGCCCGGCCGGTGTCACAGCCAATATCCTTTCGGCCTCACCTCTTGCCATCAGCTCGCGCAGGAGCATGCCGGTCTCGATGGTCTTCCCCAGCCCCACTTCATCAGCGATCAAGACACAACGGTCATCCCTTGCAACGAGGTCATGGACGAGCAGAATCTGATGTGGAAGGAGGTTCACACGGCTTGAGCTCAGCTCGCCGCCGGTGTTGGAGTGGACAAGCTCATAGCAAATCTGTTTCAAACGGTAGGCTTCCGGGTCATCGAAATCCCCTGCTGAAAGTCGCTCCCACACATCCCCCGTAGGTATAAGCAGCTCCAGCGGCAGGGTCTCAAGCCGCCTGCCCGAGGGAAGCTCAAAGACCACGTCCGCCCTGTAAGTCCCTGCGAACTCCGAAACCCTGAGCACCTCTCCCACACCCAGGTCCGGCCGCGTCGGGACCAAGACCCTCTGATTGGGCCTGATTTCATGGGCATCTGCAAATGCGGTTGCCGACTCTGTCATGTGAGGTTGAACCCTACTCTGTAAAAGTCGTTGCCGAATCCATCCGTCTCCTTCGATGGCGAATCAAAGATGGGCCTTAATGTGATCCGCCTTCCCCCGCCGGGCTCAAACCAGAAATCATCTGCCTTTTTGAGAGGCCTTCGGAACACCATTTGCACCCAACCGAGATTGGCCGCATCGAGATCATAGGCCTTTGAGGTCATCATTCTTCGGATGTGGAGCGACACCTCCATGAGACGGGGACCTGCCGCCAGCAGGACCTCTTCCACACCGACCACCATCAGGCCATGTTCCTGACTGAAAGGGAAAAGTTCTTGCCGGAGTTCCCGCATATAATCCAAAATCCCGATCCTTAATGGATTGGGCCTTATCCCGTTTGGCCGGTGCGGCTGCATCATCCCTTCTTCCACAAGCAGATAACCCGACATGGACTCGACCTCTTATTTGTCGTCGGAAAGCGGAGTCTCACCCTTGACCCGCAACAGGGGCCTTCCTTCCACTAGATTAAGGACCCTGTCGATGTATTCTTGCCAGTCCTTTCTGCGATCGCGGATATACAAAAGGGCTGCCTTCAACTTGGGGCGATGACTGGAGAATCGTTCAAGCCACGACACGATGGACTCCCCTGCCCATGCAAGCCCGATCAACAAGTGCAAGAGATCGACGAGGCTTACCGACTGGATGATGGGCCGATTCATCTCGTCAAACAGAGTGAACTGTTTGTTCTCAAGGGAAGGGGCGGGTTCCAGCTGCTCCTTCAGGAGACTCAGCCTTTCATCTGGTTGCTTTACCTTAAAAAACCTTCCGCGCCCTGTCCTCCCTTTGGTGATCAATCCGGCCTTCTTGAGTTCGTCAGTGCTCACCTGAACGGTCCGCAGGGCCTTGTTGAGATCATTCACGTTGATCTCCGTCTTGTTTTCCACCAGGACCCGGAGCCACACATAAGATATGGGATCGATGTCTTCTTCCAACTCGGGCGGAAGAGGCCTTTCCCTGGTGACAAGCTGGTCCACGATGGTACCGATGTCTTGAAGTGCCGCATGGAGCGGCAGCTCTCTGCTCTCATGGTCAAGGACCTTTCCGTAGTGTCTGCTGTAGACCTCAAGGCATTTCCCGATGCATATGAGCCTTACGTCGTTTGGATTCAGGGGCTCTCCGCCGTACCGGCCCGCTTCGATGGCCTTCAGCTCCTCCCTGGCCCTCTTTCTCACCATCTGGCGCAAGCCTGCCCACGATCGGCTCACAGGGGTTCCTGTTCGCTTCTTACATACGTGAATCAAGTCATAGGAGACGTTTTCCTTGTCCATCAGATGCAGGGATGCCTCTCGCTCACCATGAATCGGATAAACCGCTACTATTTCAAATCCGGCCTCACACAAAGCGTGCAAGAGTCCTTCCCAGATCCTGCCTTCTACGTCAGTATGGTGGAAGGTAAATACCAAAAGCCCTTCATCTGTCAACAAGCCGTTGATGCGGTCAAATGCCTGGGTCAAATCCGAGAAAAAATGGCTCGTCTTTTTCCCACGCGTCGCATTTTGGATGATTTCATCAGCCTTTGGTGTGTATTCGGGGCCAAACCATGCGTAGTTGTCTTTTAGAGCAAGACGAAGCCAGACGTAGAAGAAGTCGGAGAGCTCAGCGTAGTTAACATTTCCCACATAGGGAGGATCGGTGATGACATGTTCGGAGCGGGTTTGACTCGCGGAAGAGACGGATTCACAATAGAGTTCCACTTTTTCCAATCCCTTTTGGCGCGTCAATCACATCCTTTTTCGACCCCTCATACCAGTTAGACCTGAAAATGAGTCCCTTGCGCAAGGAGTCAATTCTTGAAATAAATGTGTTATTGCCTGAGACCGTTCCCCACACATTTTGCTCACACGCAGACATCTTCGGCTGAAAATCATGCCTTGCAAAAATTCCGGCAGGAGGGGTTCCCCCAGGCGTACTTCTGGAAACAATGTCCCGCACGAACTCGTTGTTGCCTTCAAGTGTATTGGAGAAGGAGCACAAAAGCATCTCCCTCACCTTCTCATCTTCCTCCTCCATGATCTCCTGGAGAAGGGTCGAAAGGGCCAAAAGCTGTCTGGGAAGAAACATCTCATGCCAGTAATTGTAGTGATGTGCAAGCAGGCCGGACTTCGTCTTCTCACCAACGCGGTATCTTGCTCTTGGGATAAGGCAGGGAGTCCTTGTGCTGTTCCCATAACGCCTCGGCCCTTTGGAGCCTGGCCTGGTCGGAGTTGGAAAATCCTTTGAAGAACTTCCCGTTCCTGGGAAGGAGCAGGGTTTTTGAGGGTCTGTTTCCCCCGTTTCCCCGCGCCTGTGCGAATGCTTCTTTCGAGAACATTGATATTTGATCGTCACTCGCATGAACGTGGTTCGCAGAAGGAAGATAGGCCTGGATCGCGTAGGGCCGAACGGGAAGGCGCTTTTCTTTGGGAAGGCGCCGGATGCTCTCGATGATATTGTCCTTGTGGCCGCACCTGCAAAGGAATTTCCCATTGGCAGGGACATTGCCTTTGGTGGGATCGTAAGCATTTTTGCAGGCCGGGCATGTGACCTCGCCATCGGGCAGGGGACCTCGATATTGCCACACGGTTTCGCATCCGGGCCAAAGGAGCACTGTCAGAGCCACACGCTTCCTTCTGGCCGTCTTTGACTGTCTGGTTGGTTGTCCAATCGCACTGCAGTGGGGGCATGTGACACTGGCTGGAATGTTCTCTCTTGGGTTCGGCGCATAGCTCCAAGTCTGAGTGGGTCTCCCTTCTCCGCCGCTACCCCGTTGGGCCGAGACCATCAGCGCCGGGTCGGCAATGAGCGAGACGACCTCGATCTCCCAGTCGAAGACCTTTTTGCATTTAGGGCAATTGACGTCCGGGTAGTATCGGACGGAAGGTGTCTTCTTTGCGATAATGTAGTCTTTGAAAAGGGGGACCTCTCGTCCGCAGTTCGGGTCGGTGCAGATGGCATGCTTGACCCAGAAGGTGTAGATCACATCGGCTTCCAGCCCTGGCTCCACTTCGGTCTTATAGAGGTCGAGAAGCGAAGCCTTGAGGGACTTTTCTCCGTCCCATGGAACCGGTCGCTCAGTGAGGCGTTCAAACGCCTCCTGCAGGGCGTCGAAATTCACCGGCTCCACCTCGGTCTTCACGATGAACCAGGCCACAGGATTCAGGTCGATCCCCACGGCGCGGCACCCGAGGCGCAGGGCCTCGACTACCGTGGTGCCGCCGCCCATAAAGGGGTCAAGGACCGTCTTTCCCATGGTGTCCGGGTCTTTCGTGTGATCCCGGTAGAACTCTTCCATGAGATCCACAGCAGTCCCATCCGGCCTGCGTGCCGGCTTCAGTGCCCCCAGAAGAATGGCCCTGAACACGCAAGACGCGCGGCGGGCAAACCACTTGTGCATCTGATAGATCGGTTTGAAGGAATTCCGCTCAGGCACCGCCAGCCGGTTGATCTCCACAATGGGGAAGCCGACTTCTATGGCGCGGGGAATATGCTCGTCGCAGTTCATGGCGGGATATCCGAGGGCATGGCCACCCGCAGCTCGCTAACGTTCTGGAAGGCTTTGTCCGCGGTCACAAGCACATCGGCCTCCAGTCGAATCGCTGTGGCAAGGATAAGGGCGTCGTTGGTGAGGAGTCCATACTTTTTCTGGTAGTCAAAGGCCTTTTCAAAGAAATCCTCTCGCGTGCAAGGCTCAAACCCAAGCCCCAGTTTTAAAAGGGACATCACCTTTTCCTTGTAAAGCCCGAGCCCCTTGATGACATCCTGCCTCCTGGAGAGCTTCGCTGCGGGGTTGGAACCCGTCACCTTCCCAGCCATCATGGCCTCAGCAAGCATGAGCTTGTGAGACAGCTCATGCCAGACGGTTTGAGGCAGATAAAGGATAAGCTCTCCGGCAGCGCATCGCCTGAGGAGCCTTTGGCATTGCTGAGATACCCCCTGCTCCGCATAAAGCAGCACATTGGTGTCAACCACACACAGGCTCCCGCTCTGGATGTCGTCAAGGTTCATGCGTCCCAGGCATCCTCCTTGAGAATGGCCTCGAACTGGTCACGGCTGATGCGGATGGGTCGCTCGCAGAACAGCCGGTAGGCCTCCTCCCGTTTCTTCGGGTCAGGCGTCCTCTTGCTTAGATAGGCAACCAGCGCGTCCTGGATCAGGTCGCTCAGGGGACGGGCCTCCTCAACGGCCCGTCTTTTGGCCAGCTTGATCACATCTTCTTCAAGAAGTGTTCCCACCTTTCGTTTCATGAATGCACCTCCATGGGACCCAGGACCAGCCACGGGGTCAGGACCTCCATGAGGCTGATCCCCTCGTGGCGGTAGAGGGATTGGGATGGCGAAGGGGCCTGGGGTCGGTTGTGGCAACGGCCTTTGAGCACCGCCAGTCTCCGTTTTGGATCCACAAAGATCCCTGGACCATCCGCCGGCAAAGTCTCCTCCTCTGAAAATTGTCTGTAACGCTTGTGGTTCAAGGTCTTGTCCTTTCCATCCAGGCTCCGGTCGCTGAGGCCGGAGCCGAGATACACAAACCCATGATCGCTCGTGATCAAGACCTTCCGCGACGGAGGTAAGGCCTGTACGGTCTTCTTCCACACCATCTCCATGGTGTCCCAGATGGAGTCGTAGAATTCGGCGCTCGAAGCAGTGCTGTCCAGGAAGCGCCTGTCTGGGAACCGGTGCCACACCATAATCCGGCCAGGCTCTTCCGTGATGGTCTGATGCTCGTTGGGGCTTTGAAAGAAATGGAACCGGATGGACTTCTCGCGAAGCTCCCGCCGGGAAACCAGCTTGGAGGGCCCGGTCACAGGAAGCCCGAGGCCCAACCGCTCTCCGATGAAGTGCTCCGTGGTGCTGGGGATGGCGGAGCGGCCACATGCGGTCTCAAGCACAGGCCTCTGCGAAGATCCAGCGAGCGCCATAAGCATCGGCATCTCTCTCAATGAGCATCCATCCAGAATCACCGCACATCCATCCTCATGGTCGGCAAGAAATCCACCCACCGTCCGGTGGGGCGCAGGATCCGCACAGAGCTCCCTGAAATAGGAATCGGCCGCTGCACCAAGCAGACATTCCATGTCGTTGACCAGGGCCTCTCCCGATTTCAGGTATTCGGATGGGATACCGCCATTCCCCAGGAATCGCTCCGTGGTCCAGATTTCGCGGAGGAGCCAGGATTCCAAGGATGGAAGTCTTGGTCCGGGCGTTGTCAGTTTCTCAAGCGTGTTTTGATGAAACCATTCACTCATGGAAAACGACCCTATTCCATCTCGTTGCTGTGGTCTCTTCCCTTGACGACCTTGATCCTGGCCGAATAGGTGCTGCCCGGAAGATCAGGCAGGGACTCGCAGAGGTTTTCGGCCTTTGCCTTGTCCATGGGTCCAGGGATGTTGAGCTCGATCTGGACTTCCAAGTCGCCGGTCTCACTGATTGAGCCTCTGAGGGCTGTTGGTAGATCTGAAAGGCTGGCCTTGGCATATCGGGCAAAGACCTGAAACCGGATGGACTGAACCGCTTCTCCTTCAATGTCGGAAAGACGCTCCGCCACTCCTTGTCTGAGCACACCCCTCGATTGGCAGGAAGGGGTGCCCCTCTCCTCTGAAATGGGCCATGGAGAGGGTTGCGACGGTGCCTCGGGTTCGGCTTCAGGGATCTCACGGGGAGTCGTCACAGCAGTCCATGGCGTAGGAACAGCAGGCGACGCAGGCCAGGGATGTGCAAGGTTGGCCTCTGGGAGCTCCCCGAGGCCGAGGTTCACATGCTCGCCGCAGAAGTTGCGCCTCTGGTGCTGGAGCCCCAGAATTCTCTCCTTGTCCGCCACAAGGGAAAGAATGGCCTCGATGACCGCAGGTACCATAATCGGCACAGGATAGCCCAGTGTGCTCTTGTAGATCCTTTCGACCTGCGAAACGGTCTTACCATAGAAGGACTCAAGGTTCTCCCGGATGTGCTCGGAAAACAAGGGAGTGGGGTAGCATTTGCTTCGTAGGTGATCGATTACCGCCTGCCTGTCGCAGGCTTTGCCCAGGTGTTCGAGCTCAAAGACCGTATCCTCAGCCCGCTCTCCCCAGGTTTCGACCCGGACGTAGACCAGGCCTGCGGCCTTCATGAGGTTTCTGGCGCTGTTTCGTTCATCGGAGGCAATGCGCTCATATCTCTTCCGCCTCTCCGGAGACCCGGCTGAAGAGACCAGCGTGGTTGCGGCGATCGCCCTTTTTGTGGCCGCGAGGATGTCCGGATTGGTGAGGAGCTTGGCCTCATCGTCATAGGGTTCAAAAAGCAGGATCTGGTTCCTCAGTTCGGCGCCGAAATAGAGCCCATGTCTTTCGAATCCGGTAAGCCGGCGGGGCGAGAGCACAAAACGGAGCCCCCCCTTTGGGAGTTGGTCCAGTGCCTCCCTGGCGGCCTCCAAATCGGTATAAACCAGACTATGCTGGGTCTCTCTGAAGAGGTCTTGCTTCCAGATGGAGATGATCTCCTCTCGCGCCCTCTCTTCCGAAATACGGGTGGACTCAATCTCGACCTTGGCGTTCTCGTTTTCCTCGATGTCAAAAAAGAATCGTCCTTCCCGTTCATGGAAGAACGAACCATAGGCGCGGAAAGCCTGTAAAGTGCTCTCGAACTGGTTGGGATCGTCCCCCGGGGTGACCACGTGCCTCACGAGCTCCTCCCGGGTAAGGCCCTTTATTCCCGCAATGAGGCTCGCCACGAGAACGGCGGAAGCAACGGACTCCGCATAAGGCTCGTTCCTCAAATCCTGATAGTTCCTTTGAGCGCAGTTGATCAGGCTTGCACCGGGATCGAGATCCTGAAGTCGGTTCGCGCAGGCCTTGTCCGTCAGCCTGCAATGCCCGGCCGTGAGCAGATAGCCACCTGAGGGCACGGTGTCGAGCATGGAAGCTATGAGCCCAAGTGCACTCCGGGTGCCCTGAAATCCGCCGGAACCCCCCACCCTCTCAAATATTAATTCAATGAGGTCCGGGAGAAAGGGAAAGGTCTTCCGGATCCTCGCCGCATATTCGTCGGTCGTTTCAATGCCGTGTTGTCTCCAGGCATTGATGTAGGAGCGGATCAAGGTATCTGCCGCTGACCTGTCGAAGGAATCTGCGTCGGAGAATAGCCGGTGGCGCACAATCGCCGCTCGATCCTCGGGGTTTCTGAATCTCAGTTCTATCCTGGGAGAAATCCGCTTGAGGGTTGCACCGGGTTCCACTGAGCCGTCGTAGATTGCGGCGAAAAGCGTCACCTGTCTGCTGCGGTTCGCTTCCTCGGAGATCATTTGGAGGAAGGTCAGATTCTGGCTTCTTCTGGCATGGTCAGAGATATTGGTGAGACCCCGTTCAAGCTCGTCAAATATCAGAACGAGATGCCTACCCCCAAGGGCAGTGCGGAACTCGTCCAAGGAGGGAGGGTGGCCCTGATCCCATTCCGCACCGAGTTCCCTCCCCACCACGGACGAAAGGGAGTCGAAAGGCAGGTACTCATCAGTGAATTTCTTGATGATGATATGGGGCTCAAGGGGCGGATTCCAGGTGTGCCCTCTACCCTTCATCCACTCAATGGCAGGCCCCCTGCTGGCAAAAAGGTGATAGGCGGCCAGCAAGGCATGGGACTTTCCAAGACCTTTCACCGCCTCGGCAAGATAGACCCCGCTACCTTCGACCTCGCCGTCCACGAATCTCCGGCATAGGGCCCGAAGCATGGCATGGAGATCTTCAGATGGGTAGGTAAGGTCAAAGAAGTGCTCAGGCTCGCGTTCAATGCACTTGAGGGGGCCCGACTTCAACCTTTCGAGGTCAATGACCCCGCCAACCTGCTTTGCGGATTTGTATCTTCTTTTTAGCATAAATCGTGCATAGGCTAGATTTCTTGAATTGTCAAGAAAAAATTCGCATAATGGCGACCTGCTTAGTGAACACATGAACGCGCTTTGGGTACTTGATCTCAGAGGATGTCACAATTTGTGACCACCTCTTCCTTGTCCTTCTTTGCGAGACGAAACACAAAATCTGCGGGAAGCTATTATTTCGGATTCATTTTTCGCAGGAATCATGCGGTCCGCGATCGCGAAAGGCGATCATGCTGGGAAGCGGGCCGTACTCGAAGGTGAGTCTCAGGTTCTTGGACGCATACGCGCTAAATACGCCTTCTCCTCCCTCGCGGTATTTAGCTTTTACGTTTCTCATCTCATGCACATGCAGGGAGGGATGTCTGGGGCTGGCGGCCAAAACCTCAACGGCCTTGTCCACATCCATTCTATCCACCTTGCCAAGCCGGCCATAACTCTCCAGAATCAGTCCTTACCTTCGTAAGGTAATCCCATTTTCGGGAACTTCGGGAATTGCCTATTCCGATTTCAAGCAGTTGTCAAAATTGGGAACATCTGCCCCCAACCTTGATTTTGAGAATATCAGCTGTTAGCATCGTTCTGGAAAACGCCTCGAACCTCCCATGGGCCGATCCCCATTCGCTCGAAAGGTCCATCCGGCAGTCTCCGGAACTTGGAAAGAAAGCGGATGGCCTGAATGACCTCTACGAGGGGAATGACTCGTGTCTGACAATCTCTACATCACCGCGACCGAGGCAAGGAGCGGCAAGTCGCTCGTGAGCCTGGGTGTCATGGAGATGCTGCTCAGGAAGCTCGAAAAGGTCGGCTTCTTCAGGCCCATTGCCAAGGGCCGCCCGGGTGTGGATGAGCTGGATAACGATGTCCAGCTCATATCCCAGCATTTCAAGCTCGCCATCCCTTACGAGATGATGATCGGCGTAACCACATGGGAAGCGGGCGAGCTCCTTGCCCGGAGGAAGGAAGGAGAGATCATCGAGGCGGTCCTCAGTAAGTACCACGCCCTTTCGCGGAGATGCGACTTCGTGCTGTGTGAAGGGACCGACTTCGCGAGCTCTTCAGCGGCCTTTGAATTTGACATCAATGGGGAAATCGGCAAGAACCTGGGCTGTCCGGTCCTTCTCGTTGCCAACGGCCACCAAAAGCCGGTGGAATCGGTCCTCCAGTCCATTGAGCTGGCTCTCGACTCCCTCACCGCCAGGGGCGTTCAGACCATTGCCACCATCGTCAATCGCATTCAGGAAGAAGACCGCCAGGCAATCATCGATCGGCTGTCCCTGAGGGGCGGGGCTTTGGGCCAGCTGGCCTTCGCTATCCCGGATGAACCGGCGCTGGGCAAACCAACGGTCGGAGAAATTGCACGAATCCTGAACGCCGAGGTCCTCTTCGGGCAAAATAAGCTCAACCGCCACGTGCACAATTTTGCCGTCGCCGCCATGCAATTGCAGAATCTCCTTCCGAGGATAGAACACGGTTCCCTGATCATCACCCCCGGGGACCGTGCCGACGTGATCGTGGGGTGTCTCGCCGCCGCCTCGTCCACCTCCCTGGAAACCATTGCAGGGATTCTTCTCACCGGGGGCCTGAAGCCGGAGGAGGCGATCTGGAACCTCATCAGGGGCTTCCCACGGGTGGTCCCCATCCTGAGCGTTAAAGAGAACACCTTCCCCACCGCCGCGGTGGTCGATCGGATTCATGCCACCCTGTCGCCGGACGACGATCGAAAGATCATACAGGCCCTTTCGGTCTTCGAAAAGCACATCGATGTGGCCCGTCTGAGTGAAAAAGTCGTTAAAACGCGGACCACCGTCGTCACGCCCAAGATGTTCGAATTCGACTTGATTCAAAAGGCAAGGGCGCACAAGCAGCACATTGTGCTCCCCGAAGGCGAGGAGGACCGGATCCTTCAGGCCGCTGAGACCCTGCTTCGCCGCGAGGTAGTGGACATCACCCTCCTGGGTGATGAGGATGTGATCCGTCAGAGGATTTCCCAACTGGGGCTCAGGCTGAATAGTGCCAAGATCGTCACGCCCTTCAAATCAGCGTTCATAGACGAGTATGCCCGGACCTACTTCGACTTGAGAAAGCACAAGGGGATCACACCTGAAAACGCCTTTGACCTCATGGCGGATGCAAACTTTTTCGCGACCATGATGATTTACAAGAGTCATGCTGACGGCATGGTCTCCGGTGCGCTCCACAGCACCGCCGCAACCATCCGCCCCGCCTTTGAGATCATTAAATGCAAGCCGGGCTTCTCCATCGTGTCGAGCGTTTTCTTCATGTGTCTGGCCGACAGGGTGCTCGTGTACGGCGACTGTGCGGTCAATCCCAACCCCACGGCCGAGCAGCTGGCCGAAATCGCCCTCACCTCGGCCCAAACGGCCATGAGCTTCGGCATTCAGCCCGTAGTGGCCATGCTTTCATACTCAACAGGAGAATCGGGCAAGGGGGAGGATGTGGAAAAGGTGAGGCTTGCCACGCGCATCGCCAAGGAAAGGGCCGAGACGGCCTTCCCGGGCCTCGAGATCGATGGACCCATGCAATACGATGCGGCCGTGGATCCGGCGGTGGCAGTGACCAAGATGCCCGCAAGCGCGGTGGCAGGGAAAGCCACAGTCCTCATCTTCCCGGATCTCAACACCGGGAACAACACGTACAAGGCCGTTCAGCGATCCGCAGGGGCCGTGGCCATCGGACCGATTCTGCAAGGCCTGAAACACCCCGTGAACGACCTGAGCCGGGGGTGCACAATCACCGACATCGTGAACACTGTGGCCATCACCGCCATTCAAGCCCAGTCCCAAAAGGGGCTGCCATGAAAATCCTCGTGATCAATACAGGGAGCTCATCCATCAAGTACGAGCTTTTTGATATGCCCGATGAGTCCGTCCTGGCCTCCGGCGTGGCCGAACGGATCGGCGAAGACGGCGGTCTTCTGACACACCGGCGTTTTCGGCCGCATGGCCCGGCCTCGCCGTTGATCTTTGACGGGGCGCTTCCAAATCATCTTGAGGGGCTCAACCGGATTGTGGCCCTGCTGACCCACCCGGAGCATGGCGTGGTCATGGACAAATCCGAGATTGCGGCGGTGGGGCACCGGGTGGTGCATGGCGGCGAGCACTTCCACTCAACCACGGCGGTCGATGCGTCCGTCGTCGAGGCCATCCGGGAAAACATCCCGCTGGCTCCCTTGCATAATCCGGCTAATCTGTTGGGAATTGAGGTTTCCCAGTCCATCTTCCCGCACGCCCTGCAAGTGGCCGTCTTCGACACGGCCTTCCATCAGACGATTCCCTTGAAGGCCTTTCTTTATGCCATCCCCTTCGATCTCTACCAGAATCATAGGGTCAGAAAATACGGATTCCACGGCACCTCCCACGCATACGTGGCCGAAAGGGCGGCGCACTATCTAAACAGGCCCCTGGCAGAACTGGCTCTGATCACAATCCACTTGGGCAATGGCGCAAGCATGGCCGCCATAAAGGGCGGACAGTGCATTGACACATCCATGGGCATGACACCTCTGGCGGGGTTGGTCATGGGGACCCGCTCGGGCGACGTGGACCCAGCTATCCCCTTTTTCCTGGCGGATCACCTGGGGATGTCGCTCGATGCAATTGACAGGCTTTTGAATCAGGAAAGCGGCCTTAAGGGTATCTGCGGACACAACGACATGCGCGAGGTGATAGAGAAAATGGAGGCCGGAGACGAACGCGCAAAAATCGCCATCGACCTCTACTCCTACCGGATCAAGAAATATATCGGCGCCTATTTTGCGGCCCTGGAGCGGCTCGATGCGGTGGTGTTTACGGCTGGCGTCGGGGAAAACGCCCCCTTCATCCGTGAGCAGTGCTGCAATGGGCTGACCGGACTCGGGATCAAAATCGACACGGAAAGAAACCAGGCCACCACAAAGGGGACCCGCGAAATCAGCCGCGCAGGAAGTGACGTCATGGTGCTGGTCATCCCGACCAACGAGGAGCTCAGGATCGCGCAGGAACCCTTCGGGTGGTCGAGCGTCAAAGATAGGAGTTGTAGGGGAGGAATAGCATGTCTGAAAAGCAATACGACGTTGTAATCCTGGGAACCGGGCCTGCCGGACTCCAGGCGGCGATCCACGCGGCCAGGCGCAAGGTCTCCGTGCTGATCCTGGGCCGACACCACAAAAGCAGCGCCTTTCGAGCCCATATTGAAAACTATTGCTGTATCAGCGGAATGACGGGCCAAACCATGATTGAGGAGGGCAGGGGCCAGGCGGAAAAGGCCGGCGCCACCCTCTTGGACGAGGACGTGATTTCGATTGAAACGAAGGATGGGGCCTTTGCGCTGAAGCTTGAAAGCTAGGACGCCCGTGTTCTTTCAACCGCTCTCATCCTGGCCATGGGCATTTCACGAAACAGGCTGAATGTCCCGGGAGAGAAGGCGTTCTTGGGCCGAGGCCTCAGCTACTGCGTGGACTGCGATGCGGGGTTTTATCGGGGCGAGTCCGTGGTGATCATCGGCGACGAAAGCGCCGCGGTTTCAGGGGCCCTCACGCTTCTCTTCTATGCAAGCGAGGTCCATCTGGTCTGCGAGCGGCTGGACGTGGCAGGCCCCTTGGCGCAGCAGGTGAAAGAGAGC
>CAWHLE010000024.1:0-553338 GCA_963830155.1 uncultured delta proteobacterium | reverse complement strand
TTGGGATAAGAGCCTTGTCGGCACGCAGCGTGTATCTCCATCTTACCCGGATATCTTCCCTGACATCACTGGCCGCCTTGATCAACTTGCAGGCCATGTCATCCCGAGGAGGGCGGGGAGATGAAATCAACAGACTTTGCCGTACGATTGACAGCTTTCCTCGGTCAATACTTGCCAGCCCAGAAAAATGTCAGCCCGAACACCATCAAGGCTTATCGTGATGCGTTCAAGCTTCTCTTGCGCTACTGCCGCGATGAGCAGAACGTGCCGCCAGAGAAAGTAACGTTGAACATGCTAAATGCATCCCTGGTTCTCAGCTTTCTCAACCACTTGGAGACGGGAGGGAGCTGTTGCACTCGTACCAGGAATCACCGTCTGTCAGTGCTCCATGCCTTCTTCCGGTATCTGCAAATCGAGACGCCCGAGCGGATGGTGCAATGTCAGCAAATTCTGGCCATCCCATTTCAGCGCTGCGCTCGTCCCATAGTGAACTACCTCTCTACCGACGAGCTGGCGGCGATTCTTGCTCAGCCGGATTTAGCCACAGACTGCGGAAGGCGCGGCGCCGTCATGCTCAGCCTGCTCTATGACACTGGTGCACGGGTCCAGGAACTGGTTGATCTATCGGTCCGAGATGTACGGCTCGACTCGCCTGCCCAGATCCGCCTGACCGGAAAAGGCAGGAAGACTCGCGTGGTTCCACTCCTGTCCGGCACGGTCGAGTTGCTTGCTCAGTACATGCGCGAACATCGTTTGGATTGTCCCGAACGCATGGATTCACCATTGTTTTTTAATCGCCAGGGAGAAAATCTTTCACGTTCTGGTGTTCGATACTTATTGATGAAGTACACTGAAAAGGCTCGCAAGGCAAAACCGGCCCTCCCCGAAAGGATCACTCCGCATACGCTGAGACACTCCAAGGCCATGCACTTGCTACAGGCAGGCAATCCGGCCACAGTCATTCAAGCCATCCTTGGACACGCTGATATCAGGAGTACCGATATCTATGCGAGGGCTGATATGGAAATGAAGCGACGAGCATTAGAAAAGACTGCAAAGATGGTTCCTTTAGGCAGACTGCCATCCTGGCAGAATGATAAGGGCTTGATGGATTGGCTTCGGTCCTTGTAAGCTATGGGACATTATGTAGAGTCATTGGCCCGAGTGCACAGCGATTCCGGTAACTTCTGCTGTGCACTCCGCATAATAACAGACGGCACATATTGCAAATTATGTGCAGCGGAACATAATTTACAATCCCATCGCACGTGGGATAAACTTTGCCATTCGTGCATAGGTTCTTCCTCCTTCCCCTTTTGTGGGACTTTCCCAGAGGAAGAGCCTATTTTATTTCTCGCCGGATCGGTAGAACCTATCCGGGTCCTCCACCAGAGGTGGAGGGTTTATGAAAAGCATGCTAACCGTTGGAGGCAGCCCGTAATGGCAGGGGATCCCCTTCATCGTGGTAAGCCATAAATGCCAGATAACCCCCTTCGCCCATATAGCGCCGTAGCACCTTTGGACTGGCATTGACCAGATCCACCATGATGAGCCCGTCCAGGGTTTGGCCGAATTTTGGGTCCACGGTGAGCCCCATGAGCTTGCCCCCGAGCTCAAGATACTGTTTGAGGAGAATGGGGACACCTTTGCGGTCCGGCTCCAGTACCGACACGCTGGAGGAAAGCGTTTCGATGTCAACGAGCCAGCGATGGACCTGTTCCTTTTCACCCCTTCTCAAGACCTTTTTCCTGAATGCTCTCCGAGGTTTCACCAGACCCGACAGGTGTGACAGGCACGTTGGGCCGCTCAGAAATTCAGCCATCAGATGTCGGGAGTGATCTCCGTAATCCCGGGTGATGCTCACCGAACCAAAGAGCACCCTGTACCATGGGTGTCTTGTGACGTAACTGCCAATGGCCTTCCAAAGGAGAAGCAGCGGTGCATAGTCCTTCTGATACTCCGGTCGGACAAAGGACCGGCCTAGCTCCAGGGCAGGACCCATTTTGGCCATCAGATCGATGCCGTATTTGAACAATGTGTGGGTGTAGAGGCCGCTCTTCCCGTATCCCGGCACAATCCGATCGGTAGGCCCCATCCGGTAGGCGCCGACCACTTCGGATCGCGCCTGATTCCAAACGAAGAGATGGATGTAATGACCGTCAAAGCGGTCCAGGTCAATGGCTTTGCCGGTCCCTTCCCCGGCCCTCCGAAACGTCTCCTCCCTCAGCCGCCCGATCTCTTTCAGCAGCCCAGGGGCCTGTTCAGCAGACGCCTCATAGGCATAGAGGTCGCCCGATTTGGCAAGCATCTGCTCGATTGGAAGCGAGTCAACCTCCTTTTCCACGAGGGCCGGTGGTTGTGAGGGCGTCAGGGCTTTAAAACGCTGCCCTGACCCCGGGGGCTTTGTCAAGGGGGGTACTTTCTCAGATGATTTCCCGAGGGCGAACCTAAGCATGTAAGTCTGGAAACGAAGATAGGTGGTAAGGGCTGAATCCTCACGAATGGTTTCCATCCTGCTCCGGGGAATCAGAGGGCCGATTTTGAGTCTAATCCGGGTGGACTGTTTCTTGTGGATCTCCCGGGGCAGCAGAACGGTCCTGACGCGCGGATGGAGGAACCCGGCGGCCTGAAACAGCTTGCTGTTCCGTCCTGCCAAGTAGACGGGGAGCACCGGGGCCCGGGCCAGCCGCACGGGGTGTGCGAGGCTGTCATTCCATTTCGGGTCTTCGATCCTCCTTTCCCTGAGCTGCAGATGGGACACCTCCCCCGCTGGGAAAACCAGAAGGAGGCCGCCGTGGCGAACCCACCTGACGGCCGCCCGAAGCCCTGGGATGTTCTTCATGGTGGAATCCTTCCCGCCGAACGGGTCAACCGAAATGAAAATGGGGCGAAGCTCCGGGATGGCATCCAGCATGAAATTGGCCATGATCCGCACGTCGGATCTCACCGAGCAAAGAAGAGCCCCCAGAAGGATGCCGTCAATACCCCCGAATGGGTGATTGGAAATCACAACGACGGGGCCGGCGCTGGGGACGGACGCCATTTCGGTCGGGTCCATTTCATATTCGATCCGGAGCAGCCCCAGGAAGTTTTCAAGGAAGCTGTAAGGATTACCGCTCTCCGGAAGGGCCTCATACAGTTCCCGGATCTTAGCGAGAGCGGAAAGTTTTTCCAGGACATGCCAAAGCCCGGTGGAAATCATCCCTCTCGATGGTCCCTCACCTCTGGCAAAAGGCCGTGTCATAGTCATTTGAAGCTCATGGCTCTTTTCCAATTTAAAGACCTCCTCTCATGCCATCTCTCGCAGGTAACCATCTGAACCGATCAAGAACAGATCCCATTCGACAAAGGTGGGAATCCTGCCCAAGCGACCACCGAAAGGCACGGGCGGCCCCGTTGGGGCACAGAAGAAACAGTTCAGGCGGATGTATTGGTTCATCGCCTGAACAGTTAATCGAAGTTCTATAAGGGATGTATTATGGTGAGGCTAAATTTATGTTAAAAAGCATAAATGCATTTGACTGAAGAGCCCTGCACGCACTGTAGCGGCAATTTTTGGACACCCGAAATCAGGGATTAAGTCCCTTTGACATAGTTTTTACCCGTCTGAATGAAATAAACACTCTCTGCCAGATTCTTTATGTGGTCGCCAATCCGTTCGCAGCATCGCGCCACGAAAATCAGGCTCGTATAGGCGTCAATCTTGTCCGGGTCATTTGCCATATAGGCCCTGAGCGCGGCAAGGATATCAGCATAGATCGCGTCGATTTGCTCATCCTTCACCCAGACTGACACCGCCAAGACGTCATCGGAGTGCCGGAAAGCCTTCAGGAGGTCTGCCATCATGCTTTGTGCGATCTCCGCCATTTCGACAATGGACTCGATGGGCTTTTCCAATGATATGTGATTCAGGTCGTTCACGCAGTTCGCGATGTTAGCCCCGTAATCCGAAATCCGTTCGAGATCAACGGCCATCTTTAGCCCTGAAATGATGTTTCGAAGATCGACTGCAACGGGCTGGCGCATTGCCAGAATTCGAAAAGTGAGCTGGTCGATCTCCCCATTCAGCGCGTTGACCCTGGCATCGCCCAGAACCACGTCTTTTGCGAGCATGGTATCCCGCTTTGTAAGGGATTCAACGGCCTTGGACAACTGTCGCATAGAAATCTCGCCCATTTGGGTGATCTTGGACCGGAGCAAATCCAGCTCCTCGTCATAGGCCTTCATGATATGTTCTCTGGGCATGGTCAACCTCTCAGAATGCTCGTTCTTTATCCGAACCGGCCCGTGATGTAGTCCTCGGTCGCCTTCTTGCCTGGGTTGGTGAAAATAGTTTGTGTTTCGCCGAACTCGATCAGCTCGCCCAGATACATGTAGGCCGTGTAATCGGACACGCGCGAGGCCTGCTGCATGTTATGGGTGACGATGACAATGGTGTAATCGTTTTTCAACTCACCGATCAGGTCTTCGATACGCGCGGTGGAAATGGGGTCAAGGGCGGAACAGGGTTCATCCAGCAGGATCAATTCCGGTTTTACCGCAATGGCGCGCGCGATGCATAAGCGCTGCTGCTGGCCGCCTGAAATTCCGGTGCCGCTCTGATGCAGCTTGTCCTTCACTTCGTCCCACAAGGCTGCCTTTCGCAGTGCCCATTCAACCCGCTCCTGCATGCGGGATTTATCCAGGTTTTCATAAAGTTTGATACCGAAAACGATATTGTCATAAATTGTCATCGGAAATGGGGTCGGCGCCTGAAAGACCATCCCCACCTTGGCGCGCAGGAGATTAAGGTCCTGCTTCTTGGACAGGATGTTCTCGCCATCCAGCAGGATTTCACCAACGGCTCTCGCTCCAGGGTAAAGATCATAGATGCGGTTGAACGTGCGGAGCAGCGTCGATTTTCCACATCCGGAAGGGCCGATGATCGCCGTCACTTTCTTTTCCTCGATATCGAGGGAGATACCCTTGAGGGCATGATAATCCCGGTAGTAAAAGTTTAGATCCTTAACGGACATCTTGACGGAATTCAACTGGCTGGTCATCTGTGCTCTCGATGGCGTTTAAAAATTTAACGGGTTGTTTGAAATGACTCAAGCATTGCGTTTGGTCCTCAACAGGAGTCGTGCCAGGATCGTGAACCCCAACACCCCGAAGGTGATCAGCAGGGCCCCTGCCCAGGCAAGCTCGTGCCAATCCCTGTAAGGGCTCATGGCAAATTGAAAAATCACCACCGGCAGGTTGGCCATGGGCGTGTTCAGATTGGCGTTCCAGAACTGGTTGTTCAATGCCGTGAAGAGGAGGGGCGCCGTTTCGCCGCTGATGCGCGCCATGGCCAGCAAAACGCCCGTGAGGATGCCGGCTCGGGCCGACCGGTAAACGATAAAAACAATGACTTTCCAGCGTGGCGCCCCCAGGGCCGCCGCCGCTTCGCGCAGTTTGTCGGGAACCAGCCTCAAGATGTCCTCTGTCGTGCGCACCACGACTGGAATAACAATCAGAGAAAGCGCAAATGAACCGGCCCAGCCGGAAAAATGCCCGACCCGGGCCACATAGATCGAGTAGATGAAAAGCCCGATCACGATGGACGGCGCGCTGAGCAGGGTGTCGTTAATAAATCGTGTCACGCTGGCAAGCCACCCCGCTCTGCCGTATTCAGAGAGATAGGTGGCTGCCAGGATGCCGACGGGTGTCCCGATCAGTGTTGCGACCGAAACCATGACAAGGCTGCCGAATATGGCGTTCAAAAGGCCGCCGGCACTGCCCGGAGGCGGCGTCATCTGGGTGAACAGATGAAGACCAAGCCCATGAAAGCCATAACGCAGAAGCGTGACGACAATCCAGGCCAGCCAGAAGAGGCCGAATACCATAGCGCCAAGGGAAAGTGTAAGGCAGACGGAATTTATGATTCGCCTGCGGGCATAAAGTGAGGAAGTTTGCATGCTACTTTCCTGCGCGTGCGTTCAGGCGCGCGAGCAGAAACCTCGAGAACGCCAACACGATGAATGTGATGAGAAAGAGCAGCAGTCCCAGGTAAATGAGCGAAGAGGTATAAAGATCGCCGATGGCTTCGGTAAATTCATTGGCCAGGGTCGAGGCGATGCTGTTGCCGGGCATGAACAGCGAAGCATTCAGATTGTGGGAGTTGCCGATGACGAAAGTGACTGCCATGGTCTCGCCCAGTGCCCTGCCCAGACCCAGCATGATGCCTGCCAGAACACCGGCCTTTGTAAAAGGCAGCACGACGTGCCAAACCACTTCCCAGGTCGTGGCGCCCAGCGCATAGGCTGATTCCTTGAGCGGTGCGGGAACGATTTCGAACACGTCCCGCATGACCGCTGCAATGAAGGGGATGACCATGATTGCCAGGATCAAGCCCGCTGTCAGGACGCCGATGCCCATGGGCGGTCCTTGAAAAAGAAACCCGATCAGGGGCAGGCTGCCGATATGCGCGGTCAGCCAGGGTTGCAGGCTATCGGCAAAAGTAGGGGCAAACACGAACAAACCCCACATGCCGTAAATAATGCTCGGTATCGCTGCCAGCAATTCGATAGCCGTGCCAAGCGGGCGTTTAAGCCAGACGGGGGCCAGTTCCGTCAGAAACAGCGCGATGCCGAAGCTGACCGGAATCGCAATCACCATGGCAATACAGGAGGTGACGAGCGTCCCTGTAACGGGCACGAGGGCACCGAACTTCTTGGTGACCGGGTTCCATTGATCGCTGCTCACAAATCCGAAGAAGTGAAATTCCTTTATGGCCGGATAGCTGCCCACAAAAAGGGAAGCGATTATCGCAACGAGGATGCCAAGAACCAGACATGCAGCGATGCTGCTGATGTTTTGGAAGATCACATCTCCTAAGGACCGGCGTGGCTGTTCGATCCTGGCGAGCTTATCATCATTGGCTAATTCGATATCCACATTTACGACTCGGGGAAATCATGAAGGAGAGGGTCGCTCTGGACCCTCTCCTGGTCTGCATGACAGAAGTGCCCGATTCGTCCGTGCAGTTGGCTCCCGGCGACTTGCCGGGTTCTGTGCACTGGCGATCTCTAATTCAGTCGTCGGGACCGGTTGGCTCACATAACCGGCTTGCCATCAGGCCCTTTTATTTCTTTCCACTGTTGGCGGATGAGCTTGACGACCGCATCGGGCATAGGAATGTAATCCAATTGCTCGGCCATCTTGTCGCCGTTGTCGTAGGCCCAATTGAAGAATCCCAAGACTCGCCTGGCTGCTGCCGGATCTTGCTGGGCCTTGTGCATCAGTATGAACGTGGCCCCGGTGATGGGCCAGCTGTCTTTCCCTGGTTCATCCGTCAGGATCATGTAAAAACCGGGCGCATGCATCCAGTCGGCCCCTGCAGCGGCGGCCTGGAAATTCTTGGATTCGGGCTTGACGAAATGGCCCTCGCGGTTTTGCAGCAGGGCATAGGTCATTTTGTTTTGCAGGGCATAGGCATACTCGACATAGCCGATAGAACCGGCAATCCGCTGCACATAAGAGGCCACCCCCTCGTTGCCCTTGCCGCCTACGCCGACCGGCCAAGCGACCGAGGCGTCATTGCCGATCTTTTCTTTCCAAGCGGGGCTGACCTTCGATAGGTAATTGGTGAAAATGAAGGTCGTGCCCGAACCATCGGATCGGTGTACCACGGAAATCTCGTCTTCCGGGAGCTTCATCCCGGAATTGATCTGGGCGATTTCGGGCGCATTCCATTTCTTGATCTCGCCCAAGTAGATTTTAGCAAGCACCGGGCCGGTCAGTTTGATTCCCCCGGGGGCGATGCCCTTCACATTAAGAACCGGTACGACCCCGCCCATGACCGTGGGAAACTGGATCAAGCCGGCCTCGTCAAGCTCTTCAGGCTTCAAGGGCTTGTCGCTGGCGCCAAAGTCCACGGTTTTGGCTTTGATTTGCTTGATACCGCCGCCGGAGCCGATGGATTGATAGTTCATGCCGATGTCGCTTTTCGCCTTATAGGCCTCTGCCCATTTGGCGTAAACCGGGTAAGGGAAGGTCGCGCCAGCGCCCGTTATTTCTGCGGCGATGGCGGCGGTGGAAAAGGTGAACATGGCCACCGTGATCATGACCAGATAGGGTGCAAATCGTTTCATGGAAATTTTTCCTCCTCTCTTTACTTTAAAGGTCAATTTAAAATATCACACACCTCCAAATTAACACCAAGGCACCAGTCGAAAAATCAATCGCTTCCGCGCGCCGGAATTTCGAACCGCGATCCAAAGTGATCTTCTCCGAGTTGAATGTGGATTGTGCTAGGCTATTGTTAGATTTTTGTTAGACATATTGTCCTGGTCATTTGCAATTGAAGGCCTTTTTCTGCCCGCGTGCTAACGCAAATCTAACAATTTCGGTTACAAATCGTCTTTGAAAAAGCACTCCCTGCTGATGTTCCTCGCGGGGCGGCGATCTGAAAAGAACCGTGAGAATTGTCTGGAAATGGATCAGTTTCGACCCTGACGCGAACCGGCCCGGCGACTGGCAAGGCCTGAACGGAGGTAAAAGCATGGGCAATCATCAATCTGAAAAGAGAAAGGTCCTTTTTATCTGTGTCCACAACAGCGGCCGAAGCCAGATGGCAGAGGTGTTCCTTAATGACCTTGCCGGCGATCGGTACGAGGCGGAAAGCGCCGGTCTCGAACCGACGAGGGTCCACCCCTTGGTCGTCGAGGCCATGAAGGAAATCGGCTTCGACCTATCAGCAAAGACCACCCAAAGCGTTTTCAGGCTTTACCAGGAAGGCAGACTGTACGATTACGTGATCACCGTCTGCAAGGAGGCCATCGAGGAGAAGTGTCCTGTTTTCCCCGGTCTGACCAGGAGGCTCGACTGGCCCTTTGACAACCCAGAGGATTTTGGAGGGAGTCATGATGAAAGGCTCAATCAGGTGAGACGCCTTCGCGATGAAATCCGGGCAAAAGTTCAAGAGTGGGTTAGATCATTTGCAAGACCCTAAAAATAGAAATCTCAGCATGACACAGGCATCAGGTCGCCTCGGGCCGGCCTCCATCACAGTCTCCAGTGATGGCCTTGCAGCTTCGGGATCCACCCGACAAAGGCGCTCAACCATCCAAAAAGAGTAAACCTGTGACAAGACAAAAATGAAATGGCATGTTAGCAATTGAAATAACAAATCGATCAGGCGTATCTTGGAATTCCAAAAAAGGGAGCCCGCTAAAAAACTCACGGGCTCCTTTCCACGATGAATCCGCCCTTTGTCTTACAAGGCAGATTGTCGTTTCTTAGCGCCGACAAAGTCCATCAAAATGCCTGAACCCGGCCACGGCGAAATCGCCATTATAGTTGATGACCGCCCACGCCGTATGCGTTCTCAGATCGATACCGTACGTGCCGAGCCCGTAGGCTGGCTTCCAGGGACCGAGGATGAATTTCTTGGTGCCGCCGAAGTTCATATCCACGGCGTTGACCCAATCTCCGTTCTCATCCTTCGTTGCAAGGCCCAAGAGGCCTTTCCCTAGTTGGACAGGGAGCAATTTTCTGTGGTCGTAGGTCATCGAGAGCGTGTACATATCTGTCTCTTCAGTCCCGAGGTCGGCCATGCCCCACAGGGTGAGGATATCGCTGACCGGATCGTCATCCCTGTTTCGGGTCCCGACGGTCTTGGGCGTCCAGCCGGTGTTGACAGCCTTTTCCGTCGCCTTGCCGTAGTTAGTCGTCACTTCGCTGCCGTTCGTGCCATCGAGAATGGCCATCGAGGTTCCCTTGAAGCCGGATTCCATGGTCTCGGCGTCGGCGGTGTCGTCGGTCATGGCGTAGGAAGCACCTTGAGGAACGAGGTTCTCCGCCCCATTCAGGCTATAACCCGTGGTTGACCGCTTGACAAAGTGGAGGGTGGGGGTAGTCACGGGACTGGAACCGGTCCAGTCGTCGTGGGTATCAGCGAAATAGTCGATCGTCACGCGTGGTCCGTCCACGGTGAAAATGTAATAGCCAATTTTCCCGAGGTCTTGTTCAACCGGCACATCGTTGTCCGAAACGGGATAATCGGGGGTGTAGAACTTGGAACTGTCCGACTGGGTGATCAGTTGGTGGACTTGGCTATAGCCATCCAGGCTTTTGACAACGGAGTTATAGTGGTGGTGATCATGGCCAGAGATCACGTAGTTGACGTGGTTGGTTTGCATCGAGGCAAGAAAGGTGCTCTCTGCGGCCTGTTTGGCAGCCAATTCACTCTGTTGGTCCGGGGTGAGTGAATCAACGTCCACGCCGTATCCGTCACCGGGATCGGCGTCCGTGACCTGTCCTCCAAACATGTTGTCCTTGTGGTTGCCGCCCAGGATATTTTTGTGTGTGAAGACAAACGCATGGGTGTTGGCCGGACGGCTGGAAAGTGTTTCGTCGATCCACGACTGCTGATCGGGGATGTAGCTGGTATAGTAGTCGGGAGACTTGAACTGGTCGAGGAGCATGAACGTCGCGTTTTTGTACCGGAAGGAGTAGGAAACGCCGCCAGTGTCGGCATTGACTGCGTCCGGAGAGGAGAAGTGAGTACCGACGGTGAAAGTTCTAAATCTTGCTTTATTCGCCGGCGGATTACCGGTGAGAGGGTCCAAATCGGCTTCCGGAATCAGGGCCGTCGTGATATCGAATGGCGTGTTGTTGTTCACGCCTTCATATGGCCCAGGCACAATCTGCGGGTACGCATGAATATAGTCGAGGCCGGAGTCCAGATATGAACCATGGGCCGCTTCGTGGTTGCCGCGCAAGGGGTAGAAGCCAATGCCGGCGTTATACAAATCCTGGGCATAAAGCGCGCGAGTGTAGTCATTTTCCTGGCTCCCGCTATCCACCATGTCACCGACATGGATGACGAGTTTGACGCCACTGGCGATGAACTGGTGGTCCACCTGCTTGATGATGTCGGCGGCGCAGGTGTTTGGGTTTTTTCCGTCGTCTGTTTTGGTCCACTGGGTGTCCGAGATGACGCCGATCTTCCATGGTTCTGCCGATGCGGATCCGACTGCCATGAAGACTGTCAAAGCAGCGATCAGAGTGAGCAATGTTTTCAAATATGACCTTCCTTTCATGGAAAATACTCCTTTCAAAAACTTGGTGAATTGATGTTGTCCATACGAGCGATTTTGTCCCTACATTCCTAACGCAGACACTCCAAATCCCATTATCACCCCCTTTCCAAACCACGATCGGGAAAATGCCTTTGAGTTCCCTCTCGTCTGTGAAGTTGCTGGCGAAAGATCTGTTTCGACTTCAACTCGGCTGGAACCACCACCCAACAGATCTCGCGGGCTATGCCCTGGCTGTGCTACACGCCCTTAGAAGTCATGCACCCTCCGGAAACGCCATATTTACGAAAAATATGCTTTGTTCCGCCTCGCTACATACATCGGTTGGGCTTTAGACTAAGGGCTTTACATCAGCGAAGACGCCGTTCCCTTTTAAAGATCAGTTGTAGGGCAGGATTGTTGGGAAGTCGTTAGTGTTCGTTTATGGGTGAGCTAGAAATTTGTGAGGATTCTATGAGCAATGCAGGGGGGGTCAATTTAGCTTAGCGCGAATTATTGACGAATTATCGTTTCTACAAACCTCTGGATCCCGGATCAAGTCCGGGATGACGAAATTTGTGGCGGTTTCATGGGCAAAGTGGTTGTCATTCCGGCGAAAGCCGGAATCCAGGTCCCATGAGAATATTCAATTGAATTTATGAGATAGACCACTAAGTATGGGAAGAGTCTTCAAGCGAGGGGGCAACCGGAAAGGAAGCAGGATTCCACCGGAGCAGACGGCTGGAGTTGAGCATGATGCCGCCCGTGTGAAGGACATGGGCCATGCCGGCCATAATGGGGGTGATCCAACCGAAGGCGCCGAGCAGGATGCCTGCGATATTCGTCCCAACAGCCAACCAGTAGTTAGAAGTTCATAAGGACCACGATCCTTGGGAAGAAGGCTTTCCGATGGATCACGCCTGGAGGGCGGTCCCGGAAGGGCCAAATGGGAGGAGTTGTTCTGATGGGAAAAGCGAACCGCCAGGATCTTGGGAGGATCTCTTTGAAACGGTTGAGGGCGCTACTGCGGCTGGATGGATGAGGTGAATACCCCGGGCATCTTCTCGTGACCGGTTTTCAACCCATCTCCGACGACGATCCTGATTTCACACTCCGGGAAGACTGTCTCGAGGACTTCGGCAAGCTCGGTACATTTGGACAGTTGGTCAGTGGTAATGAAGATCTGTTTCACGGTGGACCTCCTTTCACGCAGGCATGACGCGACGTGGGCGACCATCCAGGGTCTGTCAGTTCAGGCCGTAAATGGTTTCATATCGTTCCAGGTGTGCCTCCAGCCAGACCCTGATCTTCATGCTCATCTCATCAGGGATGCGCTTGTTGAGGATTGTAAACTGTTTCTTGTTTTCCTTCTTGTCATAGACAAACATCACTCGCGTTGAAAGGTGTTGCGGCAGATCGAGTCCTTCGTGCCCCGTCAGGGCAAAAACGACTGCCAGCTTGTCGACACATCTCTTTGACATGGTTTTCTCCATATTATTGGGTTTCTCCTTTCTCTTCTCTCGGCTGGGTTACCGTGAGGAACCTTCAGTTTAAAATTTTATGCAATATATGGGCCAAATTTGAACTATTGTTGCAGGTCGGCAAATTCGGTCCGGAACTATTTGATCATCATTAAAGAATCTTCGTGTTAGCATGAGATTTCCTTTTTGTTAGTTTTCAGTAAGCAGCCGATTTTCGCCAAAAATCCCTCCCCCCTGCCATGCGCCCGACCCCTGTCATTTTTTATTGACTTACACCTAAACTTACAGTATAAGTTTAGGTGTAAGTCTTTTCGCAAGGGTATTGACATCAACCCGATCGCCGATCCACGAAGCAAAGGAGACCACCATGAAGCTGACAGAAAAACAGAAGGCCTTTCTGGCCTATATCTCGCGATACATGACGGAGTGGGGAAAGGCCCCGAGCTTTGACGAAATCCGCGCCCACTTCCGGTTCAGCTCCTATAACACCGTCACCGCCTACCTCAAGGCTCTCGAACGGAAGGGCTATATCCGCCTGCCCCGGGAAAAGAACCGAAAGCGTGCCATGGAGATTGTCAGCCCTGTGGAAACCCGACAGTTCGAATTCCCCCTCCTGGGGAAAGTCGCCGCCGGCAAACCTATCGAGGCCATCGAGAACATCAGTGCCATCGAAGTCCCTCCCTCCATGGCAGGGAGCGGAGACCATTTCGTGCTTCAGGTCCAGGGGGATTCCATGGTGGAGGAGGGGATCCTCGACGGGGACTACGTGGTGGTCCGAAAACAGCCCACGGCGGAAAACGGCGAAACCGTGGTGGCCCTCATCCACAACGAGGCCACGGTCAAGAAGTACTACAAACAAAAAGACCATGTGGAACTTCGTCCGGCCCACCAGGGCATGGCGCCCATCCAGGTCCGGGAAAACGACCTCCGGATCGAGGGCAAGGTCGTGGGGGTGGTGAGGTATTATAAATAGAGGGTGCAAGGTACAAGGTTCAAGGTACAAGGGCGACAAAATCGATAATTTTGGACCTGGTCGTTATCTCGGTCCAAGGGAAAAGACGAAAGACAAACAACGATGAAAACAAGGAAAAAGAGGAAAAAAAATGGGGAACTTTCAGAAGCTTAAAGTGTGGGAGCGGGCAAAGGAACTGGCGATTTTCCTCTACAAACTTACCGCGCAAGGGGAATGGAAAAGAGACCATGGGCTGAGAGATCAAATTCGACGGGCGGTCGTCTCCATCCCAAGCAACATCGCAGAGGGAGACGAACTGGACACGAACCGCCAGGCCATCAAATTCTTCCACATGGCAAGAGGTTCCTGCGCAGAAGTCCTTACCCAGGCCATCATTGCTTGCGAGATCGGTTATTTGAGTAAAGAGCAATTTGATCATATTGAGAAGGAATGCCGGGCTGTTTCCAGCATGTTGACGAAACTCATTCAGGCCAGATCTAATGATAAAGACAAGGTACAAGGTTCAAGGTACAAGGTATAAGGGAAAGGCCAACGGCCTTGAACCCTTTTCCCCTGGTTTTGTCTTTCACCTTGTACCTTGCACCTTGTACCTTGTACCCATTTTTCACCTATGCGCCACATTATCCACATCCACATCCCCGCCTTTGCCATTGCCGTGGCACGGGTGTGCGAGCCGCGCTTGGAGGGTCGGCCGGTGGTCGTGGTTCCGCCCCAGTCGGAGCGAAGCCTCATCCTTTCGGCCTCCCTGGAGGCAAGGAAAGAGGGGGTTTACAAGGGCATGTCCCTTGGCAGGGCGGTCCGGTTGTGCCCTGGCCTGACGGTTTTGTCCCCAAACCCAGCGCTCACGGTGAAGGTCTCCCAAGCCCTTTCGGATACCGCTTCACAATTCACCCCCCTCTGGGAACCGTTCCGGCCGGGCCATATCTACCTGGATGTCACCGGTACGGAGCGACTTTGGGGAAAGGCCAAAGACACGGCATCCCGCCTCAGGCGAGAAGTTCGGGATCGATTCAGCCTCGCAGCGAACCTCGGCGTCTCGGAAAATAAAATGGTATCCAGTATCGCTTCCCGGGTCATCCGGTCCGAAGGGGTGCTCGACGTGGACCACGGCCGAGAGGCATCCTTTATGGCCCCTTTCAAGGTGGACGTAATCCCCGGGATCGGCCACGTGCGCCGAAAAATCCTCATGGAGGAACTGAACGTCACCCTGGTCCGGGAACTGGCTGCCCTGGACCCCAGCGGCCTCAAGATCCTCTTTGGCCGGGAGGCCTACGTGATCCACCAGAGGGCACTGGGCATCGATCCCACACCGGTCTTTCCCGCCCCCGCCAGGCCCACGGTCGGCGAGGAGATGGTGCTCACGGAGGATGAAAACGACAACCAAAAACTTCTGGGAACCCTCTACACACTGGTAGAAAAGTGCGCAAAACGGCTGCGGGCGAAACCGGCTTTTCCCAGAAGGGCCGCAATGCTCATCCGGTATTCGGACCAGATGGAAGCCAAACGCCAGATAAGGTTTCCAAAGCTCAGCTTCTGGGATTTCGACCTCTACCGGCCCATGGAAGACCTGTTTTTCAAGGCCTGTACCCGGCGGGTGCGGGTCCGGTTCATGAAGGTCTGGTTCTGGGATTTCGCAGCCCCAACCGGTCAACTATCGCTTTTCCAGATCCCTGAGCCATCCAAGGAGAAAGCGTCCCGAATCATCCAGGCCCTGGACCGGATTCGTGAACGCTACGGGGGAGAATCCATTCAACTCGGTAAGGCGGGCTTGTAACGACCAGGTTCAAGGCTTCAGGTCCAAGGTCCAAGGTTTTGTCTTTCCTTGCACCTTGAACCTTGTACCTGGCACCCTTTATTTATCATGTTCATCCACCTCAACACCCACTCCCACTACTCCAAAGGCTGGGGTATCCCGACCATCGATGCGCTGTGCGCTGCCGCTTCGGAGATGGGTATGAAACAGCTTGCCCTGACCGACACCAATGGGCTCTACGGACTGGTCTTTTTCGTCCAGGCCGCCAGGGAAGCGGGGATGACGCCCATCGTGGGAAGCGAGCTCGTATCCGGTGAAAGGCGGGCACTCCTCCTGATCAAGACCAGCCAGGGCTATGCCAACCTCTCCTGGTTGATCTCGGCCCGCCAGTGCCACCAGGACTTTGACCTGATCCAGGCCCTCCGGGAAAGACGCGACGGGCTCATGGTCCTCTCCGATGATTTCAAGCTTCTCAAAGCCCTCAAACGGGACAGCATGGAAGACCTCTACGTGGAGATGTCCCCCGGCTTTCGGATGGCTGCGTGCTACGCCTTTTCCCGAAAATCCGCCATCCCGCCCGTGGCAACCAACCGGGTCTATCTCATCACAAAGGACCAGTTTCCGCTCCACCGCATCCTCAGGGCCGTATCCATGAACAGCAAGCTCTCCAGGCTGACCGATCAGGACACCTGCCGGGAGCACAATGACCTCAATTCGCCCCGCGCCATGATCGATCAGTTCCCCCACGCACCCGAGGCCATCGCGAACACGCTCAAGATCGCCGATCGCTGCTTCACGGACTGGGATTTCAACCGGGTTGTTTTTCCACGGTTTGAAAAGATGAATGATGAAGAGGCCTACCATCATCTCTATGAAGCCACCATGGAGGGGTGCAGACGCCGCTACGGTGAGATCACCCAGGCCGTCAAAGACAGGGTGGCGCACGAAATGCGGATCATCCGGGAGAAGAACTTCGCCCACTACTTCCTGGTGGTGGCCGACATCACCCGGCGGGCCCAGCGCTCCTGCGGCCGGGGGAGCGCCGCGGCATCCATCGTCTCCTACGCCCTGGAAATCACACATGTGGACCCCATCCGCCACAACCTCTTTTTTGAACGCTTCCTCAACCTTGGTCGGAAGGACCCCCCGGATATCGATGTGGATTTCGCATGGGATGAGCGCGACCAGGTGATCGACTACGTCTTTGCCAGATACGGCAACCGGCGGGCCGCCATGGTGGCCAATCACAACACCTTCGCCGCCCGGGCCGCTGTGAGGGAGGTGGCCAAGGTCTTCGGACTGACGGAAAGAGAAATCGGCGAGGTGACGGGCCGGATCGGCTTTGGTTGGCATCTCGCAGGATGGAAGGAGATTTTTGCCCGCCACCCCAGGATGCGGGGAATCGAGCTCAAGAAACCCTGGGGTGAAATCCTGGAGGCCGCAGAAAGGCTTGAAAACCACTTCAACCACCTCTCCACCCACTGCGGCGGCCTGGTCCTGGTCCCCGACGAGATTAGGCGTTACTGCCCCGTGGAGATCTCTGCCTCCGGACTCCAGGTGCTCCAGTGGGAAAAGGACTCCGTGGAGGATGCGGGGCTCGTGAAGATCGACATCCTCGGCAACCGGAGCCTGGCTGTCATCCGGGATGCGCTGGATCTCGTCCGGAAGAACCACGGTCGCCGGATCGAATACGCAACACTCAACCCCATCGACGACCCGCAAACCGTTCGGGTCTTTTATGAGGGCAACACCTTCGGCGTCTTCTACTTTGAAAGCCCGGCCACCCGCCAGGTCCTGACCAAGGTCCGCTGCGGTATCCCTTTCGAGACCTATCTCCGGATGGACCACTTTCTCCTCAACGTCGTGGTCACCTCCATCATCCGGCCCGCCTCCAACCAGTCCATCCACACATGGGTCTCCCGTCTTCACGGCGAGCCATGGGAGCCGCCTCACCCGCTCCTTCGGCCCGTCCTGGAGGAGACCCTCGGGGTAATGGTCTTTCAGGAGCAGTTGAGCCAGGCGGCCATTTATCTGGCCGGCTTTGAACCTGCGGAGGCCGACACCCTGAGAAAGGTCGTCAGCAAGAAGCACAAGCAAAAAAAGCTCAGGGACTTCTGCCGTCGATTCGTTCAGGGGGCCCTCGATCGGGGGGCAAGCCCGAAGGTCATCCGGGAGGTCTGGCAGATGATCATGGGGTTTGACGGCTACAGCTTCTGCAAGCCCCATTCGGCCAGCTACACCATGGTGGCCTACAAGTCCGCATTTCTAAGGGCCCACTACCCCGCCGAGTTCATGGCCTCGGTCATTTCAAACGGCGGGGGCTACTACGCCACCTTCGGCTACATCTCCGAGGCAAGACGCATGGGGCTCCAGGTCCTCCCCCCCATATCAACCAGAGTGAAATCAAGTACACGGGGAAGGACAAAACAATCCGCATGGGGCTCATGCAGTTGAAGGATCTCTCAAAGGAAGGCATGGAGGCCATCATCCACGAGCGGGGCAAAAACGGCCCCTTCGCATCCCTTGCGGACTTCATGAACCGGACCACGCCCCATGTCCATCTCCAGGACGTGCGGGTCCTCATCAAGGCCGGCTGCTTTGACGCCATGGCCGGAAGGGCCGGCAGACCCGGTCTCGTGTGGGAGGCCCTCCGCTTTTACAACCGTGCGCCGGAGCCCGACCAGTATTCCCTCCCCTTCAAGGAGGCATCGCCTTCAAAGCCTTCCGATTTCGATTCCCACAAACGCGGTGAGGGACGACCACGGGGTGAGCCGGACGAAGACCTGAAGCGGGTCAGGCTGAGACACGAGCTGGAGACCTTCGGGTTCTACCTCTCGGTCCACCCCATCGATCTCTACGGTCACGCCCTGGAAAGGGTCCGCTGCGTCCCTGCAAAGGACCTCCATGCCTTTGTGGGCAAACGGGTCACGACCGTGGGCTGGCTGGTGACCGGGAAAACGGTCCACACCAAGGATGGGGATGAAATGAAGTTCGTCTCTTTCGAGGATACAACGGGGATCTATGAAACGGTCTTCTTCCCGAAGACCTTTAGCCGGTTCTGCCACATGCTGAACGCATTCCGGCCCTTTATTCTGAAAGGTACCGTGCAGGAAACGTTCGGCGCCGCTCACCCTGACCGTGGAGGAGATGGCTTTCGCGCCTGCTTGTTAGGCCGGTGAAATAATGTCTCCGACGATCCGACCTGTCCCCCGGAAAGCCCCGACCGGATGCCGGGGCCTTTTCACCTTGTCAAGCAAGCCCGGATAGGTTGCCTTCCACCTCCCAACTCCCCACGCTTGCCCGCCGTCTGTCTGGCGGGTCTAATAAGTGGCGCTACGCCGAAGGTCACGTCTTTAGCGTGATTGACAAGGAGTCTCCGGAGGTTTGCCCGCCTGTGGATGGCCACACTGCCTGATTTTTCCACCTCTTCGCCCTTGTCGGCATCCAGTGCCCACTTTTGCGCCCGCGAGTTGCGGACACAACATCTTGCGCCCAGACCTTGCCTTGACACACAAGCCAAGACCGCCTATAATCCGCCTAGAAAAAGGCCTTCTTATCACCCCGTCGGCATCGGTTTGATCCCGATGCTGTCCTCCTGGTCCACGACAGCCTTGGCCTTATCTCTCTTCAGCCTCTGTTTCGGCCTGACCCAACCGCTCTCCATGGTGATGGTGGCCGACCTGTCGGATCCCGAACATCCCGGACTGATGATACGCATCCGTTTTATGGTCATCACCCTGGCCTATCTTTTAGGCCCTGTTCTCCTTGGGTGTCTGGTGGAAGGCGCCGGACTGAATGCCCCCTTCTACGCTTCAGCCTTCCTGGTCCTCGCCATCGGCGCCTACATCCTGGCATGGAAGCCGGTACTCCTGCCGGAGCGGCGGGAGGCTCAATAGGTTCGGGAAACCTGAAGCCGAAGTCGGGGCGTCTTCTTGCCAGCCGTCGGCTCACGAAAGTCAAAGTAGTCAACAACGCCATATCTTTTCAGCACTTATTCGATTAGAACCCAACGGATACGTTTTTCGTTGACAATCCTCTTCAACATTCATAATAAAGAGAACATTCGATCACTTAATCTATAACTCTTTTAAAGCGGATTGGTGGAAGCCGTAATCCTATCGGTCCCTCCCCGAGAATACCGCCGCTACCATCATGCTGGATCATTTCCACCCTCGCGTTCGATCGCTTCAAAGATAAGGCGGCTCGTGCAGAAACGCCGCGCGCTATTTTAGAAAAACCATGAAGGTACTGGAAATACAGAATCTCTGCAAGAATTTTGGAGGACTAAGGGCTCTAGATCACATTTCTTTTCACGTGTCCGAGACGGAAATCCTGGGAATCATCGGACCAAATGGGGCTGGGAAAACAACCTTGTACAACTTGATAGGGGGTGCATTGAAGCCTTCCGACGGCAGAATCGTTCTCTATGGGGAGGATATTACCCGCCTTCCGATGAACGAGGTCGCCAAGAGAAAGCTGATCCGAACGTTTCAAGAAACCACTGTTTGGAAAGAGGAAACCGTTTTTGATAACCTCCTGATAGGGGCTTATCTTCACCGGAAGTCAAGTTTATTGAACTGGTTTTTGAACGGTCATCGTTCCGGGAAAGAGGAGTCGGATATCCGGCTCAGGTCGGAGGCGGTGTTGGAATACATGGGGATGGGCGATTTGAAGGAGGAATTGGCTGAAAACCTGCCCCATGGAAAGCTGCGTGCGCTGGGCATATGCATAGCCTTGATGTCGAACCCGAAAGTATTGCTGCTGGATGAACCCGTTACCGGAATGAACCCGGTCGAAAAGGCGGAAATGGTAACACTTGTAAATGGATTGCGAAATCAAGGCCTGACGATCATTATTATCGAGCATGATATGTCGACGATCATGAACTTAGTCGACCGGATCATCGTATTGGACCACGGGACAAAAATAGCCGAAGGACTTCCGGCCGATATAAGGAATAACAAGAAGGTAGTAGAGGCGTATCTAGGAAGCGAAGAGGAATAGATGGCCCCCCATTTGCTTCAACTAAAAAACGTACAGGTAAAGTACGGCAAGGCAGAGGCGCTAAGAGGGATTTCGATGGAAATCAGCGAAGGTTCCATCGTCACATTGATCGGTGCAAACGGCGCCGGAAAAACAACTGTCTTGCGAAGCATTTCCGGCTTGGTAAAGTTAACGGCTGGTGAAATATGGTTTGGGGAGGAGAGGATCGATCAAGTAGAAGCTTCAGGGATTGTGAGGAAGGGGATCTCTCATGTTCCAGAGGGGAGGAGATTGTTCCCTTACATGACTGTGTACGAAAATTTGATCATGGGGGCATACTCAAGGAAAGAGCACTCCGCCGTGGGGACCGACCTGAAGGTGGTACTGAACCATTTTCCCAGATTGAATGAGAGGCTGAGACAGAAAGGGGGTAGCTTGAGTGGTGGGGAGCAACAGATGGTCGCAATCGGAAGGGCTTTGATGTCCGGCCCCAGATTGTTGCTCCTCGATGAACCGACCTTGGGCTTGTCACCACTGTTGGTAAAGGAAACTGCAAAGATCATAAAGATGATAAACGCCCGATCGAAGGTCGGCATTCTGTTGGTGGAACAAAACGCCCGAATGGCACTGTCCTTGGCAGAAAGTGGGTATGTATTGGAAACCGGCGTCGTAACCTTGGCAGACGATGCAAGGAACCTGATGACTGATGAGCACGTCAAGAAAGCGTATTTGGGAGGGTAACACACTTTCATTCACAAAGAAGAGAAGGAGGTGGAACGTGAAAAGACTTCAGGAAATTCTGGTAGGGGTTGTTTTATCCGTGGCATTCGTTTCGTTTTCTGGTGCCCAGGCATTTTCGGCAGAGACCCTGAGAATCGGGGTGAGTGCCAGCCTCAGCGGGCCGGCAGTGGCTTGGGGCCAAGGGTGTTCCAGAACGATCGAGACCCAGGCGAAGCTATACAATGAGGCGGGTGGAGTCAAGATCGGCGATAAGGTGTACAAGATTGAACTCGTGATGGCCGACGACAAGTACCTGGCAGAGTCGGGAGCGGCTGCAATCAACAAACTTATTTTTCGAGACAAAGTCGATTATATCCTGCTCGGGGGGCCAAGTACTTTGGTTGCCTTGTCCGGAGGACCCATCTGCCAGAAGAACGAAGTCCTTTTTATTTGCGACGGTGCGTCAGGACCGGGATTGGGGCCGGAGTTGACGTGGGTATTTCGGGGGAATAACACCGAGTACGAGAGGGTCTGGGGGATTATGGCCTGGTTGACTCAAAACCGGCCCGAAATACATCGCATTGCCTATTGCGCCCCCGATACCGAAGGGGGACACGCGGCAAGCAAAATGTTTGTCGAGGCGGCCACCAAGTACGCCAAATGGCAATTCGTAGCCGGTGAATTCTTCGAGCCTGCTTCAAAGGATTACTACCCTGTCCTAAACAAGATCCTTAAGGAAAAGCCGGATATCATTTACACGGATACCGCAAGTACCGGTGATTGTGGGTTGCTGATAAAGCAATCAAGGGAGCTTGGGTTCGACAAGATTATATGGTCAGGCGTCATGCAAGATGTGAACAGCCTGGTCAACATAGCTGGTGAAAAGGCATGCGAAAATGTGTTTCTTCCAAACATGACTTACGACGCCACGCCCGAAATCGCCCGCATCAGTGAGGCCTTTAAGAAGAATTATGGTTCTTACGATTCCATGATTTTCTTTACCTGTGACTTTTTGCCCATCTTGATCCAGGGAATGCAGTCCGCCGGAACCATTGATAAGCACAAAGTCCGAAATGCACTGGAGACGGCGGTCTTTACGAGTCCTCGGGGTCCCGGGGCAAGGTTCTATGGCAAGGAACGTTATGGTATCGCCCATCAATGGCTAAGCCCCATCGGGGTCGTGAGGATTCACGAGGGGAAGAATTATCTTGAAAAGATCGTTTCCCCCGAGGAAACCCTCAAAGCGATGGGTCTTTTGAAATGACGCCCTCTTTTTTCTCTCTCAGGACAGGTACGGGAGGATCAGGAACCTGCTTCGCCTTAAGGGCGAAGCAGGGGATTCCTCGTCCTCAAGTCTGATGCTATCGGGGGCCGTAATGGAAATCTCCTATTTTGCACAGACAATGCTTAACAGCGTCATGCTGGGCGTAACCTACTCATTGATCGCTTTGGGGTTTACGCTCATTTACGGTATCGCGCGGGTTGTGAACTTCGCACACGGTGAGATCTATATGGTCGGAGCATTCGGGGCCTACTATCTTACCGTAAAACTGGGTCTCCCGTTTTTTGTTGCCATCGTTCTCTGTGCGTTGGGCACCGGAATCCTGGGAATAGTCTTGGAAAGAATTCTCTTCCGCCGGGTACGCCCTCTAAAAGTCGGTACGTCCGCCGAATTTCCGACTGTCGTGATAACCTTGGGGTTGGTCCTGATTATACCGGCATTGGCTGCAGTGATATGCGGAACAAGGGAAAAGGGCGTTCCCGGCGCCGTCTCAGGGATCATTTCGTTCGGTGGCGTGATTCTCTCCGTGGAAAGGCTCGTAACCATGGTGATCGGCTTAGGGTTGTTCGTAGGCCTTCTCTTCTTCATCCGCTGGCATAAAGAGGGACGGGCACTAAAGGCGGTAGCCCAAGACAGTGAGGCGGCCGTGCTGCAAGGAGTCAGTCTTGATCGTGCTGCAAGTCTGTCCTTCGGCATCGGCTTTGGGCTGGCTGGAATTGCTGGCGCCCTGATCGCTCCCCTCTACTATGTCGATCCGACTCTGGGGCCGCCTACGCTCTTAAAGACATTCATCGTAGTCATACTCGGCGGGATCGGCAGCATACCCGGTACCTTTCTCGGCGGACTTCTTTTGGGTTTCATCGAGAGTTTCGGCAGAGCTCTTTTCGGTGGCAACTTACCGATGCTGATTGCCTTTCTCCTCGTGATCGTCTTGTTAGTCATCAGACCTGTAGGATTGCTTGGCCATGAATAGGTTCAAACATTTTTGGCAAGGTTCGACTGCTGTAGGAATTTTGCTTCTTCTTCCGGCGATCACACAGGATCCCTATTTTCTCTTCATCTCGATCCAGGTATTCTTGTGGGGCACCATGGCGGCCACCCTGTTCCTGACGATACGCACGGGAATCTTCAACCTTGGACACGCCGCCTTTATGGCCATCGGAGCGTATGTGACTGCATTGCTGATGACGAGGGAAGCCTTTTCATTCTGGCTTACACTGCCCATAGCAGGAGCGGGAGCCGCCGCATTCGCCGCCTTTGTCGGAATCCCTATCCTGCGGGTGAAGGGGATGTATTTCGTTTTGCTTACATGCGCTCTATGCGAAGTCGTAAAACTACTGATTGCAAATTTTCCGACTTACACCGGAGGGTATAACGGCGTATGGGGGATCCCTTCTCCCCGGCTTGCTGGAATCGATTTCAACAACAAGGTGGCCTTCTATTATTTGGTATTGATCTTTATGGTCTCTTCGATAGCCGTGTGCTATCGAATATGGAACTCTTATATCGGGAGGGTCTTCAGGGCGATTGCTGAAAACGAGATGCTGTGCCGCAGCGTGGGCGTACCCACTTCCAGATATAAACTTCTTTCGTTTGTCATTGCTTCTTTTTTTGCAGCCCTTTGCGGGTCATTCTTAGCCACCCTCAGCGGCACCATCGATCCCCTGATGTTCGGTTTGGGAACATCCGTTAATGTCTTTCTATACATGGTTTTGGGTGGGATACGCTCCATTTTGGGTCCGCCCATCGGTGCTGCCGTCGCAATCCTGGTGTTCGAACAGTTTCGTTTCATGCTCGAGCTCACGCCGGCGGTCCTCGGGGGCGTAGTAATCGCGATCATTATTTTTCTGCCTGACGGCCTTATCAGCGCACCGGGAGCAGTTGCAAAGGTATGGTTAGCGATAACGCGGTCGAAACGACAAATGAGAGTAAAAAAGGAAAAGACGATTTGACGCATTTCAATCACTCATCGAATCTCCTTGAAGGGCTCGGATCATTGATGGTCCAGGTCTCAACCATGAATTCGAGTCCTTAGATCGCCTTCCAATCCGTGCATCTCACCTTTCCAGATGTCCGGCCATTCCCCCTCTGGCAAGAGTGAACCACCTCAGATAGAGTAGGGTATTCCGGTCCGCCGTTCAAGTTGCCTCCGCTGTAACCGGGGAGACCGAGAGCGTCCTTGAAAGGGGGTTGAGGATGTGGGAAACCGGCAGGTTTCTGCTCCAAGTCCTCGAGGAAGTGAAAAGGACTGTCGGTCCCGATTGCCCCGTCCTGGCCAAGATGAACTCCGAGGACTTCCCGGACGGAGGGCTCAGCCGGGATGAATCCCTGGAGGTCGCGGTCATTATCGAGGAAAGGGGAATCGACGCTATCGAATTGAACGGCGAGACCCTTCGTCTCAGGCAAGCTGACTCCTTCAAGGATGGGGATCGTTCACGAGCGAGAAGAGGCCTACTTCAAGGAAGCCGCAAAGGCGTTTAAGGCGACAGATGGTCAGGTATTATGGCTACAAAGAAGATCCTCAAACATTTGGGATTATGGGCCCGCAAAGCGGGGCCGCCAAAGGTCCAAGAATAAAGCATCGACTATTCCATGTCCCAGTTCCCAGAGTCTACCCGACGTCTGTCTGGCGGGTCCGATAAGTGGCTCTATGTCGCCCCCGAGTATCGGGACAGCTTCCCTGTCTGATTTTTGAAGAAAAAGTCAGGGTCGAGGGGATTCCTCTACTCAAATTTCCGCTTGGCCTGAAGCGAACCGCTTTTCAAACACAGTCGAGACCTCTGGCACTATCTCCACCTCCATGCTCTTGCCGGCATCCAGTGCCCATTCTTACGCCCGCAAGTTGCGGACACAATCCCGCCTCAGGCGGCACGCCCAGGTGTTGCTTGACATACCAGCCAAAACCTCCCATAATCCGGACCTGAAAAAGGGACTTCTTATCACCATCGATGCATGGATTGAAAATGGCTCCAAGATGCAAAAGGAAGAAGAGAAGCCGTCCGTTCGGAAACCGGAAAGGAAATAGATGATCAATCACGATGGACAGGTTGAAGGCGCAAACAGCAAATCAGAGTAGCATGAAAGGAGAGGATCTATGAAAGAAAAGCCTCTTACCATTTCTCAAATCTATCAAAAGGGCCAAGAGAATTTGCAGAAAATGGGATCGAAGTGGACCCCTCCGCCGAACGGTGACATAGGGGTCACAACCCGAATGAATCGTAAATATCTGGATGCTCTTCTTTTTGTTCCGAACTATTTCGATCCGGTCGAAGTAGATACCGGGTGCAATTTTTTGGGCATGACCCTGAAGACTCCTATCTTCTGCTCTCCCATTTCAAAAACGGACTTTGCGTCTGATGAAGGGCTGGTGGAAATTGCAAGGGGCGTGGAAAGGGCCGGTGCCCTCATGATGCTCGGCATAGGTGGTCCAAGTGAATTGCAGAAGTCTATCGACCTTGGGGCGAAGGTTGTAAAAATCGTCAAACCCTATCGAGAGACAAACCTTATTTATAAAAAAGTTCGTGAGGCAGAGGAACGGGGCTGCGTAGCGGTTGGAATGGACATTGATCATTTTTACGGGCGCTTGGTCGGGGATGAGGTATCCAGAGACGATATTTTTGGCCCGCAAAAGAGCGAGGAAATCAAGCAGATAATTGCCGGGACAAAGCTCCCTTTCATAATAAAAGGAGTTCTGAGTGTAGTTGATGCGGAAAAGGCCTTTCAGCTTGGGGCATCCGCTGTAGTGGTGAGCAACCATGGAACCGCGGCCATTGATTACACGATTCCTTCGATGATGGCCCTTCCGAAAATAGCGGAAAGGGTCGGGCAAAGACTCACTGTCTTGGTAGATACCGGCTTCAGGACGGGCAACGATGTACTGAAAGCCATTGCTCTCGGGGCCAAAGCCGTAGGATTTGCGAGTTCTATGCTCCTGGCTTATGCTGCTGACGGTGCGGCCGGAGTGGAGCTTCTTATCAATCAAATTACCGCCGAACTGCGACGGACGATGGCTGCAGTTGGTCTTTCAAGTGTATCCGGTGCCAATCGATCTCTCATCCATTTTTCGCCCTTCCTGGGAACAGAAGGCAGCTAAGATTCCACCGGCCTTGATTCTAATTGGGTCCCACTGATTGCGTTTCATGAAGATATTCGGGAAGAGGAGACAACTCCTTATGGAACTAACGGAATTGTATGAAAAAGGGAAAAAACTGCTTGAAGAAAAACCCTACGGGAAGATTTTAAATGGTGTGGAGACGGAATTCGATATCCTGCACGATCGGGCTGTCTTTAACCGGTACACCTTTCGGACGAGATGCATCGATGCTGTGGAAGCAGGCACGGCTTGCAGGGTTTTGGGGGTCAAACTCAAGACACCGATTATTATGTCCGCAATTACTAATCCTATTCGGGCGATCAGGGAGAACGGATTGATAGAAACGGCCTTGGGTCTTAAGGATGCAGGAAGCCTCATGTGGTTGGGATCACAGGTGCCGCAGAACCTTAAGGAGATTATCGAAACAGGGGTGCCTATCGCTGGAAATGTGAGACCCTTCAAGGACCGAAAAAAGATGTTTGAAACGATTCACTATCTCCAGGAAGCTGGTGTGCGATGGCTGGGAATTCAAGTTGATACAGGCGTGGGAACCAAATTGATCGACAGTATGGTGGTGAAGGACTGCGCTCCTCTCACGTTTCATGAACTTGAGGAGATACGTAAAAAGGTATCAATACCCCTCATTTTTAAGGGTATCCTCAGTTCCGTAGACGCTGCAAAATCAGTTGATGCAGGAGCCGATGCGATTGTAGTATCTCACGGTGCCCATATCATTGACTACCTGCCCCATCCTTTACAGGTGATGGATGAGATACTCTCCACTGTAAAGGGAAGAGCGGATATCATTGTGGATAGCGGCTTTCGTCGCGGGAGCGATGTTGCCAAAGGTCTTGCCTTTGGTGCTTCCCTTGTAGGGGTATGCCGTCCTTTGTTATACGGCCTGGCAGCCGCCGGGCAAGAAGGCGTGACAGGGATTATCGATGGAATGACATCCGAGCTAAAACGTATAATGGGTTTGGTGGGAACCCCTCAGATAAACCTAATTACAAAAGACATTCTAATTCATGAATGAACTACCCCACAGCAAGCTACGGGGTATCAAAAAAAGGAACACCTCTACTCTTGAACGAAGCAAGCTTCGGGGAACTGACCCTTATAGGGATTAGAGTGCTCCCAAAGGTCCGAGGACCGGACCCGCGGCTAGACACCGAGATATCGGGTTCGAACCTCCTCATCGCCCTCCAGTTGCTGTGGAGTTGAAGAATGGACGATGAGTCCACGGTTTAAAACATGGATATAATCCGTGTTCTTGAGAGTAAAACGAAGGTTCTGCTCCACCAAAAGAATGGATATACTCTCCGACTGCAATTTTTTAATGATCTGTCCCACCGTTTGAACGTAAAGGGGTGAAAGGCCCTCTGTCGGCTCATCCATCAGCAAAATGGAGGGATTGGTCATGAGGCCTCGACCGATGGCCAACATCTGCTGCTCCCCTCCGCTCAGGCGATTCCCGGGGTGGGAAGCCCGACTGCGCAAAGGTGGAAACAACTCGTAGATCCGCTCTAAGTTCCAGCCGCCCGACCCGCCTCTTTGAACGACGGTGAGATTTTCTTCTGCACTCAAAGACGGAAAGATCTGTCTTCCCTGTGGAACGAGGCTGAGGCCCATCCTGGATATTTCGAAGGGCCGTTTGTGGCTCAATTCTGTACGGTTAAAGGAGATCCGTCCTCGCCTCGGCGGCGTAAATCCGATGATCGACCGAATCAGGGTGGTCTTTCCCATCCCGTTTCGACCCAGGATGCCGATGACCTCTCCTTTCCCCACCTCAAGAGAAATCCCCTGCAGGATGTAGCTCTCCCCATAGTAGGTGTGTATGTCATCAATCTTCAACACGCCTATTCCGCCCCGAAATAGATTTCTTGGACTTGCTGGTTATTTCGAATATCCTTTTGGCTCCCTTCCGCGAACACGGCCCCCTGGTGTAAAACGGTGATGCGATCTGCGACCTGAAAGGCGACATCCATGTTGTGCTCGATAATGAGAATCGTCATCCTCTGATCAAGGTCATGAATCATCCGAGCCATCATAGCCGAGTCAGCCGGAGAAAGGCCGGCGGTGGGTTCGTCCAGGAGAAGAAGTTTGGGATCCGAGACCAAGGCAAGGGCGATCTCGATTTGACGTTGCTCACCATAAGACAGATTTGTAATGACCTCACTTTGTCTATCCTTCATGCCCACGGCATCCAGAATATCGAAAGCGCGCGCGTAGAGTTCTTTGTAAGAGGAAAGGTTTCGGTGTAATGAGAACTTCAAGGGCTTTAAGCCCATCGCCGCGACGAGCAAATTATCCAGGACGGTCATGGTCTTGAAGAGATTAGTGATCTGGAAGGTTCTCCCGAGGCCGAGGGCCGTCCTCTTGTAGGGCGCCAACCGCGTGATGTCACGGCCGAAGAGGTTGATCTGTCCAGAACTGGCCAGGAACTCCCCGCTGATCGTTCGAAAGAGGGTTGTCTTTCCGGCGCCATTGGGCCCAAGGATTGCCCGCCGTTCACCAGGTTCGACCCTTAGGTGAACCTCCTTCACTGCCTCCAACCCCCCAAACCGCTTCGTCAGTTGGCGGCACTCCAAAGCCCACCCACGTTTATCCTGTTTCGAATCCATCCTATCCCAGCTGAATCAACGCGAGATCTTTTTCATGAGGGCCACGATTCCCCCTGGCATGGCTCTCGCCGTCAGGACGTAGACCAGAGCGACCACCATGAGCCAGCGCTCTGTGTACACGCTGACCATGTTCTCTAGAAAAGTGATGATCAACGCCCCTATGGCGGGGCCGACCATTGTCCCCTTGCCACCGAGGCTAACCATCAGAACGAGTTTCATGCAACCGGGAAGGTCGGCGATATTGGCATTAACGAATCGATTGTAGTAGGCGTAAAGGTTCCCCGCCAACCCGGCAGCCGCCCCCGCGAGGATGTAGGCGATGTACTTATGCAACCATGTGTTGAAGCCGAGAACCCGCATGCGTGATTCGCTGTCACGGATAGCGATGAGGGTCTTGCCGAACGGGGATCGAATCAGGCGGATCATCAAAAGGACAAAGACGGCGAAAACGATCAAAATGAAATAGTAAAAGTAAACGTCGTTCTGCATGGACCAAGGCAGGCCCAGATCGGGGCGGGAAATCCCCGAGATCCCGTTGTCTCCCCCCGTTAATGAGGCCCATTGATAGATGAGGCCCCACATACACATGGCAATCGAAAGGGTGATCATGAGAAAGTAGAGTTGCGTGGCCCTCAACGACAGGGGACCCAGTGCGGCTGAGGCCGCCGCGGCGAGTCCGATGCTGCAAACCAGCGTCGTCCCGAAGCCGGACTGATATCTCTCAAAGAGAATGGCGGCGGTGTAGGCCCCGATCGCGAAGAAGGCCGCATGACCCAACGCGGCAAGGCCCGTGTACCCGATCAGGATGTCCAGGCTCATCGCAGCGATGGCATAGATCAGACTTTGCGTGAGTAAGACAGTCACATAGGGGGGAAAGACGGGGGGGAACAGGACGAGGACGACCAGGGCCGTCCCGAGACCCAACCATATCCACCTCACATTGTTTACACGTTCTTTCATGTCCCCCCTATCAACCCTTCCCCATAAGTCCGGTCGGCCTCCAGGCCAGCACAATCGCCATCGGCGCGAACACGGTAAAATAGGAGAACCCCGGGAACAGGGCCTTTCCGAAGTTGTCGGCAAGGCCCACGATGATGGCTCCCAGCAAGGCCCCCGGGAGGCTGCCCAGCCCTCCAAGAATGACGACCACGAAGGCGTAGGGGAGCAATTCGAAGTCCAGGCCGGGATAGATAGCCATAAAGGCACACCCGAAGACACCTCCAAAGGCCGTAACCAGTGCCCCTAGGCCGAAAACACCCATGCGGACGAGCGTTACATTGATTCCGAGCCCATCGGCCACCTCGGCATTATCGACCGCTGCCCTCACCATCGCTCCCAGTTTCGTCTTTTTCTCGAATAGCCAGAGGAAGAGGTAGAGTAATGCGGCGGCCCCCATGATGAAGACCCGAAGGCTGGAGAAAAAGATCCGGCCCACCTTGATGCTTCCCGACATATAGCTCGGAACGGCAATGCTAAGGGGGTTCCCTCCCCATATCACCAGGCACAGATCCTGGAAGAAGAGGGCAACCCCCATGGTGATCAACATCATCCTCAGATTGTCTTCTACGAGGTCCCTCAGGAGAGTGCTCTCCATCAAAACCCCTAGGGCGGAGACACCCAGACATGCTCCGAGCAATCCCAAATAGAAGTTGCCCGTGCGGGTGATCACGCTGTACCCGATATATCCTCCGACGAGATAGAAGGCCCCCTGGGCGATGTTGATCACCCGCATCACCCCAAAGATCAGGGTCAGGCCACCACCCAGGAGGAAAAGGAGCGCCGCAAAGGAAAGCCCGTTAAACGTCTGGAGAACCCAAAATTCCACTGTCGATCACTTGCAATAGGGGCAAGTCGGAAAATCGCGACTGTAGACGGGCTGCTTCAGATATTCCTCTGCATTAAAAGGCCAGAATTGGTCCACCATAGGATAGGTTTGGACAACTGTATTCTGGTAGGCGCCGTTGATTTTGTCGGTTCGACGGACATATTGATTCTGAACGATCCCATTGTATTGGTCCAGTTTAACCGGCCCGCGCAGGGAATCCGGGATCTCGATGGCCTTTAGGGCCGCCAGAAATTTCTGCTTGTTTTCCACGTCCCCGTTAATCGCGCGAATGGCGCTGACGATCCATCGTGCCGCCGTATAGTTGATCGCCGCGGAATAGGCGGGTTGTTCCTTGTATTTCTTTGCATACTTTTCAAGGTATGCCTTGTTCCCCGCCGTCTGGAGGGCACCACTGTAGGGAAAGGAGGTATAGACCCCTACGCCCGCATCACCCAGTGCCGGGAGAAAGGTTTCGTCCGTGACCGGCCCCGGTCCGATGACTTGCCATTTGTGCCCGCTCGCCTGCAATCCCTTGAGAAAACGGATCGTCGCCGCTCCCGTGATGACATCGATGATTCCGTCGGCGTCCTGGTTCAGATTGGGAATATAGGGCGCGTAATCGGCTGTGTTAATGGGCGTCCAGACTTTTTGAATAATCTGTCCCCCCTTCTTTTCGAAAACCTGCTGAAAACCACCGGAAACCTCATGCCCCCATGCATAATCCATTGCACAGACTATGGCTTTGCGCCATCCCAATTTGGTGTAGGCATAATCGCCGGCCACATGGCCCAATTCACCCCCCGATCCCCAGTTGATCCGGATCACATAGGGGGAGCGTTTCCGTTGGGTCAGGTCGTCGGCCCCGTTGTTCGTGACGATGAGGGGGATCTCTGATTCGGCGCACACCGGGCCGACGGAATAACCGGAGCTCTGCAGGAATACCCCGGCGATCATGTGTACACCGTCATTCTTGATGAGTTTTCGAGCCTTTGTCACTGCGATAGCGGGATTGACCGACTCGTCCTCGACGATCAGTTCGATCTTTCGTCCCGCGACAGTATAGTTGATCTCATCCAGGTACAATTGGAAGCCCTTCACCATCCCCCCGCCGAAGGTTGCGAAGTTGCCTGTCAAACCCGCGATGAAACCGATCTTGATGGGCCCCTTCTCAGTCGCGCCCGCCCCCACACTGCTTCCGCAGATCAAGAAGGTTATGATCAGGCAAGATGTAATGATACCCTTGATACCTCCTTTCCCTCTCATTTCAGATCGTTGTAATCTCCAAATGCCCGTTTTTACCATCACGAAATCCTCCTTTCTCTTTCTTCCGACCCTTATCCAGTATGTACAAAGAGGTTCCAAAAGACGGCCCTCTCCAGCCATTGTACATGTGTCACGCTCGACCGTGCCGTGATCAATGATCTCCCCCTCCGAAGGTTACTGTAGAATCTTCGACAACCGGGAGGGAGTTCGTGTCGCAATTTCCTGCTTTGGTAAACAACTTGGCCTTTTTTCACCGAAGTTGGAATTTATTTACTGAGCGTTCGATGGATCGCATCAAAAAGGACGGCGATTCTCTGATCATTCTTAATTCTTCGTGGCTAGCGATGCAGCGCCGATACCCCCAAGCACATGCTAGCTTCTAGTTAGCCGGCTTTTCCATGTCAAGAAATTTCTCTTTTAAGGCAAAAAACCATGCCCTCAACAAGCACTGATTATTCGGCCGGGTGAAGGTGGATGGATTTTAAGTGGCGGGAATCTTAATTTATTGATAGTAAAAAGAATTCATTGATTAGAAAACTGTTTGGAAAGGGCAATCTTGCCCTTCCATCGATGGCCCCATGCGCTTCTCGGAGCTTTCCTTAGAAGGCTTACATCCCGCGCTCGGCCTGCTTTTCCGGTCTGCCTCCATTGTGAAGGTTGCAGGGCCTGAATCAAGGGTTCAGGGTCGATATTCAGCATTCAGCCAGGTCCTGACCAAGGTCCGCTACGGTATCCCTTTCGAGACCTATCTCCGGATGGACCACTTTCTCCTCAACGTCGTGGTCATCTCCATCATCCGGCCCGCCTCCAACCAGTCCATCTACACCTGGGTCTCCCGTCTTCATGGCGAGCCCTGGGAGTCGCCTCACCCGCTCCTTCGGCCCGTCCTGGAGGAGACCCTCGGGGTAATGGTCTTTCAGGAGCAGTTGAGCCAGGCGGCCATTTATCTGGCCGGCTTTGAAGCTGCGGAGACCGACACCCTGAGAAAGGTCGTCAGCAAGAAGCACAAGCAAAAAAGGCTCAGGGACTTCTGTCGCCGATTCGTTCAGGGGGCCCTCGAACGGGGGGGCAAGCCCGGAGGTCATCCGGGGAGTATGGCAGACCCGGTCTCGTGTGGGAGGCCCTCCGCTTCTACAACAGTGCGCCCGAGCCTGACCAGTATTCCCTCCCCTTCAAGGAGGCTTCTCCATCAACGTTTTCCAATCCCGCGCTCGGCAAACGCGGTGAGAAACGGACGCGGAGTGAGCCGAACGAAGACCTGAAGCGGGTCAGGCTGAGACACGAGCTGGAGACCTTCGGGTTCCACCTCTCGGTCCATCCCCTCGATCTCTACGCCCACACCCTGAAAAGGGTCCGCTGCGTCCCTGCAAAGGACCTCCCTGCCTTTGTGGGCAAGCGGGTCACGACCATGGGTTGGGTGGTGACCGGCAAGACGGTCCACACCAGAGATGGGGATGAAATGAAGTTCGTCTCTTTCGAGGATACAACGGGGATCTATGAAACGGTCTTCTTCCCGAAGACCTTTAGCCGGTTCTGCCACATGCTGAACGCATTCCGGCCCTTTATTCTGAAAGGTACCGTGCAGGAAACTTTCGGCGCCGTCACCCTGACCGTGACGGAATGGGCAGGGATTCAGAGGTTGATAGGAAGGCGCTCTATCCAATGGAGCGTGAGGACCGTGAATAGTACAAAAATGTCTATTATGTCCTTCAAAGCTACAAAAATGAATTACCATATGGATGAATATAACGTGCAAAAACAATATGTTAGCTATGGCATAGATTTTGATTAGAAGAAGTGAGTTCGCGCTGAGCTGGAAACCGGTTTTGCGGACCTTGATTTGGACATGTCGGGATACGGCAATATAAAAGAATGGAGAAATGAGATGAAACGATTAATCAGCGTGTCATTCCTTGTGGTGTTCTTGTTCATGGCGGGCACGATGTATGCCGCAGATGAGATGCCCAACGCCCCTTCCTCCCCAACGGCCGCGCCAACGCTTGCACCTGACCCGGCGGGTGCCAGCACCGGCGGGTCAGCGGATGTGATCGGCGCCACGGCCAACGCCCCAACAAAAGAGGATATGGCAAAGATGGCGAAAAGCGAACCGCTGGCCGCGAAGCTGGCAGATGTCATCGGCCATAACCGGATTGCCATCAATTTCATGTGGACCCTGCTCTGCGGTTTTCTCGTCATGTTCATGCAGGCGGGTTTCGCCCTTGCGGAAACCGGATTTACGCGGGCCAAAAACGCCGGGCACACCATGGCTATGAACATGATGGTCTACGGTATCGGGATGCTCGGTTACTGGGTTTGCGGGTTCGCCCTCCAGATGGGTGGCGTGGGCAATGTCGCAAGCCTCGGCGGCGGAACGGGCTTGCTCAACGGAGAATTTGTACTCCATCTCTTCGGGAAGGATTTCGGCCTGTTCGGAACAAACGGGTTTTTCCTTTCCGGAAGCACCTATGATGCGGCGATCTTTTCTCTGTTTCTCTTCCAAATGGTCTTTATGGACACCACTGCCACGATCCCGACCGGCGCAATGGCGGAACGCTGGACATTCAAATCCTTCGTCATTTACGGCTTTTTTATCTCAATGTTCGTATATCCGCTGTATGCCAACTGGATATGGGGCGGCGGGTGGTTGTCGCAGCTGGGCGCCAATTTCGGGATCGGGCACGGGACACTCGATTTTGCCGGCTCCTCCGTCGTCCATATGACCGGCGGCGTTGCGGCGCTTGCCGGAGCCATAATCCTCGGACCGCGGCTCGGAAAATTCGGCAAGGACGGAACCCCGAACGCCATACCGGGGCACCACATCCCCATGGCGATCACCGGCTGTTTCATTCTTGCCTTCGGCTGGTTCGGTTTCAATGCCGGATCGACACTTGCCGGCAGTGACCTGCGGATCGGCGTCATCGCCACCAACACCATGCTGGCGTCCGCCTCCGGTGCGCTCTTTGCGATGTTCTACATGTGGATCTTTTACGGCAAACCCGATGTCTCCATGGCGGCCAACGGCATGCTGGCAGGATTGGTCGCTATCACCGCGCCCTGCGCGTACGTGAATTCGGTTTCGGCCGTCCTCATCGGCGCCATTGCCGGCGTTCTCCTCTGCATGAGCGTATTCTTCGTCGAACGTTTCTTGAAAATCGATGATCCGGTCGGCGCGATCTCCGTCCACGGCGTGAACGGCGCGTGGGGGATGCTGTCACTGGGCCTTTTCGCCGACGGCACCTATGGCGATGGGGTCAACGGGGTCACCGGAACCGTCAAGGGACTCTTCTACGGAGGCGCTTCGCAATTCGGGGCGCAGGTGATCGGTGTTGTCACCAACTTCGTGTTTGTCTTCGTGGTGATGTACGTGTTCTTCACACTGTTGGACAAGGTTGTTCGCCTCAGAGTTTCCGAAGAGCTGGAGGTCCAGGGACTTGATCAAAGTGAAGTGGCGGTTTCCGCATATCCGGATTTCAACCTCAATAAGACCAATTGGTAATCAAGGGGACGGACCATGAAAAAAATAGAAGCGATCATCAGGCCATTTAAACTGGAAGAGGTCAAAAACGCGCTCGAAAAGATCGGCGTCCGGGGGATGAGCGCCCAGGAAATCAAGGGATTCGGGCGACAAAAAGGGCACGTGGAAACGTACCGGGGCGCGGAATACGATACGGTCTTTGTCTCCAAGATTAAAATCGAATTGGTCGTTGGCGAAGGCCTGTTGAAAAATGCGGTGACTGCCATCGTCGATACGGCGAAGACCGGCAAGATCGGTGACGGCAAGATATTCGTGTCATCGATCGAGCAGGCTATCAGGATCAGAACCGGCGAAACCGGCGATGAAGCCATCTAATCGGCAATCCCCTCCCCCCTTCGCTGTGCGGGGGGAGGGGCCATTTTGCGACCGAAGGTCGCATTCCCTCCCGCGCATTGAACGGGCCGGTGTCACAGGTGAGGCAATATTCAAGACAACATTTCCGTCGCTCCGACGAACGCTGGAATCCACGAATTCTTCCAAAAACCTATGTGTTCCCATGTCCTGGTGGGCGGTACCAGTGTGCAACACCCTTTCCCTCTAACCAGCAGGCCACCAACATGATGTGCCAAGTTTGCCTTTGACACACAACGCTGCAATCCCCTATACTCCACCCCACGGAAAGCGAGTTGTTATCACCCAATGGTAATATCGATACCGCCCCCTTCACTTTCATGCTTTCATCATCACGGCCCTGGCTCATACCCCGCCATGTGATGGTGTTCCTCATGGCATGGCTGGCCGCGCTCCGCCCCTGCGTCATCGGCGGGAGTTCCACCGCCATGGGGATCCATTTCGGACCGGGATGAGGGAAGACGTGATCCCCCGGACGCCAAGCCATGAGCGTTTGATTCACGTCTTATGTGGGGGAAGTCCGCCGGAGGGACCATGAACGACTTTTTACTGTCGGGATTACTCGGCATTGTCGAGGGATTGACCGAATTTCTTCCGGTCAGCTCCACTGCCCACCTGCGCATCGTAGAAGCGCTCGCGCACATCGATCTGTCCGGCGGCTACTGGAAGATGTACACCATTGTCATCCAGCTGGGCGCCATCCTGTGCCTCCCGATCTACTTCAGGTCTGAGATAAGAAAGTTTCTGTCAACATTTCCCCGGGGCGAAAACGATGACCGAACGCCATTGACGCACCCGCTCGGGCTGATCGCCGTAGCCTTCCTCACAACTGCGATACCGTCATTTCTGCTGACCAAGATCATAGGCAAACACCTGGAAAGCCTCTTCATCATGGGCTGTTCGCTGGTCATGGGCGGTGTTGTAATGTGGATCGTCGATGTCCGGAATGCACCATCCGAAGCCGCAGGACCGGCCGCGGACGGAGGCGGACGTATCCATACCTGGCGGATGGAAGCCATGGGGCTCGGGCAAGCCGTATGGATCGGTGCCTGCCAGATCCTCTCCGCGGTATTCCCCGGGACATCGCGTTCCATGTCCACCATTGCGGCCGGGCAACTGGCAGGGATGTCCCGTTCTTCTGCACTCGAATTTTCTTTCTTTCTCTCGATCCCGACGATGGTGGCGGCCACGGGCTACGATCTGCTAAAGTCGCTGCTGCCGGGTCACGCCAATCCAATTGGGGCAACCCACATCGATGCCCACGGTTGGATCGTTCTGGCCATCGGCTTTATCATGTCCTTTGCCGTGGCATACGGAGCCGTGGCCTGGTTCATGGCCTGGGTGAGGCGTCGGGGGTTCACCCCATTTGCCATCTACCGGATCATTTCCGGAACCGCGGTGCTGATCTGGGCGATGCGGATGCAATGAAGAGTCGAATATAGGCACGTTGCCGGTAATAATCACCTCCATCGGAAAGCTGGAGTTGAAGTATGTCACCTCCTTTTGGCAATTTATTTTGAATCTGGCCGATTCTATGCGATCAGAAGTTTTTTTTCTTCAAGGGCGATAATTTATTCCACCTATGCTGTGTTTGGAACTATAAGCTCCATTAGTTAAAATATATAACGTTGTTAACTATTTAACTTTACAGTGAAAGGAGGGAGGGGTATTGATTGATTCATGTCAAGGAGATCACGGATAGATGCTGCGGGAGCCCTGCTCCACATCATGGTCAGGGGGATTGAAGGGATGGTGGTGATTGGGTGGGGAAAGGCAAATTATGATTTCAGGGGCGTCTCTCTTGCTTGGAAACACGGCTGACTCCATGGCACAGAACTCGCTCTTCCAGCTGACTCTATCCGATGACGAGAGTTTGTGAATTGAAACTAAAACCGCAAGTCAAATGGACGAGCCTCCAGGAGAAGAATTATGAAAATGGAAGTGAACTTGCAGCAAGGACTTGTTTTTAAATCGGTCACCCGGGGCCTTGAAGCTTTTGCCTCTGCACCGGAAAAGGATGGAGGAAAGGACAACTTGATGACCCCGACAGAATTATTCGCATCAGCCTTAGGGGCTTGTATCGGGATTTATGTAGTGAAGTTCTGTAAGCGCCACAACTTGCCTACCGAAGGGTTAAAGATTTCCTTGGATTGGACCAGGGCGGAAGATCCGGCCAGGATCGATTCCTTTCAGGTAAAATTGAACTACCCCCATCCAATTGGAGAAGGAGAAAAAATGGGTCTGCTGCGCTTTGCGGACTCCTGTTTCATTACCCAAACCATCAATCATCGCGCCGCCATTACAGTGGAGTTAGAACCATAAATGTCTTGAATTACTCAGTCGAGAAGAGGGATAGCATGAAGATATATAAGACCGGAGATTTCTTGGAGAGCGGAAATCCGACCCCAGGAGAGTTTAACAAAGCGGAAATATTGACAGGAGAACATGACGCGAAGGATCTGGGTGCACTATTTGTTATCTTGCCCAAAGGACAAAACACCCCCTACGTGTACCACCAAAAACGCGAGCAGATCATCTGCTTCTTGACTGGGGAAGTAATTGGCATAATCGATGGAAAAGAAGTGCCCCTCAAAGCTGGCGACGTCCTATATACACCTGCAGGTGAAAAGCACAAATTTGAGAACAGGTCAAATGAGGATGTGCGTTTCCTGGAATTCTTCTCTATGCCACCATGGTCGGCTGATGTCGTGAAGGTGGTCTGAGCGGCTCGGCGTCACCGGATGGCGGATGGGGGGCGATGTGATCAACGAAATGACCGAAGGACTGTTGGAGCGGGATTTCATCAAGGAAACTATGGCAAATATGTGAGTTCCGAGATCAGGGACGAAATCCTGGCAGGCAGGATTCCACTGGATGGAGCGGGCGGGAGGGCGACCGTGCTCTCCGCCGACCTGAGGAACTTCACCCCCATGGTGGAAAAAACCGATCCGAAAGAGTGATCAGGATTCTCAATCGCTATTTTAAACAAATGGAGAAGGCTATCCGCGCGGATTCCATAGAGTTACAGCCAAGAAGATCCCCCTGCCCAGACAGCCGTGAGGATGAAAAATCGCGATACCGCGTCTGGCTTGACCTGTGCGAGCGGGACGCTGGTGGGAAACTAAATTTTGGCCAATCGGAGGGCACTCGAAAAATCATTTCTAGGGTGAATGCCACGCCCCTTCCATATAGCAATGGATCCCACCCTCGCAAACGTTTCTTACTTTCCTACCAGCGTCCGGTTGACTTCATGTACTCTTTGAATCACTGGTAGTCGGAATCTGAGAGAAAGATCTCCTTTCGCTCATTGCCGCGAGCTGTAGCATGCTGAAGAGTTCCCTCATATTTGATGCGCAAAAGTCTTGCCATCACATCACCTCCCGATTGGGGAGATTACCTAACTCCTTATTCCGTTACTGCCCAGGGGCGCGGTAGGCAGCGGGTATTTGTCTACCCTTTTCAGCCGCTTGGTCAACTTCTTCGGGGGTGAACAGCGGCGTGTAGGTGACTTTGACCCTACCACTGGCGTTAACCATCAAAGAGGCGGTGACCGCGCTGACATTGTCTGGCAAGTCAACAATGATGAAAGCATCGGTTTCGCCAAAAGCATAATACATCGCTTCTACTCGGCCTCCCAGGGCTTCTATAACTCGCTCTGATGCCTGTCGCCGTCCAGAACCGCCCTCTTTAAGAAGTCCTGTCACTCCTTCGCCAACATAGGATACTTGAATAAGATACTTGGGCATTTGATACCTCCAATTTATGTGTTTGTTTATCCCTAAACACGGGCATCCCACCAACGGGCCGGCTAGTGTGAAGAACGGGTTCAGGCCTTGACATTGGACATCGACCTTGCAATTTTCTCGACCATCTCCCTTAAGTCCCTGTCTTCTGACATTCGCAAGATAAAGCACGTTCGCCGCGCCTTATCTTGTCGAGCGCATTCTCTGGTTGAGCATCTAGTGAGTACCTTCAACAACTTCGTAGCCCTTTTTTGTAATCTCGAAAACCTCCCCACGGTCGCCTCGAGCAACGAAAAAACCGTCCTTGACCAACTCATCTAACGCAGATTCCCATACCGCAAGCGCGCGATGATCCTCTTTACTCGTTAATAAACTTTTGCCATTAGTATGGAGATCGACGCCTTCGCCGTAACGTTCAAATAAAACTAAGCCGCTCGGGTCCAAAGCGGCCTCTTTGAGAAGAATCTTCGCCTCTTTAGACAGAGCAGCTATCAATTCGACCGGTTGAGGTGTTATCGGCGAATAGGGAGACACACGAAACATGGCCACGCCAAAACCAAAAGCGCCCAGAAAGAGCAAAACAAAGATGCCGACCTTGATTTTATCGGAGGCCTTGGCAAAGAAAAAGTATGCGAGAACGGAAAGGGCGACAGATAGCAGCGCCAATATACCGAGATAGCTTTGCGCTGCCGCGGTGATGACCTCCGGAAGGCGCTTTATTAGTTCATCCATATGTTTCCTTCCTTTTTGTGCGAGCGGCACGCTGGTAAGAAAACAAATTTCGGCCAATCACAGGGCATCTCGAAAAGTCATTTGTAAGTTAAATGCTACGTCCCTCCCATGTAGCAATGAATCCCACTCTCGCAAAAGTTTCTTACTTTCTCACCAGCGTCCCCCTGGCCTCACACGTATTTGTCCTGCGCTTCAAGGAGGTATTCCTGAAACTTATCATAATCGCCTTTCCCAAAGAAAATCCTCTTCCGCTCGTTCCCGCGAGCGGTCACATGATAGAAAGCTCCCTCGTATTCAATCCGCAAAGACCGAGCCAAGATACTCCTCCGAAAACAAATGACCCTCCATGCCGACGCTATATGTCACATGTCAAGGCCTGATAATCATCTAAAAGGCACCTCCTGAGCATAGCCAAGAGAAGAGGCTCCTGGTATGCTCAGAGCAGTCTCAAGAAATCTCTCATGGAGGTGCTTTATGGAACTATACGTCGGAATTGATTTACATTCAACAAGCAGTTACTTGGGAATCATTGACAGAGAGGATAGAAGGATTTTCAAGAAGAAGTTGCCCAATGAGCCTGAAGTGATCCTTAGAGCACTGGAGAGATACAAGAAGGATCTTACAGGAGTAGTTGTTGAATCCACCTTCAACTGGTACTGGTTGGTGGACTTGCTGATGGGAGAAGGATACAGAGTTCATTTGGCTAATCCCTCAGCGATTAAGAAGTACGAGGGGCTCAAGCACGTCGACGACAAACATGATGCATTCTGGCTGGCCCACCTGTTACGGTTGGGGATACTGCCGGAGGGCTACATTTACCCGAAGGAAGAGCGGCCTATCCGGGACCTATTGAGGAAGAGGGGGCATCTGGTCAAGCTTAGAACATCGCTTATTCTGAGCCTTCAAGGGATCATCAGCAGGAACTGTGCTGTGAAGTTGAATGTGAACAAGATAAAGCAGGTTCGGGAAGATCATGTAAGTCCTCTATTAACAGGGCAAGAGGATCTTGAGCTGAGCGGAAGGGTGAGCAAGGAGGCGATTGACTTTCTAACCCGGAAGATTCGGGAGATAGAGGGGATTGTTGAGAGGAAGGTGAAAGTGAAGGCACCATTCAATCACCTCAAGACGGTCAGCGGGATCGGAAAGATCCTCTCTATTACGATCATGCTTGAGACCGGATCCATTGATCGATTCCCCACAGTGGGAGATTACGCCTCCTATTGTCGAAAGGTTCCGTGTGGATGGACAAGTAACGGAAAGAAGAAAGGAAACGGAAACAAGAAGAACGGCAACAAGTATCTGGCCTGGGCCTTCTCTGAGGCTGCCGAGCTTGCGAGACGCTATGATCCGTATGCGAGGGCCTATTACAACCGAAAGGCAGCGAAAACTCAATTCATGGTGGCCCATGCCGCCCTGGCTCACAAACTGGCCAGGGCGACCTACTACGTGATGAAGAATTGCGTAGCTTTTGATCCTCAAAAGCTTTTTGCATAAGAGTTGGCTGGAACGGTGAACCAGCAATGGGGTTGGCATAACCACCAGGCCTGATTGGAAAGCCGTTCCACCCAAAAAGTCGGTTTCGGGCACTTTACTGCCCATGCCGTGAGCCATCGAGGGGTTGGCTTATAACCATAAGATCTGCGCTCCAAACACTTGGACACGGCATGGTACCGAAGATTTTCTGGGTCCCCTACACTGGGGACAAGGGTCTGGCAATGACTTTGGTTGGGTTGGGTTGCGAAGTGGAGAGATCCTGGAAGCTGTACACCTGCTGGTCAACCACGCTTGGGGATCTCTCCACTTCGCAACCCGCAAGATGCCGTAGATCTTAATCCTGATGGGTGACTGGTGCAGTGAAGAGATCGCTGCAACCGAAACTCGAGAAAATCCGGCAAAGGTAACGAGGCCTGAATCGACTGGTCGGTAGCGCTAGGTGTTGTTCTCTGCAAGGGGATGATTCATTCCTTTGTAAAAGGGTAGCTTTTTCTCTTGACAGAGAGCCTTTTAATGGGTGACCCCGTTACCACATGAAGTTCTTTTTCCAACACCACCCGCCATGCCATGCACCATGAACAAAAAGGATTGGTATTTTATGTGAAACACCTTTTGGCTTCTTTGAAACAATTTCCAATTTCATAATGCCCTCCTTTTCACACACTTGACAGCCAAAATGATGTCTAATTGGGCATAGAAGCTCTGGACCTCGGGACCCGGATTGTCCGCAATTCAAACGATATTTTTACCCCCCAGAATGTGGATATCTATGAAGCCGAACAAAAGAGCTCCCTTGCGCCGGACTTTCGGCCTCAAGTGAAGCGAAAGGTTAAGTCGTTTCCTTGGCTCTTTGCAGTTTACATCGATAAAGTCCTGATTCGGCGATGAGCCTAAAAAAAAAGTTAAATTTTGATTTCGACAATAATTCATCATATTGTCTTATCGCCGATCCATTATCACCGGCTTCTTCAGCTTCAGCGGCCTTTTTATGTTGGCACGGCGACGCCCATAAGCGAGTAACAAACCGGCCCTCCGTCTGCTTTGGACTCACAGACGACTCATGAGTCATTTATATATTTATGGCCGTCCCCTCGCCCCCACGATTTTCAGTCCTTTATTTGCTTCTTAGCCGATTTAATGAAGCGTCCGAATGCTCTGTCCTTCTTCCGTTTGTCTAGGTACGACATCTCGTGGTACTCGGACTCCTTCTTGAGCTTCATATAGCTGGAATAGCGATCTTCATTCAATACACCGCTTGTGACTGCGGCTCGGACTGCACAGCCGGGTTCCTGTGTGTGGTCACAATTTGGATAGCGGCAATCCAGGGAAAGCCTGAAGATCTCTTGAAAGCCCTGTTTGACTCCTTCGCTTACACCGAGAAGTCCCAGCTCTCGCATTCCAGGCGTATCAATCAACATGGAGCCTTGGTTAAGAACAATAAGCTGGCGGCGCGAAGTTGTATGTATGCCTTCTCCCGTTCCACTAACGGCCTTTGTGTCAAAGGCGTCCTCCCCGATCAGACGGTTGATGAGTGTTGTCTTGCCTACCCCCGATGAACCGAGCAGACAATATGTTCTTCCCGAGACTAACATCTGTTGGAATTCGTCAAATCCGATGCCTGTAATGTTGCTGAGGGCAAGGACTCTGGCTGTAATGGTGCTCGACGTAATGGCGGCAAGCTTCTTTTCCAGTTCTTCAGGGGCAATCAAGTCCGTCTTGGTGAGAACAACAATCGGTTCAACACCCCCGTCTGCTGCCATCACCAAGTACCGATCCATTCTCCGCACGTTGAAGTCAAAGTGGCACGACTGGACAATGAAAGCGACGTCAATGTTGGCCGCAATCATCTGGAAATCCACCTCTTCACCGGCGGATTTGCGGCGTAGAAAGGTCTTTCTCGGAAACACCTCATGAATAATTGCTGCAGCGTCGTTGTTGTGATATTGCACTGTCACCCAATCTCCGACACACGGCAGGTCAATCGAAGATTCTACCTGGAAATAGAACCTCCCGGCGAGTTCAGCCGGGACTTCCTTGGTTTGCTTTCTGATGAGGAATGAGCCGCGGTCAACTGCCGATATACGCGCAATGTCCCGGCCCTCTTGACGCAAGTCACCGACATGCGATTGAAACCATTGGTCGAAACCCATGTCACTCAATTTCATCATATGTTGTCACCGAACTGTAAAGTTCACTTGCGAGTGTAACGAGTCAATGTGAAACTTTTTGTTGATAGGCGCCGACGGAGGGGGGTAGACAATTTTCCTTGAGGTACTTGCGGAGCATGCTTTTGCTGTCCGCACTAACGCATGTTGTGCGGCTATGCAAAAGCATGCTCCGCAAGTAGCACATTTTCTAGCAATTGTCTACCCCCCTCCGTCGGTGTCCTAATCAACAAGTGATTGTATAGTTCTGGATATCTCCAGGAGTTTAAGGCCCAAAGTGCGTTTCATTCTCCTGGATGGCGCAGTGTTCTGCGCAAGGTCGTCCGTCAAAGATCTCTAGGTATTTAAAATGAAGGCGTTTCTTTTCTATACTAATAGAAAAGGGTTGACAACTTTTTTCTGATAGTTTCGTGGCCGACTTTCCGGATATCATTCATAAGTATGAGTTATTCAGCTAGTGCCCATCCAAAAACGACTATTTTCGGACCGGCGCGGTCAGCCATCAGCCGTCGGCTGTCAGCCAAAACCAAGAACGAGAATTGACTGAATGCTGTGAGAGCTCCATCCAGTCACAGAAGAGACTCTTCCTCATTTTCTAGCCAAATTGCTGCCGAAAGGACAAACTCTGGCCCAACGGGATCAGTTTGACGATTCAATTGGGCTATATTTTCGGATTCTTGAATGAAATTCTCCTCCCCAGAATTCTCCGCCGGATCAAGGAACCCGCCGGCCGAGGGAGCGCTCCCCGTACCTGGTCTTGGGTCGGCGCCGAGGGTGATCGGCTCCTTGATCGGCCTGCGCCCGACAGTCGATGCTGTGGGTAAGACTGAGGCATGAACTGGAAATTCATTCTGCAAGGTCAGGCGAAGGAAACGTTCGGGGCCGTCACATTAACGGTGGCGGAGGTGGCTTTCGCACCTGTTTGTTGGGAGTGGGAGCGGGACGCTGGTAAGAAAGTAAATTTTGGCCAATCTGCGAATCAGAGAGCATCTCGAAAAAATATTCGCAGGACAAATGCCACGTGACTTTCATATAGCAATGAATCACACCTTCGCAAACGTTTTTTACTTTCTTACCAGCGTTGGCCTCATGGTTCGGGTCCGTTTGAGTGCTGGGTTGGGCCACTTTTGTTCTTATGTGGCGCCTATAAATTCCTGCGGCGTCAGGATGGCCACCCCACGGAATGGATTGAGCACCAGTAGATCGTCGTCACCGCTCACTATGCAGGTGGCATTACCGCTTGCTGCCAGTTCGAGAAACTTGTTGTCCTTAGGATCACGGCATTCTGTCAGGCTTTCTGTCACGTCCACCACTTTTGCGTCACGGATGAAAGCCGCTAAGAACAGAAGCCGTTCCTCTTCACGTAGGTAGCGGTTGAATCTGGAGCGACGAAGCACTTCGTCCAATTCGCCGATGGTGTCAGCAGATGCCAGAACGATTCCGCGGGCAAATGCGAGATCCACCGCTTGCCGCGGGACTGATCGCGGCAATAGGACGGCGCTGACTATAACACCGGTATCCAGGACGAAGTGAGGATCATTCGTCATGGAGCAGAGATTCCAGGATCTCAGGCGTCAAGCCACGTGCCTCTGCCTTAGCTCCAATATCGTCCATAATTTGTATAAGTGAATCTGTCGGTAGTGCAGCTAATTCGCGCAAACGCAATCGAAGCAGGAGTTGGATCTTTTTCTGCTCATCCGGTGATGCCGCATGATACGCGCGTGCAGTCTCGGCATCGACGGGAATCGTAATGGCGACCTCTGGCATGTGTGTTCCTCCTGTCTGTTTGCTGAATTCCCTCCCGTTTGCCAACATTATAGCTCAGGCCATGAGCAAATCATACGTCTCTCTGGTCCGCGTGCCAAGGACCCGCCCAACAAGTGATTGTATAGTTCTGAATATCTCCAGGAGTTTAAGACCCAAGGAGGGCTTTACCCTCTTGAATGGCGCGGTGTCCTGTACAAGACCGCCCGCCAAAGATCTCTAGGCGTTTAAAATGACGGCGTTTCTTTTCTATACTCATGGAAAAGGCTTGACAACTTTTTTCTGAGAGCGGGACGCTGGTAACAAAGCAAATTTTGGCCTATCAGAAGGCAATTCGGAAAATTATTTGTAAGATAAATCCCACATCCCTTCCATATGTTAATGAATCCCACCCTCGCAAGCAAAAGTTTTTTACTTTCTTACCAGCGTCCATCGGACCCACATTGAAACGATATGCCGCCAAGGGCGGTTGCAACGAAATCTGTCCTGCATGAAACGTTTAACCAATTGATATAAGGTTTTATTATGGGCCCAATCAGGAAAAGGCATTGATTCGGAGCCGGTAAAATTCTCTTCAACATTCCTGTCTACCATGCCGTCATTTTTCGTTGAAATTTGACGGCATGGTAGACAAAATTCTTTAAGTGTCAACCCTTCACATGGCCAAGAGAATAATTCCATGTTGACAGGATGCGTAATTGCCGGTTAGAGGAAGGCATCTCCGGTGTGACGATTCTTACGGGATACTGCCATGGCCCAGTCGAAAGCCGACAAAAAGAGTGCCAAGCGGAAGGCCAAACAGAAAGAGAAGCGGGTCCGAAAGGATCAGCTCCTGCGGCGGGACAAGCTTGACTTTCTCATCTACGAAGCAGCAAGCATGAGACAGGACGAGCAGTACGACAACGCGTTGAGTATCCTGACGCGCGCACTGCGTTTGGCGCCTTACAATCGCGAGGCCCTGGCTGAGATGGTCCAACTGGGTTCCCTGATGGGCCGGGGCGACGTCCAGTTGAAGGGGCTTCTGGGTCTCTACGAACAGGGTCAGCTGCCCATCGAGAATTACCCTCCCCTTTGCGATAGGCTGTTCCGGTCCGGCCGGATTGAAGAGGCCCTAAAGGTGGCCGAGACCTCCCTTTCCCGGCTCCCACAGATGAAAGTCAAGGGAAAACGGGCCATCAAGACCTTTTTGACCCAGATGCAGACCGTGTGCCGAACCCGGTTGGAGGGAAAGGATGCACTGAAACCAAAACCGGTGGCCAAACCCGCTCCCAAGGGATCCGCGGGAAAGGGGGCCGAACCCAAAATTCAAACCGATTCACCGCCCGCCGTCCCACCCGCCCCTGTTCCGAAACCGGAGATCCCCCGCATCCCGGTCATCCTGGAGATCGACGACGGCGCCTTCCGCCAGGCACTGGAGCAAAGCCTTGCCTCTTCGCCGGAAAGGTACGAGCTTGCCATTCAGGCCCATCAGATTCGGCTCAGAGAGACCTTCGACCGATTGATCTGCCTCAGCTCGCTTCGTAGCATCCAATCCCTCTGGTACCAGGAGGAGACGGCCCGCAAGGTGCTCAAACGCTATCGCGGGCGCGCGCTGCTGGCCGACGAGGTGGGTCTGGGCAAAACCGTCGAGGCCCTGATCATCCTAAAGGAATACATCCAGCGGGGAATGGTAAAGAACGGGCTGATCCTGGTCCCGACGCCGCTGGTCAGCCAGTGGCGCGATGAGCTCCTGGAAAAATTCGATCTGGCGTTTCCCTCCACCGATGACCCCGGCTATCGTGCCAGGGGAGACGGTTTCTGGCATGAACCCTTTCTTGTTGCCTCCATCAACCTGGCCAAGTCCAAAAAGAACTACGACCTCGTGGTCAACCGGGAATACGACATGGTCATCGTGGATGAGGCCCACCACCTGAAAAACCGCAATACCCAGAACTGGAAGCTGATCAATGACCTGAAAAAGCGGTTTCTGCTTCTTCTGACCGCGACCCCGGTGGAAAACAACCTCCTGGAGCTTTTTAACCTCATCACCCTTTTGAAACCCGGACAGCTGAAAACGGCCTCCGCCTTCAGGGAAGAGTTCATGACCCGGGGGGACCCCACCGACCCCAGGAACCGGGAAAAGCTCAGGGATCTTCTCGGCGAAGTGATGATCCGCAATACCCGGGCTGTGGCCAAAATAGAGATTCCTCCCCGCTTTGCCCGCACCGTCCGGGTGGATCCCACGCCCAACGAAAGGGAGCTCTACGCCAGGATCACGACCCTTGTCCAGGAAGCGGGCCTCACTGACGGCAAAAGCCGGATGCTGCTTAAGACCCTGCTGGAAGAGGCCGGTTCATCGCCGCGTGCGGTGGATCTCACGCTTTCACGGATAATCGAAAAGGGCGGGCTTGGGACGAATCAGGAAGAGGAAGTCCGGGCCATCCGAAACCTCTGCCACACCATGGCGGATACCCGCAAAAACCAGGTCCTGCTGGAGCTCATCCGCGCTTCGGAGGACAAGGTCATCGTCTTCGTAAAGTACCTGGGGACACTGGAATACCTGTCCGACTTCTTTGCCAGGGAGAAGATTCCGGTCGCCCTGTTTCACGGCGGGATGGCCAACGCCCAGAAGGAGGCGGAGATCCGCCAGTTCCGGGAGGAAAAGACCCTCCTCCTCACGACGGAAATCGGGGGCGAGGGACGAAATCTTCAGTTCTGCAGCCGGATGATCAACTATGACCTTCCGTGGAATCCCATGAAGATCGAGCAGCGGATCGGCCGCATCCACCGCATCGGCCAACAGAAGGAAGTATTGATCTACAATCTCTGCACCGCCGAAAGCATGGAGGACTACATCCTGGAAATCCTGGACAAGAAGATCAATATGTTCGAAATGGTGATCGGCGAAATCGACATGATCCTGGGCCGGATCAAAGGCGAACAGGAATTTTCCGAAATGGTTTTCGACATCTGGGTTCAGGCGAAAACAGAAGATCAAAGGCATCGGGCCTTCGGTGACCTGGCCTCCGCGCTGAAACGGCTCAAGACCGGCTACGAAAAGACCAAGGTCCTGGATGAAAAGCTGTTCGGAGAAACCTATGAGCTCTGATCCGCAAAACGGACAGCCCGCATCGGTGGAGATCGAGGAATTCGTGCTCCGCTTTTTCGAACATCACGATGCCGCCGTGGAAAGGGGTCCCGGCGGCCTCGAAGTGCTCATGCCCGAAAGCCTCTCGGCAAGCCTTGGGACCGTCGAGCATATCCGCATGAAGACCGGCCCGGAGGATCAAGCGGTCTCCGAATCCGGTCCCCCGGGGGAGGCCCCCTACCCGCTTTCCTTCGGTTCCGAGCTTCTGGAGAAAATCATCCATGCGGCCTGCACGGGGGTCCCTCGCGTAGCCTACCGGCTGGCGTTTCATTACCTGAAGAGCCAGGGGTTCGACGCCCTGGTTCGCGGGGCTTTCAAGTTCTCAGGATGTGTGGTGCGGGTGGAGCAGTGGGCGAAAATCACCAGTCAGTACTTGTTCTTGACATGCGGGTACGTGGCCCAGAGCGACGAGCAGAAGGAAGGCCTGATCTGCCTGCCCTTTCATCTCGAGACGGGGGCCTGTGTGCCGGCCATGACGGAGGGGTTGCACTTCGCGAACCGAACCTTCGTGCCGGATTTCAAACTTCCGCCCTGGTCTGAAGAGAGGTTCCGTAGACTGATCACCTCCGTCAAGAAGGAAGTGGGATCCGCCCTCATGCGGGAAATCAACCCGTTCGAGGAGAGCATGAACCGGAGGTTCCGAAGGGATATGACCCACCTGGAGGAATACTATGCCGGCCTGGAAAGGGAAATGAAGTCGAGTCTCGAAAGAAGCGGGCTTTCCGACCAACTCATCCGCGACCGGCAGGAAAAGATCGCGCTGATCCCGGATGAGATGGCGAGGAAAAGAGAAGATCTTCTCAAAAAATTTAGCATCCGGTTGAAAGTCGTCCCCAGCGCCCTGATGATCGTTTCCATGCCGGCCATCCAGGTACTTTGTCGCGTGTCCATCGGAAAGAAGCAGAAGTCGATTCCCCTCTTCTACAACCCGGTCACAAAAACCGTGGATCCGGCCGTCTGCGACGGATGCTGCACCAGTACGACGCGTATCGCCTTCTGCGACCGGTTTCACCTCCTCTGCCCCGCCTGCGCCGAACGTTGCCCGGTATGCCACGGATCGTAGCAGAAGTCAGATGTTTTTCGTTTCACACACGGGATCCCTGACAACGAATCCCCCGGACCACGGGTTCCCTTCAAAAAGGGAAAGGCAACCACCACAGCGTTGGGGACAAAAGATAGCAACATCCTCGCCCGCCTCGGTCGCGGACGAGGTCCTGCCACTGAAAGAGATGCTGCCGACAGGGGGCGCCCTTATGGCGGACGGCGGAATGAGCATTTAGAAAGGTGCGGAAAAACCACTATCCGGCTAGCGCACGTCCAGCGCCTCCCTTACGCCGGCAGCCAGTTCCTTTATCGAAAAGGGCTTCTGAATGAACCGCATCCCTTGGTCCAGGACGCCCCGGTGGGCGATCACATTGGCCGGATAGCCGGACATGAAAAGAGTCCTCATGCCGGCCGGATGGATGCCGAGCCTTCGGGCCAGGTCCAGGCCGTTCATCTCCGGCATGACCACGTCGGTGATCAGCAGATCGATCTCGCCGGCATGCGTTTCGGCCAGGTCTATCGCCCGCGTTATGGAATTGGCGCTCAGCACCCTGTAGCCCAGCCTTTCAAGCATGCTCCGGGCCGTGTGCAGAATCGCCTCATCGTCCTCCACCAGGAGCACCGTCTCGGTCCCCCTTGGCACCGTTTCTTTCACGCGCTCTTTAGGGATCTCTACTGCTTCGGAACCAAACCGGGGTATAAAGATCTTGAAGGTCGCGCCTTTACCGGGCTCGCTGTACACATTGATGAACCCTTCGTTCTGCTTCACGATGCCGTAAACGGTGGCAAGCCCCAGGCCGGTCCCCTTGCCCACTTCCTTGGTGGTGAAGAAGGGCTCGAAGAGGTGTTCCAGGATCTCCTTGTCCATGCCGCAGCCGGTGTCGCTCACCGCCAGCATGACATACTCACCGGGCACAAAGCCCGTATTTTGTGCGCAATAGGCCTCATCGAACACGACGTTTTCCGTCTCGATGGTGACCTTCCCGACCCCGGCAATGGCGTCCCGGGCATTGACCATAAGGTTGGCCAGGATTTGATCGATCTGTGAGGGATCGATCTTCACTGCCCAGAGGCCATGGCCGGAGATCCAGACAAGATCAATGTCCTCGCCGATGAGCCGGCGGAGCATCTTGAGCATGCCCGAAACCGTGTCGTTCAAGTCCAGGACCTTGGGACTGACGGTCTGCTTTCGGGCAAAACCCAGCAATTGCCGGACAAGGCCGGCGGAGCGCTGGGCGGTTTTGAAAATGTGCTGCAGATTCTGGTAGACCGGCTTATCGGGGTCCACCTCCAGCATGGCCAGTTCCGCGTTGCCGATGATAACCCCGAGCATGTTGTTGAAATCATGGGCCACGCCGCCCGCCAGCCTCCCCACCGACTCCATTTTCTGGGCCTGAAGCAACTGTGCGTGCAGCTGCTCCCGCTCCTCCTCGGCCCGCTTACGTTCGGTGATGTCACGGATGGTGGCCTGCAGAACCGTCTCACCTCCCAGTTGGTAGGAGGTAAGGATGATTTCAGTGGGGAAGGTCTGCCCATCGGAACGCTGGTGGAGCCATTCAAAACGTGAAAACCCGCCTTCCCGCATGACTTTGTCTATCTTTTCGCGTGCGACCTCACGAGATGGCCTCCCGTCCGGTTGAAAGGGCGGGGAGAAATCCGCCGGCCTCCGGTGAAGGAAACCGTCCTTGCTTTCCAGGCCGTACATCTCCAGGGCGCGTTGATTACAATCAAGGAGCCTCCCTTCTTTCGCGGTAATGGTGATGGCATCATGTGAGCCCTCGAAGGCGGCCCTGAATCTCCCCTCACTTTCCCGCAACGCCTCTACCCGTTCGCGCCTGGCATGCTCCTGTTCGAGCTCTCTGATCCTTTGCTCCAAGGCCTCATAGGTCGGTTTTCCCTCCATTTAGAAATCCTCCGGTCATTCGCAAGGCTTAGAAACCCGCATATTGACATTCCGTGGACCCTACCGAAGTCGACTGGGGCTCCTATCTACCCCGGTACCCTGGCAGCGCCATGCCCTCCGGGCTTGCGTCGTCCAGGGTCTGGATCTGGAGGTCGCCTGAAAAGCCGCACACCTTCGACGTATCATCAGACACAGATGGTGAAGTGGAATTTGCAGTTGAACTGACAAGGGGTTGGCGACGACGCTTAGCCATCTGCATGCCCGCAAGCGGATCGAATGAAATAGTGTGCCGCATCCTAAGCCATTAACTCACCAAATTCAATCAAGATTTTGTCCCATGGCCCTGATAGGGCCGATTTCAAGCGGAATCGCTCCATTCGCGAACGCCGCGAAGTTCGTCCAAAGTGGCATGGATACCGAAACTCCCGTGCGCCTATTTGGAGTCTCGTTCATTTGTGGGAACGGATCCCTTCCGGGGCGTCCGGAATGAATTTTTCTTTTGACACAGTTCACGTCATGGATCTATTGTCCGGGATCATTACGTATGCGAAATATATCCATATGGCAAATTACGAAGACTGCATCGTTTTCCTGCTGGCAAAGGCCTATCAAAGGGCCCACGGAAATTTCAGACGGCATCTCTTTCCCTATGAGCTTACACCGGTCCAGCATCTGATTCTGGAAACGCTTTGGGAACAGGAAGGACTCTCCGCCGGTGACATCGGAAAGCGGTTGGCGCTGGACAATGCGACGCTCTCCGGTATCCTGGATCGAATGAACGAAAAGGGATGGGTCGTCAAAGCCCCGGATGAAATGGACAAGCGGTTTGTCCGCGTCCACCTGACTGAAAAGGCAAAGACGCTCAGGCCGGCACTCCTGTCCGAAAGGCAAAAGGCCAATGACGAAGTGCTTAATCCGTTGAGCCTGGAGGAGAAGGTCCTCCTCAAACGCCTGCTGAAGGATATCAAGGAATAGGCGTCGTGCCGTGCGTCTAATCTAGTTTGTATGCGAAACAAATTGTCCCTATGTGGAGAAAACCGTGTCTGATCCGTCCAAAAGGGAACCCTACGAAAGGCTGATTGCGTGGTTGAGGAAAACGTGGTGGGGCTTGCCGGATTCAGAGCACCTGATGCCGACTGTGAAGGCCTTTTTCAGTCCGGAGGAGGCGGAACTCCTAACGGGCATCCCCTTCTCAGGACGGACCCTGGAAGAACTGGCTGAAATGAAAAGGATGGCCCCGGCGGAACTGGCATCCAGATTGGACGCCCTGGCCCGGCGGGGGGCAGTCTGGCGAAGCCAAAAGCGGGATTCGACCCGCTACAGCCTGAACGACGCCTTTTTCGTCTTCATGCGCGGCCCCTACTGGGCAAGGGATCCGGATGAAGCCACCAAGGCCGCAGCAAGGCCCTTCAATAAGTACTTCTTTGACGGCTTTATGGACCAGTTCGCCAAGGCCCACACCAAAGGGTTGCGGGCGATTCCCATTGATCGCACCGTGGAAGACCCCCGCAGGATCCTCCCATACGAGGACGTGATTCGGTTCGTGGATTCCCAGGACTATTGTACGGTCTCCTTTTGTCCCTGCCGACAGCGCAAACGTCTCGACCCGGATTCCGAGGTATGCGACCACCCCATGGAGGTGTGCCTCCACTTCGGCCGATTGGGCCACTACATCGTGGAAAACGGCCTTGGCCGCGAGATTACGAGGGAAGAGACGAAGGAGATCCTGACGCAGGCGGCTGAATCGGGGTTGGTGCACGCCATATCCAACTGGCAGGAAGGCGCGGACACCATCTGCAACTGCTGCAAGTGCTGCTGTCTGTTCTTCGAGGCCTACCACGTCCTGAAACACACAAAGAGCCATGACGTGTCCAACTACCAGGTGCGCACGTCCCAGGAGACCTGCAAGGCGTGCGGCCTTTGTGTCGGACGGTGTCCGGCGGGCGCGCTCCGACTGGAAGATTCGCCGATGGCCGCCAACAAAAAAGGCAAGGCCGTAGTGGCCGATATCGAAAAGTGCATCGGCTGCGGGGTGTGCGCTTACAAATGCCCGACCCGGTCCCTTGTGCTCGCGCGTCGCGAAAAGACCTCAGCGCCTCCCAGGGATGTGAGGGAGTGGATGGAACGCTGGTACTCGGATACGGGAATTCGGTGAAAAACCGGATAGGAGGAAGCCATGAGTGATCCGTTGACACAACTGGTTCTGGATTTTGTGAAATGCCAGGGGGCCGCGCTCGCCGGCATCGCCACGATCGAGACTCTGGAAGGCGGACCGCCTTCGACAGATCTCACGTACGTCCTGCCCGGAGCGAAATCTGCCGTCGTGTTTGCGGTACCGTTGGATCCGGCCCTTATCTCGCCGTTCCTTTCAAAGAAGGACTTTCTTTCACACGAGCAGGACAACGTGCTCAAGAACACGGAGGCAAGCGGCATCAGTCTCCTGTTGGCCGATTTCCTGGACCAAAAGGGATACCCTTCGCATCCGCTGGCTGCAAATGTCAAGTATCGGTCCGATACGCCCAGGGGAATTCGGGACCTGATGCCCCCCATCTCACTGAGGTACCTGGCGGTGCGCTGTGGGATCGGTTGGTTCGGGCTGTCGGGCAATGTGATTTCTAGCGACTACGGTGCGGCCATCATTCTTGGCGCAACAGTCACGACCGCCTCTCTTTTGCCGACTGACCCGCTGCCCCCGAATGAAAACTATTGCGACGGATGCCGCCTGTGCATGGCTTCCTGCCCGTCAGGGCTCATGGACCCAAACGAGATGACCCACATCACGCTCGGCGGTGAAGCGTTTGCCTATTCCAAACGGCGCGCCTACAGCCGATGTGAATATGTGTGCGGAGGCTTTGCGGGCCTTCACCCATCCGGCAAATGGTCCACGTGGACCCCGGCGCGGTTTCCGATCCCGGAAAAGGATGAGGACTTCCGCACGGTCTTCAAACCGGCGGCAAAGGCCTATTGGGAGAGGCCGGATTGTGGCGGAGGGTTTTACCATCCTCTGATGAAAACCAGACTTCACCAGACCTGCGGCTCCTGCCAGATCATCTGCTGCTCCCGACAAGGAAGAGCGAAAGGCCCGCCACCGCATGCTCACCCATAGTGGGGTGGTGGTTCAAAACCCGGATGGCTCGCTGGAGGCCGTATCCCCGGAAGAGGCTGCCGCACGGATCGGGGCCATGCCCCCGGATGTGCGAGCCCGCTATGAGCCTGTAGCCTGATTTTGTAGGAGGCACACCTTCCCGATTTGGCCCGGCTGGAGGTCATTATCCCCCGCGCCGGGCCTTCACTCTATGGTCACGGCGCAAGAGACCTCATCTATTTGCTTTCCCATTTCCGACTGCCGATAGGCAGGATGCCGGCTGCCACCTTCGCCATTTCTTCATATCGCTTAAGAGGGGACTCGTGGAAGATCATCATCTTCTGGGCCGCCATGGAGCCTTCGGCATGGACGGTGGTCACCTCATGAAACGCCGAGTCGTGGGAGCAGACATGTCTCATGGTTTCGTGAATCATTTTCATTCGATCGAGGGTGCTGTACTTCTCTGACCCTCCCAGGTAATGCTCCAGGTAGCCGTGGATGTCGGGGTTCTCCCAGTCCTTCCTGTCGGGCGTGGTTGCAATGATACCGCCGGCGATATCCTGAATCAGCTCAATAAACGCATGAAACTTGCTTGCGAAATGGAGCTTCGCCATGTTGGCGATCAACGGATTGGGGACCGCGATGTCCCCGTACATGACCGGGTCCTGTGCGGCCGCTTTAGTCAGTGCCCGGAGGGTCTCTACGTAGGCCGCAATGTCCGCCAGCTTGTCACGTATGTGGCTCACCTTAAACAGCCCGTTATACTTGGCCATGGCAACGGCGCAGCCGGCCAGCACCTCAACGGATGGGATCTTGTAGCTGATGGCCGTAAAGCGATGAAACGTGGCAAACGTGTAGGCCAGGAGCATGGAGAACTGCCACTCCCCGCACATGAACACCCTGTCCCACGGGACAAAGACATTGTCAAAGACGATCATGGCTTCCGTCAGCTCCCGCACAGGCCGGTCAGGATGAAACTCATGGTCCGTCCATGGCCCCCGCCCGTTGCGACAGATAAACGTTATGCCTTCGGTGTTCGCAGGAATGGCAAAACTCACGGCATAATCTTCCTCACCCTCACGCATCTGACGGGTGGGGACCACAATGATCTCGTTTGTGGCAGGCGCACTGGTAATGTGAATCTTGGCGCCTTTGACGACAATCCCGTCCTTTTGTCTGTCCACCACATGAAGATAATAATCCGGGTGCTTCTGTTTGGAGGGTTCTTTGGACCGATCTCCTTTTACACAGGTGACCGCCCCGCAGGTATGGAGATCGTTCTTCCGTAAATGCTCCAGGAAATTCATGGCATTTTCCTGATATTGCTTCTTTCCCATCTGTCCTGCCACCACGAATGCGGCATTGAGGCAGTCGGTGCCAATGTCCTTTCCGAAGGGAAGGCCGCCCGTCATTTCAATGAGACACTGGATCATTCGCGTGCGGTTCGCCAGGTCCTCCGTGTTTTTCGGCGTGATGAAGAAACGGTTCACCGGCTCACCGGTTACAGGATGGGGCGCAACCAGGAGATCCCGCACCTCCGGGTTTCCCGATGAGGCCAATTCATATCCCGCACCAATAGTGTCGCAAGTGACGCCCAGGGCCCGGTGTTTTGTAACGTCCTCCACCTTTTCGCCGCCAATATACACCCTCCTTCCGTCGCGAAGGCTTTGCTTGTACTCATCAACTGTCCGGATTCCCATGACTTTTCCTCCTATGGCTATTCTAGGGACCCCTCTGAAATTCCGAAGATGTTAACACAGGACCTATGGAACATCCATGTCAATTCCGGAATGGGTCGGGCATCAATGAGTTGACACGAAGCGTGTTCTGTGGGAGTGAAGCGATCATCATATCCGATCTGGCCAGACGGTCAGCTTCAGAGGAGGAGGTCCAGGATGGAAAAGGATTTCGATGCGCTTTGGTTGACCAAGAAGTTGGTGACGTTTAACACCGTTAACCCACCGGGTGCTGAGCGAAACGCCGCTCGCTATCTCGGCGGGCTGTTAGAGGAATTCGGATTTAAGGTCAGCTTCCACGACTTTGACAAAGAGCGAACGAGTGTGGTGGCACGACTCCTCTCCGTCCGTGACCGACCGTCACTCTGCTTCACCGGGCACCTCGACACCGTGCCGCTCGGTTCCGGGGCCTGGAGCAGGGACCCTTTTGGAGGGGAGATCGAGGGGGACCGGATCTACGGGAGGGGAACAAGTGACATGAAAGGCGGGGTTGCCGCCATGGTGGCGGCCGCCCTGCGTCTGGCCAGGTCCGACAAGAAAGGCGCGTCCCTTGTCCTTCTTCTGACAGCCGGGGAAGAGACCGGTTCCCAGGGGGCCGCGCATCTCGTTTCCCTGAAAGGACTTGGCCCAATCGGCGCGATGGTGGTGGGCGAACCCACGTCCAACTACCCTTTTGTTGCCCACAAGGGGGCGCTCTGGATCGAGGCCCAGGTGAAAGGGGTCTCCGCCCACGGATCCATGCCCGAAAAAGGCGTCAATGCCATTTACAAGGCGGCGCGGGCCCTTGTCCAGCTAGAAGCCTATCAGTTCGGGGTTCCACCTCATCCTTTGCTCGGATCTCCGAGCCTCAATGTGGGGACCATCTCGGGAGGGACAAACATCAACCTCGTTCCCGACCGCACGACGATCGGCATTGACATCCGCACGATCCCCGGACAGGTCGAGGACGCCATCCTCAAGAGCATTCAAGCGATCCTTGGAACGGATTCGGAGGTCAAAAAGATCCTCTCAGTCGGGGGCATCGCAACGGACCCTCAAAACGAATGGGTTCAACAGGTCTTCGACATTGTAGCCCCGTTTCTGGGTAGCCGGCCCATCCCGCAGGCTGCGACCTACTTTACAGACGCCTCTTTCCTTACCCCGGCCTTTGGCAACCCGCCCACCATCATCCTTGGCCCCGGCGAACCGGAAATGGCCCACAAGACCGACGAATACTGCCATATCAGCAAAATAGAACAGGCGGCGGAGATCTATTACGAAATCGCCAGGAAGTGGACCGAAGGCACTTGATAGGTCCGCGGCCCGGCCATTTATTCTTGCTCTGCCCTTTAAGGGAACAGAGGCTCGGCGCACGGTTGGTCGGGGCGAGGCCGCTTAAGGGAGTCCTCTCACAGGGTGATCAATTCTCAGGTTGCGGCGAGCCTTTCTCAGGACAAAGACAGGCCTTTCCGTCTATAATGGTTCAGTGGTTGCCACGTCTCTCGGCCTAGCTTAGAAGACGATTTGCCTCAAAGACGGCCGACTGGTAAGTTATGGGGGTCAGGGATAGGGAGGAATTGGATCAACCGATCGTGATTAGCCGACCCTCCGACATTGTCAAATGGTAATCTTTCGATAATGCTAATACAATCCTTTATTGATAAGCTAAGTTGCTTTATCTGAGTTAATGGCTCCTTCCTGTAAGAGGGGATACGTTCCAAGCGAGGGTATACCATCGCTGTTCGCCTTTATCTGGGTTCACATTTCAACCCATGGATTGGTGCTAGCTCAAATGGGTGACGGCATCGTGGCTCGGCTTGGGACAAGAAATGGATCAGGTGTTGCTGTAAAGCCGGCCTATTGATGGCTGGCACCCTCTTCTCTGCTGGCTCTTCTCCTGTGGCCGGTTTGTTGGGCAACGGCCGTAGACGTAGGTGAAGACCGCGAGCGTAAACAGCCACTGGAGGGAATCGAAAGGATGATTGAAAAGGAAGGAGATTCAGCTGTGGAAGGCCCGACCGTTCTGGAGGGCTTGCTCAAAATGATCCACTCGAATGCCTTCGTGGATCTTAACTACGCGTATCCCGACGTATCCGATGTCGAAGACAAGGAGAGCGGCAACAGTTCCGATCTGTTTTTCAGCGCATCCGATGCGGAGAACCTGTTCCAGGTTCAGTTAACCCTGGAGCGCTGACAGATGCCACAGACTTTTTTGGAGATGCAATGCGGGTACTGTTAGTAGAAGACGACATCAAGATTGCCCAGTTTGTTGCCAATGGCCTCAGAGAATCGGGATTTGCCGTTGACCACGCAACAGACGGCGAAGAAGGACTTCACCTGGCCTTGACGGAACCCTACGACGTCGCGGTGGTTGATCTAATGTTACCCAAGCTGGACGGTTTGTCCTTGATTGAGGAAGTTCGCAAAAACCAAATCGGGACGCCGATCATGATTCTGAGCGCCAAAAGATCCGTGGATGACCGAGTGGAAGGCCTCAAGACAGGCGGCGATGACTATCTCGTTAAACCCTTCGCATTCTCTGAGCTGCTTGCCCGAGTTCACGCCTTGATTCGTCGGGCAACACTTCCTACCACCGGGTCGGTGCTTAAAGTGGCGGATCTGGCGTTGGACTTGCATACCCGAAGGGTCTCCAGAGGCAGCAAAGAGCTTCTTCTTCAGCCCCTTGAGTTCTCGCTTCTCGAATATCTGATGCGCAATGAAGGCCGGGTCGTTTCCAAGACCATGATCATGGAACACGTCTGGGACTACAACTTCAACCCTCAGACCAATGTGGTGGAGGCCCGTATATGCTACCTTCGTGACAAGATCGACAAAAATTTCGATATCAAGTTGATCCATACCGTTCGCGGTGTTGGCTATGTTCTTAGGAAAACTCCTTAGCGTTAGACATTCCTTACTGTTCCGCTTGACACTACTCTATGCAGTGGCATTTATTTTCCTTGCCTCTTTGAGCTTTCTCGTTCTTTACTACCGCCTCTTTTCCATCACAATGCATCGGATGGACGAAGAGCTGGTGGAAAAAACAAGGTATCACGCCGCAGTAATGGCGCGAGAAGGGTTAGAAGGCGTCAGAGCGGCAATCATGCGGGACGCGGAATCGGAAAAGCCAAATGAGGAGTTCCAACGTATTTTGAACTTCAAAGGGGACATTCTTGCTTCTACCGATATGGCGCCGTGGGGCACCATAGAATCGAAGGAGGCTCTAGCAAAGCTGCGAGACCAAGGGCTGGACCACGTTCTTCACACGATCGCTTTTCCACGGCACGACTACAAAGCGCGAATAATCTCCGCAGTGATTGGCCCGGATACTGTGATACAGTGTGGAGAAACGTTAAGGGATGCGGATGAATATCTCGAAATTTTCAGGACGCTTTTTTTAGTCCTTACGGGCACGCTCATCATCCTGTCTAGTGTGGTTGGATGGTTTCTAGCCAGGCGGGCCCTCATTGATACGAAAGAGGTCACCCGGACCGCCGAGGACATCTCCAAGGGGTCATACGATCGCCGCGTGAAAGTGGAAGGCCGCTTCAAAGAGATTGAGAAACTCGGTGCCACATTCAACACGATGCTGGATTGCATCCAGACCCTGCTCAAATCCATGAAGGAGATTAACGATAACATTGCCCACGATCTCAGAAGCCCGCTCGCAAGAATTCGTGGCATCGCCGAGATGACGCTGCTCCGGGACAAGTCCATTGAGGATTACAGGGATATGGCCGTCAGCACCATCGAAGAATGTGATACCCTGATAGACATGATCAACACGATGCTTGACATCACAGAAGCTGAAGCTGGCGTAAAAGAGATCAAAACGGAAGAGATTGACTTGGTATCTTTGATCAGCGACGCATGCGACTTATTCCGTCCAATCGCCGAGGATAAAAAGATTGATTTGAAAGCTTTCCTGCCTGAAGTCCTGAATTGGAAAAGCGACAGAAGGAAGCTTCAACGGATCGTAACGAATATGTTGGAAAACGCCATTAAATATACCCCAGAAAAGGGGGCCGTTACCATTTCCGCCTCGACGGTCAACGGAGAAGTTCGAATCGATGTTCAGGACACGGGGACGGGCATTTCGGAAAGAGACCTTCCGCACATATTTGAACGTTTCTACCGCTGTGATCGCAGCCGCTCTTACGGGGGCGTGGGATTGGGGCTCAGCCTGGTCAAGGCGTACACGGAATCCCTGAAAGGGACGATTCACGTGCAGAGCATTCTGAATCAGGGGAGTATCTTTTCGTTAAGGCTTCCAAAATGAGCTTCTTTTGTCCATTGTTTGAGAGCACTTACACCTTCTTCGTTGTTTTATCCACCATTTCACTTCTCACGGTGTTGGCGTCTCTGAATTTGTAGAAAATGCCATCAGTGGTCCAAAAATGGCTCCATCTCCTTATGACCCCAAGTCTCATTACCGGATGCCCACCTGACGCTTTCTGTCCCCGATTCCAAAAAATAACGATACGGTAATGTTTTGGTAATCTTCCGGTTAACATCACGGGATATACTCACCATCAAAAGTAAAAATCATACGACATCGTGTAAATCAGTTGACAAAACACTGGAAAAACTGGGTCAAGCAATACCTTTTATAGGTATGGTGATGCACGATGAGGGTAACGGGGGTCCTGGCACTGAATCATGTTAACCCTTAAATGAAACGGAGGTCTTTGTCATGAAAAGGACACGTCGATTTAGTGAGAATATCTTGATCTTCACGGTCTCTTCTTTCGCACTCGTCATAGCTTCTGCTTTGCTTGGAATGGCTTGCACGCAGGTTCTGGCGGCCGATGATGATTCCCGTTACACCTCGGAATTCCGGTTGGGAGACTGTACCTTCGAGACAGCGGGCGTCAACCCCTATTTTGTCCTCACGCCCGGTTACCAGTCGGTTCTCGAGGGGCAACAGAAAGACGAGGAAGGGGACTTGGAAGACGTCCGTCTCGTGATTTCCGTTTTGGACGAGACGCAGGAGATCACACTTCCCGATATTGGTACGATCCAAACGCGAGTCGTGGAGGAACGCGAATGGGCAGATGGCGAGTTGGACGAGGTTTCAAGAAACTTCTTCGCCATATGCAAGGAAACCAACGATGTCTATTATTTTGGCGAAGATGTGGACATCTACGACGCCGGCCAGGTTATTTCCCATGATGGGGCCTGGCGAGCGGGTGTGAGCGGTGCGCTGCCCGGTATTGTGATGCCCGGGACCTTCCTTCTGGGCTCAAGGTATTTCCAGGAAAGGGCGGCCCCTGTGGCCATGGATCGCGCCGAAAACGTGGCCATGGGCCTTGGAGGAACGATTCAAGCGGGCACGTTTGACCAGTGCGTGGGGACCCTCGAGACCAGTTCCATTGAACCAGGTTTGGCGGACGGCAAGTTTTACTGTCCCGGCGTGGGCCTGGTGGCGGACGCAGACCCTGACGGTCTCCTTCTACTCGTTCAGTATGGATTAGACATCTTCGACACAAGCCAGTAATGGCTCTCCGCCCTTTGGGGGAAACAATCGCTCCAAAGCTAGTGCGGGATGGATTCATTGGCCAGCACGGTTTTCTCCCACGGATCGATCAAGGAATGTGCTTTACGAGAGCGGGCGCCTTTTCGGCTGGCGTCCGTTCTCCTGAGCCCCCTGCGTTCATGACTGAACAAATCCGCTGCTGATGTGGCGGCGCTGTCCTGGATGGCCCTCGTCGCATTGAAAACCGACCTTTCTATTCTCATGGAAAAGATCGATGCTGCACCGGTCGATTTCAGCCGCTGACTGCGGACTTGGTGGTCCTGCCTCATCTTGCCTTTCCAAACTGCTTCCCCATTTTACATTCCTACTACATTAACAACACTTAATGTCCGGATAATCTTCCCGTAAGCTTCACCTGATATGGTGGCACCATTGCGGGGTGCGAAAGCGTCCACCATCCTTTCTGTTTGGTTGCGTGTTACGGCCCCGAGTTATGAAAGATGTTCCGGTAATTGTCGGATTAACCTCACCAACTATAATTGGCACTGGCAGTAGGGGCTATCCATCATTGTCTTAATCAATTGATAAAACAGGAGAAAGCAGATAGCTGGCACTCTTTCATAGGCCTGATGACTCACGATAAGGGAAACGGTCGTCTTAAGTCGGAATCCTGTTAACTTTAACTAGAAACGGAGGTCTTTGCGATGAAAATGATGAGTCGATCTAGTGAGAAAATATTGGGTGTAATGGTGTTTTGTTCGGCATTCATTATGGCAGCTGGCTTGTTTGGACTGTCCTGCACGCAGGCCATTGCCGCCGATGATGATTCCCGCTACACCTCGAACTTCAGATTGGGAGACTGTACCTTCGAGACTGTAGGGGTCAACCCCTACGTTGTCCTCACGCCCGGTTACCAGCTGGTTCTTGAGGGGCAAAACAAAGACGACTCAGGTGACCTGCAGAGCTTGCGCGTCGTGAGCTCCGTTTTGGACCAAACGCAGGAGATCACACTTCCCGGTATTGGCACGATCCAAACGAGGGTCGTAGAAGAACGCGAATTTGGGGATGGCGAACTGGACGAGGTTTCAAGAAACTTCTTCGCCATATGCAAGGAAACCAATGATGTCTATTATTTTGGGGAGGATGTGGACATCTACGACGCCGGCCAGGTTATTGCCCATGACGGCACCTGGCGAGCCGGTGTGAACGGTGCGCTGCCCGGTCTTAAGATGCCGGGGACCTTCCTGTTGGGCTCAAGGTATTTCCAGGAAAAGGCGCTTCCTGTGGCCGCGGATCGCGCCGAAAACGTGGCAATGGGCCTGGGAGGAACGATTCAAGCGGGCACGTTTGACCAGTGCGTGGCGGTCCTTGAGACCAGCTCCGTTGAAACAGGTTCGGGAGGCAAGGTTTACTGTCCTGGCGTCGGCCTGGTGGCAGACTGGGATATTGACGGCACGATTCTTCTAGTTGATTATGGGTTAAACATCTTCGACACAGGCAAGTAATGCCTCTCTCCCCTTGGGAGAGACCATTCGCGCCGAGTCAAATGGCTGGCCCGCATTCAGTGGTCTGCAAGTTTCCTGTGCCGGATCGATCCATAAAGGAGTCTGTCTCAGACCTGAATAGGGCCCTTGATTTTAAACTGTGTCTTACCTGACACTTACCGATGCGCTACGTCTTCTGGACGGATGAACCACCGAGCCGGACAAGGTTGAGGGCAAAGAAGCCCAAGATCAGTTTTGTTTTCACTCATTCCAAAAAGGAAGACAATGAGCCATAAAGCCAACTTATTGTTAAGCCTACTGGTTGCCGTGGCCCTATCCCCTTTTGTCGCATCCGCGCAGAATTCCGAAAAAAGCTTTGTAACGGCCGATGCGGTTGCGGACCCCATTCCGGTACCTGCGCAGGGGATGGTCATTTCATGCGCACCGTCAGAGGCTCCCGCCCAGGGGTCTGATCCGTATCAGGCAGTGCCCATCGGCATCGGGCCGGTTGCAAGCGGAGGAGATATCTTCCGGCTCCATTTAAGCCTGAATGCCTTCGCGGGGCCGATGGACCTGTATTTCGGCATCCTCATGTACGACCTAGACCCGGCCAACATATATATGCTGACCCCCGATCTCACCCTTCAGCCCCACTCAGAGGGGATTGTTCCGTGGAAAACCAATGTTACCGGTTCGATCGATGAACCCCTATTCGGAGATATCCCTGTTTCCTTTCTTCCTCCATCCACCTACACCTTCTACATTTGTGCGACGCCGTCGGGTCAAGGCTTTTCAGGAGGTTTCTACCTGTGGTCCACTGCGTTTGAAATCAAACAGGCGACGGTTTCTTACGCAAGCGATATTGAGCCCCTTTTGAACGCCAAGTGTTCCTCCTGCCACTTTTCCATATCTTACGCTTGGGCCAAAGCCTTTAGCCGGAAAACACAGTTTACTCATGGTATGAGTGGCACCTTATGGAGTACCTTCGAAGCCTCTACTATCGAGGAGTGGATCAGTGGTGGTGAGTTACCCTAATTTTCTAATAGCTAATCTTTATCACTTAAAGGCACAATAGCTTTCATTCTGAAATCAATGCCATATTTGCTGAAACACCACATCCGGTTCAACCCAATCGCCAGGGTGGCCGTAAGTCAAAACGAAAGAGATTTTTCTACATGTGTTAGGAGTTTATCACCCAAAATTGATGAGAGAGATATGATATGATCCAATTGCACGATAATATAAAACATCCCAACATCCTGGCAAAAAAGTGGTACGAGTATCTCTTTGCCGCCCGGCAGTCGCTCAAGCGAGTTGTTGAAATACCCGATGGAGACTTTCGCTACCGCTTTAGCTGTGAAAACCTGCGCGAATACTCCCGATGTTCCAAGATGTTCGTGAAAGAGCCTGGTACTTGTGAATGGATCAGCGAGGAGATGAAGCCTGGCCAAGTATTTTATGACATCGGCGCAAACATTGGAGTCTACACGATTCTTGCAGCTTATCATGTGGGAGATGCGGGCAAGGTTTTCGCATTTGAACCGCACAGTGCCAACTTCTCAAGCCTGCTTAACAATATTGTCCTTAATAAACTGACGGGTATTGTCTGCCCATGCAATTTCGCACTAAATGACGAACAGGGCTTCTTCCGGTTCGATTATTGTTCTGCCGAGGCAGGTCAATCCAGCAGTCAGTTGGTGCCCGATCATGAGAAATTTGATAGAGTAAACCTCCCGGAAATTTCCGAATTAAAACAGGCAGTTTCAGTCGACAACTTAATCGTGTCGAGGGAATTTCCCAAGCCTCACCATATAAAAATCGATGTCGACGGCAATGAGTTGCGGATCCTTCGTGGCATGAGCGGCCTTCTCGACAGTCCGGAGCGTCCCATATCGATCCAGGTCGAGATCAGTCCGTCTCGTGAGGAAGACATTTTGTCTTTCTTGGCGACTCACGGCTACATTCCGGTAAAAACCCATTATACCCGCGCTGTTACGAAACGCATGACCAGAGGAAAGCAGCTTGGAGATTATTACTTCAATGAGATTTTCAAATTTGACGGGTAGGTGCTTTCAATCCGTATGAGCGTCTTATCTACAGCGCCGCATATACCCAAGAGCAAACAAACAGTCCGGTGTTTGTCCAAAAGTCGATCTCAAGTCCATCCGGAAACGGCTGGTTCAAAGTGTCAAATTTCATCTACGAGGTCACGATACAGAGTCGCGTAACGGTCGAGCACCTTTTCCAGATCCATGGTTCTTCCCATGAGCGTTCTGGCGCGGTCACCTAAATTCTGCCTCATCTCGCCATTGTCCAGGAGCTCGGTCATAGCGACGGCCAATGAGTCGGGATTATGTTCCACCAATAGATAATGTTGGCCAGGTTGACCAAAATCATCGGATAGCCCGATGAAGGGGGTCAGGATCACAGGCAAACCCGATGCCATGGCTTCGAGAACAACGTTGGGCACGCCTTCCCGCAAGGATGGAAAGACAAAGACATCGGAAGCTTGCAGATAGTCTGTGACGTTTGAAACACGACCCGGGAAGTGGATACGATCCGGGGCGCCGGCTGCAGACACAAGTGACTCAATTTTATTTTTAAAATCAGAAAGTTCCGGATAGCTCAGATCTTTTCGCAGGCCAATGATAAACAAGTGGGCTTCTGGAAAGCGTTTTGATAGGGGTACCCAGGCTTCCAGCAGCAGATCGCTGCCCTTGCGCGGATGTACGGCGCCAATCGTTATGACCATCTTGTCACCAGGACAAAGGTTCAGAGAGGCACGAATGTCATTTTTTTCCTGCTTGGTGAGCACAGGGCCAAAACGAACCAGGTCCACGCCGTTGGGTATGACTTCAATTGGGGTTCTCGGACAAAGTGGCAGCAGCAAGTCTCCCATGACCTTGCTACCCACTACGAGACAATCCAAATTTGCGAACAGCATACGAAAAGTCCATTGACGAAACACACGCTTGAATAAGTTGGACGGAGTCGAAAGCGGAATCGTGTAAGCATAGATCAAACGGATCCCAAGTCTGCGCAAGCGCATGATCCAAGGAATCGACCGGGGCTGAAAAGAAGAGATAACCTGTACCACGTCGGGCCTGTAACCCGGCTGCCGGCAGAAATTCAATAGCGCCTGACTGAACGCCATTGATCGTCGCCAGCCAGCCCGATCTGGCAGACGAACGCGATGTGCCGGGATGCTTTCAGCCTGATCCGGCAGAAGCAAATCGCCAACCGGCAGGTCGTGCCGATGTTGCCCGCTGTCTGAAGCAATGGATTTCTTGGCCTTCGGTGTTCCGGTGATGAGCCGGATGTCAAAGCCTCTTTTCTGCAGCCCCGGCAAATAGCTCAGGAACCGTTGAGTCGCTCCGCCTCTGGTGGGGAAAAAGTGTGTTGAGGCCATACACAACTTAATGTTTCGTTGAGAGGTCATACCTAGACTCCACTTAGCATCTTGATCCGCCAAGGCGAATGGGCGCCGTCCAGTGAGCCCGGAATCGGGAGATTCCTCAAATCGTTAACTTATACGCGATAATCTTTTAAATCACAATGTAAAGATACTGCATCTAACCCCGTAATTTGCTCGTTGACGGGTGGAGCTTACAGATATGATTGTTCCAATCTAAAAACGAACGTTGGGACACTTTTGGAAATAGGCCATTTCAGAATACTCGGGGTTTCCTGAGGCAAGCTGTGATAATCAAACCTGGAGGCAAGTCAGCCTCAAGGGCGACCCAGACTGGGTCATGCTGTTTTCAGCGGCGGCTTTCGATTCTGCCTCCGTGGCCAAAGCGGTGCAAGGTGCGCGAAACTGAGGCCACAAACGAAGTGCGGGACTCCAAGCAAAGCACCTTCATGATAACCCGGATTCGTCTTGTTCCCTCAGATTGACAACTCATTTTACCCTTCTTCCTACCTTAACAAGACTTAATCTCCAGATAATCTTCTCGTAAGCTTCCCCTGATAGGATGCCATCATTACGGGGCGCCCAACTATCCACCATCCGTTCCGCTTAAGCGCGAACGTCCTTCCTAACCGCGATCCTGCAGTTGGCCCAATAGAGCCCTTTCTGGGGATTCAAGGGGCTTGGGGCGCGGATAGGGGCCTGGATGGTTTCGGGCGCCCCAATCAGGAGAAGGGCTCGACACCTCCAGACTGAAAGGCAGCTCTCTGTGATCATCTCTCGGATCAACGAGAAGGATAACTCAGACAACCCCCCTGCAAGCCAGTCTAGGTATTGTTTCGGATTTAGTGCTTCGAATTTGAAAAGGTAAATCCTTTGGGAAAGAACGGCTGCATTCTGACCCAGCCCACAGGACAGGTTTTTCAAGATCAAATAGGGACCCTGCACTGAGGTTCTAAAATGCGTAGCGCCTTCATCGAAACACCGACCGTTCGTGAATCGGCCGCTGGAAAGGGCCCCGAGGATCGCCCTAGAAAGAGCGCGGTTGAGCGTTACCGGAGATGGGTCGTCTGGATCCTCTACGCCATGGTTTTTGCGTCCGTTTTGTTTGGCCATTCGACGCAAGAGACGGATCACCGCCATGATTTTGCCGAGATCCTCGGGTTTCTACTGGTAGGTCTGGCAACGATCGGGAGGGTCTGGTGCGGCCTTTATGTGTTCGGGCGCAAAAGTAAGGAACTGTGTCAGGACGGCCCCTATTCTATCTGCAGAAATCCCCTCTATCTCTTCACCTTCATGGGGGCGATGGGTGTGGCTTTGGGATCGGAGCGGATCCTGGTGGTGATCGTCTTTGGTCTCATTTATTGTTCCTACTATTGGCTTGTCGTCAGGCTCGAGGAGAGGAGATTAGGGAAACTTTTCGGTAAGGAATTTGAACAGTATTGTGCAAAAGTTCGTCGATTTGTTCCTGGTTTTCGGAGCTACCAGAGCCGAGAGCGGATAGAGATCAATCCCCATCTCGTGTTCAAGAGAATTGCCAAGGGTATTTGGTTTTTGTGGTTGTTCACCGCTCTGGAGCTCATAAAGGCACTCAAAGGATACCCCGGTTGAGGCCATTGAGGCACGGGCCGCAACCACAGTGGCGTTGAGGCGATCTATGGCAAGGAGGGAACGTGTGAGATCCGGTATGCTGATTCTGAGTCCATTGCTCTTGCTCTTTTTGTTGACGGATGCCCTGGCAGCTGATGAAAAGCCATCCCCTCTTGACAGGCTCGCAGAGGACTTCAAGTACCTGGCCACCTCCCCGTCGAGACTGGATTTAACGAGTGCCATCATCACACTCGGCCTGGTTGGCATTGGTGGAGCGCTTTACGCCGAGGATGAAAAAATCAGGGAGCTTGTCCAGGACCACAAGACCTCCTTCCTGGATAATTTGGCGATTGCCGGGGAACAGATCGGATACCCCTATTGTGTGGGTGTTGCGGCGATCTGGGGCGGGACCGGCTACCTGGTGAAGAACGAAAAAATGAAGGCGACCTCCCTTTTGTCCCTGGAATCCTTCGTGGTGGCCGATACGATTTCCATATCTAGCAAGTTCGCCACAGGCAGGGCAAGACCAAAGAGAGACAGGGGGAGTACCAGTTACAAACCCTTCTCTTTCGATATGTCCGACACGGCCTTCCCCTCGGGACATGCCACCGCGATCTTTTCCATTGCGTCGGTCTTCGCGGATCAATACGAGAGCCGTTGGGCCGGCGTATTGGCCTACGGCCTTGCATGTCTGAGTGCGTGGGAACGGATCAGCGATGACAAACACTGGGCCTCGGACGTGTTCGGCGGTGCGGTTCTTGGCACGGTGGTGGGAAAGAGCGTGGTTTATCTGGATAGGCAAAGGGATCGCTCCATTTCGGTGCTTCCTATGGCCGAGTCATCAAGTGGAACCCTTGGGTTATTGGTTCATGTGAAATTCTAGCCTCTGGCGACTTGTCCTGTTTCAGGCGGCATGCCTGTTTAATCAGGTGGTGGAGAGGTGGGTTTCCGTTGTTTTCCAAAACGTAGTGGTAACGACGGATTTGAGCTCTATGAGATAAAGTGCAACCGATGGAACTCAAAACACGATATGCTTTTCTGCTTCTATCCTTCTTTTTAATTTCATACATCCTGCCTCTTGGCGCCCGGGACCTTCTCGTTCCGGACGAAACACGCTACGCCGAGATTCCCCGCGAAATGATTGCCGGGGGAGATTGGGTCGTTCCCCATTTCGACGGTCTGCGTTACTTTGAAAAACCACCCTTGGGCTATTGGGTACACGCCGCTTCCATTCTGCTCTTCGGGGAAAACAATTTTGCCGTTCGCCTGCCGTCTGCTATGGGCGTGGGGCTTTCGGCCTTGTTGATATACTTGCTGGTTTACCGGATGTGCCGAAATACAAACGAGGAAAACGGATTGACAGCCATCCTGTCCATGCTCATTTTTTTGTCTTGTTTCGAAGTGGCGGCAATTGGTAACACGGCTGTGCTCGATAGCCTTTTCTCCTTTTTTCTGACCGCAACCATAATCACATTCTATTTGGCCTCTGAAGCGCCTCCGAGGACTGCAAGAGAAAAGGGCTTTTTGCTGTTTTCCGGTGTATCGTGCGGCCTGGCCTTTCTGACCAAAGGCTTTCTCGCCTTTGCTGTGCCGGCTTTAGTGCTGACTTCCTATCTTATCTGGCAGCGCCGTCACCTTGACTTGTTTCGCATGAGCTGGCTGCCGATTCTTGCCGCTGTATTGGTGGCTTTGCCGTGGAGCATATTGATCCATCTAAGGGAACCGGATTTCTGGCGGTTCTTCTTCTGGAACGAGCATATCCGCCGCTTCATGACCGACAGTGCCCAACACGAGGAGTCATTTTGGTTCTTCTTCATGGCCGCCCCGGGTTTGTTCATGCCCTGGACATTCTTGACCCCTGCGGCATTGGCAGGGATACGGGAACAGATAGGCGAGCGGAGCCCACAAGGGCGGTTGATCCGGTTTTCCATCTGCTGGCTGGTGCTGCCCTTTTTGTTCTTCTCGGTTTCCAAAGGCAAGTTGCTCACTTATATTCTCCCATGTTTTCCGCCTTTTGCCATTCTCATGTCCTTTGGGCTTTCACGAACACTCGATAAGGGAAAAAGCAGGGTCTTTCAAGTGGGTGCAGCCATTACAGGCATTTTTTTCGGTTTGATCCTCCTGACCCTGATCTGTATCCAAGTTTTCGATTATGGGGGGTTCCGCTTGTACAGCCACCCTTGGAAGGCGACGATGGCGGGAACCGGGCTTGCTGGTATGGTTGTTTTCTGTTTCTGGTCGTTACGCAGTCGATATGGAAAAGGAAAGGTTGTATTGGTGGGCCTTGCGCCGTTACTATTGCTTTTTCTGGCACACTTTACCATACCCGACCTCGTCATAGAGGCAAACGCCCCGGGTCGTTTGCTGGAAAAGCATCAATACCAAATAGGACATGATACGGTCATTATTTCCTGCAAGGAAGCGGTTGGAGCGGCTTGCTGGACCTTGAAGCGCGACGATGTGTATTTATTGGGATCGGAAGGTGAGTTGAAATATGGACTGGATTATAAGGATGCCGCCGGTAGACTCCTTGATGCAAATTCCGCAACCCGTTTGATTGACCGAAACCGGGGCAGAACAGTGCTTATTGCCAGGGCAAAAAGAATTATGAAACTGCGCAATGCTCTGCCTCTGCAGGTCTATCAGGATAATAGCGGCTCTGGAGGTTATGTGTTCTGGCGGTATTGAAAGACCGTCGTTTACGATACGTCTTAATTCTGACACGTAGTGATAATACCTTTGCCCCTGGCAGTCGACTTTGCGTCCAGGAGTCGGAAGAAATTCTGAAGCCCATGGAGTCTTGGACATATGTGTTCGAATCAGCACCTTCCTCCCCCCGAGAAGCTCTCTTGAGAGCCAGCAATCGAGGATACGTCATCGACAATCATATGATTATTTATTATGGGACTATTCATGATATCCGAGAGAACGAAAAGGTTCGGAAAAAATACCTACCGGTCCAATTTCTGTTTTGAACCCCTTTTCCTAAAAGAGTATACTTGCTTATTCCTCCTAAAATACGGTCTTTTACCCATTCCATCTCTTAGAGACGAACGGTTAAGCTGGTTCGAGGCCCACGGATTTGCCGTTCACAAAAGGGAGGAGGGGATGATGAAAAGATCGGTGAAAAGAGAGCTTGCTTTGGTGGCGGGGTTGGTCTTCTTGATAATGTTTATTTTTGGACCTAACTCGGCTAGAACGGAACAGCCGGCCAAGAGCCGTCCCGAGGGTGGGAACGTTAAGACATTGGCCATCGACCCTGTGAATCCCGCTATCATTTATGCGGGCACCTACGATGGGGTGTTCAGGAGCACAGACGCGGCTGGCACCTGGTTTCGCGCCGACAAGGGTCTTGAAAGGATCGATGTGAGAACCCTGGTTATCGATCCGGTGAACCCGACAACCCTTTACGCCGGTGCATTCGGGGGCGTCTTCAAAAGCACGGATGGCGCCCGGAATTGGTTCGCCGTCAGCAGCGGGTTGACAAACACCAATGTGAAAAAGGTCGTCATCGATCCTTTGAATCCGACCACCGTTTACGCGGGCACTTATGGAGGCGTCTTAAAAAGCACGGACGGGGGCGCGACTTGGTCCACCGCTCCAGGTCTCAAGGATACGGATGTGAGGACCCTGGCCATCGATCCTGTAAACCCATCCACCCTTTACGCTGGCACCTTCGGGGGCGTCTTCAAAAGCACGGATGGGGGCGCGACTTGGTTTCCCATCAACACCGGCCTTTCCCATACCAACATCCGGTCCTTGGCTGTTGATCCGGTCACCCCGAGCACCCTCTATGCGGGTGCTTACGGTGGAATCATGACAAGCACAGACGGAGGCGCTCACTGGTCCATCATAAACGAAGGGCTCAGCCACACAGACGTGAAGAAGGTTGCCGTTGATCCCGTCAATCCGGCGACCCTGTATGCCGGCGCCTATGGAGGGGTCATGAAAAGCATGAATGGCGGGACCAGCTGGTATGTGGTCAACAACGGGCTCAAGGATACCGATGTGCGAAAACTGGCCATAAATCCGGCCAGTCCGACAACCCTTTATGCAGGCACGTTTGGAGGGGTTTTCAAGAGTAATGACGGCGGTGCCAACTGGTTCGCCGCCAACCAAGGGCTCACCCGGTAGCGTGCAATTACGGGGCAAAGAACAAGGTGAAACGCCGCCAAGATGAGATTCGCGCGGTTTCCACCTTTGGGCGTTCCCTATCGCAACTTGTGCTGAATTGAGTTTAATGAACTCGCCCTAACTTTCGATGTAAATAATTCCTTGTGTATGGAAAAAGATAGAAAAATAAGGCCCATCTATCTTGGAGGGGTTCTGGCCATCCTGGCTCTTTTGGTGGTGGGCTGCGAAACCTATCACCCGATGCCCTTGGATCGGTCAGCCACAGCGAGGGCACTGCAACCGGAGAATGTGGATTCGATTCAGGCGCAGGCGGGAAAAATAAGCCATCCCATATTGAAACCGGTTGAGATCGATCTCCGAAACGGTCTCACCCCGGACGAAGCCGCGATTCTTGCTGTGCTTTTAAACCCGAAGCTCAAGGCAGACCGGGACAAAAGAGGCGTCTCTTCAGCCCAGCTCTACCAGGCGGGGATCCTTCCCAACCCGCAGTTTTCAGGCAGCCTTGACTTTCCAACGGGAGGGACAACCCAGGGGACGGTCAATGGGTTCGGGTTGGGCATCGACTATGACATCTATGCCCTGATCACCAGGGGAGCGGATTTGACCGCTGCACGGGCACATGCCGCTTCCGTGGACCTCGGGGTGGCCTGGCAGGAATGGCAGGTGGCGGAGGCTGCGAAGCTTCACGCCTACCGGCTTTTTCTGCTGGAGAAGGAGTTGTCGGTCGCCAAGGAAGAAGAAAAGGGCCTCAAGGAAAATCTTGCGTCGGTCAAGCAGGCAGTTCGTCTCCGCGATATGACCATCCTGGATCTCGCCGCGGCCCAGGCCTCTCTTGAAAAGGTTCACCTCTCCGTGCTCGGCATCGAGCAGAACCTTGCTCAGGAACGCATCGCCTTGAATGACACCATCGGGTTTCCTCCCGATCACCAGGTTAGTCTTCAGCAGGATATCATTCTTCCCGGAGCGGAAGCGGTTCCTTCTCTTGGATTCGCTTATGGACGGGATAACGGACAGGAGGCTGGACCTTGTTGCGCTCAAAATGGGATATGAGAGTCAGGAGGCACTCGTGAGGGCGGCCATTTTGGGTCAATTTCCAAGGATTACGACCGGGCTTTCGCACGCCCGCGATACCGGAAATGTGGTGACGAGCGGTTTTTCCGTGACCATCGGTCTTCCCTTTTTCGACAGGAACCAAGGGAAAATCGCCGTCGAACGCGCAACCAGGAAGCAGCTGTTCGACGAATACATGGACCGCCTCTTCGAAGCGCGCTCAAACCTGGGAAAGTTTTGCGAAAATATTGAATCCGTTCACCGTCAGATTGCAGCTGCACAGGAGTACCTTCCGACCCTTAAGCATTTGGTTGACACGTATTACCGCGCCCTGCTGCAGGGCAGTGCAGATGTCTTGACCTATTACAACAAGCGCGATGAATTGATCGCGGCCCAGATCGCACTCCTGGACCTGAAGATGAAGTTGGTTGATCAGGTGATCGGTCTGGAAATCGCTGCCGGAAAATACTTGGGACAAGCCCAAGGGGACAAGGGGACGGAATGAAACAGCTTTGGTGGGGTATGATCATTGTATTCGCAGTTCTTTGGGTTGCGGCAGAGGGCTATGGGAAGGGATCCGTGTCGGGTCAACCAAACGAAAAGCAGGGGCCGAAGTCATCGTTGAAAGGGCAGACCGAGGCAGGCCCTGTCGCCTGTGTGAAAACAGCCCCCATAAAGGAGGGGGTCCTAACGGAGCGGATCGTGGTGTATGGATCGGTGATCCCCGCCCCAGGAGCGCTCCAGACGCTCTCGAAGCCCTTTGAGAGTCAGATCCTGGTCATCATGGTCAGTGATGGGCAGAAAGTCGCCAAGGGGGAGGCCCTCTTGCGGCTTCAACCGAGCCCGGATACGCTCTTGAAATTGGATCAGGCCCGCAATGACTATCAGCTGCAAGAAGAAGCTTTCAAGGAGATGAAGCACCGATTTGACCTGAGGCTCGCGACCAATGAGCAATTGCTCTCTTCAAAACGGGCGATGGAACAGACAAAGTTGGGTCTCGAAAGCCTGACCCGTCGAGGGATTAACGGCCAGACCGAAATTTCGTCCAACGTGGCTGGTCTGATCAAAAAGGTCCACGTCCAGGAGGGCGCCATCGTCCCCGCCGGCAATCCTATGATAGAGATCGTAGCCCAGAATCGTCTCGAGGCGCGTTTGGGAGTGGAACCGGAGAACATCGGCCAAGTCAAGCCAGGGCAGACGGTTTTGCTAAGTCGTTCGAACGCTCCCGCCTCACCTGAAGTCCAGGGGCAAATTCGCAAGGTCTCGTACGCCGTCAACCCTTCCACTCGCCTGATCGATGTTTTCGTTACACTCACTTCCCCTGAAGGTTTTCTCTTGGGCGAATTCATTACCGGCAAGATACCCATCAGATCCGCGGAGGGTTTGATCGTGCCCAGACCCGCCGTTCTGCCCGAAGGGGACAAATATGTCCTTTTCACTGTGACAGAAGGCCGAGCCGTGAAGCATTTCGTCCGGATCGGCCTCGAAAACGCTGAAGCCTACCAGGTCATGGGAGCCGATCTCCGGGCCGGTGAACAGGCAGTCGTCGAAGGAAACTATGAACTGTCGGACGGAATGGAAGTCACCACTGGGGCCTGCAGATGACCTTTACAGAATGGATGCAGGCCCATCGCCGGTCGATTCTTTTCCTCCTGGCATTGTTGGTCTGCGGCGGATTGGTGAGCGCATGGAGGCTTCCGGTCGCTCTCTTTCCCCAGGTTGATTTCCCCCGAATCGATGTGAGTCTTGAAGCCGGTGATCGTCCGGCAGATCGCATGGCACTTGAGGTCACCTGGCCGGTGGAGGAAGCCATCCGCGGGGTCCCCGGCGTTGTCGGCATCCGATCCGCGACGACCCGAGGCAGCGCCGATATTTCCACTCGATTCGAGTGGGGCCAGGACATGGTGGCCAAGCTCTTGCTGGTTGAGTCGGCAATCAACCAAACCCTCTCCTCCTTGCCCAAAGGGACCACTTTTGTGGTCCGACGCATGGATCCCACCGTATTCCCGGTTCTGGCCTACAGCATGATTTCCGACACGCATTCGCTGGTCGAGCTTCGAGACATCGCCCTGTATCAATTGAGGCCATTGCTCTCCACCGTGAAGGGTGTGGCCAAAGTGGATGTGGTTGGTGGTGCTCAGGAGGAGTACCGCGTGACGGTGGACCCGGCAAGATTGGCTTCCTTTGGCCTGTCTCTGGAGGATGTCGCGGCGGCGCTTTCCGCAGCCAATGTCATCACAGCGGTGGGCCGCCTCGAGGATCATTACAAGCTCTACCTGGTCGTGTCCGACACGCGATTGCACGATCTTTCCAGTATACGTCAAACCGCTTTACGTTCCGGTGAAGACGGCGTGGTGCTGCTTGATGACGTTGCCACGGTGAGTCGCACAACGGCACCCCGGTGGACGCGGGTCACCGCCGACGGCCACGAAGCCGTTATCTTTCAGATCTACCAGCAGCCAGGCGGCAGTACGGTGGAGATCGACCGTGAGCTAAAAGCCAAGCTGGCTGAATTTCACAAGCACCTGCCCCCGGGCGTCGCCATCGCCAACTGGTATGATCAAAGCGAGCTGGTTCTCGCATCCGCCGCAGGTGTACGAGACGCCATCCTGATCGGTGTCGTGCTTGCCGCTATCGTTTTGTTGCTTTTCCTGCGCAACCTGAAGATCACCTTGATAGCCGTCATTTCCGTGCCCGCCGTTTTGGCCTCTACCGTGCTTTTGCTCTACGTCTTGCACATGAGCTTCAACATCATGACCCTCGGGGGCATGGCGGCCGCGGTCGGGCTTATCATCGACGACACCATCGTCATGGTGGAGCACATTATTCGCCGACTGCGGGGAAGCACCGGCGATCACCATCGTCATGTGATGCGCGCCGCCCGGGAGTTCAGCACTCCGCTGATGGGATCCTCGGCTTCCACCATCATCATCTTCCTGCCGCTGGCTTTCCTGTCGGGAGTCACAGGCGCCTTTTTCAGATCCCTTTCTCTGACCATGGCCTCCAGCCTTTTCATCTCCTTCTTTGTGGCCTGGCTGGTCGAACCGCTCTTGGCTGACCATATACTGACCCCCAAGGATGCCGAGAAAGAGGACGGTGGTGCACCCACACGATGTGCGCATCGCGGCTACGAAGCGCTCATAAGCCGCCTCCTGGCGCACCCCTGGCTGCTCCTTTTCGTTTTCATACCCCTGCTGGCAGCGGGTTGGTTGGGCTACACCCATGTGGGCTCCGGATTTATGCCCACCATGGACGAGGGAGGGTTTATTCTGGATTATAAAACGGCGCCGGGGACTTCGGTTGCCGAAACGGATCGGTTGCTGCACCAGGTCGGTGCAATCCTGCGGTCGACCCCGGCCGTCGAGACCTATTCCCGGCGCACCGGTATCGCCCTCGGCGGCACACTCAGCGAAGCCAACGAAGGGGACTTCTTCGTCCGATTGAAGCCGTTCCCCAGACCTCCTATCTGGACGGTCATGGACGAGGTGCGGGCACGAATAGAACATTCCGTTCCCGGGCTCGAGATTGAGATGGCCCAGTTGATGGAGGATCTCATAGGTGATCTCACCGCAGTTCCTCAGCCGATTGAAGTCAAGCTCTTTTCCGATGACGGTGAATTGCTTCGCAAGGTCGGACCTAAAGTCGCCGAGGCCGTCGCAGGAATTCCAGGCGTGGTGGAAGTGAAGGACGGCATTGTCCTTGCCGGCGACGCTCTGGACATCAAGGTAGACCGTGTGAAGGCCTCCTTGGAAGGCGTGGACCCGGAATCCGTAACAAAGACCTTGGATGGGCTCTTGAGTGGGGTGGTTACAACCCAGGTCCAGCGTGGACCAAAGATGGTGGGCGTAAGGGTTTGGGTCCCGGACAGGGTGCGGGCAACCGAATGGAACGTCAAACACTTGCAGCTGCGAGCCCCGGATGGGCACTTGTTCCCCATCGAGAGAATAGCGACTGTCAGCGCGGTGACAGGGCAGCCGCAAATCATGCGCGATGACCTGAAACGAATGGTCGCCGTAACCGGCCGCATCAGCGGGCGGGATATGGGGTCGGTGATTCGTGACGTAAAACAGGTTCTCAAACGCCCCGGCCTCTTACCCAACGAGATGTATTACAGCCTCGGAGGGCTTTATATGCAGCAGCAAATCGCCTTTAACGGTCTGATCATGGTCTTTACCGCGGCGGTGCTGCTGGTTTTTCTTCTGTTGATGTTTCTCTATGAGCGTTTTCGCGTTGCCCTGGCCATCCTCTCAACGACGCTCCTTTCCGCCTCGGCCGTGTTCATCGGTCTTTGGATCACTGGAACAGAGCTCAACATCTCCTCGATGATGGGGATGACTATGATCGTTGGGATCGTGACGGAAGTGGGGATCTTCTACGCCTCGGAGTATGAGGATTTGCCCGCCGAGGGCGATTTCACCGGACGCCTCATTTCAGCCGGCACGAACCGCATGCGACCCATCGCTATGACCACCCTGGCAGCAATTCTGGCGCTCCTTCCTCTTGCACTCGGCATCGGACAGGGATCGGCCATGCAGCAACCTCTGGCCGTCGCCATCATATCGGGGCTCATCGTTCAATTCCCGATGGTCCTGATCGCGCTCCCGGTTTTCCTCAAGATATTGGGGGTCACCAAAATTTGAGCCGCGCCCAACCTCTTTTTCCATATAGATTTTAAGTAGTTAAGCCTTGGAATTGCGTTAAAAATTACCAAATGGTAAATCTCAAGTAATCTCTTCGTTAACTGGGTGCCCTATATTTGTCATTGCCGTGTTGATGCTTTCTCTGGCATTTTTCTCTCTTCCTGGTGTCCCCGGAGGGGTGTGCCGACGGCTCTGTTGGGTTGAAGATCGTGGTCATCTCTCCCGGGTTGACCTGATCACAAGGAGTGGATGAGTATGAAGCATTTGAAAGGAAACAAAAATGGTGAGAAGTGAATACCTGCCCTTTTCACGTCCATCGATCTCGGAGGAGGATATCGCCTCTGTCGCAGAGGTGCTCCGCTCGGGGTGGATCACGACGGGGTCCAAGTGTGCGGAGTTTGAACAGCGTTTCAGCCAATACCTCGGTTGCGCGGAGGCAGTGGCCATTTCCTCCGCAACGGCGGGCATGCACCTCCTTTTCCGGGCGTTGGGCATCGGACCCGGTGATGAGGTGATCACGCCCTCCATGACGTGGGTCTCTACCGTCAACCTCATTGTTCTTTCAGGGGCCACACCGGTGTTTGCAGATGTGGACCGGGATACCCTTATGATCTCCCCGGAGACCATAAGGCCCCATGTGAGCGAGCGGACACGTCTCATCATCCCGGTCCACTTCGCCGGAGCGCCCGTCGACCTGGCCCCCTTTCGGGAGATGGCCTCTGCCAAAGCCATTATGCTGATAGAAGATGCGGCTCACGCCCTGGGGACGGAATACCGGGGGGAGAAGATCGGCCGGAGGGGAACCTCCATTTTTTCCTTTCACCCCATCAAAAACATGACCTGCGGCGAGGGCGGGATGTTTTGCTCCGATGATCCCGATCTTGTTGAACGGGTCCGCCGGTTGAAGTTTCACGGCCTTGGAGTGGATGCCTATGACCGGACCATCCAAGGGCGTGCTCCCCAGGCAGAGGTTCTGGAACCGGGATTTAAGTATAACCTTACCGACATGGCTGCGGCCCTTGGTCTGGGGCAATTGGCCCGATTGGAAAATTTCATTGAGAAACGGTCGCGTCTGGCCCACCGCTACCAGGAACTTCTGGCCGGCGTGAATGAGATTTTGCCCCTTGCCGTACCGTCCTATCCCATGCGACACGCCTGGCACCTCTTCATTGTCCGCCTGGATACCGACCGGGCCCGCATAGACCGGGACACCTTCATGGCAAAACTGAAAAAGAGCAATATCGGAACCGGTCTCCATTTCAAAGCGGTGCACACGCAAAAATATTACCACGAAACATTGCGGCTGCCCGAAGGCGCCCTGCCGGCTACCGAGTGGAATTCGGAACGTATCTGTTCCCTTCCACTGTTTCCGGACATGGCCCTGGAGGACGTGGACTCGGTAGTAGCGGCCATCAAGGAGGTACTCGCATGAATGCGCCGGAGCTTTCCGTGGTCATTCCGGTCTATAACGAAAAAGACAATCTTTTGGAACTCATCGATCGCTGTGTTGCCGCCTGTAAGAAGGCGAGTCGCAGCTTTGAGATCATTTTGGTGGATGACGGCAGCAGGGATGGCTCCCGCGATATCATTTTTCAGGCTGCTGATCACCACCCCGAGGTGGTCGCTTTAATTTTAAACAGAAATTACGGCCAGCACTCGGCGATATTTGCCGGCCTGGAGCAAAGCAAAGGTGAGATCGTCGTTACCCTGGACGCCGACCTCCAAAATCCACCCGAAGAAATTCCAAACCTGGTGCGCGAGATGGATACCGGTGTCGATGTGGTGGGCACCGTGCGCCAAAATCGGCAGGACACTGTCTTTCGGCGCGCCGCATCTGCTCTGATCAACCGGATCGTCAGAAGAACCACCGGAGTGATGATGCATGACTACGGATGCATGCTCAGGGCCTACCGACGCACCATTGTCAATGCCATGCTCCAGTGCGGGGAACGATCCACCTTCATTCCCATTCTGGCCAACAGCTTTGCGGGAAGCACTGCCGAAATTCCGGTCAGACACGCACCGCGTGAAAAGGGGGAATCCAAGTATAGCTTTCTGAAGCTGATCTCTCTGCAGTTCGACCTGCTCACCTCCATGTCCACCTTTCCTCTGCGCCTTCTTTCCTTCATTGGAGCGATGATTTCGACGTGCGGCCTTGGTTTCGGCATCTTGCTCATGGTACTGCGTCTTGTCTACGGAGCCGTGTGGGCCGCCGAGGGCGTATTCACGCTCTTCGCCGTGCTCTTTGTCTTTATCGGGGCCCAATTTATCAGCCTCGGCCTGCTTGGCGAATACATCGGCCGAATCTACCACGATGTCCGCTGCAGGCCCCGCTTTTTTATTCAGGAAATCCGTGGCGCAAACCCGTCACCGGCCCCGGAGAAATGCACCTTATCTAACCGCGATACGGATCACAAATTCGGCCATATGACCTTAACTCCAGGAGAAACGCATGAAAGCCGTCGTACTTGCCTACCATAACATCGGATGCACGGGAATCAGGGCACTTTTGGCCTGCGGATTTGATATCCAGGCGGTATTCACCCACCAAGACGATCCAAATGAAAATATCTGGTTCGAGTCAGTGGCCGAACTGGCAGCGGCCAGGGATATCCCAGTTTATAATCCAGCCGACATCAACCACCCCTTATGGGTTGCACGGATAAGGGAAATTGCGCCCGATATCATTTTTTCTTTTTACTACCGGAACATGGTTGGCAAGGACATTCTGGATTTGCCGCCGGCAGGATGCCTCAACCTGCACGGCTCGCTCCTGCCCCGTTATCGGGGCCGGTGCCCGGTGAATTGGGTGCTGATCCAGGGTGAAAAGGAGACCGGTGTCACACTTCATTACATGACACCGCGACCGGATGACGGAGATATTGTCGGTCAGAAGCGAGTAGCCATTGAGGACAACGACACGGCCCTGAGCCTGCATAAAAAGCTTGCCACTGCGGCAGGCGACCTGCTGGACGATCTACTGCCCAAGATCCGGGAAAACCGGGCCGAGCGGGTTCCGCAGGATCAAACATCGGCAAGCTATTTCGGCGGGCGCACACCGGACGACGGCGAAATCGACTGGAAACAGGATACCGCCGGCGTCCGTAATTTGGTGCGGGCGGTGACCCGCCCTTATCCAGGCGCCTTTTCCTATCTGGGGAATCGCAAGTGTATCTTTTGGCAAGTCAAGGTGGCGGAAACATCAAGGGATTCCACCCCTGGCACGGTGCTCTCCACAGATCCCCTCACGATCGCCTGTGCCGACGGAGCGGTCGAGGTTCAGTTCGGGCAGACCGAAAACGGTGTGTACATAAGCGGCAGGCAGCTTGCCTCGGAACTCAATCTGGCAGCCGGCATGCGGTTCAACGGCCAGACGGAATTGATGGTGGAACAACAACGCAAAAAGCACGTGCTCATTCTTGGCGTAAACGGTTTCATCGGCAATCATCTGAGTGAGCGTCTGCTTGAAAGCGGCCGCTACGAGGTCCATGGCATGGATCTAAACTCAGATACCATTGAACGTTTGAAGGGACATCCTGATTTTAACTTCGCGGAAGGGGATATCTCAATCATGCGCGAGTGGATCGAGTATCATGTTCGCAAATGTGACATTATCCTGCCGCTGGTGGCCATTGCAACGCCCATAGAGTATGTCCGGAATCCCTTGCGGGTCTTCGAACTCGATTTTGAAGAGAATCTGCGCATCGTAAGATACGCCGTCAAGTACGAAAAACGGCTGATATTTCCCTCCACCTCGGAGGTCTATGGCATGTGTCAGGATCCCGAGTTTGACGAGCAGCGTTCGAACTTCGTCTTGGGCCCTATCCATAAACAACGCTGGATCTACTCCTGCAGTAAGCAGATGCTCGATCGCGTGATCTGGGCCTACGGCGCCGATAGGGGTTTGCAGTTCACCCTGTTTCGCCCCTTTAACTGGATCGGACCGAGACTCGACTCTCTGAATTCTGCCCGAATCGGCAGCTCCCGGGTGATCACCCAGTTCATCCTGAACCTGGTGGAAGGCACCCCCATCCGTCTGGTCGATGGTGGTAGACAGAAGCGGTGTTTTACAGATGTCAAGGATGGCATCGACTGTCTTTTCAAGATTATTGAGAACAACAATGGTTCCTGTAACGGCCGGATTTTCAATATCGGAAATCCGGATAACGAGTACAGCATGCAAGAGCTTGCTGATATTCTCCGGAAACAATTTGCCGCCCATCCGCTCCGATCGCACTTTCCTCCCGATGCCGGCATCAAATACATTGACGCCCGAACATTTTACGGATCAGGCTACCAGGACTTGCAGCATCGGCGCCCCTCCATCCGCCAGGCGCGGAGAATCCTGGGATGGGACCCAAAGGTGCCCCTTGAACAGTCCGTTGGCGAAACCCTTGATTATTTTCTCAAAGATGTGGTCCGCAGCCGGGAGCAGAATCTATGATCCATGTCGGCTTGCGTATCGATGTCGATACCCTGCGGGGCACGTGCACCGGGGTTCCGAACCTGATCGATCTTTTGGCCCGCTACCATATTCGGGCGAGCTTTTTCTTTTCGGTGGGGCCGGACAACATGGGCCGTCATCTATGGCGCCTGATACGTCCCGCATTTCTCACCAAGATGATCAGAACACGACCCGCACGTCTTTACGGGTGGGATATCCTGCTGCGGGGAACGCTTTGCCCCGGACCGCTCATCGGAAAACGGTGCCCTGAATCCATACGGAAAGCTGCGGCAGCGGGACATGAAGTCGGGCTCCATGCCTGGGACCATCACCGTTGGCAGACGCGGGTGGAACGGATGGACCCACCTACCTTAACCCGCGAGATTCAGCAGGGGTACGATTCGCTCGCAGACATCTTGGGGCGGCCCCCCGATTGTTTTGCAGCACCCGCCTGGCGAATCACGCCAGACGTTCTTCAAGCAATCGACCATTTTTCCTTTCGCTACCACTCCGACTGCCGGGGCGATTCCATCTTTCAACCGATAGTTGGCGGCCAGCGACTCGCTCACGTTCAGGTGCCGACCACTCTGCCGACTTATGATGAAGTCATCGGGGTGAAATGCATACCTGCAACATACAATGAATACATTCTCAGCACGATCCGGCCGGATCGCCTCAATGTATTGACCATCCATGCCGAAGTAGAAGGGATCCGTTGCCTCCCCCTGTTTCAGGATTTCCTGGAAAAAGCTCGGCGGCGGGATATCGTCTTCGAACCTCTCGGTGACATTCTATCCCAAACCGGAAAAGTAGTGGAATCAGGTGTCAACAAATCGGCCGTGGTTGGAAGAGATGGCTGGCTTGCGTGCCAGGGAGTAATGTCTAACCAATGAAAGACCATCTATCATCGAGGTTAGCCAGAAACACGGAGCACGTTCAAATCCTGCTTGTGCTAGTGCTGGCCTCGCCGCTGCTGTTTACGAACCTCGATTTTGTCTTAAAGACGGTAGAGGGCTATTGGGCATGCATCGTGCAACAGATGTATGCAACGGACCATATTTTTGTGCTCAAAATTGGCTTCGTCGACTATTTCGATAAACCCTATCTCAGTTACTGGTTGCAGCTTCTGGTTAGCAAAATTTCGGGAAGTGTAACCGAAACCACGCTTCGGCTACCCTCAGCGCTTGCGGCTGTCGGATCGCTGGCGATGACATTCCTTCTCTCTGAAAAATGGTTCGGTCGCCGCGTCGCAGTCATGGCTGCGCTTATCCTGTTGACCACCGTTCAGTTTTTGAAGTGGGGTACAAATGCTGAAACGGAAATGCTAAACCTTGCCGCCTTACTCTTATTGATTTGGATGTTTTTCCGTTTCAAGGATTCCCCAGGAAACCTCTGGTTTTATGGATTGACTGCAATGATGGCGGTCGCATCATGGATCAAAGGGCCCCTGTGCTACGTCCTTCCAGGCTTTGTCATACTGCTGCACAGCATCATTTTTAAAGACTGGAAGTGGTTTCGCTTGAAGCACTTTGTGTTCGCAGGAACGTTGTCTGTCGCTCTTTATTTCACCCTGTTCGTACTGGCTTGGCTCGCCACCGGAAAATGGGACGCGCTGTTTATGGTTTACCGTGAAAATATCTTGCGGTTCGTCGCGCCGTTTGACCACGAGAAACCTTGGTATTTTTACATCTTGTACCTGTGGAAAATTTTGTTACCGTGGGTCCTGTTTTTCGCGCTTGCGATTTTTTACGTGCTTAAGAACTGGCGGACAATGCCGCGCGAGATGAAACAACTTCTGATCGTCATGACCGCAATTTTCTTGTTTTTTTCGTTTTCGGGATCGAAACGATACTATTATCTGATCCCGATACTTCCGTTCACTTCCATATTATTGGCCTATTTCTTTGACATGCTGCCGAAATTGTCCGCCCCATGGAGGAGGGGTAATGGATTGTTGTGGATCTTGCTCGGAACAGTCTGCGTGATCTTGGCTGCAGGCCTTATTTCGCTTCGCCTTGGCAATCCGACAAACACGATCGAGCGGTTGACATTTCTTGATCCGACGGGCGTCGCCAAGATTCTGCCCATTCTTACATCCGGAAAATTCCTCGTGGTGTCGGTCGCTTTGTTCGCTGCAGGAGTCTTTATGTTCTTCGCTAGCTTCAGAAGGACGAGTTTCACCGTTACCGTTTCCTCTATTGGAGTGCTTTACACCGTGTTCTTGATTTACTTTGTCGCTGCCGCGCCTGAGCTCGAAAAATTCAACGGCAAACGAGAGTTAGCACAGACGATTGTCAAAACAGTTTCGGCAAAGGAACAGGTGATATTTTATCCGGGATTGCAACCATCGCTCCAGTTCTATCTTGAGGACTTCGGCGGTTTGTCAAATTATACCTATGCTAGCGATATCAAAAAGGCTCACAGTCAGCTGTTGGAGGGCCACGGTTTTCTAATTGCGCGAGAGGACGAGATCGCCCCGGTGCTAGCGCTTTGGGAACCGGTCGTCCGTGAACAGAACTTGAGACTTCTCAAGAAAGATAGGGTGGGCCCCTGGGAATTATTTCGTCCGAAAAGAGATGCTGCGCCGTAAAAATTGTGGTCGAGCGGTGTCAACGTCTCTTCACATGGTTTTTTTTTGAGCGATGAAGGGGTTCCGTTGCTTCTGTTCCAACGTTCACGATATTTATCGCCACGAATTGGATCTATGACCGGGCTAAGAGGGGTCCGTTCGGTTCTATTTGATTGGATCGTTCAGGGTATCAACGTCTTGGCTGCACAAGGGCTGAGGAACCTACACATAATCTCCGCTTCTGTAACTGGAGGAAGGGATGGAATCCAACAAGCTCCTGGAATTGAAGGCACGGCTCATGGAGATCAACGACCTGGAGGCCGCAGGGGCGCTCCTTTACTGGGACCAGGCAACCCACATGCCGCCGGGAGGTGCTGCTGCAAGGGGGCGCCAGCTCGGGACCTTACGAAGGCTGGCCCATGAAAAGCTCGTGGACCCGTCCCTGGGGCAACTCATCGAGGACCTGCGGCAATATGAGGAAGGCCTGCCCCATGACTCGGATGAGGCCTCCCTGATCCGGGTGGCCGGGCGGGACCACGATAGAGCGATCCGGGTGCCCCCGGAGTTTGTAGCCAGGCTCCAGGTCCACACCACCGAGTGTTACCAGGCATGGACTCGGGCTCGACCGTCTGATGACTTCCCCCACGTTCGGCCCTACCTGGAAAGGACCCTGGCGCTGAGCCGCGAGCTGGCCGGGTTTTTCCCGGGATATGAGCACATCGCCGATCCCCTCATCGATTTCGCGGACTTCGGTGTGAAGGCCTCTGAGGTGATAAGGCTCTTCACAGGTCTCCGCCCGGGCCTCGTGGCCTTGGTGGAGGCCATCGGCGAAAAGCCCCTTGCAGACGACGCGTGCCTGCGCCGGACCTATCCTGAGGCAGCCCAGCTTCAATTCGGGATGGACGTGGTCCGGCACCTGGGCTTCGATTTCGAAAGGGGCCGCCAGGACAAGACCCCACACCCCTTCATGACCAAATTTTCCCTGGGGGACGTACGGATCACCACCCGCGTGGACGAGCAATACCTGGGAGAGGCGCTCTTCAGCACCATTCACGAGGCCGGTCATGCCATGTATGAGCAGGGGATCCCCATGGAGTTGGAGGGGACGCCGCTTGCCGACGGCGCCTCATCGGGCCTCCATGAGAGCCAGTCGCGCCTGTGGGAAAACCTCGTGGGCCGGAGCCGTCCCTTCTGGACCTTCTTCTATCCCCGGCTCCAGGCGGCTTTTCCGTCCCAGCTCGGCTCCGTGTCACCGGACACCTTCTATCGGGCCATCAACCGGGTGGCACGGTCTCTCATCCGAACGGACGCAGACGAAGTGACATACAACCTCCACGTCATGATCCGTTTCGACCTGGAGCTGGCACTCCTGGAAGGAAACCTTTCCGTTAGAGACCTGCCTGAGGCCTGGGGGGAGCGCTACCGGAAGGACCTGGGCCTCGTGCCGCCCGACGATCGGGACGGGGTGCTCCAGGACATGCACTGGTTTTCGGGAATCATCGGCGGGGCATTCCAGTGCTACACCCTTGGGAATCTGATGAGCGCCCAGCTTTTCGAAGCGGCCCTCAGGGCTCACCCGGAGATCATCAGTGAGATGGAAAAGGGGGACTTCTCTATACTCCGTTCATGGTTGAGGGAGAACATCCACCGGCACGGCCGCAAGCTCACGGCCTCGGAAGTCATGGAGCGCGCAACGGGGAGATATTTGGAAACCGAACCATACTTGCGCTATCTGAAGGGAAAATACAGCGTGCTGTACGGGCTGTAACGTCCTAAATCACGTTTGGTTGCGGTTCGCCAAGGGCGGGCACCCAGTGGCGCATGAAACTCCTCGGAGGCAATCAGCTCGGGTCACGTGTACCACGCGCCGTTATTTCTCTCTCTGTGACTGCATTATCGCCGCCATTTCTTCTAGAACCCGTCGCATCGTCGGCGCATCGCAATTAACGTGATCCGCAAGGTTGTCAACCGGATGATAGTGCCACTTTCCAAGATTATCATAACCGAAAATTCGGCTTTCAGCCTTAATCAGAGAAAAATCACAACGACCGTTCTCGGCATTGAAGTAAATATCGACCAAGAAGCTTGCATCGATTAGCATCCGGATGCTTGCCTTATTGAACCTGCTGTAAACGATCTCAAGACCAGCATCCGGGAATAGCTCCTGTTTCAACTCTTCGAGCTCATGCAGAAGGGCCCCAACCGAGTCGTACATCAGCTTGCCGCTTTCGCTTTGAGGTTCCGCAACGTCTTTAACAGACTTGACCGCTCCATAGTAAAGCCTTCCCACTCCATAAAATCTCGTTCGACATCATGGGAGTACTTTTCCGGGATACCGCCTTGTTCCCAGAGCTCTGCGAAGCCCTTAAAGTCCATGCCGTATTTAGACTCGAACTTGAAGAGGTAATCTTCGCATTCCCTCAAATTCAAAACGAAAGTATTTTCAAGCAGCCGGGAAATTTTTTCCTCGACGTCCTTTCCGGGAACAAGCGCCAGATTGTCTACCATATCGTCCGCAAGAGCTATGGTTTTCATAGTTAGCGCCTCCTTTATTCAATTAAAGGGATTTTACACATCTTGACGAGCTCTTGTCAATCATGTCTGGAGACATGACAGCCGGTCACAATATCCCTTTGATTTTGCCTTAACCAGATTGACCTCTTCATTTAGATTAAATGGTCCTCTTCGACGTCAAAAACGTTGGTCTAAGCCCACAAAAGACCTTGTTTTTGACCTAAACACATATCAAAAGGGCAATCTGCTTGGTCAGACCCGGAACCGCCACAAAAGCTTGGCAATTTGGCAGCCTGACAGCCGTGAGGGGTCTATGTCAATTCTCCGGCCCTGCCTCTTTCAACTCAAGCTCGAGATTCCCGGGATTCCACTGAAATGTAGCCCAGAAAGGATCGGCAACCCCTTCGACCTTCAGGTTGTGAACAGTGATAGTGTCTTCTGTTGGAGCATCAAAGGAACTGCCTGTCAAATCGAGTCCGAAGTAGTAGCCGTCGTCATGATGGCTGTCATAAATCCTATTCCAGTTATCTAACGTCAGCCAGTCCACCAGTTCGGCATTGCCTAAATCCGCATAATTGTCCGTGACGTAGTAATTAATGCTATAGACCAGAAATGGCAGTTCCTCTTGAAAGGTCCAAGTGTAGGTGCTTCTGGCATTCCCATCTCCACCAGAGACAACCAGAGCGTAAATATTCATGTAAGGATGGTATCCTACTAATGTTGTATTGTCATAACGAATACTATTTTTCTTCGTTCTTACCTGTTTAACTTCTGCGAAATCACCGTTTCGCTCACCGGAAATTGTGATATCGTAGAAGTCGCCTGCTGTCCTTTTGATGGTCAAGTTGTCCTGTTGGGCGAAGCTAAGCGTCGCGCTGAGCACTGCCATTAATGCACTTGCTATTGCAAGAAGACGATAAACACTGTTCATGATGATTCCTCCTGGATAATTGAGGGTTATCATTGGGAAAGGCCAGCTGCGCCGGGGCGCAACGGGCCTTTCCCAACCGCATTTCATGTGAATAATGACAACCATTATTGAACGACAATATTTATGTAGTCGTAGTACATAGGATCGTTTACCACACCGTCTGGCGTAAGATCCACCCCGAAGTATAGCGTGTACTGGCCAGTACCCAGCCTCCCCGAAAAAATGACAGAGTACCTCTCCACGAGATCGGATTGGGACCAGGTGCTGGAGATTGTGGTCCAATTTCCACTCTGATTCAAATAGAGATACACGCCAGAAAGGTACCCATCACCCACCAGGCAGCTTCCTCTGCGCTCAAGCCTTCAGAGATTTTGCTTGAAAAAAGCCTGCAACCACGCGTTTTGCGGTAAATCAGCAGCACAGTCACCCCAAAGGGATTTTCTGATTGAGGGGTTTGAGTACCTGGATACTCCCACCGGGAATCATAATAGGTAGAATTTGTCCATAGATTGTTTTTAAATGATAAGAATTTAGTAGGAATAGAAAACTGCAAGGTTAGAAGAGACAGCCGAAGAAGACCGTCCGGAGCAGAGGGTGGAAGGAACGAGGGAGACACCCACCGGTAGGTTGGTGCAGATCGAGGCCTACATGCTGTATCTACGGGGAAAATAAGGGGAGCTTTACGGGCTGTGACGTCCTAAATCACGCCTGGACTGATCAAGGCGGTTCGCCCAGGGAGCGCACCCAGTGGCGCATGAAGACATCTGAAAACTGATACACCCCGCTCTTGGTTCTCTGGAGGATGCCTCTCTTGGTCAGGGATTCCAGGGAGGCCTTTATGGAGGAGGAAGGGCCTATGCCGTGGGCGAGTTGGAAATCTCTGGAGAATGGTTTTGCGTCAGGCTCCTTTGCCAAGGGCCTCGAGCAGCGCCTTCTGGGGGTTGGAGGCCGAATGCCAGAGCATTTCAAAGTGGGGGGAATCCTGGCCGGCGATGATCCCGGGGAGGTCCTCTATCGTGCCCGGTGTCACTTCGCGGGATTCTCCGCTCAGGTCCCACAAGACATGACACAGCCGCTGAATATTGTAGGGCACATCTCCCCCCAATTCGAGAATTCTTACGATGTCCCGGCGGCTTACCGGGAAAGACCCCTTCCGAAACCATCCCATCACGAATTCAGTGTAGATCTCCCTATCGATGGGTCCAAGCTCCATGATCCGGCCTAACTTGTAGAAGGCCCTTTTCCGATCTCTGGTCAAGGAGAGCATGACGGACTCTTCAGACCCTGAAAGGATGTAGCCGATGCTTTGGTGCTGTTGGATCTCGGAGCGCATGGCCTTCTCGAGGGTCTCGCCGTTGTACTTCACGAGATCTGAAAACTCGTCGATAATAACAACCAGTTTCCGGCCTTTCTTTCCTGCCAGATCCTCGGCGTGGCGCATGGCCTCGATCATTGTCGGAATCGCCTCCGTGTCTCCGGCCACCGCCTCCAGGCTCCCCGACAGGGACCCGTCCGGTCCAACGGATACCTTGGGTCTCAGCCGCTTCAGTCCGGCAAAGATCTTCAGAAGCTTTTCTGTGTTGGTCTCGATGGCCTCGGAAGTCAGACGGGCAAATGATACCGCAAAGCTCTTAATATCAGGGCAGGCGTTCAGATCCAGAAAGGCGGAAGCCATACCCTTTTCTTCCAGATGGACCCGAAGATGGTGCAGGAGACAGGTCTTTCCGAAGCGGCGGGGAGAAATGAGGAATACCCTTCCCAGATTTTCCATTTCGCGCACGAGCTCCGCCACCTCCCTTTCCCTGTCCGCAAAATAAGGCCTCCTGACCACCCCGCCATATTTGAATGGATTCTCCATACATGGGTCCCTACTGGTACGTTGACGACGATTCGTTATTAACGATTCGTTAATAACGTACCAGCATGTTCCTTCTGTGTCAATAAGTGCTTCCCTTCACCCTTGTCTTGGGAGCCTTTCCATTATCATCTCAGCGGCCTTTTTGCCGGATAGCAGCATGCCGCCAAAGATGGGACCCATTCGTGGGCCGCCGTAAGCGTTGTTGGCCGCCATGCCAGTAACGAAAAGGCCCGGGTACACTTCGTTGGTGTTGACGACGGTAAACTGTTCCCCTTCGTGGGCCCATAGCGGCAGCTCTCCGACCACCTGACCCGTGGCGTTATTGAGCTTCACGCCCATCTTCCGCGTGATCAGCGTCGTGATCTCGGCCGGGTGGCCCGTCCCGTCCACCACATAGGTGGATCGAACGCTCAGGGGATCCACGTGGAGATCAAGGCTCTTGACAGGCGACCAGTTGATCACCAGGCCGCATACCCGTTTTGCACCCGCTTCTTCCCGAAACATCACGTCTTCCACCCTGACGCAGTTCATGATACGGGTCCCGGCCTGTATGCACCGATAACTCAGGCAAGAGGCTGCCTCCACACTGTCAAAGGTGTAGTAGCCAAGACCTCGCGGTTTGAGCCGGATCCCCATCTCCTCTGCCACAGCGGCTGCATCTTCCTGGATCACGGCCTCGTTGAACATCATGCCCCCGCCCCACATGCCGCCTCCCGGTGCAAGCTTGGATTCGAAGATCACCGATCTGTGACCCGCTCTGCCCAGAAAATATCCTGCGGTCATATTAGCGGGGCCTGCGCCCACCATGGCCACATCCACATCGAGAATCGAAGTGAGTTTCTCGGTATAGGATTCAATAATCAAGCGGGAAATCGTCACATCATCCAGTTTCATAAGCGTTGCCCCCTTAATAGTCATTGAAAATTGCAAAAAAAATGCCGTATCCATCGGACGCGGCATAACCCTTTCCGTTTCAAGCCGCATCCCTACGCCGGTATTATCCGGATCAGGTTCGAAAGGGTATCGTTCTCAGCCGATTACCGGCACCCCTTGCAGCTACAAAAGCCTGGCAAGCCAAGCTTCCTACATAAAAATTTAAGATACTTTACTGAATGAATGCACGTTCCGTCAACTCCGCCTCAGAAGGCCATCCGCAAGGTAAGTGACCGCAATCCCGCGCTCCGCGGAAAAAATGGGCGTCTTTCCGTACCCTGCTAGGCAGAAACCTTGATCACTCGGAAGGCCGCCTGAGCCGTCGCAAAGAGCCCACCGGCAGGATCTTTGACGTCAGCCCTCGTGTAGGCCATTCGCCCGGCCCGGAAGGCCACCCAACCCTCGCATATGAACTCACCGCCAAGTGCCCGCTGGGTGTATTGAACCTCCATACTGATGGTGGCGCAGTTCTGATCCGGCCCGACCAGGGTGAGTACGGCCCAGGCCATGGAGGTGTCCATGAGGGTGAAAAGAATGCCCCCGTGCGGTTGCTCAGGGAAGGGCCAGCACACGGCCGGTTTTGGACGCAAGACCGCCCGCGCCCGGCCCTGCGCGGCCTCCAGCACTTCGATTCCCAGGGTCTGATAGAGGGAGTTCCGGTTGCTGCCTGTTAAGTCCTCACGCGAGAATTCCATGTCCGCTCAACTCCACTTTTTGGATTGTACCGGTGCGATCGCACGACTGCGGCGGCCTCGGACCAGGGCTGCAGAGGGCGAGGCGGGACAACAAAATGCCGCCTCCTTTTCGAGGCCGAATATGAGGGATTTTGCCTTGCGTGTCAATGGAAAGGAGATTCACGATGTGATGTTTGCTAAATATGGCTGGAAAATGAAGTTCTCGCAATGGCAATCCCGCACAGCCGGGTGGTGCGCGGCTCAATCGTCTCCCCGTGCACCACCCTATCTCATCTCGAGTGCAGCATTTTTGCCAAAACCGATAGGGCGCCAATGCTACATTACCCCTTCGCCTTCAGTGTGCCTTCGCACATGCTCAGGGACTGGGTTCCGCTCGCGGACCTTGAGACGGATTCCGCCAACATTGCGGCGTGCGGGTTCACCACGGCACGGCTGATAAGAATCTCCGCCGGAGAGACCGTTTTGCCAAAATAGGCACTGTTCAAGCTGTCTCGAACCGCTACCACCGCCCCGTCCAGCGAGATACCGCCAAACAGGCCTTTAGATCGCGAAAAGCTCAAAATGTCAACGCTAAGGTTCGCTGTGGCCGCTGAGGCGCCTATCCCTACCGGACCTGCAGCTACTCCCACATCTCCCCCCAGCTTAACGCTGTTTCCTAGAAACGATCTCACACCGCGATCCGTCATAGCCTGAAGGACGACCTCGGAAGCTTGCCCGCCAATCTGGAAGCCAATGCTCGCTCCCCCAATGGTGTAGAAGGCCGGTTCGCTCCAGTCGCCTTTTTCTTTGTCCCGAACCAGGAGGACGCCACTGCCGCCCGATGCGCCCACGATAAAAGCCCCCTTTAACAACTCCGGGACAATCAGCACACCTTGTGCTTTTTGAATAAGATCACGTAATGCCCCATGTTGTCATCGCACATGAAGCTTTGCAATGTGAGCTGCGCCTTTTCCACCAGTTAAGTGGCATCCAGTTTTTCGTCCGCAGAAGCCGTCATTCCATGGAAAAGGAACAACGACATGGAAAACAAGAAAGCAATCGCGAAAGACGATCGCTTCGAAACGCGTTGTTTATCACTGTTCTTCTTGCTCCTCCTTTCCGCCCGGGAAGCAATTTGTTGAACAACAAACAACACGTCCTCTCAGACCGATTCAGTGGAAAACGGTTCAGTCCCGGACGAAAAATTTGTTAGCCTACTATAATCACTTCACAAACCGATGACAACTCGCCCGGGCGGGTTCCCGGCATACCAATTGGCGGCAACATCTTGTTTTTAAACGATGTTAAAAATGTAATCTGTTCTTACGCGAACAAAGCGCGCGATTCCGCCGTGAGACCCGGGACCGAGCAACCAGACGAATCCCGCAAATTAAACGTCTCGGAAATTCTGCACCCAGCTTTTAAATAAAACTGGAATAATAAAATGGCGGAATATTCGGATCAAAAAAAGACGCCATTCCGCTAAACCCATTATTCCAATTGGGGCGAAGCCCTTAAGTTCCGATCTTGGGCGCGCCGAATAGAGTAAAAACAATGACCATGAATAGTGCCTGAATGACCCACCCAATCAAACATACACCGATAGCCCTCCAGGTGCTCCGGTAGTCCAGGGCTTGTCTGACAGCCACAACCATCGCTATCAGCATCCAGATCCCACTGACCGCAAACGTGATGCTCATAAGACCGGGTATGATGCCCAGGATTCGAATCATTCCCGGAGCGCTCGAAAACCCGATCGTACGCAGTAGTTCCCCGTAGTTCGAACGAGTCTGCGGTCCGGGGAGAAGACGGGTTCCAATTAGATAGGTCAGATAGGACCAGATCAACCAGCCTACCAGGGCCATGACGGTTCCCAAAAAGATGCCAGCGACGCCGCCCTGTTGCATGCTTCCTATCCCGGCAGCCACGCTGGACAACACCACTACCGCGATCGCCTGACTCATGGCGGTGGGATCCGCCTCAACTTCCTCGTACAAATTGGCATTGAGCTTTGCGGCCAGAAGGACACGATTGGCAAATGTTGTCATGGATTTCCTTCTCCTTTCCAGGTAATAACGTATCTCAATGGAGACGACCGCTCTCCGACAGCCTCTCACAACAGCCCTGGGATGGTTGGGGCCGCATCGATTGGGATGACGGAGATATTGTCGTCGATCGCATATACTTGGTTGCCGCGGCAGATCACCGAAAGGCGGTCCACCGACAGGTCCTGGAGGGCGGCAACTTCCGGTTGCTTTGAGCGCCGGCACCTATCTTGGTACATCCCTCACCCTTTGCCGTCTGTTCACATTAGTAGCAAAATATACTCACTTTTCCTTTCCGATCGGTAGAGGCATATTTGTGTCCTTGAGGCCCCGAAAACATCAACGCGTTCGTAAGAATTCGAGATGTCCGAGGAGCCATACCGGGTGTTTCAAAGTTACCGAGCATCTCGCTTCCCATGTTTTCATGGAATTCGAGCGGGTCCTTGCTTCTCCTAAACTATGGACCCCGGATTGATTTGCAGACCTATCCTACAACAACCTCATAAAAATGGGGGATTGGGTTACCCTCAAATAGCGGTTTTACGCGTTCACCGGCCTTGTCATGGGCAGGACTGCTATGCACGGCGTCGAAAGCATCTTGGTTTTCAAACTCGACAATAGCCGCGTAATTGCCCTGCCCCAGTGGTTTTAGGAGCCTTTTTCTCATGAAACCCTTAAACATGGAGAATTTTTCGTTTGACCAGGCAAACCACTCTCGAAACTCGGCATCTTTGTCTGTTTCTATTGGCGGGAAAGAGATTACAACCACAAACATAGTATCACCTCCGGGCAGTTCATGGTGAAATACACGACGGTTTGCTTCTGGGCCATCACCTCAAGCGGCCGGGGTTCTTTCCAATCACCTCCCTTCCTATCCGCATTCGGGAAGATCCCTGTCGAGCATCATGCAACCTGCAATGGAAGTATGGCATGCAGATGTTTTACGCGCCAGCCCTTATGCGTCCGTAAGTTTTTCCTGTTGCAATCAGCATAGGAATAACGCCAAGGACGATGAAAACGACATCGCCCGGCATACGGAACCATTCGATCAGCCGGACGTGGGTTTGACTCATGTAAGCCAGGCTTCTGGCATGCCAGTATCCATGGTTCAAAACATCCCACAGCTGCATTACACCTCCGGGAAAAAGGCTTCCTAAAACCATCAATGCGAGCCCGATGTTCAATCCCCAGAAGGAAATTCTAATGTACTTCTCCGGGTCCACCCACTCTTCGTCGCTCATTACCTGCCTCAACGCCAGGACCAATAGGGCCATGGCGAGCATCCCAAAAGCACCCATGAAGGCTGCATGCCCATGATTAAGGGTCAGCACAGTCCCTATTTCAAAGTAGCTCACAACAGGCAGGTTGATTAAAAACCCAAACACTGCGGCTCCGACAAAATTCCAGAATCCTACCGCCATCAGAAAATAAAATGTCCATTTGTGAGGAATGTTGATGCTTTTGTCACAGACATCGCACTTGGTTCCGGTGAGTTTTATGAAGTCCCACGCATCCAGCGTAAGAAGAGTCAAAGGGACAACTTCCATCGCAGAAAAAATTGCCGCAAGCGCCATCGTTACATTTGACTGTCCCGTCCAGTACCAGTGGTGGGCTGTCCCAACAATGCCGCTCCCGAGAAAAAGGATGGCATCCAGGTAGATGACTCGTACTGCTGTTGTGCGGGATACCATGCCCAGTTGAACGAAAATAACCGCCACCAGTACGGTTACAAATAGTTCGAAGAATCCTTCCACCCAGAGGTGGATGATCCAGAACCGCCACATGTCGACAACGGTGTAATTCGTGGCGCTGCCAAAAAAGAAGGCAGGAAGATAAAAGAGAGGAATGGCAAGGGCCCCGTACAGAAAAAGGGAGGCAACTTCACGCCGTTCGGGATTCGCCCTTGCCGGTGCAACAGCCCGGTAGAGGAGGAAAAGCCAAAACACCAATCCTGCGGCAAGCAAGAACTGCCACCCGCGTCCCAGATCAAGATACTCCCAGCCCTGATGCCCAAACCAGAACCACAGGTTACCCAGAAGCTGGCGGATGCCAAGGATTTCCCCAATAAGGCTTCCGGCCACCACCAGCACCAGAGCCCAGAAAAGGATGTTGACTCCCTTGGCCTGTCCCTCGGGTTCCTTGCCTCCCAATGGCGGGGCGAGAAAAAGCCCTCCCGCAATATAGGCCGTTGCAATCCAGAAGATGGCCAGTTGCAGATGCCAGGTCCGGAGAATATTGCTCGGGAAGTACTGAGATAGATCGATCCCATAGAAGCTTCCGGGATCAGCGCGAAAATGCGCGGTAGCGCCTCCGACCATGACTTGCGCCAGGAAGAGCAGTGTCACAACCAGAAAATATTTAATGGTCGCTTTCTGGCTTTCGGTCGCAGCCCCTGGTATCATCAAGGGATGAATATGGGCACTTCCACCCTCGCCCTTCCAGCCAAGATAGTTGAATCTGCCGAACGAAAACAGGACCAGGGCGGTGGCTGCAAGCAGTGAAATGATGCTCAAAGCGCTCCAAAGAATTGATTCACTTGTAAGCGTGTTTCCAATCATCGGATCATATGGGAAATTGTTCGTGTAAGAGTAGAAAACCCCAGGTCGATTGGCGGCTGAAGCCCAGGCGGTCCAGGCAAAGAATGCAGTCAGACGGCGCAGTTCTTCCTGGTTATTGATAAATTTGATCGGGAGACCTCCAGTCACAGCCGGCCCGGAAAAGTAGCTGGACCATTTCCCTATTTGCTTTTGATAGGATGCGACTTCAGGGTGAGTGAAAACAAGAGTCTTCGATTTCGGATCGTAACGGTTCACCTTCAGGCGCTTTCTAACTTCTCCATTCACTGCCTCTTTCTCGTTCTCGGAGAGATCCTTCCAATCCCGACTGTAGGTTTGTGTTGAGATCAGTTCACGGCAGTCCAGGCCGAGCGTGTGAAGATATTCAGCCGAAAAATCCGGCCCGAGGTAAGCGCCGTGTCCCCAGACCGTACCGTTTTCCATAAGACCGTATTTTAAGAAAACTTCCTGTCCCAACACAATATCCTTGCCGGTGAAAACCATTTCCCCGGACGGCCCCACAACCCGCTCGGGAATCGGAGGAGCGTTCATATAAGCCGTGGTAGACATAAACACGAGCACTACCAGGCCAACGATGACCGTCAGAACAACACCATACCTCCACCAGGGCGAAAGAACCTGCGGGGGATTTTCTCTGCTCTCCATGATAGCCCTCCCTTCACTGGGGTTACTCATGTTCCCGGAACGTGTCTCGCGGAAACCATACTTCTATTGCCTTTTCAATCTTGAAGAGGTTCAAAGTTGCTTCTGGAGTCGCCTGCCAAAGTTGGTCAAAACGATAGCCCCCCCACGCCGCGACCCCCACCGTATCCTCATCCCTCACACCCCAAGATCCTGTGCAAAACCCGCAGTTGCCGACTGCATTCACCACATTGGCACAGAGCGGCGGAGGGTTCTTCTCCCCGTGAAAAAGGGAAAGCCCGGGCGACCAAGGATATTGATCCCAGTGGCTGTGCAGAGGTTCGTGACGGATTGACATTCTGACTTCGTTCCCGGTTTCCATAAGCCAATAACCCAGCACCGTCCCATCTCGGATAGACTGCAGCAGAAGAATGTCATCATTTCACGAACGTCCGCTTGCACCCCTGTTTCCCTCTGGCCCAAACCGTGAGGACTTTCACGAGTCTCCGCCTGTCATCCTTTTATGGATCACGTCCAGTAGCTCGTGGCCGATTCGATGGTTGGGGTAAAGTGAAATCATGCGCTCTGCCAAGGATTTTGCCTTCACAAGCTCTCCTTTCCTAAGATAGTGCTCGGCCAAGGCGTAGAGATAGTCCGTGTTAACAGGCTCGATTTCGAGCGCTTTGAGTAGTGCCGCCTCCGCCTCCGAATCGCGCTTGAGCTGCTGGAACAGCAACCCCAGGTTGTAATGGATCCGGCCCTGATCCGGCATGCCTTTCGAAGCCTTTTCAAGGTAAACGGCCGCCTCGTCATATTTTTTCATCTCGGCCAAAAGGAGTCCCAGGGAATATTCCACATCGTGCATCTCCGGCTGGGCCGCGAGCACCTCCCGAAGCAACCGTTCGGCCTTTTCCTGCTCTCCCCTTTGACTGTAGAGAATGGCCAGGTTCACTTTGGCCGGGTAGAAAAGGTCATCGATTTCGATGGCGGCCAGGTAATTTTGGATGGCCTCATCCGGTCGGTCAAGTGCAACATAAAGGTTCCCCAGGTTATAGCGGCCAAACGAAAAATCGGCGGAATACGTCATGGATGCCACGTACTCGGAGAGTGCCGCGTCGTATACCTTTTTTTGTTCCGGCCCCAAACCCTTGGCAGCGACGCCGGCTAACTTTCGGGCCGCCTCGATGCGAACAGCCTTGACCGGATCATAGAGCATGGGTCCGATGAGGGCGGCCTGCTTTCCCGGATCAGGGAACTCGACATGGTCCACGGCGGTTCGTCGAATGAGAGGTTCGCCGTCCATGAGCGCCTTCTGGTACGCCTCGGTTGCCTCCTGACCGGGATATGCCCCAAGGAGGCTCAGCGCCGTGGCACGGACGATGACCGGGTACAGGGGGTCAGCGGCCAACCGCACCAATGCGCTCTTCGCCCCAGGGTCCCGCTTTCGCCCGGCCATGATAATGGACCCATAATGGGGCCTTCGGCCTGGGCCGTACCAGCGGGTGATCTGCTCATCGGACCACTGGGCATTCTTGTCCACATGGCAGCGGCTGCACGCATCGGGTACCCCGAGCGCCACGTTCAGGTCGGGCCTTGGGATTCTAAGACTGTGGTCGGGTCGATAATCAATGCCCATGTATGTTCGGCCAGGCATGTGGCACTGAACGCATTCAGCCCCTGTGCCCACATCAAAGAGCACTTGACCGTCTGCGGACCGGATGGGCTCGCCCTTCTCTCCTTTCTTCTTGTGAAAGTGATGCGTCGCTGTGTCGTACTCTGAGGCCCGATGACACTGAAGACAGAGCGCGTTTCCTTCCTTGGCAAGTTTGATGCTGTGGACGTTGTGGCAGTCGCTGCATCGCACATTGCGGTGATACATCTTACTCTGGGTGAAGGACCCGTACACATAAACTTCCTCGAGGATCTGCCCGTCGGCGAAGTATAAACCCTCGGTGAGCAAACTCGGCAGCATGGTATCCAGCAGGTCGGGCTCTGCGTGGGTGTAGTCGCCCAGGATGGCTCTCCGCGAGTGGCAGGGCGCACAAAGCTCCACCAGTTCGCGCGAAGCCAACCCCGAGGTCTTCACGGCCAGATTAAAATTTTCCACTGGCGGCTTTGCCATGTCCGGAAGATCCGCCCATTCAACATGATGGGAGCCCGGCCCGTGGCAGGCCTCGCAACCCACATCGATATCGGACCAGCTGGTTTCATAGGTCTTGGTCTCGATGTTGTAGTTTTTCTTGAGGTTGGTGGAATGGCACTCAGCGCACATACCGTTCCAGTTCTGCCCCGCATTGGTCCAGTAGAGCCAGTCGTTCGGGTCCGGGGAGTTTTTCGGATAGAGATGATACCATCGCTTCCGTTTCACATCCCAGGCAATGGGGAGACACTGGAGCCGGCCGCCTGGGAAGGGCACCAGATACTGCTGCAACGGATACCAGCCGAAGGTGTAGGTGATTTCGAATTCCCCCAGGCCGCCACCCGGCCCCTTGGTATGGGCGAAAAACTTGCCGTCTTTTCGGTAAAATTCCGTGACAATCCCGTCGTGTTCGAATATAGCGTTGTTGAAATCGCCAAGGACCGTCTCTTCTGTTGCCACTTCCATGGCGTGGTCGTGGTGGGACCCTTTCCACAGGTCGTATTCCCCCTTGTGGCAGGCTTTGCACTTCTCACTACCAACGAAGATCGCCCCGGGCTTCTCACCCGCGCTCTCTGATACGGCCTGCTGATAATGAAACTTCAGCGCGGAGATCGGGATGGCGATGACAATGAGAAGCGTCGCGAGAAGTCCTGTGATTTTCCAGCCAACCAATTGTGTTTACCTAAATCGAGATATTTTTATCCGTTTAGAGCCGGCGGAGGGTGTTTCTTTTGGGGCCGCGACATATTTCACAGCCATTATTAACGGCACCAATTTCTTGCATTTGTTTCGGGACAACCCCAGAAGGGATTCTTTTCGGCATAGAGAACCTTTTGTGCCTTTCCGGGCCCCCCGTTTGGTTTTGGGGGCGTTCCAAAGGCAACTGGAAAATTGGAGTTGCGGCTCAAAAAGAGACACCCCCCGCCGGCTAGCGCCAAGTTGGGTGAATCACTTACGAATTTTTCGAGTAGGTCACCTGGTCCGGCCGAAAACCGCCCCGTTTGATCCTTCGCCCCGCGTCCACCTTCACCACCTTGTTTTCAATGGTGATGGGGAAGAGGTCCAGCGGCCGGCCGGCCGGCCCGCTGATGACATTTCCCGTCATGTCGAAGGTCGAGGCGTGACAGGGACAAATGAATTTTTTCTCCTTTTCCACCCACGGGACCGTGCACCCCAGGTGGGTACACTTACATGACAGCGCGATAAATCCTCCATCTTCCAGCCGCACCAGGTAGAACGCTCCCCTCTGAAAGGCGGTGACCGAGCCGGAAGCAAAAGATTCAATCGAACCCGCCGGCACAATGGCACCCGCAAGGCTTTTCGAGGCGGCTCCTTTATTGGGCCGTGTAAATGAAAGCGCCATCCATAGAAACTCGCCCAACGCAACGAGCCCAAGCGCGACCCAAAGCCTGTTCAGAAAACCGCGGCGCGAGATTTGATTTTGTGACACGTCCGCCACTTTGGCGACGGTCTTGATATTTGCTTTCTTCTTCATTTTGAGATCAGGTCCAGGTCAGAACGGCCAGGTCAACCTCATGCCTTGACCCCTGAAAAAATAGCAGGTCACAGTCATGATCACAAACGAGACCACCACAAAGACAATCAATGCCTGGGTGGCCTCGATTCTGGATAGCTTAAAACCACTCTTCAGCAAAAAATAATAGCCTCCGAGGGCTGAGATCATTAAGGCCATCGGAATCACGCCGTTCGTCACGATCTGCGAAAGACCCGGCATCCACGAAACCAGATCGATCACATACTCATCGAGAACAATCACAGAAACCGAACAGAGCGCACCGGCGCAAAGGGAAACGAGCGCGGTCCGGCGGCCGTTAACGGAACCGAACCAGACGCCCTTTGCTGCTGAAGGATAATAGGCGTAAGGCAAAACAAAGAAGGCATAAAAGAGTGCCCCAAACACGATAAGCAACGCAAACGAAGGATGAAAGTGCATGAGCATCTCCTGAACGCCTGCGAAGTACCATGGGGCCTTGGTCGGGTTCGGACTGAAGCCCGGGTTGGCCGGGGCCCCCATCGGTGCGGCAACGACCACCGAAAAACCCGTCACGAATGCCACAAGGCAGAGGGCTACCGTCACCTCCCGCACGAGGAGATGTGGGACGGTTGAAACAGTGATGGGCTTATCGAGAAGATCTTCCCCGGCGACCGGGGGATCACCAGCCCGCCGGCCTTTCGCACCCGCCAGAAATGAAATGCCATCAGCGCCACAATCAGTGCAGGGATGACGGCCGTATGAAAGGCGTAAAAGTTTCGCAGGGTGGACGGTCCCATCTGGCTGCCGCCAAGAATGGCGCGCTGGAGCCACGTCCCGATTAAAGGGATATATTCAAGCATTCCCACGCAGATGGTCGTCGCCCAGTAGGCCAGCTGATCCCACGGAAGCAGGTACCCGGTGAGGTTCGAAGCCAGCACCAACAGGGACAATGTGAGACCGATCACCCAGTTCATCTGGCGCGGCGCGTGAAATGCGCCGGTGAAAAACACACGGAGGCCATGGAGGAACACGACCAGGATCAGGAAATTGGCGCTCCAGAAATGGATATTCCGGATCAGCGGGCCGAAGAGAAAGGTCCCTTGCAGGCGGCCAATGGATTCATAGGCCAAAGTTGGAAGGGGTTCATAGACAAACTTGAGCAGAACGCCCGTGAACAACTGCAGCAGGACCAGGACCGCGGCCATGCCCCCCAGACCGAAGGTGAGAGAGAAACGAAGGGTCCGTTCGGGGACAAAGGTGGGGCGGAAGTGGAGGATGAGGTTTCGGAGCAGAAACCGGGTTTTTTCGCGTTCGGACCGGGGTGGCAGGGGTGAGGGAAACATGGACAGCCAGATGCGGCGGACGTACCCCTGCTGAGATTCGGTCCTGTCAAGGCGGGATTTACTCATACTCTGGCAACCAAGCCAATCATTCCCTCGGACTCCTCATGGAGATCACTTTGCCCTCAGGAATATGACCTCAAAAGACTGGTTCATGACTGCCTGATAATAGATCCCTGCGAGCAGATCCCTTTGGGCGTCATAGGCCAGCTTATAGGTGGACCCAGGGTAACCCGTATCCCGAAGTTCCATGAACAGCTCCAGTGCGTCATCTTTTCTGGTCACGACCGCCTGTGAGACATGGATCGGCCTGGGGTTGAAATAGCCGGCATCTGCCAGCCCGTTTGCGTCAAGATTTCGGATTTCGATGATGTAGCCGCCGTCTGGGCGTGTCCATCGCCCGATCAGTTTTCTGGCATCGGGGCCCAGGCCCGACATGCCCTTGGTCTGAGGGGGTTTGGCAGCATTGACGCTCTGTGCAGGTTGCTCCGGGCCACGGCCCTTTTGAAAGAAGAGAAAGTAAGCCGCGGCCCCCGCACCTAGGAAAGCCAAAACCAGAATGGGCACGAATTTGGACCTGGGTGACTGCGGGGACTTGCGGCCTGATCTGCCCTTCGGGCTCTTTCTGGACCTACTCATGAGCACCCAATGCCTCTAACCCTTGCCGGGAATGCAATAAAGATGCTGGATGATATGGTTTTATAGAATGAAGTGTCAAGGACAGGCGCCACGGGAGATAAGGAACGACCCGGCCGCAAGCAGCAGGGTATCAAAACATAAAATCCCTTAACCCGGCCAAGCCGGAACCAAACAGGTGTCAGGTGTCAGGATCTGGGGTTTGCTGAAACCCGAACACCGAAACCTGACACCAAAAATCGTGTCCATTTTGCGCGCAATTTCACCGCTCAGGTACTAAACCGACCAAGAAAAGGGCAATTTTACCCACGGCAAAATTGAAAACCGGGAGCGATCCAGCGACATCAGCGGTTGGGCCTGGGGCATCCTTGTTCGTCCCTCAGGCCGTCGCCGGCTCATGCGGTTTCATTTGCTCCTCCAGGCCCGGCGCCAACCCGTCTAAGTGCACATCCATTTGGGGAAATGGAATGACAATGCCCTCCTGGTCAAAGCGAAGCTTTATCTTTTCTAGAAGCGCACAGCGCACGGCCCAGTACTTGGGGTTTTCCACCCAGCAACGCGCCGAGAGCTCCACGCCGTTATCGCCCAGGTTCACCAGATACACCTTTGGCGCCGGTTTTTCCTTAACCTTGGGATCGGCCGTCATGAGCTCCGTCAGGATTTTCTTGGCCTTAAGGAGGTCATCGGAGTATCTGATCGACACAGACAGGCTGATCCGTCTGTCGGGCGTAAAGTGGTAGTTCACGACGATGCCGGTCAAGATCAAGTGATTGGGAATAAAGTATGTCTTCCCGTCAAAGCTCTTCAACCGCGTATGGATAAGGGTTATCGCCTCCACCTTGCCGATGAGCGCGCCCAGTTGGACCATGTTGCCCACCTTGAAGGGGAGTGAAGGGATCAGCGGTCGAAAGAGAAGGATGCCAGCGGTAATCACCAAGGCGGACGCTGCCAGGAGCCTGTCGACCACAATGCTTCGCGCCCCCGCCTGCTCCAGCGCAACGACAAACACGATGACCGCTAGAAGCACGAACACGCTGTTGGCAATGGTGGCTACGATCGCCTTTTTCGCCACGAACCGGTCCAGAATCCGCTTCAGGAAATTGACCGCGAACTTTACGGCCAGGAGTCCCGCCACGAGATAGACGAGCGCTAAAAGCAGCACCCGACCATGAAGCATGACTATTTCCCCCAATTTCCTGAGACCGACTATATCTCCTTCCAATGCCATTTTTCCCCTCCAAGAAAGACTGATCGCAGCCCCTGTAGCGCCTTGTCAAGCGCCGGCTTTTGAAAATAGAGCACGTGGTTCACATCAGCCGCCTGATTTTTAGGCACGCGATGGACCAAACGACCATCGCAACATAAAGGACAACTGCCGGCCACAAGGCAACGCCGGCCAGCCCCGCGCCGATACCGGCACCCAACTCAATCACGGCAGTCAACGCCAGAAAACCTTTCACTGTTCTTCCGTTTGTTTGATTTGCCGGGCCGCACCCGGTTTGGATAGGTGCGGCCCGGTTGAAAACTTAGCTTAAAAACCTGTTTACTGCCCTTCATGCTCCTATGCGCATTGGCCTGGAAGGAAAGCGGGCGGCCCTTGGGAGCCGCCCCCGTGAAGGCCTTCCCGGTTAGTCGCCAGTGCCGTGGCTCGCCTTCTCCGCCTCAGCCATCCTTTTAGCCATCTCTGCTTTGACTGCGTCAAGGTTGAAGCTTGCGCCCCGCTGCATCGGCGGGAAATCGAGGAAGGTCTGGATTTCCTTGCCCATGATCTGCTGGACGAACACAAAGCGCCAGAATTCATACTTGAACCAATCGAAGTATTGCTGCGCCCCGTCTTTGGTCCCGTTGTTGGGCCAGCCCATACGCTCGAACGGATCCAGGCGAAGATTGGTAATGTAAGGCACGTCAGGATGGGTCTTTTCACCCAGCCAGCCTTGGGGTTGGTCGATGAACCGGAACTTGTAATCGTCAATGCGCACCGCGCCGACCGTGCTTTCTCCGAGATAGAAAATTTCGTGACGCGCGGACGGCCCTTTACCGGTGATGGCGGCCATCTGGTTGTAACCGTCCAGATGATTCTTGTAAGTCCGGTCGCCGAGTTTCACACCCTTGAGCAACTGGTCGGTGATATTCGGGTTGCCGGCTGCGGCGAGGAAGGTCGGGAACCAATCCAGGCCGGAGAAGATGCCGTTCTGCACCGAGTCCGCCGGGACGTGGCCGGGCCAGCGCAGGATGCAAGGCACCCGGAAGCCGCCCTCGAGGACTGTCCCTTTGCACTGCGCGAAGGGCGTCGTTCCGCCATCGGGCCAGGTGAAGAGTTCGGTGCCGTTGTCGGTGGTAAAGACAACGATGGTGTTTTCGTCCTCGCCCATGTCTTTGAGCTTCTGCATCACCAAACCGATGTCGTCATCGAGTTGGGCCATCCCGGCTTCTTCTTCCGACCAGCCATTCTCAGAGTTGCGTAGCTTCTCATACTTCTCCGAGAGATGCGTGACGATGTGCATGCGGGTCGGGTTGAGCCAGACGAAGAAAGGCTTGCCGTCCGCTTTGGCCTTTTCGATGAACTTCAAGGCGAGGTCGCGGATCTCGTTGTCCACGGTCTTCATCCGTTCGGGATAAAGCGTGCCGGCATCCTCGATCTTCTGCTTGCCGATCTTGCCCCAGCGCGGCATCTCGGTCGGGTCGTCCTTGTCCGTCGCCCAACTGTGGACCATGTTGCGCGGGCCGACCACGTTCAAGAGATCCTGCGGATAGTTGGGATGCGCCGGGTCTTCCATCGCGTCCAGGTGATACAGGTAGCCGAAGAATTCATCGAAGCCGTGAACGGTGGGCAGATACTCGTTGCGGTCGCCCAGATGGTTTTTGCCGAACTGGCCCGTGGCGTAGCCCTGCTCTTTGAGCGCGGTGGCAATCGTGCAGGCCTCCGCCGGCAGACCCACCTTGGCACCCGCCTGGCCAACGGTGGTCAAGCCCGTGCGGATGGGCAATTCGCCGGTGATGAAATTCGCGCGACCCGCCGTGCAGCTCGCCTCGGCGTAATAGTCGGTGAACAACATGCCCTCTTTGGCGAGCTTGTCGAGGTTCGGCGTCCGCCCGGCCATCATGCCGCGATGGTAAGCGCCGATGTTCCACATGCCGATGTCATCTCCCATGATGAAGACGATATTGGGTTTCTTCTCAGCTGCCTGCGTCCGGGCCGGCCCAGCGATTATCGCCAATACGGTAACCAGCGAGAACAGGCCGATCATTGTTTTTACATACCATCTCATTTTCTTTCTCCTTTCCCTGTTTTCAGATCCAACTCCTTGTGATTCTTGTTTGACCCCTGCTCTTCCCACAATGGGCATAAAACTTAGCCGCGGCACCAGGCCACCTCCGGGGCAGTGCCAGGGCCGTCCTGCGTTTCGTTTCAATTAAGCTTCTTATCTTTGTAATACTTGACGCCCGTGAGGCTCACCCCGACGATAAGGCCCTCATCATCGAGCTGTATCATTTTCACGCCCTTCGACACCGCGAGCGCGCCAGCGGGCGCCCCGCCCATAAACATGACCTTGAACCCGAAGTCGCTGAAAACTGCATAGTCCGCCGTTTAAACCAAATCCTTCCGGACCGGCCTTCACAATTTCGCACCGATACCGGTTCATCATGAATGGTCGCCAGGATAACCTCTGTGTCGGGGTGGTGTGATTGATAAGCCGCAGGATGTTGATCCCCCCGAAACCGGGAACGGGACATTTTCCATAAATGTAAAGCGGCGGAAGGTGAAAAACAACTGGGGAAACTACCAGGTTTTTAAGAAAAATTTACTAGGTGGTGTCCATCCATAAATCGGGTATTTCCGGATGCCCCGAAGTCGGTCCACGGAATTCTTCATTTCTGCACTTCTACATTGGACAGTCTACATTCGATATTCTGCGGTTCGCTTTTCAATTTCTACGCAAATTGCAGAGAAGTTACATACGAAGGGTCTATATCTCCTTCATGGTCGTCCCCTTTTTCAGGGGCACCTTCACCTCGATGGTTGTGCCCTTTTCCGGTTCAGACGTGATGCGAAGTACTCCCTGAATGATTCTTACCCGTTCACGCATGCTTGATAGCCCCAGGCCCGGTTTCTTTCGCACTTCGGCCGCATGGAATCCGATGCCGTCGTCCTGAACGGACCGGCTGAGGCCATGATCGACTCCTCGCAGGGACACCGTGGCATGGCGGGCACATGCGTGCTTCGCGATGTTGTTCAGACCCTCCTGAACGATTCGGTATAGCGACAGGGAGATATCCTGCGGGACCCTTTCCGGGATATGCTGCGTTGCGAAAGCCACCGCAATCCCCTCTCTTTTTGAAAATCGCGTGCATTCCGATTCGACGGCCTTTGTCAAGCCCAGGTCGTCCAGGATCGATGGGTGGAGTTGCCGCGAGAGGGAATGAACCCCCGCTGAAATCTCGATGGCCTGGTCTTTCAGGTAGCGGCACTCTTCAGCTATAAGCCCGTGTCCATCCCTGGCTTGCTGTTCCATCCTTCCAGCCTGGATCGCCAGGGCTGCCAACCGCTGCGACAGATCATCATGGAGCTCACGTGCAAGGTTCCGGCGTTCCTCTTCGTGAGCGAAAATCAGCCGGGTCGCCAGTTTGTGGAGATCCTTCTCCCCTTCCCGAATCGCTTCTTCGGCCTGCTTGCGTGCGGTGATGTCCCGGTTGCCCCTAGCCATCGAGAAAAATCGATGAGTACAAAATGACGCTGTCAGAAGGCAGGCTGCCGACTCGTTCGAGAATCTGGGGCATGGCAAGCCCCGCAATTTCCAACATCTTCACTTCGGGCTCGTATTACTTCAATGCGTTGCGAATCATCGTCAGGGTAAACTTGTCCACTTCAGATGAACCACCCACGAGGGCAATCTGCCGCATTCCGGGCTTGAGGGTGCGTGCCATCGGGACGATATCACCGATGTCCCCTTTGAAAATCACCCCCGTTATTCTGCTTCTTACATTTGCCTGTTCCAAGTCTTTGGCGGTGCTCTCGAATATCGTGCAGGCAACAATGGATATGCCGGGGAAGATGCGGTCGCGGTGATTTAGAATGAATTTCAGAGCACTGGGATACACCGTTATGAGGAGATCCGGTTCCATAGCCGCATACTTGTCACCCAGGAACCTGACCAGGGCTTCCTCGTATCCCGGCCCCTCAAAACGTGAGAGGTCCAGGTACTCGGAAAAAAGCTCGATACCGAACGTCTGATGGGGCATGAGTACCGAACGGATCCCCTGGTCAGTCATTTCGTGGGCGGGATGCATCCTGTCCATGCTATAGAGCACGAGCATCCGCTTCGTCTCGCTTTGCGCAGCAGTGAATCCCCCCGAGAGGACCAGGAACAAAACCGAAAAAGCAAAAATAAGTCTGCCTATGCGCATGTTTCTGGCAATCAAATTCCTGAGTCCCTCGACACCCCTCTAACGCGGGTCTCTGTTGAGAGCCATTAGCAGCTTCCCTTGACGGATGTCCTCGGCCATGCCGTCAAAACCGGAACCTCATCCCGACCAGAGGACCGCTGAAGCTCAGTTTGTCGATCACCTTATTGTCCTCAAACTTCCAAATAAAGATACCGATATGCCAACACCACACCCGCCCCTTCACTGAGCTTGCAGCCGACTGCCGGTGTCACGATCCAGGTCTGCAGCTTCACCGTGGCATCCGCGGAGATACTGATCTCTTATCCCCTGGGCCCGACAGACGCGGTCACCCGCTCTCTCATAGTTTCTGGGCCAAATCCTGGATGCCTTCGCCAATGCCCTTAAACCACTGGTCAACTTGTTCAGCACCAGCCTTTACGCCCTTCGCTGTTCCTTTACCAATCTTCTTCACCGCATCGACGGACGCCTGTGCACCCTCTGTCAGCTTATTGCCGGACCACTTGGCCGCACCCTCCAGGCCTTCACCGGCCTTCTTGAGTGCGTTGCTTGAATCCTTGCCCGCCTTCTTTGTCTCTTCCGCGGTCTTATGCCAGGCCATAGCAAGCTCGTGGTCCACCTTCGCAAAGGTCTTCTTCAGCTGGTCCCCCGACTTCACGGTGCCGTTCTTGACAGCTTCCCCCAGTTTACTCAATTCCTCACCGGCCTTTTTCACGCCCTCCTTGGAATCCTTGGCGACCTGACCCGCCTCCTTCTTCACATAGTCCGCAGCCTTTTTGATTTGCTCGGCCGACTTGTTCATGTCTTTCTTGACGAACGACTCCTGGGCTGCCGCCATGCTCTTGTCGGGCTGATCCGTGAAACCGCCAGGCGATGTCTGGGCATAAACCACCGGGACAGCGGCCATCAACACCGCGATGATGAACGTAATCAAAACTGAATAATATTTCTTGGTCATTTGATTTCTCCTTCCTTAATGGTTCCGAAATTCGTGATGTGCTTCTCCTCTATTAATCATGGCTAGAGCACTTCATTCATCTTCCTTCTTCTTTGGTCGTTCCTCCTTCTATTCCTCCTGAAAACCGCTTGCAACTTCATCTTTGGCCTCACAAACGTATCATTTGGTACGAGTCCCCTGACGCCCTATCACCTCCCTTCCCTTAATACGGTAAAACGAGTTATCAGTGACCTGTAATCAAAAAATTCTCTTCGAACTTACCTCGACACTCGCCACTCTACTTTTTCACTGTTCACTGACAACTGTTCACTGATTTGCTACTCCTACGCGAAGATGCACTTCCAGCCGTTCCTCTTCTCCTCGTCCTACGGCGGATGGGTGAACCTGCCGTTCCAGGTCAGTTGGTCGGGGCCGACAGGCTTTCTATTTCTTTCAGGCGTTTCATGGCCTGCATTGCCTGGAGGGTGTTGTAGTTAATGCCCGCGGCGTTCAGGCTACTGCCCTGCTGGAACGGATATTCCGGCAGCGTCACGAGAAACGCTTTCAGCTTCTGCTGCACGGGAACGAAGATCCACATGTTGTCAGCGTACCAGCGGATGTACATGCCGGACTCGTGCGGCGCCTTTTCGTAGGGATCGGCCCGGAGGTTGATGAGCACCGGCCAGCCGGTCACGTCGCGTGTGGCGGTCGCGATGTTCCCGTTCAGAACTGCGAAGTGGATCTTCCAGTCGTTCCACCGGATGGCGTTCAGCTCGCCTCCCTGGCCAAAGTAGAAGATCTCCTCCCGCGGGCCCTTCTTGACCTCGCCCTTGAAGTACGGCAGGAAGTTGTAGCCGTCGAGGTGGACTTTCCAGGTTTTGCCGTTGGCCTCGTAGCCTTGCTTCAGTTTCTCGACGATATTCGGTTCGCCCGCCGCCGCGAGCAGCGTCGGCAGCCAGTCCTCCTGCGAGAAGATCTCGTTTACGATCGTTCCGGGCTTGATGACGCCCGGCCAGCGGACCACCATCGGCACGCGGAAGCCGCCCTCCCAGGTTGTCCCTTTTTCGCCGTAGAAAGGCGTCGTACCGCCGTCGGGCCACGAAACCGTTTCGGCGCCGTTGTCGGTGCCATAAACGACGATGGTGTTGTCGGCAATGCCCAGATCGTCAAGTTGCTTCAGCACCTGGCCGACCATGTCATCGTGCTCCACCATACCATCGGGATAGAGACCGATACCTGTCCTGCCCTGGGCGGACTTTTTCAAGTGAGTCCAGACGTGCATACGTGTGGTGTTGAACCAGACGAAGAAGGGCTTGCCATCCGTGACCGCCTTGTCCACGAACTTCTGTTCGGCACCGTAGATTTCCATATCCACAGTTTTCATGCGCTCCCGCGTGAGCGGGCCGGTGTCCTCGATCTTCTGCCCGCCCTTACCGTCCGACCAGGTGTGGAGCACACCCCGTGGACCGTACTTCTTCTTGAATTCCGGGTCCTTAGGGTAGTAGTACGTCTCCGGCTCTTCCTCTGCGTTCAGATGATAGAGGTTTCCGAGGAATTCGTCAAACCCATGCACAGTCGGCAGGTGCTGGTCGCGGTCACCGAGGTGGTTCTTTCCGAACTGTCCGGCGACATAGCCCTGCGCCTTGAGGAGGTCCGCGATCGTCGGAGCCCAATCGGGGATCCCCTGCGGCGAGCCCGGCATCCCGATGGTGAGGAGCCCCGTCCGGAACGGATGCTCGCCGAGGATGAACGACGCGCGACCCGCCGTGCAGCTCTGCTGCGCGTAAGCGTCGGTGAACAGCGCCCCCTCCTTCGCGATGCGGTCAATGTTCGGCGTCTGATAGCCCATCACGCCGAGGCTGTAGGCGCTGATGTTGTGGATCCCGATGTCATCACCCCAGATCACGAGAATATTGGGCTTCTTGTCCGCCGCCTGGGCCGGCCCTGCGACCAGCGCCAGCACTGCAAGCACCGCAAACAAGATCGAAAAACTTTTCATTGTGGGTTTCATCTTCTTTCTCCAATCTTTGTTGTTCCTTCTAACCGAATTAATTTTCCTCCACCTTCTTGCTCCCCCTCATCTGAGACACATCGTCTGGCCCTCTCGCCTCCTATCACTGTTCACTGCTTGCTGTCCACTGGTTTCAGCATCACACTTCCCATGCAAAGATCCTCTTCCTGTCATTCTTCATTTGTTTCTTCCTTTGCTTGGCGCGATTGACACCACTTGATACTAGAACAACGTTTGCTTGATCAAGGCGGGGAGCACCGGTATCACCTGGAAGCGGATGCCCCAGTTCTGTCCGAAGTCGTCAGGGCGCACCATCATGTAGTCCACCTCGGCGGTGAACTTCACCGGCAGCGGTCCGATCTTGACCAGTTTCCCGATGCCCAGGCCGACGGGACGCCTATTTTCACAATGCTATGAATATTCATGTCTAATCTCCTCTCGCCGGCCTTCTGTTACAGTTGGGGGGATCCAGGCTCATGGTTCCGGCGTGCTTGATGGTCCATCGGACACATACCGGCGGCCCTGGCAGACTGCACGGATGGCCGGAATCAAATCGACAACAGCGCGTTGCTTCAGCACGAAACCCTCCGCTCCGGCACTGACCACCTCGTTGAGCACCGTCGGATCGTCGTTAAGGCTCACGACGATGATTATGGTTTCAGGGTGATGCTGTTTGATAAGCGGTACGACGTTTGCAGCCCCGGAAACCGGGAACGAAAGATCCGCCACCACCACGTCGGGGCTCAGTCTTTTGGCCTCGGCGACCAGGACGCGGCCGTCTTTAGCCGCTCCCACGATTTCAAACTCGGACTCTAGGATGCCGCGCAGCCCCTCAAGCAGGATCTTGTGGTCATCGGCCAGCAAGACTCGGGTCTTCTTCATGAAAGTCTTTTCGATAAAGTGAGAAACGATTCAGACATCCAAATTATACCCTTGATCTTGTACCATTTCCATCGTTAAATTCCATGCATAAAAAATTTTGTACGCAAATATTAATGTTTAATATCATTACGCTACAAGGATTTCGTCACCCGTGCAACGGCCAAAGGTCTTGCGAATGAACCGATTGCGCCGTTCGAGATCCTGATAGGAGTCTTTGCGCTCCTGGGTCATGCGATTGAACGACCCCGGCCCAGTCAGCAATATTAACCGTTGTTTTGGGCTTTGATTCATCCTTCGACCTGTCCATAAAATCATTAGAGATGGCTTGGCCTCCCTCCTTCGCTACCAGTCGAAATCAATTGTCGTACATGTTCCAGCGGGCGATAAGCTATTACTTGATGGCGGCTGGGCCTGATCGATCGGGGTGGTGGGCGTTTGCCACCGCGTGTCTGTACACGCTCCGCCGTTGCCGTCCGGGCAGGTGGTTAAGCTTGTCGTCACAGGAACCAGGGTTTTAAATTGCGTGGTGTAACTGAAATACACACATTCCGGTTCATCGGGGTCCTTTCCGTAGCCGGTGAACCCCAGGTTATCGGCAGGGAGTTGGAAAACCATCGTTTGGCCATTGGGAGTTGTCAGATCCACATAGGCGCTGGTAAAATCAGCGCCATCCGTCGAGACCGTGTCGGTAAAATCTACCCCCTGAAGAAATGCACCGGTTAAATACATTGAAGCACCTATGGTGGTATCGCCGCTTAGATTCGCTTGCGTGAAATTGGCTCCGATCAGTAGCGCCCCGGCCAGGTTGGCTCCCTGGAGCGTGGCACCGCTCAGATCGAGCCCATTGAGATAGGCGCCTTCCAGATCCGCATTGCTCAGGTTCGCCCCTTCACCGCTGGCACAGGTTCCGATCCAGTTGGAGCAGACCCCTTCAAAGCTGCTGTACCAATTGGCATTTTTGAGAGTTGCCCCTCCCAGATTGGCCTGTGCCAGATTGGCATTTTTCAGGTAAGCGCCATTCAGTTTGGCTGAGAAACCCGTATTGGGCGATTTCGACAATTGCGCCCCGCTCAAGTCGGCCTTTTCAAGATTGGCCTGGTTCAGGGTAGCCCCGTTCATGGCCGCGTCTGCAAGATTCGCCTGTATCAGGCTTGCTTTGGACAGATCGGTGTCGATCAACTGGGTGCAGTTCTTTTCCGCTGCTGCCGGAGTGGCGCAGCCCAGGTCTGCGCCGTCGAGAATGACCCCGGATAGGCCGGTGACACCGCTTAAGATGGCGCCGGATAGATCCAGGGGATCCGCCAGGGTGGAGAGGGTTGCCCCCTCCCCGCCGAGAATGGTGGCGTCGGTCAGATTGAGATAGCGCCAAGAGGAAAAGGAAAGCGCATCAATAGGGAGCCTGGTTCCGCTGAGATTCAGTCGACAGGAGAAATCCGTGGTGATGGTCGGATCATAATCAAGCGCAACCGTGGAGAGGTCCGTTTCACTCAAGTCCGTGCAATTAAGCACCGCCCCGGTGAAGTCGGTCCCCGACAGGGTCGCCTGGGATAGGGTAGCATGATCTAATTTTGCCTCTTTGAAGATCGTGTTGGTGAGGTTTGCTTCGGAAAAGATGGTTTCGGAAAACATCCCGGCCGTCAGGTCTTCGTTACTCAGGTCAATCCCCGTTAAGTTGCAGTTCTCGCAGGCGTCGGAGGCGACGACAAACCGCTTGATATCCGTGGTGACCAGGACGGACGACGCGGCGCCATTGCCCAGCGGGGTCGCGTCGAGGCAAGGCGTATCCTCTCGAATCCCCAATGCGGTCCCGCCAAACTGGGCATCTTCGAACAGGACCGCCAGAGCGTTGGGCCCCAAGCGCACGGATGAAACCATGTTGTCTCCGATGGCGAACTCTGGCGCCGCATTGTTATAGACGGACAAATCCGGGGCGTCGGCCTGAAAGACAAATGCCGGACCTTTATAATCGCACCCGGCAAAGAGGGCCACCTCGCCCTCCTGAAGCGGCAGCGTGGCGCTGTCGCAGGTGTCACATTGAAATGCCTTGAAATCGACGGTGAAGGTCGTAGGGGTAGTATCCACGAAGTTTCGGACCAATTCAGTCGGATCCGAGCCCCCCAGATTCACGGCCCCCTGCCCCAGGGGATCGGAAGTGGTCAGGGTGAACTGGCCGCTGCCAAGATCCGTAACGTGAAACTGCTGAATATAGTAGCCCGGATAATCGGTGTATGGGACGGTGACAAGCGGCTCTATCCCTCCGTGGTCCAGCGCCGCGACCGTCGATCCGTTGCCCTGGTTCCGCATCGTAGAATCTGGCGCCAGCAACCACAATTCAAGAGGAGCGACGGCGGTGACGGTGGATTTTAGCGATCCGCTGAGCCCGACGAACTTCCCGTTGGGCCCCTTGAAAGTAAACCAGGCGGCCGACGTGAAATCGTTCTGGCTGCTTCCCAGCAACCGTGCCTGCTGCGGGCGGTGCAGGAAGGCCTTTTTGCCGCCGGGCGGGACGGTGCGGCTGTCATGATAGACATCCACGGTGTAGCTGCCGGGTGCAAGCGATACCGGCTCGCAGGGACCGCCCGGCCGGCTTCGCACCACGATGCTTCCCCGATGAAACCAGCCATCCCTATTTTCCTTGACCGTCAGGAGCACGATGGACGGTTCGTCCTCGGGGATGCAGAAACTGAATTTCTGGGGTTCTTCCACCAGAAACCGGAACCTGTTGTCCCGAATGGGGCCCCAGCCGCCCCGCGGGCTGAAGAAATCCCCGGTGTCGCCCGTGTCGTCTCCGCGGCTCTCCAAGTCCAGCACCACGGTCTGGTTCGCCGTGGCGTGCAGCAACGGGTCCTGTCCAAACTCCGCTTCTTCCAGCCAGGGCCGGGTATTCGTCGTCACATCGAGGGCCATTCCGCCGCCTGGCATCAATCCCACGAAGACCATAGCCAGGACCATGATGAGTATTTCAAAAAGTGTACTTTCTTCATCGCAATACCCTTTCCTGCTCATGGGTTTCAGGGAAGATCTGAGGGTACGCAACCTTCCTCAAATACGCCCCGCTGCCCTTGTCCATTCCCTTACGACGACGTGGACGGGATCCAATGGCTCACCGAGGGCTCGGTGCGCTCGGGCAACGTCCCGTCGGGCAGTTTCAGCACGTTATAGTTGAGCGCAAACACGTCGCGCCAGTAGTTCACCGTCAGACTTGCGGCATTGAACCCGGTGGTGCGGGCCAGACACTCCCCTTCCGGGGTGTAGATGTCCAGCCGGAACAGGAGCGATCCGGGCTGGCCCGTATAGGAGAGCACATACAAATACCCCGTATACTCCACCGCCAGGTCCAGATAGGCCGTGGGCGTGTCGATCAAGGGCACGTAATAGGCCCCTTGCGTAAATTTCGGCACCGGGTTGGCTCCCAGGTCAAAGGCCTGGATCCGGTTGTTCCTGGTCTCCAGGATCAATATGGTGCCGTCGGGGTCCAGAGCTGCATGCGTCGGGCCGCTGAGGAGCCCCTCGCGGACGCCGGTCCCGGAATAGACCTGGCTCAAGGGGGCGTCTGCATCTGCCACGGCTGCATCGGGCAGTGTGATGACTTCGATTTTGTTGAGTGCCTCATTGATGCTGATCGCACGCCCTGCCGGATGGAGCAGCATGGCATCGGAGACAAACTGGAAGCGGCCCCAGGCCAAGTTCGAGTCAGGACCGTCAAAGTCCGCCGTCCCCCCGCTCAACCGGATCTGCCGGATGAGGTTATTGTTGTTGGTGGGGTCAAGATAAAAGTTCCAGTCCTTTTGGCCCAAAAGATCGTAGACAATGCGCACGACGCCCGAAAACCCGCAGCCTGAAAAGAGGTATTCACTCTGCGGGTTCTGGGTGATCGAGAGGTTGGCAAACTGATGCAGCTGGCTGATGGCCCCGGTCGCGCAATTGGTGACTTTCGAGTTGTAGGCCTCCCAGGCATAGCCCACCGCTGCGTTCACGGTGCTGATGGTGATCCCGGTCCATTCACAGAGCTGGCCGTCGGCGCTTTCGCACTGGCCCTCGGGGGTGGCCGGGGTTGCCGGTGCAGCGGCCGCCTGCCACTGATGATTACCGTTCGCATCCAGCACGATGAGCTCTTTGTGGCTGTAACCGGTATCCGGTCTGAGCGGTACCAGATTTTCGGTGATGGTGATCGAAAGTGCAAGCGGACCGTTGGAAGACGTATTGTCCACCGGTCCCACCGAGCCCTGCCCGGCCAGCCAGCCGGTGTCCGAATAAAAACCGACGCTGACGGTCACCTTGCCCCCATAGGGCACACCCATAAAGGTCGCCGTAAGCGGCGTGGTGACCGTGGTGCCGGGCAAATCATTGGTGAGGGTATAGGGGGTACCGCTATCGAAGGTTGCCGTGAGCGTGTAAGTAGTGGCGGATGCCGGAAAACCTGCCGGATCGGTGGGATCATGGTTGACGGTCATCTCAATGTCGTGGGTGAAGGTAAGTTCCCCAACGTAGGTATTGGGGGATAGAAGGACTTCCGTAGAAGTTTCGGCAAGTTGTGCGACCAGGCCGAAGGCCGCCATGGCGGACAGGGCAAAGCCGACAAACGGGATGGCATCCGTCGCGGCTTCTTCTGCCGTGGCCTCGGAAATCGATTTCGCGACCAACGTCATAAATTGCCCCGCACTGGGGAGAAGGAGTTTTTGCCCGACCGCGACGCCCAGGCGAATCAGCGCCGTTGAAGAATCATATTCGACCTGGAGAAACACGGCCTGAAAGAGTTGCACCAGTGTCTGCAATACCCAGACGATCGTGCTGGCGTTTTGCAGATTCATCGTCATCGTGCCCTGTGCCGCGAAAGCCCCCAGTGCAAGGTAAAGACCGGGACAGGCAAAATCGATGATAAAGGTCATCGTCTGACCCGGGGTGATAGTAGAGGGGTACGGATTGTCGCCGAGGCCAAGACCGCCAGCAAGAAACAGGACGGAGACCGCCTCCTCCGGTATCGGGAAAGTACGCTTGATCGTGGTGGTCTGGACCGGTATCCCGTACACCACCCATTCCGGGTTGATCACGCCGATAAAGGCATCGTAGTCGCCGTTCCCGAAAGGCCAGAGCGGAAAATAGCCGTTGGTGTTAATCTCACTCTCGATGTTGCTGAGCGGAATCGGCTGGCCGTTCCCATCCAGATAGCGGACATAAAGCCCGAGATATCGCACATACCAGTTTTTGACCTGGATGGTGACATTGCGATTGGAATCCACGGATACCACTTCCACGGAGTAACCCTTGTCCGGAGATTGGTTGTTGAACTGATATGAGAATACCCCGTCCTGAAGGACCGCGGCCGTGTCGGATTGGTCCACCGTGGGCATGCCGTCATGGAGCGTCCAGACGGCGCCATTGACGGGTTCGTCAGTCAGGCCGGTTGACACCGTCTCCGGATCCACGTCGGTGATATTGGTGCCCAGGGTGGTGTCATTCTTGGCCGTCGTCAGGGCAGGTGTCATGGCCTGTCCGGCGAACTGATTTGTCTCATCGGACCAGACCGGCACATACTGGATCTGGTTCATGGAGTTCAGAAACGGTTGGTTGGTATCCTCATCGATCAGCGGGGTTTGGATGGCCCAGCCCCCAGAGGCCGTGGGCGGACCTTGCGCATCCATGACATCTCCCAGGGTCTGGGTTTGGGGTTGGGTGGCGATAATATTGTTCTGGATATGAGCCGCACTGTCGGGATCGCCCGATGTGAGCTCCGGATGTCCGGCAACCAGCGCGGTGGCCTGGTCGGTACTATCTTTGAGGGTATCCTCGCCCACAGGGTCCGAGAACGCGGCTCGGTCTTCCGGGCTTATCCCGTAGCGGGCCCATTTGACCGGAACCGGCACCATGGTATCCCACCTCGGGTCTGTGGGTTTCCAATTCCTCCGCAGCCCCAGACCTCCTTGGGGCGACGATGCTGCCGCGGCCTCTGCCGCCAGACGCCTTCTGCGCCGCTGCGCGTGCATCAGGGCACTTGTCGGCAGGTGGTAAAACACATGGGCCATATCCCAGCTGCCATCCGTGGCTGATCGAACGATCCGTTGGATGTAACAGAGTTGAATCGCCTGGGCCGGCATATCGAGCGTAACGATGTGGGTCAAATCCTCATCAGGCACCACATTAAGGATCGGATGACGTCCTCTGAGCACGCTCAGGTTGCGGGCAGTCGTCTGCTGGAGCGCTACCCGTTTTGTACCGGCAACCAGAATCAGATCGTGTGCGCTCGTGTCCATGTGGGAGAAGTTAAACAGGTACGTGCGTTGTTCGGTCTGCTGTCTGCGAAGCCGGTCTTTGCGGTCCACGACGAATCGCTCGAAAAAATCGGACGGGATTCCGGCAGCGACCCCCGCTCCGGCGCTATAGGTGAGAAATTGCCGGCGCGTCAACCCGCCTTGGCTGGAGGGCGTGGACGTTTCGCGCCTCACGCCTTCCTTGTTGCCTGGAAGAAGCCGACCCTGTTGGGGGCTGTCACCTTCAGGATTTGTCTTCTTTCCTCTTTTCATGCGGTGCCTCCTTTTTGTGAGAGTGCCTCTCAGGCGAGGCCATTAAACGCAGAAACCCAGGCTCAAAACCTTACACGCTGTTGCCTAACCAGCCTTTCAGCCATCCCTCGCTCACTTGGTGACATTTGTCGCCGTAAAGTCGTCTTAACTTGTGGACTTTCCTGCCTCCGAATTGCTGCGATCGACTTAGATTTTGTAATCGTTTTCAAAGAGCCCTTTCCACTTATTCACCGGGGTTGACCTCGAATACCGGTGGGCGAAATCGACAATGAACGGCTTTCCACTGGCGTCTCAGACGGCATGAACGCCCATCAACCGAAGCACGCAACATAAGTGGCCATCGGACCTTCTGCTTGATGCACTTCTATCCAGACTCTAATTCAGATCTCAAGCATGTAAATGGGGGGAAACATGTATCTTCTGGGTATTTTGCAAGTACACGCAGTACAGACAGCAGTACCCCCAGAACATCTTTCCGCAAGGCTGAAAAGACAGAGGACGCGCGAGGTGGTCGATGGAGGGCACTCACAGTGTGGTTTCACCAAAGATGCCGGGCTGCCTGCGACTGAGTATGATTGAGACGACTTCTTTTAATGAGCGATCCAAATGCAAAAGGGTAAGAACCGTAGATCCCCGCGCGGACTCGAGGAAAGGTTGTAACTGGAGAAAAAAAAGGAGACGTTTCCCCGATGGAAACGCCTCCTTCGTTTTGGTTCGCCGGCAGACATGGAACTGTGCCGATGTTATCAAGACCCGGATTAGAACATTGTTTGTGATTCCCGCTCGCTAATTTTTGACAGGGAAGAGAAGCGACCTTCGAATTTCCTCCTTAGCAGGATTTGTCCCTATTTCGGTCCCGCTTTTTGTCGGCAGCGAGCGTCATCCCCTCGTCCTCTTGCACCGTGTAGCTCTGACAGGAGCGATCTCTCTTCCTGTCCTGTTTCTTGGTCCCGTTAGCGGCAATCACCGCTGTGCTATCGTGCTCAATGGAATACTTTTGGCAGGACCCATCCCGTTTTCGGTCTTTTGTTCGATCCCGATCAGCCGCAGAAGCGAAGTTGAGGCCACAAAAGGACACCGCGATAACTGCTAGCAACAAACATTTCATCAGTTTGGACATGGAAAAAACCTCCCAGTTGAATGGATTAATAACCTCGCATCCGAGTCTTGAAGGGCTATACAGCCGGCCCTTCAAAAAGTCACAAACAAAACATGGAAAAAATCTGGGAGATTTTGGGTTCAGTGGTGACGGGAAAGCGAAAGCCGGGCCCTCTGTGCCAATCCCAGCCTCACGAAGACCCAGGGTGCCCCAAGCCCGCCCCACAGCCCCACCAAGGAATAGCGGAGGAAACGGTAGAAGGCTTCCGGCTCGTATCCCGAAAAGAGCGGCTTGAGACCCAACCAGAGGCCGAAAAGGACGGCCTCGCCAAGGGCAAAACGAAGGATACGTTTCGACGCGATTCCCGCTGAATCAAAGTCGACCCAGCGTCGCTCCAGGACAAAGCCCACGGCCATCCCCATCAGCGTCCCGCAAGCGCTGATCCCATGCTTTTCGCCTCCGGGATAGAACAGGGCGAGGAGAACGGGAACGACGACGGCCAGACCCATGTGCCACCCCAGCCCTTTTCCTGTGAGCCACCTTTCCACCACCGGTTCCAGCCGCAAGTAGAGAACGAGGAGGAACGCGCCCAGGAGATAACCGCCCAGGAGGTCCGTCGGGAAATGGACGCCCAAGTACATTCGCGAGAGCGGGACGAGCACCATGAGAACGACCGCCACGATCCAAAGCCAGGGGCGCCGGTACTGTGAGGCCAAATAGCCCCAGAAAACCACGCTGTTCTGCGTGTGGCCGCTCGGGAACCCCCCGCCGCCGGCCTCAACCAGCTTCCGGACCTGCGGGTCGAAGTCGAAAGGCCTTGGTTGCGACGCCAGGACTTTGGCCGCCGCGTTAACATAGGCAGAGAGCAGGAAAAGGATCGAGAGCCTGGCCCCTGTGCGCCGGTCGATACACCAGTAGAGCAGTGGGATGAAGAGCAGGAAGAACGGTTCTCCCCCAAAGGATGTCAAAACGACAAAGGGAAGATCCAACCGGGGGCTGAACTGCTGGAGCCAGAGGACGACCTCAACGCCCCAGTGAAGGATTGATTCCATGACTTATTTCGCCCTTCGTTGACACCTCATTAAAGGCGGCTTTCAGAGGCACCGGCACAAACCCGCACTTTTTCGGCTTGACATTTCAGGAGCCCTAATTGGAATGTTTTTTTAACAGGCAGATCAAATCACCGACAACAAGGACCACTGCCCATATCACGAGGAGTCGTTGATGAACCAGGCAAACGACACGCACCTGAAATCCATCGGATACCTGCTGTGGCTTTTCGGGTTCACCGGAGCGCACCGGTTTTATTACGGCAAGCCCATCTCCGGAACGGTCTATTTCTTCACCTTTGGGCTCCTCGGCATCGGGTGGCTCATTGACCTGTTCCTTATTCCGTCCATGGACCGTAACGCTGATTTACGATTTCGGGCCGGCCCCGTCAACTATTCTGTCGCGTGGCTCCTGCTCACATTTCTGGGGTTTTTCGGAGTCCACAGGATGTACATGGGAAAGTGGATCACCGGGATCATTTACCTCCTGACCGCGGGCCTCCTGGGCCTGGGTTATCTCTACGACTTCTGGACGCTGAACGATCAGATCACCCTTGTCAATGCCAAAGGCTGACTGCCGTAGGCGGTCCCTGATCCCCAACCCGGCCAGCCGGAACCATACAGGTTTCGGGTTTCAGGCCGGGCCCTTTGGGCTTTTGGGCCAGCAACACGATAACGGAACCTCCACGGATCAAGGAGCTCAAAGATGGCCGTCAATGCGAAACAAGAATTGATTCGAACCCTTGGAATCGGGACCGGGAAGCCCCGCCCTGTCCGAGCACCAACAGGGCACATGCTCCACTGCAAGGGCTGGCACCAGGAGGGAGCGCTCCGTATGCTCTGCAACAACCTGGACCCCGAGTGCGGCGAAAGGCCCATGGATCTCGTTGTGTACGGAGGCGCCGGGAAAGCCGCACGAAACTGGCCCTGCTTTGACGCGATCGTGCTCTCCCTCCTGGACCTGAAAAACGACGAGACCCTCCTCGTCCAGTCGGGGAAACCGGTGGGCATCCTGAAGACACACCTCCAGGCGCCGAGGGTCCTGATCGCCAATTCAAATCTGGTGCCCAGATGGGCCGACTGGGCCCACTTCAACGAGCTGGACCAAAAGGGCCTGATGATGTACGGCCAGATGACCGCCGGTTCGTGGATTTACATCGGGACCCAAGGAATCCTTCAGGGCACATACGAGACCTTTGCCGCCGTCGCCGAGACCCATTTCAACGAGGCCTTTTCAGGCCACATGGTGGTCACAGGGGGACTCGGCGGCATGGGCGGGGCACAGCCCCTGGCCATCACGCTCAACGAGGGGGTCTGCATCTGCGTGGAGGTCGACGCGCGCCGCATTCAAAGACGGATCGAAACCCATTACCTCGACACTATGACCGAACATTTGGATGAAGCCATCTCGCTGGCCAGGGAGGCGGCGGAAGCAAAAAGGCCGCTTTCCATCGGGCTCCTGGGGAATACGGCCCGTGTCTTGCCTCAAATGATTGAGAAAGGCTTCATTCCGGACGTGGTGACCGATCAGACCAGCGCCCATGATGAGCTGAACGGTTACGTGCCGGCCGGCATCCCCTACGACGAAGCCCTGGCCCTCCGAAGGACAGACCCGGAAAAATACATGGGCATGGCCCTTGATTCCATGGCCGTGCACTGCAGGGCCATTATCGAAATGAGGCGGCGTGGGGCCGTCGCCTTCGACTATGGAAACAACCTGAGGGCCCAGGCAATGAAGCGCGGCGTGACCGACGCCATGAGCTATCCCGGGTTTGTGCCCGCCTACATCCGGGAAAGGTTCTGCAAGGGAGAGGGGCCCTTCAGGTGGGCGGCGCTCTCGGGCGACGCCAAAGACATTGCCGAAACCGATCAGGCCCTTGCGGAGGCCTTTCCTGAAAAGAAACGGATGGTGCAATGGCTTGAAATGGCCGCCCGAAAGGTGACCCACATGGGGCTCCCTGCACGCATCTGCTGGCTGGGCTTTGGGGAAAGGGATCGGGCAGGGAAGATCTTCAATGACCTTGTGGCATCCGGACGGGTCGCGGCCCCTCTGGTGATCGGCCGCGATCACCTGGACTGCGGCTCCGTGGCCTCCCCCTACCGTGAGACCGAAGGCATGAAGGACGGCTCTGATGCCGTTGCCGACTGGGCCCTTCTCAACTGCATGGTGAACGTGGCCTCCGGGGCCAGCTGGGTGTCCTTTCACGACGGCGGTGGCGTGGGGATCGGCTATGCCCTCCATGCAGGACAGGTGACGGTGGCCGACGGTTCGCGAGAGGCGGAGCGCCGTATCGTCAGGGTCCTCAGAAACGACCCGGCCACCGGCATTATCCGCCACGCAGACGCTGGGTACGAAGTTGCCCTGAAGGTGGCCAAAAAGCACGGAATCAAGATCCCCATGATGAGCCAAAAAGATTGAAAAAGTTGTTATGAGCGCTATCGAATCCTTCCCCGACCATGTTGACGCGCTCTGGGTCAATGTCCACCTGGCCACCATGACCGGCCGGGCCCCTTATGGAACCATTGAAAACGGGGCACTGGCGGTCTCCGGGGAAAAGATCGTCTGGGTGGGAAAACGGGAAGACCTGCCACGTAGCGTCGCGTCGTTTTCAAAAGTGATCCGCGACGGCCTGGGGAAATGGATCACGCCGGGGCTCGTAGACTGTCACACCCACCTGGTCTATGGCGGTAACCGGGCCCGGGAATTCGAGCTCAGGCTCCAGGGCGAAACCTATGAGGAGATCGCCCGCCGCGGCGGAGGCATCCGCTCCACGGTCCTGGCGACCCGTGAGGCGGATGAGGAGACCCTGTTCGGACAGAGTGCTGCCAGACTCGCATCGCTTTTGGAAGAAGGCGTCACCACGGTGGAGATCAAATCGGGTTATGGCCTTGACCTCGACACGGAGCTCCGAATCCTCAGCGTAGCCCGTCGCCTGGGGGAACGCTTCCCGGTGACCGTGATTCCAACCTACCTGGGCGCCCATGCATTGCCCAGGGAATTTGAAGGCCGGCCTGATGCCTATATTGACTTTGTCTGCGGCCGGGTCATTCCTCAAGTGGCCGCGCTTGGTCTGGCACAGGCGGTAGACGCCTTTTGTGAGCGCATCGCTTTTTCAACGGATCAGACCGAGCGTGTCTTCAAGGCGGCCAAGGCCCATGGGCTTTCAGTAAAGATCCATGCCGAGCAAATGTCGGATCAGGGCGGGGCCTTGCTTGCAGCAAAATATGGCGCCCTTTCGGCAGACCACCTGGAGCACATCTCCGAAGAGGGTGTCAAGGCCATGGCGGCCCATTCCATGGTGGCGGTTCTCCTTCCTGGGGCCTCCTATTTCATTCGGGAGCGCCGAATCCCGCCGGTCGCCTCTCTTCGGCGGCACAACGTCCCAATGGCTGTGGCCACCGACTGTAATCCCGGAACCAGCCCCACCACATCCCTCCTCCTCATCCTCAACATGGCCTGCACCCTTTTTGGGCTCACCCCGGAAGAGGCCCTGGCCGGTGCGACCATCCACGCCGCAAGGGCCCTGGGCCTCCATCGCACGATAGGCACCCTCGAACCCGGAAAGGACGCCGACTTCGTCTTATGGGACATCTCGCAACCAGCCGAACTGGCCTATCACATGGGCTACAATCCTTGCCGCGAAGTGATCCGCCACGGGGTCCGGGTGCGATGCCGAAAACATCATATCCCTGCTTCCCAGGGCTTTCAAACCCGGAATACTGAGACTTGAATTCGGCTCCTCACAAGATCGGGAACAGGCCGCAGAAGGGGTGTCTTTTTTTGAGTCGCAACGCCACTCAGTCAAAGCCTTTGGAACGCCCCCATAACCTAACGGGTGTCTGGGGAAAGCACAAAAGGTGGACCAAGCTAAAGAGGTTACCTTCTGGGGCTGTTTGGAAATAGATATCAGGGAGGAGGTGCCGTTAATAAAGGCTGTGACATATGTTGCGGCTCAAAAAATGACACCCCTCCTGCGGCGCACAATGGATTAGAATCGCTCATTCCGGTTTGAATTCAATGAAGCCTGCCCACCGCATTCTCCACATTTCTCACGAGCAGTCCGCTTCGAACGAGCTCGGCCACCGTTTCGATGTCCTTTGAGATCACTCGATCCTTGGCCATGTGGGTCACGTCACGGCGAATCGTTTCGTAGGCCGCCAGCGTCCCTTCGCCGGGCTTCATGTTGGTGAAGAGGTCCAGGGCTTGGGCCGCACAGAGGAGCTCGATTGCAACAACAACCTCGGCGTTTTCTACTATGTCCCGGCACTTCCTGGCCGAAATGGTCCCCATGGACACATGATCTTCCTTGTTGGCGGACGTGGGGATGGAATCCACGCATGCGGGGTGCGAGAGCACCTTGTTTTCGGAGACGAGGGCTGCGGCCGTGTACTGGGCGATCATGAAGCCGGAGTTGAGGCCGCCATCGCTGATCAGGAAAGCGGGAAGGCCGCTCAAATGGGGATTCACGAGCCTCTCGATCCGCCGCTCGGAGATGTTTGCAAGCTCTGCCACGGCCATGGCGAGAAAGTCCATGGCAAGGGCCACGGGCTGTCCATGGAAGTTTCCGCCAAGGAGAAACTCCCCTGACTCGGCGAAGATGAGGGGATTGTTGGTTGAGGAATTCATCTCGCACTCAATGACCCCCATGGCGTAGGCAATGGCATCCCTGCTCGCCCCGTGCACCTGAGGAGAACATCTCAAGGTGTAGGCGTCCTGGATTCGCGAGCAGTCCCTGTGTGAGGAGACAATTTCGCTGTTCCGCGTGATACGGCCCATGTTCTCGGCAGCGGCCCCCTGTCCCGGATGGGGCCGCAGATGGTGAATCCTTGGGTCGAATTCCGTCCTGCTTCCCAAGAGGACCTCCAGGCTCATGGAGGCTGCGATGTCAACGACCTTGGCAAGCCTGGCTGCATCGTAGACCGCCAGACCTCCGATGGCGGTCATAACCTGGGTGCCATTGACGAGAGCGAGTCCCTCCCCTTCTTCCAGTGTGAGGGGTTCCACGTTTGCAGCCATTAAGGCCTCCGCCCCTCCCATCCGTCTGCCCCCGTAAATCGCCTCTCCCCGTCCGATCAGGACCAAAGCCAGATGGGCAAGCGGCGCCAGGTCGCCACTTGCCCCTACCGACCCTTTCTCCGGCATCACCGGATAAACGCCCCGGTTGAGGAGCTGAACCAGATGTTCCACGGTCCGTGAGCCTTACGCCTGGAATACCCTCTCGCAAAATCCTTGATGCGAAGGGACATGACCGCCCGAGTCGTGGCCTCGTCGATAATCCTGCCTATGCCTGCGGCATGGCTCAAAAGGACGTTTTGCTGGAGCTGTCTTGTATCCTCCTTGGAGATGACCACATCGCTCAAGGCCCCGAAGCCGGTGGTCACCCCATAGATGGTCCTTCCTTCCCTCACCCATTGCTCAATCAGCCGTCGTGCCTTGATGACCCTGTTTCGGGCATCCTCGGTCAACCGGACCCGTGCCCCTTCTCTCGCTATGGCCACCAGATCTTCCAGGCGCGTTGGCGCCATTGAAATCAGGATCTCTTTCATACAGAACGATTCCTTTTCATCCCAGGGGTGTCCCCAGCCCTCTTAGGCCGATCGGTGCAAGGTCATTTTGATAAAGTCGAGGACAAGATAGGCCAATGTTTTTCCGACCCTTATTGAATTGTGAAGATCCGCGCCCGGCGCACCTTCCGAAAGGTGGAGGTATGCGGTATTGAGCTTCGCCGCCATCGTCTGGACGAACTGCCTTACTTCTTCAACCCTGAAGCCGCTCGGGGTCATGGCGCTGGAGGGCATATCTGAGATACTATCCATGTCCACTTCCAGGCCGGCGGGCAAGGGGGACTGGTTCAAAAAACGAAGGGCCGTCTCCAGATGCGCAGAGACATCGTTCAAACTATCGAAAGAGGAATACCCGATATCGGAATTGTCCTCAATCTGTCTCATGACCCATTCCGAATTAAAGTTCTCATGGAGCCCGAAGACGAAATACCGTTTGAGATACCCCTCAGAATAGGCATAGGAAAAGGCGTTCCCGCTGTGCCGCCCCTCAAGGGGCCGGAAGTCCGCGTGGGGGTCGCAGTTGATACACTGGATGCCTCCGGTGACCTTGAGCCCTTCGCTCACCCCCTTCAGGATGGGGTAGGCATTGTTGTGTCCCCCTCCGATCACGACGGGCTTGAGCCCCGATCGGGCGATCGCCTCAATGACGGGCGCGACCGTGTTATCCAGGCGCGCACAAAGTGACCTTAGCGCCTGGACCGTTTCCGGGCGGGAGGGGTCAAGCCGGGATGCTTCCAGTTGGAGCGGTTCCGTATCGATGTGGCCCAAACACAGAATCTCGTTCCCAATCAGAAATTGATTGGATTGCATGTTGAGGAAAAAACCAAGGAAAGCCTCCCAGGCCTGTTCCGCACCGCTTCTCCCGAAGTTGGCCTGCGGGCCAATTGATTCCGGGATCCCTAGCAGGACGAATTGAACCCCTCTTTCTGCGTATAGCGAAAGATCCTTCGGGTTATCCCCTTCTTCCAGGGTCCATATCCTCTGGCCGATTTTGAGCTCTCCCTCCCGAACCCTTGCCCGCCGAACAATTTCTTTGTCCCGATAGACAATAAGATGATTCATGGGTAACCCACAAGAGCGATGTATGCTCATCAAAAGGCGGGGAAGCAGGGCCCTTCATGAATGCGTTCGATAAGACGCCTGTGCCGCTTCCCAATCATTTCCAGATGGTTGTAAAGGCGGGCTTTTCATTTTTGTTCAATGGCATTGGGGCCGTATTCCGACAGCCGTTTTTGGGCCTCTTCATGCCTGATGCCTTGAGGACCGCTGTCAAGTTCCCCGAAAATGGCCTCCGTCCGCTTTCTTAGGACCTCATTGCTTTGGGATTCCGCTTTCATTTCACTTACTTCCCAAACTGTCTTCAATCCGTATTCCCTGAAAACATCTTCAGGGTCCCTCACTTCGCAGAATGACCACTCATCGGACGTTCCCGCCTCCCCCACCCACATCACCTCAGGAAATAGACACCATAGGGGTCCGACTCGCCAGAAAAAAGCTTGCGCGAGACGGAATCCGTTTTCCCCTGGAGCTCGGGCAGCGAGACCTTATCTTCACTGACATTAATGACCGCCCACAATTTGTCGCCTTCATACGTCCTCTCTATGACGAGGAGCCTTTTGTCGCAATCCCATACTTTTCTTCTACTTGATGGATGAAACGCGCGTTGCGTTTCCCGTATCTTGAGCAAATGAAGAAAACGACTCAATACTCGATGCCTCAGCGACTGGGCATCCGCAAGCGCTCTCTCAAGATCGTCTTCCGCAAGCTTTGCCCGATTGATCATACGTTTTTTACCCGTCAGATTCACTGCCTCAAGATCGTTTCTCGATCCAAGCAGACTGTGGATAAAGATTCCTGGAACCCCCTTGAGTGCGAGCATAATGGCCTGGGATGCCGTAAATCTTTGAACGGTCAATGGATCATCGGGGCGGGCAGGGTCGTTGATCGCGTCGAAGTAGCTGATATTGAGCTCGTAGGGAGATTTTTCGCCCTTCTTCGTTGTCTTGTAAGAAATCAGGCCACCGTGGGCCTCTGTGAGGCGCAAAAGATTGTCAAACTGGGACTCGCTGAGAATCTCCTTTGCACTCATGAGTCCGATGCCGTCATGGGAGGCAAGAAAATCGAAAAAGAGCAGATCTGTCCTAGCACGATTCGTTATCTTCCGTATGTATGAGGTGTCCCTGCGGGCAAAGGCGTCCACGACCAGAGGCGGAAGAGAGAACTTGTACACCATGTTGGCTTCATGGCCCTCTCCAAAATAGGCGATGTTTTCTTTGTAAGGAAAATTCGCCTCCGTGAGAATAAGGGCATAAGGCGCCGCATAGGCCAGCACGTGTCTCAATAGTCTTACGATCTGATGGGTCTTCGAGAGGTTGACGCAACGGGTGCCAGGTTCCTTCCAAACATAACCGATCGCATCGAGCCGTATGATCTCAGCCCCTTGTGACAGATAGAACAGCAGCACATCGATGATCCTCAGGAGCACCTCAGGGTTTTTGTAGTTCAGGTCGATCTGATCAGGACCGAATGTCGTCCAGACAGCCTTCTGCCCCCAACCGGTTTCAAATGATGTGAATAGCGGCGTCTCTCTGGGTCGAAATACCTCCGGCATATCCGTTATTTGGTCCCGCCAGATGAAGTAGTTCCGATATCGTTTATCGCCTTCCAGAAAGGCCTTAAACCAATCGGATTGGCTTGAAATGTGATTCATAACCAGATCCACCATCAACCGGTATTTCCCTGATAGCGCCTTGATGTCCTCCCATGTCCCCAGCCCCGGATCCACTTTTTTATAATCGATGACCGCATATCCGGCGTCGGAACTGTATGGAAAGAACGGGAGAATGTGAAGCCCCGACACGGCGTCTTTCACATGGTTCGCGAGAAATCTCTGGAGGGTGCGGAGGGGTTTTTCCCCAGGCTCATGTATGGTGTCGGGGTAGGTGATCAGAAAGGCGTCTTTCTCTGTAAGGAGAGTCCGATCCCCAAATTTTGCCTTTTTGCTCCTGATCATCTCGCATCCAGCGTAGCGATCCATTCGTCTTTTCAGCTTTTCGCAAGCCATCTCCGACTCCTCGCTTGAATAGATGATCCTCAAAATCTGCCGGATATCTTTCAATGCAGAATCTCTCGGAGGCATGAAGGCTCCATGGCGAATGGGCTTCTCTGACACGGGATCATCTCAAGTCGGAATGGGACCGATCCGGTGCGAGACCCCTGGTAGTCAACTTTTGGCAAAATGCCTTAGAAAGTAAATGGGGTTAATCCTGTATTCTGAACATTCAAGAAAGTAAATTGAGTGTAGATCTCCAACCGTAAATCATCGTTCCATTGACCCGGTATAGGAAACCCCGTATACTTTGCCCCCGGAACGTGGGAGCAAAACAACCTTGAACTTCAAAACATTGATTCTGATGACCAGTCTGATCTTCACTGGAGCTGCCTTTGGGCAACCTTCAAGCCCTGACGCCGTTGAGGTGGAGTCCACAGGAGCCTATCCAATGGCCACGGGGGAATCTAAAGAACTGGCAAGGCAGGTGGCCTTGTTTGAGGCAAGGAGAAAGGCGGTCACCCTGGGCGCAAAATACCTCTCCGGGAGGGGATTCGTTGACCTCTTTGAGGCGAAAAGGCCTGAAATTCTTTGTCTTGCCGCCGGGCAGATCGAGACGAACGTTCTGGAGGAGAAATGGATTCCGTCGAAAGGTCATGTGGAATGCATGGTCCGAATCCATGCCACGATACGGGACTCTGATTTCATCCGGGCAGAGAACGATAACAGATTGATGGAAAAGGAGGACCAGGCGGAGCCCTTTTCGGAAGAAATGGAGCCAAAGATTTTCCAAAAATACCATCCCGGTCTCGAGATCGCAAAGGCCTATCGGTTGCTCCGAAGACAAGAGTGGCGGGCCGCCATCATCTACCTGGACCGCCTTGAGCTCAAATACCCGAACTGGGCAGACCTCTCCATGGTTAAGGCCATGGGGTATCACGGCATGAGGGAACCCCTTGAAATGAAAAGGGCCTTAAAGCGGGCCTGTGCCCTGGGAAGCCAGGAGGCTTGTCTCGATCTGAAAAGCCTGAAAAAGACCCATGGCGCCGATTTGACCCCTTGACCACAACGTATTACGACCCCAGGCTAGAATCGAACGCACCGCAATATAATGGAGCGAACGGATGAATGGTTTGGGCACAGAGCAATACCTGGGACTGGTGGCACTGGGGATAGGGGTGGGCGCCTATGGGACCTTGATGGGTGCGGGAGGCGGCTTCGTGCTGATGCCAATGCTCCTCCTGATGTATCCCAACCAAAACGCCGAACTGCTGACAAGCATTTCACTCGCAGTGGTCTTTTTTAATGCCCTTTCGGGTTCCGAGGCCTATGCCGTGATGAAACGCGTTGATTACCGATCCGGATTGATCTTTTCGGCAGCCACCATACCCGGGGCAATTTTAGGGGCCTTGAACACGGCCTATATACCACGGCGGCTGTTTGATTGCATATTCGGCGTGTTGTTGCTGGCAGCGGCAGGGTTCCTGGTCTGGCGACCGCAACGCGTCGGAGCGGATCCAAAGTCTATTCGTCCAATTCACTATAAAGTCGTGCGTCACCTGGTCGATGCGCATGGCACCGAGTACGATTACTCATTCAATTTGCCTCTTGGAATCGCGTTGAGCGTTATGGTTGGATACCTTTCGAGCTTCCTGGGCATCGGTGGCGGAATCATCCACGTCCCGGCGCTCAGCTACCTCTTGAACTTCCCGGTGCACATTGCCACCGCCACCTCGCATTTTATCCTGGCCGTCATGGCGCTGACCGCCACCGTGGTCCACATTGTGACCGGTGCTTTCCACCACGGTGCACACCGAACGGTTGCCCTGGCCATCGGGGTTGTGTTGGGCGCTCAAATAGGCGCACGCTTATCGGAGAGGATACAGGGCGGCTGGATTATTAAGGGTCTGGCGGCGGCGTTGGGTCTTGTGGGGTTGCGGATTCTGATCATGGCCTTGTAGATGTCGCTAAGGGATCTCACTCATGGTGAGTTATCCGCACCCTTGTACCGCAGTTTTTTACAGGGAATACATGATCCACCTCATTGAATATTTCATGGTTTGTTATCTATAAATTGGTGCTTTAAGCTAAGAGACATGCTAAAAGATGCCAGAAGGATTATTCTAGAAATCATCGTTCTCGTTACCCGGTGATTGCTCCGAAAATGTGCGACTCAGGATGGAGATTCATGCTTAGTGAAAACAGGGCTCACGGTGCAAAAAACGAACTGAACGTTCATTCTTTAAAAGGGAGGGACAGAGATGGAAGACATTCGCCGAATACTTGTTGTCACGAAATCAACGAAATATTGCCAAAAGGCTGTTCATTACGCAGTCTCGCTGGCGAGGAAATACGGGGCTGAGATTATCATCCTCCACGTGATTCATAATCCCTTTGGCATCGAAGGGTGGAACCTGCCTCTCACATCCCTTCCCGAACTGGAAAAGGAATACCACAATATTTTCACGAATGCCAAAGCAGACCTGGACAGGATGATCACCGCAGAAAAGGCGACCGGCTTGCCCATTAAGGAGTTGATTGTGGAAGGTGATCCGATCAAAAAAATCTTCGAAGTCGTAACGGAAGAAAAAATAGATCTCATTGTTATGCTAGCCTACGAACAGGGAAAGATCGAACACTTGCTCTTTGGACGAGGGACGGACGAGATTGTTCGGAAGATGCCCTGCTCGGTGCTCCTGGTTCAGAAAAAAATCGGGGAATGAAGCACCTTGTTTCATCCCGTGCATTCCCTTGTTTCAATACAACCATACCATGCATGAATAGCGTGATGCATCCCTCATGGGTGGGCCGGGCCCTCGCGTCATATACGGGCTGAGGTCAACAATGCGAATCGATCCTCAGTTCAAGTCAAAGACGTCGGTGCCACTTCCAGTGATGAAGGAGGTTCGCCCACATGGTTCGAAACAGCAATTCCAGCAGCTTCGTTTGCCCTCTCTGCCGAACCGCGAGACCGGTTTCAGAGGGACGTCCCGCAGAATTTGTCAGCCGACAGATAGGTACGCTCATCCGTAAAAAATATCCGGATTGGGGTCCCGGTCATACCATCTGCAGTTCCTGCCTCAATCATTACCGGACCGAATACGTGGAAGATGCACTCCAGGATCACCTGGGCGAGCTCTCTTCTCTTGAAACCGCCGTCATAGAGAGTTTCAAGGAGCAGGACCTCCTTTCCCGCAATGTGGAGGCCCAATTCGAAAAGCAACTGGGCTTCGCAGAACGCTTGGCTGACAAAGTCGCAGATTTTGGCGGGAGTTGGCGGTTCATCATGCTATTCGCCGGCATCCTGATCGTCTGGATCGTCATAAATTCAATCGTCCTTTTGAATCGTCCGTTTGATCCCTACCCGTTTATCCTTCTCAATCTCCTGTTGTCGTGCTTGGCCGCGCTTCAGGCGCCGGTCATTATGATGAGCCAGAACCGACAGGAGGACAAGGACCGTGCGCGGGCCCAATACGATTATCAGGTGAACCTCAAAGCCGAAATCGAAATCCGTCAGCTTCATTTAAAAATCGATCAGCTTATGAACCATTCTTGGCAACGTCTTCTTGAGATCCAAAAAATCCAGACGGATATCATAGAGGATCTCGCCGCCAGGAAATGATGAACGCTTTTCCGGCGCGACCGGGTGTTTCAAGATCCAAGAGCTGTCCTGTCGAAATGGGATGAGGGGTCATGAAATCCTCGGACATCCGAGTGTCAAATTTTGACTTCCCACCCGGCCAAGCCGGAAGCAAACAGGTTTCAGGCGTTGGCTTTCAGGCCTGCTCCCTGAATCCCGCCATGGCGGGAAAACCTGCAATCGTGACTGTTTTGCGCGCAATTTCATCGTCAAGGGACTAAGACGAAGTGCATAGGCACACGGAAAACGATACGCCATTAAGAGTCATTAAGGTCGCATTTAACCTTTAGCCACAAGACAGGAGGATGGGTCATGCCGGATCAAGTCTATAAAGAGCTTTCCAAACCATGGCCGCAAGGCGCGGCCGTTACCCGGGTGCGGACATCCCGGAATTCTACGCCATGGCGGAGGTGTTGTTCACGCCCGAAGAAGCCGCGGGCTCAACTGCCATGCCAAAGGGGTTCAGCCCGGCCAAAGTGATCGCCGCCCGGATGGGAAAAACCGAGGAAGAGGTGGCGCCGATCATCGAGGCCATGGCCGACAAGGGGCTCTGTTCGGCGGGGCGGGCGGCACGCCGGTTTATGGCGGTGTGCCCTTTGTGCCGGGGATCTTCGAGTTCCAGTTCATGCGGGGGACCGCTACCGAGTGGGACAAGAAGCTCGCAAAGCTCATCAAGGCCTATAAGGATGCCTATGATGCCGCCTATCCACTCAAGCCGCTGCCGTTTCCCACGACCAGGGTGGTCACCGTGGACCGAAAGGTCATGGCCGGAAGCACCATTCATACCTATGACCAGGTAGCGGCCTACATTTACAAGTACGAACCCCTTGCCGTCAGCAGCTGTTTCTGCGGCCACCAGGCACGGCTCATCGACGAAGGCAGTCACTGCGGGAAGCCCGACGATGTCTGCATGCAGTTCGGAACGGGTGCCCAGTTCGTCATCGACCGAAAGATGGGAAGAAAAATCACAACGGAAGAAGCCATGGACATTTTGAGGCGCACGGAGGATACGGGCCTCGTCCATGCCACCGTAAACCGGCAGGAAATAGACTTCCTCTGCAACTGCTGCGCCTGCCACTGCGTGATCCTGAAGACGGCCCTCGCTCACCCCAAGCCGGGGTTGAACCTCAGCTCCGGTTTTCAGCCCGCCTGGAATGAAGACCTTTGTGTGCGTTGCGAGACCTGCATGGATCGATGTCCGACGGGCGCGCTGGCCATAAACGGTTCCGACGTGCCGAACGTCAACCTGGACCGTTGCATCGGATGCGGCGTCTGCGCAACGGGATGCCCTCAGGATGCCATCAGCCTGGTGGGAAGATCGGAAATCCCTGCGCCCCCCGTTGATCAAAAGGCACTGATTCAGGCCCTGAAGGCCGCCGTCTCCTCATCAGGGGCAGCACCGGGTACCGCCGGTTCATGAATTCGATAGACAACGATTGGCCTCGAGTATCCTTTGACCAGCCTGGCCGGCTGCTCATCCATGTGGTAACCGCTTTTTAGTTGTTTGACGGTCTCCTGACTTGCCAAGATGGCACAGCCGGCCTCTTTGGTCAGATCCTGAATGCGCGAAGCAACGTTCACCGTGTCACCGATGAGCGCATATGCAGGCTGGTCTTCGCTTCCCGTGTTTCCCGCAAGCACCATTCCTGAGTGAATCCCGATGCCGTGCGACAGGGGGACTCTTTCCTGGGCGGAACGCTCTCGGTTGAGCGCATCGAGGGCCTGATCCATCTGGAGGGCGGCCTTCACCGCCGCCTCCGCATGGCCCTCGAAGTGGACCGGCACGCCGAATACGGCCTCTATCTCGTCGCCCACAAACTGAAGGACCAACCCTCGGTTTCGGCGGATCACACGATGCATGGCCGTAAAGTAGCTCCGCATGGTCGAAATGACCTCTTCCGGATTGTTGCCTTCCACGAAGGTCGTGAAACCCCGCAGGTCGGCGAAAAGGACGGTGGCTTCCCTCCGCTCACCTTCAAGTGGAATCCGACCGGCAAGGATCTCGTCCCGGATTTCGGGGGTCACGTATCGCCCAAAGGTGTCTCGGATCATTTCGCGATCTGCGAGGCCCTTGATCATCGCGTTGCCTGCATCTCCCAGCACCCCGATCTCGTCATTGCTGACCACACGGATGCGTGCGCTGAAGTCCCCTTCCCGGATTCTTGGGGTAACGGCAAGCATCTCATTGAGCGGCCCGACGATTGAATTGGCCACCAGCCGGTTGACAATCCCCGTGGTGACAAAAAAGACCCCTGCCAGTACCAACGTGAAGATGATGATCCCCCGGCCGTATGCCTCAGCGGTCATGGCACTCGAATCCACCTTCCACTGGAGCGTGAAGAGCGTCACGATCAGAATGGTCATGGGCACCATGCTCCCCATGCGGTAGAGCATTCGGATACGGCGCGAAATCGAGATCCGGGCAGCCCCTTTGGCCTGAGCCAGGTGGCCCTCGGGAAAAAGCGCCGGGACAAGCGACCGACGTGCGTGGGACTCGATCCCGAAAAACCCCACAGCCGAGGCCACCAGGCCCACCATACTGGCTCGAACCGCCAAAACGACTGCCGTGCGCAAGACAATCAGCCCGAGAAAATGGGAGACGAAAAAGATCAGAGACGAAATCAGGATCCATATGGACACGTTGACCGGGATAAAGATGAAAGGCAGGTTGAGCAGCCGCCTGCGAGCCGCCATCAGGGTGTTTGCAGGCGCATCTGTCCCGTTGCGCAGACATCGCAGGTACGCGGAGATGGGGATCGTAAGCCGGCGTATCACGAAAAGAAGCAGTATGCACGCCATGGACGTGACCCCGATCATCCGCCAAACCAGGTCCCAGGCAGAACGGCCCCTGAAGCGCTCCATAAAAAAGTTCAACGGGGTGGCCATGTTGAGGAAGAAAATGACCATGATCCCAAGAACCGTCGCCATCACGCCGACAAGGTAGAAACCCCTCAGCGATGCGTCGCCAGGCCTCAAACCTTCGTTATGGCTGTTCTCAGTGCGACCCTCCATTTGCCTCCCTTCCTGTCCGCCTTGTCGCCAAGGACGCAAATATCGGAGACCTGTTTGGCCGATAGGTGTCTTTTATGACGTGGGTATCGCAAGATGTCAACAAATCCAAGGCGACTGTCAGGCTCGATCGTGAACAATTCCTTTAATTGCGGAACGAATTCTGCTATACTTGATTTGAGGATTTAATTCCTGACCACCTGAGACAAGCGGCCCTATGGGTGCTTGCTCAAGGGTTTTGTTTTCCCCCGAAAGGAGGGCATTGCTCCGTCGGGAATGGAAGACGCCATCGGAGGATTCCCGACCATACCTGGAATCCACCGACAGCGGTCTGCTTTCTGTATCCATCTTACAACCTCATCTTTGAAACGCTCCTTCACTCGAGCCCCTTCTCCCGCTTAGGAGAAGCATCGCCCAGTCGGTTCTTTCCACTCGTAATCACCAATTCTAGGAATGTCGGGTTTAGGTCCTGTCAAGTGGTCTGAAGGACGATCTTTGACTTCCAAAGCAAGGAGGGATAGGCCATGAGAAAAGCGCTGATGAATTATGAAACGATCCTGACCATCACAAAAGCCGTCTCCATGAGCAAGGACCCGGAGGAGACGGCCTTGCTCGTCGTGGAGAGTGTGAAGCGAGCCATGGAGGCGAAGGGCTCTGCCTTGCTACTGTTCAACCGCAGGACAGGGGAGCTGGAAGTTGCGGCCTCCTTCGGCCTGAGCGAAGAGTATCTCAACAAAGGCCCGCTCAGCGCCATGCGATCCATCGCGAGCTCATTGAAGGCGGACCCCGTAGCGATTTACGACGTCAACGATGACCCCCGAATCCAATACCCCGAAGCGGCCAGAAAGGAGGGGATCTCCTCCATCCTCTCTGTGCCCATCGCCGTGCGAGAGAATCCCATCGGGGCACTCAGGGTCTACAGCGCTGAGCCATGGGAGGCCACACTGGAGGACGTGAATTTCGTCCAAGCGGTGGCACAGATCGCAGGGATGGCACTGGAGATGTCCAGACTCTACAAGGGGCTCAAGGACAGCATCGGCATCCTGAAAGCAAGGCGCGATCCGAAGGGGCTCAAGTCCAAGAAGTGGACCCCTCATGAAGGCATCCCGAAAAGCATGGAGAAGACGGCCAAGAAACCAGTGCATGCAGCGTCGTTGGACACCTAACACCATGGAATCGCTGGCCCGACCGGCTCATCTCAGGCCCAGCCCGGACTTCTTGTTCCAGCCCATCACCGGCGTCACCAAACTGCCGACATAGAGGCATGCATCCGTCTCGGTGACGCTGGTGTCGACAGGGTTGGCCCCTTGCGGATTTTGGAAGTCCCTCACCCCCTGCCCTGCCTGTCCATCTCTGCGATGTGGTTAAACGAAACCGCCTTGGGGCCCATGCATGCGGGCCTGCCCGGAATGACGCCTTAATCCTTCGCCTTTCCTGAGCCGCATTGACATTTGCGTGAACGGGACAAATTGTGCTTCGACCCATCAGGGTTTATGTGTTAGGATATTTGTGTGCTGCCTAAATGACGGTTGGCGGTTTCCCTTGCTGGAGGGAGAACGTGCAGGACTGGAACGTGGTTGTCACGGTCACCGAAGGCGGCTTTGTGATCGGAATCCGGTTTCTGGAGCGCTTCGGGGAGGTAAGCCGGACGGATTACTTTAACGTCCTCGTCATGAAGGCGGTGGACATCCGGGCCCTCATGGAGGCGATCCGCGAGACGATGGCGATGGGAGCTGACGAGCCCTTCTTCTTGTCCCGGGTGGTCCCGGTCACCCGGAAGTTCAACTTCCAGAGCCGAGAGGAATTCGAAAAGGCCATCAAACCGCTCATCACCAATTGGGCTCAGGAGCTTGCGGGAAAAGGGTTTCATGTCCGTGTTCACCGGAGGGGCTTCAAGGGAAGGCTTTCCTCCACGGACACCGAAAAGTGGTTGAGCGATGCCCTCCTTCAGGCAACGGGAGAAATCGGCAGCCCGGGCCACATCACCTTTGAGAACCCCGATGCCGTCGTGGCCGTTGAAACCGTCGGCACACAGGCGGGCCTTTCGCTCTGGATGCGGGAAGATCTGAAACGGTACCCGTTTCTGAGGCTCGATTGAAGCGGATCTGATAGGATTCATCATGAATTTGACTGGAAAGGGAAAGCGCGATGTCCTATGGATTAGTATTGGTCGATATCCAAAATGACTACTTTCAAGGCGGTAAGATGCCGCTCGAAGGGAGCCAGGAAGCCGCCCAGGCGGCCGGGCGCCTTTTGGGCTTTTTTCGAGAGAATGGAATGCCGGTCATTCAGGTCCGGCATATCTCGGTGCATGCGGGGGCAACTTTTTTCATCCCCAACACCCCGGGGATCGAATTCCACGCTGCCGTCAAACCCCTTGAGACCGAGACGGTGATTCAAAAGCACTTTCCCAACAGCTTCCGGGAAACAGGTTTGTTGGCACATCTGCAACAAAACGGGGTCCGCCGCCTGGTCATCGCCGGGATGATGACCCACATGTGCGTGGATGCCACCACCCGGGCAGCGACAGACCTGGGCTTCCAGTGTCTGATCGCTCAAGATGGCTGTGCCACCCGCAGCTTGAAGTTTCAGGAGAGAGTCATACCGGCAGGGGATGTACATGGGGCGTTTCTCGCGGCCCTGAACGGGGCTTACGGACGCGTCATGTCCGTGGATCAGATCATCAAAGAGATCGAGAAAAAATAGCCTGAAAGGGGTTGCTTTTATGGGTGATCAAGATCCCATGGATAAGGACAGCTGCGCATTCGGTCACATGGACATCTCCGATGACGATGCCGTCATGCCGATCATCGCCTTCCTCATGAATAATGTTTCAAAAAACCGAAAGTATCCGGCATTCTGGATCTGACCTTCCGCTCACGCTTGATCATCAAACAGCGTCCGGCTTGATTGTCAAAGCCTTTACCGGTGATTTACAATGTCACCATCGAAAGGACATGATGAATTAGCCCAAGAAATAAGCCCCCTGGAAAAGCAGGTTGTCCAAAGCCGGCGGATTTTGGACAACCTTGAGCACAAGAAGCCGTCTCTTTCGAAGAGGTCCTGGATAGCCTGCCCGCCATCTTTTATCTTTATAACGAACAGGGTGGCACTATCCGCTGGAACAAAAACCACGAAACGCTTACTGCGTTTCCCGCCGAAGTGCTTCGGCGCCGGAAGTTGTTGGACGATTACGACGCCATCGGCTAAAGACGTATTTTCCCGGGCTGACTCACTCAAATGATGTAGGTCACGAGTTCACCGATGTGTTCGATCCAGGCCTTCACGGTGTCGCCAGGTTTCAGAAACTCACCCCGCTCCGCACCGGTGCCGCCAGGGGTGCCGGTCAGTACGACATCGCCGGGAAAAAGACTTATCCTTGATGAAAGAAACGCGATTTGTTCGGCCGTGCTGAAAATCATCTCTTTGGTATTGGAATCCTGCTCGATCACGTCGTTGACCCAGAGCTTGATGGCCAGCGCCTGGGGATCAACAATCTCGGTGGCGGGAATGACCCAAGGCCCCATCGGGCAAGCGCCATCAAAGTTCTTCTGGCTAATCCAGTCATACTTGAATGGCGAAGAAGCCGGCAGATGCGGTCGAATAAAGAGATCACGCGCGGACAGATCATTGGCTATGGTGTAGGCGGCCACGTAGTCCAGTGCTCGTTCCGCCGGAACATTTCTGCAAGGCTCGCCGATGACAGCAGCCAGTTCTACCTCCCAGTCGAATTTTTCGGACGGCTGCGCAACGCTTGCTGCCGTTCCTACCACGCATCGCGGCGACTTCATGAAATGCCAGGGATTGAGCCCCAATTCATGGGGGTCCGGCCCCAATTCCGTGTTGTGAGCTTTAGCCATCCTGATCGCGTGGTCGCGGTAATTGGCCCCCGCAGCATAAATAGTTGAAGGATATAGTAAGGGGGCCAAAAGGCGTACCTCGCCCAGGGCCATGCCCGGCTTGCCATCCATGGCCGCCGCCATCTTTGGCAGCAGGGCCGCTGCCGCCGGCCAGTCGTTTAACACGCCCAACACGGTGGTATATTCACTGCGTGTGGACACTGACGCTAGATCGTGCACCGTTCCCCCGACAGCAATTCCAGCCCGAGGCCCTTTAGCAGATTGATAAGTCAGCAAGCGATAACTTGTCATTATGAAACACCTCCTTCAATTTTCCAGTCCCACCATCTCTCTTTCCTTCTCCATTCTCCTGCAACTGTTCCGCCACTCTTTGAGCGATCAACGACGCATTCTTACCGATACGGTTATTCGTAAGTATTTTCAAGAAACGGCTGCATGATCTTATCAATGTGCGCCTTGACCGTTTGAAACTTGAATTGTTCGGCATCCGAAAGCGGTTGTTTGGGGGGGCCCATGTGAAAGCCGCGCGTTTCAAGCGCCAATTTGAAGCCCAGCGGGAAAGGCAGCGCAGACATGGCACGAATGACCAGCAAGATCGAGAGCTGAAGTGACCTCGCATCCTCGCAATTGCCGGCCTTCCAGGCATTGTATATGCCGAGCATGATTTCGGGCAGGATGCCTGAGGTGGCGGTCATACACCCTCGGCCTCCCATCGCCAGGCAAGCCAGCAAGGTTTCCTCCCGCCCCGTCAGAAAGTTCATTTCTTCGCCGATCAGTCGGATCTTGTCCAGGAAATGGGCAAAATCGACCATGCTGCCACTGCTGTCCTTCATTCCAACGATATTCTTTCGTCGTGCTAGCCGCTCGACGAGGTCGTAGCTCAATGGCTGGGTGAACTTTGGGATATTGTAGAGGATAATCGGCATGTCCAGACCATCGGCGATGATTTCAAAGTGTTTTTCAATCATCCCCTGGGACGACGGGAAGAAGTAGGGTGGCATAATCACCACCGCCTCACAGCCGATGGCCTTGGCCTGCTGACCCAGAAAAATGGATTCCCTCGGGTTGGTGCTGCCGATCCCGGGGGTCACCGGCACCCGCCCGCGGCTCTGGTCGAAAACGATTTCCATCATGCGTATTTTTTCTTCCCGCGACATATGGATGGATTCCCCCACGGAACTGTTGGGAAACAAGCCATGGACCCCGGCTTCGATTAAGAAATCGATGATACGCCGCAGTTCACCTTCGTTGACCTCCCCGTCTTTTCCAAATGGAGTCAGCATGGCCACGTAGACACCTTCGGGTTTAAACATGATCAATCTCCGTTGTGAGCTGTGGTATCCCTCATGGGCTTGTCTTCATCATTCGTGAATGGCGTTTTTGGACAAACAACAATTGTCAGTGCCGAGCTTTTTTGGCCTGTTGAGGGTTGGTTTGACTTCGAGATCCCAACCCCGAATAATAGTATTCCCCGAGCGGCAGCGCAAGATCCAAAACTCGCCCAGCTTGAGGACCCTCTTTGAGGAGGATTTTGAGGAAAAGTTCAGGCAACCGATCACAATCCCGCGTAAGTCCGTGACTTGGGTTGAAGCAAGGCTGCCGGTGAACCCGCACAGTTCTCTTTCCTTTGATAAATCCTTTCGCAAATGCGACGCTGTGCTTCGGTGGGATGCTTAGACACATCTAGATGCGGCATAAGATGCCCCCCACCATCTCTATTCCTCGCTGCTCGAATAATTCCCGAATCACTTATTCCACGTGCTTCCGCAGTTCACCGTAGATATCCCACTTCCGATACCTCGGTATTATCACCACGCGATATTTGCAATCCCATCGCACATGGAATAAACTTTGTTATTGATGCATAGGTTCTTCCTCCTTGTCCTTACATGGGACTTTCCCAGAGGAAGAGCCTATTTTATTTCTCTCCGGATCGATAGAACCTATCCGGGTCCTCCCCGAGAGGGGAAGGGTTTAATGCCAACTAAGGGAGCTTGGTACCGGATGTGGCGCTTGGTGAGCCTGGACGTCAGCACCATGGATGTGGCTGATGAGAGGGTGAACGAAAAGGCTTTTGGAAGGCGTATAGCAAGCCGAGGTCAAAGCGCCTTTCCCCAACTGAGATTTGTGTCGCCGGTGGAAAACGGCACTCATGTGCTCTTTGGCACCCAGATGGGAGACAACGGGACAGGAGAACTGGCTCTGGCCAAAGGGACTTTCGGGCACTTGAAAGCGCGGGTGCTTTGTCTGGCAGACGGCTGCTTTTTCGGAATTGATCTTTGGGATCAAGCCAAGCGCAGCGGTGGGGATCTCCTCTGGAGGGTCAACACGAACGAGGGGAGATCGAGACGGCCTTTGACGCGTTGGAGACGCATTTGAGGGGGTCCAGGATCGTCCTTCGCAGCAAGACACCGGACCTTGTCAGGCAGGCGTTCTATGGTCTCCGAATGGTCCATTTTGCCGTGCGTGGGTTGATGCATAAGGTGGCTCTCAGGGCGCAAGAGAACCCTGATAGGTTGTCCTTTATCCAGGCCGTGCGGGTGGTGCGTCGTAAGCCCCACTTTCCACGGTAATCCCCCCAGTGGGACGGATGATGTTTCATGAAGCCGTACTCATGAGATCCTTCAGGAGCGGGTTGTATGGAGTCGCAACCGAAAATGTCCACGAGGTGTCAAACGCAAGATGCGCAATTTCCCATTACGGCCACGTCACGCTAACCCCTCGGCTCCTATGGATTTCAAGAGGTGCTTGATGGTCATTAAATGAACACTATTGTACTTAAAGAGAGGAAAAGAATGACGCGAATTGCCATATTACCCGGGGACGGAATTGGGCCGGAGGTTGTTGCCGCTGCCGTGAACATACTGGAGGCCGTTGACAAAAAATTCAAATTGAACCTGAAATTTGACTATGCCGATGTGGGCGGCGGTGCCATCGACAAACATGGCGTGGCACTGCCCAAGGAAACGCTTCACGTGTGCGAATCATCCAACGCGATTCTATTCGGTTCGGTGGGTGGACCGAAATGGGAGTCCCTTCCCCCTGAAAGGCAGCCGGAAAGGGCAGCACTGCTCACCTTGCGCAAGCATTTCAACCTTTTTTGCAATCTAAGACCGGCAAAAGTGTATCCATCGCTCGCATCAGCCAGCCCCCTGCATCCCCGTATTGTCAGGGACGGATTCGATATCCTTTGCGTTCGCGAGTTGATAAGCGGAATCTATTTTGGACAGCCCAAAGGACGAACCGGGAAGGGACCCGACGAAAAGGCCTTTGATACCATGGTGTACACACGGGCCGAAATCGAACAAATCGCCAGGAAAGCGTTTTCCTTCGCGAGAGGTCGAAAAAGGAAACTGACCTCGATCGATAAGGCCAACGTACTCACCACCATGGTCCTGTGGCGTGAAGTGGTCAACGAAGTCAGGTCGGAATATCCCGATGTGGAATTGAGTCATCTGTACATCGACAGCGCCACCATGCAATTGATCAAGAATCCCCATGAATTTGACGTCCTTTTATGCGGCAACATGTTCGGCGACATTATATCGGATGAATGCGCCATGATGACCGGGTCCATGGGATTGCTGCCGTCCGCCAGCATCAACGACACGAGTTTCGGACTTTATGAACCGGCTGGCGGAACCGCGCCCGACATCGCCGGAAAAGGGATTGCTAACCCCATTGCCCAGATTCTCTCGGCCGCCATGATGCTGAGAATCAGCCTGGGGTTGAGGGATGCGGCCGATGCGGTCGAACACGCGGTGGCTGCCGTTTTGGAAACTGGATTAAGAACAGCGGATATTGCCGGTGACAAGGCCGGCGCCGTCGGCACCTCGGAAATGGGAGCCGCCATCGCAGATCACATTTTCAATAGCTTCAATCCCAGAGGCACCGGGAAAAATGGACATGACGCCTAACTCATTTATTACATTGGACAATATTTCAGTTCGGCTGCGCGATGAACTTTATCTCCAGAATACCTCCTGGCGAATTCATGCCAATGAACACTGGGCAGTTCTGGGGCCCAATGGCTCCGGGAAGACAACCCTCGCAAAATCTCTATTCGGAGGCGTGCCGGTCGTCAGAGGCAGGATCATTCATCACTTTTCGCCCTCAACCCAGAGTTCTCCAGCGGCCAGCGCCAGATCGATCGGCTATGTCTCCCCGGATTTGCATCGGGAAATTTTAGAGCGAGAAGATCTCAAGGACCGTTTTCGTGACTTCAGCGGCAAAATCGATGAAATAACCTCCGTCAAGGACGTCATTCTGGACGCGGGGCGGGTTTCTTCTGGGGGTCTGCGTGTTGACAAGCACAAGGTGGAAGTTGTTGCATCTAAAGTTGGCATTGAAAGCTGTCTCAATCGAGATATCAAGACCCTGTCTGTTGGCGAACGAAACAGGGCGCTCATCGCCAGGGCTTTGATCAGGGAACCGCGGCTGCTGATACTCGACGAACCCTTCGAAGGGCTCGACGTGGTATCACGCAGGGCCATGGCAGCCGTCATCAACGACCTCATGCGCGATACCATGAGGGTCATCCTGATTACGCACCGGTTTGATGAAATTGTGCAGAACATCTCACACGTATTGTTTCTGCGAGACGGAAAAATTCGCCATGCCGGCAAAAAGGAAACGGTTTTCACTCCTGAAGTCATCCGTGACGTCTACGAAATAAACGGTGGGGTCATCCCAGCTGTTTCCCGGAAGGTCTTGAGTGATATTTCCGCTATTACTCAAATGCCGCGACAAGTCATGGGGGAAACGACACTGAGTACCGGACCTCGGTTCATCGAGATGAAAGACGTCACCGTAAAATACAACTCAATCAAACTGCTTGACAACTTCTCTTGGGTAATGGAATCAGATCAGAACTGGGCCATTTGTGGTCCGGCCGGGTCTGGCAAAAGCACCGTCTTAAAGCTAATTCTCGGTGAAAATGTTCAAGCCTATGCGAATGAAATTTATCTTTTTGGTAGAAGAAAGGGGACCGGCGAAAGTATATGGGAGATTCGAAAACAAACCGGATTTGTCTCCTCCGAACTTCAGACGCGCTATCCAAAGAATTGCAAGGTGTCTGATACAGTGATTTCAGGATTTTATGACTCTTTCGGACTTTACCGGCGATGCAGCGCCAATCAAATCGAGGTTGCCAAAAGGTGGATAAGACTCTTCGATATTGAGCACCTTGCCGAAAAGGACTTCGGGCAGCTATCCCATGGCCAAAAGCAGTTGGTCTTGATTGCCCGGGCCATGGTGAAATCGCCAGTTTTGTTGATGTTAGACGAACCTTGCGAAGGCCTGGACTTAAGAAACCGCAGCCGAATACTGGAAATCGTCGACTTAATCGGACGCTACACAAATACGCGTTTGATTTACATCCCCAGTCTGGAAGAAGAAATCGTGCCGTGTATTACCAATGTTCTTTTCATGGAAGCAGGCCGAGTCATCGAACAGAGAGAGCGCCGAGAAGCCTAGTCCCAAAAAAATCCTTCCCGTCATCCAGTCAAACGGACGGCCTCATTGCCTCCGGGCCGGCGAAGAGGTTTACAGAACGGCCCCGATCGTCCAGGGTATAAACTCATTGTCGCCGAATCCAAGCAGTTCGCTTTTTGTCCTTTTTCCCGAGGCTGTCTCCAAAATCTGCTCAAAAATCAACTCTCCCAATTCCGCGACTGTGGCCTCGCCGTCGGCAATGGTTCCGCAATTGATATCCATGTCGCCGGAAAGCCGCTGAAACACGCCCGTATTGGTAGCCAGTTTGATGACAGGCACGGGCTTGCACCCCAAAACCGAGCCGCATCCCGTGGTAAAGCAGATCACATTGGCGCCGCCGGCAATCATGCCCGTAAGGGACACCGGGTCGTACCCCGGCGTGTCCATAAATACAAACCCTTTTTTCAGGACGGTTTCCGCATAGCGATAGACCTCCATGAGAGGGGTGGAACCGCCTTTGGACACAGCACCGAGCGATTTCTCCAAAATGGTGGTCAACCCACCCGCTTTGTTGCCTGGCGAGGGATTGTTATTGATCGATGCCCCGTTCTTCTTCGCATAATCTTCCCACCAGCGGATCAAATCCATCAGCTTGCTGGCGGTTTTTGGGGTGGCGGCTCGTCGGGCCAGTAAGTGCTCGGCACCATATATTTCGGTGGTTTCGCTCAATATGGCCGTCCCACCATTTCGAACAACCAGATCGGCAGCAAATCCCAGGGCCGGATTGGCGGTGATACCGGAATAACCGTCCGACCCGCCACACTCCGTTCCTACCACCAAATTGGCCGCCGAAACGGGTGTCCGTTTCAACCGGTTGGCTTCGGGCAGCATGGCCTTAATGATTTCGACGCCTCGATCAATCGTCCGTTTCGTGCCGCCCCTTTCCTGAATCGTGATGGCGTGCAGATTGAAGTGCCCCTCAAGCCCGCTGTTGGCGAGCAACTCATTCAGCTGGTTGACTTCACAACCAAGGCCCACAAACAACACACCCCAGAAATTCGGGTGGTTGGCGTAACCCGACAAACTGCGCTGCAAAATCTCAAATCCTTCCCCGTGAGGGGAGGTGCCGCACCCGCCTATCTGAGTGAGCCCAACAACGCCATCCACATTCGGGTAAGCGATGAGCATATCACTTGGAAAGGCATCCGCAATACTTCGACACACACTCGCGGAGCACGCAACACTGGGTAAGACACCTATGTAGTTCCGGGTTGCGACCCGCCCGTCATCGCGCACTATGCCTTGGAACAAGGCCCGATCCAAGGCCGCAATGGCATCTATGGATGCCACCTCCGAACAAACAGCATCATCACGGTTGGCCTCCCCCATGGCGACATTATGTGTATGCACATGTTCACCGGCCTTGATGTCCCGTGATGCGACCCCGATGAGCTGTCCGTATTTTCGAATGAAGGCGCCCTGGTGGATCGTTTCAGTGGCAATCTTATGACCGGCAGGGATGTGTTGCTGGACGATAATGGAGTCCGGTTCGATAATTGAATTCGGTTCGATGTTGCGTAACGCCACAATAACATTGTCACTTGGATGAAGTCGGATTGTCCGGCTTTGTTCTTTTCCCATTCGAAACCCCTTGTCTTTTCGTGAAACACATCACGAAACTTCAATCCGAATTGACACTTCTCGTTCCGACGGTCCGGTGTCGTGCATATCCTCCAAGGGAGTCTTCTTACAGGTTTATCCAGACGCAACCCCTCTAAGGCATGGGCGACAAGTCCCAGTGCCCTAGAAATGACAAAACCCTCGACCCGCGGCTCATAAGGGATAAAAATCGCTCATATTACTACCTGAGCGGTGAAATTGTGCGCAAAATCGTCACGATTTTAGAGTTCAGGTTTCAGTGTTCAGTGTTCAGGGGTCATGCCTGAAACCCGAAACCTGACACCTGTTTAGTTCCGGCTTGGCCGGGTTAGGTTTTCCTGAGTGCCATCCGGATGAGTTGGGTAATGTCGAGGACCTCGAGAGGGATCTTGTTTCTCCGGACATAGGTCATCATGGTCCTCACGCACTGCTGGCAGGACGTGACCACGGCATCCGCCCCCGTTCCCAGGACCTCTTCGATCTTCTGCCTGGCGATGTCCGATGAAAGCGTTGCGTCGATCATCTCCAGATTCCCGCCTCCCCCACAGCACTGGCAGTTCCTGCGATTGCGCGGAAGTTCCACGAACTTGATCCCCGGAATGGACTGAATGACCGCCCGCGGGGCCTCGAACACCCTGGCGCCGCGGCCAAGGTCACAGGGATCGTGGTAGGTGACGGTCATCTTCAATTCCTTAAGGGGGATCTTTCCTGCCCGCACCAGTTCCATGAGGAACTCGGACGCGTGGGCGATTTCAAACGTCCCGGGGTAGTATTCCCGCCACATCTGGTAGCATGAAGGACAGGCGAACACCACCCGTTTGGCCCCTTTCTTTCGCACGGCCTCCACGTTATGATTCATGAAGGTCTCAAACATTTCCTTGAGGCCCGCCCCCAGGAGGGGGAACCCGCAGCACCACTCCTCTTCGCCAAGCAACGTGAAATCCACGCCGCTTACATCCAGGATCTCGGCCAATGCCATCGGGATCTTCTGTGCGAGGGGAAAGTAGGCCGCCACGCACCCGGTGAAATAGACCACCTCGGCCCGGTCCTTCAGAAACCCGTGATCCGGGGCACCTCTCATGTCCTCCACCCAGTCAGCCCGCTCCGCGTTGTCCTCGGCAAAGACGTTGTGACTCTCCTCCAGGTTCTCCCGGATCATATCAATTTTCTTGGGGTAGGCCTTGGAGTGGACCAGATCCTGCCTGAGAGAGATCCAGAGGTCCTTGAGCTGAATGCCGACCGGGCAGACCTCCTGACAGTTTCCGCAGAGGGTGCACCGAAAGACTTTGCTGCTGAATTCCTCCCATTCGGCGGGCGAGAGGCCTTTTTGTTTCAATATTCTGCGAAAGAGACCTGTCCTTGACTTGAGGACCTGTTTCAGCCCCTTCATCCTGTGGACCGCCGAAAGCTCTGCTTGACTGGAGGCCCCGACGGCCGGGCAGACGTCGGCGCATGCCTGACAGTTTGTGCAGGCCTCCATCTGCATCAGTTGCTTTATGGTATAATCCTTGTTGGCCATCCGTGCTTCCTAACACCGGGTTAGAGGAGATAGCTGTTAGCTGCTCCCGACGCGTTACCCTCTTCACTGTTCACTGATTACTGTTCACTTCCCCCCCTATTTCTGGTCCGCATATTTTTCCATATCGGCCAGAATCCACTTTTCAACGGCCTCGCGACCGCGGATCAGCTTTTGAATCTCCCCCATGTCGGTCGGTTTGATTTTGTACAGCCACCCCTTTCCATAGCAGTCCGAGTTGATCAAACCGGGGTTCGTCTCAAGGGCCTCGTTCACGGCCACGAGCTCACCGCTGACCGGTGCATAGACCTTCCCCAGCCATTTGCCCGACTCGATCTTTGCGAATTTCTTTCCTGCGCTGACGGTCTTGCCCTCTTCGGGGAGCTGCACGTAAACGATTTCGCCGGCCATCTTCTGGGCAAAATCGTCCATCCCCATGACAACCAGATCGCCTTCCTGCTTCACCCAGAAATGGTTTTCCTCGTAAAAAAGATCATCCGGCATGTTGTACCCTTGAATTTCCATGTCATCCCTCCTTCAAGTGACGATGATGTGATCCGCATGCTTCCGCGGACGCTTCGCCTCAACGGCCACCCGCTTCCATCAGTTCGTTGATGAACTGGGTGGTATTGGATATTTTGAATTTCTGCTTCCGCAATTTGGCATTAAAGAAATTATGGACGCAGGAATTGCACTCTGTCAACAGGATGTCCGCGCCAATATCTTCCACCTCCTGAAGCCTGCGCCTGGCCATGGCGAGCGAATTCTTGGGGTAGGCGCCCCGCAACCCGCCTCCGGCCCCACAGCAAAGGGACTCGGCGTGGTGGTGGGGAAGTTCCAAAAAGTTCGGGGCAATCCTGCGGATGGTCGTACGCGGCTCCTCGTATATGCCGCAGTGTCTTCCCAGGTCGCAGGGATCGTGGTAGGTCACCTTTTGATCCGTCTTGACCCCCAGATCGAAATCCTTGAGAAACTGGGAGATATGAACCACCTGGATTCCCTTTTCCCTGAGCATTTCATATTGGGGCTTGTTGTTGAAAGTCCTGAAGCAGTAAGGGCATCCCGTAATAACAGTCCTGGCACCTGTCGCCAAAATGAGATCGATGTTCTTTCTGGCCAGGTCCTCATGGATCGCGTACCCCACATCCTCCAGGACGCCGCTGCAGCACACCTCGTCAATGAGGGTATAGTTCACGCCGAGCCGATCCAGCAGGTCGAGGGTCGCCGTGGTGGATTCGTCTTCGCGGTACCCCCCCACGCATCCGATGAAGTAAACGTAATCCGCCAACCTGTTCCTCTCCCTGCCGAAATCTTCGGGCTCATCCTCCGCGTAAATGTTGGTGTGGTTTTGAAGGACCTCATTCATGCCCTTGAAGGCGGGGTGACAGGTGCCGATGTGGACCATGTCTTTTCTCACCTGCTTGATGATCTCCGGGACCTTGACGCCCGAGGGGCAGTTTTCGGCACAACTGGCGCAGGTTGTGCACTGAAAGAAGGTCTCAATCATGTCATCCGTGAAGTCGATCTTGCCGTCCATGATCTCCTTCAGGAGGAGCATCTTGCCGCGGGCGTTAAGCGCAGGCCGCAGCGTGGACCCGTAAACGGGGCAGACGGCCTGGCAGAAACCGCAACGAGAGCATTGGAGGATCTGATCGCGATACTTCCTTACAAAATCATACTTGGCTTCCATTGACAAACTCCGTTTTTGGCTCATACCTTGCTGATGGCGGGTTTCCCCGTACGCCGTGCGCCTTGAACCTTGCGCCGTTTTTTTATCCCAACGCCATCTTGCCCGGATTTAAGACATTGAGGGGGTCAAGCAGACCCTTGATGGCGCGCATCACATCCATGGCGACCGGGTCGTGCTCAAGGGTCATATAGGGCGCCTTTGAAAGGCCGATGCCGTGCTCACCGGTCAGTGTGCCGCCCAGATCCACAGCCAGTCTGAAAAGCTCGCTACTTGCCTCCTCCACCCTGCGAACCTGGTCAGGATCGTAGCCATCGTAAAGCATTTGAGGGTGGAGGTTACCGTCGCCCGCGTGGCCGAAGGTGGCGATCTGGATATCGTATTTCTTGGAGATGGCCTCGATCCCATTCAGCAGGTCTGCGATCTTTCCCATGGGCACGGTAACATCTTCGAGCGTGAAGTGGGTCTTGATTCTGGCAAGTACCGCATAGGCCGACTTCCTTGCCTTCCAGAGCTCCACGGCCTCCTGCTCGGAACGGGCCTTTTTCACCTCTTTGGGGTTGTTCCGTTTGAAAACCGCCATTACTTTTCCGATCTGATACTCGGTCTCTTCTTTGGTATAGCCGTCCGTTTCTGCCAGAATCATGGCCTCCACTTCCGGGAGGTTCAGATCCGTGTTCTGATTGATCGCCCTCAAGGTGTCCTTGCCGAGGATCTCAAGGACGCTTGGGATGATGCCGCTGTACATAATCTGGCTTACGGCCCGCCCGGCGTCTTCCAGGCTGTCGAAGGTGGCAAGGGCCGTGCTGCTGACCGTCGGTTTTGGATTGATTTTCAGGGTGATCTCGGTCACCACCCCCAATGTGCCCTCCGAGCCCACAAAAAGTCTCGTCAGATCATAGCCGGACACACTCTTCATGGTGCTCGACCCGGTCTTCATGACCCTCCCGTCAGGGAGCACCACTTGAAGGCCCAGAACGTAATCACGCGTGGTCCCGTACTTGGCGCCCTTCACCCCGCCCGCATTGGTTGCCACATTCCCACCGAGGGTGCAGACCTTGCCGCTGGCCGGGTCGGGCGGGAAAAAGAATCCGAAGGCCCCAAGGGCCCTTTCAAGGTCTGCGTAGACCACACCCGGCTGCACCACCGCCAGCCGGTCCTCGATACTGATCTTGAGGATCTTGTTCATACGGGTAAGGTCAAGGACGATACCGCCTCTTGCCGGGACCGCCATTCCTGAAAGCCCCGTCCCGGAACCTCTCGGGATCACGGGTATCCTTTCACGGTTTGCAAGCTTGAGGATCTCTGAGACCTGCTCCGGGCTTTCGGCCCAGACCGCGCAGGACGGCCGATGACTGTGCTCCGATGCGTCATAGGAATATGAGACCATGTCGATCAGATTGTCCGTGAAGCCCTGCTCCCCCACGATTTCAATCAAGGCCTTTTTCACGCTCTCATCCATTGCCGGTCCCTCGAATCTATCACTTCTCACTTGTCACTTCCCATTTCCCGACCCCCTTCCCCACGCTGACCCGGTTCTTGATGGTCTGCCTCGGCGGCCGCGTTCATGGTCAGCACGACCGGGGCCATGATCATGTGGGAAAGGCGGCTGAACGGCAGATACGCGATGAAGGCGCCGGCCAGGATGGCGTGGAGATACCAGATATACCCAAATATTGACGTCAAGGCCGGCGGCCCCGGTAAGATCAAGCTCATGAGATACCCAATGAAAGCGTATCCGGAGCCTGCCGGCCACCCCGTCATGGCGATTCGGACCGCCTCAAGGATGAAGCCCACGACCACAATTCCCAGTATGAGACCCAAGGCCAGACGGTCCTGCCCCGGGAGCCCGGAAACCCTGTCTTTACTCTGGTCCCTGATGACGCCGCGGATGAAGGCGCAAATCAATCCTATGATAACCATCACGCCTGTGACTTCAAACACGAGCCCTGTCAGGGGGTCGTTCTTGTCCAGCATGGGCCATACGGAGGCCCACTCCGGGCGCCAAAGGGACCCCATCAGCGCCAGAAGGCCCCAGGAAAACCGGATCACGAATGGGTAATAGATCATGCTGTGGATCAGCCATCGTCCCCTGGAGAGCCTGTAAAGCCGTCTCTGGAGAAGCACGTCCCAAAAAAGGGCCTTCAGGACGGAGAGAACCTTGGCCACTACACGGCCCCCGGACCTTGAACCATGCCTGGTCCCGGAAGCCGCCGTCAGCCAGTAGGAAAAGAACAGCACAAAGCCGGCAGCGAAAACCAGGAGAGAGAGGATCGTAATCGTGTCCCTGGCAGAGAAGGTGGCGGTGTGACAAGGCATGCAGATGACGCTCTTGGCCGGAAGGGCCATGGCCGCGGCCCCTAGATCGTTTCCCGCGAAATGACATCGTCTGCAGGATGATTCGTTGTCTTTGATGGCCATCTGGTGGATGTGCGAGGTCTTTTCTCTCCCTCCGGTCCGCTCCCACCCGATGATCCCTGAATCCGGCGCCTTTATCGCCTTAACCCCGCTGAGGTGGCAGACCCCGCAGGAAACCCCCACGTGGGCGTCGTGGGCCACCGCTTCGTCGTGAGGCGGGTGGCACTGCCGGCAATCCGCCGGCGACTGGCGCTTGTGAAGGAATTGGGCCGCCTGGGGATGGCAGACCGTGCAGGCAATCTCCGCATGGACCACCCTGCTGTATTGGCCCCGATCTATCTGCGGCAGGAATTCGCCTGTCATCCGCTGCGCTCCGGATTCGCCCTTCGCATGGCAGTCAAAGCAGAGACGGATGATCTGGTCCGCACCGGCCGGATCTTCCACATTCATGGCCTGGTGGCAACCCATACATTCCTGGTCTTCCTTCGAAAAAGCAGGGAGAGTGGCCTTTTCCTCGTGGCAGGCACCGCACTGTTCGTAGGGCGGTTTGTCCGGAGAAAAATGCCCAATGCGGTTTTCCCCGAGCCTTGGCTGGATGTGAGGTTTGTGACAGCGAATGCAGGTCTGGTACTTGGCTGGGTTGTCCACAGCCTTGCCGCCGTGGAACCCTTCCGCCAATTGATCCTGAACTTCCTCGTGACACGTCAGGCAGAGGTCTGCTTTAAAAAAGGACTCCCTTTTCTTGTTCACATCCAGCGGATTTGGGTGAATGGCCTTTGCCCGGATATCCTCGTGACAGTCCAGACACGACGTCTGGCCATGGGCAGAGATATGAAAGCGCCTGGCATCAATCAACCAGGAAGCGTCCGCTTCCCACGAAAGAGCAAAGAGAAAGCAACTGAGAGAGATGGCTGCGAGCGCTCTTTTCATGAGTCAAGCCTTGATGCGCGTGGGATGAAAGAATTTCCGATTCCTTGTAACCTCCAAAGTGGGCAAGCGGGTTGGCCCATTTCACCACGGTTCACATTCAGCGAAAAATGGCGGAGGCGGTTGACAAGGAACGAGACAGATTGGTAATCTGGTCTGACCAAAATATCGGGGCGGACCCGTCATGTCAACACGAAATATTGGATCAACAAGGCCTTTATCAGGTGGTTAGCGGTTTAGCCCCGCCCCTGATTTGGCTTGACATGCGGGCCATTTTGGGAATAGGAAGGTGTCGCTATCTCAATGTAGAAACCCGTTCCGGGATACGGAAAAATTTGTCACCTTTTCAAACCTGCTAAAACTCTAATTGGGTTGCTTCCTCACCGAACGGTCGTGTTTGCAGGATCTTTCATTCGTTTTTTAAGAGTGACCTTGCACGTAACGGTTAACTCGGCTAGGCTTGCCCGGCAAAGGATACGCGGTCTGGGCGTTTACATTCAGCGCGGATCGCTTTTTCGGAAGGGTTGGATGGGTACCGAATCAGGTCAATGGCGTTGCTAAACGGCAGGGGCCTTGGGTTCGGGATTGGGCCCACTCCAGTTCATTTAACCTTTTGAGCCAGAGGAGGTAGGGGATGAGTAAAAAGGTGAAAAATGGTAACGATCTGAACGGCCAGGATCTGTCAAGGCGCAAGTTCCTCAAAACCGCGGCCGTGGCCGGAGCCACGGCAGGCGCGCTGGGATTCCCGAATGTGATGAGACTTTCAGCGGCGGAACCTATTAAAATCAAGATTCAAACCGCTTGGGACGCAGGGACCCTTGGCTACGTGAAGTTCCAGGAATTCTGTAAAAACGTCGGTGTTATGACCGAAGGGAAGCTGGTCCTCGAAGGATTCCCGGCCGGTGCCATCGTTGGCACCTTCGAGATGTTTGATGCCGTCAAGGCGGGGGTCTTCGACGCCATGCACTGTTTCGATGTCTACTGGCCCGGTAAGATCCCGGTTGCGACCTTCCTCTCCTCCTATCCCTTCGGTATGGACCGGCCGGACCAGTGGGAAACCTGGTATGACGCCCTGGGCGGAAAAGAAATCGCCCGCGAGGCTTACGCACAGCACAATATGTACTGGATAGGGCCCATCCAGCACGACGACAACCTCATCCACTCCAAGGTGCCCATCCGATCCTTTGAGGACTTCAAGGGCAAAAAAATCCGCTATCCCGGCGGCATCATCGCGGATATTTACCGGTCGGCCGGTGTGGCCACGGTTCTTCTCCCGGGCGGAGAGGTGTATCCCGCCTTGGAAAAAGGCGTGATCGATGGCGCCGACTTCGTGGGGGCGGCCATTAACTACAACCTGGGATTTGGCGAAGTAGCCAAATACATCATCATGGGTCCCCCTTCCACTCCCTGTCTCCACCAGCCCGTCGACCTTATGAGCATCGAAATCAACATCAACACCTGGAAAAAGATCCCGCCTCACCTCCAGAGCCTCTTTGAAGCGGTCGTAAAGGAACATTCCTGGGATCATTACACCGCCATACAGAAGGCCGACATCGAGGCCTTCGAGAAGTTCAAAAAGCAGGGCGTGGAGATCATTCGTCTATCCGACCAAGACATCGAGAAGTTCCGCAAATTTGCTCCTCCCCTCTGGGTGAAGTGGGCGAAGAAGTCCCCCGATGCCATGAAGGCCTTCAAGTCTCAGCTAGCGTACATAGAGTCCGTTAAAATCGGTTATTACAAACCCTCCGATATGGTCGACGAAAACGGCAAAAAGCTGGAGTTCTAACACACCCCTCGGGGGGAAGGTCATGCACGATTCCTTCCCCCTATTTCTTTCTGCATCTTAGGATTCTCACGCCGATCGGCCAGGGATGGCGTTCCCAACTCCGAACGGGTGCGGGTACTTGCGAGGAAACGGGATGGAACGACTCAAAAAAATCATGGTGGCAATCGAGAAGACCAACATCTTCATGGGGAAGATGATGGTCGGGCTGACCCTGCTGGCCATATTCGTCATCACCTTCGAGGTGGTGATGCGCTATGTCTTCGACAGACCGACCAACTGGGGGCATGAGACCATGACCCTCCTTTTCGCGATTCAGTATATGTTCGTTGCGGGATACTGCCACTACCACCGTGCCCACGTCAGGGTGGATGTCTTTTATTCCACTCGGAGTAGAAGAACGAAGGCCTTTCTGGATATTTTTACGAGCATCTTTTTCTTCACCTTCACCGGCGTGCTCCTTTACACCTCCTGGACCTTCTACTGGAGCTCCCAGACCATGCACGGAGGGGGAACCATCCTCGGCTACAACATTCTTGGAGAGCACTCCCTGACGGACTGGTCGCCTCCCTTCTACCCGGTCAAATTCATGATGCCCTTCGGTGCCTTCATGCTGCTCCTGCAAGGCATCGTCTGGTTCATTCGGGATCTGCATGTGGCGATTACGGGGAGGGAAATGGCATGAGTATCGAGGCGATTACCATAGTGATGTTCGGTTCCTTGTTCTTCCTTTTGGCATTGGGCCTCCCGGTAGCCTTTGCCTGCGGATCAGTGGGCGTCATCTTCACAGCCATCCTGCAGGGACCTGCGGCCGTGAACCTGGTCTCCACTCGGATCTTCGGCCTCATGACCAACTACCTTCTGGCCGCGATCCCCCTCTTTATATTCATGGCCTGCATTCTCGAAAAATCCGGCATCATCGAAGACCTGTACGAGCTCGTCTACCAGTGGTTCGGGGCCCTCAAGGGGGGGGTGGCGACGGCAACCGTCATGGCGTGTACCCTTCTTGCGGCCATGGTGGGGGTCATCGGCGCCAGCGAGGTCACAATGGGGGTGATCGCCCTCCCCCAGATGCTCAAGCGGGGCTACGACAAATACATCGCCTGCGGCGCCATCCTGGCCGGGGGGACACTCGGCATCCTCATTCCGCCGAGCGTCATGCTGATCGTCTACGGTCTCGTGGACAACAGCTCCATCGGACGGCTCTATGCCGGAGCGGTGATGCCCGGTCTGATGCTGGCGGCCCTTTTTATCCTTTACATCAACGTACGATGTTACATCAACCCCAGCCTCGGCCCCCCTGTCCCGAAGGAGGACCGTCTTTCCTTCGGCATGCGGATGAAACTCCTCCTGAGGATCGTCCCTGCCGGCATCCTGATCTTCTTGGTTCTCGGGACGATCTTTACCGGTATCGCCGCCCCCACCGAGGCGGCCGGCGTGGGTGCGGCGGGGGCCATTTTGGTCTCCGCCCTTCAGGGGAAGCTCAAGTGGAAGGGCGTGGTCAGGGCGGCCGAGGACACCTTGAAGTCCTCCGCCATGGTCATGTGGACCATCTTCGGTGCCAACATTTTCGTGGGCCTCTACGTGATGGTGGGGGGTGGGCATTTCGTGACTCAGATGCTGCTCGGCACCGGACTCGGCCCCTGGGGCATTATCCTGGTCATGCAGGCCATTTTGCTCTTTCTGGGATGCTTCATCGATTGGGTAGGCATTATCATGCTCTGCGTGCCTATCTTCGGGCCCATCGTCCGCCATCTGGGTTTCGATCCGGTATGGTTCGGGGTACTCTTTGCCACGAACCTCCAGATCTCTTTTCTCTCTCCCCCCTTCGGCTACGCCCTCTTTTATCTTAAAGGGGTGGCGCCGCCGGAGATCAAGACGACGGACATCTGGAAATCGATCATCCCCTTCGTCGGCCTTCAGGCCGCCGGCGTGGCCTTGGTGATGATATTTCCGCAGATCATTCTCTGGCTGCCAAGCCTTCTTTATTGAAGATGCCCCCTCTCCGGGGGGGCGCTTTCATCTTGTCCGTTGCGAAACGATCATGGCCCGATCAAAAGGCAGCAGAAAAGAGGAGATCTACGAGGCACCCCTCACCTACATTGGCCTTTTCTATGGTTTGCTCCTGGTCTGGGTGGCCGTCTCCGTCTACTTCCTCGGGAAAAAGACCATGGAGGCGGGGTGGGCCGTGACCCAATTGGTGATGGTCGCCTTCGTCATCGCCTACACCTGGTATTTTTCCCTGGGCATCTCCTACCGGATCACGATCGAGAAGGAGGGGGGGGTACAACTCAAGAGCTTCAGGAGGGTGTTGAACATTCAGCCCGCCGACATCGACATGCTCGAAGGCCCGAGATTTGGTCTCCCCATCGGGTTCATCCGATTCCGGCTTGCCCGGGAAAAGGCGTATTTGTTTTGCGTGGTCTCAAACGTTCGCCTGAAGAGAATCCTGGGGAGAATCCGGGAGGCAAACCCAAACATAAAGATCCGGGACCTTTCCATCCAAGGGCCTTGAACGGGCTCCTGTTTTCGGAGGATTGGCGACCTCCCTCCCTTGACTATCGGAAGAGAAGAGATGCGGGCGCGATTGGAAGGAAAGGATCACACTTGTACAGAGGAGACTGCTCATGGATTTTGTGACTTTTTCAAGAGAACTGGGGACGGGCGGCGGCGAGATAGCCGAACAGGTGGCGAAAAGGTTGGGTTACAATTTCATTGACACGAAAGCGATCGAAAAGGCTGCAAGGGACATGGGCTTTCTCCAGAGCGTCGAAGAGATCGATGAGAGGACGCCTTCCTTTTTCAGGAGATTTCTCTCCCACAAACCCAGCATCGAGCTGGACCGCCTCAATTCGATCATTTATGAATTGGCGCGACAGGGAAATGCAGTATTTCTTGGCCGGGGCGGACAGATCCTCTTGAATTCCTTTGATTGTGCACTGCACGTGAGGGTTATCGCCTCCCGCCCGAAAAGGGTTCAAAACCTGATGGAAAAGGGCTACGCCAAAGAAGCGGCGGTGAAGGCCATAGAGAAGAGTGATCACGAAAGAAGCTCATTTATACGATTTGCCTTTAGACGCGAGTGGGACGACCCCCGTCTCTACGACCTCGTTCTTAATACGGACAAGTTGAGTGTAGAGCTGGCCATAGAGGGGATCCTCGCCGTGGCCCGTTCGGATGAGATCAAGGCGTGTACGGCGGACTCTCTTCAATCCATCGGAATGATGGCCCTGGCCGATCGCGCTGAGGCGGCCATCATCGAGGCCGGGTTGTCCTGGGGACAGACCTATTCCGTCTCGGTCACCGTGCCGGAACCGGGAAAAGTCCGGCTCACCGGGCTTGTGGAAGAAGAAGGCGCGAAGAAGCGGGCAGAAGGCGTCGTGAAGTTGGTCAAAGGGGTCGAGGCGGTGGACAATCAGATCCGGGTCACCAAGACTGACCGGCACGCATAAAATTGACGGGAGGGGCGTTCCGTTATAATATTTGCGGCGAGAGACTGTCGCTCCGGAAAAAGCGAAGGAGGGATCACCATGTTCGTTCTTTGGCCCCATTTCATTACACTCGTTTGCTTGGCACTTGTAGGCGGAACAATCGGATTCGTCATCTACGGGCTCATAAAGGGATTTGAAAACACCTTCCCCAACGACTAGAGAGAGACCCGGATACAGAGATCCGTTGGAGGAGAAGGCCATGAGAAAGGTTCAAATTACATCGGGGGATGTGTCCGTGACTGCAACCCTGACGGACAACCCCACAGCCGATGCGGTCTGGAAGGCCCTCCCCATCGAGGGGAGCGCAAACACCTGGGGAGACGAAATCTACTTCGGAATTCCGGTACGGATCGAGGAATCGGAGGATGCGACGGATGTAATGGAGATGGGGGCCCTCGCCTACTGGCCTCCCGGAAATGCCTTCTGCATCTTCTTCGGCCGGACGCCCGCCAGCCGGGCAAACGAAATTCGAGCTGCCAGTGCGGTGAACCCCTTCGGCAAGGCCGAGGGAGACCCCAAAGTCCTCAAACAGGTCCGAAGCGGGTCAAAGATCCGTATTGAAGCCCTCCGGAAGTAGAACGGTCCCACGCCGACCCTTATCCCTCCCTCCCGTGGGAGACGCTCGCTCGAGCCGGACGGAACAGCTTCAATTTATAGATGTTTCAATGAGAAGGGACTCGCCATCATGGACTTCGAACGAGAAAAGGAAATACTTGCCCGTGCAGAGGCGGATCGAAAACCGATCGGCCCCATTTCGGATCTGGTGACGGGGGGGTTGTCGCTGGAGGACGCCCACGCTATCTGCGAAGGAACCATTAAAAAGCGCTTAGATTCGGGTGAAAAGCTGGCCGGTTTCAAGGTGGGGTTCACCAACATCGCTGTCAGGGAGAAGATGGGGTTTCCGGACTCCACCTACGGTTATCTCATGGATTCCATGCTGCTTCAGAGCGGGGTGGATGTCCCCATGAGCGGCCTGATCGCCCCCAAGATCGAATGCGAGATCTGTTTCAGACTGGGGAAGGATCTCAAGGGCAAGGGCCTCACCGTGGAAGACGTCCTGAGGGCCACCGAGGCCGTGAGCGGTTCTTTTGAGATCTGTGATGCCCGCATCAGGGACTGGAAGTGCCCCTATCCCGACTTTTTTGCGGACAACGGGTTCTCAGGGAGAGTCGTCCTGCCGGGCAGCTGGCTGCCGGTCGCGCAGGTCGACCTGTTAAATGAAACGGTGGCACTCCTCCAGAACGGAAAAACGCTTGCGGAGGGCAAAGGCGAGATGGCCATGGGTCACCCGGCAAAGGCCGTATCCTGGCTTGCAGGAAAGCTTGAGGAACGGGGAAAGGCCCTCAAGGCCGGCCAGATCATTATGACAGGAACGCTCACGCCCATCACCCCTGTCCAAAAGGGATCCGGCTACACGGCCCGGTTCTCGACCCTGGGCCAGGTCAACGTCAGATTTACCTAGTGCTCATCCAAAAATTCCCAATTTATGCATGGAGGTGCTCGGCCGGAGATGCGCATCACCGGGCCCACGCCCCACCTCTTCAAGAGATGGACGCCGTTCGGGCCATGTAGTCCATGGAGGCTTGCTGAAGCGCCTCTGCTGCCAGATAGGCGCAATGTCTTTCCTGCACCGGGAGACCGCCCATCCTATCGAGAATCGTCTCTCCCCTAATGTCAAGGATCTCATTGGCGGTTTTTCCCAGGGCCAGCTCCGCCGCGAAAGAACCACAGACCACAGTGGCGCCGCACCCGTTCGTTCGAAATTTCGCCTCGATCACACGACCCGCCTCGAACCTGAGAAAGATCTCCATCACATCGCCGCAGACGCTCGCAAGGGAGGCATGTGCGTCCGGGTCTTGCATCGAACCCATGTGGATGGGGTTCATCCACCGATGAAAGGCTGGGTCGCCATAAGCGGCCTTCATCTCTAGAAAGATCTGAGATTTTAACTCCTCCGTAAATCGATCCAGTGCTTCGTTCATCCCTCTGTTCTCACAGCTCTCTTTTTTGATTATTAATTTCATCATCGCAGAAATACTTCTTCCCTACAACCGCTTCTTTGACCTAACCCGGCCAGGCCGGAACTAAACAGGTTTCAGGTGTCAGGTTTCGGGTTTCAGGCATGACCCCTGAACTCTGAAATCGTGACGATTCTGCGCGCAATTTCACCGCTCAGGTACTAAATCAAGCGAGACTTTGAGTTCGTCGGCCCGCTCCTGGAACTTGACGTCCATTCAGTCTCTGTTTATAAGGTCCTATATGGATCTGGTTCAAAGGGCGGAACCCAAGTGGGATCGAAAACTTTTCCGAATTGATTTTTCAAGAGGCGTTCATGGGGGAGGGCAAATCAAACGAATCTCCATCGCCTATGATCCAGCGGCTCGAAACCAGGTGCCGCGCACTGGAAAAGGAGTTGGAGCGCCTTCAGGAAAGCAAGATAAAATACCAGCGTCTCGTCGAAAATCTCAAAGACGAGTACTTCTTCTACACCCATGACACCCAGGGGGTCTTCACCTATGTGAGTCCCTCCATCAAGAATGTCCTGGGCCATTCCCAGGAAGATTTCCTCACCCATTTCACACACTACCTCACTGGCAATCCCATTAATCAAAGGGTCATGGACTACACGCAAGGGAGCATCCATGGCACACAACAGCCCCCTTACGAGGTGGAAATCTTCCATGCCGACGGGTCCACCCGGCGACTGGAGGTGGCTGAGGTCCCCATAATTGACCGAGAAGGGAAGGTCGTCGCGGTGGAGGGCATCGCCCATGACATCACCGAACGCTACAGAGCAGAAGAGAAACTCAGAACCGCTCAGGAAGCCCTGGAGACACGCGTCCGGGAGAGAACGGCCCAGCTCATCTTGGCCAACGAGCAGTTGAAGCGCGAGATCGAGGAACGAAAGAAGGCGGAGGAGGCGCTCAAGGAAAGCGAAGCCCATTACAGAGCGCTGTTGGAAAACCTGCCTGTCGGGGCTTATCGCTGCACACCGGGGGCCGAGGGCCGCTTTGTTATGGCCAACAAGGTCTTCCTGAAGATGTTTGGATTTGAGTCCGAAGAGGCGCTCAAGTCTGTCAGGGTCTCAGATTTGTACGTGGATTCAAGCCAGAGGAAGGATTTCTCGGATCAGCTGATTGCCAAAGGAAGCACCACCATAACGGACCGGCGGCTCAAGAAGCGGGACGGGACACCCATCTGGGGCACCGTGACCGCCAGGGTCGCCCAGGGAGAAGGCGGAGAGGCCGTCTTTGATTGCGTGATCGAAGACATCACGAGCAGGAAGATGGTAGAGATGGCCCTATTGCAAAGCGAGGCGCGTTATCGATTTCTTGTGGAAAACACCTCTGACGGTTTCTTCATCGCAGAATACCCTTCCGGCAAATTCATCTTTCTGAACCAACCCATCTGTGACCTCTTCGGCTATTCCCTCAACGAAGGGATCACCAAGTCCATCTGGGACGTGATGGACCCAGCTGACCATGAACCGATCAAGCGCCGGCTACAGGCCAAGACGAGCGGTGGGCTCCCCGTTTCCACAAGGCACGCGTACACGGGCATCCGGAAGGATGGATCCAGAATCAGAGCCGAGGTTTCCGCATCCGTTGCGGAATTCCAGCGTGATCCCGTCATTCAGGGCGTTTTAAGGGACATCACGGCCCAGGAACAACTTCAGCGCCAGCTCCAGCAGGCCCAGAAGATGGAGGCCATCGGTACGCTTGCGGGCGGTATCGCCCACGACTTCAACAACATCCTGGGCGCGGTCGTTGGATATACGGAGCTGGCCGCCATGGACCTCACGCAAGGGAGCCAAGCCCATAGACATCTTCAAGAGGTATTGAAGGCATGCCGCCGCGCCAGGGATCTGGTAAGACAGATCTTGGCCTTCAGCAGGCAGAGCGGACAGGAAAGGGTCCCGCTTCATCTGGGGTCCGTGGTGAAGGAAGCGCTCAAACTGCTGCGGTCCTCCCTGCCGACGACCATTGAAATCAAGGTGGCCATTGAACCGGGCCTTCGGCCTGTCCTGGCCGATGGGACGCAGATTCATCAAGTGATCATGAACCTCTGCACCAATTCCGCGCACGCTATGGAGGAACGGGGCGGATTGCTGGAAGTGGATCTCAGGAATGTCGTCCTCAATCCTGTCGGTCCGGATCTGGGGCTTGAGTTGGCACCCGGGCCCTATGTCAGGCTGACGGTTTCGGATACCGGTCAGGGCATCGAGCCGGACCTTGCGGAAAGGGTCTTCGACCCCTATTTCACGACCAAACCGCATGGAAAAGGGACAGGCCTTGGCCTCGCCGTCGTTCACGGTATCGTGAAGCGGCACGGGGGGGATATTCGACTCCGAAGCCTGTTGGGAAAGGGCACCACCGTCGAGGTGTTTCTACCGATGGTGGAAGCGGAGGCCATAAACCTGAAAGAGAATTCAGAGCCACTCCCGACAGGGAAAGGACGTGTCCTCTTTGTGGATGATGAGCTCATGCTCGCGGCCCTGGGGGCAAAGATGCTCAGCCTTCTCGGTTTTGAGGTCGAAGCGAAAACAAGCCCCCTGGAAGCCCTCGAAACATTCCGGGCCAAACCTGCCCGCTTCGATCTGGTGATCACGGACATGACCATGCCCAACATGACCGGGGATTGTCTGGCCCGTGAGCTTCTGCGCATCCGACCCGACATCCCGGTCGTTCTCTGCACGGGGTTCAGCGAGCGCATGAGCGAAGACAAGGCGATGGCCCTTGGGATCAAGGGGTTTGTCATGAAGCCCATCGTGCTTAAAGTCCTCGCCGAAACGGTGCAAAGAGCTCTGGGAAAGGGCACCCTTTGAAGAAACGGAGCGATCCAGTGGATGCCTTAGACAGATTACGTGTAACCTTTGTCGGCGTAGGGGAGGCGTTCGATGAAGCGCTCGGGAACACATCCGTCCTGGTGAGTACCCCCTACCCGCATGCTGGAGGCCAGATCCTTCTTGACTGCGGCTTCACGGCAGCCCACGCCTTCTGGCGATGCTCGCCTGATCCCATGGGGCTTGACGCGATCTGGGTGTCCCACTTCCACGGTGACCACTTCTTCGGCATTCCGCTGCTGCTCTTGAGGTTCTGGGAAGAAAAAAGAGAGATGCCCCTCACACTGGTTGGACAAGCAGGCCTGGAAGACCGAATCCGGTCCGCCATGGAGCTGGCCTATCCGGACTTTCTCGGTAAGCTTCAATACGGATTGTCCTTCAGGAAGGCCACCCCCGGTGAGGAAATGGCGTTTCTCGGTTTGCGATGGTCCTTTGCCGAAACCGGCCATTTGAGCCGCTGCCTGGCCCTTCGTCTCGCCCATGATCAAAGCGCCCTGTTCTACAGCGGCGACGGCGCCCCCACGCCGGCCACCTTGTCCATGGCTGAGGGTTGCGACCTGATCGTGCATGAGGCCTTCGGCCTGGATCAAACCGCGCCGGGGCACGGCACCGTGGAAGGGTGTATTGAAATGGCAGCAACGTGCAAGGCAAAGGCACTTGCCCTGGTGCACGTAAATCGGGATGTCCGCCGGGAGCATGCAGAATCCATCCGTTCCAGGCTAAGCGCACTAAATGGAATAAAGGCCATTCTGCCTGAGCCGGGAGATTGGATCGAGATCTGAACTCGAGATTTGCCCAGGTCAGAGGCAGTTGGCTCTGGCTGCTCCATTGAACGGTTCAAATCCGAAGCACGAAATCCGAAATACGAAACAATACAAAATGATCAAAATTAAAATGACTTAAACAATCACGCCGACTGACCTCTTTGGGTTTTTGTCATTGGGACATTATTATTTTCGAATCCGTTTTGGATTTCGATATTCGGATTTCGGATTTCACTCATGCGGATTCATAAAATCGTCCCTTTTAGGGTTACTCCAAAGCCGTCGCATCAGGGGTCGAATCTTCACTTTTCGGGGCCTTTCCTCCCCGGAAATTGCGCAAAAACGTCCCAATCGCCTTCCGGGATCGTCACCACAGAAGGCGTGGCCCGTTCGTTCACGAACAGCCTGAAAACATCCGGTCTTGCATAGTGACCGGTGACATCGAAATCGTACTTCCCCCGTGCAATCTCCCTCGTATCCAGCTCAGCCGACAGGATGCGTTCGCCGTCATAGTCGGGTCCCGCCAGGACCTGTCCCAGGGGACCCACGATGCAGCTGCCCCCGCGCATGAGCACGGTTTGGGGATCTTTACCCTGGATCGCCGCGTAATCCTCGGGACAGTCGCCCCGCTTGAGGTACTGGCAGCAGGAAAGGACAAAGCAGCGCCCCTCGAGGGCGATGTGACGCATGCTCTGGACCCACGTATCCCGGTCGTCCGCTGTGGGGGCGCAGTAGAGCTGGATGGACTTGGCGTACATGGCAGTTCGAAGGAGCGGCATGTAGTTTTCCCAGCAGATGACCGCGCCGAGCCTCCCAAGCGGCGTCTCGAAGACGGGCATGGTGGAGCCATCTCCGAAGCCCCAGACAAGCCGCTCCATGGCCGTGGGCATGAGCTTGCGGTGTTTTCCCAGCATGGTTCCGTCCGGCGCAAAAAAGAGCACGGTACAGTAAAGGGTTCCAAACGCCCGCTCGATAACACCCATGACCAGATGAACCCCGCTTTCGCGCGCTGCGTCGGAGAGTGTCTCCGTCGCAGTCCCGGGCACATCCACCGCAGCTTCCCAATAGCGGCGGAAATCCTCCCGGCCTTCCGGGAACCTCATGCCGACCCGGGCGCCAAAATCGAGCCCCTTGGGATACCCGGGGATGAAGGCCTCAGGGAAAACAACCAACTCCGCCCCGCCGCCCGCTGCATCACTGATCAAGGCACGTGCCTTCTCAAGGCTCCTTTCACGATCAAAGACAACCGATCCAGCCTGCACCACCGCTACGCGGACTACATCTTTCATGCCAACCCTCCTTCACCCGACCACCGAAAATGGTTCCTCTTGTCACCGTACGATCACTGTCGGATTACTGAAAAACCCCTGGCACCGGACAATCGAACCCGCGCCCTGTTCGACGTTCCATCTCAGGTTCTTTCCTTCTCTGTCCCGGTAGAAGGGATCTCCAAAGGTTCAACCGTCAGGGTTAGACCATCGCGGTCAGAGACCTTCACGGGCTGCCCCGTTTGGATTGTCGAGCGATGACCTTTCAACTGTGCGCGCCAGAGCTCGCCACGGACCGCCACATATCCGAGAGGCGACAGGTCTCCTCTTGCCACGCCCAACTTGCCGATCAGGCCATCTCCATGCCGGCCACCCCAGTCATAGGCCCGCCAAACAAAAGGGTAGAGGATCACGTCCTTTGCGATCCAGACGAGGCATATGATCCATATGGCCCAGGAGGGGAGATGGATCCATTCCTGGAGATAGTGAATCGCGATAATCAGGAAAGCCAAACTCGGCAGGTGGAGCAAGGCATATTTCAGGAGAACCCAGGCCGACCATGCGCGGCTCCTCTCCAAACCGGGTCTGCGGACCATGTTCATGAATTTCGTGTTTCAAGGATTCGATGATGCATAAGAATCCTGCGCCTTCGAAATGGGTGCAATTCTGGGCCTATTCAAACGCCGAAATACCTGTGAGGTCTTGCCCCATGACGAGGGTGTGAACGGTTTCGGTCCCCTCCAGAGTGCTGAGGGCCTCCAGGTCACAGAGATGGCGCATCACATGGTGGTCGGCCAGGATGCCGCGTCCGCCCAGAATATCCCTGGCCATCCTGGCGATCTTCATGGCCTCACGAACATTGTTCATCTTGAGCAGAGAGATCTGCTGGTGCCGCCCCTGGCCGGTGTCCAGCAGCCGGGCCAGGTGGTAGGTGAGGAGTTGGGCCTTGGTGATCTCGATCACCATCCGGGCGAGCTTCTCCTGGACCAGCTGGAAAGAACCAATGGGCTTGTTGAAAACCTCTCGTTTCAAGGCAAAGGATTGCGCCGTCTGGTAGCAGGCCAGCGCCGAGCCCAGGGCGCCGCAGCCCACCCCGAACCGGGCCAGGTTGAGACACTCAAAGACCGCTCTGAGCCCTGCGGCACGGGGCAGCAGATTCTCCGAAGGGATCTCACAGCCATCGATGAGGATCAGTCCAGTCGGGGAGGTCCGGTAAGCGAGCTTCCGCTCAATGGCGCGCACATCAAAACCCGGCCGGTCCGTCTCGACCAAGAATCCCTTGATCTGCCCATCCAGCTTGGCCCAAATAAGAGCCAAATGGGCCATGGGCCCGTTGGTGATCCACATCTTCTTCCCGTAGAGGCACATAGCCCGATCCCTTTTTCTCGGCCAGGGTCAGCATCCCCTGGGGGTTCGACCCATACTCGGGCTCGGAGAGGCCGAAGCACCCGATCACCTCCCCCCGTGCCATTTTCGGCAGCCATTTCTCGCGCTGGTCGTCAGACCCAAAGGCGAAGATCGGATACATAACAAGCGAGTTCTGAACGGAAAACATGGCCCGAAGCCCGCTGTCACAGCGGCCCAACTCCTGGCAAACGAGTCCATAGGCCATGTGGCTTCCCTTTTTGCAGCCGTATCCGTCCACGTGAAGCCCGAAGAGCCCCATCTCCGCCATCCTGGGGATCAGATGGTGCGGAAAGGTCCCCTTTTCATAGTGGCCGGCGATGATGGGCAGGCATTCCGCGTCGACCCAGCCCCGAACGGCGTCCCTCAAGTCCCGTTCCTCGGCCGTCAGGAGCCCGTCAATAGCATAGTAGTCCAGTGTCTTCACCACGTTCCTTCACCAGAATCCCGCAATGACGTGCTGGCGCGCTGTGAATTGGCCCGGCGAAAAAATGCGTTTGGGCTTCATGCGATACCGCAGCGCCTTCTTTACTTGGGTCATGCTTGTTATGATATAGTATAAAAAGTTAATTGAACACACAACCCTTTCCCAATGCGTCCCCCCATTTGAGAGGTCTCCATGAAACGCCCTTTGATCAGGACCCCCCTTCCCGGGCCGAACGGCTCCCGCTTGATAGGAATCGATCAGACCTATGTGTCCCCATCCTACACGAGGGTTTACCCGCTGGTCGTCAAGCGCGGCGAAGGCCTCTGGATCCATGATGTGGATGACAACCTCTTCCTCGATTTCACGGCAGGTATCGCGGTCTGTGCCACCGGCCACTGCCATCCCCAGGTGGTCGAGGCCATCAAGACGCAGGCTGAACGGCTTCTACATATGTCCGGCACGGACTTCTACTACGAGCCCCAGGTCCTCCTCGCCGAGAAGCTCGCAACGCTCGCGCCGGCCCAAGGAGGCAACCGGGTCTATTTCGGGAACTCAGGGGCAGAGGCCGTAGAGGCCGCCTTCAAGCTGGCCCGATGGCACACACGGCGGGAGCTCAACATCGCCTTTTTTGGCGCGTTTCACGGCCGGACCATGGGGGCCCTCTCTTTGACGGCCAGCAAGACCATTCAGAAAAAGCACTACTACCCCCTGGTCCCTGGCATCACCCATATCCCCTATCCCTATTGCTATCGATGCCCCTACAACATGTGCTACCCGGAATGCGGGCTGCAATGCGTCCGATGGCTGGAAGAGACCCTTTTTCAAACCACGATTCCCCCGGAGGAAGTCGCAGCGATCTTTGTGGAGCCGATCCAGGGGGAAGGCGGCTATATCGTTCCGCCACCCACGTTTCACAAGGCCTTGTACGAGGTGGCCAGGAAGTATGGCATCCTCTATGTGGCCGATGAGGTCCAATCCGGGATGGGTCGGACCGGAAGGATGTTTGCCATGGAACACTTCGGGGTGACCCCCGACATCGTCGCCCTGGCCAAGGGAATCGCTTCTGGGATGCCGCTCGGTGCCACGATCGCCCGCTCTGAAATCATGGATTGGGAGGCGGGGTCCCATGCATCCACCTTCGGCGGGAACCCCGTGGCCTGCGCAGCCGCACTTGCCACCATCCGGCTCCTCGAAGAAACCCTTATGGCCAACGCCCGGACCCAAGGCGAGCGGCTGCTCAACGGGCTGAGAACGCTTCAGAAAGACTATGAGTGTCTGGGCGACGTCCGGGGCATGGGACTCATGGTTGGCGTTGAGGTGGTCAAAGATCGGACGACCAAGGAGAGGGCCCCGGATTGGCGCAACAACATCATCCGGGGCGCCTATGAACGAGGTCTGCTGCTGCTCGGATGCGGACAGAATACCGTCCGTTTTTGTCCGGCGCTGACCGTAAGCGATTCGGAGATCGACGTGGCCCTTTCCATATTCGAGGAGGCCGTGCGGGGGGCGGTCGGGTGAAGCCCTTTTTCACCACGAAGGGCACGAAGATATACGAAGATCAGAGGGACGTGATCGGGAATGTTTGATTGCCATGGCCATATTTTCGTCCATGGAAGCGGACGAGCCAAAGGAGACGGGAATGAGTGCAATAGATGCGATCCTTGAAAAACTCCATGTGATGGGCGATCAGGACGGGGCTGGAACGGGCGGCTGGTCCGGGGGCGGCAAAAGGTTGCTTGAATCCGTTTCCCCCATCGACGGGCGGGTCATCGGCAGGGTCCGCCTGGCCGAGAAAAGGGACCACGAAAGGGTGGTCCGGAAGGCGGCGGAGGCATTCCGATCATGGCAGATGGTGCCCGCACCGAGAAGAGGAGAGATCGTCCGCCAACTGGGAAATGCGCTTCGAGAGGAGAAGAAGGCCCTTGGCGCCCTGGTCTCTCTGGAGATGGGCAAGATCCGGCAGGAAGGCGAAGGCGAGGTGCAGGAGATGATCGACATCTCCGATTTCGCCGTGGGTCAGTCTCGCATGCTTTACGGCGTCACCATGCACAGCGAAAGGGCAAGACATCGGATGTACGAGCAATACCATCCGCTCGGCCCCGTGGGGGTGATCACCAGCTTCAACTTCCCAGTGGCCGTGTGGGCCTGGAATGCCATGATCGCCCTGGTCGCAGGAGACACCGTCATCTGGAAGCCCTCCTCCAAGACCCCCCTTTGCGCCGTGGCGGTCCAAAAAATCGCCTGGCGGGTGCTCCGGGAAAACGATCTGCCTGAGGGGATTCTCAATCTGCTCATCGGCAGCCGCGACGAGATAGGCGAACCCCTCATCCGCGATCCCCGCATACTCCTCATCTCGGCCACCGGGAGCGTCCCCATGGGAAGACACGTGGGGGAAGTGGTCGCCTCTCGATTCGGGAGGAGCATTTTGGAATTGAGTGGAAACAACGGCGTGATTGTCACGCCCAGTGCCGACCCGGATCTGACCCTCCGGGCGATTCTCTTCGGGGCGGTTGGCACCGCGGGCCAGCGCTGCACCACCCTTCGAAGGGCCTTCCTCCACCAGGACGTCTTTGCTCGCGTCTACGAGCGCCTCGCCCGTGCCTACGAACAGGTACGAATCGGAGACCCGCTTGAGCAGGAAACCCTTATGGGGCCGCTGGTAGAGGTGGAGGCCGTCACAAAGATGCAGAAGGCGCTCCAAACCCTGAAGGCGCAGGGCGGAAAGATCCTTTACGGTGGAGGGGTCTTATCCGGTGGGCTTTTCGACACGGGTACTTATGTAAGGCCCTGTCTGTGTGAGGCCCGGCCGGATATGCCGATCCTGATGCAGGAGACCTTTGCGCCCATCCTCTACCTGATACGTTACACTTCGCTGGAAGAGGCCATCGCGAACCACAACCGGGTCTCCCAGGGACTTTCTTCCGCCATCTTCACCAACGACCTTAGAGAGGCCGAGACGTTTCTGAGCCACGAGGGGAGCGACTGCGGGATCGCCAACGTGAATATTGGGACATCGGGTGCGGAGATCGGCGGGGCCTTTGGCGGGGAAAAGGAGACCGGCGGGGGCCGCGAGGCGGGGTCTGACGTCTGGAAGGGCTACATGCGGCGGCAGACCTGTACTATCAACTGGTCACGGGATCTCCCGCTTGCCCAGGACATACAATTTGAGATCTAGCGGCCGAAAGGGGATGTACTGTTTGTACCGGCTGGCAGCGCGGGCCATTTGTCCCGGCCATACGACCTAAGGGGACCGATCTCACTTACCCTTTCATTCTTCTTGCGATAGAACGACCGGCGAGGATGCCGCTGGCCGAGGCCTGCAGAAGTCCCCTCGTGATGCCCGCACCGTCGCCGATGGCAAAGAGATTGGCCACCTCGCTCTCCATCTCAGAGGTGACCCTGATCCTGTTACAGTAGAGTTTTACTTCCACGCCGTAAAGCAGGGTATTTCGTGAGTAGACGCCTGGCACCATTTTTTCGATGGCTTGAAGCATCTCGATGATGCTTTTCAGATGCCTAAAGGGGAAGACAAAGCTCAAGTCCCCGGGAGTGGCCTCTTTCAAGGTGGGCCTGGTGAGACATCGATCGATGCGTTCGGGTGTGCTCCGCCTCCCGGCCAGTAAATCCCCCAGTCTCTGAATGATGGGGCCCTTGCCGAGAAGGTTGGCAAGTCTTGCGATGTAAAGACCGTACGCGATGGGATCGTCGAAAGGCTTTGTGAAGGAACTGCTTACCAGGACAGCAAAGTTGGTGTTCCGGCTCATCTTGTCCGCGTAGCTGTGTCCGTTGACGGTAATGATGTCACCGTTCTTTTCGGTCACGACCTCACCGTAAGGGTTCATACAAAAGGTGCGGACTTTGTCATCAAAGGTCTTTGAATAATAGACAAGCTTCGATTCGTAGGTGACATCCGTAATACCTTTAAGCACAGGAGCGGGCAATTCCACGCGGACGCCGATATCCACAGGACTGGCCTGGGTCCTGAGGCCCAGGAGGGTTGCCTCCTCTTTCATCCAGCTTGCGCCGGATCGGCCAGGGGCGACAATCACAAAAGGGGCATGAAGCCTCTCGCCGCCCTCCAAAACGACCCCCGCTATTTTACCTCTTTCCGCAACCAGATGGTTCACTCGGGATTGCGTCCGCATCTCGACCCTTCCCTCCAGAGATTGTCGCAACCCTTCCAAGACACCCATGCAGTATTCTGTGCCAATATGCCGGATCCGTGCGGGAATGAGATCGAGATCAGCAAGGCGGGCACGGTCGCTGAGCTCTTGGATGGCTGGCGACATCTCCCCAAAGACCCGCTCCGGAGCCCCATGCCTGACCCAAATGTCTTCTGTTTCGATGAGAAGCCTTCGCAGGGACTCCTTGTCAAGGAAATCGGCGAGGAACCCGCCCACTTCGGGCGAATTTGTCAGCTTTCCGTCACTGTAGGCGCCTGCCCCTCCCCATCCGCAGAGCATGTCCCTGCGCTGCCGTTCGTGGAGGGGTTTGCCCTGCTCCAGTAGCAGCACGGGTGCCACACCGAGCTCAGCCAGAATCAGCCCCGCAAAGACCCCGGCCGGACCCGACCCCACAATGATGACCTTATATTCCATCCCTTTCACCCACCTTTCCCGCCCCAAAGGAGATCAGAGGTGCTCCTTCCCGTGGTGAACCTTGGACGCTTCATGTTCCTCCGTAAGCGACGGAAACGGACCACCAGTTCCCGGGAAGCACCACAAACCGTATTGCCCATATTGGCCATCCTGTCCGTCACGCCCTCACCCTGCACAAATCGAGCGCCCTCAAGAATTCTAAGCCGCTATTTCGCCGTAGTCCAATCAACGGCCTCCTTAAGCTCTCGAAATATCCTTACCGAGGGCTTGTACCCGCTCAACTCAGCAAAAACTTGAAACATTCTCGCCAGACCGAAATCAATATCTGCTGGCGCCACGCCTGCTGTTTTTCCTCCTGTCCTTTTCTTAGAGGCGGGGGATATGGAATCCATAATCTTTTCCAAGCGATCGGAAGAGAGCGCGCGCATCGTTCCTTCTGTTAGATCCCATATGACGTTCAAGGTCGGATTGTCGGAGTAAAAGGCATTCGGCGTGGCCATGGCTTCCTCAAATGAGACTTCCCCTATGACCGTGTGTATGGTCAGCTGTTTCTCCCGATTCATATCAGTATGGATTGGCATCGCTTGGGTCCTCGTTAGATCCTACGGGTCTGTTTGTTCCCGCCTTGGACGAAACCAAATCCCGTGGGGGCGGCTTGACATTTGGACCTGCTGAGGCCTTTATCGGTCCGATCGAGCTGTGAATAGACCACGACAGGTTCGCCTTCCATTTCCAACCGGGGGAGCCCGGCGAGGGCCGCACGCGCTGCGCCTTCGTCAGCCACGTAGTTCATCCTCGTCAAAAAATAGATGGCCCCTTTCGGATCCGTGGTCCTCTCCCACCCGTAGGTACGGGCCGCAATGGCGCTGCCCCTGGCTCCATGGACACCCTCCTCTCTTGACTTGTCGATTTCTGTGAATCGCGCCATTTGGATAAATGTACCTTAACAAAATCTATTCATATGGTGCTCCATACCAGAACACGATAAATCGCACAAGCACATTTCATTCTCAACCGACAGCTCAACCCATCTCAGAACGGTTCGGACTTCTCCAACCCAGACACGCCGAAACCGGAAACGGCCTCTTTCTCGTGTGGTCATCAGTCAATGCCTTTCACTGTTCACTTTTTACTGATCACTGATCACTAGCATTTCGATGGGCCCGGTCCTTGGAGTGGTCCCGGGCGACCAACATTATAGATGGACGGGACCACGAAGAGCGTAAAGAGGCCGCCGATGGCCATGATGCCCGCGAGTACCAGGCCGATGGAATTACGGGCCGTGGCCCCTGGGCCTGTGACCAGGGTCAGGGGAAAGTGGCCGGCGATGGTCGCCCCCGTGGTCATGAGAATGGGGCGCAGTCGGGTGAGCCCTGCCTCGCGGACGGCGTCACACTTGGAATGTCCCTGTTCCTGGCGCTTGTTGGCAAACTCGACGATGAGGATGCCGTTTTTCGATACAAGCCCGAAAAGGGTCACCAGGCTTGCCTGTGAGTAGATGTTAAGCGTAGTGGTTCACCCGTTGGTCCAGAAGGCGATGCTCGGGTCCGGCATCTTCAAAAACGTGAAGACAAGCGCGCCGAAAACGGCAAGCGGCATCGACCCGGCAAGAATCACGAAGGGATCGCGAAAGCTGTTGAACTGTGCTGCAAGCACCAGAAAGATGAAGACCACGGCAAGTCCAAAGGCGGGCAGAAAACTGCTCCCCTCGGTGCGGAGCTGGCGCGACTCGCCCGCGTAGTCGAGCACACAGCCCTGAGGCAGAATGTTGACCGCCTCGTCTTCGAGGAAGCGCAGGGCCTCGTCGAGCGGCCGGATTGGCACACCGCTGATGACGACGGCGTTGAGCTGCTGGAACCAATTCAGGGAGCGCGGGACGGTGGAATCCCGGATCGTGGCAATGGTGCTGAGCGGTACCAGTTGCCCGTCAGGTCCGGTGACATAGATGTTTTTGAGCTGATCGGCATTAAGGCGGTTTGCACGCTGCACCCCCCGGGATGGAGGAAAGGCGTGGTTGAACGACGCGGGCCAGGTAGTCGGTGATCTCATTTTGCAGGAGCACATCGGACGTGAAGCTGAGATAGGCCGAAGCAAACCGGCTATCGGCTGAAACGACGTTGATGACCGGCACTTCGGCCTCGGGCGGCAAGTCACCTCGGACTTGGCCCACCCTCGAGCTGATTTCCGATAGGGCCTTGATGGGATCGTAGTTGAGCTCCGGGCAGACATTCATGATCGAGACGCCTTGGGAGCTCTAAGACTGAATGTAATCGATGCCGTCGGCAGCCGCAATGGCCCGTTCCAGCGGCGTGGTCATGAACCCGCGAACCAAATCCGCGCTTGCCCCCACATAGACGGTCGTGACGGTGACCGCCGCATTCTCGGTCCTGGGGCATTGGCGCACGTTGAGCGAACGAATCGCCTGCAGCCCCGCGATGACGATCACGAGGTTGACCACCAGTGCAAGAACGGGACGTCGGATGAAGAGATCGGTGAATTTTACGGTGCGGGAATGAACTGAGAGAGCTTGGTACTTTGAGGCCGGGTTCTTCGCGGACTCGTTCTTCCTCGATCAATGGTCTTCGGGTTTCGGGTTGAGCTTGAATTCAGGGGCGAGACGACTGTCCACGATAACGGTCTGGCCGTTGCGAAGTTTAAAGACTCCGGGACTTACTACGGTCTCGCCGGCCTTCACCATGGTCCCCGGCTCAAACGTGATATCCACCACTTTACCGGTCACTTCCGCCGTCTTTTCGGACAGAGGGCCTCTCTGTCGACAGGCAGATCGGAATCCAGACATTGCAATGCCTTTTCCGTCCGGATGCCGAATCCATAAGACCCAGGTCAATGCATGACTTCTAAAATCAAATTAAGCATGTCCGCCTCAGTATCTACGAGGTCAGGCCTAAATTTTCCCGGTGAAATGAATGCAGATTGAAGGCTTGAATCAGTGTCACGATTTCTCGAGACGAAGTGAGGAAATCACACCTATAAACGCGGAGGCATGGACTTCGGTCCGAAGCGAATTTCTGAGGCTGAAAATGGCCCGAGATGAATCGCTACTTGGCGATCCTCTTCGCGATCGTTTTTCCATTTGCCAGCACTGATTCTGAGGAAATCGGGAAAACAGGTGCGGAAATTGGACAATTTGATCAAATATCGATTACCTGGAACGAGACGCTCACCTCTTTCAGGCAGGATCAAATTGGTCCGGATGTGGAAGCCAGGCAGAAGGCGGGGTGTCCCCGCCCTCACACCCAGAATACCCTTTTTACGCGACCATATCTTTGAGTTTCTTTAGCGGGCGAATCTTGACCACGTTGCGAGCCGGCTTGGCTTTAAAAACCGTTTCCTGACCCGTGAACGGATTGATACCCTTTCGGGCCTTGGTTGCCGGCTTGCGCTTGACCTCAACCTTCATGAGTCCTGGCAAGGCGAATTGGCCGACAGCCCCCTTCTTGATGTGGCGCTCGATGATAACGGACAACTCGCCAAACACCGATGAGACTTGCTTTTTGGTCAATCCGGCATTGCCGGCGATTTCGTCCATTACGGCGGATTTGGTCATTGCGACCTTCGCCGCTGTTACCTTCTTCGCAGGCGTTGCCTTCTTCGCAGACGTTTCTCTCTTCGTCGATGCCTTTTTAACCGGCACACTCTTACTCGCTTTCTTCACTGCTTTTTTTGCTGCCACACCTTCCTCCTTCTTAAATGGGTTTTTCTCTTGCCAACCAAACGCGGGACTGCTATTGGTGCCTGGGATATGGAAATAATGCTGTATAAACGCATCAGAGCGTCTTGTCAACAGGTTTATGCAGGAATTTCCTTAGTCCAGTGGCGAAAGATGACGTTTGATCCCAATTTTCCCTATCGGCTGCATTCCTTTTCCCTGGCCTGCAATTCCTCCTCGGCGAAACGCCTGCCGGAATCGGTGAGAAACCAGTCCGAAAGATGTGTGCCCAGCCTGTCCAGGGCCTGTTCAACCGTATGTTCAAACCGTTCGAGATTGATAAAGAAGGCCTCATGCGAATACCGGAACAGCTTGTCGGCGTCCTTCACGATCTTGTCATTGAGGGAGAGCGGCTCCTTTCGTGAATCGTGGCCTTCGATAATTTCCACTATCTCCGGGATATGACCGTCGTTGTATTCCGCCGTCTTGAGGATTTCTTTTGCAATTCTTGCGCCCTCCACTTCATGAACGCGATTTACATCGGGATAGATGGCATGCGGGCCGTACGCCTTAAGATGGAGGTCCTCGGGGATCTTTTTCCAGCCCACGTCATGTAAAATCATGGCTGGGATCACCACGTCCTCATCCCCGCCTTCCTTTTCCAGTAATTTGTAAGCGAATTGGACGGAGATGTCAGTATGGATGGCGTTCTGCCGCGTGTCCAGATAGGGAGCGGCCAATTGGCGCAGTCTCTGAAAAATCGGTTTCATTTCATCATACCCTGACCCGGACGAGCCCGGCGGAAGTTTAGCAGGCAAGCCGGAAATGGAAAGAGATTTACCATGAAGCCCGCGGATAATCACGAAGTTTTTTGAACGTGAACCGGAGACGGCGCCATCGTATCATTCGTGTGGTTCGTGATGAAATGACTTTTTGCCACAATTGGCAAGAAAATGATAAACAGGCAGCCCAACGCCGCCACAACATCGTGAGTGCCCGCAAACTCTCCATCGGGCTTGGGCTCTCCGTCTTCGGGCGGCATTACTATGACCTTTCTAAAATTCCCGTTAAGCTCATCAAGCATTGCCCCATGAGAATGCGCTCGGGTGAAACCTGAAACAAGGTCCAAGTACGATCCGGTGTCAGAACACTTCCCGATCACGGTTGTGAAAATCCGCATCGCCTCCACCCTCTTCCCGTTCTCTGGTGTCAAGACCTCAGGATAGAAAAGCGTTACGATTTTTCATATAGGGAACCTGGCAGAAATCGTTCGACAATGACGAAGATCAGAAGTATATAGGGGCGGAAAAAGAGGTTCAGGGCGTCACCGCCATTGAACAGTCCGAGATGGATGCGATGGAAGGGGACGGCCAATGAATCAGGTCAAGGGGGCGCGGCGTCATGATGGACGGGCATCCCGTATGGCTCCAGGGGGGGCACAGGAACCGGAAACGGTCAACGGCTCAAATGATGCTTTGGCGGTGAAGAAACAGATGACCAGAAGGGAATCGAAGAGAAAGGGACCGATATGCCACCAACGAAGGAATTTCGAATCGCTGTTGTTTGCGGCGGGCCGTCCGCCGAGGCGGAGATCTCAAGGGTATCTGGTCATGGCGTGGCGTCGGCGTTGAAGGCCACATTCTCTCATGTTGTCGAGATGGAACTCGATCGGACCATTGGGATCAGGTTGCAGAAAAAATCCATCGAGGTGGTCTTCCCTGTGCTTCACGGCCCTCCCGGTGAGGATGGTACCTTTCAAGGCTTTCTGGAAATCCTCGAACTCCCCTATGTGGGGAGCGGCGTGCGGGCAAGCGCCTGTGCCATGGACAAAGCGCTGGCCAAAGGTATTTTTAGGGCTGCCGAACTCCCGGTCGCCCCCGACATGGTTCTCGACCGGCATCTGGGTAAGACCGAGGCGGCAAAGCGAGTGATAGACACCCTGGGAACGGATGTTGTGATCAAGCCTGTCGCGCAGGGATCGGCACTCGGGGTGCACTTCGCCACCACCCCGGATGGCATTGAAGAAGCGATCCAGAGGGCCTTCGTCTATGGCGAGCGTGTGCTTGTTGAGGAACGGATTAAAGGCAAGGAGATTACCGTTGCGATCCTTGAACGGGAGGGGGTCGAGGCCCTGCCCGTGATCGAGGTGAGGACGCCTCAGGGCTCCTGGTATGACTTTGAACACCGTTATACCCCTGGGCTGAGCGAGCACGTCATTCCCGCACCGCTACCGAAGGCTCAATATGAGAGGACCCAAGAAATCGCCATCCTCGCCCATCAGGCCCTGGGGTGTCGGGATCTATCCAGGGTGGACTTTTTGGTTCCGAATGAGGGAGACCCTATCGTCCTGGAAGTAAACACCCTGCCCGGCATGACCCCCACAAGCCTTTTCCCTGACGCGGCCAGCGCCGCAGGGATTTCGTTCGAAGCCCTTGTCGCTCATCTGATCGATCGAGCCCTTAAGAGGGCCCCAGGAATCGAGTGATGTATTCAACAGGGGCCGGAGGCGGAGAAGCAATACAAGCGCTTCCTTTGAGAATCGTCCGCACCGCCAGAAAGATCCTCCTCCATGACAGCGCCTTTCAGGTCTTACGTCTCGGGCAATATGTTTTCATATTGCATGACCAATCGATATTTTTCAGATGATAATATTCTTTGCTTTCAGGGCGCTGTCAATTTCCGGCTTAAACAGAACACCATCTTCAATTTCCTTGATGCGCTCTGCTTCCCAGTTCGAGATGGCTTTGGTCTCTTTTAAAACATATTCGGCATCGTCTTTGGGCACGACGACAATGCCGTCTTTGGAGGCGACGATAATGTCTCCTGGCATAACCACAACGCCCCCACATGAAATGGGAAAATTGACTTCACCCGGGCCGTCTTTAAAACATCCGCTGGCAGCCACGGTGCGAGAAAACGCTGGAAGTTCCAGTTCCTTGAAGTCTTCCACATCGCGTATGGCGCCATCAATGACGAGCCCGGCAATGCCAATCTTTTTTGCAGCTCTCGCCATAAGCCCACCGAAACCGGCAGTGTTACTGGCACCAAAATAATTGCCCACGATCACATCACCCGGTTTAGCCAATTGAAGCGATTTGTGGAACATCAGATTGTCACCGGGTGCGCACATCACCGTAACAGCAGGTCCCGCAATGAAATCATCCCGATTTACCGGCTTAATTCCCGGATCCATCACACGAAAGCGTCCCATTGCATCCGCGATGTTCGGCGTAGGATATTTCTTCAGTTCTGCAATAATGTCTGGATCAGCCCTTTCGATTTCTGAAATGAAACGAAATCCGATCCTTCCAGAAAAGGCAGGTGACCTTGAGTTCCCCTTCATTGAGAAGCCCTCCTCGTTTTTATCTAAGGATTTTCTCCCGGAAGCATTCAGCTGCACTTCTACCAACTTTTCATATTTCCATATTTCTCTCTTGTAGTTAAGTTAAGTGTTTTAGTATAGAAATGTCGCAGTCATGTCAAGCAGGGCACCCTCGTGATCGTTGACTTTACAGCCAAGTCGGTGCTATAGACGCCCGGAGGAGGATAGAGCCATGTCGCAATTGTTGGATATTCTGGGAAGCAAATACCCCATTATTCAAGGGCCCATTGGACACCTGAACGATCCGAAGATGGTGGCCGCCGTGTCCGAAGCCGGTGCCTTCGGCATGCTGGCCCTGGGCTTTGTAACGGACTTGGACAGGGTCAAGCGGATGATCGCCGAAGTCAAGGCGCTCACGGACAAACCCTTCGGGGCCAACCTCATGGTCGCCATGAACCCCAATAACGAGGCGATGCTCGACATCCTGGCCGAAGAAGGTATCAGGACCGTGACCACCTCGGCAGGGTCTCCGAAAAAGATCTATCCGAAAATCAAAGCACTGGGCTTGAAGGTCCTCCACGTGGCGCTGGCGGCACCCCTGGCCGCCAAGGCCGCCGAGGCTGGGGCGGACGGCGTGGTCGTTTCCGGTGCGGAATCCGGCGGACTTCGCACCACCGGGCCGGAATCCACCAATTTCATCCTGATTCCACTCGTCTGTGACATGGTCCATGTGCCGGTGGTTGCGGCAGGCGGAATCGCCGACCGCCGGGGATACCTGGCCGCTTTGGCCCTGGGCGCGCAGGGCGTCCAGATCGGGACCGGTTTTGTGGCCTCCGAAGAGAGTCCGGCCTCCCGGGCCTGGAAAGAGGCCATCCTTGGCTGCGGCGACGCAGGAACGACGTTGCTCCCCCTAGGCGGCATGGCCATGCGGACCATCATCAACCCGAAGCTTGGCACGCTCATGGCATCGGGCGCAGACCTCACCAAGTCCTACAACATGGGGGATGCCTCCAAGGCCTGGGCGACCGGTGATTTCGATCTCTTCCCGGCTGGCGGGGGCCAGGTCAGCGCCCTGATCAAGGCCATCAGACCGGTGAAGGACATCATTGAAGGGATGGTTGGCTGATTCGACCCGGGTGAAAACCACCCGTAATCTAATGTTTTCTTAAGTCAAAGGCGCACCGCCAGGATTAAGACAAAGCGGGAATGGCTACACAAGGCACGAGCGAGGAGCAAACGTCATGGACATCAGGGAACCCGAAATCAGGCGGGAGGACGTGTTGGTTCTCTCTGACGGGAACTTCAACCCGGATAACGTCTGCGTGGTCACGGGTGCAGGGACGGGGATCGGAAGGGCGACCGCCATTGCTGCGGCCGTAAATCATCTCACGGTCGTAGGGCTCGACATCAATGAGAAGGAGGGAAAGAGGACCCAGGAGATGGCCCGTGGCCTGGGCGGCCAGATGATCTTCAGCAGGACGGACCTCTGTCAGGACGATGAGATCGAGCGGGCCATAGCCGACGCAGCCAGGCTGGGGACGATCAAGTATCTCGTAAACATCGCCGGAATCCAGCATATCGACCCGGTGGAGCGTTTCCCCATGGAGAAATACGACCTCATGCAGCGGATCATGCTGCGCGCCCCCTTCTTGCTTTCCAAGCTCACCATCCCCCATATGAAAAAAAGCAAGGACGGGACCGGGGTCATCGGCCAGATGGCCTCGGTTCACGCACACATCTGCACGCTCAACAAACCGGTTTACAATATCACCAAATTCGGTCTGAGGGCCCTTGCCCAATCCATCTCTGCGGAAGGGGAGGGAAAGATCCGCTCTTTCACCCTCAGCACGGGCTTTGTGAAGACGCCCCTTGCATTGAATCAGATCCCCGACCAGGCGGCTCAGCGGGGAATCACGCAGGATGCGGTGGTGCGGGACGTCATGATGGGGAAGTCACGGATCAAGGAGATGATGTCCCCTGTGGAGGTCGCCAACCTTTTCATCTTCGGATTTTCCCGTTACGCCAAATATCTGATCGGGGGAGACCTGCTCTTCGACGGAGGGCTGGTATTGACCTACTGAGACATGAATCGCGCGATTTACCGAATTTGGAGCCCCCCCCGCGGTCCACAATGGATAAGGATCGCGGGATTTAAATGAGAAACACCTATTTCGTTCACTTTTTGGTGTCGCCAGAGGATCCATATGTCTGAAACCATGCAGATCATCATCGGCTTTATCTTTTTGGCAGCGATCTACATCCTGACCCGTTACGGGATGGCCTTGCGCATCAAGGGGGCATCCGTCTCGATCATCAAGGACCTTGAAAAAATGGGGGCCACTGACGTCTCATCCGCCGTTGAGCTCCCATATGCGAAGTCAAGCCTTTTCAGGATCGGATTGAGGGACTACAGACCAAAGGCCATTGAATCCATGATCCAAAGCGACATCGTTGGCATGACGCCGGATGGGAAATACTACCTCAAGATGAGGCCTCAAAATCTCCAGTTCTGATTCCCCGCCTTCCGGAGACCTGGATAGCACAACCTAACCCGGATAAACCGGAAACTCGAATCCCGACGGAGCGTAGAACGTAAAGTCAAGGGGTTTCATCTGTCCTTCCCGAACGGCCTCAAGGTACTTTTGCGGACCGTCCATATCGGGGATATTGCGAAGGGGTCCGACGAAACGGCGGCCGTTCTGAGTGAGGTCGGCATAGGCGACCGCGCTGCCATAGAGGTTCGGAAATGTCACCTTGGCCGGGAAGCGGATTCCATAGAGAAGTTGATGCAGCTATATATTTGAAGCCAGGGAAAAACTGGGCCATTTTCCCCTCCCCCACAAGAGCCCGGGGAAAAAACGGATCCAATTACTCCCTTCATTGCGGTCCGCGGGGCAGCCCATTCCGCTGATGCGCCCCACAGGGACAGAACCCCGTCTTCAACAGACAACAGTCAGGCTTTACTCGCCCAACCGGGCCATGGACCAACTCCTCTCAGGGGCCCCAAGCGAAGGCGGAGTTGCATTGACTATTCATGCACCGTCCGACATATTATCCTGAATTAACCGATGCACCCAATTTGGAGCTAGCCACAAGAGATAAGAACCGCGCCATTTTGTCCATTAGCGGCGAAATTGACCAAAACGGTCCCGATTGCAGGTTTTCCCGCCATGGCGGGATTCAGGAGTCAGGGCTGAAACCCGAAACCTGACACCCTGTTCCGTGGACCCGCGGGACGGATTTGGTTGCGGCTTGTCCGGGTTAGGACTATGTCAAAGCAGGGTCGAGCGGTTCCTTGTCGTCTGGCTCGCATTCTCGACCCTTACGCGGCAGAAGGAGTGATCCATGGCGGATGATGAACTTGCCAAACTTCACATCGACAGGGAGAAAGGCCCTCCGGTTCATCGAAAAAAGAGGAGATATGGCTACCTGCTGGTCTCGCTTTTACTCCTTTTTGCCTTCATAGTTCTTTACAGACAGGGACTATTGACACCGGCCGTGGACGTTCAGGTCGAAACCGTCCAGATGATTTATCCGTCGCAGAGTTTCACTTTGCTCAACGCGAGCGGTTATGTCGTCGCCCAGCGAAAGGCCGCCGTTGCTTCCAAGTTGACGGGCCGTCTTGTCTCCATTTCGGTGGAGGAGGGAAGCCGGGTCAAGAAAGGACAGGTCATCGCGCGCCTCGAAAATGACGATGCTCAGGCTGCCCGCGAAAGGGCCCAAGCCAACGTGGCATTTGCACAAAACAGCATCGAGGAGGCAAAGGCCGAGCTGGATGATGCCTATCTCAACTATGGTCGCAAAAAGGAGCTGGTGGGGAAAGGCTATATCGCCAGGGCGGAATTTGACGTGGCTGAAGCGCGTTACAAAAAGGCCAGGGCCGCCTTGGCAGCACGGGAGGCGGCCCTTCGGGCCAGTGAAGCGGCATTGAAAGAGGCAGCGGTCATGCTGGATTACACCTTCATCCGGGCCCCCTTTGATGCGGTCGTGCTCACCAAAGAAGCGGATGTTGGCGACATCGTCGCGCCGCTTGCGGCGGCCGCCGAGGCAAAGGCCGCGGTGGTAACGATTGCGGACATGGATTCCCTTCAGGCGGAAGTGGACGTCTCCGAATCCAACATCGGACAGGTCAAGATGGGGCAGCCCTGTGAGATCCAGCTGGACGCACTGCCAAATGACCGCTTTCAAGGTTCGGTCCATATGATCGTGCCCACTGCGGACCGGAGCAAGGCCTCGGTGATGGTCAAGGTCGCCTTCAGGGAGAAGGACGCTCGAATCCTGCCCGAAATGAGCGCAAAAGTGGCCTTTCTTTCAAGGGCCTTGACGTCTCAAGACAGAAATCCCGTAAAGGCGGTCCGCTTCTCCGACCTCTCTCGCGCAAGCGAGCCGTACTTTGTGTTTATGGTTAGAGGGGACCGCGCGGTCAAGACACCGGTTCGGGTCGGCAGGCGCATGGGGGAAATGGTCGAGGTCCTGGATGGGGTTGAAGTGGGAGACAAGGTGGTGATGGCACCGATAGGCAAGCTCCGCGATGGAACAAAAATCAGATTGAGGGAAGGATAAATGGCAACCGGTCCCCCGATCGTTCAGGTCATAGGCGTGACCAAATCCTATCGCCGCGGAGACCAAATCCTGATGGTTCTGGAAGACATCCATCTGGACATAGAGGAAGGGATGTTCCTGGCCTTGATGGGCCCCTCGGGATCAGGGAAGAGCACGCTCCTGAACCTCATTGCGGGATTGGATCAAGCGGATCAGGGCACCATTCAGGTGGCCGGACAAGACATCAGCGCCCTTTCCGAAAGCGAACTGGCCAGATGGCGCGCGGCCAATGTGGGGTTCATCTTTCAGTTCTACAATCTGATCCCGGTTCTGACGGCCTTGGAGAACGTGATGCTCCCCCTTGTGCTGACCCCCTTGACAAAGAAGGAACGCCAGGCGCATGCGAAAACGGCGCTTCACCTTGTCAGCCTGGAGGACAGGATGGACCACTATCCGGGCCAGTTGTCCGGCGGTCAGCAGCAGCGCGTCGCCATTGCCCGTGCCATCGTGACAGACCCAACGATCCTGGTGGCAGATGAGCCCACGGGAGACCTTGATCGAAACGCCGCTGAAGAAGTCCTTCAGCTCATGGACCGATTGAGCGCCCAAATGGGCAAGACCATTATCATGGTCACCCATGACCCGCGCGCGGCCGGAAAGGCACGGTCCATCAGATACCTGGACAAGGGTGTTCTCGCCGATGCTCCTGAAACTGCTCTTTCGGAATTCCTTTAGGCACAAACTGCGCACCGCCCTGACGGTCTGCGGAATTTCTGTGGCCATTCTCGCCTTTGGTCTGCTCCGCACGGTCATAGAGGCGTGGTACGCGGGGGTTTCTGCCTCTTCCGCAAACCGGCTGATCATCCGAAATGCCATTTCTCTGGTCTTTCCGCTCCCCTTTTCCTATCGGGACAAGATCCGTTCGGTAGAGGATGTCAGAATCGTATCCTACGGAAACTGGTTCGGCGGTATTTATTTGGACAAGAAGAACTTTTTTGCCAATTTTGCTATAGAACCGCGCACCTACCTGGATCTCTACCCTGAGTTCGTCGTCCCGCTGGATCAGAAGGAGAAGTTTATCAAGGATCGGAAGGGCTGTATTGTCGGCCGAAAGCTCGCAAAGCGTTTCGGATGGAAGATCGGCGACACCATTCCCTTGATGGGCACCATCTTTCCGGGGAACTGGCAATTTGTCTTGCGAGGCATCTACCACGGCCGAGACGATACCATTGACGAAACCCAGTTTTTCCTCCATTGGGACTATCTCAACGAAATGCTCAAAAAGACTCGCCCCTTGCGGGCGGACAAGGTCGGCTTCTATATCATCGAGATAACCCGTCCCGAGGTGGCGGCCCGCACGGCGCAGGAGATTGATGGGATGTTCAAGAATTCCCCTGCCGAGACGCTCACAGAGACGGAAAAGGCGTTTCAGATGGGTTTTGTCTCCATGAGCGACGCGATTCTCACGGCCATACGATTGGTTTCCTTCGTGGTGATCGTCATCATGATGGCGGTCGTGGCCAACACCATGGCCATGTCCGTTCGCGAACGCATGGGCGAATATGCCGTGTTCAAGACCCTCGGGTTTGGCGGTCTTTATATCGCTGCATTGATTTTGGGTGAGTCCGAATTGATTGCGGCGATGGGAGGAGGGACCGGCATCCTTTTGACCTTTCCGGCGGCAAGGGTTTTTGCCAACGCCCTTGGAAACTTTATCCCAGTTTTCAAAGTGACCCACCTAACCATCTTTATGGAACTGGGGGCGGCCGTTTTGGTGGGCGGGGTGGCGGGGGTCCTCCCCATCTGGCGCGCCACCACGGTACGCATTGCAGAGGGGCTAGGAAGGATGGGATGAAAACGGGCCTTCTTTTTTCCTACAGCTTTCGCAACCTCGTGGCGCGCCGCTTGACGACAACACTGACCGGGTCCGGCATGGCGCTGGTCGTCTTCGTGTTCGCATCGATCGTGATGCTGGCCGAAGGGTTAAAAAAGACGCTGGTGGATACGGGCGCCTTCGATAACGTCGTCGTCCTGCGCCGGTCTGCGGGATCCGAGGTGCAAAGCGGCATTGAACGCAATCAGGCAAACATTGTGGAGACACAGCCAGAGATCGCCATCGGGAAAAACGGCAAGCGGCTGATCGCCAAAGAGATGGTTGTACTGATCACGCTTCAGAAACGGCAAACCGAAAGCGGTGCCAACGTGGTCATCAGGGGCATTTCGGAGAGCTCTCTTGAGATGAGGACGCAGGTCAAGCTGATCATGGGGCGCTTGCCGAGGCCGGGTTCTTCAGAGATCATGACGGGACGAAGCATCGCAGAACGTTTCAAGGGCGCCGGCATCGGGCAGACCCTTTTCTTCGGCATGCGGGCATGGAGCGTGGTCGGCGTATTTGACGCCGGGAACACGGGCTTCAGTTCGGAGATCTGGGGAGACGTGGATCAACTGATGCAGGCCTTTCGAAGGCCGGTCTATTCGTCGGTGATTTTCAAACTGGTTGACCCCTCCGACTTCGAAACGGTTAAGCAACGCATCGAGGGAGACCCCCGCCTGCCTCTCGAAGTGAAGCGGGAGACCACCTACTACAGGGAGCAGTCCGAGATGATGGCCAAATTTCTTCGCGTCCTCGGGTTTTCCCTTACGCTCATCTTTTCCATCGGCGCCGTTATCGGCGCCATGATCACCATGTATGCAGCAGTGGCCAATCGCACCGCAGAAATCGGAACGCTTCGGGCCCTTGGTTTCAATCGCAGGACCATATTGACCGCCTTTCTCCTGGAGTCACTCCTTCTCGGCCTCATCGGGGGTTGCCTCGGTCTCTTCTTTGCCTCCTTCTTGCAGTTCTTTACGGTCTCAACCACCAATTTTCAGACGTTTTCCGAGCTGGCCTTCAACTTCTCCCTCACGTCCGAAATCGTTTACAAGGCCCTGGGCTTTTCACTGGTCATGGGACTGGTTGGCGGCATATTGCCGGCCGTCAGGGCATCACGGCTGGAAATCGTGGAGGCCTTGAGGGCGGCGTAATGGACAAATATCCCTGACATTTATTGGGCCATGCTCGGGCCGAACCGACACGACGATGTCTCTTACGGGGTTTTATTGCCCGCGGCTTGCTGCGTGTGGCAAAGCATAAACCATCTGTTTATGCTATATGTTTCAAAGTATTTCGAAGCGAGGAGTCAGAACGCGGAGGACCGGGGGTACATCAAAAAATGGGGCCAAGGTATTCCATTCTGATTCCTCAAATCCGGCTGCCGTATCATTCCGGATATTGCTCAGCTTTCTGTGGGGGCCTTCAGTGGGACGAAAATGGGTCGTGCTTCTCTTGATCTCGTGGGCGGCGACAAGCCGTGCGCACTTGCGGCTGTTTTCACAAATATTTCCCTCTGCCCGTCTGAAGGCTCGGCCGGAAAGCTACAGACAGGAACGCTGAATCCTCTCTGATGGCTCGAAAAGGGGCGGAAGATGCGAGTGAGACACCCTTGAGGATTCATCATTTCAAGAATCTCTATCGTTACCGTTACGTGATGCTCGCCATCATGGGGGTCATCTATTTCCTGGCCTGCTTTCACCGTGTCGCCCCCACCGTCATCGCACGGGACCTCATGCTTGAATTCGGGGCCGATGCAACGGCCCTCGGGTTGATGTCATCGGCCTATTTCTATCTTTATGCGGCCATTCAGCCGCCGGTCGGCATGTGGTCGGACACCATGGGCCCACGTCGTGTGATCACGATCTTTACCTTGATTGCCAGTGCAGGGACCATCCTTTTTGCACTGGCGGCCAATATGCCAATGGCTGCCATGGGGAGGGCATTGATCGGCATCGGCGCGGGGGGGATATTCGTCCCGGGCCTCAAGATCTTCTCAATGTGGTATCGGGCAAAGGAGTTTGCGGGGGTAACCGGCATCTTCCTGGCCATGGGAAATGCAGGCAACCTGTCCGCATCACTGCCCCTCACCTTTCTGGTTCTTCTTCTAGGGTGGCGCCTGTCTTTTATTGGCGTGGGCGCCTTTTCATTGCTGTTGGCCGCTGTCGGCTGGATGATCCTGCGGGATCGGCCGAACGATAAGGGATGGAACGATTCAGTCATCACCGGAGATGATCCTTCTCCCCCATCCGAGCCAACGCCCCATGGGATGACCTTCCACAAGCGGTTCAGGATCGTGCTGGGTCATCCGAGCTTCTGGATGATCACCTTGTCCTATTTCTTCTATGGCGGTCCGACCTTGACCTTTCAGGGACTATGGGCGGTCCCCTACCTCATGGACGTCCACGGGTTTAGCCGCGTTCAGGCAGGGGGTTTACTGATGTTCGTGCCGCTTGGTCTTATTGTCGGCGCGCCCGGCATCGGGTACCTGGCAGACAGGTTCCCCATGGGCCGCACACGCATCCTGACCCTGTCCCTCTGCTTACCTCTTTTATGCTGGTTTTTCTTTTTCGTTTCAGGCGGGAAATCGAATCCTACGCTTCTGACCCCGACTTTTTTTTGTAATGGGGTTCTGTGGCGGAGGGTCGCTATCACTTTATATGACCATGCTCAAAGAGCTATTCCCTTCCTGGTTGACCGGGACGGCCATGGGGCTCATGAATCCCGCGGCGTTCCTGGCGGGGGCCCTGTTCCAGCCCTTCACCGGCTATTTGATGGATGCGGTCGGAGGCTCCGGATCGATCTATCCTCTGGAGGCCTATCATCGGGTCTTTGGCGTCTTTCTTGCCTCAACGACCGTTGCGTTGGGATTTCTCATCTTCCTGATGGTCAGACAAACGAGTCAACAGGAACCTTGATTGAGCGATTGACCTAACCTGGACCGAGCCGCAGGGGGGTGTCCTTTCTTGAGCCGCAACTACAATTTTCCAGCTGCCTTTGTAACGCCCCCAAAACCCAACGGGTGTCTCGGGAAGGCACAAGAGGTGGACTATGCTGGAAAGGCTTTCTCTTAGGGCTGTCTGGAAATAAATCCAGGGATTCGGTGCCGTTAATACCAACTGGTACATATGTTGCGGCTCAAGAAAGGACACCCCCCTGCGGCCCACAAGAGATACGAATCGCTCAATTTAGGAGGAGATATGACACACTTCCTCAGTGGGCTTCCGGATGCGAATGGGACACGCCTCTCTCAAAACGGGCGGGTTGTGTCTTTCCGGGTTTTGCCCGGTATAGGGAAGTAATAAACCCACATGAGGAGGTCATGAAAGATGAAGAAAATGTTTTTGGGTCTCAGCGCTTCAATGTTTCTCCTGTTTTTTGTCTCATCTCATTCACTGGCCGGCAGTTCCAGCGGGAATGGCTCGCCGCAAATGAACCAAACCGATCCTTCAGGCAATGTCTATCAATTCCAGTTCCAACAATCAAACCCCCTGAACGAATCCGGCTAGGCGCTTCGCCTGAGAGCCCTCCCGGCGCAAGGAATGGGGCACTGGATGGCGCCGGGCCCTTCCTTAACGTCACGGGAGCCACGCCCTTTGACGTCTCTGGAACCGTTGTCAGCTGCCTTCCCGGGAGCGGGCTTGAGCTCCAGGTCGGGGAAGAGGAATCCATGTACATTTTCGGCATCGGACCGACTGGTTCTGGGAAGTCCATGGGGATTGAGCAGACCGGTTGTTGGGGAAGTGATCCAGATCAAGGGTTTCATCAGTGGACTACAGCGGCACCTTGCGGAATATCGCCACATCCTATCACCTACGAAGAGGCACGCGATGTCCACCATCGAGCTCCGCGACGAGGCGGGGTATCCCCTCTGGCGGGACGGCCGGGCGCTTGCGGATCAGACAGGCCAGTCAAACCACCCCATAGTCAAGAACTTACAAGAAAGAGGATCGGGCAGGTGTCCGATCCTCTTTTCTTATTCCTGCATTTTCCCGGGTATAATGCCCCCCATGGGACTGGGAGCAGCACGAAATCAAACCCTCATGTTGAAGGCCCTGCTGGGCCTTTTCTTGCTGTGGATGGGTCTGCCCGCCCAGGAGGTCTGTGCCTGGAGGGGCATGGGTGGATCTCGAAATGGCCGCCGGATACGACGACAACGTCAACCAGGAGGAAGACAAAGAAAAAAGGGATGCGGCATTTCTGGCCCTGGTCCCGTCCCTGGCGGTGGATGTGGATCTGAGCGAGACTTTGACCGCAGGCGTCGGATACCATCCGATCTTCACGCATTACCTAACAAACTGGGACGAAAACCTCATTCAACACGAGGTGTGGGGGGAGCTTACCGCCTTGCTAAGCCCCGGACTTTTTGCGACCTTCCTCGGAAGGGTCGAGGCGCTTCAAAACGATGAAGACCCGGAAAACAATGGGTGGAGCTTTCTCGCTTCCCCGCGTGTTATCTATAATATAAACGAACAGCTGAGCCTTCAGGCCGCGTTCACCTACTCCCGCTGGAAATATGACGACCGGACCTTTGACACGGGCAGGGCTTTCATTTACCTCGACGAGTCTCAGATCGACCATCGTTACGAGGTGGAAGGGGGCCTCACCTGGCTGCTGTGGCCTAACGTGAAATGGAGCGGCGCTTACCGGTACACGCAAAACGATTCCACAAACAAAATCGATGAGTACGATATCCACCACCTGGTCATTGGCTTGCGGGCTCGATGGGCCCGCCTGATAGGGACAGAGCTCGGATATCATCTCAGCCAATGGGATTATTCCAATTGGCGGGCTGGAAGACAGCTCAGGGGCAAGTTGCGGGAAGATACGCGGCACCAGTTCTGGGCAGCCGTTTCATATGATCTGTGGGAGCACGCAGACGTGTTCTTGAGCTTTGAAAGAACCGTCAACCATTCAAACCTCCACTACGAGTCCTTTGATCGGAACTTGATGTGGGGCGGGATTAGAATCCATTGGCAGAAAAGCAATCTCTGATAAATACCGGGGCCATAGGGTTTATGCTGTGGCTCCTGGCGGGCTGCGCGTCGCTCAGTGGTTCGGGGACGGGGAACGACGCCACGCGCCAGATCTCTTTCTTCTACGAAGACCCCCACGCAAAAACCGTTTGCATTGTGGGCTCCTTTAATGCATGGGCCACGGGAGCGGATCCCTTGGTGAAAGTGGGTGCCGGGGAGTGGAAGGGCACGCTCAGGCTGCCAAAAGGGGTGCATCAATATATGTACGTGGTTGACGGAAAAACGTGGGTGACGGACCCCAAGGCGCATCGCACCCTGGAAGACGGATTCGGCCGAATCAACGGGCTGTTGGTGGTGGAGTGACTGTGACTTTGTGCCATCCGGGTGGTATATAAAAGGGGATGGTTGTCCGGGCTTGCCATGTCTGCACCCCATGGAGATGAATGGACCAGGAACAGGACGCGCTGATCATTGAAGAGATACGGTCGGGCAATAAGGAGGCCTATCGAATTCTGGTGGATCGCTACAGGAACCCGATCTACAACCTGGCCTTACGGATGACCGCGAGCGCCGATACGGCCAACGACCTGGCACAGGAAACGTTTGTCCGCGCTTACGCGAGCCTCCACACATTTCAGGCCGGCAGGTCTTTCTTTACCTGGGTTTACACGATCTGTCTGAATCAGACCCGCAACTTCCTTCAAAAGAGGCGCGAGATTCCCCTGGAATCCCTGGAAACCCATCCCCAAGAAACCGACGACCGGCTCAAAGAAAACCCGTCGCCGGAGGACCATCTCATGGAGCGGCAGGCCCAGGATCAGTTGAGCCGATGCCTTGGGCGGTTGCCCCTGGAGTTTCGCGAACCCCTGGTCTTGCGCTTTATCCAGGATCTATCGTTTCAGGATGTGGCCAGGGTGCTTGGCATTGGCGTGAGTCTGGCCAAGATGCGCGTCTACCGCGGCCTGGAAAGAATGAAAACCCTGATGGCCGGCGAGGACATTTAGACATGACCGACCCTTCCAAGGAAGCCTTGATGGATGCCATTGACCGAGCACTCGGGGACCAAGGCCTTTCAGGCCGCAGGGAAGACCCGTGCCATTTAGATGGATCGGAGCCGGTCAAGGAACTGGCAGGACTCGCAACCCGTTTGAGCCATCTGCCAAAGGCCGATCCGCCTCCGGCCTTCACCGACGACGTCATGAAAAGGGTGAGAGAGGCGAAACCCTCCCCTTTCGTCTCGCTCTGGAACCGGCTCACCCGACCCCGAGTGATTCGACTCAACCTGCTTCAGGCCCTCTCCGGCGCCGCTGCCGCGGTCCTGGTCCTGGCCTTGACCATAGGCCTTGTGGGCCGCATGGAACGAGGGCAACCGACGGCGTTGGCCCCGGACGCAAGGCGCTACGTGGTGCAATTCACTTACGTGAATCCAGGTGCAAGCCAGGTTTACGTGGCAGGTTCTTTCAACAACTGGCAAAAGAAACAGGTCCAGCTTTCCCGGGCATCGGAGCAAGGCGTCTGGGTCGGTACCTTGATCCTGAAGCCGGGTGTTTACGAGTACATGTTCGTCGTGGATGGGGAATGGGTGGCGGATCAACTGGCCAGAAGATTTATGGAAGACGGTTTCGGACGCAAAAACGCACTCCTTTACGTGGCAGATGACGATGAGCTCAAGACCTAAGATCATAGCCAGAGTCCTGGCGGCCTCAGTGATCCTTCTCGCCTGTGTTTGCAGCGCGGCCCTTGCAGAGGAGCGGACACAATCGGCGCGGGAAGCCGCTTCCGCCCTCTTTCCCAAAGGCAGTACCGCGTTGATAGAAGAGGTGAAACGAGCCGAGGGGGCAGGCGTCCCTGATCATGAAACGCTCCAAATCCTTTCCCGCGCCGCCCAGGCGGCGCTTTCGGCGGAAGACACCACCCGGCTCCTTGAGCCCGTGGCCAAGGTAGCCGAGGAAGGCATGCCCACCGGACCATTTACCGATAAGGTCATGGAGGGATTGGCCAAGAACGTCCCCCCAAACCTGATCGTCTCGGTCCTGGATAAAAAACTGGCCGTCTATCGTGCTGCAAAGGATTTGGTCGGAAACGACACGCAGAAGGGAGCAGAGACCCAGGGACCACTGATTTCGGTCGCGCTCGCCATGGAACGGGGCGTTTCTGCGGCAGCGGTCGGCCGTTTGGCAACATCCACTGAAGGTCGCGACCCCAATGTCATTTCCCATTCCGCCCAGGCCCTGGCGGATCTCACGGCCATGGGGTTCCCGGAAGCGGAAGGGCTCCGGATCGTAGAGGCCGGCGTTCGTGCGGGGTACCTGAAAAACGGTCATACCGCCTTCGTGGAAGTGGCCGCTAAAGGAAGCCACGAAGGACGAAGCCCCTCGGAAATCGCGGATACGATGGAGTGGGGCCTCAAGCGCGGACGCCCCCTTTCGGACATCTCGATGGATCTTCAGACCGAAAAGGGGCAAGGCGGACCCCCGGACGGTGCAGGAGGGCGCGGGGGCCGGGGCGGCCAGGGCTCCGGCGGCGGCTCATCCCATCAGGGAGGTGGAGGCCGCGGCGGGGGCTCCCGCGGTCACTGATCACCTCCTCATGTCTGCCTCGCCACTACTGTGGACCTTATCGCAAAATGGGGTGAATACCCTATTGCTTTTGTCCACGCCTGCATGTAAAGGATTTGCGGAGCAGACCAAAAACCTCATTATCTAAAGGTCTTTCTCCTAACCCGAACGAGCCGGAACCAAATCAGTCCCGCGGCTCCGCGGGAACAGGTGTCAGGTTTCGGGTTTCAGGCCTGAACACTGAAATCTGAATTTGTGACCTTTTTGCGCGCAATTTCGTCGCTATGGGACTAAGGAGGTCCCCCCATGAAAAAAAACACTTTTTTCATCACCGCTCTTCTCGCAACGGTCCTCTGGCAATCGGCTTCACTGGCCACACCCGTTAACCCGCCCAGCTTGATGACCACCACCAACGGCAATCAGGTCACCGCGTCCTGGACCGCTGTCCCGGGCGTGCTCAACTACATGGTCTACTTTGCCCTGCCCGACCAAACCGGGCAGCCGGACCTGACCCAGGTGGGGTTTTTCTCCTGGAACAGCACACAGGTAGGCCCTGTCACCCTACCGTCGGGCTTCTCTCTCTTTCTGGCAGTGCAGGGTGTTACGGCCTCAGGGGGCGGCGCGCTCTCAAACATCGGATTCTTTTCGCTCCAACCCGCCCCTGTTCCTTCCGGCGCCGTGAAAGTCCTGGGGGCGAACGATCTCGGCATGCACTGCGTGGACAAGGATTTCTCGATCTTCTCCATCCTGCCCCCTTACAATGTATTGAACGCACAAGTGGTGCAACTCAATCCTCAAGGTTTACCGACGATCCTGGATGGGACGACGGTTGAGCTGAAGTATAACGCAGTTGTAGACCCCAGTGGGTCCATCAACAGCACCAGTATTAACAAGACCAATTTCTGGCAATTCGCCCAGCCGCTTTTCGGCGCCCAGCTCCTGCCAGGGGAGGGCCTCAAAGGTCTATTCATGCCCATGGACAACCTGCAAAATCTCGGTCCCCAGCCCATCCCATACAACGGTCTTCGTGGGTATTTCGCAGCCGAGGGGATCCCGATTTTTCCCTTGAATGATCAACTGATCCAGAACCCCTATTCACTCATGCGGGTATCGGCCCATGACAAGACCACGGGAAAGCTGCTGGGACAGACCGATGTGGTCCTGCCCGTCTCGGACGAAACCGACTGCCAGGGCTGTCACGTCACCGGAGGAATCGGTGCGCAGAGGGGGGGGATACATTGGGCGAACGACAGCGACCTCGAAATCCAGACCAGGAAGAACATCCTGCTGCTTCACGACGGGATGCAGGGGACCCGTCTTCAAAACGCGACACCTGTTCTCTGTGCCCGGTGTCATTACTCCCCGGCCCTGGATCTGGCGGGCACCGGCCCTCAAGGCGATCAGATCGGAAATCCGATATTTTCGCGGGTCATGCACGCGTTTCACGGCCAATTGCTGAATAGCCAGGGCGGCCCGCTCTTTCCGCCCGGCGGGACCCTGGAGCAGACCTGTTATCAGTGCCATCCGGGAAAGATTACCCAATGCCAGCGGGGCGCCATGAAGACCGGCGGCCTTGGCTGCCATGATTGTCACGGAGGCATGCTTGCCGTCGGCGGGATCAATCCGCTTCTGGCCGGGGGAAGTATCGACGGGACCAATGACGGCGGCGCGCGGCGGCCCTGGCAGGACCTGCCCAGGTGCCAGGCGTGCCACACGGGCGACGCGAACTCTCACCTGATAGGTGCGGACCTGGTCCCGGCCTCAGACAATATCCGCCTGCGCCAGGCCTATCGAACCGGTGACCCCTCCGCCTCACCGCTGCTTGCTACGAACCCGCGCTTTGCGGAAAACCCAGATACCCTTTACCGCTTCAGCAAAGGGCACGGCGGGATTCTTTGCGAAGGGTGCCATGGAAGCACCCATGCCGAATGGCCCAACGCCAACCCCGGCGCCAATGACAACATCGCCGCCACCCAGCTCCAGGGCCACACAGGTCCGCTCATAGAGTGCTCGACATGTCACGATCAAGGAACCCTTTCCCGAAGGACCATCGAAGGGCCTCACGGGCTCCACCTAGTAAACGACGCCGGATGGATCAGCGCACACGGGGACCTGGTCGAAAATTCCTCCTCCCCCTCCCGCGCGGAGTGCAAGGCGTGCCACGGGCTCAACCTGGAGGGAACCGTCCTTTCAAGGGCCGCAGCAGACCGCACACTCGCCAAAGGAGAAAACGGAGGGAGCACCATTTCGGTTTCAAAGGGTCAGAAGATCAGCTGCACCCTATGCCACTCCAAACCTTTTTAAGGACCTCGTCTAACACCCTTCGTCCTTTCCGATCTTGAATTCAGTCGCAGGCGCCTTCGCTTTCGGGGGCGCCTGTTTCATCTCCTGGGCTGGAGGGGAAGGCGTTACCGCCGACTCGATCCGTTTCCTGGCAATTTGGTCAGGATTGAGGATGGCCAGCAATAGTCCAAGGAGGACCAGCAGGGCGGCCCACCACCGCTTGGCGTTCCCCGAGCCCACAGGGAGCACCTCCGGGTCTCCGAACCTTGATTCCACCTTCTCGACGAACCAGTAGGCGCACACAGCCATAAGGCATACAAAGAGGGCGATGAGGCCCGATTGGAGCCCCAGCGCGTCCGAAAGCCGAACTTCGCCCATGGACCCGGCGTTGTAAAAACCTTCAAGCAACGGGAAAAGCTCTGCGAAAATGAGGGATCCCAGAATCATCCCGCCCAAGAAGATAAGCCCATCCAGCCTGCCCGAGACCGTCGCCACAACCGAGGTGGTGGGGCAGTAGCCGCCCACCACAAATCCCACCCCCAGGATGAAACCGGCCACCATCTGGGGCCACAAAAAGGTGGGCAGCAGGTAGACCTTGCCCAGGTCGATCCATCCGAAAACAGAAAAATAGAGCAAACCCACGACACAGACCACAATGGCCGTGAACATGACCTTGAGCACCGCGAAGTCCTTCAAATAGAAGACGGCCACCAGTTTTTTGGGATTGCCAAAGCCTGCCCGCTCAAGGAGCAGTCCGAAACAGAACCCGATGAGGCCGGCCAGCTGCAGGCTGTAGGCGAAGTCAAACCAGCCGAATTTGTATAACGGTCCCATCACAGCCACTCCTTTCTCACAAAGTAGGCGGCCGCGTACCCGCCGGCGAAGATGCAGAACATGAAGATCCAGCTCCCGAAGGCCATCTCGGATGCGCCGGTAAGCGCCTGGCCGCTGGTGCAGCCCCGGGCCAGACGGGCGGCGAACCCTGAAAGCACGCCCCCGAAGAGAGCAAGCCAGAGACGTGCCGAAACGGAGACGGATGGCCCCCTCGTGATCTCGCCCTTGATACGCTTCGACACAAATGCGGAGAAAAATCCCCCCAGGGCCGCTCCCAGGGTCAGAAAGACGAGCCAGTCCATGAGCGGGGACCGCGACCCTTCCACATACTGAGACAGGTATCTGTTGGATGCCGCGTGGGTCGGCGCAACGAGCTCAACCCCTGCCGCCCCTATCCTGGCAAAAGTGGCGGAAGAGCCCACCCCCCTTCCCATGGTGTAAAACGTGAAGAGCAGAAGGAGCCCCAGCAGACATCCGATCAAATAGGGATTACTGTATCGCTCATAACTCATAACCACCCTCCTTTTCTTGAGCTCATAACCATTTTCGTACGCGCGACTCCGATCCAAACGGGTTCCCGTCAACGCGACAGTCAGAAGTTATTAACAAAACATTCCGAAAAGGGCAATCCGTCACCTTCTTGCAGATCCCGAGACCGTAGTGGAATAGAACTTGAATCTTGCATGTGAAAGAGAGAAAATACCACTATCAGTGGTTTCTTGAAGGCCTTGAGGGCAGTTCCCTTGGGGCCTTTTCATATTGTTCAGAGGATGGGTTGGAGGATACCGCTTGGATCAAGCATCGTTGGTCATGGAAATATACAGAGAGATGGATGCCCTCTCCCTTCGTTTTCAAAACGCAACCGGTCTTCGATGCCTTCCAGGCTGTGGGACGTGCTGCGACACCGAGGAGGTGGAGGCTACCGTCGTGGAGGTCATCCCGCTTTGCTGGCAAATCCTTCTGAGTCGCGAGGAAGAGAGATACCTCTCCGCAATCGCGGAGATGGAGGAGCTTGGGAGCCAGAGGTGTGTCATCCATGACCCTGCCCCGTCCCGGGAAGCTGGAGGGTACTGTTCCCTGTATGAGTTCAGGCCCCTCGTCTGCCGGCTCTTTGGCTTCGCGGCCCGCAGGGACAAGAAAGGTGGGCAGGAATTTGTGGCGTGCAAGCAGCTTAAAAACGCGACCCCGGAGGCGGTAAAACGGGCACAAATTGGCTTAGGATCAGGCCTGGCTGTCCCCGTCTACCAGGACGCCTTCATGCGTGTGGCTTTCGTGAACCCGGCCCAGGGCTTCAGGCGGCTGCCCATCAACCGGGCCATCAAAGAGGCCTTGGGGTATCTATACTGGAAGCGGCCCGTGGATATGGCGAAGGCCAAAGCGGCCTAAGGGAAGGCATGGTCCGGATGCCCTTCCGTATTTCCTTGCACCTTGCAGGGTGCGGAAAAGACGTCTTTTCCGCACCCTGCTATTTAATCAGCCTTCTCCGCATCACCCACACCGCCAGCGGAAAACAAATGAGAGAAAACCCCGCCAGGTATGCCACGCCGTAAAACAACTCCGGCCCTGGAATCCCAATGCAGAGCCTTCGGGTTACGTCCACCAGATGGGTCAGGGGCAGGATAAACGCCAGTTTCTGGGCCCAGGAAGGCAACTGATCGAGAGGGAAAAAGGTGCCGCTGAACAAGAACATCGGGGTCACGAACAGGAAGATCGGCAGGTTGAACATCTCGATGCTGGGGATGATCCCCGTGAAAATCATTCCCACCGAGCCAAAGGCAAGGCCGCCCAGAAGCGACAAGGGGATCAAAAGCAGACCCTCCGGGTATTCGACCAGACCAAAGGCACTGATGACGCCGAGCATGATGATGTTGGCGATCACCGACTTGGTGGCGCCCCAGATGATCTCCGCGGCGATGATCTCGTCAAGAGACAGGGGGGTCCCCATCATGGCGTCAAAGGTCTTCTGATAATACATCCTCACGAAGGAAGCGTACGTCGTCTCAAAAAAGGCGTTGTTCATCATGTTGACGCCCAGAAGCGCAGGGGCAATGAAGACCAGGTATGAAAGATTCCGGCCCTGATACGGCACGGTCTCGATCAGCTGGCTCAACCCCACCCCGAAGGCCACCAGATAGAGGAAAGGCTCCAGGAGAGGCGTCACAAAGTTGATCTTCCAGGTCTTCTGGTAAACCACCAGGTTTCGCTGCCATACGCGGAGGAAGCGCCACGACACGTTAAAAGTGAATGGGAGACTCATTCCCGCAACTCCCTCCCCGTCAGACGCAGGAACACGTCCTCGAGAGTCGATATCCTGAGGTTACAGTTCTCCCTGCAGAACCGATCGCGAATGACATCAAACAATCGATCGTTTTCATTCCCGTAAATGATCACCCGGTTGCCCAGGTCGTCATAGTGAATCTCTTGAGACCCCAACAACGATCTGAGCTGGTCGTCCGGCCGTGTGATCTCGATCACATTTCGGCCCACATGCGCCTGGATGAGTCCAGCAACCGTTCCCTGGACCAGGATTTCTCCGTGGTCCACGATGATGACCCCATCGCACAGCCGCGAAGCTTCTTCCATATAATGGGTCGTCAGGAGGATAGACATCCCCCCGGCCCGAAGCCCCTCCAGACGCTCCCAAACCTGGTGCCGGGCCTGGGGGTCAAGCCCCGTGGTGGGTTCATCCAGGATCAGAAGATCGGGCTTGTTGAGCAGCGCCCTTGCCAGGGCCAACCGCCGCATCATTCCGCCTGAGAGCTCCGAGATCTTTGCCGTTCGCTTGTGCTCCAGTCCCATGAATGCCAGGAGCTCACTGGCCCGTTCCCGGGCAGCCTGCCCCGTGATGTTGAAGTACCGGCTGAAGACCTCCATGTTCTGAAAAACCGTGAGATCCGGATCCAGGCTGTTCTCCTGCTGGCAGACCCCGATCCGGGCCTTTATCTTGCGCCACTCCGTCCGGATATCCATGCCAAAGACCTCAAGCCGCCCCGAGGTCATGGGAGAGAAGCCATAGACCATGCGGACGGTCGAGGTCTTGCCCGCCCCGTTGGGTCCGAGAAGCCCCAGACACTGGCCGGGCTCGACCCGAAACGAAATATCTTTGACCGCAACAAGACCATTGAATTCCTTCCTCAAATGGTCCGCCGCGATGACCGGTGCCATGCGCCCCTCCTTAAGATTTCCTGCCGGCCGCCCTTCCGGCTCCCCTCAGCCTCTATCTGGTTGCCGAAAACCCCGTGTCGCGCAGGATGTGGAAGAATGTCCAGATGCAAGGCGCGGGATAGATGGGCTTTTTTCAGCAACCTGCTAACACCTTTACTATCGCTCATCGAGCTGTTAACGTCAATCCACGGGAAGGGACGGACCATGAAGAAGAATCGAGCAGGCAACCACTTGCAGGTCACGACCGAGATCTACCAGGTCGGCGGGGGAGATCTCACCCAGGGGGGAGATGCGGCCATTTACCTTCTGAATTTCGACGGGCACGCGGCCCTGGTGGACGCGGGCTGCGGGGAATCCATTGACCTACTCCTGAGGAACATCGAATCTTGCGGGGTGATCGCCTCCGATATCAAATGGCTCCTCATCACCCACTGCCACTTCGACCACACCGGCGGGGTCAAGACCTTGAAAGACACGCTGGGGTGCAAGGTCATTGCCCACGTGCTCGATGCCCGCTTCCTGGAGACGGGAGACAACCGGGTCACGGCAGCCACCTGGTATGGGTCCACGATTGAAGCCTTCACGGTGGACCGGAAGATTTCGGCCGACAGGGAAGACATTCAAATCGGGGAGCGCGTCGTCGTTGCGGTGCACACCCCGGGCCACTCACCCGGCTCTGTCGTATACCTGGCCGAATCCGATGGCCTGAAGGTCCTCTTCGGGCAGGATGTCCACGGCCCCCTTCACCCGAGCCTCCTCTCCAACCGCACGGACTACCTCCGCTCCCTTGAGCTCATGCTCTCCCTCGAAGCAGATATCCTCTGCGAAGGCCACTACGGCCTAATCAAAGGCAAGAACAAGCTAAGGGAGTTCATCCACTCCTTTATGGAGTCATGAAGCATTCGTTCTTTCTCTGTGGCTTTGTGGCGCTGTGTGAGACAACATTTTCCTGGCCGTTTCTTGTGCCACCCTTTCGAAGTTACCCGAAATTGTGCTTCCCAGCCCGCGGCAAGTCCTTATGGTTATCCAAAAATATGCACATAGCACAAAACAACGGGGTGGGGCCTCCAGGCGCCTTGACACCCGTAACGTATCTGGTTACAGTAGAGAGAAATGATACAGGCGTTTAAGCACAAAGGCCTTAAGAGGCTTTTTGAATCAGGCAGATCTGCGGCAGTCGACGCAAGTCACATAACGCGGCCCCGACAGATCCTGGCGCTTCTTGAAACCGCTGAAACGCATGATGATATGGATTTGCCGGGTCTCAATTTGCATGAACTTAAAGGCAAACGCAAAGGTACATGGGCAGTGAAAGTGAGCGGGAACCGGCGAGTCACATTCAAACTACAACAAGGAGATGTTTTTGACGTTGATTATGAGGATTACCATTAAAGGAGCAGATGATGCGTATGCACAACCCCCCCCATCCGGGTGAAATCATAAGAGAGTTATGCATTCAACCCCTGGATTTGACTGTAACCGATGCCGCCCAAGCACTTGGCGTCACACGAAAAACGCTTTCTGCTGTTTTGAACGGCAGATCCGGTATCAGCCCAGAAATGGCATTAAGACTGTCTAGGGTCTTTGGCCGAACACCCGAAGGCTGGCTTCGGCTTCAAGCGCAGTTCGATTTGTCGGAAGCTGAGGAGGCTATGGATATTAGCAAGCTGAAGCGAATCGAGGCGACCGTCCAACCACGGAACTGAGTAATTCCTTCGAGACCCATCGCGCGACTCCGGAAATTCCGGTTGCTGAATGAGGACCGGAATTTTAGCCTTTCTATGTGAGCTTTGTGGCGCTGTGTGAGAAAATTGCTATTTATTCTTTGCCAAGCCTTCCCCTCGTTCCTTCCCTTTGCGTTCTTCGCGCGCTTTGCGAGAGAAATCCACAGAAGTTTCTTCTTGAAGTTTCGGCAAATAGCCGTTAAAACAGGGCCATACGTTCCACAGCGGAAGAACTCGATTCCAGCCGGACGTTATGCGAAAGGATAGGAGAAATATCATGCCTACCATTTCTATGTTTTTCGGTATAATCATCCGTATGTACTTCGCACCTGGCGAACATAGTCCCTCTCATTTTCATGCCTATTACAACGAGTATAAGGCTACGGTGGACATTCGAACCTGCGAAGTATTGACCGGTGAGTTGCCGAAAAGGCAGACTAGGTTGGTGTTGGCATGGGCCGAGTTGCATCAAGACGAACTAACGGCGAATTGGAAGCTTGTCATGAATGGAGAGGACCCCTTCAAGATCCAACCGCTGCAATAGGAGGAGGTTATGTATCCGTCTGTACGTGAAGTCACACCGAATGAGGACTTTTCGCTCAATGTGGTTCTCGATAATGGCGAGAAGAGACTGCTTGATATGAAGCCATACTTGGACTTTGGTGTATTCAAGAAACTGCGAGACTACGAGAGATTCAAACGTGCAAGAGTAGCCTTCGACACTATCGAATGGGATGAGGGCGTGGACCTCGATCCCGAGTTCGTTTACGATAAATCCAAACCAATCGAGGACGCATAACCTTCCTGCTTCAGGCGACGGCGCAAAAGCCGTTCCGCCCCTGACCATTCCGTTAGAACACATATCCCGGAGGCACCATGCAGCACATACTTATCTATTCCGATTCATTGTCCTGGGGCATCATTCCAACGACACGAAAGCGCCTCACGTTTGAGCAGCGCTGGCCGGGTGTCATGGAAATGTCCCTCTGTTCCTCAGGTGAGACAGTTCGTGTTGTCGAAGATTGTCTGAACGGTCGGCGTACCGTATGGGATGACCCATTCAAACCAGGACGAAACGGTACTGTCGGGTTGGCTCAGCGAATCGAAATTCACTCGCCGCTTGAGGTTGTCGTTCTTATGCTCGGTACAAACGACTTCCAGTCTATGCACGAGCACAACGCATGGCATTCATCGCAAGGCATTCTTGCGCTCATATCCACTATCCGCACTGCGCCTATCGAGCCAGATATGCCTGCGCCACAAATACTGGTTGTTGCGCCGCCGGCCATACGAACGCCGAAAGGACCGATTGCCCCAAAATTTGAGGGCGGCGAAAGAAAGTGCGTTGGGTTGGCCGCTGCCTACCGGAAGGTGTGCGAAGAAGTTGGCTGCCATTTCTTCGACGCTGGCAGCGTAATCACTTCAAGCAACGTAGATGGAGTGCACCTTGATCTTGAGCAGCATTTAGTTCTTGGAAGCGCAATGGCTGGAGTCGTTAAACCACTGCTCTTGAAAGATGTGCTCTAACCTCGCACAGAACGGAACGCTACGCGATAAAGCCGTACAGCGCCGCCTGCTTTGAACGTTGGCAGGAAGGTCCACGAGAAACAGCATGATAGGAATCTGCGGCGATAACTGTCAGTTCTGCCCTCGATATGTGGCCACGAAAGATGAGCGCCCAGAGGAATTGGAGAAAGTTAAGGAACTGTGGGTCCGCCTTGGATTGAGAGATCCGGACTTCTCCGCTCAACACTTGGCCTGCAATGGTTGCAAGCCCGAGAACGAATGCGCTTACTCGGAACTCCGGGCTTGTACCAAAGAAAGGGCTGCCGCCAACTGTGGTTTGTGCCATGGATATCCTTGCGGACTGATAAATGAGGCCTTTGGCAAATCAGAGAAGCTGCGTTCCCGCGCGGCCCCAATCTGTACGCCCAAGGAGATGGTCATGCTCAAGAGAGCGTTCTTCTCAAAACGGCAGAACCTGGACCGCATACATCGTGATATCGAAAAACGGAAATAGAAGAAGTGTCAACAGATCAATCAAGGCGACGGGGTTATAGCTCTGCGGTTTTGCCCAGCCCGGTCGCCCCGCGCCTGATTTCTGCGTTAGCTGTCCCAGGCAACATAAAATGAGCTGCCGGAAAATAGTTGCGAATTCCAATCCTCCTCCCAGGGGGGGCCATAATTGACAACCATAGACGATTCAACGGAAGCGCCCATGGCCGGTAACGACGCCTCTCAGGACAAACGTTCGCTCTGGATAAGCTTTGTGACCATTGCCCAGCCTTACTTTTTCCCGGGTATCCGCGGCGGGGCCTGGGTGACCCTTCTATTGATGACCATGCTGCTGGTGTTTCTGTTCGGCCTGCTTTTCCTGATCGTGGCTGGGCTTACCTTGGCGGCCGACTATTTGGCACCAGAGCTGACCGCCAAAATCGCATCGGGCCTGGTGCAGGTGGTGACGGGCATCTTCCGCGCCAATGGGTGGTTGTTGGTCGCCGTTCTGGCGATTCCAGCCGCCGTATTCGGTATGTTCGGCCGCCATCTGCGCCTCCGCCGGCGGGCCTGGGGCCTGCTGGCGGTCGTCCTGCTGTTGTCATTGTCCGTGACGGGCATCAATGTGGCGTTCAGCTATATCGGCAACTACTTTACCAATGCCCTGGTGAAAAAGAACCAGGATTTGGCCTACCTGTTTGTGGCCGTCTATTTTTGCGGGTTTCTCGCGGGCATTCCCATTGTCGCCATGTACAGTTACGTCCAGAGTTACCTTGGCATGCGCTGGCGGGAGTGGATGACCGGTGAGTTTCTTGGCAACTATTTCCAAAACCGTAACTATTACGAGATTGAGGCCCAGGGGAAGATCGACAACCCCGATCAACGGATCATGGAGGATATCCGGTCCTTTACCAGGACCTCACTGTTATTTCTCTTGATCCTGCTCGGTTCCCTGATGGACCTAATCTCCTTTTCCGGCATTCTCTGGTCCAAATCGGCGCTGCTGGTTTACGTCGTGATAGGATACTCGCTGGTGGGTACGGGGCTCACGGCCCTCATCGGTCGGCGCCTGGTGCGCCTTAACTTCAATCAGTTGCGCTACGAGGCGGATTTCCGCTACTCACTGGTCCATGTGCGCGACAATACGGAGTCCATCGCTTTCTACCAGGGCGAGAAACCGGAGATCGACCAGATCGGCGGTCGATTCCGCAGCGTCCTGAAGAACTTCGGCCTGCTTATCGGTTGGCAGCGGAACCTTTCCTTTTACACCACGGCCTACAGCTATCTGCCGGTGGTCTTGCCGTTCCTGATCCTGTTCCCTCAGTATTTCGGCGGCAAAATCGAATACGGGGACATGGTCCAGGCCAATTTTGCCTTCACCCAGGTCTACGCGGCCCTGTCGCTGATTGTCGCCCAAATTGAACCCATCACTAATTTCGCCGCCGGGGTGCAGCGTCTTGCGGCGTTTGCCGATGCGATCGCACCGGAGCGGGCGCCGGCAGTCGGTATCACCTCCGAGCAAGCGGACCGCTTTGGCCTGAGCCGGGTGACCCTGATGACGCCCAGCCGCAAGCGCACCTTGATTCAGGACCTTACCATGGAGCTGGAAAACAGGGCCAACCTGCTGGTCGTCGGCCAGAGCGGTGTCGGCAAAAGCTCGCTGCTCAGGGCCGTTGCCGGGTTGTGGACCCAAGGCCAAGGGGTCATCAAACGTCCGCCACTGGCCGAGATCTTTTTTCTGCCCCAACGTCCTTACATGCTCCTGGGGTCCCTGCGGGACCAGTTGATCTACCCCCGGCTTGAAAACGAAATTTCCGAAATCGAATTGAGACAGGTTCTCGAAACGGTACGTCTGGAAGACCTGCCCGAGCGTGTCGGCGGATTCGAGGCTGTACTGGACTGGGCCGATGTGCTTTCTTTAGGAGAACAACAGCGGCTGGCGTTCGCCCGCCTGCTCGTCAACCGGCCCGGGTACGCCGTCTTGGACGAGGCCACCAGTGCCCTGGATGTTGCTAACGAGGCCAACCTTTACGGCCGGCTGAAGCAGCTGGGGATCAATTACATCAGTGTCGGCCATCGTTCCAGCATCATCGAATTCCACGACAGGGTGCTTGAATTGCAGGAACACAACCGGTGGCGTTTGCTGTCTGCACAGGAGTACCAGATCTCAAGCGGCAACCAATAGTGGGGAGGTGTTGGGACGTTCGTGAAATAATGAAATTCCATCTGCGGCTGCGAAGAGATCAAATGCGGGGGAAGGAGAAAGGACAGAAGGAAAGAGAATGGCAATATTTCGCGAGCGTATCCATCCAGGGAGAGAAGGTGGTAAAACTGCCGGACGGTCCATACCCGGGATTTCCGCACATGGACGGAAGGGTTATTGAATTCAGCCGTGAAGGCTGCCAGGTGTAGGTATTGGATATCCATTACGAACTTGAGCTTATCGGTGCGGGCAAAGGGCCTAAGCTCGCCCAGGCGAATCTCAAGGGCCTGGATGGGGCGGATTGAAAGGCCTGCAAGGCGACAGTACTCAAGAAACTTACGGCAGTATAGGTAAAGCATGGTTCGTCCATAAGGGCGTGTTTTTCAGATTTTTTTTGCCCTAACTTCGGGGTTTAGGGGTTAGGCGTCCGGAGAAACCTCCTCATGGCACAAGCAATCGAAACCTATCGGGGATTCGTCTATCCCTGGTCCATAGACCATGTGGGCCACATGAACGTGCAGTTCTACACGGGGCGCTTTGATGAGGCCTCGTGGCACTTTCTAGCCCACATTGGCCTGAGACCCACCTTCCTGAAGGAGAACCAACGAGCCTTCGTGGCGCTGGATCAGCGAACGCAGTACAAGCTTGAGGTTCTGTCTGGGTCACTCCTGGACATCCGAACCGAGCTCATTGAAATAAAGGCAAAGACAATTCGCTACCTGCATCGCATGAGAAACAGCGAAACAGGCGCTGAGGTAGCGACAATGGAGTTGCTCATAGCCTACTTGGACACAGTGGGCCGAAAGGCTACCCAACTGCCGCCCCGTGTGCTTGAACTCGCCGCCGCCTTGCAGACATGAAATTGCAGCTCGCTTCGGTCAAGGGGGTTCGGCTCAAGACTCATATGTCACAGACGCCTAACATGGAGCGGACATGCCCCGGCAAGCCGGGGCATGTCCGCTCATGAGGTGACGGGTTATAACCATTGAGAAACAGCCATGCTCGTTTGGGATGAAACTGACGTACTCACTTGCCTGGAGGTTGAGCCAGAAGTCGACCCCGATGCAATTTGGCACAAGTACACCGTTGAAAAGGACGGTCTGCGATTGCAGCTTATTATCCACCAGTACGACGGAGACATCTACTTCGAACTCTTTCGAGACGGCGTACAGAGAGCGGTATTTTTCATGAAGCTCTTGGCATGTCCTGGTATCAGGTACATGAAAGATAGATCGCATGAGTATCTGGAGTTTGCCCCTGCCAAGTGCTTTGGATCAAGGTATGACGGTGAGTCAGTAATTCCATTCGGCGTTCGTCTCTGCGTCAAACCGAGTATCCGCGTCGAACTATTTTGAAGGCGAGTTATAAGAACCACTTCGAGTCCGACGGCTCAAGTGGAACGTTGGACGTCAGAAATATAACCCGGAGAAACCATGAGCACCCTCGTTGCAGAATATATCGATAAGGCCATCACACTTGTAGCATCAGGATTGTTCTTGAAATTTTATTTTAGCTCTAATATGCCCCGTTTTTACAAAAAGAAATGGGTGGTTGTAGCGAGTTGCTTTCTAATCATTTATTCAGTGATCGGTGTCACAAAAGCTTATCTGGAGTATGCACATCACCGCCTTCCATCAAAAGAAGAAATTCAAGAAGGGATCGTTGCTAATAACACCCTGGTTGAAAAAGATTTCTCCTTTATATCTCCTGACGGGTTTTCATTTATCATTCCGGCCGGCTATGCTTATACGGTTTTCCCTTCCGGCGCAATTTCAATGACCGCTGTGAAAAAGCAAGCCCAGTCTGCAATAGTTGTGGCAGTTCACCAAGGGAATGACGAATTAAAAACTACATTAAATGAGACGTTGAAATTTCTAAAGAATAAGAACAGTACATACAAATTCAGCCGACCATTTGAAATAAAAATCGGACCCTATGAAGCAGTGAGGGTAGACCTTAAAGTGCAAAAGCAAGGAATGCCAATTCAGGGATGTTTTATATTCTCGAAGGCTGGGAACCGGTTCTATCAATTTATGATGTCATGTCCATCCACCCTTTTTCCTGAAGAATCAATGGTGTATGAAAGAGTCATTAAGTCGATAAATTTGATGTGATAACCGTCCAACCAACTTCTCCACTTGACGTCGGTAACATCCGCGGTCTTGACGGGCAAGCTTCTTGGCGGTGCAAGTGACCTTGATCGTTCGGCTCAGAGAGGACTTGACATGCAAACATTTTTGAATGGAACGAGAACGCTGTCACGATTTTAGATTTAGGGAGAGGGGCGGCAGGAATCACTTTCTGGAGCGATTGGGAGAAATTTTCCACGAGGGGTGTTGGGGATGTTCGGAGAGAAGCTGGGTGCAGCGAGGCGGGGCTACAGGTCCTTTGTGGAAAAAGGGAATGCCCAAGGGAGGCGTCAGGATCTGACGGGCCGGGGCCTCTTGCGAAGCGCGGGCAGATGGGAAGGGGTGGAGGGGCTCAGGGAAGAGAAGGTGTATCAGAGAAACGACGAAAGGATTTTGGGTGACGGAGATTTCGTGGGACATGTGCCGGCATCTGACGAAGAGACCACGGGAAAGCGCTACACGTTCCGAACAGGAAATTTTGACCTTGCGAGCGTCGCCTCCAGGGTATCGGAAGCGCTGGGTGTCAAGCCGGAAGAGGTGTGGGCGGAAGGGACCTGTCGGCGGATGGTAGAGGCCCGTAGCCTCTTGTGTTACCGGGCTGTGAGGGAACTGGGGGTCCGCATGTCTTCCCTGGCGCGAAAGCTGGGAATATTGATCCCATCTGCCAGTGAATCCGTTACCCGCGGCCGGAGGATTGCAGAGGAAAAACATTCCTTTTGCTGGAAATTTAAAAACCTAACAGTCCCCATTGGTTCACAAAATGGGGACAAGGAGGAATCGTATGAATTATCGACTTAAGAATAAACGTGCACTGGTAACCGGTGGCAGTCGCGGCATCGGAGCCGCCATCGTCAAGCGTCTCGCACGCGAAGGCGCCCACGTCGCACTGACCTATGTCAGCAAGCCTGACCAGGCCGACGCAACAGCAAAGGAGGCTCTGGCCCTAGGCGTACAAGCGGTCGCCATCCAAGCCGACAGCGCAGATGCCAAAGCGGTGGTGGCTGCCGTGGAGCGAGCGGCAGCGGTGTTCGGCGGCATTGACATTCTGGTCAATAACGCCGGCATCGGCGTGATCGCACCGATTGATGACTATCGGTTGGAAGATTTTGATCGTACCGTGGCGGTGAACGTGCGCGCCGTGTTCGTCGCCACACAGGCTGCCTTAAAGCACATGAAGACGGGCGGGCGCATCATCACGATTGGCAGTTGCAACGCCGATCGCATGCCATTTGCCGGCGGCGCCGTTTACGCAATGAGCAAGGCCGCTCTGGTGGGGCTGGTCAAAGGACTGGCGCGTGACCTCGGCCCGCGCGGCATCACCATCAATAACGTACAGCCGGGGCCCACCGACACCGACATGAACCCCGCCAATAGCGATTTCGCTAAGAAGTTAGTGCAGTTGATGGCGTTGCCCCGCTATGGTACCGGCGAAGAGATCGCGTCGCTGGTAGCCTATCTGGCCAGTCCCGAGGCTGGCTACGTAACGGGTGCCAGTCTGGCCATCGACGGAGGATTTACCGCTTAATGCAATCTGCACCCAACCAAAGTCCTTATAAACGGAGAAAGCACGCTGCTCGCTTTTAAACTTCAAGCGGATCCGGCCGATTTCAGCGATTTGCCGACGTTTTTTGTGGGGACGCAGATGAGCGATGCAACCCACGTCGATCAAAGATAGATGTCTCCAGGCGTGCTCCACCATGTGATCATCCGTGGGATCGAAAAGAGGGGAATTTTTCGAGACCATAAGGATCGTGATTCATTCCCGGATCGGTTTGGCGGCATTTTGCTGGGAAGCTCCACGCCCTCCTATGCATGGTCGTTGGTGAGTAACCGTGCTCACTTTCTATTGAAAACGGGATATATTTCCATATGGCAGGTGATGAAAAAACTTCTGACAGGCTTTACGGTGATGTTTAGTCTCGCCCGCAGGCGGAACCATTTTTTCCAAGAGCGTACAAGTCCATCCGGTGTGAGGAAGATGCTTGCCTGCAGGAGCCCGTGCGGTACATCTATCTCAATCCGCTTCCTGTCGGGCTTGTTGAGGTCCGACCCGCAAGAGACTTCGAAAAAGGGGTGGGAAATCGGGTTAACCTGGAACCATGCCGCGGAAGAAGGAGAGATCAAAAGGGATACGCTACCCTTCCATAGGACCAAAGACCCGTCCGTAGAGCCCGACGTAGATCCCTTGAAGGACGGCTGCGATGACAAAAGGGACGGCAAACCAGCCCCCACCGATGAGAATCCCTGCTATGGCAGGCCCCAGGGATTGAGGCAGTTGCATGGAGAGGGTGTTGAGGCTGATGGCGAGTCCGCGGCGCTCCTCCGCGATGGCCGAGATCACCAGTGCCTGTCGTGCTCCCACGGTGCCCCGGTTGAGCGCCGACCGGAGGATATAGACAAGAGAGGCCAACCAATAGGATGGCATGAAGGGCAGCATGAGCAAAAGGCCGACCCCACCGGTGCGGCCCCAGACCACGGCGCGCACAAGCCCAACCCGCTGGGTCATCCTCCCGAAGAGCAAAGCGGCCAGTCCGGTAACGATAAAGGTGACCGCTAATACTGGACCGATTGCGGAAGGACCCACCATGAAGCGTCTCGCGAACCAGTAAGCCATAAGGGGGCCGGTGAGGCCGACGGCGAGTCCGTTGAAACTGTTCAGCCCCGCAAGACGCCAGAGGAAGCCGTTCTCCCTAAGCCGCCTAGGGGATCGTTCCGGGGGATTCCTCTGTAGCGTTGGATGCCCGCGGTAGATTTCGGGGGTCCTTGCGAGCAGGAAAAGGTTCACGGCGTTACCCACAAGGACCAGGCCGAAGAGGGGACGAAAACTCCCCGCCTGCCCCAAGAGGGGCGCCAGAAGTGGGGGCAGAGCGGCCGCTGCAGCCCCCAGGGCCATCCCGAAAAAACCGATGGCCGAATTTAGACTGTACACCATGCCTCTGGATTGAGGTGAAACGGCTTCGGCCAGCCATGCCTGCTCTGCGGGCGCAAAGGGACCGGCCGCCCCATTGGCGCCCCTGCCGAACCCTCCTAGAACAATGGCAACAGAAAGCAGGATGGGATCGGAAGTCTTCATGGCCAGCAGGGCGCATACGCAGGTAAGCAGTTCATAGGCAATAAGGAAAGGCTTGCGCCTCAGCCGGTCACTGGCGATCCCTACCAGAAGGGTCAATGCGGCCCCGCTCAACCCTGCCGCGCTCAAAACCAGACCGATGGAAGCCCCGCGCCAGCCCAGGGCGTGAAGGAAAAGCGCCAGGTCCACGACCAGGGTTCCCTGGCTGATGCTCCGCCAGAATCGCGCTGCCAATAGCCGCCGTGTGGCAGGGGCCAGGTTCGACCATCCCGAGCGGGAACGGTTCAAGGGCTCCTGAATGCCCGGATGTGCAAAATGCGTCATCATCTGCCTCGTCAATGGAGAGAGTATGCAAATGAGCCTTCCTTCTCATTACTGCGCCGCCCGCTGGGTACCCAGAGATCACATCTCCCCGTCCCCTCTTCAGATCCCTGTCCCTCCACCGCTCCCCTCGTATTCGTTTTACCGAGAACCTCCCATCCCATTTATCATAATCCCGCTCAACGTAAAAGAGGAGGACATTGAGTCTCAAGGCAGGCCTTTCTGACATGGCGTAGCCCGTATGTAGGCGCTCAGGGAGAGATATGCGCTGATTGATTACGATGGATCGAAGGACTCGCTCGGCTTCAAATCGATGTGTGAATTTGCCGAGGCATATAGAGGTTAAGCTGAGGAATCAGCGCAGGAAGTAAACAATTTCCGAGTGGGGAGGTGGACGGGGCGTGTCGCTGTGCTCAGTGTGAGTCGTTTGTGATGGCTACGAAGGAAAAATTTGGGTCCAAGACGAAAGGGCGTAAAATGGTTTTAGAAGGCGGGGGTTACGACTTGACGGAATCGCCACCACATTACAAGGGCATTTTGGCGCGTGAAAATACAGCTTTAGGGAATCAAAATGGGTGTTTTTGGGAAGATACCGTTTAAATATCAATATGATCGCTCGGTCCGACCCACCAGGTCGCGTCCGGCCTCTTTACCGGGGAGCCGACTGCGGATCTCGTCGGCCGATTTGTGGGGAGTGGCCTTGATTGCGAGAAAGAATGATGTATAATGCTGGTGCACACAGTATAGGATGTGTCGCATGGTACGCACGCAGATATACCTGACTGAGCGCCAACGTGACGCATTGGCTGCTATCGCGAAGGCCGGAGGGATTTACAAGCCCGATTACGGCAAGTCACACGGCGTCGGTCTCGGAGACGCCATCTTGCCTGCTACCGCTGAAGCCGAGATGGCGGAGCTCAAGCCCCCTCAACACCCAGCACTGCCCTATGTTGAAGGACCTCAGGCCAGCCTACAATGAGTAAAAGGCCAACACCTATAAGGAAGCAGCTCATGAGCAACACAAGGCTATTTGTTGCCGTATTTCTTGCCTTGTCGCTTTTCGTATTCGGTTGCGCCACACCATACAAGAACATTCCGGTCAGCCGGGAATCCATCGAACCGGGATCGTCTGTGACGTTCAAAGGGGAACCACACGCTCTCCTCGGGACGCCGCTCGCCGTGGGCGATCGATTGCCGTCGGTGAAGCTGGTGGATGCCATGACGATGCGCGACGTGGATCTGTCGGAGGCGCGCGGTGCGGTTCTCTTTCTGAGCATTGTTCCCTCCATAGACACAAAGGTCTGCGAAGCGCAGACCCATTACCTGGGTGAAGAGGGAGATTCAATGGGACGCGGCGTTCTGCGGATTACCATTAGCAGAGACACGCCTTTCGCCCAGCAACGCTTCGCAAAGGAAGCCCACCTCACGGATTTGCGATTCCTTTCCGATTACAAGCAGGGGGAATTCGGAAGATCCACAGGCCTGCTGGTCAAGGACTCGATGTTGCTGGCCCGCAGTGTGGTGTTGGTGGACAGGGAAGGCGTGGTGCGTTACATCCAGGTCGTGCCCGAATTGAGCCACCTTCCGGATATGGACAGGGCATTTAGGGAGGCAATGAGATTGGCGGAAAGCAAGTAAAGTTCAAAGCCGTTACCTGGGCTGACACGATTTTGCTTGCTCGCGTGGGCCTGCGTGCAATTTGCGATGCCAGATAGTGGGGACACCTCTTATGAATTCACCTTCTCAATTATTTCATGAGATGGGTCGCCTTCATGCAGACCGCATGGCGCAAGATGAAAGGGATCGCTTTTTGAGCGCAGAGATCGCTGAGCCAATATCAGACCAACTTTCATGCCACGGCCACGGCAATATCTTTTCGGTATGGTTTGATGGCCTTGAGGAAGGCCTCAGGTGAGACTTTGTCATTACGGCGTGGGACCGCCCCCCCCTTCAGGGCCAAGATACAGATAAACATGGATCGGGTGTGAAGATCAATTCCACCATAGAATTTGTGTTGATGGTTTACCCGCCTATCTTTGCGGCGGGCAGAATCTCATATGGCTTCCTTCTCTGACTAAAAGTGTTTCTCGTCCAAGGGGCATCTTATCTTGCCTTACTACCTTAGCGGGAAGACTGCCGCAAAACGGTCACAATTCGGTGGTTTCAATAGTCAGTAGTCAGGCCTGAAACCCGAAACTTGACACCTGATCCCGCGGACCCGCGGGACTGTTTTGGTTCCGGCTTGGCCGGGTTGGGGTTAAGTTCATGGGGCGGAAAGACAGGAGGTGCGAAAATGGCCAAATTGGTTGCTATTGGAGACAGTCTCACGCAGGGATTTCAATCCCTGGCGATTCAAAAAACAAGCCTATCGTATCCTGCAATGATTGCGGAGTGTTTGGGGGTATTCATTCCTGATTTTCGGGTCCCGGATTTTATGGGTAAGGGGGGGCTCCCCTTTAACATAGAATGGCTTTCCCGGGGGCTGGAGATAAGATACGGAAAAGACATCAATATATTTGAATGGCCATTCGCTACTGATCATATTGTCGATCTCCTGGACGAGGTTGAAGATTACTGGGAGCGTGGCAAAGGAGCTCAACCAACAAAGGACTCCCTCTACCATAATATAGCTGTATGGGGCTTTGAAGTTGCCGATGCCTATGCTATTCATTCGGATATGTGCAGGGAAGCTATTACGAATCCCAAGGATAATTGGTTTCGGCCCCCTTCGGAGCCTCGCCTACGAACCGCATACAGGGTACTGAATCCCGCTCAAATACCTGAACGAGCGAATGACACCCAGATAGAGGTAGCGAAACGCATCAAGGAGCAGGATGGCGAAATCGAAAACCTCATTGTATGGCTCGGGGGGAATAACTGTCTCGGAACGGTTGTCAGGTTAAAGATTGATGAGACAGGGGATGATCCGCCGGGCCCGTGCTCAAACAAGACACTCTGGACACCCGCCGCATTTAAAAAGGATTACGATGAACTCGCAGTTCGGATCCAAGGAATCGGTGCGAAAAACGTCTATGTGGCAACGGTACCCCATGTAACCATACCTCCCATTACCCGCGGTGTGATGAAAAGCCGGGGCAAGCTGCCATCGTCTAGGAAATATTACGATTATTACACCCGCTTTTTTATTCGTGACAAAGACTTTGACCCAGAAAAGGATCCTTATCTCACCGGTAGCGATGCAGAGAAGATCGACACATACATCGATGCATTCAATGTCACCATTCGATCCCATGCGGAGGAAAAGGGGTGGCATGTGGTTGATACGTGCAGTGTCCTCGATCAACTTGCCGTAAGAAGAAACCATGGAAACCCAACATATCCTTTGCCCCCGGAATTGCAGGATCTTACTATCAGATTTTTTGAGATCGAGTCAAACGGAAGGATAAAGAATGGCGGAATCATCGCCTTGGACGGGGTGCATCCTACGACCTGCGGCTATGGCATCGTTGCACAGGAGTTTGTAACGGTTATGCGTGCCCAAAATCCTGAGATACGTGATATCGACTTTTCAGAGATTCGACGGAGGGATTCACTTGTTTCTAAACCCCCGCAGACACTTAATGATGTCTTCGGCATGCTTCAGACCCTTGAGAAATGGTTTCATATCTCTCGGATATTGTAAACCAGGAGACATCCAGGAGCGGATTGCTAACGAGATGGCCCGGCAGTGCCGGCAGCGAGCATTCCTTTCAGGCAAAAAACCATGATACAGCCCTTGAGCAGACCTCGCAAATGCCGGGGGAAGACGGTTTATGAGAACGATTTTGTGCGAGTGTAAGCCAATCCCTTTTAATGGACCCGATCACTCGCAATGGGAGAGTAGGCACCCACGCTCTAAATCCCCCCACTCCAACCGTTCCCAAGGACAGCGGGGGACAGGGAGTCTTCCTTTCTCTTCGCTAAAAAAAGTTATTCAATGGTCAAAGCGCCTGCCGCTTCGCCAGAATCCAACCGGAACCAAAAGGAGACTCAATCTCCATAGCCGGGCGAAGCGGCTCAGTTCAATCCCGCCGACGGCTGATAAGCGGAATGAAACATGCATCATTCCGCCTGCCATCTTTGGTGTGATGCGCCTATAAGAGACGATAATGGATAATACGGCATCGATAATGTGGGGAGTATTGTTTGGCTCAATCGGTATGGGATACCTAATATACGGAAGAAAACAACGCCGAGGCGTTGCGCTTTTGTCCGGTCTTGTCCTATGTGTTTTTCCATATTTTGTCTCCAACGTATTTCTTATGATTCTTATTGCCGGGATTTTGATGGCGCTCCCATATTTCTTAAAATATTAGCCCGATAAGCACCTTAGTAACGGGGCAGTTCACCAGAGGTCAAAACCGAACCGTTAAAGCAGGACTGAGGTCTTAAATAGTTTTGAGTTCTTTTTGAAATTCGTGATGGCTTTTACGCCGATGACCGGCACGTTCTACCAGGAGAGATGAGAATGAAAAAGTGTCCCTTCTGCGCTGAAGAAATTCAAGACGACGCTATAAAATGCAAACACTGCGGCGAGTTTTTGGATGGCTCCCATCACCCACGCTTTGCAGACGAGAAGATTCAATGGTATTTCCGAAAATCCTTTATTATCATCGCAGTCAGTTGTGTGGGACCTCTCGCGTTGCCCCTGATTTGGTGGCGTCCGCAAACGACACGGGCATGGAAGATCGGACTCACCATAGGAATCCTTGTTCTCAGTTGGATCTTGTTTCAAACCACGATGGAATCCATCCGTACGCTCAAAGAGTATTACAAGCTCATTGAAGGGCTGTGAAATGATCGACACGTAGAACAAATCAGTAAGCCCCGAACGGGAATTGTTGGGGTGTTTTATATTGATCCCGGTTTTCTTGGACACTAAAATGGGGGAAATAACGGGTCCAAGGAGGTTGGAGATGCAAAAGGATATGAACATTGTTGTAATTATGAAGGACCTCTATTTTATCGAGAGGGGATATCTCAACGGGAATCACTTCGTCTATCGCTCAGAACAACCCGTTCTCATTGACACCGGTTATACCTCTGACTTTGATGTAACAGAGCGCTTGATAAACGGTACAGGCGTCAAGCTCGAACAGACTCGGCTAATTATTGGCACCCATACCCATTGTGACCACATTGGCGGAAATAGAATAATTCAAGATAGATCTGGCTGTGACGTCGCCCTACACAAATTTGGAAAATATTTCATAGATACAAAGGATCACTGGTCCACATGGTGGCGGTATTTCAGCCAGGAAGCTGATTTCTTCAACTGTACCAAAGCATTAGATGACGGGGACGTGATCACCATTGGCCCCCACGAATTTCAGGTCATCCACACGCCGGGTCATGCCTCTGACGGTATCGTCCTCTTTAATAGAAAAGCAAAACTTCTTATCTCCGGCGACGCGCTTTGGGAAGATGATATGCCCGCGATTACGATGCGTGTAGAAGGCAGTACATGTATTTTTGATCTTTTGGATTCCCTAGAAAAACTTGAATCTCTTGATGTGAAAATTGTGTATCCTGGGCACGGGAGACCATTTGCAGGCTTCAAAGAGGCCATATCCAAGAGCAAGAGAAAGGCAAGGGACTTCCTTAAGCACAAAGAGAAAACCGGGACCGCCCTTCTAAAAAAGATCACGATCTACACGATTCTCATGCATAGAGAGGTGGTTGAAGAGAGCTTTTTCGACCATCTGATGAAAACCTATTGGTTCAAGGAGACGGTTGACCTATTCTTTAATAGTGAGTATCACCAAAAATATGATGAGGTCATGAGTGATTTCCTGCGCCGTGATATCGTCAGACGGAAAGATGGCAAGTTGTTTACGACCGTCAAGCCATGAAAAGGCGTTCCAGAGTTTTGTGGGCCGGCTGGCGAATTTTCGGGCCCGACCCCCGGGGGAATTCAGATGTATTCCATCAATCGAGAAGTAGCAATCATAAAGCCCAAACCGCCGTATATCAATTGGATCAATTCACTGCCGGGAACCAAGGCGCCCATTGGTGTTGAAGACCTGAAGAAGGACTGTACCGCCATTTTGTTGCCACCATCGGAAGATGATGAGGAGGCATTACAGTTCATAAGGTCGATCTACACCAAAATATTTCGAGTCGAACTTGCCGGTTGGTCTACTGATGAGAAAACGTGGCCAAAGAAAAGAAACTACTCTCTTTTTCTCAAATGGTTCGACGTAGAAATTCACACAGAGGTTTTGGATTTCCTTGAAAGTGATATTGAAAAGGACGAGTATTGAACACACAACAGCGCACTTCGCGAGAAACCGATCACCTTCATGCTTTTTCTGATGGCGAGTTTGAGGTGCATATTTCAAACTCTGAAGCCATGAACCTATCAGGGTGCGGGAAAAGGCACATCGGGGCCGCGGGGACAAATTGGCCTCATCGACAAACCGTACGAAGGGCCAAACGTTGCGGTCACACCCGCTTCGCTCTCCATGCCCACACACCTGTCTCTTCCCGAAATCGTAAGGCCGCCGCCTCATCCTCTGGCTCATTGCCGCAAATCGGTATTCGAGAAGGATCATTTTAGTAATGAATGATATCTTTTTTGGAAGGAAGCCAAGGCCCAGGCCGGCAGTTCGGTGGCCCGGATTTCATGGCGACAGCACCCCATTTCCTGAAAGAAGGAGCAGACATGAACGTGCTCGGGATCTACGGAAGCCCACGTAAGGGCGGAAACACGGACCAGTTGCTGGACAAGGCCCTTGAGGGCGCAAGGGCCGCCGGTGCGGAGACTCGATCAGTTTATGCGAGGGACCTCGCCATGCGGGGCTGCATCGAATGCGGCGGATGCGACGAAACAGGAAAATGCGTCATCAAGGACGACATGCAGTCGGTCTACCCATTGCTCTATGAAGCCGATGCCATCATCATGGCAACGCCCATCTTCTTCTATAATGTGACCTCCCAGCTCAAGGCCGTGATCGATCGAAGCCAGGCCGCCTGGGCCAAGCAAAGGATTGAAAAACCTGGGAAGCGCAAGAAACGCTACGAGGCAGGCACGGGATATCTCATCGCCGTTGCCGCGAGCAAGGGGGAACGGCTCTTTGACTGTGCGGAGATCACCGCGAGATACTTTTTCGACGCCCTCGACATGAGCTATGAGGAGGGGCTTTTCTTTCGTCAACTGGAAAAGGGCGACGACGTGCAGAAGCAACCTGGCATGCTCGACCAGTCTTTCGAGCTCGGGAAAAGGATAGTCAAGGGAAACTGATCCTTTTTCTTTTGTGTCCCCCGAATGGTCACGACCACTGCTTGCATGGTCTGAGTGAAGCATCCCATCGCATTTCTGATTACGTCCGGATCTCGCCATCAGAGAACCGCACACGCTTCCGGAGACCGTTTCACCACAAAGATCAGCGGAAAGTTTTGCTTTGAAAACACCGATGCTTAAAATATTTACTTGTAGGTATTCGGGATTGTGCCAAGATCGGCGGGTTAGCGAAGGGTTCAACATAACTGTTTGATTTCCATGAAAAAGGCACGAAGAACAATTGATTGGGTAAAGAACGGGTTCCTTCACCGCCTCATTGAACGCGTCGGGGAAAGGTCGATCTTTATTTATGATGATCCCTATAAAGACGGGCTCAACTACTGGAGGGAGCGCATTTTGCTCACCGTTCTGGCAGCCGGTACCCTGCTGTCTTTACTGGCGCTGGTACCATCTGCCTACATGACATGGGCTGAGAAACGATGGATGCTCCTCCTTGCGGACCTGTTTGCGTTCACGCTTGCCGGGTGTTTGCTCGTCCTCAAGCGCATCGGGCTAAGGGCGAGGTCGACGATCGCGCTGCTAATCCCGTTCCTGGTCGGTGTTTTCATCATTGTGGAAGTTGGATTTACAAGTGGGGGGCCTGCTTGGTTGTTCTTCTTTGCCGTTCTTGCCGGCGTTCTGCTGGGCCTGAGAGCCGCCCTGGCGGCCACCTTCTTGAATGCTGTCGCGGTGACTGTCATTGGTTTCCTGGCCTATAGGGGCGCTTTTTCAGGTCATGGCCTTGACATCTCCATGGGGAGAGCCATCGTCGCTGCAACGAATTTCACCATCCTCAACGCTGTTTCCGCCGTTTCGGTGGCTGCATTGCTGAACAGGCTCCAAATCGTTAACACGCGCATGCTAAAGGCAACCGCGGACCTGGAATCAGAGAGAGCGGCGCTCCTGAAGACAAAAGATAAATTGAAGCAAGAGAACACCATACGCAAAGAGTCTGAGAAGTCGCTCCAACAGAGTGAGCGGAAGTATCGCCTCCTGACCGAAAGAATCCGCGATGTCATCTGGACCATGGACATGAATTTGAGGTTCACCTATGTGAGCCCCGCCACCGAGAAGATGCAAGGGTGGACGCCTGAGGAGTATTTAGATCTCGATTTGAAAAGCATTTTAACGCCTGCCTCCTTGGAGATGGCCATGCAGGAGATCAGCAGGCAATACACGCTGGGACAGCAATCCGGGTCTTATGAGTTATCATCGACCCTGGAGCTCGAAATCCGCCACAAAAATGGTTCAACCCTATGGGCCGAAGTCACCGCATCCTTCCTATTGGGGGAGGACAACACCCCTGTCGGGATATTGGGCGTCACACGGGACATTACGGAACGAAAGAGGGCATTGAGAGAAAAGGAACGGCTCCTGGAAAGCCTGGAGCGCTCCAAAAAGATGGAAGCCCTCGGGACCATGGCAGGTGGCGTTGCCCATGACTTGAATAACGTTCTCTCGGGGATCGTCAGCTACCCCGACCTTCTGCTGATGGGTATTGCGCAAGACAGCCCCATGAGGAAACCTATCGAAACCATCCGGGAATCAGGCAAAAGGGCCGCGGCCATCGTACAGGACCTCCTCACCCTCGCCCGCAGAGGCGTATCGGCTTCAGACGTGTTAAACCTCAACGACTTGATCACCGGATACCTGGAAAGCCCGGAATTCGAGCGGTTGATTTCATTTCATCCCGTTGTGGAAGTAGAAACCTCGCTGGATCCTGCCCTGTATAACACACTGGGCTCTTCCATTCATGTTTCAAAAACCATCATGAACCTCGTGTCGAACGGTGCTGAGGCCATGCCCGAGGGCGGCCTCATCACCATGACAACGGAGAACACGTACCTGGAAAGGCCTCCCAGGGGGTACAGTGAGGTGCGCGAGGGGCCTTACGTGCTGCTGAAGGTTTCGGACTCGGGCATCGGCATCTCATCTGAAGACATCCAGAGGATCTTCGAGCCCTTCTACACGAAAAAGAAGATGGGCCGGAGCGGAACGGGTCTCGGGATGGCTGTCGTGTGGGGAACGGTGAAAGACCATCGGGGATACATTGATGTCCACAGCGCTGAAGGAAAGGGAACCAGGATTGACCTCTATTTACCCGCCACCTTCCAGGAACCCTCCAATCAAGAGAAAGCGGAAACGTTCGATGCGCTGCGTGGCAGAGGCGAAAAGGTCCTGATCGTGGACGACGTGGAGGAACAAAGGGAAATCGCCACTCGAATTGTCAAACAGTTGGGTTACCTTGCGCTATCGGAAGCCAGTGGGGAGGCGGCGGTCAATTACCTGAAGAACAACGAGGCCGATCTGATCATCCTGGACATGATCATGGACCCCGGAATCGACGGTCTCGAAACGTATCAACGGATACTCGAATACGCCCCCCATCAAAAGGCGATCATCGCCACCGGCTTCGCCGAAACAGATCGTGTGAGACTGGCACAAAAGCTGGGTGCAGGCGGTTACATCAAGAAACCTTACTCCGTCGAAGAACTGGGTAAGGCCATCAAAGCTGCGCTTGAAAAACCATCCGTATAGTTGGAGGAAGCCATCGTGAACTAGGGACAGACGGACACCCCTGCTTCACCCGATGACACGCCACCAAGACATTATCACCTGGTTTCCACGCAAGAGACCTTCGCACTCAATCTCTTTTCCTTCCAGGGAAGCGATTGCTTCATCCCAGAACGGATTGCCGCCCTGGCGTCGCAGCTTAAATTGGTCTTCGGGGGTAACGAGCACCAATCCCTCATGCGCGCTCTTGGTTCCCGCGTACAACTCCTTCTTTATGACACGCCCTCGGATCTTCATTTGTCCCTACCGGCTGTGAAGGCGACGCATGTGGATGAGGTCCCCATCCTGGACCGTGGCCACGAGGGCAATGACGCGACCCGGTGTTTCAGGCGGCAGGGGACCTGTCCCGCTGAGCATGTAGACTCGCCGCGTCTGCCGGGTCCCGGCAAACCGCTTCATGTCCCCCTTCATCGCCTCTTCGGGAAAGCGCAAGCTGAAAGACTGCATGCCAAAGGTCTTGATCCGGGATTCACTTGCCCCTCTCTCAAGGACTTCCGCCACAAAGGAGGGAACAGGCCCTTCCGATTTCTCCGCGGCCCCCAGGCTGCTCTGCAAATTGTTCCCGGTCCGGGTGAGCTTCTCGCGGCGCAATCCTCTCGTCCCTTTAAGGTTCTGCCGGGATTTGAATGCTTCTTTGAAAGTCTTGGTGCGCGACAGGGCATGAGGCACTTCGGCAACCGCGTGAATCGAAGGGTCCCCTAGCAGGTGAAACTGAACGAGTGTCTTCAGATCAACCGGGTCGAGATGGGTATAGTTCTGGGCAAAGCGGTGCCGCGCTCTAAGTGTCGCAGCCCCCAGAGATGCCCCGTCGAGCACCTCACCAATGAAGTACTGGCATAACAGGTCAGCCTGGCCGTTTCCTTCGCTTGGGCCGTAGGCGATGGTGGTGCTGCCGAAATACCCGTACGCGCCGTCGCGCAAATAGGTGCTGCAAATGCCGGCCTGCATACCACTGTCGGAAGGATCATAGAGCTCCGCCCCGTAACAGCACTCTGCCGCGATCACGGTCCCGTTCATGATCTTCTTGACAAGCTTCTCGGCAGAGTGCGCCACGGGATAGCTTCGGCCTCGCTGCCCATAAAAATTGGGGTCACTGGGGCTTCCGTGGCAGTTGATGAAATGAATCCTGCGGCCAAGTTGCGTGGTGGTCCAGGCCGGGCCTTTCGGCGGTGAAGTGGCCATGGCATCGCTGTTTCCGAAAATCCTGGTGATGCTTAGCGCCGTCGAGGCCTTCCAGACTTCGGCACTTACGCCAAAGTACTTCTGATAGACGGAACGTACCCTGGTTTTGTGTCGAGCCGCATTGCCAAGGAGCGAAACGAGATAAGCCGGATCAGCCCTTCCGGGCAAGTCAGGCACGCGACCCACGACCCGGGTCGGCCCCAGAAACTTGCCAGGATCCTGGCTGAACGCGGCCTCGCAGGCGTAAGGGATATCGCTCGGCACGACCTTATCGACATCACCCTGCGGGTCATAGACCGGATTTTTCAACGCCTGGTGTGGAACGATGTCCTGCGCCCCCAGAATCAGCACGTAGTCGGGAAGGCAGGCCCTGCAGATCGCATCCACGGCGGCCTTTACCTCCTCCTGATCATCCCTGTCCTTCACTTGTTTGCCATGAACGTCGTTCATCTGGCTGGGACTGTCCATGGCCACGAGCCTGGTTTCAATGCCGCGCTTCTTGTCAGCAGAAATCAGGGATGCAATCGCCTTTTCCACACGCGGCATGGTTGAACCATACTTCTCCCCTAGCGCGCCCAGATTTGTGATGATCACTTTGTCCAGGTTCATGGTGTCGCCCTTTCTCATGACCTCTTCAATTGAGCTCCAAGCGCCGGCACAGGTCCATGTGCAGCCGGGAGCAACACGGGGATTTTTTTGAAACAGGGTCTGAAGCGGTTATCCGAGGCGGTTAGACGTTACGGGAAAAGGTGAATGAGTCTACGGGTTGCGGGTTGGAGCCAGGGTTAACTTTATTGTTTTCGTTTAAACGGGCATGCAACCCTATATCAATAAAGGAGGAGAAATGCAACCGATTTCGGGTGTGGGGCATGGATTCCTGCGGTTGCCTGAACAGAATTCGGCACCATGGATTAGAGCGCTCCCCATGGGTCACTTTTGTCCACGCCACTTGGGCAGAGGTTGCTCCATATTGCCTTTCGGGAAATCCCCAATCAAGCGCTTGAAGACGTCCACACAATCAGGGCACAGCTGGGTTCCACGCACCTCTTCGATAATGCTCATGGCTTTTTCGTGGCTCATCCCTTGGCGATAAGGCCGATCGCTCGTCAGGGCATGATAGGTATCGGCAACAGCTGTCATTCTGGCCCAGAGATTTATCTGCTTTCCTTTGAGCCCATGGGGGTATCCTTTCCCGTCAAAGCGCTCGTGGTGGTGAAGGATCACGGGAAGAAGTGGTTTGATACTGGGAATCGAAGACAAAATGGATGCCCCAATGACGGGGTGCTCCTTAATGATCGCGAACTCTTCGTCACTCAGACGGCCCGGCTTTAACAGGATGCTGTCGGGAACGCCAATCTTTCCCAGATCGTGCAGTTGTCCGGCAATCTTCAGGGTCTCCATCTCCTCGGCGTCACCATTCATGTGGGACCCCATTTCAGAAACGATCATGGCGACCGCCTCGGAATGTCCCCTGGTGTATGGGTCACGGGCCTCCAGGGCCGCAATGAGGCTGGTTATACTTGCCAGCATCATCTTTCGTTCGGCATCGAGGCGCTCCCTCTCTTTGAGCAATATGACGAAATGATCTGAGAGCAGTTTCTCAACCGTGATCACAAGCTGTTCCAGGTTGAAGGGCTTGACCAGGTAACTGGTTGCACCCCACTGCAGCAGCCGGCGCATGATGGCCCGATGGCTGTTGCTGCTCATCATAACAAAGGGAATGGCGACCAGCTCCGGGTCGGCATGGACTTTTTTACAGAATTCAATCCCATTCATTTCGGGCATGTCGATATCGCTCAGGATCAAGTCGGGCCGACGATCATGAATCTGTTTCATGGCCTGGTTGCCGTTTTCGCATGCGATCACCTGAAAGCCCGCTTTGGACAGGGCTTGCGACACGATTCGACGGATGGCCGAGGAGTCGTCCACGACCAGAATCAGGCGATTGCGGTAAAAGCTGGATTTCTCCAGCACCCTTTCGATGGTGCCGCTCAATTGATTCTGGGCATCGGATTTCGAAACGTATGCGGATGCGCCCGCCTTGAAACCCCGTTCGATATCTTTCTCGGTATCCTGAGAACTCAGGATAATCAAGGGGATGCTTCTGGTTCTGGGGTCGCATTTAAGTTTCTCACAAAGGCCAAACCCATCCAAATTGGGCATCTCCACGTCAGAGATGATCAGGTCAAAGGGGGCCGACAAAGCCGTCTCGAGGCCCCGCCGGCCATCCTCTGCTTGAGTCACCTTGGCCCCGGAATTCTCAAGCTGCTTTGTCAATGCCCTTCGGATGGTCGAGCTGTCATCGACGATGAGTACGCGGGTCTGATCTTTCATGAAAGAAACCGTCAGCCTGATGGGGTCTTGAAGAAATCGACAAAAGGCGCGATCCGTTCTCCAACGGCGGATCCTCTTCGGAGCCTAAGATTTCACTCCAACCGAACCCCCCAGTCTTCTCCTCATGAAATCATCGGTAACTGGGGTTTCTTTCCTTAGCTGGCTGCTGAAAAACCCTTGTTGCAAAGGAATGGGAAGGGGCGTATCCCGCCACTGGTGGGATCGCCGTGACGAAGGATAATCCGCCTAGGCGGACGGCGGCGGCCAAATGGGCGTCTTTAAGTACCCTGTTAGTGCAGAAATACCTCCAGAAGTTCACCTTGAACTTATTCCACGAATAGGTTAAAATTTACGGAAATTCACATAAGTCTAACCCATAGCAAGGTCAGCACTAACCCGCCGGGTTTGTGACGTACAGACCCCTTGCTTTTTCCTGGTTTTACTGATCGCTGGTAACTGATCACTTGCCTTTAAGGAGGGTCCTCTTGAAGAGCCTGGGAAAGGAGAGCGTCGTTACAGTACTCCTGGTAGACGACGACGAAGACGATTATGTGGCCTTCAGAGATATGCTGGCTGAGATCAGACACTGGAAGGTCAGTCTCCACTGGGTGTCTTCCTTCGAGGGGGCCATCGAAGCGGCAAAGTGTGGCCCGCATGATATCTGTTTCATGGACTACCGATTGGACGGTGGCACAGGACTTGAGTTAATGCAGGAGCTCCAGAAAAATGGCTTTACCTCCCCTGTCATTGTCCTTACAGGGCAAGGAGACCACCAGGTCGACATCCGGGCCATGCAGGAAGGCGCTGCGGACTATCTGGAAAAAGGGCAGGTGAACGCGGGTCTGCTGGAGCACACCATCCGGTATGCGATGGAGCGGGCCCGTAACCTTAAGGCCCTCTGCCAGTCGGAGCAGCAATTGCGGATCCTGTCATCCAAGCTCATGAATGCACAGGAAAATGAGAGAAAGGCCCTGGCCCATGAGCTCCATGACAGCATTGGCTCCAGCCTGACCGCTGTCAAGCTCGGACTCCAAAACGAGCTCGTTCGAGCAAGACAACCGGGTGGGGCACTGGACGGAACCACCATGGAGCAGCTCATATCCACAGTGGACACGGCCATCAAAGACCTCAAGAGGATATACGGCAATCTTCGTCCTCTGATTATTGACGACCTGGGGGTCATGCCGGCGTTACGATCCCTCACCCGCCAGTTCGAACAAGTGTTCCCGAAAGCCAAGTATGAGTGGTCCCTGAAGGTCAGGGAAGAGGAGATCCCAGAGAATCTGAAGATCGTCATTTATCGGGTTACCCAGGAGGCGTTGAATAACGTGTCCAAACACAGCCGTGCGGACACGGTCAAGCTCTCGTTGACCAGGCTGAAAACGGGGGGCCTTCTGCTTTTGATTCGCGACGACGGGAGCGGGCTTGATCTAAGGGAAATCCTGTCCGAGGAGAATAACAGGGACAAGCTGGGCCTTGAAAGCATGAGGGAGCGCGTCGAGATGTCAGGAGGCTCCTTCACCCTTCTTTCCAGCAAGGGAAAGGGGACCACCATCCGGGCGTTGTGGCCCAGGGACCCCCAGTGATCAGTGACCAGTGATCAGTTATCAGTAACAACATGGAAAAACCCGAATCTCAAGCTTCCCAGAGAAGTCGTGTCATTCAGGCCATTGAGCCGGAATACAGGCCTTACGATACTTGTGCCTCCGGATGTTCCGCCAGGCGTGATCCCTGATCACTCGCCTTTTATCCTTGCCTTTACTGATCACTGATCACTTACCTTTCAGGGGTTTGCCACGCTCTTGGTGACCAGCCCCTTTTCGATGGCAATGGCTGTTAAACCGGAGGCCGTGTGGACATCCAGCTTTCTCATGAGATTGCTCCTGTGCTTCTCCACCGTCTTCACGCTGATGCACAGGTAATCTGAGATGTCCTTGTTCTTATACCCTTCTCCCACCATCTTCAGGACCTCCCGCTCCCTCTGAGTGACGGTACCCCATGAGGAGATTGGTTTCAACGTCTTCCGTTCCTCAAGAAATCCCACCAGGACCTTGTCTGAAATCCCGGGGCTGAGGTAGGTCTTGCCCTCCAAGACGGTGTCTATGGCCAAGAGCAGCTCGGAGTGGCTGGCTTCTTTCAGGCAGTATCCGTCAAGGCCTGCGTGAAAAGTCTCCAGGATGTATTCCTCGCCTTCATGGATCGTGAGGGCAAGAATCTTGGTTTCGGGATAGCGGCTCTTCAGGTCCTTGATCACAGAGATCCCGCTCATTTTGGGCATTGACAGATCCAGTAGAAGGAGCTCAGGACGCATCCTCTCCACACACCGAATCGCCTCCATGCCGTCTCCGGCCTCCCCCACCACATCAATATCGTCTCTCGACCCGAGGAGCGACTTGAGTCCCTCTCGCAAAATCCGATAATCCTCCGCGATGACGACTTTCCATTTCCGCGCCATGGCGCCCCTCCTTTAAGAAAGTGATCAGTAATCAGTGATCAGTAAAGACCGGAAAATACAAGTGATCAGTAATCAGTCCGCTCAAGCCAAGTGATCGGTCCCCCGCGGCGAAGGATCGGTGATCAGCCAAAACATCTAACAGGGTATCCGAACCCATCTCGCCCCAGCCCTGCGGCTGGCGGGCCAAAGGATGCCCGTGACCGAATACGTATTACGTATTTCGATATGAAGTGATCCGCGGCCACAAATACGTGATCTACCCCATTTAACCGGTCCACCGGGTCCTGTACATATAGAACATATGAGGCATCATTTTCAAGCACTTCAGGAGTGGAACATGAATCCTCCGGAAAAAAAGGTTTTCGAACTCCTGATCGTCGAGGATAATACCAGGTTTCGCCAGATGCTCAGGAAGATCCTTGAGTCGAGATTCCCATCCTTTCAAATCTCAGAGGCGGAGAATGCTGAGGCCGCGCTGGATCTGATTCGTCAGCGAAAGCCGAATGCCATTTTCATGGACATTCGATTGCCCGGTCAGAGCGGGATTTCACTTACCGGTCAGATAAAGCGTCTCCACCCCTCCATTGTGATCATTATGCTCACCCATGCGGACAGCTTAGAATATCGGGAGGCCGCCCTTGAGAGCGGCGCGGACTATTTCCTTTCCAAGGAAAAGAACACAGCCGAGGAGATTCTGAAACTTGTGCATCGTATCTCCGGCTGATAAGGTAAGCCCGTCGAAATCCGCACCGTGACCCTAATCAAATTTCCGGCTGTTTATAATCGCTTCGATGTTCCTCTCGGCCCAGTCCTCCACTCGCCGCTCTGTCTCAACATAACCAATCAGCCGCTCTGAGAGGCGAACCCCCTTCTTCATGGCCTCAACGGTTTTCGTCCCGGCCTCTTTGGGCCTCATGGGGTTTACATAGACCACCCCATCGGCTTCTCCAAACCCCTTTGCCTTGAGAATCCGCGAGGCGCCGCTGGAGCTCAGGACCAGCATGCCTCGTTCGTTTGGTTCCCGATACTTCTGCGACAAGATGTACTCGAAGGCAACCAGGTTCATGCCATCCTCCAGAGGCGTCACCAGCATCACATCCACCTCTTTCATAAATCGATAGTTCTGCGGGGCCTGGATGCCCTCGTCCATGTAAATGATCCGATCTCCTCCCAGCATCGCGTTCAGTCTCGATACCTCCTCGTCCAGGACGGTCTGGAGGTTTTGATAGTCCGGGTTTTCCGAGCGGCTGGGCGCAGTGATCTGGTAGAATCGGGCTTCCCGGCCAGCGGCCCTTAGCCTGGATAGGGCCTGGGAGAAGATCTCGAGCCGCTCCACAAGGCCTTTTGTGTAGTCACATCGCTCCAGACCTCCGAAGATGGCCCACCCCGCCTTCCTGTCGCGCGAGATACGCTCGCCCAGTTTCCTTCCGCCGTGCTCATACTCCAATTTCTTTCCCTCCGTAACCTCTGAAAGGATACTGTCCACGTCCAGCCCGATGGGATATGCGCCGATGGTGGTGATCCGATCCTGATAGCTGATCTCATAATACTGTCCCGACACCCGGATCGTCACAGGAAACCACTCCTCGAGGGCTTCCAGAAAATTGTCGCAGTACTCCTTTGCGTGAAATCCGATAAAATCATTGGCAAGCATGCCCCACGTGATTTTCTGCAGCACGCTTTCCATGCTTTCACCAAACGGATCGTAGATCTGCGATTTAAGTTTTTGTCGCTTGTCCTGCCTTATCAGACCCTGGATGTCGTGGATGCTGTAAAACGGTGTGTGTATGAACTGGCCCACATGGATCCGTCCCCTTTGCTTCTTGGAGTAACCCTCCTGTAGGAGAAGACCCTTGTAGAGCTCTGCGATCTGCATCAGGTGGTAGTCCTGGTTCCAGACCACAAAATCCTCGTCCCCCTTCTTGCTCCGTCCGATCTCGTCCAGGATAATGTTGGCGAAAGTCACCGCGCTGCTCGTGTACTGAATGAAGTCCTGTTTTTCAAACCGGGGTCGCGGGAAGGCCTTTGTCTTCTGGTAAAAAAGGGGCTCCCGTGTGAGGTGCATGATGGGCCATAGGAATCCGTTTGCGAATTTGCTGTAGTAGCAGTGCATGTGCTTTGTATCGAAAAAGACGAAGCGCATGTAGAAGTCGTAGGCTTTGTATCGGAAGTGCATTCTCTGGTCGGGACCGATATCGATGTGGGGAAAGCGTTCCGGCGCGTATTTCTCCTTCAGCATCTTTTTGAACAGGTCCGTGTAATGCCCCCTGGCGACGTCCAAGTCCCTGTCCCCCATGGAAGCGCCAATCCATGTGGGATTCCATTTCCCGGGCCTCAAGAGGCCGGCCATGGCCTGCACCAGACCACCCTCTCCAAAGCTGGGCGGTTCAGGGACGGTACCATTTTTCAGGCACTCGCGGGCCTGAGTCAGGAACTCCTCGGAAAAGCTGAATGGACCTCGGTTTGAAACGATGATCAGGTTCCCCATAACTGCTCCTCAATGGATGTTCACATGCCGGTTCAAGGTACGGATTTCTGCCAATTTTATCTATTCCCTAAATTGAGCGATTCACTGAATTTGGAGCCAACCGCAGGGGGATATCCTTTTTGAGCCGAAACTCCATTCGTTCGAGGCCATTGGAACGCCCCCATAGCCTAACAGGTGTCTCGGGAAGGCACAAGAGGTGGGGTATGCCGGAAAGGTTTCCTCCTGGGGCTGTCTGGAAATAAATGCAGGAAATTGGTGCCTTAATAAAGGCGGTGTCCTTATGTTTCGGCTCATAAAAGATACCCCCTTGCGGCCCACAAGGGACAAGAATCGCTCAATTTGGAAATTCTAGAGCATTGACGGTACGAAATGAACGGGGGGAACGCGGTAAAGGTGAAGAATCGGCGCAAGGCGCACGGCGCAAGGTTTTATCTCACGTCCCACATCTGCATTCGTTGCTTCTTTTGCAGGGCGTATTAAATTAAGGTAACGCCGGCGAGAAATAATCGCGCGGGGTGGTAATGATTAGAAAGGAGAAAAACAATGGCCGATTTTGGTACGAATCCATTGGTTTGGGTAAAGGACAACGCCGGAAACAGATTCCTGTGCGCCTTTGAGGCGTTGAGAGATCCGAACACCGTGTCGGATGCGGAAAAGAAGAACTGCGTGGACGATGCATCCCGACTGATGAATCCGAAGACGGTTCCGGGGGAAGGGAAGATTAGATTCGGCAAGTCCTGGAGTCTGAGTTAGTGCTCATCCATAAACCGGAATTTTCCGGATGAGATCAGTTGACAACGCAACAAAAAAAATAAGAGAGGCAGGCCCTCCATTCATGGGGCCTGCCTCTTATGAAAAAACGGCGCACCTCACAAGGCTCATGTCACAACGTTTTATTCCACATCTCATATCTCACATCGCTTAAGCAGTCCCTTGTCAGGCAAATGAGTCCTCCGGAAGAGACCCGCTCATCATCACTTCATAGTAGGCCACCGGGTGGCTGGTCTCAAATATCGAAGCATATTCCGGGTCCTGCTTGCCTTGTTGGTCGCAGCCGGTGCAATTCCAGGCTTCCCAGGTCTTGTGAATCGCCTGGTCAAGACACTGGTCATAATACATACAAAAGACATTCCGCTTACCTTCTCTAGGGCTTGGCTTGCAATTCGGATGCATGGATTCCACCTCCTCATTCTTTATGTAATCGCCCGAAAGGCCTTGGTGACCACTGCCATAAGGTCCTCAACACGAAAAGGCTTGAACAGAACCGAATTTACCGCACTTTCTTTAAGCCTTGCCTCGACCGACCGCCTGTCGGACGCTGTGATGAGGACGACAGGTGTGCTCGAATCCTTCTTGATGCGCCCGGCCAGACTCCACCCGTCCATGCCGGGCATGTTCAAGTCTGTCAAAATCAGCCCAAAGGTTGAGTCCTGGAGCAAGATGAGCGCCTCCTCACCGTCCGCGGCCACGGCCACATCGTATCCAAAGTCGTCAAGAAGCCCCGCCATGGCATCCCGAACACCCTTGTCGTCGTCCACCACCAGGATTCCCCTCGGATTTGGTCTGGCTTCGACGTAGGGCAGTCCTTGGATATCAGCGGAAGGCCATCCCCTGCTCTCCACAGTAAGGGTCTCTCTCCCCTGCATTCGGCTGGCGTTTTCCATTTCGATTCGCCTCCAAATATGAGATTTCCCCCCTTCTCTATTCTTATAGCCATGCGAATGCTCATGGACAATGGGGTGAAGACCCTAATTTGAAGGAAGAAATCCTGTATTGCGCAGTAGGGCCAGTGATCAGTAATCAGTGAACAGTAAAAACTTTAGCCAACTTTAGGCGCGTTAGTGCACTTCCCACTTTAGGCACCCTTGCTTGCCTCGTTACCGCCAACTCTATGGATGAATACAGGAATACCCCCATTTCTTTTCTGAGATTTGCCGTTTATCCTACTGACGAGCACAGGACGAAAATGGTCTACACTCACTGGATGTGGCTGCCGACCCAGGTAAGGAGAACGCAGGATTGAGTTATTGAATTGTGTTCATTCGATATGCTCTTCATTGCCTTGTACCTTGAACCTTTCTTACATTTACCGATCACATGTTGTTTCACTCGGGGCGAGTGCGGCGCCTGCACCGTGCTCGTGGACAACCTGCCCCGTTACGCCTGTCTGACGCTTGCCGTCGAGGCCGAAAGTGCCGAGATCACGTTGAATTTCCACAATCTTTTCTTCTATCAGATGCTCCATATCATCTTCGCTCATCTGTTTCACCTGGAACTCCCGAGTTTATTCGTCATGCCGGTCCCGGATCTAGTCCGGGATGACGGATTCTCCATCCAGAGCTGTAATCATAAAGCCTACCTTCCTCCCCACCATCCTGCTTCCCCGACCCGTTTGAGTTCTGCAACCTCTTTTTCCTTGTTGCTTCTGGAAAACTGGGCTAATAATTAAGCATATGAATACGTAACAGATTTTCCCACTCCTTCACTTCCTCGCTGGTTGTGTGGAGGACTGATCACCGGTTACTGATCACCGGCCTTTCACTGGCCTTTCACTGATCACTGCTTACTGATCACTGATCACTGTCCTTGGAGAGGTGCCATCGTGCCTGCAAAAAAGAAAGACTCCGGCCCGGGGAAGAAACAAGAGAAGGCCACGCCGGTCAAGAAAAAGACGACCAAGCCAAGAACCAAGGCGACGAAGACCGCTCCGGGTAAAAAGACTGCGGTCGCCAAAAAATCATCAGCGCATAAAAATGATTTCCCCATCGTAGGCATAGGGTCTTCCGCAGGAGGGCTCGAAGCGCTGGAGAAGTTTTTCGATAAGATGCCGGCCGATGCCGGGATGAGCTTTGTGGTCGTGACCCACCTGGACCCCAAACACGCCAGCATGATGCCGGACCTGCTCCAAAAGCATACGGAGATGAAAGTGGTCCAGGTGGAAGACGGGATGATTGTCACGCCAAACCAGGTGTACGTGATCCCGCCGGACAAGGATATGGGCATCATCAAGGGGCGGTTGCAGCTGATCCAGCCGCAGGTTCAGACCGCACTCAAGGCCCCGATCAACTACTTTCTGCGCCATCTGGCGGAAGAAAAGAAGGAAAAGGCGGTCTGCATCCTCCTCTCCGGGATGGGGTCGGACGGCACCCTTGGCCTCAAGGCCATCAAGGGCGGGCTGGGCATGGTCATGGTGCAGGATCCCGAGACCGCCAAGTACGACGGCATGCCGAGGAGTGCCATTGCGACCGGACTGGCCGATTACATCCTGCCGCCTGACAAGATGCCCGAATCCCTCCTGGAGTACACAAAGCGCACGATTCCTCCCGGACCTCCCAAGCCCTCGCTAATAGAGACCATGGACGGCAGGGCGGTGCAGAAGATCCACATGGTGCTCCGGAGCGGTACAGGCCACGACTTTTCCTTATACAAGAAAAACACCATTATCCGCCGCATTCAGCGAAGGATGAATGTGCACCACCTGGACACGACCACGGACTACCTATCCTTCCTTCAACAAAACCCGCAGGAGGTCAGTGCCCTTTTCAAGGAGCTCCTCATCGGCGTGACCAGCTTTTTCAGAGACCCCGAGGCCTTCGAGACCCTGAAAGCAAGGGCCTTGATGGGGATTCTAAAGGACAAGCCGTTTAATTCCCCGGTCAGGATGTGGGTCCCCGGCTGCGCCACCGGGGAGGAGGCTTATTCCATCGCCATTCTCGTCCACGAGTGTATGCAGGCGCTCAAACAGGAACTGAGCGTCCAGATCTTCGCAACGGACATCGACAACGACGCCGTTGAAAAGGCGCGCGCGGGGATCTACCCGGGCGACATCTCCGCGGACCTGGGCCAGGAGAGGCTCAGACGATTTTTTGACCGGAAAGAAGACTTCTATCAAGTCAACCGAGAGATCAGGGACATGGTTATCTTCGCCCCCCAGAGCGTGATCAAGGACCCGCCGTTTACCAAGCTGGACCTGATCTGCTGCAGGAATCTCCTCATCTATCTGGATTCCGAGCTTCAAAAGAGGCTCATGCCCCTTTTTCACTACAGCCTCAATCACGACGGGATCCTGTTCCTTGGGTCCTCCGAAACCATCGGCGGGTTCGCAGACCTTTTCGCTCCCGTCGACACCAAGTGGAAGATCTACAGGCGCAAGCCCGTCAGCTCCTCTGCCCAGAAGCTCATCGAATTCCCTCTGATGCCTCATTTGAAGGCGGAGCGGCGCCGGGCTCAAAAGGCAGCCGGACCGGACCTCCCTCACCTGCTTGAGCGCCAGCTCCTTGAGCAACACACGCCGGCAGCCGTTGTGGTGGATCATAAGGGAGACCTGGCCTTTATCCACGGCCGGACCGGCAAGTACCTGGAGCCCACCCCCGGTACCATTCGGACAAACAACATTTTCGAAATGGCCCGTTCAGGGTTGAAGCTTCAGCTGCCGGCCATGCTCCGAAACGCCGCCGCCATGCGGAAAGAGGCGATCCGCCACGAGGTGACCATCAAACAGAACGGCCAGCACCTCAGGGTCAATGTGACGGTCAGCCCCATGACCGATCCCGAGGCCCAGGGGCTCTTCGTGGTCTTGTTTGAGGACGTGGCGGTCAACGTGCAGGATGAGACGGTAAAAAGGAGGCCAAGGGCTGCAAGGGGTTGGAACAAAAGAATCGAGGAGTTAGAGAAGGAGCTGAATTACACCAAGGAGGGCCTCCGCACCTCCATTGAAGAGCTTGAAACGGCCAACGAAGAGCTCAAGTCCACCAATGAGGAATACCTGTCCACCAATGAGGAGCTCCAGAGCGCAAACGAAGAGCTCAACTCCTCCAAGGAAGAGCTTCAGTCCCTCAACGAGGAGCTCGAGACCGTAAACGCGGAGCTCCAGGACAAAAACAATGAGTTGTCCAAGAACTACAATGACATGAAGAACCTGCTGGACAGCATGGACGTCCCCACGGTCTTTCTGGACAACGATCTGCGCATCAAGCGGTTCACGGCCCACATCGGCCTGATCATCAACCTGAGGGAGTCCGACGTGGGTCGCCGGTTGGACGATTTCGTGGCCAAAATCAAGCACAAGGACCTGATCAAGGACATCGAGGAGGTCCTCAAGACGCTGATACCCAAAGAAATGGAGACACAATCCGAAGATGGCCGGTGGTATCTGTTAAAGATCAGGCCCTATCGGACCCTTGAAAATATGATCGATGGGCTGGTGCTCTCTTTTTTCGATATCCATGACCTGAGGTGTTCGGAGACAAATCTCAGGAAGTCAAGAGGTCTTCGGGCCTACTTTGAAAGCATTGTGAATGCCATCCAACAGCCCCTGGTGGTTTTGGACAAGGACCTGAAAACCATCACTGCCAACCGGGCGTTTTTTACGACCTTCAATATGACATCCGCGGAGACAAAGGGAAAACCTATCCACGAATTGGGTGAAATTGGCTGGGACATCCCTGAATTGAAAAAACAGTTGTCCGACGTCATTTCCCATGGCAATGGATTCGAGGGGCTTAAAGTCGACCATGATTTTCCGCGAATAGGCCGTAAGCGGTTGCTTCTCAGTGCACGAAGAATCGAGCTTGAAGATGGGCAGCCTGAACACATGCTTTTGACCATTGAAGATGTGACAGATGAAAAAGGGCGCACGGTACAAAGGGTTGAAAGAAAGTGATCAGTGATCAGTCGTCAGTGATCAGCGAAAGGCGAGAAAGAAGCGATCACGTAAAATCTTTGTGAGATAAATCATGCCAAGGACCAAACGACACGCGAAAAGCAGCGATGAGCTCCGCAAGAAGGCCGAAGAACGCATCGCCCGTCAGTTGGGTAGGATCGAATCGGGTTCGCCTCAGGATATCCCCCGTCTCCTTCAGGAGCTCAGGGTGCACCAGGTGGAGCTGGAGGTCCAGAACGAAGAGCTCCGCATGGCCCAGGCCGAGCTGGAGACCTCGCGATCCAAATATGCTCACCTTTACGATTTCGCCCCGGTCGCCTACCTGACCATTAACAAGGACGGTGTAGTCCAAGAAGCAAATCTGACTGCGGCGGGCCTCCTGGGAGTGGACAGGAAGGCTTTGGTGGGAAGACGCGCCTCGTGGTTCGTCGCGCCCGAAGACAGCGCTGTCTTCCACCAGCATATGATCCGAACCTTTGAAACCGGAGTCAAACAGACATGCCAATTCAGGCTGGCGGAGAGAAAGGGTGAAGAACGTTATGTGCAGATGGAAAGCCTGCGCGTGGAGGGCGCCGGACGAAAAGACGGAGCGCATCTTTGCGGCCTCATGGACGTGACGTGCAAAGAAGGGCCGGAGCAGCGTCTCAGGGAGACCGAAAGAAGCTTTCGCACCCTTGCAGAGAATTCGCCGGACGTCATCGCGCGTTTTGACAGGAACCTGCGCTACATCTACGTCAATCCCGCCATTGAGCTTCACTCCGAAGATCCCCCAGGAGCGATTTTTTGGCAAAACCAACGAACAGATGGGCATTCCTTCTCAACTGACCGCGCTGTGGGAGGCGGCCATCCGAAAGGTATTCCGAGACAGGTGTGCGGGATAGGACTGAATTCGATTATCAGACACCCGGAGGGAGCACATCATTCCACGCATGGGCGGTCCCCGAGTTCAACGAAGCGGGAGAGGTGGAATCCGTCTTAACCATTGTGCGGGATGTCTCCGATCTGAAGCGGGAACAGGCAAGGCTTCAGGCTATCCTGGACAATGCCCCGGTGGCCATCGTGGTCGCCGACGCGGACTGCCGTCTCACCACGGCGAATCAACCGGCAAAGGAGATCTTTGCCCAGCTCGTTTCCTCTCGCCAACCCGTCGAGCCACACGCCGGGCTGAATCTCTGCCACCCGGACGGAACCCCATTTGACCCGCTCCATCTCCCCCTTTCCCGCTCGGTCTTCCAGGGAGAGGTTTTTGAAAATCTGGAGATGCGCATCCTCTGGCCCGACGGCCGGGCAGGTACGTTGATTGTAAATACCGCGCCCATCAAAGACCTGGGCGGCAGGGTCCTCGGGGCTGTGGGCGCGTTTAAGGATGTCACCGACCTCGTCGAACAGAGAGAAGCACTGCGGCGCGCCCGGGACGAAATGGAAGTGCGTGTTAAGGACAGAACGGCCGACCTCGTCCGTGCCAAGCGTATGATCGAGGCCGAAGTGTCGGAACGGAGGCGGGCGGAAGCGATCTTAAAGACGCACGAGGAAGAATTGGAAAAACTGAACGAACAGCTCAAATTGGAGATAGAGAAACGGAAGAAATTCGAAAAGGTCCTCAAATCCTCCACGGAACAGATCATCCTTGAGCACAGCCATCGGAAGGCCCTTTCCAGGCAGCTGGTTGAGCTCCTGGAAAATGACCGCCGGGAGGTGGCCATGGCCCTTCATGATCATGCCGGCCAGATCCTCACCACGCTCAAGATGGATCTGGAGGCCATCGAGAACAAGGTCATTCAGCGTCCCGCTCTCCTCAAGCTGAAGGCCGCGAAAAGCAAGACCCTGGAGTTGCTGGCCTTCATGAAAGATATCTCCATGCAGCTCCGGCCAAGCACCCTGGACACGCTGGGTCTTGTCGCTTCCGTCCGCAATCTGATCGATCAGCTTCATTCCACTACGGAGGCAAAGATCACCCTTCATACGGGTGACCTCCCGAAATCCCTGGGCCGCGACATCGAGATCGGGCTTTACCGCATCATTCAGGAAGCGCTGACCAATGCGCTGAAACATGCTCACGCCGAAAACATTTTCGTCAATCTGATCAGCAACGATAAGCAGAAAAGAGTGATTCTCAGCATCGAGGACGACGGCCAGGGCTTTGATCAATCCGGCGAGTCGTCCACCGTCCCGGCATCGGGCCATTTCGGAATCACGATCATGCAGGAGAGGGTCGTGCTGCTCGGAGGGGATTTCCGGATCGAATCCCAACCGGGCAAGGGGACGGTGGTGATGGTGGAGATGCCCTTCGGGCAAAAACCAGTGATCAGTAAAAGCCAGCAAAGACCAGTGATCAGTTATCAGTGAGCAGTAAAAGCGGGCAAAAGGCGAGTGATGAGTGGGTGGGAATGAGCGAATTGGTGCATGCAAATAGCTTCAGGGATTTGCTGGTTTACAAGAAGGCAAGGGAGGTTACGAAAGAGATTTTTGAACTTACTAAAACCTTCCCCAAAGAAGAAATGTATTCGTTAACGGGCCAGGTGCGTCGTTCATCGCGGTCAATCGGTGCTCAGATCGCCGAGGCCTGGGCGAAAAGACGGTATAAAAAACACTTCATAAGCAAACTCACCGATGCGGACGGCGAACAACTCGAAACTCAGCACTGGATTGACACAGCAGCCGTTTGTGGATATGTTGCCGAGCCACTGACGGTCAAATTGAGCAACAATCTGGCTGAAATAGGCCGAATGCTCCGTTCCATGATGAACAAGGCCGAACAGTTTTGTTCCGCCGATGACTGATCACTTTCTTCTCTTGCTCTTCACTGATTACTGATGACTGATCACTGATCACTTTCTTCTCTTGGCCTTCACTGATTAGACTGATCACTGATCACTTTCTTCTCTTGGCCTTCACTGATTACTGATGACTGATCACTGATCACTGATCACTTAGGGGTGACTATGGATGACCGGACAAAAATCCTCATCGTCGATGACCACATCGTCGTCATAAAGGGCATCAAGAGCGCCTTGGACGAGCACGCTGAATTTAAAGTGGTAGGGGCGGCAGGCAACGGAGCGGAGGCCATCGAGAAAACCAGGGCCCTCGGACCGGACGTGGTGATCATGGACATTTCCATGCCAGGCATGGACGGCGTTGAGGCCGCCCGCGAGATCCGCAGGGCTTATAAGAAAGTGAGGATCATTGTCTTCTCCATGTACTCCGACAAGGAGCATGTCCTGACCCTTTTCAGAGAAGGCGTTGCCGGATACGTGCTCAAAGACGCGCCCCTCGGCAACCTGATCGCAGCCGTCGAGGCCGTGAAAAGAGGTGGAACTTACTACTGCGGCCGGGTGCAGAAGATTATCCACGAACACATTCAGGGCCTGGAAAAGGAGCGGGAAGGCGACACAGTCAACAAGGATCATTTGCAGGACTTGAGCACGAGAGAGAGGGAGATCTTCCCGCTCCTGGCCGACGGCTTGAGTATAAAGGAGATCGCCGACCGGCTTTGCATCAGCCCCAAGACCGTGGAGTCTCATAAATACAACATCATGGAAAAACTGAAGGTCGATTCCATCACCGAACTGACCAAGATCGCTATTAAGAAAGGGCTGATTGAACCATGAGGCGAATCCGAATACCGAAATCCAAATTAAATTCGAAAATGATAACGTCTCAATGACAGAATCGGAAAGAGGTCCGGCGACTCCTTTTTTTTGGTCATCCAAATCTTGATCATTGTAAATTGTTCCGGTTTTCGTGCTTCGCATTTTCCCGCCGCAGAAAAATCGCTCAATTTAGACATGACAAAGTCGGGCAGTATGATATATTCCCCGCTGTCTGAGGGTTCCGCATGGGGTGCCCCCTTTCCAATTTGGATTCTCAATGAAACTCAAGCTGCACAGATCCGTCTGGGGATGGGCCTTGTATGATTGGGCCAATTCGGCATTTGCCACTACGGTGATGGCCGGCTTTTTCCCCATCTTTTTCAAAAAATACTGGAGCCACGGCGCAAACGTGAACGAGAGTACAGCGATGCTGGGGCTCGGCAATTCGATCGCTTCACTGGCCCTCGCGTTGATGGCCCCGATCCTGGGGGCCATGGCCGACCGCGCTTCGGCGAAAAAAAAGCTGCTCATTTTCTTCTCATACGCCGGCGTCCTGATGACCGCCTCCCTTTATCTGGTGGGAAAAGGCCAGTGGGCGCTTGCCATATTCTTCTACGCGATGGGAATCGTCGGTTTTTCGGGGGCCAACGTCTTCTACGACGCCCTGCTGCCGTCGGTCTCCACCGAGGAAAACGTGCATTTCGTCTCAAGCATGGGGTTTTCCCTGGGCTACCTGGGCGGGGGGCTTCTGTTTGCCCTGAATGTGCTCATGACCCTCTTTCCGAGGGCCTTCGGCCTTCCGGACGCCTCCGCCGCAGTCCGTTTCTCTTTCCTGACGGTGGCCCTGTGGTGGGGAGGCTTTTCGGTCTTTTTGATCCTGTGGGTCCCCGAGGACCGCTCATTGATCCTGCCTAAGATCGATGCGATCCGCAGCGGCCTGCGCCAGTTCCTGGACACCCTGTCGAACCTGCGGAAGACCAAGGCCGCCTTCCTGTTTCTCCTGGCCTACTGGTTTTACATCGACGGGGTGGATACGATCATCAGGATGGCGGTGGACTACGGCCTTTCCATCGGGTTTTCCTCCAACGACCTGATCGTGGCCCTCTTGATGGTACAGTTTATCGGTTTTCCGGCCACCCTGGTCTTCGGGTGGCTGGGGCAGAAATGGGGCGTGCGGAAGTCCATCTTCCTGGCCATCATCATCTACATGGCCATCACCCTCTGGGGCACCATGATGACGCGCGCCATCGAGTTCTACCTGCTGGCCGTTTTCATCGGATTGGTGCAGGGCGGCATCCAGGCCTTGAGCCGGTCCTATTACTCCCGGCTGATCCCCCCCGGCCAGTCGGGTGAGTTTTTCGGGTTTTACAACATGCTGGGCAAATTTGCCGCCATCATCGGCCCCATCCTGATCGGCCTGGTGAGCCTGGCAGCCAGGCACATCCTGATGCCCGCCTCGCCCACGCCGGAGAAGGTGATCAGTGTGGCCCACATGGCGTCCCGATGGGGGATCGGTTCGGTCTTGCTGCTCTTTGCCGCCGGCGGGATTCTTTTTTATTTTGTGGATGAACGGGCCCGGTGAAATTCGAATGGTCATTTGGTTCTAACTTACTCCTAACACGATCCTAAGACTCGACCACTCGACCCTCAGTCCCTCAGATATTTCCTGATGGAAAAATCCGATTTCTCCCGATAGACAATATCGCTTCGACCCGATATCCTGCATTCAATCACAGGGGGGTTTGCTCCCTGTGACTGAGGTGTCTTTATGGGTTTCAATTGTTTCGCTTTTTACCATTCGCTGCCCATTTACCGGCCACTATTTCTGATAACTGATCACTTACAATTGGTCTTTCAACTGTTTACTGATAACTCATCACTGATAACTGATCACTGATTTTGTCGGGGGGAATCATGGCACACATCCTATTGGTCGATGATCAGAGCTTTTCGGTCGAATTTTTTGTGTACGAACTGACCGAGATGGGACACGAGGTGAGTTGTGTCAACGATCGTGACGCGCTGTTTCTCTTTCTGGAAGACCACACCCCCGATTTGATCCTGCTCGACCCCAATCTCAACGGGTTTAAAGGATGGGACCTTTTGCGGGAGATAAAACGCCCCGATAGGCCTCCGATACCGACCATTCTTTTCGCATCCTTCGGAGCGACGCTCAAAGACCCCAGCGCCGTTTTGGCGGACGGATGTGTCGTCAAGAACGTGGACACCCAGAATCTCAAGGAGAAAATGTCAGAAGTACTCTCTGCCGGCAAACACTCGGTTTCACACCCCGAGAGATGGTCCGGACCCACTCAACAGTACCCTTCGGATGCGCTGGGCCGTTTTTTGCTTGGGGAACAAGGAGGTAAAAGCAATGGTCGCTCATAAACTGACCATCTTGATGGTCGATGACGATCCTGACGACTTCTTCCTTGTCCAGCATGCCCTCGGAGACAAAAAGAACGGTTTTGACCTGCGCCTTTTGGAGGATGGGGAGGAACTGATGGATTACCTCCTCCAGCGGGGCCGATTCGAGGAAACAGCCTGTGCCTCCAAGCCGTGCCTCATTCTCCTTGACCTCAATATGCCAAGAATGGACGGCAGGGAAGCACTCCGGGAGATGAAGGCCGACCCTTCGCTCCGGCACATCCCGGTGGTAGTGTTCACCACTTCGAACGATACCGACGATATTATGGCCGCCTATCAACTGGGGGCGAGTTCCTTCATCGTCAAACCTGCTTCATATGAAAGGCTTGTGGCTGTCCTGGGCAGTCTCATGGACTATTGGGGGAAATCGGTGGAACTGCCCCCTAACTGCAACGGGTATCTACTCAAGGGCTGAGCAACCAGCTCACAACGGGACTTCCGCAGCGCAAGGGGGGTGTGGTTATCGTGAAACGGCCCCATTCACGACAAAGGGAGACATGGAATCACAAAAAATAAGGGTCCTGCTCGTCGAGGATGATGAAGAAGACTACCTTTTCTTGAGAGGCATGCTCAATGCGATCCCCCAATGGCAGGTGGACCTCGACTGGACGGCCAACGAGGCCTCAGCCGTCGAAAAGGCCCAAGACGGCGCGTACGATATCTGCTTTCTGGACCACCGGTTAGGCGAGAAAACCGGGTTGGATCTCATGCGTGAATTTCACGCCTGCGGCTTTCGTGTACCCATCGTGATTTTTACCGGGCAGGGAAACTACGGGGTTGACCTTGAGGTCATGCAGGAAGGCGCGGCCGACTACCTCGAGAAGGGCAGGGTCGACGCCGAGATCCTTGAGCGCACCATCCGCTATGCCATCATCCAGGGACGCACCCTGAGGGCGCTCCAGCAGGAGGTGGCAGAGCGGGCAAAGGCCAACGAGGCCCTGAGGGCATCGGAGCACCAGCTTCGCCTCCTCTCCGCAAGGCTCATGGAGGTGCAGGAACAGGAGAGAAAGGCGGTGGCGCGGGATCTCCACGACAGTGTCGGATCGTGCCTGTCCGCGGTCAAGCTCGGCCTCGACCGAAAACTTCAAGCCATACGGAAAGGGGATTCCTCGGCAAAAGAGGCCCTCCTTGAAGACCTCATGGCCCGGGTACAAGAGGCCATTGAAGAGACGAGGCGGATCCAGAAGAACCTTCGGCCTCCTGTCCTTGACGATCTCGGATTCCTGGTGGCCCTGCGCGCCCTTTGCCGGGACTTCAAGGAGGTGCACGGCACCATCAACATAAAGCCCATCCTCTCCGTTGTCGAGGGCGACGTCCCCGAACCTTTGAAAATTGTGCTCTACCGCATTTGCCAGGAAGCCCTCAACAACATCGCGAAGCACAGCGGCGCCGATCTGGTGACGCTCTCTGTAAACAGGCAGGACCACCGAATCGCGCTCAACATCAAGGACAATGGTCGGGGCTTTGATCCCTCTCAAACCGGCAAGCTTGGAACTGAGTCCTGCGGCATGGGACTTAACAGCATGAGGGAGCGTGCGGCCCTCTCAGGAGGCGCCTTGTCCCTCATTTCATCCGAAGGACGGGGGACCATCATCGAGGCATTGTGGCCGCTCCCAAAAGGCAAGTGATCAGAAGATGAAGGACAGGCGCAAGGTACAAGGTTTTATCCCACTCCCATCTCCAACGTCTCACATCCGCTTCGACTCTAGGGAATTTATCGCCCTTCCCCCTTCAGCCTCCCTTGTGTTAATCTTGGCCCACATCTGAGCCGCTTGAACGGTTTGTGATGCGATAACTGCGAACGTTATACGCAAAAGGAGGACGGCATGAACGTATTGACGCTTTTGGGAAGCCCGAAGAAGCGGGGGAACACGGCCACGGCCATGGGTTGGTTTGAAGCGGACCTCAAGGCTCGTGGGCACCAGGTGGAGAGGGTCAATATTGCGGACCACCGTGTCAACGGGTGTCTGGGCTGCGGCAAATGCCTGGGCGTCGCGGACCGGCCGGGATGCGTCCAGAAGGATGATGCCGTGGGGATCTTTGAGCGCATGATGGCGGCCGACAAGGTGGTCTATGCATCGCCCCTTTACTGCTGGGGGTTCTCCTCCCAGATGAAGGCGCTCATTGACCGCCATTTTTGCCTGGTGAAGGGGTACGGCACGCCTGAGTACAAGTCGTTTGTGGATGGCAAGCCCATGGCACTCCTGGTGACCTGTGCCGGCCCCGTCCAGGGCAACGCGGATCTCATTCAGACCCTGTTTCAGCGTGTAACCGAATACGGCAAATCCAAGGCCATCGGGAAATACGTCATCCCCTTTTGCACCACACCCGATGCCTTGGGCCATGAAGCGAAAACCGTTGTGGAAAAACTCCTCACCGATGTCCTGGCATGAGCCGAATCCTGATTGTCTACTACACTCAGGGCGGAAACACCCGCCGGATGGCAGAGGCCGTGGTCATAGGCGCGGCCTCTATTGAAAATGCGAGGGTTCTGCTCAGGCAGGCATCGGAGGCGACGATCGAGGACCTCTTCGAATGCGACGGGCTGGTGATCGGGTCGCCGGAGTATTTCGGCTACATGGCGGGCATGGTGAAGGATTTCTTTGACCGGACCTACGAGGCCGGCCGAGGAAGAAAGGAGGTCTTCCGCAAACCTTACGCGGTCTTCATCTCCGCGGGCAACGACGGTTCAGGGGCGCTGGCAAGCATCGAGCGGATCTGCCTCGGGTACCCCTTCAAAAAGGTGTTGGAGCCGGTGATCGCCACGGGCACCATCGACGCGGAGACCCTCTGCAGGTGCGAGGAGCTTGGCAAGACGATCGCGGCAGGGTGCGAGGCGGGGATTTACTGAAGCGATATGGGATGTGAGATGTGAAATTTGTGTCTTTGTGCTCACATCCAATTTTAGACAATTTAGGGCACTCTAGGGAACTTTAGTTCTTCTTGTCATCCGGGATCTTTGGCACCGGCAGTTTCAAAAACTCGACGCCTTCATCCTTGAGCATCTTCTCTTCAGCGTCTGTGGCCGAGCCACGGATGTTGCGCCGCTCCGCGACGCCGTAATGAATCTTGAGGGCCTCTCCGGGAAAATTGGGGCCCACATCTTCGAAATTCTTCTGGAGGTAATGGACGATCTCCTTGGCCAGTCTGGTGTAATCGATGGTCTCCTCGCCCCCCTTGGCCGGCAGATCATTGCCGGAACGCTTGATGGCCACCGGGGACATGACCCGCCTCACATCGGCATCATCACAGATGGGACAGTTGATCATCCGCTTCTCCCTCTGGCCCTCGTAAGCCTCCAGACTGTCGAACCACCCCTCAAAGAGGTGCCCACGAATGCACTCCAAATCAAAGGCGATCATCGCCGACGCTGCCTCCTATCACTTCTCCGCATAAAGCACGGCTAGAATGACGGTTTGCCGATCTCCGTGGCACTTAACCAGGTGCGGCACCAAAGAATCATAGTAAATCGCGTCTCCCGGCTCCAACAGATGAATCTCGTCCCCCACACGCACCTCCATCACCCCGTCGAGGACAAAGATGAATTCCTGACCGTCATGCGTGGACCGTTCCTCTTCGGTTGCGGCAGGGACCAGGGTCACGAGAAAGGGCTCCATGTGCCGGTCACGCTTGTGCGGGGCCAGGGACTGGTATTCGTAGCCGTAGTGCTCTCCCTTTTTCGCGTCGTAGCGGGAGACGATCTTCCGATCCTTGTGCCGGACGATCGTATAGGGCAGGTCCTGATCGCCGGAGATGAAGTAGCCCATCTTCATTTCGAGGGCCTTGGCGAGCTTGATCACCGTTCCGAGCGGCGGGGCCACGGTCCCTTGCTCGATCTGTTCCAGGAGGGAGACGTCGAGATCGGTCCTCTGCGAGATATCCTTGAGGCTCAGCCCACGGCTCTCCCGGACCTCCATGACCCGCTTTCCCACATTCATCTGGATGTCTTCCTGAGGCATCGCGGCGCTGATGCTGTCCATGAAGGCCTTTTCTTCATCCTTCCTGGCATACTGCCGGCTGATCTCGCTCAGGAAATCATGGTAGGCATCCGGTTCGCTGGCAGAGTCTCGTTTGTCTTTCATCAGAACCATCCTGATGCGGCCTTCAGCCGCAAGAATTTCAGGTTAAACCCCATTCTCCACGAACCAGGCGCCACGCACCATGGCCTTCTGGTTCACGTTTATCATCTCGTGCTCACGCAGGTCAAGGGCCGGTCCGAAGGTCAGAGGCTCGAAAATCTCGTTTGAGGCATGGTTAAGGACAGCCAAAACGAAATCGACGTCAGGCCCTCGAGCACAAAAATGACCTCCATTCGCACTCTGAACTCCGAAATCTTCCCATCTTCCACCGACACCCGCTGCTCAAGAACCCTGAGGCCGGTGATGCCCCGGAGTGTCTTGTTGGCGCGCTCAAAACCCACCCGGATGGCGTCATCAAAGCCGATGGGGGAGCCGGCGATAATTTCAGAGACCCTCGCAACACGTTCCAATTCGCTTTCCCTCCGGTTCAATTTGATCCCTCATTCGAACATTTGTCACGCCTCCGGCGTGATGGTTTCCGCCCACCCCGAACCCCAGTCAATGGAGGTCAGCAACGCCTCGTTCTCGGTCATATCCCGCCACAGGAGCTCAGAGAGCCGTTCATGAACGGGCCCAGGGGTCCCCTTCCCGATGGTCCGTCCGTCGTAGGCCACGACCGGCATCACATCGAGGGACGTCCCCGTCAGAAGCACCTCTCTGGCCTCATAGGCCTCCTGGGGCAGGATCCGCGCAAACTGGACACTGCGGATGAAGCCTTCCCGGACAAGCGTGTGGGCCAGTTCGAAGATCCTGTCGGCCGTTGTTCCCGAAAGGGTCCTTTCAAACTCGGGGAACTTGAAGGCCCCGTCCCGGGTGACGACGCCAATGTTTTCGGTCGCGCCCTCCGCCAAAAAACCCTCGTCATCCAGCGCCACCGCATACCGGTAACCGGCATCAACTGCCTCTTTGGTCATCAGGACATTGGGCAGGTAGTTGCAGGACTTGATCCTGGCAAAAAAGGGACTCTTGATGGGGATCCGGCTGGTCATGAGTCGGATGCCCTCCCGGTAGACGGTCTCGGGATATCGCTTGTATCTCACCACATTGGCATAAATGTGGCTTCGAGGACAGTCATAGGGGTTGGTCGAAAAGCTGCCAGGCCCCCTGGAGAGCACGACTCTGATCAAAGACTCCTTTTCCCCGCCTGCGAGGACCAGAGCCTTGATCACCTCCCTGATCCCGTCATATTCCGGCGGCAACCGCAAGGAGATGGCCTGCGCGGAGCGCTCAAGTCTCCGGAGGTGGGCCTCCATCTGGTAGATCCTGCCCCGCACGCACCGCATCACATCGAAAACCCCATCGCCTCGGTGCACCAGATGATCGTCGATGGGTACCATCATCAAATCCGGATCTTTGGTGATCCCCTGCCAGAAGGTGGCGTACATGGCAAGGTAGTTTTCCCTCCAGGGACGCTCCTGTTCCTGGAGGCACGAAAAGAAGTTATCCTTGTTGATCACCCTCACCTTCATGCGCTGCCCGTTTGCCAAAATAAAGCTCACCTCCTGGATGGTGAGCTGTCTCCAATCACTTTTGGGGGATAAGGGAAACGATCGTAAGGGCGTCCGGCAAGAAAGGTGTATTTCTTGACACAGGAAGACCCAAAAAATATGATCGCAAACGATCAATTAAAATATAAACGATAACTCCGTAAGAATCAACGGTCTTTTGTGCCAACCCCATCAGGGAGCGACGTTTTCCAATGCCCGAACGACAGTACGTGATTGACGAGATGACCCTCCGCGACACCTGGCGGATATTTCACATCATGGCCGAGTTCGTGGAAGGCTTTGAGGTGCTACCCGACGCACACCCTGCCGTGACGATCTTTGGCTCGGCCAGATCACCGGCAAACAGCAAAGTCTATAAGCAAACCGTCACCCTGGCAAGGATGCTGGTTGAAGCCGGCTTCAACATCCTCTCCGGGGGAGGTCCCGGCATCATGGAAGCGGCCAACAAAGGCGCAGCCGCGGCGGGGGGAAAGTCGGTCGGGCTCCACATCCACCTCCCCAAGGAGCAACGGGCCAACAAATACGCGAATATCCGTCTTGAGTTCGATTACTTTTTCGTCCGGAAGGTGATGTTTGTGAAATATGCCGTGGCCTATGTGATCATGCCTGGCGGCTTGGGGACCCTCGATGAGTTGTTCGAGGCCCTGACCTTGATCCAGACCAAACGAATCCGGTCTTTTCCGGTGATCCTCATGGGCTCGGAATTCTGGGCCGGGCTCCTGGACTGGCTGAAAAAGACATTGGTCAAGGAGAAAACCATCTCGGAGTCGGATCTCGACCTCTTCCGGGTTGTGGACACCCCAGGGGAAGCGGTCGCCATTATCAAAAGGAGAGTGGTCCTCTGAGCACACGAAACAATGAAGGCGAAACGATTCGTTGCCTCGCACATCGTTTCGGTGTAATGCTCCCACCTTCCGCGATCGAGGGTCTGGGTATTTTTCTGGATGAGCTCACCCGCTGGAACGCCAAGATCAATCTGACCGGCCTCAAGTCCCGTGAGCGGATCATCCATGAGCTCCTGCTCGACTGCTTCGTGCCCATCCCGTTTCTGCCGGAACAGGGAACGCTCCTGGACGTGGGCGCCGGTGCCGGGTTTCCGGGACTGGTGCTGAAGATTTGTCGCCCCTCCCTCCATGTCTCCCTCCTGGAGCCAAACGGAAAGAAGGCGGCCTTCCTCCGGCACGCGACGCGTCTGTGCGGCCTTAAGCAAATTCAGGTGATCCAGGCAAGGGCCGACTCGGGGGCGGGGGTGCTGGCATCGGAGGGATATCACGTGGTTACTGCCCGCGCCCTGGCCGGGCTTGGAGAGACTTCAACCCTCTGCGCCCAATGGGTGATGGAGGGCGGTCTCTTTGTAAGCTTCCAAGGAGCCGACGCGGCGGCAAGGCTTGAGACGTTCCGTCCGCTCCTCACCGCGAGCGGACTCGTGCTGGTCAAAAACCTCGCCTATCCGGTCCCCGACAAGCCGGAGGAGAGGCACGTGCTGATATTCAGACGGGGCGCCTGAGCGCGTCCAAAATGGCGCTGCGTTGAAGGTCGATAAATCGCTCAAGGGTAAGGCGTTGATTGAAGTGCCAACCCTTGAGGACCCACATGTGGGCCAAAATGATGATGTGGTAAGCCATGAAATCCACGTCCGAGGGCTTGAACAGGCCATGTTCGATCCCTTCGCGGATAATTCCCGCAAAAATCTCGCTGACCTCCACCTCGAGCTGCATCACCCGGGCCTTTGACGCCCGGTCGAGGGATGCGGACTTCTGGTAGATCAGAAGAAGCTTCTCCCGGTGCTGGTCCACGACCCCCAGATAGAGGGCGATCGCGGCGGCGAGCTTTTCTTGCGGGTCTTCCAAGCCCTTGGCCTGCTGGGTCAGGCCCTCCCGAAAGAGGCTCAGCACATCCTCCATGATCAACCGCATGATCTCGGATTTCTTCTTCACATAGTGGTAGGTGACCGGTAGGGCCACTCCGGCCGCTTCGGCAATTTCTTGAATCGAGGTTGCGGCAAAGCCCTTCCGTGCATAGAGGATGCTCGCTGCATCAACGATCTTCTTTCTCACCTTGTCGGATGTGTTAATTTGATCCAGGACCGTGAGCTCACCGGTGGTCCCTATCATGCCCCTCCCTCCCCATGAGGATGGGCAGCCCCACTAAAGGCCGCACCATCCCTTGATGTATGACCTGGAACCTGCTAATCACCTTTGACGTATTTGAACGAGACACTGACCCTGGCCCTAAAGGCCGTGATCTTGCCGTTTTCGATGGTCAGATCCAAACGGGTGATCTCCGCGACCCTGAGCTCCTTCAGGCTTTCCGATGCGGTCTGGATGGCGTTGCTTGCCGCCTCTTCCCATGATTTGTCACTCGTCCCAACCAGTTCGATGATCTTGTATGTGCTTCCAGCCATGTCTCCACCTCCTGTGTGAGTAAAGGTTCAGTGCTGACGCAGAGCCTCTGGGAACCTTCACCTCCTTTCCGCTCAGGATTCTTTTCACAATCTCGATCTCTTTTAAATGAAATACCGAAAGAATGGTTAATAATTTAGCTAATTATATGGCCCCAAACCCTCTAGTCAAGCGTCAAAACGGTTGGCGCCCTACGACTCCGGCACCGGAAATCCCCACGCATCCAGGGTCCGGATCATCCTGGCCCGGTGCGTGCCGGGCCAGTAGAAACGGAGGCAGGACGGACACTTCCGGATGGCTGAAAGGTTCTGATAAAACACGTACTCCGGCACATTGTCCATGAGTTCATCGGGCCCGACCGCTTTGATCGTGTCATTACAGACCAGGCATATGGTGAAATATCTTGAAGGGTCGGGAACAAGGGTGACCGCATTTCGGACCTCCTTGAGTTGGTCCCCCACCCGGTCGGCCGTGATCAGAACGGCATCTCTGACCCGGACAGCCTTCTCGCGATCCCGCGTGATGAGCGCCCTTCCCTGCCCCACCCAGTGATCCAGGTCTCCGGGACTGTAGTGGCGGCGGTAAAGGGTGTCGTACCCCAGGACCCGCAGCCATTTGGACAGCCTCCCAAGCATGGCATCCGCCAGGAACAGGATATCATCGGGGCGGCTCATTTCGCTCCAAACCAAGAGATGGGAACCAATGGAAAGATCATAGCGGAATCCATGGTTGCGTGAAAGGGGGATTTCAGGAATAATGCCGGATGGGTTATGGGATGGGGGAAAAATCCGAATATAGAAATCCGAAACAAATCCAAATGAAGGCAAATTCAAATTCGAAACGGGTTACGGGTTGATGCGCCAGCGAGTTGACTAACATCTTCGGAGCCATTCCGGAGAAAGGCCGATTTGGTTTTGAACATTTGGATTTTGTCACGCGGGCCCGCGGGATTCTTTCGAAACCGGGGCCCCATCGGCACGATGGGGAGTCCGAAGGACAATTTCGTGCTCCGGATTTCGGATTTTGCCTTCTAGTTCTCAAATCTCACATCAATCTTCGTAACCACTGAGGCCAGATCATGGACAAGATCGTCATTGAAGGCGGTAACCCTTTGAGTGGCAGCGTCAGAGTGAGCGGGGCGAAAAACGCGGCCCTTCCCGTCATGGCGGCCTGTCTCCTTACAGGCGGACCGCAGCACCTTTACAACGTTCCAAGGCTCAGGGACGTTGAGACCACAAAAAGGATCATGGGGATGCTGGGCGTGACCTTTTCAGAGCGCGAGACCGCCCTGGTGGTCGACTCCGGGAACCTCAACGGGTACGAGGCCCCCTACGAACTGGTCAAGACCATGCGGGCCTCTATCCTGTTCCTGGGGCCGCTGCTTGCCCGGTGCGGAAAGGCCAGGATCTCGCTCCCCGGAGGCTGCGCCATTGGCGCACGGCCGGTGAACATGCACCTCGATGCCCTGACCGCGATGGGGGTCGAGATGACGCTCGATCAAGGTTACATCATCGCGGAGGTGGACCATCTGAAGGGGGCACACGTCTTTTTTGACATCCCCACCGTAACCGGGACCGAAAACATCATGATGGCCGCGGTGACGGCATCCGGTGAGACGGTCCTCCAAAATGCGGCCAGGGAGCCGGAGGTCAATGACCTGGCCCGCATGCTTCGAAGCATGGGGGCACAGATCGAGGGTGACGGCACCGACACCATCGTTATCCATGGGGTGCGGGACCTCCACCCTGCCAGCCACACCATTATCCCGGACCGAATTGAAACGGGCACGCTCATGATCGCCGCTGCCATGACCAGGGGGGACATCACCATCGCGGGATGCGCCCCCGATCAACTCCCCGCAGTCATCGAAAAGTTGGAGGCCGCCGGCGCCGCGATTCATGTTGACGGAGATACCATGCGGGTCAAGGGCCCCGACGTCATTCGGAGCGGGGACATCATGACCATGCCCTACCCGGGGTTTCCAACCGACCTGCAGGCCCAGTACATGGCCCTCATGTGCATCGCAGACGGCTCCAGCATGATCCGGGAGACTATCTTCGAAAACCGTTTCATCCACGTGAGCGAGTTGATCCGGATGGGGGCGGACATTGAAATCAACGGCAACCAGGCACTGGTGAAGGGACAGGAGCACCTGCTCGCGGCACCGGTCATGGCAACCGACCTTCGGGCGAGCGCCTCTCTGATCCTGGCAGGCCTTGCAGCCCGGGGGGGGCGGACAGAGGTCCACCGGATTTACCACCTGGATCGAGGCTACGAGGCCCTCGACAAAAAATTCCACGGGCTCGGGGCCACCATCTGGCGGGAAAGGGCCTGAGATGGGCCGCCGCCCCCTCCTCGCCATCCTGCTTGCCTATGCAGCCGGGGTCGTGGTCGGTCATGAATTTATTGCTAAATATCAAGGACTTGTCCTTCCGATCGTGGTGCTGGTCTTTCTCTTCCTGATCGGCGGAATTCTCCTATCTTCTCCCCTCAAGGCGCCATTTTTTCTTTGCACCTTCTTTACGGTGGGCCTGCTCATGGATCTCGCGGCTCACCCTCCCGAATCCACCCTGGCTCGAATGGCGGAAGAGCGAAAAGAGGTGATGGTGGAGGGGACTCTGCTTGGGCCGCCTGAGACGCTCACGGCCGTGTCACGGTTCACGGTCCGGGCCGACGCCCTTCAACAGGAAGGACATTGGCTGGAGGTGGACGGGGATCTTGTCGTCACGGTCTATGATCATCTTCCGGTCCTTCGGCCGGGCGAGCGGATCCGCTTCCCGGCCACACTCCGTCCCTTCAGGAATTTCAACAACCCCGGGGGCTACGACTATGTGGCTGCCATGGAGATGAAGGGACTTGCCTGTGCCGCCTCTGTCTCTGACGGTCGGCGCATCGTCCCCATGGGGGAGGGAAGAGTGGATTTCCTGGACTTCATCCTGGAAAAGATGCGTCACCCGATCCGGCGATTTCTGGAGGATAAAGTCGATCCCTCGGTCCGGGGAATTCTTGCCGCCCTGATTCTCGGAGAGCGCCAGGGCGTGAGCCAATCCATGCGGGAGCCCTTTGACAAGGCAGGGCTGGGCCATATCTTGGCCGTCTCGGGTCTCCACATCGGGATTGTGGCCGGGGCATTCTTCTTTCTCTTTCGGTGGATCCTGTGCCGGTCGTCATCCCTCATGCTACACCGGAACGTTCATGGGCTTGCCGCCATGCTCACCAGCGTGCCTGTGGTGCTCTATACTGCCATGGCTGGCTTTCAGGTCTCCGCTCAGCGGGCCATGGTCATGGCCCTGTGCTTTCTCCTTTCGGTGGTCCTCGGCAGGGGGAAGGAGGTCTGGTCGTCCCTGGCCCTCGCTGCCCTGGTCGTCCTCTTCTTGGACCCCCACGCCCTGTTCGGGATCTCCTTTCAGATGTCCTTCGGGGCTGTTGCCGGCATCCTTTTCTGGACCCCCGCGCTCCTCAAAAAATTCATCAAGACCTCCAACCTCCTTCCTGACCCGCAAGGCCTTGGCGCCCGTCTAGGGGGGTACGTATGGGGGCTTTTGGCCGTGAGCCTTGCCGCCACCCTGTTCGTCCTTCCGCTTTCGGCCTATTACTTTCATCGCGCCCCGCTGGTGGCCCTTCCGGCCAACCTGACCGGTGTGCCGGTCCTGGGGTTTCTGGTGATACCGGCCGGGCTGGCTGGCGCCGCTTCACTGCCGCTCTTCCCGTCCCTGGCCGAATGGCTGTTCCAGTTGGCCGGATGGGGGGTGAAGATCATGTGGACCATGGCGTCTTTCTGGTCCTCCCTGCCCTTTTCAAGCCCATGGGTGGTTCAGCCAAACGGCATGGAAATGGTCTTCCTTTACGCGCTTCTCTTCGTCCTGATCTTCCGCAAGCACATTCGCTGGGTCAGACCGCTGGCCTTTTTTCTCGGGCTTGCCCTTTGCGTGGATGTCACCTATTGGGTCTTTAAGACAAGGCTCAACAGGGACCTGAGGGTCACCTATCTTGATGTGGGGCAGGCCAACTGTGCCCTGGTGGAGTTTCCCTTCGGGAAGAGGATGCTGATCGATGGCGGCGGGTTTTCAAGCGACCATTTTGACGTGGGGAAGATGGTCGTGGCCCCGTTTCTGTGGCGTTCCAAGATCGGCACCATTGATTACCTAGTCTTGACACACCCTCAGGCAGACCACATGAACGGACTTCGATTCATCGCAAGCGGTTTCAACCCCGAAGAGTTCTGGTGGAACGGAGAAACGGTGGAGAGCGAGTCATTTCAGCAGTTGATGGAACGGCTGCGGGTAAGCGGAGCCAGGCACCAGGGGCCCTCCCAGCTCAACCGCCCCCGATGGATCAATGGCGTTTTCGTAGAGATCCTCCACCCCCCTGACGATGGTGCGGCCTCGGAAGAGAGAGACAAGTTCTTGAAGCTGAACGATCGGTCATTGGTCATCCGGCTCTCCTACCACGGGATTTCCTTCCTCTTCCCAGGGGACTTGGAAAAGGCCGGCGAAAAAGTCCTTTTGTCAAGAAGTCATGGATTCCTCAGAAGCCACATCCTCCTCGCCCCCCACCACGGGAGCCGGAGCAGTTGCTCGGAGCCGTTCATCAGGAGCGTCAATCCGGCCCTGTGCGTGATCTCTTGCGGCGCCTCCAATCCCTTCGGCTTTCCCCACCCTGAGATCCTCAAACGACTCGCCGAGCGAAATTGTCGTGTGCTCCGGACAGACGAATCAGGGGCCATCCTCTGCACCGTGGACCGGCGCGGGCTCACGGTCCAAAGTGTCCTTGGTCCACCGGGCGCGTCCGAGCCTCAAGTGCGCGACCCCCGCCTGTGACCCCAAGGGCGCATCCACGACCACCTGGGCCTTTTTGTCATTCACCTCCCCGATCCACCCCATGGCCAGGGGCACCCCCTGCCCATTTAGAAGACCGACCAGTCAACCTTCCAGGTCCCGTGCCGATCGCGCCTCCTCCCAAAGATGGGGGTTGGACATCACGCCGGGCTGGATCCCAAAGGCGTGATGTGTTGACCACTGGAAGTACCTTGAAAAGATCTCCAAGCGATAGCACCTCCGCTCCTCCCCGTCCTGTCAGTGTGCCATCACCCCGACCCGGCTCGCATCGCCTTCCTCTCGGGCCTCGGTCGGGCAGAAGGGGTCGCACGGCTCCACCGGCGAAAAAAGCGTCTCCCCCTCTTTCAACACAAGGGCCTCCTTTAGGACCTCGTCCACGTGGCTCACGGGCACAAGTTCCACCCGCTTGAGAATCCGTTTTGGGATTTCCTCAATATCCCTCTTGTTTTCAAGGGGGATGAGGACCTTCTTGATCCCGCCCCGGTGTGCGGCAAGGATCTTCTCCTTGAGGCCGCCAATCGGCAGGACCCGGCCCCGGAGCGTGATCTCCCCCGTCATGGCCACGTCACGGTTGACGGGCTTGCGGATCAGGGCAGAGACGATGGAAACGGCAATGGTAATCCCGGCCGATGGACCGTCTTTGGGGACGGCACCTTCGGGCACGTGGACATGGATATCGATCATGTCATAGAAGTTGTCCGGGAGCCCCAGCTGCCGCGCCCGCGATCGGATGTAGCTGAGCGCGGCTCGGGCCGATTCCTGCATGACTTCCCCCAGCTTGCCGGTGAGGATAAGGTTCCCCCTGCCGGGAAAGATGGTGGCCTCTGTCTGAAGCAATTCGCCCCCCACGTCGGTCCATGCCAGTCCGGTCGTAAGACCCACATGGTCCTCTTCCTCCGTTTGTCCAAAGCGATAATGCATGACCCCGAGATACTTGGGGACGGACTGGGCGCTGATTCTCACATGTGTACCCTTCCCCTTTTGCACCACATCCTTGGCGACCTTCCGGCAGATGCTGGAAATTTCCCGCTCCAGACTCCGGACCCCGGCCTCCCGGGTGTAGTTCCTGATCACGGCCAGGATCGCACCGTCCGACATGACCAGGTTCTCGCGTTCGAGACCGTTTTGTTCCAGCTGACGCTTCATCAGGAAACCCTTTGCGATCGCAAGCTTTTCGACCTCGGTGTAGCCGGGCAGGCGGATGATTTCCATCCGGTCCTGGAGTGGCAAAGGGATGTTAAAGATATTGTTGGCCGTGGTGATGAAAAGCACGTCCGAGAGGTCGTAGTCCAAGTCCAGGTAATGATCGTTGAAACCACTGTTCTGCTCGGGATCCAGTACCTCAAGGAGGGCCGCCGATGGGTCGCCTCTGAAATCGACACTCATTTTGTCCACTTCGTCCATGCAAAAGACAGGGTTATTGGACTTGGCCTTCCGGAGGGACTGGATGATCTTGCCGGGGAGGGCTCCAACATAGGTCCTTCGATGGCCCCGAATCTCGGCCTCGTCCCTCACGCCCCCTAGAGAGAGTCGGACGAAGTTTCGCCCAGTGGCCCGTGCCACGGATTTGGCAAGGGAGGTCTTTCCGACCCCAGGGGGGCCTACCAGGCAGAGGATGGGACCGCGGAGCTTCTGGCTCAGCCGGCGGACCGCCAAATACTCCAGGATGCGTTCCTTGGGCTTCTCAAGTCCGTGGTGATCCGCGTCCAGGATGGCCTTCGCCTCGTCGATATCGAGCTTCTCCCGGGTCTTTTCATACCATGGCAGGGAAAGGATCCAGTCGATGTAGTTGCGCGACACGGGGAACTCGGGCGATGATACGGACATCATTTTCAGCTTCTTCATCTCCTGCTTGACCCGCAGCCGCGCTTCTTTCGACAGCCTCTTCCTCTTGACCTGCTTTTCCAGGTCTTCGATTTCGGCCTTCAAGTCGTCCTTGGTGCCCATCTCCTTTTGTATGGCGCGCATCTGCTCATTAAGATAGTAGTTCTTCTGATTCTCCTCCATCTGCTTCTTGACGCGCTCACCAATACTTTGTTCCAGCTTAAGGACGTCGATCTCCATTCGAAGCATCTCGAAAAGGATCTCAAGCCGACGGTTTAAATCCAGGGTCTCGAGGAGCGTCTGTTTGTCGGGCAGCTTGAAGTTCACCTGGGCTGCGATCGTGTCTGCCAGGCGCGAGCCGTCGTCCATGGCCTCGATGGTGTTGACCAACTCCTCGCTGATCTTGGTGTTGACCTTTGCGTACTCCTTGAAGCTCGACCGGATTCCCCTTACGAGGGCCTCGGTCTGGGAAGACCGTACTTCCACGCCGGCCAGCGTCTCGATCTGGGCCCGCCAGAACTCGCCTCCCTCCTCAAACTCCGTGATCCTGCACCTTTCCTTCCCCTCCACCAGGGCCTTCATGGAACCGTCCGGAAGCTTGATGAGTTGCAGCACGGCCGCCAGGACCCCCACACGATGCAGGTCCCTTACTGAGGGGGTCTCAATCTCTTCGCTTTTCTGGGCCGCAAGCACGATCTGGCGATCGCCGGCCATGGCGTGCTCAAGCGCTTTGATGGACTTCGCTCTCGCCGCGAAAAGTGGGACAAGCATTTCCGGAAATAGCACGACGTTTCTGGTTGGCAGAAACGGATAGTCTCGTTGATCGTTTCGTCCATGCGTCAACATGATTCATTGAACCTCCCTGAATAGGCAAGTGCGATCTGATGTCGCAGTCTAGAAGAAAGTAAGACGGATGTCCCCTCAGTCAAATATCGGGGGCCGTTCAACGGAATAAAGTGATCAGTTATCAGTATCAGTTATCAGTGAAGACGGGGAAAAAGGCGAGTGATCAGTGAAGGCAGTTTGTAAAGGGCCCCTCGGCCTGGGCTTGCAGGAGAAAACCATCCATGCGGACCCAGGCCGGGGGGGTTGAGGTTAACGGAGGAGGAGAGAATGAAAAACCGTTGAGAAATGGTTCAGGCTGACGCTGTTACTGATCCGCCTCGGGTTGCGCCTTTGTGGCGGGCACAGGGTTTCTGAATGCCTGAAAGGCCATTTTGATCGTCTGAAACCGTTGGAGCCCCATGATTTTCCTCACTTCCAACAGGAACCGGAATCGTTCTGATGAGAGGTCCTCCCGGGCCTTTTCGAGCCTCCTGAACTGACCCATGATGGCATCCTCATTCAGGGTCTCCTTCTCGATCAGGTTCTCCAGCTCGAACTGTTCCCGCTCCACGTCATTCTTGAGCGCGATGAGTCTTCGCTGGGTTTCGAGGAATTTCTCATCCAGGAGCTTTCTTTCCTGTAACGCCAGGGTTACGCGTCTGGTGATCACGGGGTTATGCCACCATTTTCCGATAACCGTCTCCTGGCTGAGGGCATCACCGTGGAAAAAACCGGCTGTTAAGAGAAAAAGAGTCGGAAGAAAAATTCGTTTCAGCATGGCACATGACCTCTTCTCTGATCAATGTGGGACACCTTTTCAGTCACCGGCGGGACGATGAAGTCCATGAATTCATCATCCAACAGGGAACCGTTTCCTCCAGTGAGCGCCATGTAGGCGGCCGGCAGGGCGTTTTCCACAAGCGCGTTGACCTGGCCGACCAGCCGTTCCGTTTCCACGGGCCCCTTTTCTGCGACCCCGGAGGGGTAGAGCGGTCCGATGATTGGAGGCTGGGGCCAAAGGTTTACGACCATGATAACCAAGGCCGCTGCCGCCGCTGCAGTGATGCCCTTCCACGCCCAATTCCAGCCGAGGCCGTGGACCTTTATCGGACGATCGGGAAACGACGCAGGCCCGAGCGGTGACGGGGTCCACTGATCCACACGTTCACCGAATCGCACGAGTCCTCGCTCCAACCGCCGCCGCGCGGCCTCACAATGGTGGCAGTGATGCAGGTGGCTCTGCCTGGAAGGGGCAAGGTCCGCCGCATCCACCATGGCCACCACGATTTCGTCTTCACTGAGGTGAGGGGTCGTAATGGGTTTCAAAGTCATCTCTCTTCAATCCAACGGCTCATGGACGGGTTCTTTCTGAATTTGGCAAGTCCCCGATAAAGATGTGTTTTGATGGCGCTTTCTCCCGTACCCAGCACTTCGGATATCTCCCGGATGTTGAGATGGTCCACGAAGCGCAAGGTGAACACTTCCCGTTCCATTCGGGGGAGCTTCTTCAGGTAGCTGCCCACCTCCCTCCAGAAGGTCTCCCGGTCGATGGCGTCCATGGAGGAATGGTCATTAGAATCCCGGTCGGGCAGTTCCCTCTCTTTTTCGTGATCCCCCAGGGGCTCGAACAGGGCGAGAAGCCTTTTGCGCCGGTTGAAATCCCGCGCGCGGTTGACGGCGATCCGGAATATCCAGCATTTGAACCGATCGGCCTCCTTGAGGGAGGTCAGGTTCTTGTATGCCAGCAGAAAGGTGTCCTGCGTCACATCTTCCGCATCCCATGGAGAGCGGATGCGGTGAAAGACCATCCGAAAGATCTCTCCATGAAACATGCGCATCAACCTCTCAAAGGCCCACCTTTCACCCTCTTTCGCCTTCGTGACGAGCGTCGTGACAGGGGTTGCGGCGGCCGCCTCCCCAGCGAAAGGCTCTGCTGTGGCCGACCGGGTCATGCCCCGTCCATCCCCGCACCCATTTCCATGCCCGCTGCCTCATCTTACGACGTTGCCGGCCCCATTCCCGGCCCGCCGGCGGATCTATCCGCCGAGATCCTGCCTGCGTTGACCGGCGCCGTTTCCATCAACCCACAAGAGATTATAGCGACTTTCCGGATCAAACCAAAGCGTTTCATGTCTTTCTTTTCTTCGGGTGACAGAATCGAGCCCTTTACCGTTATGAGACGAGGTAGGAAAGAAATTTGTTTACATGATTTTTACCGATGGGATATGAGATGTGGAAAATATCCGAATATCCACCCTGCGGGGGAAATCCGAAACAAATTTAAAAAAGGGCATCCCGCGAGGACGCTGGACAAAACAGGTAACAGGAAGATCCTGCGGGCCCGCGGGATTGTTTCGAAACCGGGGACCCCATCGGCACGATGGGGAGTCCGAAGGACCATTTCGTGCTTCGGATTTCGGATTTCCGTTGGAAAAAGGAGGTAATTTCGTTGGAAAAGGAAATTATTCAGACAGGCCGCGCGCCGGCCGCCATTGGCCCTTACTCTCAGGCGGTCCGATCGGGACCCTGGGTCTTTGTGTCGGGCCAAATTCCCATCGACCCCGAGACCGGAACGGTCATCAGGGGAGACATCAAGGCACAGACCCGTCAGGCGCTCAAGAACCTGGATGCCATACTTCAAGCCGCAGGGACATCCCTTGATCGGGTCGTCAAGACGACCCTTTACATTACCAACATGGATGATTTCTCGCAGGTCAACGAGGCATACGCACCGTTCTTCCCTTCTCAGCCACCTGCGAGGGCATGCGTGGAAGTTGCCCGCCTGCCAAAAGACGCAGAGATCGAAATCGAGGCGGTTGCCCTTCTCTGAACCCTCGTTTCGGCTGGCGGGCAACGAGCGGATCACGGCTGTGGTTCGACGATCTCCACCTTCATCTCGATCCGTTCGGTGGGGTTGTCTCGCGGGTCCCTGGGCTGGGCGATAATCTTGTCCACCACGTCCATGCCCGAGGTCACTTCCCCGAACACGGTATACTTGCCATCAAGAAACGGGGCGTCCGCCACGCAGATGAAAAACTGGGAACCGGCGCTGTCGGGATCAGCAGAGCGCGCCATGGAGAGCGTCCCCCTCTTGTGGGGTTTGTCGCTGAACTCTGCCTTGATCTGGTAACCCGGTCCACCCATGCCGTGTCTGGACCTGTCCGGGTCCTTGGTATTGGGATCACCGCCCTGAATCACGAAACCCGGGACCACCCGATGAAAAGTGGTTCCATCGAAAAACCCCTTTTTGGAGAGCGTAATAAAACTCTCCACGTGGTTGGGTGCCAGTTCCGGGTAAAAGGCGAGCTTGATATCTCCGAGTTTCGTGTGAATGACGGCCGTTGTCTCTTTCATCGATGCGATCTCCTTTGAGGTAAATTTTCGGTGGCGGACTTCATTGCCAAGTGCAGGGTGGGTTGCGTAAAGAAGAAACAACACACCGCCAAGAATTGAAAGAACCTTGCGAATCATACTCGATCTCTCCCCCCTTATTAAGAGCGATGTGCGTTCTCCCCACATCCCAGATTCCATATTCCCCTGACGCGGATAAACATGAAACTCGAAATCCGGAATTCAAATGCTCAAAAGGGATCTCGCCCTTCCTTAGATTGGTTCCGAAGGTATTAGTCAACTCGCCGGCTTCTCTTATCAGAATCAATGCCGAATGCCGAATATTGAAGTTCCCATTTCCGCGGGGTCATCTTGTCTTCAGGTCCACCGTGATTCTGGCGGATGGCAGATCATCCTCTCGCCCGTTTGTCCCGCGGGATTGGGATTTGCTCTCATTCGATTTTTTTCGGATTTCATCCCGCGGGTTCGCGGGATTCGTGCTTCGAATTTTTCTTCTTCATATAAAGAAGACGCCGGGTCTCTCACGGGGGACCCGGCGTCGTGAGTTTAGTTGATACTCACGCTCACTGCATCCTCCATCGCATCCTGAAATGGGGCATTGATTTTAAGGAGTCCGTTTTCATAGTTTGCCTCCGCCTTACCAGGCACGACCGGGCAGCAAAAGGAATAGGCCGTTACGTATTCCACGTCATCCCTTACTGCAGACAGATAGACGCTGTCGTTATGCATCTTCAGTTTTATGTCCTCTTTCTTCACACCAGGCAAAGAAATCTCCATCGTCAGTCTATTATGCTCCTCATCGGTGTATGAACACACCTCAGGGGTTACCTTGATTTTTTCGGCCATTTACGTTCACCTCCTCCCATAATCCAAACTTGCCTCTTCAAAGACAAACATCATCTTCGAGAAAACGCATCCGCATGACCACTCACTTGACACTGTCAACACTTCCCCAGACAAGCCCCTATCTCAGTGTCGTCCTTTTGCTAAAATATAAGACGAAAGACATTGAGGTAAAGCCCTTTTTCCTTTAAAAGGTCAAGGAGGTCCAGTAGGAGGGATGTCATGTTTGTCCAAAACCATTAAAAGAGGTGACCATGAATCCTGAGAACGTGCTGCCCGTGTGTTACAAAATCCGCATTCAGCCCGACTTGGTGAATTTCCGTTTTTATGGCAACCTGGAAATGGAGGCGGAAGCCAAACGCCCTTTAACCCAGGTGGTCCTCGACGCCCTGGACCTTGCAATCTTTCACTGCAAGGTCCGACTGGACGGGGAAGCCTTCGATTGTCCTTTCCGGGTGGACCCCAAGAGCGAATCCCTTGCCGTGGATCTCCCCAGGGAACACCAGGGAAAATTCGTGCTGTCAACCGAGTTCGTGGGGCAGATCAACGACCGGATGGCCGGTTTTTACAGGACCCGGTTTAAGGCAGACGATAAGGAAAGATTTGCGGCCGTGACCCAGTTTGAGGAAAGCGACGCGAGACGTGCCCTGCCCTGTTTTGACCATCCTGCGCACAGGGCGGCCTTTGAGGTGGAGATGGTCATTGACCAACACCTCCAGGCCGTCTCGAACATGCCCGTGATCGAGGAGCGGACGCCTGAAGCCGGCAAAAAGCATGTGAAGTTCGACCGGACCCCCAAGATGCCTACCTATTTGCTCTTCTTTGGTGTAGGCGAGTTTGAACGGTTGGAAGACCCGGGCAGGGTTCTGGTTCGGGTGCTCACCATGCCGGGGATGTCCCAGCAAGGCCGGTTTGGTCTCAAATTCGGGAGACAGGCCCTGACGTTCTGTGAGGACTATTACGGCACACCCTACCCGCTCCCCAAGCTGGACCTCATCGCCATTTCCGACTTTGCTGCGGGCGCCATGGAGAACTGGGGGGCCATCACATTCAGAGAGAATCTCCTCCTTCACAACCCCGACGTCACCTCCAAGTCCGGGGAAGAGCGGATCTGCGGCGTGATCGCTCATGAGATGGCACACCAGTGGTTCGGAAACCTGGTCTCGCCGGCCGACTGGAAATACCTCTGGCTCAACGAAAGCTTTGCCACCTATTTGGGTTACGCTGTGGTCCATCACTATTTTCCCGGATGGGAGATGTGGTCCCAGTTCCTATATGGGCAGACGGAGGTCGCCCTTGATCGGGATGCGCTGCAGCAGACCACGCCCATTGAAATCCCCGGCGGCGAGCACGTGGTGATCAACGTGAGCACGGCCCCCATCATCTACAACAAGGGGGGGAGCATCCTGAGGCAGATCGAAGGATATATCGGTGAGTCCTCGTTCAAGGGGGGGTTGAGAGGATATCTGAAAAGTCATCAATACGGATCGGCCGCGAGCCATGACCTGTGGGAGGCCATGGAGGCGGTTTCGGAAAGACCCGTGCAGGAGATGATGCGAAGCTGGGTGGAGCAGGAGGGCTACCCGCTCATCGAGGTGCGTAGAGACCAAGACACGCTGCACCTGACGCAGCGGCGCTTCACCTTCCTGCCGAACGACGCCCGGCAGACCTGGATAATCCCGATTGCCATCCGGGTGATCCGGGAGGGGGGCGCAAGCGACGTGGTCTCAACGGTCCTGGACAAACCGTCCGCCTCCGTCAGGATCGGACCGGATGCAAGGGCCTTCAAGGTCAATGGAGGCCAATATGGTTTTTACCGCGTGAAATACCTGGATGAAGATGCCCTTCTGCGCCTCCGGGAGGAAGTTGCCCGCCCTGGCGGACTCCCGCCCGAAGACCGCTGGGGCCTCCAGAACGACCTCTTCGCCCTGACCATGTGTGGAGAAATACCCATGGAAACCTATCTGGAGTGGGTCTCCGCCTGCCCGGCGGAAGATGGGTTCCTGCCCCTGATCAGCACATTCACCCACCTGCATCAGGCCCATCTGATCGCCGAAGGGGCCATGAGGAAAAGGGTCGTGGAGACGGCGAGACACATATTGGATGCGACGCTCAAGCGGATCGGTCTTGAGCCTGGACCCCATGAGCCGAACACCACATCCGTCCTGAGAGACCACATGCTCTATCAGGCGGCGCTATATGGGGTGAGCACTGCAGAGGCCTTTGGCCGGGATCGATTCCGTTCCATGGTCCAGGGCAAGCCGGTCCACCCGGACATCATGCGGGGCGTAATGGAAATCGGCGCCCTCTGTGGCGGGGAAGAGGCCTTGGATTGGTTCTTCAAACGGCTCGACACGTCACAAAGCGAGCACGAGCGGATGAATATCCTTTCGGCCCTGGGGCGGTTCAGGGAAAGGTCCCTCATTGAGCGGACCCAGACATGGGTGCTCGACAAGGTGCCGGCCCGCAACCGGTTCGTCCCCATAGGCGCCATGGCCTCAAATCCCTACGCCCTCCCGCTCCTGTGGGACTACTACGTGAACCACCTGGAAGCACTCGAGCACCTCCACCCGGTCCATTACGAGCGGATTATCGCCGCCGTGGTTCCTTGGGGCGGGCTTGGGAGGGCGCGTCAGGTGGAGGACTTCTTCAAGACATACGGGGCGCAAAAGGACAAGGCCAGGGAGGTGATTGGAATGTCGCTCGAACGGCTGCAAGTCCATGAAAGGATGCGGATGCGTCTTTTAGCAGGCCCTGTTTAACCCGAGCCCAGGAGCTCCGTGAGAGAAGCAATATAGTCTTTCAGCTTTTGGGAGAGCTCTTCCACGAGCTCCGGGCCCACCTTGAGGGCTATGGCCTCGGGTGAGGCCTCAAGGTGGATCTCCGGTAGCTTCTTGAGGCCGATCCCCTCCCGATTGCAGGCCAGGTCCACCAGCCTCACCACATTGAGGATGGAGGGTTTCGGACTCACCTCGGCGTCGTGGTGTCTGCCGGCCACAAGGCAATAAACCTCCGGCATGTTCAGACGGATCATGTACCGCTCACCCACGTCGGGATGCCTCTCATTCATGAGGGAGGAGATGAAATCCACATCGACCGGCAGCTTCTCCCTCAGTTCCTTTTCCACATCTTCCACCACCCGAAGCACGTAAAGCTTGCCCACGTCGTGAAGCAGGCCGGCCATGAACGCCTCCTCCATCTGGGCCTGAAGTCCCACATACTGTGAAAGCCACCGGGATGAAAACGCCACCCCCAAGGCGTGGCTCCAGAGGGGCTTCATCCAGGGTTGGAACGCTTTCTTTTTGCTTCGGTAGAGCTGCTTCTGGGTCAGTGCGGTCACCAGGTTAAAGAGGCTCTTGGCCCCGAGGCGCACGCTCGCCTCTTGAACGGTTCTTGCCGGAGTGAGCCCCCCGTAAAAGGACGAGTTGGCCATCTTGAGGACATCCGAAACAAGACCCGGGTCCCTCATGATCACCTTGCCGATGTCGTTGAGGCTAAAATTGCCGCTGTTGATCAGCCGCTGCATTTCAAGGGCCACCTGGTTGAAGATGGGGAGGGTCACGTCATCCCGATCCAGCCCCTTTTCAATCCGCCTCAGGCGAATCGTTTCCTGATCCATCAAGGTACTCCTATCAAAAGCCAATGATCAGAAGATGAGGGATAGGCGCAAGGCACAAGGTGTAAGAATTTATCTCACAGCCCTTTCAACCTTAGCGCATTTCAGACACCTGCCACTTTAGGCCCTTAGCGATGAAATTGGGCGCAAAATGGTCACGATTTTTGTTTCCGGCCTGGCCGGGTTGGGCACTTCAAAGGTGGGATACGAGCTGTGCCATGCCCGGGTCTTCAAGGATCCGTTTTGCGAACCGGATGTATTTGGTGACGATGGCCCTTACCGCGAGCTGGAGGGCATAGGCCTTCACGGGCTTCTCCAGGAGATGGGTGATGTCAGAGGCCACGCACATGTCCACCACCTCATCGCTCGCCTTACCGGTGATCATGACGGTGTCCTCATTGGCCATGGGAAACTTGCGCTGGATGCTGTCCAGGAAATGAAACCCCGTCTGGTCATCCAAATAGACATCCACCACGAAGATGGCCACGCCGTTTTCACAACTGCGGCAGTAATCTGTTGCCGCTTTGGCACCGGTGAAGGCCCTCACCTGACCCCACACGTAAAACCGTTTGATGACTTCCGAGAGCATCTCGCACACCGCCGGATCATCATCGACAATAATGACATCCAATCCATCTGGCATCTCCATCCCCCCTCAGGCTGAAGTTGAAAATCCGCCATTCTCTACCGAAACAAGGCTCGTTTGATTCTAGCGTGTTGCCTCTGGGATTCAAAGGGTTTTCTTGCGTGGTCCAAAGCGGACGGTTTCGGCGTTGACGCCTTTTCGCACCCAAACTATATTGGGGCCATGACAGAGCAAAGCCCTTCCATAGACGAAATCCTCGGGGCCAACGGCCTGCTGGAACGCAATCTCGACGGCTTCGAGTTCCGTCCCTCACAAGTGGAGATGGCCACGATGGTGTGGGAGGGTCTTCAGAATGAAACGGTGGTCATCGTCGAGGCCGGCACCGGCACCGGCAAGACCTTCGGGTACCTGGTTCCCCTTATCCTGAGCGGCAAGAAGGCGGTCATCTCCACAGGAACGAAGAATCTCCAGGAACAAATCGTCTTTAAGGACATCCCGCTAATCAGGAAGGCCACGGGGCTCAAATTTGATATCCTCCTCATGAAAGGCAGGCGAAACTACCTCTGCCTCCATCGTTATCACCAGTTCTTTTCCCAGGCCACGCTCTGGACCGACGATCTTGAAGAGGCAAAGCGCAAGCTGGACCGATGGCTGGTCAGGACCCCATTTGCGGACCGGGCCGAGGTCCCCTGGATGGCCGACGATGACCCGCTCTGGGATGTGCTCTCCTGCACATCGGAGCAGTGCCTGGGACCGGACTGCCTCCATATGGAGGAATGCTTTCTGAATCGACTCAGGAAAAGGGCTGCCCAGGCGAGGATCATCGTGGTCAACCACCATCTCTTCTTCGCGGACCTTAAAGTGAAAAGGCACGGTTTTGGTGAGATCATCCCCCGTTTTCAGGTGGCGGTTTTCGACGAGGCACACCACATTGAAGACATCGCCACGGCCAACTTCGGGGAGAGCCTCTCCACCGGGCAGTTGATGGAGCTGGCTGAAGATTTTGAAAAAAGGGCAAAGGACGTCCAGGACATCAAGGCCTCACTCTTTCCCTTGAGGGCGGGGTGCGCCGACCTTCATGGATCCTTTTTGGGACAGGAGGAAAAGGGGAGGATCGATCGAGAGACCCTCGATCGGATGAAGGAAGGACCCCTTCGCTGAGATCAAGCAGGGCCTTCGGTTCATCCAGGAAGCCTCCTCCGCCATGGAGTCAAACGATCCGGAATTCCTCGAGTTTCGAGCGAGGGCCGGTCACCTGATGGAGGTAACCGACGAGGCGCTCAAGCCCAGGGATGCGGACTGGCTCAACTGGTATGAGAGGCGGAGGAAGACGGTCATTTTTCACGCCTCACCGCTCGATGTGTCAGAAGGCATGAGGACCCTCTTGTTTGACCGCCTTGAAACCGCCGTCTTCACATCCGCGACACTTTCCATAAACGGGGATTTCAGCTACTTCCGCAAGCGGGTGGGCGTCCCTGACGACGGCCTGGAGGCGGTCCACCCTTCTCACTTCGACTTCAAGACCCAGACACTCATGTACCTCCCGAAGGACCTCCCGCCCCCATCGGATGAACGTTTTATGCTGGAGGCAGGCAAGAGGATACGGGAGATCCTCCTCAGGTCCAAAGGCAGGGCGTTGGTCCTATTTACAAGTTACCGCAACCTCAATGGGGTCTATGAGGCCCTGGGGGGCTCGATGCCCTACACCGTCTACAGGCAGGGCGACGCGCCCAAGTCGGTCCTGCTCCAGGCCTTCAAGGAGGATGTGCATTCCATCCTGATGGCAACGGGGTCCTTCTGGGAGGGGGTGGACGTGCCAGGGGAAGCCCTCAGCTGCCTGATCATCGACAAGCTCCCCTTCGACTCCCCGGGGGACCCGCTCATTGCGGCAAGGATTGAAAGCATCCGCTCCCGCGGAGGAAACCCGTTCCTGGAATACCAGGTCCCCGCCGCCATCATTTCGTTAAAGCAGGGGCTGGGGAGGCTGATACGCCAGAGGACGGACCGGGGCATCCTATCCATCCTGGATGTGCGCATCCTGAACAGCCGGTATGGCAGGCTGTTTCTGGCAAGCCTCCCGCCCATGCCCGTCTGTCACCATCTTGATGACCTGGAGCGGTTCTTTTCCGGCGAGCCATCCATGGTTGTCAAGACCCGGGATAAAGCCAAAAGGACAACCCTTCCAACCGGTGCTGGAAATGGCCCATAAGGACCTGACCGAATTCATCAAACTCCTGGAAGCGAGAGGGGAGCTGGCCCGAATCAAGGAACCGGTGAACCCGGATCTGGAGATCACCGAAATCACGGATCGGGTAAGCAAGCGTCAGGGCCCCGCGCTTCTGTTCGAGAACGTACAGTCTCCATCGGGGTTTCCCGTGCTGATCAACCTGTTCGGGTCGCCGTTGCGGGTCCGCCTTGCCCTGGAAGTCGAAGATCTCGATCTCCTTGCCCGGGATCTCGTGGACTTCATGGAAATGAAGAAAGCCGAGACCCTCATGGACAAGCTCCGATGGCTCCCGAAGGTGAGACGACTCACCTCCATATTCCCCAGGACGGTGCGCTCGGCCCCCTGTCAGGAGGTGGTCCTCAAGGGGGAGGCCGTGGACCTCTTGGTCTTGCCCGTGCTCAAGTGCTGGCCGGGGGACGGGGGCCCATTCATTACCATGGGACTCGTGGCAACCGCCCATCCGGGCACCGGCAAACGGAACCTGGGCATGTACCGGCTTCAGGTGTTCGACGGACAAACCACGGGCATGCACTGGCATCTCCACAAAGGCGGCGCACAACACTACCGGGTGGCGGAAGAAATGGGGGTTGACCTGCCCGTGGCGGTCGCCATCGGGCCGGACCCGGCCTGCACCTACGCGGCCACGGCCCCCATGCCGGACGACATGGACGAATACCTCCTGGCGGGCTACCTGCGAAAACGTCCAGTGGAACTGGTAAAGTGTGTCACCAACGACCTCCATGTCCCCGCAAACAGCCAGATGGTCCTCGAGGGTTTCGTAAAACCGCATGAACGAAGGAGAGAGGGACCATTCGGCGATCACACGGGATTCTATTCCCTGGCGGATGACTTCCCCGTTTTCCATGTGACCTGCCTCACGCACCGCAACCACCCCATCTACCAAACGACCATCGTTGGCCGTCCGCCCATGGAAGATGCATTTCTCGGCAAAGCGACCGAGAGGCTCTTCCTCCCATTGATCCAGAAGCAACTCCCTGAGATCGTGGACATAAATCTCCCCATTGAGGGGGTCTTTCACAACCTGGCCTTCATCTCCATTGACAAACGTTACCCGGCCCACGCTAAAAAGGTGATGCATGCCGTGTGGGGGCTGGGCCAGATGATGTTTTCCAAGATGATCTTCATCTTCGACAAGGAGGTCAACGTACAGGACATGTCCCAGGTCCTATGGGCTTTGGGAAACAATGTGGCGCCCCGCAGGGACGTGGTCTTCGCGGAGGGGCCAGTGGACGTGCTGGATCATGCCGCCGAACTTCCGCTTATGGGAAGCAAGATGGGCGTTGACTGCACCCGGAAGTGGCCGGAGGAGGGGTTTACCAGGGAGTGGCCGGAGGTCATCGAGATGGATCCGCACGTGAAAAACCGGATCGACACCCTGTGGGCGAAACTCGGGCTGGGCTGAAACGGTATGGAGGCACTGGGCCACTTCTTCCGGATGATCAAATTCGAGCACACGGTGTTCGCTCTACCCCTTGCTTATATGGGCGCGATTCTCGGGGCTGGCGGATGGCCCCAAGGGCAGAAGACGCTTTTGATCCTGGGCGCCATGGTGGGTGCGCGGACCGCGGCCATGGCGTTCAATCGCCTGGCAGACCACACCTACGACAGCCTCAATCCCCGGACGAGCAACCGGGAGCTCCCGGCAGGAAAGCTCCGCAGACCCGTTGTGACGATGCTCCTTTGCGCATCCATCCTGCTGTTTCTCCTCTCTGCCCTGGCCCTTGATCCCTGGTGTTTTTATCTCTCCCCGTTGGCCCTTTTGGTCGTCCTCGGGTACTCCTACACCAAGCGGTTCACCTGGACCAGCCACCTCTTTCTGGGCCTGGCCCTGGCCTTCGCCCCTGTGGGGGGCTATCTTGCCGTGGCCGGCCGGCTGGATTGGCCCGTCATCCTGATCGCATCGGGGGTCATTTGCTGGGTGGCCGGGTTTGACGTGATTTACGCCTGTCAGGACGTCGCGTTCGACCGAAGCGTGGGCCTCCACTCCATCCCGGTTCGTGTGGGCATCCGTTGTGCCCTCCGATTTTCATCGGCCATCCATGTGGTGGCTTTCGCCCTCTTTGTGTGGGCCGGCATCCTTGCGGCCCTTGCGTGGCCCTATTTTCTCTCTGCCCTGATCGTGGGGGTACTTCTGTTCCTGGAGCACAGGATGGTCGGGCCTGAAAAACTCGACCGCATTAACGCCGCCTTTTTCACCATCAACAGCTACGTAAGCGTCACGCTCCTTGCAGGCGTCGTGGCCGCGGTGGTTTTTTGAACGCCATAAAGGAGAGACCACTTTGTCACCCAAACCATGGAAAATCCTGTCGAGCCAGAGAGACCGGTCCTACCGCGTTTTCAGCCTGCGCACCGACCGGGCGCAATCCCCGAGGACCGGCGAGGCCCACGATTTCTTTGTCCTTGAGTCCTCCTCCTGGGTCAACGTGATCCCGATCACCCCGGCCGGAGAGGTCGTGATGGTGAGGCAGTACCGTCACGGCACCCGGGACGTGACTTTAGAAATCCCGGGCGGCCTGGTCGAGGATCACGACACGCCCGAAGAGGCCGCCAAGAGGGAACTTTATGAAGAGACCGGGTATCGAGCCGTCTCCATATCGCCACTCGGGTACGTGCACCCGAACCCCGCAATCCAGAACAACCGCTGCTTTACCTTCCTTGCCCATGACGTTTTCCCGGCGGGGGAGCAAGAGCAGGACGATAAGGAAGACATCCAGGTTGTGACCCACCCCTTGACAGACATCCGGAGCCTCATCCGAGAAGGAGAGATCACCCACGCCCTGGTCGTGGTGGCCTTTTACCGGTTCTTCCTGGAGTACGCCCCGAATCACGAGGCGGATACCGCCCGGCCGAAACGGTGAAAGAAATAGTGCTCGGCTTTATTATTCCCTGCCCACCTTGTTATTTTAACAATGGCAGGCGTATCCGAGACTTTTCTATTACGAGACTGCAATATTCATCTGGATAGTCCAGAGTTCCTTCGTCTGGGCTACGAATTCTTTTGCCCGACACTCGTGAATGTTCAATTCCATTTTTTCGAAATCTTTCAACTGGGAAAGGATCTGGATACCGGATGCCCAAAGAGGCGGGGATCTGCGGGATAGAGATCGGGGATGATTGTCCCTTTGGAGAGGAACTCTCCTCGGGGTTTAAAAGTCTCTTGATGCGCCCAGCGCTTGGCCGGAGGGAATTCTACCCGGCGGATGTGGCCTGTGATGCCACCTCCCTGCGGCGTTCGATCCACTTTTTTGCCAAGAAAGCGGTCAGGATCAGGCACCCGATCACGTCCGTTTGGGAGGAGGGATAAAAGAGCAGGGTCGCGCTAACACCGACCACGCACCTTTCAAGGAAAGAAAGGTCCTTGAGGAAATAGCCGATCACGGCGACGTTCAGGCAAAAGATCGCAAGCAGGGTGATGAGATATCGAATGGTGATTTGCACCACGGCCTCACCCAGAGGCAACGTCTGGATGACCGGGATGATCAGGAGCCCGCTCCCGCTCAGAGACAGGATGAAAGTGATCCCGAGCAGATATTTGGGGAGGGCTACCCGGGCCGCAAAGACGCCGGTCTTGATCGGGTCGGTCCCCATCACGGAGGCCGCGGCGTAGGCGGAGAGGGCCACGGGGGGCGTCACCTCCGCCAGTACGGCATAGTAGAAGAGAAACATGTGGGTTGCCAGAAGGGCCACATTTTCGGGGATCCCGTTGACGGTTGCGAGTTGCTGAATGGCCGGGGCGGTAAGGGCGGAGGTCAGGACGTAAGTAGCCACAGGGGGCACGCCCATTCCCAGAATCAGGCTGAAGACCCCCGTGAAGGCCGTTGCCAGAAGGATGCTATCTCCGCTGATTCTCATTAATACCATGGAGAACTTTGAGGCCAGCCCGCTCATCACCATCATGGTCATGATCATGTTCGCCGCGATCACGGCACTCGCGATAGGAAGCAGGAAAATGATCCCCTCCGCGAGGGCCTCGAACAGATTCCTCACCTTCGGCCGGACGGTCCTGTCGACGTAGGCGAAAACAACGAAAAGCACGGCGGCCAGGGTGACGGTGAGATTGATGGAATAGCCCCTGTAGATCAACAGGATGATGAACACGATCGGCACGAAAACATAACAGTAGCGCCTGAAGTATGAAAAATCGTTCTCCGATGTGAGCTCCATCTTCGGCAATTTTTTCTTTCTCACGTAGAGCTCATTGTAGACGACGATCCCAAAGAGATAGAGGAGCATCGGTCCCAGGGCCATGACGATAATCCATGAATACGGAATCGAGAGCAACTCCACCATGAGAAATGAAATGGAACCCATGACGGGGGGCGTGATGTAGGCGATGGAGCCCACCGTAGCGATGATGCCGGCAGCGACCAGTTTGTCGTAACCGACCTTGTCGTAGAGAGGTTTGGTCAAGGTCGCCACAAACTGGGTGTCGGCAGCCCCGGAACCGGAAAACATGCCCATGAGGACGGCCATGATCGAGCTCGTCCTTCCGGGCGAGGCCGGACTTCTTCCCACGAAGAGCAACGCCATGTTGGCAATGATTTTCCCGAAGTTGAGTCTGGAGATGATGGCCCCGAGGGTCGTGAAGTAGATGAGATATTTTACCGAGACCCCCGTGATCGTACCGAAAATTCCTGCCTCCGTCTCGCAATACATCTTTCCCAGGAGCATGTCGAGGTCAAAACCGGGATGGGCAAAGACATCCGGCATCAGGTACCCGTACAGGTTATAGAGAAGGAAAACCATGACGAAAATGGGCATGATGGGGCCGCTCAGCCGGAATATGACCCCGAGGACCAGCAGGACTTCAGTCAGGGACATGAGAAGATCCCATGGCTCGGGCATAATGGCTCTATAAATGAGCTCTTGATAGTTGACAACGAGATAGACGAAGGGAAGCAAGCTGAGAATCGCGCAGACGATGTTCGTGACCCTTTGGATGGAGGGGATCATGGGTGGAAGCATGGCGCACCCCCATATGGCGACGGCAAAGACCTTCAAGTAAAGAGGGAGGTCCAATTTGAGGAAATCAAAGAGGACCACGGCCGTCAGAAAGGCAAGGGGAAGACCTCCGCCGCGTCTCCGTTCCTTCGCGCGCAAAATATTCACCAGATACCCTATGATACAGATCAGAAATACATGGGTTGCCCTCTGGACCTGGGTCAGGTTCAGGATCGAGATGTGGTATCGAGACAACGGCGTGTAGGGATGGACAACCAGGTAAAGATGGTACAGGGTCCCGATAATCGCCAGAACGAAGACAACCCTTCGGATTACACGGTCCATAAGAGTCTCACTTCCAGACAACCCCCTTTTACGTCGAGATCATAAAAACCCAAAGTCAGGCGGATTCCCTTCATGGAGCAGAACCGAAGGATATCGACGGATTCCTTTGAATCGACATCGTTCATGGAATAAAGCCCGTTCGTGTAGTAGGCCTCGGTGGTTTCGTCGGTGGTGACCGCAAAATTCTGAAAAAGACCGCCTATCCGGAAATGGATCCTGACCGGTCTTCCCGTGACGGAGTTTACAAAGCGGATCACTCCGGACTGCCAGCGCAAGAGCACCAGCAGTCTGGAGTGGTCGTCTGTTTTTACTACTGCGGGTTTGACGAGGAGAATGAGACAGACCAGCGACAGTCCGGATATCAGGAAACGGTTTCTTCTCACGTATGCCCGCTACTTGACCAGTCCCTTCTCTTTAAAAAACTTGATCGCACCCGGATGGAAGGGAATGGCGGCCTTTCCAATGAATTTCGCCGTATTTTCAGGTGTGGTGTCCCTGGCGGGCTTTACAGCGGCCCTCAGGGTTTCCAGGTTTTCGAAGACCGCCTTGGTGACTTTGTAAGCGAGGTCTGAAGGAGTGGATGCCGGACAGACGAACATGTTCCAGAAGGCGATGGTTGGGGTGTCGGAGGCGGTGTCGTAAACGCTCTTCCCAATGACCCCCGAGTCAGCCAATCCGGAAAACTCCTTTTTGAATTTGGCTACTCCCGGATCCGTATCCGGAAGGGGCACGATGAAGAGATTCATTCCCTTCCGCTTGAGGGTGTTGGAAAGCTCAACGATGGAGCCGGTAGGAAGCCCTCCGGACCAGAAATAGGCATCGATGGTCCCGTTGGAGAGGGCTTCGTCCGATTCTTTCGCCCCCAACTTTTCCCACTTTTTGAAGTTTTTGGGTTCGATGCCGGCGGCCTCCAGCAGGTTGATGGCGGTAAATTCGGTCCCGGAGCCGGGTGCGCCGGTTGAAACCCGTTTACCCTTAAGGTCCGACAACTTGGTGATCCCCGATTGATCCGTTGTAATGATCTGCAGGTAGTTGGGATACATCATCCACAGGATCTCCGCCTTTACCGGCTTTTGGGCAAACCTTTCATGTTTTCCTTTCACGGCGAAATAGGCGGTGTCAGGCAAAACTGTGGCAAAGAAATAGGTCTGCTTGCTCACATTGGTCTTGTCTCGGATCAGGAGCATGTTGTCTACGGAGGCGGCGGTCTGGATGGCTGTGGCGGACACACCGTTCTTGTTCAATATTTCCGAAACCTGCGTTCCGTAATAATAGTAGACCCCGCCGATACCGCCCGTGGCAATTACGACCTTCTGGGTTTCGGCATAGGCATTGACGGACGCCAACATCATGAACACCAGTGCAAACATCCCGAGTTTCTTCATCGATTGTCTCCTTTGCAGTAATTGGTTTTGTTGCCGGCAAAAGGGTTGCACGCATTCTTCATCCTTTACAATAAGGAGGATGGGAAATCAATTCGAAATAGAATGATAAGCGAAAAATTGTGCGCGCGCCATCTTCCGGGTGAAAGGTCACGCCTTAGAAAGTAGCCTATCCCGTGAACATCCAAAATCATGACGGACGTGCGAACGGAGGGCGAATCATCCATTTCATGTTTGACAGGGAGTGCGGTTTTGAACGGTCAACAAACGGAAAAGGGACCTCTTAATTGGAAAGACCTTTCCTACCCTCAGGATCCATCGAAGGACTTTGAAATCTATCCCCCGGCAATGACTGCTTATGGATGAAAGACGGGGTGAGAGCTGAAGTGGGCCTCCAGCAACGGGTTTTTCAGGCTCGAATGTCGAGACGGAAGGATGGTGAATGTCTCAGAGGAAGAAACCCTTCTCAATGAGAAGGCCTCGGACTTTCGAATTCATGCGACGGACGATACCCTGGTCTCGCTGAAGGTGATAGAATCGTAACGTTCCTCCTGTTTTCCCGCGGGACTTTGAGTGCGTCCCCACGCGGCTTCCCTCCTTTTTTCCTTCCTGCTTACGTGCCACGCCGAGTGAAATGTCCGAACCGGCCGCCGGGTCGGTCACCCAAGACCGGTGAGTCCACGAGTAGCCGGGACCTACGCCTGCCGCGTCGCCGGGCTAAGAGATCTGGATCTGCGGCGATTTTCGATCCAGAGGGAGGAGGCCGCCAGGACGGTTGAAAGAAAGATGATCAGCGCGGCTTTGAAGCAAGTGCCCGTGATGCCCGCGACCAACACCTCAGGCGGGGTCGAGGCCAGGCTTTGGCCCGGGGGCATATGCCCGTAATGAGGTGAGCTGGTAAGAGCTCGCTTTCAGTGGGACGGAGCATAGGGGATTATGCCCTTGTGGGTCAAGGGCAAGCTCAGCACATCATGTTAGGGGTCAGAGGATTGTGGTGTACTGGGGCGTTCCGGCCTGGTATAGTCGTCTACGAGGCGAAGGGCAACCGAGTCCTGTGCTTTGATGAGAGAGGGCCTTTTGCAGGAAAAAGGGCAAAGGCCCCCTTTCGTACCACATCTCGGTTTCGATCTCAGACAGAGATCCGACGGGTATTCCGGGTCTACGTAAAATTGTTTCAAAAACTTGGAGACATGACCATCAAATTTGAGCCAATTAAAGTGGCCTTACAGGTGTTAACAGGCGAACCTTACAAGGTACCACATGAAATCGAAGAGGTTGCGAAGAACGTACTGGAACGAATTAAGGCTGGGAAAGAAGAAAAGAATGGTCTCTGAAAGGATGGATTAGCCACAAGAGGACCAGTCTCGGTTCGGATGACCCGATGGGCATGAAGAAGATCGAGATCCAGATTGGCATGGCCTATGTTTACGCGACGCGCGATGGCGTCATATGCCGTTGTCAGATGGGCCGTCGTTGGCTGCGATTTTGGCATTGTACGCCGGATGCACCTATTTATCTCAATCGCATGTCGTCGAGTTCTCTCCTGACGGCCGTTTTTTTGCCTATGTCATCGCCCGCCAATGGGACTTGCCTCTCCCTCCTGAAATGCCGACCATTCGGTCCACCGTTTACGTTATGTGGCGCGCGCTTTCAGAGGGCTCCAAGACGCAGCGCGTCAAAATCGATTCCTTTGGCCGTGAATTCGGTTACTGGGGCAAAGACCGCGTGCATCTCGCCTTTGCCCCCGATAGCCGCCATCTGTCTGTGGTCAGTCCGCGCCGGTTGCCGGGTGGGTTAGAATCGGAATCTCGTTTGCATCCGGCCCGTCTCTTTCCGGCGAAGACTATCTGGCCGATTATACGGGAACCCAACTGGTCCTGTTGGGACCATCCCGTGCGCCTGGTTTCGACTGGAGCGTTACGCCGGACGGCCGGCAAGCCGTGTTGTTCAAGGATGACAAAACCCTGGACATCCGACCCATCGATTGGAAACGCCGGGTGGGAGAGGATGATACCTCATTGCTGACCTGGTGGGCGTTTGCACCAGGCTGGCAGCAACGTACTTTTCACAGGTGACCTGGTAATTAGAGCCATACACATTGCGGGCAATATGCCTTAAGGAGGAAGCCATGACCGATTTCTTCCAGAATGGTGAAATTGTGACCTTCCATCGCCTTAAGCATCGAGAGGTAAGAGAATTGGAGGCAGAGCTGGAGATGGCATCGAGTCACCGTCCTATCTCCCTTGTGCTTCCCTACATCCCTGTTGAGTTACAGGGGGCAGGCCTCCCGAGAATTATCAAGGAATTGCCAAATATAAAATACCTCAAGAACATTATCGTTACCATTGGCAAAGCGAACCCAGATGATTTCAAAGAAGCGAAAAAGGTTTTTTCCTCCTTAACGCAAGAACCAAAACTGATTTGGTGCACCGGCCCAAGAATTGAGCAGCTCTACAGTCTCTTGTCACAAAATGGGATTGATGTCGGTGAAGATGGCAAAGGAAGGTCCGCCTGGACGGCTTACGGATATATTCTCGGACGGGAGGATAGCCACGGAATTGCCTTACATGATTGTGATATTGCCACTTACGACCGGGAACTCCTTGCACGGCTCTGCTACCCGGTAACCCATCCAAACATGGGATTCGAGTTCTGCAAAGGCTATTATAGCCGAGTCACTGACCAGATGCACGGTCGCGTCACACGCATTTTTGTCACACCCCTTATCCGGTCTCTGAAGGCAACCCTCGGACCGAATGAATTTCTAGATTATCTCGACAGCTTCCGTTACATCCTTGCTGGCGAATTTTCAATGGATACGGAGCTCGCACGGCGTATGAGGATCCCTGGTGACTGGGGAATCGAGGTTGGCGTTCTGGCTGAGGTTCACCGCAATTGTGCGCTTCGAAGAATTTGCCAGGTCGACCTCTCCGACAATTACGAACACAAGCATCAGCCCCTTACACTGGAAGATCCTAACAAGGGTCTATTAAAGATGGGAACCGACATCGCCAAGTGCATTTTCAGAACGATGGCAAGCAGGGGACACACGCTGACCCATGAATTTTTTGTATCCCTAAAGTCGTGCTACCTGCGTATCGCCCAGGATCTCATCGCCCGGTACGAGTATGATTCTGTCCTTAATGGGCTCAAGTACGATCGACACAGGGAAGGAAGCCAGGCTGAGGCTTTCGTTCGATGCATCGAAAGTGCCGGCGATCAGTTCTTGGAAACACCGATGGAAGTGCCATATATTTCCAACTGGAACCGGGTCGCCTCAGCGGTCCCAAATATTTTCGAGTTACTTATCAAAGCGGTTGAAGAAGACAACAAGAGTTAGCTTCTTATCTTGTGCCCGGATAACCGGGCGCAGTGCAGGTGGGGATGTGCCCGCGAAAGCGATTATACGCGCTCTTTTAACCGCAGCAGCCTCTCACCGGCCTCCCTCAGGGTTTCCAGTCGCTTGGCGAAATGAAAACGGATCAGGTGGCGGACCGGCTCGTGGAAAAAGCTCGAACCCGGCACGGCCGCGACGCCGATCTCCTTGGCCAGCCAGCGGCAGAAGGCGGTGTCGTCCGGGAAGTTGAAGTCCGAAATGTCCACCAGCACGTAGTAGGCCCCCTCGGGCCGGGTATAGGTGAGCCCCGCCTGATCCAGGTAGCCCAAAAACGTGTCCCGCCTGCGGGTATAGTCGGCCTGCAGTTGGTCGTAATAGCTCATGGGAAACCCAAGGCCCGTGATGGCCGCCTCCTGGAGCGGTGCGGCCGCGCCCACGGTGAGAAAATCATGGACTTTTCTGGCCTGGGCCACCACGGGCGCCGCGGCAATGACGTAACCCAGCCGCCATCCGGTGATGGAATAGGTCTTGGACAGAGAGCTGCACGTGATGGTCCGATCGAACATCTCCGGCAGAGCGGCCATGTATCGATGGGTATGCGGCGCATACACGATGTGCTCGTAGACCTCGTCGGTGATGACGAAGGCGTCGAATTCCCGGGCCATTTCCGCGATGATCTGAAGCTCTTCCAGCGAAAAGACCCTTCCGGTGGGGTTGGACGGGTTGCAAAGGACCAGGGCCTTGACGCCCTTCGAAAATGCCCGACGCAGCTCATCCGGGTCGAACCGGAAATCCGGCGGGCGAAGCGGCACATAGATAGGTTCCGCTCCGGAAAGGATGGTATCGGCCCCGTAGTTTTCGTAAAAGGGCGAAAAGACGATGACCCGTTCTCCGGGGTTACATGCCGTCATCATGGCCACCATCATGGCTTCGGTGCTTCCGCAGGTGACGACGATGTGCGCATCCGGGTCCAGATCCAGCCCCATGAAGCGCTGCTGTTTTTCCACCAAGGCCCGCCGCAGGCCGGGGGAACCCCAGGTGATGGCGTACTGGTGATGCGCCCCGTCCACGGCCCGTTTGACCGCTTCGATGAGCTCAGGGGGCGGATCGAAATCCGGAAACCCCTGGGACAGGTTGATCGCCCCGCAGGAGAGGGCGATCCGGGTCATCTCCCGGATGACGGATTCGGTAAAATGCTTCAGTCGGACCGCGGTATCAGGCATGATGACAAAACCTTTATCGAATGGGATAGGGGGGATGACCCGGATCGACGCTTCGGGCCATTCCCCCGCCAATTTGGAATTCCAGGCAAAATAAGGTATTTAATTGATCTTTTTCAAGAAATTCCGATGGTGGGAACGGGTGCGGGCGGACTAGAGCGCTCCTGCCCTTCACCGGAGCCCTTGCAGGAAGTGCTTGACCCCTGTGATTCCTTCGGCCTCCATGACCCGGATGGATTGGGTGCCGACCACGGCGATCTCCGCCCTGCCCTTCAGAAAGTCCACGTCCTTTTTTTCTGCCACCCCAAATCCGACGGCCAGCGGGAGCGTTGTCGCCTTGCGGCATCTGTCGAGATAGGCCCCCAGATCCGCCGAAAAATCGGTGTGTGAGCCGGTCACGCCCTTCCTGGCGACACAATAGACAAATCCGTTTCCAAAACGTGTCAGGTGCGCCATTCGCTTAACGGACGTGGTGGGGGCAAAGATAACGATAGGGGCAAGCCCGCTCCGATGCATGGCATCGAAATACGCGCCGCCCTCTTCCGGCGGAAGATCCGGCACGATGGCGCCCCGAAGCCGCCTCACTGCCAGGGTGGAGACAAAGTCTTCCATACCGTACCTGAAGACGACATTATAGTAGGACATGATGAGGAAGGGAATCGGAAAGGATGCGGCGGCTTCCGCCGCCACATCCAGGCATGCCGAAACAGTCGCCCCGTTTTCGAGGGCCACGTGGTTGGCCCTGAGAATCACGGGGCCATCTGCAGTGGGCTCGGAAAAAGGGATCTGGAGCTCCATGAGGTCCACCCCCGCATCGACCATGGCCTCCACGGTCCGGAGCGATGCTGCCATCGTGGGATACCCCAGGACAATGTGCGCCATGAGCAGGATGGACTTTCCCTCCATCCGATCGCGAATGATATCCTCAAGCACGGTATTCCTCCGCCTTGTTCTTGATGAACGTCTGCCAGCCAGGGTCCGCGAAGGCATCGGCGATAGTGAAGATGTCCTTGTCACCTCGCCCGGACTGATTGATCAGGATCACGTCGTCTCTTGGGAGCCGGGGCGCCTCCTTGAATGCCGGTGCAAAGGCGTGAGCCGACTCAAGGGCCGGGATGAGCCCTTCCATCCTCACAGTGAGGGCCAGGGCCTCAAGGCGCTTCCGCGTCCGTTGCGGCTTCCAACGCGCAATCGGCCCGTGCTCCTTGAGCCAGGCCAGGATCGGTGAGACCCCGACGTAGTCCAGCCCGGCGCGCAATGCTGTGGGTCTCCCGCATCTGGCCCTCCGTTGTTCTGGAGAAAAAACGTCTTATAGCCCTGGGCCACGCCCGCGCTGTCCATCGGGCGAGCAAAGACGAGAGGCATGACGCCCGGTTTCGAAGCCCTTGCCCTCCGGCCTCGACCCCCACGAGTTCCACCGGATCGTCCAGGAAGGCGTTGAATATCCCCAGGGCATTGGAGCCGCCGCCCACGCAGGCGTAAATCCTTTTCGGAAGCGTCCCCTTCCGTCTCGATCAGGATCTGCTTTCTTGCTTCCTGACCGATGATGGATTGGAAGTAGGAGACCATTTCCGGGAAAGGGTGAGGCCCGCAGGCGGTCCCAAGGACATAATGTGTGTCGTCCATGTGGCCAGCCCAGTCCCGAAGCGCCTCGTTGATGGCGTCTTTGAGCGTTCCTGCTCCGTCCTTTACAGGGACCACCTCTGCGCCCAACCGCTCCATCCAGAAGACGTTGGGCCGCTGGCGGCGGCAGTCCACATGGCCCATGTAGATGGTGCACTCGAAATCCAAAACGGGCCGCCATGGTGGCGGTTGCCACCCCATGCTGGCCCGCCCCTGTTTCGGCGATCACGCGGCGCTTTGCCCATGCGTCTTGCCAGAAGCCCCTGGCCCATCACATTGTTTGCCTTGTGGGCGCCCGTGTGGTTCAAGTCCTCCCGTTTGATGTAGATTCTTGCGCCACCAAACCGGCGGGTGAGGTTTTCCGCAAAGGTGACGGGCGTGGGCCTACCGCAAAAGTCTGAAACAAGCCGAACGTAGTCATCCCAAAATCCAGGGTCATTTTTCGCGACCATGGAACGCCTCGGTGAGTCGTTCCATGGTCGCGAAAAGGATTTACGGGATATGGCACCCGCCAAAGGGACCGTAGTAGCCTCTATGATTCATCACCCTGTCTCTTCCTGTTCGTAGTGTCTCACTTGTTCGATGAATGCCTTCAAGAGGGAACGGCTCTTCTTGCCGGGTCGTTCCTCCACCCCGCTGCTCACGTCAACGCCATAGGGGCGGACCGTTTCCAATGCCCTGCAGACATTCTGAGGATTGAGCCCGCCGGCCAGGATGATGGGCACACCCACGCCCTTGGCCTTCAGGGCCAAGGACCAGTCAAAGGTCACCCCTGTCCCGCCCTCTCTTTCCTGCGAAAAGGTGTCCAGGACAAATCCAGCCGACTTTCCCAGGTAGGCCCTCAGCCCCTCAAGGCTTCGTTCGTCCCTCACCCGAATGGCCTTGATCACACGGGGCATGAAGATCTCGCACTCTTCCGGCGTTTCCCTGCCATGGAGCTGGATCGTATCCAGACGGCAGGTCCCGGCGATCTCACGAATCCGCCTGGAGTCCTCCTTCACAAACACCCCGACTTTTGCGACAGAGGCGGGAACCATGCGGATGATCTCCTTTGCTACCTCTGGATCAACCTGCCTTGGACTTTCGGCAAAAACAAACCCCAGGGCGTCGGCCCCCAGCTCGACCGCCGAGAGGGCATCTTCGACGTTGGTAATGCCACAAATCTTAACTTTGATGATGGTTGCCATCTTATTGGTTGTGGGTTGTCATCAGACCGCGGTGATTGGTCACTGATCACTAGCCTTTCTCCCTGCCTCAACCAACACCCTCGTCTTCGTAAAGATGTCGCGGCTTTTCATCAACGACGACCCCACCAGGACCGCCCGGACCCCGAACCGCCCGAGGAAGGCAATATCCTCCGGATCCTCGATGCCACTTTCACTGACAACGGTCACATCATAGGGGATCAAAGGGGCCAGGGACTGTGTAGTCCTCAGATCCACCTCCAGGGTGGTGAGGTTTCGGTTGTTGATGCCGATGATCCTTGCGCCGCCATCAAGGGCCTTTCGGAGGTCCGCCTCGTCGTGGATCTCAACCAGGGCGGAAAGACCGATGGCGTCGCAGGCATCAATCATTTCACCCAACTGCGGCTTCGACAGGATCCGGCATATGAGCAAAACCGCATCGGCCCGGTAGGCGTAGGATTCCTCCACCTGGATAGGATCGATCAGGAAGTCCTTCCTCAACACCGGCAGGCCTGTTTCGGTTTTCAGTCGCGGCAGCGGGTCGATGCTGCCACCAAAAAAAGGCCGGTCCGTGAGTAGAGAAATGGCCGCAGCCCCGGCGTTTCTGTAGATTCGACCAATGTCAACGGGGTCCGACGACATCCGTATGGCACCCGCCGAAGGGGAGGCGAACTTGATTTCCGCGATGAGACGAATCCCTCCCTCATGGTTCAAGGCGGCCCTGAAGTCGAGGGCGGGGTCAGCTCCCCGGGGCGTCACGGCTGCGCGCTTGGCCTTTAGCGCGGCAACTTCACGCCGTTTTTCATCCAGGATCCTTGAAAGAATCGGTTCCATGATGCGCCCTTTCACATGGCCCGGAGCTGAAGGGGCGCGCATTCCTGTGTGAACGCGACCAACCGGTCGAGCTTGTCGAGGGCCTGGCCGGCGTCGATGACATGGGCTGCCCGCGACATTCCCGACTTCATGTCCTGATCGAGACCCGTCACCACGAAGGCCGCCGCCGCGTTCAATAGGACCATGTCCCTTTTGGGCCCCTTTTTCCCTTCCAGAACTTGCCGCACGATCTGTCCGTTTCGTCGCGCATTGCCCCCTTCGATATCCTGGATAGTCGCGCGTCTGAGCCCGTAGTCCTCAGGGGCCACATGGAATGTCTTCACCTGACCGCCTTTCAGGTGCGAGACCCTTGTGGGGCCACAGATGCTGATCTCGTCAAAGGTCCCTTCGCCGCAGACCACAAAGGCCTCTTTCGTGCCCAGCCGATTCAGGACGTGGGCCATCTTTTCGGTCAGGGCCGGGTCGTAAACGCCCAGGACCTGCGCCGTCGCGCCGGCCGGGTTGGTCAGGGGACCGAGAAGATTGAAGATAGTCCGGATGCCGATCTCCCGCCTGGGGCCTGCCGCGTGTTTCATGGCCCCGTGGAACAGCGGGGCGTAAAGGAACCCGATCCCCACCTCCCGGATGCACCGCTCCACGTCCGACGCATTGATGTCGAGGTTCACGCCAAGGCTCTGGAGCACATCGGCGCTGCCGCACTGGCTCGAAACCGCACGGTTTCCGTGTTTGGCGACCCTGACCCCGGCGCCTGCGGCAACAAAGGCGGTCGTGGTGGAGACGTTGAAGGTCCTGGTCCCGTCCCCGCCCGTGCCGCAGGTATCCAGGATGGTCTCGGTCTCGATGTTGATCTCGTCCCGGTCGATGTTGACCAGGTGGTTGTTGAGCTGGATTCTCGTGGCCTTCGTCCTCATGACCCTTGCGGCACCCGTAATCTCATCGATCGTCTCTCCTTTGATTCGTAGCGCCGTGACAAAGGCCCCGATTTGCGCAGGGGTCGCCCCCCCGTCATGATCTCCTCCATGACCTGTTCCATCTCCAGGTCGGTCAGGTCGTTGCCTTTCACGACCTTTGCAATCATGTCCCTGATCATTTGGATTTCCTCCCGTTTCTGATGAAGTTTTCGATGATGAGATAGCCTTCCTTTATGGCCAGAATGGACTCAGGATGAAACTGGACCCCTTCAACGTTGTAGCTCCGATGCCGAATCCCCATGATCTCCCCTTCGGCGGTCCAGGCGGTGACTTCCAAACACGGCGGAAGCGACGTGGGGTCGACCAGCAGCGAATGGTAGCGAACCCCCTTGAAAGGGTGGGGCAAGCCCCGGAACAGATGCGTATTTTTGTGGAAGATCATGGACGTCTTTCCATGCATGAGCCGATCCGCCCTGACGATATCCGCGCCGTAGGCGTAAGCGATGGACTGGTGGCCGAGGCAGACGCCCAGGACGGGAATCGTCCCGCCGAAGCGACGGATGGCCGCAACCGAGATCCCTGCTTCCTTGGGCCCGCCTGGCCCGGGGGAGATCACCAACGCCGCGGGGTTCAGGTACGCCAGTTCCTCAACCGCCAAGCGGTCGTTTCGCACCACGTGCACGGGATGGCCCATGGTCTGAAACATCTGGACCAGGTTGAACGTAAAGGAATCGTAGTTGTCGATCATCACGAGCATGCTCTATTTGCCTCCTCGATGGCCTTGAATAGTGCTGCACCCTTTCTCAAAGTCTCCTCGTATTCACATTCCGGCGATGAATCGGCCACAATCCCCGCCCCGACGCGAATGGAGAGTCTGCCGTTGTGCACACACATGGTCCGGATGGTGATGCAGAAATCCATGTCGCCATTTAGCGCGAAATACCCAACGCCGCCTGCGTAGGGACCGCGCGGGGAGGTCTCCAGTTCGTCGATGATCTCCATGGCGCGGATCTTTGGGGCCCCACTGACCGTGCCCGCCGGGAATGCCGACATAAAGCAATCGAAGGCGTCTTTATCATCCGCCAGCTGGGCCTCCACCCTTGAGACGATGTGCATCACGTGGGAATACCGCTCCACTTCCATGAACTGGGCCACGCGGACGGAGCCTGGGGATGCGACCCTGGCCGCGTCGTTTCGGCCAAGGTCCACGAGCATGAGGTGCTCGGCCCGTTCCTTCGGGTCCTGGAGAAGCTCACGCGCCATCATGTCATCCGCCTGGGGGTCTGCGCCCCGGTGGCGGGTGCCTGCGATGGGGCGAAGTACCATTTTCCTGTTTCTCAAACGGACCAGGATCTCAGGCGATGCGCCGATCAGTTGGATGTCACCAAAGTTAAGGTGGAACATGTAGGGCGAGGGGTTGATCCGACGCAGGTGTGTAAAGAGCGAAAAGGTCTCCCCTGTCACTTTTCCTGAAAACGTCTGTGAAAGGACCACCTGAATGGCGTCTCCTGCGGCAATGTATTGCTTTGCCCGTGTGACAGCGGATTCGAAGTCAGCCTTTTTCATTTCCGCCTCGACATCCGAAACGTTTACTCGTCCCTCCTTGTCTGATGAAAAAGGTCTTCTAAGCGTCTCTATGGTCCTATCCAGGCTTTCACAGGCGATCCCGTAGGACCGCTTTGCATCCTGTTGACCGTCCACATGGGCGAGGGCCACCGCCTTTGCGCGTCGGGCCAGGTGATCAAAGATAACCAACCGCTCCGGAAGGATGAAGATCGCGTCAGGAAAGCCGCCTTCCTCCCGGGCCATGGCCCCTCCTACAGGCTCCCAGGTCCGGAAGAAGTCGTAGCCCGCATAGCCCACGAGCGCCCCGTGAGTGAGGGGGATGTCGTCCCTGGGAACAGGCTTGAATGACCGCACGAGCCGGCGGATTTCGATAAGCGGCTGATCGGTCTCCATGATGGTCTTTTCATCTCCGGATCGGATTTCGAGCCTTCGACCTCGGACCACCACGATGAGCCGGGGATCCCCGCCGATGAAGCTAAATCGGCCCCAGTTCCGGCCCCCCTTTTCCACGTCTCCACTCTCGAGAAGAAACGAATAGGACCCGTCCTGCGTCTTGAGATAGGCCGATGCGGGGGTATCCATATCGTAGGGAAACGGGCACGACACAGAGATCAGATTCCCCTGGCGGCAGCATTGCTCGAATTCAGTGAATGAGGACAGTTGTGTGTCATGCATGTTCGCACCAAATGGAAAAGGCCGTGAACCTCTCGGTCCCACGGCCTTATGGAAACAGAATAAAAAAACCGTGGGGCCTCTGGAGGCGGCCCCACGGTTTATGTTGTCAGTCTAAAATGGTCGTGGCAGGCTCACCCCCGGTCGGAGCTGAGCCACCACCAGTTCCTCAAAGATGAAATATGGGTCTTGGTCTCAATCATGGTGACACGCTTAACAGGGTGCGGGGGACAGTGTCAAGAAAAAAAGTTCTTGACAATAGTTGGGGATTCCTCTAGAAGTTAGCAAACAAAGGTAGGTACGGCTGATAAAGATGCTTTCGATCAATCAATCCTGGCGGGACTTTTATTTTGGCTACTATTTTTGGTGGAGAGGTCTGCCCATGGATTGATTGACGTTTTCGAAATGATCAAGCCGTGGGCAGATGAATCGCTCACGGCTTTTTTTTTGGACGGAAGGGATGAATGTCGTATTGATCGGTTATCGCTGCAGCGGGAAGACGGAGGTGGGGCAATTCCTCGCCGAAAGTATGAATAGACCATTTCTGGACACGGATGTATTGATCGAGCAACGGAGCGGCTCAACCATCGAGGCCATGGTAGCCACCCGGGGATGGGACGATTTCAGGGACTGTGAACGGCTTGTGGTGGCCGAGGTATCTCGGAGGTCGCCCCTGGTCATTGCCACGGGCGGCGGGGTTGTGCTTGACGAAGACAATGTCAGAAATCTCAGAAAAAAAGGCTGGCTCGTGTGGCTGAGGGCCCCGGCCCAGGTGCTCAAAGAGCGGATGGCAAGAGACCGTCGTCCGGGCAAGGGCCGCCCGTCGCTCACCGACGCAGATCCACTCGATGAAATCGAGGCGGTGTTAAAACAACGGGAGCCCTTTTACGAGAAAGCGAGCGACTGGGCCGTTGACACGGCTGCGCTCACCATCGCTGAAGTCGCATCGTGGATACGCGATGAGTATGAAAGGCGAAAAAGTCGGGTATGAGATATGGGATGTGTGTTTGCTCTCACATCTCACATCGCACATCCCACATCAGTCTGATAATGGGTGCTTATGGCTGGAAACACATTCGGCGAGGTCTTCCGCGTCACGACGTTCGGGGAATCCCATGGTGAAGGGATCGGCGCGGTCATTGACGGCTGCCCCCCGCGGTTGGCGTTGACGCCGTCCGATTTCATCAGGGATATGCTGCGCAGGCGGCCCGGCAGGCGGCCCCACGATACCCCGAGACGTGAAGAGGATCAGGTGGAGATCCTTTCCGGGGTCTTCGAGGGCAAGACCACCGGCGCGCCCATCACGCTCTTTGTCAAGAACCGCGATGCCGACAGTAGACCCTATGAGATTCTGAGGCAGGTCTTCCGACCCGGACACGCCGATTTCACCTATTTCAAAAAATATGGCCATTTTGATTTCAGGGGCGGCGGCAGGTACTCGGCCAGAGAGACGGCGGCTCGCGTAGCCGCCGGGGTGGTGGCAGAAAAGGTGCTTGCCCCTGTGGGAATCAAGGTCGTGGCTTATACCCTCGAGCTCGGCGGCATCCGGGCCCAGGACATGGACCTTGCTCGCGTGGAGGAGAGCCCTTTCTTTTGTCCGGACCCGGCGGCCTCCCGGGAGATGGAAAAGCGGGCCTCCGAGGTCATGGTCCAGGGGGACTCTCTGGGCGGAATCGCAGAGATCCGTATCACAGGATGCCCTGCCGGATTGGGGGAACCGGTCTTTGACAAACTGGACGCTGACCTTGCCAAGGCGGTCATGTCCATCGGGACGGTCAAAGGGGTTGAAGTGGGGGCGGGTTTCGGAGCGGCAAGGCTAACGGGCTTTCAGAACAATGACCCCATTACCCCAACCGGGTTTGGGGCCAACCGCGCCGGCGGTATCCTTGGCGGCATCTCAAACGGAGACGAAATCGTTTTACGTGCGGCCATGAAACCCATCCCGTCCATTGGGAAAAAACAGAAGACCACGGATCGGGATGGAAAAGACGTCAGTCTCGAAATGAAAGGACGTTTTGACGTCTCTGCGATCCCCAGAGTGATTCCGGTTCTGGAGGCCATGGTGAAGATGGTTTTGGCTGACCACACTCTGCGCTTCAAGGCCATGAGATGACGGGATGGTCAGGGTAAAACGATTGCTAAAATTGATTTGATGAATGAAAGCACACATCGAGGAGGTTGACAATGCTTGGCAAAAAGATCCGCATCGAAAGGGTCATGGACCGCAACACCAAGAAGATCGTCATGGTCCCCCTCATTCACGGAGTGGGCATGGGGCCCATCGAAGGCATCAAAGACATCAAGAACAGTGTGGACATGGTGGCGCTCGGTGGGGCAAACGCCGTCGTCTTGCACAAGGGCATCGTCTCGGCGGCCCACCGGCGGAGCGGAAAGGATGTCGGGCTGATCATCCATCTGACCGCCACCACGACGGATGGAAGGCAGGTCCTGGTCACGGAAGTGGAGGAAGCCGTTGTGATCGGTGCGGATGCGGTATCGGTGCGCATTGAGGTCGGAGGGCCCGATGAGGGGGAGATGCTCACGCTCCTCGGCGAAGTGGCCAGAGACGCATCCATGTGGGGAATGCCCCTCTTTGCGCTCCTCCACACCCCGCCTGAAAAGGATCCCGACAAACAGCTGAAGCGCCTCATGCGGGCGGCGCGTATCGGTGCGGAAATGGGGGCGGATGTGGTCCGGGTTCAATACAGCGGGTCCGTGGATTCTTTTAAGGAAGTAATCGCCGCCTGCCCTGTGCCCGTGGTGGCCATCGGCGGCGAAAAGAAGATGAAGGAACGGGAAGTGCTTGATATGGTCCAAGGCGCCATGGAGGCGGGGGGTTGCGGGGTGTCGGTGGGGCGCAACATCTTCCAGTACAAGAAGCCCGGCAACATGATCAAGGCCATCAGCCAACTCGTCCACAAGGGGTTTTCTGTGACCACGGCCGGCGAGGCCCTCAAGGAAGACCCCATCGAGAGTACTATTTTCGGTGGCACAGTTATCTGGTAGGGAGCGATGATGACGACGGTTGGTCCATCAGCGGGCATTAAATGTGGGTGGCGTTATTATTTTTATTTTTGGGGACCCGGTCCGCCCGCGGTTTAAAGGCGATCTCCATCGCAAGGCCGTGGGCGGATCAACCCCGTCCACGGCCTTTTTCGTTCAAAGGGGGATAAGTCGATGATTGGCAAGGAAATCAGGCTTGAAAGGATCATAAGACGCGACACGGGCACGACCGTGATCGTGCCCATGGACCACGGGGTGAGTGCAGGCCCCATCCGGGGTATCACCAATATGAAAGAGGCCATGAGCCAGGCGGCGGAGGGGGGTGCCAACGCGGTTGTGGTTCACAAGGGGGCGGTCGCCCAAGGCCACCGCAAAAGCGGCCCGGACATGGGGCTGATCATCCATCTTTCGGGCAGCACCAGCCTGTCGCCGGAGCCAAATGCCAAGTCGCTCGTGTGCACGGTGGAGCAAGCCATCAAACTGGGGGCTGACGGCGTGTCCGTGCATGTGAACATCGGAAACGGAAGGGAACGCCAGATGCTGGCGGACCTGGGGCACGTGGCCGAGAAGGCCTTTGAATGGGGCATCCCGCTCCTGGCCATGATCTACCCCAGGGGGGAAAAGATCGGGGACGAATATGACCCCGAGGCCATCAAACACGCGGCGCGTCTTGGGGCGGAGCTCGGCGCGGATGTGGTGAAGGTCTCTTACACGGGCTCTCCGGATACGTTCAGGCAGGTGGTCGAGGGGTGTTATGTCCCGGTCATTATTGCAGGCGGGCCAAGAATGGACTCGGATCGGGCCATCCTGGAAATGGTCAAGGGCGCCATGGAGGCCGGGGCCGCCGGGACCTCCATCGGACGAAACGTCTTTCAGCACCAAAACCCCACAGGGATTGTGAGGGCGCTCTCCAAGATCGTTCACGAAAAGGCGACCGTTGAACAGGCCCTGGAGTCCATGAATGGAAAGTGACAGCCAGAGGTTAGGGAGTGTGTCGGCCGATTTGCAGCGATCCGGCGGTGAGCCGCCGGCCGTGGCGTACCTGGGCCCCGAGGGGACCTACACGCACCAAGCGGCATTTAGGCTTCACGGCCAATCCGCCGCAGACGGGCTCGTGCCGGGTGAAGGCCTTGAAGAGGTCTTCGACCTGGTTGAAACCGGCCGCTGCGACAAGGGGGTCGTTCCTATCGAGAACTCCATCGAAGGGTCCGTGCGTCAGACGCTCGACCTCCTCCACCGGTCCCATCTGATCATCCAGGCGGAGGTCTTCCTCCGGGTGAGGCATCAGCTGTTGAGTAAGGCGACAAGGCTCGGGGAAATCCGGCGCCTTTACTCCCACCCCATGGCCCTGGCCCAGTGCAGGTCCTGGATCAAACAAAACCTCCCGGGCGTCAGCCTCTCTGAAACGGGCAGCACGGCCCTTGCCGCAAAGGCTGCTTTTTCAGATCCGACGTCGGCCGCCATCGGCGGGGAGCAATGCGGCCGGCTTTATGACCTGGAAACGCTGGCCTCAGACATCGGCGATCATCCGGACAACGTCACGCGCTTCCTGGGCCTGGGCAAAACCGCGGCGCCGCCTGGGCCGCGGAATAAAACCTCCATCCTCTTTCTCCTGAAACATGAGCCCGGTTCCCTTTTTCGGATACTCGAGCCCATCGCGCAACGGTCCATTAACATGACCCGGATCGAATCGCTCCCCCTAAGGGCCCGACACTGGGAGTACCTGTTTTACCTGGACATGGAAGGCCACGAAACCGAGCCGGATGTGGCTGAAACCCTCAAAGAGATGGCCGATCGGTCCCTCCGGCTCAAAAGGCTTGGGTCCTACCCTATGGGAGACGAACCATGAAATTGAACGATCCCACCGTCGGCATCATCGGAGGCACCGGCAAAATGGGAGGCTGGCTCGGTTCCGTGCTCGAGGCCCAGTCCGCTCGTATTGTGAACTTGGGCCGGGATCGAGCCACGGACCTCCCGGCACTGGTCCAAACCTGTCAGGTGATCGTCGTATCGGTGCCCATCGCAGACACGCTGGAGGTGATTCGCCAAATCGGTCCCTACGTGGCGGAAGACGGCCTCCTCATGGACCTCACCTCCGTAAAGAGGGCCCCTCTGACCGAGATGATGAAATGGAGTCGGGCCCAGGTGGTGGGGGCACACCCGCTCTTCGGCCCGGAGGGCCCGGGCGGAGACCGTGGCCGTGTGGTTCTCTGCCCGGGACGCGGAGAAGAAGGCATGGCGTGGGTCACGGCCCTCTTTGAACGGGCCGGAATCGGAGTCCTTCTCATGGACGCAGACACCCACGACCGGTTGATGGGGATGATCCAAGGAGTGCAGCACTTCGTGACCCTCTCTCTGACCCTGACCCTTTGTCGATCCGGTCTTGATTTAGAAACCGTCAACCAATGTGCCACCACCACCTTCCGGCCGGTCCTTGACCGGATTTTCGCTATGACCAATCAGTCTCCTCATCTCTTTCAGTCCCTTCTCATGGACAACGATTATGCCGTACCCTTCATGGAAGCGTACCTGAAGAGCGCAGGAGAGCTGCACCAGATCGTCAAAGGAAAGGACCGCGAGACCTTTGAAGCGCTGTTTCATGAGCTCAAGGAACGATTTCATCCTGGAGACAGGAAGGCAAACTGAGCGATTTGCACACGTAAAGCCGGCTGCAGGATAGGATACTCCTGTTGCCCACGAAACCAAAAAGAAAGGACAAATGCGGAAGGAGAAGAAGTCACCATGAAAGACCTAAAGCTATCCGGGTTGAATGGAGACAAAGACAAACGGACCGTCATCCAAGTGGGTGATCTCCGGATCGGCGAGGACTTCGTGGTTATCGCCGGCCCCTGTGCGGTCGAGAGCGAGGAGCAGACCCTGATGACCGCAAGGCTCGTCAAGGAGGCGGGGGCACACATGCTTCGGGGCGGTGCCTTCAAACCCAGATCGTCTCCTTACGCCTTCCAAGGGCTGGGCCTCAAGGCGCTCCAGATCCTCGAAAGGGCCAGAAATGAGACGGGCCTTCCGGTGGTGACGGAGGTGGTGGACCCACGTGATGTGTCCTGGGTCTGTGAGTTCGCGGATGTCCTCCAGATCGGCACACGGAACATGCAGAATTATTCTTTGCTTAAGGAGGTGGGGAAGATCGACAAGCCCGTCCTCCTCAAGCGGGGAATGTACTCGACCCTCCAGGAATGGCTCAGTTGCGCGGAGTACATCCTGTCGGAGGGGAATCCGAACGTCATTCTTTGCGAACGGGGCATCAGGACCTTTGAGACCTACACTCGAAACACCCTTGACCTGGGGATCGTCCCTTCCGTGAAGGAAGTCTCCCATCTGCCCATCATCGTGGACCCATCCCATGGGGCGGGCCGGCTGAGCCTGGTCGAACCCATGTGCATGGCGGCCATGGCCGCGGGGGCAGACGGCATCATGGTGGAGGTGCACTGCAATCCCGCCGAGGCCCTGTGCGACAAGGACCAGGCCATGTCTCCGGCCATATTCTCGACGCTCATGAAGAAGCTGTCCGTGCTCCATAACTGCATTAACCAGATCTGCCACACGGCATCGGAGCAATTCATTTGAAGACCATTGAAATTAGCTGGTATGATCAGAAATCAACCATTTTGGTGGGCGAGCCTCTCCGGAGCCTGGCACGCTATCTGCCCACAGAAAAGACCGTGATCGTCACAGACCCCCACGTCAGGGCGATTTACGGTCACCGATTCCCGCCCGGTCCTGTCCTTGAAATGGGGACGGGCGAAGCCGCCAAAACCCTGGAAACGGTCCGGGAGATCTACGAGCGGTTGATGAATCTGGAAGCGGACCGGTCATGGTTCGTGGTGGGAATCGGGGGCGGGGTCGTTTGCGACGTGGCCGGATTTGCCGCCTCAACCTTTATGCGGGGCATGCGCTTCGGCTTCGTTCCATCGACGCTCCTTTCCCAAGTGGACGCAAGTGTTGGGGGGAAAAACGGGGTCAACTTCCATGCCTTCAAAAACATGATCGGGACGTTCCGGCAGCCCGAGTGGGTCATGTGTGACACATCCCTCCTGAAGACCCTGCCAAAGGCCGAACTGCGCTCGGGCCTGGCCGAGGTGATCAAGACCGCCGCCATAGGCGATGAACGGTTTTTTTCCTTTCTGGAGGAACATTGCGGAGAGGCTCTTGATCTCAAACCTGAAGCGGTGGAGAGGGTGGTTTACGACGCAGTCAAGGTGAAGGCCGCTATTGTCAACAGGGACGCCGAAGAGCAAGGGGAGCGGCGCAGGCTCAATTTCGGCCATACCCTGGGACATGCCATCGAAAAGACCTTGAGCTTGAGCCACGGGGAGGCCGTGAGTCTCGGGATGTCCATTGCCTCCTCGCTTTCGGTCAAGCGGGGGTACCTCGGAAAAGGAGAAGCCGCAAGGCTCATCAATCTCCTTGATCGGGTAGGACTGCCCACAAGGGCGGCCTTTGGTATGGATCCCGTCCTTGACGCGGTGAGGAGGGACAAGAAACGGCAGGGGGAAAAGCTTCGGTTCGTGCTTCTAAGAAAGATCGGAGAGGCCCTGATTGAGGATATTCCATTGCTGCAACTGGAACAGGAAGTCACGAAACTTGATTGGGACTGAAAAGAAAGGAGAGCGCTGCGACTCATGGGTCTTCTCGAAATCAGAAGGCAGATCGACATGGTGGATTCCAGGATCTTGAAGCTCTTGAACGACAGAATGGAACTGGGCCTCATGGCCAAGAAGTTCAAGGCACAGGTGGAGGACCGGGAGCGGGAGGGGGAGGTCCTTGCCAGGATCCGGGAAAATGTGACCGGTTTGATCAACGCCGGGTTCGTGGAAAGGATCTACCTTGAAATCATCAACGAAAGCAAGGACTTGCAACTCAAGGATTTCAAGCTGATCGCGTTCAGGGGGGAACACGGGGCTTACGACGAGGTGGCCGCAAGGGATTGGGATCCAGCCGCCATCGCCATCCCATGTCCGGAGCTCCAGGGCGTCTTTGACGGCGTCATGTCCGGGGCCTATGACTACGGCATCGTGCCCGTTGAAAACACCCTTGGAGGCGTCATTGCCGAGGTGAACCGGCTCATGATCGACACGGAGCTCCGGGTGGTCGGCGCTGTTGAGCTGCCCATCCGTTTCAATCTGATGGTCCTGCCGGGCACCGAGCACCGCGAGATCCGCGATGTCTATTCGCACCCTCAGGTCCTTGCCCAATGCCGGCAGTTTCTCCTTCGACACAAGCTTGAACCGGTCCCCTACCCCGATACGGCAGGCGCGGCCAGAATGCTTGCAGAAAAAAAACTCAAGAGCGCCGGGGCCATAGGAAGCAGACTGTCTGCAGAGCTATACAATCTCGACATCGTGAAAGAGGACATCGGAGGTCTCAACAAAAACACCACGCGCTATCTGGTCCTTTCAAGAGATGCGCAGACAGAGGATGGGGACAAATGTTCCATTGTCTTTTCAACAGAACACAAGGCAGGAACCCTCTATGAGGTATTGGAGATCTTTGCCAGAGAGGGGTTAAACATGACCCGGATCGAATCCATCCCCGATGAGCGGGAGGTCTATGTCTTTTTCCTGGACTTCATGGGAACGGCGCGCGACGAACGGGTCGCCCTTGCGCTGAAGGAAGTGGAAGCAACCGCGACCCGCTTCAAACTTCTGGGGTGCTACAAAGAGAAGAAGGCGAGTGATCAGTGATCAGTCTGCTTCGCAGGAGTGATCAGTGAAAAGCATTGGCTGATTACTGCACACTGATAACTGATCACTTCCCTCCCGGGGTTCCGAATAGGGAAACGCGCCGGTCGCGAAAAACATCATGGAGAATACGACATCATGAAAAAGGTTTGGGTCAACGCCGACCCTTGGATGAAGGAGCTTGTGACCACTGCCCTTGAATCCGGGGCCGACGCGGTCATCGTCCCGGAAGACCGCGTGAACGATGCTAGGGAACTTGGCGTCATCAAGATCGTTTCGGTGGCGGGAGACCTCAAATGGGGCAGGGACGTGGTGTATTGCGAACTGCGTGGTGCCGAAGACGAGGATGAGATCGTCCGGTTGAGCCGGGAGAAAATCGTTGTGGTCAGGACCTCGGACTGGCGCGTCATCCCCCTTGAAAACCTGGTGGCCAGGACCGGGAACGTCTTTGTGGAAGTCGAGAACATGGATGAAGCCCAGGTGGCAACCGGGGTCCTCGAAAAGGGGGTGGATGGTCTGGTGGTGGTCAACCGGGACCCGGCGGTCGTGCGGGAAATGGTCGGCAAAATGAAAGGCGCCTCCGGCCTCCTGGACCTTTGCACCTTTTCCATTGAAGAGGTGCGGCCCGTGGGCATGGGCGACCGGGTCTGTGTTGATACCTGCACCGTCATGAGCGCGGGAGAGGGAATCCTTGTGGGGAACAGTACCCAGGCCCTCTTCCTCGTCCAGGCGGAAAACATCGAAAACCCCTATGCGGCGGTCCGCCCCTTCCGGGTGAACGCGGGACCGGTTCATGCGTATGTCCTGCTCCCGGAAGGCATGACGCGGTACCTGTCTGAGATCCGCACAGGCGATCCCGTCCTGGGGGTAAATTGGAGAGGGGAGAGCCGCGCTCTGGTGGTGGGACGCGCAAAGGTCGAAAGAAGGCCGCTCGTGCTCGTCACGGCAAAGGGAGCTGCGGGAGACGCCGCCATCATTCTTCAAAATGCCGAGACCATTCGACTGGTGCGACCGGGGGGAGAGGCCGTTTCCGTTGCGGCGTTAAAGCCCGGAGACGAGGTGCTTGGGCATGCGGAATCGCCCGGACGGCACTTCGGACACAAAATCCAAGAGTTCATTATAGAAAAATGAAAAGACTCTATCTCGCACAGAGCTCACAAGGATCACAGAGACGGATGAAAAGCTGAAACAAACATGTTTTGTGCCTCAATACACAGGATATCTTTCCTTTATATATATTTAACTCATTGCTTTTCTCCGCGTTCTTGGCGATCTTTGCGTGAGACATTTTATTTGGTTTATTGCGTCATATGATTTGTGTATCCATTGTGGCACGGGACAATCCCGAGGCACTCGAAAAGATGGCAAGGGCTGAGGCCCTGGCCGATGTCATTGAGATCCGCCTCGATGTCATGGAACGCTTTGATCTGAACGCACTCGTTTCGGGCGCCACCCGGCCTCTCATCATAACGCATCGATCCAGGCGGGAGGGCGGAAAAGGGACCTTTACTCACGAGCTCAGGGCCCGTCATCTGCTCAAGGCCGTGGAGGCCGGCGCCCAGTTCGTGGACGTGGAGTTGAGCATGCCCCTGGATCACAGGCAACAAATCCTCCGGAATCGGAGCAAGACAAAAATCATCCTTTCTTCGCATATGCGAAACGGGACGCCACCCTTTCCTGAACTGGAGGAACGGTTGAGAAAGGCGGCCGCGACGGGTGCGGATGTGGTGAAAATCGTGACACTGGCCAGACACATGGAGGACAACCTGGAGGTGCTGCGGTTGATTCCACTGGCCCAGGCCATGGGACAGAAAATCATAGCGTTTTGCATGGGGCCGCTCGGAAAGATCAGCCGGATCGCGAGTCCACTCCTGGGCGGATTCCTGACCTTTGCCTCTCTCGAGGAAGACGACGCTTCCGCACCGGGTCAATTGACGTCCGTGCAGACCAAGACCATTCTGGAGCTGCTTCGTCCATGAGATTGGATGCCCATACGGTGCTCTACGGGGTCTTGGGGTCCCCGGTGAGACACAGTATCAGCCCGGCCATCCATAACGCGGCCTTTGAGGCCAAGGGGCTGAATGGAGTTTACCTGGCCTTTGAGACAACGGATCTCCCCGGATCCCTGGCAGGGACGAAGGCCCTGTCCTTCGGCGGACTGAGCATCACCCTGCCATTCAAGTCCGCCGTGATTCCCTTGCTGGACCAACTGGACCCCCTTGCGGAAAAGATCGGGGCGGTCAATACCATCAGAAATGAGGGAGGAAAGCTCATCGGATTTAATACGGACGGCCCCGGCGCCTTGAAGGCCCTGGATGCCGTCACGGATGTCTCAGGAAAGCGATGCCTGCTGGTGGGCGCAGGAGGGGCTGCGCGGGCCATCGGGTATGTTCTCAGAAGGAGAGGGGTTGAAATCGTGGTGGCCAACCGCTCGGCGGACAGAGGGAAGTCCCTTGCGGCCTTCCTGAGGGGCCGTTACATCCCGCTGGCGGATGCGGATCGTATCGAGGCGGATCTTCTGATTCAGACCACTTCGGCAGGCATGTTTCCCGTCACGGACCAGGTCCCCGTTTCCTTGGAAGCGCTGAGGGAGGGGATGGTGGTCATGGACGTGGTTTATAACCCTCTGAAGACCAAGCTGCTTCGGCTGGCGGAAGAAAGAGGCTGCATGCCCGTCAACGGTCTTGACATGTTCATTTACCAGGGTGCGGAGCAGTTCAGGCTCTGGACAGGCCTTGAGCCCCCCGTAGAAATCATGCGTGAGGCGGCAATGAAAAGCCTTTTATCTCACGACAGAGCGCAGAGGGAACGCAGAGAGGAAAGAGAAATCGCAGGAGTAAAGTGATTGAGATTGGATGGTGACCGTATTTTCCTTTCGCTCTCTCCTTAAGCCATTGTTTTCTGCTTTGCGATCTCTGCGATCTGCGCGAGACAAATCTTCTAGGTGTTCCCATGAAATCCATTCGGACAAGACAATCCCTCCATTCAACGGTCAGGATACCCGGCTCAAAGAGTCTTACCCACAGGGCGCTCATTGCATCGGGTCTTGCCCAAGGAAGAAGCCGGCTGCGACGAGCCTTGGTTTGCGAAGACACGGTTTACACAGAACAGGCGCTGAGCGCCATGGGTGTTGGGATCGATCACGACCAGGATGAGCTGACGGTTCACGGGGTATCGGGCCAGCCGACCCTGAAGAGGGCTAACCAAGAAATTTTCCTGGGCAATTCAGGCACCTCTATGAGACTCATGATGTCGGTGGCCGCACTTTGCAGCGCCGACGTAATCCTCACGGGCAGCTCACGGATGCTGGAAAGACCCATCGGTGAGCTGGTCACGGCCCTTGGCCAGGTGGGGGTCAGTGCGTCATACCGCGCAAAGCGCGGTTGCCCTCCCGTTTTGATTCATGCTAGAGGGATGGCTGGCGGCCGGGCCACTCTTTCAGGCGGAGAGAGCAGCCAATACGTTTCGTCCCTTCTCCTGGCAGCGCCCTTCGCCCAAAAGGACCTGGAAGTGGAAATAAGCGGTCCTTTGGTTTCCAGGCCGTATGTGGACCTGACGGTTGAGGTAATGGAGGCCTTCGGGGTCAGAATCAATCGGGACGGTTACCGTCTCTTCCATTTGGATGCCGGTCAGGCTTACCGATCAAGGGATTACATGGTAGCCGGAGATGCCTCGAGTGCCTCCTATTTCTGGGCCGCAGCCGCCGTCACCGGCGGTGATGTCACCACGGAGAACATCCATCCGCTTACCGAAGCCCAGGGAGATCTCCGGTTCCTCAACGTCCTGGAGCAAATGGGGTGCCGGATTGAAAGGGCCAGGGAGAACGTCGTGGTGACCGGTGGGGATTTGGCGGGGGTTGAAGCGGACATGGGGTCCATGCCCGACATGGTGCCGACCCTGGCCGCGATCGGGTTGTTTGCAGAAGGCAAAACGGTGGTCAGAAACGTCGCCCATCTCCGACACAAGGAGAGCGACCGAATTCATGCCATCCGGGTAGAGTGGGAGCGATTGGGGGCGAAGGTGGAGGAGCTTCAGGACGGGCTGATCATTCATGGAAATAAAGCCCTCAAGGGGTGCCTCCTGAATCCCCATGATGACCACCGGCTCGCCATGTCCATGGCCGTGATCGGATTGAAGGTTGAGGGCGTCACCGTGCAAAACGAGGGATGTGTGGCCAAGTCGTTTCCAGGTTTCTGGGGCCTTTGGGACGCCCTCTCATAACCTTGATCCCCTCCTCGTTATACTCCGCCATTGCCCGCTCTCCTTCGTCCCTCGCGCCATGGCCCTCAAGGCCCTCTTTTTCTCGCGCCTCATGGATCGCAGTAAGAAATGGACAGCAGAATAAAATCTGTTTAACCTCTCTTCCTAAAACAAATCATTGCGCACGCTGTGAGCTCCAGCGAGAAAAGGTTCTCTCACAGTAGAGCTCTCCGAGAACGCAGAGAAGACGAAAGAACTGGATGGAAATCCACACGGCGTCCTGTCCGTTGCCTTGTCGGTCTTTAAATGTTATTTGAATTAATCCTTTTCTCTGGGTGCCCCGAGAGCCTTAACCTGCCTGATCTGTGACAAGCTCGGCCGCCAGAGATAGCGCGGACGGGCGTGAGACATGCTTTTTGCCGTTGCCTCAGACCGCTACTGGGAGGAGTTATGAAAACGCTGATCGCATGGTGGCTTGCCTTTTTTACTGCCACGGCCGGTGTCTGGGCCTCCGAGGCCCCTGTCAGTGAAAAGACTCAGGCCTGTCTTGAATGTCACGCCTCCTTGAATCCAGGCATCGTGGCGGGCTGGAAGAGGAGCAGGCACGCCAGAACCACGCCCGCCTCTGCCATGAAGCAGCCAAAACTCGAGCGAAGGATCTCGGTGGAAAAGCTCGATGAAGGGCTCTCGGGTCACGTGGTGGGATGCGCAGAGTGCCACACCCTAAACCCGGATAAACACGCGGACACCTTTGATCACAGTGACTATCAGGTCCATGTGGTGGTGACGCCGAAAGATTGCGCCACCTGTCATCCCGTCGAGGAATCCCAATTTGAAAAAAACCTCATGTCCAAGGCCCACGTCAATTTGATGAACAATCCGCTCTATGTGAGCGCGGTAGATGCCATTAACGGGATACAGACCATCGAGGACATGAAGACCGTGCTCCAACCTCCCGATGAAGAAACCAACGCGGACTCCTGCCTCTTTTGTCACGGCACCGTGGTCCAGGTCAAAGGGCAAAGAACGGTCGAGTCGGATTACGGCGAGATGAAGCTGCCGGTTCTCAAGGGTTGGCCCAATCGTGGTGTGGGCAGGGTCAATCCCGACGAAAGCATGGGGGCCTGCTCGGCCTGCCACACCAGGCACGAGTTCTCCATTGAGATGGCGCGCAAGCCCTATACCTGTTCGGAGTGCCACAAGGGACCTGATGTCCCGGCATACCCCGTCTACCAGGTGAGCAAACACGGAAACGCCTTCTATGCGATGAACAAGGACTGGGACTTCAGGGCGGTCCCGTGGAAGGTTGGAAAGGATTTCACGGCCCCCACCTGCGCCGTATGCCACGTGAGCCTCGTGGTCAACGACGATGGCGAGATCGTCTCGGAACGAACGCACCAGATGGGAGACAAAATTCCATGGCGGCTGTTCGGCGTGATTTATGCCCACGCCCACCCCAAGTCGCCCGACACCTCGGTTATCAAGAACAAGTCCGGGCTTCCACTGGCAACCGAGCTCACGGGAGAGCCGGCATCCGAGTACTTGATCGACACCGCTGAGCAGGAAGTGAGGCTGGGTAGAATGAAGAAATCCTGCCTCCCTTGCCACAGCAGCGGATGGGCGGAAGGCCACTTCGGCCGGTTTGAAAACACCATCATGACCACAAACCGCATGACCCTGACGGCCACCCAGCTCATGATCAAGGCGTGGGACCGTGAGCTGGCCGCAGGACTTGCCCAGAAAGACAGTATCTTCAACGAAGCGATCGAGAAGAAATGGATGGAGCAGTGGCTTTTTTACGCCAATTCGACCCGTCTTGCTTCGGCCATGGCCGGCGCGGATTACGGTGTCTTCGCAAACGGCAGGTATTACATGTCAAAAAATATCCAGGAAATGCTCGATTGGATTCTGTTCAAATCCAACCTTCAGCGAAAATAGAGGAGAAGTCATTAGGAAAAAAGAGAGGGCCTGTCCATCCTTTCAAGGTGGACAGGCCCTCTCCCTACTTATGAAAACTTCGAACCCCGGCGATCAGTTATGTCCTCTCACGAATGAGATAACTCCACCCGATCACCGCCGCCACCAGGACCACCAACTCCAGGGGCTATAGGTCACGGTGATGATGGTCTGGCTCTGGTTACCCGCTGCGTCTTTCGCCGTCACGGTGATCGTGTTCTGACCCGACGCGAGGCTGATCCCCGAAGCGGACCAACTGGTCGTCCCGGTCGCCGTGCCGCTGCCCCCTCCGCTCTTGGACCAGCTGACCTGCGTCACCCCGACGTTATCCGACGCGCGTCCCACCAAGGTTGATGCTCGATGCGGAAGTCGTATAACTCCCGCTCGTGGTCGGAGAGGTGATCGCCACTAGCGGCGGTTGCGTGTCTCCAGCGGATGGTGGGTTGTAGGTCACAGTGATGTCTGCGTTGCTCTGGTTCCCTGCCGCGTCCTTGGCGGTCACGGTGATCGTGTTCTGGCCTGCTGAAAGGCTGATCCCTGAAACGGACCAACTGGTCGTCCCGGTCGCCGTGCCGCTGCCCCCTCCGCTCTTGGACCAGCTGACCTGCGTCACCCCGACAGTGTCCGACGCGGTTCCACCAAGATTGATACTCGATGCGGAAGTCGTATAACTCCCGCTCGTGGTCGGAGACTTGATCGCCACCAGAGGCGCCACCGTGTCTCCGGCGGATGCTGAGCCATACGTCACGGTAAAAACGGATGTCCCCTGGTTACCGGCGGCATCCTTCGCCGTCACGGTGATCGTGTTCTCACCCGCCGAAAGGCTGATCCGTCTGGCCGACCAGTTGGTGGTCCCAGATGCCGTCCCGCTTCCACCCCTTGAGTTGGCCCAGGAGACTTGCTTCACGCCTACGTTATCCGATGCACTGCCAGCAAGGTTTACTCTCGACGACGACGTCGTATAACTCCCGCCCATGGCTGGAGAGGTGACTGCCACCAGAGGCGGTTGCGTGTCTCCAGCGGATGGTGGGTTGTAGGTCACCGTAATGACCGCTGTGCCCTGGTTCCCGGCTGCGTCCTTCGCCGTCACGGTGATCGTGTTCTGGCCCGACGCGAGACTGATCCCCGAAGCGGACCAACTGGTCGTCCCGGTCGCCGTGCCGCTGCCCCCTCCGCTCTTGGACCAAGTGACCTGCGTCACCCCGACGGTGTCCGACGCGCTCCCCCCAACAGTGATACTCGATGTGGAAGTCGTATAGCTCCCGCTCGTCGTCGGAGAAAGGATCGACACCTTTGGTGCTAGCGTGTCTGAAGCAGAGACGAGGGATTTGCTCACTTCGGCCGAGAACCCGCTCTCGTTATTGGATGTATCCACCGCGGTGACCGCGAAGTAATGGGTGACCCCATCTGTGAGGTTATTTAAGGTGTAACTGGTGACCTTCCCTACTGGCAGGGGAGCCTCGTAGCTCCGACTCGCTGTGCCGTGATAGACTCTATATTCCTTCAAATCCGTTTCAGAGTCTGCCTGCCACTGGACTGTGGCGGTTCCAGCCCAGAGAAATGACGGAAGCAAAAACAAAATGGCTGAAATGAAACACAGAAACCCTCGTTTTCTCATAATCTCAATCCTCCCCATGACATCGATCCTGCAGATTTCGCGCGCGGGACCTAAAACTTTGGTTGCCAGAACTCTGAACTCTTCTCGCATTAGAAGACGGTATTCTTAATCGTGTCGATCAAGATAATCCGAAAGACACACCGAAGCAGCACGGACCTTGAATCACAGACTCTTTGGAAAAAAGTCCTTACTCCATGAGCACATTGACAACAGAAGCAAAATCTGTGCCTGTTTGGATGCTCCATTTTATTGAGGGTGGAAGGAAGAATGGCAATACGCTCTACTGTCGCGTCATATCAAATTTTTTACCGGTAATGGGATCAGGGAAAAAATCGGCCATTTTTGCCATGAACTTCACCCCAACTGTATACGGATGGTTTCCCTCACGTTTCAAATCGTCCACACATGAGAGGCCACGCTTTAATGATCATCCGAATCAGCCGATAGATAGTTAGAGGAGCGAAAGACGGAATTGTCTCGCCCAGAACTCGCAAGGCACGCAAACTTGCAAGCACAAAAATCATTTCTTTGCGCTCTTGGCGATCTGAGTGGATCAACTGTGATAGGAAATTTTTTCCAGCTGGGAAGGACTCAACTCCTGTAAGTGTGGACATATCCTCGATGGAGGAAGGGCTGGTGCAGAAATATCTTGTTTTACCCCGTGTTAGGTTCGGCCTCAGCCATTTCTTCCGGCCAGGCCCAAGGCGATCAAGACCCTTGGTGTGGAAAGGTTTTGCCTTGCCGCTCCTTTATCTCTGCCTGTCAACACTACTTTCCGGCTGCAGCGTGAGTCCGCCGAAAGCGCAAACACCCATTGGCCTGCCCGAAAACATTTACATCACCCCTGTGGCACGGGACTTCACTGGAGCAAGGGTGGGTATCTTTCCCTTTGAGTCGCCCGATCTTCAGCCGGAGGCTTTCTACATCCATACCCCTGACCCTGGGTATGGCGCAGCGCTGGCCCTTTACCGCAAACTCCTTGAAAACCACGTCTTTCAGAAGATTGGCATCGAGCCCCTTGCTGAAACTCATGACATGGCAAGTTTGCGCCAGACTGCCCGGGAGAGAGGTCTCGACCTGTTGATCACCGGCAGGGTCCTCTATCTCTTCGAAGGAACCAGTCAGCTTCCAGCGCTGCTAGATGAAGAAATAAGGATGATAGATGTCGCCACAGGCAAAATCCTCCTTTACGCAGAAGCAAGGGAAGCTGAGCCACCTTTCATCGAATCTGACCTTATCCTCGTCCGAATCCAAGGACGAAACGCCCCTCCCACCGTGGCCCTGATGGAGAGAAACGCCCTGAAATTCTGCCATCTCTTGGGCGCCTTGCAGGAGTGAAGCATCGGGGTCCAGCGACATACCCCTGGAAGGCGTCCTGGAAGGCGATGATTCGGCACAGAGCTGATTCTCAAGATCCCTCTTCGACATGGAATTGGTTGTGAATGGGGCCGATAGCAGATGCTTCAGTCTTTCCCGATACCTTGAGGCTTTGAGTTTGAAATTAACATCAAGTCCTTGATATCGCCGCCGATATTCACGCAGGCCAACTGGTTTTGACTCCGCTGGACACAGACAACCCACTTTATCGAGAAACATGCATTTTACAACATGGTGCCGGCTCTCCTTCCAACAGCCCCATTGTGCCGTTTTCACATACTATTTCTTTGCCACTATCGAAGATGGGTCTAAGCTATAAATAACCGCAAAGATAAAGGGCTTACGATTTATACCGTAAGCCCTTTATCTTTTGACTTTGAAATCTCAGAAGAAGAACCAATAGACAGTACAGAACCGCTTCTAAAGGATTCTGCACACGATCAACGGGGTAACTGCCAAACGAACTAGGTAACAGCCACTTTTAGTGGCCCACGATATTCCAGTTCAGATCAGCAGCCCGAAGGAGGTTAACACCTCTGACGTAGTTCACACCGTCCATGTACCAGACCGCATTCTCACCCGTCGCTGTGTTCCTCCACAGGATGTCCGGCTTGCCATCGCTGTTGAAATCCCCCGTACCCACAATGTTCCAGTTCAGATCAGCGGCCTGAAGGAGGTTAACAGTTCCGACGTAGTTCACACCATTCATGTACCAGACCGCATTCTCCCCCGTCGCTTTGTTCCTCCAGAGGATGTCCGGTTTGCCGTCGTTGTTGAAATCCCCCGTACCCACAATGTTCCAATTCAGATCAGCATTCTGACGGAGGTTAACAGCTTTGACGTAGTTCACACCGTTCATGTACCAGACCATATTCTGCCCCGTCGCTTTGTTCCTCCAGAGGATATCTGGTTTGCCATCGTTATTGAAGTCACCCGTACCCACAATGTTCCAATTCAGATCAGCAGTCTGACGGAGGTTAACAGCCCCGACGTAGTTCACACCGTTCATGTACCAGACCGCATTCTCCCCCGTCGCTGTGTTCCTCCAGAGGATGTCTCGCTTGCCGTCGTTATTGAAGTCACCCGTACCCACAATGTTCCACTTCAGATCAGGAAGTCTGAGGGAGGTAACGCATTCCGACGTAGTTCACACCGTCCATGTACCAGACCGCATTCTGCCCGTCGCTGTGTTCCTCCAGAGGATCTCGGTCTTGGCGTTCACGCTGAGCAGAGGCTGAAGGCGGACCGCATAGGTCACGATGATCACCGCCGTGCTCTGGTTCCCGGCCGCGTCCTTGGCGGTCACCTGTGATCGTGTTTTGACCGGCAGAAAGGCTGATCCCTGAAACAGACCAGTTGGTCGTGCCGGACGCCGTACCGCTGCCCCCACCGCTCTTGGACCAGGTAACCTGGGTCACGCCAACGTTGTCCGACGCACTGCCAGCAAGGTTGATACTCGATGCCGAAGTCGTATAACTCCCGCTCGTCGTCGGGAGAGCTGATCACCACTTGTGGCGGTTGCGTGTCTCCGGCGGATGGTAGAGGCTGTAGGTCACGGTGATGACTGCCGTGCGCTGGTTCCCGGCTGCATCCTTCGCGGTCACATTGATTGTGTTTTGGCCGGATGAAAGGCTGATCCCTGAAACGGACCAACTGGTCGTGCCGGACGCCGTACCGCTTCCCCCACTGCTCTTGGACCAGGTGACCTGAGTCACGCCGACGTTATCCGACGCACTGCCAGCGAGGTTGATACTCGCTGCTGAGGTCATATAACTCCCGCTCGTCGTGGGAGAGGTGATCGCCACCTGCGGCGCTTGCGTGTCTGAGACAGAGGAGGCAGAGAGGGATTTGCTCACTTCGGCCGAGAACCCGCTCTCGTTACTAGACGTATCCACCGCAGTGACCGCGAAGTAATGGGTGACCCCATCTGCGAGGTTATTGAAGGTGTAACTGGTGACCTTCCCTACTGGCAGGGGGGCGCCGTAGCTCCGACTCGCTGTGCCGTGATAGACTCTATATTCCTTCAAATCCGTTTCAGCGTTTGCCTGCCACTGGATTGTGGCGGTTCCAGCCCAGAGAAGTGACGGAAGCAAAAACAAAATGGCTGAAATGAAACACAGGAACCCTCGTTTTCTCATAATCTCAACCCTCTACGTGACCTCAATCCTGCGCATTTCGCGCGCGGGGGACCTAAAAAGTTTCGGTCGCTCGGAGTCTGAAGCCTTGTGGCAATAGAAAATGCTATTTCCAATGGCCTTCGTCAAGATAATCCGCAAGACACACCGAAATAACACTAACATTGAACCAAGTGCCCTGAAAAGGAATCCTGACTCCATAAGAGCATTGTTACCGAAAGCAAGATTTGTGCCAGTCCAGATCCTAAATGTGATTGAAAGAGAAAGGAAAGATTGGAATGGGTTGAACTGGCGCCTCGTATCAAATTTATTCAAATAATGGGCTCTAAGGAAAACCGGACATTCTTGACAGGCTTCTCATCGCACCTGTATTCGAATGACCCCCCTCCCGTTTCAAATCGTCCACACAGTTGAGCCGATCCAAGCCCCAGCGGTGGAATGGTTTTGCCGTGCCCCTTTATATTTCTGATTGCAAACACTGCCTGCCGTTTGCACGCTGAACCTGCCGAAAGCGCAAACGCCCGTTTGCTTGTCCGAAAACATCTACATAACCCCTCCGGCGCAGCACTTCAGTGGAGCAAGGGTGGCTATCTTCCCCTTTGAGTCGCCCGATACCCAGCAGGCGGCGTTATACGTTCAGCCTCCTGATCTGGGGTTTGGCGCTGCGACGCCCCCTGTACCGTAAACTGCTTGAACACCATGTCTTTCAGAAGGTTGGAATTGAGCCCGTCGTTGGAACCCATGACTTGGCAAATCGGGGCCAGACCGTCTGAAAAAGAGTTCCAGAGCCAATGGACACAACCCGATTAATTTCGAATGCACCGGGCATCGGCACGTTTGAACGGAAAAGTTAGCACAGACAATCGGTCTTCGCCAACGTCCAGCCGTGCGTCTGCCTCTTCTGATGGCCTGATCTCCTTCGCCTCCGGACCCCATACCCGGACGGGATCAAATGGCATACAAAGTGCAGATCGCCTGACTGAGCATCATCCTGTTGCCGGTAACCGGTTATAGCGGAGTCAGCCACAAATGGGTGACGCTAACCTCATTGTCCGAAAGTAATAAATAAAAGCCCGATTGAGTGTACTCATTTGTCAACACGTGTAAGTTGAAACTACGCAGTGGACCCAGGGAATTCGAAGTAACAAAGAGATAAAGAAAGAATCTGAGGCGATTGAAGTGCAGGTGTTTGGGGGGCCATTTGAATAATAATTGTGTAAAATTTGTTAAAGTTTGTATAATTATGATAGAGATTTTTCTATTTTGTTCGGTCTCAGCGCTTGGGAGCAGTACCGATCAGGGCTCCGGGACCATTTCTCCTTTGCCCGGTCCCCTCGTCAGCCCTCTCCCAAGTCCTGGGAGCGGTCGGGTGCGAATTCTTGCAGAGGGGCCAAATTTTGAAGAATTAGTCGTTGAACTGGTCAACGAGGAGAGGTGGATTAATGGGGCGCTTCCACCTTTGAAACACAACTCACTTCTTGACATCTCGGCGGAAACCCACAGCCATGATATGGCAGACCGGAACTTTTTCGCACACTGCGACCTCGACACCAAGACGTTGCCATGGGACCGCATGACTGCAGCCGGTTATCAGTGGAATTCCGCAGGAGAAAATATTGCCGCCGGGTATGGCACGCCTCAAGACGTTATGACGGGGTGGATGAACAGCTCAGGTCACCGTGCCAACATCCTTTCCACGAGTTTTCGTGAGATAGGGGTGGGGTATTATTACGATTCGGCAGATAGTTCAGGGGTTAGAACGGATTCGAACAGCGATTGTGCGCGCAGACGGCACCATATCGGCCATGTATCATTACTGGACTCAAAATTTCGGTGCCCGTTTCAATGTCTATCCTCTGGTCATTAATCGGGAAGCTTACAAGACGCAGACGCCTTTGGTGGACTTATATCTTTACGGGGCCGGCAGGGCCACCGAGATGCGGCTTAGAAATGAGAACGGGAACTGGGGTGGTTGGCAGCCCTTTTCGACCCAAGTGTTAAACTGGGAACTCAGCCCTGGTAACGGCCTTAAGGAAGTGTATGCCGAGATACGCAACGCTTCGGGGACCGTGGCAAGCGCCAGCGATTCGATCCTCCTTGAAAGCACGCTCCCTCCGCCAGCCCCAAGTACTCCAGCGGGCGTTTCTGCCACTGACGGGTTGTATGAAGGCAGAGTTAAGGTGTCATGGAGCACTTCCTCTAATGCTACCTATTACGAGGTCTATCGAGCCACAGACATAAACGGCCCAAAGGAAAAAATCATCTCGGTCGAGGTGACGTCCCATGATGATGGGTCCACGGAGGCAACCGTTTCCTATTATTATTGGGTCAAGGCATGCAACGCCGGGGGTTGCAGCGACTTCAGCGAATACGATACGGGCTACCTCAAAGCCGTAACAGAACACGGCATTTCCATGGGCCCCATCTTGATGCTTCTTCTTGACTGATCTGGGTCTTCCGCCCGATGATGATCGTTGGGTGCCGACCCGCTGCCCCAAAGAGCTTCACCAGAGCTCCGCCACCGCAGGCTTCCCAGTCTCCCCGAATAGGAACATGCCGCGGGGAACCTTCTCTTTTTTGCCTTCCCTTCCGTCTTTTGGCCAAACCGTCTAAGTACAGATAACAACTAGCCAAATCGAATTAGAGTTGTGTGCACTCCAATTTCATGATAAAAAAAGTGCTAAAGTCTGTAACGATTTTCCCTCGATACCAGAAATCGGCGCCTTCCTCGGAATATGCAATTGCGACTGAATAGTGACGTGAGAGGATACATGATGCGACAAAAGGTGACCCCCTTTTTCCTGCTCGCAGCAATTGTATTCTTGCTCTTCAGCCCAAACGCTTTTTCCATCGATCACAAGCCTTATGGTTATGACGTTCTCAATGAATCCATTATGCGTCCAGGGCTGGACACCATCATGCAATGGATCGGGAAAAGCAAACTGGCACCTAAGGCGCATATGGACTCCGACATCACCGAGTGGCTCAAACTGCAGAGAACTTACGGCGTCGGGACCCCGGTCGACCTCCTCCCTTATTTGGACTATGACCCAATCGAGCGCGATCAGAAAAGCTGCGGAAACTGTTGGAACTGGGCCGGCCAAGGCGTGGTCGGAATCGCCCTCAGTGTGCAGGAGAGCATCAAAACCCGGTTGTCCACACAATACCTGGACTCGTGCGAGGTCGATCAGTTTGCATGCTGCGGCGGAACCCTGGATGTATATGCGGACTGGTACAAGCAGGTCGGGATGACCATCCCCTGGTCAAACGCCAATGCATTGTTCGCCGATGGGAACGCCCTGTGTAACACGGGCCAAAGCAGCGTGACCTGTTCCTCCATTTCCGTGGACCCAAGTTATCTCATTAACGACATGCAGGTGGTAACCATCGACACCTCCGGTGGGCAGGATAACGCCATAGCCAACATAAAAAACGTGCTGAACCAGAACAGGGCCATATGGTTTGGCTTCTTTCTCCCCAATCAGGCCGACTGGAATCAGTTTTTCAACTTCTGGTCAGGTGCTTCCGCCAGTGAAGAGACCATATTCGACTTGGGATATTCAGATGGACACACTTGGGATGCCAGTGGCGGGGGCCATGCCGTCCTGCTTGTCGGGTACAATGATCAGGATCCCAATCCCGACAACCACTATTGGATTTTTCTCAACAGCTGGGGCACCGCTGGCGGGAAACGCCCAAACGGACTTTTCCGTCTGAAGATGCATATGAATTATGATTTGGCTCACTATTATCAAGGCCAACTGGAGCCAGCCTTAATCTGGCAGACCCTTAATATCACATTCGCTGGGAGCGGCGTTCCGTGTTCTTACTCCATTCATCCCATCAGCCTATCATTCGGGAGTCAGGGGGGCAGTGGGACCATCGACTTAGGCGCCGTCCCAGGGGCATGCCCCTGGACCATAACAAAGAGTGACTGGATCACCGTCAGTTCCCCAATGAGCGGCACGGGGGACACGACCATCGCTTACACGGTACAGCCAAATTACGGGTCTCAGCGCACAGGAACCATCAACGCGGGCGGAAAGACATGCACCATCATCCAAGGAAGTGCCGGCACCACCTCCGGTCTCTTAAAGAACCCCGGTTTTGAGGATGGCTTCGATAATGTCGCATGGGTTGAGTCAAGCGGCTACGACATCATATGGCAAGAACCTTGCTTTACGTACACTGGTATCAATTGCGCCCATGGCGGCGAGTGGATCGGATGGCTTGGGGGCTATAATAACGCCTTCGACACTTTGGAGCAGACCTTCACCATCCCCGCAAATGTGGATTCCGCAACGCTCAAATTCTGGTATGCCATAGAGACGGAGGAATCCGATCCGTTCGCCTATGATTTCATTTATGTCACCATGACACGGGTCCGGGACGGCTTTACCAAGATCATTCTAGCCAAGGACAATACCGATGTGACAGCCTCTTGGGAGCAGAGTGGAGCCTATGCCCTTCCCGAGTTCATCGGCGAAAGTGTCAAGTTGAAATTTCATGTAGAAACGGATTCTTCGTACGTGACCAGCTTTTTTGTGGACGATGTGCAAGTAACAACGACCACTAGGGTGCCGACGCGAGGAAAGGTTCTGCCGCCCGCGATTCGCATGCTTCTTTTGGATTAAATGGTTTCTGTTTAGGACGGCCTGTCACCGAGGGGAGTGTGAAGCCTTGAAGCTGCGGGGATCACCCAGGATTTTCTTCACCTATGCTTGGGTCTCCTCGCAGGGTAGGATTCGATTATAAAACCACAACGTATCGGGAGCGTCATTGTAGACTGGAAGGGCCAAAGGATTATTCTCTTTGAGGCGGCCCAGCATCATTATTAAGGTACCGGGCACCACCCATAATATTTTCTCGGGGGCAAGGGGTCTCGAATGCCCAGCATTCGAGCCGTTTCCAGCATGATATGCATCAGGCCACCCATATTTCCCTTGTCGGAAACCCAGCACCTTCCTCTTCCAAGTCAAGACTTGATCAGACCCTGCCGTACCGAACTAGCGTTTGATGAGCCGGAAGATCTGAAGCCTCCCGTAACCGTTTAATATCCTTTCAAATACACAGCCTGCAATGAACTGGTGACGTTCATGTCCAAAATGCACCAAACAGTCTTGTTCAGACTGACCGCGGTAAGCGCGGTAGCCAGCATCTCTTTTGCCATGTCCCCAGAAATAAGGTACCACCCGTAATTCGCCCCCGTGACCGGGTGCCCGAGCTGGATTAACGATCCCCCAACCGACCCCCCGACAGCCAGAACCTTGCATTCATACCACGTTGGCGCGGCGAGAGCTGCGCCCGAGAACAGTACGACCAGCACCCCGACCATCAGAAACATGGATAACTTTCGATTCATGCCTTTCCTCCTCTGTTTCACGTTTAATAAGCTAAAGCTATTTTTGGACTCTCTTCAACTCTCTCAACGTGAGCCCTTTTCCCCCAGGCTCGCTGGGCGGGACGACCTCCACGTCAAGGGGATTCTGAACGTCCACTCGTTCCCTCTGGAGATCCCTCAAGGTCAACCCCTTTCCCCCAGGCTCATCGGGCGGGACGACCTCCATGTCAAGAAGCTTCTCATGATCCTGCGGTACTGGCACCTCCTTGATCTTAGGGGGCGGGATGAAGTCCGATTGGCCCACTTTCAACAAAAGGTCCCCCTTTCCCGTATCCCCGGAACGGTTCATCGAGCCTCCGGATTTGTAAAGCCTGCGAACAGTAATCCGCCTATCAGACTCGTTGATTCTCATCACATAATTGGTGATCCCCGCACTTTTCAGAATGGACCTCAAGGCTTCATCCAAAGGCGCTCCCTGGACCTTTAGCGTAACGCGAACATCATCCCAATTCTCGCAAGCCTTGACCGCGTAACCTGTTGAATCTAGGTACTCCTCAATCAGGACCTTCAAGGGCGTATCCCTTGCTTCAAAGGAGACTTTCGGTATTTCTCCTCCGAGCAATTCAGCTGAGACTGTGGGACTATTACAAGGAAAAATAGCCGCAAGAACCGAAAGGCAAAAAATCATCGGCCATAAAGGCAGGCAACACTTCGAAAAGAACTGGCCGCCGGCTCTTTTCCGGGCCAGGAGAAGCATGATTTTATCGCCTCCCATCATGACTTCGGCTTCCTCTTACAAGCCCTCAACTCTCGGACATCCGTTAAAGGCCTAGACTGCTCAAACAATCTTTACCAAAAAATCCGCAGGATATGCAAGATTTGATCGGAGTCAACGCTTTCCCATTCGTCGCGCCTTAAGACCGTCAATGCCAACCCAAATTAATGCATGGTCTGTGCCAATCCGTCCGATCCAGACATCCTAAAACGCCTTTCCGAGATCTAAACCATCATCGGTCCGACCCGGCATGGATGGTAGAAGAACAGGGATTTAGAAACGGCCAACCTTGCCTACCCAAGCGCGTCAGTATCAATGGCATTGGATAATTCCTTGGGTTCGGTGAGCAGCCGCAAACAGCACCTGAATTCAATCGCCTCTTTTCGATTGACAACCTCCCTTTTTTTCGACACCTTTCCCGTTAGCAGTTAATGTCTGAATACTCTTTTGTGCCCTAATAGCTGATATTGAGATGGCGCTCGATCCGCGCAAGATTTTCCACTCAGAGAGGTACCTCCTGATCAACCGAGCTCGCCTAACACATCTGGCAAGCTTGGGACTCCCATTCAGCGGAAAGCATGTACTTGAGCTGGGAGGCGGCATTGGGGATTTGTCTCCATTTTTCTTGGCCCAAGGTGCAAGGCTGACTATAGTGGAGGGGAGGTCCGAAAACATTGCAGTCTTGAAACAACAATGTTCCCCGTGGGGCGATATAAAAATAGTGGAGATGGACTTGAATCATCCTACTGTCATCTCCGGGGCCCCCTTTGAAATCGTTTTCTGTTACGGTCTACTGTACCACCTGGAAAACCCGACCGCCTTTCTGGACTGGACTTCTTCCATCTGTGGAGAAGTGCTCCTTCTCGAGACATGTGTCACTTCCGGTCTGGGACCCGGCGCGCACCCCATTTCCGAACACTCAGAGAATCCTAGCCAGGCCCTTTCGGGAGGCGGTTGCCGACCCGACCGACAGTATCTTTTTCATGAATTGAAGAGGCGCTTTTCCTCGGTTTACCTTCCCAGGACCCAGCCAGACCATGATGAATTTCCGTTGCATTGGGAAAAAGGGCCGTTGGGACAAGATAAGCTTTCGCGGGCGATCTTTGTGGCTTCCAAGCACGAACTCAAAAACGAGCTACTTGTTCCAAACCTTTTGTCAGTCCATGAGGTCCATGAGCCAGACGGGAGAGCGGGCCTCATTTGCTCGTGAGGCCGGGATCGAATAGGCATACGCGAGTATGTATTCGGAGACAGTTTAGGTCTTTCGAAAATCTGAAAAAATCCTGACGCCTCTGAAATGTGATGGACTCGTAGAGGATGTATCCAGCCTCCCATAAACTGTAAACTTTTACACATTTTTTATGGGGAACGCCACCCAAAAAGGTTCCTTTCGAGTGTCTTTTCTTTTCATTTTTGTTCTAACCTGTTTATATCACAAATAAAAATTGAATGATCCACAATGATGAGCGGCAGCCGCATAGGTATGGCATACGGTTTGCTAAGTAATGAGTCATCAATCAGGAAGTGTGAACGGCAGTAGAGGAGGGCGGGAAAGAAAGTGATGAATTTGGCAAGTAACAATAGCATTTTTGATAGCCGCAATCTCTTTTGGATGGACTAATTTTATTAAATTATAGCGAAAAGGAGGAAAAATGAAAAAACTAACGATCTTGCTCCCGATGGTTTTTATCTTTTGGATGGGTCTCGGTGGTACGGCATCGGCAACGGCCTTGAACTTAGGGTTTGGGGACATTGCTGAAGGGCATTATGCATATGGAATCCCCGGAGGGGAAGCCTACACCGCAAGCACGGTACTAGGTGAAGGTAAATGGTATTATGGAGGAGCTGTTGGGATTTGGAATCCTTCGGGCTATGAGACCGTCGCTTTCACTGATTCTTATGCTTATAAGAGTGGGGGAGCCTTAACCTATTTCGTGGACGATATCAAAGAGGGTGATGACTATTCCCTAAGCCTTGAGGTGGGTTGTTTGCAAGTGTTGCCGCAGGATTATTCCCCTGCGAGATACCAAGTGATTCTGTTTGCCTGGAATCTCAGCACCGGAGAAAACGTCGCCTTGGACAAAAAGACCGGGTATGCGACTGCTCAAGGATTTTCGGGGCTCAATTTGTCATGGACGGCAACCGACTACTTGGGTTGGGAAGTCGGTGTCAGTCTTTCGGGCGACAAAAGCCAAGTGAATTGGGACAAAGTGGTGTTCGAGAACAATACCCCGGTGGGCGAGAACAACACCTCGGCCCCTGTCCCTGAACCGGCCACGATGCTTCTACTGGGCGTCGGTCTGGTTGGATTGGCGGGTGCGCGAAGGAGATTCATCAAGAGGTAGGCTCCCTGCGATCAAGGGGACAAAAAGAAGGGCAGGCATTGATGCCATGCCCTTTTTGTTTTTCAATACTCTCCGTTTCATCGACAATCGTTCAGATGCCTAGGAAGTGTTGCTAACCAACTTGCTAACCCCCGGGCCGCTTCGGACAAGGCACTGGAATTAACCTGGATGAAGTTATCACCGGCTTGGATTCCTTCCGGTCCAATATTGGCGGCGATGGCTGGCCGCTGGGCGCAAAGAGGGAATCAGAGCTCGGCTCCAGCGGCCTCTAATCGCCCGTCACAATTCCCGCAATTTATGGCTCGACTTAAGGTGGCATTGAGTGGACTGAAACCCTTGGGGGGCTAAGTCCATACATGCCAGCGCGCTTAAACTCACCTAAAAAGCCATTTGAACTTAGGCCAGCCCAGATGCCCTAACGTCCCTTACAAAAACCCGGACTGAGTAAGACCAATTTTACACTTGACAATCCCGCCGATTATTTAAGAATCTCATCGGCAACCCGTTCAAAATTTGAACACTTCTCTGCGCAATCACGAAAGAAAGCAATCTGTTGGCTATCTTGTTCAGATAACCGAAGGGGCGGAGCTGTATCCTCAGCAAAACCGCAGCCACACAGCTGTCTGACCATATCGCCCGTAACGTTTGACCGTTCCGGGAGCCAATGCGGCCAAATTCAATGGCCAGCGACGAGAAATGCAGAACCCTTAGGAGAACGCTCCATTATGATCTCTTATGCGCAGAACCTTGAAGATGTTGTTCTGAATCGTGTGTTTCAAAGCAAGCCCACGGGTTTTTACGTTGATGTGGGAGCCCACGACCCAGTTGAACTGTCTGTCACCAAATTTTTCCATGATCTCGGCTGGCGGGGAATTAATATCGAACCCGTCCCTTCGAGCTTTATGAATTTTGAGAAAGAAAGGCCAAGGGATATCAATCTGAATTTCGCATTGGGAGCACGGCACGATTTTAAGACAATCTACGAAGTGGTAGATCACCCAGAACTGACAAGCTTGGATCGCGAAATTGCAGAAAAGGCTGCCCGGTCCATGAAGGCCTCAGTTCGACCTGCTGGCGTGGAAGTGCGTACCCTTGCCGAGATCTGTGAACAGTACTGCGACGGTTTTATCGACTTTATTAAAATTGATGTTGAAGGGACCGAAAAGGACGCAATCGAGGGCGCTGATTGGGTGCGGTTTCGCCCGACCATGGTTGCTGTTGAAGCGACGATTCCCATGACCATTATTCAGGGCTGGGAAAATCCGGACACGGTGGCGGCATTGGGATGAATGGGAACCCCTCCTTCTGGAGGCTGGCTACCTTTTTATCTATTATGATTGCCTGAATCGCTATTATCTCCGGAAAGAAGATGCGCATCTGAAAAATCGCTTTATGGTGCCTGTCAGCTGGATTCAAGATCAATTTCAATTATACCGCGACATTCGGGGCATGGAACAGTTGCAGATCAGCCTAGGGATCCTTGAACGGAGAGGCAATTAAAACCCAGACGCTCACCGCACGCGTGACAGTCCTCGAGGGAGAACTGGCGGAGCAAGAGCGCCGAATGGGAAACTTCGTAACGGAGAATGCCTCGCTTTTTGGTAAAATTAACGAAATACGAATCAAAAAATGAGTTGGACAAAAGGGTGTTGCAAATTCAGATGAACTGGCCCGCAAAGAAGAATTTGCTCGGCTGATCGAGACGACGTTGAAGCAGGAAAGGTGGGAACGAAATAGAAGCATACTTTGGAAGATGTTTGCTCCGTACAGACAGCTCATTTCTATTATTGCGGCGCGAAGCCCCGGCAAGTCCGAACTCCACGCCCCGAGCGATGGCGTAATCACCGCATTTGACATGGGCCGATTCAAAAAAAGTGCCAAAGCCACTGCTTCGGAGAGAGACCAGATTGACGATGCAAAAGATATGGAATCAATCACTGCAGGTACTTCTGAGGACAGGGAAAGCCGTTCTCCTGCTCTCGACCTTGAAAGCTTCAGCCTGGCCGGCAAGGGAGAGACGCCTACAGGTTTGCTATTGTATGGTTCCGACTGGGAAGAAGTGTCCAAGAACATTTCCCAAGGCGTGGACGGAGGCTTGCCATTCATCTTTGCCCTCGATCAAGGATTCACAAGTAATGTTCCTCCCCCAAACCAGGCATGGTCCGGTTTGCTGCATGCGGTCCCTGTCCGTGTTCCGCAATTTCTCTCCGGTCGGCTGCATATAGACCCTTACTGAGAGCAAGCAATTTTTCTTAAATGAAGCTTGGCTGAGGAAAGGACGAAACTGCAAAGCGACTTTTTGTGTTTTCGGAAGATCATGCAGAGATCCCTGGCCAGAAAAAATTGGCGTGCCGGTTCAAGTGATACGGCGCGCTCTTCCTCAGGTGAACAAGACCTGGTCATGGGAACTATTTGAGCATAATCCAGCCAGAAAGGTCATTCAGATGGGCTGGTGGTTGCAGCGCATTCATGCTATTCACGCCTTGCCCGTAAAGAGCATGGAAAAATTATGGATCAGAAATCCCACACCAGCGATGGAGGAGGTTCTTACAAATAGAGAAGAAACATTTGAGTGACCGGTTATATTATTTTTGACCATATGATCGAGACCGTAACGACAATTGACGACATAACTCCAGACCTGTTTATGAGACTCTTCTTTGCGAAAATATTGCCTTTGCCCACTACTATGATGTAAAAAACCTGGATCTGATCACCCAGTGTATTGCCAGGAGGACCCCTCCTTTGATCAACCCGCTCCCTGCAGTCCGAGAATATCTTGGGGACGCCTATCCGTTCTACTACTACTCATACAACGATGCTGCCTGCAAGGCGCCGATCAGCGCCTGTGCTCAAGGCCCATGATTATCTTGAGACCATTGCAGCGAAATTCGGAACGGGACCGCAAGCTCTGGCCAAAGAATCCATGAAAGCCTGCTGGAGGGAATCCGTTGAAAATCTCCGTTATCACGCCTTCATACAATAGCGCAAACACTATTGAAACAGCTATTAAGAGTGTTTTGGCACAGGACTACAAGAATTATGAGCATATTGTCGTCGATGGGGCCTCAACGGATGGAACCCTTGATATCCTGAAACGGCATCCACACCTCACCTGGATTTCCGAGCCTGACCGCGGTCAGGTGCACGCTATGAATAAAGGTTTTGCTATGGCTACCGGTGATATCATTGTAAATCTCAATGCCGACGATCAGTTCCTCCAAGGTGCTTTTTCCGCAGTCCTCCATATTTCGAAAGGGAGAAAAGATGGTCGTGGGGAAGGTCCTCGTCCGTTCACGAAAGCCAGGCGGAATCCAAGAATGGATAAACGACGCAAAGACGGACTTCCCCTCAGCCATCAGACACTGGGAGCCCAATGCTTTCTGTGTCAACCCGGTGGGCTACTTCTATCGTCGGGAAATCCAGGCACAAGTCTCCTTTCGGGAGGAATCCGGCATCAAAACATGATTTCGAATTCTACTTAGAGGCCATCTCTTCGCTTACAGCCGTAAAGAAAATCGATGATATCCTCGGCGTCTTCAACCACATTTTGACACACAAACGGCTCGCGACCAACTTCTGCCTGGCTATTGGCGCCCTGAGAATTTCCTTTTTGTGGACCACTTGTCCGCCCATCTTCCCGAAAAGGAGAGAAATGCATTTCGCCGGGAACGAGCGAGGCTATCAACTCAGGAGACGGTGGGCTGCAGTTACAGGCCTTCGCCTGGGCTTGGCCAAAAGCCTGATAGACAGAGGGGAAGTCATCTTTCTCCCTGAGGACGAAAACGAATCCTTTGCGTCAGCCGATGCGGATTCGTCGAACATGACCGTGTCGCAACCAAAAGCGACTGGATCATCCCCGTGATGACCATGGGAAAGGTAGCCAGTAAATCAATATGCGCGACGCTGAAGGCCTTACCGGCGGACCGATTCCCTGTTCAGGTATACCACGTGCATTCGATGAATGTGCCTAATAACTTAAAAGCACTGCCATCCGCCCTTCCAATAGCTCACTTTTCTGTTGGAAATGCATTGGCCGCTCTGTTTTCTACCAGGGCAACGTTTTTCAAGTGGAAGTTCATTTCTGGTGTCCGCGATCCAATTTCTACTGCGATCTCGATTGTTTTCGAAAGATACGGAAATCTACCGGACTTGGGTGATATTACAATAAAGACGCAACACGCTGTCGAGTATATATTATCTTATTTTGATGTCTATTACCGGGAGCTGACAGGAATCAATGTTTTCGACTATCCCTTCGATCCTGACCAAGGCTACGCTATCCTTAAAAAGGATAACATCGAGATCCTGTTATACCGCCTTGAGGATTTGCCGCGAACATTCTCTTTGGCGATTGAACGGTACCTCGGGATTGAAGATCTTGAACTGGTCAAAGCTAACTTAGGCAGCAGAAAGGATTACGCCTTGGCATATGAGCGCGCCAAGAAGAATATTAGGTTTGGCAGTCATTTCCTGGATACGGTGTATTCTTCGAAACTGGCAACACATTTTTATACTGATGCTGAGATCAGCAGACTTTACCAACACTGGCTAAACGGTCATAAGGTTTCGACGCATTTCCCTGAAGAGAAATCCATGCCCTTAATATACGACCTTGGCCTTCATGAGGGGCAAGATACTGAATTCTACTTAAAAAAGGGCTTTAAAGTTATAGCGGTCGACGCGAATCCGGTCATGGTGGAAAAGGCTATGACCAAATTCGGACGTTACCTGACGACTGGTCAGCTTGTGCTAATCAATGCAGGTGTCGTAGAATCGGCGACCGATGCATTACTCCCGTTCTATGTGAATGATCAAAATGCGGAATGGTCTTCCTTTTCAAAAGAAATCGCCACTAGAGGCAAGTGCCCATACCATGTTGTCATGGTCCCCTGTACGACGCTCGCCGATCTCCTTTCGAAATATGGACCGCCCTATTATATCAAGATCGATATTGAGGGTTTTGACCACATCGCCCTTGAATCCCTGCTGTCTGTCCAATTCAAGCCCCGTTTCGTCTCCGTAGAGAACGGTAACATGGGGATGTTGGATATGATGGTCAGCATGGGATATGACGCGTTTAAGTATGTTCAGCAGAACAACGTGGCGAAGGTTAAGCTGCCCTACCCACCCCGCGAGGGGAAATGGGTCAAACATGCCTTTGTCCCCGGAGCTAGCGGTCCTTTTGGAGAAGAGACACTTGGAGAATGGAAGACCGCTAACGAAATACGCAAAGAGATCTCCCGAGTTTGGGACCCCGAAACAAACGCGAAGAATTCTGAACACAAGGACGCAATTCACGGTTGGTTCGATTTGCATGCTCGGCTAGCTTACTAAAAATTTGATACGAGAAATTGATATGAAGTTATCAGTGGTCGTCTGTACTTACCGACGTTTTGATTGGCTCCGGAAATGCCTTTCATCTCTGAGAGGCCAGATTCTGCCTTCTCAGGAGTTCGCAACAATTGTTGTGGACAACTCCTTGCTCCCCGACCAATCGGAGGCTTTCCGGGATTCACTGCTGGACTTTACCAACCTTGAATACATCATCACAGAGAAGTCAGGTCTTTCCTATGCTCGAAACGTCGCCCTGGAAAGGTGCGAGACGCCTTATATCGCCTTTATCGATGACGATGCAATTGCCCACCCAAACTGGGCAGAGGAGATCATCAAGGCTTTTGAGCGTCACGGCGGTGCCGGCGTCATAGGAGGGCGAGTCCTGCCCATTTGGGAAATTTCAAAGCCGCGGTGGCTCGAAGATTCGCTTTTGCATTGCCAAGCGGTCGTTGATTGGGGTGATGAAGATGTTTTCATCTCTGACGAGGGGAGATGGCTGGTGGGTGCAAACGTCTCCTATAGGGCGGAAGCGCTCCGGAAGGTAGGGGGATTCCCCTCTTCTCTGGGTCGTCAAGGAGAAGGTTTACTCTGCCATGAGGAATTATCTGTAAATTTGGCTTTACAGCGTATCGGGTTCGACATTGTTTATACCCCTAAAGCGGTTGTAGACCATTTGGTTCAGGCAGAAAGAATGACCCAGGAATGGCTGTTTCGACAGAAATACTGGGAAGGAGCATCTAGAGCGCTCTTGGAAAGGATCGACGATGGCATTGATTCCGAAGGCGTTTCTCAGAACCTGGGACCTGCGCTCGCTCGGTCCTTAAAAGATCTCCCGGTATTCGAAGACCTTTCTTCGATCGAGATGAAGGCCGCCGAATTTCAGGCAATGGGCCGGAAAGCATGCTTGGATTTCATGAGGGTCGATGCAAAAAGGGACTGTCCACAGAGACGCGAAAAGGACTCCGGAAAGGTTTTCTATATTGTTACACCCTGTTTGAATGCGGTCAGTACAATTGATCAAACCGTTTTGAGCGTTTTTTCTCAGGCAGGTAGCTTTTCGATCCGCTATCACATTCAGGATGGAGGTTCTTCGGACGGTACGACCGAGCGACTCCTTTATTGGCAACACCGATTGTCGCAGGGTCATTTTCCCTTGCAATGTAATAATGTTGTTTTTACTTTTGCAACCGAGCCTGACAGCGGCATGTATGACGCGATCACCAAAGCCTTCTCCAAAATGGGAATCCCCCCACAAGGGTATATGACCTGGGTCAATGCCGATGACATGCTGATGCCAGGCGCTTTGGCCGTGCTTCAGGCTGTCGCCATGCAACTTACCGTGAAGCATGTAGAATGGTTGGGGGGAAGCGTCGCTGTTTTCAAGGACGATTTTCCTGTGTATCTCGGTGATAGGCCTCTTCCTACAGCAGTGATTAAGTCTGGCCTCTGCGACGGCATCCACTGGGATTACGTTCAGCAGGAGGGGACCTTCTTTTCCGGTGAATTGTGGTTGAAATCTGGGGCTGCGGAAACCATTAGGAATCTCAAATTCGCAGGAGATTACTACCTTTGGCGCCTATTTGCTCAACATGCGCGCTTCTACCAGTTACTGTGGCCGCTGGGCGCCTTCAGGCTGCGCGAGGGTCAAATTTCGCAAAAACATTTTGACGCTTACCAAAATGAAATTGACGCCGCGATAGACCTTAAAGAGCGCCTGAAGGCACTAAAATCCTTCGCATCTGAGAATGTGACGCGCTTGGTGCTTAAGGCAGATTATGCAAGTGGGATATTTCGATCGGAGGAAGAGAATGTGGACAGCCAGGTCGTTCGGAATCTTGCTAAAATCTTAGAACGACCCGCCTCTGGCGGAAGTCTCTCCGAGCGGGCTGATACCTTGGCTTCACGAGAAGACGGTCAACCAACTGGACTTTCGTCCGAGGGACCCCAAGTGTCCGTTCCTGGCGGCGCCGAAAAACCTATTCTTCGCCGGAAGCCCTTTGACGCTGCTGGGATGAAAGGCGGTGTTCACTCTGAACATGTTCCAAACACCACTATTTTCGGCAATGGCCCAGATCCAAATGAAATCGTTTTCGGAACCGGATGGCATCCGCTTGAAATGGATGGTGAAAGTTGGTGGAGGTGGTCTTCGGCGATCGGTTATGTTCACCTAAAGACCGCTCAGGGAGGAAAAGCCAAGCTTTCTTTTACCCTTCGTTCCTCGGGGACCGATAACCATGTCCGTTTGAAGGTGAACGGAGTCGAAAAGCACATCGCAAAGCTCGTAAATGGACCCGAGATGTCAGTTTTTCTTCAGGTGAAGGTGCGGCCGGGAACCAATGTGCTGGAGTTCTCTTCAGACGATGACCCCGTGATTTCAACGCACGATCCCCGACCCTTTAATTTTATGGTCAAGGATCTCAAATTCATACCCCCAAACAGAAAGGCATTTACGTGGGCATTACGGAAGGCGGTGCGAAAATTGGAACGATCAGGGCTCTTTTATGTCCCGTTTTACCTGGAGTTGGTACCGGAAATCAAGGACAGTGGCCTTTCACCCGCAGAGCACTACCTCCGCTATGGTGCCTGGGAAAACAAAGATCCGAACCCGCTCTTTTCATCTTCCTATTACTTGAGAAAGAATAGAGATGTGTATGTTTCAGGTGAGAATCCTCTTTTGCATTATGTCGAAAGGGGTGCGGGCGAAGGTCGTGACCCACACCCTGCCTTTTCTACTCATCGCTATCTCTCAGACTATCCTGAGGTCAAAGAGGCTGGCATGAATCCGCTATTCCATTATCTACGCTACGGAACGCTGGAAGGTCGCAATCTGAGTCCAGCGTCATGAACCGAACCTTGCAACTTCCAGTATTTCACCTGTGCAAAGCGGCTGCACCGGGATCTACTTGAAGATCTGCAGGTTCGGTCTTTTGGACGGAAGCTGCGCATGGACAATGAGCCACTTGGGGGTTATCAAGGCATTCTGGTCGATGCTTTGATTCCGATTGAAAACAATGCAGACCGATCTTGACCCTATTCTTACGAACGACGACGCTTACGACGGACATCGGTGCCCCTATTCAAAAAAATCCTATCCCGAATTCGGCGGACTGTCCTCTCAAAATCTTTTGTAGAGGAAGGACCGAAGTAACTCGATCTATCTAGCGCCCATTGACAATTTCGCATCATTGGTGCAATATTTATTTCCTTTTTGCCCTATCCTTGATTACCTTGCCAACAAGGTGGATCCATGGGAGGAATGATGCAGCCGGAGATCAAGTTCGTTAGCGTAAAAGTAACCGTAATCATTCAATAATTATGAAATTCAGAACCTTTTTTGATCTCTTGATTTTCAGGACCGGCGCCAATCTTCGTGCCGAAGCATCGCACTACTATCTCACCTACCTCTGGTGGGTGCTTGAACCGATTCTGATGATGCTCGTTTTTTACGTTGTGTTTGGGATCTTTCTGGAAAGAGGCACGCAAAATTTCGTTGCTTTCCTTTTGTGTGGTCTTATTTTTTGGAATTGGTTCAATCGCTCGGTCAACAATGCCTCCTCAAGCATCATGGGCGGGCAAAGCATTATGCTTCAAGTTAATATTCGAAAAGTGTTTTTTCCACTTGAAGTTTTACTCAGTGACGCGTTTAAACAATTGTTTGTAACGACGTTACTTCTGCTTTTCCTGATGGTTTATCCGACCCCTGTTTCAGCCACATGGACTGCACTTCCTGTTTTGATGATCGTTCAGTTTATTTTCATTAACGGCGCGGCCATTCTTTGTGCTGCACTGGTGCCTTTTGTGCCTGATCTCCGATTTATCATCGGCACCGGACTTCAACTTCTCTTCTTTGGATCCGGCATCTTTTTCAACGTTGAAAGCGTGGTCCTCCCTCAACACCAATATCTTATCCGTCTCAATCCTCATGGTCGGCCTCATTGAAGGCTACCGATCCATACTCATGTATGCGAAGTGGCCCGACTGGGCAGTATATCGGCTGGGTTTTCATGGCTGGAATCCGCTTCTTCAGTTTCTCCTTATGGCTTATTTTTAGACTTGACCATGTATATCCTAGGGTGTGCCAACGATGACTGGGATGGCTGCTTATTGAGCTTGATCATGTAAGCTGTCGGTATGCGATAAGGCATGGACGCATTGGCTTCAAGTTTTACGATGCACTAAAGGACATTTCGTATCACTGTTCATCAATCCGAAATTCTTGGGTGTCATCGGTCGAAATGGCGCCGGAAATCCACCTTACTCAAGTTGATTGCTGGAATCATCCTGCCGGATTCCGGAAAAATCATCTTATCATGCCCCGGTTTCAGTTTCCTTGCTTACGCTTCAACTCGGCTTCTCCTCAGAGCTCTCAGGTCGTCATAATGCCATTATGGGAGCAATGTTTCTTGGATACACTAAGAAGCAGGCGATCGAACGTGTTGACGCCATTATCCGGTTTGCGGAGTTGGAGAATTGGATTGACGAACCCCTCAAGACGTACTCCTCCGGGATGCGAGCTCGACTGGGTTTTGCTGTCGCCATGGAGATGCGACCCGATATTTTCCTAATCGATGAGGTATTTGGAGTTGGAGACGAATCTTTCAGGGAAAAATCGATTAAGGCCCTCAAAGGAAAGATGCGTGATGGACAAGCCACGATCTTCGTATCACACTCTGACTATCTATTGAAATCTGTTTGCTCTTGCATGGTGTGGATTGACGCAGGATCAGTTAACGCATGTCGGTGATGTGAATGAAGTCCTCAAAGCATATAAAGAAGATGCAAAAGCGAAACCCGGAATGCCCCGCATGGGTCTGTGAGTTTGCTCGAGTTCTGGCCGTGGTAGGGGATTGTATGAATGAGAATATGGATTTTCGAGGCGCCGGAAAGATGTCGGAACGACCGAAAGAAGTTGTTCTCCCTGGCACGGGACTTGGTGGATGGTTTCATTTCTGATTTGAGGTGCGTTTCCTGAAGGCCAGTCTCACCTCATTTGGTCCACAAACGAATCTGGCATGCGTTCCTTTTCAGTGTCGAGAGGTTCTCTGTCGCAGTATGAATGTCTCTGTCGTCATCCCGGCTTTTCATAGCAGAGAATCACTTTCTCCTTTGGTGGAACGTCTCAGGCCGGTTCTTCTCTCAGTCCTGCAAGCAGTACGAACTGATCCTTGTGAATGACGGAAGTAGGGACGGGACCTGGGAAGTCATTTCGGAGCTTGCTCGGAAATACCCATGGATCAAAGGTTTCAATTTGATGAGGAATTACGGTCAACACAACGCCCTTCTTTGCGGCATCCGCGCTGCACGGCATGAAGTGATCGTAACCATGGATGACGACTTACAACACCCTCCTGAGCAAATCCCCGTCTTGCTTAAAAAGCTGCAGGAGGGGTTTGATGTGGTTTACGCCACTCCCGAGAAGATGAAGCACGATGTGTTTCGGAATGTCTCCTCGAAAGTGACCAAATGGGTTATGAGGACAGCGCTGGGCGCGATTACGGCACCTGATATTTCAGCCTTCAGGGCTTTCCACACAATAATCCGGGATGCCTTTGATAGGTTTGAGGGTCCTCGCGTCTCCATAGATGTCCTCCTCACATGGGGCGCAGCGCGGTTTGCAACTGTTGAGGTCAAACACGAATCCAGGGCCTATGGAAAGTCCAACTACAATTTTCGAAGACTATTGAGCCACACCTTGAATATGGTCACGGGATTTTCCATCCTCCCACTTCGAGTGGCCAGCTTCATAGGCTTCTTCTTTCACCATTTTCGGATTTGGTGTGCTCTTTTTTGTGATATTTCGCTATTTTTTGTTCGAGAGCAGCGTTCCTGGCTTTCCTTTTCTAGCCTCCATCATTTCAATCTTCTCAGGGGTCCAGCTTTTTGCCTTAGGATTAATTGGTGAATATTTGGCTCGGCTCTACCTGAGGACCATGAACAAACCTGTTTACAGGGTCCTCGAAACCACTGAGCCAAAGGTGGAGTGAAATGCGTTGAATATGCATCTCTCAGACCCCTGTGAATTCCTGGAGTGGGACACAGCCTTTTTTGGCGTAAGGATTGCCCGGGTTGTAGGCGACCAGTTAACCTCGGACTTGGCAATCCGAATCGATCAGTGGTGCATGGAACGGAGAATCGAATGTCTCTATTTCTTGGCCCGTTCAGATGACGACGACACCTCCCGACTCGCCGAGGATCATAGGTTTCGCCTCGTAGATGTCCGAATAGCGCTAAAGGCTGCGGTACGCGCGCAGCGCCCAAACGAAAGAGCAGGGCCGCCGCCTCCAAGTATAACGGCTGCGTCGCGCGCGCCCGACCGATGTTCCCTTTCTTGAGGAAATCGCTCGACAAAGTCATCGGGATTCACGCTTTTACTTTGATCGTTGGCTTTCCCAGAGAACTCTGTGACGAGCTTTACGCGACATGGGTCAGAAAAAGCTGCGAAGGATATGCCGATGCCGTTTTTGTGGCGCACCAATCCGAAAGGCCGATTGGTTATGTTACATGCAAGCTCAATCCGGGGTCGGTCGGGCAGATCGGGTTGATAGGCATTCAAGAATCCTTTCGGGGCCTGGGCGTCGGGAAGCTTGATCCTCTGCCAGGCATTAGATGGTTTGTCGGAAAACGGAACCTCGGAAATCATGGTCGTCACCCAAGCCAGGAACGCGGCGCTCAGACGTTTCTACCAGCGGCACGCCTTTTTAACCTGGTCGGCTCAATTGTGGTACCATAAATGGTTTGATGTGCATCGACCCATTTTCTAACGGATAACAACTCCATGACAGCCTATTTTTATGTGTCTCTCACCGTAGTGTTTACGGTATGCTGCCAACTGGTAATCAAGTGGCGCATGAACGGAGCGGGCAGCATGCCCGACTCCTTGATCGGTAAAGCATATCTTTCTGATCATTCATTTCTTCGACCCCTGGGTGCTTTTCGGTATCTTTGCAGCGCTCCTTGCAGCTCTTGCCTGGATGGCGGCCATGACGAAGCTGGATTTGAGTCACGCATACCCATTCACAAGTCTTTCCTTTGTCCTGGTGCTTGTGATGAGCCACCTTCTGTTCGGTGAGCCCATCACCTTGGCGAAACTCGGGGGACTGGCGCTGATTATAGCCGGTATTGTCGTCGGTAGCCAGGGATGAAAAGGTGTCTCTCATGCAACGCACCTTTTGAAGGATGTGACTGGCGATGTCCATCATGCGGCTGGGTGCCTGCGGTGACGGAAGGCTTTCCCGCCTTCGCCCCGGAAATGGTCCTTGAGTCAGAGTCCTACCCACAGGGTTTCGACGCCCGAATCACCTCGGTGGAGGACAATTGCTTCTGGTTCGAGGGAAGAAAAGAGATCATTGCCGATTCGCTGAACCGGTTTTTCCCTGCACGGCAGAGCTTTTTGGAAATCGGCTGCGGTACAGGGCATGTTTTGAGTTGGCTCGCGAAGATTAGGCCTCGAATGCGTTTCGCTGGCTCCGATGTCTACTTGTCCAGCCTGAGGCTCGCCCGGAAGAAACTGCCGGCAGCAGAATTTATTCAAATGGACGCATGCCGAATTCCGTTTCAGGAAGAATTTGACGTTGTCGGGGTCTTCGATGTGCTTGAGCACATCGAAGACGACCGAGCGCGCACTCCTGTCCATCAGCACGGCCATCAAGACGGGAGGCGGCCTTCTCCTCACCGTCCCGCAGCACCGTTGGCTCTGGAGCCCCACGGACGACGCCGCATGCCATAAGCGCAGATACACCAAACGGACCTCAAGGAAAAACTAGAGCATGCTGGGTTTGAAATCATGTGGATGTCATCCTTTGTCACATTTCTACTGCCCCTGATGATTCTGTCGCGAATCCGGCTGAAGATGGCAAGGGGAGAGGGAAGGTAAATCCGCCATCAATTCCGAGCTTTCCATCCGCGGGTTCGCCAACAGTTTTTGTAAGACGGTCTTTAATCTCGAACGGGCAGCCCTTCAGAGGTCCTTGTCTTTCCCCATTGGGGGCTCGCTTATTTGTGCGGGGAAAAAAATGAGTTGTAAAGAATGAAAAAGTTTTTCCACTTGCCTCTTTGCCTCACTGTTCTTGTGCCATTTGCAGCACTAGTGGCTTTCGCAGCGTGCTTTACGCACTGGTCAGCGTCCTCCCCGTGGGGTTTTCTCCGTTTTCTGGCCGGGGTCTTTCTTTTTTTCTATATCCCCGGAAAATTTTGGGTAGATCAAGCAACGATCCGCCTGCCTGTCTTGGAAGACATGGGGTTGTCTTTGGTTCTTGGGACGGCAACAAGCGCCATGATCTACTGGGGCTTTGCTTTAATCAAGGTCGAAAACCTTTTTCTGTTGTGGCCGTTGTAGTCTCTTTGGGTCTGTGGGTTCGATTGAGGATCAAGAACTGGCAAAGTCTTGCGCAAAATTCCGTTGTCTCTTTCGATCTTTCCCATGTCCTTCTGCTTGCTCTGTTTGTTTTGAGCCTGGTCCCTTTGCTGACCATGCCTATGGATTACCGTAATTTCGCCATGGATCCTCAGGGTTATCTAAGGATTAGTCCCCTTCCAGACATTTTCTTTCACTTGTCAATTGCCCAGGAATTAACTCACGCTGTCCCTCCTCAAATCTCGTTTTTTGCAAATAAGATGTTGAGCTACCATTACATGCCCGACCTGCTGTCTGCCATGTTTCATAATGGGTATCAAATGACCAAGGCGCAAAACAGTCTGTTCAATTCATTTTTTTTCGACAGGTGGCTTCAGCTGTCCGCTGGCTTGGTCCGGATCTAACATCACAAGGGTGCGCAATGCTCGAAGGGAGTGCTGCTAGTTTGAAGGGGACGCTTCAGCTTGTCACGGTAATGCTGCCAGTATATTTTGTCGGCAGCTTAGGCATTCGAATCATCGGAATTCCACTGCTCCTCAAGACCCTGCGTTTCCCTCGTTTCGAATCTCCTCTCAAGTTCCTGATCGCGGTCTTCGTTTTGGTCGGTTTCCTGCTTTTCCCGATTCTCAAAATCACGCCCGTTGATTTCCCTGACGGTTACAACAACGCGGTTTGGTTTTACGTTCAGAGCAAATACTTTATGTGGCTTTTTGTTGTAGAATCCTGTTTGGTCTTTATGAAAAAAAGATCTGCAGCCTCTGGAAGACGCTCGCGGTAAGTCTGTTGATCGGAGTCAGCATTCCTTCAACAATCGCGTTTTTCACGGTGAGGGCTAGTAAATGGGGGCCATCCCAAAGAATTGATGCTGCCGAGTTGTCGTTGCTGAATTTTCTCAACGGCGCCTGTCAAAACGGCGAAGTTGTCCTTTCGCCTCCGAGGCTCCAGAGGCCGGGAAATGTTGAGCTCCCCGTTGTCTCGGCGTTGACCAGGTGCAGAACGCTTTACAATTACAATGATGTTTTCCTGCCGTACCTCGTTTCAAAATCGGAAATGTCGCGACGTCGGTTGGATATGGAGGCCTTTTGGCAAAGTTTCAGCAGTATGGAAATTCGATATGATATCCTCAAACAATACAATGTGGCCTATTTGGTTATTGATCACACGCAAAGTCATCCAATCTTTAAGGATATGAACGCCGCAAAGATTGGTTCGAAAGAGTTGAAGCAGATGTATCACAATGACCGGTTTTCTGTCTTCAAGGTGACCGAGTAGGCAGACGACGGAAAAGCGAAATCAGGGTAGAAGAGATGAGAGACAAAGATTGGATCATTCCTTTTAATAAGCCCTTTATCGCAGGAAAAGAGCTCCATTACATCTCACAAGCGGTTCTTCACGGCCACATTTCAGGGGATGGTCCTTTCACCCAGCGCTGCAACCGGTGGCTTGAGCAACGACTGGGTACCAAGCGTGCCTTGCTGACCCATTCCTGCACAGGCGCTCTCGAAATGGCGGCCATCCTGTGCGACGTGAAACCCGGGGACGAAGTGATCATGCCTTCTTTCACCTTTGTTTCCACCGCTAATGCCTTTGTCCTTCGCGGTGCGGTTCCTGTTTTCGTCGATATCCGGGAAGACACGCTCAATATCGACGAAACGCTCATCAATGGGGCCATCACGGAGCGGACCAGGATTTTGGTTCCGGTTCACTACGCTGGCCGTGCATGTGCCATGGACCCGATCATGGACATCGCCAGCGAAAAGGGCCTTTTTGTGGTGGAGGACGCCGCGCAGGCCCTATTCTCATCTCATGGGGATGCCTATCTGGGTACCATCGGTGACCTGGGATGTTTGAGTTTTCATGAAACCAAAAACATCATTAGCGGGGAAGGAGGCGCGCTCCTAATAAATAACCCTGACTTGGTAGGTCGAGCTGAGATCATAAGAGAAAAGGGGACAAACCGCACGCAGTTTTTCAGGGGGGAGGTGGACAAGTACACGTGGGTGGATATCGGCTCCTCGTATTTGCCAAGCGAGTTGGTCGGTGCCTTCCTTTACGCCCAACTGGAAGAAGCGGAAAAAATTATCTCCGCCAGAAAACGTTGTACACTCGTTACTATGAGCTGCTGCAGCCCCTTCAGGAAAGGGGGTTTATCCGCCTTCCGCCGTTCCCGGGTCAGGGGTTCAATGCCCACATCTTTTTCATTCTCGCCCGCTCACTTAAAGAGCGAACTCACCTGATCGACCACCTGAAGGGTATGGGAATTCTTTCTGTTTTTCATTATATCCCTCTGCACTCATCCCCGGCAGGGATTAAGTACGGCCGCTCACACGGGGACCTCAAAATCACGAATGCCATTTCCGATCGGCTTGTCAGGTTACCGCTCTTCTATGAGATGACAGAATCGGAAGTGGACATGGTCGCCGATGCAATAGACAGATTTTACTCGGCCAATAAGTAGTTCCCCTTTCCTCCACCAAGTAATGACCATTCTGAAGCACATTACATCTGGACCTCTGGCCAAATATTCTCTGCTTCTGGGGCGGAATGCGTGCTTTGCCTACGCTTTCCATCAGCAGGTATTGCTTAAATTCTGGCAATCGCCTCCATGGCTGGGATTTTTAGCCATATTGTTGCTCGCAACATTGTTCTCCCTGCTATTGGACCGGAGGCATGCCTTTGGCCCATTCCCTTGGTGGAAAGAATGGCATTGGTATCAAAAAACCGTACTGGTATTGGCATCCACAAGCATCTGCCTGATTCTTCTGAAGTCTGGCATTGTTTCTCCAGTTGGATACAGTGACATTACCATAACGGTCACTGCTTCCCAGAAAAAGGACATGACCACTTTTTATTGCACAGGCCTATTTGACCATAAAGGCCGCCTGATTTTATCGCCCAAAAAGATAGCGGAAGAAGCGGATATCCTTCAATGCTTTAAGGTGGTTAACAATGGAAATGGTCTATGGTGCCGGATGCCTGACATGGGTACGACCTTACAGGTACGTTGGCGCGGAAAGATTCCGGATAGATCTTTCCCTGTTCATTTTCGCTTTTCCATTCATCCGACCGCCGGAGTGGTAACGGTTGGATCGGAGGGAATCACGAACACGGTCAATCTTCGTGGAAACGCCAATTCGCTGAAAGAGGTTTCCTTGCCGTCCGAATCCCGGTCGGTTCCGTTGACGGACGTTTTAAGTGTTTGGCTCACGCTGCTTTTCGTGTTGCCGCGGCCCTTTCGGTGGATTCGCAATACCTTGAAAACTGATCTCTATATACCACTGGCCGAACTCGTTGCCGAACAACCGGTTTTGACCCTGGCGGTTTTAATCGCATCTCCCGTGATCGCTTTCAATGTACTTCATGTATTCGGACCAAAATACCTGCTTCACGATGATCCGTATTTCTATTGGATAGGAATCGACCATATGGTGGACTGGTGGAGATGGCAAATCTTCGGAAGTCTTGCCGCATTTACTGAAGGCTTCTCTTATTGGGTCATGGCTCACTTTTCTCCGTACGTTGTCAGGCTCATGTACCTCCTTGTGTATCTCACGGGAATCAGCTTCTGCGTATATTGGATCGCCAGGCGGATTTTTGGTCTCAATCCCCTCTGTGGTTACCTTGCGGCCGTCCTGCCGGCCATCTATCCAATGCAACACCAGATCATAGCTGCAATCAATTCGTCATACACACTCATCGGCACTCTGGCGGTGCTGCTCTCCTTGATTGCCGGATTCAAGTTCCTCGTCCGTGACCATTACTCCTGGCCGCTATTTGTACTCGCAACAGGGCTGTACGCCATATCTACGAGGCTTATGGAGCAGGCGGTGTTTCTATCCGTTCCCCTCGCATTCCTCTATCTCGCATGCACGCAAAATTGGAAGCGAAAAGCGCTGCTCCTTTTGCCCCTCACATTTGCTGCCGCAATGGAATTGCACCGGATGATCAGCCACAGCAGAGGCGAAGTGGCCACCCCTCATAATCTCCCTTGGGGTGAAATCTTTGAGCGAGGCAATATGTTCCTCTTGTACTTGTCTCCAACAAGTGAGCATTTTGGAATTTGGTTGTTCACAGCTCTGTTCCTGCTCAGTCTCATAGGGTATTCCTATACCTTTCGGCCTCATAATACCGAAATTTCCTTGTCCCACTTTGATTGGCTTCCCCGAAAACTTGGTTTTGCTGTGTTGCCAGCCTTTGTCCTCTTATGGGTAATTCCTGCAGCCTTGCCGTTTATTGGCATGACAAAGTACTTTTCTATCAGAACCTTTCACATTGCTGGATATGGACCCTGGCTCTTGATTGCACCTGGTCTCTATTTCTTGACTTTAGAATGCACCGCCTTCATCTCACCAAGATTACCCACGCTTCTTATGGCCGCTATTGTTATCGCAATAGTCGGAGGTGCCGGGATCCAGCACGTGGTCTACGCTGAGAAGCAATATCAGCGAGGGAATTACTATTTTCAATCGCTTTCAAGGGACATTTGCAAACATGCGATACCTGAAGGCAGCCAGATCGTTATAACAAATGCTTCAACCGGGACCCACCAGAGTTACCCTGCATGCACAGGGTATTTGTCTAGAATGCTAGGGAATAGACTGGACGTGGGGGGACTTGTGGGGACTGAGTACTTTTTTTATGACCCTTTTGCACAAACCAAACTTTGGCTTCGTCCCATGACTGGTTTGAAAGGGGCATTTGATAACCTCCACTTCTTCCGATGGAACACCGATACGTATTCACCGAACCGTGACCAAAATGGGATACTACAGCCATACACATATTTTTTGCGTGTGGTGACAGACGAAAGCAGCAAGACGGACACCGAGAAATCCGGAGACTGGTTCGTATACCACTTGGATATGGAGGGAAAGGCCAATATTATTTATAGGGGTCATGGTCTCGATGACTATAAAGGGACTCTCGCAAAACTAGAGTTGGACGGAATCAGGCCTCACCAAATCTGTTGGGGGAATCCAGCGAATCCATTTGGGTGCAATAGCCCGAAAAGGTGAGACGTCAACAGCGCCATTTCAGAAAGGCTCGTCAGGTTACCGCTCTTCTATGAGATGGCAGAATCAGAAGTGGACATGGTCGCCGAAACAATCAGCAGCTTGTACTCGGTTAATAGGTAGTTCCCTTTTCCTCCACCATGTGATGACCCTCCTGAAGTATTCTACATCCAGACCCCTGGCCAAATACGCTCTGCTTCTGGGGCGGAACGCGTGCTTTGCCTACGCTTTCCATCAGCAGGTATTGCTCAAGTTCTGGCAATCGCCTCCCTGGTTGGGATTTTTAGCCATATTGTTGCTCGCAACATTGTTCTCCCTGCTATTGAACCGGATGCACGCCTTTAGCCCATTCCCTTGGTGGAAAGAATGGCATTGGCATCAAAAAGCAGGGCTGATATTGGCATCCACAAGCATCTGCCTGATTCTGTTGAAGTCTGGCATTGTCTCTCCAAGTGGATACAGCGACGTGACCATAACGGTCACGGCTTCCCAGGAAAAGGACGTGACCTCCTTTTATTGTACAGGCCTATTTGACTACAAGGGCCGCCAGGTTTTATCACCCAAAATGATAGCGGAAGAAGCGGAAATCCTACAATGCTTTAAGGTGGTTAACGATGGAAATGGTCTATGGTGCCGGATGCCTGACATGGGTACGACCTTACAGATACGTTGGCGCGGGAAAATTTTGGACAGATCGTTCCCTGTTCATTTTCGTTTTTCCATTCATCCGACCGCCGGAGTGATAACGGTTGGATCGAACGGGACCGCGAATACTGTCAATCTTCGTGGAGATGCGAATTCGCTGAAAGAGGTTTCCTTGCCTTCCGAATCCCGGTCGGTTCCGTTGACGGACGTTTTAAGTGTTTGGCTCACGCTGCTTTTCGTGTTGCCGCGGCCCTTTCGGTGGATTCGCAATACCTTGAAAACTGATTTCTATATACCATTGGCCGAACTCGTTGCCGAACAACCGGTTTTGACCCTGGCGGTACTAATCGCATCTCCCGTGATCGCTTTCAATACACTCCATGTATTCGGCCCGAAATACCTGCTTCATGATGATCCGTATTTCTATTGGATAGGAATCGACCATATCGTGAACTGGTGGCGCTGGCAAATCTTCGGAAGCCTTGCCGCATTTACTGAAGGGTTCTCTTATTGGGTCATGGCTCACTTTTCTCCGTACGTTGTCAGGCTCATGTATCTCCTTGTGTATCTCACGGGAATCAGTTTCTGCGTATATTGGATCGCCAGGCGGATTTTTGGTCTCAATCCTCTCTGTTGTTACCTTGCGGCCGTCCTGCCCGCCATCTACCCCATGCAGCACCAGATTATTGCCGCAATCAATTCGTCATACACACTCATCGGCACTTTGACGGTGCTGCTCTCTTTGATTGCCGGGTTCAAGTTCCTCATCCGTGAGCGTTACTCCTGGCTACTATTTGTACTCGCAACAGGACTCTACGCCATATCTACGAGGCTTATGGAGCAGGCAGTGTTTCTATTTGCTCCCCTCGCATTCCTCTATCTCGTATGCACACGAAACTGGAAGCGAAAAGCGCTCCTCCTTTTGCCCCTCACATTTGCTGCCACAATGGAATTGCACCGGATGATCACCCTGCCAAGGCATGCTGCCACACCCCAGGACCTGCCTTGGGATCAAATCTTTATTCGTACGAAAGCCTTCATCGCGTATCTTTCGCCGCTGCCAGGCGATCCAGGAATTCTGATATTTGCCCTTTTGCTTCTGCTCAGTGTCGTCAGCTATTGTTGGTACTATTTAGCACGCAACGAAGCGTATCCTGTGGCTTACTTTTCTTGGCTTCCTGGCAGGTCTCACGTCGCGGTTCTCCTGGGTTTTGCTTTCCTATGGACCATTCCTTCCGCCCTGCCCTTTGTCGCGATGAAAAGCCATTTTTCTGCCAGGATGCTCCATATTGTCGGATACGGCCCCTGGCTGGCTATCGGTCCAGGACTTTACATTTTTTTCTGCGAGGCGCTCCCTTTAGTTTTACCACGCGTCGGAAGAATCCTTTTTGTTCTGTTTGTCGCCACCATTCTAGTGGCATCAGGCATGCAACACCTCCTTTATGCAAAAGATCAATATCGCCTTGCAAATTATTATTGGGAATCCCTCTCGCAAGCCATTTCCTATCATGCGGTTCCTCAAGACAGCCAAATCGTCATCGCGAACGCCTACACAGGGACTCACCAGAGCTACCCGGTATGCACAGGATATTTGTCGCGAATGCTAGGCAATAGGCGGGATGTGGGAGGTCTTGTGGGGACCGAATTCTTCTTTTATGATCCATTTGCACAAGTCGACCTTTGGCTCCGACCTATGACGGGTTTAAAAATTGAATATAATAGGCTTCGCCTCTTTCGATATGTCCTTGACAGAAAGGCTATCAATTCCAACAGGAATGAAATTCTTGACCCGTTCATTTATTTTTTGCGTGTGCTGACAGAGGAAAGCACCAAGACAGATACCGAAAAGACCGGCGACTGGTTCATCTATCGCCTGGACAATCGGGGAAGGGCGGATATTGTTTACAGCGGTCATGGGCTCGACAGGTATAAGGAAGCGCTTGCAAAGCTAGATTTGGAAGGAATCAAACCCCAACAAGTCTGCTGGGGGAACCCAGCGAATCCATTTGGGTGCAATAGTCCGAAAAGATGAAAGACAACCCGTTTTATCTGCGACCGATCTTCACCAAATGTGCCTTGGCCTTGCCAAACAGGACGATTGTCCGCTTGATGTTGTTGTATTGAATGATACCAATTTTTCCAGCTTCTTCCCGAATCCCTGGCTGTTCACGCTTGCGTGCTTCACGCATTCGTAGAGGGAGGATGTTCGAAATTTCTTTTTATAGGCATTGAATGACCCTTAGTTCGTGTAGGAAAGGTGGCCGTATTTGCGAGGATGGCAATCATGCGTAAAATTCCCGAAATCTCTGTTGTGATCGTCACTTACAATCCCCGGCCAGCTGTTTTCAGTAAAGTCATAGCATCATTGCGAAATCAGAGTCTGAATCCAGACCGCTTCGAGGTAGTCATCATCGATAACAACTCATTTCCTCCACTTTCTGAAAATGACTTGACGAGCCAATTTTCCTTTCCTGTTCGCGTCATAAGAGAGTTACGACAAGGAATCATATATGCACGGTCAAGAGGGATTCTGGAGGTCAAAGGCGAGCTTATTGTCTTTGTCGATGATGACAACGCCCTCGACCCGAACTATTTGAAAAAGGCCATTGGTATCGCCGAGGCGTCGCCTTTCCTCGGAGTGTTCGGTGGAAAGCTGATCGGCATCTTTGACCGAGAGATATCTCCGTGGAAAAAATGCTTGCTCCCCTATCTCGGGGTGAGGGATTATGGGGATGAAGTTATCACTTCCAGCGAAAACAAATGGGGTCAATGGGAGCCTCCCGGCGCCGGGATGGTGCTGAGGAAGGACGTTGGAATGAAGTACCTGGCGTTTCTGAAAAGCCATCCCGATGCAGGCTCGCTTGGACGGAAAGGTAGCAGACAGCTCTTGAGTTGCGACGATTCCCTCATGGCCAGATTGGCCTATCCTATGGGGTACAGCTGCTCCTACCAGCCCGCATTGCGGCTCAAACACCACATTGCAAGCGCGCGTCTCAGCACACGCTATCTGCTAAGGCTCTTGGAGGGGTATGGCAGGTCTCACGTCATTCTTGAAACCCTTCTAGGGGAGCCCTTTAAAGCTCCACCGAAACTGTCGGTCTTTCTGGACCTGCTAAAAGGTCTTAGACACGATCTTACAACACATGGCAGAGTTGGTGTTGTTTTGTGGTTTTGGAGAGTAGGCTACTATCGTCAGTTGATGGAGCACTCTTAGACCGGACCGATTTGGCTTGAAATGTTAAAGATTTCAGTTGTCCTCCCAAATTTCAACTCCGGCGATACGATCGAAAGGGCGATCCTTTCACTCATCCACCAGCATTATCCGAACATCCAGCTCATTCTGGTCGATGGCGGCAGCGATGACCGCTCCATTCAAGTCATCCAAAAATACACCATGCATTTCGAAAAGGTTATCATAGAAGGGGACCGCGGCCAGGCAGATGCGCTCAATAAGGGGTTTTCTCTGGCGGATGGCGACATATTCGGCTGGCTCTGCGCTGACGACGAGTTGCTTCCTGGGGCCATGAAACATGTGGCGGAGTGCTTCGTATCGAACCCACTAGCGGAGGTGCTTACGGGCAAGTGTGAGAGAATCTACCCTGACGGATCCCTATTTGTGAGCCCTGCCCGTCAAGACGCCTGGGAGGTGATCAACATTCAGAATGTGATTGAACAACCAAGCACATTCTGGAGGTCCTCGCTGCATCGCAGACTCGGTGAACTGAGCCTTAGCTACCGCCTGTCCTTCGACTGGGACCTCTGGATCAGGATGAAGGTGTTGAAAGCCAGACTCATGACAACCGAAAGAATTCTTTCAAGATATTTCTTCACCGAATCGAACAAGTCGGGCAGTGCAGGAAATGAATTTGCCAAAGAGGCCTTCAGAATCATAAGAAAATACGGGCCCATGCATGGCGGGCTGGCGTACGTCTATAAATTCTTGTATTATCAATTTGACTTGAAGGGCGCTTTCGTTTCTCCACCAAAATCATCACGGCTAAGGTGGACTCTTTTCAGATGGACCTGGTTATTTCTGCGTCTAGTGATCGGCCAGCGACTGCTGTCCCTGTACAATTGGCATTTTGCAGCATGCCAGGAACAGGGCCTAGAATGGTGGCATCGTTAGCCGACCGAATTGAGAGCGCACCGCTTCCCTTCCCTTCTCCTTTCCGCGCAATCTACGATCCAGCCCCTCCCCTAAAGTCCCACTCAAAGTAGATGTGAAAGATCGCACATAGGCCGAAAAAATGAGGGCCTGCGGCGGAAACCGCAGGCCCTCATTTTTGTCCTTAGCATCAAGAGAAGTGGACAGATTCTAATCGGATCAAATCCACGTCCCTTGGCGATAATACAAACCCCGTTGAATATTCAGGCATGTAATGCTGCACAAACAACGGGGTACGAGCTGAATGCCCGCCCTTTCAGTGCCCGACGATTTGCCAATTCAAATCGGCGAGGGCGACGATATTCTCGGAGCTGACGAAATCCACGCCGTTCATGTACCACACCATATTGTCGCCCGTAGTTGTGTTTCTCCATAGGATATCGAGGTTAACGTCATAATTGAAATCGCCAATCCCCACAAGACTCCAGACTGGATCAAGTGCAGGGAGGGCGACACTCGAACCGAAAATCACGCCGTTCATGTACCAGACCGTGTTGTTGCCATTCGAGGTGTCTCTCCACAGGATATCGGGGCTCCCGTCGTTATTGAAGTCCCCCGTACCCACAATCGTCATATTGGGATCGACGAGGGAATCGAGGTAATCAATCTTTACCAAAGTTACACCGTTCATCTCCCAGACCACATTCTGCCCCGTAGAGGGATTCCTCCACAGGATATCTGGTTTCCCATCGTTATTGAAATCCCCCGTACCTACAATGGCCCAGCTATTGTTGACAGTAGTAAGGTAAACAAAATTTACTAGGTTCACACCATTCATGTACCAGACCACATTCTGCCCCGACGCGATATTCCTCCACAGTATATCGGGGCTCCCGTCGTTATTGAAGTCCCCCGTACCCACAATCGTCCAGTTAACATTGTTGACGGTACTAAGGTATGCTCCACCAATGAAATTCACGCCATCCATGTTCCACACCGCATTCTCCCCAGTCGAGGTATTCCTCCATAGTAGCTGCGTCTTGGCGTTTACATCGAACACGATGGCCCGCATCATGTCGTTTTCTTCATGACCCAGCAAATGGCAGTGCCACACGTACTCCCACCCATAGTTATTATCCTGGTTTACGGTATTAACCGGGTTCCCGTTTGCGTCCTGCGGCCAGAAATTAGCCGTGCCCCCTATGGCCTGGGAGGGATCGTAACGCCGAATGCTGTTGGGGATCGTGAAGGGCAGCGTCGGTTTCAGCGGCCTCAATGCCACGATGGCATCCTCCAACGGGTTCATCCTGACCACATCCTTCCAGCCCAGCTCGTTGGGATCCGGCTTTCTTATGGCGCCGTCCCATCCCACCCGGTTGACCAGTTGTACGTCGAAGAGGTGAAAGTGGATGGCGTGGGTGTCAACCCCGTTGTGCGTGATCTTCCAGAGCTGGACCTGGTTGGGGGCCACGATTTCCGTAGGTGGATCAATATACCCCAATGGAATCGTCGTCTGGTTATTTGCGTTGGAAAACGGGAGCTCAACGCCCAACGTGGCGTTCATTCGCCCATAATTTGTCTCAAACAGCTCTTGGATCGCCTTGGACTTAAGCGGAAAGACCTTAGCCACCGATCCGCCATACGGGGTGTAAGTCAACGAGGTGGATTGAATCTGTGAAAGATTTGCACCCGGGGTGTCGGTATAGGTGGCGTTATAAGGACCACTTGGGAGTCCATAGGCCGCTTGTGGCACGATGACCGTGTTTTGACCCGTAGCGTAGGCATGAGGAAGCCCCGTGCTCCTGTTACGCAGTGCCGTCAGATTATAGGCAGGCGCTTGAGGTCCTGCAACGACACGGAATTGCATGATGGTCCGGGTGTTAGGACCATAGCCCGCCTGAGTGGTTAGTGCACCGCCCGTGTCGGTCTGATCGGGGTCACCCGTATAGTAATCTATGCGCGTATCAAAGGCCGGCACCGGGGCGGGGGCGTCATTATACACAATAAGGGTGGAACCAACCGGAACCTGCGAGAAATCGATGATCACATCCGTCCGCTCAGCAGGCCCCATAAAGAGCGTTTTGTTTTCAACATTCAACACGACTATGTCTCGCCGGTTGTAATTATAGCTGATGGGCGTATTGGGAAGGACCACTGGAGCCGGCAGGAAGCCTCCTTCGGTGCCGATCTGGATCATATTGGGCCCCGCCGTGGCCGGGTCCGGTACTCCGCCGTCCCTTCCATCCGTCGGCCAGGTGGCCGGCAGGCCCGCGTTGGGGACCGCAGGAACCATTTTGACTTCCGTACAAGTGCCCGGAAGATGCGCATTGCCGCTGCACACGTTACCGCTGGCATTGGCGCCATAATAGATCTGGAGGTTCCAATAGCGGTCATTGGCTGCGTTCAGGATCCGGAATCGGTAGGCCTTGCGTTGCACGTTCAGATAAGGATAAGGGGCGCCATTGACCACGGGCGTATCCATAAAGCTTTCAGGCACAATGGTCGGATTGGGGGTCCCGGGGATGAGAGGCGGTTCCCAGGGCGCGGTCGCGGGGTTATAATAGGCGTTCGGGAGTGCGCCGTTGTTCAAGATGCCGGTGTAGGGAGGCCAGAACCAGAGGGCATAGTCCCATCGGCCCATGGCGTTTGCCCCGCTTTCGTCATACGGGTTCTGGTTGGGCATATACACATGGGGGAACCAGAGATTACCATAACCACCCCATTTCGTGGTATCCCAGGTAGGATCCTGCCCGCCCAGGGTCGCGACGTACGCAGTGGCCGCAGCCCCTGTACCGCCTCCACCGCTGATGGTTACGGTGGGAGGATACATATAATTGAAGCCTGCATTGGTAACCGTGATTGCGGTAACTTCGCCTCCTGCCACGGTTGCGGTCGCCGTGGCGCCTGCGCCGGTCGTGTCGCCGGCAGCACGGGTAATCGTGACCGTTGGAGGAGAGGTGTAACCACTGCCTCCGGCAATGACGGTGATCTTCTTAACCGGTCCCTGTACGGGCGGCACGAAGGTCTTGTCCTGAATGACCAGAGGGATCCCATACTTGTATTCAGGGTGCCCGGCATTGACCATATCCTGCCCCGGAATAACACCTCTGGCTATTAAGTCGTCTTCTGCGGCGTCGGTTATCAGATAAGGCGCCGCCTCGCCGGCGTAGACCCCGGTGCGGGTCTCCCCAAGCGCATGTTCGTGATAGAATAACAGCCTGCCGCTCTGTTGATTCGTATAGTAGAGCGTTACCGAACCCGCGCCGGGATCCGGCATATCGGGGACATTGCGAACACTGTCTCCTTCCAGGTACGGGGCGGTTTCAGCGGCCGGCGTAATCCACTGGTGGGGTGTCCCGTCACTGATCCACGGCGTGATGCCGCCATGGAGATGCGTGCTCGTTCGATTGTGCGTGTAAAATTGCCCCGGATCGGGGCCCTCTCCCGCCCCCATCAGGGTTTCGTCGACCGGGATGAACATGTCGCCTGCGGGGCTTGGGAGAAGCTCGTTGGTAACCTTGAGGCGCACCGGTCTGTCGCGCCGAGCGATAATCGCGGGTCCCAGATAATGCTGCGGAACCGGCGTCGCGGTATTGGTCTGCACGTAACCCCGCAGCTTCGTACCGGAAACCGGCAGGTCAGGATGCATCCGTTCGGTAAAATCTCTTACTGAAATTTCGTAATAATCAGAACCCGGGTACGTCACCTTGTCTGGCGTCGCGATGGGAATATACTGTCCGAGCGTGTTGGCATTCCCAGGCCCCAGCCCCGGCAGGGAGTCTACGAACTTCCGGATTATCGGGGTGTTGGCGTAATTGGGGGTCGTCCCGAAATAGTCCGCCTGTTGCCCGGGTAAGACCGCGGTCAAGGGTAAGGCTATCTGCGGGGCCGAGAAATTCGATTGGGGCGCGCTGCTTTGCTGCGCCGCCTGGGCACGGATCGCTGCGGCCCGCTCCGCTGCGGCCTTCCTTTCAGCGGCGGTCGGGCGTTGCATGCTTAGATAATTCTCGAGACGGTACGAATTATCGCTCGACAGCAACGCCGCGTCCTGGGCGCGGACATTTTGGACATTGTCGCTGGAGATGGCAATCACTGCCAAACCCAAACTCATCAGGAAAATAAACCTTAGACTCTTCATTCTCTTTCCTCCCCTTAAAACGCTGCCTTAATCATCCCAAAGCCTCAGTCAAATCCATCAAAACGTGTTCCAGCTTTGCCTCGTCCCCTCGTGTCACAACCGCTTCGCCTCTTGGCAACATGCTGAATGCGATGAACCACCGTTTTCTCCCATGGCGTTTACGCTCTCACCGGCCGGCCTGCCGCCGATCCTGGCACTTCGGGAGGCGTAAAATGTTTTCCCTCTCACCTCCATTTTGAAGTTTGCCCGTCTTATACGGTTCACCCGCACGCCTTGGATCTTTTCTCTTGGACGGCATAATCGTGGTTTCGAAATGATCGAACGTCATATCTGATAAACCGTGTTGAGGTGTAAATAGAAACATTATGAATCATCAATTCCCCTGCTTGGTGGGTAAATTGACACTATACTATTTTAAACTCATCGCCTTTTCAAGTAAATACTTGAAAGTATGTATTCTTCACCCTGAAATACTGTATTCTTATGGTAGGGTTTTTAATGTTTTAGATAAAAATAGGAAACCAAAACAAACTCCGATCATCCAAAATAATCTTTGAATAATATTTTCAATATGATAAACTCGTTTGCCTGATGTTAACCCCTTCTCGCGCGAAAAGGCCTTGGCATGTCCAAGCGCTTGATTCTCCAATCCATATTTGCTTTGGCCCTCTTTGCCATGCCTCTTTCGGTTCGGTTGCAGCAGATAAATACGGGGACGGATGGCTGGGCGGTGCCGAGAGAAAGGCCAAGTCCGGCCTCATGAACCCTTAGCAGGGAGGGGAAAACGCCCATCTGTCTCGCCGGACGCTCGAAGATCAGATCCCGCAATTCCTGAGCCATTTCGCGGTGTAGTACGCCTTGTTCCATATCACGATGAGCCTGCCGAAGCCATGCAACCCTAAATCCGCGATTAAGAGGTTGATGACTATTGGTATAAATTGAAACACCTCGTGGATTCAAGTACATATGCTTTGCACGTGAGCAAGAGATACCGAACCAACGAGGTGAAGATTGGATGTTAAAGCAAACGGTGCTGCCTTTCAAGCTCGAAACGACGATGGACACGATGACCGCGCATGCGGGGCTGGCTTTGTTGGGGGAATTTGCAGTTGGTCTGGGGTTGAGGAAGGCGCTGGATGGATGTTTGCCTGGTCCTGGAAGTGGCGCCGGCTATTTGGCCAGTGAACATGTTTTTCCGCTCATTGTGATGCTCAATGGTGGGGGGCGCAAGCTGGAAGATATTCGAGAGATCAGGGATGATGTGGGTCTGCGGGAAGTATTGCAGATGGAGCGGATAGCTTCGGCAGATGCGACGGGGGACTGGTTGCGCAGAAGCGGGAGAAACGGTGGGCTTGAAGGGCTTGATGAAGTGAAACGCAGGGTGTTGAAGCGTACGCTTAAGCATGACAAACGCAAGGGCTATACCCTGGACATTGACGCGACGGGGATTGAGGCTGAGAAGGAATCGGCAAAGATGACCTACAAGGGATATACGGGCTATATGCCGATGGTTGGGCATCTTGCGGAAAATGGTCTGATTGTGGGGGATGAATTCCGAGAAGGCAACGATTCGCCGGGGGCGAGGAACTTGGATTTTCTGAAGTACTGTGAGAGACAGATGCCCGAGGGGAAAAAGATAAAGGCGTTTCGGGCGGACAGTGCTGCGTATCAGGCCGGTGTGATCAATCATTGTCAGGGCAACGGTATGAAATTTGCGATAGGAGGGGACCTGGATGGTGCGGTGAAGAATGTGATTAAGAGCATGGGGGAGGAAGAGTGGCGGCCATACCAGAATGGATTTATAGGAGAGACGGTGCACTGCATGAATGAGACGAAAGAAGCGTTTTGTCTGGTGGTGATCCGCCGACCCTATCAGGGGCATCTGTTTGATGAGCAAGCGTGTGAAAACAAGTATACGGTTATTGCGACGAATCGTGAAGAGTCGGCCGAAGAGGTTGTGCAATGGTACAATCAGCGAGGGCAGTGCAGTGAAAACCGGATCAAAGAATTGAAGATTGGCTTTGGGATGGAAAGGATGCCGTGCGGGCAGTTTGAAGCCAATGCGGTGTTCTTCCGTATTGGTGTATTGGCCTACAATGTGGGAAGATTGTTTGTATTGAGTACATTGGATAAGTCTTGGCATGGTCATCAGGTGCAGACGCTGAGATGGAAGCTCTATGAAACGGCGGGAAAGGTGGTATATCGGAGCCGCTATATCTACCTGAAAATTGGCTGCGGTCTGAGAGATCTATTCGACCGAGTGCGTCTGAGGAGTTGGGAATTTGCTCGAACGTAAGGCTATCGTCTGGAAGACTAATTGAGAAAGGGGCGGTGAGGGAAGAGGTATGCCCGAGTTTGGTGGGTGAACGTCATTCATTGAACCCCTTCGACCAAACCACGTCACAAATAGTCGATCTCTGAGGTCTCTGGGCCTGCTGGGGGCGATTTTTTTAATGCCCTTACACGGAAACCAATCCCTCATCCCATATCAATCGCGGATTTTGGGGATGGACCCAATCCTTGACACTTTTTGGTACACCTTCTATATAATCTGGATGAAAGTGACCTGTCATGAGCTTATTGGTGGGATGAATCTATCCTCTTCGCTAAAGTGGGTTGTTGCCCTTCCGTTATCGGACCTAAACCGCATTTGATGTTGCAGTGAGGTGGAAAACCACATGGTGGAAACCACGCAAAATCTCGTGATCCTATTTGCAGATATCACAGGGAGCGTTCACATTTACGAGACGTTGGGCGATCAGGCCGCTAAAGAAATCGTGGAAAAGGTCATTCAGCTCATGCGAGGAGAGGTCTCCCGTTTCAAGGGGACACTTCTTCGGACGCTGGGAGATGAGGTCATGGCCTCCTTTGATGAAATCGGTCCTGCACTTGAAGCTTCAAAAGCTATGCATGAACGGATGGCCGCCATGGGTTCTCCAAAGCCCGGCTTGCCGCCCCTCACGATCCACGTGGGCGTCCACTGGGGGCAGGTCATTCGGGACGGGGAGGACCTTTTCGGGGATGCCGTGAATGTGGCCGCGCGCATGAGGTCTCTGGCCAAGGCAGGCCAGACGCTCACCACCGGACAAACCATCGGGGCCCTGGGCCCCTGGCCCGGCTTGACCACCCGACACATCACCCACACGATGGTAAAAGGGAGATATGAGCAACTGGATGTGCATGAAGTGGTGTGGCAAGTTGAGGATCTCACCCGAGCGATTCAGGTGCCTTCATCCCTTCTGGCTGGAGGGGAAATCGAGTTGATCCTCAAGGCGGGTGAAAAGGAAATGAGGGTGGGCTCGACGAAACCTGTTATTTCCATGGGCCGCGGCGAGCAAAACGATCTGATGGTCCCACTGGACTGCGTTTCCCGGGTCCATGCCCGAATTGAGTTTCGGCGCGGCAAGTTCATCCTCGTCGATCAAAGCACCAACGGAACCTACTTGTTGTCACCGACCCACAAGGACGTCTACGTGCATCTGGGTGAATTGCCGCTCGAGGGCCACGGGCTCATCGGGTTGGGCAGCAAGCCGGACCCTGGCAACAAGGAGAAAATCTACTTTGCCATCCGATCCGGTGGGGATAAGGGGTAACATGGGAAATCACTCCTTCTGCTTTTCTTGCATCAAGCTCAGGAAATCCACATTCATGGTCTGAAGGTTCTCCACGCCCATTCTGACAACAATCTTGAGACTAATTTCACCAACCTGGAACTCCGTGCCTGATTCGATCGTCTTGTTCTTGTTCCTCAACACCGTGGAGGGTGGGATAAGCACCCCATTGGCACTTCCCAGGTCATGAAGGGTGAACTTACTCCTGTCGTAGCTCACCCGCAAATTGGCATGTTTGCGAGAGACGGTTCCGGAGTGAAGGACGACCTCACAGAGCAGATCCCTGCCAATGATGTTGTCGCCGGGATGGAGATCGAAGGTCTTTCCCGTTTCATCATTGGTGGCGCTGTTTCCTCGTGTGATGGCTAATTGAATCACCCGGTCTGAGGCCACGCTCTCTTTTCTTCTTCTGAATATGACCATCTAACGAGCTTTCCGGGCGGATGAAGGGGTCAGTGCCCTTTCCGCCTCATGATGTCAATGTAGACCGATACAAGCATCGCAAATAACAATAAAGCAAATCCGATCCCAAAAAGGATCTCCCCCATGACGAAGGCCTTTGACACCAAGGAGGCAGGGGCCACATCGCCATACCCGACCGTCGAAATGGTCACCACGCTGCAATAGAGGAGATCAAAGTAGGGGACTGAAGAGGGATTCGAAATCACAAAGGCCCTGCCGTCCAGGATGGTTTGGAGTCCATTATATAGCGTTGCAAAGCTGACAATCCCACCCAGGTATTTCACCAGGGCGCTGATCAACTCCTCTCTCATCTCCTGCACACTCGTAATATCGATCATCCCTCGCTTCTGCTCAAGCTTTTCATGGCCAAAGACGGAAAAGTAAATATCTCCGATCAACATGAATATGTAAAATGTGCAAAAAAGGACGGCAAAAAAGGGGAACAAGCTTGCGGGCAGGTAGAGGAAAATGATCGGAATGCCCCAGAAAAAGAAAAAATGAGCCCCGACGGCAGTCGGCTCCCCGAATCGATCGGCAATGGCGTATTCTATAGACGAGACGAAATTGAGAATGGCGATCCAGAGCCTGAACAAGTGCGCCTCTTCGACCTGACAAATGGTGACCCGTCCGAAAAGGCTAAAAAACCGGCCGCCATGTGTCAAGAGAAAATCAGTTTTTCCGGATTCGTGACCGGCTTCATGCTGCGAGCCGGATTGCCCACAGCCTTTCCGCCCGACATGTTCAGACAGGCGCGGCAAGGGGGCCGATAGCAGAAAGAAATCCGCCCTCAGCCCTATGGATCGCAGGCACATTCAGTGCCGGGCGCAAGGATTAATTCTTTGGGAGGGGTTTGGGACCAAAGAGTTTCGGCTCGTCCTGGGTTGGCGTCTCCTTGGAAGGAGACGGCTGGGCATGACCTCCGGCCTGCGGCACGAAACTATCGACATATTCTTTCGGCATGGGTTCCTGGGTCTTCATCATACTCCTGGGGATCACGATACGGTCACCCGTCCGGATAAGGTCAGGCTTGATGTGGGGATTGAACGGGATCAGCGCCTTCCAGTTCTGGATATCCCCCGTGTACCATCCGGCGATGATCGAAAGGCTCTCTCCGGGCCACTTCACCTCATGGACGAAATTCTGTGCCGTGGGCTCCACCTTCGGCGCTGGTCTCATGGGTGTCGACGGCGACGGCGCCTCCTTCACCTGCGTCCCAGGTTGCGATGGAGGGGCCATCTGTGGGCTCGGTTTCTTTTCCAAGCCGATGCAACCCAAGCCCACAACCAGCCAAAGAATGGCCAGAGCCCATGCGACGTCCATATGCCAGTTGCCCCGTTTCATTTTGATCCTCCGGCACGGCCCGTCACCCTGCGCAAATATTCCTTTGCCACTTGGTTTTCAGGGTTGACGGAAAGGGCTTTTTGAAGATTCGCAATACATTGCTCCCGCTTTCCTTCCTTATCCTGTACGAGGGCCAGATTGTACAGGGCCTCATCCAGATAAGAAGGGGCAAGCTCCACCACCCGCTTATACATCTCTTCGGCCTTTGAGTAGTTCTTCGTGACCGCGTGGACGTATCCCAGGTTGAAGAAGGCGTCGGCGGATGTGGGGTTAAGCTCAGTAACGATCTGGTAAGTCTTCTTGGCGTTTTCAAAGTCGTTCAGCTTCACGTAAACCAGGCCTAACTGATAATTGGCCTGAGCGCTCCCGGGATCCAGTTCCACCGCCTTCAATAGCAGTTGTTTGGCCTTATCGGGTTGCTTTTCCGTCAGCTCCGATGCCAGCTCCTGCAAGGCCCTGGAATAGGGTTGCGCCACCCGGTCCAAAAGGGACGGGTCCATCACCAGAAGTTGATCAAAAAGGAGGGCGGCCTCCGAGTACTGCTTGGCCTCCATGGCCTTCATGGCCTGTGCCAGTTTGTCGTCCACTTCCTTGGTGGCCGCAGGGGCCCCCGCGGCAGGAAGGGCGGCCGATGGTCCCGATGAAGCCGGCGCCTTCTCCGCCTTCGATTCGGATGGTGGCGGCCCAGCCTCCTGGTTCGCGGATGGCGCAGAGGCTGTCTCGGTCGTCGCTGGTCCCTTTGTATCCTCAAGTATCGATTTGTCTTTAGCGGATTCAGTCCCTCTTCCAACGAACAGAGCTATCACCAAGATCACGGCCGCAAGGCCTGCGGCAATCCCGCCATACATCACACCCCTTTTTTTCGCTTCACCAACTGCAGGGGCTTCATCCTTGGGGATGACCACCGTGACCTCACCAAGTCTGGATGGGACGCTGGCGGTATCCGTTGTTTCAGTCTGTTTATGGGAGGCATTTCTTTCCGTCTCCTCCCTGTGCATCACCTTCTCTTCCTGGTCGATCTCCTCCTCGAAGAGGTCCTTCATGCAAAGGGACAACCCTCTGGCGCTGGGCCGTAAGGAGAGATCGTACATGCATTCCTCCAGATCGGCCAACATATCTGCGCTGGATTGATAACGGTCCTCAAGATCTTTGGCCAGCGCCCGTTCAAGGATGGACTTGAGCTTGGGCGGAAGATCCTTGATGGCATCGCCGGGTGGGACGTACTGCCCTTCTCTGAGGCGGGTCAGTATGGTGAGCGTGTCCCCCTCAAGCATTCGGTTACCCGTTAGCATCTCGTAGAGGACGGTGCCGGCCGCGAAGATGTCCGATCGGTGGTCAATGGCCTTTCCTACGGCCTGTTCCGGAGACATGTAGGCCACCTTCCCCTTGATCATCCCGACCTGCGTCATGGTACTTTGGGTGGCGGCCTTGGCAATCCCGAAATCTACGATTTTAACCTGCCCGTCGTAAGTGATGAAGACGTTTTGAGGACTGATGTCGCGATGGACCAGGTGGAGGGGCTTTCCCTGGAAGTCCTTCAAATTGTGGGCATATTCCAGCGCAGAGCAGACCCTTGACGCAATGAACAGGGCGTGCTCCAGACCGAGCGGGAGATCACGCTCCTTGGATCTCTTTGCAATGAATCGGAGGTCCTTGCCGATGAGGTACTCCATGGCGAGGAAGTAAGACGATTCCATGTGACCGAAGTCGTAGATCTGGACAATGTTGGGATGGTTGAGGAGAGCAGCCAGTTTCGCTTCATCGATAAAAGATTTGATCAGTTCGTCTTCCGTCGTGAGATGCGGGAGAATTCGTTTGACAGCGATGAGCTTTTCAAATCCCTGAACACCGATAATCTTTGCCCTGTAAAGCTCGGCCATGCCGCCCACGGCAATCTTGTCCAAGAGCAGGTACTTTCCGAAACGCACCGGTTGAAATGGCTGCATGGGTCTCAGTTTCCCGGCCAAAGAAGGCATTGTAGGATTAAATTAAATTATGCCAAACGGACTTCTGACGAGTCAAGGAGTTTCGCATGGATCATGGCCCGGGTTTAAACTCCATGCATCAGGTCTTAATCAGCATCCTGATCGAATGATTCGCAGCCGCCCGTCTGCGATCCCAGTCGCTTTTCTTTGCATGGCGCACCGGTTTGTGATAGTTTCTCGTGCAGCCAGACCACATCACTCCAGGTTCCGATAAAATCTGCAATGGCCTTCGCCCAAAGCAATGGATTCTCTCTGAAGACTTCGCTCCTCTTCCCCATGATCACCCTGGTGACCGCGACCATTGCCTTCTCTGTCGCGTGTTCGGGCCTCTTTTTCTTTCAGTGGCAGGAAGCGACCCTTCGAAAATTCCTTTTTTGGGGTATGGGACTGGTCGCCGTCTCCGCGATTTCAGGTATTCTTTTCGCCTTGACCCTCGGCCGTATCATCGACAGGAAAAGAGATCGGCAAGGAGCCCCCGTTCCTGAAATGGCCGGGGCCCGGCTCTCTTCCGCTGTCCCGGTCGGTCAACCCAAAAACGAGGCGCAAGACCTGACCAAAGCGGCCGTCTCATTCATCCCACGCTCAGGAGAAAATGGCAGGCTTCTGCCTCCCGAAAGGATCTTCACCCGACAAATTTGTGAGGAATCATGTCACGGTGCTTTCCGCCGGGGTCAGAGGCTTCAGGTCGCTCGCCGACGACCGAAATGCCTCAGAAGCCCTTCGTTCGCTTAACGCCTATTTCGCTATCGCCGATGACATCATCCAGGAGCACGGCGGCGTCATTGACAAGATCATCGGCGATGCGTTGATCGGCGTTTTCAGCGGCTCCCCGCTGAATCCGGACCACTCTGAGAGGGCCGTCCGGTGCGCGCTGGCTTTGCAGAAGGCCTTGCACAGGGCCGGTGAAGATGGCAACCCCATTATGGGCAAGATTGGAATCGGCATCAGCTCGGGCGTCGTGATCTCAGCCCATATGGGGCCGCGCTCAAGGGAGGAATGCGCTTTTCTGGGTGAAAGCTTCAAGCTGGCCTATTCCCTGAACGTCATGGCTGGCCCAGGCGAGATTCTGATCAGCAAGGATGTCTATCGAAAAATCGAGGGAAAGGTCTCCGTGAGACCAGTGCCTCCCCGTGAGATTATGGAGAGGACCGAGCCGTGGGAAATTTTCCGCTTCCAATCGTTCACAGAGGATGAAGGCCGCAATTAAACCAGTCTTTCACAATGGTTACCCTTGCCGCGGATGAGATTTGGATCTGGTGGTTTTCTGCCGTCTTGACGCTGATGACCGGCTGTGGTCCGACCCGGGTCTCAACCGTCCCTTCAAGTCTCCCACCGCCTGAGCCGAAACCCCTCGTTTTCCCCTCTTTCGTGGCGGGAGTGGCCAGAGGGGATGAGAGCCCCGCCTCCCTGGCGACGCGCTACCTGAATGACCCATCCAAGGCGTGGCTTGTCCAGGAATTCAATGAAACAAAGACGTTTCATCCGGGGGATCCCTTCGTGGTCCCGCTGGAGGATTATCGCAAAGGGGGCCTCACCCTCAGGGGCTACCAGACGGTGCCCGTTCTCACCTACCACAAATTCTCGGAAACCCGGTCGGACCAGATGACCGTCACGGCGTCGGCCTTTGAAGCCCAGATGCGCTTCCTGAGGGACAATGGTTTTCATGTCATCCCTCTCGACCATTTGTTCGACTTTATGGCGTTCGAAGAAACAGATACCACAAAAGGCCGTGGTCATCACCATTGATGACGGGTGGCGATCGGTTTATGACATCGCCTTTCCGATTTTACGAAAATATGGTTACCCCGCCACCCTTTTCGTCTATACGGACCTGATCACGGGAAACCAAAAGACCTTGGACTGGAAGCAACTCCAGGAAATGGCCAGGAGAGGGATGGACCTGCAATGCCACTCAAAAACCCATCGCAGCTTTGCGGGGATGGCGGCCATCGGAATCATTCAGGGATTACTTTGAGGCACTCAAAGTGGAGGTCCTGGAATCGGCCGCCATTATTCGGGAAAAGACAGGGGCCGACGTGAAATATGTGGCCTATCCGTACGGCGATACCAACCCGCTGGTGGAAAGCCTCCTAATGAAGTTGGGATTTCGCGGCGGTCTCACGGTCGAACGAAAGAGCAATCCCTTTTTTGTGAATCCCTATCGCGTGGGCCGCTCCATGATTTATGGGGAATTTGATCTGCCCAGATTCGCCAAAGAGCTGGGCGTTTTCGATGCCGAGGCCCTGGATTGACCATGTGTATACCCGCTCTCATGGTATGCACCTTCCTCGGGCTATCCGCCCGGGAAGGGCGTTTCCTGGGTCATGGTTGATGCAGAGGATCGAGAGACGGTGGAACATCTCATACACACGCTGAGTGGGTTTCTTCGGCAAAGATAGCCCTGGAAAGCCCTTCCGTTTCTTGTTATGCATCAAGGACGTTGTGCTCTTCTCTGTTTTAGTCCTGATGATCCAAAGTTGTTCCATCCCACTGGCCGGAAAATCAGCGCTGCCACAGACGGATGGGGATTCGTTCCGGGTTGTCTATGAATCATACGCAAAAAGGGCGGTTGAGCATGAAAAGCGTGGGGACCTTCAGGAGGCTTTGCTGTGCTGGAGGATCACCCATCGACTCTCCCCCTCAGATCCAAGGCCTGAAGCGGCGATCAAGCGCATTGAAAGTCATATTGAAGTTGAGGCGTCTCGCCATTACGAAGCAGGACTCAAACGCTATCAACAGGGTGACATGCGCGGCGCTCAAAGGGCGTTTCTTTCTTGCCTCGCCTACGACCCTCACCACGAAGCGGCCCTCACCCATCTCAAGCGCATGCACGAAAATGGGTCCGATTTCATCGCTTACGAGACAAAAGGCGGTGAAACCCCGAAGGTCATTGCCCAACGGGTATACAACGACCCCAATCTGAGCTTCGTGATTGCCTATCTCACGGGCATTGAGGAGGATCGGCAGGAAGGCCCCGGGCTCACGTTGAGGCTCCCTGTCCTTCAAGGCGTGCTTTCTTCAAAAGCCCGTCCCGCTTATCCTGAAACGGCCCTGAAGGAGGCCAGAAACGACTTCCAGAAAGGCAAATACCAGGAGACCATTTCCGCAGCGGAAACGGTCTTGGGGCACGACCCCACCAACCGGGAAGCCATCGGCCTGGCCCAGGACGCCTACTATCATCTGGGAACGCTTTTTTTCCGTGAACGCCGCTATGAGGAAGCCCTCTCGGCACTCCGGAACGTGCCCATGGACTACAAAAATACAGGAGAAATCACCGGCCACATTCAGAAGTATCTCGAAAACAGGGCCGAACTTCATTACAAAAAAGGAATGGCGTACTATAATGAAGAAAAATTCGAGGAAGCCCTGAAGGAGTGGCAGGAAACCCTGCGGCTCAATCCCAATCATTCAAAGGCCGGGCAGGATATTCAGAAGCTGGATATTTTGCTGAAAAAGCTTCAATAGCGGCCTGAGCCCGTCAGGCTATCGTTGGGCAACCCCTATTCATTCCGGAGTCCTAAGATGGAAACAGAGCACCTAGAGAAACGCTTTGGAATCGTGGCCGTGGAAAAGGGATTCGTGACAGCCGAACAGATTGTGGAGGCCATGAGGGTCCAGGTCCTGGAGGATGTTGAATGCGGCAAGCACAGGCTTATAGGACGCATTCTATTGGAACAGGGGATTCTCAAGCTGGCCCAGGTCGATGACGTCCTGGAATCACTCGGCAAAAGACTCCCCCTTTTAAAAGAATTGTAGAAGCCAAGGGCCATTCTTGCGCGCCATTAACGATTCTTCACATCTCAAAATCGTCCCATTTGGTGCAGGTAATGGTATGTAACGATTCCCACGCTCGTTGAGAGGTTCAGGCTGCGTACCCGGCCCCAGATGGGGATGGTATAAGAAGGGTAGCCTTCACGGATGTGGGATGGTAGTCCCCTTGTCTCGGGACCGAAGATCAGGAAGTCGCCCCGGTGAACCGTCGCGCTGGTGTAAGGGGTAGACGCGTGGGTGCTGAAGGCGTGCAATCGCGCCCCGCAGGTCAGGGTCTTCAGGAATGCATCGAAGCTGAGATGGTGACGGACATCCACTTCCGCCCAGTAATCCAATCCTGCCCGCTTCAGATTGCGGTCGTCGGTCTTGAATCCCAGGGGATGGATGAGGTGGAGGCTCAATTCCGCCGCGCCGCAAAGCCGGGCGATGTTCCCCGTGTTGGCAGGAATTTCAGGCTGATAGAGAACAACGTGGAGGCAAGGATTCTCGATGACCTTCATTACACAGTGTTTCGAATATCGCTTAGCACCGCACGATCCATGGCGAGGCAGCTAAGCCTCCCCAAACTCTTCAGGAGCTCCATCTCCTCATGGGTGGGGACCTTCTTTGCGGGAAAGTAGACCCGGAGGATACTGTAGGTGGTCTCGTTGACCGTGAACGGGATGCCGATGACGGCCTTCACCCCTTCTCGTTCGGCCGCCTCCAGATGCTCGATACGAGGGTCTTTTTCAAATTCGTTGATGATGATAATGTCTCCTTGCAGGATCTCGGTAATGCTCTTCCCGCGGTCGATGGCGCCCGATTTCAGATAAGTCTCACTCAACCCATAGCTGGAGACGATCTTGAGATTAAAGGTATCCTGTTCAAGGACGCGGATGGTGCTTCCCTTTGCGCCGGTCAATTCCGTGGCGAGGGAGACGATGAAATAAAGGACATCGTCAAGCGTTTCATCATCCCTGTAAATGGCATCGATGACCCTTGACAGGGCATAAAAATAGGCATCAATCACTGTGGCTTCCATGACTTGGCCTCTCGCAACCCCTCTTCATGATCTTTAAAAAGGCCTCAACGCCCCACAGTCGGGACACTGCCAGTTCACTCCACTGCAGGTGAAGCCCCAGAGGTTTTCTTCCATGCAGGTATTACAGATCTGAAAACCGCACGGGCAGGTCCAACAGAAGGGTGGGGACGTGCCGCAGCAGCTGCAAAGGTATGCTTTCTTCCTGCGTCTCCTCGCATTTGAAACGGGCCGGTCAACCGAATCAACCGTCGCCATTTCAGCCCCTCCCATCACAGTTCCACCAGGGGCATGGGTTCGTTCTGAGCGCTTACCACAACCTCTCCTGCCCAATGGCCGTATTGCTCCAGGGCCTCATGTGCGTGTTCGAGTGCCTTCTCAACGGTGTTATTGATCTCGCTGAGGTGGGCAAGCACCACCCTCTCCATCTCTCCATGGCACAGGCCCCCGAGAATCTCACCTGCCTGCACGTTAGACAAATGGCCGTCCGGGCCCTTGATTCTCCGTTTGAGGAAAAGAGGATAGGGCCCCTGTTCAAGCATGGACAGATCATGGTTGAATTCCAGGATGACCGTCCGGCACGTCTTTAACCGATCTTCAACGAGACGGGTCGGTCGCCCCAGATCGGTTACAAGCCCCAACCGGCACCCGTCCCACCCCACGACCACACCCACCGGGTCTGCGGCATCATGGCACTTGGTGAAGGTCTCCACATTCAGGTCTCGGATAGTCAGAGTCTGTCCGGTGTGAAAAAGAATCGGCTTTGGGAGATTTCCAAGGGTCTTACGGCCCCGCTCATAGGTCCTGCGGTTGACGTAGACCGGAAGATCGAACCGGCGTGCCACGGCGCCGGCGCCCCGCACATGGTCCAAATGTTCATGAGTGATAATCAGGGCGTCGAGCCCTTCGGGATCCGCTCCAATCTTCTTGAGCCGTTGGACCAGGTCCCGGCAGCTGATGCCCGCGTCAATGAGGATTCTTGCATGGTTTGTTTCGACGTAGCAGGCGTTTCCACCGCTCCCAGACGCAAGGGCCGAAAAGCGCACTCGCCCCATCAACGGATCCCCGTGTGGCCGAACCCACCGACTCCCCTGGGGGTCCCGTCCAGTTCCTCTTCCACCACGACAAGCTCTGCCCGGTACACACGGGTGATGACCATTTGTGCGATACGGTCACCATGTCGGACGCAAAAGGGTTCTTTCCCCCAGTTGACGAGGAGCACGCCGATCTCCCCCCTAAAGTCGGAATCGATCGTCCCGGGCGAGTTCACCATCCCGACGCCGTGCCGGAAGGCAAGGCCGCTCCTGGGGCGGATCTGGGCCTCGTAGCCTGGCGGCAGAGAAATGGATAGTCCCGTTGGAATGAAACGGATCTCTCCAGGATTGAGGACATTAGGCGCCTCCAGACAGGCCCGCACATCCATACCCGATGCTCCATCGGTCTGGTATTCGGGCATCGAGAACGCGGCCTTTTCGCCCACCTTCCGAATCCTGACAAGGACCCTCTCCAGTTCAAGCCTCCTTTTGCAGATGTGAGATGTGAGAAGGACGAAAAGCACGAGGCACGGGTCAAAGCGCTCGATCCTTTATCCCATCATCTCACATCTCTTGTCTCAGAATTCCAGGCAACCAGCATCCACTTCATCGTTGGTGAAGGGGCCAAGCGTCGTCAGCGAGATCCGGCCGTCACGAAAAATCTCGTGCGTGACCCCCACCACGTCATCCGTGGTCACCTTCTCCAGACGCTCCGCCAGTTCTTCAAAGCTCACATATCTCTCGAAAACGAGCTCGTTCTTTGCGATACGCATCATGCGGCTGTCCGCACTCTCCGAACTGAGATAGATGCCGCCGACCAGATGCTCCTTGGCCGCATCAAGGTCAGCCGGAGCGATGTCACCCGCGAGGATTCGCTTGACCTCAGCCTGGATGGTCTTAAGGGATGGATTCACGTTCTGGCGCTCGGTGGCCAGATACACGCCGAAGACCCCCGTGTCCCTATATGAAGAGACAAAAGAGTAGACCGAGTAGGCCAAACCGCGTTTCTCACGGATCTCCTGAAAGAGGCGGGAACTCATGTTGCCCCCCAGGATGGTATTCAAGATGGCGCAGGGGAAGCGTTTTTCACTGTTGAGCGGGGGACCATCCCCCCCGAGGCAGACGTGAACCTGCTCAAGATCTTTGTAGTGGGTGGCGACACCGCCCTTGGCACGGGGGGAGACGGTTGCCCGCGGATCTGGGCCTCCTTTCTCAATGGATTCGAACAGTTCCCTGAACATCCTGACAAGGCTTTCATGATCCACGTTTCCGGCGGCAGCCACCAGGATCTTGTCAGGGGAGCGAAATTGCTTCATGTGGCTCAGGATATCGGCCTGCGCGATGGCCGAAACCGTGTTCCCCGTCCCCAGGATAGGCAGACCGATGGGGTGGTCCATCCAGAACATGTTGCTGAAGAGCTCATGGATATTTTCGTCGGGTGTGTCTTCCACCATGCTGATCTCCTGGAGGATGACCTGTCGCTCAAGCTCCATGTCCCCCGGGTCAAAGAGGGAATGGAGGAAGATGTCTCCCAGGATGTCCGAAAGGGTGGCGAAGTGCTTGCCCAGCACCCTTGCATGAAAACAGGTGTTTTCCTTACCGGTAAATCCGTTCGAAAGGCCGCCGACGGCGTCCAGTTCCTTGGCGATTTGCGGTCCCGTCCGTTTGCGGGTCCCCTTGAAGATCATGTGCTCGATGAAGTGGGTGATGCCATTTTTCCGTGCATCTTCATCCCGGGATCCGGTGTTCACCCATAGCCCCAGGGAGACGGATCGGAGGAAGTCCACCTTTTCCGATATGATCCTGACACCGTTTTCTAGCGTCGTTTTACGATACATCGTCCATACTCTCACCCAGGGCCGCTTTTCGGGAAAGCCGGATCCGGCCGCTTTCATCCACCTCCAGGACTTTCACCAAGACCTCATCGCCTTCCTGGAGGATATCGGTCACCTTGTTGACCCTGGTCTTGTCGAGCTGTGAGATGTGGATGAGACCGTCGGTGCCCGGGAAAATCTCGACAAAGGCCCCGAAGTCCATGATTTTGACCACTTTCCCCATATAGAGCTTCCCGACCTCAGCCTCTTGGACCACACCGTTGATCATGTCTATGGCAACTTTTGCGCTCTCCTTGTCAACCGCCGCAACGACCACCTTGCCCGTGTCATCCACGTCGATCTTGGCACCCGACTTGCTGGTGATCTCCCGAATGGTCTTCCCGCCCGAACCGATCACGAGTTTGATCTTCTCCGGCCTGATCTGGAGGATGGTGATGATGGGGGCGTACTCCGAGACATGGCCTCTCGGGTTCGTTATGGCCTTCTCCATCTCGCCCAGGATGTGCAGCCTCGCCTCCTTGGCCTGTCCCAGGGCCCGCTCCATGACCTCTCTCGTAAGCCCTTCGATCTTGATGTCCATCTGGATCGCGGTGACCCCATCCTTTGTGCCTGCCACCTTGAAGTCCATGTCCCCAAAGTGATCCTCATCGCCGATGATATCCGTGAGCACAGCGACCTTTTCCCCGTCCGACACCAGCCCCATGGCCACCCCGGCCACGGCGTCCCGGATGGGGACCCCCGCATCCATGAGCGAAAGCGAACTCCCGCATACCGATGCCATGGACGATGACCCGTTGGACTCAAGGATCTCCGAGACAATCCTCACACAGTACGTGAAATCGGCTTTGGGAGGAATGACGGGCAGCAGCGCCCTTCGTGCCAAGGCACCATGGCCGATTTCCCTTCGCCCGGGACCGCCCAACCGCTTGACCTCCCCAACGCTGTAAGGGGGGAAGTTGTAGTGGAGGATGAAGGACCTGAATTCATCCCCGTAGACTGATTCGATTCTCTGCTCGTCCATCTCGGTTCCAAGCGTTGTCAGAACCATGGCCTGTGTCTCGCCCCGGGTAAAGAGGGCGGAGCCGTGGACACGGGGCAGGAACCCCACCAGACATTCGATGGGCCTCACCTCGGCGAATCCCCGGCCGTCAATTCTCCGGCCATCTTCCAGGATCATCCTCCGGACCAAGGTCTTCTCCAGCTCATCCAGGATCTCCCTGATCCCGGAGATCTGTTCCTTGTCCGCATCCCCCAACTGCTCCTGGGTCCGCTTCAGGGCGTCTTGCCTGCGCTGATTTCTCAGTTGCTTGTCCGCGGTGGTGATCACCTCGCTCAAAAGGGGCTTGGCGATCTCCTGAACCTTTACTTTGAATCCGGCGTTTTCCTCTTTCGGGGGAAGGGATTTCTTGGATTTCCCCAATGCATTACGAAGGGTTTCCTGGATTTCCAGCAGGGGCTGGAGCGCCTTGTGACCAAAGAAAATGGCCTCGATCATGTCTGATTCCGACACGAACTGCCCGCCCCCTTCGACCATCATCACGCCCGTGCGGTGACCTGCAACGATGAGGCTGATGTCGCTTTCCTGCTGCTGGGTGAGCGTGGGGTTGGCTACAAAACGCCCGTCGACCCTGCCGACCCGTACGCCGGCAATGGGCCCTTTGAAGGGGATGTCGGATAGCTCCAGGGCCGCTGAGGCACCCAGCATCGCCAACACATCTGCCTCGTTCTCTCTGTCCACGGAGAGAACAGTGGCGATGACCTGCGTCTCGTAATAGTAGTTATCCGGAAAAAGGGGCCTCAGGGGCCGATCGATCAGCCGCGAGACCAGGGTCTCCCTCTCGCCGGGTCTCCCCATGTCTCTCCTGAAAAAATTGCCGGGGATCCGACCGCCCGCATAGGACATCTCCTGGTATTCCACGGTCAAAGGGAGGAAATCGACCCCTTCTCGGATGTTATCGGATGCGACAGCCGTGACAAGCACAACCGTCTCACCCAGCGTCACCACAGCGGACCCACTCGCCTGTCTTGCAATTCGCCCCGCCTCGAGGTGCAGCGTCTGCCCGTTTATTTCGGCTGAACAGCTCTTGATCATCGTCCCACACATCCTTTCACTTTGATATGACGTTTGTTTCTCATAAACCGTCCGGGCCGCCTATTTCCGGATACCGAGCTCCTTGATGACTTTTCGATACCGCTCCGCATCTGTTTTCTTGAGATAATTGAGGAGCCTTCTTCTTTGGCCCACCAGTTTCAAGAGGCCCCGCCGCGAGTGGTGATCTTTCTTGTGAATCTTAAAATGATCGGTCAGGTACAGGATCCGGTTGCTCAACAGGGCAATCTGCACTTCGGAAGACCCTGTGTCTTTTTCATGAAGTTTGAATCGATCGATAACCTCTTTTTTTGTCTCAGCATTTAGAACCACTTTCACACCTCCTCGAAATATGGATATGGATACGCTTCGCTCAAACAAACACCCTCTCTATGGTGACCTGACAGCGGTCGTTCGTGGTTGGATGATCCTCCAGCCTGGCGATGGCGACCAGCTCGCCGTCATAAACCAGCTTGAAAAAGCCGGGAGGGCATGTTGTGGGACCAGCCCCCTGGTGAAGCTCATCCGCAAGGAGGCTTTGCCCTTGCCTGACCTTTCTGGCCATTCCTTCACCTACATAAACCTCCATCAGGTTCGGCAGGGCGTCGCGAAGCGGCATCAGCCGCTCTTGGAGCGCCGCTTCCACCCACGGCCGGGTGATGACCCCGGAGCTCACCCCGTCGTCCACGCTGAAAGGACCGCTCGTAAGTCTTCTCAGGGATTTAAGATGACCGCCCGTCCCAAGGGCCTTCCCTAGATCCATCGCCAGGCTCCTGATATAGGTCCCGCTGGAGCAGACCACTTCGATGGTCAGATCGGGGAGACGAATGGACTTGACCTCGAGGGCGTGCACGGTCACTTTTCTCCTCGCCAGCTTGATCGATTCTCCCCGGCGGGCCAGTTGGTATGCCCGTTTGCCGCCCACCTTCACGGCTGAAAAGAGCGGTGGGACCTGCTCGATCTCCCCGACAAATGTCCGTATCGCCTCCTTGATCGAAAGCGCCCCCAGCTCCGGGACCTCGCTGATTCTCGTGACCTCTCCTGTCCTATCCAGGGTGTCCGTCTCGATCCCAAGCCTGACCGTAGCCAAATAGTACTTCTCACCGGACATTAAAAAGCGCGACAATTTGGTCCCCTGTCCCAAAAGAACAATCAGGAGGCCGGTTGCGAAGGGGTCCAGTGTTCCTGCATGGCCAATCTTAATCGTATTGCCCCTGCCGAGGGCCGATTTCAGCCTTCGGATCACATCATAGGAGGTCTCCCCTTCGCGCTTATCGACCAACAGTATGCCGTCAGATGCGCTCATGGTTCAACGCGCGGGCTGCCTCAGTGATCAACTTGGTCTTCACGGCCTCCAAGGGGCCCTTTGACTCGAATCCCGCGGCCATGGGGTGTCCCCCGCCACCAAAACGGCCGGCAAGGCGCGCCACATTAACCCAACGATTGGACCTCAGGCTCGCCCTAAAATCGTTGTGGTTTGTCTGCCGGACCAGGGCCGCGATCTCCACACCCTTCACATGTCGTGGGTATTCCACAAACCGTTCACAATCCGTGCGATCCGAGCCTGCCTCAACGAACATCTCGGTCGTGATGGTCATGAGGGCCAGTTCGCCGTCATGGTGATATTCCAGGGTCCCGAGCGCCATCTCCAGCAACCTCAATCGGGATGCGGAGTATCCATGAGAAATCCTCTTTGAGATCTCCCAGGGGTTCACCCCTTGATCGACCAGCTGAGCGGCAATGGCCAGGGCGGTTCCCGAGGTATTATTGTAGGTAAAAGAGCCTGTGTCGGTCATGATGGCGACGAAGAGGTTCTCGGCCGCCGCCCGGCTTATCGAGAAACCGGCCTCGCGAATCACTTTGTAGACCAGCTCCCCTGTTGAGGAGCTTCGCCCGTCCACCAGATTCAAATCCCCGAAGCGATCATTGGTTTCATGATGATCAATATTGATCAGAGGACGGATGCGCCGAACCGACCCCTTGAGGCCATCCAGTCTCGACAGTTCCCCGCAATCCAGCACCAAGGCCGCATCAAACGGTGGTTCCGTTTGGAGGTGCTGGACGATCTTCTCAGCTCCGTGCAGAAGACTGTAGGGCAATCCCACCGGTTCCGCTGTGAGGAGAACGGCCTCTTTTCCTGCGCCTTTGAGCACCTCGCCCAAAGCCAGCATGGACCCGATGCCGTCGCCGTCCGGGTCCATGTGGGTCACAATCACGAACCGTCCACCCTGAATCAGGGTACGGGCCACCTCACCGAGGGCAGGAACACGAGCATCCTTTTCACAGGCAGGCGATACAGCGGCAAACCTGACGTCCTCTTGCTCAAAATATGGCTTAGTCAATGTCCTCCGAGTTGTCCTTCTCTTTGATTTCGAACCTCTCTCCAAGAGATCCATTGCCATGCAGGGAGGTCCTTCGAAGATCCTCCAGGAGCCTTTCGATGCGCAACGCCCTTGCAAACGATTCGTCGTGCAGAAACTGGATATCCGGCATGACCCTCAGATCAAGCCTTGACCCGAGCTCCCGTTTGATAAACCCCTTGGCGCTTTCAAGTCCGTCCGCGGCATTTCTTATGTTTTTATCTTCTCCCAAGACGCTGAAATAGACCTTTGCCACCTTGAGGTCTTTGCTCAAACGCACTCCGGTCAGCGTCACCCCCTCAACCCTTGGGTCTTTCACCTTCTGGAGGAGAAAAGGCGCGATGACCTTAAGGATCTGATCGCCGACCCGCTGTGCTCGATTCCCTGTCGCCATGGCCACCACCTAGTGTTGATCAGACATTCAGGATCTCCATCTCCGAATCGACCAACTGCGCGAGACCCGTTGAGTCGAGAAAAGAGAGGATATGGTTGAGGGAGGAATCCATATGCTGTCTGTCGTTTCCCACTGTGGCGATCCCCAGCTCGATCATCTGCCACTTGTCGTTTGAGCCGACCTCCGCGACGGCTGCATTGAAACGCGACTTGACCCTGTCGACCATGCTTCGGACGACCTTACGCTTGCCCTTCAGCGATTGATTGTCAACCAGGAGAAACGCCACCCTCAACGTGCCCACCACCATGGTTAGAGCTCCGCGGCCACCTGATCGAACTGGAACACCTCCAGGACGTCACCAGGTTTCAGGTCCTGGTAGTTCTCAATCCCTATGCCGCATTCGTATCCGGTGGCCACCTCCTTCACATCTTCCTTGAATCGTCTGAGTGACCCTATCTTGCCGGTGAAGACCACCACATCGTCACGCAGGACCCTCACATTGGCGTTGCGTTCCAGGTGTCCGTCGGTGACGTAAGAGCCGGCCACCGCCCCCACCTTTGGAACGTGAAAGACCTCCTTGATATCGGCCCTGCCAATAACGCGTTCTTTGTAAGTGGGCTCCAGGAGTCCCACCATGGCGTTTCGGATATCCTTGATGACATTGTAGATCACATCGTAGTAGCGGATATCCACCTTCTCCTTCTCCGCGATTTCGGCCACGCGCGGGTTGGCCCGGACATTGAACCCGATGATGATGGCACCCGAGGCCGATGCAAGCATGACGTCGGATTCCGTGATGGCCCCCGTGGCCGCGTGAATCATTCTCACCTTTACTTCGTCGGTGCTCAACTTGGCCAGCGAATCCGAAAGGGCCTCCATAGATCCCTGAACGTCGGCCTTGACGACGATGTTCAGTTCCTTGACCTCGCCGTCTTTGATTCTCTTGAAGAGGTCATCCAGGCTGACGATCCCCTTCTTTGAAACCTCCTGTTTCTTGATCATCTCCTTGCGGTGCTCGATCACCTGCCTGGCCGCCCTTTCGTCTCCCACGACGATGAATTCGTCACCGGCCATGGGGACCCCGGAAATGCCATAAATCTCAACCGGGACGGAAGGACCTGCCGATTTAAGCCTTTTCCCACGATGGTTCATCATGGCGCGCACCTTGCCCGAATGGTGCCCACAGATGAAATAGTCTCCCGGCTTCAGCGTTCCGTTCTTGATCAACACCGTCGCCAGAGGCCCCCGGGTCTTGTCGAGCTTTGCCTCGATCACGGATCCGCGGGCTGCCTTGTTGGCGTTTCCTTTCAGCTCTAACATCTCGGACTGAAGCAGGATCAGCCCCAGCAGATCATCGATCCCCTCTCCGGTCTTGGCGGAGATGTTCCCGAAGATGGTCTCGCCACCCCACTCTTCGGGCGAGAGGCCCAGCTCGGCCAGTTCACGCTTGACCCGGTCGGGGTTTGCGTCGGCTTTGTCGATCTTGTTGATGGCGACGACGATGGGAATGCTCGCTGCACGGGCGTGATTGACGGCCTCCTTCGTCTGGGGCATGACACCGTCGTCCGCGGCCACAACGAGAACAATCAGGTCCGTCACCTTTGCGCCTCTCGCCCGCATGGCGGTGAAGGCCTCATGGCCCGGGGTGTCCAAAAAGACGATATCCCCGCCCTCGGTCTCCACATAGTAGGCCCCGATGTGCTGCGTGATGCCCCCCGACTCGCCCGCCGCGATGTTTGAATGTCGAATATAATCCAGCAATGAAGTCTTCCCGTGGTCCACGTGTCCCATGATCGTCACGACGGGCGGCCGAGGGATCAAATCCTCGGATCGGTCCTCGGATTCAGCCAGGAGCGTCTCCTCCTGGAACGTGTCAAGCTCCAGTTCGTAGCCGAATTCCTCCGCCGCAAGGGAGGCTGTTTCGAAATCGATCGCTTGATTGATGTGGACCACCACCCCTTGCCTCAACAACGCGCCCAGAAGCTCGGCCCCTTTCAGTCCCATGGCCTTGGCCAGCTCGGAAACGGTGACGGAATCCTGCATCTTTATCCTTCTCTTGATGGCCCTTGGAACCGTGATCTCCGGCTGCCTGAGCCTTCGGACGGTCTCCTTGCCCTTCCCGCCCTTCCTTTCCTTGCGCTTTACCACTCGGCCTTCATAGAGTTCCGCCCGTTCGAATATCTCCTTCTTCCTGTAGCGCACGGCCCCCTTGGGTGCCGGGGCCTCAATTTCCACACGTCTCTTATCTTTTTTCGTCTTGGGGAACTTGGCCTTCTGGGACTCCCCCTCTGCCTCCTCAACCGCCGCCCCTTGAGGCCCGGCAACAGCGATCGAGGGTACGACCGGCGCCTCCTCTCCCGCCTTAACGGTCGGAGCCACCTCCTCCATCTCCACCTCTGGGAGCTTGATGATCCGGGCGGGCTGATCCATTCGTCTCTTTTTGCCCTTCTTGGGCTTCACCCGGACCTCCGCCAGCAGGCTGAGCGTCCTCACCCTCCGGAAGAACCGATTCCCCCACATCCTCCGGTCCTTTCACCGTTTCCTCGACCACTTCGCGCTCAACGGGAGGGACGATTTCTTCGGGAACGACCGCTTCCGCCACGACTTCCACTTCCTCTTTCACCTCCGCCTCCGGAGATTCCGCCACCAGCCTCGGCTCGCTCTTCTTCGGGGGATGGCGCTTCTTCGGGGATGGCGCTTCTTCAGGGGCTTCGGGCGCCTCTGCGGCCTCTGGCTGGACAACGACCTGCACCTTCCTTCTGCGGATGACCGTGGGCTTTATCCTCTTTTCCTCGACGACCTCCGATACTCGGCCCACCGCAATCTCCCTGGCCTTCTCCAAGAGCGCATCATCGAGCGTGCTCATGTAGTTTTTGATGCCCAGGCCCGCCGCCGTCAGTTTGTCGACCAACTCTCGGCTGTCCATATTGAGATCTCTCGCAAGTTCATAAACCCTAACCTTCGCCATAGAGTCCCCCGAAATCCGTCAGATGTCGTCGGTTCTTCCAATCATTCAAAAGATGAGACGCGCCAGCTCCTCCCCGAAACAGGGGCTGAAGCGCATCGGACCCTCCAATCTCAAAGCCCTGCCAAGTCGACGGTTTGCGGCCAGCCCGGCCCTGCAGGATGCATCGAAACAAACATAACCGCCCCTTCCGGGTGAAGTACGGAAGGGATCCACCTCAATCAGGTCGCCATGGCCCAAGACCAAGCGGGTCAACTGCTCTTTGGAAACCTTCACCCCGCATCCGACACAGGTCCGGATGGGCTTATGTCCTCTCTTCCTCCCCATGGCCCGCCTCGACGTCCGACTTGACCTCTTCGTTCAATGAATCCCCCGTGGGGGCAACGTCTTCGGCATGTTGTGAGGTTAAAGACTCCGCTGCCTTTTGGATCAGCTGAGCGGCCGTATCTTCCGTCATGCCTTCTATGTCCATCAGGTCGGCCACGGTCGCCTTGCTCAGATCCGCTGCGGACCCGAACCCTTCCTCATAGAGGAACGAGGCAAGCTTCTCGTTGACGCCATCGAGACCGATCAGGGACTTGAGTCCTTCCCGTAAGGCCAGATTGTAATTGGTCTCATTCACCACATCCAGACTCCATCCGGTAAGTCTTGAGCCCAGCCTCACGTTCTGCCCCTTTCTCCCGATGGCCAGCGACAACTGGTCATCCGGAACAACGACTTCCATGGAGTGGTTGGTCTCATCCACGACCACGCGGATGATTTCAGCCGGGGCCAGGGCACTGCAGATGAATTTGGCCGGATCCGGATCCCAGGGGATAATATCGATCTTTTCACCTCGCAGCTCCTGCACCACCGCCTGGACCCTGCTCCCCTTCATACCAACGCAGGCGCCCACGGGGTCCACATCCGTGTCCCGGGACGCCACGGCGATCTTGGCCCTGCTGCCGGGTTCACGGGCCACTTGCATGACTTTGACGATACCCTCAGAGATCTCGGGAACCTCGGTTTCGAACAGAGCCGACAGAAAATTGGGGTGCGTTCTCGATAGGATAATCTGAGGCCCACGGCTGAATTGCCTCACTTCCAGGATATAGGCCCTGATCCGATCGCCCTGCTTGTATGCTTCCTTGGGAATCTGCTCCTTGGCAGGCAGCTCGGCCTCCGTACGGCCCAGGTTCGCGATAATAGCGCCCTTGTCAAACCGCTGCACGATCCCATTGATAATTTCGCCCCGCCTGTCCTTGAAGTCGTCATACACAACGTCACGTTCCGCCTCCTTGAGCCTCTGCATGATCACCTGTTTTGCGGACTGGGCGGCGATCCGCCCGAGCTTATCGGTATCCATCTTCATGCCAAGGCTGTCTCCGATCTCGGATTCCGGATCGAGCTTCTTTGCTTCATCCATTGAGACCTCAAGCTCTGGATTTCTGACCGTCTCGACCACCTCCTTGAACTCAAAGACCTCGATCTCCCCAATCGCCTCGTTGTAAGCGACTTCTATCTCGGTATCGTGACCAAATCTCTTTTTCGCAGCCGCCTTTACGGCCTCCTCCAAGGCTCGGAGGAGCACTTCGCGGTCCACGCCCTTTTCACGACTCACTTGGTCAACCATTCTGCTCAGATCAGAAATCATAGTTTTTCGACTCCGCGGAAACGCAGGGATTCATCCCACTAGAATTCATAAACCAAATTGGCCCGTTCAATATCCACCATGGAGACAGGGATCCGTTTATTTTCAACCAAGAGGATAAGCGTCCCCTCCAGCACCTCCTGCAATTGCCCCACAAACTTCTTCTGCCCCTCAACAGGGGCAATCGTTTTGATCTTTATCTTCATGCCGACAGCCCGCCGGAAATCCTTCTCCTTCTTGAGCGGCCTGTCCAGGCCCGGTGATGAGACCTCAAGGGTGTAAGGCTGGTCGATGATCTCGTGGACCTCAACCAGCGTCCCCAATTCGCGGCTAACCCGTGCGCAATCATCCAGCGTGATGCCGCCTTCCTTGTCAACGTAAACGCGCAATACCCACCTGCCCCGCTCAGAGACGAACGCCACGTCCACCAACTCGAAGGCCATGTCATCCATGAGGGACTGCGCTAGGCCGACAACCCTGTCCACCACAGACTGTGAATAACGAGACATCAGCTTCCCCTGATGGGCGCCACGTGGAAAAGTTGCAGGAATGACGGTGTGGGCATCCCTAGCATCCCATGGGCATAGAACCCTTGGCCATCAAAACAAAAGCGGGTCCTTAGGCCCGCTTCCAAATGACAGACTGAAATGTTGTCCGTTTGATTACATAAAGCCCATGGGGCGATATGATCAACCCAACGCCAAGTCCGCGATCTGACGAAAACCACCCCCTCGCCGGCCTCGGGTGGCAACCTCAAAAAGGGAATCAGGCCATCATCAAGCTCGAAGGAGCGTCTTGGAGCGGGCAACGGGGTTCGAACCCGCGACACCAAGCTTGGGAAGCTTGTACTCTACCAGCTGAGCTATGCCCGCTCTCCTCTCCATCGGCACGCCCTAATGCCGGGGGAATGCCAGAGCCTGGATACGCAAAATCATAATCAATACGAAGTCGTGAGTCAAGAGAATATCTTGACAGATGGGCACTCGAAAACTAAATATTGATCATTATGAACGATTTTTTGCCGGGACTTCTCGCAAGACAGAGTCCCCCATACCGTCAATCACGCTCGCAAAGTAGACAGAGGGTATCATTGGAAGAGGATTCCGAACAAGGGTTTCTGGGCCTCTTGAAATTCCTGACCCGAAAGAAGACCCATCTCGCGGATAGCTCTGATTTGACACAAACGCTCTTCGACCTCATGAAGAAGGCCAAGGCCAAGGGGTTTGTCAGCGAGCTGGAAACGCGCATGGTCTTTGGCGTTTTCCACCTCCGACAGACCGCGACCCGCTCCATCATGGTCCCGCGAACCGAGATCTCAAGCGCGCCGGCCGATGCAACGCTGGGCGAGATTATTGGGCTGGTGGCCTCCTGCGGCCACACGCGTATTCCCATCCACAAAGAGAGCATAGACCACATCGTCGGCATTCTCCATGCGAAGGACCTTCTGAGGCTTTGGGGAAGGGATGTGGAATCGACCGTCCCGGAGGACATCCTCCGAAAGCCCTTCCTTGTACCGGAGTCGGAGAAGTTGAGCGAACTCCTCCGTGACCTTAAAGACAGAAAAACCCATTTGGCCATTGTAACGGACGAATACGGCGGGACCGCGGGCATCATTACCATCGAGGACATCATCGAGGAGATCGTAGGCGAAATCATGGACGAACATGATACGGAGGAGCCCATGCTGCTCGTGATGGAAGACGGCTCATTGCTTGTGGATGCGCGCCTTGAGATCGAAAAGCTTGAAGAACGGTTGGGCCGGGAGCTCCCTAAGGACGAATACGAATCCGTCGGCGGGTTCATCCTTCACCTCCTGGGCAGGATACCGAAAGAAAAGGAGACCCTCGTATACGACGATCTGGAGATCACCGTGCAGAAGGCCGACCCTCGGAAAGTTCACAAAGTCATCTTTTCCCGCAAACCTTCCCCCGCCTCCCCTGAAGCGGTGGAGGGGAACTCCGTCTAGATCCGCTTCCCCGAGCCCCCTCATGCCCGATACGTCTTCCCCAACCCATCGGGTCTTTCGGTTCAAAGCCGGTCAGAACCTTAAGACCTTCCTGGCGATCCTTTCAGGCATCATCCTCACGGCAGCCTTCCCACCGGGCAAGACCCCCTGGGTGGCCTGGTTTGCCCTCGTTCCCCTACTCATCAGTCTTAAGGGTGAACCTTTCAGGCGCGCCTTTCGGCTGGGGTTCATTACGGGTCTTTCTCACAATTTGACCCTTATTTACTGGGTGGCCATCGTGATGGGGAAATACGGCAATCTGCCGTTTCCATGGAACCTGGGGCCGCTCTTCCTGCTCTGCCTCTACCTGGCCCTTTTCCCTGCACTCTTCGGCGGACTGCTGGGGCGCTTGGGCACTGATCACCTCCGTCCCCTCTTCGCCGCCCTCCTTTGGGTGGCGCTCGAATACCTTCGATCAAAGGCCCTGAGCGGCTTTCCCTGGTGTCTGCTGGGTTACAGCCAATATGAAAACGGTCTGCTGATCCAGCTCACAGACTTAACCGGCGTCTACGGCCTCTCCTTTCTGATCGTGCTGACCAACACGGTCCTCTTCCACGTGCTCACCCAATTCCGTGTCAAGCGGCAGATCTGGGTGTGGCGTTACGCGTTCGGAACCGCGCTGTTGATCATGATGTCTCTCTTCTACGGGCACCAAAAACTGGATGAGCGACCTCCAAATCTCGATTCGGGGAAGTCCGACAAGACCTTGCGCTGCGTGGTCATACAAGCCTCCATTGATCAGTCCGTGAAATGGGACCCAGCGTTTCAGGAAGAAACCATGGCCCGTTATCAGCGGCTCACCCGATCGACATACGATTTCTCGCCCGATTTGATCGTGTGGCCGGAGACGGCGGTGCCCCTCTTCTTCCAGGATGGACCCGCACTTGCCAAAGACATTTTCTCCCTGGTCGAGGAATCGAAAGCGGCCCTGATCTTCGGAAGCCCGGCTTACAGGCGGGATGGCCAGCAGTTGAAATTTTACAACCGGGCCTACCTGTTGCGGCCGGACACGAAGACCATTCAGTATTACGACAAGGTCCATCTGGTCCCCTTCGGCGAGTACGTGCCGCTGAAAGGACTCTTGGGATTTATAAACCGATTGGCTCCCGCTGCAGGGGATTTCACCCCTGGCGACCGGATTGCCCCTGTGGCGCTCAAAAACGCGTCAGCGGGAATCCTCATTTGTTTTGAGGCCATCTTCCCGGAGATATCCAGGGCCATGGTCCGGAAAGGGGCAGATGTCTTGGTCAACCTGACCAATGACGCATGGTTCGGGGTTTCCAGCGCACCCTACCAGCATCTGAGCATGAGCGTGCTCCGTGCAGTGGAGAACAGAAGACCCCTCATACGGGCTGCCAATACCGGAATCAGTGCAATCATCGATTCCCGGGGGCGGATCAGGAACAGGACCGATCTTTTTGAGGAGGAAACGTTAAGAGCGACCCTCCACCTGAGCGATAGAGGGTTGACGTTTTATACCCGTTTCGGGGATATGTTCGCCTATCTGGCGATCATCATGTGCCTGGCTGGGGTCCTCGGTGGACTAAAAAGATCTGGGGACGGGATCAAAGAGACCAAACGTCCTGTATCTTCTTGAAAAAATCTTGGAATAGATTAAAATAGTTGTCACGAATCAAGATGATTGGTGTTCAGTCCCGCCTTCGGGGAGAGAATCTACCTCTTGCTGGCGCAAAGATCGCAAAGGGCTAAAGGAATACTTAAGACTTGGCGTTCCTGGCGTCTTTGCGAGAGAAGGAATTCCTATCTGATTCCGGCTTGCCCGGGTCAAAAACTCAGGAGAAAGACCATCATGGAAGGCAACGTCATACACCGGATTGATGATATCACGAACAGGCTTCAGGAACTTCGAGGTCATCTTTGACTTGGAGAGCCAGGAAAAGGAGCTTGAAAGGATCGACAAAATCATGTCCGAGGCCTCTTTTTGGAAAGACAGCCAGGAAAAGATCTCCCAGATGGGGCAGCAGCGCGCCTCTCTGAAAGAGACCATCGATCGGTGGCGGCAGTACCACGAGGAGACCGAAGATGCAAGAATCCTTGCCGAGCTAGCTTTAGAAGAGAATGACGAACGCACCATGCGGGAACTGGAAAGGGATGTGTCCCGTATCCAAAAAGGAGTCGCCTCTCTGGAATTTCACTCCCTGCTGGGAGAACCCGATGACTCACGAAATGCGATCGTGGCCATCAATGCGGGCGCAGGCGGCACGGAGGCCCAGGACTGGGTGGAGATGCTTTTCAGAATGTATGGGCGGTGGGCCGAAGACAAGGGGTTCAAGGTCGAAATCATCGATTTCCTGGCTGGGGAAGAGGCGGGCATCAAGAACATCGCCTTTACCGTGTCCGGTCCTTACGCCTATGGTCACCTCAAGAGCGAAAGCGGGATTCACCGTATGGTGCGCATCTCCCCCTTCGACGCAACCGGAAGAAGACACACCTCTTTTGCGTCGGTGTCGGTCCTGCCCGAAGTGGACGTGGACATCAAAATTGAAATCGATGAGAAGGACTTACGTATAGACACGTTCCGTGCCAGCGGCCCGGGCGGGCAACATGTCAACAAGACCAGTTCCGCGGTTAGGATCACTCATCTTCCCACAGGAATCGTGGTTCAGTGCCAGAACGAAAAATCCCAGCACCGAAACAAGGACATGGCCATGAAGTTTCTAAGGGCCAAGCTCTATGATCGCGAAAAAAGGAAGTTGGATGATAAAAAGCAGGAACTTCATGAAAACCAAAAAGATATCGCCTGGGGAAGCCAGATCAGGTCCTATGTGTTTAACCCTTACAGGCTGGTGAAGGACCACAGGACCGACGTGGAAGTGGGGAACTTGGAAGGCGTCATGAATGGGGGGATCGACGTGTTCATTAACGCCTATCTGAAAATGAAATCTGCCCACAAGGGGCAGCACCACTCATAGGGCCACCAGTTACCCGCCCTGGTAAACTTCTTCGATACCACGGATATAGCGTTTGATGCCCTCTGCGATGCCATCGGCGAGCGTTTCCTGATAGGTGCGGGTGAGTAGCCTTTTCCGTTCTCTGGGATTGGTGATGAAACCCGTTTCCACCAAAATGGCGGGCATTTCAGCGCCGATGAGCACATAGAAAGGGGCCTGCTTCACGCCCAGGTCCCGAATCTGGTTGAAGCGGCTGCCCACCTGGTGCAGCATCCCCTTCTGGACCTGGTGGGCCAACCGGCTGGATTCGTGGATCTTCGTGTTCAGCAGGAGGTCGTTGAGAATCTTCTGGAGATCGCTGATATTGTGCTCGGAGGTTGCGTTTTCCCGGGCAGCCACCGTCACCGCACTCTCATCGGTGGTGACATTCAAAAAGTAAGTTTCAAGCCCATGGATGGCTGAATCCCTGTGGGCATTGATATGGAGCGATATGAAGAGATCGGCCTTCTTCATATTGGCGATGGCGGTCCGGCGCTCTAAAGGGAGGAAGACGTCTTCCGCGCGGGTCAGATAGACCTCACAGCCCACCTCACGATGGATCTTGTCGGCAACCACCTTGGCCAGCGACAAGACGACGTCCTTCTCCTCAATGCCCCCTGAGATATAGGAACCCGGATCCTTTCCGCCATGCCCAGGGTCGATCACAATTCTGCGCACGCTCAGCCCAAGCTGTTTGGCCAGGCTGGCGGTACTCTCCGGCGTCTCGGCCCTTCGAATACCTTTTCGCACGGGGACCGGTTTGGCCTTCGCTGCAGAAGGAGGGGGGGCGGGCTTCTCTTCCTCCTGGCGCTTCACATCCACCACGATCCGAAAGGGGTCGTAAAGGGGGAAAACCTTGTACCCGCCCAGGCTCTCCGTGTCCAGCACGACGCGCACGCTGTCAGGCGTGTATTGTCCCGCCCTGGCACGCTGGAGCAGGCCGTCTCCTATAGGTATCTGGCTGTCGATCTCGGCTGAAACCCTTGCCTTTTCAAGATCCACGTAGAGCCTCCGGGGCGTGTTCAGGCCTGGGTCGGGCTTCAGGAGGTGATGGGTGTATTTCGTTGGGCTGTCCAGGTCGATGACCACCCTCGTATAGGTCGGCGTTGACCAATGCCTCACGCCGGTGACCAAGACAAGCCGAGAATCCGAATCACCCCTTTCCGCAGCCCTTTTCGCTTCCTCTTTTCTGTCCAGATCCAGGGCCAGCCGGTCCAGCATCTTTCTCGCAGCCGGCTGCATGTCACCTGCAGGAAACCTCACTTCCACCTTCAGAAATTCCACATAGGCCTGCGCCAGATCTTTCTTGTGCTCGTAGAAGATCTCACCGATCATGTATTGGGCGTCGTCAGCCAGTCGGTGGGTACGGTACCCCTCTGAAAGACGCCTGCACAGGTCAATGGCCTGGTCCAAATCCTCTTTCTTCCCGGAGTAGGGGTAGAGTCGCATGAGCATTCGGGCAGATTGATACAAGGCCCGGGGCGCCTCGTCGGTCGCCGGGTATTGGGAGTAGACCGCTTCATAAAGGCCGAGACACTTGGACCACTGTTGCCGGTAGCGCATGCCTTTATTGGACCGGTACAGGGCACCCCGACACTGATCTGCTGCGGCCAACAGGCTGGCAGGCCCTTCTGGGGGCTCTGCATGGGCCCAACCACCCATGAAGAGGAGAAACATGGCAAAAGCGGCTGAAATGACGGTGGCTATGTGCTTCATTCGGTCATTCTCATCTTCAGGGCATGGCCTCCACCCATTGCTTGAGCCGGTCCAACTCGATCATGGCCTCCAGGGGCGTCATGGATTGGATGTTTAGATCCCGAATTCGCTCCATGAGCTCGGATTCGCGGGCGGTGAAAAGGCTCATCTGGACCGTCTCCCTTGTAGGCCGCTTCTCCTTTGTCCGGGCCAGCCTGGGGCGGCCCGTGCCATCCCATTCAAGGTTTTCCAGGTTCTCGAGGATTTCCTTGGCCCGTTTCAGCACGTCCTCGGGAAGCCCCGCGATCCGGGCCACTTGAATCCCATAGCTCCGGTTGGTCCCTCCTGGGACGAGCTTTCTCAGAAAGATGATTCGATCGGCCCACTCTTTGACCGCGATATTAAAGTTCTTGACACGGGGCTTTACGGCCGCCATTTCGGTCAGCTCATGGTAGTGGGTCGCAAACAGGGTCCTCACCCCTTTGCCGTCCCGGTCATGGAGGGCCTCTGAAACGGCCCAGGCAAGACTCAGTCCATCGTAGGTGCTGGTGCCACGCCCGATTTCATCCAGGATGACCAGGCTTGCGGGCGTTGCATAGCGCAGGATGTTGGCCGTCTCCTGCATCTCCACCATGAAGGTGGACTGCCCCCTTGCCAGATCATCCGAGGCGCCCACCCTGGTGAAAATCCGGTCCACTCTCCCAATGACGGCCTTCCTTGCGGGAACGAAGCTCCCGATCTGCGCCATCAGGACCGTAAGCGCCGTCTGCCGGAGCACGGTGGACTTCCCGGCCATGTTGGGTCCGGTGATGAGAAGCATCTGTTGGTCCGTGTCATTGAGCAGGATGTCATTGGGGACGAAGTCCTCCTCCCGGACGGTCTGCTCGATGACCGGGTGCCGCCCCTCGGTGATGGCGATCTCCGGACCCTCGTTCACATCGGGACAGGTGTAGTGATTCCTTTCCGCTACCTCGGCAAGTCCGCAGAGGACATCGATCTCCGCAATGACGGCCGCTGTCTCTCGCACGCGGCGATGGTGCGCGGCGATCTGGTCCCGGACGCTATTGAATATTTCGTATTCCAGCGATACCCTCCGCTCTTCCGCGCCAAGCACCTGGTCCTCCATGGTCTTGAGCGATTCGGTAATGTAGCGCTCCCCATTGACGAGGGTCTGTTTCCGGACGTAGTCCTGGGGCACGAGATGGCGATTGCTGTTCGAAATCTCGATGTAGTAGCCAAAGACCCGGTTGAATCCCACCTTCAGATTCGGGATACCGGTGCGGGCCTGCTCCGATGCGGCAAAATCGTTGATCCAGCGCTTACCGTCCCGGCTGAGCGAGATGAGCCGATCGAGCGCCGGGTCGTAGCCTTCTTTTATGACGCCGCCCTCTCTGATGGTTACAGGGCACGCCTCGTCAATGGCAGCCTCGATGAGCCGGGCAATGTCCTCAAGGGTATCAAGTCTCAATGCGCACTCTGAAAGCCGAGGGCTCGGGGCCCCTGCCAGTCTTTCCTTAATGCCCGGCAGCTTTAGCGCAGAATGCTTCAGGGAGAGGAGGTCCCTTCCGTTGGCTCTCCCCATGGCCACCCGGCCGTTTAACCGCTCCAGGTCGTAAACCTCCTTCAGAGATGCCCTGATCTCTTCCCGAAGGGCCATGTCCTCCTTGAAGCAGGCAACCGCCCCCAACCTGTCTCGAATCTCATCCAGGTCAGTGAGCGGGTAGGAGATCCACCGCTTGAGGCGTCGGCTGCCCATGAGCGTCACGGTCGCATCAAGCTCCTGGAAGAGCGACCCCTTCACAGAGTGACGTCGCATGGTCCGTAATAGCTCCAGATGAGAAAAGGTGGCCTCATCAAGGAACATGGACTCGCTCAGACGATAGACGGCCATGTCCTTGATGTGCTCCGGATTTCCCTTTTGCGTCTCCTTCAAATAGTGGACCAGGGCCCCTGCGGCTGAGATACCGCTTGTCATTCCCCCACATCCGAATCCGTCCAGGGACCGAACGCCGAGCTGGCCTTTCAGGATCTCCTCCGATTGCAAAGGGTCATAGGCCCCACTCGACAGCTTTTCCTGCCGGAAACGGGCGAGGGCCTTTTGCTTCCAGAGGTCCTCTTGGTCCAGCAACAGGAGCTCGGCCGGGTTGATCCGCCCCAACTCATCGAGCACCTGTTCCCATTCACCGACCTCCGTCACACGAAAATCCCCTGTGGACAAATCCACAGAGGCCAGACCGTAAGGTCCATGGCCACCCGTCAGGGCAGCCATGTGGAGGTTGTCTTTGGGGTCAAGCGCCTCTTCATCGATCACCGACCCGGGTGTAACGACCCTCACCACTTCCCGCTCGACAATGCCTTTGCTCTCCGCGGGCTCTTCCATCTGCTCACATATGGCCACTTTCAACCCGTTGCGCACGAGCTTGCCGATGTAGGACCGGGCCGCGTGGTGTGGGACGCCGCACATGGGCACCTTCTCGCCGTTATGGGTCCCCCTGGCGGTCAGGGTGATTCCGAGGAGCTTGGCGGCGTTCTTTGCGTCTTCGAAGAACATTTCATAAAAGTCGCCCATGCGGAAAAAGAGAATGGCATCCGGGTATTCGGCCTTGAGCCCCAAATACTGCCGAAGCATGGGTGTTGCCGCGGTCATTTCAGGCCTCGCGGGGTCGTCTTTCGGAGGCGGGCATGTGACTTTCAGGTTGGAGAGAGGATGGATGTGAAATGGTCTCGGTCTTGCTGCTTTCAAGCAGGCCGATGGTATCCCAGTTCCTGCACTGCGGGCATTGCCACTGAAGATCATCTGGTTCGAAGCCGCAATGGTTGCACTGGAACTTCAGGTATGGGACATGGAGGTGGTCGATGATGTCCTGGAAGACAATCAGCGCATCCTTGTCTTTACCATGCTTCAGCAGGATCTCTCCCCTGAGCTTTTTTGCCTCCCAAAAGGACGGATCCAGTTCCAGGGCCTCCATCAGGTGACTGAGCGCGCCGTCCGTGTCACTCTCGTTATATCGGTAGCGGGCAAGGGCCAGGTGGGTGAAAGGATCAGATGTCAACTGCGCACACTCTTTGAGGAACGCCTCCACGGGCTGGAGATTCCTCATCTTAGAATAGGCCCCCTCCAGCCGCCGGTAGGCGAGGAAGGTGAACTGGGGGTCCACCTCCACGACCTTTTTCCACGCGGCCATGGCCTTTTTGTACTCCTGTTTGGAGAAGTAGAGGTCGCCCAGATGCAGGTAGGCGTCGATACAGTCCTTGTGCGTTTGCGCTGCGCGCTCGAATGAGGACTTTGCCTTCGCCGTGTCGCCGTTTTCCCCAAAAGCCTTGCCGGCTTCCACCAAATGGTGGGCCAGGATGTGGTCATGTTCGCCTTTGCGGAGCCTCGCAATCTTCTGCCGCGTCTTGTAGGCGTTTTCCCAATCCCTCAATTTCTCGTAAATCTTCTCCGTTTCCAAGAGGTTTTCAACGTTGGATGGGTCCCGTTCTTCCACATCCAGGAACACCTTGAGGGCCCGGTTCAAGAAACCCCCTTTGCTGTAATCAATGCCCAGATCGAAAATGGCCCTCAGCTTGATCTGCTCATCAATGTTTGGTCTAAAAATGATGCTCTGCCGGATTCGAATGGCCCGCTCAATGTCACCCTTGGAACGGTAGAGATTTCCTAGTGCAACATAGGTCTCGATAGTATCGGAGTTGAGCTTGACGGATTTTGTGAATTCCTCGATGGCGTGATCGTGGTCTTGAGAAAGAATGTATTGGACCCCCTTGAAAAAGGCCCGATCGCCCCTGCTCTTGTTTACCTTGGTCTTTTCCTTACCGCTTCCCCTGAGCCACCCTCCGAAAGCCATGCCCACAAAAAGCGCAAAGACCACCGTCAGGGGCCACAGCAGCGTTCCGGATTCATGAAAAGCCTGGCGAAAAGCCTCCCACATTGACGCCTCCCTTGCAAAAACGGCCCATCTTCGAAGCCGGATCGGTCTAAAGCCGGTCCCGGGGTATCGGGAAAACCGTCTAAGCGGCCTCGCCACCCCTGGCAGGACCCACCCCCTCGGCAGTGACGGGAAGATTTCTCAGAGAGTCAATCTCCTGGTCCTTTTGTGCCGCCTCTCTGGTAAGGATCTTGATTTCCCGCTTCAGGCGAAATCTTTCCGTCATGCCGTAGAAACCCACGGCCAGCATCCCCACAACAAATGCAGCCACAGATATGAGGGCAAGCGGCATTTCGGATGTCTCATACCTCACAAAGACGAGATCCGCCTTGAATTTGACGGGGGTCGCCAGAACTGCGTAATTCTGGACGGCCAAAATCACCAGCAACAGGACAATGAGAATAATCAACATGGCCCTCAAGTGACTCATTTCTCACCTCCGCTCCATGTGCTTTAACTTCTGAAAAGGTCCCGAGAGCTTCCTGTACGTCGCCCGGATGTGTTCCGGAATGACCCTCACGTCACCCACCACGGCCATGTAGTTGGTGTCCCCGCCCCAACGGGGGACGATGTGGAAGTGGAGATGCGCCTCCACGCCGGCACCCGCAACCCTACCCAGGTTGAGCCCCACATTGAACCCCTCCGGTCTCATGGTTTCTTTCAGGACCGCCATGGATTGGCGAAGCATACGCATCAGGTCCAGGTTCTCATCCTCGTTCAAGGCCTCCAGTCCGGGCACGTGTCGGATCGGTGCCACGAGCAGATGGCCGTTGTTGTAAGGATAGCGATTCATGATCACCATGGTCAGGGGCCCGACATAGAGAATCAGTCGCTCCTCATCCCGGTCACGATCCGGACCAGCGCAAAAAATACATGGTCCGTCCTTCTGGCTTGACAGGATGTATTCCATCCGCCATGGGGCCCACAAGACATCCATTTCCCGGTCTCCCTCAGAGGGTGATGATCTCCGCATGGAGTGTTTCATCAATCTCGATCATACCAATGGAGTACAGCCCTGTGGAGGAAACCCCCGTGGCCGTTCCCGGATTGAAGTACCTCACCCCGTCGCGCTCGTGATTGGCCGGATGGTGTGAGTGCCCATAGATGATCACGTCGACATCGTTGAATTGCCCCCGCACCCGTTCTTCGATCCCAGCAGCGGGCCCCCAGCCGTGAATGAGGCCGAAGCGGTAAGGACCCAACTGAAAGACTTCTTTCATGGGAAGGCGCTGTCGCAAATCCGGAGGGTCCATATTGCCGCAGACCGCGTGCAAGTCCTTCTGGGCGAGAAAATCAATCACCTCCGATGAAATCATATCCCCGGCGTGGACAATCACATCCAGGCCCGCCAAGTGCTCGTCAAAGATCCGTTTTAGGGCCTTCGTGGCGCAACCGAGGTGAGTGTCGGACAAGACCCCGACCCGTAATCTCAAAATGATCCATTGCCTCCATGGGGTTCGAGATGTGGTCAGGAGTATATCAGCATGGGAGAAAAAGACAAGGTGTAAGTTGTTTGAAAACGATTGACGCATAGGGGGTTCTTCTGTATTTCAAAAAGAGGGCGAAGCCCCACGCCAATGAGATGATTGAAGACAACGCCTTCCGGAGGATTTTGGGTATGCCGATCTATGAGTTTTACTGTGCACGATGCCACATGATCTTTAATTTCTTTTCAAAGTCGGTGAATACAGAAAAGCGCCCGGACTGCCCGCGTTGCCACCACCCCGAGCTCGAACGATACCTGTCTGTGTTCGCATCGCCACGCAGGCGCGAGGATGGCCAAGAGGAAACGCCCCTGCCCGATCTGGATGAGACAAAAATGGAAAAGGCCATGGGCGTGCTCGAACGGGAATTTGCCCATGTGGATGATGAAGATCCCAAGCAGGCGGCCAACCTGATGCGAAAGCTCACCGACATGACCGGGCTCAAGCTGGGACCGGGCATGGAGGAGGCCCTCAAAAGGATGGAAGCGGGTGAGGACCCGGAACAGGTCGAGGCTGAGATGGGAGACCTTATGGAGGAAGAGGAGCCTTTTCTGTCCCAGGGGGGATCCCGGGGCGGCTATGGGAGACGGCCTCCTCTCAGGGATGAAAAACTCTATGACCTGTAAAAAAAGACGGCTGACGGCACACGGTGCAAGGCGCACGGTTTTGTCTCACATGTCATAGGGTCACCAGTTCCACCTCTCCCCATGAGGCCATGGTCGCGCCGATGATGACGACCCCACCCGCAATCCCTTCCACGGTCCTCGCCCAGTCGGTTGCGGGCTCTATGTCGCGAACGCCCTTGATCTTGTTCCCAAGGGCTGTCGCAGCTGCATCCGCCAGGGCAGCCGACCGGGAAAGGACGCAGACCGCATCCGCGTTTCCAAGACTTAAGGAATGACCGACGGTGCTTGAAGACGTGCACACCCCCAACGGCATTTGGTAAGGATAAACCCGTATCCCCAGTCGCTCGCTAAGCGGCGAGCTTCCGGCAAAGATGGCCACCGTGACGGGCCGTTTGGCCGCCAGGAAAAGATCACCACCGTTTTCCACAATCACCTCTCCCGAAAGGCCCAGCAAACCCTCTCCCACAGTTTGTGCGATGGCCCCCGCCACCGAAGCCATGGGGCCAGTGCCGACTTGGGAGGAAGCCCTAATCATCTCCTTGACCATTGGAGGCGCATAGGGATCTTCAGGGATTGGCGAAAGGGTCGTGAGGAATAGGGCGTGAGCACCGATATAATGCTCCAGGGGATAACGGCAAGCGAGCGCCAAATCACGCGCCTCGCGGATGAGGTCTCGGTCTGCGCTCACCCAGAGGTCCGTTTCTTTGATCTGGACCTGAAAGGAGACCAAGCCCCTGGTTCGGATTCGGCTTCGGTAGGTGCGCTCCCGGTAATCCAAGGGCTGGTCTTGTTTTTTCATGGAATATGCCTATCATAATCGGCAAGTATGGAGGGCAAGAATGGAGATCTCCAATGGCGGTTCAGGTTTCAAAACGGGCGGCTTTCGACACGGTGTTGCAGCGGCTGTCTTTCTGTTTACCCTATTTGGGTGCGCTTATGGAAAGTTGGTGCTTCTACCCCAGGGACAGGACAATATCGAGACCTTCGTTGAAGAAAGGTACGCGACGGTGGACGCCTCCTATTCAGGCACCATGGAAAAACCCGGTGCACTCAGATTCGACATCAAGGGCGACGGCGTCACTCTTACCGGTTCCGGCTGGCAGCCGCTTGGGAGTAAGGATGCAATTCTCGAAATTGTTCGAAACATGCAGAACACTTACCGCAAATACAAAGGGTTCGTGGGCGTTCAAGGTCCGAGGCTCTACGCGATCATGGGTAAAGAGAATCAGCTCATCGGGTACATCTACAGTCCGCTTGACACAATCCCCGTCAGGCCGGATGGAAAAAACTACGAAGTGGACGCCATCACGGAGGTGGATGTGAGAAGAGTGGTCTACCCGTCGTGGGGAGACCAAGGCAGAGGGGGCATGGGCGGCGGCCGCCGCTGAATCCATCCATGGTCGCTGTCCTTGATCATTCGATTTTTCGGGTGAGCTGTATGCCGTATTTCTTCATACGGTTCCAGACCGTCATCCTGTGGACGTTTAAGATCTTCGATGCCTTGACCTTGTTCCCGTTGCTGAGGCGTAGCGCCTCGATGAGGGCTTCTTTCTCGCCGAGACTGTCCAGGTCTGGTGAAGTTGAAAATTGCGTGGCGGTACTCCTGGTCGGCGTGGAATCTGAAAAGGACGGAGGGAGGTGATGCCCCTCCAAGATGCCGGATTCAGCCACCACAAACCCATACTCCAGCACGCTTTTCAGCTCTCCAACATTCCCTGGCCAATCGTAGCTCATGAAGCGATTCATCACTTGTGGGCTTAACCCATTGATATTCTTACCTGTCTTTTCACGGAGCTTCCGAAGAAGGGCATTCACTAACGCGGGAATATCTGCGATCCTTCTCCGCAAGGGAGGGAGGTAGATCGGAGCGGCATTCAGCCTGAAAAAAAGGTCCTGCCTGAAACGCCCTTGAGAAACGGACTCAAGGAGGTTTCGGTTGGTCGAGGCGATAATGCGGACATCCACCGGCACCGGTTGATCATCGCCCACCCGCTCGAACTGTTTCATTTCAAGGACCCGCACCAGTCGAGTCTGGGTGGAAACGGGTAGGTCGCCGATTTCGTCCAGGAAAAGATCGCCGCCGTTTGCGGCCTCAAGACACCCCACGCGGTGCCGATGCGCTGCCATGAATGCCCCCCGCGTGTGTCCGAACAGCTCTGCGTCGAGCACCGCCTCGTTCAAGGCCGCACAATTAAATGAAATGAAAGGCTTGTTCCTACGCCTGCCGATCCTGTGGATGACTTCTGCCGCCAGGCCCTTGCCCGTCCCGCTTTCACCATAAATGATGACCGTGGCATCGCTCTGTGCGGCCTTCTCCATGATTTGAAAAGATCGCACCATGGTGGGACTCTGTCCCTGCATGCCGTAAAACCCTATCTCATCATCCACCAGAAGGCTGAGATCCCGAATCCGCTGGTCCTTCCATTCCAACTCGGAGATGTCAGTGAGTGTCTCGAAGGCACCAAGCACCTCACCCTCCGGATCCTTGAGCACGGATGCGTTCTTGAGCGCGGGAAGATAGGAACCATCCTTGCGCCTCACCAGGCAACGCTTTCCCAGGACACGGCCCACCACAAAAAGCTTGCACCACTCAGCGCCTCCTTTTGCGTGGATCAGCTCACAGACATCGCAGTTGAGGATGGTGCAAGGAGCGCCAACGAGCTCGTCGACGGCAAAGCCGGTTAGGACCCCCATTTTCTGATTGGCATAAAGGATCTGGCCGCTACCACCGACAAAAAGCACTCCCTCATTGAAGGCGTCCAGAATTTCCTTGTAACACTGGCCAAACACGGTCGCGTCCATGAGCTACCGCCCCCCATCCTCATCATATGCTTAACTGGTAATTGATAAATGAATAAGAATTGGAAAGCAATCAAAAAAGGCCAATTCGGTTAGCAAGAGTAAGATCCCGTCCATCACCGCGCAGACCAAAAAATCACGGTATGGGTTCTATTGAAATCAGCCAGACAGGCCAGCCACCCCAGTGCGATCACCACAAACACCGGGATGATGGTACTGAACACATGGGGCATAATCGAACTTCATAACACCATTATCCGCTCTCTCGGGGCGGAGCCCGGGCAGGTGTTCAGACGGTTTGTCCGGTTCTGCTAAGGTTTCAAGAGGGCTAGCTTGCGGGTGATATTGTCCTGGATCCAATGCTCATCCCACCACTCAAGGGGGTCTACGAACACCCCACCGACCATCACGCTGAAGTGGAGATGGTCGCCTCCGGCAAGCCCTGTTTGACCCGAAATCCCGATCACCTCTCCGCGCTTCACTTCCTGGTCGAGAGAAACCTCGATCCTGCTCAGATGGGCATACACTGAGGCGACGCCCTGGCCGTGGTCCAGGATCACCGTCAGACCGTAAATACCCAGTTGATCCGCCAAGATTACCCGACCACGGTTGGCGGCCTGGATGGGCGAATGGGCCAGGGAGGCCAGATCCACGCCAAGGTGGATCTGCTCATCCACCTTCTCCCCCTTGTAGTAATATTGGCGCCGCTCCGCGAACCTTGACATGCTGGCGGCATTGGCCTGCCTCAGCCAGACGCCGTCCCAGAGCCTATTCGGGGAGGTGCGATCCCGCAACGAAAAGAAGGTCTCTGTATTCTGACGTCTCAATTCCCGGTTGATCCACAGGAATTTATCGATATCGGATGAGCCGGCGGGCAAAGGGTAGGAGGAGAAGTAAGGAAGAACCATTCCCAGGAACCGGTCAGTGATCTCGATCCTCTCCTCCTGAAATCGCTTCCGTCGGATGTGAAAGCTAAGACCGGCCCTGGCTTCGTTGCCCGCCCGATCCCGGGCCCAAAGAACAAGCTTCGTATCCGGGGTCTCATGCTGATTCAATCCAAAGTAGCACACATGACGGTTGCTTTTGCCGTCTTCATCGGCAGGGTAACCCTTGAACAGGAGATCACCGACCATGACGCCGCTTTCGATCGTATCCGGCGAGGCCTGATACACCGCGAGTCCCGTACCGCCCATATTCACGTAATTGACGGGGCTCAGGTCATGGACCGAAGGCGGGATGGTGTCCACCAGCATCCTATGGGAAAAAATGGACAGATTGCCGTCTCCCCCCCGTCTCATCGAATGATCCCAAACCTGGACGGTCAGCTCGACCCTCCCCTGGGCGAGCTTCAAAGTCGCAGGGTCAAGCGTGAAGGTGACCTCGGCTTGGTGGGTGGATTTCCGACTCAGAATACCGGTGGCCGGGAACGTCGTCTCAAGGAGTGGCATCTCTCGGCCCTCCTGGTTGGCGATGACCCGGATAAGCCTCAACCCCCTCACCTGATCGCCCATGGTCACCTTGAAAAGTTGTGGCTTGGAGATGTACTCGGGGAGCGGTTCAAGAACGATCGACGGGCTTTCACCCTCAAAAAGGATCGCCGCAAACCAGGCCAAACCGCCCAGGACCATCAGGATGCAAATAATGACCAGGACCAGTCCAATTCGCTTTTTTTCCTTTGCCATGATCTAAAACGCTGCACTCCGGAACGAATATTTTTGAGAATCCTTGCCAGAAATCGCAAGGATGGGGTATAGGGTTATCCAATTCGGCGGTCAAGGTCAACCTCAAACCGGACTGAGATATGGGATATGGGATATGAGATGTGGGATAAGACCTTGCACCTTGAACCGGAAACCTGGAACCGTTACCAATGAATAGACCACCCTACGTCGGCGTGATCGGGGCTGGGTCCTGCCCTGAAAGGTTTTATCGGATGGCCTTGGACCTGGGGGCATCCATTGCCCGCAAGGGGTGGGTCCTCATATGCGGCGGGCTTGGGGGCGTCATGGAAGCGGCCGCCAAAGGGTGCCATGAGGCGGGGGGCATGGCCGTGGGCCTACTTCCGGGCCTCGACAGGGCCACGGCCAACCCTTACGTGGGGATCGCTCTTCCCACCGGGTTGGGCGAGGGTCGGAATCTGCTCGTTGTCCGCGCTTCCGACCTGCTGATAGGTGTCTCCGGCGGCTACGGGACGCTTTCCGAGATCGCCCTGGCCCTCAAAACCGGAAAACCCGTCATTGGACTTGAGACGTGGCCGGGCATCGAAGGCATCACCTATGTTTCAAGCCCCCAAGGGGCCATGGAGGCCGCCGCCCGTCTTTTGAAAATCTGAAAGGAGCTTCGACATACCGGTGCTGCCTGTCGGTAAAGACCGCGGCGAAAGCCGGGATCACGTGGCCTTACTACTTGCCTTTCTTGGGCATGATATGCGTACCTCCGCCCATAAAGATCTCGGCCGCCTCCCCCATGGTCTCGGAGAGGGTCGGATGGGGATGAACGGTCAGCGCCACGTCCTCGGCCAGGGCCGCCATCTCCACGGCCAGGGCCCCCTCAGTGATCAGACCCTCCGCACCCCGGCCCACCACGCCGACACCCAGGATCCTCCCTGTTTCCGGATCGATCATCAGCTTGGTGAGCCCGTTGGTGGCATCCATGGTCACGGCACGGCCTGAAAATTTCCACGGAAAACGCTCAACCTGAATTGGCCTTTTGTCCGCGCGAGCCTTTTCCTCTGTCATTCCACACCAGGCCACCTGAGGGTCGGTATAGACCACACCGGGGATGGCGCGTGCGTCAAAGGCCGAAGGCTTCCCGGCGATGACTTCCGCGGCGACCTTCCCCTCTCTGAAGGCTTTGTGGGCCAGAAGCGGCGGGCCGGCCACATCGCCGACCGCAAAAAGGTGCTCATCCGTGGTGCGCATCTGCTCGTCCACCACGATATAGCCCTTGTCGTTGACCTTCACCTTGGTGTTTTCAAGGCCAAGGCCTTGGGATGAGGGCTGCCGCCCGATGGCGATGAGGACGCGGTCGAAATCCATGGTCCCGGGACTCCCCTCCCCGCGAAATTTCACCTTCACCCTTTTTGTCGTCTCCTTGACGGATTCGACGGTTGTATGGAAGTGGACGGCCTCGAACACCTCCTTCAGCCTGCGGAATAAAGGCTCCACCAAGTCTGCGTCGGCCCCCCTCAGGATCTTTTCCCGGTGGACGGCCACCGTCACGCGGCTGCCGAGCGCGGCGTAGACCATGCCCATTTCGAGCGCCACGTAGCCAGCCCCCACCACCAGAAGCGACTTCGGAACGTCCGGCAGGTCCAAGGCGTCGGATGAATCCATAATCCGGCTACCTGGTTTCATTTCGATCCCCTTGAGGGGAATTGCGCGAGAGCCGGTGGCGATGATTGCATGTTCGAACTTGATGTGGGTGATTTCCGAGTCCTGAAGCCTCACGCTCTCGGACCCCTCGAAGACGGCCCGACCCTTGATCCGCTGAATACCTCTCCGCTCGCACAGGGTTTCAAGGCCGGAGGCAAGGGTGTCAATCACCTGGTCCTTCCACTTTCTCACGCCGTCAAGGTCGACCTTCGGGGATTCAAATGCAATCCCCATGGATTTGGCACGGTCCGCATCGTGCAGGAGCTCGGCCAGATAGAGCAGCGTCTTGGACGGGATACAACCCCGGTGAAGGCACTCCCCACCGGGCCGTTCGTCCTTTTCCACCAGGGTGACATCCAGGCCCAAGTCGGCGGCCCGGAAGGCGGCGGCATAACCTCCTGGCCCGGCACCGATGATCAGGACTTGTGCCTCCTGAGAAAGCTCACCCATCACCATTTCCATTTCCTCCTTCGGGGACCCCTCATCCTTAGACCCTTTGCATGTGATTCCCCAGCCATTTGCGAAGAAGTTGAAAAGCGAGCCCCAGAATATCGAATGTAGAATGTCCAATGCAGAAGTGAATACTCTAGGGACCCGACTTCGTGATTCGATATTCCTTGTTCGATATTCATCATTCTAATGGTCTATCCGGCTTAGGACATCCTCAACAGGAGCTCCTCGGGGTCTTCGAGACAGTCGATGATCATTTGCATGAAGGCAATGGCATCCGCCCCGTCAAGGATCCGATGATCGATACAGAGGACGATGGGCATCATGAGTCGAGGAGCGATCTCGTACTGACCGCCATCCTTCTCGATCACCTTGGGATACATCTTGGCGGTACCCATTCCCAGGATGGCCACTTCCGGGTAATTGATGATCGGGGCAAAGTGTCCCCCGCCCATGGGGCCCACGTTGGTGATCGTGAAGGTCCCGCCGTGCATCTCCTCCAGGGTGATCTTCCGGGACCGGGTCCGCTCAATGAGCTCCTTCAGTTCAACGGCGAGCTGGATGATGCTCTTTCGGTCCACATCGCGGACCACCGGCACCACAAGGCCTTCGTCGGTGTCTGCCGCCACGCCGATGTGGTAGTAACGCTTGAGGACCATCTCACCGGCATCGACGTCCAACGTTGCGTTGAACCGAGGATATTCCTTGAGTGCCTCGGCAACCGCCTTGAGGGCAAACACGGTATAGGTCAGACGGCCGCCCGTTTCCTCCACCGCCGTCTTGTGTTTCTGCCGCAGGCTCTCCAGGTTGGTCACATCGATCATTCCCTGGTTGCTCACATGGGGGATCTGGGACCATGCAAGCGCCATTTGCTTTGCGGTCGCCCGACGGACGGACCGCAGGGGCACGCGCTCCACAGGCCCCCACTTGGAGAAATCGGGAAGCGCCGGCCCCTTTACTGCGATCGGCCTGCCTTCCGGGGTCCTCTTCTCCCCGGGCAGTGGCGCCTCTTTCCTCCTCTCCCCCTTTTCGGCAAAGGCACGCACGTCTTCTGCCGTCACCAGCCCCTTGGGGCCGCTCGGCGGGACCTTTCGCAGGTCAACCCCCAACTCGCGTGCAAGGCGCCGGGTTGCCGGGGAGGCGGGGACAGGCCCTTCTCTTTCTTCGACCTCAGCCGGTTTCTCGGCTTCCACTTGGCGGGGTTCGCGCTTGGCCATTTTCTCCTCTTCCGGCGCGGCTCCTTCGGATGGCCTTTTTTCAGACGGTTTCTTCTTCTCGCTTAGCGGCTTCTCCTCTTCCACCGGTCGCTTTTCTTCGGCCTCCCTTTCCTTGGGCTTCCCCTTCTGTTGTTCTGTTAGCTCGGCTTCCTCTCCCACGTCGAATGTCATCAGGACGTCCCCGACCTTGATCACGTCCCCCACCTTAACCCGGATCTCTTTTACCGCCCCGGTGAAAGGCGACGGGATCTCAACCGCCGCCTTGTCCGTCTCCACCTCCAGGATCAGATCCCCCTCCTTTACGGCGTCCCCCACGGAAACCAAGACCGACAGGACCTCACCCTCGTGAATGCCCTCACCCAGGTCCGGAAGTTTGAACTCCTTGGCCATGCTTCCCCTCCCCTCTCGTTCAGGTGGACAGAACCTTCCTAGCTGCCCGGACGATACGCGGGACGTCTGGCAGATATGCCTTTTCGTGGGCAAAAAGCGGAATTACCACGTCATAGCCCGTCACACGCGCGATGGGCGCCTCAAGGTAAAAAAAGGCCTTCTCCATGATTCTCGTCACAATCTCCGCCCCCGGTCCGAAGCTGCGGGGCGCCTCGTGTACGATCACGGCTCGCCCGGTCTTGCCAATGGATTTCACGAAAGGCTCGTCGTCAAGGGGCGAGATCGTAAGGAGATCGATGACCTCCGCATCCACCCCCTCCTTTTCCTTCAAGACCTCCGCGGCCTCAAGAGTGGGCCGCATCATGGCACCGTAGGAGATCATGGTCAGGTCCTTTCCCTCCCGCACCACCAACGACTTGCCGATCTCCATGGTCTCTTCTTCCTCAGGGACCTCCTCCCGAAAGGCGCGGTAGATGGCCTTCCCTTCGTAAAAGATCACCGGGTCCGGATCACGGATCGCGCTAATTAGAAGCGCTCTCGCGTTCCTCGGGCCTGAGGGGATGACCATCTTGAGGCCTGGGATGTGGGCCCAAAAGGCCTCCCGGCTTTCCGAGTGGTGCTCTAATGCCCTGACGCCCCCCCCGTACGGCGCTCGAAGCACCATGGGGACACTCAGGTTCCCCTGGGAACGCCACCTCAAACGGGAGGCATGCGATTCGATCTGATGAAAACCGAGATAACTGAACCCCGAAAACTGGATCTCACATACGGGCCGCAACCCATAGAGCGCCATTCCGATGGACATCCCGATGATCCCCGATTCCGCAAGGGGGGTATCCACGGACCGCTGCTCGCCGAATTTTTCGATCAGGCCGTCCGTGACGCGAAAGACGCCTCCGTCCCTGCCTACGTCTTCGCCAATGACGATGACCCGATCGTCTTTCTCCATCTCCTGCGTAAGGGCCAGATTGAGGGCTTGAACCATCGTCATCTTAGGCATCGCTCCCCTCCTCCTCGTTCATCTTCCATTCTTCGGCGAACGCCTCTTTCTGGGCCGCCAGATGGGGCAACATTTCCTCGTACACGTGGTCAAACATGATCATCGGGTCGGTTAACACCTTCATCTTTTTCTCAGCGGCTTCGACGGCTGCATTGATCTCGTCCTTGATCTCCTCCTCCAAGGCCTTGATCTTCTTGTCATTCAAGAGTTTCTTACTCGTCAAGTACTTCTGAAACCGGGTGATCGGATCCTTCTTTCTCCACGCCTCTACCTCTTCATCCTTGCGATATCGCTTTGGGTCATCCGCCGTGGTGTGCATCATCATCCGGTAGGTGATGCACTCGATCATGGTGGGGCCTCCTCCTGATCTGGCCCTTTCCTCCGCTTCTTTGGCTGCGGCATAGACCGCCAGGACATCGTTTCCATCCACCTGTATGCCCGGCATGCCGTAGGCCAGGGCCTTTTGGGCCAGGGTTTCGGAATGGGTCTGTCTGGACCGCGGCACCGATATGGCCCACTGGTTGTTCTGGCAGACGAAGACGACCGGCGCCTGATACACGCCGGCAAAATTCATTCCCTCGTGAAAATCTCCCTCGGAGGTGCCGCCATCCCCAAAAAAAGTCATGACGATGTTCTTTTTCTTACGGTACTTGATGCCCCACCCAATGCCGGCTGCATGTGGAATCTGAGAGCCCACCGGCACGGCTACAGGGACGTTATGAAGTTTCTCATTTGTTCGGGCGGCTTCGTTGTAGCCACCAAAGCCAAGAATCACGCTTTCCATGGACCGCCCCCGCCACAGCTCGGCCGCGGTCTCCCTAAAGGAAGGGACAAACCAATCCTCGGGCTGCAAGACAGCCACGGCCCCAAGCTGAGATGCCTCCTGGCCGGATATGGGCGCAAAGGTGCCGATGCGACCCTGCCTTTGAAGGCTCAGAAGCCTTTCGTCGAACCGGCGACCGAGGAGCATGGCCTTGTGAAGCTTGAGAAGGAGCTCATCGGAGATCTCGGGCTCGATCTTTTTGTCGAGCTTCCCCTTTTCGTCCAACACTGAGAGGTACTCCACTTTGTGGCTCAGGTTGATCGTCTTTCTCGGCATACCACCCTCCTTGGCTTTGGGTCCTTTCGATACACACGCCTCTGTGACATTTCATTCCTATTATCTTAAACCATGCCTATTATGAAACAACGATCTTTTTTGAGTCAAGACATCTGGGCCGGATGACCACGCCGCTTGCTGGAGATTCGAGGCTCGCTGCGCTTGAGGAGCGCTACGCTTGAGGCTAGAAACCCAACACTTTCTCCCTCCCATGCTTTTGCCTAAAGCGAAGCGATCCTCGAGTGAAACGCTCCTCAGACCTAACGCAAGCGGCCTCCCCATCCGGCGAGATGTAAAGCATAATGGCGAAAGGGTCACTGCCAGGGAGAGGCCGCCGGAGGTATGTCTTCTAGAGAAGCCGATAGGGTGCGGCCCTTTCAGCCCATTCGCTCTTGGCATACTGGGCGATAAGCTTCTCATAGGCCTCCTTGAGGGGCTTGGCCTGTTTGGTGTGCTTGTAAGTGGCAACGCCCCGATAATATACGGTCTCAGGGGCCGACTTGGACCCCGGGAAGCCCGCCAGGAGCTTGTCAAGGTTGGCGATGGCCTCCGCATAGCGGCCTCGATCAAAATAGGCTTTGCCCATGCCCAGCAACAGCGATGGGATGAGCTCCTCGGGTGAAAGAAAGCCCACGGTTCGGTGGTGCTCTTTTCCGTCCGAGTCGACGGTCACCAGCGTGGGCGTCCACTTCACATTGAAGTCCACTGCAAGAGGTTTGTGATTGAAGGCGACGCGAAGCGGGACCATTTCATGCTGCATAAAACCGACCACATTGGGCTTTGGATACGTAACTGCATCCATCTGTTTGCACCCGATTCAGTCAGGGTTAAAAAAATCGATTAGAATACATTTGTCCTGCGCCTTGGCCTGGCCCATTGCATCGTCCAGACTGGTCAACCATTTGATGTTGTCTCCCATGTCCTTACCTCCCTTTCCGGAATGCCACCATATTTACCTTTCCCTCGGTCGATCGCCGGCCGTTCCGCGCACGTCCGAGGGCCCCGTCGAGTTCATTGATGAATGATAATCTTTCGGCCGCGAAAGCAAATGGGGTCTAACCTGTATTTCGAGGAAAAAAGGAATGTATTGATGGGACAGCCACGGCATCCGCTGCGTTCCGGTAGGACATGTTAAATCCGCGGCTTAAGCCGCATCAAACCCGTATTTCACCTTCATCCTGCTCGAGATTTCTCGTGCCATGGCAAAGGCCGCATCCGAGGTTTCCGGACGAAGGAGGCTCGTGTCACAACATGGCAGGACCCATGACCCTGAGGCCAACAACATCTCGTCAATGCCCTTCTTCACGAAGAAGGCGATGCCCTCTTGGAGCCTGTCCGTCAGACGATCGACCGTCTCATTTGAGATCACTTCTTCGTTGACCGGGATGATCCCCCACCCAATCATCCCCCCCCGCTCTAAGAATGCCTTGATTTCTTTGTGATAAAGCGAAACCTTTTCCGAATGGTGATACGCATCGAAATTAATCACATCCGTTTCCGTGTCCGTCAGAATGGACCAGTCGATGTTGGCACAGCAATGAATCCACTTGAGACAGCGGAGCCCCCTGAAACTCTCGTTTATGATGTCGACCATGTCCTCACGTGTTCCCGTGCCTCCGGCCGCGGTGAAATTGACGAGTGTCGTCTCGGGAAGGTCTGCGATCACTTCTACCCCCGCGATCTCTGCCTTTATCTTTTTCTCCAGCCATCTCGCCTTTATGTTGGAGCCCTTGATCAGGATGTCCCTCAGGGTCTCGTGGTGAAGGGCAGGATTTCCGTCCATTTGCTTGATCGTATCCCCCAGGATCAATGGCCCGGCCGTCTGGAAGCGGACCCATTTAAGATTAGCGGGACGCACCTCTTTGAGGCGATCGAGCAACGCATACAAAAACGGGGCGGTGTCAAAGGTAGTCGCGAAGTAATCCAGATCTTCCTGTTCATACCTGCTGTAGAACTCAAGGATTTCAGACTCTCTTTCAGGGGAGGGATCCATAAGCACCTGGCGTCGCTGGCGATCGAACACGAGGCAGGGAATCCCCTCAAGCATCCACTTCATGCTCCGGCTGGTCGCAGGCAGAGATGGCGCAACGGGAAAATATTCCAGTACCGTCTGGACGGCCCTCTTGACGTCCCTGTAAGGCACATTTCCCATGTTCGTGGCCGCGAATCTAGGCCTTTCAAATTGATTTCCCATTCTTGATTCCTCCCAGGCAAGGGGTGGCTTACGGTTCATCGATGATCGCGACGGCCCTTGTCCAGCCGGCGGATGCCGCGCGGACTTTGACGGGGAAACAGGCAACCACGAACCCGCTCTCAGGCAGCGCTTCAAGGTTATGCAGCTTCTCCAGATGGCAGTAACCCACGACTCTTCCGGCCTTGTGTCCTTCCCATATGATGGATGGATCTTTTGTTGCACCGTATCTCTTTGCGGTGTGGATAAAGGGCGCATCCCAGCTCCACGCATCTGTCCCGGTTACCCGCACGCCTCGTTTGAGCAGATACATTGTTGCCTCATACCCCATGCCGCAGCCGGCAGCCACATAATCGGCGTGGCCATAGCGACTGCCTGCCCTCGTGTTGACAAGCACGATGTCCAACGGTTTCAATTCGTAGTTGATTCGTCTCAATTCCACTTCCAGATCTGCGGCCGTGGCCACATAACCATCATCCAAATGACGGAAGTCAAGCTTCACGCCGTCTTGGAAGCACCATTCCAACGGGACCTCATCAATGGTAAGGGATCGAGCGCCTTGATCCATGGTGGAATGAAAATGATAGGGAGCGTCCAGATGGGTGCCGTTGTGGGTCGTCAGCTCGACCCGCTCAATGGCCCATGCTTCACCGTCGGGCAAGTCCTCCTGTTTGAGTCCGGGAAAAAAGGCCTGCATCCTTTCAAACGACTCGTGGTGGTCAACATAAGTGATTTTCGGTCCAAACCCCGGAGGGTCTGACTGAACGTCATTCTCCGTGTAGATTGACAAGTCGATGATCCGACGAGACATGGTTTCCTCCATTTCATCTTTCTGGTCCCTCTATTGGGCGATTCACCGAATTTGGAGCCAGCCGCACGGTATACGAATCGCTCAATTTAGTTGCCCCCTATTCGGTTAGGATTGCCCTCAACTCCTCCTGAACATATTTTAGTCGGTCTACCTCATCCTCGGAAAATCCTTCTTCGCTCGTCACGGACTGGATGCGTTTGCGCAGCGCCTTGATCTCATTTTCGAGATCCACGATGTTATTGAGGAGCTCCGTTTTGGTATCCGCGGGAAGCGCCTCCTCGGAGGGCTTTTCAGAGGTCAACTCCTTTGGCTTGAAAATGAGCCGCTCCTTCCATCTCGGGATGTGGGTCACGAGGCCAAGCCTATCGCGAAGGAGCTCGGCCAGCGTCTCGCTGGCCTTCGGCTCACCGTGCACAAGAAAGACCCGCGGCTTGCTCTCAAAGTTTCGCGCCCACGCGATGAGATCATTCTGATCCGCGTGGGCCGAAAACCCCCCGATGGTAAACACCTTGGCCTTGACGGCCACGTTTTCCTTAAAAATCTTGACCTGTTTGGCGCCGTCAACGATCCTGCGTCCCGTAGTCCCTTTCGCCTGAAATCCAACAATGACAAGACTTGCGCCCTCGCGCCACAGGTTGTGTTTCAGGTGGTGCTTGATTCGACCAGCGGTGCACATGCCGTTGCCGGCGATGACGATCGCGGGCCCCGCCCTCTCGTTAATGGCGATGGATTCGGCGGTGTTTTCGGTAAACTGGAGGTTGGGCATGTCGAAGGGGTCATAGCCCTTGCTGACGATGGACCGAGCCTCGTCGTCGTAATATTTCTTGTTCTTTCGGAAAATTTGAGTGGCCTTTATGGCAAGCGGGCTGTCCAGGTAAACCGGAACGTCAGGGAGCAATCCTTCCCTGTGGAATTCGCCCAGCACATAAAGGATCTCCTGGGTCCGCTCCACGGCAAAGGCTGGAATCATGACCTTCTCCCCGCGAGACACACTGTACTGGATCGCCTCAAGCAATTCCCGCTTGCTGTCTTCAAAGGTCCGGTGCACACGATCCCCGTAAGTGGATTCCAGGAACAGATAGTCCGCATCAAAGATCTCGTGTGGGTCTTGCACAATCAATTGGTCTTTCTTGCCCAGGTCGCCGGAGAAAACAATCTTGATGGTTGTTTCGCCATCTTCCATCCAGAGCTCGAGAACGGAGGAGCCCAGAATATGTCCCGCATTCCTGAGCCTTGCCTTGATGCCCGGTTCAACTTGGATGATCTGGTCCCTTTCCACCGGTGACAGGAACTTGAGGCTGGCTTCGGCATCCTCTTTCGTGTAGATCGGAATGACCTCTCTGCCCCCTTTTCGCTTATTCCGACGGCTCTGCCACTCGGCGTCCATTTCTTGAATGTTAGCGGCGTCAAGGAGCATGATCTCACAGAGCTCCGCCGTGGGGGGCGACGTAATGATGCGGCCCTTAAATCCATCCTTGACCAGTTTGGGGATCCTGCCGCTGTGGTCGATGTGGGCGTGGGTGAGGAAAAGGGTGCCGATCCCCTTCGGGTCAAAGGCCCAGTCTTCCCAGTTCCGGCGCTCCGTTTGTCCGCCACCCTGAAAAAGGCCGCAATCCACCAGGACCTTTTTCCCTTGAGGGCTCTCGATCAAATAATTTGAGCCGGTGACCATACCCACGCCTCCCAGACAGCTCACTCTTATCATTGGTCCCTCCTCACCGGTTTCACTCCGGACAGGCCCAGGTGCCCTTTGTCACCCATTAACGGGTAGCGGAATGTCTTGCCTTCGTGGCTCTTGACAAGCAGATCATCGCCCTCAACCCCCATAACCCGCTCCGGGACCAGACGCACTTTCCCCCCCCTCCCGGCAGATCGATGGCGAAGTGAGGCACGCAGAGTCCCGACATGGGTCCGTGTAGTGCATCCATGATCTCCAGTCCTCTGCTCAGCGGTGTCCAGAAGTGCGATGTCCCCCTGGCAAGATCGGCCTGGAAAAGGTAATAGGGCCGGACCCGCACGGTGAGCAGCTTGCGCATTAGATCCTTCATTGTCTCAGGATCATCATTGACCCCCTTGAGAAGGACGGTCTGACAGTTTATAGGAATACCAGCATCGGCCAGCCTCTCACAGGCCAGGGACGCTTCATCGGTGATCTCGGAAGGATGGTTGAAATGGGCCTGGAGGTATAGGGGATGAAATCGCTTTAGCAACTTCACCAGTTGTGGCGTGATCCGTTGGGGAAGGGTGCATGGCGTTCGTGTCCCGATTCGAATGATCTCCACGTGAGGGATGTTTCGCACCTCCTTAAGGATCTTCGCCAGAATCTGATTGTCAAGGAGGAGCGGGTCTCCACCGGAGAGGAGGACATCTTTGACCTCTCGGTGTTGACGGATGTATTCCAGCCCCGCAAGGATGGTTTCTCTGGTCACCATGCCGGGTTTCCCAACCTTTCTCTTGCGGTTGCAGAACCGGCAGTAGACAGCGCAGCGACTGGAGATCAGAAAAAGGACCCGATCAGGATACCTATGCGTGATGCCGGGAAACGGAGAAAACCCTTCCTCGTCCAGGGGATCTTCGTATCCCATTTCATCCGTGATTTCTCTGATGTCGGGAACGCATTGCCTGTAGATGGGATCGTCTTTTCCTCCGATGAGGCCCAGATAGTACGGATTGATGCGCATGGGGTAGCGCGCCGAAACCTCCCGGGCAGCCACTGGGTCTGTTTCCAGATGCGTGGAGAGGACCTCGGCGGAGCATATGCTGCCGGCGAGGATCTCTTTCCAGGGGGTGTCCTCCTCCGTTTTCCTGACGACGGCGTACAAAACAGCCCTCCTTCCACCAGAGCCCACCTTAGATGACTCTGGCCGCATTTTCAAGAAATCCTCGAATCCCTGTGGATGACGGTGTGGCGAGCACGCACCCCATATTGAGGGGCATGGCAAGAGGGGAGACGTCCAATACGAGGGGGACAGGGCCTCCATTGGAACCGTTGGGGATGGCTATTTCTTTAGCTCCGCAATCATCTCTTCAACTTCTTCGTACCCCTCCTTATAGAATTTGTCTTCCTCCGGATCCAGTTCGTGCAACAACCGAAGAAACTCGCCTGCGTGCTCCTTTTCTTCATTCGCGATATCCAGGAGAACCCGCTTCGCGAGCTTGTGGTCGGTGCTCTCGGCGGTCTGTTGGTAAAGCTGTATGGCTTCGTATTCAGCGGCAATCATGAAACGAACTGCACGGACTAACTCCTCCTTAGTGAGCTTTCGATCGTTTTTTAGCACTCTAAAGGGATTGGAGAATTCCGGCATAGATTGACTCCTTTCAATAAAACCTTCGGATTTTTCCCATCAGTGAGAATGACGGCTGATGGCGATCAGCATCATGCGGACACGGGCGGACGGCGATTCGACCAGGGCCGTGCCTGCTCAAGCTGCGCTGCCAACCGAAAAAGGGTCGCCTCATCTCCGAAGCGTCCCATGAAATGAACGCCGACCGGCAGGCCCTCGTCGTTCCAGAAGAGCGGCACGGTCATGGCCGGCTGGCCCGTCACGTTGGCAATGGGCGTAAAAGGCACAAACTGGGCGCTCCGCAAAAACCCCAGCAAAGCGTTATCCGGCGGGGAGTCAAAAGTCCCGAGAGGAACCGGCGGTTCCGTCAGTGTCGGGCTCAGCAGGACATCGTAATCCGCCATGAAGCGATGGAGGTCACGGCCCAACTTCTGGAACACAATCAGGGAAAGCAGGTAGTCCGACGCCCTTATCTTGAGCCCCATCTCGTAGAGGGCCCAAGTCAGCGGTTCCACCTGATCCGGGCCGAGCTTTTTGCCGGTGACAAAGGAAATCCCCTCCAGATTTGCGGTGCACCCTGCCGCGTACACGGCCATAAACGCCCGATTTACAGCTTCTCGCTCAACTTTGGGGGCCCGTTCCACCACGTCGTGGCCAAGCTCGGCACAGAGGGCTGCCGCCTCACGAACCGCGGTCACGCAGTCTTTGTGGATCAGGATGTCCGGACCTGCATCGACGGTGAAGGCAATACGCAGCCTCCCCGGATCAGCGCCCACCTCCTCCAAAAAGGGCCGGGCCGGAGGAGGCGCCCAATAAGGATCCCCCACATCCGGTCCGGAGGTGCAGTCAAGCAGTGCCGCACTGTCACGCACGGACCGGGTGATCGCGTGCTCCGCCACCAGACCGCTCAGGACGTCCCCGAAATCGGGGCCAAGGGGGTTTCGTCCCCTGGTGGGTTTGAGGCCGAAAAGGCCGCAGCAGGAGGCCGGGATCCGGATGGATCCAGCCCCGTCGTTTCCATGTGCCATGGCGACCATGCCCGCTGCCACCGCGGCGGCAGAACCGCCGCTCGATCCTCCGGTTGTCCTTGTGGTGTCCCAGGGATTGCGGCAGGGACCAAAGAGCCGCGGCTCGGTGGTGGGAAGGAGGCCAAGCTCAGGCGTGTTGGTCTTACCCATGATGACCAACCCCGCACGCTTGAGCCTCTTTACGAGCTCACTGTCGTGGTCCGATACGAAGTCACGCATGAGCGATGCGCCGAGCGTCATCCGCACGCCTACGCAGGAGGCAAGGATGTCCTTCAGGAGATAAGGGACCCCGGCAAAGGGACCCTCGGGCAAAGGCCCCCCCGCTGTTTTGCGGGCCTGGTCGTACATGGGTGTCACCACCGCGTTAAGGGTCGGATTGAGCCGCTCGATGCGCTCGATGGCCGCCTCAACGAGCTCGATGGCCTCGACTTCCTTCCGTCTCACCAGATTCGCTGTGGCGGTCGCATCGAGACGGGCCGTTTCTTCGGCGATGGACATCATGCCTCCTGCCATTGATGGTTACAAAGTCCGGTTTCATTCGCGAGAATCGTCCAGTTTGGGAAAGGGATTATTTGTATTTCTCCCAGTATACGATTTGGTCGAGGGATTTTCTGGGTCTGGGCTTGGGGTCCTCATCAGGGTATCCCAAAGGAATCAGATCATGCACAAACAGACCATCGGGCAGATTCATGACTTGGTGAGTGTCTTTGGCAGACATTGCCCCCACCCAGCAGGTACCCAAACCCAGGTTCACAGCCTCTAAAGTCATATATGCGATGGCGATCATAATCTGTTCGCCGGCCTTTATGGTCATAACCTGTTCGCCCAGACGATATGGCGCAAACAAGTCGCTCTCTAAGACGACGCTATCCAAAATCTCGTCTGTCCAGTTTAGGGCGCCGACTTCCATAAGTTGCTTCAGAGACTGCCTTTGCATCTTGCGGGAGAAGCTTTCCAATAACCCACAGCAGACAATGACAGCCGGGGCATCACGGACCACATCTTGTCCGCCGCGGCATTCGCCAATGCTTCCTTCTTCTTCTGGTCCTGCACCACAATAAACCGCCACGGTTGAGAGTTTCCCCAAGATGGTGCCCGTCTGCCTGCCTCCAACACCTTCTCAATCTTCTCTTTCTCCACAGGCATCGGCTTCCATTTCCTTATACTTGCCCTCTTCAGAATGGCACTTGATACGTCCATCTTGATCCTCTTATCTTTTTTCCAGCGGTTTAGACCTCTCCGTCTTGTCCCTTTCGACGACGCTCAAAGTTTACTCATACTCTCCGGCCACCACCCCCTTTCCGAAAACCATCTGGCATTCTAGACCTTACGCGCCATGCTATGTCCTTTAATCGTTGGATCAATGGCCTTCCCACTGGTCCTACACCTTTTTTTCTCGGCCTTCCCAATAGCGGGCCCGAAGGTCCGTTTTCAATATCTTTCCATAATTGTTTTTGGGCAGTTTGTCCACAAAATCGACGGATCGAGGCTTTTTGTAACTGGCGATATGGTCCTTGCAAAAGTCGATTAATGTCTCTGATGTGACTGAATGCCCCTTAACCAGGGATACGATCGCCTTTATGGCCTCTCCCCACTTGGGATCGGGGACCCCAATCACGGCCACCTCCCGAACCGAAGGGTGTTGTATGAGGACTTCTTCGATCTCTCGAGGGTAGATATTCTCTCCCCCGCTGATGATCATGTCCTTTGATCGGTCCATGATGAACAAATATCCCTTCTCATCCATATAGCCCATATCCCCGGTATGAAGCCATCCATTCCTTAAAGTCTCCCTCGTGGCCTCAGGATTCCGCCAGTATCCATTCATCACGAGATCCGATCGCGTTACGATTTCCCCTATCTCTCCGGTTGGGCGTTCCCGATCATCCGAATCAAAGATCATCACCTCGACGTCCGTTCGCGCAATCCCGGCAGAGGCAAGACGTTTCATCTGTTCATCAGATCCTTCCAACACGTGGTCCCTGTGCGGCAGATAGGTGATGGTCATCGGGGATTCGGCCTGCCCATACAACTGCACGAGGCAAGGTCCCAACTTCGTCATCGCCTTTTTCAGGTCTTCAACCAACATGGGAGCTCCGCCATAATTGAGGGCTCTCATGGAGGTGTGATCGTATCTGTCCACGCCAGGGCTCTCGACCATCAGTTTGACCATGGTCGGGGCGGCAAACATGTTGGTCACATGGTAATCTTGAATAGATCTAAAGATCAGGTCCGGGTCGAAGGATTTGGACGCCGGGATGATGTTTGCTGCACCTTTGGCCACATTGGGCAGGGCATAAAGGCCGCTGCCGTGTGAAAGGGGGGCGGCGTGCAAGATGGCATCTTCCGGACCGAACCCCGGACAGATATCCGCAAAAAAATTCATGGTCATCGCCATGAGATTACGGTGGGTCAGCATGGCGCCTTTCGGCAATCCCGTGGTCCCCGAAGTATAGAAGAGCCACGCAAGGTCATCGGCATGAACCGCAGCGTCCGGGAACTGATCCGAGCCCTTTGAGCTAAGGGCTTCATAATCCATGAGTTCACCTTCGGCATCCGACAAGGTGATGAGATGGCGGACATTAGGGATCTTAGCGCGCACCTGTACGATGGCCTCATTGAACTCCGAGGACAGAATCACCGCCTTTGCCTCAGCGTGATCGATAATAAACGAAAACTCCTTGGGATGAAGCCGCCAGTTGATGGGAACCACCCCATAGCCGCCCTTGAAGCAAGCGAATATGGATTCGAGCGTTTCGGGGTAATTGTACTGGAGCAACGCCACCCTATCGCCTTGTCTGAGGCCCAGATGGTTCAACCCATTTGCCAAACGATTGACCCTGGCGTTAAACTGCCGATAACTCAGTTTCTTCGAACCATGGACAATAGCAAGCCTGTCAGGAAACGTCGTCCCCGTCTTTGTCAATAGTTTTCCGATGTTCATGGTTTCCTCCCCCTTTCATGGGGTTTACGCGGTATCCAGCGATGCACCCTCCGGGTATATTCCTCGCATGATGCCAACGATCAGACGACGCGCCTTGGTCACCATGACCGATCAACCAAAGGAGCAGGGCGGCGACCGAGGCCGGCAGAGCAACTGCTAAGAACAGGCTTCTCAGAAACAACATCGCCCAATGCAGTCCTTCTTCATAATATGACGATCAGCCTTCCGTCTTCGATCTGCACTTGACGAACATCCAACGGGTTTTTGGCCGGCCCGAACAGGACTTTGCCTCCGTAATCATAGGTCGTCTTGTTGACGCTGCAGCACTGCACCGTTTGCGTCCCGGGAACGGGGTCCAAACGCCGACCCATATGTTTGCACCGGTTTCGAAAGGCATGGAAATGTCCATCGTCGCCATGCACGATCAAGACGCGTTCAGGGAGATGCTTCTTTTCCAGGCGAATGGCCTTACCCGGTTCCGATAACTCCGGTACGCGGCTGAGATCGATTTCAATTCTTCCATCAGAAAATGTCCAACACCCTTCATCCGCTGGCGGCGCTGTTGCGGCTATACCGAAGATGCGCTGGAACAGGTTTCGTTTTAGGATCACAGGACTCATATTCCTCCTCCTTTCAATAAGGTCTTCCAGGTGCTGGGACTTGGACCTTCTTTGAGGTTTAAACATCAACCCTTTCAATGCTAAAATGCGAATTTGTCGGACCGAATGGATTCCTCGCAGTGGGGGTGGTCTTGCCTTGCAGTTACGTTCCTGAAAACTATATTTAGATGGATTGTATTCTGTTTAGAGTAAATATCAACAAGGTTCTCAGCTTTCAAGTTGATGTTATTAAGATCAATTTCTTTGGAGGGTAGGCATGGACTTCACCATTCCAGGGGAGATTCAAGAGGACGGAAGGCGATTTCGGACCTTTTTGGACGAGGAGATGATGCCACATCTTGTCACTTGGTACCGGGACGGCGAGGTGCCACGAGCCTTTCACGAACGGATTTGCCAGGGTGGCTGGATCGGTTTCGAGATGAAGGACGGGCGTTTGGCCAAGCGGCTGGCCCTGCGGGAGGCCACCCTCGGTGAGATCTATGGGAGGCTTTCGCCGGGCGTGGCCGTTGCGACGCTCGCCCACGCAGACTTGGGGATCATGGCGCTTTGGCTCTGGGGTTCGGACGAACTGAAGAAACGGTATGCGGACGCCGCCCTCCTGGGCAAGACCCTGATGTGCCTCGGTAACACCGAGAGCGGGGCCGGCAGCGATGTGGCCAACATCGCCATGCGGGCCGAAAAGGTCGATGGCGGGTGGCTGCTCAACGGCGTCAAGGCCTACGTGACAGGCGGGCTCATCAGCGACATGGCGGTGATCACCGCGGTCTCGGACCCGGATGCGGACAGGAACAGGCGTCTTTCCATGTACCTGGTGGATCTCAAGTCCGAGGGGGTCACCCGAAAGAAGCTCAACAAGCAGGTCTGGATCCCCTCGGACCTGACGAGAATTCAACTCCACAACACCTTCGTGCCCGACGACCACCTGATGGGCGAACGGGGCCTGGGGCTGAGGCAAGTCCTCACGGTCTTCACTTACAGCCGGGTCCCCATCAGCGGCCTCTGTCTCGGAACGGCCATGGGCGCCTTTGAAACCGCCATGGACCATGCCAAAAAGCGCATAGTCCTGGGAAAGCGGATCATGGACCACCAGGCCAAGGCATTTGAGATGGCCGATTTCTATGCGCGGATGGAAGCGGCCCGCGTGATGCTTTGGAAGACGTGCTGGACCATGGACCAGGGCGGCGACTTCCGATTTGAGTCCTCCACCGCCAAGTACCTCTCAGTCATGATCGCCCGGGAGGTGACCACCTGGGCAGCGGATCTCTTCGGCGCGGCATCCGTCGTCTTTGAACACCCCATCCACAAGTTTCCCATGGACGCCTGGGCGGCCTCCCTGGGTGAGGGAACACAGGACGTCCTGAAGCTTGTCATCTTCAGAGAGATCACCATGAAGTACGGGGGCTGAAAGAGACCATGGATACCGAGGGGATCATCCTGATTTCGGACATCAGCGGCTACACGGAGTTCCTGACCAAGACGTCGGTGGAACATGGAAACTGGATCATCTCAAACTTTTTTGCGGCCATGCTCCAGGATGTGCCGGTGGACTTCAAGGTGGTGGAGGTGGAAGGGGATGCCCTTTTCTGCTGGCTGCCGGTCGAAAAGGACCATACGGAATCGGGACCGATCATCAGCCTGGTCACCCATCAATTCAACCGCTTCGTCGGAGTTCAGGAGTGGCTGGTCAACGTGCACCGATGTGAAGAAGGCTGCCAGTGTGCCGCCTGCAACGGCGTCCGGAAACTCAAAATCAAATTCATTCTTCACCTTGGAAAGGTCGGTGCATACAAGATCGGACCTTTTGAGAAAATTGGCGGCATCGACGTGGTGATCGCCCACCGGCTTCTCAAGAACAGCGTGCCGCTTCATGAGTACCAGCTCGTCACCGACTCGACCTATGACATGTTTTTCAAAGGGAATCTACCTGAACAACCAGAGCGATGGACCAAGGGCGCGGACCATTACCCGGTGCTCGGGGAAATCACATATCGCTATCAACCACTGGCGCGCAACGCAGACATCGAAGCGGTCAGTCCCCCCTTCGCAGAGCCTTAGCAAAACCTGAAAGAACGGCCAAGCCTTTCAGGGAATCAGCACAATCTTTCCGAACTGCTCACCTCGCTCCATGATGGCATACGCCTCCAGGCCCTCGCTGAGGGGCATGATCCGATCGATGACGGGCCTTAGTTTTCCGGACCAGAGCAGATTCAGGATTTCCCGGAAGTCCTGGTGGGAACCCATGGTGGATCCGATAAGACTGATCTGTTTTCCGAAGATAAAGCGGATGTCGATCTCGGCCTTCGGCCCGCTCGTGTTGCCGATGATCACAATGCGCCCCCCACGGGCAACCGCGGCCATGGAGGTATCGATGGTCGCTCTGCCCACATTGTCCACCACCACGTCAACACCGCGTTTCCCCGTCAGACGGTAAATTTCACGTCCCCAGTCCGTCTTTGAACGGTCCAGGGTCTCATGGGCCCCAAGCTCAATGGCGCGGCGACACTTTTCCTCGTCTCCCGCCACCACCAAGACCCTGGCCCCAGCCAGTCTGGCGATCTGTATGGCCATGCTGTTGACCCCGCCGCCCGCGCCAACCACCAGGACGCTCTCCCCCGCCCTGAGCCCTGCGCGGTGGATCAGCATCCGCCAGGCCGCCAGCGTGACCAGAAGAGGGGCTGCGGCCGTGGGGAAGTCCAGGGTCTCGGGCATGGCTACGAGATTTCCAGCCGGAACCGCCACGTACTCCGCCGCCCCGCCACGTCGTTGCTCGCCAAGGATGTGATAGCCAGGGCTGACACTCACTTCTCCCCGCCGCGTGAACTCATCCTCAAAAGTATTGACGCCTGGGTCGCACACCACGCGCTGACCCACCTCCCATCCCGAGACGTCCTCACCCAGTTCGACGATCTCGCCTGCCACGTCAGCACCGCACCAGTGGGGCATCTCCAGCTTGAGACCCGGCCAGCCGCGCCGGACCCAGATGTCCAGGTGGTTGATGGCGCAGGCGCGAACCTGAATCAAAACCTGGCCGGGACCCGGTTTCGGGTCGTCCACATCGCCGTAGCGAATCACATCAGGGTCGCCGTGCTCCATGAAGTATAGGGCTTTCATTGCGATCGCCTCCTCGCGTCCAGATTTGAATAAGATTTCGAGGCTCAGGATACCCGTGGGCCCCATGATATCACACATGATCGGCTTATGAAGATGGCGTCGGATTTTTCTTCTGAATTAAGGAATGGATGGAGGATGGACCATCGATAGCCTGCAGCCGGTCAACGTTTTCTTCGAACGACTCGTCTTCGAACGACCCTGCGCAGGGGGGCCCCGGTAGCGTCCGGAGCGAGCGTCGCTTTCACCGACCAAACGGTAGAATTGACACGTGGCCCGGGGGCATTTATAGGCCATTCGCCCCGATTTATCCAAGATCTGAATGAGGAACGGGTTCTTGCATCTGGGACAGGAATGGTGAAGGGGCCTTCCCCAGCTGACGAAGTGGCAATCCCGACTGGCGCACTTATAATAGGTTTTGCCCGTTGGCGTGGTGCTCGCCTCCACCCGGTCTTTGTTGCACATGGGGCACCACAGGGAAAGCTCCTCTCCGAAGGCAAGAATTTGCTGCTCTATGTTTTCTTCTTCGTCCGGTTCGACGGGCGGCGCTTCCTGGACGACAGAGACATCGTCGCCGGTCACCGTATCGGAGCGGCCCAACGCGCGGGAGGCTTTGTCCCTTAGTTCCGGAGCCGTCAAATCTTCACCGCTCGTCCCCGCTGCAATGCCTGCTTCTGTTGCCATCCGAACCGGAGGGACCGTGTCGGTCGCTTCCGTCTGGGCCAATGGTTCCGCTATCCCTTGGACATCCGGTGCGTTCGCCGGCTCATTGGGTAATTCGGAGGCTGTTTCAGGAGTCCCCTCCGAATCCAGTTCGATCTCTCCAATCCTGAATTCCCGGATCTCTGAGTGGAATGGAGAGGCCACCGAGCCCAGGACCCTTGGCCCCTGGGTCTCAGAAGGCATGCGCGGTTTCAGCCCCGCGATGTTTGGTTCCCCTCTTGGCGGGGGAGGAAGAGGGGTTTGAGGGGATGAAACGGTCGGCTGAGGGCCCCTCTGGGGAACCGAGGGTCTCTCTTTGGAAGGAGGCGCCGACTTCCGCTTCACCACGGAGACACCCTGCATGGTCAAGGTCTGGTCAAACTGGCTCAGGGCCAGAGCAAGCTCCTTGCGCGCGGATTTAACTTCAACCATGGTCTGGGTCACATAGGCAACAAAGCTCAGTCCTGGCATCTTGGGAAAGATTCGTTCGAGAAGCCCCTTCAGCCGAAGAGCCACGGGGTTCGGCATGATGCCGCCCTCACGGACCGTGCGGACATAGTCCTTCTCCGTCAGCTGCCGAAGGATATCCTCACAGTCACCGTATTCCCTCAGGCCCAGATCCGACAACCCCGTCAGAAGACCTTCTGCCGTATATCGCGCTTCGGCATCCGAACCCTTCAGATCATCCTCCCGCTCTGAAAGGAGTGCGAGACAAGCCAAGGTTGTCACGGTCAGGGGCATGCCGGCAGGACCAAGCTTGAAGCCAAGAAGCCTTTCCATGTGTTGCCCCAGGACATCATTAAACCCGGCTAACAATTCCCCAATATGTTGAATGGCCACCTGTTCCATATCCTCTGCCCGAAGTGGAGACAGCCTGATTAAGGCATCGTCAACTCCCTGCCGCTTCTAAAGCACAGTTATTTCCACCTAAATTGATCAATTCTATTGTATCGGAGCCTTAGGAAGGTGTCCTTTCAGATTCGCAATGCGATATAGCGGGAGAGGCCTCCCATCGAAAGTTTTACGATCAGGGAGTAGTCCGCATCGGCGGAGTGAGCGGTAAGAGGCATTTACTGATCACTGATTGCTAATCACTTCACCCCTAACCCGGCCAAGCCGGAACCAAAGAGGATTCAGATGTCAGGACCTGGGGTTTGCTGAAACCTGAACACTGAAACCTGAAACCAAAAATCGTGACCATTTTGCGCGCAATTTCACCGATCAGTGATTAAGATCCCATCCCCTTCAGGATGTCCTCGTAGGCTGACCCATCTTTCTCCCCCGCCGCTTCAGAATCACTCTTAAACGTTCCCCCTCGGTTTCCTTGAGCACTGTCTGGGGGCCCCTCGGCCGACGTCACCGCGCCGCTCTTCACCGAAAGGAAGTTCCCCTGCCGATCGATGAGAAGAGAGAGGTTGACCTTCACCTCAAAATCCAGCCGGTAAGCGACCGTTGAACCGTGAGAGACCATGTCGCCCTTCTTGTATTCCACCTCTTCCTGGATTTCCAGATTGTGCTGTTTTTTGAAGATCTCTTCAATGGCAGCCCAATCCAGATCGGCGATGATACTGTCAAAAAGCTCCTGTTCTCGATTCGCAATCACCTGAGAGTCAGTCAGTTTCATGAGGCATGACTCCTTTCCTGCACCACAAGGTGCAAAACGAATTGTTCTTTTCTCCTGCGAATCCAAAAACGGTCGTTTTTGGATTCGCGCAATCAGCTATCAGCGTTCAGCTGTCAAAAAAGGCAAAAGATCACAATAAATTTGGCCGATCGCTGACCGTTGGAAGCTCCATCCAGAAATCCGCGATTTATGGATGGACACTATCTCATCATCACTTCCTCGGCCAATCTTAGATACCTGCGCGCGGCGGCCGCCTTAATATTATGCATGAGGAGGGGCCGCCCAAGGATGGCCGCCTTTTTGATCGTCGAATCCTGCGGAATCACCGTCTTGAAGACCAGATCTTTAAATTGCCTGCGGGCGGAGGTCTCGATTTGTTTCGAGACCCCGTCCTTAGGGTCGAACATGGTCAGAAGAATGCCCATGACACGCAGGTCAGGATGCATGCGCTGTGTGATCATCTCCAGGGAGGCCATCATGGATTCCAAGCTGTCCAGGGCAAAAAAATCGCACTGAAGCGGTATCAGAAGGGAGTCCGCGGCCAGAAATCCGTTCAATGTCAGGAGATTCAATGAGGGCGCGGAGTCAATGATGATGTAGTCGAAGTCCTCCCTGATATTCTTCAAAAACCCGCGCAGGACCTTCTCCTTGCCGGACGTGGACATGAGTTCCGCTTCGGCCCTGAAAAGCTCTCTCCTGGCAGGTAAGAGGCTCAGGTGGTCCAGTTCGGTCCGGATGATGATTTCCTGGGGGGACGCCTCTCCCATGATCCCATGATAGACGGATTGCCCCATCCGGACCTTTTCCACCCCCAGTCCAGCCGTGGCGTGCCCTTGCGGATCGAAATCCACCAAAAGTGTCCTTCGCTCGCCGGCGGCAAGCGCTGCGGAGAGGTTGATGGCGGTGGTGGTCTTTCCGACACCACCCTTTTGATTGGAAATGCAAATCACTCGTGACATGTACGCATGGCCCCGATAACGCGTTTGTGGAGACCGAACCTCCATGACCGATTAGATTAAAGGGATTTCTATCACAAATCGATCACATTTAAAAGGGTGGCCACCCCTCGCCGGCAGGTGTGAGAAATCGGGTTGCCGTGATACGCGACCCCTGTGCATCCACCTTTGTACTCCATTCCCTGTACCACTTAAGACGGTCAAAGGATCAGATCGTGGCTGCGGTTGTCTCATTAAATGGTATCGACGAGGCCATCAAAAACCTTGACTACAAGGCCAAAGATTCCCCAAAGCTCAGGCTCATCCAGGCCATAAGGGCCCACTACCCCGCTGAGCTCGCCCTCACCACACTCCAAGCCATCGATCCCGACACCCTGGTGCGTGCCGTATGGGACACCGTCCTTGATGAGAATCGATTGCGGAGCAGACGAAAGAACCTGGCCAGCATCCGTTCTTCCGTGAATCAGGACCTCCAGCTCCTCTTTGAAAACGGCAAGAACCCTGACGGCATTATCATAGGGCCTTCCAACACCTTCGCCATGTCAGACGAGGCAAAGGATCAGATGCTCACAAGGGTCGCAGCGTCGGTCTGCAGAGACGGCCCCGTCAGCCTGGGACAAATCACACAGAACCTCGCCGTGATTGAGGACCTGCTGGCACACGCCGAGAGATTTTTCGAAGCGGGAGACAACGACCGGGCATCCGGGATACGGAGATTGAAGCAGCTCATTACGCGGATCTCCAAGCAGATTGATCTCGATATTGGAGATGGGCCGACCCAGGGCGAGACACCCGACGCCTCCGGGCCTGCCCATGATCGGGGTGGGAGGCACGGTTCAGATCCAGGTCACGGCAGACCAAGTGATGGAGGGACGGGGCACGCAAATTCGGATTTCGGCTTGGGCAATTCGCAATGGCCTGGGATCGATGGGGTGATATCGGGAGGAATAGAACGTGCTCCGGGGTCGTCAGACGGCTCGGATGGAAACCAGCTTGGGGCTCCACTCGAAGGGGTTGGCGGCGGACAACCCAGGCAGGAGGGCGGGGAGTCGGCAGGCGCATCCAGGTCCTTGGCCGAGAGCGGGCCAGATGGTGACCGGATCGGAACGGAGGGAACGGAAGGCGACCCGGGTGGGGAACAGAGCGGAACCGATCTCTCAGAGGTTGACGGCACGCCTATGGGCCTCGGGGCTGAGGAGGCAGGAGATGGGTCTGGGGAGGTCATTACCGAACCCATTCAGGACACCGACTTTTTGCCGGAGAAAGTCGTAACAGCCCAGGAAAAGGACATCGAAGAGGTGGATGAAGCCATCGTCGAGGATGGCTCCCCCGTTGAGGATGACATCCCCGCCTCAGAAACCGGCCTACAAGGCCCCGGGCCTCCTACCGACATCATAGCCAACGAAGAAGGCTGGAGCCCTCAAACGGCGGACAACGACACGGGTAGGGACCCCGATGTTTCGAATCAGGGGGTCAACGACCAAGCGGACCCCGGAAACGCAGGATTAGAGGCAGCCACCGGCCGGGGCGAAGAGGACCTTCGGGGCATAGGCGTCCAGGCCGACGTCGAAGAGCTGGATCTGAACGAAGTCATCGAGGAAGAAGACGATTCGGATTTGGAAGCGATCGAGGAGGCCAGGCAGGCGGAATCCGGAAATGGAGAGGGGTTCGAATCCGGAACCGGCCAGGGCCCAGGCGCTGGACCATCAGGCAAAGGCCAAGGGATGGACCGAGGGAGGGGCCCCGAGATGGGGCTTCCCCTCGGGAGCCTCGGGCTCGATCAGTTTGGGGACGCATACGAACTCGACGGCGCCGATCAAGCGACAAATCGCACGCTCCTGGCCGAGACCTTTGACGGCTATCTCGGCGCCATGGAGCGTTTCTTCAATCAATACATTCTCATCCCGAAAGGCATCTACATGGTTGGCGGCGACCCCACCGCCCGGGGGCTTCCGGAAAGACGGGTCAGGCTGCTTGAGTTCTACATGGGGAAATTCCCTGTCACCAATGCGCTCTTCGAGATCTTTGTTGAAAAGACCGGCTACCTGACCAAAGCGGAGAAAGAGGGATACGGGCTGGTCTACTATGCGAGGCGAAAGAAGGAGGTGGATGCGAAGACAGGTAGAGAACGTTTTGCCTGGAACTCCGCACTTGTCAGCCAGCGGGTTGACGGCGCCTGCTGGTACCAGCCCTTGGGTCCCGGAAGCACCCTTCACCGCAAGAGGAATCACCCGGTGGTTCAGGTCAGTCTCGAAGATGCCGCCGCGTTTGCCGCCTGGACGGGAAAACGGTTGCCCTCGGAGGCAGAGTGGGAGGCGGCGTCACGTTCAAGAAATGGTCATCTTTATCCATGGGGAGAGGCGTGGAAGGATGAATGCTGCAATGTGGAAGAGACCCAGGTGGGCGATACGACGCCGGTGGACACCTACCTGCAAGGCGCCAGTCCTTTTGGGATTGCAGACACCCTTGGGAATGTGATGGAATGGACGCTGGACACGGATCAAACCGGTGACGACCGCGACAGACCGTGCCATATTGTCAAAGGCGGAAGCTGGGCTTCGACATCAGATATCTGCCTCTGCAGTCGTTTCAAGATGATGCCGGATGCGCGATCCAACATCCTCGGATTTCGCTGCGTCGCCGCTTGATCCTAAACCTTACAGGGATGGAATGATGGAAGGAGAATACATCAGGGTGCTCACCGTAGCCGGTTCCGACAGCGGTGGCGGGGCAGGGATCCAGGCTGATCTCAAGACGTTTTCAGCCCTCGGATGTTACGGCATGTCCGTCATTACGGCGCTTACCGCTCAAAACACGACAGGGGTCCGGGCTATCCACCCCGTACCGCCGGAGTTCGTTGAAGAGCAGTTGGAGGCTGTTCTCACGGACATGGGCGCGACGGCGGTCAAGATCGGAATGCTCTATTCGGGCGAGCTGATCCGGGCCGTGGCCCGTCAACTTGTGAAACATCGTGCCCGGAACATCGTTCTTGACCCCGTGATGGTGGCACAAAGCGGTGACAGCCTTTTTCAGGACGAAGCCGTTTCCGCACTCAAAGAGGTCCTTTTCCCACTGGCCACGGTCGTCACCCCTAACCTCCGAGAGGCCTCTATCCTGGTGGGACGAAACATCCGGACAGTCGATGAGATGGGGCTCGCGGCCCGCGAGCTTGGGGAATCCGGGGCGCAAGGCGTCCTGATCAAGGGCGGACACCTCTCGGGCAATGAGAGCACGGATCTCCTCTACCTCGCCGCTGGCAACCGGACGGTCATCCTCAAGGCTCCGCGGATCGACACCCGAAACAACCACGGCACGGGATGTACCCTCTCATCAGCCATCGCCTCGTTTTTGGCCAAAGGCGAATCGCTCGATGCGGCGGTTTCCAATGCAAAGGACTATCTGACGGGGGCGCTGCGGGCTGGAGCGATTTACCGGCTGGGAAAAGGACACGGCCCGGTCCATCATTTCTTTCGGTTCTGGTAAGGCGGTCAGCTGTCAGCAAAGTCTAAAAAAACAACAGATTGATTTCAGGCTAGAGACGTGCGGGCCGGGAAGGAAGATATTCGGGCTTCACGTTTTGAAGGGCGTGGAAGATGTTGCCCCTGATCTTTCGGTTGGATTTGTAGAGTCGGTTCAACAGGTCTTTGATTTCCTTCCGCTTGGACGATCCGGCCGTCGGGCAGCCCAGATCGATGGCGGGCCAGCCCATCGCCTTTGCGTGCCGACGAAGCCGGTCTTCATCGACCAGGTAAAGGGGCCTCACGATCTTCACCTTGCCGCCGAAAAAGTCCTGAACCGGCAGCATGGTGCTGATGGATGCACCAAAAAAGACGTTGATGAAAAAGGTCTCAATGACATCGTCCTTGTGATGGCCCAGGGCGATGCGCTCGCAGCCCAGTTCTTGGGCCAGATCGAAGAGGATTTTTCTTCTCAGACGGGAACAGAAAAAGCAGGGATTTTCCCGATTCACCGCACTGTGGGCTCGCGGTCCGATATCGCTTCGAAAGAGGCGGTAGTCAAACCCGTTCGTCCTGAAAAACCGCTCCATCTGACCGCCGGAATCGGCGCCGAAGCCGGGGTCCACATGGACGGCCGTCAGTCTGTATTTCTTGGGAACGCGACGGATTCGGTCCCGCAAAAGCCACAAAAGACTCATGCTGTCCTTGCCGCCTGAGACCCCCACCAGCACATGGTCGCCGTCCCTGATCATCTGATGCGTGTGGATGGCCTGCCCCATAAGCCGCTTTAAGGCCTGCGTCGCGTAAGCGCTCGTGTCTCTGGGGCTTTCGCCGTCTGGGGATCCGGCCCTGTCTCCGTCCGTCCTCATGGATCGTAGTGTCTTTCCCCGAAGAGGGCCGTGCCGATGCGCACCATGTTGGCCCCCTCCTCAATGGCGATCCGGTACGAATCGGACATGCCCATGGAGAGATAACGCATCTGGATGTTCGGGAGATTCATACCCTTCAGCGTATTGAAAAGCTCCCGGGTTCGTCGAAAAAAAGGCCTGGAGACCTCCGGATCTTCTGCTATGGGCCCCATGGTCATGAGGCCCACCAGACGGACGTTTTGGAGTTTGGCGATCTCTTCCGCGAGGGACGGGACGTCAACAGGCATGGTCCCCGCCTTCTGGTCTTCCTCTCCGCTGTTGACCTCGATGAGCACCTCCATGACCTTGCCGAGTCTCTGGCACTGCCGGTCTAACTCCTTCGCGAGCTTTACGGAGTCCACCGTTTCGATCACGTCAAAGACCTGCACGGCCTTTTTCGCCTTGTTCGTCTGAAGATGGCCGATCATGTGGTACTTGACCCGTTCCCCGATCGTCTGAAAGACCTTTTCCGCCTCCTGAACATAGTTCTCACCTACGATCCGGAGCCCTGCCTCCACAGCCTCAAGGATCTCGTCCACTGTCCGGGTCTTGGCGGCGCCCACAAGCTGTACCCCTTCCGGCAGCTCCTCCAGGATCTTCCTGACCTTGTCTTTTATCATTCCCTTGCCTTCAGACCTGTGCCGTTTCGTTTCCTCTCTTCATCCCTGCACCTTATATCTTATACCTTGAACCTTTATTTTATCCCTACTTCAATCGACACTTTCTGTAAAGGACTGATTGGTGGGGCCATTCCACCGTAAATGGGCACCACGGTTTTACGGGAGTTGAAATTTAGGATCGTTGCATGGCATCCCGGCAGCGGGCCAGGATGCTTAGCACTTCGAAGGGTTCCTCGATGAGGGGATAGGTGGGCACGCCCCGGGGCTCCAAGAAGGCCTTGGCCGCCTCCATATGTTTCTTCTCGCCGCTGAAAGTGACGTAAAGGGGTTTTTCCGGATACTTGCGGGCTAAGTCCACCAGGAAGTTATAGGTCGGTATGCCGGTCTCGTCGGTGAGCATAAGGATAACCACTACGGCGTCGATGTTGGGATCAAGCAGGGCTGCCTCGCTGCCCTCACGGTAGGCGAACTCTACTCCGCTCACCGCCGCGGCGGGCCAGATGTCCACAGGGTTGCGCATGCGGATGTAGGGAGGGCTGATCTCCTGGAGACGGCGGCGGGTCTCCTCCACGAACTGCGGCACCGCCAAGCCTAGTTGGCGGCGGCAGAGGTCGGTCATACTCACCAGCATGGCGCCCGAGGGGGCCGAGAAGCTGACCCGGTTGCCCCGGGGCAGGGGCATGAAAGCCAGAGCCTTGGCGGCCAAGATGAGGTGGGAATACTTATAGACCCGCACGACGCCCGCTTGCTTGAGCGCACCGTCCATGACCCGGTCATCGGAGGCCAGGGCCGCGGTGTGAGCCACGGCGGCTTTAGCGCCCTCCGGGGTGGCGCCACCCTTCAAGAGCACCATGGGCTTTTGCCGGGAGACTTGGGCCGCCACCTCTAAGAAGCGGCGAGGCCGCTTTAAGCTTTCCAGGTACATGAAGATGGCCTTGGTTTCTTTGTCCTCCGCCAAATATTCCAGCATTTCGCTTTCATCGATATCCAGTTTGTTGCCCATGCCGATCACCCGGGCCACCCCGAAATTCTCGGCGGACTTGATGTAGCGCATGGTGTGGGTGGCGAAGTTGCCGGTCTGGGCCACATAGGAGATCGGTCCCCGGGGGAGCCTGCCCAGGGGGAAAAAACTGCTGGTGAACTTGGCCGGTGTGGAGGTATGGCCTGATGTGTTGGGGCCGATAACCCGCACTCCGCACTCGCGGATGGCCCTGACAGTCTCCTTTTGCAGCTCCTCGCCCTCTTGATCCACCTCGGCAAAGCCGCCGGCTGCCAGTACGATGGCCTTGATGCCCCGGGCCGCGCAGTCGCGAATGGCCTGAGGGTTGAGGGCCGCGGGGAGGATAATGATGGCCTGGTCGATGCCCCTGGGTAAATCCTGAATGGAGAGATAGACCTTCTGCCCCAATATCTCCCCGCCCTTGGGGTTGACCAGGTAGAGTGCGCCTGGGTACTCGTTGGCCAAAATGTTCTTTATTACGTCGTGGCCAGACTTGCCCGGGGTGGCTGAGGCCCCGATCACGGCCACGCTGAGGGGCTCGAAGAACTTCTCCAACCCGCCACGGAAGGGCTCCGACTCCTCGGTCAGGGCGGGGCGGCCGAGCACCACCAGGGCGTCTACGGCCACGGGGCGACCCTGGCACACGATGAGCGGGTTGATATCGAGTTCCTTTATTTCGGGATGCTCCTGGCCCAGGCGGCCCAAAGCGCAGAGACAATGAGCAAGCACCTCCTTATCCACCTCGGGCAGACCGCGCAGGGCGCCGAGCAGCTTGGCCCCACGAATCTCTTCGATCATCCCCCTCGCATCGGGGAGGCTCAAGGGGGCCACCCGGAAGCTGACGTCGGCCAGGGCCTCGGTGAAGATACCTCCCAGACCGAACATCACGCAGGGGCCGAAGCCGGGGTCTCGGGTGAGGCCCATGACCAACTCGCGTTCCCCTTTGATCATCTCCTGCAGGAGCAGGGCTCCCCCATGCGCTCGGGCCAGGGGAGCCAACCGGTCGCAGGCGCCCTTTAGTTCCTCTTGGTTCTTGAGGTTCACCTCAACGAGCCCTTGTTCGGCCTTGTGGGCAACCTTGGCGGCGCAGACCTTGAGCACCACGGGGTAGCCCAACCGCTCAGCGGCGGTCGGCGCCTCGGATGGGTCCTTAAGCAGCACCTCCCGGCAGACGGGGATGCCGTAGGAGGCCAGGAGACGTTTGCTGTCGTGTTCCGAGAGGTTTTGCTGACCGGAGGCCAGGGCCCGGTCAAGCATGGATTGGGTCTCGTTCATCCGGATCTCCTAAAAACTCGTTTGGTCCTTTCCCTTGAGACCCAGAATTTTGCGAGTCTCGTCGGGGGTGGCGTGTTCCATGCTGAGCTCGCCCATGATGCGCACGATCTTGGCCACCATCTCGGCGTTGTTCCGGGCCAGTTTGCCCTTGCCGAGGTAGAGGTTGTCCTCCATGCCCACCCGGACATTGCCACCCATGACGACCGCAACGGTGCCAAGGGCGAACTCATTCTTGCCGGCAGCCAGGACGGACCAAAGGTAATCCTTGCCGAAGAGCTTGTCGGCCGTGTTCTTAAAGTGAAGGAGGTTATCCACCGAGGGTTGGATGCCACCCATGATGCCCATGATGAACTGGAACCAGAACGGCGGCTCGAGGTAGCCCTTGTCGGCGAAGTAGGCGGTGTTATAGAGATGGCCGATATCGTAGCACTCCATTTCGGGTTTGGTGCCGTTGTCGCGCATGATCTCCAGGATGCGGCCCACATCCGAGAAGGTGTTTTTAAAAACGAAGTCCCGGGTCATCTCCAGGTATTTCTCTTCCCACTCGTGCTTGTACTCCTTGATCTGATCCTTCAGAGGGAAGAGACCGAAGTTAATGGAGCCCATGTTGAGGGAAGCCAGCTCGGGCTTGAGCTTCTTGACTGCAATCATGCGTTCATCGACAGTCATGCCCAGGCCGCCGCCGGTGGTAATGCAGATGATCACGTCGCTACGCGCGTGGACATCCTGGCAAAAGACCCGGAAAAGCTCGGCGTCGGAGTTGGGCTGGCCGGTTTCCGGGTCGCGTGCGTGCAGGTGCACGGTAGCGGCGCCCGCCTGGGCCGCTGATACCGCCTCGTCCGCTATCTGCTTGGCCGTGATGGGCAGGTAGGGGCTCATGGACGGAATATGGATGGCGCCGGTAACGGCACAGTTGACGATCACTTTGCTCATGGCAATCTCCTTTGAAATCCCCGCTCGCCGGGGCCGAAATCTAGGTTTATTTGTTTTTCTTCTTCCATTCTTTTTTGACGAGACGCAGCCGGGCGTAAAATTTGCGGTCCCGCTCGCGGCGCATGGCGTCGGCGGCGCCGGGACCGTACTCATAGAAACCGGAGGAGGTTTTGAGACCCAGTTTGCCGGCCGCCACCTGTGCGGCCAAAACTTTGGGCGGTTTGAAATGATCGCGAGGCAGCTTGGAGTACAGGTACTGGAACACGCTTTGGTAGGTATCTGCGCCAGCCTGGTCCATGATCTCGAAGGGGCCGTAAGCGCCCAGGCGGAACCCGAAGCTGGTCTTCACAATGCGGTCCACTTCGGCCGGGGTGGCCATGCCTTCCTCCACCAGGGCGATGGCCTCGGCGGCCATGGCCATCTGGATGCGGTTGGCCACGAAGCCGGGACCGCTTTTGCAACGGGTTGGGACCTTGCCCAAGCCGGTGAGGAAGTCCATCATGAGGGCCACGTTTTCCGGCTCGGCCTGTTTGCCGGGGATCACCTCCACGCAGGGGGTGATCTGGGGAGGATGGAACCAGTGGGTGCCGATAATGCGCTCCGGTCCGTCCACGCCTTGAGAAAGCTCGTCGATGTCGTAGGAGCTGGTGTTGGAGGCCAGAAGGGCGTCGGGATCGGCCTTGTCGCTCAGCACCGACCAGATCGCGCGCTTGAGGTCAAAGTCCTCCGTGATGGCCTCCAGCACGTAGCCCGCGCCAGGCAGGCTTTCCGGGAGGTTGTCGGTAAAGGTCAGGTTGGCGAAAACAGCCTCCACCCTCTCCGGCTTCAGCTCGCCAAGCTGAACCATATATTCCAGGTTGTCCCGTATCCAATCCCGGCCTTTCCGCAGCAGATCTTCATTTTTGTCTACCAGATTGACGGCCAAGCCGTGCTGGGCCAAGAGTTGGGCCACACCATGGCCCATTATCCCGGCCCCCACAACCACGACTTTCGTTATGTTCCTTGGCATTTTTCTTATGTCTCCTCGGTTCGTTAACCGCTTTCGAGAGCGCGCCAGACCCGGTTGAAACAAAAGCCCAGTACCTCTTTGTTAACCCGCAAGGGCAGGCAGCCCAGGAAACCGTCTCCGGCCTCCATGACCTCGGGCCGGGTGCGGCTGCCGCCCATGAAGTCCACGTGATTGAGCCCCTCCAGGGGGGCTTCCGAAGTGCAGGTTCAGGCAGAGCTCGGGGCGTCCGGCCGAGTATCGTAGGTGGTGACCTTGTATCCTGCGGCGACGGCCACCATGGCTATCTGGGCACCCAAAGTGCCCGCTCCCACCACGGCCACGTGCTTGATTTCCATTTTCAACCTCCTTGTGGCCGACATTCCCCCGCTTCCGGTTCGAGGGTGGGGCGAACGGCCGTCGGCGATAGCGAGGGACAATGCGCGGTTATGTTCCTAAACGCAGAGCAGCTTCTGGCGGAGCGCGCCATCGGCGTTGAGTTCGTCGGCGGTGCAGGCGTAGGCGTTTCGACCGTCATCCAGCACGGAGACCCGCGAGCAGACCTTGAGCGCCATGGCCGAGTTCTGCTCCACCAGCACGATGGTAATATTGCTTTGGGTGAGCTCCAAGATAAGGTTCATCACCTCGCGCACGATAATGGGAGCCAGCCCCTCCGAGGGCTCGTCCAATAGCACCAACTCGGGGTTGCCCATGAGAGTACGGGCGATGGAGAGCATCTGCTGCTCGCCGCCGGAGAGGGTATCACCCTTGCGTTTTGCCAAGTCCTTCAGATTGGGGAAATGACGGTAAACCCGCTCCAGGGTCCAACCGTCTTTGCCGCCGTTCTTGCCCTTGCGGGCAATCTCCAGGTTTTGCTGCACGGTCAAGGTAGGGAAGATGCGCCGGTTGTCGGGCACCCAGCCCAACCCCAGGTTGGCGATCTCGTTGGTGAACAGATGGGTGATGTCCTGGCCCTTAAAAGTGACACGCCCTGTCTTGGCCGGGGTGAGGCCCATGATGCTGCGCAGGGTAGTGGTCTTGCCGGCGCCGTTTCGCCCCAAAAGCCCCACGGTCTCGCCCCGGTGTACGTCCAAGGAAATGTCGTGCAGCACGTGAGCCTCGCCGTAGAAGGTGTTGATGGCCTCCACCGTGAGGATGGTGTCTTGCTCGAGAATCACTCTATCCCTCCCAAGTAGGCTTCCTGAACCAGGGAGTTGGCCCTAATCTGGTCCGGGGTACCCTGGGCGATGATTTCACCTTGATGCAGCACAATGATGGTGTCGCTTATTGTGAACACGATGTCCATGTCGTGCTCGATGACCACCACCGTGAGCCGGCTGGAAATCTTCTTGATGAATTCCTTGATGCGCTCGGTTTCGGAGGCGGGAAGCCCCGAGGTGGGCTCGTCCATGAGCAGGAGCTCCGGCCGTGAGGCCAGGGCGATGCCGACCTCCAAGACCCGCTTGTCTCCGTAGGAGAGGTTTTTGGTGGGCAGATCCTTGACGTCGTTGAGCCCGATCTCCTCCAACACCTCTTCGGTCTGTTGATTGGCGTCAGCGAAACCGCTGGCCGGTTGGAACCAGGAAAAGCCTCGCTTCTGGCGGGAGTGCACGGCCAGCCTTATATTTTCCGCCGGAGAAATCTCATTGAATATGTTCAGTATCTGGAAAGACCGCACGATCCCGAGTTTGACGATCTTGTGGATGGGCCAGCCGGTGATGTCCTGGCCTTTATAGAAGATGCTCCCCGAGTCGGGGTGGTAAAGACCGGTGAGGATGTTGAAGAAGGTGGTCTTCCCCGCCCCGTTGGGCCCGATAATCGAAGTGATCTGGCCCTCTTCTATTTTGCAGCTTATATTGCGGCTGGCCATGAGACCGCCGAAGTTTTTGCTGATGCCATTGGTTTCCAGCATGACCATGACTCATCCCCTCTTCGCTGAGGGCTTGGCGGCCCCGGAGGCCTGAACATTCCGGGCGCCAGAGCGTCCCACCCGCACAAACCCCAGGATGCCCTCCGGAATAAAGAGTACGATGACGACGATCAAAAGCCCGTAGAAGAGGTACCAATTCTGGGTGATGGTCGAGAAGATGTCGCGCAGGGCGATGAAGATGAAGGCACCCAACACCGGACCGAAAAAATTGAAAAGCCCGCCGCCGATGATGACCATCATTACCACATCGCCCGAGCGGGACCAGTGCACGGGGTCAGCAAAGGCGCCATGGGTGAGCATGGCGTGCAAGCCCCCGGCCAGCCCGCCGAAGGCCGCCGAGATCACCCAGGCCATCCACTTGTACAGTGTGGTGTTATAGCCCAGATACTTGGCCCGCACCTCGTTCTGCTTGATGGCGTAGAGCACGCCGCCCAGGGGCGAGCGCACCAGCCGCCAGAGAAGAAACATACTCAGACCCAGCAGGAAGAAAACGAAGTAATAGAAGGCCAGATCGTCCGTGATCGGAATGCCCAGGAAGCTGTAACGCTCAATGCCCATCAAGCCGTTTTCGCCGCCGGTCACGGCGTCCCACTGGAAGCAGATAAAGTAGAACATCTGGGTGAAGGCAATGGTCAGGAGCGCGAAGTAGATGCCACGCTTCCTGGCCACGAAAAGGCCGAGCAGCGAGGCGATCAGCGCGCAGCCCAACATGGCGGCAAGGAGCGAAAGCAGACTGCTGTGCAGGATATTTTTCTGGGCCAAGCCGCAAAGGTAGGCGCCCACGCCGAAAAAAAGGCCGTGCCCGAAGGAGGGCAGGCCGGTGTATCCTAACAGGATATTGAAACCCATGGCGAAAATGGCCCAGATCATCACCTCTGTGGCGAGCGTCCTGCTGCCCGCCAACAAAGGCGCCAGGCCGAATATCGCCAGAATGATGAACATGGGATGTTTGACGATCCTCACGGCGCGCCCCCCCCTCTACTCTTCCAACAGGGATTTTTTGCCCATAAGGCCGCGGGGACGCAGCAGGAGGACCACGGCCATGATGAAATACATGGCCAACTCGGACATGCGGGGAAACCAGAGCACGCTGAGGGTCTTGGAGAGACCCACGATGATGCCGCCGAGCACCGCGCCCCAAAAGCTTCCGATACCCCCGATAACAACGACTACAAAAGAGGGCATCAATACCTCGGTGCCCATGGTGGGCTTGAGGCTCCACATGGGGCCGGTGATGACCCCCGCGATGCCGGCCAGAGCGGCGCCCAGGCCGAAGACCAGGGTACGGATCAGTCTCAGGTTCTTGCCCAGGGCCAGGACCATCTCGCTGTCCGAAACGCCTGCCTTGATGATGGAGCCGTAGGGGGTTTTTTCCAGAAACCACCAGACCAAGAATAGCAGGATCAACGAGAGCACGGCCATGAACAGCATGTATTTGGAATACCACGTCAGGCCCAAGTCGATCGGGCCGACGGCGAAGCTGGGGGGGGCCAGGGGATGGCCGGCCTTGCCCCATACGATGCGGATGATTTCTTCAAAAGCCATGGCCATGCCGAGTGTCATGAGGAGGCCGAAAAGGGGGTCTTTGCCGTAGATTCGCCGCACCATTGTCTTTTCCATGGCCAGGCCGATGAGCCCCACCAGGATCGGAGCGAAGATGAGGGCAGGCCAGTAGCCCACCAGTTTTTGCAGAGTGAGGGCGAAGTAGGCGCCTAGGGCGAACAAGGCGCCATGGCTGAAGTTGATCACTTCCATGACGCTCAAAATCAGCATGAACCCCAGGGCCATGACCCCGAACAGCAATCCCTGCACCAGGCCGTTGAACAGTTGGGCGTAAAGCTCTTCCATGATCGATCCACCGGTCCTCGTGTGGGCGGCCGGAAGGTCCGGGCCTCTTGCGAGGCCCGGACCTTCCGGCCTAAGGGTTATTGATAGGGTTCAAGCTTGCAGGGATTTTCTTCGCGGGTGCGCACGACGTCGGCGCCCTTCATGAAGCTGATGATGTGGTAAAAGTCGGTCTTGTCTCCCTTGGCCAACTCCTCACTGGTCTTCATACGGGCAATGACTACGTCGGAGACGAATTGATGGTCCCATTCCCGGATGGTGGTGGGGTTGGGCTTCATGTTATCCGAGAAGGTGTGACCTTCCAGGGCCTTAATCACCGCGGTGGTATCCAGGCTCTTGGCCCGCTCGACCGCGCGCAACAACTCCCGGGCGCCTATGTAGCCGTTATAGCAGTTGTTCTCGGGCACGGGAAAGATCGCCTTAGGCCAGCGCTTCTGATATTTGGCCACGAACTCCTTCACCCCTGGTACGTCGATGGTGTGATACCACTCGCAGGCGAAGACGCCGAGGGCCTTTTCAGGACCCACCGACCAGGCGTCGCCGTAGTCCATAAGGCTGAAGCCCCACTTGAAATCCTTGTCCATGCCGAACTGGCGGATCTGTTCGAACATGGCCGAGCGGTCCAAACCGCCGATGGTGCACATGATGATGTCCGGCTTAGGCTTGAGGTTGCGGATTTTGAGAAGGTAGGAACTGAAGTCACGGGTGTTCATGGGGATCAGGGACTCTCCCAGCTCCTTGCCGCCCTCCTTGGCCAGGATCTCGCGGAACACCTTGGTGCCGGAACGGCCCCAGCTGTAGTCATGGGTGATGAAGTACCAATTCTTGCCATAGTTGCGGGCGATGTAGGGCGCCACGCCAAAGACCAGCATGTGGTTATTGGGACCCACCCGGAAGTTGGTGCGGTGGCAGCGCTCGCCCGTGCACTCGTCGGAATTGGTGTTGGTGTTGAAGTAAATCTTGTAGTCGCGCTGTGCCACCTCGGAAATGGCGATGGCCACCGAGGAAGAGATGGCGCCGATCAAAAAGTGCACCTTGTCCTGCTCGATCAGCTTCTTGGCCTTGCGGGCGCCTACCTCTGGGTTGGTCTCCGTGTCCTCGACGATCATCTCGACCTTCTTGCCGAGCACGCCGCCCTTGGCATTGATCTCCTCCACGGCCATGGTGATGCCCAACCGCTCGGCCGCACCCAGGTCGGCGTAGTTGCCGCTGGCCGGACTGATTACGCCCAACCGCACCACGTCGTCGGCCGCCCCCGCCGACAGGACGCCCAGGGCCAGGAGTACGGCCAGGGCACCGATCAAACCCATCCATTTACCTCTTAGATTCATGCTGTTTTCCTCCCTTCACGTTTTTGGATCAGTTACGGACGGGGCCCCTTGGGCTCCCGCTCTCTCCCTCTGTCGGACAGGGCACGCCTTGCATCCAGGCGGCCTCCTGCAAGGCTGTGCGGGGTCCAACCGGTTTACACCATGAACTCGTGGCTGGTGACAAACGTGGATGCCGGCAATGCCATTAGAGCACCGCCCTGACCATGTTGTCGTCAGTGGCGAAACGCTTGAGAAGATTCTTGGATAAGGCATATTCCTTAGAAGTTTCAACTCGGAGTCCGGCTCCAGACCATTGGCCGAGAAGGCCTTGAGCGACCCTCGCGGCAGTCGTGTCCCGTGCTGGTCTCCTGGCCCGGAGATAAGGGCAATGCGCTGCTTTCGTAATGGCTGACGCATCGAAAATCGCCCATAGAAGGCCACCGGGGCCTTCCCCTGTTGGTGGCCATTGAGAGATTCTAAGACATACGCCGGAAGCACTTCCCGCTCGCTGAAGGCAGCGGCTATTGGTCAATCTCGGAAGGAAAACAGATTATGAGCCCCTCCACTCCCCGATTAAGAAAATCCTCGGTTACATTGCATGGATTTTCCTCCTCGGCGCTGGCCGAGCGAAGCAGCAGGCGGTGACTCAGCTGGCTCGCCCGGCAGACTTAGGGGATAGAAGGTGTCTCTTTGAAGGCAATGTATGGCAAAGGGGCAGTTGGTTGTCAAGGAAAAATTCCGCTACATAGATGCATAGTTATACAGGCGAAATGGATTGTGGACTGCAGACAAAAGCGGCTTCCGGGCGCCTCGGCAGTCTTCTGTAGTATCCATGATACCTGATCATTCCAGATGATCGCCCAAGAACGTTCAACCAGGAAGACCTGCGATATCCTGTGCCCCAGCCCGATCACGGTCGAGACCCACCGCGCCAAGATCATGGAAAAGCTGCTAACCGAGGCCATCGATCCGGGCCAACGCCCGGCTTGGCGATCGAGGAAAACCTCATTTATCACGCAATTCCGAACGGGATGGAGCTGTCCTGGCCGGAAGGCTGACGTACCGTCGGGGGCTCGATACCCATTGTGGGAGCTGACGCGGGGCCGAGGGGCCTCGGGGCTAAGTGCCGTCGATCCCGCGGCGAATGCCTGGTGCCGTCCCCGAAAACGTCTCTGCGAGCACACGTTCCAACACGGCGATCAGGTGCTCCCAGCGCGAGACCAACTCGGCCGCGCCCAGGCCCAACGCGTGCCGCCGGTTCAACCCCTCGTAGCCGCCAGCAGCATCGAGGATCTCGTCTACCGTCCGGGTCTTTCGCCGCTCCCACAAGCGCCACCCCTTCGGGCAACTCCTCCAAAATCTTCCTGACCTTCTCCTTTACATGTCTTTTGCCGCCGTGCACCTTGCACCGTGCACCTTGCACCGTTATTTTATCCCTACTTCAATTGAAACTTGCTGTAAAGGACTGGCTGAGGGCGGTCTTTATGAAGGGGACAGGACACTTATGGAAGATAAGGACCGGGAAAGAACCCGCCAATGGGCCATGGGAGCAGGAGATGCGCGAATCACGTTCATGAAAAACGACGATCGCAGGTCTTTTGAGTTCGACGCCTTTCTGGACGACCTGGTACACATGGCGCCTCAACTAAAATTAGTAACCGAGACCATCGATCCGGGCCAACGCCCGGGCATGGCGATCCGGGAAAACCTCATATATCACGCGATCCCGGCGGGATTGGAGCTGGCCCCATTCCTGGAGGCGCTATCCCAGGCCGAAGGCGGCCCGCTTACCTTCGACGATTTCATTGGTCGTCATGTAGAAGCGGTAACCCTGCCCGCGGATCTTCGCGTGTTCATGGGTCTTCAGTGCCCCCATTGTCCGGCGGTCATCGCAAGGCTGACGCCCCTTGCCATTTCAAACCGAAACATCCGGGTCAGCATCATAGATTGTGCGCTCTTTCCGGAGGAAGCAAAGGCGGAGAAAGTGCAGGCCGTGCCGACCGTGGTGCTGGATGACGGGTTTCGATGGACCGGTTTCTTCAGGATCGAAGAGATCCTCGATGTGTTGATCCATCGCGACCCGGCGGCCCTTGCCCCTTCCGCCCTGGAGCGCATACTCAAAGAGGGGGGTGCAAGCCGCCTTGCATCCGTGATGCTGGAGAGAGGGGAGATCTTTCCCGCGTTCCAAGGCCTCCTTGTGAGCAAATCGTGGCCCGTCCGAATGGGCGCCATGGTGGTCATGGAAGAATTGGCCGAAAAGAATCCGACCCTGGCGCTTCAGGCCGCCGAACCACTCTGGGATCGATTCCCCGAAGCGGATGACGCCGTGAAAGGGGACCTCTTGTACGTATTCGGCGAACTTAGGAGCGCGGACATGCTCCCGCATCTACTGGAGATCCAGACCGGCCCATTTGCCCCTGATGTCAGGGAAGCCGCAGCCGAGGCCATCGAAAAGATAACAGGCTGCAACCCCCAATAGACCGACGCGATGCTGAAGGGAAGACAGGCGAAACCAAATCCTCTATTTCTCACACAAGCCACGAAGCCACAAAGTCTTCGTATTCAAATCCCACATCTAGAATCCCATATCCCATATCTGCCTCTTCTCACCCATCCTAAGACGATATCACCCCAATCTTTTCTCTGTGTCTGTTCAGCGAGCCCCTTCCTTCACGGCTCGTCCAGGAACACGAAGGCCCCCAGCAGAATGGATTTCTATGCCCGTACCCCCCCCGCATCTCAGTGAGTGCCGCCTGCCGCAATGACTGGCACCGGTTCATCTTGCTCGAAAGGACATTCCTTTAAAACTCCACCACGAGTTCTTTGGTCTCCCTGTCCTGGACCGACCACATGCTCATCACCAGGGCTTTGGTCCCCACCTCGGTGAAGCCCCTTCTTACCTCCATTGGCTTACCATCTAAATTTTCCTGAGGAGTCAACGGTCATTTACAAATCCAAGGACGGCAAAGAGGAGAAGATCTTCGATGCCTTAGAGTGGCCCACGGCCATGTGTTCGCATGTCCCCAATAAAAACGAACACACGGTTCGCTATTACGGCTCCTTCAGTAATGTAGCCCGGGACAAGCGGAAAAGAGCGATCAGAACGAACGGATCCCCGTTGCTGTCCCAAATGCCAGGGCCGGATGCCTATATTGGCATTCGTCGGGAATGAGGAGGTGATCAAGAAAATCCTTAAACACCTGGGACTTTGGGATCAGAAAGTCAGACCGCCACCGAAGAGGGCCAACGCGCTGCCTCCTCAGTCCCATCCGGATTACTCGGATTCTCAGGTCCCTCTTTTTGACGATTACCTCTATTGCGACCCGGATCACCCCGTTGAGGCTTATGAACAGGGTTAATCCAAGGTTTTAGCCTCATGGCCTTTTGAAAACCGGCCTTGGAATCCCAGGGATTGCTATTGCCAATTCACGCCCAAATGACGTCAATATCCGCAGATTCCTATCTCTCGAAGGCCCTCTCTTACTCGCGCCAAATATTCTCTAGCAGAGCGCCGCCACAATTCAAGCTGACACCACATATGTTGTGGTCAATTTCTCCTAGACAACCAATCGGAATCGCTCTATAATCTTCTTCAAAAAAGCGAGTTTTTTATCATTATCTCATCATCTGAAAATGGCCGCAAGATGCAAAAGGAAGAAGAGAAGCCGTCCGTTCGGAAACCGGAAAGGAAATAGATGATCAATCACGATGGACAGGTTGAAGGCGCAAACAGCAAATCAGAGTAGCATGAAAGGAGAGGATCTATGAAAGAAAAGCCTCCTACCATTTCTCAAATCTATCAAAAGGGCCAAGAGAATTTGCAGAAGATGGGATCGAAGTGGACCCCTCCGCCGAACGGTGACATAGGGGTCACAACCCGAATGAATCGTAAATATCTGGATGCTCTTCTTCTTGTTCCGAACTATTTCGATCCGGTCGAAGTAGATACCGGGTGCAATTTTTTGGGCATGACCCTGAAGACTCCTATCTTCTGCTCTCCCATTTCAAAAACGGACTTTGCGTCTGATGAAGGGCTGGTGGAAATTGCAAGGGGCGTGGAAAGGGCCGGTGCCCTCATGATGCTCGGCATAGGTGGTCCAAGTGAATTGCAGAAGTCTATCGACCTTGGGGCGAAGGTTGTAAAAATCGTCAAACCCTATCGAGAGACAAACCTTATTTATAAAAAAGTTCGTGAGGCAGAGGAACGGGGCTGCGTAGCGGTTGGAATGGACATTGATCATTTTTACGGGCGCTTGGTCGGGGATGAGGTATCCAGAGACGATATTTTTGGCCCGCAAAAGAGCGAGGAAATCAAGCAGATAATTGCCGGGACAAAGCTCCCTTTCATAATAAAAGGAGTTCTGAGTGTAGTTGATGCGGAAAAGGCCTTTCAGCTTGGGGCATCCGCTGTAGTGGTGAGCAACCATGGAACCGCGGCCATTGATTACACGATTCCTTCGATGATGGCCCTTCCGAAAATAGCGGAAAGGGTCGGGCAAAGACTCACTGTCTTGGTAGATACCGGCTTCAGGACGGGCAACGATGTACTGAAAGCCATTGCTCTCGGGGCCAAAGCCGTAGGATTTGCGAGTTCTATGCTCCTGGCTTATGCTGCTGACGGTGCGGCCGGAGTGGAGCTTCTTATCAATCAAATTACCGCCGAACTGCGACGGACGATGGCTGCAGTTGGTCTTTCAAGTGTATCCGGTGCCAATCGATCTCTCATCCATTTTTCGCCCTTCCTGGGAACAGAAGGCAACTAAGATTCCACCGGCCTTGATTCTAATTGGACCCCACTGATGCCGTTTCATGAAGATATTCGGGAAGAGGAGACAACTCCTTATGGAACTAACGGAATTGTATGAAAAAGGGAAAAAACTGCTTGAAGAAAAACCCTACGGGAAGATTTTAAATGGTGTGGAGACGGAATTCGATATCCTGCACGATCGGACTGTGTTTAGCCGGTAAACCTTTCGGACAAGATGCATCGATGCTGTGAGATCTAGCACGGCTTGCAGGGGTTTGGAGGTCAAAACACCGATTTTTATGTCGGCAATTACCTATCCCATTCAAGCGATCAGGGAGAACGGATTGATAGAAACGGCCTTGGGTCTTGAGGATGCAGGGGCCTCATGTGGGTAGGATCACAGGTGCCGCAGAATCTTAAAGAGATTATTGAAACAGAGGTGCCTATCGCAGGAAATGTCAGACCCTTCAAGGACCGGAAAAAATGTTTGAAACGATTCGCTATCTCCAGGCGGTGGGCGTCCAATGGCTGGGAATTCAAGTTGATACAGGCGTGGGAACCAAGTAAGACCGTATTCCATTGGAATATAAGGATGGTCTCCGAATGCAATAGTTTCCCCGAGAATAGATTAATTCCATCAGTCTTTGTCCTTATTCTGAGAAGTGCTGTTTTATTACAACTCAAGCTTGGAAACTTAGCGCTTGTGGCTTTTTAAGGCCTTCATAAGATGACGCACCTCGCCCCTTTTCCCGCGAAAGGCCCGCTCTCAACAAGGCACAGAACGCGCCTCCCCTTCGCCTCGTGGACGACTATACCGGGGCGGAACGCCCCAGCACACCGCAATTCTCTGACCCCCCAACATGATGTGCTAAGTTTACCCTTGACACACAAGGGCAAAATCCCCCATACCCCACCACACTGAAAGCGAGTCCTTATCATATCACCTCGTCTCACCAAACCGCATAGCTAACCAAGGCCAGCAGGCCCATGCTGCCTATGGAAAGATAGAGCCAGTTCAAGCTTGAAAAGGCAAGGACGGAGGTTGCGATCATGGGGCCCAGCGCATTCCCTGCAAATCTGCTTGAATTCAAGAATCCTATCACCCGTCCGTCCAAATCTGAGGCAAAAGACGAAAAGACTAACGGCACAACAGCGGCTATCATGGCAGTCTGAAGCATCCGGACAGCAACGAAACTCGCAATCCCGGGACTTACCGATAGCAAGAATTGCAAAACCGTTCCCAAAATACTCACGTTAATGATCAACCTGTAACTCGTGACCCTTGAAGCCAATCTGCACATCAAAAAAGTTCCCGCCATAGCCGTTGCCGTATACAACATGACAACCAGGCCGGCCGATTCTACAGCCATGCTTTCTTCCATATTGAATCCCCTGAAAACATTCGGAAGGACGCTGGGCAAGAACATCAACTGGGCAGTGGCGGTGAAACAAAGTCCCCACGCGGTGAGCGTTTTCTTGTTCATCGCATGTTTTGTAAAGGTGGTAGTTTGTCTTGATTCATGTGGGAACTCCTTCACATAGAAGAAACAGAATGCCAGCGTCACAAAGACTAAAGCCGAGGCACTTATAAAGGCGCCTTCGTAACCCAGCGTTGTGGCGGCCAGGGCGCCTATCGGGGGACCAACCAACTGTCCGAGTGTCATGGCATTTTGAAACAAACCTATATCTCTTGATGCCCATTCCCTGGATGACGACGAAGAGACAATGATCAGGCCCACTGTAGAAATACCACCCAGTATCCCCTGGACGATGCGAAGGACAAGAAGAACAGGAAGACTCGAAACAAACCCCATCAACACGATGATAACGGCATGGGAGAGCAATCCCCTCATAAAAAGGAGCTTGGGACTGAGACGGGAGGTTAAGGATCCCCAAAAGGTAGACGCAAAAGCCGCAGCTAAGCTTGGTCCTCCCATGATAAATCCTACCCATATCAGGGTGTCTTGAGAGGAATAGGGGCTGATGTCATGAATGAAAAAGGGGAGGAATACCATGACGAAATTGAAAGAAAACGCGATCCCGAATTGGGAGAGAGAAATGAAGAGAACGTTTCGATAGTTTCTTTGATTCATATGATCACATGAGGGGCTTGCAGATGATCTCATGGATGCGGAGTGAGCCCAGCCTGGTAGTGGGCGCAGCAGTGGCAACGAGAGCGGTATCCGCTCCGGAGCCCGTACCTGCCACCGCGATAACCCTTTCCCCAATCCTGATACATCCTCCGTCACAGGCCATCAAAAGGATCTCCAGACAAACCTTGGTTCCCTGCCCAAAGGTCCGAAGAAGGTTAGCCATGGCCTGAGGAGCGCTTGCCCCGTAAAACTCCGTTGTGTGAAACAACATCGTCCCGAAATGAACCTGGTGGTTCTTCGCCCGAAGCTCACCCACCAGTTCCTGTGGGAAGGGTTGGTCTTCGCCTTTGAAACCGAATTGCCATGGAACGATGACTAAACGGTGGTCTGTTCCGGTGACGGCTTCCAGGAAATCTCTTGCTGTACCCCCTCGGGTTGATGCCACGACAAATCGACTAATTCCTCTGGCTTGCGCTCTCTCTTTAACCAGCTGAAGGACTTCCGCTGTATTCCCTTTCCCTGGTTTCTCAAAATAGACTATTTTTTCTTCCATAGCCCTCCTCCTATTCAATAGGGATCTCCTAGCGCAGGCCTTCGAGCCCAACCAAACGCGGTCCCGGCGCGATCGGGGCAGTCACTGATGAGTCCGCCCTAAATCCATATCAGATCTCGATGGGGAAAACCAATGGGGATACCAGCCCCTCCATTTTCGTTTGTGCTCCCCTTGTTCAATCTGTTATTCACCGGATAACTTCGAACGAAGTAAGGATGGACTCATGAAAAGCGACTACGGGAAAAAGATTTACACAGGCAATTCAGTCGTGGAAAAGGGGTACCTCATCCTCGACAGACAGACGGTTCATCACCTCACCTTTTTGCAGGAGCGCGTGTATAGCCGCAAGCTGCTGAGCTTCGAACGGCGCCGCAAGTTCTATCAAAAGCACGATAGCGGGCAGGAGCTCTACCGCCAGGACCCGGCCCGGGAAATGGAACAGATACTGGGGCAGGTCCCGACCGGGTCCGCACGTGACCTCGCCGGGCTCGAAAAATCCCTGCAGCAAACCTTGGCCTTTCACCCTGGCGGACCAGCGGGACTCAGCCCTGTTCGACAACGCCCTGCAAAGGTTGCGGGCTAGCGCGGAGCGGCGGGCCGTGCCCTTTTTCCTGCAAAAGGCCCTCTCTCATTAGAGCACCGAACCCGGTTGCCCTTCGTCCCGTAAAGGACTATACCAGGCCGGGACGCCCCAGTACACTCCAATCCTCTGACCCTCAACATGATGTGCTAAGTTTGCCCTTGACACACTTGGGTACAATCCCCTATACTCCTTTCCACTGAAAGCGAGTTTTTGTCGTCTCACCTCACCCAAGCAGAGCTGCTACCTGGCGCTCCGCATCACGGCCATGATCATTTTCATTGCCATTGCTTCCAACATATTTACCGGAGCCTTTCTGAACGCCGGGTGCGGCCAGGTCATCACAGACCTGCTGCTGGGTTTCGGCTTGGGCCGCTGGGGGGGGTATTCATCGTGCTGTTGATCATCATTCTGATTCCGGATTGCTTCATTGAATGGATCGGTAATCTCACGATTATGGTGCCGATCTTTCGCCCCCGCGCTCCTCAACCTGAAGCTAGATCCCCTGCGGGTGGGGCTAGTGGTCTGCGTCAACCTGCAGGTATCGTTCCTGTCACCGTCCTTTGCTTAATCCATCTCCTACCTGAAGGAGATCGCACCGCAGATCTCCCTCACGGACATTTATCGGGGGCGGATGCATTTGGTCCTTCTTCAGTTTTTGATCTCAGTGGCTAGGATCGTGTTCCCTGGGTGTTGCCTCTGGTTGCCGAGGATATTGTCACGCTGGGGCCAAGTTGCATAATTCAGCGTTATATGAACGTCATCGCGAGCGCCTGACCCTCTGAAGCGGCGATGGTTGATGGGACTAAGAAACCTGGAGAGAGGGTGAGAAGGGGAGAAAGAGGAGGACTTTCCTGTGGTCGGACATCTTGATTCAAACGATTCCTTGGAAGGGGCCCGCATGAGGCGGACTCGCAAGGACAGGATTCAATAACGACAGATCTCTGAAGAGCAACGAATCCTGACTAGAACGGAACTGAGAACCTAAAATAAGGAGGAGAGAGGAATGTCAAAGGCAATAATCACCGCAGCAATCACCGGAAGCATCCATACCCCGACCATGACCCCTCATCTGCCCATCACGCCAAAAGAGATTGCGGATGAGGCGGTGAGGGCGTATGAGGCCGGGGCAGCCGTGGCTCACATCCATGTGAGAGACCCCCAGACAGGGGCACCTTCTGTGTCTGCAGACCTTTTCAGGGAGGTGATTACCAATATCAAGTCCCGCTGCAACATGGTCCTCTGCCTCAGCACCGGCGCCGGGCTGGGCATGACCGCGGAACAGCGCGCAGTTTCGGTGCGGACGTTCAAGCCGGAGCTGGCTTCGCTCAACTTCGGATCCATTAACTTCGCTCTGTTTCCACAGCTTGCCCGCTACAAGGAATGGAACTTCCCGTGGGAGCCACAGTATATCGGTATGACCGAAGACTTCATCTTTCCCAACACCTTCAAGACCCTCAAGGAATTCTGCAATTTCTTCAGGGAGAGCGGAACCAAGCCAGAGATCGAGATCTACGATGTCGGGATGATCAACAACGTGGCCTTCATGATCGAGGCAGGTCATCTCCAGAAGCCGGTTTATCTGCAGTTCGTTCTGGGGATACTCGGAGCCATCCAGCCCACCCTGGAAAATGTGATGTTCCTCTATCAGACGGCGCGCACCGCCATCGGGGACTTCCAATGGTCTGTGTGTGCTGCGGGCCGCCATCAAATGAACATGTGCAACATGGGTCTTCTCATGGGTGGGAATGTACGAGTCGGTCTTGAAGACAACCTCTATGTGGAAAAAGGCCGCATGGCCAAGAGCAACGCCGAACAGGTGGAGAAGATTGGCAGGATCGCCAGGGAACTCGGGATCGAACCTGCGACGTCTGATGAGGCCAGGAAAATCCTCGGCCTGAAGGGACTGGATAAGGTAAATTATTAGAAGATAGAATACCGAAGTCAGGATACGAGACCAATCATCCAGGAGATAGGAGTTAGAATGAAGTTAGAAGACGTCAAAACCATATCGGTCCTTGGATCGGGCATCATGGGGCATGGGATCGCCCAGACCTTTCTCATGGCTGGATACCCCGTTCTTCTCTACGATATCAAAGAGTCGATACTTGAAACTGCAAGGGCGCATATCAAGAAGAACCTTGACCTGTTTCATGATGCGGGTCTGGTGAAAAAACGAGAGATCGCGCCGGCCCTTCGGAGGCTTACTACTACCACTGAACTGCGTGAAGCAGTGGAGGATTGTGATTTCATCGTGGAGGCGGCTCCCGAGAACCTGGCACTGAAGCAGGATCTCTTCCGGCAAGTGGAATCCCTCTGCCCTGTCCATGCCATCATCGCCAGCAACACCTCCTCTTTGATGATGACGGATATCGGCAGCCGAGTGAAGAAAAAGGACCGGTTAGTCATCACCCACTGGTTCAATCCCCCTCACATCGTCCCCACGGTGGAGGTGGTGAAGGGCGAGAAGACGAGCGAGGTCACGGTTGAGACCACCGTCGGACTTCTGACCAAAATCAGAAAGCTCCCCGTGAAGATCAACCTGGAGCTGCCGGGGTTCCTGGTGAACCGGATCCAGATTGCTGTGGCCCGAGAGGTGATTGACCTCTATGAAAGGGGAGTGGCCAGCGCCGAAGATATCGACAAGGCGATCAAGGGCAGCATCGGGTTTCGCCTGGCCAGCATCGGGATGTTGCTCACCATGGATCTGGGAGGGTTGGATGTATGGCTCAAGGTATACGAGAACGTGATTCCCAGGATTCAGAGCTCCATAGAAGCGCCCAAGGCACTCCAAAGCCTGGTCTCTCAAGGCCACTGTGGGATTAAGACTGGGAAAGGCTTCTACGATTACACCCTGGATTTCTCCAAGGCGGAATTGGATGAAACTGTTAGAAAACGAGATGCGGAGTTCCTGAAAAGACTGAAGGCGCTTTATTGGGGCAGGTCCGACGACAAGGAATGAGGGGCAGATGCAAGATTCACAACATCGAATGACAGAACCCTAAGGTCAATGGATACCAAGCGGGTTCAGTTTTGACTGGAGGCTGCCATGGGCTTTTAGTCACAGGTGGAACGGGGTTTATTGGCGCGCAGGTTGTGCGCGACCTTCTGGAAAAGGGGGAAGGGAGGTCGGTCGTTTTCGATATAAACCCCTCTACGAAGCTGCTCGATGATGCGTCAAGTTTGCCTGTGACAGACAAGCGCACAATTCCCGATAATCCGTCCCAATGAAAGCGATTTCTTATCCTATCATTGCAATGTCAGCTTGCCCGAGTCCCATTGACTTACTCACAGCAGGTGGACTGATCCCGGGGACCATGGCGAAGCCGGTGTCCATGGTCCCGAAAGATCACGCTCCTTTCAATCCCCTCGGAGAAAGACATGAGGAAGCGCGCCCGGGCCGTCTTTCCTTGATTGACAAGGCATGCATCCGTCAAAGCTGTGCCCAGAAAATATCTCTGTAGGTCACGCGCGCCCAGGTGATTCCTTCTTCTATATCAATCTTGTACGAACTAAAGCCAATTGCATGAAAAGCAAACAATTAGGTCCAAATATTGTTAGGTCATGACTGACTTCGGGAATGGAAGCAAATGTGGAACAGCGGAATGTTGATTGTAGCGAATGCTTCTGAAAAACGGCCTGTCATTTCGGTTGAGACATCGATGACTCCCTGGAAAAACCTTATATCTCAGGAAAGAGCCCCTTCTCAAACTTCAGATGCTGTTACAATGGCCAATATAATCAGGAGGCCGACAGCCGCCGTGATGCCGATCCAGATCAGAGGTGTAAGCCACATGGCGCCGCCATAGGGATCCTTCTGTATGAATCTTTCATCCAACCGATCCGAAAGTTCATACAGTTTCTCAAATGGGACCCTCAAGACTTCTGCCTTGACCGCGTTAAGGATCTGATCCCTCGCGTAAACCAAAATCAGGAGCACCAACATGGGCAGAAGCGCAAAGGTAACGCCCAGGAAACAATACCGAATCAACCCCTCAAAGAGATTTCCCGCACTCTGGCCCATAATTGTACCCTCCCTGAAAGTGGTCTAATTCAAAGCCGTCCGCTCCAAAAGACCTTCTATTTTCGAGGAATGCAAAAGAGATGCCCGAAACGCTTTCACCGATGGAACAGGCGATACGACAGGCGAGGAAACATCTTTCATCCATCTTGATCCGCCAGACCTTCGGTTCCTGTTTGCACTGGAAAGCACGCCGTCCACAAAGCGCTACGACAAGCCATCATCATACCGAAGGGCGGCAAATGCTCATTTCCACATGGTTGTTTCTCATCTATGCATAAATGATTCTAAATTGCATGCGTTCCTCCGGCTGGTCTGATGCCTTCTGATGTGTGTGCACAATCGGTCACGTCAGGCAAAGAACGTCGGAGACCTCGGCCTTTCAATAAGGCCATGCATGGAAAACCCAACCATCATCCTGCCGCTCGGTTTCTGTTTGGAACGCTCCCCTGCAAACCCCGAAGGCCTTGGAAGAAACTTTTGCACCTGCACGGTAAGAGTCGGCGGGGGAGGGTCACATGAATACCTTCCAGCACGCTTTTCACTTGAACGACGAAGCTTCCACGTGGTACGACTATGCCAAGTTGGCCAAAGATCTGGCGGGGATCCGTGAAGAGGCTGTAACGATGCGAAAGGAAAAGCCCGCACGGAAATGACCAGCGACCATTTGAAAGGACGGACCACCCCATGCCCATACCGGGAAATCTGCTCACTACGGCCATGGCCGTGATGCCCCACATCGACGTGGACCGGGCGCTCGAGACGGCCCTGTCCCTCGACATCCCGTTCTGGCCGCAATTGCCGCTATACAGCTACTACGAGGACATGTACGTGCAGGCCTCGGAGCACTTCCCTGGCATCGTGCTCGACATGGAAAGGCGCACCTTGCGTTTTTCCATGGAAAAATTCATCGCCGAGTTCGAGGAGGCCATGGCGCATTTCGATGAGCCCGGCTACTTCGACATCAGCACGACCTACTCGGTGGTGTATCACCGTTTTCTGGAGATGGACCTGGAGGACCGCCCAGCCATCCGGGGCCAGTTGGAAGGCCCCATCAGCTTCGGCCTCAATGTGGTGGATCAGGACGACCGCCCCATCCTCTATGACGACACGGTGCGAACCTTCATGCTGGAGTTCATGGCGCGCCGCATCAACGTCCAATTGGGTCGGCTGAAGGAGCGCAACCCCAATGCCTTCATGTTCGTCGATGAACCGGGGCTGCAATTTCTCTTCAACGCCATGTCCGGCTACGGCGACATGGCGGCCCGAGCAGACATGGAAACATTCTTTGCCATGGTGGACCGGCCGCGGGGCGTGCATCTATGCGGCAACCCGGACTGGGATTTTCTGTTGGGCCTGGACCTGGACATCCTCTCTCTCGACGTCTACTCAAACGGAGAGATATTCGCCAACTACGCCGCTTCCATCCGAAGGTTCCTGGATCGGGGGGCGACCCTCGTCTGGGGCATCGCCCCAACCAATGTGGAGCCATTTGAGAAAGAGAGCCTCTCATCCCTGGAAGGGCGCCTAGAAGAGATCTGGTCGGCCCTGGGGCGGAAGGGGATCGACCGGGATTTTCTCCTTTCTCGGAGTCTCCTTTCCCCCGCCACCTGCTGCCTCGTCAACCCGGACCGGGAAAAGACAGTGGAAAGGGCCTTTGCATTTATCAAAACCCTCTCGGCCAGGTTGCGGGAAAGGCTCCATCTTGCATGATAGCCTTTCCATGGGCCTAAAAGGGAAAGACGGCGCTGGAACCAAAGCAGATTTAACCGCGAAGGGCACGAAGAAACATGAAGAGTCTTGAAGATGTAAAAGGTGGATGTCCTTTTCTTGCTTCGTGCCCTGGTACGTGTGCTTCGTGGTGAAATATCTTGTCACAAACGGCACGAAAACGACTGGTGAGAGCCTAACCCGCGAAAAGATGTGCCATCAGGATCCTGGTGCCGATGGCCATCAGCACGAGGCCGCCCACCCTTTCCGCCCACTTCCCTAGGTAATGACCCGCGGTCCTACCGAGTTGGGTGGCCAGAACGGTCAATAGCGTCGTCACCACGCCGATCACTGCGGCCGGGACCCAGATGGAAAACCCAAGCAGTCCCACCGAGACGCCCACCGCCAACGCATCCAGGCTGGTGGCAATCGAAAGGATCACGAGGCTCCAACCCCTCGTCGGATCGTCATCCGTTTTTCCGTCCTTCCCACTGAAGGATTCCTTGATCATCCGGACGCCTAAAAAAAACAAGAGCCCGAACGCGACCCAGTGGTCAATCGGTGCGATGAAGGAAGAGAGGGCTCTCCCGCCGAACCAGCCCGCAACCGGCATGAGTGCCTGAAACAGGCCAAAGTGCCAGGCAAGGCGAAACACGTGTCTGCCCGTCAACCTCGGCAGAGAAGCCGAAATCGCGACTGCGACAGCGAATGCGTCCATTGCCAGGGCCATGGCCGTCCCAAGAAGGGTAAAGGGGTCCAAGAGAATCCATCACCTCGTTTCAGGCGGGAAAATAGAGGAATGGCCCCAGGGGGTCAAGGGGAGACAAACCCCTTGATCGAAATCATCAAAACGGATACTTTCATAACAATACGCGGGGATATTATGGAACCACAGCTCAAAGACATCCAGGCGGCCCAGCGCTCTTTTGACGGCGTGATCCACCCTTCTCCGGTGATCCGTTCCGCCTATCTGAGCCAGATTCTGGGCTCCGAGATCTTTCTCAAGCTCGAAAACCTCCAGGAGACGGGATCCTTCAAGGTCAGGGGTGCCTACAACCGGTTGCGCCATCTGGGGCCGGAGGAAAGAGAAAAGGGAGTGATAGCCGCCTCGGCCGGAAACCATGCCCAGGGCGTTGCATGGGCATCGAGGCTGCTGTCCATCCGTGCCGTCATCGTCATGCCGGAGGATGTCTCCCTGCGGAAGCTCATTGCCGTCAAGGAATACGGTGCCGAGATCATTCTTTTTGGGAAACATTACAGCGATGCCCATAAGCGTGCCCTTGACCTGGCACGGGAAAGGGAGATGGTCCTCATCCCTGGTTTTGACGACCCTTTCGTCATCTCAGGTCAGGGGACCATCGGGCTCGAGCTTGCGCCCCTTCTCACCCCCGAAACGGCCATCGTGGTCCCCGTTGGCGGAGGGGGGCTGATCTCCGGAATCGCCATTGCCGCAAAATCCGTCCAGCCGGGCGTCCGAGTGGTCGGGGTCCAGACCAGAAGCTGCCCCTCCACGATCCGGTCGCTTGAGCATGGCCGGCCCGTGGAGGTCGAAGTGGCCCCCACATTGGCTGACGGCATTGCGGTGAATCGACCCGGGTTCCTGACCTTCCCGATCATTCAAGCGCATGTGGATGAGGTGGTGGAAGTGGAAGAGGAAAGCATCGCCGGGGCGGTGTTGAGCCTGCTTGACAAGGCCAACATCGTGGCCGAAGGATCGGGTGCCACGCCCCTTGCCGCCCTCATGGACGCGACGATGGCGACCCATGCAAAGAGGCATATTCTGGTCATCAGCGGCGGAAATATCGAGATCAACATGATCGACCGTATCCTTCAGAGGGGTTCCATCAAAATGGGCCGACTCATACGCATCGAGGTCAACCTCCTCGACGTCCCGGGGTCGCTCTGGAACCTCCTCGGCATCATTGCAAAAGAAAAGGCCAACATCCTGCACATCCTCCACGACCGACTGGATCCGCACAACCCCATAGAGGTCTCCCGCGTGCGGCTCAACCTGGAAACCCGTGGGCATGACCATGCCAGGGCGGTGGTGACGGAAATCGAAAAGGCGGGCTACCATATCAGGCAGATCACCTAATATTTCTATGGTACAAGGAAGGGTCAAACCAATGGTCAATCTCTCTGATATCGCGCGTAGCGGTAAAGGGCGGGGGCGACATCGGCTCGGGGATTGCCTGGCGACTTCACCAGTGCGGGTTTCAGGGTGTTGATCACCGAAACCTCCAACCCCCTGGCGGTGAGGCGAAAGGTGGCATTCTGCGAGGCCGTCTACGACGGCCGGAGCCAGGTGGAGGGGGTGGAGTGTCTTCTCGTCAAAAACACGCAGGAGATCTCCCGCATCTGGGAACAGGGAAAGATCCCCCTGCTGGTGGACCCTGGGTTCGAATCAAAACGCGCGGCTCAGCCGGAAGTGGTCGTGGATGCGACCCTTGCCAAAAGAATCTCGGAACCGCCTTGAGCGATGGACCCGTGGTCATCGGTGTCGGACCCGGATTCGAAGTGGGGGTGGACGTTCACTTCGTGGTTGAGACCAACCGAGGCCACGACCTGGGGCGTCTGCTTCTGAGAGGCACGGCCTCCCCAAACACCGGTATCCCCGGACCGGTCATGGGGATCACCACGGCGCGCGTGCTCAGGGCCCCGCAGACCGGCCAATGGGAGAATGTGCTGGATATCGGAGACATGGTCAGGAAGGGAGACGCCGTGGGTTCGGTCTCAGGGGCGGTCGTGAAGGCCGAAATCGACGGGGTAATCCGGGGGTTGATCCGCCCGGGCGTCCATGTCCACGAAGGGCTCAAGATCGGAGACATTGATCCCCGGGGAAAAAGGGAATACTGCTTCACGGTCTCCGAAAAGGCCCTTGCCATTTCGGGAGGCGTGTTGGAGGGGATCTTCCGAGGACTTGCCGGTTGATTTTACGTTGCGCGGCAAGGCTTCAGGGCGGTAGATTTCAATGAGGGAATGAAGACCCCAATCTCCATTGACGGCAGTTACGGCGAAGGCGGAGGGCAAATCCTGAGGACAGCCCTTGCGCTCTCCGCCCTGCTCAAAGAGCCCTTCGAGATCCACCACATTCGTGCAGGCAGGAAAAGGCCCGGACTGGCAGCGCAGCACCTGACGGCCATAAAGGCGGTTGCGGAAATCACGTCGGCCCAGGTGCAAGGCGCCGAAATAGGGTCCGGGAGGTTTGCGTTCCGACCCCGTGAGCTCAAGGCGGGGAGCTATCGCTTCGACATCGGGACCGCAGGATCCACAGGCTTGGTGCTTCAGGCCGTGCTTCCGGGTCTTGCCTTCGCGGACACGACATCCATTGTCACCATCACGGGCGGCACTCATATCCCATGGTGTCCCTCGTTTCATTACCTGCGGGATGTCTTTGTCCCTTCTTTGTCCGAATTGGGGCCAAAGGTCTCACTGGAGATCGAACGCTGGGGCTGGTTTCCAAAAGGCGGCGGAAAGATCCGTGCGACCATCCACCCGTGCACCCGCATCACGCCCATGGAAAGGCCCGAACGCGGCGAATTGAAGGCGCTCCACGTCCTCTCGGCTGCAGGACGCCTCCCCATATCCATCGCCGAACGACAGAGAGATCAAGCCATGGGCGTGCTTGCTCGCCGCGGCTATCCTTCGGCCCGTGGTGAAGTGATTCGTGTCTCTTCCGCCTCCCCGGGGACCGTCGTCTTCGTCAAGGCCGGCTTCCGCCAAGGCAGGGCAGGCTTCACGTCACTGGGGCAAAAGGGCAAACCCGCCGAGAGGGTTGCGCAGGAGACCTGCGATGAATTCTTCAAGTTCATGACGTCCGACGGCGCGTTTGACAAGTATCTCTCAGACCAACTGGTCCTCTATCTCAGCCTGGCGCAGGGGCGGTCCTGCGTCGCGCTCCAAGAGGTCACGAGACATCTGGAGACCAACATCTGGGTCATCCAAAGCTTTTTGCCAATGACATGCCAGATCCACATTGAGCGTCGAAAGATGACCGTTGAGGGCATAGGGTTTCAGCCTGAGAAGGGAATTCAGGCGGTTTGACTCAGGCGCTTCATTTTCGTATACTTTTAACAATAAAAGGAGTGCGTGCTTCAACCCATGGCGACCCTCTCCGAGACCATGAATCCAGCAAAAAAGGCTGCTCTCATCCAGGCCACCGAGCTCTTCTCGCCCCTGTCCCTTTCTCAAGTCCTCCCCATTGCAGAACGATCCACTGAGCGGTTCTTTCCGCAAGGAAGTATCATCCTGAAGGAGAACGAGCAGGGGTCAACCCTCCACATCGTAACCGAGGGCGTCGTGAGAATTTTCAAGGGAAGCGTCTCATTGGGAGAGGCTCGGAGGGGGGAGTTCTTCGGAGAGCTGGCCCTGATCGGGGAGGGAACCAGAACGGCCTCTGCCATGGCGGCAACCGATGTCAGCACCCTCTGTATCGATCAGGAGGATTTCGTCTCCGCCACGACCGGCAACTGGGACGTGAACAGAAAGATATTCAAGGCCCTTTCACGTATCATCCGAAGGCAGTCGGACCTTTACATCCAAAAGACCCTGGAGCAGGAAGCAACCGATCGCAAAATGCAATACGCGATCCAGCTGAACAAATTCATGGAGATCGGAAAGGCCCTCACCGCCGTGCTCAATGTGAAGGACATCCTCTCCACCCTGCTGGATCGCGTGGGCCACATCATCCATGCAAGAGGCATCGTCGTGTTTCTGATGGATGGTCAGAATAGCGACCTCTCGGTCTGCGACTTCAGGGGGTTTGACGCTGCACTGCCTTCGGGCCTCCGGATCTCACTGAGCACCCCCTTCGCTGAAACGGTCTGCGAAGCGCTCTCCCCCATTGTGATCGAGGACATAAACGCCGCAGAATGGGTCTCCATCCTGCCCGAGACGCTCCTCGGGCTCATCAACCACTCGGCCTTGTTTGTGCCTTTGAAAATACAGAACAAGGCCATAGGTCTCGTGGCAATGATCGACGTCAAAGACATCCACCCCTATAGAGAAGAACACCGGCCTTATCTGGACATTCTTTCGGACTACGTTTCCATCGCGCTGGCCAACGCCACCAACTACGAAACCATCAAACGTCTATCCGTGACCGACGATGTCACGGGGTTTTATAATACCCGATTTCTTCACCAATATATGGATGAGGTCCTTGCCGACGCAAGCAAACGGGGAGAACCCGTATCCCTCGTGTTCTTTGACCTGGACCATTTCAAGCTCACGGTGGACACCCACGGCCACCTGCTGGGCAGCCAGGTCCTGAGAGAGGTCGCCCAGTTTGTCAGTGGCTTTCTCGGTGAGAAAGACAGGATCGTGCGGTACGGCGGAGATGAATATATCCTAATTCTCCCCTGCCAGGGGCGGGACGAAGCCCTGTCCAAGGTCCAGTTGATCAAGGAGGGGTTGAATCGGACCTGTTTTCTCCAAAAAGAGAATATTTGTGAGAACGTGCGGGCCTCCTTCGGGATCGCCAGCTTTCCGGACGACGCCTCTGACAAGGAGGGTCTCTTGAAGGAGGCGGACCACTACATGTATCAGAGCAAGCGTTCCGGAAAGAACCTCATCACAAGCGGGTCTTCTAAGAGGACGCCGGCGGACACTCCCTAAAAGCCCCCTCTTTCTTGGTTTAACTCAGCCGGAAAATAATTTCTTGATTTTCTGCCAAAACCCATCTAAAAATCATTAAATCGATCAACCATTGGAACGGATCCTCTGCATGAAAATGTCACCTGACGGGTTTCTTTGAGGAGTTGGATGCATCCGGAAAGAGAGCCGGCCGAGTTGCCGGTCTTGTTGCTTTTTAACGTGGATGCCACGTGGGAAGCCCATGAAATTCGCGAAGCCTTCGAAGAGACCGGCAGGCTTGCCGCTGAGATCGCCCAAATCGGGCACCCCTTAGAAGTTATCCCTATCCGCGACGCGGATCTCCTGAATCGACTCAACGGTTACGACCCCGAGGACTTCATTGTCTTTAACTGGTGCGAGGGCTTGCCGGGCTTGGCGCACAGCGAGGCCCGGGTGGCAGAACTGCTCGAATCCCATCGTTTCATTTACACAGGATCAGAAGCCAAGGTGCTCGCGCTGAGCGAGGACAAGGCAAGGACAAAACGGATCCTAAAGGGATTCGGGGTCTCCACGCCAGCGTGGCGGTACTGTGACTCATACGCCACGGGCGGCTGGGACGCATTCCCTGCCATTGTCAAACCGGCCTACGAACATTGCAGCGCCGGGATCACACCCGAGTCCGTTGTCATGACAGAAGGGGACCTGAAACGACGGATTCACTACGTTCTTGAGACTTTTCAACAACCGGCCATGGTGGAGGACTTCATCGACGGCCGGGAATTTCACGTCTCTCTTTGGGGCAACGGGCGAATCGAGATGCTTCCTCCGGCGGAAATGGATTTTTCGGCCTTCGGCCAGATTCGGGACCGTCTCTGCACCTACGAAGCGAAATTCGTCCCTGACTCCGTTCATTACAAAGGGATCTCCACGCTCTTGCCGGCCCCACTTGAGAAACAAGAACATCGTTCCCTGGAGAGAACAGCCGTCGACGCTTACAAGGCCATCGGTTGCCGAGACTATGCGCGCATCGATATCAGGCTGCGGGACGGGGTCTTCTTTGTATTGGACGTGAACCCAAACGCGGACATCAGCGCCGACGCCAGTATGGCCTGCGCCGCAGAACTGGCCGGTTACTCTTACGGTGCCATGGGGAGCCGGCTCGTGCGCCTTGCCGCCAAACGTCACCCAAATCTGGGCGGTCTACCCCGGGAATGACACAACTTGACCGATCAAAAGCGAAACAGAGACCATGCCGAGGAAAAAAAGGTTTTGCTCCTTTCGACGCCGTGGCCCCTTTTTAACCGCCCATCCCTCCAACTCGGCGCACTGAAGGCCTTTCTCCGCAAAGATAACCCCGGGCTCAAGGTGGACGCCCACCACTTTTATCTGCAACTGGCCAACGCCATCGGTTATGAACGCTATCGGGAAATCTCGAAGAGGAGCTGGTTGGCTGAAACGATCTATGCCGCCATCCTCTTCCCTGACCTCCTCGAAAAGATGGAAACCCTCTTTGTTCAGCAGGCGCCGAGGGGTTCCGCCCTCAGATCACAGGGACTCAAGTCTTTGTCACAACGGGTCCAAGAAACCTCGGAAAAGTTCATTGAGGCCTTGAACCTGAAAGGGTGTCTGCTCGCGGGCCTCTCCGTGTCCCTGTGCCAACTGACTTCCTCTCTTTACTTCGCCAGGGCGCTCAAGCGCCGGTCTCCGGAAACGCTCGTGGTGGTCGGAGGGTCCACTTTCGGGTGGACGTCGGCCCCAAAGCTGTTGGATTTCTACCCACCCATCGATTTGATGGTCATGGGGGAAGGAGAGATCCCGCTTACACGGATTGTGGGACATCTCTGTTCGGGCGGACGTCTTCACGATCTGCCGCAGATCCCCGGCGTCCTTTCGCGAAAATCCGTGGTTTTCCAACCCCCCGCAAGCCAATTCTTCCAACTGGCCTCGCTCGAAGATATCCCAACACCGGATTACGACGATTACTTTAGGCTTCTTAGGACATTCAGCCCGGAGCATCGTTTCTTTCCCACCATCCCGATTGAGACTTCCAGGGGGTGTTGGTGGCACGGAAGGGATAGGGAGGTCCCGAAGGGATGCGCCTTCTGCAACCTCAACCTCCAGTGGTCCGGTTACCGTTCAAAGGATCCTTCAAGGTCCGTTTCAGAGGTCAATGACTTGACCCAAAGGCACAGGACCCTGTCGGTTGTGATCGTGGACAACGTCCTGCCCAAGAGTGGGACCATGGATTTTTTCAAGGGCCTCACCCGATTGCACAAAGACTTCCGCATGTTCTGCGAGCTCAGGGCCAATACGCGCCCCGAGGCCCTCAAGGCCATGCGCGATGCAGGCGTCCATGAGGTGCAAATCGGCATTGAGGCCATCAGCACCGGGTTGCTGAAAAGGCTCAGGAAAGGAATAACGGCCATTCAAAATCTCGAGCTGATGAAGTGGTGTGAGGCACTGGGACTGGTCAACCTGTCAAATCTGATCGTCTATTTCCCAGACAGTGACCAAGCGGACGTGGAGGAGACCTTGACGAACATGCCCTTTGCTTACCCCTTCAGACCGCCAAGGGTCGTCCCTTTCTGGTTGGGGCTCGGGAGCCACGTCTGGAGAAACCCCAAAACCTATGGCCTGAAGGCCGTCTTCAATCACCCCGCCTATGGTCGCATCCTGCCTCAGGAGATCTACAAGAACGTCCCCCTGATCCATCAGGCCTATCGCGGCGACATGGGATTGCAGAAACGGATATGGAGACCGGTCATCCAGGAGGTCAAAGCGTGGCAGAAAAACTACGATAGAGCCCATGCAAACCCCTTTGAAGGACCCATACTCACTTACCGCGACGGCGGGGACTTCATGATCATCCGGGACAGGCGCTCGGGAGGTGAAGCGTTGACGCACCGGCTGGTTTCGGTTTCTAGGTCCATCTATCTCTTCTGTGAGCGACACCGAAGCCTCAACCAGATCAGGGAAACCTTCTCAAAAATCCCCCTTGATCGGATCACCGAATTCTTGAATTTGATGGTTCAAAAGAAGCTCATGTTTCGGGAAAGAGACCAATATCTGAGCCTTGCGGTGCGCGTCGGAGCTAAATCGCTATGAATGACTACGTGATCGTTTCGGTGATTGAAAACGAAATCGAGGCGAGACTCTTGGAATCTATCCTTCAAGAACGGGACATTCCGCATTGGATGGTCTCCTACCACGACACGGCCTATGATGGATTATTTCAGACCCAGAAAGGCTGGGGCGATATCCGTGTGCCGGAGCCCTTCTTGGAGGTCGTCCGGCAGATCATTGCAGACGTAAGAAAAGACGCTGACGCCAGGGCTGATTTCGTTGGAGACGAAACGCAATGACGGATTTCGCCCCTTAGCAGGGCATGGAAAACTCAACTCTCGCCGGTTACTCAAAAAGGTCCAGATACAAGGCGTCCGAAATCTCTTGGGATGAGGCGTAGTTAGATCTACGTCGGAATGACAAGGGATGAGGACAACGCAGTAGATGGGCCTTTTTCAGTAACCGGCTAGTCATCCAACACCATCTGCCTGCAATGGGTCTCCTTTGTGATGGAGATCAGCAGGACGGCCAGGATCGACCAGGCGATTACGGGGACGAAGCTGGTCTGATATGCGCCCACATCATAGACCCTCACGCCTTTTTCCATAAGCCCGTTCCAGTTCTTGTCCAGCACCCAGCCCATGAGGGGTTGGAGGATCATCGGGCCAAGCATCACCCCCATGTTGCAGACCCCCGAAACCGTCCCCGCCAGAGAGGGAGGCACGGATTCCTTTACAAAGGCAAAACCGATAATCATCACGCCCGAGGCAAGCCCGATCAGGATAATCAGGAGGACAAAGGCCCAGGCCGGGAGCCCCCGAACAAGAAGGGCAACGATCCAACCCGCACTAGCCACAATCGAACCTCCCAGGTAAAGGGATTTCCGGCGGCCGATTCTGTCTGAGAAAGCCCCGATCACGGGACCTGCCACGGCCCAGGCAACCATGAGGGCAGATGTGACGGCGGCACTCTGGGTCGGGGTCAGATGGAAACGGGCCGAGAGGTACGGAACCCCCCACAGTCCCGAAAAGGCGAGGACCGGGCCTACGACACCGCTTGGTGCAAGCGAGATGAGCCATGTGTTCCTGTATCGGAAAACTTTTTCGAGCCCGGCGAGCGGGTTCGTGCCTCCCGGATTCCCATGGCCCTTGGCACCCGGGGCGTAGCTCTTGTATCCTCTCTCCGAAGGGTCATCGCGCACCAAAAACCAGATACCCAGTGTGATCAACAGCGTCATCACCCCTGAGACGAGCATCACCGGCCGCCAATGAAAGTGGTCGATCAGAAAACGAAGTGGAACGCCCGCGGTAACAGCGCCGGCAACGCCGCAGAAAAGCGCCAGCCCGCTGATGGTTGCAAAACGCTTCGGAGGGAACCAGTGGGAGGCAAGCTTCAGCATGGCCACAAAGGCCACCGCAACCGATCCCCCGATCATGAGCCGCCCCACATTGGCCAGGAGGACGGTCGGCGCCACCGCAAAAAGGAAGGTCCCGACAGAGGCGACCAGCGCCCCTGTGGTCAAAAGCCGCCTTGGCCCCCATAAGTCAGAGAGAATTCCGGTTGGGATCTGTATGGCCACATAGCTGTAAAAATAGAAGGCAGAAAGGCGGCCCAGGGCAGCAGCACTGATTTCAAAATCTCTCATCAACTCGTCCGTCATCACGGCGGGGGCTACCCTTTGGTAAAACCCTGTGAAATAAAATGCTGCACCTAATCCCCAGACGATCCACGAAAGATGGACCGGGGGGTAGTTTCCGGGAGTCAGGGCTGAAGGATGCCGATCACTCACAAAAATCCCCTCCCCCCCTGTCGGAAGTCGAACACTGCCGTCTCTGTCTTTTAACGCAAGGGACCTGAAGAACCGGATCCACCTTGTTCTCCTTCGCTCTTCAAACAAAAGAAAGGCGGCTCCGGCCGAAAAAAGCAGCACGATTCCCGTAAGCGGATTCACCACGTAGTAGACTCCTGATGGGTTTGCTTTCTGCCAACTACCATACACACCGGGCTTCCTCTCCAGAAAAAGCTTGAGGCTGCCTTCTACCCGGTGGACTCCCCCCGGTGGAAGGTCGTAGGGCGCAGAAACCTTGAGCCTGCCTGAAAGGACAAGTATAGACAATATGGACAACGCACAATATGAGCGCTGTAATCCGGGCCTCTCTCATCCGCCAGAAGGCCCTTTGGGCCGGCGGAGCCAATCGCCTTTCCCGAAAACCGTAAAGAAGAAGGATCCCTGCCATGGCACCCAGCTCGTTAAAAAAGAGATCATTGAAGTCAAGGTATTCTCCATACTGGGGGCAGAGGTACAAGTATTGATTCATTTCATCCACAACGCCGCAAACGGTTGCCCAGAAAAGAATGGGCGCCATACCTACCCCTGTGCGCTCTCGATCGAAAACGGGGACCATGAGACAGGCCAGGATGGCATACTGAGGGTAGTGGATATGCTCGTTGGCTGAACATATGAAGAAATGATTGGTCCCCAGGATAACCAGGGACCATGCTGCCCAGCATGAGAATGTGAGCTTTCGGTTATGCCCAGATCTGGATTTTAATGCGAGGTAAATCACCAACCCCACAAAGGCGCCCCAGCTGACCTGGCGCACGTGGTCTGTGATTCGCAGCGGCCCGAAAGGCGTTGACATGGGCGTTACGATCAGAAAAGAGAACTTCAGATGAAAAAAGGCCGTTGTGGCCCAGAACCCGAGGGCCGCCACGGCAAACACGGATCGAACAAGGCCGCCTTTTGTCGGAATTGTGGAAATCGTTGGTTCAGCGCCAAGGTGAATCATGGACGACAATCTAATTGAAACCTAAATTGAGCGATTCTTGTCTCTTGTCCGCCGCAGACCCGAACTTGGTGAATCGCTCAGCTTAGGTTGAAGTTCCAAAGGTTTTATATCATGAGGCTGCGAGACCAAATGGCCAAAAACAGCCCGGTCAAGAAAAGAAAGCGGCGGCGGCAAAGCTCACGGCGGACTGGGTCTGCGCCTCATGCCACATGTCGTAGTTCAAAACCACTCCCCGGCACGGAGGGACCACTTCAAGAAGACAGGCAAGCGCTGAGAAACCGCAAACGTTGTAACGGTCGTTCACGCTTCGGGACGTCTCCCAGAAGCCATCCGCATCCAGCCGGGTCAGGTGCTCCAACAGGGTCCTGTCATGATTCTTCGCCTGACTTTCAAGATAAGCGGCGGGCATTTCGTGGCCGAACTTGGGCCCTACGTGACAAAAATCAACGCCCGCCAGCAAGAGCACTTCCCCATTCCTCTTTGACAGCATCTCTCTGAGCTTCGCCAAGAAAGACCCCACCGCCTCTCGATAGGATTGACGGCTGTATTCCCGCAAATATCCTTGGGCCGAACCGCACAGGATGGGAACGATCTTAAAGCCGGCGTCTCCAAGGATGTGTTGGAGAAAAACGATCTGGAATTCGATGGAGTGCTCGGAACGATGGGCGAAATCATTTTCTGAAACGACGCCGGCGCCGGCCTGTCTCAGCTCGGCGACAAACGCGCTGTCTGTCTCGGCCATGCCCAGGGGTGTCTCAAAATCCTTTTCAGTCAGCGAGAACATCTCCCGCCCCATGCTGTGCCCGACCCCCAGGATGACGACGGTCGATGGATGGGCGGTTCGAAGCGCCTGGTACGCGCTGGCGTACACCCTCTCGCCCACGGAAAGATCAATGTGAGGGCAAACCAATGCGGTGAGCTTGCCTCTCGGAAGGGTTGGGGTTGGATAACCGGTCATCACCAGGGCCAGCCTCTTTCGCAATGCTTCCGGGTCGGACGGATACGCTTTTCCGCTGTGGGACGGTAACCTGACTTTCCTCGAAGCGAATTCCGCCACCATGGAATCTCTGGCCTTTCGGAATCGAGTCGAATCCAGTAAATACGACTCGTCCAATTGCGCCAGGATGCCTTTCACTTCGTCGGCGCCGACCAGTATGCCGCCTTTCTGCCGCATGAGCGCCATCTGAAGGTCCCGGAGGTCCTGGGCGCCGTCCAGGAGCGCCATGAACTGGTAGAGCGGCAGGGCAATCGCGCGTCCTTCCTGGACCAACCCCAGGTGGTCCTGAACCAGGACCGAGGGTTGACCTCCCTGCTGAAACGGGATGAACTGAAGGTCCCGCCTCACCATTGGTTTCCTGTCGTCCATGTCACTCAATCCTGACAACATCAAACATCCGTTTTCGATCTTGATCACGAGGATATGGGATGTTCCGATATCCGTTCGTGCTTGTAGATGTAGATTTAGATAGTGGCATCTTTTGGATGTTTCGGCAATGGCCAAATTCCCATGGGAAAGCGAAGCAACGGCGGGACCGTGACCGGAGATCTGTGGGCTGTTCAGGCCTCAAAAGACAAAACGTCAGCAAAATTCGTTAATTTGATGACCGGAGCGTTTAGATCGAGCCCTAACCCTTCTGACGTTTGGCTTCGATGGCCTCGATGATTTTGTCCGGTGTCATGGGGAAGTCTTTGATGGTCACGCCAATGGCGTCCGCGATGGCCGCAGCGTAAGCCTGGGCCGCGCTCATGGCGATGGACATGCCCGCCTCCTTGGCCCCGTAGGGCCCGGCTGGGTCCATGGACTCCACAATGACGGTGTTGATCTTGGGCATGTCCGGTGCCAAAGGCACCTTGTACTCCAGTTGGGTCGGATTGAGACAGCGCCCCTTGTCCCAGAAGTGATATTCCGTCAGCATGCCGCCATGGCCGCCCATGGCAACGCTGCCTTCAAATTGCCCCTCCACCACCATGGGATTGATGGCGAACCCGCAGTCCTGGGCTGCCGTAACTTCAAGCGCCCGGACCATGCCCGTCTCCGGGTCCACCTCCACCTCCGCGACCGTGGCCCCGAAGGAAAAGGCGGGCGCCAGCTGGCCCCGGGGGTTTTCAACCCACTCCCGCTTGTGGTCCACATCCGGTGCGAAGTGGCCCTCCCCTGAAACCGGACGACCCTGGATCAGACCCATCCGAACCACCTTTTGAAGAGAGATCGCGCGCTCGGGGCTGCCGACCACAAAGATCTTTTTCTGTTTTAACACCAAGTCCACCGGATTGGCCTCAAGGGTCTCGGCGGCGATGTCAAACAGCTTGTTTCTGGCATCCACGGCAGCAAGCCGAGCGGCGTTTCCGCCGGCGAAGGTAGTGATCATGGAGTAGGAGCCGGGATCGTTGGGGGCAGCCTCCGTGTCGGCCGTGATCAACGTCACGTCGTCCATTTCAAGGCCAAGCTCTTCCGCCACGATCTGGACCAGCATGTTGTCGTTGCCCTGACCATTGTCCACCACGCCGGAAATCAACGTCACGCCGCCGTCCTCGTTGAACTTGATGAAGGCCTGGGACCCGCCCCTGATGCCCAGGGGAAATCCGGTCTGGACCGAGTTGACGCCGATGCCGATTCCCCGCCAGGGAGGCAGCTTTCCCTTCTTCTCCTTCCACCCGGCCTTCTCCGCCGCCTTTTGAATGCAGGCCGTCAGGCCGCAGGAGGCCACGTAGCTTCCCGTGGGGGTGTATTCCCCCTGGTGCCTCGCGTTTCGAAGCCTCATTTCGACCGGGTCGATCCCCAGTTCTTTGCCGATCATATCCAGCTGAAGATCGATCCCACAGGCAAAGGAGCGGCCGTGCATGCGAATCATCCCCCGAACCGGTTTGTTGGTAAAAATCCGATAGCCGTTGTACCGAACATGATCCATCCGGTACGCCTGCTCCATGCAGAGAAAGGGAACGGATGTGGCGATGGGTCCTGTTGAGGAATAGGCGCCCCCGTCCATGTAGCAGGTGATATCGCGGGCCAGGACATGCCCGTCCCCATCAACTCCTGTCTTGATGGTCGTCATGAGGGCATGACCCATGCGCACGTTGACTGTGTTTTCCTCCCGCGTGTAAACAATCTTGACGGGCCGTCCCGACTTCCGGGCCAGGAGCGCACAGATAAAGTCCGCCGGGGAGATCTCAGATCGTCCGCCAAAGGCCCCGCCGATGGCCGCCTTTCGCACATGAACCCTGTTTAAATCCATTCTCAGCACGTTGCTCAGGGGCTTGGCCTTCATGTGGGGCCCCGCGTTGGGCATCCAGATTTCCAGGTTGCCCGATTCGTCGAAGCGGGCGACCACGGCATAGGGTTCAGCCATGAAATAGTCGTCTTCCGCCGCGGTGAAGGTGTCTTCCATGATCAGGAAAGCGTCGCTGAAACCCCTCCCGATATCGCCCACCTCGATCTTTACGTGGACGTTCACGTTGTTTGGATATCCTTCGTGGATAAGTGGACCCGTGGAGGCCATGGCCTCCACGGGATCGAAGACCGCGGGAAGCGGTTCCAAGTCCACCTCTATGAGATCGAGGGCCTCCAGGGCCGTCTCTTCGTCCACCGCGGCCACGGCCGCGATCTCCTCGCCAAAATAGCGCACCTTGTCCCGGGGAAGAAAAGCCATGTCCTGGGTGTATCGGAATACCCCCCATTTGACGCCTGCCGTGTCCGAACCGGTCACAACACCCTTTACGCCCCGAAGCCTCTCCGCCTTGGAGGTGTCCACATGAAGGATTCGGGCATGTGCCAGCGTGCTCCGCTTGACCTTCCCCACGAGCATTCTGGGGAGACGCATATCCCCGCTGAACTTCACCTCGCCGGTTGCCTTTGAAAGCGAATCGACCCTGGGGACACGCTTCCCCACGAGCGAATAGGCTTGAGTCATGGTTGAGCCCCTTTCTGCACCTTTTCCGGATCTTTTCCTGCGACGGCCATAATCGCTTCAACGATCTTCGCATAGCCGGTGCAGCGGCAGATGTTGCCGCCGATGGCCTCCCGCGCGGCGGCAACATCGGGCACCGGCTTTCTACTGAGAAAGGCCCGTGCCGCCATCAGCATCCCGGGCGTGCAGAAACCGCACTGGATTGCCCCGTGATCGATGAAGGCCTGCTGCAGGGGGTCAAGGGTTCCGTCGCGCTGGCGTAGCCCCTCCACGGTGGTGATCTCCGCCCCTTGGAGCTCGGCCGCAAGGGTGAGGCAGCTCCGGACGGGGGAACCATTCCAAAGCACCGTGCACGAACCGCAAACCCCTTCGCCGCACCCCTCCTTGGTTCCGGTCAACTCGATATCTTCACGGAGCACCTCCAGGAGCGTCCGATTGGGACTCACGTAGACGTCCACGTCCTCTCCGTTCACTGAAAAAGAAATGGGTATCCGTTTCATGATTGCTCACATCCCTTTGGCTTCCGGAGACTCGCCACACTTCGCTGGCGGGCCATGGTCAGGGCCTCCCGAATCGCCCGCTCCGCGAAAACGGACGCCATCTTCCGGCGGTATTCCACGGTGGATCCCAGGTTGTCCACCATGAAGGCGGAGGCATGGTTCCTCGCCTGCAAGGCGGCATGCTCAATGGCCTCCCCATCAGATGGCACCTTTCCAATCAGCAGGCCGCTTGCTTCCTTCAGGAGAAGCGGGGCTGCGCCTGCCGAGCCCATGACCAGGCGTGCCCTCGAAATCTCCTTGTCCTCGATCTTCAGCGCCACGGCGGCAGAGACCAGTCCGAAATCAACGGCCGAGCGAAAGGTGAGCTTTTTGAAGCTACTCCCCTCCCCATCCCGGAAGAGCGGTAGACGAATCTCCGTAACCATCTCGTCGGGATCCCTCGCAAAAGGGGCTTCGCCTTTCCCGGTGAAAAAGGCCTCTGTCTTCAAGACCCGTTGACCTCGCTTTGAGGTGAGGACGATTCCGGCATCCAGGGCCGTTAGTGCACACGCACCGTCCGATTGATTTGCCGACCGGCATCGATCGCTGTTCTCCTCAGCATAGCAGGTCTGACCGTGATCCTTGTGGCACGGGGTCCTCCCCGACCGCCAGAAGGCCGACTGATTGTAGAAGACACACCTCGTCTGCAAACAGAGGTTTCCGCCGATCGTCCCGCGGAAATGCTGAATGGTTGCAGCGCCAATCCTTTGGACCGCCTGGTGGAGGGCCGCATACTGGTTCGCGATCACAAGGGAATCCAGGATCGAGACGAGCGGGGTCATGGCTCCGATCGCCAGGTGATCGGATTGCTCCCGGATGTAGTGCAATTGGTTCAAGCCTTTCAGACTGATCAGGAACGGCGGCTGCTCCAGCCGCCGTTTCATCCGAACCAGGAGGTCCGTCCCCCCGGCCAGGAGGGATGCCTGTTCTCGGTGATGGGCCAAAAGATCGAGCGTCTCGCCCAAGTCCTTCGGCTCAAGGTATTCGAATTGAGGCAATCTCACTTTTCGCAGTCCTCGTTTCCTTGTGAAGGGTTGGTCACGATCCCGCCGCGGCGGGACGCCCTGAGACGTTTCGTTTGTTCCATATCCACCTTGGTCCCTTCAGGGTCCAGCACGACGCCGTAAGCCTCTTTGGCCTGCGCCAGGCTCACATACCCATCCTGCACGTCCTCCGCCACCAGGACCGGGTCGCGTTCCAGGGGATCCCCATAGCCACCTCCCCCGGCAGCGTCCATGGTGACCCTGTCCCCCGGTTTCAACTGGGTGAGGCCGTAGGGGTTTGCCGCCGCCCCATTGACCAGGAAGGTTGCCTTTTGGCCGGCCTTGCCGCCGAACAACCCCTCCGGCGGGTACCTGAACCTTCCGGCCTGGATAGCGAGCTTCACAGGCGGAAGTGGAGCAAAGTCATCGTCAGGCACGCTGAAAACGACCCGTCTGCCCAGTCCCCCCTTTGTCTGACCCGGCCCGCCGGAGTCCACAAGGAGCTCCCGCCGTTCAACCATCAGGGGCGTATCACTTTCCAGGATCTCGACCGGGGTGTTGGCGCCGTTTGCAGGAAAGATAAAGACGTAGTCTCCATCGGCATGACTGCTGGCCCCCATCCCTCCCCCCCGGATGATGACCGAGTGGAAGGGTCTGCCGTTTGCGCGCCTGCCGTAAAAGACGTTCATGGTGGCGGGCGTCCCGCCGCTCCCCGCGATGACCCGGTCGGGCATGACGCCGGCCATGGCCCGGTAGATGATCTCCGTGATGAAGTGCCCGATCTGCATGCGTGCCGCCACAGCGGCCGGGAAACGACAGTTGACCACCGTCCCTTCCGGGGCCCGCATGGAAATGGGCCTTGCACAGCCATCGTTGTTCGGGATGTCTGGGTCGAACATGCTCTTGAGGGCCATGAACACGTAGGCATAGGTGAAGTTCGCCACCACGTTTCCCCCCCAGTCCACCTGGGGCGAGGAACCATCCAGGTCCACAACAATCCCGTCACCCTTCACTTCCACGGCCACCTTGATGCGGACATCCTCTTTGCCCTCCAACTGCTCCACAATGCCCTCTGCGCGATAAACGCCGTCAGGGAGCTCGGCGATAGCCTCTCTCATGCTCTTCTCGGTACGTCCGATGATCTCGTCGGCCAGATCGTCCAATCCCTCGAGGCCGCTGTCTTCAAGCATCTGGACGATCTTTTCCGAACAGACATGATTGGCTGCAATTTGGGACCGGATGTCACCGATGACCTCATCCGGCGTTCGGACGTTCCACCGGATCATCTCGAAAACCGCATCATTTGGGACGCCGCCCTCGTAGAGCTTTACAAGGGGGATGAAGAGGCCGTCTTCAAAGACGTCGTGATTGTCGGATGCGACGCGGCCGCCGATGTCCGAATGATGAAACACGCAGGCCGTAAACGCCGTCAACCGTCCCTTGTAAAAGATGGGGCTCAGGACACAGACGTCGTTCAGGTGACCGGCAAGGGCCCAGGGGTCGTTTGTGATGAAGACGTCCCCCGGTTTAAAGCGCGCTTCAGGGATCCGGTCGACAAGGGACTTGATGCCGAGGGCCATGGCCCCCGATTGCCCGGGGGTCGCAAAGCTTCCCTGGGCCAGCTCCCGCCCCCATCGATCCGTGAACATGCACGTGTAGTCGTGGGCATCCCGAAGGAGGCTCGAAAAGGCGGTTCTCGCCACCGTGGAATCCGCCTCATCCACGATGGAGATCAATCTCCGCCAAAATATCTCAAGCGTAATGGGATCAAACGTCTGCGTCATTTCGTGTTCCGCTATTCGTCATAGGTTTTCCTTGCACCTTGTACCCTACACCTTGCACCTTTAAGTCATCCTATCTCGACCCATAAGAAACCATACTCATCCACAGTCACCAACGCGTCCTCACCAACCACGACGGTGGACTCCTTTTCCTCGATGACCGCAGGGCCGGCGAATTTTGCCCCGGCAAGCAGTTTGTAGCGGTCATAGACTGCGTGAGCCACGTAGTCCCTGACGAGATTGGAATAGGCCATCCTGTTGCCTTTAATGGCAGCCCGGGGGCCGTCTGCGTCCTTTCTGATTTTTGGAAACTGAAGGAACCGCACCGGCAGACTGGCCCTCACCTTGAAGTTGATGAACTCCACCGGCGAATCGGGATAAGTCCTTCCGTAAAGTCTTTCGTAGACGCGATCAAACCATTCGCGCACGGACTCCCTTTTCACGCGGGAGAAGTCTTCCCCAGGAATTGCCACATGGGTCTCGGAACCCTGTCCCACAAAACGCATGTCAACGGCGCGTTCGAATTTTACTGCTTCACGACCCACGCCCGTTCGGAGGTTCTTCTCACCTTCCTTTTCCATGCCTTTGAAAATCTGTTCGATCGATTCAAAATCAGCGTCTTTGAGCGAGACCTTGTGGCTTCTTACCATGTCAAACGCCCTGGGAGCCGTAAAGAAACCGAGCGCAGACCCAACCCCGGCATTGGGGGGCACGATGAGCCGCCGGGCACCGAGCTTCTTGGCAAGGCCGTAGGCATGGACGGGTCCCGCCCCGCCAAAGGCGATGACCGTTACCACCTTGGGGTTTCCGCCCTTTTCCGCAATATGGGTCCTTGCAGCGCCGGCCATGGTTTCATTAATCAGGTCATGAATACCCCAGACGGCCTGAACAAGGTCTACCCCCAAGGGCTTTGCAATTCGTTGTTCAATGGAACGCCTGGCCGTCTCCTTGTCGAGCGTCATCTCGCCGCCCAGGAAGTAACGCTCGTTCAGGTATCCCAGCAACAGATCCGCATCGGTCACACCGGGATCCTGCCCCCCTCTGGCGTAGCAGACGGGACCGGGGTCTGCGCCGGAGCTCTCCGGTCCCACCTGGAGTGTCCCCATCCGGCTGACCTTGGCGATGCTCCCTCCCCCTGCCCCGATCTCCATGAGGTCAACGACCGGGACCTGGATGGCGAGTCCGCTCCCCTTCATGAATCGTTGGACCCGGCCCACCTCGAAGGTGGGCACAACGCCGGCAACGCCCTTCTGGATCAGGCACGACTTGGCCGTCGTCCCGCCCATGTCAAAGCAGAAGATGTCGTGGATGTCGAAGAGCTTTCCATAGTACTGCCCCGAAATGACCGCAGCCGTTGGGCCGGACTCGATGATCCTCACGGGAAACCTGGCCGCCGTCTCGACCGACGTGATCCCACCGCTCGACAGCATGATGAAAAGCTTTGACTTGATCCCCAGCGATTCAAGCCGCCCGGCGAGCTTCGACAGGTATCGCCCCGTCAGGGGCTTGACATAGGCGTTGGTGACCGTTGTGCTCGTTCGTTCATACTCCCTGATCTGGGGAAGGACCTCGTAGGAGATGGACACGGAGAGTTCCGGGGCCTCACGGGTGATGATCTCTTTGAGGAGGAGCTCGTGAGCGGGGTTTTCAAAGGAGTTGATGAGACAGACTGCAATGGACTCGACCCCCATGCCCAAAAGCTGCCGCACGACCCCCCTTGCCGCCTCCGGGTCGAGGGGCTTGAGCACTTTTCCATCGCTCCGGACCCTTTCGTCTACCTCCAGTCGAAATCGCCTGGGAATCAGGGGCTTGGGAAATTCGGCGAAGACATCATAGGGGGCGTATCGGATTTCCCGACCAAGCTCCAGGACGTCGCGAAACCCCCTGGTCGTGATGAGCCCGGTTTTCGCCCCCTTTCGTTCGATGATGGCATTGATGACGAGCGTCGTGCCGTGAATGATCTCCCCTAAGTCCTCCACAAAACCGGGCCTTTTCTCTTGCAGCGCCTGGATACCCTGCTCCACAGCGTCCGAAGGGTCCTTGGGCGTGGTGAGGCATTTGTGTATGGTCACCTCTCCGGTCCGATCGTCCAGGAGCACGAAATCCGTGAAAGTTCCGCCGATGTCACACCCCAGCCGGTATGGTCTGTCCGTCATTGATTTCCCCTGGGAACGCTTACGATCTAACTCAAACCCCGATTGTGCGATTCATATCCCTTGCCAGCCGCGGGGGGGTGTCTTTTTTTGAGCCGCAACATATGTCACAGCACCTATTAACGGCACCAACTTCCTGCACTCGTTTCCAGACAGCCCCAGAAGGAAACCCCTCCAGCATAGGAAACCTTCTGTGCCTTCCCGAGACAGCCGTTGGGTTATAGGGGCGTTCCAAAGGCTTTGAATAGGTGGAGTTGCGGCTCAAAAAAAGACACCCCCCCGCGGCCTGCTCCAGCATCTGGCGAATCGCTCAATTCACGTATAGCCTAAGGATTCAGGTTTCCCTGATTCCTCTCCTTCAGTGCCTGGAGCAACTTTTCGGGCGTGATCGGCAGACTCGTGATTCTCACGCCCGTTGCGTCGTAAATGGCGTTTGCGATGGCAGGCGCCGTAGGGACCAGGCCCGGCTCGCCCACACCCTTTGCCCCAAAAGGACCTTCCACGTCATTGGTCTCGATGCACTCGATGTGAATGGGGAAGTCCCCATCCATGGCGGAAAAGATCTTGTAGTCCAGGAAGTTGGGGTTGAGGTTTCTGCCTTTGTCGGTCTTGTATTCCTCGCAAAGCGCAAAGCCCAACCCCTGCATGATCGCGCCGTAGATCTGCCCCTTGATGGTCTGACGATTGATGACCCTGCCCACATCGTGCGCGGCCACGAAATTGAGGACCTTCACCACCCCGGTCTCCAGGTCCACCTCTACTTCCGCGCCCTGGGTTCCGAAAATGTAGGTGGCCGACATGTTGCCCCTGCATGTCTTGGCATCCAGCATCTCGTTGCAGGGGTCGTAGAATGCCTCCGTCACCACCATGGTCCCCTGCGGCTTGTAGTGGGCGACCCTGAGGATCTCATCCAGACCGACGCGCAGCATGGGATTGTCCGGCTCTTCTTTCAGAAAAATCACGTTTTCTCTCATATCGAACTCAGACGGGTCAAAGATCCGCTCATAGTTGAGATCGGGCATTTCAAAGCTCGGATCTTCCTGCTTCTGACGTTTGAGGTTCGCATAAACCCTGGGCATGAAATGCTCCCCGGCCAGGACAAAGATCTTCTCCCTCGCCTTCTTGGCCGCCTGGATGCCGGCATTACACGAGGTAAAGGCCCCTCTGCTGGCATGGGTCCCCACGTCCCAAGGGCACGTGGCCGTGTCGCCTGAGACGATGGTCACCTTTTGAGGCGTCACCCCCAGGGCTTCGGCCGTGGCCACGGAGAGGGCCGAATTGAAACCCTGGCCCATCTCCACGCCCCCGGTGATGACGGAGACATTCCCAAAATCATCGAGCTTCATAATAACGCCGGTCCCGTCCGACCGGTAGACCCGTCCGGAGCCGCCCACATGAAAGAGGGAGGCCATGCCGACCCCTCGGGCCCTGTTTCGGCCCGTTCCCCGTTTCCCTTTCCAGTCAAGCCTTTCTGCAACGGTCCTCAGGCATTCCTCAAGGCCGCATGTGGTGACGTTCAACCCCATGGGGGTGATTTCATCAGGTCTGTTTCGGTTGATCAGTCTGAATTCGTAGGGATCCATGGAGGCTTCCTCGGCCAGCTGGTCCATGTTGCTCTCAAGCGCCCATGTGGCCTGCGGGTTCCCATAGCCCCTCATGGCCTGGCAGTAGGTGTTGTTGGTATAGACCAGCTTGGCCTCGTAGAAGACATTTTCCACCCGATAGAGGGAGGAAAGGGGAAGCATCATCACGCTGGGCGTTGTGGCCCCCCAGGAACAATAGGCGCCGTTGTCAAGCACCATCCTCACGTCGCGAAAAACAAGTCTTCCCTCCCGGTCACATCCCTGAGTGATCCGGGTCTTGGTGGGCTGGCGGGGCGAGAGGTACGAGAACTCCTCTTCGCGGCTCAAAAGGATTTTCACGGGCCTTCCGGTCTTGTAGGCCAGAAGAATGGCAATGTATTCATATCCGTGGGTGTCAAGCCCAGTCCCGAATGCCCCCCCGAGGGTCGGGACAATGACCCTTGTGTTCTTGCCCTTTAGCCCCATGGCGACAAGTGCGCCGTTAAAATCGTTCTGGGCCAGAAAGGGGATCTGCGTCTTGGTGTGGATGATGAGGTTGCTCTGCAGATCGAACTCCGCAATGCACCCGGCTGTCCCCAGGCACGATTGCTGAACCAGCGGCGTCTCGAAATATCCTTCCGCGACGAAGGAGGCGCCATCCTTTGCCCGCTCAACGTCGCCTGCCGCGAATTTCCACGGCACCGGGACCCGATTGTCCTTCTTGGGTCTTCCCCTCACATCGTGCTCATGAACAAGCGGGGCATCCTCTCTTAAAGCCTCTTCCGGAGAGAACACACCGTCCAGGGGTTCATAATCCACCCTGATCAGGTCCAGGGCCTCCTCGGCGATGTCAGGGTCAACGGCCGCCACCGCTGCCACCTCGTCGCGGAACTGCCGGACCTTGTCCTTCTTGAGCGCGAAATTATCCTTGATGAATCCGATCCGGATCTCGGGCGTGTTGTACCCCGTGATCACCGCCCGCACCCCCGGCAGCCTTTCGGCCCTTGAGGTATCGATGTGCTTGATCCTGGCATGGGCATGCTCGCTGAACTTGATCTTTCCGTAAAGCATGCCCGGGCGGACCATGTCATGGATGTACCGTGCTCTCCCCGCCGCCTTTTCCGGTGCATCCGGCCTCGGGGTCTCCGTGCCGATGAATCGATATGTTGTCGCTGAATCATTCATGGCCATCCGACCCTGTCTTCCGGATTGCTCCGGCCGCCTGTTTGATGGATTCTATAATCTGCACGTAGCCTGTGCAGCGGCAGAGGTTGCCAGAAATAGCCAACCGGATCTCCCCCTCTACCGGTTTTGGGTTTTCATCCAGGAGCGCCTTGGCCGACATGACCATGCCCGGCGTGCAGAAACCACACTGAACGGCGCCGTGCTGGACGAACATCTCCTGGATGGGATGGAGCCGGCTTCCCTCCGAAACCAAACCCTCCACCGTGACGACCGTTCGACCCGCTATTTCAAAAGCGGGGTAAAGGCAGGAATCCACGCTCACCCCATCCACCAGCACCGTGCAGGCCCCGCACTCCCCCTGGCCGCATCCCTCTTTGGTGCCCGTGAGCTCAAAGGTCTCCCTCAGGACATGGAGCAGCATTTTGTGACTCTCCATCTCGGCCGACACCTCGTACCCATTGAGCGTAAACCGTATTTCTTTCTTCATAGAGAACTTCGATCTTTCCTATTGGAGGTGTTCTAATGCCTGAATAACGGCCCTCTTGACGAGGACCCCGGATATGACCCGCCGGTAGACCTCCGTTGCCCGCACATCCGTTATGGGGCGGACCTCCGCTTCCACCGCCTTTGACAAGCGTTCAAGGAGCCCCTGGGTGACCGTCTCTCCCTCCATCAATCGCTCCGCTTCCTTAAGCCTCAGAGGTATCGGGGCAACGGCCCCCGCGACCAGCCGACACCGGCGGCACACCTGCCCTTCCATCTCAATGAGGGCCGCAGCGTTCACCACTGCGATGTCCTGGCTGACCCGCCCCATTTTCTCGAAAGCCATGCCGTTTCTAACGGAAACGGGCGGGAGCTTGATCTCGGTCAATATCTCCGTCGCACTCATGCAGTTGGTCCTGGGGCCCGTGAAGAAGCGATCGACCGGCATCTCTCTCTGACCGGTTGGACCTTCCAGTACGACGATTGCACCCAAAACCAACAGCGGCGGCCCGCAATCTGCAGATGGCGCGGAATTGACCACATTGCCGCCAATGGTGGCCACATTTCTGACCTGGGGATTGGCCAGGACCCTTACGGCCTGCCAGAGCACGGGATAGGACGCTCTGATCCGTTCGTCCCGTTCAATATCCCTTAGAAGCGTCATGGACCCGAGGGTCATGCCTCCGTCCAAATCGGTCCGGATGAACTTCAAGGATTCAACACCCCTCAAGGAGATAAGGGCCAGGGGATGAACCAACCGCTGCTTCATCCGAACGATCAAATCGGTGCCCCCGGCCACGTACTTCTGCATACCCTTTGCCTCTTGCATCAGCTGAAGGGCTTCGGCGACGGTCTTTGGTTGGTGATAGTCGAATTTCCTCATACGCTTGTCGCTCATAAAGGGGGGCAAAGCAGTGGTGGTCTCACTCCCGATTGTCAAACACTCGTTTGCTCTTCCTCTCGGATCTGGGAAGAGATCCGTGGCTCACAATCCGGACCTCCGCGCTCACCATGATCTGCTTCTTGATCTCTTGCTGAATGGTTTCAGCAAACCGGCCATCTGCCTCCTCATTTGCATCCGCCTGACGTTCCACCCTGAGCGTCATAGTGTCTCGGCCGTCCAGCCCCCGGTCCAGCACGATCTGGTACTCGCTGCCAATTCCTTCCACATGGGAAAGGATATGGTCGATCTGGCCCGGATAGATGTTGACGGCCCTGAAAATGATCATGTCGTCGGAGCGTCCCAGGATCCGGTCGTGCCTCGGGAGAACGGAGCCACAGGGACAATTCCCGGGGACCAGTCGGGTGAGGTCCCTGGTCCGGTATCGAATCAAAGGGACGGCCTCCTTCCTGAGCGTCGTCACGACCATCTCCCCGATCTCTCCTTCATGGACGGGTTCGAGCGTCTCCGGGTCCAGAACTTCGAGGATGTAGTAATCCGCCCAGTAGTGAATGCCCGAATGATGGATGCAGTCCAAACCGGTCCCCGGCCCGTAAAGCTCCGTCATCCCGGGGATATCGAACATGTGATCGAGCCAGAGCAGTTCCTTGATGCGCTGCCTCATGGCATCGCTCGACCGCTCGGAGCCAAAAACCATTTTCTTGAGCCTGACCTGGTCCTTGATGCCCCTTCGGTGCACCTCCTCGGCCAGCAGCAGTCCCATGGAGGCGGTACAGCAAAGGACCGTGCTTCCAAAGTCCGTCAGAAACTGGCACTGCATATCCATGTTCCCGGGACCCGCTGGGACAGCCAAGGCGCCAAAGGCCTCGCAGCCCATCTGAAAGCTGATCCCTGCGGTCCAGACGCCGTATCCCACCGCAATTTGCACCCTGTCTTCATTGGTCAGCCCCGCCATCTCGTAGCAGCGGGCGAAGAAATGGGTCCAGTCGTCGATATCTCTCTGTGTGTAACAGAGGACCTTTCTCTTACCCGTCGTGCCCGATGAGGCATGAATGCGGACGACCTTTTCAATGGGCGCGGACAGGAGCGGAAAGGGATAGCCGTCCTGGAGATCCTGGGCCGTCGTAAAGGGCAGCCTTTCCAGATCCGCCAAGGAACGCATGGCATCTGGCGCGACGCCCGCGTCGTCAAGCTTTTTCCTGTAGGCCGAAGAGCCCCCGTAGGCATGCTTAACCGTCCACTTGAGCCCATCGAGCTGCAAGGCCCTCAACTCATCGCGCGTCTTTACGGTTGGCATGAATGTCTTTGTCATCACGAATCCCTGATTAGGAGCTCATGGCTGATAGCTGATAGTACACCCCGTACACCGCTCCCTTACCTTATCTACTGTTCACTGGCCTTCTACTGATCACTTTTCTCTTCTCTCTTCGCCGTTACTGATCACTGACCGCTATTCCCCTTGCACCTTTCTTTCATCTCACCATACTCGGAATGACCAGAACGATCTCCGGAAAAATGATCAGAATGATCAAACTTGCTACACAGGCCATCAGGAAAAAGCTGATGCTCTTGAAGATCGTCCCCAGTTCCACATCAGGGGCCAGGGCCTTGACCACGTATATGTTGACGCCTACGGGCGGCGTGATTGCCCCCATGGTCGTCACCATGGTGAGGATGATCGAATACCATATGGGATCAAACCCCAGGGCCATTCCGAGCGGAAAAAAGATGGGTATGGTGAGCACCAGGAATCCCAGGGAATCCATGAAGCAGCCCCCGATCAGATAAATCAAAAGGATAAACCCCAGAATAATGTAACGGGAGACATGCATGCCCGCGGCGAATTCAGCCACGGCGAAAGGCAAACGGGTGACCGCCAAAAACCGGCCGAAAATGATGGCCCCTGTGACGAGAAAAAAGACCATACTGGAGATCTTCAGCGTGTCCACCAGAGAGCTCAGGACCCCTTTCCACCTCAGGCGCCCGAAGGGGATCGTGGCGAGAAGCGTGAAAAAGACCCCGGCTGCCCCTGCCTCTGTGGGCGTGAAGAGACCCAGGTAGAGCCCCCCTATGACCAGCGCAAAAATAACTACGGCCTCCGTAACGCCGGTCAGAGACCGGATCTTTTCCTTGAAACCGGTCTTGGGGCCAGCCGGCCCGAAGCCGGGATATATTCGGCAGAGGATAAAAATCGTCGCCACGAACAGGAGGCCGAGTAACAAGGCGGGCAGGATCCCGCCCAGAAACAGCTTGATGATCGATTGTTCTGTCTGAAGGCCGATGATGATCAGGACGACGCTTGGCGGCATGACCGTCCCCAGCGTACCGCCTGTGGCGACCGTACCGCTGCTCAACCTCCGATCGTATCCGAACCGCTCCATCTGCGGGAGCGCCACAGTCCCCATGGTCGCAGCCGTGGCGGTGTTTGAGCCGCAAATGGCGGCGAAGAGCTCGTCTGCACCAATGGTGGCAACGGCGAGCCCGCCACGCCAGTGGCCGAACCACGTGTAGGCCGTGTTGTAAAGCCGTTCTGCAATCCCTGAATTGAATGCGAGATACCCCAGGAAAATAAAGAGAGGGACGACGGTCAGACCGTAACTGGAGAAAGTGGACCAGACGTCGGTCCCGATCATGTTGACGGCCGCCTTGAAAGAGATCACGTGCCAGAAGCCGCAGAATCCCACGATGGCCATGGCAAAACCGACGGGCATGCCCAGAAAGAAAAGGACAAAAACAAGGACGACGATCCCGATCAAGCCAACCAGGGGCAAGCTCAACGGTGGCCCTCCTTTCCGGCACCGACCAGGGCCTTTAGGAAGTCCACCCCAAAGACGAACGAAAGCGCGAGACACCCGATCGCAACGCAGTAGACAAAGGGGTAATAGATGATTCTCAAGGTCTCTGTCACTTCGCCGGTTCGCCAAAGCGTGCTTCCATAGCCGACGATCTTATAAGCGACAACGGCAAAGAAGGCCATGCAGAGGAGATTGTTCACCCCGTCAAGGACGTGTCGTATCTTTCCGGAGAATCTCGTCACCACGATATCCACTGCGATGTGTCCCCGTTTGATCTGAGTGAAACCGATGGCGAATGCAGTGGCAACGGCCCCGAAATAGCCCATCAGCTCATAAGTTCCCTGAATGGGGACCCAGAAGGTCCTGAGAAAGATGTTGGCGCAGGTCATGACGATCATCGCACCCAGGAAACACCCGGCCATCCAGATGAGACACTGGTTTAAAAATTCGCTGATCTTTTCAAGGTACCTCAAGGCGTGAATCCTTTCCCAGGCCCCAGATGTCATCACGGGCGATCCTGACCTTCGCTACGGAGGTTCTCGATCCTCCTCATGCCGCCCCTGTGTGGCGCAAGAACCTGCCACACAGAGGCGGTCACAACCTCCGGCGCTGCTTGAATTTATTTGGACCGTTTCTTGGCAAAGGCCCTGATGTCGGACAAAATCTGCTCCGCAGGGAGGCCCTTGGCCTTGGCCTCTTCGACCCACTTGCCGATGAGCGGCTCCATGAGTTTATCCCACTTGGCCAGCTCGGCCGGTGCGAGTTTGGTAACCTCGATATTGTAGTTTTTCTTTGACCATTCCATGGACTCGTTCACGTGGTCGTCCATGTATTTGCCCGTCCACTCGGATTGCTCTACTCGCATGGCATCCATGACTTTCTGGACATCCGGAGGGAGCTTCTTCCACGAATCCAGGTTCATGACCACGGCGAACGGATAAATGGGGCCGTTGAAGATCGTCACATATCGGCACATCTCAGCGTATTTGAAGTCCTTGAGGGTCTCGAGTGAAGAAACGGCCCCCTTCACCACACCCTTCTGGAGGGCCTCGGGGGTCTCCGACTGCGGCATGCCGACCGGGGTCGCGCCCAGGGCCTTCAGCACCTCGGCCACCCCGCCCGAGGCCCTCAGCTGGAGACCCTTGAGGTCTTCGAGGTTTTTGACGGGCACCTTGGCGTAGATGTTGGCAGGCGCGCTGGCGAACATGGCCAGGACCTTCACCTTTGCGAATTCCTCCGGTTTGTACTTGTCCCAAAGGTCCCACAACACGAGGCTTGCCACTGTGGCATTGGGAAAACCGAGGGGGAGGCCCGTAGCGTTGGTCACGATGAACCTTCCCGGCTGATAAGCCATGCAGAGGTTGCCGATGTCTGCCGTCCCGGCTATGACCCCATCCATCATGTTCTTGGCATCCAGCAGGGTTCCCCCGGGAAAGGTCTTAATGGCCACCTTGCCCTTGGTGCGCTTCTCCACTTCCGTCTTCCACCGTTCCATCTGGATGCACGGGAAAGTTGGGGCGGGCGGGAAGTTGGCATAGTTCAAATTGATCGGCTCCCCATAGGCCCGATCAGATGGGTTGATGCCGAGAAAACCGGCTGCCAAAAAGGCCAGTCCAATCACCAGAAACACAAACCTTTTCATCTTGAAGCCTCCTTTTAAATGATGTGGTTATTGAATCAAGCCCAACGGTGCTTCCGATTCACCCCCTTTCTGCAAAGGCATCGATGCAATGAACCCCAAATTGAGCGATTCGTATCCCTTGGGGGCTATATGTATTTCTTCCAGAAATCAGGGTCTTCGGTCTCGCGAATCTTCTCTTTCCAATAGGGCCCGAACCGTCTTTCGAAAAATGGTTCAAGCCGTTCAAACCACTTGCCCAACCGCTTCTGCCCCTTTTCCTTTGACTCCAGGATGTCCGCCAGGAAGTCCTGGATCTCCGAGATCCTTTCTTTGGGCACGTACGCCAGGGCGCCCTTCCTGATGGACCTGGCAAAGTCCTGGGGACTCAGGGCGTGGGCTGTCAGCATCAGGGTGGGGATGTCGCGCTTGGCGGTGATCTTCAGCAGGTCGTACCCCCGGACGCCCATGATGTCCAGGATGGCTGCGTCGTAGGGCCAACGTTCCAGCAACACCTTGGCACCATCAAAGTCAGGGGCCGTGTCGATGACACACATCTCGAGAAGCTCTTTCAGAGTCTCGATGATGTCGCGCTCGTCATCGACGATGAGGATCCTTTTCCGATCCAAGTCCACACTGCTGCTCAAAGTCGGACCTCGCAAAGGTTTCTTTATGCTTCAAACGGACCACGCGGTGTAACTTCAACCGCCGTCTTCCCTCCGCTTCCCACTGATCACTGACTACTGATCCCTTTCCCCAGTCTTTACTGCTCACTGTTCACTGATCACTCTCTAAAATATGGAGGGCTCCACGTGTTCACCAAATACGTCCCTGAACACATTGGCCATTTCGCCCACGGTTCCGTAAGCCTTGCAGCAATCAACCAGGTAGGGCATCACGTTTTTCTCTGTCCTCGCGGCCTGTTCCAATGCCTTCAACGTGGCTGTGACTGCCTTGTTGTCCCTTGTCTCCTTCAGTTTTCGAAGGCGTTCGATCTGGAGCTGCGCCGTGGCCTCGTTGTATTCATGGAGCTCCACCTCCATGTCCGCGCCTTCGGTGTATTTGTTCACCCCAACCTTGGTAATAGTCCCTTCCTGAAGCCGCCTCTCAAATTCATAGGCCTGACGTGCCACTTCCCGCTGAACATAGCCTGATGAGACCGCCTGAACCATTCCGCCCAGCTTCTCGATCTTCTCCATTTCCTCCAGGATCTTTCCCTCCATCTCTTTGGTGAGGGTCTCCATGAAGTAGGAGCCGGCCAAGGGGTCCACCGTGTCGCGCAAGCCCATCTCGTCCATGAGGATCTGAAAGGTCCTGAGGGAGAGGAGCGCAGCCCGTTCCGTTGGAATGGTGTAGGCCTCGTCATAGGAGCAGAGGGCCGTTGTCTGGGCGCCCGAAAGCGCCGCCGTGAGGGCATAGTAGGCCCCTCGCACGATGTTGTTTTCAGGCTGCTGTTTGGTCAGGCCTGATCCACCGCCTCCAAAAATGCCGCGGAGAAAGAGCGCCTTCTTGTCCTGAACGCCGTATCGTTCCCGCAGCAGTTTGGCCCAGAGTTTTCTTGCCGCGCGGAATTTCGCCACGTTTTCCCAGAGGTTGCCATAGACGTTCAGGTTGAAGGTAAACCCGCCCACAAACGCCTCCGGCGGGTAGCCCCGAGCCATCACATTGTCGATATAAGCAAAGGCGATGGAAAAGGCGTAGGAGATCTCCTGGGCCGGCGTGCAGCCGGATTCGCGGATGTGATAGCCGCAAACGGAAACAGGGTTGCACCTTGGCAATTCCTTGATGGCGTACTCGATGGTGTCTCCGATCAGCCGGACGGCCGGCTCTACCGGGTAAATCCAAGCGCCGCGCCCCACCATCTCTTTCAGAATGTCGTTTTGGGGCGTGGCCGAGATCTCCTTCCGGCTGTAACCGAACCCCTCGGCCACGGACTGGTACATGGCCAGGAGCACCGATGCCACGGCGTTGATGGTGAGCCCCGCCCCGATGCGATCGAGGGCGATGTCCTTAAAGGCGATCTCGAAATCCTTTAGAGAATCAACGGCCATGCCCACCCGTCCCACTTCGCCTTCGGCCATGGGGTCGTCGGAGTCATAGCCCATCTGTGTGGGGAGATCAAAGGCCACATTCAACCCCGTCTGGCCATGGGAGATCATCAGCTTGAATCGTTCGTTGGTCTCTTCGGGCGTCCCAAAGCCCGTGTACTGCCGCGTCGTCCAATTGCGGCTTCGATAGCCTTGGGGATGAATAGCTCGAGTGAAAGGAAACACACCGGGATCCCCGAGATCCTTCTCATATTCGAAGCCGATTCTTTCAAGGTCCGCCGGCGTGTAGACAGGCTTGACCTTTATGCCTGACTGGAGAATCACTTCCTTGATGGCATCTTTGTCGTCCTTGATGTAGGTGGCTACTCCCATTGGTTTACCTCGCAAAGCAAATCGGCGCACGGCCCAGGGCACACGGCGCACGAACTTGGGAAAAAATGACTACGAACTATCAGCTATGAGCCTCCTTCACGGCTTCCCTTATGAATCCCACAATCTCTTCAAATCGACTGCCGCCTGGGAAAACCCCGCCAACGCCCATCTCCTTCAGGCGCGCAATATCACGGCTGGGAATGACACCACCGACGACGACGACCTTGTCCTTGATCCCCTCTTCCGCCACCAGGGCCATGAGCTTTCTGCTGAGGGGGATGTGGGCCCCTGACATGATGGACAACCCGATGATGTCCACATCCTCCTGGATCGCCTGTTTGACGATGCTCGGCACGGTCTGGTGCAGCCCCGTATAGACCACTTCCATCCCGGCCTCCCTCAAGGCATGGGCAACCACCTTGGCCCCCCGGTCGTGGCCGTCCAACCCGGGTTTGGCCAGAAGCACCCTTATTTTTCTTTGAACCATGCGCTGTCTGCCTCCCCTGACCCGGCTAAGCCGGAAACTCGAAACAACAAAATATTAGGAATCGCCCTCTTCCAGTTCATCAAGATCAAACAATCGGACGACCGCTTCCTGACCCCTCAGAATATGGGCCCTCACAATCCCCTCCACACCTTCCCCGTCCCGCTTGCGGATCAACGCAAGCATCTCCCTGTGATCATGGTTGCTGGTCCGTGCCATCTCCTCCACTCTGAGGATCGCCTTGCGGAACCGATAGATTTGATCCCTGAGGTCACTGATCATACGGACCAGTCTGGGGCTGCGGCTGAGGCCGTAGAGGAGATCGTGGAACTCGGTGTTGATCCGGGGAAGGGATGCCAGCTCACCCCTTTCCAGATGCGCCTGGTATTCTTCGAGCTTGCGCTCCAGCGGTTTTAGATCCTCCGGCCGGTGCTTAAGGGCGGCGAGCCTTGCCGCGTAGCTTTCAAGGACGGACCGGATCCCGAAAGTTTCTTCGATATCGGCCAGGGTGAGACCCACAACAAAGAACCCGCCCCTTGAATCCTGACGGATGAATCCTTCCCGTTCGAGCTTGTGAATGGCCTCCCGCACCGGCGTCCGGCTGATGCCGAGGGCTTCGGCCAATCGGGTTTCCACGATCCGGCTGGACGGTTTGAGCTCCCCATTGACGATGGCCCGTTTGAGTTTTTCATGGACCTGCCCTCCCAGGGATTTCCGCATCGTCAGGGATTTAAGGGCGAGGGTGGCAGTCTCGCTGCTTCTTGTTCGTGTCGCCATCATCTGTTGGTCAGCTTGTTACTCATTGCTGATTGCTCATTGCTCAGTTCATAGCTCATAGCTGATCGCTCATTGCTCATAGCACTCTCCAAAAGGTTGCTCAAAAAGGTCCATACAACGCGCCCGCGATTCCTTTGAATGAGGCGTAGTTAGACCTACGTCGCAATGACAAGGAATGAGGGCAATCCCGCGCGCCGCGGGATAGATGGGTCTTTTTGAGCAACCTGCTAGAGGCCGACCCATCTGGCGATATTGGTCTGAAGGATCTCGTGGGTCCCCCCGCCGTAAAGAAGAAACCGGTTGTCCCGGTAATAACGCTGGACGGAATATTCCATGGAATAGGCATAGGCCCCCAGAACGCGCGTGGCCTCGTCGGCGGCCTTGCAGGCGGCTTCAGTGGCAAAATACTTTGCCATGGACGCCTCTTTGATGCACGAGATCTTTTGATCGATCATCTTGGTGGCCTTGAAGGTCATGAGCTTCGATGCCTCCAGTTGGACGGCCATGTTTGCGATCTTGGCCTGGATCAGTTGATAGTTGCTGATGGTCTGACCGAACTGGGCCCTTTCCCTTGCATAGCGGATGGAATCGTCCAGCGCAGCCCGCTGAAGACCGATGGCGAGTGCCGCCGTCATGGTTCGGATCTCCGCCAGGATGGACATCAGGTTGTTCATCCCTTCTCCCTCGCGCCCGAGCATGTGGTGGGGAGGAATCCGAACATCGGTGAAGGCGAGTTCCGAGATGGGCGTCGATTTGGTGCCGAGGAGATCAAAGGGCTTGCTGACCGACACGCCCGGTGTATCCCTGGGGATGAAAAAGAAATTGAGCCCCCGGAATTTCTTTGCCGGGTCCGTTTGACAGAGCACGGTGTAGAAATCGGCAACAGGCCCGTTGGTGACCCAGGTCTTCATGCCGTTGATGACAAAGCCTTCTTCCGTTTTTTTCGCGGAGGTGGTCACATTTCCCAGGTCCGATCCCACTTCAGGCTCCGTCAGGCAAAAGCAGGACACCTTCTCCCCCCGCATGGCGGGGTGAAAATATCGCTCATGGAGCGCTTCCGTGCCGAAATGAAAAAGGAAGTTTGTCCCCATGAGGCACTGCATGGCAGTGACGGCGGCAACGCTCATGAGCCCGCGGGCGAGCTCCTCGCAGATGATGCAGTAGAGCGTGTTGTTCCCCCCGGCGCCCCCTCGGTCCTTGGGGTAGCGGATTCCAAAGACCCCCATTCGCGCGATCTGCTCAAACATGTCCCGGGGGAACTCGCCCTTTTCGTCAATCTCCTTGGCCCGTGGAATCAACTCACCATCCACGAACTTGGCGATGCTTTTTCGGATCAAGTCCTCGGCGTTCGATCTGAGCATCCTTGGCTCCCTTTTCAACCTACATTGACCAATTCTTGTGCCTTGGTGGCCGCATGGGGTGGGTCTAAATTCAGCGATGCGCTCAATTTAGGTTCAATGCTTACCTCAAATTTTTCAGTTGTCGGATCATTTCCGGGATGATCTCGTGAAGATCACCGGGGATCCCCCAGTCGGCCACCTGAAAGATGGGCGCCCTGGGATCTCTGTTAATGGCCACGATATACCGTGATCCCATCATGCCCGCCCTGTGCTGAATGGCCCCGGATATGCCGCAGGCGATGTAGAGCTCGGGCCGGACGGACTGCCCGGTCTGGCCCACCTGGCGTTCCGCAGGGATCCAACCTTCCTCCACGGCCACACGGGTTCCCGCAAGCTCTCCTCCCAACAGGGCCGCCAGCGCCTCGATCGTCTCAAAACCCTTGGCATCCCCGACGCCCCTTCCGCCGGCCACGATCACCCTGGCCTCGGAGAGGTTGACGTGTCTCCTGTGTTCCTGGACCACCTCGAGCACCCTCATTACGATGGTCTCTTCGCGGACAGATACGGTCTGCCGGATCACCTGGCCTTCGTTTCCCGGCCGTTCTCTGGGCTCCATGACGCCCGGTCTCACGGTGGCCATCTGTGGACGCGAATAGCGGTTTGCGATGGTCGCCATCACGTTTCCCCCGAAGGCCGGCCGGGTCTGTAACAGAATCTTTTCCTGGGGGTCGATGGTGAGTTCGGTGCAGTCGGCCGTAAGACCCACACCTACCCGGCGGGACACGCGCGGGGCCAGGTCTCTGCCCTGGTGGGTGGCACCCATGAGCAGAACCGATGGCCGGTAGTGTTTCACCAATTCCTCGATGACGTCCGTATAAGGAATGGACCGGTAATGGGCCAGGGATGGGTGATCCGCCACATAAACCGTTTGCGCGCCATAACGAAACAGCGGCTCCGGAAGTGGCGCGACGCCATCACCCAGGACCACGGCCGATATCTCCTCCCCCAGTTGGGTCGCCAAGTCCTGGGCCTTGCCCAAAAGCTCCAGCGACACATGGGCCAACCGTCCCCCTCGCTGTTCGGCAAAGACCCACACCCCTTTCCGGTCGCTGAAGTCAGGGACAATTCTTGGCTGTGCGTCCGTCTGGATGGCCGCTTCCTTGCAGACCGAAAGACAGGCCCCGCAACCGGTGCACCGGTCCAGGATCGCCGCCTTTCCCTCTTTGATCTCCACCGCACCGTAGGCGCATGCCTTGATGCATCGTTTGCAGCCATTGCACAAATCCGTCTGGATCCAAATGGCCATCTCGCCTCCGTTGCCTCCCGAATGCTCATCCAAAAACGACCGCTTCTGGATGAGCGCGATCAGCTATCAGCGTTCAGCTGTAAGCAAAATCTAAGGGAAAAAGGTTAACTGGACGCTGAATACTGAAAGATCCTTCCAAAAATCCCCAATTTCTTGATGACCACCTATATCAACCGGCTTGTCCTTAACTTCTCAAGCAGGCCGCTAACCACGGTCTTCGTTTCCCCCGCCAACATCTCCGTCTGCCTGCGGGACTTGGGTGCGAAGGTCCGGATCACATGGGTCATGGAACCCTCAAGCCCCACATCCCGGGCCTTCAAGCCCAGGTCGGCGGCATTCCACACGCGGATGGGGGCCTTTTCCCGGGAGGCATCGATCAACCGTCCAACCAGCGGGTAGCGGGGCGCATTCATCTCGCCGATCACCGTGAGGAGCGCCGGAAGACGGCACGCCACACGCTCGAAACCCTCGTCGGTTCGTTTTCTCACCAAGACGAATCCATTTTCGAACCCCTCGACCTGGAATACATAGCTCACATGGGGAATCCCAAGGTATTCAGCCACCTGGGGCCCGATCTGGGCCGTGTCACCGTCAATGGCCTGGCGGCCGCAGAGGATCAGGTCATAGGCTTCGAGCTTCTTTATGGCCCGACCCAGCGTGGTGGAGGTAGCCCAGGTGTCTGCACCTGCAAAGAGCCTGTCCGTGAGCAAAACCCCCTCATCCGCCCCCATCCCCATGGCCTCCGAGATCACATCCACGGCCTGGGGCGGTCCCATGGAAACCGCCGTCACCTTCCCGCCCGAAGCTTCTTTCAGGCTGACAGCCGCCTCGACGGCGTGGCGGTCGTCGGGGTTGATGATGGTCTCAATCCCTTCCCGAATGAGGTTGCCCGTCTTGGGATCGAGCTTCACCTCCGTGGTATTGGGCACCTGTTTTACGAGAACAACGATGTTCATGCAGTTCGCTCTCCTGGTTTTACTCCTCACTGACCACTGATCACTGTTTACTAATTACTCATGTACTGCTCACTGTTCACTTCCCCTAAATGACCCCCTTCTCTTTCAGCTCCTGAAGCGCCTCGTCGGAATATCCCAACTCCCCACCATAGATCTCGGGGTTGTGTTCCCCAAACCTGGGAGGGAAAGTCAGGGTTCGATCGGATCCACGCAAGAAGGGCGTCATGTGCGGCGGGGGGGCCAGGATGACTCGGAGACCCGTCACCGGATCGTTTGAAAAAAGGGTAGCCCGCTCGACCAGGGGATCCAGAACGACCTCAGGGATGGACTTGATCCTGCTGATGGGCACCGTAATGGCGTTAAACATCTCGATGAGCTGATCGGAGGCGTAATCCCTGGTGATGCGATCAATGTCCCGATTGAGGGCGTCAACATCTTTGATGCGTCCCGCGTTCTTCTCGTATTGGGGTTTATCCAGGGATCGAAAGGGGTCGAGGGAAACCATTGCCCTCCACTGACGGTCATTGCCCACGGCCAGGTAAATGAATCCGTTTTTCGTCCGGTAAACGGAAACCGGACAGAAGAACTCATGGGTGTTTCCACGGCGGGTCGTCCTCTTTCCGAAGGATGCCGAAAGGGCGATGGGCACGGTCATCCACGAGACGGAGGACTCAAACATGGAAAGATGGATGCACGAACCCTCGCCGGTTGCCTGGCGTTTGTAAAGGGCCTTCATCAGAAGCCCGTAGGCGTGCTCACTGGTCCCCATGTCCGGCAAGGGGATTCCCATGACTTGAGGAAACCCCTCGGCTTCGCCCGTCATTTCCATCAGGCCGGATCTGGCCTGCAAAATGGGGTCATAGGCCCCCTCGTTGCTGTCGGGGCCAAATCCTGTGACGCCAAGCCAGATGATGTCCGGTCTCAAGGACTGGAGGCTTTCGTAGTCGATCCCGAGCTTGAGATAGTTACGCGGGAGTTGATTGGTGGCGAAGATGTCCACCTTGAGGGTTTGAAGCAGGGATCGAAAGATCTTCTGCCCTTCAGGGTCGGCGAGATTGAGAGTCAGTGCCTTTTTCCCTGCGTTGATGCAGAGAAAGTAGGCATTCATCCTGTCCTCTCCAAGGACATTTTCCCCGACCATCCGGTTAGGGTCCCCATGAACAGGGTGCTCCAGTCGGATGACCCGCATCCCGTCCTGAGCAAGTCGATAAGTGAGATAGGGAAGAACGGTTGCCTGTTCCAGCGACAGAATGGTCAGGTCTCGAAAGAGACGCATGGGGGCTCCTCCCAAAAAGAAAGCGAAAGAACGAAAGAACGCGGAGGAAAAAAATCACCTCGTATCAGCTAATCTCTTTATTCTTATCCTTTGCTGACAGCTGATCGCTCTGTATCCCGTATACAGTATACCAAAACCTCCGTCAAGAGGGTTTTCGGGAACCTTTCCGGTTGGCCTTCTGGTACCTCCGGACGGCCTCCTGGTGCTCCTGAAGGGTCTTTGAAAAGTGGTGGCTGCCGTCGTTCTTGGACACGAAATAGAGGTACTCGGTTCGGACCGGGAACAAGACGGCCTTGATGGCTTCGAGGCCCGGGCTCGAGATGGGCCCGGGCGGTAGTCCCGTGATGAGATAGGTATTGTAAGGTGTAGGAGCCCTCAGGTCCTCTTTCTTCAAATTGCCGTCGAAGAGGTCGATCCCGTAGATGACGGTGGGGTCACTTTCAAGGCGCATGTTTATCTTGAGCCGGTTCAGAAAGACGCCGGCAATCAAAGGCCGTTCTTCCGGCACGCCAGTCTCCTTTTCCACAATGGAGGCCAGGGTCACCACGTCTTCGAGCGACATGCCCGATTGGTGGACTGCCTCCATAAAGGGCGCCATGACTGAAAAAAAACGCTTCACCATGACATCGATGATGGCGCGGGGCGTCATCCCGCGGCTGAGGTAGTAGGTGTCCGGGAAGAGATATCCCTCCAGCCCGGGCCCGCTGATGCCGTATGCCCTTGCGGTCTCGGCGTCCCCGCTTAAGGCCATAAAGGCCGCCCGGTCCACAAGCCCCCTGCCCTCCAGCAGCAGGCCGATCTGTTCCCTGCTGAAGCCCTCGGGAATCGTGACCGCGTGGGTCATGACCTTCCCTGATGAAAGAGTCTCCAGGATTCTCAAGGGAGGCATGGACGCACTGAGGAGGTACTCTCCGGATTTCAGATGGCGGCCGTATTCCATGGGCCTTGCCCAAAGCAAGAGCAGTCTCCGGCTGCCGATCAGTCCTTTTGTCTCGAGCGCGGCTGCCACCTGGCCCAGCGTCATACCCTCCTCAACGACAAAAACCTGGGCGGGGGCACCCTCCTTTGCAGGTTCCAGAAGATAAAAGGCGAGTCCGGTAAAAAAAAGGAGCCCCGCGAGGAAGGTGACCCCCACGATGGAGAGGATGACTCGGGTGCGGGTCAGGGAAATCGCCACGTGCCTCTCGCTGATGGTTCAGAGAATGAATAGCCCTTTTTGGATTGCTTTGCCACCGACGGAAGTCTAATATCACCCCCCGTTTAAGTCAACGATGCGCTTCGCCGCTTGAAATCCGGAGCAACACCTTGATCCCCATTTTGTTTCTGACGGCCATATTCTTCCTCAATTTCCTGGCGCGGGTCATCTTCGCGCCACTCATGCCGACCATTGAAGCGGATCTCGGCATCAGCCACAGCGAGGCGGGATCCTTCTTCCTGCTCACATCGACCGGGTATTTCATCGCCCTGCTTGCCTCGGGGATCTTCTCATCCAGACTGCTCCACAGGGGGACCATCATCCTTTCGGCCCTGGCCGTCGGTGTCGTCCTCATTCTGACCTCGGTCACCAGGGAAATCTGGGGCCTTCGCGCGGCGCTTCTGCTCCTGGGGATGGCCTCCGGTCTTTATCTCCCTTCCGGGATCGCAACCTTGACCACCCTGGCCGACGCCAGGCACTGGGGCCGGACCATCGCCATACACGAATTGGCGCCCAATCTAGGTTTCGTGGCGGCCCCCTTCCTTTCCGAAATGCTTCTGCCGTGGCTTTCCTGGCACACCATCCTGGGGGTCCTCGGGTTCCTTTCCATCGTTTTGGGGCTGATTTACGCCTTCGGAAGCTTCGGGGGCCGATTTCCGGGCAAGGCCCCGAGTCTGGAGGCCTTCAGACCCCTGATTCGGCAGAGATCGTTCTGGATCATGATGGTCCTTTTCAGCCTGGGAATCGGGGGCTCATTTGGGATTTTCACGATGCTCCCCCTCTACCTGGTCACGGCACAAGGGTTTGACCAGGGCTGGGCCAATACCCTTGTTGGGCTTTCACGCATCTCAGGCGTCGGCATGGCCTTTGTGGCCGGCTGGGCGGTCGACCGTTTTGGGCACAAGCACACCCTTGTATTCGTCCTGCTCCTCACCGGCGTCACGACGGTGCTCCTCGGGACAGTCAGCGGCCCTTGGCTCGTGGTCATGGTCTTTCTCCAACCGCTCCTGGCCGTCTGCTTCTTTCCCGCCGGCTTTGCGGCGCTCGCGCTCCTCAGCTCCGAGTCGACGCGGAACCTCGCGGTCTCTCTCACGATCCCTGCCGCGTTTATCCTTGGCGGCGGCGCCATTCCCATCCTCATCGGCGCCATGGGGGATGCAGGCGCCTTTTCACTCGGGATCGTCCTCTCGGGCTTAATCGTCCTTTCGGGCGGCTTTCTGTCGGCGTTCATCAAGGCACCAATGGCGAATGTAGAATAGAGAGTGCTCATCCAAAAACGGATTTTTGGATGAGCGCGATCAGGCATCAGCGTTCAGCTGTCAGCTAGGACCAAGAAATACAAGAGATTGGCTGAATGGTGACCGTCCCGCCAACACCGGCGGGATTCAAAGCTCCATCCAGAAATCCCCGATTTATTGATGGGCACAAACTCGCAAGATTCTTCTGTCCAATACCTGTTCGGAGCAACGATCCGATTGATGTCGCTCGAAAAAGAAATGGTACCTTGATAACATAGACAGGATGCACACAGCCATATACCGGATTTCGGACCGCCGGAACGACGATTTCGTTCCCGGTACGCCGGTTGACCGCATTCGTCTCGTCTGGCCGCTGACCCGAGAAATTGCGTCGTTGACCCCAAAGCACGATGCTGAACAAAGGCTACAGAGACATGTTACACGCCTTGTCCGACAAGAAAGTCATATTCCGTCGATCGACGACCTGGTCCGCGACAAAAAGGCATAAGGAAGAACAAAGGATCTGGCCGACGCAGAGGGATTGGAATCCCTTAAGAACCGCGAACAAATCGCTCCGTCGGACAAGGAATAGGTCGGGCAGGCACGCAATTGCTTTCGAGTGAGGCCGCTGGCCGACCGAGAAGCGATATGCCACTCTTTCATCAACGGTGAGCTTGTTTGTGGCCGTGAAAATCAAGGAGATCGATAATGGATATCTCAGAGACAATACTTGCGAGAAAGAGCGTGAGAGCATATTTGAATAAGCCGGTCCCCACAGATCATCTGGAAAGGATCATTGAGGCGGGCCGGTGGGCGCCAAATGCCGGACCCTTTCAGATTACGGTGGTTCGTGAAGCGGCGTTGCGACAAAAGATTAATGATCGGGCGTTTGATGCGATGGTTCACTCCGGCAATGCATTTCTTCAACAGAGGGTGGCCTTGCCCGGCTACCAGCCGCTTTACGGCGCACCGGTGCTGATTTTGCTTTCAGGGCCGACGGACGTCCCCTTCTCCTCCGTTAACGCAGCGCTCGCTGCCGAGAACATGCTCCTTGAAGCAACGGGACTGAGCCTGGGTTCGTGCTTTCTCGTTTCCCCCACCCTGGCGTTAAATGGAAAGGACAATCGTGACCTGGCCCAAGAGGCCGGCATCCCTGACAACTACGCACTGCAGTGTGCGGTTATCGCGGGATATGCCGCGGCTGAGAATCAGTTCACTGTGGGCGAGCGCACCAGGAGGGGTTCTGTGAACTACGTCGGCTGAAGGGTCTTGAACACGAATTCTCTTCCCAGCTTTTTCATGCGCCACGCCAAAGACATGGCCAGGGCGGCCCCAATCCCCGTCCTGATGGACCTGTAATTTCACCTTGTAAATTGAAAGATAAGGTTTCAATTTTCAAGGACGTCTGGGCCTGCTAGACGGATTCTAAAAAACCAGCGCCCCGCCCCAGGCAACGGAGTATGAACTCCCACCCGCTGTGTCATTCCGGGCTCGACCCGGAATCCATTTCCTCTTCCGTACTCTGGCGGCCGTCCGCGATGCGGGGTTCTTACCCGATCGCTGAAGGGGGAAGTGCCCTTCTGTTGGCGGAAGATAGAAATGGCAGGGACCGCCGATGGGTAGCCGCTTGGCGCAGGGGCCTATGACCGGTAATTCTTTCGCGTGGAGAAAAGAAGGCGCTGGATAGGAATTTGAACCTTCATGACCCTCGAAATGTATAAAATCATTGCCGTTAAGCCCGTCTGGTAATATCGGTTGACATATTACGCGCCGCGCAATAGACTTAAAACATATGATTAAGTCATTTGCCTGTAGGGATACTGAAAAGCTATTTAGTGATCAGCGAGTACGTCGGTTTCAAGGTTTCGAAAGACAGGCTAGAAGGCGGCTCATGGTTTTGCACGCTGCCCCCAGTCTAGAGGCGTTGATGTTTAACCCAGGAAACAAATTTCACGCTCTGTCCGGGAATCGGAAAGGTCAATATGCCATCAGTATCAACAGACAGTGGCGCGTATGTTTCCAATGGCAAGACGGCAATGCGTACGATGTTGAAATTATGGACTATCACTGAGGTGTTTTTATGAGCAAAGACGACATTCTTGAGCCAATAAGTCCGGGGGAAATCCTTCGCGAGGATTTTTTGGAGCCCCTGGGTATCAGCATAAATAGGCTTTCCAGGGACCTTTCGGTCCCTCCCAATAGAATAAGCGAAATTGTGAATGGAAAAAGGTCCATTTCGGCCGACACAGCCTTGAGGTTACAGCGGTATTTTGGGGTTGAAGCTCAATTTTGGCTAAATCTGCAAACCGAATATGACCTGCGAATGATGAAACGTAAGATTTGGTCAGATATAGAGCAGCGGATTATCCCTATTAAAGATGCCGGCGAAGGCATTCGACACAGACCCGGAGCTTAACAAGGGCATTAATCCGGCTTCTGATATGCTGGACGGATTTCCGCCCCCAACCGTAATCGTTCTCTCCGCCCCTCTTCTCGCTTCGTGCCCTTCGCGTCTTCGTGGTTCAGGTTCTTCCTGAACCAGCAGGCGCAAAGGACACCAGGGGATCATGACTGCAACGCCCTTGACCACAGGGCATCTGCTCATGGCTCGTCGTTGCTGTCCATCAGTTCGCCGAAGCCGAGCTGATTTTGGCTTGTACAGCCTTCCCGGACAAACAAAAAGAAATAGATCATCTCCGCGAGCTTTGCGATCTCTGCGAGAGACCATCTTCGTGCTCTTCGTGACCTTCGTGGTGAGAAAATCCTGGCAGTAACACTCCGACCTTATTGATAAATTACTTGTATTTTCCCAGAATAAGTTCTATAAAGCTGGCCAATACTTCAACCAGGGAATCGATTCTGAGGCGGTAAGGATTCTCATGGACAAAACCGAAGGAACGATCCTCAGTCCGTTTGTGGATGGCCCCTACCGGGGCAGTGCTCCGCCGTTCGCATTCTTATTCCACCCCGAGACAAATTGCTATCGTCGAGATAGACTCTCGAACCTCGAACGCTGAATCGGTAAGACATCCAGTGGAGACGATACAAGGTGCCTGAAATTAGCAGATTTTTCGGTATTGTGATTGCTATGTTTTATAAGGAACATAGGCCTCCGCATTTCCATGCCAAATATGCTGGGCAATGGGCTGCTTTTTCAATTGAAGAACTTAAGCTGATCGAAGGGGAACTTCCAAGGCGGGCAATTTCATTGGTCTTGGAATGGGCATTTCAACATAGAGATGCACTCATGGCCAACTGGGAAAAGGCCCAAAAGAGGGAGCCTTTAGAAAAGATCAAACCGCTTGATTAGGAGAATGATCATGCGATGGATAACCGAAGCAACCTATCTCGGTGGGTACAAGCTTAAAATCCGCTTTGACAACGGAGAGAGCAAGGTCGTTGATTTGCAGCCGCATCTGGATGGCCCCATTTTTGAGCCCTTAAAGGACCCGGACTTCTTCAAATCTTTTTGTGTCAACCAAGACTTAGATACAATTGTGTGGCCGAACAATGCCGACTTCTCTCCAGACTTCCTTTATGAAATCGGACGAAAAGTTGGCGACACTTCAGCCGACGCTCGAAACTCGCCCGGCTGAGCGCCTCGGTGAACTGGCCGAATTGTTGGGCATGAAGAAAAGGAAGCGCTGGACCGGGCTTTGATGCGCATTGAGAAACATAAAACCACGGGCTTCCCCACAATATGTCTTCCGGGATTCCCAGCCCGCCTCCTTGTTCTCGAAATACTTCCCCTTTCTCTGCGAGTTCCGCGGCGTGAGACTGACCTTTCCTGGCCTTTTCTTGCGCCACGTCAAAGACATGCCCAAGGCGGAGTCGGCCCCCGCCCTGTCGAACCCATGCTTTTACCTTGGAAATTGAAAGTCGAGGTTCCAAATTTCAAGCATGCCTGGGCACCCCAAGCGAACTCGAAGAAATGAACCACCCCGCCGCAAGCCGCGGCGTATTCCCCGTCACTCTTTACCGTCATTCCGAGCTCGATCCCGAATCCAGTTTCTCTTCCGGACTCCGGCGCCTGCCCCGTATCCCGGATGGGGGTATGATGACATTCTTCTCTTGCAGCTTATCCGAGATGGGACGGCGCTGAGATATCGGCTTATGGAAGCCCAGAAGGAAGTCGGAATACAATATTCCACAGAATGTCTCTTTCTCGGTGCGTGTCCTTCGCGTTCTGGTTCAGATCCTTCTTGAACCGCCAAGGCACAAAGGACGCGAAGGTGGTCATGACTGCAACACCCCTGACCACAGGGCATCTATTTGTCAATGGCAGCGGCTGCCAATCTGTTCGCCGAAGGCGAAGTGATTTTGGCTTGTCCGGCCTTCTTGGACAGGCCAAAAACCCAAGTTTTTCTTCGTGCCCTTCGCGTCCTTCGTGGTAAAATATCCCCGCCGTAAGACTACGCCGTTATTGATAAATTCCTTGCTTTTTCCTGTAATATCCTTTACAAAAGTGGCAACCATTTCAACCAGGGACTCGATTCTGAGCGGATAATCCAAAGATAGGGCACCCACCCGTCGAAAGGATTTTCATGGCCGCAAAGAACGGTATAAAGTAGTCAAGGAGGAAGCAAAATGAACCTCGAGGAAAAGATTATTAGGCACATTAAGGAACTGCCTGAATCAAAGAAGGCTGCAGTCCTTGATTTCGTGGAGTATCTGAGGAGTAAGACCGAGGAAAGGGATTGGTCTGAGTTTTCACTATCAGCCGCAATGAGCGGCATGGAAAACGAGGTGGCACCCTATTCTCTTGAAGTCATCAAGGAATCGTTTTCATGATTGCAGAGGGCCAGATAGTCCTCTTTCGCTTCAGCCGACATTCGGAACTCTCCTGGCTGAGCATCCCGTTGAACTGACGCAGCTGTGAGGCCACATTTTGTTCACAGAATATTCCCCCCGTTCTCTGCGGGCTCCGCGGCTCTGCGTGAGATAGCCCTTTCCCCGCTTTTTCATGTGCCATCCCAAAGACAGGGCCAAGGTGAGACCAATCCCTGCGCTGACGATCTCTGATTCCAACTTGCATGCCACTCCCTGCCGTCTTTCCGGCCTGACTGACCCGTCCCGGACAAGCCAAAAACCCCATGTCTTCTTCGTGCCCTTCGTGTCTTCGTGGTGAAATATTTCGGCACTAAGACTTTGACGTTATTGATAGATTTCCTTGCTTTTTCACGGAATAACCTCTATAAGGGTGGCCAATACTTCAACCAGGGAATCGATTCTGAGCGGGATAATCCGAACAACGGGCGCCCACCCGTTGAAAGGATTCTCATGGCCACAAAGAACGGAACGATCTTCAATTCTTTTGTGAATGGCCCCCACCAGGCCGGCTCTCTGCTGTACCCATTCGTATTTCACCTCGACACAAGACGTCTTCGAATTTCCGGGCCGGTCGCTGCGTGGAGGTCGAGACTCTGCCGAGAATGGCCAGATGGCCTAAAAAGCCGCCAACCTGCGTTTTCCCTATCCGGGCAGCGCGGTCTGGCCGTCACGAAATCTGTTGTATCGGAGTTTCCAGTCACAGTAAGCCTCATTGCTGCGGTTGGCATAAGGATGATAGGCCAAAACCTGACACACCCGCTCCATCAGTTTCACTTTACGATCGGGCTTAAATTTTGGCTTGGACTTGCTTTCCATCCTATTTCATATTGAATACAAAACCATGAAAAATGCGCGCCACATTTTTTCATGTTTATGGCCATAATATTACAATAGGCGGAAAATTTTCTATCCTATACCGGTAATACCTTGAAACTTTTCCACCTATTCACTCTGCGATGGGCACAGGAAAGGAGATGATACTACGGCAAAATGGCTTGAATTCTACAGTCCGTTCTTTGCAAAAGACGAAGAGGCATCTCAGTTTGTCACACTGAATGAAAATTACGGCCCTGATAATCCCATGCATCCGGCAAAGATAATGATGCATCAAACACAACGACTTGTGTCTCTGGCAGATGATTTGCCCACGATCAGACCGACTCGCGATTCCCTCCAGTTGCTATTCCTGATCATATGCGCCGAGAACATAGCCAAATTGCATGACAACTTTGCCGGGGAGGGAAAGTCACGGTCCTATGTTCGACGTTTCTTCACGCGTCTTGTGCCTGAGACCGATCGGAATACTCTGGCATCTGGGTTTGTTCATCGACGTCCAAAACGTCCGTTCGACATTGAGAAAGTGGCGGACCTCCTATACGATGTGAGATGCGACGTCGTCCATGAGGGCATGTATTGGGGGTTCTTCTTCCGTCATGGGAACACGACGATGATGAATATTGACCCAAAAGTAGATGCAAGTATTAGCCTATCGGAACTCCGTGATATCATTGTTCGTGGTTGCATAAATGCCATTAGCTCTTACAAAGGCCGATCAACGAGTTAGGAGCGGACGATGTCAGTTGGCTATATATACATTCTGTCGAACTCGCACATGCCAGGTCTTCTAAAAACAGGTTTTACGAATCGGGACGTCAAACAGCGTGTTGGAGAGCTCTCTTCTGCCACCGGTGTGCCTAAACCTTTTGAGATTGAGTATTACTGTCTTACGCGGGATCCGGAGGAGATCGAAAGAAAAGCCCACGAACGCCTCCTTTCTCAGCGGGCAGGAAGAAGAAAGGAATTCTTTGAGGTTCCACTCCTAGAGGCTGTGAAGCCAATCGATTCGTTCATCAAACCGGTGGAACCTGATCGCTATTGCAGAGTCAACGAACAGGCCCTGAAACCACAACCCCCAACAGAGGCTGAGGCTCTAAGGCAATGGCAGGAGGCGCGATGGAATAGCAAGGACACGCTATGAGATGCGGTGCCCAGTTGTTCCCTCGTCTGCAGAAAGTGTATGAGTAGCAGATTGCCTAAAGCCTGGAGCCGACGCGCAACAAGCCGCGCGCGGCTCGGGCCCGGGGTTAGGGGGCATTATCAAAGAGGACAATCAGATTGCAAAAAGTTGGTCAGAATTTAGGCTTGATACCGGCTTGCTTGCAGATCTCGTTGGCAGGAATCCGATCAAACTGTTTGTGGCGTCTAACAGGAATTACTTTGGTACCATTGGTGTAAATGGAGTGGTTTGCACCTTCTCTCAACAGATAGAAACCATTTTGCTCCAGATATCGAACAAGCTCACGTCGCTTGACCGACATTTTGGACCTCTATGGGCAGTTGCTCAATGAGTGCATTACCAGTTGGGATTTCCTTGCCAAGTTGCTGGTATGCGAGGACCATCTCACCTAAAGCATCACGAAGCATTGAACGGCACTCTTCAAGGTCCCTGCCCTCGGTGACGACTTCTGGCCAATCTACCAGCTGGCCCATATAACCGGAGCTGATTTTGGTATATTTTGCAGTAAAATTTATCATTTTTGTAATCCTTTAGAATTGTTCATAATTTATTTTATTCTAGCGGCTTTTTCTATCGGAGTCAATTGTGTCAGGGGTCGGACCAAGACAAGTGATTGAATCTAATGAAGAAGCGGCCTTAGAAGGAGCATTTTGAGTTCTTAAAATGGTGTTTTTGACCTCGAAAACGTTCCTTTAAGAATGAAAGCTTATGCCGAGAGCAAACAGGCATTACATACGCGGTTACGTCTGGCATATTACCCATCGGTGTCATAAAAAGGAGTTCCTTCTCAAGTTTGCCAGAGACCGCCGTCGGTGGCTCCAGTGGCTTTTTGAGGCCAAGAAGCGTTACGGCCTTAGCGTACTCAATTACACGGTGACTTCTAATCCCGTTCACCTTCTTTTCAGAGATGATGGTGATAGATACGTAATACCCAAATCGATCCAATTGATTGCAGGAAGGACGGGGCAGGAATTCAATCAGAGAAAGAGTCGGAAAGGAGCCTACTGGGAAGATCGGTATCATGTGACAGCGGTTGAAACGGATGGGCATTTGGCGCAGTGCTTTGTCTACATTGACCTCAATATGGTTCGTGCTGGAGCTGTAAAACATCCTTCAGAGTGGCCGTTCTGTGGGTACAATGAGATCCAGAGACCCCGTGAACGATATGCATTGATTGATTGCGACGGTTTAAAGAGGCTGTTCGACTTCAGATCGATGTATGACTTTTCCGAGGCACATCGCGGATGGGTAGAAAAATCGCTTGAGGAGGGAATGAATTCTCGGGATCAGAAATGGACGGAGAGCGTTGCTGTCGGGAGCCAGCAGTTTGTAAAGGCCACGAAGGAGAAGCTTGGGTTCAAAGCGAAAGGACGTGAGGTGATTGGGGGCGATGGGAGCTACCAACTGAAGGAATCCCCGACACCTTACAAGGGCAATTTGGCGCTCGAAAATGAGCCTCTAAGGCTTCAAAATGAGTATTTCTGGGAAGATTCTGTTTGCGAATCAATATGATAGCGCGGTCCGACCCCGACCAAACATACACCATCGGATCAACTTGACGGCATTCGCCGCAAGTTATCCTTGTTGTTATCTTGAAGACACGGTGCACTGCGTATGGTGAACCAAACCGATCCTGCCGACTACGCCCTTGCGGCGGCAAACGCTTGGCTGATTGAGCACGGGTTCCAGTTGAACAACAGAGAGTGGGCTAGTTTGATCTGGCTTGGAATCCTGGCGGTGTTGTTCCTTCCGCGGGCCCAAGTGAGGCACAGCGTTGTAACGGTAATTCGGTCGGCCATGTCGCCGAAGCTGCTCATAGTATGGGTTTCCTTTGTAATGTGGATGGCACTAATTGTGATTATCGCGCAGTGGCAACGCCTTTGGGACCCGCGCCTAACCAAGGACACGGTTGTGTGGGCTGCAACGGCTGGTGTGGTGTCGCTTGCCGGTTTCACGGATGCCCACAAGCAGGGGTTTTTCACGCACGCCGTATGGAAGATCGCAGGAATCGCCGCTTTCATGGAGTATCTTGTGGGCCTCAGCGCGTTTCCGTTGCTCGTCGAGATTCTGTTGCAACCCTTGATTTTAGTGTTCGCGACGGCGCCCATACTCGTCAAAGTGCCCGAACAGCAGCAGAAATGGCAATCCTGGGGCAGTCGCTTCTTTCTCATTCTGTCCGTGGCCCTTCTCGGGAATACGGCACTATCGCTGTCATCGGGTTGGGATTTGATTGATTGGCGATTACTTGGCCTTCGCGCGGCATGGCCGGTCGGCCTGGGCCTTTGGGTTCTCCTTTTGGTCTTCGTATGGAGCTTGGTATCCAGCTACGAACAGGCCTTCTTGCGGCTAGAATGGGCAAGGCCCGATCCACAAGGCCGGTGGAAAGCCAAGGCCGGCCTAGTCTTAGGATTGGGGCCCAATCTCAAGTGGATTCACCATGCCGCAAAGGGTGGGACATTCCACATTGCGAAGGCCAATTCCGTGCGGACCGCCTGGCAGGCGTCGAGGGAATTCAAACACGAACGGCTGTCCGAAAAGAAGGCTGAAAAGGCCTATCAAGAAAACCTCATACGATTTGCAGGCAATCCAGGTCTAGACGAAAAGGGCCAGCCCGTCGACAAGCGCGAGTTCCGCGAGACAAGGGACGCGCTGGATTGGCTTAGTACGTGCCAAATGGGGTGGTTCCGCCGCGAACCCATTGGTTACAAGCACGACCTTCTTGACAGGTTCAGTGACGATTTCACAAGACAGGGGCTTCCGGTTCCATCAGGGATAGTTATGGAAGTGGCTGACGACGGGACCAAATGGTACGCATGGAGGCGCACGGTAGGGGGCCATCATTTCGCGATAGGAGCAAAGGGTGACCCACCCAACCAATGGCGCTACGATGGCCAGGATCCCCCCACAGGCTTTCCCGGAATCGCTCCGGAGTGGGGCAAATCGCCGTTCGACGACGATCCTTCACCGAACTGGCTTGAATAGTAAGGAACACTTTTCTGGGCCTTCAAGATAATCGGGTAAAGGGGAGCTTTGAGCTCACCCTCCCCGCACCACCCCGCATGCGGGTCCGCACGGGGCGGTTCACAGAGTCTACCGAACCGTAGTTGGATAATGGATCTTAACCCACAGCTCTTTGACAGACAAAAGGCCCTGCTCCTTGAGCCACTGGTTGGTCATACCGGTCTGGGTAGCCAGGGTAAGGGACAAATGCCACGGGCCTTTGCGGCTAATCGCCACGAAAATGGCCGCCCTGCGATACGTGCCCAGTTTGAGGAGCTCTCGCACTTTGGTGCGCGCATAGCGCCACTGGACAGCGGGACGCTCTTTAATAATTTAATGGGGGTATGCACTTGACTCCACCTGATGAAGGTTGTAGTTTGGGCGGATGGAAGATTACCCCCGGACACTCATGGAATTCAAGGAACGATTCATTACGGAGGCCGCCTGCATTCAGTACTTGGTGTCCCTTCGCTGGCCCAATGGTTTTCGCTGTCCAGAATGTGAGCATAATGAGGCATGGGAGACCAAACGAGGCCTTTTTCAATGCAAGAAATGTAGACATCAGACTTCCGTCACGGCAAGTACCATTTTCCACGACAGCAGAAAACCGTTGCGATTGTGGTTTGAGGCTATGTGGCATATAACATCCCAGAAATATGGCGCCAATGCCCTGGGACTCCAAAGAATACTTGCTCTTGGAAGTTATCATACGGCCTGGAACTGGCTTCACAGGCTGAGGCGAGCCATGGTTCGACCAGATCGTGACCATTTGAATGGAACGGTGGAGGTCGATGAAACATATATAGGCGGCGAACGGTCCGGCAAGCGTGGCCGCGGTGCTGAAAACAAGAGTCTTGTAGTAATCGCCGTAGAAGACAAATCCAATGACAAAGACGAGAGTAGCAAAGGGATCGGTCGGGTACGGCTTATGCGTGTTCCGGATGCCTCCTCTGAGAGTCTTATTGGTTTCATAAGTACGCATGTTCAGCCTGGCGCTTGCATTCGAACAGACGGTTGGATTGGGTATGAGCCATTGGGTAAAAAAAGTTGCCACCATGAAATTGTTGGATCCAAAGAACTCAATATTGCTCATTTGGTGACTTCACTTTTAAAACGCTGGCTTTTAGGGACCTATCAGGGAGCCGTAAAGCCACAACAGCTGGACTATTACTTGGATGAATACACTTTTCGCTTTAATCGCAGGACTTCAGTGGGAGGCGGGACGCTCTTTAATAATTTAATTGACAGCGGAACCGGTCGAGATTAAAACCATGACATGCCAAGGACAGCAAGACTAGATGCTCCTGGCGTTCTACACCACGTAATGATTCGGGGAATAGAACGCAGGAACATATTCCGCAGCAATAAGGATCGTGAGGACTTCATTGAAAGGCTTGGGGTTCTCTGTCCCGGGACACTGACCAAATGTTACGCGTGGGCTTTCGTGTCCAATCATGCCCACTTTCTTTTTCGTACTGGAACGGAGTCACTGTCCAGACTCATGAGACGCCTCCTGACGGGTTACGTGATTGGATTTAACCACCGACATCGCCGTAATGGTCAGTTGTTTCAGAATCGCTACAAATCTATTATCTGCCAGGAAGAGACCTATCTTCGAGAATTGGTTCGATATATTCATTTAAACCCCATTCGTGCAGGGCTGGTCCAAACCCTCGGAGAATTGAAAAATTATAAATACTGCGGCCATAGTGCCTTGATGGGAAAAACGAATAGGGAATGGCAGGATACCGATTATGTCCTGGGCTTTTTCGGAAAAGGCGAGGCGGAAGCGAAGAAACAATATGAATCTTTTGTGAGGAAGGGCCTCAAACAGGGTCAGAGGGAAGAATTGACCGGCGGAGGATTGATTCGAAGTCTTGGGGGTTGGACTGAAGCCAGGGATGCACTGAAAGGTGGCGTTCATGTTATGAGCGATGAACGAATCCTAGGGGATTCGGATTTTGTCGACTCGATTCTTTTGCAATCCCAGGAACACTATGAGCGAAGGCATAGACTGAGGCGGCAGGGATATGATCTGGCCCGTATAGCCGAAAGAGTCTCGGAAGTGCTAGGGATAGAACGGGATGAGGCATTTTCAAAAGGGCGACAGGGCAGAAAGGTGAAGGCAAGAAGTCTTCTTTGCTTTTGGGCTGCAAGAGAATTAGGCATCTCTCATACGGCCCTCGCTAAGGCATTGGAGATGAGTATAGCCGGAGTTGGATTCTCAGTGGAAAGGGGAGAGTCAGTCGCCAAGAATGGAAATTATTCCCTGGAACCGTAAGTTGTGAAAATTTAAAAGAGCGTTTCTTCACTTCACGGGAAAGTCGATAATGCCGCATCTTTCCAGCCTCGGCGGGACTTCACCCTTGTCGCCTTAGAGTTGCAGCATTCTCGACTTTTGCATCATTAAGGTAAACCCACGAACTAACTAACAGGAGAAAGACATGAAAGTGAACAGAGTAATGGTTATGGCGCTTGCCACAGCGATTGTTCTTTCGATGATCGGGGCTGCCCACGCAGACAGCGGTACCACGTTGACCAGGGAAGCACAGGCGACTATCACACCCGAAAAGGCGATAGAGATGCTCAAACAGGGTAACGAGCGCTTTGTCAGCGGCAATACCTTAAAGCGGGACTTACTCGCTCAGGTCAAGCAGACCTCCAAAGGCCAATTTCCCTTCGCTGCCATTGTAAGTTGTCTCGACTCACGGGTTCCGCCGGAAATCGTATTCGACCGGGGGATCGGTGATCTTTTCGTGGCGCGCGTGGCGGGAAATTTTGTTAATGACGACATCCTCGGGAGTCTTGAATTCGCAACCAAGCTATCTGGTGCCAAGCTCATCGTGGTCATGGGCCATACGGAGTGCGGTGCAATCAAAGGTGCCTGCGACGCGGCGCAACTCGGCCTGTTGACGTCGACTCTGGCCAATATCAATCCGGCCGTAACGGCGGTGCAAGGTGAGTACAAACCCAGGAGTTCAAACAACAAAGAATTCGTCCAAGCCGTTGCGGAAATGAATGTCAAGCTGACCATGCGGAAGCTTCGCGACAGAAGCGTTGTGTTACGCGAGATGCTCGACAAAGGCGAGATTGGGATGATAGGTGCCATGTACGATATAAGCACCGGCAAGGTTTCATTTTTCAAGTAACCTGCGATCAGACAGTTCATTAAGTTGATTTTATCGCCCGCTAGTACAAAACCTGATAATCGAAAGGATCGTTTAGATGAATATCTGCAGGAGATTGGCAACGCAGCGAGAGGCCAATTGCCAACGGTCGTATATTTTTGATTATTAACGGTACCGTAATTGTCTTGATATCGTTTTTCTGACCGAAGCCAGAAACCAGTCTGTTTCTTGATGCCGGATCGGGTCCGGCATGACGAATGGTCCGTACTATAACGAGACTGTTAATACATAGGAAAAGCATGCCAGCAGACGAGAGAAACACTGAGCCGGATTTAGTTATCGGAAACCCTCTGAATTCTGACAATGTATGGACATTTCTTGATGGTAGTAGACGATCTGACACCACGTTAAGGTCAGCAAGAATCGGTTTTGGCACTTATCACGTGGGATGGAAATGGTCGCTGCACGCTGGGCCTCAAACTGGTAAGTCAGCAGCAGCTCATATTGGATACATCCTTTCCGGCCGCATGGTCGTTCTAGATTCTGCTGGCATTGAGCGAGAGGTTGGTCCAGGGCAGGCATTTGAAGTGGGACCAGGTCATGATGCTTGGGTTATTGGTAGTGAACCTTGTACTGCGCTTGATTTTGCCAATGTTCGATAGTGTTGGTTCCATGGATTTTTCAACTGCATTATTAACCGTACCATCTAGATTCGGTCATTCTGGCTGAAGTCAGAATCCGGTCTGTTTCTGGATGCCTGATCGGGTCCGGCATGACGAAAGGTCCGTACTATAGCGAAACTCTTAATATGGAGGGGTATAGCACTCAAACCGGACTCTCTGAATGGCTGCCTGATGAATGAGGGTCGTTGCACGAAACTGAAACCTGATTGTTCTTTTGGAGGATTTTCATGGTTTTGAAAGACAAATACGCTGTGGTGGGAGTCGGGTATACGCCGCAAGGGCGGGTTCCGGACCGGACCTCCCTCAGCTTTCACCTGGAGGCTGTTTCCAATGCCATACGGGACGCCGGTCTGAAAAAAGAGGATATTGACGGACTGATTGCTTACCGCCATTTTCCTCCCTGCCCGGGCGAACCGGATCTTACGCCTCAAACGATCGCACAGTATCTCGGCCTGGCGCCCACGTACGCAAGTCAGGATGCCAATTGATCGAGAACTCAGTTACAGCACGCAGTTGGCGTGCTCGACGCAGGGATCTGCAATTACGTAGTCATCTCCTACGGGCACAGCGGTCTGTGGGGAGGTGGGATGCGTCAGTTACTGAATAATTCAGGGAGAAATGGAACGGTATTCGGGCATTTTGGGGCTGTAGGCGGGTACGCACTGGCGGCCAGAAGAGGCATGCACGAATTTTCCGCCGGCCCGGAAACATGGAAGCATATTGCCATGGGAGAGAGGAAATGGGCCAACCTGAATCCGAGGGCAATGATGCACGATAAGACGATGGAGGAGAAGGATTATTACAACGCTTCCTTGGTTGTGGAACCTTTTCGCCTCTTCGACAACTGCCTGATCAACGATGGCGGACGCGCGATTATCGTCACCTCGGCCGAAAGGGCCCGGGATTTGAAACAACCGCCCGTGCTGATCATGGGCATGGGGCAGCATAATCCTTCGAATGAAATCGGCCAGGCCAGATACATGGCCGGACCGTCCGGTGCAAAGAAAGCAGGTGAAGCGGCGTTTCAAATGGCAGGAATCGGCATCGAGGATATCGATGCGTGTCAGATTTACGACTGCTTTACCTATACCGTGGAACTCACCCTGCAGGACTACGGATTTTTCGGATACGGCGAAGGAGAGGACTGGTTCAAAGGCGGAACCATTGAACCCGGAGGCCGCATGCCGGTAAATACCTCGGGCGGCCAGCTTTCTGAAGCGTATTACATGGGTCTGACCCCGATTTCCGAGGCCGTCATGCAGCTCATGGACCGCTGCGAAGACAGACAACTGGGGTCGAAGACCCACACCAAAATGCCGAAGATCATTCTCTGCAGCGATAACGGCGGAATCCTGCAGTCCCATGCATGTTACATCTTGAGGAGGGAGTAGTCATGTCTTTTGATAAGCTTCTGCCGACGCCGGATGCCGACAGCAAACCTTTTTGGGAAGGATGCCGCAACCATCGGTTGTTGTTCCAGAAATGTACGGCCTGCGGCGAAGTACGGTGGCCGCCCTCCATTCTTTGCCCCCAATGTCATTCACGGGACACCCGGTGGATCGAATCCGGCGGCAGGGGAACCATCTACTCCTTTGCTGTGTACCATCAGGCTTTTCATCCGTCATTTAAAGAGCATTTGCCCTATGTAGTCGCCATCGTACAATTGGAAGAGGGGCCCATGATCCTCACGAACATCGTTGGATGCTCACACGAGTCACTGCAGTGCGAGATGAAAGTGTACGTGGCATGGGATGACATTTCTGACGAGTTCAGCCTGCCCAAATTCCAACCGCTGCAACCATAGGGTGATGGGTACACGGAAGTATCGATTGGAGACTGGGCCTTGTATGCCATTTCTGTTCCTTGGATCGGGTCCGGAGCAGACCTGACATATAGCTTTGTGTTCCGGCTTCCGTGCTTCAGCCAGGCAAGCTTCGTACGGCTCCTCACGAGGCCGCCTCCAGCAGGGCCGGGATCTAAGGACTTGCTCTTCGTCTAGTACTTATGCTCATGATATCAACCATTAACCGGATTCACGTAGAGGGGACCCCGCCCCGCGGGTTTCACGCCCATGCCGGGCGTACACCTTTCTGCTTCAGGCGACGGCGCAAAGGCCACGCCGCTCCTGAACTGCCCGTTGGCCAGCGGCAACGGCCGCGTGAGGTGCGTGGGTGGACGCTTTTTTAAAATTCAAAAACTGAAAGCTCTAAGAGAAGTTCTTATTTTTTGAAGGGCGTCCCCTCCCGCTGAAGAGCACCGTTGGCCTGCAATAAAGAGGAATATGAGACCATGAATTCAAAGATCGTTATCAGGAACGAGACGCATGACGATGTTTGCGCGATAACTGAGGTGACTATCGCAGCGTTCAAGACCTTGGAGATCAGCAACCACACGGAGCAGTTCATCATCGAGGCGCTACGTGCCGCCAAAGCGCTTACGGTATCGCTGGTCGCAGAAACGGATGGCCGAGTGATAGGGCATATTGCCTTCTCTCCCGTGACCATTTCCGACGGCACACCGAACTGGTATGGCCTTGGACCTGTTTCCGTTTTGCCGGAGCACCAGCGAAAGGGCATCGGCAAAGCACTGATAAAAGAAGGGTTGTCACGTCTGAAAGATATGAATGCTCAAGGATGTTGTCTCGTGGGACACCCGGATTACTACAAGAAATTCGGGTTCAAGAACATGTCTGGGCTTGTGCATGAGGGAGTGCCACAGGAGGTCTTCTTCGCTCTGTCTTTCGACGGGCATACTCCGCAGGGCACTGTCGCTTTCCACGAAGGATTCAAAGCGGATGGCCAGCAAGAGGGTGCAGGCGACGCTTTACAACGCGCCTGATTCTTGGCCGTATGTTTCAATCGCGATCACGAAAGGGCCGCCTTAGAAATGGTAGGCTTCAGACAACGGGCCGCTGAGGGCCTTCAAGCAGGGGACTCATTCAGAACCTCACGAACCTTTACAGGTGATGATGTTACTCGTTTTGCCGAGATATCACGAGACTATAACCCAATTCATTTCGATGCTCGTTTTGCTAAAGCGCGGAATTTTTCAGCACCGATTTGCCATGGACTGTTAGCGGCAAGCCTGGTTACTGAAATTGGGGGACAGATTGGATGGCTAGCTTCTGTGATGAACTTCCGATTCAAAGGGCCCGTATATGTTGGTGAAACGATTACATGCAATTGGGTAATCACAGCCATAGATCAAAACGGTCGAGCCAAAGCATCCGTCACGATTACTAAAGAAAATGGTGTCACGGTGATTGAAGCAGAGATCGGCGGTATTGTGCCAGGACTTGAGGAGCGTAAGGTCTTAAGTCAGATGCTTTCGGAGGGGGACCCAACAAATGGGCCAACTGGTACACAGCAGAGCCCGGCAGCGAAGCCCGAAACATAACAACCGCATCAACTCGGACTGGCAACCCCGCTGCGCTTCATTGCCAGCCGGTTATGGATTGGTCGGAGGTGATAATGGCAAAAATATTTAATGCTAAAAGCCTCTCATTTGAAAAGAGACAGGCTCGCATTCCCAACTTTTCATGGCATACAAGCCCACGTCTGGCTGAACTATCGAGTGCGAAACACTTCCAATTTGACATAAGATCCTTAGATCCTGGCAAGTTTTCATTCCCATATCATTTTCACAGGGCTGCTGAAGAGTTATTTGTGATCCTTTCCGGAGAGGCAACGCTCCGTTCCCCCGAAGGATTTCAAAAAATATCGGAAGATGATGTCGTCTTTTTTGAAGAAGGAGTTAAGGGCGCACACCAGCTTTATAACCACAGCGATTCTCCCTGTATCTACCTGGACGTTCGTACAACGATCGGTATCGATGTCTGTGAGTATCCCGATTCTGGAAAGCTGAATATCCTTCCTGCTATGCAGATTTTTGAAAATTCCTCCTCTGTTGATTATTATAAAGGGGAAGAAGATGTGGCTGAGAAATGGCCGAAGGATTTGCTTCGAAAAGATTAGACAGTCAAGAAGCTGATTCAGTCGAAGCAAAAAGCGGCGCGTTTGAATAGCAGCCGTCCTTCAGGGTTTTATGAAGGTTTATCTGTCATAATCAGGTTAAATAGGCTTTCCATTTTCCTTGGTTAGCGTTTAGCAGGGCGGGTCATTCATAGATGCCAGATGCCATGAACAACAGGTTTCTGGTAGCTGGAAAAACGGATGGGTGGCCATATCGATGCATCCCCGCGTTATAAAAAAGGTAGCAATGATAACAGCACTTGTTCAGTTCAAACTTCCACAACCTCTTTCTCGCGAAAAGGCACGCGAAATCTTCTCGCGTACCTCACTCCCCCCCTGTGCCAGGATAGTTGTCACCCCGAATGAGAAGAGGAAGTGGTGATGTGGCTTATCGGGAACATTCATCGAGGATAGCTGTTCGTTCGGCATATGGGAGTCGCGCATGCTGTTAACTTTTTTTGATTTGTTTTTCGTGTTGGCAAATGGTGTTGGTGTGGCCAAGCGTGCATGACTTATCGACATATTTTTTGTTCGCGCAAATGACCGATGCAACGCATATCGTTCAAGGCCAAATTTTCCAGGCCCACTCAACTGTCTCCATCATCACCGGTGGGATTGAAGAGAGGGTTATCTTTCGGGGCGATGGAAATGAGGAATGCGCGGGGCGTTCGCGAAATGATGACATTCCTCTTCTGCAGGCTATCCAAGACGCGACGGGAGTGAGTTACTGGCTTATGGAAACGAAGAACGAGGTCAAAATTCCAACATATCACAAACGGTCCCACACGCAGCCGGGTTCAGACATGCACCGCGCTCTCGGGAGATCGAGACACAGGGGTGCAAGGCACCAGTGGAGGATCCCATGACGGCCGACGAGCTGTTTTCGGAGATGGAAGCGCGGTTCGGAAAGTACCCCGACTGTGGTGTGGTGTACAGCAACGGCGAGGAGATCAGAAGCGTCGTCTGCGAAATAGACTGGTACATGCTTTACCACGTTATGACCGACCGGCACGCGCTCTACGTCGTGCACCATCCGGTGAGCGACTTCGCCCTCAGGCTAAGCGAGATCAACCCTGACGAGAAGCAGGACGACGTCCGATCGGAGGTCCAGAACTGGCTGCTTGAGTTCAGGGCCCGCGAGCTTGGAATGAACCTCGCCGTGGCGCACACGGTAGCCGACACGATGCTCGATTTCGAGCTTTCCGACTGCCTCGAAGGGGCGAGGGGGCAGCAGATCGTCGAAGGCATAAATAGTTTCTTCGACCGCTTCTTCAACCCGCATCCCGCAATCGTGATCCTCCCCGCCGCCCAGCGCTTGCTCAAACAGAACGCGCCTGCAAAGGTTGTGCTCGGTACCTATGGCTACAAGGCGAAGAAGGGCGTGATCTATGTGGACGAGTGCGGCAGGGAAGAAACCAGGCAGGCCATCACAATCCCCCACTCACTTGTGGATGCAACGGCGATGAATCTGTGGAAAGCTGCCGCAATTGCATGCATATCCAGATAGACGGACATCCGGGCTTCGAAAACTATGAACGGAACGTTTGATCGTTCACCGATTTCCAGTCATTTACGAGGACTGTGACAATAGAGGGTCCGTCAAAGAATGGGAAGCATGTAGAAAAAAGAACTCGCGGAGATGCTTCTGAGGTTTTTCAAGGCAGAAGTGTACCTCAACTTCTTGTCAAACTTGACCAAGGAGAACTTGGAACGCTTGTCGCCTCGGAATTGAAGACAGAGGCGAATTCGAATCCCAAGGTAAGCGGTATTGCTCAGAAATGACTTCTTGCGAAGAGGCGATCTTTTACCTGAAAAACTGCCCCGGGGTCAAAATCGATGGAGACGGGGACGGAATTCCATGTGAATCTCAGCGGTGTGGCCACTAACCCCAACCAAATGGGCCAGCAGCCGACGCCAAAAGCCCTGCGGCTGATTAGCGGTTATATTTCTCGGGCTGCTCGGCTACCCCGAGGGGGGATGTGAAAAAGTTACTGATAATCGTCGTTATAGGGTTCGCGCTTTATGGTCTCTATGAGAGGAATCCTGGCTTTATTCAATCCTCAACGGAGCAGAGCACTGCGAGTGATCAGCTTCTTAAGAGTGCGTATGAAAACAGGCGAAGCAACTTACAGTTGGGAGGATCAGGTGTTGTAATTAGGATTTTGCCGGACGATTTGCACGGAATCCCACACCAGAGGTTCATTCTCAGACTATCTTCGGGCCAAACTATTCTTATCTCCCACAACATTAATCTTGCTCACCGTGTTGATGCCCTTCGAGAAGGCGATATGGTTGAATTTTTCGGTGAGTACGAATGGAACTCGAAAGGTGGTGTTGTCCACTGGACGCATCATGATCCTGACGGTCTGCATAAAGGCGGATGGCTAAAACATAATGGCGTTACATACCAATAGCCATATGGCCCGTCACTCGAGCGAACGGCGCTGACGCGGTCAACGTCCGTGAAACGATGCTTTTCTTGAACAGCGATCTGCGTTAGAAGACAAGAATGGTTGGACGAGCCCGCATAGATGCTCCCGGAGACGTGCACCACATCATCCGGCGCGGAATAGAGCGAGGCGTGATTTTTCGTGATGCGGCCGATAGGTCTGAATTCATCGACCGATTGGGTGGCTTCTTAAAGGGAACAGCCACTCCATGCTATGCTTGGTGATGGCAACTTCCCGCCGTCGAATCAGTGCTGGAACATTAAGAGCAGCATTTTGAGCGGCGCTATCGACTTCAAGCCCAGGGCTATGATTCTGATAAGATCCTTGATCGGCCTGGAAAGCTTGTTGGCATTGGAAGAGAGGAGATTCTTGGTCCAGGCAAGGAACCGGAGTAGCTACTGACAAGGAGTCTCGTTTGCTACTGTGCGGTCAAAGTGATAGGAATGGGCAGGACCGCAGTTGCGGAGCTGCTGGTTTTGACGCAGTCTGCTGTAAACAGAGCTGTTTCGCGTGGAGAAAAGAAGGCTCTGAACGGGAAATTGAACCTCGATGAGCGTCGAAATGCACGGGCCACCCCAATAAGCCCACAAATGCTATCCAATGAGCCCAAGTTTCTTGAGGCGTGATCGTATGGCCCCTTCGTTTCTGCCAAGGTCTTCAGCGATTAGGGGAACCGAACGACCAGCGAGGAATGCAAGTTCAAGATGTTGATCTTCCTTTTCACTCCACGGGGCATAGGCTTTCGGGTAGTCTTTTCTTAGGTTTTCCACCGAGTGGGTTTTGCCCTCGGTGGGACGATCATCTGACTCGTGCGGCGCAGCCTTGATAGAATTTGCGGCACTGCAGTGTAGACGGATGACATCCAGGAATCGGATGCCATATTTGATAAATTTCCTTTCTCCGACGCCGTACAACCTCTGCATTTCCTCGGGAGAGAGCGGCCTCTGCTGCGACATGACTTGGAGGCTCCGATCGTGAAATACCATATAGGGTGGAATGCCCAGTTCAGCGGCGACTTTCTTCCTTAATTCGCGAAGCTTTTCAAAAAGACCCCCGTCAAAGCCAGCCCTCTCTTTGAGGACAGGAGCACCCTTGACCGACTCGGTCGCGCGCATGCTGAAGGATTGGTTGCCCGTCGGAAGCTTTCGACCCAGCGATGTGGCTTGAAGGATCGGGTAGGGGCCCTCCGACCTTGTGAGATACCCGCTCGATAGAAGCTCCTCGACCAACTGCCGAAGGGTTTCTTTGCCCCTGTCCTTCCCCGCCCCGAAGGTTGAAAGAGCGCTGTGCCGATAATCTTTGATTTTCCTCGTCTTTGCCCCGCAGAGGACGTCAACGATGTGGCCTGCGCCGAACCGCTGGCCCGTTTCAAGGACCGTTTTGAGGACCAGACACGCATCCGAGGTCGCATCGATCATCCTGGAAGGCGCGCAACAGACATCGCAGGTCCCACAGTTCTCATGGGTGTATTCCTCGTTGAAGTAGGCAAGGAGCTGCGCCCGGCGGCACCTGTTGACGCTGCCGTAGCTCACCATTGTCCTGAGCTTCTCCAGGGAGAGGTTTCGTTGCTCCACATCTTCGATCTGATCGATGAAGTAGCGGACCTTGAAGAGGTCTCCTCGGCTGAAAAACAGCACACACTCGGCAGGCAGACCATCGCGGCCGGCACGGCCTGTCTCCTGATAGTAGTTCTCGATGTTTTTCGGCAGGTCCCCGTGGAGGACAAATCGAACATTGGGCTTGTCGATGCCCATGCCGAAAGCGATGGTCGCCACAATGATCTCGACCTCGTCGCGGTTGAAGGCCTCCTGATTCCTGTCGCGCTCGACATTGCTGAGTCCTGCATGGTAGGGAAGGACCCTCAGGCCCTGTTTGGAAAGCAGCGTTGCCGTTGACGCCACGGCCTTCCGCGTGGCCCGGTAAACGATCCCTGCCTCGCCTGGGCGACCGCGGATGAAATCGAGGATCTGGGCGTCTACCCCCTGCTTTGGAACGACCCGGTAAAAGAGATTTGGGCGGTCAAAGGAGGCGCGCACCTGATAGGGGTGGTTGAGCCCGAGCTTTCGAAGCGTGTCCTGCTCGACCTCTTCGGTGGCGGTCGCTGTGAACGCCGCAATGGGGATCTTGGGGAACTGCTCCCTCAGATTGGAAAGAAAGAGGTAGTCCGGTCGAAAGTCATGACCCCACTCGGAGATGCAGTGAGCCTCGTCAATGGCGAAAAGACAAAGGTTACTCCTTTTTAGGACGTTCAAGAAGGAATCGGTGGCGATCCGCTCGGGCGCCGCATAGAGGAGGTCCAGATGACCGCACGCGAGGGCCTCCAGCGCCGCAATCCGTTGGCCTTCATTCTGGGAGCTGTTGATGCTCGCAGCGCGCAGCCCATTCTCGCGGGCCGCGTCGACCTGATCCTTCATGAGGGAGATCAATGGGCTTACGACGACGCAGCAGCCATCAAACAGGTAGGCGGGAATCTGGTAACAGAGGGACTTCCCGCTTCCGGTGGGCATGACCGCAAAGGCGTCGCGGCCATCCAGGATGGCGCGGATGATCTCCTCCTGGTGCGATCGAAAGGACTCATACCCGAAGAGTGTTTTCAAAGCCTGGTGAAGACGATCCGGGTCAATGGCCTGTGCAGGTGCCACGGCCGGTCCGCCTGGATGCGGTTTCACGGGAGGGACGGGATCGGCGAGGGTTGTTGCGACTGCATTCCCCTCTTCCAACTCGATGACCCCGGCAATGAGCTTCCAGCAGGCCGGTTCCTGGTTCTCCGGCCAGTGCTCAGGCCGGTAAGGCATACCGAGGCTGACCGTGACAAGACAGCGGTCCGCCGGTCTGTGGCCGGACTCAAGTTTCTCCACATAGACGGGATCCGTGATTTTGGCCGTCAACCTTGCGCCATACGCGGTGAGGAGCGACCCTTCCCACTTGTGCCCGCCGCCGGCGCTCGGTCCCTTGTTTTCAACGCTGAATCGCGTGGTTTCAACCAGTTCCAGCGTTCGGCGCTCTTCCGGAGGCAGAGAGCAAAGGGTCGGCAGGGAGACATGGGCGTCATCGCTGTGAAGGATTTGTCCCGTCTTTGAGCAATACGGCCTGACCTCCTGCGGCATCACCGAGCCCTCCAGGGACCAGGACCCGGGCAGAAGCGAAAGATTCTCGGATTCAAAGCCGAAATCCGGCCCGGTCTCTGCCATGGGGACACGGACCAGGTCGAGGAGCCTGACGTCCTTTCCGTTTATGAGCTGCCTTGCCCTGGGCACCCTGCCGTCATCAAGGCCGGATACGGGTCGGACCCATCGGCCGGTTTCCACGTCGATGCCGGCGATGCAGCGCTCGCCGTGCTTCCTGGAGTTGGCCAGACAGATGATCGTCTTTAGATGTGACATATCTCCATATCCCCAAGCTTCTCCCTGAGCCGTTCCGCCACCAGCCGGCGATGACAACGCTCCGGGGTGGGTTCGCTGCAGAGAAGACAGCCCCTGTCCAGGAGCTCTCTCGTGACATGCGCTTCCGGTTTCCGTTCTTCCAGGAGTCGCCTGAATTCACGCTCGTAGGCAGCCCAGTCCCCCTTTTTCTTCTTGTAACCATCGAGGATCTCCTGCGTAGGCGCAAAGTCCGGCCTGTGGATGTAGTCCATGTCTCCGATGGCCTTCAGAAAGTAGCGAAGGTCATCTTTCTTGGCAAAGCCGGCCAGCTGGGAGGTGTTGTTGAGGCGAATGTCGAGGACACGCCTGACCCCGGCGCGGATGAGCGTCGAAAAAAAAGCCTCCGCTGTCTTGTGCGTGAACCCGATCGTAAAAAGATTGATCGCCTTATTCATGGGGTAATCTCTCCTTGCCCGTTTTCCTCATCGATCCCTTTCTCAACATAGGCAATCTTCTTGCCCTGGATGTCATAGGCCCTTTCGCGCTGCTCCTCAAACGTGGCGAAAAGCGTGGATTCAGGAACCCGAAGGATTCCCATAAGACGCCGTTCTGCATCCTGGTGGCGCTCGAGCGCGCCGTCTTCCAGAATGTGGTTGATTTGGATATCGGGCGCCCGAAGGTGGCGGCAGACAAGAATCGTCCGGTGGCAGAAAAGTGGGTCCTTTTCAGCGCACATCAGGCAGATGCGGTGGGTCTTCATCCCCTTGTGCACCCGGGCCAGGCCCTCCTTGAAGAGCGAGGTCCCTGCCACGAGCTCGAACTGAACCTGCCCTTCCCGGTAACAGGCAGGGTCCTCGCTCCGGGCGCCCAATTGGCCGCCAAGAAAGACATACTCAAAACCGTTCGCTTTCAGGTGGGCCTTGAGGGTTTCGCGGTTGAACTGGGGATTGTAGCGGCTGTAGGGGTGAGAGCGGACGTCGGCCACCGCTGTGACGGAATGGTTTCCTAGCAGCCCGGTGAGTCTTTCGAGCGAATGGGTGGAGTGTCCGATCGTATAGAGATCTTTAAACATTTATTTGTGACGATATGGACCCTAAAGCGATGATGAAGCACCTCCGGGCGGTCTATTTCTTGGGGAGCGTAATGATGAAGGCCGACCCTTTTCCAACAGTGCTTTTCGCCGTGATGGTTCCGTCATGTCGTTTCACGATCTTCCGGCAGATGGCAAGACCCATGCCTGTTCCCGCGTATGGACTGGACCGGCCATGCAATCGTTGAAAGGGCTCGAAAATCCGCTCAACTTTTGCTCCGTCGAACCCGATGCCGTTGTCTTCCACCGTGATCTCCCAAAAATCACGCCCACCGGGTTTGGTGCCCTTCCCTGGCCTTGCATTTACTTTGACATGGGGCGGGTCGCTTGCTTTGTGAAACTTGAGTCCATTTCCGATGAGGTTTTGAAATAGCTGGACGATCTGAGACTTATCAGCGCTGATGGAGGGGAGTCTGTCCACCTCCACACGCCCTCCGGTCTCTTTGATCCGGATCTCCAGGTTTAAAAGGACCTCTTTGGCCACTTCGTTCAGGTCCACCTCCGAAAAGGGCTTTGCCCTGCTGGTCACGCGTGAGTAGTCCAGCAGCGAACCGATCAACCCTTGCATGCGGGCTGCCGCCGACTTCATGCGAGCCAGGTAATCCCGGCCTTCATCGTCGAGGCCATCGCTGTATTTTTCAACCAGCAAATTCCCGAAGGCCTGGACCTTCCTGAGGGGTTCCTGGAGATCGTGGGAAGCAATGGAAGCGAAATCCTGAAGGTCCCGGTTACTTCGCTCAAGCTCGGCAGTCCGTTCTTGGACCCGCATCTCCAGCTCATCCTTTGATCTCCGAAGTCCTTCAATCAGGCCGATCCGATCCATGGCCATGGCCACCTGGTCCGTGACCGTGTTCATAAGGGCCAGGTCCTGCTCGGAGAACAGGGCACGGCTCCTTGTTCCGAAAGAGAGCGTACCGATGAGGCGCCCATGGGCGATCAGCGGATGGCAGGCGTAGGCCTGAATGCCGAAGGACTTGACCAGCTCCGTGCGGGGATCGGGCGTATGGAAGATGTCCTCGGCCACGATGCGCGCCACATCCCGTGCCGCGCATCCGCAGACGGCAACCCCATAGTCCAGCCATTCAATCTTCCGGGCCTCCTCCTCGGGGATGCCGGCCCAGGCGTTGAGGTGCAGCTTTCCGGCCTCTTCGTCCACCAGGAAGTTGAAAAAGGCATGGCAGTCGAGATGTGCCATGACGCCCAGGCACAATTCATTCACGATGCCTTGAGGGTCGTCCGTAGCCAGAAGACGACCCGCCGTCTCCGAAAGGAGCTTGAACCGGGCCTCACTCTCGCGCAGTTGTCGATGGGTCTCGTGCTTGTAAAGCGCCATCTCGATGTGGGTTGCCAGCTCCCGCTCCTCAAAGGGTTTGAGGATGTAGCCGAACGGGTCGGTGAGCTTGGCCCGGGCCAGCGTGGCGGCATCGGAATGCGCTGTCAGGTAGATCACCGGCACGTCCTGCTTCCGGCGGATCGCTTCGGCCGCCTCGATGCCGTCCATGGGGCCTTTGAGCCAGATGTCCATCAACACCAAATGCGGGCGCAGGCCGCTCGCCAGCCCAACGGCCTCCTCACCCCCTGCCGTGACCCCAGCGACCTCGTAACCGAGCTGCCTCAGCTTGCCGGCCAGGTCAGCGGCGACAATGGCCTCGTCTTCCACAATCAGAATATTGGTCTTGCTCATGAAAAATTTTGTTTTCCTCCAAACGCGATTTCAAATGCCGTCCCTTCGCCGCCCTGGACTTCCACCGTACCGCCAAGTTGTCCGGCCAGCATCTGCACCAAACGCAGCCCCAGCGAACGGCTCTGTCGCCAATCGAGCCCCGCCGGGAGACCCATGCCGTTATCCCTCACGCCGAGGCGTACCTGACCCGCTGCGCTGCCCCGAAGCGAAACGGTCACTTGGCCCTCGGATCGCCCGCCGAAGGCATGCTTGAGCGCGTTGCCGACCAGCTCGTTAAGGATAAGCCCGCAGGGCACCGCAACGTCCACAGCCAGCGGCACCGGCTCCAGGCCCAGCACGAGCCGGATGCCGGACCCGGAGGCGTCGTGGGCGCGCCAGAGATAGTTCAGTAGACTCCGCGCGTATTCGGCAAAATCCACGCGGGCCAGGTCTGAAGATTGGTAAAGCTTTTCGTGGACCAGCGCCATGGAGCGCACCCGGTCGGTCACGTCCCGGAAAAGCCTCCTCACCGACTCGTCCTCCGATCCCTCGGCCTGGAGGCTCACCAGGCTGGAGATGACCTGCATGTTGTTCTTTACGCGGTGATGGATTTCCTTCAACAAAACTTCCTTTTCGCGCAATGCGGTCTTGATGCGTTCTTCGGCCTGTTTGCGTTCGGTGACGTCGTTCCCAACTGCGGAGATCTCCGTCACTCGTCCGTTCTCGCCAAAGATCGGCTTGTTCGTCCAGGTCATCCAGACGCGATGGCCGTCCCGACAGATGTTTTCATTGAGGTTGTTCACGTAGCGGTCCGGGTTGTCAACGATGTCCTGGATAAGTCCCGTCAGGTCGCCCCCGGTGGACTCCTTTTCCGGCAAAAGCAGGTTTACGTTCTTGCCGATCACTTCGTCTTCACTGTACCCGAAGAAGGCCTGGGCATATTCATTGAAGAACGTGATGGTACCATCCCGCTTCCAGCGGATGATGGCGCTGTTTGCATTCTGCACAAGCTCGCGATACCGGCTCTCGCTCTCGCGCAAGGAATTCATCAGCCCATCGCGCTCCGCCAACGACCGGGCCAGTTTGATATTACTGTAGCTCAGCTTTGAAAGCATGTCGGAAAGTTTCACGAAGAAGGACATGCCTCTATTTAAAGACTCCCTGCTCAGCCTCGGAACGCTTTCGAGCGCCGCGATATAGGCATCTTCGTCGAAACCAAATTGTTTGGCCTGTGATCGGAAGAAATCGTAATCCAGTGCCTCATCGTCAAAGAGGAATTGACCCGAAAAGAGATTGCCCACGTGTTGCCCGCCCACCAAAATCGGCGTCGCGATGTCCCACATGTTGTTCTTGCATCTGTACAACTTGACCTCTCCCGGCGGAACGTCTGCGGTGAGCTGCGTGTCACTTTCTACGCAGTGTTTGCAGGTTTCCGGATGAACCCGGTGGAATCGCATGCAGATATCCTGCCATCCCACGCCGACGAGCAGCTTGCCCTGGAGATCGAGTATGCTCATGGGAATGCGCGCAAGCTTATAGAAATCATCCATGAGTGACTGTATGGCCGGACCATCGATGATGTCGGAAAGATCGAGGCCCCCGATGTCCCCTTCGGGAGAAAGAATGCTGTCCAGTTTCCGCCTGACGCGCTGCTCGCTCTCGCGCAACGCCTCCTCTATCCGTTTGCGCTCGGTGATGTCGCGCCCGTATATGTTGGCGTAGTGTTCGGCTGGAATCGGCGCGACAGCGACGGCGTAAGGCGTTCCGGCGAGCACCATGTCCTCCTCGATCGCCCGCCCCTCCGCCCTAGCCTTCCCGACCAGCGGGAGCAGCGCACGAGGCATTGGCCCGCCGACGCTACATTCCCAGCCGGCCAGGCTCGCGGCGACCGGGTTGCTGTAAAGGACCCTTCCTTCGGCCGATACACGAACCACCGGATTGGGGTTTTCCTCGGGGAACCGCGCCAGCCACCGCGCTCGGTCGTGGGCATCCCGCAGCGCCTCTTCGGCCTGCTTGCGCTCAGTGAAGTCCGTGAAGGTCACGACCACGCCCTCGATGCGGTCGTCCTGCGTGCGGTAGGGGGTGATGCGGCGGATGTACCACCGGCCGTCCTCTGCGCGGACCTCCTTGGCGATGGACGTCAGATCCTTGAGGCAGTTGGCTGCGTCGGAGAGCAGCGGTTCGTCGGAAAATCGCCGAAGGATGTGGGAAGCGGGTCTCCCCACATCGGAGGGAATCAGGCTGAAGAGCCGCGTAATGGCAGGGGTGTAGCGTTTGACCTTGAGATCCTTGTCCAGGAACATCGTGGCGATGTGGGTGCTGGAAAGGAGATTCATCAAGTCGTTGTTGGCACCTTCAAGCTCCTCCACCTTTTCCTGGAGCCGACCGTTCACGGTGTTGAGCTCCTCGTTCAGAGACTGGAGCTCCTCCTTGGAGGTCTCAAGCTCCTCGTTTGCGGACTGAAGCTCCTCGTTTGCGGCCGTCACCTCCTCGTTTGAGGCTTTGAACTGGTCATTTGAGCTTTCCATCTGTTCGATGGTGGAGTGAAGCTCCTCGCGCATGACCTTCAGCTCGTCTTCCAGCTGCCGGACATCGCCCTCACCAGCGCGTTGCCGACAAGACTTGGAGGCCGGGACCCGGTAGTCCTCAAAGGTGACAAGGAGCAGACCGTCTGCCTCCCTGGGATGCCGGAGTGGACTCACCACCGCCTTGATCGGAACGGACTTCTCGCCGCGGCGGACGCGGGCCATGACGGAGACCGATTTGTTCCCCTCCATGCACTTGTTGATGGCCCCGCGCAACCGCGCCCCCAACCCTTCCCTTGCCATGTCCGCGACCTTTGTCGTGAGCTCGCCCGACGGGAAGGTCAGGTATCCCTCAACGTCACCGTGCACATAAAGCACGTGGAGCTTCCGGTCTATCATCACACAGGCGGGGGCAAACCGCTCAACCAGCATCTGCTGGGCCGCCGAAGCAAGGCTCATCCTGGGTGCGACGGCTCCGAGGGAAAACGTCCCTGCTGTGGCCGGAGGTTGGGCGCATGGACGTACAGGCATTTCAACGGCCACACGGCGGCCCACACCGATGCGGCGGTAGATCCGCCATTTCTTGGAGATCGGTTCGAAGAGGTCCACCCGGTCCCCGATGGTCTCGGCATTGCCAAGGAAAAGAAAGCCCCCTTCACGTAAAGCGAAATGAAAGAGGGCGATGACCTTCTTCTGCACCGGCTGCTCCAGGTAGATCAGGAGATTGCGGCAGATGATCAGGTCGAGCCGGGAGAATGGCGGGTCTGCCGTGAGGTTCTGGGGGGCGAACACGATGTTCTTCCGGATCTCTTTGATGACCTGGTACCGTCCGTCCCGGTTCGTGAAAAAACGCTTCCGCCTTTCGGGAGAAACGTTCGGCCCGAGATCCTCCTCCGAATAGTTGCCGCTTCGGGCGGTGGCGAGCGCTTCTCCATCCGAGTCGGTGGCAAAAATCTGCATGCAAAGCTTCTTGCCGGATATTTCCACCTGTTCGAAAAGCAGCATGGCCAGGCTGTAGACCTCTTTCCCCGTGGCGCAGCCAGGGACCCAGACCCGGATCTCAGACCCCGGCTGAGACTTTTCCACGAGGGTGCCGATGACTTTCCCCTCCAGGACATCCCAGGCCTTGGGCTGGCGGAAGAACTCTGTCACGCCGATGAGCAGGTCTTTGTGAAGTTGGGGGACCTCGTCAGGGTGCGCTTCCAGAAACAGGGTATAGTCAGCAAAGGTGGCGACCTTACTCAGCCCCATCCTTCGGCGGACCCTCCGGACAAGGGTGCCGGGTTTGTAGCAGCGAAAGTCGTGCCCCACGCGAGTTCGCAGGATGTCCAGGACCGCCCTGAGATCCGCGTCAAACGCCGGCGACTCCGCCGGTTCGTTTCGCGTCTCCCCCATCACCTGCTCCGCAAGCGCGACGATCGCCTCCGCCAAACCATCCGGCGACAGGACCGCGTCAACCACGCCTGCGTCGATCGCGTTCTGAACCATTTCCGGGCACTCGGCACGCTCGGGGTCTTCCACGAAGGCCCGGCCGCCCGCGGCCCGGATCTCAGACAGGCCCAAGATGCCGTCGCCGCTCGCGCCTGACAGCAGGACGCCGCAGCCGCGGCGTCCCTGGTCAGAGGCCAGGGAACAGAAGAAGTGGTCGATGGGCATGCGAAGGCCGTCACAGAGAACCGGCGCCTGGAGGGTTAGCCTTGACCCGGAGATGTTGAGGAATTTGTCGGGCGGCACGACGTGAATCCGATCCGGCAGCAGCTCCATCCCGTCCGATGCTTCCACCACGGCAAACGCGGTTTGGTCCTTCAACAGCCCGATGGTCTGGTTCTCGCGCGCAGACGCCAGGTGCTGGATGAGCACAAAGGCCACGCCATGCCCGGCGGCTATCTTGGCGAAGAGTTGTTTGAGGGAGCTCAAACCGCTTTCCGAAGTCCCGATCCCTGCTACGATGACCGGGCAATTTCCCGCGACCATCTGTCCGCCCGCAGAAGCAGGAGCCTCCTTCGCCCTGCGCCCCTTGTCTTTGTTCATGTTATGCTCCTATTGTGGTCCTCCAGCCGAAACCAAATCCCGCCAAGTCCAAGTCCCGGCCATCCGTCCTGTTTCATTCAGCAGGTGGAATTTCCCATGAGCGTCCAGCCTCCGTGAAGGAGGAACTATGGTGATTTCAAAGTGTTAGTCAAAATATCTCTCCGCCCCCATTTCGATGGATAATGAGAAATAAAGGGATATCAGACACTTCCGGAGGACCTTCGGCTGTCCAGGCGATGAACCACCCCTTCGAAAGCAGAGGGGCATCGCATCGTGTTCCGTGCCGTCATTCCGTGTTTGATAGAGCCTGCCCCGTATTTGATATGGGAGAATCCTGGCCGGTTTTCCGAGTGCAGGCCTTCGCCGGAATGACGAATACACGGCGAGCCGCTGGGAATGGACCCTGGGCGATTCAAATGTCATACCTTCAAATCAACGAAATGGCAAATGGAAGGTGATGGGTGAGGTCCAAGCGTCGCTGACCGGGGGCTGAAAAGTCATCATGCCTGGGCAGCCACGGGTCCTTGAATGGACATTGGGTACCCGTTCTGGTGAAAGGACGGCCGCCCGCTGCAAAAGGCGTGACCCGGTCGCCGGGTTTCGTGGGAGCGAAAAGATTCATAGACATCCTTCCCGCATTATGACGGGTCAGGACATCTATGAATCATTCCAGAGCCAGTCGAGAGGAGTGCCGGGGGTGCTCGGGGGTGAAAGATATCCGGCCGCTTTACTTAGGCAGCGGCAGCATCCCGTTTTTCTTGATGATCTTGGCGCCTTGCTCGGAAAAGGTGAAGTCAACGAATTTCTTCACATTTCCTTCAGGGTCGCCTTTGGTGACATAATAGAAAATCTGATAGTAAGGATACTTGCTGTCGGTCGCAGCCATCCCGTTGATCTTAAAAGCCTTTAGCTCTCCATAATGCATCGTGGCGCCCCCGGAGATAAAGGAAATCGCGCCGCAGGGGAAATGCCTGACCGCATCAATGACCATGGTAGAGTTATAGGCCATGAACTCATGCTGGATGTCCTTGTGTTTCATCACCTGGCGCCTGAAGTTCTTGTGGGCGGCCGTCTCTTTATCCGGGACGATCACCAAGATCGGGAGGTCCGCCCCCCCGACTTGCTTCCAATTAGTGATCTCGCCGGCAAAGATATCCTGGAGCTGCTCCTCCGTCAGGTTGTCGACGCCGCACTCCTTTTTGGCAATGACCGCCAGGGGATCTTTGCAGAAGGCGATTTCCTTGTATCCGTAGACCTCATGGCCCTCATAGAGCTTTCTGGCTGTGCTGGCGAGGTCGCAGTTTCCGGTCGTCAAACGATAGGCGGCAGAGCCCGAAGAGGCCCTGAACACCTCGACCTTGATCCCGGTGGCCTTGGTAAACATATCAATCTTTTCCTTTTCGAGGGCCTCGTAAATCTGATTCGAGCAAGCGTACCGGATCCCCTCCTCGGCATTGGCAGACAAAACCGGCGCAATGGCCCATACGCCAAGTAGCAGAGCAACCATCACCATTCCTGAGATAGCTTTGAATTTCATAATGCTCCCTCCGACTGTCTGTGTTGTTCTTGCGGACTCATGACCAACCTGAACCAATCGACGCTATCCGTTACTGATTTTAACCAAGGCCATCGCAAAAGGTGTGCCACTGTTGAAATAGAAACATTCATGACCGAAATAAGCAGAAAATATATAGATGAGCCGGATAAATCAATGAAATTCTACAAGGGAACGGTCGAAAATGACGTCAGGGAATTTTACAGCTTGTAAAGGCTTGACCACGCCCGTACGTCCCTGCCACGCCATTGCGGGATCTTTATGCAAAGGCTGGCTGCCAATTTAGGGTTTCTCAGACACAGGCCTTGACCGGTTATACCCCGTTTCGGCAATCATCAGGGCGCATGAAATGGGGCTGCCGCAGGCTCTAGGCAGGGCGCTGATCTTCCTTCCGTGTCTTGGGAACAGTCATCTTGCGAGGTTGTCCTTTAAGCGAGATCATCTCGGGCATCATGGAAGGGGCACGATATGCGCGCTTCTGAGAAAGGCTATCGGACGGGCAGGCCTCCACACAGATCGCGCAGTAAACGCAGGCAAAGGGGTCACAGGTCCAGAGCCCGGCCTTTTTATCCACCACGATGCATTGTGAAGGGCACTTGGCGGCGCACACCCCACAGAGGGTGCATTGATCCATGTTATTGATCAACTCGCCGCGGGTGCCCTCAAAGGGGTCCCGGGTCTCGTACGGGTATCGGCGGGTGGACTTCTTATGCACCAGGTTTCGCAGGACGTTGGGCGTCATCTTGAACATGACCGACAGCTCCTTTGTCAAGGGCTCCATCCGAAGCGTTGGCAATCCTCGAATTGGGACCCCATTGCCATCATCTGACGTCAGGCTGGCTCATTCATCCTTTTGCTGCGTTAACGCTTCTCGCTGACCATTCCCGGGCTAGCGCTCGGTGCAGCTGATGCAGGGGTCAATCGAGAGCGTGATCACCGGCACATCGGACAGCCACATGCCCGGCAGCATGACAAGCAAGGCCGGAATATTGGCGAACGTGGGCGTCCGGATCCGCAGCCGGTCCAGGCATTTGTTGCCGGAACCCTTCAGGTAGTAAAGCAGCTCACCCCTGGGCTGCTCCACCCGCATAACGGCCTCCCCTTCGGGTTTCCCCTTGACCTTCGCCTGGATCTCTCCTTCGGGCAGCTTGGCAACCGCCTGACGTATCAAATCAATGCTCGCCACGGCCTCTCGGAAACGGACCTTGCAGCGGGCGAAGGAGTCCCCGTCGGTCTCCACCACGGGCTCGAAGTCAAGTTCACCGTAAGCGGCATATCCTGTTTGGCGGAGGTCCTGATTGATCCCGCTTCCGCGCGAGGTCGGCCCGACCGCGCCCAGCTCGTAGGCCTGGTCCTTGCTCAGGACGCCTTTGCCTACCGTGCGATGCTTGACGGTGTAATCGGTCAGCAGTGTGTTCTCGAGACGTTTGATGTCCTGCTCAATGGTTTGGAGCTGGTCAAGAACCCAGCGGGTCTGATCCCCAGTCAGATCCCGCCTGAGCCCTCCGACCACATTGACCGATAAGATGACTCGATTGCCGGTGGTCGCCTCGCTGATGTCCATGATTTTTTCACGGATCCGCCAGAACTGCATGAACAGGCTCTCGAAACCAAAGCTATCGGCGAAGAGGCCCATCCACAGCAAGTGGCTTTGAATTCGATGAAGCTCGGACCAGATAACGCGCAGATACCTGGCACGAGGCGGCACGTCTACCCCCATCATGGTCTCAATCCCCTGGCAGTAGCAGACGGCGTGGATGACCGAGCAGATGCCGCAGACACGCTCAACCACCTGGATCATCTGGTTGAAATCCCGGATGTCCGCCAACCGCTCCAGCCCCCTATGCACAAAGCCAAGGCTCGGGATGACCTCTGCGATGCGCTCGTCTTCCACCGTCAGCTTGAGATGAATGGGCTCGGGAAACACAGGGTGCTGAGGGCCAAAAGGGATCACCGTTCTTAACATCACACACCCTCCACTTCGAGAGCCGGTTCTCCGACCGGCACTTGTCTCTCGCGGCTTTGAATGCTGAATCGGCAAAACGGCGTCTTTTTGGCTTCTTCTTCCAGGTAAAAGGTCCCCTGATAATCGATGGCCAACCCTTCGAAACGGATCCCGAAAAAGTCCTGAATCTCGTTTTCCACCAGGGCGGCGGCGAAGTAGACCGGAGAAATGCTCGGCACGGTCGATCCCTTGGGTGTCCGCAGGCGAAGATGTTTGAGACGCAGATTGCGGTCGAAATGGTACAGAATCTCCAGGTTGGTCTCGTCCACCTCGAGACAGGAGAGGGTCACCAGTCGGCAGCCCTCCGCCTTTGCCTTCGCCGCATCCCCCACCAGGGTCTGAATGGTGACTGGTATAACGGGCTCTTTCATAATTGGTCGTTTCTCCCTGTTGTGTCACAGCTGAGGTTAGAACTCCGCTTCGGATCAGTTCGGGGCCGCCACAGCAGATGCAGCTTTGTCTTTGAGCCTTGCCAATCCCATGACAACCCCGTCGATGATCGCCTCCGGCTTTGCCGGGCACCCCGGGACGTACACGTCCACCGGAATGACCTTGTCAACCCCTCCCAGGACATTATAGGCCTCCCGGAAAATCCCGCCGGAAAGCCCGCAGGACCCGATGGCGACCACGATCTTCGGGTCGGGCATCTGCGAATACAGGTTCACGAGGACCCCCTTGTTTCGGTGATTCACCGTGCCGGTCACCAGCAGGATGTCCGCATGAAAAGGGTTCCCCACATTGATGATGCCGAACCGCTCCACATCATAGACCGGGGTCAGACAGGCCAAGACCTCGATGTCGCAGCCATTGCAGCTCCCGCAGTCGAAATGGAGCAACCACGGGGACTTGGACCGCGCTCTATCGATGAATCGTGTGAAACCGCTCATGATCTTCATCCTCGGTAGAGCCAGATCAGGTTAACCACGGAAAGGCCCAATCCCATGGCCCAGACATAGCCTAGCATCCAGCGCCAGTTCATGCGGGCAGCCGTGTTGTCCACCAGGACCTCTACAAAATAGGTGGCAGCCACCAACAGCACCATGCCCATCCAGTTCGTTGCCCAGAACAGGGCGCAAAACCCAAGAATCAGTACGGTTTCAAACCAGTGGGCAATTTCCGTCAGCCCCAGCAAGGGCCCCGAATAGTCGGTCAACAACCCCTTCACGAGTTCCTGGTGCGCATGATGACAGGTGGAGAGATCAAAGGGCGACTTGCGCAGCTTTATGGTCAGGGCAAATCCGAAGGCGATGAACAGAAAGGGCAGCTTCAGCAGCAAGGGCTCCTCCCAGGCAAGGATCCGGGAGAGCTTGAAGCTTCCGGTCTCCAGGTAGATGCCCACGACCACCAGGACCAACAGGGGCTCATAGGAGAGGATCTGAAGCAGCTCGCGGTGTGCCCCGATCTGGCTGAATGGGGAGGTGGAAGAAAGGGCCCCGACCACCAGAAAAATGGCTCCCACGGCCTGAGTAAAGAGAATCAACAAGAGATCGGACTGCATGAAGAAAAGGACCAGTGCAATGGATGTGGCGGCAAAATAGACATAGGCGCAAAAGGCCTGCCAGACATTGACAACCACCATTTCCTTGGACAGCAGCTTGATCACGTCGAAAAACGGTTGAAAGAGCGGCGGACCAATCCGCGACTGAAGCCGGGCGGTCAAAATGCGATCCAGGCCGCTGAAAATTCCCCCCAGGAGCGGGCCTGCCAGGAGTCCACATAAGGCCAGCACGGCGGTCTTCATCGCAGGGCACCTCCTATGATCAACGTCAACAGCACCGCGGCCCCCATGTTAATCCAGACGGTCAACCTCTTTTCGCCGAATATGGAAGACAAATAGTAGTTTTTCGCCTCAGCGCGGATCGGCTGATTCATCGGGCCGCGGAACATCGGGCCGCGGTATATTCCGGGTTCGGTGGTCTGGAGACCGCTCAAATAGGGCGGCACCGTCCTGGCCTTGGCGGCGCGCCTTACGGCAAGGATCGACACGGCGAAACCCGCAACGGCGACAATGGCCAGCGGCACGACGGCAAAGGTGCCGTATGCGTTTTCCAGAACGCCCCCCTGGACTGTGTAGCTCGGATAATGGGGGCCGCCCAGAACCGGTGCGATCATCCGCACGTACAGCCACGGTGCCGCCACGCTGAGAAGGGCTCCGCCAAAGCAGAGGGAGCCGAGAGGCAGCCAGGTGAGCATGGGCTGCTTTTCCGGGTTGAATCGCCCGGCGAAGGGGTCGCTCATGAGCGTACCGGCCCACCTGGCCCAGTACATCACCGTCAGACCACTGCCGAGGGTCATCATGACAATGACGTAGAGATTCCGGGCCGCGGCCTCCATGGCCATCCATTTGCTCAGCAACACCCCGAAAGGCGGCATGATCATCATGATGACGCCCATCACGGTGATAAGCGCCGTAAGCGGCATGGTCCCGTAGAGCCCGCGCATGTCTTCGATTTCTCGGCTGGCGATATGCTGTTCAATGGTCCCCACGCACAAGAAGAGAAGCGCCTTGATGACGGCATGAAATGTCAGGAGCAGGATGCCAGCGGTCATGGCCCCCGGTGTGTTGAGACCGGCACAGGCGAAAATCAGCCCCAGGTTGCTGATGGTCGAATAGGCCAGGACCTTCTTGCCGTTGCTCTGCCCAACGGCCAGGGCGGCGCCGGCCAGAAAGCTGAATGCCCCAAAAACCGCTACGCCCTGGCTGATCATAGTGGCATTGATGGCGGGTGCAAGGCGCAGGACCAGGTAGACGCCGACGTTCACCATGGTGCTGGAATGAAGCAGGGCGGAGACCGGGGTCGGCGCCACCATGGCCCCCAGGAGCCAGCTTTGAAAGGGGAACTGGGCCGACTTCGTGAACCCCGCCAGGCAAAAAAGGGCCAGGGCCAGGAGGTAGACACCCGAGCCCACCTTGCCCGGGAGAAGGATCCCCTGAAGCTCTAGGACACCGGTCTGATGATAGACAATGATGAGCGCCAGGACGAAGGCTGCGCCCCCGATGCTGTTCATCCACAGGGCCCGGATGGCGTTTCGCGTGGCAACGGCTGTTTGATCGTGTCCGATCAACAGAAACGAGCACAGGGTGGTCAACTCGAAGAAGAAATAGAAGAGGACCATGTCATTGGCGAGGACCAGCCCGTTCATGGCCCCCAGGAAGAGGAGCATGACAAAGAAAAAGAGGTGCTGGCGCGATTTAACGATGTGATGATGCTCCTCATGGTTTTTCATGTAGGGAATGGCTTGGAAACAGATGAGGGATCCCACGATGGAGATGATCAGCACCATGATCAACGACAGCTGATCGCAATAAATACGATCGCCCGCGAAGGGTTCCTTTAGGAGAAAAAACTCGAGGAACACCGCCCCCAGGATCTGGAAAATGGTTAGCGAAACGATGACCGCATGGCGGTGTTTGAACCCGAAATACAGAATGACGAACAGGAGGATGAAATCGGCCGCCTGAACCAACCGATGGATGTCGAGGCCCATAAGGGATTCGAAACGCAAACGAAAGGGGCAGAGCGGTATAAGCCAGAGGGAGGCAAGCACCAGAAAAGCGCCCGTGGAGAGCACGATCACCGATCGGATTAAACGGGGTCGCAGAAGGGCGCACAGAAGTGCTCCCGTTATCGGCACCAGCACCAGGAGTGTGACGAGCGCGTAACGCATGCCCATGGCAACCCCTCATCTTGGAGATTGATCTCGAGGCCACTGCTTTCCCAATTCAGCAAAAGACGTGCCGATCTATGTCGTCTCTGGAGTAGACCTCGATGAGAAAACCATATCTAAGTGGCCCTGGGCCTGCTAATACCGTTTTCAAGACGCTCCGGGGTGGTTTGCATCCGGACGTCTTTCATCGGCCCGTGGGACAAGGTGCTTTTCTCCATCTGATGAATGTCGGGAATTTTGCCAGTCTGAAAAAAATGGCCAACACGGAAAGGCCGGGCGGGAAGGTCCAATATTACTGATAACTGAATACTAATCACTGATCACTGCATTCCTGGGCTGGCATGCCTCTTGCTCCCCTTTTCCATTGGTTCCGGGCTGTGAAGATATCTTCGGTGCGGTTGAACAGGGCTGTTTAAAACAACATAGCGGCAGGGAAACGCAGGTGTTTTACTCAACCAGATCCAATCTCATCGCCAGCTTCATGGGCGTTGCCTTCCTAGTGGGGGCCGTATCCCTGTTGGTGGGCGGACGCCTTCTGTCCAACGCCATGGTTCATGAAGCCACCACACGGGTCAAGCTCGACCTCAATTCCACGAGGGAAATATATAGGGCCAGAATCAAATACACGAAAGTGGCCCTTCAAATTACCACGCTTGGATTTGCATTCCTGGACTCGCTCAAAGAACAGAACATCCCTGATCTCGTGCGGCGCCTTGAGCGCATGGCCACTCAGGCGGAGCTCGATTTCGCAGGCATTGTGACCAAAGACGGCGCGACGTTATGCAGAAAGGGTCCCAACGCCGTTCCCTCCGGGTCTTCTCAGATCGTTAACCCCATTGCGGCTCTGGCGATCGAGAAAATGATTCCGGTTTCGGGCACCGTGGTCTTGAGTGAACCGTTCCTGATCGAGGAGAATCCCGAACTGGCCAATCGCGCCAGGATCCGTCTTGCACCCTCAGATGGGGAACAGGAGGATCATGACAATGAGACCTCGGGGATGGCGCTTGCAGCGGCCGTTCCGGTCTATCTTGCAAACGAGCTCATCGGCGTCATCTATGGCGGCGTCCTTCTCAACCAGGAAACCTCCATTATCGGCATCATCCCCGAGACCGTCTTTTTCCAGGAATCCTATAAGGGCCAAATCGTTGGAAAGGCGAGCATTTTTTTAAATGACATTCGCATCGCTACCAACATCACCAACAAGGCCGGCGAAAAGGCCATTGGAACAAGGGCGCCGCCGGTCATCAAGAAACGTGTCCTTGACCGGGGCGAGCGATGGGTAGACAGAACCATTGTCTTGGGCCAGTGGTACTTCACGGCCTACGAGCCCATCGAGGACCTATTTGGTAATCGCGTGGGTATCCTCGGCGTGGCCGTTCTGGAGGAAAAATACGGGGATGTTGAGAAGAAGGCCCTTGGTCTCTTTACCCTGATCACGGTGGCGGGCATCGGGCTCGCCACGGGGCTTGGGACCTTCATCGCCCACAAAATCATGAGTCCGGTCCGTCAGTTGATCAAAGCGAGCCGAGAAGTGTCTGAGGGCAGCCTGACCCCGCATATCGGAGCCATATCCAAAGATGAGATTGGGGTCTTGCAGGTCACCTTCAAAGACATGGTCGCAGCCATGGGCCGCAGGAGGGCAGCCAGCCAGAGCAAGCTTTTTCAATCAGAAAGACAGGCAAGCGTTGGCAGACTGGCTGCCGGGGTGGCCCACGAGATCAACAACCCGCTGACAGGCGTGCTCACCTACACCCACCTGCTCCTCAGGCGGAAAGATATCGCGGAAGACGTCCGGGCGGATCTGCGGGCCATCGCCGAGTCCACGGAAAGGGTTCGCAAAATTGTCAAAGGACTCCTGGATTTCTCGAGACAGACAGAGCTCGACCCGGAGCCCGCAGATCTCAACCGCGTGGTCCGCTCCTCCATTTCAATGATGGAAAACCAGGCCCTTGTGAAAGGCGTCAATATCAAATTGAACCCCGCCGAGAATTTGCCCTTAGTCACCTTGGACCGCACCCAGATCCAGAGTGTGTTGATCAACATGATTCTCAATTCTCTGGATGCCACCGAACCGGGGGGCAATATCGATATTCGGACCGCCAATGCGATCTCTGCCGGCGACAGGGGCCGGAGGGGCGTAGAGATTGTCATCACGGACACGGGTTGCGGGATTCCCCAGGATCATCTGTCCAAGTTGTTCGATCCGTTCTTTACCACCAAAGAAGTGGGACAGGGTACCGGGCTTGGCCTAGCGGTCTCCTATGGGATCATCCAGAGGCACGGCGGCAACATCATGGTCCAGAGCGAGGTGGGCAAGGGGACCAGTTTTACCGTTTGGCTACCGATCGATGAACAGGCTGAATGAGATGCGAATACTCGTTGTGGATGATGAAAACATTGTTCTCGAAAGCTGCAGGCGGGTGCTTGAGGCTGAAGGCTTTGAGGTGGTCCTTGTTGCTTCCGCCGAAGATGCCCTGGATGCCCTCGAAAATGAGAGATTTTCTCTCGTCTTGCTGGACCTGAAGATGCCCAAACGGGATGGCCAGTTTCTGATCGGAGAGATCAAAAAGATGGCGGTCCACATACCCATTATCGTCATGACCGGCTACTCGACACTGAGTACCATTAAGGGAGTCTCGAATTTGGGAATCGAGCAGTTTATCGCCAAGCCCTTCACCCCGGACGAACTGCTTGAAGCCGTCAAGGAAGTGCTTGAAACGTCCGCGAGTCGCCAAGAAGAGAAAGGAGGATGACCGGCCGGTTTTAAAAGATCCATCTGGGGCAACAACGTTCTTAAAACGGTCTTCGAAGAGCGAAGGAATCCATGGTCGCTTCAAAAGCAAATATCTTGGTCATCGATGACGATGAAATGGTCAGACTCTCGTGCAAGCGGGTTCTCGAGGAGGATGGCTACAGCGTAAGAACCGCGGAAAACGGTGAATCTGGCCTGAAAGGCTTCAAGGAGATTGAGCCCGATCTCGTGCTCGTCGATCTGAAGATGCCCGGCAAAAGCGGCATGGAAGTGCTCCAGGAGATCGAGAATCTGGACCCCGAGGTGGTCAAAATCGTGATCACGGGGTATGCAACGGTTTCATCGGCAGTGGACGCCATGAAAAGAGGGGCCTATGACTTCATTCCCAAACCCTTCACGCCGGACGAGATTTCCCTCATTGTGGCCCGGGGTGTGGAGAAACGACGTCTCCTCCTGGAACGCAAAGCCCTGAAAACCAGCCAGGAGAAGATCAGACGCAATATGGTCTCCCTGGTCTCCCATGAACTGAGGGCCCCTTTGGGGGCAACGGTTCAGTATCTGGAAGTGCTCCAGGCAGGCATGGTGGGAAGCATTTCTTCGGATGCCAAAGAATTGATCGACCGTTGTGTCATCCGGCTAAGAGAGCTCCTGGAATTGATCGGGAGGTGGATCAGCCTTGCCACCTTCGACCCGGCAAGGATGGCGGAGAACTTCGAGGCCGTCAGTCTGATCGATGTGGCCAAAGAGGCCATGGCCCTTCTGGCAGCGCCGGCAAGAGAGAGAAGTGTTTCCTTGAACCTCGATGCGCCCAAAAGGCTCCCCCTTATCCAGGGAAGCAAGGTGTGTCTGCAGGAAATCTTTTTTAACCTCATCGGCAATGCCATCAAATACAACAAGAAGGGTGGATGGGTCAGGGTGACGTTGTGCGATGCGGATCAGGAGGTGCTGGCAGAGATCGCGGACAATGGCATAGGGATTCCGGAGGAACATCTCCCGAGAATCTTTGATGAGTTCTACAGGGTTGATGGGCGTAGAAATGCGCCGGTAAAAGGATCCGGACTGGGACTCTCCATCGTGAAGACCATGACCGGGGCCCACGGGGGCAGGATCCATGTAGGAAGCCGGGTGAGTGAGGGCACAACATTCAGGGTGCATTTTCCCAAGGTCCTCAATCCACAAAGGCAGAATTGAATCGGAGGCCCGGTCCCTGCTCTCCTCATGATGAGGAGGTGCGATGATGACGGCAATTGACAACGACGGGGGTTACCATGAGCGCAATGGCAAAAAGGGTACTGATTATTGACGACGACCCGGATTTCGTGAAGTCCACAGGCATCGTGTTGAAGTCTGCGGGATATGAGGTCCTGGAGGCTTACAGCGGAAAAGAAGGTCTGGAGAAATCCGACACCGACAACCCTGACCTGTACATCATCGATTTGATGATGGAGACCTACAGCGAGGGCGCCAATGTTGTGGATGCATTAAACAAGAAGGAGAAGACGAAGAGGAAGCCGAAAATCATGATCACTTCCGTTGATCTTAAAGGGCCGTGGGGCTCCTATCAGCAGAACGATTGGCTGGCCTGTGATTTCCTGGTTCAAAAGCCGGTCCGGCCCGAGGACCTCCTGCGATATGTGGAGAAGGCCCTGACCAAGCACCATTAGTACCTGTGCGGTGAAATTGCGCGCAAAATGGTCACGATTTTTGGTTCCGGCTTGGCCGGGTCAAGAAGCTCAGTCCGGCCGAGGGATGGAGGGAACAACATGACGCAGAGAATGCTGATTATTGACGATGAACAGGTGGTTCTGGAATCCTGCCGAAAAATTTTCGCCCAAGAGGACTTTGATGTTGTCATCACAACGAGTCCCAACGAAGGGTTGCGGCTTGCGTCGGATTCCTCCTTTGACATCATCCTGTGTGACTGGAAAATGCCCGGGTTTGACGGCATGGATGTAATCGAAGAAATCAATCAACGCGCTCCGGATTCTGCGGTGGTGATGATCAGCGGCTATCCTTCTGTCGGCAGAGCGACGGAGGCCTTGAAGCGTGGCGCCATGGACTACCTGCCCAAGCCTTTTACGCCGGAAGAGATCTCAGAGGTGGTGAAAAAAGCGGTCGGCCGCAAGCTCGAAACGGAAAAGAAGTTGTTGACGCGTTTTGAAAAGATCATGAAAACCTTCCAATTCCCCACACCCAGTTTCGAAGACAAGGGACCCAAGACCATCGCCGAAACCGTGGCCTCAGCCGTGGGTGTGGGCAAGGTGACCTCGCCGTGGTTCACGGTCCTGATCCTGGGCATTCTGGCCGGGTCCTATATCGGTTTCGGGGGGCTTCTTTCCACCACCGTGACCTTTGATGCGGGTCCGATCCTGGGGGTCGGGGTCAAAAAATTCCTGGCCGGCTCCGTATTCAGCGTCGGCCTGATGCTTGTCGTCATCGCGGGCGCCGAATTGTTCACGGGCAACAACCTCATGATCTCCAGTGTCATGACAAAGGACATCGTGTTCAGCACCATGTGGAAGCGATGGGCGCTGGTGTACGTAGCCAATTTTATAGGATCCGTCCTCCTGGCGCTGATTTTCTATCTTTCGGGCCTCTGGAAAACGGGGGGCGGCAAGCTTGGTGCGGCAGCCGTAGCCATTGCCTACGACAAAGTCAATCTGAATTTCATCGAGGCCCTTGTGCGGGCCATCGGGTGTAACTGGCTCGTGTGTCTGGCGGTGTGGATGGCCCTGGCCGCGCGTCAGACTATCGGCAAGATATGGGCCATATACTTTCCCATCATGGCATTCGTTGCCATCGGATTCGAGCACTGCGTCGCAAACATGTACTTCATTCCCACAGGGATCTTCCTGAACCGGTGGGCGGCCATTGCAGGCCCCGCAGGCCTGGACCCGGCCTCCCTTGGATGGGTCAGCTTTATCTGGAAAAACCTTGTGCCTGTGACCATTGGCAATGTGATTGGGGGGGCCCTGTTTGTGGGAATGAGTTACTGGAGCGCATACTTGAGAACCGCCCCGCGCGCGACATGAGGACGGCAGGGTCCACGCTGGTCATTTACGTAAAACCAGGGCATGCACCCTTGCGGGCACCTGCCCTGAGCGCTTTATGACCCAGGTCATCAGGGAGGAGCCGGACATGTTTGAAAAAAAGGCCACAAACATCCTTTGGCACCAGGGGACCATTGTCAAGGCCGACCGTGAACGCCTGAACGGGCATCGAGGCTTCACTATTTGGTTTACGGGCCTCTCTGCAGCAGGAAAATCCACCCTGGCGGTTGCAACCGAGGAGGCCCTCTATGAACGCGGCTACCACACCTTTATCCTCGACGGCGACAACATCCGACATGGCCTAAACAAGAACTTGGGGTTCTCGCCAGAGGAGCGGACAGAAAACATTCGCCGAATCGGCGAAGTGGCAAAACTCTTCACCGATTGCGGGATTATCAACCTGACGGCATTCATCTCACCCTATTGCTGCGATCGCCAGGCCGCAAGGGTGCTCCATAAAGAAGGAGATTTCATCGAAGTCTTCGTGAATTGTCCGGTGGAAATCTGCGAACAACGGGACCCGAAGGATGCCTATAGGAAGGCCCGCGCCGGTGTCATAAAGGAATTTACGGGCATCAGCGCCCCCTATGAGGCCCCCGAAAACCCGGAAATTCATTTATGTACCGACAAGATGTCCGTGGAGGAATGCGTCAAGGCGATTTTGGACTATTTGATCGAGCAAAAGTACATCCCTCACTAAAGCGGTCTTGTCATAGGGCAGGGGTGTTTTTGGCTCCCAATCTGTAAGAATTGCTAACAATGCCGGCATACCTGGCACGCAAGCATTGCATTTCCTGCAACCGAATGAGAAAGGAGCCGAGATCATGGGTAACTCAACCTTTAAATACAAGAACAGGAAATATAAGGTGGACTCGAAGGGCTTCCTGACGCAATTCGAGCACTGGGATGAGGATTTTGCAGAGGGGATAGCCCCTGGATTGAAAATTGCCGGGGGGCTGACGAAAGATCACTGGGATGTGATCCGTTCCATCCGCAAGGCTTATAGGCAGACAGGAAGGTGTCCGCTCGTCTATGAAACCTGCCGGAAGAATTCCTTACGTATTGGCGATCTCGAAAGACTCTTCCCGACAGGGTATTTCAGGGGGGCATGCAAACTGGCCGGCATTTCTTCTCAGATAGGAAGCATTGGCTTATCGACCGACTCCGCCTCTTTGCCCGAAACCATGTCCTTCATGGAGGCATATAACAAGACTTACGAAGTGGATGTGCGCGGTTTCCTTGTCAACCCCGAGCAGTGGGATGAGTACTACGCCCGCCACAGGGCCTACGAAATGAAAATCGGCGGGGGAGAGCTGACGGACGAGCATTGGAAGGTCATCAAATTCCTACGTGAAAGCTACAAGAAAAGTAAGACGATCCCCACAGTCTACGAAACCTGCAAGAAGAATCAGCTTGAGATAGAAGATCTCGAGCGACTGTTCCCCGATGGCTATCATCGCGGTGCCGTGAAGATCGCAGGTCTGCGCGTGGGCTAAATCAATCTCCAACCCAAATCGAGCGGCTCACGGGTCATATGGACCGTAGGAGATATCTCTCCATACCCCCCCCACGGTCCGCTGCAATATGGCTCATCCATTCAATTTGGCTTTGGTCTTGGCGTTCACCATCCGCGCATAAGATAGTCATGGATTGAATTGGCCGCGACCCGTCCCGCGCCCATGGCCAGAATGACCGTGGCCGAGCCAGTGACGATGTCTCCGCCGGCCCAGACCCCCTTCTTGGTCGTCTTCCCGGTCTTGGGGTCCGCATCGATGTAGCCCCATCTGTTGAGCTTGAGTTCGGGGGTGGAGCTCGTCAGCAGCGGATTGGCGTCGGTGCCGACAGCGACGATGCACAGGTCACAGTCGATCTTGAATCCCGAGCCCTCTACGGAAACCGGCCTGCGCCGGCCCGACGCGTCCGGTTCGCCCAATTCCATCTTCAAACACTCCATACCCACCAGGCGACCTTTATCATTTCCGAGATAGCGAATGGGGCTTGTGAGAAGGAAAAACTCGATGCCCTCCTCCTCGGCATGGTGGACTTCAGCGGCCCGCGCCGGCATCTCCTCGCGTGAACGCCGATAGACCAGCCGAACCCGGTCCGCCCCCAATCGCATGGCCGTTCGTGCAGAATCCATGGCCACGTTTCCGCCGCCCAGGACCACCACGTCCTTGCCGCGCGGGATGGGTGTATCCACCTTAGGGAAGAGGTAGGCCTTCATGAGGTTGGCCCGGGTAAGATACTCGTTGGCGGAGAGGACGCCGATGAGGTTTTCTCCCGGAATATTCATAAACTTGGGAAGCCCGGCCCCCACACCGAGAAAGATGGCCTGATAGCCCTCCTCGAAGAGTTCATCGAGGGTCACCATCCGCCCGACAACCGCATCGCACTGAACCGTCACGCCCAACCGTTCGAGAAAGTTGACTTCCTGGGCCACGACTTCCTTGGGCAGACGGAATTCCGGGATGCCGTATAGCAGGACCCCGCCAGGCTTGTGGAATGCTTCAAAGACCGTCACCTCGTGGCCTTTCTGAATGAGGTCTCCTGCCACGGTCAGGCCAGCCGGGCCTGCGCCGACCACCGCCACACGTTTGCCGCTGGAAAGGGCCTTGGAGGGCAGGGCCCCTGTGCCGTGCGCCCGTTCCCAATCCGCCACAAACCGCCCCAGGTTGCCGATGGCCACCGGTTCGCCCTTCTTGGCCAGGATGCAATGGCCCTCACATTGGATCTCCTGGGGACAGACCCGGCCGCAGACGGCAGGCAGGCTGTTTCGGGCCCAGATGTGATGGATGGCTTTTGTATATTCGCCCTCTTGGATAAACTTGATGAAGCCGGGAATGTCGATCCCCACCGGGCAACCCTCCGCGCAGCCGGGGTTCTTGCACTGCAGGCAGCGCGAGGCCTCCTCCTTCGCCATTTCCGGCGTGTACCCCGTAGGGACCTCGAGAAAATTGCGCGCCCTGACCCTGGGTGGTTGCTCAGGCATCCGTACACGGGCCAAATTCTGTTTCTTTCCCTTCACCGTGGTCTCTTCCACCATGATTTCCTCCGGATCTAATCCCGTGCCCAAGCCATTTCGCGGCCGTTGCGGGATAAAACACAACACCCAGAACAGCAGGATCTACAAGGTCATACCTTGTTCTATGATCCTTCCATCTTGCAGAATTCGTTGTAACAAACCTTCTCGTCTTCGTAGTACGCCTGAAGGCGAAGCATGAGCTCATCAAAATCCACCTGGTGCCCGTCGAATTCGGGCCCGTCTACACAGGCAAACTTGGTCTTTCCGCCAACTGTGACGCGGCATCCGCCGCACATGCCCGTACCGTCCACCATGATGGGGTTGAGGCTGACCTGGGTTGGTATGTTATATTCCCTGGTCAGTTTGGAGACGAACTTCATCATGGGCACAGGGCCGATGGCCACCACCTGCCCGATCTTTTCCTTGTCCAGGACATCCTTCAACGCATGGGTCACAAAACCATGGCGGCCGTAGGAGCCGTCGTCGGTGCAGACGTGCAGTTCATGGGAGGCGGCCCGCATGTAATCCTCAAGGATGAGAAGATCCTTGGTCCGGGCTCCGATGATGGCGATGACATAATTACCGGCCGCTTTCATGGCCCGGGTGATGGGGTGCAGCACCGCCACACCGGTACCGCCGCCCACACAAACAACGTTTCCGACCTTTTCGATGTGGGTGGCCTTGCCGAGCGGTCCGATCACGTCCTGGTAGCCATCGCCCACCTGCAGGGTCTTGAAAAGACCGGTGGATTTGCCAACCACCTGGTAGATGACGGCAATAACGCCCTTTTCCGGGTCCGTGTAAGCCATGGTCAATGGAATGCGCTCCCCGGTTTCGTTGGCCTTGAGGATCACAAACTGACCGGGCTTGGCCTTCCTGGCGATGAGTGGCGCCTCTATCTCATTAAGGACAACGGTCCCCTGGGACATCTCCTCGCGTCTGACGATTTTGAACATCGTTGACCTCCAAGACAAAACATTGAGAGACCAGAAATCAATTTCCCGTAACCTGCCTATTCAGCAGACGATGCGCTTTCCCCACCCGTAGGAATAAACACACACACCTCTGTTCCATGCCCCACCTCGCTGTTGATTCGAATGGTGCCATTTAATCGATCTAGGATTTCCTTGACGATCACCAGCCCCAGTCCGGTTCCCTCTTCGGTGAATTCCTTTGCATTTTCCGCCCTGAAGAACTCTGAAAACAAGTGGGGCATATTCTCCTTAGGAATGCCGATCCCCGTATCCGATATGCGGCAACGGAGGCGTCCGTCGCTTTCCGTGTCCACCGTTACGGTGATCTTTCCACCCGATGATGTGTATTTCAACGCGTTTGAAATCAGATTTGCAAAGAGATCTTCCACCATGGCATCGCTGGCGGTAATTCTTGGTTGTGCATCCTTTATTTCGAGTTGAATGTCGACTCCCTTTTCAGCAGCCTGAATCCGAAAACTCTGCATCAGCCCATCCAGCACTTGGGCCACGTTCAACGAATGCATGCAGGCCTTTTCCCCTTCCGACCGCCTGATGCTGAGCCCCAGCAGGTCGCTGATCATCTTGCGGAGGATCTCGATCCTTCGTTGGCACCTCTCGATCGCCTCTTGTTGCTTATCACTCAAGGGTCCCAAATACGATTTGCCAAGGGTCTTCAGCACACTCAAAACCGTATCAAGGGGCGAACGAAGCTGGTGCGCTGATTTTTGTAAAAACCACGTCTTGTTCAATTCGCTTTTCAAGTTCTCGATGGCCAGCGCCGTCAAATCGGACATGAGCTCGAAAAAGCGGATGTCATTTTCCTTAAAGAAGTGCGAAATATCACTATAGACACAAAACACCCCGAAAATCATCCGTTCTACTCTCAGAGGAAGGCACACCATCGAGGAGATGCCCTCCTTCTCCACATCCTCTGGATATTGAAATCCATCTCGTCGCTGAATCTCCCCGACAGCATGGGCCGAGCCCTCAATAATACTTCGGTTGACTGCGCTTCGTTCAATATCAATACTTTCTTTTGCCAGATAATCGCCACTCAAACCATACGTGGATGCAAAACGCAGCCGCCTCCGTTCTTCATCCAACAGCTTGATGGAGCACCCCTTCACCCCCATGATTTGAGTGGCACTTCGCGTCGCCAAATCCATCAGGTTTCGAAGTTCGGTGCAGCGCCCCAAGACTTTGACCATCTCATAGAGCGCCGTTAATTTCCTGTTGTTCTGCTCCATTTCCTTGGAGACGTGGAGTAAGTCCCTTCCTTTTGTCCTGAGACTCACCTTTAGGGATGTGGTCAGCGCAGCGGTAATCACGACTGCGGCCGAATAGATCAGATACAGCAAAAGCGCTTCCGGGAATTGCAGATCGTAGGAAAAAGAGGAAAGCCGAAATAAAACCGGCTGAACAGCCAATAGCTTCATGCTTTGCAGCATCGTCATCGCGCCGACAACGCTCAGGATAATCCCCCCATAAACAAAACAGCTGACGGGAGAAAGCAATATACCCGCAATGATCACGTGGATAACCGAAAAAATGAGAATGGGGCTGTAGAGACCGCCTGTGAAGTATATGATCAGTAACAGGGCGCCCACATCCAGTGAAATCTGAACATGGGCGAAGCGGATAAATGGCTCTGCTTCGTGAGATCCCTGAGATCGCAATCGGACGGAGACTTTGCGGAAAACGCCGTTACATGCTCCAACGACGAAAAAGACGCCAATCATCTCCAGAACAGGCGCCCTTGGGTCGATGACCATAAGCGCACCGTTTCCCACAATACCGGCGGCGACAAACAGCCATCGCAAACGAATAAACCAGTCGACCCGTTCAATGAGCTCTTTGCGGAAGAACAGTTGTTCCTTGATGAGCTCGTAGCCCGGTTGCATCACAGGGCTCCTTTAGCACAATCGCTCCATTCAGGACAATGACAATCCGTTGCCGCACCTTACGTCTTGCCTCGAAGAATCGTTTCAACGGTCGCGAGCAATTCTTCGGGATCAACCGGCTTCTCAAGGAACTGCGTCACAGGCCAATTCTCACCCATGATGTGCTGGAATTTTTCAGGGCCCTCTTCGCTCATTTTCTGTGGAAACGACGTGGCCATGACAATGGGAATATCCTTATAGGCCGTTTGATTTCTCAGCTTGAAGGCCAGGTCAAAGCCTTCCGTATCTGTGGCCATCATGACGTCCAAGATAATCAAGTCAGGCGGCGCTTCTTGGATACTGGCGTAGCCCTCACTTCCATTGTGGGCAGTTCTTACATGGTAGGATTTACTTTCCAGGACGACACGCATGGCACTGACCAGATCTTTGTCATCATCGATAATGAGGATGTCGGCGCTTTTTCCCATAGCTCGCTCCTTGGGACCATTTTTTGATGTATAATGGGTTTGTCAATTCATTTTCAGTGCCTGTACAGACCCTGCAATTGCGATCACAGCCTCATCTGCCCGTTTGCGGGCTCCGTCCGATAAGCCTTCGCCGAATCCAAAGTCATCGCCCTGAACTGAAAGCATCCATGCTTCCGGGCAGCGGCCATAAAACGCCTTTATCAACCCGAGCAGTAAGGGCGCCTCAAAATCATGGACGAGGTAAGGCCATTCGTCGATTTTTGGCTGGAGCGGGCGCCGTTGCCAGCCGCCGGCCAAGGGCTCGACGGTTGCGTCGATAAACAACACACCTCCGGCATCCTTCAAATCTTCAACCAGTACCGGATCCAGTTGGTGACAGGGCCGAACGTGGATGGACGGCATGCCGCTGAACAAATCCCTAAGCTGAATTGCAGCGTAAGGGCCGATGCCGTCGTCCCGGCACTGCGGATTACCATACCCAACGATCCAAAGAGAATCAAGATTCAATCCTTGACTCGCCACTTAAGCCCCTCTCACGATTTCTTGAACCCTGCGTCCTTGCGCATCATAGAGATGTACCTTTAAGGGCATTCGGCCGAGGGCATGGGTGGCACAGGAAAGACAGGGATCATAGCACCGGATGGCGCCTTCTACGCGATTGAGCAATCCTTCTCTCACATCGCCGTTTTTAATGTACGCTTTGGCCACCTCCGTGATGGACTGGTTTATCGCGATATTATTGTGGCCGGTGGCAACGATCAGATTCACATGCCGAATGGCGCCATGTCGATCCACCTGATAATGGTGGATCAGGGTACCTCTTGGTGCTTCAATGACGCCGATGCCCTGCTCGTTCTTTGGATCACCCGTCACACGGATATCCTTTCCGCATATGGCTTTGTCTTTCAGCAGTTGCTCTGCCCTCTCCAGGCAGTTCATCAGCTCGATCATGCGCGCATAATGATAGAGAAGCGTGGCTCCCTTCACGGGGTTTGCCCCCCACTTTCGAAAATCTTGAAATGCCTGGTCCGCCCTGGGCGTGCCCATGGCCTCCGCCGCGTTAAGCCGGGCCAATGGTCCGACACGGTAGCATCCAGCCGGATATCCCTGGGGCTTGTAATAGGGAAACTTCATGTACGACCAATCCTCCACATGCTCGCCGATGTGGCCGAGATAGTCCTTTGGATCAAATTCGGCAAGGATCTGCCCCGTGTGGCTTTTTAGCCTCATTTGACCGTCATACATGTCCGGGCAGCCGTTTCGATCCATCAAACCGGCGTAAACGGAATCAAAATTCGCAAACCCCTCAACCTCATCCCGGTGGGCGTCGACCCAGCCCTTGATGACATCCAGGGCCAGCTGGCACGTGGCGTAGGCTTCGTCGAATCCGCCAAGCAACCGGTCCCGCACCTCGGGCGCAAGCGGTGCGATGACACCCCCCGGGATGGAAAACGCCGGATGGATCCTTTTCCCACCGAGGCCGCTGATAATTTCCTGGCCGAATTTCCGCAAACGGATCCCCTTGCGCGCCACCTCCGGCGCCGCCTCGATCACGCCCACGACGTTTCTCACCGCCGGATCCGCATCCCATCCCAGAAGCAAATCCGGGCTGGCCAGGTAGAAAAAGTGGAGGGCATGGGACTGGATGAACTGCCCCATGTGCATGAGCCTCCGAAGCTTTTCCGCGGTCTCCGGGATGTCAACCCCCATGATGGCATCACAGGCCTTAGCGGAGCCCAATTGGTGGCTTACCGGGCATATGCCGCATATCCGTTGTGTAATGACCGGCATGTCCTCATAGGGCCGCCCATGACAAAAACGTTCATAGCCCCTGAACTGCGTCACATGGAATCGGGCATCAAGGACTTCACCGGCCTCGTTCATGTGGATGGTCACTTTGCCGTGGCCTTCCAGCCGAGTAATGGGATCTATGGAAATGGTCCGAGCAGCGCCCATACCTTTTCTCCTCAATCAAAATGGATCATTTCCCGGGGAAGAACCGGGAGTCTTCCGTTAAGGATTTCAGTCAATCCGTATGCGATCACCTCCGAAGCAGGTGGACACCCTGGAAGATAGGCGTCCACCGTTATGACCCCATTGACCGGGAGCACTTTGTCCAGCAGCTTCGGAAGCCCGTTGAAAGTGGGAATCGTTCCCCCTACCGTGCTCAAAGTTTCGATGTAACCGTATCGCAGAACCTCTTCCTTTGGAATCCAGTTGCGAAGTGTGTTGATGCCCCCGAACACCGCGCAGTCTCCTAAAGCCAGGATGATTTTTGCATTGCCGCGCAGATGGCGAGCGATTTCCACCTGTTCTTCGTTGCCGATTCCCCCTTCGATGATCCCAAGGTCCACCTCCGGAAACCGGTAGTCTTTGAAATCCGTGATGGGCGTCACCGTCAGTTCCACCTGTTTGAGGATGTCGAGCAGCGTTTCGTCCAAATCCAAGAAGGACATATGGCATCCCGAACACCCTTCCAGCCAAACCGTTGCAACTTTCGGTTTTTGCATGGATGAACCTCCATTTTTCTTCCAGCTTAAAGAGCGGCTTTTGCTCTTTTGCGGATATCGTCCCACTTTGAGGCAGCCGATGGAGATCCGCAACGCTCCATCAGTTCGCACAGAATTTGCCACATGGGCCGAACGTCCTCGGGCGGGTCGAGGGTGGCAGATCGATAGACCCAATCCCTGCCATCCAGCGACATAAAACTGCCGTCCGTTTCCATCCAGGTCGCGACAGGGATCAGCAGGTTTGCCTTTTGACCCAGCTTTTCCGGAACGTAGGGGCAGAATACGGCCAAAAATTCAAGGCGTTCAAGTCCGCTGACCGATTCCCAGGCCTCATCCTCCGGCCCGGCCAACCGGATCACGCCGCCCCTCAGCCTTTCTTTGGGCACCCCCGGGTCTGCCCCGGCAATCCCCAAGCGCCATGCCCCCGCGCTGTTTCCGGCGGGCTTCAATATGATCAAATTCAAGGCCTCTGCGGCCGGATCGCTTTTCAAGAGGGCCATCTCCCTCACGTCCTTCAAGGGATCGCTGCTTTGAAGACCGGTCAATGAGGTGCCGATGAGGATCATGGGGTTTCGGGCGGCCGCATAGGCTGCGACCATGTTCTCAAAGATCTTTCGTTCCGGCTCTCCGAGTCCGGACCCAGAGAGAAGTTCCTCAACCGTCTCCCCCTGGGGCTTCCGTGATCTCTTCTCGGCGCCCGAGCCTTCACCGATTGCCTCCCTAACGGCCATGGAGAGCGCACGGACCACCTGGGAAAGCCGTCCCCCTTCAGGCGTGATCTGATACGCACCGAAGGGGAACGGACAGGCATGACGACCGATGACCGCTACGGGGATCCCCTGTTCTCTTTGTCTTTTCCGAACCAGGGAAGGCAGTAGCGGCTGACTGTCAGATGGATCGGCACCGATCATCAGGACCATGTCCGCCGCAGCAATCTCCTTCCATGACCGTTCCAGGTATGTCGTTCCGCTTTTCTGCAAGGCCTGAACCACATTTCGATAATGATGGCCGTCAAAGGTATCGATGCTGACCGCGGACCACCCCTTTTGCATCAACTCCTTGAACAGCATCAGCTCTTCATTGGATGCCATGCTGGATGTCCATCCAAAGAGGGCCTCGCCCCCTTCTCTGCGCCTGATCTCCGCAAGGCGGCTTGCCGCCATGCTCAGGGCCTCTTCCCACCCGATTTCCGCCCAGCTCCCATCCGGATTTCGCTGCATGGGATGCCGCAAACGGCCCCCCACATCTTTAAGGACGTCAAATCGCCCCATGCTGCAGAGCTGGCCACGATCCGGCCGGTCACCGTTGGCCTGAAGTACGCCCTCCACCTTGATCAGCTGCCCCTCCCGCGTGTAGGCCGTGGTCGGACACAGGAGGCCGCACATGGGGCAGAAAGATTCAGAGGCCTTCCACTCGGCGGGGTGACCTTTGACGGCGTAGTGGGTGCGGTAGCGGTTATAGATGGCACCGGTCGGACAGACCTGAAGGCATGCGCCGCAGCCGAGACACGTTGACGTCTCGCGCGTCTCCAGAAGATCCAAGCCCACCATGGTCTTGGGGCCACGGTGATGGAAGCCGAGCACATTGGCGCCGACGATCTCCTGGCAGGCACGGATGCATCGACCGCAAAGCACACAACGGTTATGGTCGATGGCCATATGCTCGCTCGTCACATCGGTTGGAAAGGCCTGGAAGGAAAAGGGGACCGTCACGTGATCCATGCCGAGATCGTAGGCCAGTTTTTGCAGTTCGCAGTCACCGCTTTGAGGGCAGAACATGCAGTTGTGATTTCGCTCGGCGAAAAGAAATTCAACAATCGTCCTTCGACTTTCCTTGATCCGATCATTGGTGGTCACAACCGTCATTCCCTTTCGAACAGGCGTGGCGCAGCTCGCGGCAAGTTTAGGCGACCCGTCCACCTGGACGACGCAAAGGCGGCATCCGCCCCAATTTGAAAGCGCGGGATGATGGCAAAGGGTGGGAATGGAGATGCCGTATTGTTTCGCAGCCTCGAGAACGGTAAGGGTATCATCGACAAGACATTCGTTCCCGTCAATGGTAATCGTCACCTGTGTTGAAGCCGTATTCATATCTCGTTTCTCCCCTTGATGGCGCGTTGTCGTCAAACCGCGTACCCGGTGCCCATACTTGCCAACGTGACTACGACTCGATCTGCATATCGCAACGGAGACACCGCCCTGCTTCCCTGAGTGCCGTCTCGGGCGCAAACCCAAGCTGGATTTCCCTAAAATCCGCGATCCGCTCCATCACATCCGCCTCGGGTATCCCAGATCTGGCCATCTCCTTGATCTCCTCTTCGACTTCCTTGGGGATGTTGATCCTTTCTTCAACCGGCGGCACATAAGGCGCTTCGCCGTTGCGCTTGCGGATTCCCTCGTCGATGTCCGCAGCGGCCCGATGCCCCGCGGCGATGGCCGCCACAACCGTCCCTGGACCGGTCACCACGTCTCCTCCTGCAAACACCATGGCAACCGATGTCTCGGTCTTTTTCCCCGCAGCAATCTCGATCAGTCCTCCTCTGCCGAGGCTCATTCCGGTCTTTTCCATGTCAAGGGCACCGGAGACCTCCTGGCCGATCGCCAGGATGACCTGATCAACTTCCATTTCAAATGTATCGCCCAGCGACGGAAGCGCCTTTTTCCTGCCGCTTGCATCGAATTCCCCGAGGGTCATTCGCTGACAGATCATCCGCCGTACATGACCGTTGTCTCCTTGGAAGCGCACTGGCGCCACCAGAAATTGCATCTTGACGCCTTCCTTTTCCGCGGTCTCGATCTCTTCCTTCAGCGCCGGCATCTCCGGCCTTGTCCGCCGATACACGAGCTTCACCTCTTCGGCCCCAAGCCTCAGTGCGCATTGGGCTGCATCGATGGCGGAGTTTCCGCCGCCGATCACCGCCACGCGGCGGCCCACATACGGTCTGCCGCCCAGGTGAAGTTCTCTCAGGAATTCCACTGCACCTGTCACGCCGATCAAATTCTTGCCTTCATAGTCTACGGATACGGTCCTCTGGGCGCCGACGGCCACATACAGCGCATCATATTGATTCCGGACAGTATCCCACGAAATGTCCCTCCCGATGCGCGTATTGCAGCGCAGGTGAACACCCAGATCCAGAATGTCCTGGATTTCGGCCTGGAGGACGTCCCGGGGCAACCGGTAGGCGGGAATCCCCCATCGCAGCATGCCGCCTGCCTCGGGGAGTTCCTCAAACACCGTGACCGGATATCCGCGCAGCACCAAATCCCTTGCCGCCGTCAGGCCTGAGGGCCCAGCGCCGATCACGGCGACATGTTCCTTTCGATAGGGTTTGAGGCGTGCAACGGGCGGCCTCGGCCCATGTTCGGTGATGTAGCGCTTCAGGAACTTGATGTGTACGGGTTCGTCCAAGGTGGACCGGCGGCACTTGGTCTCACACTGGTGATCACATACCCGCCCGCAAATCCCGGGGAAGGGGTTGGTTCTTAAGAGCACCTTGTAGGCCTCGGCCATTCTGCCGGCCTTCAGCAGGGCGATGTAGCTGGGGATATCCATGCCCACAGGGCAGGCGTGCTGACAGGGCGACTTGAAATAGGCATTGCACACCGCCGCAGGGCAGCGATGCTCATGAATATGGGCCTCGTATTCCTCACGGAAATAGCGCAGCGTTGAGAGCACCGGGTTGGGGGCGGTTTGTCCCAGGCCGCAAAGCGCCGTGTTCTTCATGATGTCCGCCCATTTTTCAAGGGTCGGGATATCCTCCGCCTGCCCCTTGCCCTCACAGATGCGGGTCAGGATCTCCAGCATTTTCTGGGTGCCCACCCGGCAGGGGGTGCATTTCCCGCAGGACTCGTCGCGGCAGAACTCCATGAAGAATCGTGCCACATCCACAACGCACTTGTCTTCATCCATAACGATCATGCCGCCGGATCCGACAATGGCACCCAGAGACATGATGGTTTCATAATCCACGGCCGCATTCAAATGGGATGCGGGAATGCAGCCGCCGGAGGGCCCTCCCAGTTGGACGGCCTTAAATTTCTTGTCGTTGGGGATCCCACCGCCCACATCGAAAATGATGCTGCCGATGGGTACGCCCATGGGCACCTCTACCAATCCGACGTTGCACACATCACCGGTCAGCGCGAAAACCTTGGTGCCCCGGCTCCGTTGCGAGCCGACGCCGGCGTACCACTTCCCGCCGTTTAAGATGATCTGGGGGATATTGGCCAATGTCTCCACGTTGTTCAGTATTGTCGGCCTTTTCCAGAGACCCTGGATGGCCGGAAACGGGGGTCGCGGTCTGGGGCTGCCCCGTTTTCCCTCGATGGACATCATCAGGGCCGTTTCCTCGCCGCAGACAAAGGCACCTGCACCGCGGTAGACTTCGATATCGAAATCAAACCCCGATCCCAGGATATCTTTCCCCAGGAGTCCGTAATCGCGCGCCTGGGTGATAGCCAGATTGAGCGTGCGGACGGCCAGCGGGTATTCTGCGCGGCAGTAAATATAGCCCTGATGGGAGCCGATGGCCTTGGCGGCGATGATCATGCCCTCCAACACCGCATGGGGATCGGATTCGAGGACGCATCGGTCCATGAACGCCCCCGGGTCCCCCTCGTCGGCGTTGCACAGCACATATTTCACGTCGCTCCTTGACCGGGCGGCGAACTCCCATTTCAGGCCTGTCGGGAACCCACCGCCTCCTCTGCCGCGAATGTTTGACACCTTCACTTCGCGAACGATTTCATCCGGGGACATTTGATAGAGCGCCTTGGCCGCCCCAAAATAGCCGTCCGTGGCGATGTACTCATCAATCTTTTCGGCCTGAATCAGACCCCGGTTACGCATGACCCAGAGTTTCTGCATTCCGAAAAACGGGATTTGCCGGATGTGCTTGGTACTGTCGGCCGTGGCGGAAGGCGGCCCTTCGAAATCGCGTTCCACCTGTTCCCATCCCCGAGCAAAGACCAGCTCCGTCGGGATTTGGCCTTCGAGGACGTGTCTGCGGAATATGGTTTCGGCCCTTTCCGGTGTGACCTCCGCATATTTAACCGGCTCTTCACCAAACCGCTCCACGGTGATCAGCGGTTCACGGTTACAGATGCCCGCACAACCCGAAGTCGTGATGACAATGTCCTTGCGATCAGAGGCCATTTGCAGCGCTTCAAAGGCGCTGGCGACTTTATCCGCACCCGAGGAAATGCCGCATGTGCCCATATGAATCGTAATCCGGGTCTTTTGGTCCTGTGCATTCAGCGCCGAGCATCTGATGACTTCCCCTTTGATTTGATACAAATCTTCAATTCTCAGCCCAGGCATGAGAGGTCTCCTTGAACCTTATTCATAGGTGTCCAGAATTTCTGGTATTTTTGTCGGCTTCACCTGTCGATAGGTATCGCCGTCCACCATGATCACAGGGGCCAGACCACAGGCGCCGAGACACCGGACGGTTTCAAGCGAAAACCTGCGGTCGTCCGTGGTCTCACCCGGGGTGACATTCAACATTTCGGTGAGCTTCTCCATGTTTCTCTTCCCGCCCCGCACATAGCAGGCGGTTCCCAGACAACAGCGGGTGGTGTGCCGCCCACGAGGGACCGTGGTGAAAAAGGAGTAGAACGTCACCACGCCGTACACCTCGCTGAACGGAATTTTGAGCCCCACCGCCACACGTCGCTGGATGGACTTGGGTAAATACCCGATGGTCTCTTGAATTTCTTCCAGAACGGGAATCAATGATCCTGCCTTGTCGCGGTAGCGGTCAATCATACCGTCCACCGCCGCCAGTTCGTCCTGGGTGAATTCATCTTCGCCGAGGGTTTCCAGAATCGTCGCTTGTTTGTCTTCCACCGAGAGCCCTCCATTTTCACAACATCATTTCACACCACCGATGGGTCGCACGTGATACGCAAAGGAATTCATGCGACGCCTACGGATTTCCAAATTCCGAGGCCTCGCCACAATCAGGCACCGGTCACGGGATCCTCGCCCCACTTGACGGACTTGGATGTGTCCGTGGTGCCCGGTTGGATTAAATCACTGATGGAAAGACGCCAAGAAGAAAGATAGCAATTGATGTGCCAGGCAGCGGACCCCTGCCCTGTATGGAGAATTCCTTATATGTTCCTTGTAGATATAAATGATGCCGAGGTGATCTCCCATCTATGGCCCCGCAGACGGTTGTCCGTTTTTTTTGTAATCTGTAAAGCTCCCTTTACAGTCGGCCGGCAGAAAACACCGAGAGCAGATCAGCCACGAGGGTGTCCACGTCGCGGTAGGGATCTGGGCTTCCGAGGGAGAAACGCATAAGGATTGTGTTGAGATCCTCGGATATGCAAGGAAACAACTTACGCAAGTTAGCGACCCTGTGCTGAAACATTTGCGACATGTCGTCCAACGTCAGGGAACCGTGAAAGTCGGGATACTCGGCGGGTCGGAGACGGATGTCGTGAATGGAATGTCTGCCCTTTCCAACCACTTGATTCAACACGTTGCCGAGACAGAACAAATCGTAATTCGGCTGGCTGATTTCGTAGTCGAAGTCGATCCAGACAAAAGGGTTTGTTCGATTCTTGAGCAGAATGTGGTCGGCCCGGATATCGCCGTGATGCAATCCATAGCGGTGCAGCTGGGCGATGGCATCCATGCACTCAATCACCGACTGCATCAGGCCAGGGAGCACCTGTTGGTAGTAGGCCGCGTGCGGCATGGCGAGTTGGCGGAGGTGATCATATAGCGACGGCCCGGGGACGAAGTCAACGATCCGAACCAGGTTGCCCGCTGGATCACAAACCGTTTCGCCCTGCATGAAATGCGGGTGGCCGCGCATCTTGGAAAGGATCGTCGCCTCTTTCTGGGGGTTTCTCACACATCGGAAAACGGTGGTCCCCACCCGGCTGTCGAACGCCTCATGAAACATGAGTTTGATAATCTTTCGTTCGCCGGTCGTGAGATCGATGGTGCTCTTGACCCAGAACTTGGGTTCCTCGTCCAGGCCGAAACGGCCTTCCCGGGCGTGTCCCATTACAAAATAGTCGTTCCCGCCAAGGCGCATGACGCTTCCCGGTTCAATGGACATGAACGCGGATGTGTCCTCGAAGACCTCTATCCTGCCGTTTACCGCACGCTTGGCAACCTCGGCAATCTGCTGTCTTAGCGGTTCTGGCTGTTCAAAAATCATGGCCTCGTCCCTCCCTCACCCTCAGATCCTTCTTATGGCTCGCGCTCGTCTGAGCCGCTTCCTTTGCCCGATTCTTGGTATAGTCTTAAGTAAACGCAGTCTTCAAGCGCCGCCTTACCGTCTATCACGTCTTCGGCCAATGTTCGACAGTCCGGGGAGCCGCACACCCCGCATTCCTTCATGGGCAGGGTCTGATACAGCTGCTCTATCCGGCTCTGCCGCTCAATGGCCTCGGCAACGGGTAAGGCCTCGAATCCGGCTTTGATCTGCCCTGGATCTCTATTTGTGAAAAGCCGCTTTTCATGGTAAAGGCCCTGGATGCGCGCTCGGTCTGTAGACCTTTGTGCGCCGTGCCTCAAAATGGTCCGCTCAATGGTGTGCTTCGCCTGATATCGGTCCACAACGGTCAGGGGTCCTCCAATGCATCCGGCCGGCGTGGGTCTCAATTCTACGTAGTCAATTCCGTCGAGAAGCCCCATTTCGATCTTTTCCAGATACCGGACGGTTTCCTGTATCCCTGAGACTGCGAGAAAATTCCCGTCCGCCATGGTGGCGATCTCACCGCCGGACTTGCCCCATGCCAGTCCAAGCCCAAACCCTGCTGGAAAATCCGCTGGCCCTTTGTCCGTCTTAAGCTGGTTCTTGACACCGAGGTAAATCTCGTTGATACCAATCGCCCCATCGAGATAGGAGTCATTGACAAGGATGGGGTTCTCAATGGCCATCATCTTGGCCGAGCAGGGGGTGACATGAAACACCCTGATCTCATCCGCCCGGAGTGCATACTTCTCTTTCGACTTCTCTCTGATGGTCCTGGCCACAATTTCACGGGGTCTGAGGATAGGCGGAAAATGTGTCAAAAGAGATGGGAACCGGTAGGAAATGATCCGGACCACAACGGGGCATACCGGTGAAATGAGGGGTCTTGGAATCTGGGAATTATCCATGTTTTCATTGAGATATATCTCCACCGCAGTACTGAATATCTCAAAAGCTTCAAATTCATCGTAGGCATCCAGAAACCCCATGTGCTTGAGCGCCCGGTTGACGCGATCGGGACTCACTCCTTCTCCGAACTGAGCGTAGAAGACGGGGGATATAACCAGAATGGTCCTGGACCTCTCAATATTACGAACGCCGGTGGTCACGGCATTGATCGCGCCACGGGGGCATACTCGCAGGCACTCACCGCAGTCAATGCAGAAACCTTCAATCCTTGCCTGTTTATGATCGCGAACGCGGATCGCCTTGGTGGGACAAACGCGAAGACACAGGACGCAGCCGTTGCACAACCGCTCGTCGATCCGCATGTGATGATCAGGCTTGGCATGTTCCACAGGATCAACCACGGATTTCACTCCCAATGCATCATCGACCATGGCCAGATACCTCTCATAAAAGGAGCCTAAGCAGTGCGTGCCGACTCAACCATTGCCCTCTATATGAGTCCTCTTATACCTTGGTCCTGTGAGACGTCAAGAAACCCTAAAATACAAGCGCCAAGGATGTGGAAAACAGGGGAATTTATTCAGCCAGTCTCAGATACACCTCAACGGAGCGATGCGGGCCAATGAAAGCGGCCGTTGCGGTTTCTCCTTGACATACAAGGGCTGATCCCGCTTGCGTTAGCACTAGGAAATAATTCTAACCCCTCACTCTGTGTTCCGTGCTTGCAGCCGGACAAAAATCTGTGCGATCTGTGCCTCTGAGCTTTGTCCGGCCGCGTGATGTATTTTGAGCGGCGGATCCGTTTTTGGGTCCGAAAATGCGGAGATCAGACTCGAAGACCATCAACCCGCTCAGTAGTCAACAATGCAAATGGAATGCCAATCGTTTTCAGCATTACAAAGAACAGGTTGTCGACTCGTTTACGGCTCATTCGGACATGCGTTCGTTCGATCGGTCAACGGATTTTCATACAGGTCAACCCCTAACCATTCGAAAGGAGGAAGGGCTTATGAAAAAGGGTCACCTTGGATGGCGTGTCTTGTTTGCGCTCTGCCTGGTCATGTTCGTTGGGTTTCGGGCCTGGAGTACCGACATGATCAAGATCGGCGTGATCGGCCCCATGAATCTCATCCAGGGAAAGGAGCATAGGAATGGGGCGACCATGGCAGCCGAGGAAATCAATGGTAAGGGAGGCGCCCTGGTCAGCGGCAAGAAGATGAAGATCGAGCTGGTCAAAGCCGATTCAAACGAATTCCTGAATGTTACGGATGCCACCAATGCCATGGAGCGTTTAATGACTCAGGGCAGGGTGGACTTGGTGGTTGGCGGCTTCAGGACCGAAGCAGTCCTTGCCATGCAGGACATTGCCATGGAGCACAAGAAGATCTTCATTGGCTGCGGGGCTGCACACCCTGGGCTCTACGCATGTGTGGCCAACAAGTATGACTTTTACAAATACTTCTTCCGGGGCACTCCGTTTAATTCAAAGTCCCTTGGGAAAACGAGCTTCATCCATTTAATCTACGTGGGAGCCATATTGAAAAAATCGTTGAACTTGCCTTCAGTGAAAGTCGCTGTGGCAGGGGAAAAGGCCATGTGGGCGGAGCCGATGATTTAGGCGGCTGAAGGTACCATTCCTAAGATGGGCATGGAATTGGCCGGGGTCTGGAGACCCTCTCCGGTGGCAACCGATGTCAGTGCCGAACTTTCCGCCATCCAGCGCGCAGGGGCACAAGTGATCTTCTCGATCTTTTCATCATCGGTTGGGATTCCCTTTGCGTGACAGGCAGGTGAGCTCAAGATCCCGGCGGTGCAGGTCGGCATCAACGAGAAGGGCCAGAAGGACAGCTTCCGGCAGGCCACTCAAGGCATGGCCAATGATGTCTTCACCATGAACACCTACACCCGGGATGTGGAATACAACGAGTTGACCACGCCATTCGTCAGCCCTTATGTACAAAAATTCGGTGAAACGCCGACTTACACGGCAGACACCTATGCTGCCATCAAGTACACGCCGGTCCCGGCCATTGAGAGAGTGGGGTCCCTCGATCCTGACAAGCTGGTGGCCTTCATGGAAAACGATGAGCACAAGGTCCCATCAGGCTTGGTGGGATTTATGAAAGGCAAACAAGGGCGCCCCCTTCACGATCTGAAATGAGGACCGGGATACCTGACCAGCCTTGGGGTCCAGTGGCAGGATGGTAAGCTGAAGGGCGTCTGGCCCAATAAGATGGAAGGCCACGCCGGAGGCCCCCGAGATCACCTACAAGGGCATTGTTGATTAAAGAAACCCGCCCTGGGTCGTGCAGGCTTACAAAAAGTAGATTATTCTTTGGATGCCTTCTGCCCCTGCTTAACCGAGCGAGCAGGGGAGGGAGACATCCGAAGCCATCCTTCTCTTCGTGCCGATACTTCGCACCAAAAACCTTGGTATCAACCTTTCAGCGAGGCCAATCGAGGGCCCTATCGATCAGCGTAATGGACTTGTGGGTCCCCACGTCTTCAACGGGCATTCTTTGCATCGGGGGGTTCTGCCGCAATACTCCTTCCCCGTCTGGACAATCAGGGCGTGAAACTCATTGAAGAGGCCCGTATCGTCCGGCAGATGGTCCATGAAAAGAGACTGGAGCTCTTCGTAACCTGCTGATTCGTCCACCATGCCGTGGCGGACCAAAATCCGGAAGGTGTATGCGTCAACCACAAAAAGAGGCCGGTTGGCCGCGTATAGAATGATGCTGTCAGCGGTCTCAGGCCCGATGCCCTTGACGGACAACAGGCCTTCTCGCAAGCGGCCCGTCTCATCGGCAAGCAGACCCGAGAGATCGGCGTCATAGCGGTCCATAATGAAGCCAATGAGGTTCTTCAATCGTTTGGCCTTGACGTTGAAATAGCCTGCAGGCCGGATTTCCTCCGCCAGCCCTTCCGGGCTCAAGGCGTGAAGCCCTCTTACGGACAGAAGGCCTTTATGCTTGAGGTTCGCCATGGCCTTTTCAACATTCTTCCAGCTTGTGTTCTGCGTGAGGACCGCTCCAACGATCATTTCGAGCGCTGTGTCGGCCGGCCACCACTTCTGGAGGCCGAAGTGAGCAAGCATGAGATCGAACATCTCCATGAGCTCCCGGCCGGTCCGGCCAAGACCGGGCCTTTCAATAGCCTTACCCATGCGTTTTACCACCATGGGTCTCCAGACGCGGGTCTGTCCCATCGTTTTTCAATATCCTGACTGGGTCAGGCCTGTTTACCATACTCATTCGTTCCCGTTGCACCTTGTGCCTTGAACCTTGCACCCTTTCTTCACCTTGACACCTCGCGGAAGATATTCTAGATTTACGCACCGTGTCAATCCAGACCTGCGCTGGCAGGCGCTTTGAACCCACGGAAATTGGAAGCATTTTTAGCTCATAGGGGGGTTCCATAAGAACCCCTTTTTTTGGGTGCCAGTAAGCAAATGACGTCCTCACGAAAAAGACTCGCCCAAACCCGCAACATCGGGATCATCGCCCATATCGACGCGGGTAAGACCACCGTGACGGAGCGCATCCTTTATTACACGGGCAAGGTGCACAAGATGGGGGAGGTCCATGACGGCGAGGCCACCATGGATTGGATGATCGAGGAGAGGGAACGAGGCATCACCATCACCTCGGCCGTGACTGCTTGCAACTGGCGAGACCACACCATCAACATCATCGACACCCCAGGACATGTGGATTTCACCATTGAGGTGGAGCGGTCCCTCCGAGTGCTCGATGGGGCCATCGGTGTCTTCTGCGGGGTTGGCGGTGTGGAGCCTCAGTCGGAGACCGTCTGGCACCAGGCTGACCGCTATAGGGTACCCAAAATCGCGTTCGTCAATAAACTGGATCGCATCGGCGCCGATTTTTTCAGGGTCCTGGAGATGATGAAAGAGCGGCTTGGGGCAAAGCCTTTGGTCCTCCAGATCCCCTGGGGAATCGAAGATTCCTTCCGGGGTGTCATCGACCTCCTTACCATGAAGGCCATTGTTTGGGACGAGGAGAGCCTGGGGGCTCACTTCCAGGAAACGGACATCCCGCCCGAAATGGCGGATGAGGCCGAAAAGTACAGGAATCTGCTTCTGGAAGGCCTTGCGGACAAAAACGACTCCATAATGGAGAAGTACCTGGCCGAAACACCCATCCCCTTGGCGGAACTGAAGCAGGCGGTTCGAGATCTTACGACGCATCTGCAGGCGGTCCCGGTCTTCTGCGGGGCGGCGCTCCGAAACAAGGGAATCCAGCCCCTGATTGATGGAATCGTTGACTACCTGCCCTCTCCCATGGATGTCCCCCCCATTGTGGGACACAACCCGGCCTCCGGCACCGAGGAGTCGCGCACGTCAGATCCCAAAGGTCCTCTTTCCGCCCTGGCCTTCAAGATCCAGATGGACCAGGGCCGCAAGGTCACCTATGTCCGCTTCTACTCAGGAACGGCCAAAACCGGCGACACGGTCTTCAATGCCAGCAAGAGCGTGAAAGAAAAACTGGCGCGAATCCTCCGGATGCACGCCAACAAACGGGAGCGCATTGACAGCGCTTCGGCTGGAGACATCGTTGCTGTAATGGGCCTGAAGTCTACGACCACGGGGGACAGCCTTTGCGACGAAGACCACCCGGTGCTTCTCGAACCCATGGAGTTCAACGAGCCGGTGATCAGCGTGGCCGTTGAGCCCAAGCGGGTCCAGGACCAGGACCGGCTCTTTGAGGCCTTGGGAAAGCTCTCTGAAGAAGACCCCACCTTTAAGTTCCGCATCGACGACGAGACAGGGCAGACCATCATCTCAGGCATGGGGGAATTGCACCTGGAAATCCTCGCCGGAAGGATCAAGAGGGAGTTTCTGGTGGAGACGAACCACGGCAAGCCCCAGGTGGTCTACCGGGAGACCATTTCCAAGGCCGTTCAGCACGAAGAGGTGTTCCAGCGGGAGCTGGCCGGCCAGATGCACTATGCCGGCGTAAAGGTTGCGCTCTCGCCGCTTCCCCGCGGGACAGGCAACCGATTCGTGGATCACTGTAAAGACGCCATTCTGGCTGAGGCGTTCCTTACCGCCATCAAGCAGGGCGTATCAGAGGCCGAAGGCGGCGGGGTCCTGATGGGTTACCCTGTGACGGACGTACAAACGGCCCTTGTGGACGTCCAGATCAAAGAGGGCCTTTCGGACGTCATGGCCTTCAAGGTGGCGGCCAGCATGGCTTTTCGAAACGGATGCCAGGCGGCGGCACCGATCCTCATGGAGCCCATCATGAAGACGGAGATCCTTGTCCCTGAAGAGTTCATGGGCGACGTGATCAGCGACCTGAATGCACGGCAGGGCAAAATAGAGCAGATCTCAAGAAAAGGGCCCGTACAGGTCCTGACCGCCATCGTGCCCCTTTCAAAGATGTTCGGTTATTCCACCAACCTCCGATCCCTCTCCCAGGGGCGTGCCACCTTCACCATGCAGTTCAGCCACTACGACAAGGCTTAGCAGCGGTCCGCGGCCAGCAGAGAAAGACATTTTGTGATGACTGACCACTGATCACTCCTCCAAACCCGGCCAAGCCTGAACCAAGTAAGGTGTCGGGTGTCAGGATCTGGGGTTTGTTGAAACCTGAAACCAAAAATCCTGTCCATTTTGCGCGCAATTTCCCTGCCCAGGGACTAACTGATCACTCCTTATTATAAACCGGCTTCCTTTTTTCATTGAACGCTTCGATTCCTTCGCGACCGTTTGGATGTCTCCCGCACCAGGAAAGCATCTCCCTTTCCTTCTCCAATTGCGCCTCAAAGTTGGTGTCAAAGGAATCGGTTATCAACCTTTTTGAAGCGGAAAAAGAGCTGAGCGATCTAGCCTTGAGCTCGGCCATGAGCGCCATGGCCCGTTCCACCGATCCCCCGTCCGGTACCACTTCGGTCACCAGGCCCCACTCAAGGGCCTTCTCCGCAGGAATGGGCCGATCAAAGGCGGCGATTTCAAGGGCCCGTGCCATCCCCACGAGGCGCGGGAGGGTGTAGGTGCCGCCACCATCGATGCTCAGCCCATTGGAAGTGTAGCCCTGCCTCAGCACCGCCGATCTTTCCATGATCCGAAAATCGCAGGCAAGCGCCATGGAGAATCCGCCGCCGGCAGCGAGCCCATTGATGGCCGCCACCACGGGCTTGGGCATCCTCTTGATTTCAACAATGGCCTGGTGATAGTAGGCCGCCAGTGCGTGAAAGGCGGCGCCGTAATCGTTCCCCTGGTCAAGGACCCATTTGAGGCTCCCACCGGCGCAAAAGGCCTTTCCCATGCCCGTGATCACAAGGCCCGCCACCTCCGGCGACGCGGCCGCATGAATGAGGGTTTCCGCCAGTCCCCTGACCATGGGCAGGTCAAAGGCATTGTAGACCTCGGGCCTGTTCAGGGCGAGCAGGGTCACCTGCTCCCTGGACTCCTTCCTGATCGCGTTTTCCATGTTCTCCCCTCTCTCATTCAAAACACCCTTGTTGACTTGATGATACACGTGAATTATCCTAGTTGTATCATTTTTGACTAAAGGCCCATTTGGCCCAGGGCCTCACCAGGTTCCTGGAGCGGCACATGGTCTTTTTTTCGATGTTGGCAGCTTGTTTCACAGTTAACCCTGGGCCTGGCGCCTAGCCTATAGAAATGAAAAACAGTTCGACCGTTCTCGTAGATGGTTTCCATCGCCGCCTCAACTATCTCCGGATTTCGCTCACGGATCGGTGCAACCTGCGCTGTATCTACTGCATGCCTCCGGATGGGCTATCCAAACTGAGGCATGAAGATATCCTCAGCTATGAGGAAATCCTGAGGCTTGCCGAGATCGCCGTTGGCCTCGGCGTGACCAAAATGCGACTCACCGGTGGCGAGCCCCTGGTCAGAAAGGGGATCTTTGATTTCATCCCCCTCTTGACTGGCCTCGATGGGCTCGAAGACGTCTCCCTCACGACCAATGGCATCTTCCTAAAGGATAATCTGGATAAAATCAAGGCCGGAGGCATTCATCGCATCAATGTGAGTCTGGACACCCTCCAGAGGCAGAAATATGCGCACATGACCGGGATGGATGGATTAAACACCGTGCTCGAAGGAATCAGATTGGCGGAGCAGATGGGCTTCCACCCCATTAAGATCAACATGGTCGTCATCAACGGGCTAAACGATGACGAAGTGATTGATATCGCAAGGCTTTCCATCGACCATCCCTATCAGGTGCGGTTCATCGAGTACATGCCCGTACAAGACCCCCTACCGGGGAGGGGCTTCCAGCATTTACCTAACGACGTGCTGAGGGAAAGGCTTCGTGCGGTTTCGGAGCTCGTCGAGGTTGAGAAGGGACGCCATGACGGTCCGGCCCAAAGGTTCAAACTCAAGGGCGCCGCAGGGGAAATAGGGTTCATCAGTCCTCTGAGCCACCACTTCTGCCAGTTCTGCAACCGCCTTCGCCTTACGGCAAACGGAAAAATCAGATCCTGCCTGCTCTCAAACGAAGAACTGGATGTGCGGACCCCGCTCCGGGAGGGCGCATCCGATCATGAGCTCGCATCGCTGTTCATTGAGGCTGCACGCCAGAAACCTCAACACCATGGTCTCTGCGAAAGACCCATTGCGCCTTTCTCGGTCTGCATGTCGGCCATAGGAGGGTAAAGTTGGTGGTGAACACTCACGGCAGGCAAGCCGAAGAGAGGTGTCAGGCGCACAGCCCGCGGCCCGCTCAGTCCTGAAGCGCAAGGGCCAAGTACCGAATGAGGAGAAGCCCTGCCTCCTCTCCGCTGCGCCCGAAGCTCACCACGCCGTCTTCATGCCCCCCCATGGCAAAAATCCGCTTCTCCCCGAGCCTTGATGCACGAAAAAGACGGCTCACCTCCTGGGCTATCTCGGCCGTGCTATAGGCCGCCTGTGCGTCGATGACAGGGATCCCAAGCCCATCGGCCTTCGACCAGATCTCAGGCGAGTGCACATGGATGACGAAGCGGGTGGTGCGGCTGAGATTGTAAATCATACCGTGGGTGAGTGCTTCTGAAGACGGCCGGATCGGGCCCTTGGCCATTACCCGATTTCGATCCGGATCGCATTCGAAAACGGTGGAATAGTGTTCGGGGACCAGGGACTCGATCCCGCCAGTCTGGGACCCGGTGATGACGAAGGCTCTTCTGTTGGCAGGCCCTGTGAAGGGCCGTATTCGGGTGCTAAGATTTCCGTACCCGAAACCGCCGTAGCGTTCAGGGTTCTGACCGATGAGATGCAGCCGGAAAAGGGTTTCTCTCCAAGCGTTGATCTCTTTTATCTGTGCAGACGGGAGCGGCCTTGCCCGGGTGAACCTGAGCTGGAACTTGATGACCCCTTCCTGCCCTCCCATGGCTCACCTCGGCCGAAGATATCCCATCTGTTTCCGGGCCCGAAGGATATCGTGCGGTTCAAGAGGGAATGGAAAATTCCGGATGTAGGGACCAGGTCTTGAATTGGCATAGGGGCGGTTGCACGCCACCCCGCCGTCGTAGCCTTCACAGCCGCTTGTCCGGAACGGTTCTCCGGAATCAACGATTTCATCGAGGTCCTTGCGCGGCAGGCCGAAGGCCGTGATTCGGTCTCCGTCTTCGTAAAGGAATCGATCACCACGGGAGAGGCCATTGTCAATCAGGTATCGGGCCAACTGGACGCGCCGGTATTGACCCATGGGCGGCTGGGGGCGTTCCACCAGGGCTGAACCCGCCTCCGGGAAAAAAGAGAAGAGGTGTGTCCAACCGCCCATGTCTTTGACCTGCTGCATGGCCTCGCACATCTCTTTTTCCGTCTCCCCCATCCCGACCATGAGATGAGCCCCGGCGTTTCCTCTGCCGAAAATGGAAATGGCTTTTCCCAAACATTCCCAATATGTCTCCCACTTGTGCGGTCCCCCGACCCCTGAACCCCGATAGCGATCAAAAAGCCCGGCCGTCGCCAGATCAATGGCCACCCCTATTTTGTCGGCACCCGCCGTCTTGAATGCAGCAAGGTGGTTTTCGCCCACAATTGTAGGAGAGATGAGGAGGGAAACGGGGATGTCGAAGCTCGACCGCAGCCTGGCGCAAATGGTTTCCGTGTCCGCGATGCACCGCCTGTTGGTGATCATGGAGATGCAGATCCGTTTGATCCGATCCTTTCGCTCGGAAATCCGCGCAATGATTTCATCAAGCGCGCAGGTGGGCCAGGTCACACGTATGAAACTCTTGTCGCCGTAAGTGCCCGGCCGCCGCCCTGAAAGGCCGCAGTAACCGCATCTTGCCGCACACCCGTTGGTGTAGGTCAAAAGCAAGTTGATGCAGTAAAGCCTGGCATTTCGATAGAAAAGCCCGGGCTTCAACCCCAAAGTCATGGCGGCCGCAAGGCTCATCCTGAGATACTCGGGGCTTTCTTGAATTGAATCGCAGTCGCTGGTCATGGGGTCCGTGGTTCTCCTATGCCAAAACTGCCGGCAGGGCGCACTGTTCTGCACGCCGGGTCTGAGAAACCCATTGTTCGACCATTGGCCCTTTCAACACCGACAGTATCTTTGTGAAAGACGTCTCACCGTCAAACAGGGACGGTCAGAACCGGGGCCGGTGAGTGCCTGACGACCCTTTCAGCCACGCTTCCGAAAGCAAATCGGTTTCTCCTGCCCTTTGTGGCCATGACAACAACATCAGGCTTCTCACTCTCGATGAGCTTCAATATTTCGCTGGATGGGTCCCCGATAGCCGTGTGCCGGATGTAGAGCGGGCAACTGTCCAGATGACTTGTGCAGATCTGGTCGAGCATCTTCTCTGCCTTCTCCCTTTCCATTTCCTGCAGTCTGTCCAGTTCCGAACGGTCGAACTCGCCGTACCAGGAGCCAAAATGCCCCGTTTCCTCCAGGACGTACAGGACGTGCACCTCGGTTTGGTATCTCTCAGAAAGAGATTGGACAAAGGGAAGCGCCTTTTCAGAATTGGCAGACAGATCGGTCGCCCACAAAATCTTTTTCAGTTCCATCGAATCACCTTCCTGTTCGAATGCTTTATACTTTCCCACAGCGAGCCACTATCTTCTCTTAGAAAGTGGCACACTGGCCGAACCGTTGTAAAGGTAAATGCAAAGAAGCCCACTGGTTGACGGAAAGTGCCGTGCCGGTTCCGACCCTGCAGGTTCAAATTCGAAATCAAACTCCATGTCAGGGCCACGTGGGACCCGACAAATCCAGGCCAACCGAGCAGCAGGTTCTTTGAAACCTTGTTTCGAGCCCATATTCCCTTGCCCTGGCAATGGCCTCTTCAGAGGGAAGCGCCATCCGGTTCACTCCCGCATCCACAGCCATGACATCTAGCAGGCTGTTTCCCCTCTGCCGTGCGCAGCCCAAATTTACTTCGGTTTTCGGGAGTGCCAGTCGTGTCTCGGCAATCAAAGATGCCACATCCTTTGCGTCGAGTGGCTGGGAACTCCACGACGGGGTCCCCGGAATCCGCATGAGGGAGACGATCACTACCCGTTCCACACTGTGGCGTGAGATCATGGCCAACGCCTGGCGTTCGCTGCGCATTTCTCCGTGATGGAGCCCACAGACAATGTGTGGCACCATCGGTAAATGGGCCTTTTCCAACGCATCCAGAGATGAAGCGATCCGCTCCACGCCAAAATCCACGTGATAGATGTCCCGGTAGGTCTCATCATCCCCGATCACATCCAGGAGGGCCTGATCCACGCCAGCGGCCTTGAGCGAGAATGCGGTCTCTAAGTCCACAAGCCCGCAGTGGATAGAGATGTAAAGGTTTGTCTTTCGCTTAACCTCTCTGATCGCATCCACGAACGGCGCCCAGGGCAGACGGCCCTCTCTGTCGCACCCACCGCTAATCAGGACACCGAGGTTGCCACGTTCGGACAGCCGCATGCAGGTCTCAACCAGCGCATCTCCGGTTTGGGCCGCGATCATGGGTTCCAGGCTCTTTCCCTGGCAATGATCGCACTGAAGGGCACACTCTTTTCCGGTAATGGAGACCGCCGGGTAGAGGCCCTTAAGGCCATTGTATGAAAACATCCCTGGGAGAAAGAAGGTAATTCTCCTCCCGTGGTTCTCCCAGGACAGTGCCCGTGCACGCGCGAGCTTTTCCTCAAGATTTTGCATAGTACTCCCGAAAGGCGATCCAGCAATGCCGGATGATTTGAGGGAGCCTGTCCCAATCACCCTCCAACTGGCGCCGCCGTATGTAACCCCTCTCCAAAGTATCTTCCAAGAGGTCCCGCCACTCCGCTTCGTATTGGGAGAGAACACCCATGTCGTCCGTCTTGACAGCCTGTGCGGCCCACTTGCCCGCCATGCGACCGCCCGTGACCGCCTGAAAAACCCCTGCCCCCGTGATGGGATGGGTGTGCCCTGCCGCGTCGCCCACCAGCATGGTGTTTCCAAAGGTCACCCGCCTGGGCGGACCCACAGGGATCCAGCCTGCAAACCAGCCAAGAGGCCTTGGCACCACCTTCTCCTCCCGGTTGAGCCTTTCGATGAACCCCTTGAGCGCCTCAGCCAGGGAAGGCCCTCCTCCACTCGTCGGCCGCATCCCGATGCCCACGTTGGCCTCCCTCCCTTTAGGGAAAAGCCAGCCGTAGCCACCGAAAAAGGCATGGTCGAAATAGACCTCCGTGAAATCCAATGGATGACGGAGCGGCAGCCTCACCTGGACGGCCGGGATCAGGTCCCGATTCACCGACCCCACCCATCGCCCCACGAGGCTGTGGGGGCCATCGGCCCCCACCACCACTTTGGCCTTCACGGCCATCTCTAGTCCGCCCCGGGCCTTGAGCCCGACCGTTTCCCCCTGTCTTGAGACAACGCGTGTCGAGAGCCGAAATGTTGCACCGGCTTCCTCGGCCGCATTGGCCATGGTCTGGTCCAGGAGGTCGCGCCGAACGGTGAATCCGGGCGAAAGGGTCTCATTCACCTCGCCGTCCGGGAGGATGCTCTTCATCCCCTTGACCGGCTGAACCACAAACCCCCGACCCAGGCCAAGTTCTCCGACCAGGGGCGCGGGCACGTATTCAGCGCATCGGACCGGCACGCCCACGGTTGATTTCCGTTCCGCCACCAGCACGCAAAGGCCCGCCTTTGCCGCTTCGAGAGCGGTGGCACAGCCCGCCGGGCCCGCCCCGACCACTAAGAGATCGTATTCAAGAAGCATAGGAATTGGTGCACGACTCACGGCGCAACGCGCACGGTGGAACAAGGTCTCCTCACCCTGATAATCCTTGACTCCCTTATCCTGATCCTGCATAGAAGATCCGGTAATGAGGCTTTTAACAGTCTTATTTTAGACCGTATTATCGAATCTATAAACAAAAAAAATTCTTGAAAGGAGTGTTGAGCATGCCGGATATAGATGAAATCAGTGAAGGGAAAAAGTATAACGTTGATATCCCCCAGAAGACGGAAGGGTTTTTTCTGAAAGGGTCGAATTCGTTGGACTGGGGCATGAAAAACAGATTGGCACGTATTTTTAACCCGGATTCTGGCCGCACGGTGATGCTGGCCATCGATCATGGATATTTCCAAGGGCCGACCACTGGCCTGGAACGGATTGATATCAATATCCTGCCATTGCTGCCTTTCGCCGATACGCTAATGCTGACCAGGGGGATACTCAGGAGTGTTATCCCGCCATCTGCCACGAAACCGATTGTGTTGAGGGTTTCCGGGGGAACAAGCATCCTCAAGGAACTTTCCAACGAAGATATTGCTGTTGATATTGAGGAGTCCATCAGGCTCAATGTCTGTGCGATGGCCGTGCAGGTGTTTATCGGCGGGGAATATGAAAAGGAATCCATTATCAATATGACTAAAATGGTAGATATCGGAACGCGCTACGGCATTCCAACCCTGGCGGTAACCGCCGTCGGCAAGGAAATGGCCCGGGATGCCCGTTATTTCAGGCTGGCAACCAGAATCTGTGCAGAGCTGGGTGCCCATTATATCAAGACGTACTATGTGGACAAAGGTTTTGAAACCGTCACGGCATCCTGTCCGGTACCGATCGTCATGGCGGGGGGTAAGAAGATTACCGGAGTTGGAGGCCTTGACCATGGCTTACAATGCCGTGCAGCAGGGCGCCAGCGGGGTCGATATGGGACGCAATATATTTCAGTCAGAGAATCCCATCGCGATGCTCCAGGCGATCCGGGCGGTTGTGCATGATAATGAGACGCCGAAAAAGGCGCTTGACTTTTACAACACGACTAAAAAAGGTGAAAAACTTGGATGAAAGTTGCCAAATGGTATAACAACAGAGATATCAGAATCGAAGATGTCCCCCTGCCAACACCAAGCAAAGATGAACTGTTGGTAAAAGTCATTTCCTGCGGGATTTGCGGCAGTGATATTGTCGAATGGTACCGGCTGCCCAGGGCGCCATTAGTTCCGGGGCACGAAATAGGCGCTGAAGTGGTTGCGGCCGGAAAATCGGTCGGCAAGTTCAAGCCGGGGGACAGAGTTTTTGTCGCGCCCAAAGTGCCCTGCATGGAGTGTTACTACTGCAAAAAAGGTCATTATCCGGTCTGCTCAAATATCAGGGATCGGCTACCGGGCGGATTTGCCGAATACGTTCTCATCCCGGCATCTTTGGTTCAAACCGGAACCTATTTGCTGCCCGATCGTATGACCTATGACCAGAGCACTTTTATTGAACCGCTGGCATGCGTTGTCCGGGCACAGCGGCTGGCCGACTTGCAAAAGGACCAGACGCTGCTGGTCATGGGATGCGGCATGTCCGGTCTGCTGCACATCAAGCTTGCCAAAACATTGAATTGCACCATTTTCGCAACCGACATTAATAAGGAGCGGCTGAAATTTGCCCTGCAAATCGGCGCGGATCTAACAATGGATGCGTCTGAAAACGTAGCGGAACTACTGGCTTCCCAAAATAAAAAATTGGCCGATGTGGTGATGCTATGCACGTCTTCGCTTGCAGCGGTGGAGCAAGCCTGGAAGTGTGTGGATAGAGGCGGCGCCATTGTCTTTTTTGCCGTTCCAGAACCGGACAAAAAAATAAATGTTCCCATCAATGAGTTTTGGATGAAAGAAATAAGAATACTGACATCCTATTATTGCGGTCCGCCGGATATCACCGCAGCTGATTGATTTATTGAGTAAGGGAAATATCGCAGTTGACGATATGATTACACATACCCTGCCATTAACGGATATCGCAAGAGGGTACCAGCTGGTGGCAGAGGGAAATGCATCCATAAAAGTGATTATCAAGCCGAATCAGCAGGTTTTTGAAAACGCCCTTTCATTAGGCAGAAATTGAAATGAACTTTTATGGGATGGTATCATATTTATTTGAACCACTAATTCTTAATTTTAATTAGATTTGTCTTAATGTATTTAGAAATATTTGTATCTAATAGGAAGGGATAAGGATCATTTAATGAAGCTTAATTCTTTCCACTACCATTTCCAACAATTCCAAATTCACGCTGGTCTGACTCGAGAAGGCCCCTGCGTAGGCCTGTTTTGCCTGGTCCAGGTCGTAGCAGGTGGTGTTGTCGATATCAAGCAGAATACCCGGCATACCGGCCCTCTGGAAGTCGTCAACATGCTTGGTGAAAAAGGGTTGGCAGCAGCAGCCGATAAAGGCCGAAACCCCGGCCGCCTTCATGCGGTCCAATTCCTCCATCAGATCCTCAAAGCTCACAACGGTCAGCACCTTCATCTCCCTGGCTCGGCCCATGTCCCATGCCGTTCCCACCGTACACTCCCCGCAACGGTTGCAGGTCTTCTCGTGCCGCATGTCACAGTCCGGGAGCTTGGCGCAATAGGGGAGTAGAAGAACCGACGGGGTTTTCTCCAATACCTCTCTGAAGGAACCGTTTGTTACGGAAATGAGGTTACAGTACTCCAGAGGGATCCCGAATTCGGAGATGGCGATCTTCTCAAAAATAAGCGCCATGGGCTTAAGGAAATCCTCGCTCGTCATTCCGGGAATCCGAATCCGACCCTCGTCGAAGAACCCACGGATCACCGCTTCCAAGTGCACCATTTCAAGCGGACATCCCCTCAGCACGGCCTCCATGTCAAAAAGGGCCCGGGAGGGGAACGAGAGGAAGTCACCCGTAATGTAAATGTCTTTGATCCGGTTTCGCTGCCGGTTGATGACCACCGTAAACCGGACGAGCCCTGCCTCTGACTTATAGGCCGCCTGGACCACATCACGGGTCTGGACCTTCGGCCTCACAAGATCAATCCACCCCTGAGACCGGTAGTCCTCTCGCTTTTCTTCAAACAGGGCCTTCTCCTCGTCGGTCAGCCCTCCCTCCACCAGCCGGACGGAGAGCTGTCTTTCAAAGCCTTGCCTGATGGCCGCCTTGATGGCCTCCATGGACGGGGTGTAACCCAGCTCCCATTTCAAGCAGGTGACGCGCTCCTTGACCGAATCAATCTCCTTGGCCTTCAACTTCTCAACAGGAATCCTCAGGGCCCGGAGCATGGTGTCCGCGTCAAAGTCGGTCAGCATGGTCCCCTGAAACAGAAAGGCCCCGTCCGATTCGGTGCCGCCGGTCCCGGAGATCTTACGTCCCCGGATTTCGATGTCATTTCGAGGGCGGAATTCGGACTGAAGGCCCAGGATCCCCAATGCGGTCACGACCGGCTCGCAAAGGGTCCTGAACAGCCGCTGGTTTGGAATGGTCGCGTTGAAAAAAGACTTGTCGCAGATGACCTCCCAGCCGAGCTGGCTTTCGTCAAAAAAAATGGCCCCTCCGCCGGTGACCCTTCGATTGATCTCGATCCCCTGTTGCCGGCAGTATTCGACCCGGATTTCTTCCTCCACCGACTGGTGGAACCCCACCAGTACCGATCGGGGCGAAAACTGAAGAAAGTGGACGGTGTTGGGCGTTCGCCCCTCGCCCTTGAGCTCAAGCAAGGTTTCGTCCAATGCCATATTTTCAGCCGCCGTCATGGGCGGGGTATCCAAGAGCCGCCAGGTCTCCATCCCTCTGATAATCCTTGACTCCCTTATCCTGATCCTGCATAGAAGATCCAGATGCAGCCAGTAATTTTTTTTGCTCCGAACCAATATACCATTATGGCCTGTTGGTCAAACAGAGCGATAATTCTATGCCTTCCTGTGAGAATTTACGGGCAGAATTGATCTGATAGGCTTAAATTTTTTGTTTTTCGAAGACATTTGAACGGGTCCGATTTGCCCCAAGCATGAAAAATAACCCAACTCTGAATCAAATCGGCGCACTTACAGGCCCCGCCGTGGCGCATTACTGGAGGACCAGATCGGCCCAGCAACAAAGGCAACAGAGCGGTGGACGTCTTGACCAGGGGCTCCGAAGTGCTGTCACTGGAGGAGCCCACATGGACGGCTTCACCCAGTTATTCACTGATCTCATCACAGATGCTGGTCTTCCATTGGCATTCGTGCACAGAAAGAAAGCCTTCGAACTGCCCGGGTTCTTTCGTCCGACAAAAGAATGGGATCTACTGGTTGTCCGAGACGGCACACTGGTCGCGGCGATCGAAGCAAAATCACAAGTCGGTCCTTCATTCGGAAACAACTTCAATAACAGGACCGAGGAAGCCATGGGCAGCGCCTTGGACCTCTGGACCGCTTATCGCGAAGGCGCCTTTCGTTCGAGCCATCAGCCTTTTCTTGGCTACTTCTTCATGCTGGAGGATTGTCCTGCTTCAAAAAGCGCAGTAAGAGTAAAGGAGCCCCACTTCAAAGTATTTCATGAGTTCCATGGCGCTTCTTACATGAAGCGTTACGAGCTTTTTTGCCGAAAGCTGATTCTCGAACAGCACTATACTTCTGCAGCTTTCATCACATCAGACCGCGTCGATGGGCAAAGGGGTGTCCACAATTCTCCAGCCGCAGATCTGTCCATTGAAGGATTTGCCAAGTCTCTCGTATCCCATATTTCAAAATTTGTGTGATATATGGAAAAAACCATCCACAGACTCATTAATGGAGACGCAAGAGATCTGGGATATATGCAAGATGAATCGATCCATCTTGTGCTTACATCTCCGCCTTACTGGAACCTGAAAAGATATAACGAAAATCCTGATCAAATGGGACACATTGAGGAATATGAAACGTTTCTTGAGGAACTTAAGAAGGTCTGGGAACACATATTCCGGATACTTGTACCCGGAGGACGGATGGTTTGTGTTGTCGGCGACGTTTGTGTTGCGAGGCGTCGTTACGGCAGGCACCTCGTCTTCCCCCTTCATGCTGATATAGCTGTCATGTGTCGTCAGATAGGGTTCGACAACCTAAATCCTATCATCTGGCACAAGATCGCCAATGCCTCATATGAGGTGACAAATGGCTCGAAATTCCTTGGAAAGCCTTACGAACCCAATGCCATCATCAAAAATGATATGGAGTTCATCCTCATGCAGCGCAAACCGGGGGGTTATCGTAAGCCCAGTGATGAACAACGGCGCAAAAGTATGATTCCCAAGAAGGATTTTGACCGATGGTTCCAGCAAATCTGGAATATTCCGGGCGCCTCCCTCAAAAAGCACCCGGCACCGTTTCCCCTCGAATTGGCATCACGATTGGTGCGCATGTTCTCCTTTGTTGGAGATACGGTTATGGATCCCTTCTGCGGCACAGGGACCACAATGGTGGCAGCACTGAAATCGCAAAGAAATAGTATCGGCGTTGAAATTGAACCGGAGTACTCCCGGATGGCGGCCAGCTATCTGAAGGCAGAAGGAAGCAACCTATTCAATGAGGTTGAATTGGTGTTTGAAAAGGTATTCTCGGAAAAAGCAGCTTACGCCCTAAGAGAGGATCCAGCCCTTTACGAAATCAGGCCTGCACGTCGAAAGCTCCAATAAGACCATAGCCGCGCCCAAGAAAAACCGAAACGCGCTTTTGGAGGCAGCCTCCGCAGGAATCAAACCATCGCGACCGACCAATACCTCGAAGGATACGGCCACCTGCTCCCGCCCGAGCTCACAGAAGGAAACGCAGCCACAATCAAAGCCGATTTCTTCACATTCCTTCGGGAACATCCCCGCATCATCAGAAGGGACAGAAATATGGGAAAAGGAAGTTTATGCTAATCGCGCGTGTACGGCTAATCTCCCGCCCATGGGGATCAAGCACAGGATGAGATCGCCTACCGTTGGCCTACCGGATGAAACTTCAGAGTCAGAATGCTGAGATATCCAATCCATATCGCAAGAATTCTCAGTCAACATCTTGTTA
>CAWHLE010000023.1:0-850844 GCA_963830155.1 uncultured delta proteobacterium | reverse complement strand
CGAATAAGGATAGATTGTGTGAGCAAAGCGAGCCACGATCTTATCCTGTAGTTGGACAAGCCGGGCATGTGGAGCGGGGTCTTTATATAAGCAAATATCTCTTTTTGAATGCGTGGTGGTGAAAGCTCGGGTTTGAGGGGTGCTTTTTTAAGGCGAGCGAGATCACTTAGCCTGAAAAGAAGCTAAAATGGATGTTAATCTATGTCATATGAATTGACGAATCCTCCCGTGATTGAGTGAATGGCAGGGTTGCGCCATTTTAAGCGTGTTATCCTGATGCCCAAGCAGGTCGCCTAAAAGCCATGATTTGCATGGGAGCCTGACACTTGGGGCACTTAAAGACAGGCCTTGGTCGTGGTGCACAGGCCTCAATCAAGACCTGCAAGACCATCTGAACCAGTGACAAAAGCTTTTTGGAGTTGCCATGCAAGAAGCCATAGTCTCTGACCCGACGAAAGCCTTTGGGTAAAACGTGTTGCAACACGAGCCATAAGAAATCTTCACCTTTGACCGTGCGATAGCAGGTTTTGCCGGTACGGCTTTCCACATACTTAAAGGTGATGTTGCCCTCTTGGCTTGAGACGATATTGTTTTCGAGGATGACGCCCCGGTATAAGTAACGGGACAAGTATTTTAAGGCGGACAGACCCTTTCCGACGTGGGTACAATCGACCACCCATTTGTGGGGCACTGAATTGGGCGGAGAGAGCCCGGCTTTTTTCAAGGCCTCCAGAAATCGGGCACGAAACACCTTGGCCAAGGCGAATTCATTGAACAGATACTTGTCTTTCTTCTTTTTCCATTGTTTTCTGGCTTGATCCACACCGCCCCCCGGCACGACGACATGAATATGGGGGTGATAATCCAGGCGCCGGTTATGAGTATGGAGAATTGCGGTCATACCAATATTGGCGCCCAGGTTTTTGGGATTCAAGCCAAAGTCATTCAGGGTGCTGGAAGCGCAGGCAAACAGAAGGTTGTAAACGAGGCTTTGATTATCCCAGACCAGGAATCTGATTTCATAGGGAAGCGTAAAGGTCGCCATAAAGTACTCAACAGGTAACAGCTTGGCCTGTTGCCGATCCAGCCAAAGAGAGGCTTCATGATTCTGACATTGTGGACAGCTGCGGTGCCCACAGGAGTTGGGTCGCCATGTTGCATGACCGCAGTCGAGGCATTGGACGAACAACTCGCCGGCCTGCGGTGTCCGACATCGCTTGATGGCGTCAATTGCGCGCAGATGACCGGGCAAAAGCTGTGAGCCGTATTTAGCCAGTAAGGCATTGTGGTATTGATGAAGGACAGAGGCTAGTTGCATGATCACAGCCTCCTCAAATCGACGTGCAAGGTATTGATCAAACGGTTAATGGTGGCAAATGAATTTTGTTCGGCGGTGTCAGTCAAGTGAGCATAGCGTGCGGTGGTGGTAGGGCTGGCGTGGCCGAGCAAGGCCTGAATATGACGAAGGCTCAGGCCCTGTTCAAGGAGATGGGTGGCGAAACTGTGGCGTAAGGAGTGAATCGAGACTTTTTTTTAATCCCGCACTGGGTCACGACCGCTTTCATGGCTGCCTGGGTCCCGCCGCGATCCATGTGGGTGTTGGCCGTGCGAATACGCTCAGGTGAACCGACGGCATTGGGAAATAACCAGCAGGGGTTGCGATGTTTGCACCACAAAGCGCGTAATGCTTGATAGGTCAAATCGGGCAGCGGGACGAAGCGATCCTTATGGCCCTTGCCACGCCGGATGTGTATCTGTTTGCGCTGACCGTCGACATCCCCAACCTGCAAGGCCAGGGTCTCTCCGAGGCGCAAGCCCATCGAATAGGTTGCCAACAGAAAGACCCGGTAGCGCAGCTTGCATGTCGCACCGATCAATTGTTCAATCTCAGCGACGGTGAGAATATCAGGGAGCGAATGTACTTTGGGGGCTTTGATTATGTTTATCCACTGCCAGTCGCGTTTGAGGATATGCTTCCAGAAGAATTGCAGGCCATTACGGTCAATCTTGACGGTACTCCAGGAGTGTGACTCAACCAGGTCGGAAAAGTATTTTTCTCGTTGTTTCAGGGTCAATTGATCGGGAGAGCAATCGAAATGTTCACTGATCCGACGTACAGCCCGCGAGTAAGCATCAATGGTCTTTTGGCTCTTACCCTGAAGTTTCAGCAGGCGCAGATGGCTTTGATAAAGTTTTTTGAATCGGTTCGTTTCAGCTTTGTTCATGATATACTCCCTTCCTTATTAGGGCCCGGAATTGGGCAAATTTGGGAGTATACAATGGTTTGAGATTTTTTACCGCCGCGTAGCGGCTTCGTCCAACAACCACATTAAGGCCGACGCCGAGAAGAACGGCGGCGCTACGCGGCAAAGTCATTGGCAGCGCGGCTTATGCGGAGCGTTCGGCTAACGGAACTATAAGAAAATGAAGACGACTCAGTATTTCAAACATGTGCGTAAGAGAGCGGATCGGGCTATAATCAAGGACGAGTGGATTCACAGGGCAATCCAAGTTCCCGTCAAAACCGAAGTCCAATCGGATGGCAGGGTAAGAAAGTGGGCGTGGATTGCTGAGGAGGTCAAGTTCCTCCGAGTCATCCTGCTTGAGGATGGCGAGACCGTCCACAATGCATTCTTCGATAGGTCATTCAAGGAGAAACAACAATGAAGGTCAAGTACTTTCCAGATACCGACACAGCGCTCGTCGAGTTCACCGAAAACGAGGTGACTGAAACAAAGGAAATTAGTGAGAACATCTATGCAGATCTCGATGACCAGGGAAATCTCGTGAGCATGACCATTGAGCATGCCCGCAAGAATGCCGGGTTGCATGAGTTCTCGTTCCAAGAGGTTGTAGGCTCCCAGGACGGGAATGGCCGAACAACCGCGTAAACCCGACTCCGCTTACGCTCAGCCGGTTACACGGGGCCGTTAAACCAGCGGGTAATAGGATATGAATGAAGGGAAACCAAGTACTGTTCGAGATGTCTTCTGGCGACTCTCAGAGGGGTTCTCTACACAGCACAAGGTTGCAATTCGCTATTGGATCGCACTGGCTATTGGTTCAATTTTTACTGTAATGCTTACTCCCAAGAACGGACAGCTGACGATACCTTTCGTCTCCATTGCCGTTTCTCCAGAAGATTTCTACCCCTTTGTATTCGTTTTGCTTTCAGTCCTTGAAATTGGCTATGGTTCAGCAAATTGCCAGGCTATCAGGACGAGGCGTCTGATTCAAAAATTCATTGAGAATTCCTGCGAGAAATTTGTTGCAGACGGAGATATCCACCTCCAGGACCTGCTCGATTCAGTCGCTTCACCTGCCATAATTTAGGAGAGAAGTTTGGATGCGTTACCTTTGACCCTCGTTATTGCATCAACTTTCATGCATGCTTCATGGAACATCCTATCGAAATATAAAGGAGGGGCACAGGTTTGCATTTGGCGCATGCAGGTTTCTATTGTCGTGCTTGGTGCCATTCCAGCTTTCATTAGTCTTGTGACCTATCCGTCTATTTCTATGAAAGCGGTGTTTTGCCTCCTTGGTTCTGGCGTGAGTTGTGGTTTCTATTATGTCTGTTTGGCTCGTGGATATGAGTCTGGCGATTTCACAACTGTGTATCCAGCTGCGCGTGCCCTCCCAGTACTAATCCTCGGGATTGGCGACGCCTTTCGATCTCGTCCACCAAGCCTTTATGGATGGATCGGTATGTTGTTTGTGACTTCAGGTTGTCTGTTAGTTCCATTGAATTCGTTAGCGGATTTCCGGCTCCGAACCTATTGGAAACCTATCAGTCTTTGGATAGTTTTGATTGCAATGGGGACAGTGGGGTATTCATTGTTCGATAAAATCGGGACCGAGGCAATCCCTACCGGCCCTCGAGAAGCAGCCGTTTACTGTTATCTATTTTTCTTAATGGCGTTTATCAGCTTTGTCCCTCTGAGATCAGTCATAAGTAAACCTATCGAAAATAGCCTCAAAGTTGGCTGGTGGATTCCAACCATTGCGGGGATTCTGTGCTTCCTCGCGTACTGGCTTGTTCTTTGCGCTTACCAGATGACTGAAAGGGTGAGCTACGTTGTGGCTTTTCGTCAGTTCAGTATAGTAATCGGTGTTATAGCTGGGTCCGTGATCTTCAATGAGTCTGGGAAAACCATACGCCTGGTTGGAGCCGTTGTGATTACCGGAGGATTGCTTCTCTTGAAGGTTTACGGCCAATAATGAAGGCCGGGGGGACACTTATGGTTGGAAATTTCGGGCATTTGGTGAAAGCGCAGCTTTGAGAGGGTGCCAACCAATCGGTTCAGTGGACGCCGAAGACCGCACCGCTCAATTTAGCATTTAACCACAACAACAATTTTGCAAGAGGAAAAGGGGACAAAATGATGAACAGACGCGAACTACTCAAGGCGCTGCCCGTTGCAGGTGCAGCTGGAGCCCTATTTGCACTGTCCGGGCGCACGCTGGGAGCAGAGATTCCTGCGATGTCAAAAGCGTCGCAGGCTGATACGACGCCAGAGAAAGCGATCAAGATGCTCAAGGACGGTAATGCGCGGTTCATAAACGGAAAGAACCTCCAGCGTAACCTGATGGCTGAAGTTAGGGCGACGGCTTCCGGGCAATTCCCGTTCGCCGTGGTACTTGGCTGCATCGACTCGCGCGTTCCCCCGAACTTGTCTTTGATCAGGGAATTGGTGATATCTTTAGTGCCCGAATCGCAGGCAACTTTGCAAACACTGACATCATCGGCAGTATCGAGTTCGCCACGAAGCTTACGGGTGCGAAGCTCGTCGTTGTACTGGGCCACACAGAGTGCGGCGCGGTCAAAGGGGCGTGTGACAACCTTCAACTCGGGAACCTGACGCAGACGCTCAGCAACATCGCCCCAGCCGTCTATGCGGTGAAGGACATACGTGAGGATCGGACTTCCAGGAACAAGGCATTTGTTCAGAAAGTAGCGGACGAGAACGTGCGTTTGACCGTGCAATCACTAACCGAGCGAAGTGCTATCTTAAGAGATCTCGTTGTCGGAAATCAACTAAAGGTGGTCGGCGCGATGCATGACGTCGCCACCGGCCGAGTATCGTTCTTGGGCTTGGCGGAATAGCGGTCTAACACATCACCGCGGGAAAGACAGGGGACGGTACATCAAGTCAATTTGAAAGTAATATTTTAGCCTTTAAATCATTGATGAGTAAAACCATCAGAAAGTTGAGCTTGCAATGTCAAAGCCATTTGCCAGGGGGGGGTTACCACAAGTCGGAGACAAAATTGATATCGGCCACGGAAATGGATTTGCAAACGTAGTTGTTGTAGTCGAGGATGGTCCAGATCACGGAGTCGCTGAAGACTTCAAGGCTGATGAATGGGAATATTTAAACCCTGGAATATTGATACGGCCTGAAGGTATAGGTCTGGTCTGTCATGATAGCCCAAATGACGAGGTCATATTCATAAAAAGGGGGCTGCCAACATGGCGAGATGTCAGTTTGGCATTAATGGTTTACTCTATGGCTACTGTGGCTGAGCTATAATCACTCGTGGAGGGGGATATTGCATGTCGTCAAAGACCCATCGCTTGATATTGCTGTCGGTTGTATTGGTCTTTTGGGTTTGGTCGGGAATCAAACCACATGATACTCGCCTTACCTGGGTCTTGGAAACCTTCCCATTCATGGTTGCTTTGCCGGTTATGCTGCTTACATACAGGAGATTTCCCTTAACCAATCTAACTTATACCCTGATCGCTATCCACGCCATGATACTGATGCTGGGTGGCCATTACTCTTATGCCAAAGTACCGTTAGGCTTTTGGATGGAAGACTGGTTCGGCTGGTCTCGTAATAACTACGATAAAATAGGACACTTCATGCAGGGGTTTGCTCCTGCGATCTACGTGCGCGAAATCGTTTCGCGAACATCACCCCTGAAACCCGGGAAGTGGCTTGGCTTCATGTCTATCACTGTGCCTCTTTCTTTTTCAGCGCTATACGAGATCATTGAATGGTTGGCTTCCCTTTCCAATCCGACCGATACTGAAGCCTTCCTTGGAACACAAGGCTATATCTGGGACACGCAAACCGATATGTTCTGGTGTCTCATAGGCTCCGTCGTTGCCCTCATTTTGCTTACGAGATTGCACAACAGGTATCTGTCAAGAATTGGCGTTGAAGGGTCTTCATGAAAGACCTCCAATTCATCACTGTGTGGAGATGCGCACGCTGTCGGCTTCTTAACTTAATTTTTACTGAATTCTTATTGTGAAATCTCATTCGTCGGGCCACGGATGGGATAAAGGGACGACAGCCTATGTCAGTCATTCAACGATGGCTTTTCTTTCTTTTTCACCGTCTTTATTTGAAGCCTCCGAAAAGCGCATTCAAGATATGGAAAGGACGATATCAACCGTTAGGCGACAACCTCAAGACCGTGCCTTCTCAAGGTGAACATAGAGCGCAGGAAGCCACTTGAGAGCCTGAGTGCCACGGGCGGCTTACGGGAACCGGAGTTTGCGCTTTCTATACAACCTTTCCGCTCACCAAAAGGAGATAATCTATGCCCAATTTTAGCACGCTACGCATTGTTAAGGACCATCTCAATCCCCGCATCGCGCGCCTGTTGCTAAACCGCCCCGAGCGGCTAAACGCGATCAATGACGACACGCCGGGAGAAATCCGCTCCGCCGTGGATTGGGCGAACGCTGACGACGGGGTCCACGTCATTGTGGTGGAAGGAGCGGGCAAGGGCTTTTGCGGCGGCTACGATCTAACGCACTTTGGCGAAGGCCATATGGACCACCCTTGCCAGCAGGAACGGTCGCCTTGGGACCCGATGGTAGACTACGCGTTCATGAAGCGTAACACCGAAGACTTCATGACCCTGTGGAAAAGTCCCAAACCCACGGTGGCCAAGGTGCACGGCCATGCCGTGGCCGGCGGTAGCGACATCGCGCTGAGCTGTGACCTGCTCGTTATGGCCGAGGATGCACGTATTGGCTATATGCCGACGCGCGTCTGGGGCTGCCCCACCACCGCCATGTGGACCTACCGCCTCGGCCCCGCCCGCGCCAAGCAGCTTATGTTCACCGGCGACACCATTGACGGCAAGACAGCCGGTGAATGGGGGCTCGCCAATGTGGTGGTGCCTGCCGAGCAGTTGGAGGCCGCCACGATGAAACTGGCCGGCCGCATTGCCGGCGTGCCGCGAAGCCACCTGGCCATGCACAAGATGGTGGTCAACCAGGTCATGCTGACCATGGGCCTGGAGCAAAGCCAGATGATGGCTACGGTGTTTGATGGCATCACGCGCCACAACCCTGAAGGCTTGTGGTTCCGCCGCTATGCGCAGACCGAAGGTTTTAAGCCCGCCGTGCAGTGGCGCGACAGCGGCAAACCCATTCCAGAGGGCGACGAGGCCCGCGCTCTGATCCGCGAGATGGAGGACCGCCGCGGCTAAAAGGGCTGAGGCCGTCAGCGCTTACCGGCTGAGTTGCATAGCACGGTAAGCGTACCAGACTGCAAATGAATTCAACGGAGTGGGCAGGGGTATACGGACCAAATGCAGAAACATGGGACCCCAGGTAGATGCTGTCTGGACTTCGATGTCCGAATGTGCTAGTTGCGATGAGCCTCCGGAAGGGATGATAAAATGAAAACATATTTCTACGGTTACAAAATCGTGGGTGCAGGTTTCGCGGTCCAGGCCGTGTGCATTGGCGCCATGTTCACTTACGGTGTATTCTTCAAGGAATTCGAAGCGGAGTTCGGCTGGTCTCGGGCAATGGTATCCGGAGCGTCGTCCCTGGCTTTTCTCGTCATGGGGACGACCGCCGTACTCATGGGGCGCCTGAACGACAGGATCGGACCGAAGCGCCTTATCGTGGCGACAGGGATCTTTTTCGGAATCGGCTATGTGCCCATGTCCTTCATGCATGCGCCTTGGCACCTGTACCTGCTCTACGGCCTGTTTGTGGGCATCGGACTGAGTACGCACGATGTAGTCACGCTTTCCACAGTCGCCCGGTGGTTCATCAGGCGCCGAGGTCTGATGACGGGGTTTGTCAAGGTCGGCACGGGTGCAGGCCAACTCCTGGTGCCTTTGGCGGCCACGGCACTGATCGCCGCCTACGGGTGGCGCACGACATACCTTATCCTGGGCGTCACGGTCATGTTGGCACTCATCCTGGTGGCGCAATTTCTGCGCCTGGATCCACGAGAGATGGGCTTTTTGCCCGATGGCGGATTGGCTCTGCCCGGCGTCGGAGCAAAGCACACCCATAAAAATGCCGGGGTCCTGAAAACGGCGATGCGCACGCGGCAGTTTTGGATTCTTTGCGGTGTGGAACTGGTCGTACTCGGCTGCCTTCTGACGATCATCGTACAGATTGTCCCTCATGCCATGGACCTGGGTCTGCCTCCGGTCGCCGCGGCGGGCATTCTTTCGACCATAGGAGGCGCTAGCATAGTGGGCCGCTTGGGTATGGGCGCGGCCAACGACAGAATAGGCGGCAAGCGTTCGCTTATCATCTGCTTCATCATATTGATGGGCGGTTTTGTCTGCCTGTTGACGGCAAGAGGCACATGGATGCTTTTCCTCTTTGCCATCGTTTACGGCTTTGCTCATGGCGGTTTCTTCACCGTTATGTCTCCCACGGTGGCGGAGCTGTTCGGAACAGAATCGCACGGCGCCCTCTTCGGCGTCGTGTGGTTCTGCGGGACCATCGGCGGCGCCGCGGGGCCCATACTGGCCGGATACACCTTTGATCTAACCGGAAGTTACCAGCCGATATTTATGGCGATGACCGGGTTGCTTGTTATCGGCTTCTTACTGGTATTTCTGCTGCGGCCTGTGAAGGCTGTCAATATTGACAAACCGTAGGAGCGGCTTCATCCGCGAACCCGTTAAGGGGCCTCGATTGCGTAAGGCAAGGGTTGCTGATTTGTACTCATTATGTGAACGCTAACGCAAGGGATGGATGGCATCTCCATCACGAATACAGAGGCCAAGTGCGCCCCGCCATGTCCCCACCGCGGGATCAAAAAGATGTGGCGCGGACAGGGGTGTTAAGGTTTTTGGCGATATATTGGGTGTGCCCATGCAGGGGGGAGAAAGTAGGAAACTGACGGAGGTTCCATACCCGAGATTTCCGCACATGGGATGATCCGTGGGATTGAGCGTCGCACCATATTCAGAATCGACCGGGACCGCGAGAATTTTTGGCCCGGCTTGCTTACCTGCTCCCTTCATGGCTTTGGAGACACCCCGTTCCCTTCCTTGTTCCACGGCGGACGCCGCTTCCGCCAAAATGAAAATCGTCGATTCCGGACAAACACCTTGCGCGCGGCAAATGAAAGGAATAAGGTTTTAATCCTGTCTTCAATCTCTGGAATCCCTTGTGAGGAGAATGTCTCATGAAAAGAAGGTGGTTACTCGCTGCAGTGCTCGCCGTCCTGATCGTATTCTGGTGGACGCTTTCCATTTATCCCGACTGGCTCTGGTTCGGGAAACTTCATTATTCTTCGGTCTTCTGGACGGTGGTCCTCAGCAAATTCAGCATCGCGGCGGCCATCTGGCTCCTCTTGATGCTCATCATTGCCGTGAACCTCTATATTGCCTCCCGTACCAAGCCCCGACTGCCGGTAAGGCCTGCGCGGACGCCCGAAGGGGACTACCTGGCTCGATTGGGCCTATCGGGAAAATCAGCCGGGATTTTCCTGGGAGCGCTTGTACTGCTGGTCACTTTCGTTATCGCATCGAATGGCGCCTCCGAATGGGACATGATCCTCCGTTTCTTTCATCAACAGCCTTTCGGCGTGAAGGACCCTGTCTTCAGCAAGGACATAAGTTTTTATGTATTTTCCCTGCCGTTCTATCTCTTCCTCCAGACCGGCCTCATGGTCCTCGTTGTTTTTTCTGGCGTCGTCACAGTCGGCTGGTGGCTCAAAAACGGCACCATTCAGGTATCCAATCTTGAGGGATTGGCCCAGGGCGAAGGCAAACCGTCCACCCCGCCCAAAATCGACATCGACCCCAGGGTCATCAGACACCTCATGTTTTTGGCAGGCATTATCGTCCTTCTCATGGCTTGGGGTTATCGTCTGAAGATGTTCTCCCTTTTGTATTCGACCCAGGGCGCTGCCTTCGGTGCCGGCTATACCGACGTCCATGTAACGCTCATGGCATATGCGGTGTTAATTTTTGTTTCTTTGGCCTTCGCATTGATTCTGCTTTTCAACGGCTTCGGAACCAGAAGAAAACGGATATGGCTCAGCGGCGGCATCTGGGTAGGACTGATCGTGCTTCTTGCGACCGTTCTCCCAATGGTCGTGGAGAAGGCCGTGGTCAAGCCGAACGAACTGGCGAAGGAAGCCGCCTATATCGCTTACAATATCCGCTATACACGCGATGCCTTTAACCTCAACAACATAAGTGAAGTCCCATTCCCGGTCGGTGACAAACTGACCTTGAAAGACATCCAATCGAATCAGGCGACCATCAATAATGTCAGAATCTGGGACGAGCGCCCCCTGCTGCAGACCTTTAATCAACTTCAATCCATACGGACGTACTACAACTTCAACGATGTGGATGTGGATCGCTATCAGATCAAAGGCGACTACAGACAGGTCATGTTGTCCGCGCGGGAATTCGATGTGACCCAGCTCCCGCCTCAGGCAGACACCTGGGTGAACAGGCACCTGATCTACACCCATGGCTACGGCTTGACCATGAACCCGGTCAACAACGTGACCAGTGAAGGACTCCCTGACCTCATTATCAAGGATCTGCCGCCGACCGTTGACTTTGATCTGAAAATCGACCATCCCGAAATTTATTATGGAGAAAAGACGGACGCATATGTCCTTGTGAAGACCAAGACCAAGGAATTCGACTACCCCAAGGGCGACGAGAACGTCTACACCCACTATGAAGGAACGGGAGGCGTTCCCATCACGTCATTTGTGAGGAGGGCTCTCTTTTCCCTCGAATTCATGGATCCTCAGATACTCTTCACCACCTACCTTGGCCCCGAGAGCAGGATCATGTACAATCGCAGGATTGACGAACGGGTCCGGGCGATCGCACCATTTCTCGACTATGACGGCGACCCTTACCTGGTCGTCTCAGGCGGGAAGCTCTACTGGATTCGTGACGCCTACACGACCTCCAACATGTATCCCTATTCCACCCGGTCCTACGACCATTTCAACAAGGGCTTGAACTACATCCGCAATTCGGTGAAGGCGGTCATCGATGCGTACAACGGCGATGTATTTTTCTACGTGATCGATCAAAAAGACCCCATCGTCAGGACTTATTCGAGCATATTTCCGCATCTGTTCAAACCTTTCAGCGAAATGCCCGCTACGCTGAAAAAGCACATTCGCTATCCCAAGGACCTGTTTATGATTCAGGCCGACATGTACCGGACCTACCACATGAAGGACGTGCAGGTCTTTTACAACCAGGAAGACCTCTGGCAAACCCCCAATGAAATCTACGCCAGCAACCGGCGGAAGATGGAGCCCTACTACATCATTATGCGGCTTCCCCAGGAGAAGAGCGAAGAATTCGTCCTGATGCTTCCCTTCACGCCTTCCCAAAAGGACAATATGATTGCATGGCTTGCAGCAAGGTGCGACATGCCCGACTACGGGAACCTGATCGTGTACAAACTGCCCAAGGACAAGCTCATCTTCGGTCCGATGCAGATTGAGGCGAGGGTGGACCAGCAGACGAGTATTTCAAGAGAGATGACCCTCTGGGGACAGGGAGGTTCCACCGTCATCAGAGGCAACCTCCTCGCCATTCCCATTGACGACACCTTTATCTATGTTGAGCCCGTATATCTGCAAGCCAACCAGTCCGATTCGCAAGCCGTTCAACCGGCTTCTTCCCAGACAAGCAGGGGATTCGGGAGATCCGGATCACCGGGTGCGTCCGTTCCTGGAGGCATGGGCGGTCAGGCCGGCACGGCCCTGCCTGAACTGAAAAGGGTCATCGTTTCCTTCGGGGATCATCTGGTCATGAGGGAGAATCTCGAAAGTGCCATCTACGGCGTCCTGGGAAAGGAAGTCCCCACCGCCGAATCGGCCCCGGTCGCGGTCATGGAACCGGCTACCGGTGCCGTCAAAGCGGCCCTGGCGGAAGCCTTGAAACACTTCGAAAAGGCCAAAAGCTATTCACGTCAGGGCGATTGGGCCGGATATGGAACCCAGTTGGACGCCCTGGGGACGCTTTTGAACCAAATGGCCGTCGAGACGTCGGTAGCCCCTGAGAAGCCGTGAGTGGGAAAGATGGGGTACATCCTATTATTACTTCGCTCGGTCGGGTGAATGCGATAAAGCCCATCCATACCCCGGAAGACGTGGATAGATGGCGCGGACGCAGTGCATCACGTCATCGGACGAGGAATAGCTCGGCAGAAAATCTTTCTTGGCGATGGCGACCGGGACCATTTCCCTGGTCGCCTCGGCGGTATTCTGACTGAGACAAAAGCAGCCTGTTATGCCTGGGCATTGATTCCCAACCCCTTTCACCTTTTGCTCAAAACCAGCACCACACCTCTGTCCTCTGTCGCGCGGCGGCTCCTGACGGGGGGCGCTCCTCGGACAGAAGATCGGAGGGACGTCTTTCGTCCAACTAACGTAGAATCGCGAACGACATGGCGTTCCCCGTTTTTCCTTTGCGCACCCCCCTGAAGGCTTTCCAGACTTTGGTCCTTTTCCTACCGTGAATTATTCTCCATTGTCATTAATAAACTTCCAGCCATTTCAGTGGGTTACGGAGCACCCAGGCCGTAATAATAGACAGAATTGGAATATTGCAATATATTTTCCTCCAAAACACGCGGGCGGCCCAAACCGACAAGGGGGAAGTGTTCCAATGGAAGAGATTTTATCTCACCCACTCAGAACAGATGAACAAAAGGAGCAGACGCCTGAACTAATCCGTGAATATTTGGGTTCCCTCAAAGAGCGGGTCGAACGCGATTATGGACTCGAATTTGACATCGAAGCAATGGTGCAATCGGACCTGACAGATTAAGATAAGTTTAGCCTCCCCAAGGCCGTTTCTACCTTGCTCAATACGGTGACAAGATTGCAAGAGTTGGCTGTTTGAAGAAATTTGGAGACGGCGTAGGTGAAATGCAGCGCATGTATGTTTTCCGACTTTCCGGGGTAAGGGAATTGGCCGGGCAATTCCTGACCGTTAGATAGATGAGGCGCTCGATTGTTCTTAATCAATTTAAGCTTGAGCGCCTAAATTTCCTTGATACGGCACATTCGCTCTACCGCTTCCCAGGGTTCCGCGAAATTCATCCGTATGCGGATAACAACATGGAGCCATAACAGACAGCAGAGACGCTCGATCGGTACAACCTTATTACGCTTTTCATGGAAATGGACCTCTAGGGATGGAGATTCGGACCGCGTAACAAGCGGTTCGAGCCGGGCACCCAACCAAGCGGAGGGAAAATGGTGACGTCTTTTGGAAGTTTATTGTCCGCTTGGTTGGGTGGCGCTCAACCGTAGCGTTGCCCGCCTGAGAAAGGAAAATTGCCCATGGCATTAAGAGAAGAATTTAGAAGACAGGGTAACTGGCTTTTCAGATGGCGTAGCTATCTCCCCCTGATTATGATTGTAATGGTTCTTTTGGGGATGAATTACTTTGAATATCTCGGTCATAGTGAGAAGTTGGATGATATATGGGAAATAGTCTGCCTGCTCATATCATTTTCAGGAGTCGGAATTCGATTTTTCACAGTCGGTTACACTCCGAAAAGAACGTCCGGGACAAACACACGAAAGCAGATAGCAGATGCCTTGAATACTTCGGGAATGTATTCGATAGTGCGACACCCCCTATATTTAGGCAATTTCATAATCTGGTTCGGTTTGTCTTCATTTTTTCATCTGTGGTGGTTCAGCCTCATAGTCATCCTTACATTCTGGCTATACTATGAAAGAATAATGTTCACGGAAGAAGACTTTTTGCGCGAGAAATTTGCTCATTTTTATTCAGACTGGGCAGAAAAAACACCTGCCTTTATACCTGATATACTGAAATGGCGATCCTCACATATGACATTTTCATTCAGGAAAGCTATAAGAAATGAATATAAGAGCTTTTTTGCAGTCATTGTTTCCTTTACCCTTCTTGAGGTTATCGGCGATATTTTTGTGCAGCATACGTTGAAAATGGACAAGACGTGGGTGTCAATATTGACAATCGGTTTCACAATATATCTAATTGTCCGATTTCTGAAAAAGAGAACAAAAATATTGGAAGTTCAGGGAAGAAAAGACACTACATGTCTGAAAAATGGCGGCTAGTCTGTCGGCGCAGCGGACGAGCGGGTAAGCCGCACGCCACTGACATCGTTATTATGTCCACAAGGCAATCGAATTAAATAGATGGTGGAATCCATATGAATGGGTCTGAAAATGGCAAACTCGGATACTGGGAGGTAACAGCGATAGGGGTCGGCGGTATGGTTGGAGGCGGAATCTTTGCCGTTCTTGGCCTGTCAGTGGTTTTGACCCGCGGAGGAGCACCCATAGCATTCCTGATTGCGGGTATCGTTGCGGTCGTTACCTCCTATTCTTACGCACGACTCTCTGTCACTTATCCGAGTCAAGGAGGAACCGTTGCGTTCCTGGATCGTGCGTTCGGCCCAGGCCTGGTGACGGGAAGCACGAACCTTTTGCTCTGGATAAGCTACATTGTCATGCTATCGCTGTATGCCTATGCTTTCGGAAGCTATGGATCATCATTGTTCCCACCAGCTTTTCAACCTCTATGGAAACACATTTTGATCACGGGCAGTGTCCTCGGCATCACGGGGCTGAACTTGTTGGGAGCTAAGCTGATCGGCGAAGCGGAAGACTGGATTGTGCTCATCAAGTTGGCGATTCTGATCCTTTTCATTGCCGTCGGCATCTGGGGCGTTGACACGACCAGGTTGGCACCGTCGGCGTGGTCATCCCCTCTGGAGCTGATTGCGGGCGGGATGATCATCTTTCTGGCATATGAGGGATTCGAGTTGATCGCCAACACAGCCCAGGATGTGCGGGACGCGAAAAGAATATTGCCTCGAGCATATTATTCAGGCGTTGCCTTCGTAATAGTTCTCTATGTCCTTGTGGCCGTCGTTACAATTGGAACGCTACCCATCGCCAAGATTGTCGATGCCCAAGACTATGCGCTGGCTGAAGCAGCCCGGCCATCCCTGGGTCAAACCGGATTCCTCTTGATTGCCATCGCTGCGATGCTTTCAACAGCGTCGGCCATCAATGCCACCGTTTACGGTGCGGCCCGGCTCAGTTATGTCATTGCAAAAGACGGGGAGCTTCCAAGCGCGCTGGAACGAAAGGCGTGGGGCAAGCCAATAGAGGGGCTATTGATTACTTCAGGAGCCACCCTGTTCATCGCCAATTCGGCCGACCTGACCAGCATGTCGACGATGGGTAGTGCAGGCTTCCTGTTGATCTTTGCCGCCGTTAATGGTGCTAACGTGGTACTGGCAGGCGAGACGCAGAGCAAGCGTTGGCTTTCGCTAATCGGAGTTGGACTTTGCCTTAGTGCATTAGCATGTCTCCTCTGGGAGACTGCAAAGCATTCACCCAGTCAACTCTGGGTTCTGTTTGTCATGGCAGGGTCCGCCCTCTTTATTGAAATCACCTTTCGGGTAACTACGAGGCGGACCATACGTCTTTCAAAGGCCCAAAAGAAGCGCACGTACAAATCTTAAGAACAGCCCGAATCGCTTGGCAGTAAGTGCGATATCCTGCAAAAAGTCAAAAACACTATGGGACTTCCGCTGCTCTTGGGCGACTCCCTGATTCGGCTGACTCGGTGGCTTATGAGGCGGCTGAGCACATCATCAAAGGACCGCCACGGATTGACGTTACAGGCCTCGCACGCCTGCGTGAGGCCGAGGAATAAGAATGTGGCCCGGGCCCCCGTTCACTGTCGGAAAATAGCCAATATTTATATGAACTCTTCTTTTCCGCCCCCGTTCTGCTTGTCCTAACCCGGCCGAGCCGGAACCATACAGGTTTCGGGTTTCAGGTGTCAAGAAGTGGGGTTTTCTGAGACCCGAAACCAAAAATCATGACCATTTTGAGCGCAATTTTACCGCTCGGGGACTCAGCCTTTTCCTTGCGCCCCGCTGGGCCTCGAAGACCGTTTTATCCGTCGTAGTAGGCCTTTTCTACCAGTCGATCGTCGTAGTCTTTGGGAGCCATTTCGCCTGGTTTAAACTCATCCACGAATACTCGGTGCGCCGTCTGTCCGCCTTTACTTTCTTCACGCCCATCTTCGGGGTTCTCTTCGGCCTCTGAGCACTCTGCGCGAGACGTTGTCTTTTCTTTTGGTCTTCAAATGGCTCTGAGCTTCCGCCCGCTGGTGCTGCATGGAAGACGCACAACAGAAAAGGCACACCTTTCAGGATGTGCCTTTTGTATGCCGTCGAGGGTTGATTCCTCGTTACTTCTTCTCAGTGGTTTTCGTGGGTGCCATCATCTGCGTCCCAGTCATCATTTTTGCGGAAGAAGTCATATTCTTCGCCTCTTTTAGAGGACTGACATGGATTGACTCGGCAACCAACTGGCTCCCGTTCCTGTCATACTTCACGGAGGCCCACTGCCCTTTGTTCAGTGCGGACAAATTCAGCTCCTTTTTGCCTTCGAAGATCTTTGTGTGATCGCCGACGACAAAGGTCATTTTGTCCTTGTGATATTGTACGAGCACGTCCTTATTAGCTGCATTCACGTTTTCGATCACGCCGTTAAAGCTTTCAAGCTTCATATGCTGCTCAGCCACGGGAGGGGCAGACATAGCTGCCGTAGATTTCTCCGCTGCCGTAACGGCGGACACAAACATAACGGATACGGCCAAACCAACAAGTCCCATAAGCATTCTGCTTTTCATGTTATTCGCCTCACTTTCCGGCCGGCGTCCAAAAAAAAGTCATTGTGAACATGCTGAGCAAACCAACGTTCGCTTCGCATTACTCACAATGACTCACAGGAGATTCTAACTAAACATTTCCGTATGACCGCCAACCATGTTCTCGTTTTATACGAAAAAATGAACATCAAATCGGCCATTGTCAAGGGCTCCCGGTGACGGTCGGCTCGTATCGTGATCCGGAGCACAGGGTCTATTGCGTAAAGCTCCTTGGCCCCTGTATGGCGCTCCCCGGATGGCGGGGAATCGTTAGTTACTTATCACGAGGTCCCCTGCGAACGCGCTGGGTGACCCATTGAGCTCGGAGTGATGTCACTCCATCGATACTCGTTTCAGAGCGCGGAGAAACCGCTCCAGTTGTGCGTGGTCCCCAAAAGGCAGCCGCTGCCTCCAATTCTCCAGGGACATGGAGGGGTTAATCCTCTTCGACTTCCGCAAGCTCCGCCCGTGCATGGTCGTCCTGGCCCAGTTCACTGTAGACGGCGGCCAGCACGACATGGCTCCCCAGAAAATCCGGGTTGAGACTGATGGCCTTCCTCTGGGCGTCGATCGCCTCTTGCAGCCGGTCGGTCAGGAGATAGGCATAACCGAGGGTAAAGAGATAATGCACCAAATCGTTCGGGTTGAGACGCATCGCCTTTTCCACCAGCCCGATGGCTTCTTTCGGCCTTCCTGTCCACACCATCACTTCCGCCAGGTCCGCGTATCCATCCGCATCGTTGGGGTCCAGGGCAATGGCCCTCTCCTTTTCCAGAATGGCCTGATCGAATTGCCTTTTCCAGAGATACACGTGCCCCAGCAGGCTGTGGGCCACTGAAAGCGCGTCGTTCAGAAGAACCGCCTTTTTGCCGAGGGAAAAGGCCCGATCCAGGCACTGCGGATCCTGACTCCACTGGTTGGACCATTCGGCAAAATAGGTCCACCCGAGGCCCGCATAGGCGGAGGCGAAGTCCGGGTCCAGCTCGATAGCCCTTTCATAAAATTCCCTCGCCTGGGCGTTCGCCTCCTTGGTATACCGATGAGAGTACCATCTCCCCCGCAGCACACATTCAAAGGCGCTCAATTTGCTCGTATCCTTGTGTTTGAGCCGCTCCAGCTCTACCTCGATCACCTTCACCTTGAGGACCCCCACGATCTTCTGTGTGAGCTCGTCCTGTAGGGCGAAGATATCCTCGACGTCTCGATCATAGCGTTCAGCCCAGAGATGTGCGCCTGTTGCGGCATCGATCAGCTGCGCCGTCACCCGTACGCGGCTCCCGGCCCTCCGGACGCTTCCCTCCACCACATACCTCACACCAAGCTCCCGGCCCACCTGTTGAACCTTCACCGGTGTACCTTTGTACGTGAAGACCGAATTCCGCGCGATAACGAGGAGAGCGGATATTTTCGAAAGATCGGTGATGAGGTCTTCGGTCAGGCCATCGCTGAAGTACTCCTGCTCCGGATCTGCACTCATGTTGACGAAGGGAAGCACGGCTATGGAAGGCCTGTCAGGGATTTCGAAAAGGCTCCGTGTCTCGTCGGTTGACGATAAAGGCCCCATCAACACCCGGTACACCCTTACCGGCTCCAGGATGTTCTTGACCTGGTGTTCTCCCAAATATTCATAGGTTACAGACAGCTTGTGCTTCACATGGTCATAGGCCGTACCGGAGAGGCAGATGCCACCCGGCTCGGCAAGCCCCTCGAGCCGGGCGGCAATATTGACGCCGTCCCCGTAGATTCTTCCTTCATCTTCGATCACATCCCCAAGGTTGATCCCTATCCGGAACGCCATCCTGCGATTGGCGGGAAGCTCGGCGTTCTGATCCGCAAGCGCCTTCTGAATGGCCACGCCGCACTGCGATGCATCCACGACACTGGCAAACTCCGCCAGTACGTTATCCCCTGGGGAATCCACCACCCGGCCGCTGTGTTTCTGTATGAGCTCAGCCATCGTCGCCCGGTAGGTCTTGAGGGTGCGCACGGTCATCTCTTCGTCGTCGCCCATGAGGCGGCTGTACCCTTTGACGTCGGCGCTGAAAATTGCTGCGAGTTTGCGTTTCATCTGATTCACGGTCAAGGCATTCCGTCTCCAAAATACCCTCATTTCCTTTAGCGGAAAGCACCGGAGCTCCCTCCGATTCAGGGCGCTCATGGATTGAGACCTCCATGAAAATCACGTTGCTTCTGACTCTTAAGTCTTCCAATTTCGGGAATACGGTCTTGCCGGATCATTTGAGGGAGAAGGCTGCATCTCCCGAGGCGCGTTGGTAATAAGTATCTCCCCCATAAGCGCTACTTCGAAAATATATTCCATCACCGCCCGTACCGGCCGCGATGAACCAGTCGGGGATGTGGTGCTGCAGCGCTTCGATCTGGATCCAATACTTGATTCCTGCGACGGCCTGGAAAGGCGTCGGCAGGGTAAAAGAGTAGTCATACATCGTCGTGACGCCCACCACCCCGGCTTGAGTCTCCCCGGCGTTTCCTCCGGTATGGTATTTAACGAGCGGGGGATTGACCACGTCCGGCTGTGTTCCAGCCGGTATGGACGCATAAATGGAAACGGTAAAATCAACCACAGGACCGCCTGAACCGAGCCTTTGGGGGTCGTATCCACCGCGCCAGGTGACTTTCGAAATCGTCTGAGTGGAGCCAAGCGTAAAATTATCCCAGACATACGTGTCGTAATCACTGCCGTCCGGATCCCATCGTGAAGAATGATAGAGTATGCCTCCGGCACCTGGCGGCTGTATGTAAAGGACGCCCGCAGTTCCTCCAACGACGAACTCTGTCGCCCAAAAGTCAAAGGCGCTCAAACTACCGGATGGCATTATGGCAAGAAAAAAATTGTATGTTCCAGGAGGGAGTGATGAGACCGGTATGTCGCCAAAGGGGACCGCAGCTAAGTTCAGTACTGTCGTCATATACGGTACAAGTCCCGCCGACTCAAGGGTCTGCACGCCTCCCGGCGTCATGAGATAGATATTCACCGGATCTATTGCCGGTGCACTGAACGCAAAGTATACGTCTACAGGTCCATCGAATGGATAAGTCTGCAATTGCACCGTAACAGTGTTACCCCCCTCGGCAACTCCCCCGACTGCAATCGGCATTGCCTGCGCCGGATCGATATTCAAGACCGGAGAAACGATCGGCCCATAGGGAGGAATGACAAGTTGGCTGGAAGGAAGGGGCAAAGTAGGCCCCGCAGCAAATGCCTCCACCCCTCCGACAAGGTTTGAGACATGGAACATCGTTCCCAGCAGATGTAGGCAAATGATAGCGAAGAATGCATAAGATCTTTTCATGGTAAAGCCCTTTCTTTAGTCCTGACAAATTTTTTGCATTTTCCTCGCTTCAGATCGATCCCCGGACGCGATCCCCAGCTGTTCCGAATGCGAGAACCACATGCTACCCAATTTACCCTGTCGCTTGATATTCCCCCTTCCGCTTTAAATGGTTCAGTCATGGGTCTTTTCCAGGCAGAAACATCCATCCTACCAATTTTACCATACTAATCTCTTTTTTTACCGTGGCAACTATCGCAGAAGCAAGATCTCGGACAAACGGGAATACCAGGCTGCAAAGGTTCACCGAGGCCCTCATTCATCAATAGGACACTCGCTCAAAGTGTGAGGATTATGGAAGACGGTTTGAGATTTTAGCACGACACCCCAGATAAACCAGCCATTCACCCCAAAATCAGAGATTGAATGGCGTAAGCCTATAGAAATAATGAAAAAGAGGTTAGAGGCAGTCTGGGCTCTTTATGAAAAGATAGGAAAACTTTATGCGTGCAAAGAAGAATCTTAAGGCATACCGGAAATCCAAGCGCAAAATTGGATGAAAATATCCTATTTTCAAAATGTTGGCATCCACCAGGCCGTTTTCTTAGCTTGACCGGAAGCCCTTTTGACTGCAGTCCAAAATCTATTTCTGCCTATACAACCTCCATTGGAATCTTTTTGTTGACAAAAAATGACCCCTTAGCCCTACGCTGTCTTCCAGAAAGCGAGTTCCTATCCTTCTGCCAAGAGACCCGCTCCCGGCCGCCGGTGACCCACGATCCACCCTGGCTGGGCCCAGGGTGGCCTGCTTCTCGGTCTTCTTCTCCGGCGTGGGGGTCCACATCACTGGCGACGCGCCTCCGACGGGGTGGTCACCGTTGATGCCCTATTCAACCTGACCAAGGAACCGGAGATGGGCGACAGGATCAAGGAGATGGCCCGGCAGGTGCCGGGGGTGAAGGAGTGCACATGCACACCCTCCCTGCTGGTCAGCGCTTATGTGTGCGATACCTGGGTGGAGTAACCAGTTCGGCGCGAGAGACCTCATCCAACGGCAATTCCCCTTTCTGCGGGGAGGGGAGGAGGCCTGAATGGGTATCAAATCAGCAGGGCTCCCGTTCCGGTTTGGACCCGCATATTCACGGGTATAACCTATTGTTTTTCCAATATATAACGCTGAGGACTTATTATCTCTACGATGGGGATAAGGCCTGGTATTTAAGGAAGATGCCAGGGAGATCTCGGACAGATGCTGCTGGCGCTCTGCGCCACATCATGGTCAGGAGATTGAGAAGAGGAAGGTATTCGGTAGCGACACCGACAGAGACCCCGTTGTATGGCGACTTGGAGAGGTGCTTCAGGAGACAAAGACCAATAGTTATGCCTGGGCGCTTATTCCGGACCATTCTCAGCTGGTCCTAAGAACCGAACCTGTGGCGATCCCAACTGCCATGAGGCGTCTTTTGGCCGAGTATGGCGTTGGGTATACCCATGGGAGACGCGGCCACCTGTTCCAGAACCGCTTCAAATCCGTCCTGTGCCCGGAAGATGTCTCCCGGGACTTGTAAGATATATCCATCTCGATCCGATCCGTTCAGGAATTAATGCCTTTTCCTTGCCATTAATTTTACAATAAGGGAGGGCGTGCCTTAAGTTTCCCTATTCGGGCGGTCGCAAAAACTGCTGCAAGGGGCAATGAACCTATCACGCCCATCCATGGCGAAGGGGCGATCAACGCGACGGCTGCAGCCAGGAAGATAGCCCTCAACCATATGGAAAGATCCATGCAAAACCACCCTATCAGGCCTCCAGCCAGGGCGGTGACCCCCAGCAGGGCTGTGAAAGAGTTGATTACGATGTTCCAGATGCTGCCTTCCAGGAGCAAGGAGGGGCTGTAGAGGAAGAGAAACGGCACAATGAAACCGGCCAACCCCAACTTTAAGGATTGAAACCCGGTTTTCATGGCGTTGGTTTGTGCGATGCCGGCGGCTGCGTAGGCACTTATGGCGACCGGTGGCGTAATGAAGGAAATAATCGCAAAGTAGAAAATGAACATATGGGCTGCTATGGGGAGCACCCCCATGTGCGTCAAGGCGGGAACGCCCAGAATGGCGGTGATGATATAGGCGGCGGTGGTGGGAAGCCCCATCCCCAAGACGATACAGGCAATCATGGTGAGAAGCCCTCCTAGCCAAAGAGAGCCGCCTGAGAGATGAATAACCATCTGGGTGAAGCGCACTCCCAGGCCGGTGAGCGAGACCACGCCTATGACAATTCCGGCCGTGGCACAAGCCATGGCTACCGGCACCGCCGTGACGGCGCCTTGTTCAAGGGCCATCAGGATTTCGCGCCAGGGAATGCGTTTTTCGCGAATCAGAATAAACGCCGAAGCGACCAGCACCTGCGTGCAAATGGCGTAGAATCCGGCCAGCATGGGCGAGAGTTGGCGCACCACCAGGAGATAGACGAGCACTATCAGAGGTATGAGCAGGTGGTAGCCGGTACGGAGTGTATTTCTCGCTAGAGGCAACTCGTCCCCCCTCAGGACACTCAGGTTTTCTCGGTGGGCTTTGAAGTAGACCATCAAACCCACCGAGACAAAATAGAGCAAGGCCGGTATTGTGGCCGCCAGGGCCACCTGTGAATAGGAAACGCCCAGGAGCTCGGCCATCACAAAGGCCCCGGCTCCCATGACAGGCGGCATGATCTGGCCTCCGGTTGAGGCGACCGCCTCGACGGCGCCTGCGAACAAGGCTGAGTAGCCGGTGCGTTTCATCAGCGGAATCGTGAAAGTGCCTGTCGTCACAACATTGGAGACGGAAGACCCGCTGATGCTTCCCATCAAGGCGCTGGCCACCACCGACGTCAGGGCCGGCCCGCCTCTGAGGCGGCCGGTGAGGGCCAAGGCCAACTTGGTGAAAAAATCGCCAGCGCCCAATTTATCCAGAAATGCGCCGAAGATGATGAAGACGATTACAAATGTGGCCGAGACCGCTATGGGTATCCCAAAGATGCCCTCTGTGGTCCAGACCAGATAACTCACCAAACGCTGCGGGCTGTAACCTTTGTGGGATAGGAAGTCCGGCATATAGGGACCCATCAGGCCGTAAGCCAGAAACGCCACCGCCACCAGGACGATGGGCAAACCCACCACCCGCCGGGTTCCCTCCAGAATTAGAACAATCAATGCCCCTCCCATCCAGAACTCCAATGTGTCGGGGCCCATGATGCCCCGATTCAAGACCGATGCCGGCAAAAAGGCCTTGAGAAAAAAAATCCCCAGCGCCAGCGTCATCAGCGCGGGCAGCCAGTCCGGAATGCCCGGGTTGTTTCGTCCGAAGCCGGGATATATGCGGAAGAGCAAAAAGCAGATCACTAAAAGGCCAAGAAGGTGGATCGAACGCTGGTACAAAGGGGAAAGGACCCCGAAGGCCGCAGTGTAAAGATGGAAGCAAGCCAGCGCGACGGCCAGTAAGAAAACCAGCCAGTGTACAGGTCCGGTGGGTTGGCGTCGTGACGATCCTTTTCGTTTGATGTCCGACATCGTCTCCCTATTCTAATTTCTTTATGGAAAACACCAGACGCTGACCCGGCCGACCCCACTCAGTGAAAGCATACGAACGGCTCCCACCTGAGCCATGAATGATAAGCTGCTGGGGGCACGTATAGGCCACACGGGTCACGATGGTTTGCAAAACGTCGGATGGGCGAGGCTTAATGTCCGACAATTGCAGCTGGTTCCTCTCCACTGTCTGGCGACAGCGATACCTTTGATGGCGATAGTCATAAGAGTCGCTTTTGAAGAGGACCTCGCTGGGAACGAAACGGCCATCGTCAATAGTGAAGGACTCTTCCACCCACTGGCGGTCGTAGGAATGAAAGAACCTGATGGTAAGGCCCAATTCATCTCTTAGCGTTAGTTCGATGTGATATCCGGTTTGGGAATTTTCAATAACCAGCGCGCTCTCGGGACCCTCTGCCTCAAGGTACATCGGCAAACTTAGAGAAGCCAAAAGCAGTAGGAGGCAATAGATGCCTATTCGGGAGAGCGCCGTCATAGGTTCGCTCATTTACCATCTCACTTGATCAGCGCCTCGGGAACCACCAGCCCCTTCTCTTTGTAGTACTTGACCGCTCCCGGATGCAAGGGCACATTTAACCCTTTCACCGCATCCTTGAGCGTCGTGTATTTTTTGACCGCCGGGTGGGTTTCGACCCACTCGTCGGTGTATTCCCAGATGCCCTTGAGCAAAGCATAGACTTCATCGGCGGAGAGGTCGGCCTTGGTGCTGGTGTACATCACCACCCGGCTGGTAGGTGTGGGAATCGGCTCGTCAACGTTGCGGTAGGTCCCGGCGGGCACATCGCGCTTGGTGAAGTAAGGATACGTCTTGTAGAAACCTTCGTCGGCCACCGGGATCATTTTCACCTTAAAGCTGGTGGTGAGGTCGAGAAGCGCCGCCGACTTGAGGGGGTGGGTGATGATGAAAGCGGCCAGGGTTCCGTCTTTGAGGGCGGTAACCATCTCCGCATCTGACATAAATTCGGCCTTGATATCCTTGTAGGTCAGACCATAGTAGGACAGGATCTTCTGAGCGGCCCGCTCCCCGCCGCTGCCCGGCGCACCGACGCCTATGCGCTTGCCATTGAAATCCTTGAGATCCTTAATGGGGCTGTCAGCAGCAGTAAAAATCTGGACCCAGGAAATCAGGGTGCCGAATAATGAACGCAACGAAGGCACCGCGCGGCCCTCGTAATCCCCTTGGCCGTTAAATGCCTGAAACGCTACCTCGTTCTGGCTGATAGCCCAATCGACGTCACCTTGGGCCAGGTTGCGTATATTCTCTAAAGATGCCGAACTGGCCTCAGCCGATGCCTTGAAGCCGGGGACATGGCGGTTGATGGTCTCGGCCATGGCTACGCCCATGGGATAGAGCGCTCCGGCCGTACCGGCGGTACCTATGCTGATACGCCTATCTCCTGCCATACCGGGGTCGGCCACTGCCATTGCCAACAGAACCCCCATACATACAAACAAAGCCTTTCTCATGGTTTCCCTCCTTGTTCACTTGGTTATAGGGTTAGTTCTTTTTCCAGATCGATGCGCGGGATTGGCTTTATTCCATTCTTTGGATATCGGCGCCGAGGGATGTGCACACCTCATAGAAGGTGGGGAAAGAAACCTTCACGTATTCGGCGTCGTCTATGATGGTCTCTCCTTCGGCCATCATGGCCGCAATGGCGGTGGCCATAACGATGCGGTGGTCGTGGCGGCCATCGATGTGGGCGCCTTTAAGATCCGATTGATAAATGGTCAGGCTATGGGGGGTTTCCTCGAAGCGGCCGCCCATCTTGGTCAATTCCTCCATGATGGACCTGGTGCGGTCAGTCTCTTTAAAGCGGCTGGCTTCAATGTTCTTCAGCACCGTCTTGCCCTTTGCTTTACAGCCTAAGACAGCTAATGCGGGCACAGCGTCCGGGGTGCCTGCACAGTCGATCTCTATGCCGTCTAGCTCGTTACCCCCCTCCACAGTAACCGTTCCCCCATCGTCACTGAAAGTTACGTTCCCTCCCATCTTTTTGATGATATGCGGGTACATTCGTTCGCCGGCGTAATCCTCAGGGTCCATGCCCAAGAAGGTCACCTTGGAGTCGCTAATGGCTGCCCCGACCATGGGGTATCCTGAGCTGCCCCAGTCCGCGGGAATCTCCGCCTCAAAGCCTCTGTACTTCTGGCCGCCCGGAAGCATGAACGCTTCGTAGTGCCGATGGGTAACGGTCCCCCCGGCCAGCCTTATCCAACCCATGGTCATATCTACGTATGGGCGCTCCATAAGATTCTCCTCCATCACCGTAACCCCTTCGGGGGTCAGCGCACCGATGATCAAAAGCGGGCTCAGCCACTGGGAGTTAACGCCCGGCAGTTTGGTCTTACCACCCTTTATGGGGCCCCTGATCACCAGCGGTGCCGTACCGCAGTTCCTCGTGGAGAATACCTTGGCGCCCAGATCGTTCAGCGCGTCGATGAGAGGCTGCGCAGGTCTTCGGCAAATTTGGTAATCTCCGGTTATGACCGAGCAGCCGTCGATCAGAGCGCTGACAGCGGTAAGCAGGTAATAACCGGTGCCGGAGTTGCCGGCATCCAGCACGCAACTCGGCACCTGAGGCCGGTTGGCAACACCATCGAAGACCCACAGGTCAGGCCGAGAGGTGTCGATCTTGGCTCCCAAGGCACGCATCATATCCACTATTGAGAAGCTGTCCACCCCTGGAAGAGGGTTGCGCACTCTTGAGACGCCTTCGGCCAGGGCGCCGAGAACGATGGCCCGTGCCGTGGCGGACTTGTTGCCCGGAATGCGAGTGGTCCCCTTCAGAGATGACCGCTTCACTATGAATTTCATATCCGACTCCTTTCCATGACGCTTTGTGATTCTTTTCTCCGACGAATCTTCTGTAACTCCATGCGGCCAAATTCGGCTCCTTCTCTCCTCCCGCTCGGATTGCCTTTCCTGTCCGTCGTTGAGTCCAATCCGCGCAGCAACGAAATGGTCTTTGCAACATCCTGGACCAAAGGCAAATAGTCTTTGATCAGCTTTCCCCTGCTGCAAAACTGGCTGAAAACAGGCACATTGATCGCCGCTTCCACCTCGCCTTGCCCCTTAAACGTCGGAACGCCGATTGATCTCAGGCCGGAAACGTAGTCCCCGTCGCTCAGGGCATAACCCCTGGCTCTCACCAGATCCAGCCTTTTCCTGAGAAGTTCACCCCTCGGCCCGGCTTCGCCAGAATTGGATTTTCGGGACAATTCCGTTCCAATGCGTTCCGCGATTGGCGAATCGGAGAACGCCAAGATAGCTTGGCCAATTGCGGTATTGTGAGCACTCAAGCGACTGCCCACGGAAAGGTCGATACCCAGAATCATGTGTCTCTTGATACGAATGATGTAAACGACCTCGCTTCCATCGAGAACACCCAGGTTTACGTTTTGGTCGATCTTACGGGAGAGGTCCTCCAGGTATGGCTGGGCCACGTTCCCGATATCCAAACCCGAAAGTGTAGAGAACCCGAGGGACATTACCTTTGGTCCCAAGCGATAACTGCGCGACTCTGGAAAGTAATGGATGTATTGCAGGGCAATGAGGGTTTGGAGGAAGCGATAGGCCGTTGCCTTAGGAAGGCTGGTCATTTGACTGATTTCTTGAAGACTCAAAGTAGATCTGGGAGCGGAGAATGCCTCTAAAATTCCCAATCCTTTTCTGAGAGATTCAACAGCTTTGATAGCCATTCTGTGTCACTCTGAGAAATCTCGTTTTACATGGTGACTTATGTTGCACAATCTGGCGCCTCTTGTCAACGATTTTCAATAGAAATGCATGGGGATACGGGCCCCAAAAGAACCCGGAAAAGGCCTCCCGTCTATCTTTGATGTGTGAAAGAAGCACGAAATCCAGCCGTTCCCCCGAGGGATCCCCGACAGCATCCCACCTGAGCGCATTGGCGTTAACTTGAGGACCGCAGGCATGTCACTTAGAAAACGGCTCAAGCAGTTGGAGACAAGCGCTTCTGCTGCCTGGTATCGCGTTAAAAGTGGGAGAGGCCATTGCCCATTAAAACGGGTAACAGCTCATCGAATATTTTTACCAGCGTTCACATTATGAAGCCGGTTGTCAGGCAAGAAATGACAAAAACAATCCGGGAGGTGTTGTTTGCGGATAATGGGAGCTCGGGAGGCGCATAAATTCGGATGAGCAGTCAGAAAGGGCCTCCCGCCCGTCTGGCCGTTACTGACCCGCACGGCTTTCAGCGTTCAGCTAATTAATTGTTGTTCTTGGATTTTGCTGAGAGCTGATCGCTGATGGCTGAACGCGCTCATCCAAAAACAACTGTTTATGGATGAACGGCAGCTGGCACACCAAACCTATCTACACAAAACCCAGGATCGACATATCACATGACCTTTTGACCTTGCTGAAGGAATGGTGGAAAAATCACATTGCTTACTTGGATCAGAAATACACCCCTTTCATCGCTCGTGTGGAGAGCGGGACCTAACTCAGAGGTTGGCTTGATACCATTTCAGTCGAGGATAACCACATGGTTCGGCCTGAGAAAGTCACTTGACACCTACCCCCCCCCTCGCCGCTTCACTCATTCCTGTCTCTGCGAATCGGTGAACCGCTAGGTTTCTCCTTGAAGAATCTTGAGCTCCTCTTCTCCGATGACCTCCAGGAGGACCTCGCCGAGCACCCTGGCGCATTCACCCACAAACCGGGTGCACTCGTTTCGTCGGCCGTCCACGCGCCTGGCCTTGACGTCCTCTGGGTCGTACCAGTTGCAGTGGGAGATGGTCTGGCAAGTGGTATCACCATATTTCTTTGTGGCGACCTCTTTGAGTCGGTCGTAGACCTTTCGTATGGTGGAGGCCAGCCGTGCATCTTCCATTTCGTCCAGGCTGGCCCTCCCCAGCAGACAGGCGACGGCCTGGGTCGCCCCCGATATGGCGCCGCATAGATCCCCCCGATAGCATCCGCCGGTCGTCCCCGCCATGGCCCTCAGGGCAACGTCCCTCCCCTCCTCCTCGCCAATCATGTCCAGGCCCACGGCCAGGATGGCCTGCGCTCAATAGAAGTCGTTGGCAAAGAGGTCCATGGCCTTTTCCTGCATCATCTCCGGTGTGATCATTGAAAATTCTCTCCTGCTTCAAAAACGTAAGGCATATGAGGTCGGACAGAACGCATGTATAACCCGGGACATCATTGAAAGCAGTTTCCGGCTTCGGCCCGGCAATGAGAAAATAGGGAAAATGGCGGTTTGGTGTCAAGGGGAAAGGGAACAATGGTTTAGAGGTTGACAGGGAACAATGGTTACTGAAATATTTTGCATTGGCAGGCCATTTGGCGCATTCTTATGGACTGAAAGCAAGAAATCTGAATGTCTCAATCATGAAAGTCGTTACCGGATTTGCCGCATTGATGGCGGTTTGTATTTTCACCCCCTCGCTTGCTCTTGAAGCCGAGACGAGGGATCGTCCGCTCTTCATAATCGAAAGGAGCCAGAACGCCAACGTGGTTCGGTACGATATCCGGTTGACCCCTGAAGGGACCCCGGACCCTGAAAGGCCGATCATCGCGTACTGGATCCGGATGGCGGAAGACGGGCGGAAAAGGCCTCTGAAGTGGATTGAAAAACAGCTTGCTTACGGCTTCGAAGCGCGATACGACAGCCAACAGGACGTCATCTTCATGGAGATGGCGGCCGACACCCAACGGTCGATCCGGGTCTACCGCCACGAGGGACTCTACCGTGCCGAGACCCGCATTGGAGGGCGGCCGGCGTTTATCTGCAAGATATATGTCAAGTCGACGAAAACCGGACTCATGCCAAGGGTGGATTACATCGACTTCTACGGGATAGACGTGAAGACCGGAACGCCAAGGTATGAGCGGCATGTCCCCCGTTGAAGATCAGGCATGAGAGATTGGCAGGCTTAACAGGAACCATCCAGAGGGATTTCCTATGAAAGACACGCTGGCCTTCATCATGGCGGGAGGAAGGGGTGAGCGGCTCATGCCGCTCAGCCGTGACCGTGCCAAGCCGGCCGTCCCTTTTGGGGGCATTTACCGGCTCATTGACTTCACGCTAAGCAATTGCGTCAACTCCCAGGTGAACAAAATCATTGTCCTGCCGCAATACAAATCCCAGTCCCTCAACGACCACCTGGAGGCAGGTTGGAACATTTTCGAGCGGCGCATCGGGAACTTCCTCAAGATCGTTCCACCTCAGCAACGCACGGGACTTGACTGGTACCGCGGCACGGCAGACTCCATCCGGCAGAATCTTTTTCTGCTCGATCGATTCAACCCAAGACAGGTTCTGATCCTTTCCGGGGATCACATCTACAAAATGGACTACACCCGCTTCCTTCAATACCACAGGGAGAAGGAGGCCGACATCACCATCTCCCTGCTCGAGGTGGATAAGGGACTCGCATACCAATTCGGAGTGGCTGAGGTGGACGAAAACTATCGTATTCTTGGATTCCAGGAGAAGCCCAAGCAAAACCCGAAAACCATCCCCGGCGATCCTGACCATGTCCTTGCGTCCATGGGTATCTACCTGTTCAAGGCCGAGACCTTGATCAGCCTTCTCAAGTCAAGCAAGGAGGACGATTTCGGGAGCGATATCATCCCAAGGCATCTTAAAGACCTGCGGGTTTTCGCCTATCCATACCGTAAACGAAACCAGATCGAGGATTACATCGTGGAGGTCTCCGACACCGGCGAACGGACGCTGAAGCTGGTGCCCGCCACGCGCGATTCCACTTACTGGCGTGACGTGGGAAACCTGGATGCCTACTGGAACGCCAACATGGATCTGACCGGTGTTTATCCATACTTTAATCTGTACGGCATGAAATGGCCCATCTTCACCTACCAGGTACCCGCCCCGCCCGCCAAGTTTGTGTTCAGCGCCAGTGGTCTCGATGGCCACCGGGAAGGGAAGGCCGTGGACTCCCTGGTGGCACCAGGCTGCATCGTGAGCGGCACGGTCCGCAATTCCATCCTCTCGTACAACGTGGTGGTCCGGAGTTGGTCCATGGTGGATGAGTCGGTGATCCTGGACCGTGTGGTGGTGGGTCGTCACTGCAAGATAAAAAAGGCCATCGTTGACAAAGACAACAACATACCGCCTCACACAGAGATCGGCTACAACCCCTCGGGGGACAGAAAGCGATTCACCGTCACCTCCAGGGGAATCGTGGTCGTGCCAAAGGGGTATTTCGAGGGTGAACAACTCATCTGGAGGTAAGTCATGAGCCTGGCCCCAGGACCTGGAGCACGTCGTCGATCTTTCTCAGGGCTTCACTTACCCGCCGTACGTCCGCGGGGCTAACGCGCCCGTCGGTCTTGAAGTCAACCAACTTCGTTATGGTTGATGTCAACCCGTCAAAGGCCCCTTTCACATCCAGATCGTCGCTCATCCGCGTTTCAAAAGTTTCCACCAGACTCTTAACAAGCCTCTCTGCATCCTGGCTGGATTTGTTGGGGCTTGAACCCGGATCCATGACCCGGCTTGCCAAGGCCCTGAAACGATCGAGCTTCCGGCTCGTCTTATCGAGGGCACTTTGAGTCAGGTTCCGGTGCTTTCGGTAATGGCCGTAAATAAGGAAGAAACGGAGCTTGCCAGCGCTATACCCCTGCTCCAGCAACTGCTCGGTGTAGACGATGTTTCCTCTGCTCTTGGACATTTTGGCCCCATCCACCAGCAGGTGTTCTCCGTGAAGCCAGGTCCGGCAGAACTCATGCCCCGCGGCCGACTCCATGATGGCGAGGGTGTAATCGTGGTGCCGATAAAGATTGTCCGATCCCCCGCAGCAGATATCCACCCGGGAGCCCAGGTGCTTCATGATGGCGGCTGGGTCCTGAATGTTCCACGCGGGCCTTCCCCTGCCGATCCTTGTCTCCCACTGAGCGGCGCTGTCACTCGAGTGAGAGCCGTGCCACAGGATAAAATCGCCGAGATTCCACCGGCGTCCCGGATAAGTGTCTCGTCGAAAACGCCGCCTTTTACTTGGCCACCGACCCATGTCCAGACCGAAAAGCTTGCCGAACCCCTCGAACTTGAGCGGGTCAAAAAAGATGTCTGGTCCGTGACGGTAAGCGTACCCTTTACGGACCAGCGTGTCGATGAGGTCCACGGCCTCCTCCACGACCGTCGAGGAGCGAGGAATCTCTTCAGGAAGCTTCATCCTCAGGAGCGCTGACTCCCTGTAGAATCGGTCGGCCACGGGCTCGGTGAGCTCATCGAGGGTCAATTCCTGTTCCTTGGCCTCCGAGAGGCTTTTGTCCTCCACGTCCGTTAAATTGATGATCCTGCGGACCTCGTATCCCAGATACTCCAGATACCGCACCAGCACATCCTCAAACAGAAATGTCCGGTAATTTCCCAGGTGGGGGCGACGGTATACGGATGGCCCGCAGGTAAACATCTTCACTTTGGGCCCGTGGAAAGGCCGGAATCGCTCCTTTTTCCTGCTCAGGGTGTTGGTGAGATAAAGATCGCCGCGCGCCGTTTGCGCCTTTTCCATGCGCATCACACCTCCGGATGAGACAGGCTCGCAGCCCAACGCTGCGCTTCCTCTCGCCTGAATAAGCTGCCACTATATCACGCATTGGATGATTGACAAAGCAGTTAGAAACGCCTATAAATGACCGTGTGGTCATTTAACATTCAATGGATTTATATATTTATTTTATACCGTTATGTATGACCACGCAGTCATTTATGAGGAAAGAATCAGAGATCACGAGCACATGGACAGAGATTTCCGACCCGTACCTCCTGGACCTTTACCGGAAGGTTGAAAGCGGAGAAAGGCTTGGTCTGGAAGACGGGCTTCACCTCTACCGCAGCCATGACCTCATCGGCGTTGGGACGTTGGCCCGGATGGCCAGGGAAAGACGGCACGGTCGGAAGACATTCTACGTCTACAACCAGCACCTCAACTACACTAACGTCTGTGTGAATGGGTGTGTCTTTTGCGCCTATTCCAGGACCGACGGAGAAACCGGTGCCTTCACCCTCACCCTGGAAGAAATTGCAGGACGCATTGAGGAACGGATTCGCGAGCCCATTCGTGAGATCCATATCGTGGGCGGAATCAACCCTTCACTGCCCTTTTCCTATTACATCGATCTCCTGCGGACCGTGAAACGGATGCGCCCCAATGCGACCTTGAAGGCCTTCACCGCCGTGGAGATCGACGCCATGGGCCGGTGGTTCGGAATGGACGTTCAGGATGTGCTTTCAAGGCTGAAGGAGGCCGGTCTGGAAATGATGCCGGGCGGCGGGGCGGAAATCCTCGACGACCGCATCCAGCAGCGCCTTTACCCAAGGAAAATTGGCCCCACGCGATGGCTTGAGGTTGTCCGAAGCGCTCACGAACTGGGCATCAAGACCAACGCCACCATGCTTTACGGCCATATCGAGAGCGACGAACAGCGGGTCACCCACCTCTTGAGGCTCAGATCCCTCCAGGACGAAACCGGTGGGATCCTCGCCTTCATTCCGCTTGCTTTCCATCCGGAAAACACCGGACTCTCGAACCTCTCCGGCACGACCGCCATGGACGACCTAAAGACCGTGGCCGCGGCAAGGCTCATTCTCGACAATGTACCCCACATCAAGGCCTATTGGGTCATGATCAGCCCTGCACTTTCGCAAATAGCCATGTCTTTCGGTGCCGACGACCTGGACGGAACGGTGATCGAAGAGAGGATCACCCATTCGGCCGGCGCCAGGACGCCAAAGGAGCTTGGCCGTCATGAGATCCGCCATCTCATTGAGGCCGCAGGTTTCCTGCCGGTAGAAAGAGACGCGTTCTACAATCCTGTTTAGTCCCTTAGCGGTGAAATTGCGCACAAAATGGTCACGATTTTTGGTGTCAGGTTTCGGTGTTCAGGTTTCAGCAAACTCCAGATCCTGAAACCTGAAACCCGACACCTGAAACCTTTTTTGGTTCCGCCTTGTCCCGCTTAAGATATGGGAGAATGCAGACGTTCATAAACCCATTCATCGGAAATCAGCGTTCGAAGGTTGGCCGTTCCGGGTTGGCCTTCTTCGTTAATCTTGTCCGTATCGAAACCTGAACCAATGAAGGCTCACAACCGAAAAGATGGTACTCAAATTGACCAACGACACTGAATTGCGAACACAAAGTCAGGATCCGATTTTCAGGAAGAGCCGCATGGGTTTTGATGAGGCCCTCGACTTATACCGACGGGCGGACCTCCTCTTCCTGGGGGCAAAGGCCAACGCTCTGAGGATGACCCTTCACCCGGAAAGGGTCGTGACCTACATTGTAGACCGCAACATCAACTACACCAATGTTTGCCTCTCAGGCTGCCGATTCTGCGCCTTTTTCAGGCCACCGGACCATCCCGAGGCCTTCGTGCTCTCCCGCGATCAGTTGGCTGAAAAGATCACAGAAACGCTACGATTGGGCGGCACGCAGATCCTCATTCAGGGCGGCATCCACCCGGCACTTGGAATCGAGTTCTACGAAGACCTGCTTAGGTTCATCAAGGCCAATTTCAAAATCCACGTCCATGGATTTTCTCCCCCGGAAATCCACTACCTGGCCGTGAGGGAAGGCCTGACTCTCCACGCGGTGATCCGCAGGCTTCAGGAGGCCGGGCTCGGGTCCATCCCCGGTGGGGGTGCGGAAATCCTCGTAGACCGCGTCCGGAGACAGATCTCCCCGGGAAAGTGCACTGCTGCCGAGTGGCTTCTGGTCATGGAGACGGCCCACCAACTTGGAATGAAGACCACCGCCACCATGATGTTCGGCCACGTGGAATCCGATGAAGACCGCATCACCCACCTCTTCCTCATTCGCGACCTGCAGGACCGCACAGGCGGGTTTACCGCATTCATCCCCTGGACTTTTCAACCTGAAAACACCCGGTTGAAAACGACCAAGGCCACTGCCGCAGAGTACCTCAAGATGCTGGCCATCTCCCGGTTGGTGCTCGACAACATTGCCAACCTCCAGGCCTCATGGGTGACACAGGGTCCCAAGATCGCACAGGTGGCCCTGAGCTTTGGCGCCAACGACCTGGGGAGCACCATGATCGAGGAAAACGTGGTGGCAGCCGCCGGCACAAGCTTCATGCTCAGCCGCCAGGAGATGGTCCGGTTGATCGAAACGGCCGGCTACCGCGCACGGCAGCGGGACACGTTCTATCGGGGGGTGGGATAAGGGAAAGGTTCAAGGTACAGGGTACAAGGGGGAAAAAACCATAGCCCTGAACCCTGAACCTTAAACCTTGGACCTGGTTTTCATTTCTGCTCACGGCACAAGAGGGGGGGAAAAATAGTGATCAGTCTTCAGTGACCAGTGATCAGTAAAGGCGGAGAGAGAAGAAAGTAGTGATCAGCATCCGTACCGCGCCGATTGGTTATAAGCAAAAATGCCAGGCAAAATACATCACCACAGGGCCAAGTGGGTGATTCGGTCGCCCGATCGTGTCATTGAAAACGGATTCGTTTCGGTGTGCAGAGGGCGAATCGTGGATTGCGGCCCATGGGACCGTATGGCCTCGGGTCCCGCGACCGACCACGGCGAAGGGGTCCTCATGGCCGCCACCGTCAATGGACACACCCATCTGGACCTGACGCCGCTTGGCGGAAAGGTGGACAAACCTCAGAATTTTCTTTCATGGGTCAAAGAGATCATCCGGCTGAAAGACCAGATGGCGGCGCAAGACATTAGAAAGGGCTTGTGCGACGGCATTTCGATGACAAGAAACGGGGGCGCTGTCCTTGTGGGCGATCACCGCTCCCTCCCTTTTTCGAATCCAGACCAGGATGGGCCCCCTGTGATCTATCAGTTCCGAGAGTATCTGGGATCGCGAGAGGACGCGCCGCCCTGGGAAGGAAGAGATGAGGGTTTCTTTTCCCTGGCTGCACACGCCCCACATACGACCGCACCCTGGCTCATCCGGTCCCTTAAGAATGCGGCTGCTTCCATGGGCCGACTCTTTTCCATTCACGTTGCCGAATCAGAGGAGGAAGCCTCTTTCATTCGAACGGGATGCGGGCCATGGGGAGAGCTCCTCTCTGGACGCGGGGTGGATTTCAGCCGATGGGGGCTCCCCGCCCGGAGTCCCGTATGGCATCTGGACACGCTTGGCGTCCTGGACCATCGAACGCTGGCCGTGCACCTGGTTCAGGCCGGGCCGGAAGATCTGGACCTGATCGCGCGGCGAGGGACGCACGTCTGTGTCTGTCCCCGCAGCAATCATCGGCTTGTGGAGAAACTTCCCGATGTCCCCGCCATGCTCAAACGGTCCATCCGCCCTGCGCTTGGCACGGACAGCCTGGCGAGCGTGGATTCGCTGAACATCTTTCACGAGATGTCGTTTCTCTGGAAGAGCCTTCCGTCCATGCGGCCCGAAGACATCCTGGCCATGGGGACCATCAACGGGGCACAGGCCCTTGGCATGTCCGACCATTTCGGTACCCTCGACCCAGGAAAGGCGGCAGCGTTCCTTTTTGTGCCCGCGGATGGGCCCCATGCCGCTGGCGTGGTGGCGGCGGTGGTTGGGGGCAACTTTAAAGGCGTTGCGGAGGGCTGGGCATGGAGGAAACGTTTCTAAAGACGTATTTCCGCCATCTTCATTATCAGTTGGACCAGGAAGAAGTGGCCGGATTGGGCAGTTTCTTCGACCGTTTGCACGATCGGGGAATTTTCCGGCAAAAAGTCACCCCCCAGTTCTTTCCTTGTCAGCGAGGATCATCGTGTTTTCCAAAACCTTTCAGAACCTTGACTTGCACAAACAGAATCGGATCTTCCGGGTGGCGGTCACCGAGTTCTCCCAATACGGCTTCGCCAAGGCCAGCATCAACCGGATGGTGGAAAACCTCGGGATCGCAAAAGGGTCGGTGTTTCAGTATTTCGGTGACAAGGAGGGCCTTTTCACGTTCGTTTTCTCAAGGGCCGTCACCATGGTCAAGGCCTTTCTCAAGCAGGCCAGGGACGATTCAAAGGGCCAGGACTTCTTCACCAGACTTGAAACGATTCTGGTCTCAGGTGTGGATTTCATTCGACACCATCCCAAGATCTATGCGTTGTACGCGAAGATTCAGTTCGAAGGGAACCTCTCTTTTTGCTCACGGCTGCTTGCCTCTCTCAGAGGCGAATCATACGGATTTATTGAAGGCCTGATTGAGGCCGGGATTGAAAGGGGAGAGCTGAGACCAGACCTGGATGTCTCCAAGACGGCCTTTCTGCTGGACGCGGTACTGGACCGTTTTCTTCAGGCGTGCGTGGTGGAGCATCTCGACGCCGGGCAGGGTCTTTTTCACGCCGACAACGAGGCCCTGCACCAATGGGCGCGAGCCGTTGTGGATCTGGTCCGAGCAGGGGTTGCCAAAAACGGGGCTTGAAGCATGATCCCTTCCGAAACCTTGTTGATCGTTGCGGCGATCAAGGAAGAGCTTGACTGGCTTGCGGGTCATCTCCATAAGCCGCAGGAAAGATCCCTGGGCCCACACTGTGTCACGATCGGTGAGCACGGCCATGAAGAGGTGGCTTTGCTCGTAGCGGGCGCAGGGACCGTCAACACCGCTGGGGCACTCGGGGCCATCATTCCCGCACTAAGGCCCCGTGGTGTCGTTCTCTGCGGCTGTGGCGGGGCATTCTCCGGATGGGGACTGATTCACGGTGATGTTGTCTTCGCCACGGAGGAAATTGCACCCCAGCTGGGTGTCGAGCCGGATCGAAAGGGGGACCCGGTCACCCCCCTGCCCTTTCTCCCGAATCGGATTCAACTCGATGGATCCCTGGCGCAGCGCGGGCGTGAAGCCCTTCTTGGAAACGACCTTTTTTCCGGGGTCTCGGTTCAAGGCGGCCCCTTTGTGACGGTCTCCACTGTGACCGCTTCTCCGTCAACGGGTGAAAGCTATCGTCGCCTTTACGGGGTCATTGTCGAAAACATGGAGGGATTCGCCGCTGCAAGGTTGTGTCAGCGCTACGCCGTCCCATTGCTGGAGGTGCGATCGGTAAGCAATATGGTCGGCAAAAGGGATCGGTCCATGTGGAATTTGGATTTGGCTTTCAAACGGGCACAGGAAGCCGTTTTGACGCTTCTTAAAAAGGAAATCATGCCATGACGCCGCTGACTTTGGGTTACTCCCCTTGTCCCAACGACACCTTCATCTTTTGCGGCATTGCGAACGGCCTCACCGACCGTCGCGGCCTTCAATTCGACATCCTGCTTCAAGACGTGGAACGGTTAAACCGGATGGCCATCGAGGGCAAACTGGACGTGACCAAAATCTCCATCGCGGCCCTGCCGTTCTGCCAAGACCGGTATCAATTGCTCCCGTGCGGTGGGGCCATGGGGCGGGGCTGCGGCCCCCTCCTGGTCGCACGGCCCGGTCTTGCCCTGGAGGACATAAGACAGGCGAGGGTCGCTGTGCCGGGACGTATGACAACGGCCCATCTCCTCTATTCGCTCTTCCTGGGGACGAAACCGGAGGCTGAGCCCCTGCCGTTCGAACAAATCATGCCCGCCGTGGTAAGGGGCGACTTTGATTGCGGTGTGATCATTCATGAAGGGAGATTCACGTTCCATCACTATGGTTTGGTTGAGCTCCTCGACCTTGGCAAGTGGTGGGAGGAAGAAACCGGGCTGCCCATTCCCCTTGGTGGAATCGTCCTTCGCCGTGGTCTGGGCCAGTTTTCCCAGCAAATACGGTCGGTCATCCGCGAAAGCGTCGTCTTTGCCATGGATCATCCTGAAGCGACCCGTGCCTATGTTCGACAACATGCCCAGGAGATGGAAGAGACCGTTACGCGGGAGCACATCCGCCTCTACGTAAATCCCTTTACGCTTGACCTCGGCAACGAAGGACAAGCGGCCGTCAACCGTCTTCTTGGCCTCGGGGCATCCAGTGGCCTCCTCCCCAAACCGCTCGACGATCTGTTTGTTTCCTGAAGGGGTGCGGATGGGCGCCGATTCGGCCAACTGCCTGCGGACTGGTTCTATCTCTCATTCTTTGCATGTGGTAGATGCATAGACGGCCGAAATGTGCTACATGGAGAACCACGGAGGGATCGATTCATGGCTGAAAACAAAAATCTCCTCATGGTCACAGTCTCGGGCCAGGACCGTCCAGGTATTACGGCGACGTTTACCCGCGTGCTGATGGAGCACGAAGTGGAGTTGGTGGACATTGAGCAGGCCTCCCTTCAAAATCTGTTGGGGCTTTACTTTCTTCTGGATCTGACGACGGCAAAGCAATCCGCGGACAGCGTCATCAAAGATCTCTTGTACGAGGCGAGCCAACTCAATTTGACCCTCAACTTCAGACTCTTTGCCCAACACGAGGTCAAGTCGGTTCACCAGAAAAACCTCTATGTGCTCACCCATTTCGGTTCCACACGGGCACTTGCGGAGTTGTCCAAGATCCTGGGCGAGGAAGATGCAAACATCGAAACCATATCGAGCCTGTCCCACCACGGAGCTCGATCCATTGAAATGACTATCAACGTCAATGGCGCCGTAAATCTGGGACGTTTGAAAGAGCGGATCATGGTGAAAAGCCGCGAATTGGGCATGGATCTGTCTCTTCAAAAGATGGAGGCCTACCGCAAAAACAAGCGTCTGGTTTTCTTTGACATGGACAGCACCCTCGTCGACATGGAAATCATCGATGAAATGGCGAAGAAGGCGGGTGTCCATCGCGAGGTGACAAGGATTACGGAAAAGGCCATGCGCGGGGATCTCGATTTCGAGTCGGCATTGATTCAACGCGTTGCGCTTCTAAAGGGGCTCACGGTTCAGGACCTGGTCGATGTCCGCGAGCACATTCCCCTCTCAGAAGGCGCAGAGGAATTGGTCACGACCCTCAATTGGCTCGGGTACAAACTTGGCATTGTCACCGGAGGGTTCGACTTTTTCGCCCAAGACCTTAAAGAAAGACTTGGGCTGGACTATGCCTTTGCAAATCGTCTTGAAATCAGAGACGGCGTGTTGACAGGACGCGTTCAAGGCCCCATCATCGACGCGGCACAAAAGGCAAAGCTCGTCAACCAGGTTGCCTGCAACGAAAAAATCCCCCTGGACCAGACGGTGGTCATTGGCGACGGGGCGAACGATGCGCTCATGCTGGGCCAGGCGGGCCTGGGGATTGCATACAACGCGAAGAAATCGCTCCAACGGGTGGCCAATGCCAGCCTTGGACGCGCACGTCTCACCCATATTTTTCACCTTCTTGGGATTACGGAGGAGGACATCCGTGAGGCCCGGGGTCGTGAGCCTGAAATACTAAGTTGACGGAACAAGGTAATGACACAGGAGCCTCGCGTGACCAAAATCATCGCCATCTGCGGCAGTCCGCGGAGAAATGGAAATACGGCCCTTCTCCTGAATAGCGCTGTTCAGGGTGCCCGGGACGCCGGGGCCGACGTTACTGAAGTGGTACTGCGGGACCTCAACATCTCGCCTTGCCTTGAGATCTACGGCTGCAAAAAGACCGGACGTTGCGTGATAAAGGATGACTTTCAGCAGATCCACGACCAGATGGCCAATGCACAAGGTATGATCTTGGCTTCACCCATTTTTTTTTACGGGCTGAGCGCCCACACCAAAGCGTTCATTGACAGATTTCAGTCGTGGTGGGTCAAGAAGTATTGGATAGACAAAGTCCCATTCGGAAAGAGGGAAACTATAAGAAAGGGGCTTTTCATCTCAGCGGGAGCGACAAGCGGGAAGCGACTTTTTGACGGTGCGCTTCTCACCATCCATTATTTGTTCGACGCCTTGGATATGGCGCTATGGAAGTCGCTACTGTACCGGGGGCTTGACTTCGAGGGGGATGTACTGAAATTCCCTGAGTTCCTGGCGAGGTCCTATGATTCAGGCAAAGCCCTTGTCAGGGCCATGAACGTCGATTCCTGTCCTTGAGCCCCAAAGAGATCTCACAAAGGCCACCCCTTTCTGAATGCACCTCTGATCCGAATGATCTTATTTTTGAACATCCGCCCCTGCGTTTCACCCCCCAACAAGCGGATGGAGCGATGAATTCATTTTTCGCCGCGATGGTGAGCCTTCCCGGATCCTAGATCAAGACACAAGGTCACTTATTGACATAACCTCAGAATATGTTCTAAATGCCCGTCACATGGGAATCGATTGTAACGCGGTTGACCGACTGAACACCCTTCGTCCGTACCCCGAAGGGTTTCTAAAAAGCTTAAAAAGGGGCCCTTCATGAAGACGATCCTGCTGATGGCTATGACCCTCGACGGCAGAGTTGCGAGGACGATGGCGCACTTCCCGGACTGGACTGAAAAGGAAGACAAAGCCCTTTTCGCGAAGATTTCCAAACAGGCAGGCGTGGTCATCATGGGCTCAAGGACCTTTGACACTTTGGGAAAGCCGCTTCCCGGCCGCAAAAACATCATCATAACCCGTCAACGGGCCAGAAAATCCGAGTGGGACAACCTGGTATTCACAGACAGACCTGCAAAGGAGATTCTCTCTGACCTGGAAAAGGAGGGCTTTTCGGAGGCCGTCCTTGCCGGAGGAACGATTATCAACACGCTCTTTGCAGAGGCACAGCTTATCAACGAAGTCATGGTGACCGTGTCACCTCTGGTTTTCGGAAGCGGCATTTCTTTGTTCGAAAAACATATATCCATGGAGATGAAGTTGCTGGAGGTGAGGCGCATCGGGGATAATACGGTCTTTCTCCATTACGAGGTCATTGAGACCTCGCTTCAAGATGAATGGGAATCACTCGGTCCGCCGTATCGCCCAAACATCGACACAACCATTCAAGCGGAACAAAACTCTCCGTATAGAAATAAAGGCTGAGAAGGGAAATAAGGACCGCTTTCGTGTTGCTTACTTGGAGTCAATCGTAGTCATAGCGAAAAATTTTCCCCCATTGAGGCCCGATTACGATTTTTTCTGTTAATTGTTCTTGACTTTTGAACCGAATTCATTATTAATAGCACAACTTTCGTATCATACGAGCGATGCGGCCTCTTTCAGAACAACGAAACGGAGGTTGCTTCTCTCGTCGTGGCGTAAAGGCGTAGTCCTTGATTCCAAACCTTAATTGACGGAGGTGCCTATTAATGAAACAGGTAAAAAAGGATGTTCAGGCCGTATTGAAGGGTCTTAAGACCCTGACTCAAAAAACCGAGAAGCTCGGCAAGAAGCTCGACAAGCTTGAAAAGGCCACGGTTCAAAAGAAGGCGAAACCGAAGGTCGCAAGAAAACCAAAAGCCAAAGCCAAAGCCAAAGCCAGGGCAGCGGCTCCAAAGCCTAGAAAAGCCAAGGCAGCGGCCAAGACGGTTCAACCAAGGCCAAAACGGTCGACACAATCGGCCGCCGACGCCGTCCTTGAGATTGTCTCGAACACAAAGACCGGGGTCACTACAGCACAAATCAAGGAAAAGACAGGCTTCAACAACCAGAAGATCCGCGACAATATCTACAAGCTGAGAAAGAGGGGCCTCATCAAGAGCGAACAGAAGGGCTCATACGTAAAGGCATAATTCTGCCGTGAGAGGGCCTGCGATCAAATCAAAGGCCCTTTTACCGGGTCCAGGAGAAATTGCCATCTCACTGAGGGGCGCCCGGTATTATGAGGGATCGAGGGCTTTACCGTTAACCTGAATCGGGCGACCCAGCGATATAAGAGTCGCGACTGAAAATCGCTCATTTCTGGGAAAAAGCTGAAACGTCTTCTGCTCAAGGTGAAACCCGAGTGGTAATAAGGGGGGGAAAGCAGGTTTCGCTCTGCGGGAGATCGGGTGAGCGGGGGATTTAGAGATTTTCCAAAGATGTGCCAGGGCAGGAGTTGACGAACGGCTTTTCTGAATTATTATTTAAACAGATAGGAAAAACCCTCCCTATCGTTCCGCCTCCGGGCGTTTTCACCTCCTTTCAGCCCGGAGGCTTTTTGTTGCAGGGCGTGGGACCCTTTGCCCCGCTTCACTCCCACTCAATCGTGCCTGGGGGCTTGGATGAGATGTCATACACGACCCGATTGACTCCTTTGACGCTGTTTATGATCCGGTTCGACATGGCCGCCAGGATCTCATGAGAAACCCGCGTCCAATCGGCTGTCATCGCATCCAGGCTGTCCACGATCCGAATGGCTACCGCGTTTTCGTAAGTTCTTTCATCCCCCATTACCCCTACGGTCCTCACCGGTAGGAGAACCGCAAAGGCCTGCCACACCTTCTCATAAAGCCCCGCTTTCCTGATCTCGTCCAGGACGATCACGTCGGCCGACCGAAGGATCTCCAACCGTTCTTGGGTCACCTCGCCCAGGATTCGTACCGCGAGACCCGGCCCTGGGAAAGGTTGGCGCATCACGAGCTCCCTGGGCAACCCAAGCTCAAATCCTACCTGACGGACTTCATCTTTGAAAAGCTCCCTGAGCGGCTCAACCAGCTTGAGCCTCATGACCGCCGGGAGCCCGCCCACATTGTGATGTGTCTTAATCGTTGCCGATGGCCCCTTGAATGACACGCTCTCGATGACATCGGGGTACAGGGTCCCCTGGGCCAGGTACTTGGCGCGCCCGAGCTCTCTTGCCTTTTTTTCAAAAACGGCGATGAACTCATTCCCAATGATCTTTCTCTTCCGCTCCGGGTCCGTGACCTCCTTCAATTTCTGCAGAAATGTGGAGGATGCATCCACAAGGTGGAGATCCATGCCGAATCGTTCTTGAAAAAGCTCCATCACTTCCTGGGCTTCATCCCTTCTCAGAAGCCCGTTGTCCACGAAGATGCAGGTAAGTTGCTTCCCTACGGCCTCGTGAAGGAGGACGGCCGTGACAGAGGAGTCCACACCCCCAGAAACCCCGCAAATAACCCGGTCCCCACCGATCTCCTTTCTCAGATGCTCAATGGTTCTTCGAACGAAAGAGCTCATGGTCCAGGTGGGTGCACACCCGCAGATTCGGTACACGAAATTTTGGAGGATCCGTTGTCCTCCGGGGGTGTGAATCACTTCCGGATGAAACTGCACACCAAAAAAGCGTCTTGAGGAATCCGCCATGGCGGCCACGGGGCTGTTCCTGCTGCTTGCAAGCACGACGAAGCCGTCTGGCGTGCGTTCGATCCGGTCGCCATGGCTCATCCATACCGTCTCTCCTTCCGGTTTCCCCAGACCATGAAAGAGATCGCTGTCGTCCTCGACCCGAATGAGGGCGTTGCCATACTCCCGATCGCTGGCCTTCGCCACCTTGCCCCCCAACAGGTCTGTCAAAAACTGCATCCCATAGCAAATGCCGAGCACGGGGACGCCCAGATCGAGGATGGCCGCATGCGCCACAGGCGCGCGCGCATCATAGATGCTCGCCGGTCCACCGCTGAGAATGATCCCTTTGGGCGAAAACGCCCTGATGGCCGCTATGTCAAGGCTGAACGGATGAATCTCGCAATAGACCTGCGCGTCTCGAATCCTTCTGGCGATAAGCTGGGTGGTCTGTGATCCGAAATCGAGAATCAGGATCTTCTGTTTATAAGGGCTTTCTATCATGCATCCTCTGCGATCCGCCGAGCGGATCTACGACGTTCATTCCAGACGGTAGTTGGGGGCCTCCTTGATGATGATCACGTCATGGACATGGCCTTCCCTGAGGCCCGCAGGGGTGATCCTCAGGAACCTCGAATTTGTCTGAAGCGCTTCGATGTCCCTGCACCCGAGATACCCCATTCCAGAGCTTAAGCCCCCAACCAACTGGTAAAGGGAGTCTGCCAGCGGCCCGCGATAGGGCACGCGGCCAACGATCCCTTCCGGGACCAGCTTCTTCTCGGAATCCGTATCCTCTTGAAAATAGCGATCTCTGCTGCCTTCCCTCATGGCCTCCAATGACCCCATGCCGCGGTAGACCTTGTAACTCCTTCCTTGAAACAGGATGGTCTCTCCTGGGCTCTCATCTGTCCCTGCGAAGAGGCCACCGATCATGACGGAATCGGCCCCTCCGGCCAGGGCCTTGGTGACATCGCCTGAGTATTTGATCCCGCCGTCGGCGATCACAGGGACATTGTGCTTCTTGGCCTCGGCTGCGCAGTTCATGATGGCTGTCATTTGAGGGACACCCACGCCGGCGACCACTCTGGTTGTGCAAATGGAACCGGGTCCCACACCCACTTTTACCGCATCCACCCCCGCCTCAATGAGGGCCCTTGTCCCATCGGCAGTGGCCACGTTGCCTACGATCAACTCAAGCTCCGGGAACTCGCGCTTGATGGCCTTCACGGTGTGAGCGACCTTCTCCGAGTGGCCATGGGCCGTATCCACGACCAGCACATCCACCTTCGCGCTTACCAGCCTGCGGACCCTCTCTTCCGTGTCGGCCCCGACGCCGACCGCCGCGCCGACCCGTAGCCGCCCAAAGCCGTCCTTGCAGGAATTCGGGTACTGTTTGATCTTTTCAATATCCTTGATGGTGATGAGGCCGATCAATTTTCCTTCGTCGTCCACGACAAGCAGTTTCTCGATGCGTCGTTCATGAAGGATGGCCTTGGACTCATCCAGCGTGATTCCCATTTTGGCCGTAGCCAGGTTCTCCTTGGTCATCACCGCCTCCACCTTCTGATCGAGGTTTGTTTCAAACCTCAAATCGCGGTTCGTGATGATGCCCATGAGACTTCCATCCCTGACCACCGGCACGCCGGAAATCCTGTGCTCTTTCATGATCTTCAGGACATCGGATATCTTTCGGTCAGGCTCAATGGTAATGGGGTCAATGATCATGCCGCTCTCTGATTTCTTGACCTTTTCGACCTCAAGCGCCTGCCGCTCAACGGACATATTCTTGTGAATGAATCCCAGGCCGCCCTGTCTGGCCATGGTAATGGCTGTCGCGGCCTCGGTCACGGTGTCCATGGCAGCGCTCACGATGGGGATATTGAGGCAAATGTTCCTCGAAAGCCTGGTGCGCACATCGACTTGATGGGGAAGAATCGATGAGTAGGCCGGTACCAAAAGAAGGTCGTCAAAGGTGAATCCATATTCGAGGTCATTCCCTGCCATGTCGTCCTCCTTCAATCGCGTCGAGCAGAATTCCTTCAAGCAAGTCAGACATACTGACGACGACTTCCTTCATGCAAAAAAAATGGAGAATAGACAGGACCACGAGGGTCCCGGCGATAATCACGTCGGCTCTTGCCCTGTCGAGCGCCCATGTAGCGAGTCTCTCATCAAGGCGCGTCCGTTTGATCCTATCGTAGATTGCCTCTATGCCGGCGGTAGAAAGAGCCATTCCGTTGATTTTCTCAGGAATAAGCATTTCACTGGGGATCCCTTTCATCATACCCGCCAGGGACGAGACCGTACCGCCCGTGCCGACGATGAACTGCACCGCATCCCCGTTGAAGGATGACAGAAAAGAAGCCTTAAGCCCTGCGTCGATATGTGCACGCATTGCCTCGATCTCGCTTTCGGTGGGAGGGTCGGACAGAAGATAGCGCTGAGTGAGCCGGGCGGCCCCTAATGGAATCGACCTCTCGAAGACCTCACCGTGACGGTCACAGAAAAACTCCGTGCTGCCCCCACCCAGGTCAAAGATGACAAACGGATTCCCCGCCACCTGAATCGCGCCAAGAACCCCTTTGCTCATGAGACGCGCCTCTTCCTGGCCCTGAATCACCCTGACCTGGACGCCGGTTGTCTCATAGCATCGTCTCAAAAAGAGATCTCTGTTTTCGGCCTCTCGGACCACACCGGTGGCCACGGCCCAGACCTTTTGGACCTGAAATTGCTGATTGAGGTTTGCGAAATCCCGCAGCGCCTCCAGCGTCCGTTCGACCCCACGTTCATGAAGGATCCTTGGCCCGGTTTCATCGAATCCTTCGGCCAGGCGGGTGTAAGTCCTTTTTCGAGCGAGCACGATGAGAGGCCGCTCCGGGCCCTGGATTTGAGCGATAAGAAGTCTGGCGGTGTGGCTCCCGATATCGACGGAGGAAAAAATGGTGTCCATAGATGTTATTACCAGAGGCCTGCGGCTTTTTCAAGCGGCAAAACCACCCTGATTCGTTCCAAGGCAAAGACCGCCAAAATCAGGATCGGAGCCGCCGGCGTTCGGCCTTGAAGGTCGCCGGCGCCTTGCCACCTGGCGAATCTCCGCCCAGGTTTGAAAAAAAGGTCTTGACGCAGGGGACCCATGACGATTATAAGAATATTTTTATAACTTTTATACGAGGAGGCGCTGCATTGGCCAATCATAAATCTGCGCTCAAGAGAGCCAGACAGAGTGAAGTCAGAAAATTGAGAAACAAGGCTCGAAAGACACGGGTCAAGAATGTGGTCAAGCAGGTCCTTGCTGCAGTCTCTGACAAATCCGCTGAGAAGGCGACCCAAAAACTCTCAGAGGCCGTTTCCCTTCTCCAGAAGACCGCTGCAAAGAAGACGATTCACAAAAAAATGGCGGCTCGTAAGGTGTCCCGGCTTTACAAGCAGGTCAATCGCCTTTCGGCGTCGTGATCGGGTTTATCCGCAGAAACCGATGACCAGGTTTTCCAGCACCAGGGTCGGGTCGGATCCTGTCTTCACCAAACCGTCGGCTTCGTAAAGCAGTTGAAGGGCACGGCGCAACCCGCCATCGTCCCATCGTTTCGATCGCTCGCAAACCCGCTGTGCGACAAACCCCTGAAGGCTGAGTCTCTGGGCAACTTCCTGGGTCCTACCGCCCGCCTCCGTGATGGATTTGGCCTGCCACAGCAACCTGAGCTCCCGGCCCAGCATACCAAGGATCCGCATGGGCCCGTCTCTCCCCTCCTCTTCCAGAAACCGGTTCAACACCTTCAGGGACTCGGCGGCCCGTTTTTTTGAAATCTGTTCGACCAGATCGAAAATAGTGTAAGTCCGGCTGCTCACACCGAGCTCTCTGACCTGTTCCACGTCCACCTGATCAGTCCCATATCGGACATGGAGCTTTTCGAGTTCGTTGTACAAATCACGCAGTTGGCTCCCGACCATCTCATGGAGGTAGGCACAGCCCCGGTGCGTGATCCTGAGCTCCAACGATTTGGCGGTCTGCATGAGCCACGGGACCATATCCTTTTCCGAGGGGTTCTTGAATTGGATGGCCTTGCCCGCATCCCTTATGAACGTATAAAACTTATTCCTGAAGTCCGCTTTGGCGCTCACAAAAATCAGACAGGTCGTGGGACAGGGATCATGGAGATAGGGTATGAGCGTCGCCAGGGCCGACGCGGGATATGCCTCTGTCCGCCTGACCACGATCACCCTGCGCTCCGACATAAAGGGCAAGGACTGGGCGGTTTCGATGATCCTCCCCGTGTCCGTGGTCTCAGACACGCCCTGCTTCCCGCCGTAGAAGGTGTGAAAATTGAAGGACTCGGTTTCCTGCGCAAGTAGGCTTCGACAAAGCCGCTCGACAGCTTGTTCCATGCGAAAGTCGCATTCCCCGTAGAAGAGGTAAAAAGACCCGCCACCCTCGCTGATGGCCATTGACAACACATCCTTTGGCGGCTCCGCCATCGTCAGAATCGTTCCATGGTCTTGAGGTAGATCCGCTTGGCCAGGCGTCTGGCGTTTTGCTCGAGCGCCTGTCGTTCGTTGTACCGGTTGACAAGAGGGTCATCCCCCACCTGAAAGGAGGTCTTCTCTTCCAGGTCCTTTTCCGTCCAGATGGTCTTTCCGGTGCGCCGGTCCACCAGTTTCGCGTCCATTCTCATGATCAACCAACGGCTGCTTGTCACCGGGTAATCCTTCGAAACGGACAGGCTGTAGCCCAGCGGACTCGTCTTGATGGTATGGATACGCCCCAACACGACCATAGCAGCCTCTTCCCTTGAAACGAGCGGAACCCTTGAGTTAGTGACAAATTCCTCCTGAATGATCCTGGTGAAATCGCCCTCGAAACCCGCCGTTGAAGAAGTGCTCTCTACCATGGGAATGGCAAGACTCTCGATGTCGATGCCAACTGGGCGGCCCACGGGCTGAACCCTATAGCCGCAATGGCCAAATACAAGCAGAAAAACACAGAGCAAAACCCCGGACCATACCCACCTGGTTGCGGCCGGTTTGATCATTCCCCCATTCCTGCTGTCATGCCCGCTCCGTCCGGAAGGTCCTTTCAAGGACCGACAGGGCTTGGCTGCCTTAAACCACCACATTCACCAGCTTCCTTTGAACCACGATCACTTTTTTCACAGATTTTCCCTCGATAAATCGAATGACCCGATCATCCGCCAACGCCCGGGCTTCGATCTCTTCCTCGCTCAGGGACACGGGTAGCTCTATTCGACTTCTCACTTTACCGTTCACCTGCACGACGACGACCTGGCTTTCCACCTCCAGGGCCTCGGGCCGAAAGGTCGGCCAGGTGACCTCCAGAAGGCACGCCGGGTGACCGATCATATTCCAGAGCTCATCGGCGATGTGGGGCACAACCGGCGAAAGAAGCGTGATGATCGCCTCCACCGCCTCGCTGACCACGGACCACAGCGCCGCGTCTTTCTGTCTCTTGGTACCCAATATCCGATTTACGTCGTTGACCAATTCCATGACAGCGGCAATGGCCGTGTTGAAGTGGAACCGGTCCTCAATGTCCCGCGTGACACGTTTGATAGTCTCGTGAGTCTTACGATGGAGTGCCCTCAATTCAGGATCCGGATCGCCGCCTGGCTCATGGATGGATGCCTCCCGGATCTCTTTCAGGTTGTCCACCACCAATCGCCAGACGCGATTGAGAAATCTGTACGCCCCATCAACGCCTTGTTCGCTCCACTCCAGGTCCTTCTCCGGCGGGGAAGCAAAAAGGCAGAACATGCGAACCGTATCCGCACCATACTGACCGATGAGGTCTTGCGGGTCCACGACATTTCTCTTGGACTTGGACATCTTCAGGATGTTGCCCGTAATGATCTCGGACCCACAGCGAAGGCAGCGACCCTCTCCAACCTCTTTGGGATAAAGGTAGCCGTGTTTCGGGCATTGCTGGGTCTCTTTGCAGACCATCCCCTGCGTCAACAGGTTGGTGAAGGGCTCGCTGATTTTCAGGTAGCCCATGTCACGAAGCACCCTGGTGTAAAAGCGTGAATACAAGAGGTGCAGGATCGCATGCTCGATCCCGCCGATGTATTGATCCACCGGCATCCAATAATCCACCCGTCGCTCGTCGAGCGGTCCCTCGCGATAGTCCGGGCAGGCATAGCGATCAAAATACCAGGACGACTCCACAAAGGTATCCATGGTATCTGTCTCCCGTCTTGCCTTTCCACCACATCGGGGGCAGGAGGCCTCATAAAAGGATGGCTCAAAGGGGAGGGGCGATCCACCGTTGGCCCTCATGTCCAGACCCAATGGCAAGACAACGGGGAGGTCCGCAACAGGTACCGGTACAGTTCCACACTGATCGCAGTATATAATGGGAATGGGGGCGCCCCAGTAGCGTTGACGGGAGATGCCCCAATCCCTCAGCCGGTAATTGACGGTCTTTCGCCCCGAACCTCTTGTCTCCAGGTATTCAGCGATTCCTTCCAGCACCTCCAGGTTTCGCTGGCCATTGAAGGGGCCCGAGTTCACCAGAATCCCTTCTCCTGCATAGGCCTCGGTCATGGACCGTTCGTCCAGGTCCGCATCCACGGGCTTGATCACCACCCTCAACGGGAGGTCGTATTTCTTGGCGAACTCGAAATCCCTCTGATCGTGCGTCGGCACGGCCATGATGGCCCCGGTCCCGTAATCGAAGAGCACGAAATTGGCCACATAGATCGGTATCTTTTCCTCTGTGAGGGGGTTGAGGCAATATCGGCCAGTGAAAACGCCTTCCTTGACCGTGAAGTCCGCCGTGCGCATATAGCTGGCCACCCGCAGGGTCCTGTCAATGAACGCCATCACCTCCCCCTCCTGGGGAAGCCCTCTCACCATCTCCTTCACCATGGGGTGCTCGGGCGCGAAGCAAAGAAAAGTGGCGCCATAGAGCGTATCCTGGCGGGTTGTGAAGACCTCGATCACCTCATCAGAGCCCATGAGCGGGAAACGGATGATTGCCCCGTAGCTCTTCCCGATCCAGTTCCTCTGCATGGTGAGCACCCGCTCGGGCCAGCCCGGCAAACGGTCGCAGTGCTGCAAAATCTCCTCTGCATAGGCTGTAATCTTCAGGAACCAGCTGTCCATCTCCTTGATGGAGACTTCCTGGTCCGTGTGGCGCCAGCAGCAACCATTCTCGACCTGCTCGTTGGCGAGCACGCTCTGGCACTTCTCACACCAGTTCACGTGTGTCCGCTTCTTGTAGGCCAGCCCCTTCTCGTACATCTTCAGGAATACGAGCTGTTCCCACCTGTAATAGTCCGGATCACAAGTCGCCAGCTCACGGTCCCAGTCGTAGCTGAAACCCATTCTCTTCAGCTGAGCCTTCATGGCATCAATGTTCTCGAAGGTCCACCGGGCCGGATGGGTCTGGTTTTCGATGGCAGCATTCTCTGCGGGCAGCCCGAAAGCGTCCCATCCCATTGGATGGAGCACATTCTTTCCACACATCCGCTTGTATCTTGCAACCACATCCCCGATGGTGTAGTTACGGACATGCCCCATGTGAATCTTTCCCGAAGGGTAGGGAAACATCTCAAGCAGATAGTACTTTTCCTTGGCGGGGTCTTCCGAAACCTTGAACAATCCCTTCTCGTGCCAGCGGCCCTGCCACTTCATCTCAATCTCTTGAGGATTGTACTTCGTCATTCCGCACCTTCCTGACTGGATATCGTTACACCCCGTCACAGACCCTTGCGTTCGGAGCCCCCATCAGATGGAAGTCCCCTTTTCCGGCTCCGCCCCATCCGAAGGCAGGCTGCCCTCCAGCGGGAAGCCCTGTTTTCCGACGGCAGGGTCCGCATCGCAACGATCGACGCCGTAGGTGTCGCTGTAAATGTGATCCAGCACACCGTTGATGAAACTGCTGGACTCCTCGGAACCGTACCGCTTTGCCAGTTCCACCGCCTCGTTGATGGATACCTTGGGAGGGATGTCCTCTCTGAAAAGGATTTCATAGGCGGCGACCCGAAGGATGGAGATGTCCAACTTCGACATCCTCTCTAAGCGCCAATTCTTGGACGCCTTTCGAATCACGCCGTCCAAGAGCCCCTTTTGTTCGCCCACGCCCAGGATCAGGACCAGTGCAAAGTCCTTCAGTGACTCCTGCACCGGAAAGTTCGCGCAAATCAGCTCGAATGCCCTGTTCGGGTCACCCGGAGTGAACTCCAGATGAAAGAGGACCTGGATGGCCAGTTCCCGTGCGCGTCGTCTCAATCCCATAGTCAGTGGTTGAAATCCGTCTAGTGCCTTGTCTCAGAAGTTCTCTACCTAAAATTGGCAAACAGAAATCCCAAATTCGAATATCGAAACTCGAAACAATCACGCCGTGGCGTGACAAATGATCAAAATACGAATGATCAAAACGGAAGAACCACGACTTGAGTCCTGGTTAATTTCGGATTTTGAACATTGGAATTTTGATATTGTTTCGAATTTCGGATTTCGATATTTGGATTTTCAATTTTCACCCCAATATGAACTGCCAACATCAAGGGCAGAACTTATGAGAAGGTACATTGGGGATCACTCCATTGTCTTAAAAAGGTTGACCATCTCGATGGCAGCCATGGCCGCTTCCCAGCCCTTATTGCCCGATTTGGAACCCGCCCGCTCAATGGCCTGCTCGAGGTTATCGGTCGTGAGCACGCCGAACGTCACCGGGACTTTCGTCTCAAGGGCCACGGATGCAATGCCCTTGGAAACCTCCGCCGCCACATAGTCGAAATGGGGTGTGGAACCCCTGATCACCGCACCGAGACAGATGACGGCATCGTAGCGGCCCGATTCCGCGAACCGTTTTGCCATCAACGGAATCTCAAATGCACCCGGAACCCTGGCCAAAATCACCGCTTGATCGTCTGCGCCATGTCGGATCAGCGCATCCATGGCGCCATCTACCAGCCTCGAGCTCACAAAATCGTTGAACCGGCTCACGATGATCGCGAACCGACACCCCTCGGCCGATAGCTTTCCTTCCAAGACCTTGGGCATAATCCCCCCTCCTTTTCACCTGAACTGAGCAATTCTCATAAACAAAACCGACCAGGGATACCATCACGCGACAGAAGATGGCCTCACTCTTCAAGCCCCTTTATTTTGATTAGGTGCCCAAGCTTCTGGCACTTGGTGAGAAGATACTTGAGGTTCTCGGGTTTGGGTTCCGTTTCGATGGGCACACGGTCCGTGACCGTCAAGCCATACCCTTCGAGCCCGATCATCTTCTTCGGGTTGTTGGTAATGAGCCTCATTTTCCGGACGCCCAAGGCAACCAGGATCTGGGCCCCCACGCCGTAGTCCCTCATATCCGCCTTGAAACCGAGCTCTTCATTTGCTTCAACGGTATCAAGGCCTTGATCCTGCAATGCGTACGCCTTCAGTTTGTTGGCCAACCCGATGCCTCGCCCCTCTTGCTGGAGGTAAAGAATGACGCCCAGACCTTCCTGCTGCAGCATGGCCATGGCCTTCTGAAGTTGCTCCCCACAATCGCAGCGGTAGGATCCGAACACATCACCGGTCAGACATTCGGAATGGACGCGAACCAGGACATCCTGTTCAGGATCGATCTCCCCCTTGACAATAGCCAAATGCTCGTAGTCATCGATGTCGTTGACGAAAGCAATGGCCTTGAATTCACCGAATGGGGTCGGAAGGATCGTCTCAGCTGCCTTGTGAACAAAAGATTCATTCCGCATTCGGTATGCGATCACATCGGCCACAGTGGCGATCTTCATGCCGTGCTTCTCGGCAAATCGCTCGAGATCCGGCAACCTCGCCATGGTCCCATCATCATTCATGACTTCGCAGATGACCGCTGCAGGCTTCAGCCCACCCAGTCGCGCCAAGTCCACAGAGCCTTCGGTCTGCCCGGTCCTGAAGAGCACGCCACCCCGTCGGGCCCGGAGGGGAAAGACGTGGCCGGGCATGATCAAGTCTTCAGGTTTCGCGTCCTGGGCGACAGCCGTCAAAATCGTGTGTGCGCGGTCAGCGGCCGAAATCCCCGTTGTCACCCCGGTTCTGGCTTCCACGGAGACCGTGAAGGCGGTTTTGAAGGGTGACAGATTCTGGTAAACCATCAGAGGAAGGCGCAATTGCTCTACGATATCGGGGCTCAGCGCAAGGCAAATCAAACCCCGCCCGTACCTTGCCATGAAGTTGATGGCTTCAGGGGTCACCTTCTCGGCCGCAATCGTCAGGTCTCCCTCGTTTTCCCGATCCTCGTCGTCAACAAGGATGATCATTTTCCCCTGTTTCAAATCTTCCAGGACGTCTTCAATATTTGAAATCGGCATTCTAATCCCCAAACCCGTGCTTTCTCAGGGTGTCCATATCAAGGGTCGATTTGTTTTCCTCTTTTCCTTGTCCTTTGACAAATTTCTCCACGTACTTAGCCAGCATGTCCGTCTCGATGTTGACCAAATCGCCGACCTTTTTCCGCTGCAAGGTGGTCTCGGACGCGGTGTGAGAGATAATGTTCACCTCGAAAAATCTATCACCGCAATGATTGATGGTGAGACTGATACCGTCAACGGCAATGGAGCCCTTTTCGATGGTATAGCGGGACAACGATCGATCGATCCCGATTCTGAAAAACCAAGATCGCTGGCGTCGCTCTTTCTGAAGGATCTTGCCGATACCATCCACATGACCGGCAACCAGATGGCCACCGAGGCGATCCGAAACCCTTAGGGCCCGCTCCAGATTCACCACGTCGTCCTGCTTCAACAATCCAATCGTGCTTCGAGAAAGCGTCTCTCCCGAGACATCAACGACAAGGAGGTCTCCTGCCAAATTGGTCACTGTGAGACAAACCCCATCCACGGCGATACTGTCTCCCACGCGACACGCCGTCGCTGGGAAAGGCGACAGGATCATCAGCTGTATCTCCCCCTGTCTTCGGTGAATCGCATTGATTCTGCCGATGCCTTCCACGAGACCGGTAAACATCTAATCTGTCTCTCCTTCCGATCCCCGTCGGCTGAGGCCATCCATCGAACGGTACCTCGGGTACCCGACGATCAGCGTGTCATCCCCGAATCGTCTGCGCTCAATCTCCGTCAAGCGCAAACATTCATCCATTCTTTCGGGACCGCGGCCCCGTGCCAAAGGGATGCCGTCGTCTCCCCCAAGAATTTTGGGTGCCACGAAGAGATAGAACTTGTCGATCAATTGTTCCCGAATCAGGGAACCAACCAGTGAGGCGCCCCCTTCCACGAGGACACTCATGACCGACATCTTTCCCAATATACCCATAAGGGCGACCAAGTCAATCCTCCCGGAGACTTGCTGACACCGGATGACTTTGACCCCCCTTTCCTCGAAAAGAGTGACGCGTCGTGGGTCCGCCCGCTCACCTGCCACGAGAACCGTGGGAGCCGATGGGTCTGGACGGATGACTTGGGCCGTATAGGGTGTCCTGAGATGTGTATCCACTACGACCCGAATGGGATTTCTGCCCTTGCGCCCTTTGAGGCGTGTCGTCAGGGAAGGGTTATCGCACAAGACCGTGCCCACACCGACCAGAATGGCATCCACACGGTCCCGCATCCTGTGAACGAAACCCCTTGACCGCTCATTGGTGATCCAGGCGGAATGGTTCGAACGCGTCGCCGTCCAGCCGTCGAGGGTCAATGCGGACTTGAGGATCAGGAACGGTCGATTGGAGCTGACAAACCGGATGAAGGCCTCGTTCATCTGCGCGCACTCCTTTTCGAGGACGCCTACCCTCAACGCGACGCCTCTCTGTGAAAGAAACTCGATGCCCCCACCTCTGACACGGGGATTGGGGTCCCTCATCCCCACCACAACCCGTTGGATGCCGCTTTCCAGGATAGCCTCTGTGCAGGGAGGCGTCCGCCCGTGGTGATTGCAGGGCTCAAGCGTCACATAGAGCGTCGCACCCGGCGCATACCCATCAAGCTTGGTCAGGGCATCGACCTCCGCATGGGGAGCGCCCGCCTTCCTGTGATGCCCAGCGGCAATCACCCGTCCGTCCTTCACGACCACTGCCCCGACGGCGGGGTTGGGCGACGTCCGGCCAAGCCCTTTCCGTGCCTGGTGCAAGGCCATCTTCATATATGTAATGTCTCGATCTTCCAAGAGACTCACACACAGGGGATTGAACGTTAGACGGTTCTCGGTTCGAGAGGAATGTGAAGGCCTGAACCTGGAATCGCTGTGAAAAAAAGGAGAGGAAGCGCGGACGGTATTGAAATTAATGGTTTTCCTTTTCTTTCCTGGCTTTCAAGATCTCTTCCAGTTCAGCCATGAACTCATTGATGTCCCGAAACTGCCGGTATACGGAGGCAAACCGGACATAGGCCACTTCATCCCACTCCCTGAGCGTATTGATCACGCTCTCCCCGATCTCCGAGCTTTCGATTTCTTTCTTGCCCAGCTCCTGAAAGTGGAGCTCCAGTGCGTCGGCGAACTCTTCAATCTGGGTCATGCTGACCGGTCTCTTTTGACATGACTTCCGAATCCCGGAAATGATCTTCTCACGGTCAAAAGGCTCCCGCCTCCCGTCCTTCTTCACCACCATCGGGAGAGAGTCCTCAAGCCTTTCGTAGGTAGTGAATCTGCGATCGCACTCCACGCATTCCCTTCGCCGACGAATCATTCTTCCATCTTTGCTCAGGCGCGAGTCGATGACTTTATTGTTAATTCTTGAGCAGTAGGGACATTTCAAATGCTCAACCTCAGCACTTCGATGCCCGCTTCTTTCAGCATTTGATCCGCCAGTGGGTCGTCGTAGCCCTGATCATAATAGATCGTCCCGATGCCTGCATTGATGAGCATCTTGGAGCAGATCACGCAAGGCTTGTTCGTGCAGTAAAGGGTTGATCCGGTAATGGAAATACCGTGATAGGCCGCCTGGATGATGGCATTCTGCTCTGCGTGAAGCCCCCTGCAGAGCTCATGGCGCGTGCCGGATGGCACGGCGCTGTCCTGTCGCAGACAGCCCACTTCTTCGCAGTGTTTCACGCCGGACGGGGCACCGTTGTAGCCCGTGGCCAGAATCCGCTTGTCCTTCACCAGGATGGCTCCCACGTGCCGCCTCAGACAGGTGGATCTGGCCGTGACCATTCTAGCGATGCCCATGAAGTACTCGGGCCAGGAGGGTCTCGACATCAGATCTCCCCATTCAGATGCTTGTAAACGGGGAAACGACGGCAGAGTTCGAGAACGCCTTTCTTTACCCCATCCAATATCGTCTCATTGGCTGGCCCATCGAGCACGTCCCGGATCAAGCCGGCCGCGATCCCCATCTCCTCCTCTTTCATCCCCCTTGTGGTCAACGCGGGTGTCCCAAGCCGGAGCCCGCTCGTGATCTTGGGACCTTGCCGGTCACCCGGTACGGCGTTCTTGTTGGCGACGATTCCGGCTCTTCCCAGGGCCCGTTCAGCCTCAAGACCTGTGACATTGCGGCGGGTGAGGTCTATCAGAAGAAGATGGTTGTCGGTCCCGCCCGTGACCAGGTCAAACCCGTATCCCATGAGCGCTTCGGACAGGACGCGGGCATTTAACACGACCTGCCTCTGGTATTCTTTGAACTCGGGCCTCAGGGCCTCCTCCAAGGCCACCGCCTTCGCGGCGATGACGTGCATGAGAGGCCCTCCCTGAATGCCCGGGAAGACCCCCTTATCGAGCCTTCCGCCGTATTTTTCCTCCGCCAGGATCATGCCCCCCCTCGGACCCCTGAGGGTTTTGTGGGTCGTGGTTGTCACGAAATCCGCCACACCCACGGGGGATGGATGGAGGTTCACCGCCACCAACCCTGCGATGTGGGCCATGTCCGCCATCAAGTGGGCACCCGATTCGTTGGCGATGTCCCGTAGCGCCTGGAAATCGATTACCCGTGGATAGGCGCTCGCCCCAGCGATGATGAGCTTTGGCTTGTGCTTTCTGGCGAGGATCCTTGCGCCTTCGTAGTCGATCCGGTGGCTCTTCTCATCAGTCCCATAAAAGAAGGCCCGGTACAGCTTCCCTGAGAAATTGACCATACTCCCGTGGGTAAGATGGCCGCCGTGGGAGAGGTCCATTCCCAGGATCACATCCCCGGGTTGGAGGAAGGTCATGTAGACGGCCATGTTGGCCTGTGAGCCTGAGTGGGGCTGAACGTTCGCATATTGGGCGCCAAAGAGTTTCCTCGCACGTTCCACTGCGAGCCGCTCCACCACATCCACATACTCGCATCCCCCGTAATAGCGCGAGCCGGGATACCCTTCCGCGTACTTGTTCGTCATGAGAGAGGCCTGAGCCTCGATCACGGCCCGGCTGGCGTAGTTCTCAGATGCGATCATGACCAGAGAATTCCTCTCCCGGTCGACCTCGTTTCTGATCGCACCGTAAACCTCCGGGTCAAAATCGCGCAAAGCAACGTCTTTCACGTGATCACCTTGCCCAACATTCATGGGTCTAGGCACGGATCGCCCCTCTTCAATCATTCCCGGCCAAAGGGCTTGAACAACAGGGTTGCGTTGGTCCCGCCGAATCCGAAAGAATTGGACATGGCAGCGCGGATCGCGGCTTTTCTCGCGACGTTCGGCACACAGTCCAGATCGCAGTCAGGATCAACCGTTTCATAGTTGATGGTCGGCGGTATGAGACCGTGCTTCACGGCAAGGACCGTGAAGATCGCCTCCACCCCCCCGGCCCCGCCAAGAAGGTGCCCTGTCATGGATTTTGTGGAGCTTATGGCAACCTTGCGGGCATGATCTCCGAACACCGTTTTGATCGCCTTGCACTCGGATGCATCATTCAATTTCGTAGAGGTTCCATGGGCGTTGATGTAGTCCACATCCTCAGGTTTGAGGCCTGCGTAATCCAGTGCCATTTTCATGCACGAGATGGCCCCTCCGCCTTCGGGATCTGGGGCGGACACGTGATAGGCATCTCCGCTCAGGCCGTAACCCGCCACCTCTGCGTAGATATTGGCACCTCTCTTAAGGGCCGGGTCCAACGCTTCGAGGACAAGAAGGCCGGCGCCCTCCCCCATCACAAATCCGTCCCGGTTCAAATCAAAAGGGCGTGAAGCCCTCTGGGGCTCGTGGTTTCGTGTCGAAAGCGCCCTCATGGAGCAAAAGCCCCCAAGCGCCAGGGGGGTTACCACCGCTTCAGCGCCCCCTGTAATCATGGCGTCGGCGATCCCCTCACGGATGAAGCGAAAGGCCTCGCCCACGGCATGCGCGCTGGCCGCACAAGCGGTTTCGATGGAAAGGTTGGGGCCCTTGGCGCCGAACTCAATGGCGATTTGACCCGGAGCCATGTTGGCGATCATACCGGGGATGAAAAACGGGCTGATCTTTCGCGGACCCTTTTCGAGCAGCACGCTGTGATAGTGCTCGAGCATCGTCAGACCACCGAGACCCGAACCTGTGATACAACCCACCCTGTGGGCGTTGGCCTCGTCGATTTTCAACCCCGAATCCTCCATGGCCATCCGTGCCGACGCGACGGCATAGTGAATGAACACATCGAAGCGCCGGATCTGCTGTTTGTCCATGAAATCTTCGGAATTGAAATCCTTTACTTCTCCTGCGATCTGACACGGAAAGTCCGAGACATCAAACTTGGTGATAGGGCCAATGCCGGACCGCCCTGCACAGGCCGCCTCCCAGTTATTCTGGACGCCGGTCCCCAAAGGGGAGACCATGCCGACGCCCGTAACCACTACCCTTCTGGTCATTTTATGCCTCCATGTTCAGGAAAGCGGCCCCAGGCAAAGACCGGAAACATTTTTTGCCTCCGCCCAGATGGCCCTCAAGGGCATGTTCGCATCAACCGCGCGGAGGAAAAAACCCTGACCCGTCCCAAGCCCCCTGCTCAGGAAATCAGAGAACGTCTGCGCGGCGATAACCAGCGAGGAATCAGACCCCTGTGGCTTTCTTTATGTAACTGACTGCGTCCTGAACGGTCCTGATCTTCTCAGCATCCTCATCGGGGATGGAGATGTCAAACTCCTCCTCTATGGCCATGATCAGCTCGACCTGATCGAGCGAATCGGCGCCGAGATCGTCCACAAAGGAGGCATCCAACACTACCTCCTCTTCGGAGACGTTCAATTGATCGCAGATAATCTTTTTGACCTTTTCCTCAACCGCTGCCATAAACCACCTCCTCATTCATTTTGATTCATTCTGTAGCGCTTCTTCTCTCAAGGGGCACCGGTGTTCGCCTTCAGGTGCCTTTTCCCTGTTAGAGTCGAAATCGATCACATATACATGCCACCGTTGACGTGGATAACCTGCCCCGTCACGTAGCCTGACGCATCCGAACAAAGCCAGAAAACAACCTCGGCAACGTCCTCTGGCTTACCCATCCTGCCAAGGGGAATTTGCTGTAGAAACGCTTCCTTGACTTTTTCGGGCAACATGGAGGTCATCTCGGTGTCTATGAATCCGGGGGCCACGGCATTCACCGTGATTCCCCGTGATGCCGCCTCCTTTGCGACGCTCTTGGTCAACCCCATGATCCCTGCTTTGGACGCGGCATAGTTGGCCTGCCCGGCGTTTCCGATCTGTCCAACCACGGAGGAAATGTTCACAATTCGGCCCGCCCGCTGTTTGAGCATGGGACGCAAGACCGCCTGGGTGCAATTGAAGACGCTCTTCAGGTTAACCCTGATGACCGCATCCCAATCCGCCTCGCTCATCCGGATAAAGAGTGTGTCCCGCGTGATTCCCGCGTTGTTGATCAAGACGTCAATGCGTCCATGTTGTTCAAGGATTTCAGCGAAGCATTCGTCAACCGCCTGCCGGGAGGACACATCCAGCTTGCGGATCTGGGCCTTGACGCCCTTTTGATCCAGGATCCTCGATGTCTCCTGGGATGCCACCTCGTCGGGATCGTAATGTATCAGGAAAAGTCTTGGCGTTTCTTCGGCAAACCTCGCGGCCAACGCCCTTCCGATGCCTCTCGAGCCCCCCGTGATCACGACGACTCTCGGACTTCGCCGGTCCACCATCTCCTCGATCTCCTATATGAATCGGCCCTCTTGCCTCAGCCCGCCGGCGTGCCCCCAACGGCTTTCACCGCCGCAAGCTGAGCCGCCATTTTGTCCAGAACGCGATTTTCAGCGTAGCGGGCCGCCAGGCCAATGGCGTTCTTGATGGCCCGGGCGGAGGACCCGCCATGACAGACCATCCCGACACCGTTGACGCCCAGCAAAGGCGCTCCACCATATTCCTCGTAATCCAACCTCATTTTCAACCGCTTGAGCCGGCCCCGGCCAAGCAAGAGGGATGCTTTCCCTGCAAGCGACCGACTCAGCTCGCCCACAAGCATTCCTGCCATCGTCTCGACCATTCCTTCCATCAGTTTAAGGGCCACGTTTCCAACAAAGCCGTCACAAACGACAATCTGGACCTCACCTTTCAAGAGGTCGCGCCCTTCGATGTTGCCGACGAAATTGAGGGGGCTTTGTCTGAGGAGTTCGTGGGCATGGCGGACCTGGTCGTTACCCTTGCCCTTCTCCTCACCGATGCTTAACAGCCCCACTTTCGGAGATGCGATCCCCATGCAGGAAACGGCGAAGGCATGCGCCATGGCCGCAAACTGAAGGAGGTGCAAGGGTCTGCAATCCACGTTGGCGCCCACGTCGATCAGGACGACCGTTCCTTTCTCACCAGGAAAGAGCCCGGCGATGGCCGGCCGATCCACGCCCGGCAACCGTCCCAGCGTCAGCACGCCCGCTGCCAGCATGGCACCTGAATTACCCGCGCTGACCACCGCATCCGCTTGTCCGATTTTCACAAGCTCGAAGGCAACCCGGATGGATGCGTCCTTCTTCAGACGAACCGCCTTCAGCGGCGTTTCATCCATTCGGATCGATTCCGTGCAATGATGGACCGTCAGTCCTGGCGGGACGGTCTTGTCCCCGATCAGCGAATTGATGGCCGCTTCTTCGCCGACCAGCGCCACCTCAATGCCGAGGTCAAGGGCCGCCTCGATCCCCCCCCGGACCATTTCATCCGGGGCATGGTCCCCCCCCATGGCATCCAAGGCCACTTTCATCCTAGCTCTCTTCGGTCTCCAGGATGGTTCTCCCCCGGTAGGTGCCGCATGCCGGGCAGATATGATGGGGGAGGACGGGTTCATGACATTGCGGGCAAGCCACGATCTTCGGCAGCTTTGCGCGGTCGTGAGAACGTCGCATGTCTCTTCTGGCCTTTGATTTTTTTCTCTTTGGAACAGCCATTTTCTTCCTTCATTCTCCCTTAATTCTGATGTGTTTAAGCTTCTCAAAACCGGAAGGGACCGTTTCCCGCTGACAACCGCAAGGTCCCAAATTCAAATTTGCACCGCATTTGTGGCAAAGGCCGGCGCATGTCGGCCTGCAAACCGATTTCATGGGCAGTGCGAGGAATATCTGCTCTCGGATAATCTCCGCCACGTCAACCTCTTCACCCTCGACAAAGTCGGTCATCATGTCTTCGCCGGAAAGCTCGATTTCCTCTTCGGCCTCTTGAGGTGCAGGCATGGCGAGGATGAGCCTGAAGGTTAACCCCATCTCGTACCGATAGGTGTCGAGACACTTGTCGCAGGAAAGCCGCAGCCCCACTTGCAACTGGCCATCCAGGACATATTTCCCCCCAGCCCGATAGATGGTTGCCTGAAAGGTCAGCGGCGTGTCCAGACCCTGGACTGCCCCATGATCACCCTCTCTTTCCCACCATCCGGGATCCAGTTCCAATTGGTATTCCTTCGGCTCTGGGCCAATGGTTTTCAGGTCGAGTATCACTTGGGGAGGTCTTTTTCAATGGGTTCGGTCACATGTTTCTTGAAACAAAATAAAAATCTTAGTATATAGTAGGCTCATGCTTTGTCAAGAGAATTGGTCTAACTTCCGCGTCTTATAGGCCTCGGATCCCGGGCTTGGTATACGGTCCAGATGCCCGTCTTTCGGATTGACACCGATAGGAAATCCGATTAAAAGCCAGACCCTTAGCAGCGGAGAGTAGGGGGTGACCCCACGCCTTCGGCCCACACTGCACTTGAACCCGTCTGACCGACGGAACGTCCGGATCGAGGCGCATCAGCTGGCATGAGTCCGCGAGGAGACCATACACGTTGCCATGTGGAAATATCGTGAGAGATTGACCTATTACGAGAAACTGCGGAGATCCCTCTACGAGATCCTCAGGGACGAGCTGGAACGTCGTCTGATGAAGATATCCCTGGTCGATTCCTTTTACAACTATCAGAAGTACGGAATCGAATACAGTTTTCTTGACAAAAGCGAACTGAAACCCACATCCAAGAAAAGCGAAAAGGAATCTAAGCTCTTTAACACGTTTCTGGTCATTTTTCACGAAGGAATCATTTCGTCTGAATTGAAGAACCATATTCGTTTCTTCCCGGAAAACAGGGTCGTTAAGAAAAATCTCGAGTATCAGGCCAACTTTTCCCTCTACAACCGGTTCAACCAGAACCTGCGGTATTTTGAGAGCCCCGTCTTCCTGGACTTCATCCATGAATTGCTCAGTGTGGATTACGCCCTGCTCATCCAACAGGACCCCACGGTCAAGAAAAAGAACCGGTATGCCTTGACCCATTTTCACGTGAAAATCGACTGGCCCATTGCCGACGCTGCCGAGGAGCTCGGCAAATGGCTTCGATACATCCAGAACAATCTTTACGAAGACGGAGACAAAAAGGCCAGGATCCTTCAAAACAAACTTTTCGAGTATTACGGTTGCCATCACAGCGTCGGCGGACGGCGGACCGCCGGGCTGATCGCAGCCCAACTTCTGCGAAAGCTGGATTTGATCAGCACGGTCTTCGTCTCCAGCTCGGAATCCCGATCCATGTACAAGTATTCCGAGAGGGGGAATTCAAAATTCTTTCTCATCCAGTTAAACGACAAGCAGGTCGACGCCCTGGCTTCAAAGGAAGGGATAACTGGTGATGCCTTCAAGACGACTTATCTCTATCCTGCAGATGGATTTCACATCGGCATCGCCGAGGCGACCTACAGCTACACCGTTCATTCAAAGCCGCCCGAAGACGGGAAGTTGCGGAAAGTCAAACCTGCATTCAGCTGGTTGAGGTTGCGTGACGAATTTCTTCATCCCAATCTCACTGCTCTGAATGCAAAATCCATCAACTATAGTTGGGTCTATGCCATGACCGAGGAAAAGAAATCGACTTCCTGAGGGTCCAGGCAAGTGATCAGTAATCAGTTATCAGTAATCAGTAGGCCACCGAGAACTTCAAAGGCTTCCGCTGAAATCGGCCACTTTCGTTTTGTCTTCGACGTCGTTACCGTTCACTGGTCACTGCTTACTGATCACTGATTAGAGGCTCTCCGCCTTGATCCGCCCATCAATGAATGCCCACCCTCTCTAATACCCTCACGAGGAACCAACGGTCCCTGGGTCGATTCCACTTGATCATGTAGACCTTGCCATCGTCGGCCACGACCTTGAAATAGTCGTCGTCCTCCCCGTACCACCGGTCGGCAATGTTTGTCACCGTGTGTTTCCGGCCTTCCACCTCAAAGGAGAGCGGCCGTTCGTTGGCCTTGTATCCGGAGTAAGCCATCACAGTGATTTCCTTCGGCATCATCTCTCCCGCCATCAAGAACTCTTGGTCCTGTCCCCTTCCAGACCGACCGGCTTCCCTTGTCTCACGACTCCGCTTCTGTTATAAGACACATGCAGCGACGTGAGATGAACGGGGAGCGCTCGGCTGTCAGCAATCCGCCGTGGGCAGACATATGGGCGATTCCGTTTTCCGCGCCCCATTTCTGAGTGCCAAATGGGAAGCCACCGCAAAACCAGGGGCCTTCTTTGCCATTGCACACCAGAATAGCTCAATGTGAGAATGCAATCAAACAGGAAGGGCACCCCACATCATGAATCGTGAAACCATTGTCACCCGATTTCCACCCAGCCCAACAGGTTATCTCCATATCGGGGGCGCAAGGACTGCGCTCTTCAACTGGCTCTTTGCCCGGCAGAACAAGGGAAAATTCGTCCTCAGGATAGAGGACACGGACCAGGTGAGGTCCACCCGTGAAGCGACCGATGCCATCCTTGAATCTCTGGAGTGGCTGGGCCTGACCTGGGACGAGGGGCCCTTCTTCCAATCGGAGCGATTCGATCTCTATAACCAGTTGATCGATCGTCTGCTCGCCTCCGGCCGCGCCTACCACTGCCATTGTCCTCCCGACGTTTTGGAGGAAAAAAGGAAGAAGGCCATGACCCTGGGGCTGAAACCCAAGTACGACGGCACGTGTCGTGAGCTGGGGCTTGGGCCGGGGCCGGGCTCCGTGGTGAGGCTCAGGAGCCCCCAAACGGGAGCGACGCTTTTTGAAGACAAGGTAAAGGGTACCATCCGTTTCAGCAATGAGGAATTGGACGATCTTATTCTCAAGCGGTCCGACGGCAGCCCCACTTATCATATGGCCGTGGTCGCAGACGACATTACCCTGGGCATCACCCATGTGATCAGGGGGGATGATCACGTCAACAATACCCCCCGCCAGATCCTCATCTATGAGGCCCTTGGAGAGCCATTACCCATATACGCCCATGTGCCGATGATCCTTGGGCCCGACAAGACCCGGTTGAGCAAACGCCACGGCGCCATGTCGGTCCTGGCGTACCGGGAGATGGGCTATTTGCCGGATGCCCTTTTAAACGGTCTTGCCAGGCTGGGATGGTCCTATGGGGACCAGGAACGCTTTACCAAACAGGAGCTCATCGAAAAGTTCTCGCTCCAGAACGTCGGTCGATCCGCTGGGGTTTTCAACACCGAAAAGCTCCTCGATACCAATGCATGGTTTATCCGCGAAACGCCGAACCCTTCACTCGCCTCCGAGCTCCTTCCCTTCTTGGGCCGGTTGGGCATCCGCGGCCCCGACCCGGAGATGGTGGCCATGGCGGTGGAGACGCTCAAGAAGCGGAGCAAGACACTGGTCGATATGGCGGAGGCCGCAAGGTTTTACTTCGAAGACCCTGTGGCTTACGACGAAAAAGCCGCCCCAAAGTTCCTGACCTCCGAGATCCTGTCGCAGCTGGAAGCAATGAAAGGGGTCCTTGAAAAGGTCGAGGTCTTTTCACAGCCGGCCCTGGAAAAGGCGTTTTCTTCATTTCTGGAAACGACGGGCCTCAAGCTCAAAACGATCGCCCAACCCCTGCGTGTGGCACTTACCGGTCGGACGGCGAGCCCCGGGCTCTTTGAGGTCATGGAGGTTTTGGGAAGACAAAGGGTGCTGGCAAGGATTGATCAGGCCATCTTATACATCCGAGGGTGCCCCTGAGCCCCCCGGGCGCCATCCAGCTGCATCATCAAGATTAGCCGTCACATCTTCCAGCCCTCCAGCCATAAAAAAACGGGCGGTGATCAACCGCCCGTTTGTCGTTTGGTCCCGCGAAAGCGTCCCGCTACTTCTTCTCTTTCTTCCCGGTGGACATGCCGGCAATTTTGCGTACCAATTTCTTGCGATCTTCGACGTCGTATTGGCTGGTGATGGCAATCTGTTCCATGATGGGTGATCCCCCGCCATGGAAGTTACCCATGTTCATGATGCCACCGGAGGCTGAACAGAGGATATCACCCATGTAACGCCAGAACTGGGCCTGATCCTCCGCCGGCATATCGGGGTTGCGCTGCGTGTACTTCATCAGCAACTCTCCCGTCTCAGGGTTGGCGAAATCGGCCTCGTGGGGGAAAGTCGCCGGAATACCGCCTGAGATATCGCAGAGGATTTCCGATTCCCGGTAAACCGCTTCACCCGTCAGACATCGCCCCACATTGCAGTAAATGGAATTGGGGATGTAGTTTCCAGGGCCATAGGGCATAAACCCAACCCCGGGAATGTAGACCTCTGGTTTTCCCTTGTCCGAAGCCGTGTAACCGGCGGCGTAGCCCAGTTCGGTGGTCTGAATGATCTCGGCCAGCTTTCCTCTCACATGCTCGGTCTTGTGGATGTTATTGACCTCAGCCGCCAGTGCCGCCGTACCAAGAAGCAGGTCGCCGATGGCCGGCTTGCAGCCTGAATAACTGTGCCTGTGGAACAAGGCGAAGAGCAAGGCCAGGATGCCGCCGTGTTGATATTCGCCGCACAGAAACACCCGCTCCCACGGGATGAAGCACTTATCGAAGATCAGATAGGAATCGGTGGACCCCTGGACGAAGCCCCGAGGATAGTGGCTGCGCTCCCGCAGGTTATGGATGGTGACCACCTGTTTCAGACCTTCCCAATCTCCCGGCACCGCAAAGGAAACCGCATAGTCTTTGTCTTCCTTGCGGAGGGCACGGGTTGGGACCACCAGGATCTCATCGGCCACCGATGCCTCTGAAATGTGCAGTTTGCAGCCGGAGACCACGATGCCGTCGCTCTTTTTCTCCACCACGCGCATATAGGCGTCTGGGTTCGGCTGATCGGCCGGCCTGCGCAATCGATCGCCCTTCACATCGGTCTGTCCGCAGCATCCCACCAGGTCCTCATCTTGAAAACGGGTCAGCCACTTCTTGAAGTTTTCATGATACTGGGTGCTCCCGTTGTTCTGCTTGTCGGCCTCATAGGAAACCGCGTAGACAGCGTTGCTCGCGTCGATCCCCATGCAGCGCTGGATACACCCGCCGACGATCCGGCACAAGTGTCTCGTCATGTCCTGCTTCTTGTGGAGGTCTTCGGCGCTCTGGTGGATGTGGGTGAAACGGTTGATGGTGTGGCCGGTCAGATGGGACTTGGCCAGCAGGAGGTCTGCGTTTTCGGGCTTGGCCGCCTCGTCAAAGGTGGTACCGATCGTGTTGATACAGCGCATCTGCCGTTCGTCTGCCCGATTGATCTTTTCGCCATCGAAATAGATGTTGTGGCGCATCTTCCCCAGGCCCTCAATGTATTGTTCCTTTGTTCTCATGATCCCCTTCTCCTTTCCGCGTCTTCAATTTTTAAACATTGGTTAACCCCCTCCCCTCGGGACTCTGCCCCGAAGGCGAAGGGTGATCCATTTCCATATATCCACGCCGCCATTTGACTCCGACTTTGTTAATAAACCTCCTTGCCAAGGTTAAGTGTGAAAACAATCGCGGTCTTTTGCACCCAAGGAGACCGCTCGCTCTACCTACCCGGCCACCCTGAATAGGGTCTCATCGAACTCGGGCTTCCCTTGATAACGGCTCATGAAGAAGGCGGGGAGGTCCTCCGCCTTTTCGAACAGCGCCGGGTCCACCGGGATACCGGCCTTATGGAGGGCGCTGACAATTTCCTCGGCCTTGGGGGGGCACCCTTTGACTGGGATCATTTCTTGGATGTCCGGATTGTCCCTGTTGGCCAAATACATGCATTTGCCCATCAGGACTGTCTTTTTCCTGCCCGGTGTGGGCTTCATCATCTTGCCGGTGAGGACTTCCACGTCATCGAACCGCTCCCCCTTCCAAGCGGATCGAATGGCCGTGAGGATCAACCCATTGATCCCTGAACAGTAGGTGCACATGGATAAATCGAATTTATGATAGTAGAGCCCCTTGATCCCCTGCTTGGCCATGGGCAACGGCATGATGCCATCTTCGTCTTGGCTGTAGGCAAAGTCATGCCTGTGGAAGGCGGCGACCGCTTCGATCTTCTCTCCCACGACTTCGATGTCGGAAAGATCAAAAGGCCGATTCCGGTTCTTGGCGGCATGAACCAGGTGCGGGACCTGACTGGGTTCGTAGCCCAGAACCCGCGCTCCCACCAGATCGGCGGAAAGGACATCGGCGGAGGCCACCAACACGTTGGAGCGGTGCATCTTGCCGTCAAAGCTGGGGCCCCGCTCGTTGGTAAAGATGCCGTCCAGGATCGAGAAGATGGGCGGCATTTTGTCGGCCAATCGCGCAATCATGAAATTGAGATCTTTTTCCGGATCGGCGCTGTGGCACTTCTTGCGGGACGGGATGTCAATGGTGCCCTTGAGATTCTTAATTCCCAGGCTGACAACCGATTGGTTGTGGGCCTTCATCACCGGTATGTCCACAACAAAATCGCTGTGCAGGATGTCCTGGTTGAAGCTCAGGACCGCGCCGTCACCGAGGTCCACCTTTTCAAAGGGTCGGTCAAAGATATTGAGGCACTGAACGCCGTAGCGCTTGTTCAACATGCGATATCCCAGGGTTTCAAACGCATGCATCGGTGTTTCCTTGTCTTTGGGATCATGCTGCACGATTCCTTCACCGATCACGATATCATCCACACCGCGTTCTTTCAGCAAGACCACCATATCCTCGATCACTCGTGAAGTAGTGATGACGCCCCACTTCGGAAAGGCCACCTTCCTGGTCCAGAAGACGATGTTCGGTTTGATAAAGACCCTGGCCTTAGACGGCAAGCGGTCCAAACCACCGGAAAGCTCAACGGCCCTGCGCACCGATTCCAACGGCCTTTCGTATCGGACGATGGACACGACGGACTTGCTCATGATGGCCTCCTATAGGTCTCCCGCTACATTAGATCGCCGAAACAAAAGATTCGGCATAGAGGGTAGAAGGGACTTGGATATGGTAAAGAAGCTTCAATGGACATCGACATCTATTTATTTAAACGTTTCACATCAGTGCGTCAAGACAAAAAACGAGCGTTCGTTCTTTTTCCTTGACACCATTCCGCCTTACTTGTAAGGATCAGGCCAATTTTGTTACGTTCCAACTCCGCCATGACCCTCGACAGCGCGGGGGATGGCCACGACCCATCCTGGCGAAGGGCTGCCGACCTCTAACGGGACAAAGCATGGATTACGCCGATTTCATAAAATATGTCAATATCTCCAAAGAAGATATCTACCGGCGTACGCTTGAAGAAAACCGCGAGCGGATTCGCGTCAAGAAAGAAGCCACCGTCATCAAGAACCTGGAGAAGATCTTCGACGGCACCCTGAGGATCGCCAATAGAAAGGGATTTCAGGCCATGACCATGCGCGACCTCAGTCTGGAGACCGGACTGAGCATGGGCGCGCTCTATTCCTATTTTACCAGCAAGGAAGACCTCCTGGAGACCCTGCAAAGCCAGCATCGGGCCATGACCAGACAGATATTCGAGAAGTGCGTCGGCGAAGCCCAGGAGTGCTCGTTAAAGCTCAGGGCCGCTTTGAAGGCGTACCTGTTCATGAGTGAGGTCATGCAGCCTTGGTTTTACTTCTCTTTTATGGAAGCGAAGAACCTGGCCATTCCCGAACGTGAAAAGACCTTGGCAGGAGACATATACAGCGATATGGCGTTTGCGGAGATCCTGCGTCAGGGCCAGACAGAAGGCACCTTTGTGCCTCACGATCACCACCTGGTCGCAGGGGCCATCAAAGCGCTCCTCCAGGATTGGTTCCTGAAGCGGAAAAAGTATGCCAAGCTGAATATCGCCATCGATGATTACGCTAAGCTGGTATTAGATCTGGTGGAAGGCTATTTGACACCCCAGAGGGTTTCTCACTCGATGTAGACCGGTTCCCGGAGCACCATGGCAATGGCTTCCCGCGCAACCCCGGCCAGTTCAGCGTGGGTTTCGGCTAGATTGGTGACCTGCCTCAGGTGATCGGCGGTCCTCATGATCAAAGAGGCCAGATCGCCTTCACCCACTTGCAAAATATTCATGAGCGGTGTCCAGTCCATGCCTCTGGCCCACAGGTAAAGGGCTGCAGCAGGCCAGAAGAGGATCTGCGGCGTCTCGAAGCCTCGCCTTACCATGAGGCGTCGCATGGGCTCAATGGCGTTGAGTGTGCGGTTGAAGACCGTTTCGGGCTTTGTCAATCCCAATCCAGGCCTTATTTTCAGATCCACCTCGTGCACGCGGTCCCATACAAAGGGTGCCAGCCCGCCTACCAGTGTGCCAGGGGTTGCCTCGCTGAAGCCACCTCGGCGAATAGCCTCGGCGATCAGGAGCGGCTGATCGAGCCTGAGCTTGGATGCCCAGATGCCATCCGCAGTGAGACGATCCCCGTGGTCCACAAACCCCGTTTCCTTCAGAAAGCGAAGATGTCGTCTAAAGCTTAGCCAGAGGCCGCCCGCCATCTCCCTCAGATGCAGTTCCAACGTGCGGAATTCCCTCAAGAGCTGGCCCACCTGCCCCTTTTTCCCGCCGTGACAATTTTTCAGATGCGCACACCCGTCACAGGGAAGAGGGACACCCTGCTCTTCGCGATCGTCCCAAAGGGGAGGATCCACCGCAGAGGCAGGCGCCACCTCAGGAAGCGGAACCAGCGCTTTAACCGGGACCTGGGCAAGGAGCTCGCAGGTCTTTTGATACGAAAAATCTTCGGGAAGGTCCAGCCGATAGTCAAAGAGGGTATCGATCTGATCAAGATCGACCCTTCTCAGTCTTATCCTCCGTTTGGCGGCCGTGGGCCTTTTCACGACGGGATGGGCCGCACAAAAGATTCTGCCGTTTTCTTTGGTCACGTGGAAAATCACATAGTGCTTTCCGTTCGTGTGCCTGAAGACCCTTCCCGGCTGGAGATATGGGCCGTAGCCCTGAATTTGTCTTTCATACTGAACCTCCCCCATGAGACGTGCGGATCTCCGCGTCAGATCCTGTCTTTTTTGGATATTCTCGATGATCTCAAATGGATCCGAAACATCACACCTTCCCTTTGGCAGAGCCTTGCGCAACTGATCGAGAAGGGCCTCCCACTGCGCTTTCAACCGATCACCGGATCGTTTCCCCTGGAATGCCGCGAAGGAACGGTCCAGAAGGTCCTTCACCTCGAGGGGAGTGTGAGAGAGCAGAAGATTCAGGGTCATGGAGAAATCGATCCGAATCTGGCTTCCAAGGGGTTCCGGCGGGGAGTCCCTTAGCTCGTGAATAAGCGCGGGGTCCTGGTGAAGCCCCGGGATGACGAGCACGAATCCGATCCGGTCTTTCCCGCGCCGGCCTGCCCGCCCGATCATCTGGTGCAGGTCGGTTGCCGTCAGATCAATGAATTCACGTCCGTTGTAGCGGTCACTCTGGACCAACACAACGGTCCTGGCGGGAAAGTTGACCCCTGCCGCCACCGTGGATGTGGAAAATATGGCATCCAGATAGCCCTGGTTCATCATCTTTTCGATGAGGACCTTCCAGTAGGGCAACTGCCCGCCGTGGTGAGACCCCACCAAGCACTCCATGAGGACAGGCATCTGGCGGTGATGTTTCAAGTGTGGGTAATCGGCCACAAAACGGTTCGCCGCTTCCCTCAGACGTCTGCGAACCTCACCGGACTCGGGAGGGGGAGACAGGGTCAAAAGGGCCCGGTCGCATTCCATCCTCGACTTCAGGAAAAAAATCGCTGGCAGCAAATCAAGACGTCTGAGGACCTCCAGAATTCTTCCAAAATGGGGTTTTCCTGCACCGTGCCCCCGCTTTCCGGACCATTCCGCCATGAATTTCTTCACCCTTGGACTTATCCCCCGCATGCCGGCCAGGGGTGAAATCAGGCCATCGGGGAGGAGGAAAAGGAATTCAAGCGGCACCGGCCTTTCTTCTGACCGTACCACACGGTTGGAAGTGCCGCGTATTTCCGACAACCAGGCGCAGACCTCTTCTGCGTTGGATATGGTGGCTGACAGGAGAAGGAGCCTCACACGGGACGGGAGGTAGATGAGGACCTCTTCCCAGACGACCCCCCTGTCCGGATCGGCCAGATAGTGGGCCTCATCCAGGACGACCAGGTCCGCCCGGACGCTGGTCCCTTCGTGCATGGCATCATAGAGTTGATTTCGAAGGATCTCCGTCGTCCCCACAATGACCGGACCATCCGGATTCTCCTTACGGTCCCCCGTGATGATTCCGCACCGCCTGGGGCCGAACTCCTTTGAAAACTCCTGGTAAATGGAGTTGGAAAGGGCCTTGAGTGGGGAAGCATACCAGACGTTCAGGCCGCGCTCAAGACAACGCTGGATCGCCTGGGTGGCGATCCAGGTCTTTCCTGAACCCGTGGGGGCGCTCACCAGGACGTCCCGTGCTTCGACCTGCCGAAGGGCCTCAACCTGAAACGGATCGGGCACAAACGGTTCTGCTTCGGGGATACCGATCTTCTTGAAGACCGACTTGAGGGCTGGATCGGCCCTGGGGTTTTCATAGGACGCAGATCGAGGAGCGCGTCTCACCCCATGCTCAACGGACCTGCCGCCCCGATGGAATCTCTTGTCTCTGCGAAAGATCCTCAACGTTCGCTACCGGTCATGGCGGGTCTCCAACATCTCGGCAGCGGATCCGATTCTTTTTTCTCATGGACTATCCTTTCAGGCAACCAACGCCCTCGCCACCGCGTCCATGTCCGAAAGCATGTTCTCCATGGCACCGCTCGGATCAATGGCTCGAACCGATTCTTCCATTCCTTGGAGCGTTCCCCCATAGCCCTTAATGACCTTGACAGCATTGACGAAGGACTTTTCCACAGTTTCCCTGGCAAACAGCCGGGCCGTGGCCTTCATGACATCGGGGGTCCATCGGCCCTGCCCCGATGCATACAATGCGGCCTTGTGACAAAGGGCCTCGGCCACCTCGCACCAGGTCATCACATCGGCGAGCAGAAACATCACATACTGATGACGGTTGAGCTTGGTCTTTCTGGCCGCGACGATCAACTCGTTTAGCAGCTCCATGGCCTTGGCCACCATGGGTCCGCCGGTGTCAACGCCGAGTTTGTCCAGGGTCTCCGCCTTGGTTCGGTAAAACCCCCCCTTGGATCGAACCGTCTCTCTGGTCCTGAAAAGGGAAATGATGTTCCGCTGAATCTCGCTCGTCCCTTCGTAAATGGTGAGGATCTTCACGTCCCGCTTGATCTTTTCCACCTCATATTCCCGCATGTATCCATACCCGCCGAAGGCCTGAATCGCGTCGTTCGCGGTGGCATCCCCGGCCTCTGTGGCGAAATACTTGGCAATGGAGCCCTCCACCTGAAGGTCTTCCTCACCCGTATCCAGTCTTTCGCCGACCTGCTCGATGTAGGCCCTTGCAGCCTCCAACTGGACCGCGTGCGGAACCAGGAGTCTGTGTGTATAGCCTTGTTTCTCAGCCAGGGGCGAGCCGAATTGGATCCGTTCCTTGGAATACCGGACGGCCCGCTCAAGCGCCGCCACCCCGCCGCCCAGCCCAAAGGTGGCCACCATAAGCCTGGTATAGCCGAAAACCTGGTTGGCCTGCTTCAATCCCTGGCCTTCTATGGCGCCCACGAGGTTCTCTACGGGCACAAAAAGGTCTTCCAGCGTCAGCGGGCAGGTGTCCGAGGCCCTGATGCCGTGCTTGTCTTCGTGTCTTCCGGGTGTCAAGCCCTTGGCGCCTGCCTCCACAATAAAAAAGGATGGCCCTTCGGGCGTGTCGGCAAGGATGGTGTAGAGGTCCGCAACACCTCCGTTGGTGATGAACTGCTTCTGTCCGTTCAGCTTGTAGCCCTTGATCCGCCCCGACTCATCAATCACCCGCTCCGCCTTGGTCTTGAGCGACTGGACGTTGGATCCTGCCTCCGGCTCGGTCACACCATAGGCCACGATAAGTCCTTCTTCCGCGATCTTTCGGACGTATTTTGCCCTCTGTTCAGGTGTTGCGCCCACCCGGATGGGATCCATTCCCAAACAAATGGCCAGGAACGAGGTCGCCACCGCCAGGTCCATCTTGGCCATCCTCTCGGAGATGACCGCCACATCGGAGGCCCCCGCTCCAAGGCCTCCGAATTCCTCCGGGATAAAGATAAGATGGAGGGCCATTTCCGGGCTGAGCATGAACCGGATCAGGTCCATGGGGAATTCACCGTTGCGGTCCATCTCGAGCTTCTGCTCCAGGGGTAGCTTATCTTTCTCTACCTTGGCGATGGTATCGAGCACCATGCTAAACACTTCAGGATCCATCTTTTTCGCGCCCGTCATGAAAGACCTCCGTTCGTTGTATCGATATAAGAAATTATTTGATATCATGATTCGAACTAAGTTGAAAGCAGAAAGAAAAATACCTTATATAGCAATGCTCTGTTCGATTTAAGTACTTTATTTCTTTACTCTTAATGCATGGTTTGGTCGATAAAGCTTGTCACAGCCCGGCCGCGGGTGGCGTTTCGATCTCTGAAGGACGGTTAGGTGTGATGCGTGAAGTGTGGATCATTGGCGTTGGTCAGTTTGGATGGTTGGCCGCACAACGCCTTTCAGGTGGCCTGGCGGACACCCATTTCTTGCTGGTGGACCCTGACGAGAAAAACCTATCGAGGGCGAAAGGACCCCGTCGGACATTGATCAAGGAAGATGGCGTTCGCTTTCTCTACACTGCTCTCTCAGGCAGGGTCCTGCCGGACTGGATCATCCCCGCCCTGCCCATTCATCTGGCCGCGGAGTGGTGCCTTCTGCGCCTCCGCGAAAGGGGATGGCAGCGCCGGGAAATCCCTGAAACCATTCATTCCTTTCTCCCCGCCCCCCTCGTAGGGCCATCAGGGGATGTCTATGTGAGCCACGCGGATTTCAAATGCCCGGATGACTGCGCGGAACCGCGTGACCTATGCACCGTCACACAGGAGAAGCGAAAACGGAACATGTTCGAGCTGTTGGCCGAGCTATCCGTTTCTCCTTTCCGCCCCGTGGTGATTCGAAGTCACCAGCTTGGCCCAGGAATCGGTGGGTACCGACCAAGCCAGCTCACGGATCTCTTGTCCTGCATTGAGAGCGGCCCTCCCGAAGCCCTGGTTTGCACGGCGTGCCGGTGTCATGGCGTCATCACGGCGATGGAACGAAAGGCGTAAGGGGCCGGGCGTGCCGGTTGCGGAGTGTGAATTCAGTTCAAGATGTTCTAAAATAATCCCATAGTCTCGTGAGATGGATCTCTGGATCCTCCAGGTACTCCTCACGGCTGACATCGACAAATTCCAGTGTGCCGCGACCTGCCTCTTCCTTGAAGATCTGTTCAATCCATCCTTGTGTCCGATCTTTGGGCTCAAGGCCCCAATCCAACAGCCCTGCCTGCTCCAGGCCGGGTTTGAGCGCCCAAGGCGGATCGGTTCGAAGCATAGGTCTGGGGTCTGCGAGGTTCAGCCAGTTCACCCCCGCCAGGCCTTGCCCCGAAATGTATCTGCCTGCCTCAATGATTTCCTCCGGATCGTCCGGGGGCGCCAACAGCCCCCAACCCAGTTCCACCAGGACGGGCCGCTGAAACAGCCACCGGCACAGACCGCCGAGATAGGCCATGACCCTCAGCTCCGCTGAGAGGCCCATGGGGATTCTGACCCAAGGGGGCGGCCTCTCCAGTCCTGCGATCCGGATGCAATCCACCTGGGCCGCGAGCCCCATCACCGGGCACTCCGGATCCAGGAGGGCCTGCCAGCTCAGACCCATGCAGACATCCCCAAACTCATCTCGCTCGCGAATCTCGGCCAGATAAGACTTCAACACCAGATCCGCCGCGCCCGTTGGAGGCTTGACCCACTCCAACGCCCTGTCCATAATGAGCCAGCCCCCAATCCCCGGATGGCCCGCCAAGGCACCGAGCAATTCACGAAAGACCCTGATCCGTTTCTCAATAATCGAGCCATCCCCCCACCAGTCGTACGGTCTGAGCGTCCTCAACTTTCCGGCCGTAAAGAGCTTCCGGGCATCCGGACCCGAATCCGGGCTGACAAGGTAAGGCGCAACCCAGTCAACCCCCAGGATGCTCTGCGACGGAAGGATCAGCCGGGCAGTCAGCTGCGCATCGTCCAAACGATCCAGGGCGGCGATTACCCCATCCATAAACTGGATCTTTTCTCTTCGGTCTGTTAGGAGGGACTCTTCCAGGATGGGAAGAAAGAACCGTTGAAGACCGAGGCCCCCGGCCACGGAGGCCGCCCGCCAGAGGGTGTCTGGGTCTGGGGGCGCAAGGCCTGCCAGACCCCGAATCGGGCATATGTAGGTCGCTGCCATTTCCATGTTTTTGACTTCGTCCCTCTCCTTCATAACTCATTCCTCTGTACCGGATACAGTATCTCTTACCTGTCCCTCAATCGAGTGGTCGTATGTTAAGAACGCTGTGGCGGCATGTAAAGTGCGGTGCTCAACCGCCTTGACAAAGTCCTTTTCCGGGATTAATTGGCAGTTGTCGTGAGATGACTTGAGCCACCCGGCAAGGCCCCTCGCAGAAACGGGATTCGAAGCACGAGGATGCGCCTTTTCGGCCTGACATCGGAAGGGGATTGCCGCTAATGAAAAATTTCAAAGAGGCGATTTTTTCAAAGGCCTTTTCCGTTATACAGGGTACCGATTACAATCGGGTTGCCCAGGAGATGCGTGAGGATGATTTCGCCCTCTTCTATGAGGTGGTGCTCCCTGAAGACAAAAACTGGGAGTACCTCAGAGACCGAATCTATCCTTCCCTGACCAGGTATCTGAAATACAAGTCCATGGATCCCGAATCCGGAAGCGGGTTGGTCCTCTCCATTTTCCATGGGGAGCTTTGTTACCTGATTGAAGGCCCATCCTTTTTCGAGGCGTTTCGAGAGGTGGAAGGGCTCGACCGCACCGCTTTTCACTTTCGGGTGCTGGGGTGGCTTTCAGGGCAGGGAACAAATGATTTAAAGCTCCTCACCGGCTGAATAAGCCACTTCCATCGGTCACCCTTCCAAGAAGCGAATTTTACAAGAGGCCTCCATCATGGAAATCGACGATCTTGAGTACGAATGCACCAGGTGTCACGGCACAGGGATGATCGGCGGTTATGCCTGCATCACCTGCGACGGCATGGGCACCATCTTGACCGAGGACGGCCAAAGGCTTCTTGCCTTTATCCAGAAATGGCTGTTTACCGAGGAAGAAGAGGAAGAGGAGAAATGAGACCGTTGCTAATGATGATCCAGCGGCTGAATTGGATCGCCGAGGGGTCGAGCAGCGAAGATTCGCGGGCGGGGAAAAGGGGAGGCGGTAGCCTTTAAGCAGGTCTGACCGCACTCACCTGCGCCTATGCGGTGCGATTGCGGATCTTGATCAGCAGACACTGTCCGGTTTCAAGGTGAAACTTTATGAAATGAGCGCGATCGTTGACGAAAAGATCTACGGCCTCTTTGGCCCCCTGACAAGTCTTCATGCCGTAGTCATCCACCAGAATGATGCCTCTTTCTATGAGTCGGTCTTCGAAAAATACCAGACAGTCACGGGTCACGGCGTAGATGTCCACGTCCAGATGGACAAAACAAAAGGTTTCTCCCGAAATGGCATCCTTGCGATCCTGAAACCTTCCCTTATGAATCACCACATTGGGAAAGGGGGCAAGGTAGGCGGCCACTTCTTCAAAACTGGTGTCAGAGAACTTCCCGGGCTTGTGCGGTCCATCTAGTTGTGGGGAAATATCCACTTCCACATGGCCCTCAAAGGTGTCGAAAGCATGGATGGCCGGCTGGCGCTCAAAGAGCCTGGCCGAAGCAGAAGCCATGAAGTAGGTGCCGCCCCCTCTGTAAACGCCCACTTCCGCCATGCTCCCGTAAGGTAACCCCGAACGGCTCACATTCCACAGGCCCTGGTAGAGCATGTAGAGCTTTCCCTGATCCAGACGGGTCCTCTGTTGTCCCAGAACACTGCGGCAGAGGTCCCCAAAACCCGGAACCTCGTCCGTGTCCATCAGTTTCATGGCCTTGATAACGAGCTTTTCGGGGCAATAGACGTGGCTCTTTTGGTGCCGAAACACGGCGAGCCCCAGTTTTCGAAAAACCTTCTGAAGGGGGCTAGACGCTTTCTGGTATGCTTCCTTGATTCTCCTCTCCGACATGAGGCCTCCCACGGGCGAAACAGCTATGATCTGTTGTCTCCACCTCTGATTGTCTGCAGATCCATCTTGTTTGCGACGGCCACGATGAGTTTGGCCATGATCGCCGAAGCGGACTTCTCGATCCCCAGAGGGCGAATGAATTCCTCGACAAAACGTCGCCGCTGAGCTCTTTTCCCGTCGTTTCCGGAGACCATCTGCGCCAGGATGTCTGACGCTTCTTTGAAACTGGTGGCAACCTCCATAAACCCGGCACCCATTAGATGCCGAAAATGACCGACCCCCGTCTGGGTTGCCCTGTACTGCTCGTTCATGACCGTCAGACACGGTTTATCCAAAATCGTGGTCTCTACCATCGCACTGGTGTTGACCCCCATGACCGCCGAACTGTAGTAGATTGAATCATAGTAGTTCTGCCGCGCTTGGGGGACATCCACGTATTCGCCCCCCCTCGGCCAGATGATCATCCGGGCATCTTCAAACCCATCCCAAATCGCCGCATTGGTAGGATGGGGTCGGACCAAGAGCCCGATCTCTCTTTTTCCCGCCCTTTCATTAAGCGCGTCTGCCAGTTGCTTCACAAACAACGTCTCGTCCCGCGCGATGAAGGGGGAAGAACAAAGGTAAAGGACAAAGGGCGTTGCAGGATTTAGGCCCAAGCGGCCACAAAAGGCGGTCCGATCCACCGATGGCCCCATTTCGAACCAGAAGTCAAAGGCCGGGGCACCTGTCACAACGATCTTGTTGAGAGGGACCTCGTGGAGCGCTGCAGCCTCCCGAGCCAGGGATTCATTCCAGACCGATACCACATCCGGAATCACATGAAATGTCCCCTTCGAAGTCAGGTTGTCCCAACTCAACACCGCCCCCACGGTGGGAATGGACAACGCCTTTGCCGCCTTGATGTATTCGAGCTCCTTAGAAACCGGAAAGATGAAGGGAGAGGCGACCACCACATCGGGCCGATAGTCTTCCAGCCAGCGCATGATTCCGGGGTCGGGCGGAACCAGCGCTTCGATGCGTTTCAAGACCCCATGGATCCGCTGGCGCGAAAGGAATCTGAGCACCTTTTGATTCTTGATGGCGTATCGGAGGGGGCGGTTGACCTTGTTCCGCCACCGCTTTGCCTGTCGGGGGGCCGGGTGGCCCGGCCGAAGATAGTTGGTGCAGTTGATCAATTCCCTTACATTGGCCAATCCACGCCAAGTGGACCGCTCCAGTAGAAAACCGGTGGAGCACCCCTTCACTTCCCCCTCGCATGCTTTGAGTGCCCTGTCTACGACGATGGGCTTGGGCATAACCCCGTGAAGTACCACTACGTCATGACCATCTTTGCAAAGATGGCGGACCACCCCTTCGAAAGATCGAAACGCACCCGGCTGGTGAAGGGCTAGCACCACCCTCATATTACGGGGTCCTGAAGAATCGCTGACCGACGAGTGTCTTGATCAGCCTAACCGGGTTCAGATTTCTCTTTGCTGCCAGCCTCTGCACATAGACCGATGAATATTCAGGCTCGATGACGGGGTTCTCACTGAGCGCCCAGTCATCACGATCATACCCCATCCATTGCATATAGGGCAGATAGACGGGTCTCAGGAGCGCCACATCCTCCTCCGTGAACCAGTCCCGCCAATCCCCGGAAGACTTCTTCCGCACGACCTTCGCCTTTCCTGTGGACGTGGGGACCTCCGTGTCCTGCCCCACCTTGAACCCCAGATATCGGTTCAGCGCCTCGAAATTGTTTTGCACCATGTCTTCGTATTTGTACAGAAACCACTGGTCTCCGAGGCTTCGGACAAATTCATGCATCTGCTGGTAGCGTCGTTGCTCCTCAGCCACCACCTCCTCGACAGTCATGGGCCAGCCGTTGTGGCCGGCATATTGACAGATCGTGTAAAAAGGGATGGACTTCGGATTCTTTTCCTTCTTCAGGATCAGATCAAGATAGGCGCGGTATTGTTTGCCCCTCCCAAGGGAACCCCTGTTCCACCGATAGAGCGTGCGACTGACGGCCACATCCCTTGGGTCCCGGGCCATCCAGATCAGCCGGTCATAGTGCTCCTGCCGCAGGTGATCCAGAAAGACATCAAACGTCTTACCCTTCCGCGCCTCGTAGGTATGCTTGTAGACGGCGTTCTCGTATTGGCCAAGGTATTTCCCGGGTTCCCCGCCCGAAAAGGCTCTGCAGTTTGGCAATCCAGTCGCCACCTTATAGACGAGGGCCGTGGTCCCCGATTTCCCCACACCAAGTATAAAAATCCTCATCCCGGTACACTTCCCTTCCGCTTAACTGGGTGCAATGCACTCGTAGTATCTGTTAACACACTGCATGGCCCGGCGTTGGATCCTCCGTGGGCCATACCGAATTCTCGAAAACAGGATCGCCTCGCGCCCGTTTCAGGCCGAGATGCGATAGAAACGACCGTCCATTTCCTCCACCCGGAGGAGTGTGCTCTTCCCCAGGGCCACCTGGAACCTGCTGACCCGGTCGCGCACATCCTCCAGGGTCACTCCCGGATACCGATGTTTGTGGAATGCTGGCTGTTTGATGGAACCCGGCAGGGATGCGTTGTACCTCTTTTTAAGGCCCCGAACGGTCGCCTGACACCACCCCTGAAACCTCTCATGGAAAAACGGTCTTCGGCGGGGTAACGGCCCCGCTACCATCTCTTGGAGCACCGCCACGATCCGCTCACAGGCAAGCGGCCCTTCCCGCCCCGCCAGGTAACGGTCAATGACCGCCTTGCGCGCCTCACCGCCGGCAACCCCGACTTCTCCCTTGAAGACGCCTTCAAGCGTCTCCCGAAGCGACTCAAAATCAAAGCACTGATGGCTCAACGTATTAGGCAGCCGGTAAAAACCATCGTCATACCGCTCATCGACAGTGGCACGGTAACTCACCGCGGGCACACCCATCACATAGGCCTCCACCCCGGTGGTGCACCCATTATGAACCAATGCCTTTGTGGCGAGCAGCCACGGCACCACATTCCCCTCGTTCGTCACACGGACCCTCACGCACCTCGACGCCAGCTCCCGGTAGGCTGCCGGGTTCTCCGTCGGATGGGGCCTCACCACGATCACATAGTCTGGGAAGCTCCGTTCAAGGGCCGGAATCAATCCCTTGAAGTCTTCCAGCACCGCCTGCTTGTGATCCCTCAACCCTTCCGCATAGGCCCGCGTCATCCCTCGGGCCGTTTCGCCGAACGCAGGCTCCCCTCCGGGCACGTTGCTCGCTTGGAACAGATTCTGTCCGGGCGAAAAGGCGTTGACGTGGTTGAAGTTGGTATTCACCAGGATGAAATCCCCGTGCTCTTCCCGAATCCGCGCCACCTCCCGGTCATAGAACCCATGCATCTCCGGCCGCAGGAGATCCACCCGCGGGTTTCCCGTCACGTGGACCGGCAGCTTGGGGGGAAAATGGGGGTATCGACGCCACATCTCTGCGTTATCTTCCCCCCAGGCAAACAACGCTGATGCGGACTCGAGAGCCATCGGTGACAGCCGGCGGGAGTAATAGGTCTCATCGGGCAGGTGCACCAGGGCCTCTTCATCCCACGCAACCACCTCGTGGCCAAGTTTTCGGAGAATCCTGAACAATCTTCCGTTCCCGGACTTGACACTCTTTGAAAGATAGATGGACCGTGAAAAAGAACCGACGCGCAGGTCCATATCCCACCGCGATCCGATCACCGAGGGAAATCCATGCTCCGCCGCGATACAGGCAAGGAGGAGCTTCGGGTCGAACTCCCGGACCTGGTTTTCAATGGGAATGAGAAGCAGCATCTGTCTCAAAATAAGCGCTCACCTCTTGGCTCAAGCCTCATAATGCGCTGATCCGAAAAAACTGCCCACCCATGGCCTCTACCTCAATCCTTGCGCCACTCTTGAGGATTTCCTGGAATCGGGCAACCCGGTCACGAATAGCTTCCGGGGAAACACCGGGATATCGATGCCTCTGGAACGCCGGACGATTGTGGGACCCGGGAAGGTATGCGTTGAAGCGCTTGATAAGCGTCCTGCCGGTGCAAAGGGACCAGCCATGGATCCGGTCCGCGACTCCGATCGTCTTCCCTGTGTGGGCCTCCACCATCTGTTCCAGCACGGACACGATCCGCTCACAGGCAAGCGGCCCTTCCCGGCCCGCCAGGTAACGGTCAATGACCGCCTTGCGCGCCTCACCGCCGGCAACCCCGACTTCCCCCCTGAAGACGCCTTCAAGCGTCTCCCGAAGCGACTCAAAATCAAAGCACTGATGGCTCAACGTATTGGGCAGCCGGTAAAACCCATCGTCATACCGCTCATCGACGGTGGCACGATAGCTCACCGCGGGCACACCCATCACATAGGCCTCCACCCCGGTGGTGCACCCATTATGAACCAATGCCTTTGTGGCGAGCAGCCACGGCACCACATTCCCCTCGTTCGTCACACGGACCCTCACGCACCTCGACGCCAGCTCCCGGTAGACTGCCGGGTTCTCCGTCGGATGGGGCCTCACCACGATCACATGGTCTGGGAAGCTCCGTTCAAGGGCCGGAATCAGTCCCTTGAAGTCTTCCAGCACCGCCTGCTTGTGATCCCTCAACCCTTCCGCATAGGCCCGCGTCATCCCTCGAGCCGCCCTCCCGAACGAAGGCAATTCCCCTTCGCATCTTGGCGGCTGAAACAGATTTTGCACGAGCGAAAAGGCGTTGACGTGGTTGAAGTTGGTGTTCACCAGGATGAAATCCCCGTGCTCTTCCCGAATCCGCGCCACTTCCCGGTCATAGAACCCATGCATCTCCGGCCGCAGGAGATCCACCCGCGGGTTTCCCGTCACGTGGACCGGTAGCTTGGGGGGGAAATGGGGGTATCGACGCCACATCTCTGCGTTATCTTCCCCCCAGGCAAACAACGCCGATGCGGACTCGAGAGCCATCGGTGACAACCGGCGGGAGTAATAGGTCTCATCGGGCAGGTGCACCAGGGCCTCTTCATCCCACGCAACCACTTCGTGGCCAAGTTTTCTGAGAATCCTGAACACCAACTCGCTCGCCGCCGTGACGCTTTTGGAGAGGTAGACGCTCCGCGGAAACGACGGGATGCGGAAATGGACCTCCCGCCGCGGTCCGATCACCGATGGAAACCCCTTCGCGGCCGCAACACAGGCAAGCAGAAGTTTTGGGTCAAGCTCCCGAACTTGATTCTCCACGGGGATCAAAAGCGACAGGTTCCGCTGAATCATGACATTACCCCAAAAAACCTCAGCCCTCGAAGGGGTGCCAGAAGGTCGTTATGGTTGTCGCTTAAGTCCACTCAGAGAGTCCAGTATCCGCACAATCAAACTTTGCCCGTCCAATCGGTGGTATGCGAGCGCCTCCTGTGGGGTGCCGCAGGCGGGGTGCTCCCCCACTCCGAACTTGATAAGCGTCTTGTGCCGCATGAGGCCCGCCCCGGCCATGCCATTAAGGAGGCTATCGCCCAGACCGCCATATGGCGAGTGATTGTCCAAGGTAAAGACGACCGGGCATCCCTCAATGATTCCCTCGAGCCACTCCATGTCCAAGCGGTTCAGCCAAGGCATATTCACCACCTTGAGGGATACCCCTTTCGCCCTGAGCCCCTCGGCCGCAACCAAGGCCTCATGAAGCATCACCGGCCCGTAGGCGAAGATGGCGGCATCATGGCCGTCATTGAGCACCGCGCCACGGCCGAAGGTGAGCTCGTAGTCCTCCGGTAGCAGGATGGACCTGGGGGACGGGGAAATCACGAGCCGCATCATGCAGGCATCGCGCGTCTGGTCAACGCACCAATTCAAAGCCTTCTTGACCTCCACGGTATTACAGGGCTCAAGGATCACGCAGTTGGGGAGCGCGCCAAAGAGCGACACGTCCCGAAGAGACTGGTGAGATTTCCCAGGTCCCGCCGGAATGAGCCCTGCGTAGTGGCACACGTATATGATCTTGGTATTTTCAGTGGCGTTGTTGTAAATCTGCTCGTTGGCCCGGGACGCCAGAAACACTCCGAATGAGTTAACGATCGGCAATAACCCCTGCAGCGCCATTCCGCCCGCCATGGACACCATGTCCTGCTCCGCAATGCCGTTTTCAACGAACCGCTCCGGAAACCGGCCCTGAAATGGCCGCAAGCCGCAGTCCGCAGCCAAGTCCGCGTCGAGCACGACGATATCTTTTCGCCGGGCTCCCACATCCAGCAACGCCTCTCCATATCCGCTTACCACCCTTTCAGCCACATCCTTGAGCTTGGTCCGGTGCTTCTCTCTTTTTTCCAACAGCTCCATATGGAGCCTCTCTATCCCCAACCGATCGAGCTGGCCATTGATCCGCTGAACAATCTCGCCAAAACCCGTCTCAAAGGCGTCATCGTCCGGCGCGCCCGCATGCCACCGATACAACCCTCCACCCGCCTCCAGGGCCGCCGGCCCTTCCATGAACGACACCCCTTTGCCCTTGATCGTGTCTGCGATCAGGGCCTTCGGTCTGTCGGAAATCTCACCCATGCGCTTCAGGGCCTGCTCCAAGGCGTCAAAATCGTGTCCGCTGCACCGTGTAACGTACCACCCGAAGGATTGGAATTTATCCTCGATCTCTCCCACGCTGATCACGCCGCTTACCGGGAGGTCCGTCTGGATCTTGTTGAAATCCACGATCACGTTCACGTTCGAGATCCCCTGGTGGGCCGTGGTCTGAAGCGACTCCCAGATTTGGCCCTCCTGCAGCTCGCCATCCCCGGTCATCACAAAAACCCGCCCGCCCTGGCCCCGATACCTTTTGGCCCAGGCCATGCCTTTGGCCTTTGAAATGCCCATCCCCAGCGATCCCGAATTGGCCTCGATCCCGGGGACATTGAGATCCGGGTGCCCGTGTGTGCCGCCAAACCGTCTCAGGTTTACGAATCGGTCCCTCGGAACGATCCCCAGGGAATAGAGGACAGCGTAGTGCCCCGGAACGTCGTGCCCCTTGGATGAAAAGTAGATATCCCGATCAGGATGATCGATGCCCAAACGGACAGTGTTCATCCCAACGTAGTAAAGCATGGTCGCGATATCGAGGGAGCTCAAACTGGAACCCAGGTGGCCGGAACCGGCCTTCTTGACGGTTGAAAGCGCGTTGGCCCTGCACATATCGGCGATCAGGGCCAACCGGTGGTTTTGAGGGGCATCCGCCGCCCAGATGCGATCGAACTCTTCCTTGGGAAGGATATGGATTTCCAGCATTGTTTCAAACGCTCCGTGAAATTCCGCTTACAGGATAAGGTTTCTGAGAGATCGTAGGCAGCAAGGCGCCCTTGCTGCTGACGGTTTCCTCGGCCAGCTGCCAATCATAGAGATTGTTCACATCCAACCCCTCATGGTCACGTGTGAAAAACGGGACGACGACGGTTCCTGCGATGCTCCTCCCTTCAAAGACCACCCTGCTCCATGCGATCTCCAGACTGGCATTCTGGACATAGACCTCCGGCAGGGCCTGATACTGACTACTGTGCCACGGCTGTTCAGCCGGGCTCAACGGCAAAAGGGGATGCATCCTGCCCCCGCGCACGACCCACATTTTTCCGGGATGTTGTTTGCACTTCTCGACGGCCCTCAAGGAATCCACGCCTTCGGCCGCCAAAAACGTCTCCCAGGCCCGCCGGATCGTCTCCGGGAGGCGAAAGGGGCTCGTGGGCCGGAGGATGCTGAAACAATCGTAGTGGTGTCTCTGGTCCTTCAGCCGCGTCAGGGTGTACTCCACCCACTCGATGTCGGGGGAGAGATCCCCTGCAAATGCAGCAGGCCGAAGAAAAGGCACTTCGGAACCGTAGTGTTTCGCGATCTTCGCATAGAGCTCGGAGTCGGTGGAAACCACAACAGAAGAAAACACCCCACTTTGAATCGCGGCTGCAACGGTATAGGCCATCAGGGGGTGCCCAGCGAGGGATCGGACGTTCTTGTTCGGCACGCGCTTTGAGCCAGCCCTCGCAGGGATGAGTGCGACGGCAGAGGGTTTCGATTCGTTCATCAGGTCGCCTTAGAGCTTTGCGGGATCGATATTGATGTAGATGTCCTTCAGTTCGGAATACACGTCGAGGGCCTCAGTCCCGGGCTCACGCGATCCATTGCCTGACTGTTTGAGACCGCCGAAAGGCATGTGAGGTTCGCTGCCGTAAGTCCCCGCGTTGACCACGGCAACGCCTGCCCGGACCTTCTGCACGAATTCCGTTGCCCGGTGGATACTGCGGGTGTGGATACAGGCCGTAAGCCCGTATGGCGACTGGTTGGCCATGGCCAGCCCATCCTGAAAACCCGTGACACGGTAGAGGCATGCGATGGGCCCGAAAAGCTCAAACGTCGAGATTTCATCGTTCGGTTCAACCCCCTCAATCAAAGTGGGGGCCATGAAAAAGCCCTGAGCATGGGCCGAATCCGTAAGCCTGTGGCCTCCGACAAGGATCACCGCCCCCTTTGCTCTGGCCCGATCCACCGCAGCCAGCATATGGTTCAATTGTTCCAGGTTGACGACAGGACCAAAGTCGTCGTCATCGCCCCACCCCACCTTCAACCCTTTGATCTGCGTAAACAACATCTTCCGGAACGGCTCGTAGATCGATTCAAATACGATGATGCGGCTGCCGGCCGCACAGCGCTGGCCCGCGTTGCTGAATGCGGACAGGAGGACCCACCTGGCGGCGCTATCCAGGTCGGCGTCGTCGCATACCACCAAGGGGTTTTTGCCGCCCAGCTCCAGGGAGACCTTGGCCAATCGCCTGCCGGCGATGGATGCGATCTCCCGCCCCACCTCGGTCGAGCCCGTAAAGCTGATCAGATCCACGTCAGGGTGAGCAACCAGCGGCGCACCCGCCTCTTCGCCGTAGCCCTGAACGATGTTGAGCACCCCAGCCGGCAGTCCGGCTTCCTGGGCGATCTTACCGAAAATCCATGCGGTTGCCGGCGTATCCTCGGCCGCCTTGAGCACGGCTGCGTTGCCGCAGATGAGGGCCGGAAACACCTTCCACGCCACGTTGGCGATGGGCGTATTTGCAGCGATGATAAGCCCTGCGACACCTACCGGCTGACGAACGGTCACGGCATACTTATTGGCGACCGCGCTCGTCGTGGTGCGCCCGTAGAGTCGACGGCCCTCCCCCGCCATGAATTCCCCCTGGGCGATAGCGCCATCGGTCTCCCCAAGGGCTGCCTTGAAAGACATGCCGGTTTCTAGGGACACGACCCTGGCAATCTCTTCCTTGTTTCTACGCATGGCCCAAGTGATGTCATAGAGGATCTCACCACGGCGCACCGGTGTCAGGCCCGCCCAGGCCGGTTGGGCCTCCCGTGCAACCCGGACCGCACGGTCGATGTCCTCTGACCCAGACCGGGCCGCCACACACAAGGTGGCGCCATTCACCGGCGACAGCTTCGTGAACGTCTGGCCTCCAGCGCCCTCTTCTTGAGCACCACCGATCCAGTTCAATATTTTCTCAGGGATCGGATACTGAATTGGTCCCATCACAACACCTTTCGGTTTGTTAGCCCTCACCAAGCAGTAAACCCGCCGTCCACGGCCAGATTGATCCCCGTCACATACGACGAGGCCCTGGAGGCGAGAAAAAGAAGGGGTCCGCGCAAATCGGATGGTTCGGCCATCCGCCCCATGGGCACCCGTTCACAAAACTTCCGTTTGAACGTCTCGTCCTGGTTTCCCAAGACACCGCCCGGGGAGAGCGCATTGACACGGACGCCGTGTGGCGCCCAAAGCGTGGCCAGATACTTGGTGAGATTTATCACCGCCGCCTTGGAGGCCCCGTAGGCCGGGGGTTTCAGAAAAGGCGGATCACTCCGGATATGCGCATAAAAACGCGCATCGGGTGAAACCGACGCATAGAGGGAGCCGATGTTGATGATCGAGCCTCTGCCAGCCTTCACCATTTTCGCGCCAAAGACCTGGATCGTCAGAAAGAGACCCAGCGTGTTCACCTCGAAGACCTCAAGGTTGACCCCAAGCGGGATCTCCTCCAGACGGTATCCCTCATCCAACTTGCCCGGCGGCTGATCGATCCCTGCGTTATTTACAAGAATGGAAGGCACCCCAAAGGTCTCCGAACACTTCGTGCACGCAGACTCAAGGGCTTGCCGGTCCCGCACGTCGGCACGGGCCATCCTGAAACGTTTCTCCCCAAAGCGATCCAACATTGACTCAAGGGGTTCGCCCACTTCCTGACCGGGACGGTCAACCCCGAAGACCGCCGCACCGGCCTCAAGGAGCGTCTCGGTCCAAATAGGACCCAGTCGGCCCGAGGCGCCGGTGACCACAGCCACATCCCCTTCGAGGCTGAGCAGTTCTTTCAGCATGCGGCCTCCGCCCAGCGCTCCGCCCCATTGAGGGCCTCGAAAGTGATGGGGTCATCCGCACTGAGCCCGTATCGGGTAACACGGCCGATGACCTTGTCCATCTCATAGGGCGGAAGGCCGTCCCCAGGAGATTTGATGGCGATGTCTTCCCTGCGTATGGCATGGCCGGCTGGGAGATCACGAGCCGCTACCAATTTCTTGCCCATCTTGATGATGGGATTTCTTTCTGTCTCGTACACCCGCTTGACTCCATCGCCCATCGCCACCCTAACCCGCCTGAGGTCCCTGACCATTTTCCCGAACCCGATGGGCTCAAGCGAGAAGGCGTGATCCGTGCCTTTCCATGTGTGGTTCAACGTGAAATGCTTTTCAACGACCCTGGCGCCGAGCATGTAACCTGCCACCGCCATGGCGATCCCGTTGTCATGAGAAGACAGACCCACCACCGCATCGGGAAAACGTTCCCGGTAGGTGGTGATGACCCGCAGGTTCAACTCTTCAAACGCGGCCGGGTATCCCGCGGTGCATTGCATGATACAAAGCCTTGGATTGACGGACATGATCGTGTCGTAGGCCCGATTGACATCTTCCATGGTGCCCCCGCCCGTGCTTAGAACGATGGGCTTCTGGAACGCGGCCACGTGGGCGAGCAGCGGCGTGTTCTTGAGATCTCCCGACGCGATTTTAAAGGCTGGGATGTCAAGCTTGGCCAAAAAGTCGGCGCTCGGGAAATCGAAGGCGGTCGCAAACAAGGTGATCCCGATTTCCTGAGCATATTGCTTCAGTTCCTGAAATTCGACCCACCCGAACTCCAGCGCCTCCCGGTGCGCGCCGTAGGTAGGACCGAAGCTGTTTTCATGTTCATAGGATTTCTCATACATCCCCTTGGTGTAAAGCCTCTTATTGTCCCGTTTCTGCAGCTTTACGGCGTTGGCCCCGCAATTCTTGGCCACCTCAAACATCTCCATGGCCGTTTCAAGCCTGCCCTGGTGATTGTGACCCACCTCGGCGATAACGTAGCAATCCCCATCATCCTGAACCACGCTGCCGTCAATGACGACTTTTCTCATGGCCATACCTCCTAAGCCGGATAAACCGGAAATTCGAAATGAGAAGCACCAAATTCGAAACAATATCGAATATCGAATTTTTAAATTTCAAAAACATTTCGCGAACGACCCTGATTATGTAACTCGTTTTCAGTTTGGGATTTGCGGGCATTCGGGTTTTTCTGCCAGAAATGGCGTCCTTTCATTTTCATCTGCGAAATAAACCCGTCAATGGATTCGGAAAACGCCGTCGAATACTTCCTCCACGGTCAAATCTCCACCCTTTAGCCCCAAGATCCCCTGAACACGGGCCAGTTTCTTTCGCAGTTGGCTGACCGAAATGCCGGGGTAGCGGTGACGCTGAAACTCGGGCCGGTTGTGAGAACCGGGAAGGTAGGACTTGTAGCGATTCACCAGTCGGAGGCCTCCCGTGATGTAAAGTCTGCGCCACCGTTCCCTAAGACCGCTCTCAGGGGCCAATGACGTCCGCTCGACCATTTGCTCCAACACATCCACAATCCGTTCGCATGCAAACGGCCCATCCATGGCAGCCAGATGATTCCGGAGCAGGACCTTGCGCTCATCCCCGTCTGCCGGACCCAGACGGCCGGCCAGTATCTCACTTAGCGTGGACCTCAGATGGTCGTGGTCAAAACACTGATGGCTCAGGAGATTGGGCACCCTGTAAAACCCGTGATCATAGGTCTCATTGACCGTTGCCCGATAACTCACCGCAGGAACCCCCAGGACATAGGCCTCAAGCCCGGTGGTGCATCCGTTATGAATAACGGCCTTTGTCGCAAGCAGCCAGGGGACCACGTTGCCCTCATTGGTTACCTGAACGCGACGGCATCGTGCGGCGATCTGTCGGTACGTATCCTGGCTCTCCGTGGGATGGGGACGTATGACGATGTTACAGTGAGGGAATTCCCGCTCCAGCGCAGGGATCGTCTTCTTGAAATCCTCAAGGACCGCCTGTTTGTGATCACGTAGGCCTTCTGCGTATTCAAGCGTCATGCCCCTTGCGGCCCTGCCGAATTTGAGCCTTTGGCCCGGCCTTTTGGGCGGACGAAACAGGTTCATGCCGGGGTAGAAGGCATTGACATGGTTGAAATTGGTGTTGACCAGGATAAAGTCACCGAGCTTTTTCCTGATCCCCTCCACCTCGTCCCGGTAGAAGGAACGGCTCTCCGGGCGCAGCAGGTCAGCCCTCGGATTGCCCGTGATATGGATCGGAGTCGTCGGTGGCAGACCGGCGTAGCCTTCCCACAACGCCGCATTGTCCGGCCCCCAGGCAAAGAGGCCTGAGACATAGCGGATGGCAAGCGGCGACAGCCTTCGCGAAAAATAGATCCTGGGTGGAAGATGAACCAGGGCCTCTTCGTCCCAAGTCACGATCTCGTGGCCCAGTTTTCGTGCAACCGTAAAGAAGAGCGCGCTGCGCACGGTCATGCTCTTGGACAGATATATAGACCGCGGAAAGGCGTCGATGTGGAATTCAATCTCCCGCCTTGAACCGACAATGCATGGAAAGCCGCGGGCGAGGGCGGTAGCGGCCAGAAGGAGCTTCGGATCCAGCTCGCGCACCTGGTTCTCGACAGGGATGATAAGCGTTGGTTTTCGCGTATTCATGACCCCACCTCAATTCACCACGCGCGCCCTGTTTTGTCGCCTTGCCGCCAGCGCCAACTCACGATATAACGCCGCGTAGCGATCCAGGCTCTTTTCCAGATCCATGGTCTCGTTGGCCCAGCACCGGGCCCTCTCCCCGAGTCGGCACCCTAACCCGTTCCCATTGAGCACGTCGGCGACGGCCGATGCCAGGGCCTCCGGGTCCCTTTCCACCAGCAAAAATTCGCGGTCGGGCTCGCCCAAATCCTTCGACAGACCTACAAAGGGGGTCAGAATCACAGGAATTCCCGTCGCCATGGCTTCAAGCACGGCGTTGGGCATCCCTTCCCGCATCGATGGGAAGACAAAGACGTCCGACGCCCGTAAATAGGCCTCTATATTGCGAACGACCCCCGTGAAATGGACACGGTCCGCAGCACCCGAAGCGGCAAGGAGTTCATCCAGTCGGGATTTGAAATTATCCAGCTTTGGATACTGGAGGTCCTTTCGCAATCCCACCATAAACAAGTGCGCATCAGGGAAGCGTTTTGCCAGTCTGACCCATGACTCAAGGAGAAGGTCACTGCCCTTTCGTGGGTGAATGGCCCCTACCGACGTGATCATCTTGCTGCCATCACCCACGACGCCGAAGGAAGCGCGCAAGACTTTTCGCTCTTCGTCATTGAAGGCGGGCCGGTACCGCTCCAGATCCACACCGTTTGGGATGATCTCCAGCCGGGTCTTTCCCATGAGACCCGAGGTCAGCGACCCCATGACCTGATTGTTCGCAACCACGCAGTCCAGATGGCTATAGAGGCGCTTGAGCGACCACTTCCGCACCGCCCGTCTGAAAGGATTGGAGGGGAAGTTCGCTGGTATCGTATAGGCGTAGATGACCGGTATGCCGTTTTGCCGAAGGCGTTTTACCCACGGGATGGATCGCGGCTGCAAGGATGAGACAATCTGGATGACATCCGGCTTTGGATCGGAGTAAAGACAAAAGCGCACGATGGCCTGGTTAAACACAAACGAACGGCGCCAGCCAGCCTGGTCCGGGATATTGACCCTCTGGATGGGAACCTGACCAATCAGATCCCCTTCCAATCCCAGATCCTCCCGGCCTGAACCTGTCTCCTGTGAAAGGCCTGCGTGGACCTGTTTCTTTTGCTTCGGCGTCCCCGCCAGCACTTGGGTAAGCACATGACGTTTGCGCAGTCCCGGAATGTAGCGAAGAAACCGCAGTTGGGCGCCGCCGTGCGTGGGGAAAAAGTGCGTGGAGGCCAGGCAAAGCCTTATGGTCTCATCCACGTCGGTCATCTTTTATCTCTATGAGCTAATCCCATCCTGTCAATCCTTGAGCGATTCACGCCCATCGAATCGCTTCATGCCCTGCTTCGGAAGACCTCGATGACTTTGCGAGATCCGGGGGTCGCAGTCCGGCACTCCTCCAATTTCCGTTCGAGACCATCGTATCCCTTAACCAACGTGAGCGATCCCATCTCCAACCGATAGGCCTGATCCGCAACATCGATCAAGGCCTGCCGGTGAGAGATGGCCAAAACCGTCAACTTACCAGTCAATTTTTTGAGTGTGGCGCAGATCGAGGACTGGATCTCTTGATCCAGGGCGCTGGTGGCCTCGTCCAGAACGAGCAATTTGGGGCCTCGCACCAATGCCCTCGCGATCGCAATGCGTTGTCTCTGCCCCCCTGACAGACTATAGCCGTGTTCTCCGACGGAGCTATGTCCCTTCTTGTCCATATCTTGAACGAACTCCCAGGCGCCGGCACCCCTGAGCGCTTCCTCCACCTCCGATTCGGAGACCTCCGGGTCTCCAAGCGTCACGTTGTTCATTACGGTGTCATGCAGCAGCAAAGGCTCCTGGGGGACATATCCGATCATTTGGCGCCAGCGCCGCAGATCCAACGACTGCATAGGGTCTTCATCGATCCAGACTTCCCCGGTATTCGGACGCAGGAGCCCCGTAATGAGATCCACGAGGGTGGTTTTGCCGGAACCCGATGGGCCGACGATTGCTGTAAACGACCCCGCCTGAAAAGTGACGGTCACATCACGAAGGACCTGCTTCCCTTCGTATGAAAAACTGACCTGATCGAACCGAATGGCCTTTTGGAATACGGGCTGCGCGGTTCCAAGAACAGGCTCGCAGTGTTCCTTTGCCGCTGCGATTGTTTTGCGCAGGGACCAATATGCGCTGTCTAAGGTTGCCATCTGCTGGTACTCGCTCTGGACTTTTCCGATTTGCATCAAGAACCGGCCCATAAGAAACATCAACATTATCACCGTCGTAAACGGAAGACGCCACACCATCAGGGCGACATAAAGGCCGGCTGCAAGAAAGATCGTCCTCGTCCCCTCCTGAGAGGCTCGGAGCGCCTCTTTTACTATGACCTGTTTCTTGAGCGCCCGGTTGAGCCGGTTGGTCTCTTTCATCAATACCGCCTCCGCCAGGTTTTCGCGTCCCATTGCCTTAAGCGGCTTTATGGAATGCAGAACGTCGGTCAGATGCGCGAGCAGCGACTTCAGCAAGTTGGTTTGCCGCAATCCGGCCTTTCTCGCCTTTCTGACCCAGTGGCCGAGCCCGTACAGGATGAGTAGCCCCATCACCAGCGTAACCAAAGTGGCTTCCCACGACACCAGCAGCGCAACGACCAAATACACGATGGCTTGAATCAGCAAAACCGCCATCTGGGCCGCACTCAAAAAGGCCTTCGACGACCGTTGGGGCTCTGTGGCCATGGCATTGGCGAGCGCACCGATGGGCTGCCGCACATGGTGCTCCCAACGGGAGGCCAAAAGGGCCCTCAGCAATTCCAACCGCAGGTCTGTGGCCACATGAGCGCTCATGTAACCAACCTGTCGATTGGCCGTGAATACCAAGCCGCATTTTACCAAAATGGCGGCGACGATGAACAAAATGAGTGTTTCCACGGTTGGCGCCACGCCGACCATCGAAAACACGCTTGTCACCATGGTTTCAGCCTTCGAGTGCCCCAGCGACTGGCCCAGCGACTGGAGCGCACCGCCTTCCCCGCCCTGGACGGCGATGCCAAGCAGAGGGATCAAGGCTGAAATTCCGAACCCCTCAGCCAGTCCCGCCGTCAGTAGCGCAAAAAGTGTGAGTGTGCTCTGCCAGGGGTAGGTTCGAAAAAGGGTGGTGAGAAAACGCGGTTTGATGGCCATCACCTCCAGCTCGGATCCATTCACCCGGTTGATCCGCCTTCGGCGGAATCAACCTCTTCCTCCTGGTTGGACCGTCGGCCTGAGGGAGGCAAACGTGTCGCAAATATAATCGATCTGCCCCCGACTGTGTCCAGCGCTCACGCTGCAACGAAGCAACGCCCCCCCGTCCGGGGTCGCAGGCGGCAAAACCATGTTCACATAGACACCCTGTTCCAGTAACTTGCGCCACAACACAATGGCCTCTTCCTTTCCGGAAAGCCGCACCGCCACGATAGGTGTTGGCTCCGGGCCCAGATTAAAGCCCAGCTCACGCAGCCTTGCATACAGGCGATGTGCATTGTCCCACAGTGTGGCTCGAAGCTCCGGTCGATCTTGAATGATCTTGAGCGCCGTTCGGGTTGTGGCGACGATCGAAGGGCTGGAAGAAGCGGTGAACATGTAAGGCCTGCTCGCGTAACGGATGAGATCCACTTCAGGGTGATTGCTCACACAAAAGCCGCCGATTGACCCCAGGCTCTTGCTGAAGGTCCCCACGATGAAGTCAACGCGGTCTTCCACCCCGGCTTCCTCAGCCAAGCCTCGGCCCCGCTGCCCGAGGACGCCCAGCGAGTGCGCCTCATCCACCAGCAGGTAGGCCCCCCTCTCCTGCTTTGCGGCCGCAATACCGGCAAGCGGTGCACGGTCGCCCATCATGCTGTAGATCCCCTCCACAACGATCAGGGTCTGTCTGACCTTTTCACCGAGCCGCCGCAGCCGCTTGTCCAGATCGTTCACATCGTTGTGCCGAAAGCGGATCACCTCCGCCCCGCTCAGGCGGCATCCGTCATAGATACTCGCATGGCAGTCCGCATCGATCAGGATGATATCGTCCCGGCCCGCCAAAGCAGAGAGCACCCCCAGGTTCGCCAGATAGCCCGTCGAGAAGACGATGGCCCCATGGCACCCGAAAAACCAGGCCAGTTCCCGCTCCAATGCCACATGAGCCCCATAGGTGCCGTTGGCCATCCTCGAACCGGTCGTCCCGGTCCCCTCTGCTTGTATGGCCCTGCAACCCGCTTCAATGCATTCCCGATCGAAGGTCAGTCCCAGGTAGTTGTTGGTGCCGGCGAGGATCGTGCGGCGCCCGTTGACCATCGCCTCTGTGGCGGAGATGACCTGATCCATCACCACATGGACGGTATCGGTGCCGAGGCTTGCCATTTCCCGCCGGGCATCAACGATGTACTGGAATTTATCAAAAATAGTCATCAGTTCCTATCCCTTGTCAATTCCTTCAGTTGCAACGCGAAATCGCCAATGGTCCGAACGTCGGCGATAACATTGAGCGGGATCGAAACGTCAAATCGATCCTCGACCTCCAGCAGTAGATTCATCACATGCATGGAATCAAGACCGATGTCGGCCACCAAGTCCGTCCCTTCACCGAGTTCAAGCTCGCCCTCCACATAGGGTTTCAAGATCCCGTAGAGCTCAGCCAGAATGTCTTCATAAACGCCCATTACCATCACTCTGTGTCACCATCATGTTAGCTTGAGAGTCTTATGTTCTCCATTAGTGCTTCAAACTTCCTTACTCCCCCTTTGAAAAGGGGGCTGGGGGGATTTCAAGCGTGCGTCTGAGCCCCTCCTCCAGGGAGACGCACGGCAACCATCCGCATTCAGCAGTGATGGGCCCGTTGTTGCAGCACCAATCGGGGTGGGTGATCTCTCGGAACTTTCCGCGCGTGAGCATAGGCGAGTGTCCGAAAAGGCGCCCGGCCAACCCGTTAAGAACGGCGGCCAGGAAGACGGCGGCAACCGGCACATTTACCCGAAGAACGCTTCTGGAGCAAAGATCTTCAATGGTGTCGATGACATCATCCCAGGTATACCCCCCTTCGTGACCGTCGTCCAATTCGTAGACCGAGGATCTCTGGGGGTGGAAATCCAGCCATCGACACACGGCCTCGGCCAGATCCTCAACGTAGAGGAGAGAAAACCTCCGCTCGCCACGGCCCACCCTGAAACCCATCCCACGGGAAGCCCATCGAAGCAAAGGCAGCAACTCACGATCCCCTGGCCCGTAAACGGCCGGTGGCCTGAAAGCGGCCCATTCCCTGAGCCCTTGAGCCTCGAGCACCTCCTCTCCGCCCCTCTTGCTCGCCGCATAAAGGGAGAGATGAGGTTGCCTCGCTGCAAGCGACGATATCAACAAAAAACGCGGCGCTGGTTGCGCTCTAGAAGCAGCTCGAACCAGGTGCGCCACGCCATCAACATTCACACGATTGAATTGTGTCCTTGAAGCCCCGCGGACCAAACCGGCACAGTGGACGATCGCGTCGGCGCCGTTCACAAAGGGGAGAAGTCGCCCAGGGTCCGCCAAGTCGCCTTCCACCCAGGTGAATTCCCCGTGAGGATGGCAGACCCCGTTGGGTTTCGGCCGGATCAGTGCTCGAACGGTCCACCCTGCGCATCGGAGCCTTCTTGCCACCACGCTGCCGATAAAACCGGTCGCCCCTGTCAGGGCTACCACACGGGCCATCTGAACCGCCAAGTCACCAAGACATATTTCATCAAATGATTCACGCCACCCGGGAGGGGTCTACGATTGCCCTGAAGGGCCCTTGCCTCGTGCTGTATACCGACCCCGGGGAGGCTTTACCTAGTGCGCCATCCAGAAATTCCCGATTTATGGATGGACACTATACTAACACTAAATGGCCTTTTTCGCAAACGATCCTTGCCCACTTTCCGCTTGGATAAACATCACCTGTCTGCCCGAAGCCCGCTTCAGGAAATCGGTCCGCGCCCCTGAACGCGAAAGCTTTCCGGAGGTGGTGCGAGGCAACGTGTTTCGAGGCACCAGTTCAACAAAACAGTCAATCCCCAAGTCCTGATACACCAGGCTGCGCAAGCGCTCGGAGAGCTCCCTTCGACTGTCCGGATCCGATTCACGGCATTCGATCACCAATACGGCCCGCTCTTCTCCGCCGGCGCTCAAAACGGAGAACGCGGACGCGTCCCCCGTTCTCACCTCGGGCTGCTGCTCGGCAAGGTATTCAAGATCCTGGGGCCAAATGTTCCGGCCGTTGATAATAATGAGATCCTTCTCCCGGCCTGTTATGATTAAACTGTTCCCTACGCGATACCCCAGATCGCCCGTGCTGAGCCAACCATCTTCGGATAACACATCGCTTGTTGCCGTCGGGTCTTCAAAATAGCCCGTCATAACGCTGGGTCCCCTGACGAAAAGGGGTCCGCAGTGACGCTCCGGCAAAGGTATCCCGTCCTTGCCCCTCACTTCCACCTCAAAGCCGGGTAACGGCTCACCACAATTAATGAAATGACTCATCCTCGGGGACCCATCTTTCCCGACGTCTCCCATTTGCACAGCTTCCTGGGTGGCGGCCAAGTGATCCCCATCCACACGGTCAACCTCAAGGCCTTTGCCAAGGGGGGCGAAGCTGACCGCCAGCGAGCACTCGGCCATGCCGTAACAGGCCACGAAGGCCTTTCGGTCAAATCCGCTCGGCGCCAGGATCCTCGCAAACTGCTCCAGAGGCTCGGGACGAATCGTTTCAGCGCCCACGCCCGCCACGCGCCAGGCGCTAAGGTCGAATTGATCCGTCTCCTCTCTGCGGAGACGTCGGACGCAGAGCTCATATCCAAAGGGGGGGCTGATCGACATGGTCGCCCGATTTCGACTCATGATTGCCAGCCATTGTCTCGGCCTCATGGCGAAATCCCGTGTGCTCAGATAGTCTACCGACATCTGCGAGGCCAAAGGCGAAAGGACCAGCCCAACCAACCCCATATCATGATAATAGGGGAGCCAGGAGACGCAACGGTCCCCTGTCCTGACGCCGACCCCGTGCTCAATGATATCGCAGAGGTTACTGAGGACCGCCTTCTGGGTGATGACGACGCCGCGGGGAAACCTTGTGCTTCCTGATGTATATTGAAGGTATGCCAAGTCTTCGGGCCTGGATATCTGCAAGTCTTGCGTGTTTTCGGCAAGCTCGCGAAAGTCCGCCGGGCTGCCGAGAAAACGCAGGCGCAGTCCCTCAGCGGCCTCCTTCAGAAAAGGCAAGAACGACGAGGGCGAAACGGCCACCGATGCCTGGCAGATCTCAAGCAGCTTCGTGAGTTGTTGAACGTACGCATGGTGCCCCCCCAATCTGACGGCGGCAGGAAGGGGCACGGGGACCAGGCCGGCGTATTGACACGCAAAAAAGAAGCGAATGAAATCGGGGCCCGTGTCCGCAACCAGCGCCACCCTTTCCCCTCGCTCACAACTCAAGTTTTGAAGGCGCCGGGCAAGTTGACGGGCCTCCACCCGCAAAACACGGTAGGGAAGGGCTTCGCAAAGCTTCCCCCCTCCGCTGTAAAAGTTGCATCCCGTTTCTCCTTGGGCCGCATAATCCAGCGCCTCTGCCAGAGTCGAAAAATCCGCCTTCCGCAACGGCAAATTGCTCAAGGTCGGTGTAGGCTCCATCGTCTCCAATGCCTCCAGAGTCAATTCAACTCCCTCCCCCATATTTTCATAGCAGGCCCTCTCCTGAGCGTCGGCACCCCCGGAAATGGCTCAGGGAACAACTGAACCGGATTGAAAACGTTGGCGCGATCATAGGTTATCTCAATTTATCTGACACGTTTACTCAATTTATATCCCGATGTCAAACCTTTATAACGACACCGCATTTGCAGGTGCCTTTTCAGTTCCTTCTGGGCTGCCACCAGCACCGCGCGTCCCATCAAACCGGAGGGGTCTGGCAGCCCGCCTCTCTTCTGAAATCAGCCTCAGATGACTCTCACACAAGCTGGCCACGGGCCGTAGCCGAAAGACCGTATCTCCGGGCTTTGGTCCGTACCGTTGGGGAACCCCTTTCCTTGTGCGACTTCTTTATCCGACCCCGCAAAAAAAATCAACCTTCTTTCGTCTTGGACTTGCCACAGCTTCCTTCGCAGGCCTGATCTCCCAATGCCTCTTCAGAAATTCAGCAGATTCAGAGGAAGTGGCTCATCCGGGGAACCCATTGCACCGCTCCTGGCCTGAGAAGGAATCCTTTCTGATGGACTTGAGCGCTACCGCGTTTACGAAAATCTATAATGCAATTGCAACAAACATGCCGTTACATTCAGGTATTGACTCGTCCACCGACTGAGCGCAGCTATTGCAGTGAAATAGGAAGATATCGGGGTATGTGCTGCTTTCTCCAAAACACTCTGCTGATGAGGCCGTGTGGCAAAAAAGCCATAGATTACCTTCGAAATGTGTAAATCCGAACACACTGTCCGAACATCCGAATGCCCCAGGGCGGGGGTAAGCTTAATCATCCACCAAAAATGCACTTGTCAACGCCGCCCTTTTTTGCGACAGTCACGCAACCGAAGGATGAGGTCTCATAATCGGCCCATATTATTCACTCGCAAGCTGCCGAGCCTTGCGCTCATCGGTTTCTGCGATTCGTCCCTTACGGGATGGGCTCTGGAAGGACCCTTCGACCCCTTTTCTTAGACCGATCATCTATATGGGCCCGCACGGGGAGATGGAGCGAATCAAATGAAATCAGTCGTAAAGTCCAGCCATGATTTGGAGCACATCCGAGTCGTGCCGGTTGAGGGGCGTCAATCCCTTAAACGATTCATTTCCTTTCCGTGGAGCATTTATGCCGATGATCCGCTCTGGGTGCCTCCACTGCTCCTTGACCGGATGCAGCAGCTTTCCCCCCGAAGCCCCTTTTTCCAACATGCCCAATACCGAGCATGGACCGCCCATCGGAGGGGGGAAATGGTAGGACGGATCAGCGCCCAGATCGACCGGCTTCACCTGGAGCGCCATGAGGATAGTACGGGCTTTTTCGGTCAGGTTGAAGGGCGCGATGATCCTCTCGTGTTCCACAGTCTTTTTGAGGTGGCGGAATCCTGGTTGCTTGAAAAGGGGATGACCAGGGCGCTCGGGCCCTTCAATTTGTCCATCAATCAGGAATGCGGTCTTCTAGTGGATGGGTTTGAGACCCCACCGGCCGTGATGATGGGACATGCCCCCCCCTATTATGGCGACAGGATAGAGGAATTGGGTTACACCAAGGCCAAAGATACCCTCGCCTATAGGCTCCTCTCGGACTTCCAGATGTCTGCGCCCATGAAGGCAGTGATGAAAAGGGCCTCGGTGCGAGTCCGCACTCGTCCCTGGCGAAAATCAGCCTTCTCGGAGGAACTGCGCGTTCTGCGAGAGATCTTCGACGACGCCTGGTCTGGGAACTGGGGGTTTATTCCTTTCACCGAGGCCGAATTCGCCCGCCTCGGACAAGAAATAAAGCACTTGATCCCTGAAAATTTTGTCCAGATCGCAGAACTGGACGGATTCCCTGCGGGCATGATCGTTCTGCTTCCCAACGTAAACGAGGCGATCAAGGATTTGAATGGCCGACTCCTCCCGCTGGGATGGCTCAAGCTCCTGTGGCGGCTCAAAGTGTGCTTTCCAAAAACCGGCAGGGTCCCTTTGATGGGCGTCCGGCGTCGCTTTCACAACAGCCTGCTCGGGGCCGCCCTCGCACTGAGCCTGATAGACGCCGTCAGTTCCGCGGGCGCCAAGAAGGGGATGAAAGAGGCAGAGCTCTCCTGGATTCTTGAAGATAACGCTGGCATGAGGAACATCCTGGAATCCATCGGGGGCGTGGCGTACAAGCGATATCGGATTTACGAAAAGAAATTGTCTCGGGCATCCTAGCGCCGGACTCTGGATTTTGAGTATGAAACCCTCGACCCTCGACTTCACCACCGTTGTCCTTGCCGGGGACCGCAGGCCGCAAGACCCTTTGTTGAAGGCCACCGGCGCGCGCTGCAAGGCATTGATTCCCATAGGGGACAAACCCATGGTCGTCCGGGTTCTGGATGCCGTGGCACAAGCGCACTCCCCCGGGATGGTAATCCTTTGCGGCCCGCCCTGGGAAGAGGTGCGCCTCCACCCGGCGCTCCATGAACGAATCGCCTCCGGAGCGGTGAAATGGGTGAAAAGCGAGGCCACACCATGCCGGTCCGTGCTCCACGCGCTGAAGACCGATGGGGTCCAGACGCCCGTGCTCGTCACGACCGCTGACCATGCCCTCCTCTCCGCGCCGCTCATCGACCACTTCTGTACCGAGGCCCTGAAACGACCGGCCGACGTGGTCGTGGGCCTTGTCCCTCACGGGCTGGTCATGAGCAAGTTTCCCGAGACCCGTCGCACCGCCTTGAGGCTCAGAGACGGGGTTTACTGTTCATGCAACCTTTTTGCCTTCCTGAGCCACCAGGCGCGGAAGGCCCCCGAATTCTGGCAGCGCATGGAGCACAAACGGAAAAAGCCCATGCGGCTGATCTGGACCGTTGGCGTAATAACACTCGTGCAGTTCCTCCTCGGGAGGCTGTCTCTACCGCGAGCGCTCCAGCGGGTGTCGGACAAGATCCGCATACGGGTTGACGCAGTGATCCTGCCATTTCCGGAAGCGGCCGTGGACGTGGACACGCCCCATGATTTGGAGATTGTCAGGAGATTTCTCGACCAACCCCTATCCAAGAACGACGGACTGACGAGGGGCTGAAAAACATTGCGTTGGGTCCTCGATCGCTACCTCATCCGAGAAATCACAAAACCCATTGTAGTGGTATGCTCGATCCTGGTCTTCATTTTTGCAGGATACAAGGCGGCCAATTACCTGGACGATGCGGTCAGCGGTCTCCTGCCAAAAGAAACGGTCCTGCTCCTCATCCTCCTGAAACTCGCCATCGCCATGGAGGTCCTCCTGCCCACCACGCTCTTTCTCTCCGTGGTCTTCACACTCGGGCGACTGCACAGGGATTCCGAGATCCTGGCACTCCATGCCGCTGGCATATCTGATTTGCGGATTACGAGATCCGTTCTTTGCCTTGCCGTGGTGGTGGCAGCGCTGAGTGTCGTGCTCTCTTTGTTCGTCCGTCCCTGGGCCTATCAGAAAGGGTATCAGCTCAAGTCGGAGGCCAAGGCGGAATTCGATCTCGGGCGCATGGAACCCACCACTTTTTACCAGATCGGTGAGCATCATCGAGTTTTCTTTGCAGAAAGGATCGACCAGAAGCGGCGTCGCGCAGAAAATGTTTTTATCTATTCTGAAGTGGACTCATCCATGCGCGTGATATGGGCAAAGGAGGCCCGACAGGCGGAGGACCCAGCCACGGGTCGGACGTTCATCCTTTTCATGGATGGCTATGTGTATGAATTTTCGATGGAAAATGAAGACGGCCGGGTGATACGGTTCAGCCGGTCCACCGCGTCCCTGTGGCCGGAAGACATCACGCCTGAAAACAAGATAAAGGCCGAACCCACTGCGCAGCTTACCGCAGTCCATTCGCCTGAAGCCCTCGCCGAGTTGCAGTGGCGGATTTCGACGCCCATTTCTGCAGTGCTCCTAGCCCTGCTCGGAGTGTTTTTGAGCCGAACCAGCCACCGCCAGGGCAAGTATGACAAGGTCGTCTTGGCCATCGCAATTTATGCCGCTTACTACAACCTGGTCGTTGTGGCCAGAACCTGGGTTGAACAAGGCCGTGTGGGTGGGATGCCTGGTTTATTTTGGGTGCAGGGGATTCTGGCGCTGGTGGTATCGGCCCTGCTGCTCCGAGAGGCGGTACCGCAGTGGCGGCGCCAGAGGAGAAATTGCCGTGAAGACCCTTGATCGATACATCTGCGCGCGGTTTTTGTGGGCACTCGTATTGGTAATATCCATTTTGGCGGTGCTTTTCAGCCTCTTTGACCTCATACAAGAGATGGATGAGATCGGGTCAGGCAAGTACCATTTGTGGCAAGCCTTCCAGTACGTGGCGCTGACGCTCCCAGGGCGGGTGCTGGAATTGCTCCCCATGAGCGCGCTGCTGGCAAGCGTCTTGGCCTTAGGGCTTCTGGCCGACCGCGGCGAGCTTCAGGCTATGCAGGGCGCAGGGCTCTCCGTTTTGAGGATCTCTTGGTCTCTGTTGGCGACAGGACTTCTCTGCATGCTGTTTTCAGTATTTATGATGGAGTCCGTCGTCCCCCCGCTCGATCAGCACGCAAGGACTCAGCGAGCCATTGCGCTCTCCGGTTCTGGCATCACCATGACAGGCGGCGGTTTCTGGGCCCGCAACGGCCAAAACTTCATTCACGTCCGAAAAACCCTGTACGGTCGAATTCCTGTGGAAGTGGATGTCTTCCAGAGGGATGAAGCTGGCCAACTAGAGGCCGTGATCCACGCAAACAACGTGGAAATCGATCCGGCCGGCAAATGGCTCCTTAAAAATGTGCTGCAAAAAGACTTTGAGGAGGGTGGCGTGAACACGCGTCAGATGGAAAGCCTTACGTTGGATAATCTCCTGGGGCCCGACCAGGTCGTGCTGCAGGAGATTCCTCCTGAGAGCCTTTCACCCTCCGACCTTTACCGCTATGCCAAAGCACTGAGGGCGCGGGGGCAAAACGCGGAGCGTTATGAGCGGGAACTTTGGCGCAAGCTCGCGATGCCGCTTGCCACCGGGGCCTTGATTCTCCTCTCATTGACCTTCGTCTTCGGACCCACCCGAGGCTCAGGGCCGGGCCGAAGAATCGTGACAGGGCTGATGGTGGGCGTTGGGGTAAAGTTTGCCAGCGACATCCTGAACGACCTGGGCCATCTTGCGGGAATTCCCCCTGCTCTGCCGGCCCTGGTGCCAGCTGCGGCAGTCGCCGCCTTTGCCTTGTGGCGTCTCAAGACCGCCCGATGACCGGGTGTCCGGGCGAAAAAAAGAGGTCCTCCACAAACGACCCGCATGCGGGGGAGTAGACCCTCGCACGAACAGTGAAGGGGATTGCGGCCGGCCTTTCGGGAATCGAATACACGTGATACCTGGCTCGTTTTTCACGGGTTCGACCGAGGGTAGTGGATGAAGAAACGCCGATGACCGGGATCGCGCGTGTCGGTTGTTTGAGCCAGCGGTAAGAACTGCGATGGGTGTGTCCGTGGAGCACCAACTCCGCCCCTCGTCCAGTCAGCACCTTTCCAAAAGAATCCAGATCCATCAGCCGCTTGCGCCAGGACACCATCCCCTCACATGGGGGGTGATGAATCAGGATGATCCGGAAAAGGCCCCTTCGGCCGGCCTCTTCCAGCAATTGGTCGAGTCGCGCGAGCTGAGGGATCCCGAGGCGGCCCACCGCCAGAAATGGCAAACTGGGCCGGGCCGTGGAAAGCCCGATCAGGGCCACATGCCTTCGTACTCTCAGGGTGGGAAAAGGACAAGAGAGATCTGGAGAGATGCCCTCAGTCTGCCGTGGCGGATCGGAGCCCATATACGGAGACAGGCTGCTCTGAGGGCTCATCCCGCGAACCGCCACGTAGGTGTCATGATTGCCGGGTATGACAGTGACATCTGCCGGCAGCCCGAGCCCACGGAGCACCTTTTCGGCTTCCGCATACTCGCCGGCCAATCCCGAGTGGGTCAAATCGCCCGTGATCACGATGTGATCCGGCGCCATCTTCTTGAGATCGGAGGCGAGCGCCTTCAGGATATCGGCGCGATGCTCGGTGAAACGGTGGATCCGCCACCTGAGATATGCGTAGATCCGCTTGTTTAGTAGATCCCGGACCCTGGCCTCCTTCAATGAAAAGAGGTGAAGATCCGACAAGTGGGCGAGCGTGAAACTATCGTTCATGACCGTCTCTATGCTTGATTGACTTATGCGGGTCCAGGCTCCGGCTTTACAAACGCAACCCCAGCACTATACAATGGTGACGAAGGTTTTTCCAGGACCACGACTTGAAGTTAACCTTGCGCCGATGTAACCTCCGGGTGCAAGGTCTCAGGTTCAAGGCCGTGGTCTCACCCTCTCTCGAACCTTGCACTTTGCACCTTTTTTCACGATTTTGTTTTTGATTGTTTTTTCTTTCTCTTTTTTGAGTTTACCTTGCGCCTTGGTCCTTGTACCGTGGATCGTTCGTTGATCTTTGCCCCGACGCCCTATGGATCCCGATAACGTAACGACATCGATTCCGGCCTCTGTGCTGTCCAGAAGCCACCGCGCCATCTTGCCTGGCGTCCTGAGCAATCCCCTGAGCGGCGGCAACCGCAAGGGGCTTAGGCCGATCAAAGAGGTCATGTTATCCTATCCACAGGCCCTCCATCGCGAGGTGCACACCCTGGCCGATGTCCTTTCAGCCATGTCCGACTTCGCCCGCAGGGAAGTGAATCTGGTCATCATAAATGGGGGGGATGGTACCGTCCACGGGGCACTCACCGCCCTTTTCAGCACCCGGACCTTCGAGACGCCTCCCTTCATTGCCGTTCTGAGGGCTGGGACCACCAGCATGATTGGAGGCGACGTGGGTCTGGCAGGCTCACCAGGACGTGCACTTCGCAGGCTCCTCCATTGGGTTGCGAAGAGAGAAGGCCGTCCCGAGATCCTCTTGAGGAACGTCATGAGCGTAGTGACGCCCACTCACGAAAAACCCCTGTGCGGAACGTTCCTGGGCGCCGGATCCATTTACGAGGGCATCAGATTTTTCCACCGAAGGATAAACACGCCGGGGATGCGCGGGGAGCTTGGGCCTGCCATCACATTGATGGTGTTCCTGCTGTCCCTGCTGAGACGACAAAACAAGCTCCTTTCTGCAGTCTCCGTGGAGGCGTCCCTGGATGGCCAGCCGCCCGAAGCGAAGACCTGGCTGATGTTTTTTGTCACCACCCTGGAAAGACTCTTTCTGGGGATGCGGCCGTTCTGGGGGAATGAGAGAGGAAGTCTTCATTTCACCGCGATCACAGAACACCCGCTGCGTTTTTGGCGATCCCTCCCTTTCCTCTTGCGGGGACGGAAAGGCCCCCACGTGAGGCCTGACAACGGTTTTTTCAGCCGAGAGATCTCGGAGGGTCGGCTGTCAATGGCCGGAGGCTTCACCCTGGATGGCGAGCTCTACCATTTGGGCGAGGCGACAACCGACCTCAAGGTTGGAGTCGCAGGCCAGGTGCCATTCCTGCGTGTCCGACCATGAACATCACGCAAGAAATGATCCGTCTCATTGAAACGCAGTCGTCAAGGCCTCCACCGGACGGGGTGTTGTCATTACGGAATGAGCTCCTGACCAGATACGGCAGGGCCGTACAGGCCATCGTCTTTTATGGTTCATGCTTGCGAAGCATGGAAGACCGAGACGGCATCGTTGATCTCTATGTGCTCGTTGACCGGTACAGGTCCGCGTATGACGGACTGCTCAAGCCGCTCTTAAACAAGGTCCTGCCTCCGAATGTGTTTTACATGGAAGTCCCTTACAAGGAACGGAAAGTTCGTTCCAAGTATGCCGTCATATCCATGCAAGCCTTCCGACGCGGGGCCTCAACGGCCTGGTTCCATTCCTACATATGGGGAAGATTCTGCCAACCCTCCACCCTCGTCTTTTCCTTGAACGAATCCGTTGCGATGGAAGTCAAGCGTGCCCTTGTGCAGGCAGCCCTCACCTTCATGACGAGATCACTGCCTCAGGTCCCCGTGCGGTTTTCAACAAGGGATCTCTGGCAGCGGGGTCTGCTCCTCAGTTACCGATCAGAGCTTCGGACAGAGAGGCCGACCAAGATCAAAGCGCTCTATGAGGCATCATCCGACCACTACGAACGGTTGACCCGATGCGGCCTTTCCCTTCTGCCCTACAATGTCTCGGCAACATCATTGGAGCCACCCAACAGCTACGAGGCTCGCATTTCTCCCGCGATACGACTTTGGAACCGCATGACTTGGGCCGTCCGTGGCTTCCAGGGTAAGATCCTATCGGCCTTGCGTCTTCTCAAGGGATTGCTAACATTTGAAGGCGGCCCGGAATACATCCAGTGGAAGATTGAGCGGCACAGCGGCATCAGGGTGACCGTGAGCCCAAGGCTGAAACACCACCCAGTCTTGTCAACGTGCGTCCTGGTGTGGCGGCTGTACCGGAAGGGTGGATTCAGGTAGCGCTTGAATGAAACCTAAATGGAACGATTCTTATCGTAAGCCAGGCGCAGGGGGGTGTCCTTTTTTGCACCGCAACTCCACTTTTCCGGAGCCTTTGGAACGCCCCCATAACCAAATGGGTGTCTCGGGTAGGCACATTTTTCATGTGTGACGAGGGCGGCACATCTCACACTCACGAGCGATTGACGCATCCTACCTCCACCTCGCTTGCAGTTCAGGAGGTGAAGAAGGAAATGACCTCACCCTAGACCGGACGATTCTTTGGCTTGGCGCGCGCATGAATCCTGAACCCTGTTGACCATCGCGTGAGGGTTTTGTTATTGTCGAACCGACTTAAGAGTAAACCTCTCAAGGGATAATCTGCCAGATCATTTACAACGCGTGGCCTGAGACTCCTGACCATGTCCTTGGCGTGGTTATAGAAATAGGTTGAGTTCAATGGAGCCACCTGACCGCCTATTGGACCGGCTCAAGTCCGGCGAGTGCCTCCCCGCGCTTTCTCCGGTGGCAACCGCACTGGTCGAGATGGCCTCGAATGAGACCACCTCTGCCAAGGAACTCGTCTCACTTATCGAAAAGGACCCCGCCCTGACGGTCCGCCTCATCCGACTTGCCAACAGTGCCTTTTTTCAGGCCATCGTACCGGTAACCACGCTGCAGCAGGCTGTCGTGCGGGTGGGGTTCGATCGTTTGAGGATCATGGCCCTGTCGGTTTCCCTGCGCGATACGTTTCCCATGGGCAAAGTGGGCGCCCTCGACTTCCAGAAATTCTGGAAGATCTCCCTCTATAGGGCGATGCTGGCCAAGGCCGTAGCCCGAAGGCTGGAGGGAATCAACCCCGAGGAGGCCTTTACCGCCGCCTTGATCCTGGAAATCGGGCTTCTGGTCTTTTATGATTTATTCCTCAAAGCGGCCCCCCCCGCGGTCAGCATCGAACTGGAACCGCTGGAAAATCTGCTCGCGTGGGAGAGGGGACTTTATGGGGTGGATCACCGCCAACTGGGCGAGGCCGCCCTGACGCACTGGCGATTTCCAGCCCACATCGTTGCGTGCCAGAGGGTCTGGCCCGCTGAAAGTCGACTGCAGGATGCGTCCCCCCTTGCCAGGCTTTGTCATCTGGTGAGGTCCTTCTCGAGGGTCACGTTCTTTGATGCAGACTGGTTTCACGGTCTCCACGAGATGGGGGACCTGGCATTCGGACTCGATGCCCAGACCATGAATGGTATCCTGATGGAAACCTTCGATCACGTTGAGGAGATTGCCACAGCGCTTCAGTTCGAGGTTCAAAAGGAAAAGGACCTCCTCGCCCTCCTGGAGAGCGCCAACAAGGAGTTGAGCAGGCTTTCACAGACCGTTTCAGGGTACCAGGCGGTGGATGAGGGCGCCGGTCCCCCTTCCCTCGAATCCATCGATCAGGAGGACCAGATCGTCACGCAGACCCTTCAGGCCGTCGCCCATGAAATCCGAAATCCCCTGATGGCAGTGGGTGGTTTTGCCCGCAAACTGGCCGAATCCCTGGACCCAACCTCGAAAAGCGGAAAATATGTGCAGGTGGTCCTGGAGGAAGCCAAGCGACTTGAGGCGGTGCTTTCGGATATAACCCGGGCAAGAGCGGGAGGCCCGCATCAGTCATCGCCGTAATGGCTTGGGGCCGTCCATGGATGGATTCCCAATTCCGTCTTCGTCTTGCAGCCGGGCGAAGGCTGAGGGGCCGAAAAGCGACTTGACAATGGCGCGGCCTTTCGATTAAAAGCCTGGGGTTAATCTCTTAACGTCTTTTCAACTGGTTTCATGGTGTGGGAGGTCTCGAAGATCCGGTATCCGTCGATATCGCAGTGAAACGCTCAGCTATGATTGCTTCACATACAAGGCCATCCACGCCCTTTTCTCTGTCCGGCTCCCGCGTCGTACCACCAACCCTTTCTGAACATATGGCGGAAAACGCGGATCGCGATCACGTTTCAGGCCCCCCCGACTACAGGAGGGCGATCGAATGGAATGGTTTGAAAGGAAACGCCCATGGGCATGAAGAATGAAACCGCGCTGGCATACGCGATTGCCTTCGTTCTACTGGCCGTCGGCATCGTCTGCTATGCCGCCTTCCCGGAGCGGCCTCTGGAGGTACCCATACGGATCATGTTCCAGAGTACAGCGGGAAAGGTGCTTCTGGACCACAAGGGTCATGCCTCCGAAGAGGGTTATGGGATTGCCTGCAAGGACTGTCATCATGATATTGAAGAAGAGGGCGCCAAACCTGAGGCCTGTAGTTCCTGTCACGACCCCGATGCAGAAATAAAGCTTCCGGATGCGTTCCATAAACTGTGCGTCGGGTGCCATGAGGAGGGCGGAAGCGGGCCGGTTGACTGTTCAGGATGCCACGTGCTGTTGTAGGCGGCTTGACGCGCCTGGCCCGTTGAGGTGTTCCCTTTTCTTCATATCGAGGAGGTTGGTTGCTCGAAATGCAAAAAGCACCTTTTCTTGGTTTAGGTAAACCCAAACTCGTCCAATCCGTTCCTCCTTCGATCGGAGCGGATGAGGTGATGGCATTGCCAATCCCCCCCCGGGTGATCCTGATGGTGAAGGGACGGGTGGACTCAGATTTGACCCTCAAGGTGAAACCCGGCGACGAACTGCGGACAGGTCAGCAAATCGTCAAGTCATCCGTTCATGGTGAATCGTGCTTTTCCACCGTCACCGGAGTTGTGCAAGGGCTTTCAACGCAACAGGGTTATTTCGAGCAGTCTTACACGGTCATCTCCGTTGAGACCTCCGGCGAGGACAAATGGGATGAAAGCCTGCCCGTCATCGATGCCAAGGCGCCGGTCGAGAGCGTCATACCCTTGCTGGCTCGGCTGCCAGGCGGTTCAGAACTCGGCGAGTTGCTGGGGGTAAGAACCGGGCTGGAGACCCTTCTTTTGAACGGCCTTGACGGGGACATGCTGGTTAGCACCCAACAGTGTATCCTGGCCACCCAACTGCAGGCCATTAAGGACGGCGTCCAACACCTGAAGGATTTTGTTCCATCCGCCCGGTTGATGCTGGCGGTTCCTCCTGCGCTTCGAGCCGTCGTGGAGGGAATTGGGGTTGATGTGATGGCCGTGGAGCCCTTTTATCCCCAAACCCTGCCCCGTCTGGTGGCAAAAAATCTGCTCAAGAAGGTGGTCCCTGCGTTCAGGAAGCTGGAGGAGGCGGGTCTTGGCGTGGTCAATGTTGAGGCGGTGGCAAGCCTGGGAGCGCTTTACGCAACCGGCCGGATTCCGCTTGACAAACATCTGACCGTCGTTGACCAGAACCTCAAGGCCCGTCACGTGAAGGTTCGAATGGGTACAACCACTGGGGCCATTCTCGATCACCTCGGCATTGAAACCCGCGACGGCGACAGGATTATTCTTGGCGGACCCATGCGGGGGCAATCCATCTATTCCCTTGACACCCCCGTGGGGTATGACACGGACGCGATCATGGTCCAGGATCGTGAGCAGGTCAACCCAAGCTCGGACACCCACTGCGTCAACTGCGGAAAATGTGTCAGGACTTGCCCGGTCAATATCCCCGTCAACATGCTCATCAGGTTGCTGGAAAATGGGCTCTACGAGGAGGCCGCCCGCGAATATGACCTCATGTTCTGCATAGAGTGCGGTCTCTGTGCCTATGTCTGCGTCGCCCACATCCCCATTTTTCACTACATCATGCTGGGCAAATCTGAAGTGGCCCGCAGGAGAAGCGCGGAGGGCACCAATGACTGACAAGAAGCTTTACATCGGTTCACATGCCCCTTTCTGGCACGACGGGAGCAGCATTGCCGCCAGGAGCTATCACTTGATGCTGGCCGCCTTGCCTGCGGTCCTTTTTGGAATCTATCAATACGGCGTCCCTGCCTTGCGGGTCGTGGCGCTTTCGGTCGCCTCCGCCATGCTGTGGGAGCTTTTGCTCAACAAGGTCATGAAGCGGCCCGTGACCATCGGCGATGGGAATGCGGCCGTCATCGGGCTCCTGCTTTCCATGCTCCTTCCGGCCACAATGCCCTGGTGGCTTGTGTTGGTGGGAACCTTTGTCGCCATCATTGTGGGAAAGCAAATCTACGGCGGGATTGGATGCAACCCCTTGAACCCCTCGCTGGTCGCCTTCGCCATATTGACACTCTCATGGAAGGTCCTCCTAGACTTTGACGCAGCCCTCGTTAACTACGACCTTGGATTCTACATGTTATTCCCCTTGACCAAAGCGAAGGCCTTCGGCCCCGAGGGTTTGAAAACATACAACTTGATCGGCCTCTTTCTTGGCAAGCAAGTGGGCGGGATCGGGTCTACCTTCGGCCTGGGGTTGTTCGTCGGCGGGGTTTACCTGATGTTGCGAGGGTACATCCGGTGGGAGATATCCATCTCTTTTCTCGTCGGCGTGTTCGTTACCGCCCTGTGCTTTCACCTGGCCAACCCTGAAAAATATGCCGAGCCGTTCTTCCATCTCCTTACGGGATATACACTCATCGGTGCTTTTTTCCTGGCGACGGAGGATTCCTCCTCGCCGGTCAACTTCGTCCCTATGCTGGTCTATGGAGCGCTGGGCGGGGTGTTGACAGTCCTGGTTCGCAATATTGGCGCCTTTGTGGATGGGGTGGTCTTCGCAATCCTCATCGCGAACATCGCAAACCCATTGCTGGACAAGATAAGGCCCAAGGCCATGGGAAGAGGGATGGAACATGCGTGAGATGATCAGAATCTTTCTGGCGGTTCTCCTGTTCAGCGCCATCTCCGGCGGGCTCCTTACGGTACTCAAGAACGGCACGCAGGACCGGATCGAGTACCAGCAGCTCAAGTTTGTCAAAGGCCCCGCCATCCATGAGATCCTCAAGGGCAGCTCCAATGATCCCTTGGTGGATCGCTTCAAGATCGCCGACGGCAAAACGGAACGAAACGTATTCGTAGGAGTCTTCGACGGCAAGCCAAACACGGTAGCCCTTGAGTCGGTCGGAAAAGGCTTTGCGGGTGATATCGGGGTCATCGTGGCGATCAACCTGGATACGGACAAGATCGTCGGCGTGGGCGTGACGACGCTCAGTGAAACTCCCGGTGTGGGATCCAGGGTGAAGACAGATCCCAGCTTTGTAGCCCAGTTCAAAGGGAAGTCCATTAAGGACCCGTTCCAGGTAAAAGCGAGTGGCGGCAACATCGACGCGGTGAGCGGCGCAACGCATTCGTCTGAGGGCGTCTGCGCTGCGGTGTCAGCCGTGGAGAGTGTCTACGCTCGAATTAAACCCGAGCTCGTCCAGAAAACAAAGACAATGAAGCTTTAAACGAAAGGGTTTTTTATGGCCAAGAGCGTTATGCAGGAGTTTACGAAGGGTCTGTGGAAGGAGATCCCTCCTTTCCGGCTCGTCCTGGGCCTCTGTCCCACCCTTGCGGTGACCAAGGGCGTTGACACGGCGATCGGCATGGGGGTGGCCCTGACATTCGTGCTGGTCTCCGGCAATGTGATCATCTCCCTGCTCAGAAAGGTAATCCCCAAGCAAGTCAGAATTGCCTGCTTCATCGTCGTGGTCGCCACCTTTGTCACGGTAGTGGAATTGCTGATGCAGGCTTACACCTATCCGCTTTTTCTCGCGCTGGGGATTTTTATCCCACTCATCGTGGTGAATTGCATCCCGCTTGGCCGGGCTGAGGCCTTCGCTTCAAAGAATGGGGTCATGGCCTCCCTGGCTGACGGTCTTGGCCTTGGAATCGGGTACGCCATGTCGCTGACCACGCTGGCGGCCATTCGTGAGATCCTCGGAAAAGGGACCTTTTTCAACATCCCGGTCTTCGGCCCTTCTTTTCAGCCATTCTCTTTTATGGTGGAGGCCCCCGGCGCCTTCATCTGTTTGGGGCTGATGCTTTGCGTCATGAATCTGATCGGGAAAAAGTAGGGAGCGCGCCGAGTCAAGACGGCTGATCGGAGAACAAATCATGGGCGACTACATCCTCCTTTTCATCAGTTGCATCCTTGTCAACAATATCCTTCTCATTCAGTATCTGGGCAACTGTCCGTTCCTGGGTACGTCCAAAAAGATGGACACCGCTATCGGCATGGCCATGGCGGTCATCTTCGTGCTCGTCATGGCCGGGGCCATCACGTGGGTGGTGGAGATGTTTCTGCTTAAACCTTATGGGTTTGAGTTCTTGAGGACCATGACCTTCATTCTGGTCATCGCCGCCCTGGTCCAATTTGTGGAAATGTTCCTCCGCAAGAGCATCCCCGCACTTTATGCAGGGCTTGGCATCTATCTCCCCCTCATCACAACCAACTGCGCGGTGCTTGGCGTCTGCCTGATCAATATCAAAGAGGAGTATGACTTTCTTCATATGCTGGTCTCCTCCTTCAGTTACGCGGCCGGGTTCGGTTTGGCGCTGATCCTGTTTTCCGGAGTTCGCGAACGCATCCTCCTTGCCAGGGTGCCCAAGCCTCTCCAGGATGTGTCCATCGGTCTTGTGACCGCCGGGATGATGTCGCTGGCCTTCTTCGCATTCAAGGGCATGGTCTAGTCCAGACGCTATCCCCAACACGGCCGATTGAGAGTGTGTGGGAATCAGGTTGCAAAGTATCCGACAATCCCTTAAAATTTATATGAATGATTGATCGCACTCATCCGATGAAGGACGCCTCTTCGGATAAGTATTTGATTTGTTTTTCTATCGGATCTCCGGAGGCAAAAGAGATGATTGGTGGGTTGTTGATTATGGGCGGAGTGGGCGCCGCGTGCGGGATCGGGCTTGCTCTTGCCTCAAAAGTCTTTCACGTGCAAGTGGATCCCAAGATCGAGGCAGTGTCTGAGGCCCTTCCTGGCGCAAATTGCGGTGGCTGCGGTTTCCCAGGCTGTGGAGCCAACGCCGTGGCCATTGTTCAGGGGCGATCTTCCCCTGCCTCATGCGTAGCGGGGGGACCGGACCTTGCCGCCAAAGTCGCAGACGTCATGGGTGTCAAAGTGGAGGCCAGGGAACCCGACATTGCCTGCCCTGGCTGCACTTACGGGGTCCAGGACGCGGACCTGAAGTACGCCTACAGTGGAATCAGGGACTGTAGGGCCGCTGCGCTCCTGGGAGGCGGGTCAAAGGTGTGTCCCATTGGGTGTCTGGGTCTCGGGACCTGTGTGCGTGCATGCCCCTTCGACGCGCTCTCCATGGGGCCGGACAACCTCCCGGTGGTCGATGTGGAAAAATGCACCGGCTGCGGCACGTGTGAACGGATTTGTCCGAAACACATCATCACCCTCACGTCCAATTCGAGACGGATTCAGGGGGAATACAAGACCGATGAATGTACGGCGCCCTGCCAAAGGGCCTGTCCCGCCGGCATCGACATTCCCAGATACATCCACGAGATTTCGGAAGGCGATTACCTTGGCGCGGTGCGGGTCATCAAGGAGACTAACCCCTTTCCTTCGGTCTGCGGACGGATCTGCGTCCATCCCTGCGAGTTTCAATGCCGCAGAAACCTTGTGGACGAACCGGTTGCCATCAATTATCTGAAACGCTTCGCCGTGGATTGCGAGATGGCCAGCGGCAAAAGGGTACAGGTTCCTCGGGCACCGGAAACCCACCGGAGGCTCGCCGTTGTGGGCGGCGGGGCGGAGGGCCTTACGGCTGCCTACTTCTTGAACCGACTCGGCCATGACGTGAGCCTCTTCGAGAGCAAGCCCGTCCTGGGTGGCCTCCTGCGCGCCGGACTCCCCGAAAACCGGCTGCCTAGAGACGTCCTGGACTGGGAGATCCAGGGCATTCTGGATGCAGGTGTTGAGGCCAACACGGGAAAGGCCCTGGGGAAAGACTTCACCATCGATTCGCTTCTTCGAGAGGGGTTCGAGGCAGTTCTTGCGACGGTGGGCGGTTGGGACACCCTCCTTTCAGAGCGGTCACGCGGGCAGAAGCAAGGGGAGATGCTCCCGGGCGTCCGTTTGCTGATCGATGTGCTCATGTTTCAAAGGGCCGGCGAAAAGCCCACTGCGGGTAAGCACGTCATGATCCTGGGCGGAGGCAAGGGCGGACTGGAGGCGGCCTTGAGCGGTTTAAAAGAGGGCTGCAAGAGCGCGACCCTCGTGCTTCGGGCCCCCATGGAACAATCACCCTTTTCCCGGGATGAGGTGGAGAGGGCGCAGGCGCAGGGGGTCCGGTTCCGCTTCCAGGCAGCGCTTGTGCGGATGAGAGGAGAAGGCGATCACATCACCCACGCTGAAGTCGTGGGCCTTACGCGAACCGGTGAAAAGGAGGGAGAAGCCGAATGGCTCGAAGTTGATTTGCTCCTGACCGGAGCCGGTCGATTCCCGGAGCTCATTTATCGTCCGGAGCCCTCAGGAGAGCGAGGCCGATCGGGACCCCGAACCTCAATGGGAAACGGCCGCGCCCTATGCAGGCCCATTTGCGGAGCAAGACATCGGCATCTTTCGCCCCGGGGAGGCGACGGCCGATTTCAAGGCGGTGGTCGAGGCCATCGGCGCCGGCAGGCGGGCCGCCAATTCCACTCACAAGGCACTGACCGGACAGAGTGTCGAGGCTCCCGATCTCATGATCCGCAAGGCCACCAAGGTATTGAGTCTGGACAACCTTGAGCCTGTGGAAAAGGCCCCCAGGGAGAAAATGCCCGAGCGGTCGTTTGCGGATCGCATCTCTCAACCATGTGCGGAAATCGCCTTGGGCTACACGGAAGATCAGGCCCTCAAAGAGTCCAAACGGTGTCTCCAATGCGGGCTCATTTGCTATCGGCGGCTCCAGACGTCGATACACTGAAAAGGATCCGGGTCATTCGGGGCCTGTAGCCTGAGGAGACTTGCACGCGTCGGTCGACCCACCGGAGGCTGAGGAAAGTGGCCCCCATGGCGATCGCCCCACAGACCACCGAAATGACCGCCGAATCGCTCTGTAACACCTCGGTTCCGATAAGGCGCCCAAGGTATGCCCCCAGGATGAGCGCCAGGACGGGCAGCAAATAGACCAGCAGTGAAAGCTTCATGAGGGAGCGGGTAGGGAGGCTGATTTCAACAAAGTCACCGACCTCTGCCCCCAGTTCATTCTCTAGGTCGATCTGCATGTCTCCGGCCCATCGGATAACGCCGCATCCCTCCCGGGAGCTGCAATTCTTGCACTGCGACCCTTTTTGGATGCGCACCGCGGCCTTCCCCTGGGAAATACTCTCAACAATGCCCTCTTCCTTAATAAACGTGACGGACTCATCTGACGTTTGGATCATATTGGACTCCCCATCCCCCTGCCCGGCCATGAGGGTCGTCTGTGACGGTCAGACCGGCTGGGCCGGTGAAGCGTTAATGTTCTGATCTTAATATAATCCTGAATGGAGCGAATCAATATTACAGTGGAGCAGATGAAATCACAAGAATCCATGGAAAACCTTAGCCTCACGCCCGCCTCCGAGATCGCCGCCCGAACGAGACGCATTCAGGACGCACTCCTTAAGGATGGCATGGAGGGAATGCTGGTCATCCAACGGGTGGATCTCTTCTATTTCTCTGGAACGGCCCAGAACGCCTTCCTCTACATCCCGGCCCAGGGCAATCCCCTCTTGATGGTCAAGAAATACATGCCCCGGGCCCTCAAAGAGTCACCCATCGAGGCCATCGTGGAGATCCGCTCCGTCACGGAGATCCCCCAGAGGATCAAAGATCGTTATGGCCGTCTCCCCGAAACCCTCGGATTCGAGCTCGACGTGATGCCCGTTCGGGAGTTCCAATTCTACCAGGGGCTTTTTAGTGGACAGATGTGTCTGGATGTTTCCCCGCTCATCCTCCGGGTCAGGACGATCAAGTCGGATTGGGAGATTGCTCAAATGGAGGAGGCCGCCAACCGGTCGGCAAAGACCTTCGACTACATTCGATCCCATCTCCGGGCAGGCTACTCGGAGATGGAGTTTGCCGGCATGTTCGAAACCTTTGCCAGGCGTATCGGCCATGGCGGGAAGCTCCGCGTCCGGGATTACCAGACGGAAGGCTACCCTTGGCACATCCTCAGCGGCAAGAGCGGCAGCATGGTTGGACTCCTCGATTCCCCAGCAAGCGGCCGGGGCACATCCCCAGCCTTCCCCTGCGGCGCGTCAGCAAAAAAGCTTCGGTCCAACGAGCCTATCATGATCGACTTTGACTTTGTTTGGAACGGATATCACATCGACGAAACGAGGATGTTTGCCATTGGCACCATGCCACGCAAGGCCATGGACGCCTCTCTTGCCGCCGTTGACATCCATAACGAGGTCCTTGCCCGGATTAAGCCCGGCGTCACCACGGGAGAGCTCTTTGAGGCGTCGGTCGAATTTGCGCAGAAACTGGGTTATGGAGAACCCTACCTCGGCCCGCCCAACTACAAGGTGAGCTTCATCGGACACGGGGTTGGGCTTGAGCTGATCGAACCGCCTTTCATCGCCCAGGGGAAAAACGAGGTGCTGCGCCCTGGCATGGTCTTTGCTTTGGAGCCCAAAATGGTCTTTGAAAACGAGTTCACCGCAGGCATCGAAAGCGTCTTCGCGGTGACGGAGACCGGGTGCCGTCTCATCAGCCGGGTCCCGGTCCAGGTATTTGTGGTGAGGGACGCGCGAGTGCACAGTGATCAGTAAATAGTGAGCAGTGAAAAGCAGTCACTGATGACTGATCACTTCATTCCTGGGGCCTTCCGTCATGGTTTTCCTGAGTGCCCTGAACCGCCCCTTTCTCCATCGTTCGCTGGGATTGAGGAGCCTTTGGCGCTCCGCTTCGTTTAGGAGCCGCATAGATGAAATGGCGGGCGGGGAAGGGACAGTGAGCCCGGTGTCTTCCGTCAGGACCAGCTGTACCCCAAGGCCGGCCGTCACACGATTCAGGTGGCAGCTGTCACAGGAGCGACCGACAGGACCCACCGTGTGCGGGACATAGGGCATGAAGGCCCAACCTTCCCCACTCCCATCTCCTCTTAACGGCGTCACACTGTCCACCGCCACATTCCCCAACCGATCCACGTAAGAGACCTGGTACTGATAAAAGGGGCGAATGACGGTGTAGCGGCCATTTTGGTCCACACCGAGGGGCATGGGCTCCCACCGCCTGAACCGCCACCCCATGGACCAGATCCCGGGCCTTTCCTGGCCGTTTAACCGGTCTCTTGAAAGGGGATAGACCACACCCGGGTCACGGGCGTGTTTCTTGAGGATGTTTTCCAATTCGGGATCTCCCTGCGCCGTGAGCGAGACCCACTTCTCTCCGCTCAATGCGTCCTCGCGGATGACGCTCAGCCCATAGTCCTGAAAGGACCACTGAGCATGACATGCGCTGCATCGGAGCCGACGGTGAGCGTCCTCTTCATGCCCCGGGCTCTCCCTGTCAAAGAGCGGTAGGGGGTGCTCTCTCCCCTCTCCCCTTGAAACGAACACGAATCCCGCGGTTCCGTGCCGGATCTGCGTGATCCCCTCCAGAGGCAGCGCGTGCCCGAATCCCCCATGGCAGTCCGTGCAGGTCCGTTTGACCACCGCCATCTGGTACCCGTGGACCACCCCGTCTCCCATGATGTCCGACCCCTGGTGGCAGTCTATGCACCAGAGCCCCTTTTCGGCGTGGACGTCTTTCCTGAGCCGATGGTGCTGGAGCCCGTATTCAAAGGTTCTCTCTCCAGCAGGCCAGACTCCGTAGCGGTAGGTCTCGCTGAAATCCGCTTCAAAGCGCCCTTCGTAATCCGCGCCCACATGGTTTCCGTTGTGGCAGTGGAGACACTGTCCGTTTGGAATCCGTTTCGTGAAGCGATGAGAGGCCGGGTATCCGGAACGGTCGCGGGCAATGGCGCGATCCTGGCCCACGTAGAGGCCATCGTCCCTGTAGAGGACATGACAGCCAGCACACCCGGTGGATCGATAAAGCCCTCTCCCGCCGGGACCCCGATCATAAAGATGGCAGCGGAGACACCTCCGCCTCAGAAAGTCGTCAACCAGGTCGGGGGACGTTTCCGGGTAAACGAGCGGGTCCGGGTCCGGCAAGGGGGCGAGCCCCCCTCCCAGGCCGTACACGGGCGGGTCCGCTGAGGCCTGTGCCCCCCAGAGATAGCGGGTTTGATTGATGACGCCGGCGACCGTCCCGTGGAGAGAGCAGGCGACCCGATCGATTTCCTCCCTGTGGCATGGCAGACAGAAACAGGACCATTGATCAGGGGCCGATGGATTGCTGACGATCTTGGCGTGATCGGTCACCCCACCCTCTGCCCGGTCCCCGGGCCCCACATGGCAGGCGGCGCACTCAAAGGGGTGTTTTTCGCTTGTGGCCTCGATCCCCTCGTGGCATTTGAGGCAGTCGGTAAAATCCCCTGTCCGCGACGGGGGAGGCCCACCGCAGGCGGAAAGGATCAGGAAAAGCATCGTGACCCCGCCAGGCGATGCAAAGCTTACCCGTTTTTCCCGCTTAAACATGGAAGCGCTTCTTCCCCGGTCCGGTACCGGCGCTTGCTTTTTCCAAAGTCCTTGTAGATCTTGTCCCCGTAATCATCATGGCAGCTCACGCACAGGTCTACGAACAGAATGGAGGACGCCTCTGCCATGGTGAAAGGGCGTGTTCCGTCATGGGGGTTTGTCTGAAGCGGCGCCCCTGTTGAATCCAAAAAAGCATCCAGTGGGAAATCCTTTGCCAGACCCGGCGATCGCGCACCGTAAATGGCCGGGATGGGAGACGGAACATCTCCGCCCTCCAATTGCCCACCGCCAAACCCCAGGATCTTTGGGTCCCCGTGGCATTCCCGGCATGATCGTGAAGGTTTCGCGGTAGTGTGGGGGTCGAAGGCCGAAACGGAAAAGACCTTGAAGGGTCTTCCGTCCGCCCGCTCACCCTTGCCGTCATAAGAGAAAAAGACCTGGCACGGGGAGAGCGGGTAGACCCGTGATCCGGCACCCCGGATGCCCAGGGCAGGATTTTCAAACCTACCGTGCCCCCTTTTCTCCTCCCACCTGCCCTCTGAGGGTGCACCTGTCAGCCAATCCACCTGTTGTCCGGATTCCCGGTATGTCAGGTGACACCCGTAGCATTGGACCATCCAACCGCTGTGACAGGCCTGGCAGGAGAGGCGCTCGTGGCCCGGCATCCGGTGGTAGGATTTTTGGCTCGATAGGGTGTCCATCTCGATCCGGCCCCCGTTCGCCTTCCGATAGAAAAACACCTTTCCCCCTTTCTCCCGCAGGTTGTAAAGGGCCGTTCCCTTTTTGGTCAGGGCCACGGCTTCGCCGTCCGGGGCCGGGACCCTTTCGTTCAAGCGGGTAAGCCGTTTGGTTGCCGTCAGGTCGGCTTCATTCGGAGAGAATTTCGGCATGTGGCAGGCCTCGCACGTGATGTCGAGCTGCGTGTCCATGTCGTCGTGGTGTTTCCCGTCCCCCATCACCTCGACGCCCGTGTGGCAGTCGATGCAATCCATCCAGGCCTTGCTGGCGTGAACATCGGGTTGAAGGTGGAGGTAGAAGCGGTTTCCCGAAAGCGTCCGATTGCTTAAACCAGATCCTTCATATGGCGTGCCGTACCCCTCCGACTCATAGCGGCCGAAATAGGAGAGCCCGATTCGGGCGGATCGATTGTGGCATTTGACGCAGTTATCTGAGGGGATCCTCGTCGTGAGTCCGGGGTGGTGAAAGGCCTGCCCCTCGACGATCTTTTGGGCAATGGCTTGTGTATCGTCCGCCACATGACAGTCGCTGCACCCGCCACCCCTCCGTCCCACCGCACCGGGGCGGTCGTGCCTGGGCTTCCAGAGGTGACACCCGGCGCACATCTTTCGGTAGTAATCCATGGCCAGGTCGTCCGCGCTCTCCTGCCCCAGAAGCAACTGCACCTCCGTCCGGGCCGGTTTGAGACCCGGCCAGTGGGATCTCAGCGTCTGGAGAATTCCTGCGTTGGTGGCCATAACCCCATTTTTCACACGATCCGCTACGTCCCCATGACACCCCGTGCTCCCACAGGTGCGGTCGACCACCCGCAGATCCCCGGGATTGAGAACCATCCCCATGTGAGCGCGCGCTGTACTGGTGGCGTGGGGGTTTCCCAGATGGCAGCGATGACAACCGAAAGCGGACAGAGGGTGGAAAGGATCCGGGTCGCTCACCTTGTCGTGACAGGCCAGGCAACCCTCTCCAGAGGTTTCTCGAGGGCGCTCCGCCTCATGTTCTTGCGCGATGACGATAGCCAAAAGAAGGAGAAACAACAGGGCTGGCCAGGAAATTTTCATGAGTTGGTTTCACTTGAGTTGAGCGATTCATATCTCTTGTAAGCCGCCGGGGTGTGTCTTTTTTTGAGCCGCAAAATATAACACAGCTTGTATTAACGGCACCAATTTCCTGAACTTGTTTCCGGACAGCCCCAGGAGAAAACTTTTCCAGCAGATTTCATCTCTTGTGCCTTCCCGAGACAGCCATTCTGTTATGGGGGCGTTCCAAATGCTCCGAACGAATGGATTTGCGGCTCAAAAAAAGACACCCTCCGGCGGCTGGCTCCGAATTCAGTGAATCACTCATTTTGGGTTTGAGAAATGATGCGGGAACCGGTCATGGCCGTCTTCATCTCAGCTCAAGATCTTTAGAATGTCTTCGAGCTCGCGTCTTACGCGATCCCTTGTCAGGGCAGGAGGGTCGGCATCTTGGGGTTTCTGGTGCTTGAGTGGGTGTTTGAGCCGCTGCTTGACCCCTTCAATGGTGATCTTCTCGTCATAGAGGAGTCGCTTGATTTCTAGAATCAGCTCAAGGTCCTTCCGTTGGTAGGTCCGCTGATTTGAATCGGCCCGTTGGGGTCGAATCTGGGGGAACTCGCTCTCCCAATAGCGCAGGACATGAGGTTCAACACCGATGATCCGGCTGGCCTCCCCGATCCGAAAATACCTTTTAGTGGATGGTACTTCAGCCATGGGGTCAAGCCTCCCTCAACCTGCCTCCCGTCTCCTCACCGATTCTCTTGACGATGGCATCCTGCAACCGGTTCACTTCGGCGCCGTCGAGCGTCCTCTCTTTGGAACGGTAGCAGATTCGGTAGGCCATGGCCTTTTCAGCCGGACCCATCTTCTCCCCCTCATAAAGGTCAAAGAGGTGGACAGACTCAACGAGCCCTCCGCCGTGCTCTCTGATGATCCGCTCGATCTTGGCGCTTTCCACTTCCCGTCGGACCACGAGCGACATATCCCGATAAACCGCCGGGAACCTGGTAATGGGTTGAAACCGCGGGACCCTGCCGGTCAGGGGAAGCAGGGGCCTCACCTCGACTTCAAAAATGTAACCCATCACACCTTCGATTTCAAAGGCCCCCATGACCCTGGGGTCCACCTGACCTAGGCGACCGAGATTGACCCCTCCGCAGAAGATGTCTGCAGAGACCGGTTGGTGGTAGGGAGCCGATGCACCGCTGCATTCAAAACGGAGGTCTCCCAGGCCAAGCCCGCTCAGCAGCGTCTCGACCGCCCCCTTGATGTCATAGAAATCCGCTTCCCTTTCCTCAGCGTACCAAGCCTTTTGGGGCCAGGGTCCAAGCATAACGCCAGCCAGCATGATCTCTTCCGATGGCTGGCGATCCTCCCCTTGGCGGATAAACACCCTCCCCCACTCATACAGACTCAAAGTCCTTTCCCCGTGGGCCATGTTGCCCCTGAGCGCGGCAAGCAGGCCGGGGATCAGGGAGGTGCGCAGCACGGCCTGGTCAACCACCAGCGGATTGAGGAGGTTCACCATTGAGCGCTGCCGACTGTCCGGATTCAGTCCCAATTTGTCCACGTCATCCGGTGCGATAAAGCTGTAGGTAATGATCTCGCTGAAGCCAAGGCCTGCCATGATCTGTCGCACCTGCTCGTGGATGACCAGTTCAGGGGCCTCCCTCTCCTCGGAAGGACGGATACCGGGCGTTGTCACGGGAATGTTTTCAAACCCGCTGAGGCGTGCCACCTCCTCCATCAGGTCCACCTCCCGGGAAAGGTCCACGCGGAACGAGGGCGGCGTGACCTTCAGTTCGTCGTGGCCCGCGTCGGCCACTTCTATTTCAAGGGCCTGCAGGTAGCCACCCATCTGGGCCTTGGTAAGGGTGGTTCCCAGGAATCGGTTCGTCTTGGTGACTCGGAAGGATATGGCGTGTTTCGGGAATTGCCCCAGTTGGTTGTCGATGATGCCCGTTGCGATGCGCCCTCCGGCCAGTTCTTTCATGAGAAATAGCGACCGCCTCAGGGCCGCGCCCACACCCTCCGGGTCGATCCCCCGTTCAAAGCGGTAGGAGGCCTCCGTGGCAAGGCCCAGTCGCTTGGCGGTCCTCCGGATGGTGCGGGGATCGAAATAGGCGCTCTCAATGAGTACGTTTCTGGTGCCGGCAAAGATCTCCGAGTTGAGCCCCCCCATAATCCCCGCCAGGGCCACGGGCCGCTCGCCGTCGCAGATCATGAGGTCCTCGCCAGTCATGGCACGGGTCTGACCATCCAGCGTGGTGAACCGGTCCCCGTCCTGTGCCCGCTTCACAACGATTCGGTTCTCACGGAGCCGGTCGTAGTCAAAGGCGTGAAGGGGCTGGCCCAATTCCAGGAGCACGTAGTTGGTCACATCCACCACATTGCTGATGGACCTGAGCCCGCAGAGATGAAGCCGGTGCCGCATCCAGAAAGGGGAAGGTCCCAGATCAACGTCCTGTATCATGCCTGCGTCGTAGCGGGGACATCCTTCGGGGTCGAGCAGGGTGACACTGGTTAGCTGATCGATGGGTAGGCCTTCCTCCAGGAACCCTGTTTCGGGTTTCCTGGTCTTCCGCCCGGTCTTTGCCGCAATCTCCCGCGCGATCCCCAGGACACACGTGCAGTCCGGGCGATTGGGCGTGATGCTGATGTCGAGGACATGGTCGGGTGGCGGAAGAAACCTGGTCACCGGATCCCCCGGAACGGAATCGCCGGGGAGGACCATCACCCCCGTATGATCTTCCGTAAGTCCCATCTCGTCTTCTGCCAGGAGCATGCCCGATGACCGGATACCCCGGATCAGGGCCTCTTCCACCAGGGTTCCGCCAGGGAGCTTCGTCCCGGGCAAGGCCGTGGGGGCAAGCGCGCCCCGCGACAGATTGGGCGCGCCACAGACCACCTGGAGATGCTCACGGCCCACATCCACTTGACAGACAAAGAGATGGTCCGCATTGGGGTGAGGAACAAACTCGATGATTTTTCCAACCAGGATATGATGGAGATCCTGACCCACACGCTCGATCCCTTCCACCTCCAGGCCGGACATGGTCAGAAGCTTGCAAAGGGCCTCGGGGGCTATATCGATGTCAACGTAATCCCGTAACCAGTTGAGGGTTAGTTTCATGGTCATCCTGGAAAACAGCGGCTCGGAAAATGAGGTCTATTGGGAATGACGCGAAGACGACCCCTTCCTGCTAGAACTGCCGGAGGAAACGCATGTCATTCCGGTAGAAAAGCTGGATGTCATCGATCCCGTACTTGAGCATGGCAATCCGCTCCACCCCCATTCCAAAGGCAAATCCTGAGTACACTTCGGGATCATAATTCACGAAACGGTAGACCGCCGGATCCACCATTCCTGACCCCAGGATCTCCAGCCACCCTGATTGGGAGCAGGTGCGGCACCCCTTTCCACCGCAGAGGACGCACTGGATGTCCACCTCGGCACTCGGTTCCGTGAAAGGGAAGAAGCTCGGGCGGAACCTGAGCTCGACGCCTGGACCAAACATCCGGTGAACAAAGGTGGTTAGGGTCCCCTTCAGATCCCCGAAACTGACGTCCCGATCCACCAAGAGTCCTTCCACCTGCTGGAACATGGGAGTGTGGGTCACATCTGAGTCCCGCCGATAGACCTTCCCCGGCGCGATGACGCACACCGGCGGCCGCTGCGTCTCCATGACCCTGACCTGGAGGGGGGACGTGTGGGTTCGGAGGACCACATTTTCGGAGACGTAAAAGGTGTCCTGCATGTCTCGGGCCGGATGGTCCTTGGGGATATTGAGGGCCTCGAAATTGTAGTAATCAAGCTCTACGTTCGGCCCTTTGACGATCTTGAACCCCATGGTCACGAAGATCTGACAGATCTCCCTGAGGGTCTGGGATATGGGGTGAAAAAAGCCCCGTTTTCGCTCTCTCCCGGGAAGGGTCACGTCGATGAGCCGCTTCCTGCCGGTCTCGCCCGACCCGATTCGCTCCGCAGCCTCTTTGAAACGGCTTGTCAACGCCTGTTTGGTCAGGTTTGCCAGTCTTCCAAGCTCCGGCCGGTCCTCGACCGGGAGGGCCCCGATCTTTTTCATCAGTCCACTGAGCAACCCCTTCTTGCCCAGGTAGCGGACCCTGAAGGCCTCCAGACCATCGGCGCGCCCCATGCCAGCCAATTCGGCGATGGCCTCTTTTTCAAGTCGGATCAGTTCATCTTTCATGGGTTCAACGATGTATGCTGGCGTTCATCCGGAAATCAAGGATCTCGGGGCGGCGTGCCACGACCTACGCAGCTCGGGCCTCGCGGGCCGCAGTCACCAGTTTCGTAAAAGCGGAAGGATCCCGGACGGCCATGTCGGCCAGAATCTTCCGGTCCAGGCTGATCCCGGCCTTGCTGAGACCGCAGATGAGCCGGCTGTAGGATATGCCGTTTTCCCTTGCGGCGGCATTGATCCTCACGATCCAGAGTTTTCGGAAATCCCGTTTCCTGGCCCGCCTGTCCCGGTAAGCATACTTCCCTGCCCTCAGGATGGCGATCCCAGCGGTTTCAAGGACCTTACTGTGGCCGCCACGGTTTCCCTTGGCCGCCTTCAGGATTTTGTTTCTCCTTCTCCTGGCTTTAAACCCTCTCTTGACGCGTGGCATGATATAACCTCTTGCTCAATGCTTTGTTGTGGATCCCGAATCCATCTTTCACATGTAAGGCAAAAGCTTGCTCACATGGTTCATGTTCGCGGAATGAACCAGTTCCGATTTCCTCAGGCCTCTTTTGCGCTTTGTGGTCTTTTTGGTCAGGATGTGGTTCGCAAACGCCTTGCTGCGGACGACCTTTCCCGTGCCCGTGGTCTTGAAGCGTTTGGCTGCGCCACGGTTGGTTTTCATTTTCGGCATGATAACCTCCTAAACGAATCTAAAAAAAGATAAAACCACCCTTTTTCCCACCCAAGACCTCTATCCCGGGGGGGTTGGCGTGATTCTACCGCTGGTTCCGTAAAAAGGGGCTGGCCCGGATTCGTCGTTACTTGGGGACAATCACCATGGACATGCGGTTTCTGGCCTCTGATGTGGGCGGCTGATCGACCGTGCCCTCTTCGGCCACCTCGGTGGCGATCCGCTGTAGGACCTGCACCCCCTGGTTCATGTAAGCCATCTCCCTGCCCCTGAAAGTGAGGGTCACCTTCACGCGGTTGTTCTTTTCCAGGAATTTCTTCAGGTTCCTGATCTTGAACGCCAGGTCATGGTCGTCCGTCCGGGGCCTGACCTTGATTTCCTTGAGCTGAACCGTCCTGCTTCGCTTGCGCGTGTCTTGGACCTTCTTGCTGGCTTCATACTTGAACTTGCCGTAGTCCATGATCTTGCAGACCGGCGGGTCCGCATTAGGTGCAACCTCAACGAGATCAAACCCCTCTTCGCCGGCGATCCTCAGGGCCTCCGGGACCGATACGATGCCAAGCTGCCTCCCATCCGAAGAAATCAGCCTGACCTCCTTGGCCCGGATCTCTCGATTGACTCTGACTTCCTCAACTTTCTTGCCTATGGCCGTTACCTCCTTTGAAGTGTTTCCTCCCTGACGCGATTGACAAACGCCTCGGTCGTCATGAAGGAAAGGTTCTCACCGCTCCGCAACCTGGGGGTCACTCCCCTCTCTTCGCACTCCTTGTCTCCCAGAATCAACATGTAAGGAATCTTCTGAAGCTGAGCCTCCCTGATCTTGAACCCCAGTTTTTCGTTCCTGAAATCACCCTTAATCCGGACACCCCCGTCCCACATCTCCTTCAAGAGCGCCTCCCCGTAGGGGATGTTTCGGTCCGTCACCGTCAGGATGATGGCCTGGACCGGGGCCAGCCATGTGGGAAAGGCACCGGCGTAGTGCTCGATCAAGACGCCGATGAATCGCTCAATGGCCCCCAGGATCACCCTGTGGATCATGGCAGGACGTTTGCGTTGGCCATCACGATCAGTATAGACCAGGTCGAACCGTTCAGGAAGGGTGAAATCACACTGGATCGTGGCGCACTGCCACTTCCGTCCCAGGGCGTCTCTCAGCTTTACATCTATCTTCGGGCCGTAGAAGGCCCCGTCGCCCTCATTGATCTCATAGGGAAGGCCATTTTGCTCCACGGCCCTGATTAAGGCCGAGGTGGCCAAGGCCCAGTCCTGATCGGTTCCGATGGATTTCTCGGGCCGGGTGCTGACCTCCAGGTCATACTCGAACTGAAAAATGGCCATCACGTCCCGCACAAAGTCCAGGACCCCCCTGATCTCGTCGTTGAGTTGTTCCGGGGTGCAAAGGATGTGGGCATCGTCCTGAGTGAACTCCCTCACCCTCAGAAGTCCGTGCAGGACCCCGGATCGTTCATGGCGATGGACCGTTCCCAGCTCAAAGTAGCGTTTGGGCAGGTCCCGGTAGCTCCGGATCTTGGAGCGGTAAATGAGCATATGGGAGAGGCAGTTCATGGGCTTGATGCCGTAGGACTGGTCATCAATGACCGTGAAATACATGTTCTCCCGGTAGTGGTCGAAGTGGCCGGATCGCTGCCACAGGTCCGTCCGCAGGAGCTCGGGGCCTCTGACCATGTCGTAGCCGCGCCTGAGGTGCTCCTTGATCTCGAAATCCTCAAGAAGATGGCGGAGCATCATTCCGTTGGGGTGCCACACCACCATGCCCGCGCCGATCTCCTCGTGCGTGCTGAAAAGCTCGAGCTGAGTCCCCAGTTTCACGTGGTTTCGTTTCTTGGCCTCCTCCAGCCGATGGAGGTGTTCCCTCAGCGCTTTGGGATCCGAGAAGCCCGTCCCATAGATTCGGCTCAGCATGGCCCGTTTCTCGTCACCCCGCCAGTAGGCGCCGGCCACCTTCATCAAACGGAAGGCCTTGATAAAGCCGGTCGAGGGGACGTGTGGGCCGCGGCAGAGGTCAGTGAAGCTCCCCTGGGTATACAAACTGACCTTGTCTGCGCCAAGATCTTTAATGAGCTCTACCTTGTATTTCTCACCCTCTTGCTCGAAGAAGGCCACCGCGTCCTGTTGGTTCATCTCCTTTCGGGTAAAAGGCAAATTTGCCTTGACGATCTCCCGCATCCGTTCTTCGATCCTGGGAAGATCCTCTTCTTTGAAAGGCCTTTCGTAATCGAAGTCATAATAGAACCCGTCTTCGATGGCAGGCCCGATGGTCACCTTCACGCCAGGGAAGAGTTCCTTGACGGCCATAGCCATCACATGAGAGGTGCTGTGTCTCAGGATCTCCAACCCTTCGGCAGAGTCGATTCGAACGGGCTCGAGCTCGACCGGCGAAGCAATCAGGGTTGCGAGATCACGCCGCTCGGCGTTGATGCGAACAGCCACAACCCGGTCCAACCCCTTGACCCCCAAACGCTTCAGGGCCTCCCTGGCTGAAACAGGCTCGGTCACGGCCGCTATCGCGGATTCACCTTTGAGAAGGATATCGAAGCTTTCCATATTCGAAAAAACGCGTCAGCCTTTCTGCTGTCCACCCTGTAGGTCGCGCCCGTTGCCAGGTCCCTAAAATCAGGGTTCATCCCAACGGCGCACTCGATTTTCAGAAAATAAAAGCAAAAAGGCACCCGATCTGGTGGCCCACTCAGGTGCCTTATCCGCGATCAACGGAACATACGGTTTTTTGGAAAAAAGACTTAAGTCTGGGGAAACTCCCAAGATCTCTCTCATTGAACCGATGTCTTCATGGCTTCTGTCGAAACAGGCCCTTTAGATAAACCATAACATCAGGAAATGCAAGAAGAAAAACCATAACTTCCCCTCTGGCGGGGAGCCTTGGGACAGAAGCCGGTCACTGTGCCCGGCGCAGGGGTTGCCCCACCGGATAAACGGACCTCCCCTCCCGTTGGGTTCTTGGCCTTCACCGGTTTCGCACGGGTGCCGTCATTCAAGAATCTCGAGGACAGCGCGCTTGTTCAGCTTCTTGCCGGCTGCGCTCAGGATGGTCCTCATGGCATCTGCCGTTCGCCCGTGCTTCCCGATCACTTTTCCGATGTCAGACTTGGCCACCTTCAGCTCGATCACTGTGGTTGACTGCGCCCCGATTTCAGTGACACTCACCTCTTCAGGATAATCCACCAGAGCCTCTGCAATCTGCTTAACTAGATCTTTCATCTTGGCCTCCATCCCACCTCGGTTTACAAGGGGTTCCTCGCCTCCGCGCCGCACTCCGGGTAGTTCCATTGCCCCGGTCAAGGTCCTCGGTATTCGATCAAGCCCCAAAGGTCAGCCACCCAAATCAAACACCTTATACTCGCCCATGGAGTTGGATTGCGCCAAGCAAACACCTCTTTTTCTGGACTCAAAACAAATATAACCTAACACGCGCCGATTTCAAAGTACAGTCCATAGCCCTAAGCCGGACAAGCCGGAACCAAATAAGGTTCCACATCTCGGCTGTCAGGAACCGGGTGTCGGGAACCGGAGTTTGCTGAAACCAAAGATTTGTGACCATTTTGTGCGCAATTTCACCGCTAAGGGACTAAAACCACCCCCACCCTATGCTGCAGGGTTTCCAGCATAAGTGGCAACGGCGTCGATCCTTGACACATCCTGCCCAAAAAGGAGATATTCCCGTGGACGCCTGGGCGAGTCCACTTCAACGCGCAGGCCCTGGAAAACTGTCTCTCCCTGAAATAAGATATACATTAGGAGGAAACATGTTTGAGCCCTTTCACGAAGTCATCACCAACGTTTCCGATACCATTCTGAAGTATGAAAGGGAGCAGGGCCGCCCGGTGGTCGGGGTCATGCCCGCCTATTTTCCCATGGAGATCATTGACGCGGCGGGAGGATACGCCGTTCAGCTCTGGGGCAACAACCTCCCCCTTGCCAAGGCCGACGGTTACCTCCAGAGTTACTGCTGCTCGGTCGCCCGGTCCGTTCTGGAGCTGGAGCTCCTTGGAATCGCCAAGATGGTGAAGGCCTATGCCTTTACCTCCCTATGCGACACCCTCATCAACCTCAGGGAGATCTATCGGAGGCTCTTCCCAAAGCCCACTCTTGAACTCTCCATTCCCATCACGGGCACCCTCGACGCCCGGCAAACCTACTTAAAAAGCGTGATCCACAAGGTATTCGAGAACCTTGAGGCCATCACGGGGCAACCCATCACCCCGGAGGCGCTCGCCAGGGCGGCAAAGGTACGGGGGCGGTCACGAGCGCTTCAGCGGAGGCTTTACGAGATCCGGCGGAAAAACCCGGGGGCGATGAAAAGTCACGATTTTTACGCCGCCATCAAGGCCGCCTTCTTCTTACCGCCCTCCGTCTATAATGACATGATCCTGGGCCTCGTGGATCAACTGGAGGACTTGCCTCAGGCAAGTGCGAGGGGACCCAGGATCGTACTTTCGGGCATGGTTTTTGACCCCATGGAGATTCACAAGGTCATAGACGAAGTGGGGGTAAAGGTGGTGGATGATGACTTTGCCAACGGGTGGCGCACCGTCTCCAAGGGGGATCTCCGTGTGGAAAATATCCTGGAAGGTGTCACGGAATACCTGTTCAATCCGGCGCCCTGCTGCTGCATCTACCATCCCGACCTGGACCGTCACCCCTATCTGGTTGCCAAGGCAAAGGAGACGGGGGCATCCGGCGTCATATTCTGGTATGTCAGGTTCTGCGAGCCGGATGCCTTTGACCGGCCTCAGCTGATCCGCCGTCTTAAAGAGGAGAACGTGCCGGCTACCACCATCGAAGTGGAGCTTTCCATGATGAACATGGATGCCGTCAAGACAAGAATCAGCGCCTTCTGCGAGATCCTGGAGGATTAAAGATATGACGGAATTGAAAGCCACCGAGAAAATGAAGGAGATCTTGACCAGCTACTATATAGAGGCCAAGACAACGACCCAAAAGCCCATCGCATGGATCACCAGCGGCGCACCCGTAGAGTTTCTGATCGCCTCGGGTGTCATTCCCATCTACCCTGAGAACTATGCGGCCATGTGCGCGGCCAACCATCAATCCGTGGCGCTAATGGAGGCCGCTGAGGCCGAGGGCTTCTCTCAGGACATCTGTGCCTATGCGCGCACGGACTTTGGCGCGGATCTGACCCAAGGCGGTCCTGTGGGAGGGCTTCCCGTCCCCCAATTTCTCCTTTGCTCCACCAACATCTGCAAGACGGTCATCAAGTGGTACGAGGTGGTGGCGCGAAAGCACCAGGTCCCCCTCTTCATCGTGGACACACCCTTTCTGCACGACGGACTCACCCAGGAGTTGATAGACTACACGGTCCGGCAGTTCAAGGATCTCGAACGCTTTTTGAGCGAGTTCCTGGGCCGCCCATTCGATCGAGACCGATTTCTGGAGGTGTTATCCCTCGCTCGCGACGCAACCGATTACTGGAAAAGGACGCTCTACCTGGCAAAGGCCAGACCAGCACCCATCAATAGTCTGGATTCCTTTATCCATCTGGGTCCCATCGTCACCCTGCGCGGGACCAGAGAATGTGCCGACTATTACAAGCTCCTCTACGAAGAGGTGAGCCTCCGGAGAGAACAAGGGATTGGCTCGATTCCAGAGGAAAGGTATCGCGTGCTCTGGGACAACCTTCCCGTCTGGTTCAAGATGCGCAGGCTGGAGAAATTTTTCGAGAAGAAGAAATGCGCCCTGGTGGTAAACACGTATGCCAATAGCTGGGGGGGAATCCGTGATTTCCTGGATCCGGGAATCTCTGACCCTTACGAGCTCCTGGCTGCATCGTACTTGAATGTCTACATCAATTTCGGATTCGAGGAGCGCATCAAATACCTGGCCAACCTCATCGATGAATTTTCCCTCACCGGCTTTATCATGCACTCCAACCGATCCTGCAAGCCTTACTCGGTGGGAATGTATCGTCTCCAGGAGGAGGTGAGCCTGCTCACGGGAAAGCCCGGGGTGGTGATCGAAGCAGATCAGAACGATCCCAGGGTGTATTCCGACGCTCAGGTGGAGACAAGGTTCGAGGCCTTCATCGAAGCCATGGAGGCATGCCTGTGAGATACTTCGCAGGGATCGACGTGGGATCCCTCTCCGCGGATGCCGTCATCATCGGTGAAGACCGCGTGATCGCAGCCTATGCCATCCTGCCGACCGGCAACAATTCCCGGAGGGCAGGCACCGAGGCCTTTAGTGCCGCATTGGCCGGGGCCAACATTGAGGCCTCGCAGGTGGCGGCCGTGGTGTCTACGGGCTATTCGAGAGACCGCGTGCTTCAGGCAGGAGGGTCCAAAACAGAGATCGCCTGCCACGCCAAAGGGGCCCACTTTCTCTTCCCGAACGTCTGCACGGTCATAGACATCGGCGGCCAGGATTCAAAGGCCATACGGATCGGTTCGCGGGGACGGGTCATCAATTTTGCCATGAATGACAAGTGCGCTGCCGGCACGGGACGCTTCCTGGAGGTCATGGCCACCGCCCTCCAGGTACCGCTCGGAGAGATGGCTGAGTTGGCCGCGGGATCCAGGGAGGAGCTGACCATTTCGTCCATCTGCACCGTGTTTGCAGAAAGTGAGGTGGTGAGCCTCATCAGCCAGGGAAAGACGCCCGCAGACATCTCGCAGGCGGTCTGCAGCGCTATCGCCCGCCGAACGGCCGGTCTGGTAACAAGGATCGGTGTGGTGGAGCAGGTGCTCATGACCGGCGGGGTGGCCAAGAACAGGGCCGTGGTCGCACTCCTCTCTGGGCAGATCGGCCACCCCATCCTGGTGCCGGAGGAACCCCAGACCGTCGGGGCCCTCGGGGCCGCCCTCTTTGCCAGCGAGGTCCACGCCACCTGAGCACCCCAGGGGCCTGCCGTCCGGTGTCCGCGATTGGCTTTCAGCAACCCATTGTCATTTCAGGTCGTTGTCCCGGCTCCCAGGACTATGCCAAGAGCAGTCTTGATGCCGTTCCTTCACTCTCGCGCCCATCCAGTCATCCCTTAACCTTTTTCAAAAAAAGGCCGATGAAGGAGTAATCCCTTACTGTTCCAGATTGTACCGAAGTTCAATCGGATTCGAGGTCATCTTCCAGTGGAAAAGTCAGTTTTGCCTGCCTCCAAGTGCTATTTGACCCCTGAAGGAAGAGGGTTGATCGCATGCCCTTGTTGCGGCTTTGGAAAGACTGTGGATTTCAAAGACGCCATACCCGTCAACCGTAATGTGAGAATCCAATGCAAATGCGGTGAGACCTTTGACGGGTTCTTCGAAATCCGCCAGCATTACCGCATGGAGGTCAAATTGACCGGGGACTTCACCAACTTGACCTCCATGCGGTCCGGAAAAATGACAGTCGAAAACATCTCGCGAACGGGAATCGGTTTTCGAGTCATGGGGTTTGAGTATTTCAAAAAAGAGGACCTGGTCAAGATCTCCTTCGAGCTGGACAACAGCAAGAGATCTCGAATTGCGGCAACCGGTTCGGTCGAACAAGTCCAGGGCAACTTTGTGGGATGCCGGATCCTCCAGATCCGGGAAGGAGAAAAAGAGCTCGGATTCTATCTCATGCCCTGAGAAACGCTACGATTCGATCAGCGCCGTGTGGTTACCCGCAAGCCTCCACCCCGGAGAGGACCTTACGAGGAGGTGACGAGGTCATCCGTGGGGTCTTGGGAACGTTGCCCGTCTCCAGAATTCTTCACCGAAGACGTCAACAAATTGACTCTCTTTCAAGCCTGGAAGCATAAGCGCCCGCACAAAATAAATGGAATCCTGCCAGCTAAAGCATTCTGGCTTAAAATATCTTGTCATATCAGCCAGTTGAATTTGTCCTCCCGCTGGCATGGGACTTGCCTTCCAATGATAAGGTAAACCTATAATAATCTTCCTAAAGTTTACGGGCAGGATGCCCGATTTAGCGTGTGTAAGATTATTCAACCCCACAGCCTTGTTGATCATTTCAGGAAATTTTCTTTCATTGATTTGGCAATTTTGATCACAGGAGCAGGGCGATTGATGGAGCGGTCAATGAGACTCATTTTAAAGCCGGAATGGGCAGAGCTTGAAAGGGTGAGGCACCAGGGCGCCGAATTTCTGAAATCCCAGGGGTTTCTCACGGATACTGTGGACGCCATTGTGATGATTCTGAGTGAGCTGGCTGAAAACAGCATCAAGTATGGGGACTTTAGGGTTCCGGAAAACAGGGTGGTCGTGGAGGCTTACTTTGACGGAAAGCGCCTCACGGTCGAGGTGCGCAACCCGGTTGATGAAACGGCTCAGGAGCATTTGTCAAGGCTGGACAAGACCATTCAGTGGATCCGGGGGTACCAGGATTCTTTCGAGGCATACGTCGAGAGACTCAGGGAAGTGGCGAAGAAACCTCTGAGCGACAAAGAGAGCGGTCTAGGGCTCGTCAGAATCGCTTATGAGGGAAAGGCGATCCTGGACTTCTACGTGGATGAGAATGCGACCCTCAATGTATCGGCCGTTGCCAATGTTCCGTGACATGAATGGGGGGTGACGATGGGAAAGCAAGAGCTGTATACAAATGACTCATTAAGGATCCAGGTGAAGGATGATGCGGATTCTATCCACATGGAATGGACGGGAAGAAGCGTTGACAGGGACCCCGGCAAATTCATCACGCCCATCCTGTTAGAATCTCTCAGAAAAAACAGCCACAACGACAAGCGTGTTCTCTTGGACTTCAGGAAGCTGGAATACATGAACTCATCTACCATTACGCCCATCATCAAGGCCCTTGAGAGGGCCAAAAGAGGCGTCACCAAGATCACGGTCCTATATGACGGATCCCTCAAGTGGCAGGATCTGACTTTCTCTGCGCTGGAGATTTTTCAAACGACGGACAAGAGAGTGGAAATCAAGGGATTGTGACATGCAGCAGGAAGCCATTCAAGTAAAGGCCCATTTGGCTCTGGGGGACAAGAGGATACCCATTGACGCATCATATAGCTCCAAATACTCCCTCATGGTCCGGTTTTCAAATGGAAATGGGTTTAGGGACGGGACGGAATTCTCTAAGTTGATTGTTCACGTCAATGGGTCCCATGCTGAATTGGGCCCCTGCCGGCTGATATCGGAGCCCAATATCGACGGTTACACGGGTCGCCTTACCTTCGTGGAGGATGTCTACGATCTCGAGAGCCTTCTTTTTGAACACAAGATCGTAAAGCTGCAGTCCGTCTTCCTCAACCTGCCTCTCATTCTCTCTCACAAACAGAAGATAAAGCGGCGCTTCAGAGACTACACAGCCGACCTTACCTACGATCTAAATGTTTACAGGAATCTCTTTGACAAACTGGATTCGGAGCATGCCGGCGAACCGCAGCACATCAGGGATTTCGTCCAGAAAGCGGTTATCGAGACAGAGGGAAGCAAGTTCATGGGCTTCCTGGACACTCAGCTTGAAGCGCTCAATGCCTTGACCGCTGATTTCACCAGAGAAGAGCATGAACGGCACGGTTTCTACTTTAGAAAGCAGCTCTGGCCCTTTATCCTCTGTTCCCCCTTCATGGCCCGAACAAACCTGAAGCCCAGGGGCTACGCGGGGGACTCGGAGATGATGACGATGATCTATTCGAACGGCTACTGGGGGGATTCCACCTTTGCCAAACTGATGCACAAACATCCCGTGGAACAGCCAGCGGCTCAGGCAGTTCGAAACAGGCGGGCCCTGATCGCCAAGATGCTTCCCCCATTTAAGGAAGTCTGTCCCCTGAAGCCGAAGGAGAGGCTGAGGGCCTTGTCGGTGGCCTGTGGTCCTGCCTGCGAAATCCAGGACGTTGTGCTATCAGAAGGACAATCCGAGACTTACCATTTTAGCCTGCTGGATCAAGACCGCCATGCCCTGCTTGAAGCAGCCAAGTCCGTTGACCGAATCGAGAAACGACTGGGTTTCAAGGTCACCGTGGACTATCTGAACGAGTCCGTTAGAACCATGCTCACCACACCCAAACTAAAAAATAAGTGGGGGCAATTCCATTTCATCTATTCCATGGGCCTTTTCGACTACCTGACGCAACCGGTGGCAAAGGCGGTGCTCGGCAAGCTCTATCAAATTCTTAAACCGGGCGGTGAGATGCTGATCGGGAACTTCCACGTCTCCAATTCCAACAGGATCTATATGGAGTACTGGCTGGATTGGGTCCTTTACTACCGGACGGAACAGGAATTTATGGACCTGATTCGCGATGCGGAACCAGAAGAAACAAAGGTCCTCTTCGATGAGACCGGGGTTCAGATGTTCCTCCATGTGAGGAAACCAGGCCCTGGCGCTTGAGAGGATCATTTTGAATAGACGTCACTATTGGCGATTTCGCAAAACCATTTCTCAACGATCAATCTATGGTTTCTTTCACGCCAGGATGAAACCTGCTGCTGTTATGGATACAGCAGCCTCTCGCTCTTCCGGAGAAAGCGATAGATCATGACCGGCATGCTGAGGAGCGACATTCGAGATAATTCGGAACAGTTTCAGTTTGATGCGGACGATTTTGAAAACTATCTCAACGGCATCATTCACGACTGGTTGAAGACCCTTACCGCATTAGCCTTCACGCTGGTTCCCATCTTCTTTATCCTCGACTACTTCACCATGCCCAAGGAACTTTTGGCGCGGTTTGGGGTTTACCGCCTTGCCTCAACCCTTATCGTCCTGATCCAGTATTTAATTGTCCGCCGGACCACGTCCAGTAAACTATCATACATCCACGGATATCTTGTATCCATAAACGTGGGGGGCATCATCTCCCTGATGACTGTCGACCTGGGAGGGTTCAACTCAAGCTATTATGCCGGCCTCAACCTCGTCATCATCGGCGTCAATCTCCTTCTCCCCTGGAAGGCCATCCATTCCGCTGCCAACAGCCTCATCATCATATTCATGTATGTCCTTTTCAACACCCTTTCAGGATTGCCCTATGATCCTACCGTTCTGAGCAACAATCTGTTCTTCCTCTGTGCCACGGCCGTCATCGCCGTGAGCATCAATCATGTGAAGCATAAACTCGTCAAGAAGGAATTTTCGCTCCTCGTGGAACTGAAAAAGGCAAGAGATGCCCTGTGGAGCGAAATGGAACTTGCCAAACGGATACAAACAGCCCTGCTTCCCGACAAGCAAAAAATCCGGGGCTATGAAATCGCTGCCGCCATGTTCCCGGCCAAGGAGGTGGGAGGAGACTACTACGACATCATTGAGACCGAAAGAGGAGACAAGTGGATTACCATCGGCGATGTGTCGGGCCACGGTGTTGATTCCGGCCTCATCATGATGATGGCTCAAACCAGCATCATTTCCATGGTGAACAATTCCACGAATCTCAGCCCCTCCGAGATTTTCAAGTCCGTGAACGCGACGATCCGAGAAAATATCTCCAGGATGGGCTCAGACCATTACATGACTCTAACTGCGATCCGTTTGGACGATTCGCAAATGACCCTGGCCGGTAAACATCAGGATGTGATCCTGTACAGGGCCGGCCATAATAAGACGGAGGTCCTGCCCACGAAAGGCACCTGGCTCGGGATTGTGGACCATATCGAGGACCATGTAAAAGACCTCACGGTGGACCTCAAGGATGGAGACCTCATTTTGCTCTTCACCGATGGCATAACGGAAGGCATCAACGCTCAGGGGGAGATGTACGGACAGGAACGCCTCGAACGGGCACTTAATGAATATGCGGATCTTCCCGTAGGCAAACTCCTCGACAAGATTATTGAGGAGGTAGAGGCCTTTCAGGTGGAGCAGTCAGACGACATGACCGTTCTGGTGATCAGGAAGTGCTCTGCTGCGTCCTATTAGGAGAGATCAAACATCTTGTGCCCGGTTAGAAAGAAATGGCCACGATCCTAGCACCCCATGAGGAGCTCAAGCTAAACTGGCTGACCCTCTCCTTTCCTGCGAATCTTGAGAAGGCGTTTCTCGACGACTATTTCAGGAGGTCCTTGAGGCAAGTGCGTATTGCCATGCTGCTTGCCATTTTTTTCTACAGTGTCTTTGGAATCCTGGATGCGTGGCTGGTCCCAACGGTAAAGGAAAAACTGTGGTTTATCCGCTACGCCGTCTTTCTCCCGTCTGTGCTCTTCGTTTTTCTGCTCTCCTTTACGAGCCAGTATAAGAAATACATGCAGGCCTCCATAGCTTCCATCGTTGTGGTGGCAGGTCTGGGGATCATTGCCATGATTGCGATCGCCCCCTATCCTGGTAACTATTCTTACTATGCGGGGCTGATTCTCGTTTTCATATTTGGGTACACCTTCTTCAAGATGCGGTTCATATGGGCCACGGTCGCGGGCTGGTTGATCGTGATCGGGTACGAAATAGAGGCCACATGGATGAGCCAGACCCCGTTTGCCATTCTCATCAACAACAATTTCTTCTTTCTTGCAGGCAATTTTCTCGGGATGGTCGCCTGCTATTCCATCGAGTTATATGTCCGGAAAGACTTCATACAAGCACGTCTTCTGGTGGAAGAACAAGAAAAGGTCAAGGCGGCCAACCTGGACCTGGAGAGGCGTGTCGATGAGCGGACGATTCAGCTCGTGGAGGCCAACAGGGACCTGCTGAAAGAGGTCGGAGAGCGAAAGCGCGCGGAAGAGGCACTGCGGGAAAGCGAACAAAAATTTCGATCTCTCAGTGAGAACTCACCGGAAATTATCTACACCCTTGCACATAACGGCGCCTTCAGTTATGTGAATCCCGCCTGCGAAAAGGTTCTCGGGTACAAACCCGATGAGGTGGTCGGAAAGTATTTCGTGGACCTTGCTGCCACGGAAGATGCCAGGACCTACATCAGTCTCTTCAAGAAAATCAGGGACGGCAAGGTGACCCTCAACGACGTTCAGGGGACGTTGATCCATAAGGACGGCTCTCCCCACCTGTTCAGCCTAAGCGGCGCCCCGAACTTGGACGGCGCGGGAAATGTGAAGGGCATGGTGGGCCTTCTCAAAGATATCACCGAGCAAGGGAAACTCCAGGCCCAGCTCCTCCAGGCACAGAAGATGGAGGCCGTGGGCACCTTGGCCGGTGGCATCGCTCATGATTTCAACAACCTGCTCCAGGCGGTTCACGGCTATGCCGATCTTCTTCTTTTGCAAAAGAGCAAGGGAGATCCGGAGTTCAGAGAACTCAGCGAGATCAGAAAAGCGAGCGAAAGGGCTTCAGAGCTGAGCAAACAGCTCCTGACGTTCAGCAGAAAGGTTGAAAGCAAGCTCAAAGCGGTTGACCTGAATCAGGAGGTGATGGAGGTTCACAAACTCCTCAAGAGAACGATCCCCAAGATGATCGAAATCGAGCTCCACCTGTCAGGGAACCTGAAAACCGTCAACGCCGATCCCGCACAGATGGAGCAGGTCATGATGAACCTGGCGGTCAACGCGAAGGACGCCATGCCCGAAAGGGGCAAGCTGATCATTGAGACCGAGAACATCAATCTGCACGAAGATTACTGCAAAACACACTTTGAAGCCAAAGCGGGTGAATACGTTCTCCTCACATTCAGTGACACCGGGCACGGCATTGAAAAGGAATCTATCGAAAATATATTCGAACCCTTTTACACCACCAAAGAGATCGGGAAGGGCACGGGTCTTGGTCTTGCCATGGTTTACGGCATCGTCAAGAATCACGGAGGACACATTGCCTGCTACAGTGAGCCGGGGAAGGGGACCGTGTTCAAGATCTACCTTCCCGCGCTGGAGTGCGAGCCGGAATGTGAGAAAAAGGAGGAAATAGGTGTCCCAACGGGAGGCACGGAAACCATTCTCATGGTGGACGACGAAGAGTACGTCAGGCAGCTGGGGCAGGAGATTCTTTCTCAATTCGGTTACACCGTGCTCACAGCCCCAGACGCCGAAAACGCCCTGGATCTCTACCGCCGCTGCGCCAGAGACGTGGATCTGATCATCCTGGACCTGATCATGCCGGGGATGGGCGGGAAGCGTTGCATGGAGGAGATCCTCAAGATGAACCCCGAGGCGAAGGTGATCATCGCCAGCGGCTACTCGATCCACGGCCCCACCAAGGAGGCCTTAGAGGCCGGCGCCAGGGGTTTCATCAGTAAGCCCTATGCTATCAGCCAGATGCTCAGTGCGGTGCGACAAGGCCTGGAAGGTTCGTCCTGGCAAGCCTGAGCCGATTCAACCTCATACGCGAATGGTCGAGTATCGAAAGAGCGTCAGGATAGATTTCCGTTTAAATTCATTCCCCAAAAAATCCGTGCCCCGTATCGGCCTCTTAGAATCAGGCACTGTTTCAGAGGCCGGTTTCCGGAGCAAAATACCATCAGATTGCTCCAAGTATACCCAATCCACCCCATTTTCCTCTGAAGACCCCGTGTATAAGCTGACTCAGATTTAAAAAATTAAGGAACAAAAAAAACAAAGCCAGATTCATTGATGCCGGAAAGGGGGAGTCTTGGCATGGAAACAGTAAAGGAAAAATCACTAAGGCCGGCCATTGCATACCTCGTTCTTTTCACTCTTTATGCCCTCTCTCCATCTCCGTCCCTTGCCTTTGAAAAGGTGTTTCAAAATTCCTTGGAAATGAAATTTGTTCTTATTCCAACTGGCAAGTTCCTCATGGGCAGCCCTCTGAACGAACCCCATCGAGATAGAGACGAAGTTCAGCACCAGGTGACCATTAGCCAGCCCTTTTACATGCAGACAACGGAGGTAACGCTGAAACAGTGGCGAACGCTCATGGAAACATTCTTTTCTGCGGAACACCAGGGTCCCGGCCATATGCCTGTTACTAGGGTCTCGTGGTATGACTGCATGGACTTCATTAAGAAGCTCAATGAACTTAAAGAAGGGGTTTACAGACTTCCAAGTGAGGCAGAATGGGAGTATGCCTGTAGGGCGGGTAGCACGACAGCCTATAGCTGGGGAAATAGCATCGACTGCAGCAAGGCCATGTATGCAAACAACAGTATGAAGGAGCCGGAGTGCATCGATTACGAAAGATCAAGGGGACTGCCCGTAGACAGCCCTGCCCCCGTAAAAAGCTATCAACCTAACGCCTGGGGTCTTTATGACATGAGCGGTAATGTGTGGGAGTGGTGTCGGGATGCGTATGGGAAATACCCTACCCAGCCCGTGGTTGACCCTGTCGGTCCTCAATCAGGCTCAGACAAGGTGCGACGGGGGGGGAGCTGGTTCAAGTATGGCTTCTATTGCCGCTGTGCCAACAGGAATTATGCTGACCCTCTCGACAGGTATTGGACGACCGGATTTAGGGTTGTCATGGAAGCGCGTTAAATGAAAAACAATGGAGCTTTCATCAGTCAGCATTCAGCCAATCTGTTGTTTTTCTTAGTCTTTGCTGACAGCTGAACGCTGGTGGCTGATCGCGCTCATCCAAAAACAGTCGTTTTTGGATGAGCACTAGGTTAGGAAAGCCGCCAGAAGAACTGCAAAAATCCCGGTCAAAAAAATCCCATCAAATGTTCCGGCTCCGCCAATGGAGACCACCGGAGCCCCCAATTTGCCTATCTTTTTGAGATTCAGAAGGTCAGCCCCTATCAAGGTCCCTAAAGTCCCACAAACATAGGCCACTACTGGAGCGTGACTGCCTGAGATGATGACCGATGCCAGGGCCGCCAAAACGGGAGGCACAAAAAATGGAAGGGCGATCCCTAACCCACGCACCGGTCTGGCCAATCGAAAGGTTATCAACGCCATCAAGGTGGTTGCAATAAGGGCCTTTCCCCACAGCCCCGTTTTGAAGAGAAGATAGCACGACAGGAGGACGGGTATCACGGCTCCCCCCACGTTGACGGCCAAGACGGTCTCTTTCCTTTTCCGAACGGGCACCACATATCTGAGGCCGAAAAACCGGACCGTCCTCTCGTCAACCATGGTCTCTTGAGGGATCCTTTTGACAGGGATATTGATGAAACTGCCAACCAGGGTGGCAAACAGGGCGGTGAACACATATTTGGTGGGGATGCCGATCCGGGCAAATACCATAACAATGAGGTCGATCTGAAGCGTGAAAAAGAAGAAAAGGAGCAGGAACACAATGAACATAATGGTCAGAGGATTGAAAAGCATGATTTTCGCCCCCTTAGGTCCTTTCGAAATTCTCCCTTCAGGCGGTGGGATCCGTAACACTCCGCTGCGGAGAAGATTGATCTGTGAGACTGGTTTGTTGGAACGTTCCCGCATATACCCCTGCTCAAGGGCAAGAGAAATGGGGGAGAGTATGTATTCTCACCCGAAATGCGCCCTATTCCTGAAATCTTTTCATCCCATTCATCCATCAAACCCGCGAGGATAAGAATCTTTGGCTTGAGCCTTCGATACGCCGGACCTCTCTTGGCAATCTCAAGGATCCTTCCCCACTCTTCTTTTTGCAAGCTCCCGAGGATTTCGATTTCACGCCCAATCTGGCCTACTTTTACTCCTTTGTCTCAACGGGTGGCGTTCTTTTTGCTCCCACCCGTAGCTTGGGCTTGCGCTGGACCGTTTCCGGCACGCTCAGGTAGATCACCCCGGCACTCCCTATCAACATCAGACCAACAATGACAAAGGGGAGGTCGAAGTCGAATACAGCCAACAGACCCGCAATGAGCGGCCCAAGGGCGATACCAAGACCAAATCCCATGGTGATGATGCTCATCTGCCGCCCCTCGCCGCCCGGTTTTGCCAAATCGGCGGCCAAGGCAAAGGCGGGCGCTGCAATTCCCGCCGCACCAACGCCTTGGATGACCCGCAACCAGATGAGTTGAACCGTTGTCCTCGCCTCGCCCAGCAGGGCCGTGGAAAAGGCCGTCAAGATCAGTCCGGCGATAATGAACAGTTTCCGGCCATACCGATCAGAGAGCCTGCCCAGCGGAATCTGGAGCAGGAGCCGGCTGAACATCAGGGCACTGAAGGCAATACTGAAGTCCAGCGCCGTCTCATGAAGGCGCGCGTTAAACTCTGTCTCCAGGGGCGTCATCATGGAAAAGGCACCGGCCATCATAAATGTGGCAAGGCCTGCCCCGAGGATACCCGCGTTGAGCAAGTGTGGGTCCAAAATGCGGAACGGACCTTCGTCCTTGACCGGGATTTCAGCCGCCACATCCTTGATCATCACCTGCACGAGAATCAGGGCTATGAGGATAAAAAAAGCGCCTGCGCAGAAGGCCGTGTTGAAGCCAAAGTGGTCATACAGGAAACCACCCATTAACGGTCCCGTGGAAAAGCCCGCCATCCGCGCAGTGCTGTAGATGCCCATTGACCCCCCGCGCGTCTCTTTATTGGTGGCGGCTGCCATCAGGGCCATGGACGCAGGGATGGTCAGTGCAACCCCCAGACCTTGAATCGCTCTGAGCGCTAATAGATCGGTGAATCGGCTTGCAAATATGAATGACAGCGTGCTGGCCCCCATCAAAATCAAGCCGCCCTGGATAAAGGGCTTTCGTTTGTGCACCCGATCGCTCAGTGCGCCGCTGAAAGGCTGTAAAAAGGCATTCACCAGCCCGTATACGGAGATGAGCACGCCAGCACGCACCGAATCCGGCCATGGAAACCACGGGGCTGGCAGTCTGGCCACATAGAGAGGAATAACAATGAAAAGCAAGCTGTTGCCTACGGCATCGGCCAGCCGCGCAATGGACAATGCCAAGACGATTCGATTTAAACCGAAGCTGTTCGAGATTCCCATTACAATAAATAGATTTCAAAAAAATCCGTTTTCTGATCAAGCTTGATGGCCCAAAACGATGGGGTGCGCCGCTGGATCCGAAGGAGATCGGGTTATTCCGCGAACAGCTCACACCCTTGCATCATGGCGTCCCCTATTTCCTGTCTTGTAATGACGCCTTTCACGTCATCACGGGAAACAACGTCCCGTCCCTTCGTGACCAGGGCCACGGAAGCCTCGTTAGCGCGCATCCTGCCGAGGACATAAAAGAGCGTCGCCTCCCCCGAAACGGTCACAAAATCCTTGTTGGCGATCTCATGTAAAGTATCCGTTCCTGTCATTTGCCCCATACCCCCGATCGCCATGTCCCTGGTCAGGACCCCAATCACGCTATCCACGTCTTCCACCAGAAATAGGGATACGGATCCTTGTTCCGATACAATTTGCGCAAATTCCTCGAGAGAACTCCAGGCCTGAACGGCCCCAATCCTGGTGTCCATAATGTCCTTGGCACGTTTCAACTGGTCGAAGTGCGTATGAAGCACCTCGGGTATGTAGTGCCCCCGACGAACGAGCTTGAGCGTATAAATGCTGTCATGACACAAACGCTTCCTTACCCCATAGCTAAGCGCGACCGTAATCGTCATGGGAATGATAACGCCATAGTCCAGCGTCATCTCAAAAATCATGACGATGGCCGCCATCGCCGCGCCGGTAGCTCCTCCCACCATGCCTGCCATCCCGGCGACGGCGAAAGCCGGCGGGCTGATCGCCAGTCCAGGAAAAAACTGGTGTAAGATAATCCCGTACGCTCCCCCTAGAGCCGCACCCATGAAGAGGGCAGGTGAAAAAATACCGCCCGATGCACCCGATCCCAGGGTTAAGGATGTAGCGAAGAGTTTCAGAACGAAAAGAATCAAAATCAGGTAGGGGCTGGAAAGCGCACCGGTGAGAATGGCCTGGACAGTTGAATAGCCGACACCCTCGATGTAGTACTGTCCCTGCGTAGCCATAAGAATATACATGATCATGCCTACCAGGAACATGCCAGTCATATGCCGTGAATAATAGTTTCCTTTCACACGCTTATCGAAAAAATCCTCGAAGCCGTAAATGGACCTTATGAAGAGGGCGGAAAATAGCCCCATGATGACACCCAGCCCCACGTAGGAAGGGAGCACGAGCGGGTCCGTGAGGTGAAAGTAGGGAGTCTGAAGATTTGGTATCACAAAGGACGGATAGCTGCCAAACATAAGGCGACCTAAATAGGTGGCCGTGGCAGTGGAAATCGCCACCGGGATGAGGGTTCTCACGCTTACCTCAGGCAGCATGATTTCGACGGCGAAAAGTACCCCTCCAATAGGGGTATTAAACGTCGCTGCAATTCCGCCTCCGGCCCCCGCCGCGATCAAGGTAATGCGTTGCCACACAGGCATTTTGAGAATCTGTCCCACACTGGAACCGAATGAAGAACCAATCTGGATAATGGGTCCCTCACGGCCTATGGCCCCTCCGCTTCCGATGGAAAGCGCAGAGGCGAGGGATTTTATCAACGCAACAATCGGTCGAATGACACCCTTGTTATAGTAGATGGCATCCATGACCTCCGGTACACCGTGTCCCTTTGCTTCGGGAGCGAAATTTCTTATGAGAAATGCAACGCCAAGGGCGCCCACAACGGGTACCAGGATGACAAACGGACCCCACGGGCTCGGGGGGGTATGGACGTTGGCGTCGTAGATCAGGGAGAGCCTTCCCAAGAACAACAGGTTGTGGAAAAACGCGATCAGACTTCGAAACATCGCGGCACCCAGGCCGGCAATCACTCCGATCAAAACGGACAGCAAGGAAAAGCTGAGCAGGCCCAGAGGCTTGCGATTTACAGTTTCATTTTTCGTCATAAGCGATGTCCAATACAATCAAAGGTAACCGAACAGATCAACCCTCTTGAATAGGCAAATGGGTTGAACGCGGGTTACTCACGCTTAGGGTTGCCGGCAACAAAGGCCGTCAGTTGCCTTACCCCCACAAGAAAATACTTTACAAGTTTCATGGTAAGGCTGGCTCCCCCAGGGGCAAATAAGGCTGAACATGTATTCAGTACAAATAGATACTGTATTTAGTACCTTAGCGGTAAGGTTGCGCGCAAAACGGTCACATTTCGAGGTGTCAGGTGTCAGGCCTGAACCCCGAAACCTGACACCTGTTTGGTTCCGGCCTGGCCGGGTTGGGTAAGTCGTTGGGACGTCACATCAAATCATTTTTGGAAAATCGACAACTTCAATAAAAACCGCCGGTTGTTTGTCGCCTCACAAGAAGGCGGCGATTTATATTTTGATGTACGTTCGCCATTCTCCCCCGGCAATTTCGATCTCAAGCCTTGTACACCTTGCAAAGATAGCACTTGAGCGGCTCCGCTCCTGTATCGGGGTCGAAGTGATCATCGCCGTAAAGGAGGTTGACGCAGGATTCCTTCCATCGATAATCCGGTGGAGGGGCCTCCGGATACCACCAGGCATGCTCGGCATCGACCACGTCGGGTGCGATGCCCTCGAAAAGCCTTGCCTTGAGCCTAGCGCGCCCGCAAGGCGTTTCCAGATGGACCCAGTCGCCGTCGGAAATGCCCAGGCGCGCTGCAGCCACAGGATGGATCTCTACAACGGGGTCCGGATGCCTTTTGCGGAGAGATCGGATCTGGTGCATCTCTGAGTGAAAAAATTCCAGCTTCTTTGTTCCGGACATGAGGATGAAGGGATATTCCCGGAACAGCTCCGGGGTAGATACTGGGGACAGGGGTGGTTCAACGTAAACCGGCAGGGGCGGCCGCCCTTCGTGATCCATCACGTTGGAATAGAATTCGAACTTACCCGAAGGGGTGTGGAAGCCGTCAGACTCATACTTCCTGTAACGCATCTCGCCCATGATGATGTCTTTTTCCTTGAACTTTTCGAAGCGCATTCCCGTGTCTTCCAGAAGCCAGTCGAGATAAGCATGACGGTCCGGCCAGGGAAAGGCCTCCTCAAGGCCCAATCGGTGCGCCACATCAAAAATCACGTCACGGTCATCCCGCGTCTCACCGATCTGCGCAAGCTTTTTGCGCGAAAGAACGCACCAGATCTTGTGCATGTAAACCACATCGTCTTGCTCCAGCCAATGGGCAGCGGGGAGTACGAGGTCGGCAAGCTGGGCGGTGGGCGTCATGAAGAGGTCCGAAGCCACCGTGTACTCCATGTGGTCTCGCAGCGCCTTTTCGATGGTCAGTCCCTGAGTGCCGGTGGTGAGAGGGTTTGACCCCACAATCCAGATGCCGCGGACCCGGTAGGGTTCTCCCGTGACCACCGATTCCCAGAACGTGGGCGGGTGACAATTGGGCGCAAAGGGGTATTTGCCACCGTTGAGGATGCGCGCCTTCTTTTCGGGCGGCAGGAACTGCTCGCCGGCAACGCTTCTGTCGATGAGCGGGGACTTGGCCCTGATGCCCCGAGGCGGCACCCAGAGGACATCGCCGCCCGGGACATCAATATTTCCGGTGAGCCCCATCAGGATAAGGAGCGCTCTGGCCGTTTGGAATCCGTTGACGCTGGTATCGATTCCATTGCCCCACTGCAGGCTTGCCGGTTTGGTCGTGGCGTAGGTTCGTGCCGCGGATCGGATCTGGTCAGCCGGAACACGGGTTATGGGCTCGGCCCAATCGGGTGTGAAAGGCTGGACGTGCTCGGTCAGGCGGTCGAAACCGAAAGCGTAATGGTGCACGAAATCGCGATCAAAAAGGTCTTCCGATATGATTGTGTGGATCATGGCCAAAGCCAGGGCGCACTCGCTGCCGGGACGAAGTTGCAGCCAATGGTCGGCGCTCCCGGCAAGACCGATGCGTCGTGGATCCACGACGATGACCTTCTCCGCTTCCTTGACAGCCCTTTTGAACATGGCTCCGCACATACCGTCAGCGGCTCCCGTTTCTACAATGTTGCAGCCCCAGTTGAGGATGCAGGCCGGGCTCCTGCCGCCAAACCCGTAGATATCGCTCACGGGAAGTCCACCCAGCGTGATGGCGCTTGCAATGACTCTCGGCAGGTAGCACAGGTGACCGGGATTAACGAAGTTGGGGGTCCCGAAAGCGTTGGCGAAACGAGCGGTGAACTCGGTGTATGGCCTCCCGGTGCCTTGGGCAATGGCGAGATACTCGGAGCCGGACTCCTCGCGAATGCGGTCAAATCGGCCAGCCATCTCGGTGATGGCCGCGTCCCAGGAAATCCGCTCCCACCTGTTCTCGCCGCGTACCCCGGTTCGACGCAGGGGAAATTTGAGTCGATCCGGATGGTAGAGCATCTCGGGTGCGGCGGCGCCTTTGGGGCAAATGTATCCACGACTGGTTGGGCTGTCCGGGTCTCCTGTAACCCGAACGACCTTCTCCCCTTCCAAGTGAACGAGGACCTGGCATACTCCGTGGCAGCCACGGCAGGATGATCTGACGACGCGGGTTTTAGGACTCATGCTATTCTCCCACTGTTCGTGCATTTTCTATCTGGTATTCTCGGATAGATATTCCCTCCTGCGGTTTGATCTGGCTCCGGGAAAAGGGTCGGCGCAATAGAAGCCCGATCCTGTCCCAAACACTTTGTGAAATCCTCGACAGCAATGTGAAAATCCGGGATTGAAAACAAGCTCACTGCTTACCACCCGCCACTCGAAACACAGAGGTCACCCTCCTTCAGATCTCCCCGATTATGACATGGTGGAACGCCCCCGGCCTACATATTCGTAATTAACACCGGAGGTCTCGCCGATATTTCTGAAGTGTAATATTTAACAGATTCACCGCTCCGCGCGCCTTTTACACTTGAGGCGCTTTTCTCACATCGTAATGCCGTGCGATGGGCTCGACTCGTGAAAGAAGGCGTCTCGCTTCCGGTTCAAAAACCGGGACCTCGTACTCCGGACCAGCGAAAGCTATCACTGCATCCGGTGTTTGAAATAAGTTAACCGTGACAAATTCGCTTTCATCCTTTCCATCCTGCCGCAAAATGTAGCCACCGTGATAGCCATCAATTTTCCGGAATCCCGGATAGACAATCTCTCGCAACAGCTTCTCGTAGGCTTCTGCATCCTCAGCTTTTGTCCATCCTTTCCAAACTCTCGCAATCATTCTCTACGCCCCCTTATTGGGTGTGAGACGGGGACGCACTTCTTCACCTTCCCCATCGCCACGCTGTGGCCGCAGTAGGCGTGCCGGCCAGTCCATCCAGGTCCTCCACAAGGCCAGCGCGGATCAGGTTAAGGTGAATGTAGCGTAACAGCTCCTGCAGATAGATATCCTGGCACAATATCGATTTAAAGCGGTTCTGGAAAAATTGCCGTATTGGCGGTGTGTCCGATTGTACCACAAGGCATAACCGGTCAGAAGACGCCTCATGACCGCAGAGATCCGCACAGGACCAGTTCGAAGAAGGAGGTAAAAGCGGTTGGGGATCAACGCCAATACATAGAAGATGGTCTTCGTTTCGTGGAGGATTTCTCCCAATCGCTCCGGAAAGTGATTTCTATCGGCATCGCGGAATACCGCCCCCCCTTTCAATGCCCCTCACCATGACGTGGTGCAGGGCACCAGCTGCGTCAATTCGAGATCTCCTTGGTATCATTTACCATTACCGCTCCCAGGCTACCTCTGGCAACCTAAAAACGAAACAGCGTTATTCCACCTCCTGAAAGCAGGCCCCTGCTTGCATCTGTCTCCCGAAATGCAGACTTCACCTACTTTGAATTCCTCAGATGATAATATCGTCGAATGCACCTACCCGCCCCATTCGTGATGCAATCCATCCAACCCACACATCCCCAACCAGGGCGAGCGGATGGTTCCCTGCATCTTGGCCTTTAGGAAACCCACAATCAGGACACGCCAGTCCAGAATGCTTCACGTACTCCTGAATTCACCTGCGATGACGACTACTGCCGGATTCCGCTCCTCGATGACTGGCTGCAATATTATAAAATGACGCCTGAGGCATACGGGAAATCCACGTTCAAATTTGACTGGAATTCTCGTCCTTTTAGCTCATGGCACCCGCAACGTCGGTTTTGGAGTCTGATGGTCGGCCGCTTGCCGACGGCAGGCCAATTCGTATTTCAGCCTATTCCGCTGTTGCGGCGGTTCCTTGATTGACAAACGAGAAGCCTTTTGCCATACACTGGCTTCCAGAAAGAAGGTTCTTATCCTCCCTTCCGGCTTCGAGACACGTGTCGCTTTGCATGAGGTGGCCACGCCGGGACGAAAGGAGCGTGTGATCCATGGTCAAGAAACTGGTTTTCGGTTCGGCCGCTCTGGTCTTCATAGTCATAGTCCTCTGGGGAGCGATGTACTACTACTTTATTCGCCTGCCTCTGCCGCAAGTGAGCGGCGAAATACAGGTGACAGGCCTGAATGGACCGGTAAGGGTCATGAGAGACCGGTGGGGCGTTCCCCACATCTATGCGAACGACGTGCATGATCTCCTATTCGCACAAGGGTTTGTCCAGGCCCAGGACCGCCTGTGGCAGATGGAGGCCAATCGTCGCTTGGCCTCTGGCCGGCTGAGCGAAGTGCTCGGCGAGAAGACACTCGAACTGGACCGGTGGATGAGAACGCTTGGCCTGATGCGCGCTGCTGAAAGGGAGGTCGCCGTCAGCGACGCGGAAGCACGGGATCTTCTCCAGGCCTTTGCCGACGGCGTGAACGCCTATCTGGAAGGGCGAAAAGGCCGGCTGCCAGTGGAGTTCAGACTCCTGGGCATCAAGCCCGAACCCTGGCGCCCAGCGGATTCCATTGCCTGGGCCAAGATGATGGCTTTCAGTGGTGGCAAGAACTGGCAGGAAGAGGTCGTTAGGGCCATGTTAATTCAGACCCTGGGGAAAGACCGCTTCGAGTCGTTATGGGGCCAGAACCGGCCGGGCACGCCGAACATCGTGCCGGAAGGGCTGCGCCTTTCGTCGCTGTGGTCTGTAAAACCGGCCGCAGATTCCCTCTGGCCTTGGGCCTTGGGAGGAGCAAGCAACAACTGGACGGTCCACGGATCGCGGACCAAGACCGGGTTTCCCATGCTGGCCAACGACATGCACCTTCCGGTGGGCATCCCGTGCATCTGGTATGAGATGCACCTCACGGGTGGGGAATTCGACGTGGCCGGCCTGTCCCTGCCAGGGGTGCCGCTGATCGTTGCCGGTCACAACCGGGATCTGGCATGGGGCATCACGTTCGCCCTTACCGACTGCCAAGACGTCTTTCTCGAAAAGCTGAACCCGGCTCACGAGGGCCGCTGGATGTACAAGGGGCAGTGGCGGGAGATGAATAGGGTCCGGGAGACGATCCGGGTCAAGGGCCGCGACACCCCGGTGGTTCACGATGTATGGGAGACCCGTCACGGTCCCATTATCTCCGCTCAGGCGCCAGAGGCCAGGTTGGGGGAATACGCACTGGCCCTCCGGTGGAGCGGCCACGATCCGGGCGACATGGTCGAGGCCATGCACCGGATAAACCTGGCAAAGGACTGGACGGAATTCAGCGCGGCGGCGAAACGGTGGTCTGAACCGGCCGCCAATTTCGTCTACGCGGACCGGGCGGGAAACATTGGCTATGTGCTCGGGAGTCGGGTCCCGATACGGGCCGGCGGGGACGGCATGGGCCCGTTCGAGGGGTGGACCGGCGACAACGAGTGGCTCGGGTATCTGGACCCCGGCCGGAAGCTCTCCTTTCTGAATCCGGATAGGGGGTTCTCCGTCACCGCCAACAACCGGGTCGCAGGGCCCGACTACCCGTATTACCTATCCGGCGACTACATGTTCGGATTTCGGGCGGCCAGGATTGCGGATGTGCTCGAAAACGGCGGGGCGATTTCTCTGAAGGCGATGGGCGGGCTTCAGGGGGACTTGAAATGCCTGGAAGCGGAAAGCGTCATCTCTGCCCTGGACGGGATTCAGATGACCGGTCCGGAGGCCCGAGAACTACTCGGCCGGCTGAGGTCCTGGGACCGCGTGCTGCGCCCTGAGAGCGCCGAAGGCGCCATCTATTCGGTCTTCTTTTACCGCTTGCTGGAGAACACCTTTCGGGACGAGATGGGGGACCTTGCCGATCGCTTCTTCGGCGTGGGGCTGATCCCCACCGCGCCCATGAATCTGTTTGTGGAGCACAGCAGGACGATCCTCATAAACATGCTGCACGAGCCCAATAACGCGTGGTTCGACAACGTGCGGACCCCCCAACGGGAGACCCTTGCCGACCAACTTGAAAAGAGCCTTGCCGAGACCGCTGCGTTTCTGGCAAGAGAGCTTGGTCCGGACACCGCCAAGTGGCGCTGGGGCCGGTTGCATCAGGCCGAGATCAAACATCCCCTGGGCCAGGCAAAGCCCCTTGACCGCCTGTTCAACCTGGGGCCCTTTGAGGTGGGCGGCCACTTCTCCACGGTTTGGCAGTCGGCAATCATGCCAGGAACGGATTTCAGACTCGACGGATGGACAGCCAGCAACAGGCATGTCTATGATCTCCAGGACTGGGACAGGAGCCTGGCTGCCATTGTGCCGGGCCAGTCCGGCATGGTGGGCAGCCCTCATTACGATGACCAGATGGAAATGTGGCTGAAGGTGGGTCATCACCCCCTCTATTATTCGAGAGCCAGTGTCGAATCGGCAGCGGAGCACCTGCTCACTCTCACGCCTTGACTTTTTTTGCGAATAAGAGGATCAAAGCCTGCCGAAAGCGCAAGGAAGCCTCTCAAATTCGACTCGAAATCTCTTGGCATAAACTACCATTACCGTTCCCAGGCTACACCTCTAAACCTAAGCGGGACAAGCCGGAACCAATCAGGTGTCAGGATCTGGGGTTTACTGAAACCTGAATCCCGCCATGGCGGGAAAACCTGAAACCTCAAATTGTGACCGTTTTGCGCTCAATCTCACCGCTAAGGGACTAAAAAGCTTACAGCGTTCTCCATTTCCCACATCGGTCGTCTCAGACCTTTTGGACCTCGCGCCGTCCCGGCAGGAGTCCAGGCTTCCATCCCAGAATATAGGCGCCGATCGCGAGAACCAGGAAGGCCGAAGCGTAAAAAGGACCGTTCAGTCCGACGCCTTCAACCAAAAACCCGAGAAGAACCGGGCCCAAAAGGTTGGCGAGGGTGATGACCATAAAACGGATACCCATATTCAGTCCCGGATGTTCGGGGTCTGACAGGTCGGCGACCATCACCATGGAGAGCGGCTGCATCAGGCCGAAACCGAGGCCGAAGAGACATAAGGCAAGAGCGGTTGTGAGCCAAGATGACAGCACCGGAATCAAACCGACGCCGACGGCAACAGTCAGTACGGAGAAGGCCATCATATCCTTGCGGCTGAAGGCTTGAAAAATTCTGCCCACGAAGGGTCTGATAACGGTCATCGAGGCGGCGAAAAGGGATATCAATAGGCCCACATCGGCTTCCTGCAACCCACGATTCAAGAGGAGAACAGGCAAAAAGGAGGTACGGAGGCTCACGGTGAAAACGACGCCGAATGTGAAGGCCAGGACGGCAAGCATGCGTGAATCGGAAAAGGTCGTCGCGGCATGCCGCAGATCCCCCATGAGGCTATATCGGCCTGCGCGATGCATTCCCTTTGATTCCCGAAACCCTGACATGATCAACCCCGCAGCAGAGAGCAGCAGCGCCACGACAAAGGCTTCGCGGTAGCCGAGGCGCGAGGCGATCAATCCTCCCAGCACCGGACCGAGGGTTTGACCGATTGCCGCACTGAACGTCAGGTACCCGAATGCTCGCTCACGCCGAAACGGGGATTCGACACGCGCAATAAAGGACTGACTGGCGACAATGTGCAGCTGAAATCCCAGCCCTCCCAGAACCTGTGCGGCCATCAGGAACAAAACGTCAGCGCGCAGCAGCAATAAGGAGCTTGAAATGTTGCAGAGCACCCCAAGGAAAAGCATCCGCTTCACGCCGAACCTGTCCGTGCACCCGCCGATGGGTACAGAGAGGAAAAATGAAAGAAGGCTGAACGCGCCGACGATCAGGCCGATCACCGCGGGAGAGGCGCCCAGTTCCTGCGCCTCTAGAGGAACAAGCGGAAAGATCATGCCATATCGTATGAAGTTTAAGATAAAAGCTATTAAAATCAGGACCATGTTTCTCTGCATATAACGTCACGTATCCCTTCTCCGCAGCTTGCAAGGGCTCTAAGGATGGAAGTAGACTACGAAAGTCCGTCCTTTTTCTCAACAGAAAACCAAGAGCGGGCCTTCTCATTCCATCCTCGGCCCCGGCGAAGGTGGCTGATGTCGGGCAGACCATCCCCTTTGCCCCCGATATGTGAAAGCAAGGGGTGAGACAGGGTTGGTCTGACACTTACGTGGGAACACGCTTCTTTGGCTGTGCAAGAGACAATCGGAGGTGACGGAAACCGTCCTAATGGGTTGAGTTCTACACGGCTTCGCAGCAGCTTGCCAAAGATGCTTTGGAATCGGGGCCCTCTGATAGCTCCACTGAAAGCCGCCGGTGAACCCAGCCATATTGGAAGACTGAGCGATTCCTCCCCAAACCCGATAGCGCAATGGTGTGCACATACCTAGGCCAAAATGTTTTAATGACCAACGCACTTCCGCTATCCTTCCCGATACAACAAGCCTTCTCCCTAAACCTCAAAACCTCACAACGTCCCTCCTCCCGCATGAAACGGACGGAGCCAATTATATTGCCTGGTCCCTTTGCTCGCGCCCTGAGACCAGTGATTTCCCGTCACTGATTTGTAGCTGCTTTATCATGCACGAACGGATGCACCCCCGAGCCGATTAGATAGGCAGAATGCGACTTCATTTCACACTGGAGCAAAGGGGTGCAGATGACCAGAGCCATGAACGCTCTTCGCAGACGAACCCTTGAAATGGAGCGGAGTTCTTCCCTCCGGCCATGAAGAACACCATCGCGTTGCGGACCGGGCAGATTCAGGATGGCCGGAACAGGGACCCGAAAGGAAAAGCGGACAGAAGATCTTTCTGTATTTTGAATTTCAGGGAGGATATTCAGATGGGCGGATGGGCAGTTTTCAGAAAGGTTCACAGCCTTTTTTTACTGTGGGTGTGCGCTGCATTACTTTTCGATGCAGGCGCTGGCTGGGCCACGGATGTGACCGAGACGATCCCGGGGACGAATACGTTCAGCGTGGCGTCGGAGTATTTGGGAGGAATAGAAAGTTGCTGGATTCTAGTAGGCGATCACAGCTACTCGGCAAAGCCATTGGTTGTTTCGCAAACCAATACTTACACGTTTACGGTCACAAACGGCACCGGTGACTTTCATGACCCGTTCATGGCCATTTACAGCCCCACCTTCAATGCGGATGACCCGGAGGAAAACCTGGTTGCGTGCAATGATGATAGTATTGGTCTTTATCCATCCCTGAGTGCCTCCATCGCGGCAGGCCAGAGCTATGTCGTCGTGATCACAACTTGGAATGAAGATGCTTCCGCGAGCGGTACCGTCGAATATACAATTACGCCGGATGTCACGCTCCTCGAGCCCGGAAACGGCACGTGCGGGAGCGCGGACGGCACCAATGTGACATCCGCCCCGGGGGTTGACCAATTATGTGATTTCGGCGCGCCTTCGCTTGTAACGGACGAAGGGACCCATTATACCTGGACCTGCTACGGCGTGGGGGGCGGCGTATCGGATGCGGACTGCTCTGCCAACAAACAGGCTGATGGGGTCTGCGGTGCATCGGACGGCGGTACGTTTGCCGCGGCACCATCGACCAACCTCTGCAGCGACGGAATTCCATCGGCGTTGACAGGTACCGGACCCTGGAACTGGACCTGCCAAAGCGAAAACGGAGGCTCGAACGCAAACTGCTCCGCCGATATTCAGGTTAACGGAGCGTGCGGTGAATCGGACGGCGGTACATTTTCGGTGGTACCATCGACCAACCTCTGCAGCGACGGAATTCCATCGGCGTTGACAGGTACCGGACCCTGGAACTGGACCTGCCAAAGCGAAAACGGAGGCTCGAACGCAAACTGCTCCGCCGATATTCAGGTTAACGGAGCGTGCGGTGAATCGGACGGCGGTACATTTTCGGTGGTACCATCGACCAACCTCTGCAGCGACGGAATTCCATCGGCGTTGACGGGTACCGGACCCTGGAACTGGACCTGCCAAAGCGGAAACGGAGGCTCGAACGCAAACTGCTCCGCCGGCAAAGAGACGCCCCAGTCTGATGAGTTCGCCCTCAAGGTACTGGTCATGGATTTCTGCGACGGGACCGTTCCGGGGGGAGAGGTAACCGGCGACAGCGGATCGATCGACTGCGGACCGGATTGCGAGGAGACCTATACGGGCACCACGATGATCAGTCTCAACGCGTCGCCGCTGGGGGGATATGGTTTCATGGGCTGGGACGGCACCGGCTCCGGGATTTACTGCGGAATGTCTCCACAGTGCTCATTCCGATTAGGCGGCAGCGCGAGTCTGACGGCATGGTTTTCAAGGCTCATCTCCTCCCCATCCATGGAGATCTTCAATAAATTCCCGGCACGCTATTCTCCCTCGTGTGATGAACCGATGGGGGTCGGAATGGGATACAAGGGGACCCGTTTCGTCGACTTGAGCGTCAAGTTGCCCGGTTTTGAAAATCCCACGGACCTGTATCTAGGGATCTACGCGCCCGATGCGGATGCGGAGAATCTCTATCTGGTGACGGAAAGTGGAGAACTGAAGCCATGGTCCGTGGCGGGCACGGATGAACTGTCCCCCTGGAAGCGGAATGTGACTCAGGCGTTCCACGAATGGCCGTTTGGCAGGCAGTGGGCGGAGGGGGTTATGCCCGGGATTTTCGTTCCATCCGGAAGATATGAGTTCTATCTACTAACGGTGACGTCCGGCGCGGATCTTTCTCAAGGATATTATCTCTGGAAAACCACGATGACGGCCCAATAAACCTATAAACCAAGGCCCCGCTCCCGTGCGGGGCCTTGTCCAATATTCAGAAGCACCACCCTGGTCGCTGTTGACTTTTCAACTTAAGACCAGGCGATGTCCTCTCACCTCGGGACGCGTTGGCCACAGATCACTGATTTACTGTTTGCCTCTTGCAGCCCGATCCCACTCCGGGAAAAGTTGGTCACAATCGAAACCTGGATCTGCCCCAAACGCTTTGTAAAGTCCTCGGCAACTGTGAGAAGATCAAGGATTGAAATTAAGGCCCCTCCATACACCCGGTACTCGAAGCGCGAAGGGCCCCCCCCTTTCGATCTCCCGATGAAGACCTGGCGACCGCGTCTGACCTTCTTCTCACTGATCGCTACCACCCATCCCTCACGTCACAGCAAAAAAACGTCAACAACGAAACGTGCCGCAGCCCCCTCAGTAAGTCAGTGAAAGGCTTCTGACCATGAAGCGGTGGATCAGCGCTCCAATGATTTCCGCCTCCTCGTCAAGCGCGAAATGGCTGGCATTCAGGAGATGAATTTCTGCGTCCGGTACCTCCCGGTTAAATGCCATAGCCCCTGCGACCGTGAACAAGGGATCATGTTTGCCCCAAACGACAAGCGTGGCATGTCCATCTTGCCCTCCTGCCTCTTTCATTTTTCCATGACAGCCCTCCCGTTCATGTGTTCATCTTGAGCCGGCGCTGTCTGGTGAATGATAGGTGCCCAATCTATACACGCTTTTCCCGTCTTGAGCGTTGAGATACTTGAAGGCTACCAATGCCATTTGAACTGCCAAATAAGGTGAAGGCTGTATTTCGACTGGAAAGGTACGGTATTCTTCAACCCAAACTGGTTGATAACGATTGGAAATCAGACATGGTAGGCCGGGATGCGGGAATCGGGAAATTCAGAAAAGGCTTTTCGAGGTGGCACCGCATGATGTTCCTGGGATAGACTGCTGGTCGACCTGAAATTTGATGGAACAACGCCAAAAGATGGAGGGCCTCTATAATCACGGGTTCTTCTGTTTTGGAAGCTCTCTCCAAAGCTCCCGTTTCAGCCCTTCATACACGTTGAAGACGATTGGACAGACGAAGCAATTCGAGAAAGCCTGACTCATCCTGAACACAAACTCCCTTTTGTGCAGATGTGGATAAGAGCGGCAGTCCCCTGGCCGATGGTCGTAAACCGTACAGAGATTATCCTGCAAAAAAGGACATGGATGGGTCCTGAAAACAGACCCTTCCTTTTCTGGAGCGTCTGTGAGAAACTGGGAACGAAACTCATCAACGCTCAACCCTAGGCGTTTAGCCAGGCGCCTGACATCGGCCGTGTTAAGAACAGGACTGATCGTATTGCAGCAGTTGGCGCATTGGGTGCAGTCGACTTCCCGAGATACTTCCCGGTAGAGATCATGAACCGCACGATCAATCTTCCCAATGGAAACACCAGATCCCTTGAGAAAACAGCGGAAAGCCCAATTGGCCTCCTCACGTTCTTTCGCAAGTTGTTGAATTCTCGGGATATCGGTTTCAAATTTCATGTGTCTAAGAGCAACATCAGGGGTTCATCCGATACCCCAAGAGTTTAAAATCCCACAGTCCCCGTATCCACACTATCCGCACAGCACTTACACTTGAGGCGATTCCCTCACATCGTAATGGCGTGCGATGGGCTCCACACGCGAAAGAAGGCGCTTCGCTTCTGGCTCGAACACCGGAGTCTCATACTCCCCACCCGCGAAAGCTTTCACTGATTCCAGTGATTCAAAAAAGTTGATTGTCACAAACTCGGTTTCGTCCTTTCCATCCTGCCGCAAAATGTAGCCACCGTGATAGCCATCAATTTTCCGGAGTCCCGGATAGACAACCTCTCTCAGCAATTTTTCGTACGCATCTGCATCCTCGGCTTTTGTCCATCCTTTCCAAACTCGCGCAATCATCTTCTACACTCCTTTATCGGCCAGCGCGTAATCGGTCGGAGGGCGCCAGGCGCCTCGATCCTAGATCTTCTCGCCGCAATCTACCATCACCGTTCTCGACAAACCTTCCCATCGAACTTTAAAACCTAACAGCACTTACCACACATGCCGCAAGACACCAGCGGCGCCGATTCGAGATCTCCTTCGCATAACCAACCATTACCACCATTCCCACCTTCCATGAAGCGTCCCGCCTTCGGTGGTGAAATCATTTTGATACTCGATTAGAACCTCTGCCGTTGTTTTGACATCCATTTTGCCTCTTTCATGGAATTCTGTTCACCTTATTTATATTGCATTTGATAAAGATTGAGAAGATTCAACTTTTCAAGAATGCCTGCCGGTGTCAACATGGTTACTTGCACGACTCCCGGCAACCTCCCGATTTGAATATCTCCTGTAATTGTGGCGCGGTTCTTGACTTCCGCAATCGAGTACCCTGTTAGCGCGGCCATTCTTGTTAATCCATTGGCTGTAGCTGTATTCAGATCCGCTCCGGAACCCACCACCTGCACCGGATACACATCTGTTTCGATTGGGAAGCCGTAATTCCGGGAAAACCGCGCCGCATCATTCTTATCCTCATCCGTATAGGGGCGGGCCAGCAAGGGCAGATTCTCGTAGCACGGTAAAACAATGGGACCGTCAATGGCGAGGCCTTTAATAACGTTAACTTCGATAATGACTTCTGCGGAAACGTCTGTTGTGTGGCCAGCTACTTCGCCGTCACCCATCATAGCATGAACATCGCCTACATATATCCCCGCCTGAGCTACCTTTACCGGGACAATAACCATCGCCCCTTCACCGACCTCATTAATATCCATATGCCCGTCAGTGCGCTGCAAAAGCTGTTCTGGGGTAAGGGCGTATTTATGAGGGGCATTGATCAGGAAAGAGCCAAAATCACCGGCATTGTGCGATGACGGCAGTGCCACCGACGGGCAGGACCCGATATTACCTACCATAGGGCGAACGCGGGCAAGGACGCCCCACAAATCACCTTTAGCCAGAAGGTTGGAGGAATACTGGCATGAGCCGGGGGGAATGGCGCTGAATTCCTGAGACTGACGGGCAATCTCCTCTGACATCTGTGGCGGGACGGTAACCCCAATGGTTCTTTCGGCATTAAATAACATAGTATAGCCATTGTCCAGATGAAAGGGCTTAACAACAGTTTTACAGGCCGTGCATTTGATGGCGTCTTCGCCAATACCTTCAAGATAAGTCTTCGGGTTGATCAGGCCGCAACCGGGACACTGTTTGGCAACGAAGGGGTCGCCAACGAAATTTCCCTCAATAAAGCTATCGGTCCCGGAGGTCGTTGCAAGGGACAAAACGTTGATCTTTTTTATCTTGAGACAAACGCTGTCGCCGATTTCGGCCCCTTCGACGGCAATGGGGTGGGTAACTTCATGCCCGCTCGCATAGTCAGGGGTAATCATCGCTCCCCAGCACCCAGGCGAGACGCGGGCCACAATAGTGCCGCCGTCGGCGACCAAGCCGGCCATCGGTTCTTTCGGGTCCAATACCCAAGCCATCTTGGATGTGTGCACAATACGATTAGCCATCTTGACTCCTCCTTTCCATTTGTTATCAATAGGGTCGATCTTGATCAACTGCAAGTAATAACAAGCCATTCTCCGCATACAAACAAGCAAAAATAGTGGATGAAATATTTTGAGAATTTGCGTTTAAAATGATCGATCTAACATTCGGTGACCCGCCGAACGGCTTCGGTGAGTTCACTATTGTGAAACACTCGTACATGCCCCGGTATTGCCAGACCGACGACCCGGATGGCTTCCCGGATCCACGCTACGTCAGAAACGACTGCCAGCCTTTCCCAGCCCGTGAGACGTTTTAGACCCAATTTGGTGTCGTCCCACACCGCTTTGGCCTCGAATCCGAAGAAGTCTTGGCCAAGATGATAGAGGAATCGAACCTTGCGGTGCTTGGAGAATAGTGCCTCCATTGCCGGAATGACGACCGTCTCGTAATCGTCGGCTGTTACTGTCCCCTTCGCAGTGAAGCCGAGAACGTTATCGGGTAGATTCGCGATCTTGTTGATCATATCGAGGGCTCCTGCCAACTTTTCGAACGTTCTCGGCCGTCGCGAAGCCGCCTCACCCTAAACCCCGCAGTTCTGGCAAGAAGGGTTTGAAAAACCTACCCCTATAGATGAAGCATGCTCTCCGGGGAAGGGGACCATGCTTTACCGATACTGCGGGAAGTTTCTGGAATACTGCCGCCTTGCGGACTTTTCAGACCGCTCCATCCAGGCCCTTCAGATACGCTCGAGCGAGCTCAGGTCCTCTTCCCGCACCCGTAATCTTGAGTCCATAAACGATTTCAAATACCTCCACCTGACGGCTTTCACGGCGGAATTCAATAATCCTTCCGTCCATGTGCGGAAATTCAGGGTCTGAACTTTCCAGCAATTTTACCACTTTTTCTCCCTGCATAGATACGCCCAAAATATTAGCGAAAAGCTTAGTCAACTTCCGCTGTCCACCGGGTTGGGTTTGATTTCAATCCTTCGGGTAGGAAGGCCTTTGGTGTCCCTCTTCGGGTTGAAGACAACGGATGGTCCCAGAGCCTCCATGTAGGTGAAGTTTTCCGCGGTTTCTACGGCGTTATACTTCGCCCTGAGTTCCTCCATGGGGCCGGCATCAAGGGCGCGCATGGGACAACCAGTTACGCAAATTGGCTTTTTCCCCAGTTCAAGCCTGTCGATACACATGTCGCATTTTTGCATCTTGGCATTTTCTTCCGCAGTGAACTGAGGGGCGCCGTAAGGGCATGCCTCAAGACACCGTCCACAACTGTCCTTCCCAAGGCAGGCATTGGCATCCAACGTCACGATGCCATCTACCTCGCGTTTGGTAATCGCCTTGGCCGGGCAGGCGTCCACGCACGCCGGTTTCCGGCAGTGGTAACAAAAGGTCGGTAGAAAAGCCACAAAGAGCTCAGGGTACCGGCCCTTTTCGACGGTAGTCAACCGAATATAACTGGCGGGCCCGGCCGGCACATCATGCCAGTCTCTGCAAGCCACCACGCAAGTAAAACACCCCATACAGCGCGTCTGATCGAAATAAATCCCGTATTGCATGGTCTATCGTTCCTTTTTCTCGACCTGCACCAGAGCAGTGTTGGGAGAAAATGCTCCGGCAGGAGAAGTTACGTTTTTGGTGAGTACGTTTGCGCATCCGCCATGGTCGACACCTGTCTCATCGGGCGTGTACCAGGCCCCTTGGGGAATGGCAACCACGCCGGGCATAATCCTCTCGGTCACCCTCGCCGGAATGATCATCTCCCCGCGATCGTTAAAAACCCTCACCATGTCACCATCCGAGATGCCTCTTGGTTCGGCATCCAGGCTGTTGATGGAAACCGTCTGCGTTTGCATATCACGCAGCCACGGCAGGTTGTCGAACTGGCTGTGCGCTCTTCTCTTGAAATGCGGCGTTGTAAGCTGAAGAGGAAATTTTTTTGCAAGCGGATCATTTAAGCTTTCCCAGGTTTCCATATATTTGGGAATAGGAGGGATCAACGGGTGATTCATTTTGGCGATGCGTTCGGAGTAAATCTCTATTTTTCCCGACGGTGTGGGAAGAGGCGTCCTTTCGGATGCATCCTTTTCTTTTCCCAGCGGGACAGGCGTCTTTGGATTTTTGAGCAGGTAGATACCCTGCTTCTTTAAGGCATCATATTCCGGAATTCCTGCTGCCTCGGATAGCTTCGACAGGAACGACCGGATCCACTGTTCATCAGTCTTGTCATTGTAATCATGGATGCCGAGCCTTTTTGCCAGGGCTTCACATATTTCTAACTGGGACTTGGATTCTCCCAGCGGTTCGATCACCTTGTTGACGACGCCGTATGCCCCGGCGCCACCGGGCGCATAGATATCGTTTCGCTCGAAAAAGGTGCAGACCGGCAACACAATATCGGCAAACCTGGCTGTCGCCGTCATAAACTGCTCCGTAACCAGAACAAAGTCAGGTTTTTGAAAAGCTCTGGCGGCTTTGTTCACTTCGGCAAGTTGATTCAAATAGTTGGTGTTCGACAACCACAGGAATTTATAGTCGGCCGGATAACCGCCATCCCTCCCTTTGAGAAGGGCGTCGGCAAACAGGCTCACATTCACGCGGGCGCCTGAGTTCACGCTCGGTCCGCGGTAGGGGAGAGCGTTCCAGCGGGGCGGCACCCCTGCTTCGACCGGATTCGGCGGGCTGGGAATATTCGGGATGCGCATCAACGTCTTCGAAACCGGTTGCCCGTTTCGAATCAGCGAGTTGCCAGTGATTGCCTCTATGGTCGATGCGGCCCTGTGAAACTGTTCACCAAAGGCGGTTCTTCCGGCGGCATAGTTGACGGCCAGAATCGCGGGCTTGACCGTGGCGAATTCGCGGGCGAGTTCGGTGATGGTTTTTGCGGGAATCCCGCTAATCGCTTCGGCCCACTCGGGCGTCTTTCTCACGCCGTCTTCAAGGCCGAACACATAGTCCTTGTATAAGTCGAAGCCGACCGTGTAGGTGTCGATGAATCGCTTGTCGTGCCTATCCTCATCGATGATCACATAGGCCATGGCGGCAAATACCGCCGCATCGGTGCACGGACGGATCGGGATCCACCGGGCCTGGAAGGTGGCGGCGGAATCGGTGTACCGGGGATCTACGCAGATAAATCTTGCCCCCTTTTCCCTCGCTCTCGCCAGGTCGAAGGAAAGGTTGAAACCCATATTCGTGGTAACTGGGTTAAAGCTCCAAAGTATGATCAGTTTGGCATTCAGGTAATCTTCAGCCCTGGGTCCCGCCACGGAGGGCCGGCTCCCGTAAGTCATGCCGGAGGAAAAATTCATTCCTTCGTTCGATATGGTCCCCCAGGGCGCGGTATAACCGCCGAACATACATAGGAGCCGATGAAAGGCGCCAACGTGATGAACGTTATGGTTATCAGCCATGGAGCAAAAATGAAGAAAAGAGGCATTGCCGTAGGTTTCCTTGATCCGTTTCATTTCGCTTGCCACGGTTTCGAGCGCCTCATCCCAGGAGATCCTGGCAAATGTACCGGCTCCTCTTTGCCCGATCCGCTTGAGCGGATAAAGGAGGCGATCGGGCGCGTAAATCCGTTGGCGGTAGGCACGCCCCCTTGGGCACCCCCGGGGCCGCGCACCGTCATCATCGTCATTGTTTTCGATCCGTACGATCCGGCCCCCTTTGACATGCACTTTCATTTCGCAAAGCCCGCCGCAGTGGCTGTTGCAGATCGTTCGGACGATCTCTTCCGTTTCGTTTCGGCTTGGCTCCATATCCCGAATCTCCCTTTCTTACCCGTTACCTATTCCAACCCCCAGGCAACGACGCCCGCCTCGCCTGTCAACAGATGCATGCATCCATGTGAAGGAATGCAAGCCCATAAATGGGTAGGTAAAAATCCTTCCCTCTGTATCGCATTCGGCACGTCTCAAAAGATGCTTATATATTTATGCCCGTCCCTATTCCCGCCCCTCAATTCCTCATTGTTGGATCGTTATCCTTCATAGGAGAGCAGGACTATTTCCGCTGCCAATTCTCGCAGAGGAATCAGTGATTGATAAGCAGGTGACGAATACCAGCCATTGACAGCTTTCATATCGGGAAAGCGGATGACAACCGTATGGGTGTGTGCATGTTCGCCAGCCAGGATTGAAACCAATTTCCCCCGGAGAACTAGTTCTGCCCCCCAAGGTTTCAAAGTAGCCGGAACCCCATTGCGGTATTCGTTCCACTTTTCAGGGTCTTTCACCGTGATGTGGCCAATAACGTATGCGTTGCTCATTTTTTCTCTCCTATGATGAATGTGAACTGTCTAACCCATAAACCCCGCAGTTAGGGCAAAAAAGGTTTGCAAAACATACCCTTATGGATGAAGCATGCTCCTCGGAGAGGCCAACCATGCTTTACCAATATTGCAGGAAGTTTCTGGAGTACTGCCGGCTTGCGGACTTTTCAAACCGTTCCATCCAGGCCCTTGAGATACGCTTGGGCAAGTTCAGGTCTATTGCCCGCACCCGTAACCTTAAGTCCATGAGGCTGCGGGACGCTGGTAAGAAACTAAGAAAACCATTACATCAGCACATAATGATTTTCACGGACGATGGCCGCTCCCCTTTCCACCGCATACCCGGCCCCGGGGCCACTTATCCCCAACCGTCTGGCCAGTGTCCTAAGCGATATCCCCGCCTCTCTTGCAGCCCAATAGCAGAGAATGCTCCTGGCTTTTACTTTCTCCTTCTGGCGTCCGTTTGAAAAGATCTCTTCCTCACTTATTCCAGTGATTTCTGCCACCCTCCTGGCGATCCGCCCTAAGTCATACCCATGGCGCTTCAACTCATACCGGCGCTCATACGCTTCGTTCGCTTGGGTGAGCACCGACTCCACGAACCCGGAATCACCCAGAATGCGCACATCACTCATTACATGGTCTCTACACGCTTCTCCCGCCCGCTTTACCTCCGACCATCCCCCAAGACTTCGAATCAATCCTCCCCCCGTCAGTTCCTCACGCCGCCCTTGCTCGACCCCTTCCTCCACATACGCTTCATATGCATTTCTCGCCTTTCGAACAGTCACTCCGAAGAATCTCAGCACGTAATCCACATCCTGCCACGGCCACTTCCTTTTCCCCATCAATCCGCTATGCCCGCAATAGGGATGCCCTTTGAGTTCCCCAACGTCAGCGACAATGCCTGCCCTGACCGGGTTCAAGTGAATATATCGAACCAGTTCCATCAGATAAGCATCTTCCTGGCAAACAATGGATTTGTATCGATTCTGGAAGAGATGCCCCTGGCGCTTGTTCCGGAGATTAAAGCTAACGGCATACCCGGTAAGGAGCCTCCTCATCAAACGAGCCAAGGGCTCGTCACCCGTACGAAAAAGAAAATGCGCATGATTCTGAAGCAAAGCCCACGCGTAACACGAAGTCTGCGTTTCCGGCAGAAGAATTGCCAACCGCTCCAGAAAGTCCTCGTAATCCCTCGATCTCAGGAATATCTTCCGCCCCTCTATCCCCCGGATCATGACGTGGTGTAACACCCCGGGCGCGTCTAAACGAGCTAATCTTGGCATGCATCCCCTATCTCATAAGCCAAGCCCAGTGTCAAGTTACTTTCTTACCAGCGTCCCCGATCACTCATATCCGACTGTCCCATGATCCTGGAGGCGTGCTCATCTACGGGGGCGGCGAAAGCTACGTGCGCAGGGGCCACCATGTCCGGCCGTGGTGGACTTGTTCATGACCTTTGCCGGCCTGAGCGCCTGATTGCCCCCTGCCTGAATCCCCTCTTGAGAACATCTCTCACTTTCTGTCAGAGCAGAGCACACCCAGACCCCTGCGAGCCTATTTCTTGCGACCTTTTAAACCCAACGATTTCCTCCCCCATTCAGCCCATTCCGGACAATGAGTCTCAAGGAACTCTCTCATACGTTGAAGCGGGAGGCGTCCTCTAAAGAGACTTTTCCAATCAACGAGAATCATGGCAAAATACTCACCAGGCGCATCCACGGCCCATTTCTTATACTCCGTAGACGACTCTTTATGAAAAGCGTAGATGCCTTTCAAAATGCCCAGGCACGTCAACTCCGCTTCCTTCTGCATCGATAACTGCCTGTACTTAGTCACCTCGTCCCGAAAAGGCTCCAACGCCTCTTCGAACATCTCCCAGACCGCATCGCCCGGATCTACATACCCACCGCGCTTCGAGCCGGCTCTGTCAAAGACATCCTCGATATCTATTGATTCCAGCTCCACTTGGACGCTCGCCGCCACGTCGTCTATCGCCACATGACTGAAAAGCTCTCTGGCGATCGCGTCAATTTCGTGTGCCACACTCTCGTTACGCTCGGCAAGGACTCTGAGGATCGCCACCGCGTCGGTTCCGGTTATCGACTCAAGGATTTTCAGCTGCCGAGTGCTGCTCCGTTTCCTAACTCTCCCCTTCTTTGGCTGTATTGCCACTTTGCTTACCCTCTCCGAACAGTCGGATGTACCCCGGACGTTTGACTCCTGGAAATCTCTAAATGGTGATGTTATCGCCTGCCTTCCATTTTTCTCGCGATCCATGCTGGATCTCTGCGCATAGGCAGGACACCGACGACATACGCAATATCTTCATTAATTTCATAATAGATGGCATAGGGAAATCTTTTGGCGAACATTCGATACAGACCACATTTTTTGCTATGGATGCTGGCGTAAATGATCACTGATTCTATATCTCCGATTAAACAATCCCAAAAATAATCAACAACCCCGGATTCTTGAAGGTCGTAGAAGGATCTGCCTTCATTCAAATCGTCAACAGCCTCCTTCAAGACAAAGACATCCTTTGCTTTCATTGTCTACGACTCGCTTTAAGATCTGCAAGAGAAACAAATTTTGCTCTACCTTCTGCGATATTTGATTTCCTCTCCTCAAGTATGCTTTCATGCCATTTTGGTGATTCGATTTCTCCACCTTCGTACAGAAGAAAATCCCAAAGTGCCTCCATAGCTTGGAGACGCTCAGTAGTGCTCATTTTTTTAAAATCAGGTATATTCATCTTTCCACTCCTCTACCTCTTCGTCTTTGCAACAAAAAAGGCCTGTTTCAGCAATCTGCTAAAATAGGTGAATCTATCCCAAAAGCCTCCGGCCCAAAAGTTTCAAGGTGGATTTGAATGGCGGACTTTACATCCGCCAAAGCGGCTTCATAGGTCTCACCCTGCCCAATAACAATCCCTTTCAGACCGAGGGGATAAGCCACATAGATATCAGGGTGTTTTTCGACAACAATCTTGAGGTTTTTCATGTTATTGTTACCTCCAACGGACTCCCATACCCAATAAAACCATTTTACCATTTCCGCCCCAACAAGAAAACTGGTGGCGCAATCATATCCCGGCCCAACCTTTTCCCTAGGATGTCCCCAGTTCCTTCACTGATACGCATTCGCCACGTCTCAAAAGACGCTTATATATTTACGCTCGCCCTGTTTCCCTATTCCCGTCCGGATTAATGCGAGACGGGTAACAGGCTGGCTTTGAACCGGCCAGCCAAAATCCCAGTCCTGTTCACCTGACTGTTAGGTTGCACATCTCACGGTCACTGACGCTTCTACCAAACGAATGGTACAAGACGATATCGGACCCGTTTCTGGTATTCCACATATCCCGGCAGGCTCTTCGCAAGGAAACGTTCTTCGTCAAAAAGCCGCCAGAGGACAAACGGCAGCATAACTCCGAGCCCAAGCAGCCCCCAAAACGACCCAAGAGCAAGAGGTGTACCGAGGAGGTACAGCAACGCGCTCCCGTACATCGGATGGCGAACAATGGCATATGGCCCTGTTGAAATGACCCTTTGGCCCTCGGCGATTTCGATAGTTGCCGATGAGAAGGGATTCTCTCGATACACTCGGAAAATGAAATAAAACCCGAGCACGACCAGCACGTTGCCGAACGCGACGACACTAATTGGCACAGTAGACCACTTGAAGCGGAAATCGAGTGCAGGCACCACAAGAAGGGCGATGAATCCTATTGACGCCCATAGCATGATAAACCGTTGAACCGGCCGACGTTCTGCCGTAGGCCCCCCCTTCATACGCCGTTCGAGAAGCGCTGGGTCGTGCCGCATTAAGTAGAGCGTGATCACGCTCGATGTGCCCATGAATACCGCCAGATAGACCCACGCCTGCCAATAGTGAATGCTCCATGCGGGGACAAAGAGCAACAGACCCATTACGACCGCGAGCACCGTGAGGCTGAGCCACGCTCTTGTATTGAGATTCGTCATACCACGGGAAGCCTCACCACGCGCTTTCCCTTGAGATGGGTCCGGGACGCCATTTAGATTTTTACATTTGAAATGGAATCTCTCCTTTCTCTATCATATTGAAGCGACATGTCACATGTCAAGGCATGACCCCATTAGCTTCGCATAGCGGTCTGACTTGGGCTGAAGCGCGTAGTTAGTGCTTCGTACTATACCTGCCACCGGCGTAAGGCCTCTTCGATCCTGTGAGCGAATTTCTCCACTTGCCCCTGAGTCAGCCGTTCACTCTTGTACATTGACAGCATCTGCAGCCTGCAGGCGGGCGCGCACGGTCCGACGATGGCAACTTTTAGAACTCTCTTGACAGGCTGCCGCATGACAAAGCGATCCACCCACCAAGGGACACCCAGAGACGTGACGACCAGCATGTGATGCAGGCCCGACAATCGGGGTTCAATCGGACCAAATCCGTTGGCACGCTCGTACGCTACTCCGGGTGCCCAAACCCGATCGAACCAACCTTTGAGAATTGCCGGGAAGCCGAACCACCAAGTCGGAAAGACGAGCACGACTGCTTCTGCATTCAACAGACGCTCCACCTGCCTATTTACCGCCTCAACAGGATACGGACCAACGTAGTAGGAACGTCGCTCGGTGTCCGTCAGTTCCGATCTGAACCCCTCGCGATACAGATCTTCGACCTCGACCGCATGACCAGCACCACGAAGCAGATCAACAGCGCGCGCCGTCAGCGATGAACATAAGCTCTCCGATAGAGGATGCGCTTTTACCACCAAACACTTCATTTTCTACCGACCATCTTCCTCGAATCAGCCCTAGGGACGCTGGCAAAAGATCAGGAAGACAATTACTTCAGCACATAATGATTCTCACGCACGATGACCTCTCCCCTTTCCACCGCATATCCGACCCCAGGGCCACTTATCCCCAACCGTCTTGTCATTGAGTTATGCATTTTTCGCTTTTCGAACACTCACTCCGAAGAACCTCAGCACGTAATCCACATCCTGCCACGGCCACTTCCTTTTCCCCATCAACCCGCAATGCCCGGAATACGAATACCCTTTGAGTTCTCCAACGTCAGCGACAATGCCTGCCCTGACCGGGCTCAAGTGAATATAGCGAACCAGTTCCATCAGATAAACGTCTTCCTGTTAGACAACGGACTTGTACCGATTCTGGAAGAGATGCCCTCGGCGTCGATGCAGGAGATTAAAGCTCACCGCGTACCCGGTAAGGAGTCTCCTCATCAAACGAGCCAGGGGTTCATCACCTGTACGAAAAAGAAAATGGGCATGGTTCTCAAGTAAAGCCCACGCGTAACACGAAGTTTTCGTTTCCTGAAGAAGGATTGCCAACCGCTCCGGAAAGTCCTCCTAATCCCTCGATCTCAGGAATATCTTCCGCCCTCTATCCCCTGGATCGTGAGGTTGTGTAAGACCCCGGGTGCATCTAAACGGGCTAATCTAGGCATGGATCCCCATATCTCATAAGCCAGGGCCGCCAATTTACTTCCTTACCCACGTCCCCTCTTCCTCCACGGCGGTGTTCCAGAGGGAGCGACGATTATTAGGGTGCGGTGGCGAGCCTTTCCAGGAACGCCCGGGTGGGTGTGGACAGCTCGTCGCGAAGGAGAATCGTCAGAAGGACGTGCCGGTCGGCTTTGGACAACGGTTGCGGAGCCGGGGCGAGGAATTCCTGCGCGGAAACGGATTCAGCGATGGCCCGGGTCAGCTCGGTGTCGATGGCGGTAACCAGCGCGCCATTGTATTTGAGACCCGGATCCGGACGGTTGTCGCTGAGCCCGGGCAGAATCGTATGGAGTATCTTGCCCAACTCCTGCCGAAGCGTTGGTTCGTCGTTTTCCTTAAACACAGGCGGCGGAAGGAATGCACTGGCGAGCAGTCGCAGCCAGTAAAATCCGATTTTGGCGCGGTGCCTCGTGAGTTCGGCGGGGGCCGGCGGATTGGCTTCGATTGCGGCTTGGGCACGGAGGAAGCCGTTGCCGAAGAAGAGAACTGCGTCTTCGTGAGACGGTTTTTCCGCCGATTCACGCAGGATCGCGTAGATCGCCTCGATACGCTGCCAGGGCTCAGCGTAATCGGACCTGAAGGCGCAGCGGTGTGCTTCCAGCACGAGTGATGCGGTGGCGGCGACTTGTGGGGTGGCGCTGGAGGTTCCGGATCCGTCGAGGTCGAAGCGATTCCACTCGCCGGGTATGTTCCACGGATCTTTTTTTGGCTGATATTTGGCGGGAAACGCTGGAATGGCGACCCAGGGAATGTTTGGCGCCCAACCGGCGATCACGTTCTCCATTCTGTCCTTGGGGCCGAAATTGCCGAGAAGCAGGGTGTCTTTCCAGGAGTCGTCGTCAGGCACCCCGTAGGGTTTTCGGTCGGCGGTAACACCACAGACTCCCATGACGTTGCGGAAGGCCGCCGGATAGACCACAAACCACGGGCTGCGGATGAAAGGAGCCTTGCGTGCGCGGAGGTAGTCGCCGGTTGCGCAGAACATGGCGACGCCACGGATGTAGCAGTTGTTGACGGAGTCGTCAAGGGCGCGCGATGGGGTTCCGCCGACGCTCATGGAGAGGATTTCAGCGCCGTCCCGCGACGCCTGATCGAACCCGCGGGCGATGTCCCCGAGCCTCGAAGAGTAAACCGGAAGGGGTGCGGCGATCACCGAGTGGCCGATGCGAATGGGAATGACGACGGCATCGGGATTTCCGCCGGAAAAGAAGCGAACTTCCGTGGCGCCTGCGAGCGTGCGTGGCGGTGCGGCCAGGATGGCGCTGGTGGCCGTTCCGTGGGTAGGTCCGTTGAGAGCGGGCGGCGGGGGATAATACGGTTCGCCGGGTTTGACGTGTTCGGGCGGGCGTTCGGGATCGGCGATGTCAGCGGGAGGCAGCTTCGCGTGTGTGGGAAACGCGGTATGCCGCGAAAGGAATCCGACGTCCAGAATGGCAATGACCGCCGGTGCAGGATGCGTGGAAAAGACTTTCCGGTAGGCAGCGTGAAGTTGCGAATAGTCGTCGGAAAGATAGCCGTCGGCGCCCTCGAAGAGTGGCCAGATTCCGGATTCACTGTTTGCTTCGACGTAACTGTTAGGAGTGGACTGAACGGTGGCCGTGGGGGTTCCGGCTTGTCCGGGAGGACTCAGGACACAGTTGAGGTCAGGCTCGACATCGAGAAGAACGCCCAGCGCGACCTCCTCCCTTTTTTCGCGAAGATCGTCAAAAGCATTTTGCCAGCCCAGTCCGCGGGCCACGCGGCGGAGTTTCTCATCCGGGAACGAGGTGATTTGAGCGCCCTTGACGTAGGGTGCGCCGACACGTTGCCAGTATTGGATATGCCCGGCCCGGATGCGAACGTCGGATGAGGTGTCGACCTGGAAAAGCGGTTCGGCGTACGATGTGGCTTTGAGGCTTGTACCGGCGGGGACTTCCCGTTTTTCCAGCAACGATGTAAAGCCGGCGGTGGTCTGGGCGTGTACCCCTCCCACGAAGACCACCGATGCCGCTAACAACAACAGCCGGCTAAGCCATTTCATAGGCCAACTCCTCTATGAGCCTGGGGCAGGCTGGAAGGAAACTAAGAAAACCATTACGTCACCTCATAATGATTCTCACGCACTATGGCCACCCCCCTTTCAACCGCATATCTGACTCCAGGGCCACTTATCCCCAAACGGCTGGCCAGTGAGCTACGTATCTCTCGCCTTTCGAACAGTTACCCTGCAGCCTCCTCACCAAACGAGTCAAGGGCTCCTCACCGGTGCGAAAAAGAAAATGGGCATGGTTCTGAAGCAACGCCCACGCGTAACACGAGGTTTTCGTTTCCGGCAGAAGGATTGCCAATCTCTCCAGAAAGTCCTCGTAATCCCTCGATCTCATGAATATCTTCCGACCCTCTATCCCCCGGATCATGACGTGGTGTAAGACCCCGGGTGCATCTAAACGAAATAATCTTGGTATGTACCCTCATATCTCATAAGCCAAGGCCACTGCAAAGTTACTCTCTTAACAGCATCCATCATAGCCGGACGACCCTGATCCCCAGCTTTTCAAACCTTTTTTCGTCGTCTTTAGAAAGCTCTGGAATTGATAGCAAAAGGTTATCCCGAGCCCGGCTGAGCGCAACATATGTGATCCGCTTTTCTTCAGCCTCCAGTTTTCCTTTCTTCTTTCCAGGGTTGAGAAGATGCTTCAGTTGTCCCTGATCTCTCATTGACACCAGAACATTGTTGAATTCCGAGCTCTTAGCCTGATGTATGGTTCGAATGAGTCGTGTTTCGTCTGGCAGACGAAGCACGTCAACCAACGTTCCGTAGGTTGCCGAATCAGCGAATTCCCGAAACTTACCCGCCTTGAATGCCATCAGAGATAATCCATCAATGGTCGCTCCAAGATGTTCACTGATGCTTTTATATGCATCCGACAGCGAGGAGCCACGAAGTTCGGAATAACTATTTAGGATAAAATGCAGCAGCGAAACAGCGAGCCCCCTGCGCTCTAGTTCCGTGATACTCTTTGCAAGTTTGAGGGGATCCTTGAGCACGCCGTTATTGATTCGTATTCCCCGGATGATTTTCCCGAAAGCCAGAGAGTAATGCCCCAGTTTTGCCAATTCACCTGCAGCTAATAGGTGCTCGAAGAAGTAGCACCTCTTGTCATCTATTCTTTCTAGTTGATCCCACAAGTCATTACCAGACGAAGAAGCTAGCCTCCTGCTCCTGGACGCCTCATCATTCGTTCTGGCAAGGACTACCATCTCCTCATTTGGAAATAATTGTGCGCATAGCCGAGGGGCCATCGTCTCAACGTTGCCGACATACATCGTGACCGCCTCCCCGCTGGTTTGGCGAAGGCCTTTCTGCTCGATGCCATCCCTGCGAACATGGTTTAGAAGCCTGATGATAGAGTCCGTGCTGCGCCGGTTATCATGAATGACGTAGCCGACCTGTCCTGGGAGGCTGAAATCTGCAAAATCTTCCGGATGAGCGCCCTGGAAGCCGTATATGGATTGTTCAATGTCACCTATGACCCCGACCAACGTGTGATGTTCCGCAATCCATTTCACAAGTTGAGTCTGAACAGGGTTCGTATCTTGGAATTCATCGATGAAGAGGTATGGAAACCTGAGGCTGAGGAATTCACGGACAGTCGGATATTCCGCGAGAATGCGATAAGCAAAATACAGGACATCATCATGATCGATGATGCCATCGGACCAGTAATAGGTCTTGTATGAATCGAGCCTCGTTGTCGGAAGATACTTCACGGGGCGGACCCACCGAAGTGGCCTGATAGACCACTGCCCGTTCGCATCGTCACGTTGCCAAGAAAGGGATTTAAGATAATCGAATATCTCGTGTTGATTTTTGTATAAGAAGTTCGGGAACTTCGGGCCGATCGATTCAAGCCAAGCCTTTACAGCGGAGAACGTCGGCCGATGTTCATTGTGCCCGTCAACGAGCGCGTGATTAACAAGAGACTGCCCGGTGCTGTCCTTAAGAAGGTGGAGGTACGGTTTGACCACGTTTTTGTAGAGGAAGCTGTGAATCGTAGACAATTCAGCACGTTCGGCCGAACGTCCAAGCCCCTTTATGATCTCGCCAACCGCAACATTTGTGTAGGAAATACATGCCACATACGAGCAAGACGGTATTCTCTTCGACGCTCTGATGACATTTGTTATGTGCTTTACAAGCCAGTATGTTTTGCCAGCCCCAGGCCCGGCAAACACCCGAAAATGATGATCGAAATCAGCCAGGACGGTATCGGAATCAATGACTGTAGCCATCACGATCCTACCTTGCTGCCTTCTTTCCCCGATGCCCAAAGGATTCCTTCTCGAATGTAGGAAGGAATCGTCAACGGCTGTCTCTCAAGTGGGAGTTTTTCCAAGTTTTGTTTCAGCCTGAGAGCCAAGTCAAACGCATGTTCCCCTTTGCTGTTCTCAACACACTTCAAGTAATACGTAGAGAAAGTTGCCTTGCTCTTAATATCGGAAATTCGATCTAATGATTCCAGAGCACCTTTGGTTTCTTCATCCAGTAGCTCATCGAGTTCTTGGTGCTTGCCAGTAGGATCTTTAGCATACTTTAGTAGGTGGCTCTTGTGGGTAGAGACGGCTTCAATGAGCACCGAAGAGCACGTATTGTCCATAGCCAAGTCGTATTCCAGTGTCTTTGCTCCCCAGAAAATCCGAACATTGGGGCATTCGGCACATGCAGTTTTGAGCCGCTGGACAGTGCCCGAAATGGGAAAGTACTGCGTCTGGTCGGATAAATGAGAGAACCCATAGCATTCGGCAGTACCGTCCGGAAACTCAATTTGATAGGGCCAGCACTGCCTCCTCTGTTTCTCTCCTCGCTTCTTGAGCATGGGATCCCCGTCTAATAAACATGCAACCGGGCGATCAAGTGCGCACTCTTGAAAACAGTTCATCCCGAAGAGGGGAAGGAAATGCTTAAAAGTCAACCCACCAATACCAATAACGGCCACATGCCCTTCTTCGAGAGGGGCGCCAATATATTCCGCGTAACATGGGATCAGCAGCTGTTCCGCGATCCCTTCCACAAAGATGACCCCTTTTGCGAAGAGCATGTTTGACTTGGTGGCATCCAAGTATCTTTCTACGTATTTTTTGGACGTTCTTCCTTGAGCGTTCTCAGGGAAAACCCGTCCCGGATAGGATATTTTTACCCCGCGATGGTAAGCCGGCGCGCTCATGCAGATTATGGAATCCAGCTCCGACGCCGCGGTGATATGTGTTGAATGGGAAGTGACAAACACTTGCCGGCTGTCCGTTGTCCTGTCAACTCTTTCTTTAATGTACTTGATGAGCTTGTACTGCAAAGAAGGATGGAGATGGGCCTCCGGTTCTTCTATCAGCAGCATGGGGAACACGGCCGCGTTTGGTCCTCGCCTGACGACTGAGGATCTGAACTTGAGACTGGCCAAAACGAGGGAAATGTATATCAAATTATTGTACCCTAGACCGTTGTAGGTGGCAGGCAGGCTCAAGCCTTCGCGCTCAATGAAAAGTTTCAACGCTGTGATAAGGTCTTGTTCACCGATGGTACCAGCCAATCTCGGCCTGCCTCCATCCTCCGCTCCCGTTTTATCGACGAGCTCAATAAGAGTAGAGAGATGAATGCGTTCAACCAATTTTTCCGTCAGTTGTCCTGCCAACTCTCTGAATTCAATCCCTCTCTGCGAGCGGACAGTGTCGTCGGAAGCATCAAAATCCAATACCTCCTGCAGCATCTTTTTGAGCATTGGATTGCTTCCGGTGAATAACTTTGACTCAACGTCCCGGATGGCATCCAAGAAGTGATAGTCGAACCTATGGAGGAACTCCGGCTCCGCTTTTACCTTTGCATCCAGGGGGCCCCCATAGACACGCGATGTATATTTCGGCAGACATCGCTGCACGGCATTCCAGAATCTTGTTTTTTCCTGAAGTTCCGCGGCATGATTCATTTCTCTGCTAAAATCAGGGACGGCCTCATCAGAAAGAGAGAATAAGTATGTTAGTTGGGCTTCCCAAGGCGATTCCAATTTGGTTAGCCAAGTAGCTACGAGAGCTTTGTCCTCGATGGTATCTCGGGAAGACGACCTGAGGGTTGCAGAAACTGTAATGCTGGGTGGCGTAGAGAAGTCGCTAATGCCCTGATTGAAATCATATATCTGCATTTCAGGCCGGTTACTGCGGTCAAACAATAGTCCCAGGGCTTTGAGAAGTGCTGTCTTACCTGCGTTGTTTTCACCAATTATAACGTTAACCCCAGGATTGAATTCAACGGAGACATCATCAAAGCATCGATAATTCTGAATTCGAATTTTTGACAAAAACATCTCTGTTTCGCCTCCATTAAATTTATAGCGTGTATGGATGACGGGACGCTGGTAAGAAAGTAAAAAAACTTCCAGCCCACCTGTGTCCATTTTCACTGGCGATGGCATCTCATTTTCAACCAAGTACCAAGCGGCATACGGGGCGCAACCCCGGCCATCTAGGCATTCCTCTGAACGACTCCATCAACTCCCTCGTCGCCCATAATGGCCCTCTGCCATTACCACAGCCATTTGCTCTTCTTGAAAATATCGAACTCTTACCAGCGCGTCCCTCTCCCATACGCTCTTGTGTCATGCGTCATGGCTGGTGTCAAATCACTTTCTTGCCTGTTTCCCCCTCCATACAGATTAGAAAAACCCAAGTTGAAACCTTTTTGAACCGACTGGCCACCCAAACCAGGGTTACCGCCTCCGCGCAATGGCAAGCCTTGAACGCAACCTTGCAAAGCCTGCTTGTTTGCCTTTGATAATGCGTCCCAGAGGTTTGCGTCGGCAAAAAATCCCGCCTTGCCGTGAGATCTCCGATGATTGCTTGGGGCGAGCGATTTCCACATTCGTACGCGAAGAATCGGAAATGACCTGAATCATCGGTCAGTTGGTCTTGTCTTGAAATTCCGGGATGATGCGTCTGGAGGCAGGATGAGAATGCGGACAGGAGCGCATCGGGCCGACCGGGGCCATTCATGAGCAGGTTGAGGATCGTTCCGTTCGTTGCCGTCATGAGAATCCTTTCGGCGGGTGCCTACTGTTCGGATCATCCGGCTGGGATCGGTTTCTACCCTGTGGAACGCTTTTTCACCTTTTAACGCTTATCTGTTGAAAACACAAGAGATTTGTTCTGGATACCTCTCGCAGAGTTCGCTAAGAACGCAAAGAGGAAGGATTTGTGAACTACTGAAGAAAAAACCAAGGGCGATGTCCTACACGGAGCCAGTAGAGTAGAGCGCTGATGGGTTGTTCCGCCAAGACTACGAACGTTTCGCCGCACGCGGCTACCGCGGACCATGTCCGAGGGATCACTCATCAGCCGCCCCCTCGTCGAACCGTACGTGCGGATTTCCCGCATACGGCTCTCCGACAGTCTCTCGCTTCAAGGCATTCGCAAGGAGTTGACAGCGTGCAATCCTTACAGGTAGATCAACCCGTACCGTTTCAATCCAGCGTACAGGCTCTCTCCCTGCCTAAATGGCTTGCTGCGCCGTTGGCTCCGATTCGAAAGAAATCGCTCGAACCGACATCGCACAAAGTGGTTCACGTCCCGAAACACTTTCCGTGGATACCCATAACGGTAGTAATTCGCCCACCCGCGAAGGATCACATTGACTTCCTTGATGACCTCCAAGAGCGGCTTCTTGTACCCGCTGAGGGTCTTGGCCCGGACTTTGTCCCGAAGACGCCTTACGGCCTTCTCCGAGGGAAAGATGTTCAGGTACCTCCTGTCCCTTCCCTTCAGATCCCGGTCGTAGCGCAGGGTGAACCCCAGAAAGTCCAGCGTTTCACCCTGCTCTGCCATTCGCACGATGCTCGTCTTGTCCCGATTCACCTCAAGCCCAAGCTCCTTTTCGAGCTTCCCCTCTACCCAACTCACAATGCGCGACCCCATGTAGCGGGCCAGGATCACAAGGTGAGTAGCCCGGGGGAGTCTCACCCCCAGGCCCTCGTAGAACCGGACGTGAACCTCTCAGCTCATCCGGCTCCCATCATCCACCGACGGCAAAATCCCCATCTGCCAATGGGCGAAAAGCTGTGGTTCGCGTCGCGCGATTCTCCCCAGCCAGTACTCAGCCCGCCTGCGATGGCGACTCAGCCTTTTGTACTTCCGCCGAGCCCAGTGTATCAGAGCCCGATTCATATGTCGCAATACAGGGTATAGCGCAGATTTGTAAAACTGGCCGTAATAGTTAATCCACCCTCTTAAAACCGGATTGAACATTCGTGAGATATCCTCCAGTCTCTTGTCCGGTTTCAGGTGAAGCCGCCACTGACGTATGGTTTGACGCATGACCTTGCAGGCCTTGTTGCTCACCCCAGGCGTGAAGTTGGTGAAAAACTTGCCAAAGCGGTTTTTGGATCGCCGAGGACGAAACGTGTATCCCAGAAAATCAAACTTCGTTTCCGGATGTTCACCCCTGCGGTCGTCATCCTTGCAGTAAACGATGCGCGTTTTGTCTGGATGGAGCTCTAGACCACACTCCCTGAATCGACTCTGCAAGTGCCCAAGCAGATTCTCCGCTTCCGTCCGGGTCCGACAGTGGGCCACCCCATCGTCTGCATAGCGCGCCCAGGGATTCTGAGGGTGCATTCTTTCCATCCATTTATCAAAAGCATAGTGGAGGAAGAGATTTGCCAAAACAGGGCTGATGACCCCACCTTGCGGTGTCCCCGCATGACGCTCTATCAGCCCTCCCTCTTTTGTCTCAAAAGGCGCCTTGAGCCAGCGCTCGATATAGAGGATTAGCCACTCACGATCGGTGTGCTTCTTGACCGCCCGCATCAATAATTCATGATCAATGTTGTCAAACAGACCCTTTATGTCAAACTCAAGAAGCCAGTTGTACCGCCAGCACCGCGTGCGAGTGGCGGCCACGGCATCCAGTGCCGACTTTCCAGGCCTGTAACCATATGAATCCGCGTGAAAATACGGCTCTACCTCGGGCTCAAAGTAAATCTTAACGACCATTTGCGCGATGCGATCGGCGACTGTGGGAACACCGAGGACTCTTTTCCCTCCGTTTTTCTTAGGTATTTCAACAGCTTTTACCGGAGGGGGAAAGTAGCTACCCGACGACATCCGGTTCCAGATCTTGTAGAGGTTATCTTTCAGATTTCCCTCAAAATCCGCTATTGACTCGTCGTCGATTCCCGCTACTCCCTTGTTCGCCTTCACTCGCTTGTACGCTTCCCATACGACATGTTTGGAAATATCAAACGGTTTTGTCTTGTCCATCGGTTCCTTCCCCGCCTTGGCGTGGTTGACCAATTTTCAAAACTGGATGACACAGCCCCTTCGCTCCACTTCCATTACAGAAGCTTCAACGCTACTGCGGGCCATTCCGCCCCTATACTCCGCATCGGTACTCTCATCCTTGTGGGTCCTCCACTTGGATTTCTCCCTTATCATCGGAGTCGTAGGTTCCCACGTTCCGCACAGAAGCCTGTGCCGCGTTCACGCCGCCTTCATGCCGGCCACCGCCTGGACAGTAATCAGGTATCCTCCAGACTTATCCCAGGTTAACGATTCCCCCCTGGTTTTGATGGCGTTCCTACGCTTTCGACACTTTATTAGCGGTTCACTGGTGTTCGTCTCCGCGACACCTACCTGACGAAGTCTTGCTCCGCCTTTTCCTTAACGCTCACCACCATGGCTTTTGACCACAGCAGCTTAAGGTGGTTTGAAGCCTTCACCTGAATGACGGCTCCGAGGGGCCTACCCTCATCTTCCGTGCAGCATGGCTGCAGTTTAGGAGTCCATTAGGCCTCCTTTCCGCGCCTTCGTGGCGCACAATCATCAGCATATCTGACCAGTCGGGCATTGGCCACCTTATAAGGGCCATTGTCTTTTTCATGGAAGGCCAGGTCCAGCTGGTGAAGGTAGATATTGCCCAGCAGTGGGGAGATGACTCCTCCCTGGGGGGTGCCCTTGCGGGATGTCTTGCCTCCGCCTCCGCTTCCTTCCTCTATCACCGGACAACGAAGCCACATCCGGATCAGTTTCAGGACCGGCCGGTCAGCAATCCTTCTTTCCACCATCTCCATCAGTTTGTCATGGGGAATGCTGTCAAAGGAAACCACGACACACTACCCGCCTCGAAGAGTTCCCCTCAAAAGTAACCATTTTGCGCGAACGCCATCCACTTCAGGGACAGACTCTCGATGTGTTCAGCCGCACCCAGCGCCACGGAGTTTTGCACTTGACCTTGGTTCTCCCGGACGGCAGCCGTTCAATGATTCCCGCCGCCTGGACCGATTTCACTCCGAATCGCCACAAAACTTCTCGCATCCACCAGCCCCTGGGTTCATCAGGAATCTTCGGAACTGTCTCGCACTTCCTCTCCACCCGTAAAGTGGTTGACGCTCTTTTGCGCAGGATCGATTCTGCGGGCCAGCCCATTACGATCCCGTCAAAGGAGGAGAGAAGACGTGTATCGACAGATGACCCTGTGGCCCGAAACGCAACTCCCCGATCCCGTAACGGAGATTTGGCAAAACCTCAATCCCGACACACAAAGAGCTCTCATCACGACTCTGGCAAGGCTCATCGCCAAGGCGTGCCGTCCGGAGAGCCTCACTGATTCCCAGGAGGTCCACCATGAGCGTCAATGAAAAAATCAAGACCACTCATCTTCAGCGTTGCGCCTACGTTTACGTGCGGCAATCCACCACCGCACAGGTCCAGAACAACCGGGAATCCACCGATCGGCAATACAAGTTGGCCGAGCGCGCTGTCCATCTCGGTTGGGCCCAACCACAGGTCCGCATTATCGACGAGGACCTTGCCCGTTCAGGTTCGGGCACATCCGATCGGGGCGGCTTTGCCACCATGACCACCGAGGTCGCCTTGGGCCATGTCGGCGTGATCCTCTCTATCGAGGTCTCCAGGGTAGCCCGCAACAGCGCCGATTGGTATCGACTCCTCGATCTATGCGGCGTCACCGACACCTTGATCGGGGACGAAGACGGCCTCTACCATCCCGGGCTTTTCAACGATCGCTTGCTCCTTGGCCTCAAAGGCACCATGGCCGAGGCCGAGCTCCATGTCATCCGCGCCCGCCTCGAAGGCGGCATCCGCAACAAGGCCGCCCGGGGCGAGCTTCGTCGGGGGCTCCCGGTCGGCTTTGTCTGGGGCGATGGGGACGGTGATGTCCTCTTCCATCCCGACCAGGCCGTGAGGGGGGTTATCCGTTCCATCTTCGAAAAATTCACCGAGATGGGCTCAGCCCGTCGCGTTTGGCTCTGGCTCCGCTCCGAAGGACTTTCTTTCCCCTCAAAGTCCAACGCCTCTGCCGACATTCAATGGATCACCCCCACTTATACCGGTGTTCACCACGTCCTGACCAATCCCGTCTATGCAGGCACCTATACTTATGGTAAAAGCCGTCATGAGCGCTTCGTCGATCAGGATGGACGGCTCCGAAAACGCACCCGTCGTCTGCCGCGCTCCCAATGGTCCGTACTGATCATCGATCACCACCAGGGCTACATCGATTGGGACACTTACGAGATGAACCAACGTCGCATTGCCAGCAACACCCATCCTGCTCCACACCAGGCAACCGGTGCCATCCGTGAAGGGGCCGCTCTCCTGCAAGGTCTCGCCACCTGCGGGCGCTGCGGCCGCCACCTCCGGGTCTATTATCAAGGTCGATACTCCACCCCAGGGTACCATTGCCCGGCGAATACCTTGGCGAATGGCCGGGGCGTCTATTGTCTGCGCGTTGGAGGTCTCCAGATCGACGCGGCTGTCGCCCGCATTTTCCTCGACACCGTGGCCCCTGCCGGTATCGAAGCCGCCCTGCTGGCCGAAGACCAACTTCAGGCCCATGAGGAGACCGCTCTGAAACAATGGCGCTTGCAGGTCGAACGCGCCCACTACGAGGCCCAGCGGGCCGAGCGCCGTTATCGCACCGTGGAACCCGAAAACCGGCTGGTTGCCCGCACCCTGGAAGCCGAATGGGAGCGCCGCCTGGCTGACTTGGCGAAAGCCGAAACCGAACTCAAACGACGGCAAAGCCAACGTCCAGATGCGTTGACCGAGGAACAACGCAACCGCATCCGTACCCTCGGCAGTGATTTGATGAGGGTATGGGAAGCCCCCACTACCACCGATCGCGACCGGAAGGAACTCCTCCGCACTCTCTTGGAGGAAGTCAATATCACCTTGGACAAGGACAACTCCCAGATCCATCTCATTATACGCTGGCAAGGAGGCGCCGTCTCGGAGCTCGACCTCCCCCTGAAGCGATACCACCCAGCGCCGATCCGCACCGACGAGGATACCGTCGAGCTTGTCCGCCGCCTGGCCGTCCATTACCCCGACGGCGTCATCGCAGGTATCGTCAATCGGCAAGGTCGGCGCACGGCCCACGGCGATCGATTCACAGCCAACAAGATCGGCAATCTGCGCCGCTATTGGAAGATCCCCCGATTCGATCCTTCTACCGCCTCTAAAGACGGAGAACTGGTCACGGTCCAAAAGGCCGCAGAGATTCTCGGACTCGTCCCCTCTACCCTTCATCGCTGGCTCGCCGAGGGCTTCATCGCCGGCGAACAGATTACCCCTGGTGCACCATGGCGCATCCGAGTGAATGATGAGTTTCGAGCCCGTTTCGTTGAACAAGCCCCTGATGGCTACCTCCCCATGCTGGAGGCCACCAAAGTCCTCGGTGTCTCCCGGCAGACCGTATTGCAGCGTGTAAAGCGTGGCGAGCTCTCCGCCGTCCACCTGCGCTCCGGAAAGAGAAAAGGCTTGAGAATCAAGGTGTTAGGAACACAACCGGGCCTATTTGATAACCTTTCATGAAAAGGGGTGTAGTATGAAGACGTCTCCAAGTAACTGCTCAGGTCCGCGTCATACACCTCGTGCCGACCCACGTTCAGGCTCCTTCTGATCTCCTCCATGGCCCCCTGGGCTCGCCGCCCAGGCCGAAATCCATGAGAGCACTCCAGGAAGTCCGCTTCAAAGATCGGCTCTATGACCAACAGCACAGCCATCTGCACCACCCGGTCCTTTACACAAGGGATTCCCAGGGGCCGAAGCTTCCCGTTGGCCTTCGGGATGTACACACGGCGCACCGGCAGGGGTCGATAGGCCTTTTGCCTCAGCTCTTTCTCAACCCCGTCGAGAAACGAATTCACGCCACCGCCTCGTTCCTCTACGTTTCGGATGGCTATCCCATCCACGCCCGGTGCCCCTTGGTTCGCCCTCACCCGAGCCCACGCCGCCTCAAGCACATCCCGGCGACAAACCCGGTCGTACAAGGCGTAAAACCTGAACTGACGATCTTGCTTGGCCTTCAAGCCCAGTTTCCATCTCAGAAGAGAGACTTTCTCAGGCATACCAGATTCCGGTCGGAACCCTTCTGCCATCCATTCCGTAATGGAGCGCTTGCGGCTCAAGCGGTTTCTCCCCTCTTCGATCAAAACATGACTGAAGTGCGGCCCCTTCGCTCCATCCCCTTTCAGGGACTTCCTCACTACTATGGGCCGCTCCGACCCCCGACCATGGCCCCCTCCCAGGTTATGGATTCCCAAGGTGGGTCGATCTTGCCTTTCAGCAAACTCACCGTGTCGGGTCTCCCAGGTTCCTCGACTGATCTGTCGGCGCGCGCTCTCCTCAATCACCCCGGACGGCCCAGCAGGTGCTTGTGCTCGTTTCTTCCCCGCTGGTTTCAGGCTTCACCACCTCTGGAAGGCTGGCCACCGCCATTTAAGTGTAACGAGGCCGAATCAGGTTCACTTGCGTTAGGGCTCGCACCTTCGTTGTCAAGGGAGTATTCCTCCCTTTTGCCCCTCCTCATAACCCAGAGAGACCGGCCTACTTCCCGGTTTTGGTTGCCCTCAGCGGGAGGCCGCAACTACATGTTGAACGAGCAATTGACATGTATGACACCTTACAGTCATATAGATCAGCCAGGCTTATCCTGGCGTACCGGAGATCACAGAGAAAGGCGATTCATGCTGTAAGAATGATTAAAACGAGTTTGAAAAACTGGGGCAAAAGGCTTTGGCGAAATTCCAAGCGTTTGCAGGTTAGCGGTGCATTCAATCACCGTGGTTTCTGTTTGGAACTGTCCTCTGTCCGCCATACTTCTGGCGGACGGCTCAGCGTGAGAAAATAGGTTTTTCAAGTTGCCGTTATAAGAGGAGACCGGAATCTCTTGGGAATGTCTCGCACAGAGCACGCGGAGAACACAGAGAAGAGTATAGAACTGAACGTATCCAAGCGCAGCATGGCTCAGACCCTGCTTCCTCTTACCCAGTCATTTTGCAGATCAGAGCGATATCCCGAGAAAGGCTAAATATTATTCCCCTTCAAGGCCCAAGGATCACATCTATCAAGGACGTTGCGAAAACCTGCACAAATTCGCCGGGCGTGACAATTCGAGTCGTATGGAATTCAAGAAAAGGAAAGTGTTTTGTGTTGCCAGTCACAAGGAAGTCGGCCTTAGATTCCAGGGCGCACGCAAGGAATTTGTTGTCGTCAGGGTCATCCTTGATCGCATCGACCGGTGCCCCGGGGCAGACCAAAAGCGCGTTTTTCTTGAGCCGAGCCAGGATCCTCTTTATGCGCGCCTGGTCAAGATACTTGAAGCGGTCTCGCGCGAGCACATCCCGATACTCGGCAAAGATCTCCTCGCTCAGGCAAAGCTTGAACTTGTCCGCCAAGAGAAGAGCAACAACCAGGGCGGGATTTCCCTCCTTCCGGTGGAAGGATGAGATAATGATATTGGTGTCGAGGATTACCCTCAACATGCTTTCTTGCCACGCCCTTTCGGGTTTGCTCGTTTCTCCTTTCGATAAGCGGCGATTTCAGCTTCAATTTCTTGGTCGCTGATATCCGCTTGACCGGCAGTTTCGGCGCTGAGCTGAATTCTGGTGAGGAGCTCGGGCTGTTTCACTATGTTCTTCAGGTAGTCTTGGATACCCAAAATCACCACCTTCGGTTTTCCCCTGCGGCTTACCAAAAAACGGGTGTTTCCTTTTTCCACTTCCTCCATTACTTCCCCTAGGTGGGTGCGCACGGATAGGGCGTCAATTAGTTTGGTCGTGGGCTTTGAGCTCATTTGAAGCGCCTCGAAGTGAAGTGATTAGTTAAATAGAGAGTTAGTCCAATTATAAAGAAGACATGCTGCTTGTCAAACGCTATCGTGGGGGAACCGGGACGCGCCTGGGGTGCCGAATCACGGGTCCGGACGATTTTTTGAAGTCCGTCAGGCCCAGGCATCCAGGATTTGTCATAATGCTTCCGATGAGCCAAACGGAAGGCTTATCCGGACCGTAAACCCCGCGTCTGAATTTGACGCCTCTATGCGGCCGCCGTGTTTTTCGATGATTCTCTTTGAAATGGCCAGTCCCAGTCCGTAGCCCTCCGCTTTGGGGCCGCTCCTTCGATAGAACGGCTCGAAGATATTTTTCAAGTCTTCCTTGGGGATCGCCGGGAACGTGTTCGAGACGCTTATATGGATCGCGTCCTTCTCTGAATGGACTCGAACATCGATCTGCCCCCCTTCCGGCGAGAACTTGATGGCGTTGTCGAGCAGGTTGGAAAGCACGGTATTCATGGCTTCCCTGTCGCCGGGATAAACGAATCCGGGCGATAGAGCGCTCTTCAGGCGCAAATCCTTTTGGGCCATGAGGGGGCTCAACCGGTCAAGCATTGCCTCGATCATTTGGGAGAGGTCCAAAGGCTCGCGCTTCAGGGGCGTCTCGCGGATATCCAGCTTGCTGAGCGCCAACGTGCGGCCGATCAGGCGGTCCAATTGGTCGATATCTTCCCGGATGGCGTCCAAGTGCTTTTCGATATTTCCGTATTCTCCCCGCTCGACTCTTTCCCGGATGAGGGTCTCGGCAAGCCGCATCCTGGCAAGGGGGCTCCGGAGCTCGTGTGACACGTTGGCCGTCAACTCCCGGCTGCCCTTGATCATCCCAGCGAGTCGTTCCGCCATTTCATTGAACGAGCGGCCGAGGTCGCCGATCTCGTCACTGCCCTTGATATCGGCACGGTGTGCGAGATCGCCCTTGGCGATCCGGAGCGCCGAACGGTTGAGGCTCTTGACCGGCCTCGTAATCAGCCTCGATACGGGGATGATGAGAAGCGCAACGACCAAACCGATGATGAGCAACCCCAGTCCGAACGCGCCCTCCGGGTGATCTCCTGCTACCCCCTCAAAGAGGATATGAAGAGATCCCACTTCTCTTCCCTCCACCTTCACAGGCGCCACCGCATAGAAGACGCCATGCCTTCCAAAGGAGTGGGACAGGCGGAAATCCTTGAAGGCTCGCGCGTGCACGCCAAGACGTTTTTCCAAATTGCGGGGGATGTCGCCGTCAAAGGATTTGGCATAGACCTCTCCTTCCCTCCCCTCCAGCCATACCTTGGCGTCGTAAAGCTCGCCAAGGTGATGGACGAATGCCCTGAGCGCATAGTTTTCGGCAGGCGGCCTTTCTGGCTGGGATTGAATCCGCTCTTCCACGGCCTCTTTGGCGAGGATGATCTTGGCAGCGGTGTACTGCTCGAATCGATCACGAAAGGTCCTGCCCGCAAACAACACAAAGAAGCCGAAAATAAGGATTTCCGTGACGACCAAGATCCCCACGAAGCAGAGCAGTATCTTGATATATAGTTTCCTGATCTTCATCGTGCGTCCACAAACATGTACCCAACGCCCCAAACCGTCTTGATGCGCTTGGGTGAACGGGGGTCTTGCTCCACCTTGGCCCTCAAATTACTGACGTGCACGTCAATAGACCGATCAAAGGCCGCGAAATCCCTGCCCCGGGCAAGCGTCATGAGCTCGTCACGGGTAAACGTCCTATTGGGCCGTTCCATGAGGATTCTTAGCAGCTCGTATTCGGTGGCGGACAGTTCCACCTCCCGGCCATCGATCACGACGACCCGCTTCTGTTTGTTCAAGACAAGACCGCCCGCCTTCACATGTTTAGGGGCATCGGTCTCGACCGGTTCCCGGTCGTGCAGCGACGTCCTTCGCAAAACCGCCTTAATCCTGGCCAGAAGCTCCCTTGGATTGAATGGTTTTGGAACGTAGTCGTCCGCACCCAGCTCGAGGCCGACGATGCGGTCTGCATCCTCTCCTTTCGCCGTGAGCATGATGACAGGGATGTTAAATTTCCTGCGGATATCCTTCAACACCTCGAAGCCATCCTTATTGGGCATCATCACATCGAGGATCATGAGGTCGGGCATCTCCGCCTCAATCACCTCTCCTAGGGATAAGCCGTCCGCCAGCGCGCGCACCTGACAGCCATAGTCCTCCAGGTATTCCTTGAGGAGGTTTCGGAGCTTCTCGTCATCGTCGACCACGAGGAGCTTTTTGTTCGTGAGACCACCCATCGCGTCCATGGACCCCAATCTAGGCGATATAAAAAGCAAGAGAAAGGGATTTTACACTTTCTTTACACTTTTTCGCATCGGGGAAAAAGTTTCTTAACACTTGATCCGTATCATGGCTCTCCAGATGAGAGATGTGGTGTAGGGATCGAAAACCTTCAATCATGAAAGGAGTCACGCAATGAAACAGAATAAAAGAGCAATGGTTGTATCCGGCGTGTTGGCGTTAATCATGATGGGCGCCATCGCCCTCTTCGTTGGGAATCTTGCAGGCTGCAGAGATGACGGACTCGGTGGCTCCGGATTCCACCCGCCGTTTGGCCATGGCGGGTTCCACCCGGGCTTCATGAATGATGGGCTTCCGGAGTTTGCGGCACAAAGGCTCGATGAACACGTGGAGGACCTGGGCCTTTCGGAGGCTCAACAGCAGCAATACCAAGTCATCCGTGAGGAATTCAAGCAAGTGATAGCCCAAAACATGGCGATGCGGAAAGAATTCTTCATTCAACTGCGGGAAGCCATCCTGGCGCCCAATCCTGATGCGGCGTTCATCGCGACCCTTGTCAAGGCCCATGCCCAGCACATTCCCGATGCCATCGAATCACACGTGGACCTCTTTCTTTCGTTTTATGATATTCTGGATGCGAACCAAAAGGCGCTGGTCATTGAACAGGCACAGAACCGGTTGAAATGGCTAGAACAATTCGTGGCCAACTCAAGAGGTTCGACAGGGGACACAGGAATATCCGGGGGAGGCGAAGATCATGAAGTCCAGGACTAGAAGGGAGTTCATCCTGAATGTCTCAAAGGCATCCGCCGGCGCCCTGACGGCCCTGGTCCTAGGATCCGGCATGATTCTTCCATGGACCGCGCAGGGCGCCACCATTGATTTCCCGGAGACGACCTGTGGGGAAGGCTCGAAAAATGGCTACCGTGTCCTGGTGGCCTATGCAAGCCGCTACGGATCCACCGGCGCAGTAGCGGAGCGGATTGCCCAGGTCTTGTGCGAGATGGGCGCACGGGCAGAGGTCAAGTTGGTAGAGCACGTGACCCGACTCGACCCATATCAAGCCCTAGTCGTCGGAAGCGCCATCCGGAGCGATCAGTGGCTGCCAGAGGCGGTCGATTTCCTTCAAACCAACCGGGCCATGTTCGACCGGATCCATGTAGCCCTGTTCTTGACGTGTCTGACCATGTCGAGGCCCAGTGCCGAAAACAGTGAAAAGGCCGGGACCTATCTTGCTTCCCTGAATCAGGCCGTTCCAGGGCTTCGCCCTGTGGACACCGGTTGTTTCGCGGGGGTCCTGGATTATGGCAAGCTCTCATGGCCCATGAGGATAATCATGCGTCAAAAAATGAGGGATAAGGGCATTGAAGAAGGGGACTATCGTGATTGGAGCCTGATTCGTGCCTGGGCCGCAGCGCTTCCCCGAAAGCTCGGAATGGCGTGAGATAATGGGGTGGGTTGGTCATCCTCATCATCAACGTCGAAGACATCTCCTTTCGAGTTTTGAATGTGACTCGCCAGCTCCCGCTCCGGGGGCTTCTGTTCGTCTACAAAGGTTTGGCTTGCTGCTTTTCCTTCCAAACCGTGTAACAAATGGGGATCAAGGATAAGAGCACGACGACGATGGCGACCTTGTCGATATGCTTGGCCAAGTCAAAACCAAACCTGTGCTTGGCGACATTGCCCAAAAAATAACCGGCCATCACCATGCTCCAGACCCACGTGAAGCCACCCAAAACGTTAAACGTGATAAATTTTCTGAAAGGCATGTGCGTAATGCCAGCGACAATAGGCGCAAACGTCCTCACAATAGGCACCCAACGGCCCATCATGATGGCGAACACGCCCCAGCGTTTGTAAAAATCCTCGGTTTTCTTGAGATAGGCCACCTTGAAGATCGGAACTCCCAAAAAGAACTTATCTTTCCACCCGTACATGGCATGACCGAACCATGTCCCGATCCAGAAGCCCACTTGATCCCCCAGCACTCCACAAATCGGCACTACGGTCAACAAAAAGCTGATCGGCAAAAGCGTACCACCCTCGGCAGAGGGTGTGGCTGCGAATATCCCGCACAAAACCAACAATGAATCGCCCGGCAACATAGCAAAAAATCCGGTCTCCGCAAAAATGACGAGGCAGATGACGGGCAGACCACCGGTCATGATGAGCCATCGGATGCCGTCAGGCCCAAAGAGCCAGAACAAGTCGTGCAGTATTTCCATGCTGCTCCTTACGGAAAAAAGATGGTATTCCCTTCAAGTATACCACAGAGGCTCACAGCTCACAGAGCGTAGATTGCTTTTTGGTTTGTCAGGACAAACTCGGACAAACCAAAAACATAAATTCTACTCTGTAGCCTCCGTGCCTCGGTAGTGACATAAGCCGTCGCTCATGGCCGAATCAGGTATGGAGAAAAAGGCCTGGGCATTCTTGGAGAGGATGTTCACCAGGGTAACCTCGGGGAGGTTCATCTCGGCGAGCTTTTTGAGCTCACGGTCCCAGGCGTAGGGGATATTGGGAAAGTCGGTTCCGTACATGATCCGGTCGGGCCGCAGTTCCGACAAGGGGGGCGGGTCGGCGCCGGGGAGGTAGTCGGCGAGCATCATGGTGGTGTCAAGCCACAGGTTGTCGTGGTCCCGGAGCATCTCCCGGTAGGCCCCGTATTCGTCGGCGCCAAGGTGCGGCACACAGATCCGGAGGCCCGGGTAATCGACGAGCACCTGTTTCACCCTGGCGGCGCTGCAAATCGCATAGGGGTCGCAAAGGTAGGCCGGACTCTTGGGCTCCCGGCCTGCGTGCATGACGAGCACCTTCCCATTGGCCTCGCAGGTCTCGTAAAGCTCGCGCATGGAAGGGCTTCCCATGTCATAGCACTGGACATGGGCATGGAGCTTGAGACCTGAAAGCCCCATGTCAAAGGCCTCTTCCAGGATGGCCCGGGCCTCGGGCTCCCCCGGATAGAGGCTCGCCAGGCCCGTCAGCCGATCAAAACGCCTGCAAAGCCCCGCCATATAGTGATTGAGTTCCCTCGCGATGCCGGGACGGTGCGCGTAGTGAAGCCCCACCACGTGGCGGATGCCGCGGGAAAAAAGGAAGGAGAGAATCTCGTCGGAATTCAGACGGTACCGGATGGGCCAGCCGAACTGGTCGAACCACTGCCGAATGGATTGAAAAAGCGCATCGGGGAAGAGGTGGACGTGGGCGTCGATGACGGGAGGCAGGTTGGCTGGGACATTCAGCCCCTCAGGATCATCTATGGCCGGAAGCGCTTGGTTGAGCGATCCTGCTTTGGTCTCACTATGGGATTTCACCATGCCCTTTTGCCGCAGACCCACGCAGACTCACACAGACACTCTTTGGCCCTGAGCCTCCAACCGCAAGGCACGCCGAGGCGTGACGCGCCTACCGCCTATCGCAACGTTTTACCCGCCCAGGAGTTCCCGCATGGTTTCGAGCAGCCGCTCCTTGTCCACGGGCTTTTCAAGGTAGGCATTGGGTTTGAAGTACTCCTCGTCCGTTGTCTGCTCGAATTTTACGCCCAGATCGTCGCTCATACCCGATATGGCGATGATGGGGATGTCCTGCGTCTCCGGGTTGGTCCGCACCTGCCTGCACACCTCGAAGCCGGAGAAAAGGGTCTCCATCATCACATCCAGGAGGATGAGATCGGGGCGTTCCTTCTTGATGAGCTCGGTGCCTTTTTGCCCGTCCGATGCGGTCAGGACCTCATAGCCGTTTCGTTTCAGGAACGTCCCCATGGTGAAAAGAAAATCGGGGTTATCGTCGATTAGAATAACCTTGGAAGCGTTTCCCATATGTGTCCCTCCGGAGACCTGGCCCAATCCGCCCGCCATTTCTATCTGAGCCGCAGGATGACCCTGAATGTACTGCCTTTCCCGGGCGTGGTCAAGACCTCGATCCGCCCGCCGTGCTCCTTGACGATCCGGTCCACCACCAGGAGCCCAAGCCCCGTCCCGCCGCTCCCCTTGGTGGAGTAAGACTCCTTGAAGATATTCTCGCGCGTGGTGTCATCCATGCCGACGCCATTGTCTTCCACCTCGAACATGAAGTGGAGCCGGTCGCGGAAATCCGTCCGGACGATCGCCACGTGGTAGGGTTTCTCCTTGTCCTTCTTGCAGGCCTCCAAGGCATTCCATATGAGGTTGTTGAGCATCCTCCGGATATTCAGGGGATCGAGAGGCACCATGGGGAGCATGGGATTGACCCGGTGCTGCAGCCGGACATCCATGGACTCGGCCTTTTCCTGGAAGAGGGCCACCGCGTCCTTGACAAGCTCATCGGGGGACACGATCTCGAATTTGGGCGTCCTCTCCTTGGCCGAGTAAAGGATATTCTGGGTGATGGTGGAGATCTCCACAATGTTCTTTCTGACGATCTTCCACCCCTGGCCGGCCAGGACCATGTCATTGTCCTTGATGCCCTCCTCCACCACGTAGGCCCCGCCCTGCAGCCCCTCCAGGATGTTCTTGATGTCATGGGAGAGATACGCAATGGATTGGCCCAGAAAGGTGAACCCCTTCTGTACGTCCTTGACACGGGTGATATTGGTAGAGAGCTCAATCACGGCCCGCACACGGCCGGAGATATCCGGAATGGGGGCCGAGTAGACGATCATCTGGGCGGATTGTCCGTTTGAAAGGGTTACGGTCTCTTCACTGATGTGGGTCTTTCCGTCCTGAAAGGTCTTCTGGACCGGACAGGCCTGGCATTTCTCTGAGCTCCGTTTGTAGACCTCATAGCAGTGGCGGGCCCTCCAATCGCCGAACTCCCTCCGGAACCCCTCATTGGCAAACAGGATGCGAAGGGAAGGGTCCTGGATGGAAAGATAGCAGGGCAGGAGATCGATGATGGATTTGTAGCTTTGATCCTGAAGGATCTCAAGGACATCGGCATCTTCCGCGAGCGGCTCCCCGGACAGACTCCCAGCTGTTGGCGTCATCTTTTCCACTTTGGGCGATCCTTCCCGATCCACTTGGGCAAATCATCCTTTCCGGTCGCAATCACGCCAGTGGCGTGAACCGATCTCTGTCGATCTCACGCCTTTAAACTGTCCGAAATGGCGTCGAGCAGTTCATCGGGCTCGGGTGGTTTTTCAATGTAAGCAAAAGGTTCCGGAACGTGCTCACCCCTGTATTCGTCCAGGACCTTCTGGGAATGGAAAAAGGTCTTTTTGGACAAGGCGGAAAGCATGATCACGGGAATGGTTTTCAACGCCGGGTCCTGCTTGAGCTCACGATACATGTTAATCCCGCTCTCCTTGGGCATCATCACATCCAGAATGATAAGCGCGGGTTTGCTCCGCCTTGCGATCTCCAGCCCTTCTCTGCCGTCCACGGCCGAGATGGGTTTGTAGCCGTTTGTCTCCAGAAGCGTGGTGATGAACGTCCTCATGTCCAGTTCATCATCCACCACGAGCACCTTGATTGCCATTTTAACCCTCCTTTCCGCTTACCCCTGGGAGCGGATCAATACATCTGGCCGGGCAAAGTGAAACGTTTTGCCGGGTTCCGGATGGCGATGACGTGGCAATGGGCGTACTTGGAGACATTGGCCACAGTGCTGCCGTGCTCGATCCGATCGAGCTCGGACTTGCCAAGCGCCCCCATGACGATCACATCCACGTCGTGTTTCTTTGCATATCGGATAATTTCCACATCCGGTGCACCGTTTTTCACGACGAAAACGTAGTCCTTGAAGTCTCCCAGCCTCTTTTCGTATTGGTCTTTCAGGGCCTGCTCCGCCCGCTTCTCGATCTCCTTGTCATAGAAGGCCTCCCCACCGGCGGCTCCCTTCTTGACGTGCTCATCCACCACGTGCCGGCTGTACTGATAGGACGAATGGGGCACGTGAAGGATATGAAGCTTGGCGCCGTATTTCCTCGCAAGATCCAGGGCATGAAGAAACGCAATGTGGGCGTCCTCTGAAAAATCGGTACAAAAAAGAATGTTCTTGTACGCTATCATGGCAGGCTCCTCTATTAAGTTTACGGGTTGGAGTATTGGGGGACTGGAGTATTGGAGTGATGGTATACAGCCCTATACATTTCTCCAACCATCACAACACTCCGTTACTCCATCACTCCATTACTCCAATTCCATTCACTCCCTTTCCCGAACCGGCAGCCGGATCGAAAATTGGGTCCCTTTCCCCTTTTCGGACTGAAACGCGATCACGCCGCCATGCTCGTCCACGATCTTCTTGGCGATCATCAATCCAAGGCCCGTGCCGCGGCTCCCTTTGGTGCTGAAAAACCGTTGAAAAATCTTTGATTTGGTCTCCTCGTCCATGCCACAGCCGTTGTCGGTCACATGGTACACAACGGCCCAGCCTTCCTCTCCGGACGATTTGACCGTCACCCGCCCTTCCACGACTGAGCAATCCATGCCTACGCAACTATCGATGGCATTGGTCACGAGGTTAAGGAGGCAGCGGTGTATCCCATCCGGGTCCAGCCATGTCATGGGCAAGGCGTCATCGAGATCCAGCTCCAGGATAACCCCCAGCTCGCGTGCCCGTGGAAGCATCAAATCGTAAACCTCTCTTGCCGGCCCGTTGGGGTCGCAAAGCTCCCAGCCGGGCTCCCGCTCTTTGGCATAGTTGAGGAGGTCGAGGGCCACAGCTTTGATACGCCCCACGTTTCCCTTGACCATCTCCCAGCCCTCTTTCAGGTACTTCTCGTTTCGAAGCTCAATCCCCTTTTCCAGGACAAACATCCCCCCCGTCAATCCGCCGGCGATATTCTTGACGGCATGGGAAAGCCCTGCAACCGTCTGGCCCACGGCGGCCAACCGTTCGGCCTCCAGAAGCCTCCTGCTCTTCTCCTCGACCAACCGCTCCAGGTTTTCGGTATATTCCTTCAGTCTGGCCTTCAGTTCAATCCGTTCGTTGGCCCGCTTCAAAGCAACCAGCAGGACGTCATCGTGGATCGGTTTGGTGATGAAATCCGTTGCATCGAACTTGAGGCTCTGGATGGCCAGATCCATCTCGCCATGACCGGTGATCATGATGACTTCCGTATTGGCATCTTCCGCCTTGATCCGTTTGAGGAGCTCGATGCCATCCATCCCAGGCATCTTGATGTCCGTCATGACGATGCATGGTCTGATCTCCCTGAAACGGTTCAGGGCCTCCTCCCCGCTCGAGCAGGCCGTGACCTCATACCCGCTGTCCGCAAGCGAGATGGTCAGGACCTTTCGAATCCCTTCCTCATCATCCACCAAGAGTATTTTTTGTGTCATCGTTTTCGCCCGCGGTCCGGAACTGGATGATGAAACTCGATCCCTTGCCCTCTTCGGTATGTACGTTTATGGTGCCGTCGTAGTCCTGCACGATGCCGTAGGTAATGGAAAGCCCAAGTCCCGTGCCCTTCCCCACCTTCTTGGTGGTGAAAAAGGGCTCGAAGATCTTGTCCAGGATCGCCTTCGGAATCCCTGTCCCCGTGTCCCGGATTTCGACAACCACGAGGCCATTTTCCGACCGTGTCCGAAGGAGAATCTCCTTGATCTCGCCTTCATGTCGGCCGGACTCCCATTTATCTTCGATGGCATCCCGCGCGTTGATCAAGAGGTTGATAAAGACCTGCTCCACACGATTGGCATCGGCCAGAATGGGCGGCAGATCTTCCTGAAGGTCTTTCACCACTTGGATTTCCCTCAGCTTCAGTTGCTGGCTGAAGATGTCGAGCGCCCTCATGAGCGGTTCATTGACCTGGACCCGGTCTTTCTTCACTTCCGACTTTCGGCCGAACTCCCGCATGTGGTTAATGATCTTGGAGGCCCGATCCACGTGGCTGTCGATTTCCTCGGCCAGGGTCATGAGAACATCTTCCCGGATCGCCTCCCCTTTCTTCACCTTCTTAATCAGGAAGCTGCTGGCGGTCTTCATGACCGAGAGGGGCTGGTTCAGCTCGTGGGCGACCCCTGTGGCCATCTCCCCCAGGGTGGCCATTTTGCTCGCTTGGATCAACTGCTGCTCGGCCATCAGGCGCTTTGTAATGTCACTGGTGGTCACAAGCCATACCGGCTGGCCGAGGGAATCCGACGGGGAGCTCCGGATGTTGACATATATGGTACGGCCGTCCCCGGTCAGATGTCTCACGTGCTCAAGCGTCCTGGCGGTCTCAAACGCATGGGCATGGATCTGACGCTCGTTTTCGAGAAAGAGGTTCAGAAAGGAGGTGTTGAGGATGTCGTCTTTCTTGAACCCGTAGACGGCGGTCACGCTGTCGTTACAGTCCATGATCTGGAGGTCCTTTTGACTCACCACAAAGACGGGATTCGGGATCGTGTTGAAGATGGTCCGGTATTTCTCCTCGGACTTCTTCCACTCCTTCTCCAGGAGCTTCAGCCGTGTGATGTCGAGACTCATCTCCATGGCGGCCACGACATGTCCGTCCTTGTCCCTGAAAGGGGCTGTCGTGACCAGCCAGTGGGTCTCGGAGCCGTCCTTGCCCACCCCCGTTTCCTCGCTGAAGTGAGGATTTCCGTCGTCAAAGGTCTTGATCACAGGGCACACCAGGCAGGGTTCGATCCGTCCTTTGTATGCCTCGAAGCAATAATCCCCCACCTTCGGCATGAACTTCCTGGCAAATTCCTGGTTGTACTGCAGAAGCCTCAGATCACGGTCCTGGACCGTGATGTAGCAGGGGACATGTTCAAACAGGGTCTGGTATTCGTTTCGCTGTTTGTTGAGCTCCTCCTGCTTGGCCCCGATCTGCCTTCCCATCTCGTTGACGGCCCGGGCCAGTTGCCCGATCTCGTCTTCCCGGCGGATCTGAACCTGGTAGTCGTATTCCCCTTGCGCCAGGTGGCGGATCCCCTCGAATAGTGCCCTGATAGGGCGATTGACGAACCTGACGAGAAAAAGGCCGATAATGGAGGCCGCGCCGATAAAAACCATGACGGCCAATGCAGTGATCCCCTTCTCCGTTGAACGAATCTCCCCTTCCAGTTCGCCGAGAGAGACGACCACATCCAGGGCTCCGAGGATCTTTTTCCCGGGGGGATGCACATGGCAGGGATCGGTGGAGCAACCCTTTTCATTATATATGGGGCTGATGATCCCGAGCAGAGGGGTCCCATTCGGGGCGCTGAAGACGCGTTTTCTCGCGTCAAGTGCAAGCACTTCGAGCGGGGGCTCGGTTAGGTGGCAGATATAGCAGGCCTCGGCCTTGATGTTGGTCTTGTGGTCCACCTCCTCCGGTCGGATCGAATACTTGATCTCCCCTGACTTGTTGTAGATGCGGATGGCCTCGATGCCTTTCTGCCTGCCGATATTCTTGATGATCTCGTTGATGTCGTCCCTGGCGTAAAGCATCATGGCGTAGTGGGTCCCCAGCATGATCGTATTGCTCAATCGATCGGCCTGGCTAACCACATGGGACATGGCCTTTTCCTTTTCATATTTGATGTTGAAATAGGCCCAGGTCGAAATGCTGACGAGCAGGATGAGACCGACCCAGAAAATCAGACGATAGCTGAGGCTCTGAAATATGTTGGAAAAAAGCTTTTTCACTACATCGTCTCTTTGCCCTCAAGACCGACTCAAGGCGCCAACCACGAACCGTCCCACACCCATCACCCCATCTTCCATCACAGCCGCCGCGACTACGACTCGTCCTCCTTGGGCCTCATCTCCACCGGGATCTCCATCAGTTCCACAATGGCCTCTTTGAAATGGATCGCTTTGATGCCCAGGTCATACTCCTTGCTGAGGTCCCTGATCTGATCGATACAGTTGTGGCAGGGCACAAAGACGATCTTGGCCCCGGTCTCCCGGATCTGCTGTGCCTTGACCGCCCCGCACTTGAGCCGGTGCTTGCGCATCTCCCCGCCCATGGGCATGGCGCCGCCACCTCCCCCGCAGCAGTAATTGTAATTGCCCTGGAGTTTCATGGGTCTGAAGTCTTCGGAGAGATACTCGGCCAGCCGGCGGTTCTTTTCAGCCAGACCACCGCTACGAATCACGTTGCAGGGGTCCTGGACGGTCGTCGGTTCCTTCATCTTTTCTCTCAGCTTGATCCGGCCGTCCCGGAGATAGTCGTGAAAGAGCTCCACGGAGTGAATCACGGGCTGTTTCGGCGTGTAACCCAACCAGGCGGGCGCTTCGAACCGAAGCGCGCGGTAGGCGTGCCCTCATTCGGTGACTGCGACGTTTTGAGCTTCCAGTTCCTCCGCCCGCTTGAAGGTGTTCTCAACTATCATTCTCGCCGTCTTCGCGTCCCCGCAAAACATGGCCAGATTGGTGTCGTCCCATCCGGGCTTGCTCGGCAGGGTCCAGTCCTCGCCCGCCACGTGGAAAATCTGAGCCACCTGCATGATGTCCTGGGGGTAAAACTTGGCCTCCCGTGCATTGACGGTGTACATGATCCTGGCGCCCTTTTTGTCGATGGGGATCTTGAGCCCTACAATCTCTTCGGCCGTCTCTTCCTCGCACCACTCGAGGGTCTCCACCCATTCCTCCTCCGTCACCGCCATCTGGTTGCCGGTGGCCTGGTAGTTCTCAATGGCCCTCAGCAATCCCTCCGGGGCCATTCCCTGTGAATGAAGTAAGCTCCTCAGGGTCGAGATCATCAACGCGATGTCGATGCCGAACGGGCAGTAAAGGCTGCACCGCCGGCACATATTGCATTCGTAGTAGATGGTGTCGTAGACCTTCTTGAGGTATGCCTCATCCACCTTTCCTTTTTTCTTGAGCAACTCGGTCAGAAAACGGACCTTGCGCGCCGGGATCATGTTCGGGTCCCGGTCGCTCGCCAGGTAGTGATGGCATGTGTCGGCACATAGTCCACAATGGGCGCAGATCTTAAGCCAGGTCTTGAAACGGGCACCCATCCTGGATTTGAGAAAGTCAGTGATCGCCTGGGGGTTTATCTCCTTCCTTGCGACGTCCTTTTCGGTTACCTGTTCATTCATGTTCCAACTCCTTTGAACGCTTTCGGTGTCATATCCTTGGTTTAGATGGAATACCCTCTCCGGCCGAATTCAACGGCTGTGGCACCCCTCGAGAAGAAAAACAGGACGAAGTGGGAAAGCTTCGTAAAGGGGATCAGGATAAGCATCAGTTCCCCTGACAGCATATGGATCAACGTGATGTTGTCACCCAGGACCGCAACGTTGTCCATGGTGCCGTGGGTGACGAAATAGCCTGTGAGGAACGGGAGCGTGGTGATCACCAGCAGTAGGTAGTCGGAAAAGGAGGACAGAAGGCGAATGTCGGCCGACACGACTCGCCGCACCAGAAAAAAGAGCCCAATGGCCACCAGCACGATGGTCATCCAATCAGCCAACCCATCCGGAATGGGCGTCCATGACCACTCGAACCGAGATTCCTCCCACAGGGTGATGTGCCCTGAAAACCAGATGGGCACCACGATGAGGCAAATGTGGAAGATGTATGCCAGAATGCTGAACACGGGGTTCTTGGCCACGGCCTTGTTCAGGGGGAGAATCCACCGCCACAAGGTGGCCAGCACGTACTTCCACCTGAAGTATTGATACATGATCTTGTCCTGTCTGCGCGATACGTAGACGAAAAGCGCAATCCTGAAGACGGTCCCGATGATGAAGGTCAAAAAAGCGATCCACAACAGCGGACCTTCTGCGAACGAATAGAAATCCATGATTGCCTTCTCTCCTTTCCTTACTGTGGTAATCGTTAAGCGATCTCGTGCTCATCCAAAAACGGCCTTTTTCGATTCGCGCCATAAGCCATCAGCCGGAAGCCGTCAGAAAAGTCAAAAGATAACAATGGACCGGCTGAAAGCTGATCGCTGCCCGCTGAAAGCGCCACCCATAAATCGGGAATCTCCTGATCGGGACCCCATCGATGCCGGTCTCACGACAAAGGCGATGCAAACCAGGGCGAAATCGCAAAACCAGCCGATTTTCGATCCACCCGGGCGCGCAGGAACTCTTTTTGGGAGACACTGACGAAATAGAATGCAGAACTCACGAGAGACGCATGGACTAAAATCTCTCTTGGGCGTGGAAATGACAAGGGCTTCAATCTTACCAGCGGACAATCCATGAATCGGTTGTGGCTTTCCGAAGCCGACAGGGCCGAAGCGCAAGGTCCTTGCGAAAACCGAGCACCATGAACGCCATTGCGGGAAATTTGCTAATCTTTCAAGGCACTTTCATGTATTTGACTATACAGAGGAGCCCATGAATTGTCAATGGGAAAATGGGGGCATCGAGCTAGGACAAGCTGGACCCTGGCAGGCGTCAGGGACTCAAGCGGCGAGCCTCATGAGATCCCCGGCCGCATATCGTCAACCGGCCTCTTTAGCCCCTGTGGGTTCCCGCTGTCGACCATCTCCTTGACCTCTTGGATCGACCGCTCCTGGATGGCCTGGTCCTCAAGATCCGGTATGCGGTTCACTCCCCTTCGTGCGAGGCCCCTCAGGACCTTACCCACGGTGGATACGCTTAAGGGTCCTGATGACGAATTGACCCAAGTCTCGACTTCTCGTCCCTTTCAAAATCGCCTCCACGGAGATCTCGGCCCTCGCGGCCGCCCGGTGTCCTCCTGCAACCCCGTCCAGTTCCCCCAACAGACGCTTGGCCGTTTTCCCCGCATCTCCCCTGAGTCCGGCGTTTCGCAAAATCACGATGAGCTTCCTGTCAACCGTACCCGACACGATGCTCCAGCGCGCCTCTGCGAATTTCATGAAAAAATCGGCGATCATGACAAGCGCGTCCGCATTTTCCACCTGACCCATGTGAATGTAAGCCGTGTCCTTCCAAAGGGTTAAACGGTCCATGGCCAGTTTCAAGCTGGCCAGCGTTCTGCGCGTCATCTCGGAGGATTCGATCTTTTTGATGATGTTCATGTTGGCGAACCGGTAAAGATACCGAAAGGCGTTGATATCGTTCGGAATCGATGCCCTCACGAAGTTGTTCGTGTCCGTCTTGATACCGTAGAAGAGGGCCGTTGCCAGTTTCATGGAAGGGCGGATTCTGGCCGCCCTGAGGTATTCGGTCATCATGCTGGAGGCGGCCCCGTACTGTTCCATGACGTCCACAAATGGCGCCTCATATTCAGGGCCTGCGGGGTGGTGATCGAGGATGATATCATAGCGGATACGGTCGAAGATCCCACTATGGTGCGGCTGTGAGTCCACCACGGCCCACTTGGTGAACTTCGGGGGGTCCATGGCCTTGACATGCTGGAGTTCAATTTTCAGGAGCTCGATCATGGCAAGGTTATCCGCCCTCTGGATGGTGTTGATGTGATAGATGGAGACCCTTCTTGCCTTCCGCCAGAAAATGCGTTTCAGGGCCATGGCGCTCGCAATGGCATCGGGATCGGCGTGGATCAGGATGCCCATGGTGTCATCGGGGCCGACGATTTCCTGGAGACGCTTCAGCTTCTCTGCCACGGACATGGATTTTGGGAAAGGATGTTTCATCAAGCTTGGGGGATTGTGTTCTTCCATCCATGTCTTCCCTGGGGATTCGTGCCCCTGTTGTCCACTCACGCCTCTCGGTTACCAGGGCCAGGCCTTTTCCAGATGCACGAGGCTTGGCATCAGATCCTCTTCCCGGTGCGGCTCGATGGTAACCAGGGGAGGCGATGTCTTCATGGCCCTCACTTGACGGAGAAACCCTTCAAAGTCAATGAGGCCGTCACCAAGGGCGAGATGCTCGTCCATGTGGCCGTGATTGTCGTGGAGATGAAGCTGGCCCAGATAGAGGTGGAGCACGGCCACCCATTCACTCAGCCCGGTCCGGCTGAACGCAGCCGCATGGCCCGTGTCAAGGCAGAAGCCGACGTTGAGAGGCGCGAGGCCTCGAAGGAGAGGGAGAAAATCCTGGGGACCATCCTCGTAGACATTTTCAAGCATCAGACCGCTTCCTGCATTCTGAACCCTTTCACCGAGCCAGGACCAGACCTCCAAACTCTTCTCGAGCCAGGCCTCCTGAATGAACCCGTAACGCCTTCGGTCGTATCCGGCGTGACAGACTACGGCCCTTGCCTCGAAAAGGCCGGCCAGGCGAACCATGGGGTCCAGTCGGCTTCGGGTCAACGACCTCACGGCCGGATCGGGCGAGCCTGGAGCCAGGTCCATGAAGGGGCTATGCAGGGTGATGGAAAGTCCATGTCGTTTCATGGCCTTTGCGATTTCCCCAAAATCACCAATCGAATGGTTCTCAAGCGCCCTGGCATCGATCCCGATTTCAGGGTTGAGCCTCCGTTCCAGAAATGCACCCAGATAAGTGTCATGAAGCATGGTAAAGGGAATGCTCACTTGTACCTTGTCTGTGATCGGTTCTCTCACAAAAGCGACTCCCCCGTGTTTGACAATGCACCTATGGTGCATTAATTTTTTGCGTTTTGTAGAGGTTTCTTCATGAAAAAAGCGATCCTGGCACCGCTTTGCTCCGCCTTGGTCATGCCAGGGCTCGGTCAAGTGATCAATCACGATCTCAAGAAAGGTAGTGCAATCCTCGGGGGCGCCTTCGTGCTCTTGGTGGTTGCAGCCGTAAATTTTTTTCAGGTGCTGAGTAGCGCCCTAAAGACAAGTTGGGCCGATTCTTCGAAACAGGCTTTATTGATTGACCATTTGAAAGCGCAGGACCTTTCACTCATAGAGTGGGTCAGTGGCGCATTCTTTCTGATCTGGGCCTATTCTGTCACGGACGCGTTCTTGAAAGGCATAAAACTCGACCGGTCCGGTGGAGACAGCAAATGAGGGCTTACCTCATCGACGAAATAGGCAACCCGGATATGGAAAAGATCAAAGGCTTTCTCACCCGGAATGCCATCAAGTCCGGTATGAACGGCATCTTCTGGGTGAAGGTCCCTGCCGAGCTTCTCAGCGAACCCCAGCACCAGCACGAGGCATGTCAGCCCCATGTCTTCGCCGTCGAACTGGGCCCCGGCTTTGTGAAATGGGAGTTCTACATCCGGAGCCTGACGACCATGCGCTGCACCTGCCCCGGTTTGTGCACCTCCGCTCAACGGGACTTCATCATCCGGTTCGCAGACGGCATGGTCGACCAACTGCACATCCGAACCTGATTCACTGCTACGACACCCCCTGGAGAATCTCTCTGATCTTCTCTTTGATGGCCACCGAGGCCGGCTCGTCCCCGAAAAAACCCACTCGGATCATGGCGTCGGTCTCATTGGAGGATTTGTATTCAATGGAGAGGGTGACTCGCGTGCCATCCGGCCGGCTTGCCACAATCTCGCCCTTCTTCGTATCGTGGTCCGACTTCTCCACCTTCAGGTTCATCCGGGAAAGGGCCTTCAGAGCGGCATCCCAGGTGTCCATGTAAGGGGCCTGGTAGGTGACGTTGAGTGCGCCGTCGTAATACTTGAATCCCGCAACACCGGCAGCCGTCCCCGCACCGAAGAAGATCAGGGGCGCACACCCCGACAGAATCACAAAGGCACACGGTATGACGGTGCATAATGAAATGCGCCTCAAACATCTCGTCGTTAACCCAGCACGTTCAGACATCATCCTCCCTCCTCTAAGGCATGGGCCCCTGAAACCCGAAACCTATGATCGCCTTTCACACACAATCTCAAAGCATAAAAAATTGATTAAGTTAGGTAATTTTATTCAACAACCCTACCTTTCACGTCATATGATGTCAATACCTTCCTTGGCCCAACGGCCCTTAAACGGTCCCGGACGGGGATTTGCCATCTTAATATGAATTTGACTTGAATTGGCTGATTTGATAGCCTGATCTTTTGTGTTAGCTGATCCTGTCGGGAGGCGCAAGGAATGGATTACAAGCAAACGCTCAATCTTCCAGCGACCGATTTCCCCATGAAGGGCAATCTGGTCAAGAAAGAACCGGAGATGCTCAAACGATGGGAGGAAATGGACCTCTATCGCGTCATCCGCGAGACCTCCCGCGGCCGCAAGCGCTATAATCTCCACGACGGTCCGCCTTACGCCAATGGCCACATCCACATGGGCACCGCCTTCAACAAGATCCTGAAGGACATCATCATCAAGTCGAGACAGATGGCGGGGTTCGATGCGCCCTACGTTCCGGGCTGGGACTGCCACGGCCTGCCCATCGAGCACAAGGTGGATCAGGTACTCGGGCGAAAAAAACTTGACATGTCACAGGTGGAGATCCGGCGTTACTGCCGGAATTATGCGGAAAAATTCATCGACATCCAGAAAGAGGAATTCAAGCGGCTGGGCGTCTTGGGCGAGTGGCAAAATCCCTATTTAACCATGAACTTCGGCTATGAAGCCACCATCGTGAGAGAGTTTGGCAAATTCGCGCTGAACGGGAGCCTCATCCGGAGCAAAAAGCCCATTTATTGGTGCATCTCCTGTGAGACGGCCCTGGCCGAGGCCGAAGTGGAATACGAGGAGCACGCCTCCCCGTCCATCTTTGTGTTGTTTCCCATGCGCTCTGACCTGGGCCCGGTCATTCCCGAGCTCCGGGGCAGGGAGGTTCATGTCGCCATCTGGACCACCACACCCTGGACCTTGCCGGCCAACCTCGCCGTTGCGCTGCACCCGGATTTTGACTATGTAGCTGTGGCCGTTGATGACCGGAGGGTCCTGATCCTGGCCAAGGGGCTTCTTGAGATCTGCATGGGCACCTTCGGCATCGAAAACTACGAGGTCCTCGCAGAGTTCAAGGCGTCCGTCCTTGAAAAGCTTGAAACGAAACACCCGCTTTATGACAGGCCCTCCTTGCTCGTCCTGGCCCCTTACGTCACCCTGGATGCGGGCACGGGCTGCGTGCACACGGCCCCTGGCCACGGCCGTGAAGACTACGAAACAGGCCTTGCCTACGACCTCGACGTCTACTCGCCGGTGGACGGCCGGGGCCACTTCACCCCCGACGTGGAATACTTCGCCGGGCTTGAAGTCTTTGAGGCCAACCGGGCAGTGATCGAAAAGCTCAGGGAGAAGGGGACCCTGATCAAGGAACAGCAGATCACACACGAATATCCGCACTGCTGGCGTTGCAAGAATCCGGTGATTTTTCGATCCACGGAGCAGTGGTTCATCTCCATGGAAAAGAATGACCTGAGACGCAAGGCCCTCTCTGCCATCGACCGGGTCTCATGGATACCGGCCTGGGGGCGGGACCGCATCCATGGGATGATTGCCAATCGGCCCGATTGGTGCGTGTCCCGACAGAGGGCCTGGGGTGTCCCGATCACGGTCTTTTTCTGCGAGGACTGCGGTGAGCTCCTGATCTCTCAGGAGATCATCGACCATGTGGCAAAGCTCGTTGAGGGCGGGGGAGCCGACGTCTGGTTTTCGGAGCCCGTTGAGAGCCTCCTGCCGGCAGAAACCGCCTGCCTGGCCTGCGGCGGCAAGCGGTTCAGGAGGGAGACCGACATTCTGGACGTCTGGTTTGATTCCGGCGTGAGCTACGCTGCGGTCATGGAAAAAAGGGACTATTTGGACAGCCCCGCGGACATGTACCTGGAGGGGAGCGACCAGCATCGTGGATGGTTCCACAGCTCGCTTCTCTGTTCGGTGGGGACGCGTGGAGATGCGCCGTACAAATCTGTTTTAACGCACGGCTTTGTGGTCGATGGGGCCGGCAAGGCCATGCATAAGTCCGCCGGAAACGTCATCGCCCCGGAGGAGTTGATCGCCAAATACGGCGCGGAAATCCTGCGGCTCTGGGTGGCAGGCGAGGACTATCGGGACAATATCAGGCTCTCTCAGGAGATCCTTCAGCGTTTGACCGAGGCCTATCGCCGGATCCGGAACACGTGCAGGTTTCTCCTGGGAAACCTGAGCGACTTCGACCCACACCGTCACGCCGTCCCTTACGGGGACATGGAACCGCTTGACCGGTGGGCACTGAATCGACTTCAGGAATTGAATGAAAGGGTCCTCAAGGCTTACGACGCCTTCGAGTTCCACCTGGTGTACCACAACCTGCACAATTTCTGCGCCTTGGACCTCTCTTCTCTCTATCTCGACATCGTCAAGGACCGTTTGTACACATCGCCCATGAACGCCCGGAAAAGACGGTCCGCCCAGACAGCCATGCAGGAGATCCTGGAAGTCCTTGTGAGGCTCATGGCCCCCGTCCTTTCCTTCACGGCCGAAGAGATCTGGCAATATATGAGAGGTGAGGGCCGCGGCCCAAGCGTCCATGCAGACCTCTTTCTTCCCGTTAGGGAGGACTACAGGGACCCTGAACTGGCGGCCCGTTGGGAAAGCATCCTTGCGGTCCGAAAGGAAATCACCAAGGCCCTGGAAATGGCGAGACGGGATAAGAAAATTGGTCACTCGCTCGACGCTGCCGTCACCCTGGGGCTCTCCCCCGAGCGGTTGAAACCCCTCGGAGACCAGGCGGAGCTTCTGCGCACGCTGGCCATCGTCTCCTCTCTGGAAATAGTGGGCGTAGATTCGGTCGGCGACGGCATTTCAAGCGAGATACTGGAAGGTGTTCGGATCAAAGTCGTCCCCTCGACCGCTGCAAAGTGCGAACGTTGCTGGGTCCATGACCGGGCCGTCGGCCAGGATCAGGACCAGCCCACCCTCTGCGCAAGATGTCGCCAGGCCCTGACCGAAATGGAAACGGAGAAACCGTGACCCATCGCCCGCAACGCATGGTGTGGCCGGCGTTGGCCGTTATCCTGCTTGACCAGGCAACCAAGTGGGCCGCCACCCGATGGATTCTCCCCCATGAGACCATTCCGGTGGTGAAGGGGTTTTTCAACCTGGTCCAAGTCAGAAACCGCGGGATCGCCTTCGGGGTGATGAACGACCCAGGGAGCACACTACAGACTTATCTCCTCCTGGGCGCGAGCTTACTTGCCATATGTCTCTTGTTTTGGTGGTTCAAGAGGTTGGGGGATAGAGGAGGGGTCCTGGCCCTTTGCCTTTCCCTTGTCCTGGGGGGAGCGGTCGGGAACCTGATGGATCGAATCAGGTTGGGGGAGGTGATCGACTTTGTGGACATCCACCTGGGATCTTACCACTGGCCCGCATTCAATGTGGCGGATTCGGCCATTACCGTCGGCACTCTGGGACTCGCCCTCAGTCTGCTCATAAATAGAAAGGGAAGCGATCGGTCGTGATGGACCACAACTGAAGGGTTGGCACATATGGAAAGCACACCCCCCGAGATCTATGACAAATACATCAAGGCCCTGATGGACATCAGCCGCGCCATCACCTCCGACCTTTACATTGAAGACATCCTCAAGCTGATTGTCATGGTGACGGCCAAGGTGACCGGCGTCGAGATCTGCTCCCTTTGGCTCATCGATGAGGGAGAAGATCCCAAAAAAATCAGACTCAAAGCGACGCAGGCCATCGATCCCATCTATGTGAAGGACCGCTCCCTCAGTATGGACGAGGGGGTGGTGGGCTATGTGGCCACACATAAACAACCCCTCCTCCTTGCGGACGTCTCGAAAGAGCCGCGCTTCAAAGAGAAGGAAATGGCAAAAAGGCTCGGGTTGGTCTCCATGGTGAGCGTTCCCCTGCAGGTGAAAGACGGCAAGGTCATCGGCGTTTTGAACTGTTTCACGGCCGAGCCTCACGCCTTCTCTGAAACCGAAGTCAATCTCATCACCACCGTTGCCAACCATGCGGCGGTGGCCATCCTGAACACCGAGCTCATGGTCAAGACCAAAGTAATCCAGGAAGAGCTGGAAACCCGCAAATTGGTTGAGCGCGCCAAGGAGATCCTCATGCGGCGGCGGAACATGAACGGAGAGCAGGCCTACCGGTGGCTCCAGAAACGGTCCATGGACACCCGAAAATCTCTGCGACTCGTGGCCGAGGCCGTCCTCCTCTCCGAAGAGCTCGAGTAACACCCCAGGTGTTCCTGTCCCAAGCAGCTCGCCTTTCAGTATCTCTAACGCCTGCTCTACTTTTTAAGTACAATATTATTGACATATCATTTTAGTACTGCTAATAGGTCCCCAGTCCGACGCGATGGGTTCCTGCACAAGGGCGTGGGGAACGCCATCTCGAGACATGGCGGTCTCTGTTGGACTTTCAAGTGGACGATGGCGTCCTTGCCTGAAACGGCATGGACGCCTTTTTTTATTCCTAAGTTGAGCGATTCACCTAATTTGCCTGTGGTCCACAAGGGATAAGAATCGTTCAATTTAAGTTATTTCAACCTTTCGAAGGAGGTTACGGATCATGAATCTGCACCAACCCAATGCCAACGAGGCCTTACAAACCAAAAACCGATCGCGAAACGTTGCGCCCCAGTCCGGCCTGTGCAGCCGCTGCATGGACGGCTGCAAGGGCAACTGTGATCTCTTCAACGCCACCTTCCGGGGACGCGAGCTGCTCTATCCGTCGCCATTTGGTGAGATCACGGCCGGCACCGACAAAGACTATCCGGTCGATTATTCCCACTTAAACATCATGGGGTATGCCCTGGGTGCGGAAGGGACTCATGCAGACCCCGATCACGCCACCTTTCCGAGCGTCAGTACAGAAACCGCATTCGGCGTGAAAGACAAAGTCAAAATGAAAATTCCCATGTTCACCGGGGCACTGGGAAGCACCGAGATCGCGAGGAAAAACTGGGAGCATTTCGCCATTGGCGCCGCCATTACGGGGATCACGCTGGTTTGCGGCGAAAATGTCTGTGGCATTGACCCCAAGTTGGAATTCGACGGCAATGGCAAGGTGAAGGAGTCCCCGGACATGCGGCGCAGGGTCGAGGAGTACCGCCGCTTTCACGAGGGATACGGTGACATCCTTGTGCAGATGAACGTGGAAGACACGAGGCTAGGGGTGGCCGAGTATGTGATCGACAAACTGGGTGTTGAAACCGTTGAGCTCAAGTGGGGCCAGGGCGCCAAGTGCATCGGCGGCGAGATCAAGGTGAGCGACATCGAGCGGGCATCTGAGCTCAAGAAGCGGGGCTACATCGTGACCCCCGATCCCGGGGACCCTGCAAACAAGGCCGCATTTCAAGGCGGCGCCATCAAGGAGTTCGAACGCCACTCACGCCTGGGTTTCGTGGACCAGCAGGGCTTCATGAATGAGGTCCAGCGGCTGCGCAGGCTTGGGGCCAAACGGGTCACCCTCAAGACCGGCGCCTACCCCATGCGGGAGCTGGCCATGGCCATCCGCTGGTCCTCTGATGCCAAGATCGACCTTCTCACCATCGACGGGGCGCCGGGCGGCACCGGCATGAGCCCCTGGCGGATGATGTCGGAGTGGGGGATCCCTTCCATCTATCTCCACGCCATGGCCTATGACCTCTGCAAACGCCTCGCTGCCAAGGGGAGATGGGTCCCGGACATCGCCTTTGCAGGGGGTTTCTCTTCAGAGGACCATATCTTCAAGGCCCTGGCGTTGGGTGCGCCTTACTGCAAGGCCGTATGCATGGGCCGCGCGCTCATGATCCCCGGCATGGTGGGCAAAAACATCGGCCGCTGGCTGAACGGGGAGGACGGCGGGCTTCCTTCCACCGTATCCAAGTACGGGAAGACCAAGGAAGAGATCTTCGTGTGTTATGAGGATCTGAGATCGAAATACGGAAGCGAGGTTGATAAGTTCCCCCTGGGCGCCATCGGCATCTACACCGCCGGCGAGAAACTCCGTGTCGGCCTCCAGCAGTTGATGGCGGGGGCCCGCAAATGGCGCGTGGATCTGATGTCCAGAAAGGATCTCGCCTGCCTGACGGAAGAGGCCGCCAAGGTCACAGCCCTCCCTTATATCATGGATGCCTATCGCGACGAGGCCTTGGCTGTTATCGACGCCTGATTCACCGAGCGCTTTGCTTCAGAACGGCACAATAAGAAAAGCCGGGGCACCACGGCCCCGGTTTTTTGTCATCCCACATCGAGACAAAAAATAGGCCTACGGGACAATGGATCAGATCCTACTTGACCTTGATCCAGAGCAGCTTTGCGGGATTGGGTCCGGGATTCTTCCACAGCGACGGCATCTCGGAGGTCAGATAGATCACATCCCCCTGGCGGACGGTGTGAACCGCCTGATCCACCTTCAGTTGAAGCTTGCCGGAAAGGACATAACCCATCTCCTCGCCCTTGTGGATGAAAAAGTGGGAAGGGATTCCCTTTTTGGCCGGGATCTCCAGGAGATAGGGCACGGCCTTGGACTCGAAATCTACGGGGGTTAGGAGCTTCCCGTACACGTTCCCTTGCGGGAGATCCGGGAATTTCACGTCAACCGCCTCGGATCCTGAAAAGACAACCCGTTTCCTCGTCTGCGTCGATTCCTGGAAAAAAGCACTCACCTCCACGGAGAGCGCTTCCCCCATCTTCAAGAGCGCTGGCAGGGAGGGATAGATCAGGTTGCTTTCCACCTGGGAAATGGTGCTGGGCGTGACGCCCACCAACTTCGCAAGCTCCGTCTGGGAGAGCCCGTGGCGGGTCCTCAGCTCCTTCAGACGCAGGCCCAGGTCGTGCCGTCGATAGGCCCCTTTGTCGGAATCAAAGGCGATGGTGAGGTCCTTGGCCCAGTAGTTGTATGGCTTGTTGAGCGTGTCCAGCTCACGTTTTTCAGCCTTAAGGATCGTGAGCGACGTCTTTCCCCGCCGAACGGAGAGATCGATGGCCACCTGAGCGATCTGGTTGATCTGGGCCCTGAGACGGGGCGTGTGGGCCCGCTTTTCCAGGATCCAGTATGCAATGGTCCGAAGCTCGTAGAGCCTTGGGCAGGAGTGGGAATAGAAGTTGAGGATGTGGTCCTCTCCACCCCATTGCTCCTGCATCCCTGTCAGACTCTCGAAGACGAAGCGCACATCCCCCTCGAGCCTTCCATGGACCCCGTAAAAGGCCTTTGTCACATCGTCCACCTGCCGAGGGTTCTCCACCAGGACGAACTTACAGCCGAAATCGGTCTGTTCTTCTTCGTAAAACTTCAGGAAAACCTCCGAGCCGGCTCCCTTCCCGAAGGTAAAGCAGTCCAGAACCGTCAAGAGGGGGGAGTCCGCCAGCGGCCCGAGCTTCTCCATCAGGTTTCTCGGCGATCGGTCAAAGCATACATAAATGAGGGGTCTTCCCTGGGCGTAGGAGGCCTGGATGAAATTCAGACAGAAGACCGAGGCCAGGCTGCCTGCGTCGTCGTGCCAGACCACGTTGTCGCCGATGTAGAGCCCGCCGAGCAGTCGATCCAGCTCGCCCACGCCCGAAGCGATCCTCAATCTCTCACTGGACATATCTACCCCTTCATGGTGGATTTGAGCTTTTCTTCGATTTCCCTGATCTGAGCCAGGTCCTGGACCTTCTGACCGCCCGCGTCTTTCACATAGAAGACGCCGGTCATCTTCTCTTCGTCGCTGTTGACCTTTGCAAAGCGGATGTCAAGCCCCAGACCATGGAGCGTCTTGGCCAGCTCGTATAGCAGGCTCGTCCGATCTTCCGCGCTCACTTCAATGACGGTAAAAAAATCCGATGCCTCATTTTCGACCTTAACCTTTCTTTCACGTGATCGCCAGGATTTCTCCGCACTCAGGCTCATGCGGCCCTTTTCGCGGATCAGATCGTCCAACGGGAGCCGGTCGTCCAGGACCATGTTGATTTCGTCCCGCACCTGATCCCATTTCTCAGCCTCACGAAACGGATCCAGGGGGTTGGTGACCTCATAGACGTCGAATGCGAGACCGTTTTTGAGCGTCAGGATGTTGGCGGAAAGCACCTTGATGTTGTTGATGGCGAACACCCCGACCATTTTGCTGAAAAGCCCGGGGCGATCGTGGATGCACAGGGTGATGCGCGTGACCGGGGCGCCTTCGATCTTTTGCAGGACCCAGTAGAAAGATTCCGCCCCCATATTCAAGGCCATTCGGAAGTGGGCGGTCATGATCTCCGGCGGCATGATCAGGAAATAGCGCGTAGACACCTGATCCATCAATTCCTGAAGCGCACCTTGGGGGTACTCCGGGGCCAGGACTTGGAGCAGTTCCTCTTTCCTCGACTCAATTCGGTTAGTGGCATCGGGGGTGGCAAGGGTCTCTCCCTCCAAGACCTTCCTCACCTTGAAGTAGAGCTCCGTCAAAAGCATCAGCTTCCAGTCGCTCCTTGCCATAGGACCCGTAGCCAGGCTGTCTGCGATGGTCAGGAGAAAAAGCATATTCAAGAGGTCCGGGTCCTGGATGGTCTGGGCCACCTGAACGACGGTCTTTTCGTCAGAGAGGTCCCTTCGCTGGGATATCCGTGCCAGGAGCAAGTGGTGGGTGACCAGAAAAGCCACCAGCCTCGCACCCTCCCCGTCCACATCCAACCGTTTCAGGATCCTCGGGATCATCTCCGCGCCCTTGACGGCGTGATCATCCCCATATCCCTTGCCGATGTCATGAAGCAGACCTGCAAGAAAGAGATGCGGCGGATGGGCCATCTCAGTGAAGACCTTTTTGTACAAAAGCGATCGACCATCCTGAAGCCCTTTTGAAATCCCGGCGATGACCTCCAGGGTCCGCAGGGAATGGAGGTCCACTGTCTCCACGTGGTAGACATCTGAAAGGGCGAGGTTTCGGATCCTTCGAAACTCCGGAATGAACAGATCGATCAGGCCGACCTCAAGGGCAAGCCGTATGATCCTCGGGTTCGCGGGATTGAGGATCATGCCCAGGAAGAGGTCTTTGGCCTCCCTCATATGGGCCAGGGCCTTGCGATCCGCTGCGAGCCGCTTCCTTGCCTCCCAGACAAACCCTGATCCCAGGAACAGGCCTCTGCGGTTGGCCTCGTCAAAGGCCCGCATGATGATCAGAGGACTTTTCTCTGAGAGCCCCTCCTTTCTCAGAACCAGGTTTCCCTTGATCACCCGGAATTCCGAGGTCTCATCGAGCATCGGTGCTTCGGACGGCCCGGGATCTACGATATCCAGGGTCTTGGCCTGGAACAGTTCGTATCCGTAACGGATGCGGTTGAGGTGCAGGTAGACCTTCTGCATGAACCTCTCGACCGCGGTCATACCCCGGTCATCGCCGTAGCCCAGCCTGTAAGCCAATTTCTGCTGGAGATCCATCAGAAGGCGGTCCTCCCGCCGCCCGGCCACGGAGTGGAGCTGGTTTCTAACGTGCAACAGAAACCGCTTGGAATGAGTCAACCTTCCCACGTCAAAGTGAGAGAAAAGGGCGAATCGACGGATCTCCCTGAGACTCCTGCACTTGAAGTAGATGCGGGCCATCCACGACATGAAGTGAAAATCTCTGAGTCCACCGAGTCCTTCCTTTAGATCGGGCTCGACAAAAAGGTCCTCCTTGCCGTAACGCTCCTCCCGCCGCTTCTCATAAACCAGGAACTGCCTGAGAAGGGTCTGCTTCTCACGGTCCAGCCTGGGCCAAAAGGCGTTTTGAAACAGCTGGTCGATCTCAAGGGACCCCATCACCCGTCGCGCATCCAGCACCGAGGAAAGCACCTTGAAGTCCGACATGGCCAGCCGGATGCACTCGGGGATGGTCATGACCGCATGGCCGACCTCGAGTTTGGCGTCCCACAACACATAAAGGCCACGAGAAATCCTTTTCTCCCACCCCGGCAGGAGTCTGTCCTGGTGCAGCACCAGGAGATCCACGTCGGACCCAAAGCAGAGCTCGCGCCGGCCGTAGCTGCCGAGAGCAAAGACCGCTAGCCCTTGACCCTTGGCGTTCATAGCCTCTTCCGACAGTCCGGCACCGTATAGGACAGAGGAAATAAACCGATCCATCAAATCGGAGTATCTTCGTGGCGCGCCGAATCCGGAAGCCCCGCGGGACGTGGCCCCTTCATTCATCAGGGATTCCCTGTCCCTCAGGAAATCACGGACCACGCTCGAAGGCGTAGCGGGCGGAGACGGCAATCCCTCAGATGGCGTCTCTGTCTTCTTCACCGGTGCGGATTCGGATGGCTTTTTCGACGGGAAGAATGAAAATCTTTCCATCCCCTATCTGGCCCGTGTAGGCATGCTCTTTAATGGTGTCCACGACTCTGGCCACCATCTCGGTGGCCACGACCACTTCGATCTTTATTTTCGGAAGGAAATCCACCACATATTCCGCGCCCCGATAGATCTCCTTGTGACCCTTTTGTCTCCCGAACCCCTTCACTTCCGTCATCGTAATGCCGCCGACTCCGAGCTTCAGAATAGCGTCTTTGACGTCGTCCAACTTGAAGGGTTTGATGATCGCCTCAATCTTCTTCATGAGCTCGCTCCTCTTCTATAAACACCGGAACACGCAAACCTTGCCCCATCTCGACCCCGGCCCCAACAGCCGGCACCATTGAAAGAGACCGGCAAGTTCTGAACACCGCGCCGCCGTGATGGACAGGATCGCTTGGGGATCCATGACCCCGGCGCACTGGAGCGCCATGGTATTCACTGCCAAAGCCGCGTGTCAATGGTTTTCAAGCGCAGTCGATGGTTCATCCTCCCTCGTCCTCGCCTTACTCCCGAACTGGGCTGGAAGGATACATACAAATTCGTATTTATTGTTTTAAAGATTTTCAAAATTGTCTCATCATTTTCAGGCCCCATTGGATGGAACCAACATAACTATTTGATATAGTGTCAACAATTCCATATGGCTTTGTGGCACGACCGTTGCTTTTAGCGATTGTGAATCGACCAATAAGTCGTTCGGAAAAAGGAGGAAATAGAGCGATGAACGCAGGTGATACGGTTTTTGTCTTGCTCTCCGCGGCCCTGGTGATGCTGATGACCCCTGGACTGGCCCTTTTCTACGGTGGGATGGTCCGGAGCAAAAACGTCCTGGGGACCATCATGCAAAGCTTCGTGATTTTGGCCCTCGTCACCCTAGCCTGGACCCTATGGGGCTATTCGATGGCCTTTGGGCCGGATCGCGCCGGGATAATCGGCGGGTTTGAATGGCTGGGGCTTCGCGGTGTGGGCATGGCGCCAAGCAGCAGTTACGGGTCGACGATCCCCCACCTGGCCTTTATGGTCTTTCAGTGCATGTTTGCAGTGATCACACCGGCGCTGATCACGGGGGCATTCGCTGAGCGCATGAAATTCAGCGCCTTTATTGTGTTCGTTTTGGCCTGGTCTACCTTCGTCTACAACCCCCTGGCCCATTGGGTGTGGGGCGCGGGGGGCTGGCTTGGCAAAATGGGAGCCCTTGATTTTGCGGGCGGCACGGTGGTCCATATCAGCTCAGGGGTTTCGGCCCTTGCCGCGGCGCTCATTGTGGGAAAACGGCGGGGTTACGGCACCACCGCCTTCATCCCCCACAACCTGCCCATGACCATCACGGGAGCGGCCCTTCTCTGGTTCGGGTGGTTCGGATTCAACGCGGGAAGCGCACTGGCCTGCAACGGCCTCGCCGCCAATGCGTTTGTGGTCACGCACGTTGCCTCGGCCACCGCTGCCCTTTCGTGGTTGTTCTTCGAATGGGCCCACAGGGGCAAGCCCACCACGCTTGGCGCAGCCAGTGGGGCTGTGGCAGGGCTGGTGGCCATCACCCCGGCCTCTGGCTATGTGGGCCCGCTTTCCGCCATCATCATCGGCGGACTTGCAGGCGTTATCTGCTACGGCGGCGTCCTGATGAAATCGCGCCTTGGATACGACGATTCCCTGGATGTGGTTGGAATCCACGGGCTCGGCGGCACGTGGGGCGCACTGGCCACGGGCCTTTTTGCGAGCACGACCATCAATTCCGGCGCTGCAAACGGCCTCTTTTTCGGAAACGCGGGGCAGCTTTGGACCCAGTTTGTCTCTGTCGTGACGACAGTCGTCTTTGCGTTTGTCATGACCCTGATCATCCTCAAAGTCATCGACTGGACCATGGGTCTGCGCGTTACCGGGGACGATGAAGAAAAGGGTATCGACATCAGTCTTCACAATGAGACGGGGTATAGCTTCTAGCAATGATTGATACTCAGCAGTGTCCATCCATAAATCGGGGATTTCTGGATGGGGCTTTCAGCGGTCAGCCAGTCTCTTGTTTTGATTTGTATTTGTCCCGCTTATTTCAGCGGGGCTGATCGCGCGAAACCAAAAACAGGCGTTTTTGGATGAGCACCAACAAACTCAAACCGGCCGTTTTCGGACGTGCCTCAATTCCCAAGGGAGGTCAAGGAAATGAAAAAACTGGAAGCCATCATCAAACCATTCAAGCTCGACGACGTAAAAGAGGGACTTTCGGGCCTCGGTGTCAAAGGCCTCACCGTCAGCGAAGTCAAGGGATTCGGCAGGCAGAGGGGACACAAGGAAGTCTACCGCGGTGCAGAGTATCAGGTCGACTTCGTTTCCAAGATCAAGATCGAGGTGGTCATGGAATCGGAACTGGTTCCGGAGGCCGTCAAGATCATTCAAGAAAAGGCGAGGACCGGACAGATCGGTGACGGAAAAATCTTCATCCTCCCGGTGGAAGGGGTCATACGAATCCGCACCGGTGAGTCAGGAAAAGAAGCCATCTGATTGGAGACCGCAGAAAGAGCGCCAATCCCTACCGGACCTGCCCCGCGGGACCAATGGGGCAGGTCCGGGGACCTTTTCGGGAAAACGACAATGGCAGATGCCAAAGAAGAGCTGAGGCAGTCAAGGGAATCCCTTCTGGCACGGTTTGCGCGAGAGGAGGCTTCGTCCGCCTTTCTTGAATCCCATTCCGGGATTATGGACCACTACTTCAGGAGAAGGCTGGAGGAGAGCGCTATCGGCCAGACCCTTTTCAAGAAAAAGCACGCCTTGGCCCTCGTTGCAATGGGCGGGTATGGGAGAGGGGAGCTCTGCGTCCACTCGGATATCGATATCATGATTCTCTTTGGCACAAAAATACCGGCGGAGGCCAGAAAGCTGGCAGACGAATTCTTCTTTCCCCTCTGGGACCTGGGCCTGGATCTGGGTTACGCCACCCGGACCATCAAGGACTGCCTCGGCCTTGCGAAAGATGATTTCGAAGTCCTCACCTCCATCATGGATGCCCGGTTCGTGTGCGGGGATTCCACACTGTACCTCACATTGATGGACAAGGTTAACGGCAGATTAGGAGACAAAAAGGCCGTCGCATTTGCACGCTGGCTCGAGGACCAGAACAAGCTGAGGGTGCAGCGTTTCGGAGATGCAAGCGATCTCCTCGAACCCAACCTGAAGGAAGGCATCGGGGGGTTGAGGGACTACCATCACATGCTGTGGCTCGCAAGGGCGCTCTATGGCCTGAGGGCGCCCCGGGACCTGGAATACCTGGGTCACCTCTCGCACAGGGAATTCGTTGACTTGAATGAAAATCTTCATTTCATCTGGCTCACCCGGAACCACCTCCACCAGTTGTCCGGCAGGGCCAACGACCGGCTCAGCTTCGAATATCAGGAGCCCATTTCGCTCCGCCTGGGTTTCAGAAATGAAGGGCACACCATGGGTGTGGAGCAATTCCTTGGAAGGCTCCACTCGACCATGGCCGGTGTCAAGGCGATTCACCGTTCCTTTACGAGAAGCCACATGCCGCTCACGACCCGGGCCAGAAGGAGGGCGGCAACCCCCACGCTCCCTGACGGTCTTCACGTGAGTAACGAACAGATTCATTTCCACGGTGCCACGTCCATTCTCTCGGATCCCCTCCTGCTCTTTGAGGTGTTTTTTCAGAGCGCCCGGACGGATTGCGAGCTCTCCATGGAAGCGAACCGTCTGGTGAAAGAATTCCTGTTCCTGGTCGACGATCCTTTCAGGTCGTCCCGGCAGAGCGTCGACGCCTTTCTGAGGATTATCAACGATCCGAACGGCCATCTTGCGTTGGACCAAATGCACGAGGCGGGCTTCCTTGAGGCCTTCATTCCCGAACTGGGTCACATCAGGGACCGCGTTCAGTTCGACACCTACCATATCTACCCGGTCGGCCGACACACCATCGAGACCTACCGCTACCTCTCAACGCTTGGGCGGGAGAAAGAAATCCTACTCCTCGATCTCTTCTCGGAGCTGGGTGACCCGGAGCCACTCAAGCTTGCAGGGATTTTTCACGACATCGGAAAGACTGGAAACGATCACGCCAAGCGGGGCGCCACCATCGCGGAGAAGATCCTCAAACGTTTTAGCTATGACGAAGACAAAACCGGCATGATTCTTTTCCTCATCAGGAATCATCTTCTGCTGGCCGAAACGGCCACAAGACGGGATCTAAACCATGAAAAGGTCATCATCCAGTGCGCAAGGATCATCGGAGACCCGGTAAGGCTCAAAATGCTCTATCTTCTCACCTGGGCCGACGCCAGGGCGACTGGGCCCAGGGCATGGAACGACTGGATCGCGAATCTGGTGCAGGAGCTTTTCTTCAAGGTCCTCCACATGATGGAGACAGGCGAACTGGCCACGACGGATGCAGCCAGAAGGACCGCGCGAACCGAATCAGGGGTGCGCCGGGCCATGAGCAAGACCATGGGTGAAGCTGAGCTCAATGGCTTCATGGAGGACATGCCCCCGAGATACCTCCTTGAAATCGGTCCAAGAGAGGTGATGCACCATATGGCGCTCGTGACCCGCCTGAGGGAACGTCTTAACGCCGACGGCCCTAATGAATGCGTGATTGAGCCAAGGGAGGTCGAAGGCGAAGGGTGCTGGACGGTCACCTTCATTGCCAAGGACCGCCCGGGGATCTTCTCCATCTTCGCCGGCGTCTTGTCGCTCAACAACATCAACATCCTCTCGGCCCAGATCTATACCTGGCGAGACGGAACCGTGGTCGATGTCTTCAAGGTCACCCATCCGCTCGACCCCCTCCATGGGCACGACACCTGGAGGAGGGTCGAAAGGAATCTGCGGGGGGCTCTGGACGGGACCCTTCCTCTTGAGGAACGTCTCCTCGAAAAGAGCGCCCCCTCCATCCTTTCGATTCAGAAGATTCCGCCGCGACCCCCTTCGGTCGTCATCGATAACACATCGTCTGACTTCTTCACTTTGATCGAGGTGTTTGCCAACGACCGATTGGGCCTTCTCTTCCTGATCACAAGCACACTCTTCCATCTGGGACTCGACATCCACATCGCCAAGATTGCCACAAAGGGAGACCAAGTGGCCGACATCTTCTACGTCCGGGAGGCGGGAGGGGAAAAGATGGAAGGGGATCGCCGAGAGGAAGAAATCCGGACAGCCCTGCTGCGAAAACTGGACTCAACACAGAACCTCGATACCGGACTGAAGGCCATGGCGTCTTGACCCACGCGCCTCCGTTCCAGGCCCTGGTGCCCCTCTGGTTCAAAAACAAATCTCTCATACAGCAAAAGGTACGCTGGATTTCGCTTGGCTCGTTCCCATAAGTCACGCCGAATGAAAGGTGAGAGACACATGCAACACTGCGATACAATATAGGTTGTGTCTTTTGAGTCACACTCGATTGGGTTTCAGGTGTCAGGGTTCAGGTATTGGATGTCAGGATTTGCTGAAACCTGATTTGATTGCGGCCGGAGGCCCCTCATTCGGGAAACGGCTTTCACGGATTGAATTTGAACGGTTGGGCCTGATCTCAGTTTGCCGTTTGCTCCTCGGTGTACCCAGCTGGCACTTTGAACAAGTTCTTGTCGAGTTTTTTCGCATCGACCTTCCTGAGGGTCGAGGTGATGGTCCCGCCCATGAGACTGGTCACCATCTGCACGGGAAAACCGTCCAACTGGCTCATCACTCCGGCGATATTCATCTGTTTGAGCATGGGATTGGAGTCAAACACACTGGCCATCTTCCGCCCTACGGTTTTCATCTCTTCGTATCCCTTCACCTCTTTGGAGAGCCAGTACTCGCTCCGTGTGGCCATCATGGCGAGATCGTACTTGGTACAGTTGTAACCCGCAATCTTCTTCTTCTCATTGGTGGGCACCACCTTCACCTCACCGATCATCTTCCGCATCATTTCCTGGAAGGCTTGCGCCTCCTCATCCTTCATGCCCGGTGGTCTCCCTATTTCCTTCATGTTGTTCTTCACATAAGTCTTTGCAGCCGGGTTGAGTTGGTAGATGACCATCTTGTCGAAATCCATGATGGTCACGCGATCCTCCATTTCGGTTCGTGATGCATAGTCGGTCATATAGTTTTTCACGATTTGGGTCTGATCTGGCTGACCCTGAACCCCCTTGGTCACCTGTTCCGACTCCCAATAGAGATCCGCATGGGCCAGGCCGGTAAAGACCAGGATGGCCGTCACAGCAATGATCATTTTGACAAATTGCCGACCTCTCTTCATCACGTTCTCCTTTCAACCTTTGAATATACGCAGCGCATTGCAACCGTTTTAAACTATTATTATTACGGAATTCCCGGGCGGTGTCACTATGAAAAAGATTCAAGGTACAAGGTCTAAGGTTGATGCACAAAGACAAAGGGCCGCGGTGCTTGAAAGCCGAAAAGAACTGTAGTATAGGCGCGGGAGCAAAGTCAGGAGTCAGGATATTGGAGCTTCAAATGCCTCAAGTCAATCCGTGGCTTGACGATCCTCAAGCGAAGCGCTCCTCAAGTCCCGCGAGACGCGGGACGATCCATCAACCCTCTTGTTGAGGTTCCGCCCATGAACAAGGCCAAAGTCAATGCCGTCGTGCCCATCCACGAAGGAAGGGTGTTCAGGCTCCAGGAAGAAAACATCACCCTCCCAAATGGCGTCACCGTCAACATCGATATCATTCGTCACCCTGGCGCATCAGCCATCGTGCCCATTTCTGACGGGGGCGACGTGGTCCTGATCCGACAGTACCGGCACGCCGCGGGAGGTTTCATTTGGGAGATCCCGGCCGGGACCCTGAACAAGGGCGAGACCGCCCTTGCCTGCGCCCGCAGGGAACTCGTGGAAGAGACCGGTTTTTCCGCACAGGTATTCCATGAACTGGGAAAAATCGTTCCGGTCCCGGGTTATTCCGACGAACGGATTCACCTTTTCCTGGCAAACAGGCTTGGGCCGGCAAGACAGAACCTGGACCGGGACGAACTGCTTGACGTACACCAGATTCCTTTTGATGAAGCGATCGACATGATCAAGAAAGGGGAGATCGTGGACGGGAAGACCATCGTAGGACTACTCTTGGCGGAAAAGAAGCTTTGTTAGAAGGGATTTATAGGATCGAAAAGATTGCTTGCTGCGGTATCATCAGTGAGGGATTAGTCTGAAAAAGCCTTGTGTACATCTTGGCCTAACCTGCAAACGGCAAGTTCAATTCCCTCTAACCTTATACCCCATGACGGCTGTGCCTCAATCGCCATCCGGGCCTCTGCCTCTATACAGCCTGTAAGCGCTCAGTACCCGCCTGACGTACGCTTGCGTTTCCTCGATGGGCGGAATGCCGCCGTATGCCTCCACCTTCTCGGGACCCGCGTTATAGGCCGCAAGGGTCAATCGGAGGTCCTGCTTGAACCGATCCAGGAGCAGGCTCAAATAACGCGTCCCCCCTGAAATGTTCTCAATGGGGTCGAAGGGGTCCTTCACATCCATATCCCGGACGGTTTGTGGCATCAATTGCATGAGGCCCATGGCGCCCTTGTTTGACACGGCCCTGTGGTCAAAATCCGACTCCACCTTGATCATTGCCTTGAGCAGGCATGGCTCCACCTTGAAGCGGTTCGCGGCCTGTTGGATGATCCCTTCGACTGCAACGCTGCAATCCTCCTTGCCCGCCATCGCCCCCGGTTTCCCAGACCTGGCCCCAACCCCCGCTGGCAGGAAACGCAAGAACCCGTCTTTATCCCTGTACCCGTAAATGTCAGCAAGGGCAGACGGCGACCATGGCGTGAGGAGGATAAACAGAACCGCCAGGCAAACAATTCGGCGCAGGACGTGAAGATTAAGTTTTAGGGTCCCAGGCATAAGGATCAAGGTTCCGGGCCGGAGGCCTACGGCCCTTTCTAACGGGACTCGCCGGACGTCCCTTCGGGTCGGGCCGGCGGTGCCCCTTTCTTGGTGATCTGAGTGAGTAATCGGATGATCTCTCGATTCTGTTCAATGACCTGGTCGTATTTTGAGAGCATTTGATCATACTTGCCCATCATCTGCTCATTTTGACTGTAAATGAGGGAAAGGGACCTGGTGGTGTAATAGGTGCCGAGGGCCGTTTGGGTAAGCTTGTAGTCCGTACCCACGGAGCTGTACTGGGACTGAGGGATGACAGCCTCGTAATCCTTCCCGAACTGGTCCAGGAGATCACCCATCGGGTCGGCAAAGGCATACATGGCAAGGAAAAGCACCACCATAATGACCATTAAGAAGCAACATCGTTTCATCATCGTAAAATACTCCCAATAATAAAGGACGTTGGAGTCAAGGGCGACCTATTCCTGTTGACATTTGACTGCCTCGCCGCCAACCTACCTATCATTTTTGCTTTTACCCCTTAGCCCCAGCCGCTTGGGGCTCTGACGGCTGTGGAGGCAGGGCCCCAGGCGGGGTCTCGGCAAACGACGGATTGGAGACGAACTTCCAGTCGGTGTAAGCCTTGGCGCTCTCGAAGGATTCATAGCCCGTCGGGAATCCCCCGGACTTCAATGGGACCTTCTCACTCAGGCTGAAGACGCCCTTCACGCCGCCCCTTCCATCGGAAATGATCCCCCACTTCCCGCCCGTCATTGGGTCGGTGTAAAGCCTTCGCAGGTGTCTGCGCGACTCCAGCAACCGCGGATCTTTCAGGAGGTCCTCCATCCTTGACGGGTACGAAGGTTGCCTTCCCCGTGGGGTTGCCTTATAGTAGGAATCAATCGCTTTACGGATCTGATCGCCCCGGAAAAGAAGCTCCTTTTCCTTTTCTCTTGTCATGACCGTGCTCCAGTATTGACTGGCCGAGCTGAGAGCGATCCCCGTAACCACGACCAGGACCAGCGCGCCAATATAAGTAAAGCCAGCCTCTTTACCTCGCGCCTTGCGCCGCGCGCCGTACACCATTTCCCTACCATTCATTATACGGAACCCCATCGAGGCTCACCAGCCGACTGCCGCTGTGGACATCGAAGACAGCGCCTTCTTCGCCCTCCGGCGGGATGATGACCCATGTCGTATTCGATCGGGTGAAGGGATCATCGGGCACCGCCCGGATGTATTTCTTCTGGATCAGGTCTTCAAGGGAATCCGGGTATTTCCCGCTATCCGCGTAAAACTGGTCGATCACGTCGCGCATGACAAACAGGGATCTCCTGAGCGAGGTCTCTTTTGCCCGGATCACCGTCTTGTGGAGGTTTGGCTGGGCGATGGAGGCAAGGATGCCGATAATCGTGAGGACGATCATGAGCTCGATCAGGGTGTAGCCGCCCATCCGGCGAAAAGCCGCGACCTTGAACCTTGAACCTTGAGCCTTGAACCTTTGTTTTAGCCTACCAGTCCCTGTATTTGGTCCCATCTAGGGCTTCCTTGTCGCTCTTTGAGTGAACATCGTAGACGTCCTGTCCACCCCAGACGTCACTGTCCGGATCGTCTTCATAGGAGCGGAGTCCCCATTCACCGTCTTCGGTCATAGGATCCCGCGGAACCCTCCTCAAGAACTTCTTCTTGTAAGGCTTGGGGCCGCCACCCACCTCCACTCCCTCGACCAAAACATCGAGCGTCTTGGGGTACCCGCTCGATAAGGCATCCACGGGTATCTTTCCTTCGTCCGCCAGCCGTTTGTGCTCATCCAGGGCGGTTCGGATAATCCGGAGGTTTTCCCTGAGTTCAATTTCTCTGGTTCGCTTGAAGGCCATCTCCGAAAGGGGGAGGACCCCCACCGCCAGGATGCAGAGGATAACCATGGTGACAAGCAATTCGATGAGCGTAAGCCCGCTGTTTCTCAGGGCAGGGGACATCCTCAACTCCCGAACGCCCACCTGCGGTTGACCACGTGGACCTCTTTGGGGAACGCTTCCTGCCGTTTCAAGCCTTCGCAGACTGAACGGGCCGTCCGGTAGTCCTTGAACTTACCCAAGAAAACCCGGTAGAAAAACCCCTTACCCTCCACATGGGCGGGAATGATGAAGCACTCGTAGGCCATGGGGCCAAGGCTCCGGATCCATCGCTCGGCCTCCTTCCTGTCAGCAAAGGAACCGACGTGCACACTGTAGGGGAAGCTTTCCGGCCAGAACCGATCGGGCGATTCGCCGGGGCCAGCCTCGATTCCCTTATTTCCCTGATTCTCCGCAGCAGGCGCGGGTTGCACGGGTGGAGAAGACGGACTGGGTGGAACCATCGGTTTTGAGTTATCTGTCTCCTTTTCCGAAGCCTGGCCTCCTTCCGAAGGACCTGCGGCGTCTTTCGTGACGTCGCGCCGGCCCTCCCCCCCCTGCGCCGCTCCTAAAGGCTCCTGACCACCGGCCTTTTCCGGAGCCTGACCCCCTTCCGGTGCGCCTGAACCGTCCTTCTTGGCGCCGAGCCGGCCCTCTCCCCCCTGCGCTGTTGCTGAAGGCATCTGATTGCCGGCCCTTGCAGAGGGTACTGGCATGGTCTCCTTCAAAGCTTCACCTGCTGGCTTCTCAAGGTAGGCGGCCTGCCTTTGCAGGACGCTCTCCGCGGGCTCGGTCTGTGTGAAATCCTCCTCCTTACCGGACCAGATCTGTGTAACCTCCGCACCAGGCAGTTCCTGGGGCCGCATCACGATGGGGGTGATGGACATGAGGATATCCGTCTTCTGGCCGTCCGAATCCACGTTCGAGAAAATCTCACCCAGTATTGGAACCTCGCTTAGCCAGGGAGCCTCCCGCCGAGTGGTCCTTTCGGTGTCCTGGATAAGGCCCCCGAGCACGACGGGCTCCCCGTCCCTCATGGTCAGGACCGTGGCCGCCTTGCGTGTCAGAATGCTGTACTCCGGATCGGCCGCTGTGCCTATGTTCGGCCCCAGAGTGCTCACCTCGAGGATCAGCTTGATGCGGATCTCACCCAGCATGTTGATGATGGGGGATGCCTCGAGCTTGACGCCGATATCGGTATACTGGAAGTCGGTGGTCACAACGCCGGTTATATCGATTCTCCGGTTCACCTGGAGTGGGACACGGCTGCCGATATGGATCGTGGCCTGTTCGTTGGTCCTGACGCGTATCTGCGGATTGGCCAGAATTTTCGTATTCCCATCCTGCTTGAGCAGGTTCAGGGTGGCGGTGGGAAGTGAGAGGAGGACCTCTTTGTCGGAGAGGCGTTTCAGTGCATAAAGAGATGCGATATTTGCGAAGGTGGTATCGTTGCTGATCTCAGGGCTGTTCTCCCCCACACCAATGGTCACCGCCCAAGGGTTGAAGTCCAGCCCGAGCAGACGCACCTTTTCGCGGTTGGCCTCGATCAGTTCGACGTTCAGCATTACCTCGGCCGGAGGCCGGTCATTGGCCTCGATGACCTTGGCGGCGATTTCAACCAGGTTTTTGGGCCCACGGATCACGATGGCGTTCATTTCCTCGTTGGCCGTGATCTCTTTGCTCTTGAGGATCTTGGCGAGCAATCCGACCGCCTTTTTCACATCCAGGTTCGAAAGATAAAAGGTCCGAATTAGGAGATCTTCATATTCTTTCGCCTTTGCCGGCGTATCGGGGTAGACGATCATGGTCTTTTCGTCCACCTGTTTGGCGGCGAGACCGTTGGTCCGGAGCAACACCTCCAGAAACCGGTCAAAGGGCACATCGGTCATGAAGAGCGTGACGCGTGTGTCTACAATGTCCTTGTCGAAGATAAAGTTGACGCCGGCAAGCTTGGTGAGGACCTCGAAGACATTCAGCACAGGGCTGTTCTTGAATTTGAGTGAGATATCGCTTGGGGTATTCAACTTTAGCCTGAAAGCGGGCGGTTGTTCTTCCTTCTTTTCATACGCCGAAAGGGACTTGCGCGCCTTCTGGTTGTCCGGGTTGAGCTTTAGCGCCTTTTCAAAGGCCTCGCGGGCCTGATGGTACTGACCGGCCTTGGTAAAGGTTTCCCCCTGCCTGGTGAAGTAGTTGGACTCCTTCCGGGCCTTGGCCCGGTCCATCAGGACACCGGACCGGGTGTTCGTGGGGTAGTAGGCGATACTCACCTGAAATTCTGCGATGGCCTCGTCATAAAGATCTTGGGCCATCAGTGCTTCTCCCTTTGCCATGTGTGAAAGAGACGCGTTCCATTTGGCTTGGTTGAGATGGAGCTTCACTTCAACGTCATCCGGATACTGCTCGCTCATCTTCTGGAAGAAACGGACACTTCGATCCCAGTCTCCCGCATCCGTATACCGGAGACCTTCATCGATATTCACGGCATCTCCGAGACAGCCTGCGAGCAGAAATGCGACCATCAGAAGGAGGAGGAATCTGATGTTAGTGATCTTCATGCAGAAATGGGCCACAGCAGTTCTCCGCGCATCTCAGGTGCAGGCCCGCCACGGCGGGTCTCACATGCTGCTCAAATCAATATGCACATCCTGGCCGATGTTCTCAGCTCTCAGCGTCACCCAAGTGTTCCCTATTTCCTTGACCAGATACTTTCCATCTATTTTATCCCCTTTGCTTATTACCAGGATTTCTTTCCCCTTTTCAACAAAAAGCTTCATGTCCCCGAGACCCTCATAGTAACCAAACACCTTCATCTGCCCCAGTTCTCGATTCACCGTTTCCATGGGGTCCGGCGGCGCCGGTCTTACAGGCTCGGGCTCGGTCGGTTTGGGTGTCGGATCAGGCGCCTTTACCGGTTCCACGGTTTTCTCTTCGAAAAACGGGTTTCTGAGCACATCGCGGGACCGCTCAGCAGTTTTTTCGAGAAGAGACAATTTGACGCTCGGGGGGCGACTGGGATTTATCGGGTTTTCCGGTATCTTCCGGCTCGTTCGCCCCTGTGCGCCGTCGCGGTATTTCAGGGAGGCCACTTCCCTCTGCTGGAAGGGGTGAAAGATCCGGTAAGTGAGAGACAACCCCAGCAGAATGACCAGTGCATAAAGGATTTTCTTGTTTCGGTCCATTATTCCTCTATTTGAAATAGGTTGCAATTCCCAATGAAAGCACCACCTTTTCTCTATCGTTTGACTGATTCTCGACCGACAGATCTTCGATGCAGAAGAGGCCAGGTGCTTCTTGGATATCTGCAAGCAACCGCTTGAGCATGGGGTAGGGGGCAGCCACCTTGAAATGGGTCGTGTACTTGGACAGGGGGAGAATATCGACGGTTGAAGGCTTAAAAATCATCTTCTCGACGGAAAACCCATGCCTGTCCAGGATGTCATTCAGTTCCTTAACCCGATCCGTAAAGGTCGCCTTTTCAGGCAGACGATCCATAAAGGTCTGGATGTCTTGCCTGGCCTTGAGGTAGCCGGCTGCTGTATCGTCCCCTCCAGTGGGCCTGAGTCCCCTCTCATGGGCGTAAATGTCCTGTAATTCGCCGACCCTGCTTCGCCAGGCCGTCGCGAAAAAGGCATAGAAGATAATGTTTCCCGCCAAGAGGATCAGACACGCACTCCACAAAAGTCGCCCAAAGGGCACGGCCGTGATGATTCTCTTGACCGAAATATTCGGAACCACTCCTCCCCCTCCTCCCGTTAAAACCCGGGCCCCAGGCGGAGTTTTCCCTCGATCTCGAATGCAATGGTGCCGGAATGACCCTCTCCCCGCTCCACGTGGAGCTTGGTCAGGGCTGCTCGCTCAATCACGCCTGAGTCCTCCAGCCCGCCCATGAAACGGGAAAGCGACTCCGTTGAACGGGACTGGCCGGTGAGGGTGATCTTTTTCCGGTCCCCCGACGGTCGAATGGACGAGAGTAGCACCCCCTCCGGCAAGGCTCTTTCAAGGCCATCCAGTAGACGGTCCCAGGGAAACACATCGCTCACGATTAACTGGTTCACCAATGAGGCCTGCTGCTTTATGGTCCGCATGGCCTCCTGTCCCAGGGGCTTTCCCGCCTTTCCCTCGCCGTGGGCCGCGGCTTTAGCGTGGGCCCTTTCGAGTTGTGCGATCCGTTTTTCGTACTCGCGGATCTCATCCTTGAGTTCAAGGCCTCCGTGAATGGAGTAAAGGGAGATGACCACCGCCGCCAGCCCCGTCACGAAAAGCAAGAAGGCCGCGATGCGTCTAGTGCGGTATTCAAAGGTGGCAAGGTTTAAGGACAGCGCATTCATGGCTTGTTAATGGTCCTCCGGTTACCCTGCCAGGCTCTGGGCCGCACCGATGGCCGCAGCGAAGGGGTAGAGCTCGACCACACCCCGTTTCCCGTTCAGGCTTGGGTCAACCGTGATCATTTCCCTCTCCGGCAGACTTGAGACGGCCATTGCCGTGAGGCTTCGCAGACCCTGGTCCAAATCCGCATGGAAGCCTACCTGGCTCGCATAGAAGAGCTTGTCGATCCCCTTTCCGGGGTTTTCATTCTGGTAGAGGGCGATCATCATTTCAACATCCTGAAAAAAATGCACATCGGAATAACCCTTTTTCAGTCCGTGGTAGAAGAGGAGTTCCCCCTCCTCAAACACGAACAACGTGGTGTAGCGCTCAAAGAGACCCATGAAGGCCATGAGGCCGGACCTGGGGATCCGTTCGTGGTAGAAGTTGTAATGGTTGATCCCGGAAGGTCGGATGACCTGCGGCTCCAGCTTAAGCCCCCTCATGTTCAACTCGTATTCCCTCACCACGTCGCGGTGAACGATGGAGGTCAATACCCGCGAGTCCGTCACCGAACTGCGGTGGAGAGGCGTGTAAGAGACCTTGGCCTGCTCCACCGGAAAAGGGAGGGTATCCCTTACCCACCATGCTATCATCTTCTCCGTCTGCTCCCTGCCTCGCGGCAGGTCCGAATAGCTTTGGAGCGAGACCTTTACCACTTCGTTGGGAAGGGAAAGCCCCACCCGGGTAGCGCCCACTCCCAGCATGCTCAACCCCTTTTTGATCGTCTCGGCAAAGGCCTCCGGGTCATTGAGGTTCTCCGCCTTGAAGGAGAGCTTCAGGGTCTCCTCGGGCAAGGGAGCTCCGGCAAGTCCGGTGACGCGCCATCCCCGCTTATCCCTCACGATCTGGGCCACCTTGACGGATGCCTCCGTGATTTCGATGCCAGTCATGGTTTTTTGAAACTTAGGAAAAAACATCAATTCATCTCACATACAGCTCGTGGGTCACGCGGAGACTGTTCTCCCTTTCTCCCTCGTCCTTCCTCATCTGGTCTTCCCTTGTACCTTGAACCTGTCACTTTATACCTCTTATTGATTCGGTTCAATAAAGGTCACCCGGTTAATCTCCCGGAGGGTCGTCAGACCATCCAGGACTTCTTTGAGGGCCGCTTTTCTCAAGAAAGTGGTCCCCTTCTCTGCGGCCTTCTTTTTCAGCGCTTGAACCGAGCCCCCGCGGACGAAGAGCTCTCGCATTTCGTCATCCAGCTCAAGGATTTCCAGGATGGCCTTCCGCCCCCTGTAACCAGTCCCCTTGCAATCCTCGCACCCCTTGGCTTCGTAGAAGACCCGGTCTCGATAACGGTGGTGGTCTAGCCCCGACTCGGCCAGCTTGTCTTCTGTGAGAGCTACCGGTTCCTTGCACGTGCAAAGGGTCCGGATGAGCCTCTGAGCCACGATGCAGTTGAGGGCGGCCATGAGATTGTGGGGCTCAATCCCCATGTGGGTGAAACGGTTGATGACCTCGAAGCTGCTGTTTGCATGGACCGTGGAAAACACCAGATGGCCCGTCAGCGCGGACTGAAGTGCGATCTGGGCCGTTTCGGGGTCCCGGATTTCTCCCACCAGGATCTTGTCCGGGTCGTGCCTGAGAATGGAACGGAGACCCCGGGCAAAGGTCAATCCCTTTTTCTCGTTGACCGGGATCTGAATGATGCCCTTCAACTGGTACTCGACGGGGTCCTCGATGGTGATGATCTTGTCCTCATTGCTGTTCACTTCGGACAGGGCGCGGTAGAGCGTGGTGGTCTTCCCGCTGCCGGTTGGCCCGGTCATGAGGAACATCCCATAAGGCGCATGGATCAGTCTCCGGATCCTTGCCAGCTCGTGAGGAGGGAGTCCCATCCCGTCCAGTCTGAACTCTCCGATATCTGCCGCGAGATTTTCACGGTCCAGTATTCGGATGACCACATCTTCCCCATAGATCACGGGGAGGATGGAGACGCGGAAATCGATATATCGGTCCCTGAGCTTGAGCTTGAAGCGGCCGTCCTGGGGGACCCGCTTCTCCGAAATGTCCAGTTCGGACATGATCTTGATCCTTGAGACGATGGCGCTCTGGTGACGGACATCGAGAGGCTCCGTGGCCTGGTGGAGGAGGCCGTCGATGCGATATCGGATGATCACGCCCAGATCCGAGGTCTCGATGTGGATGTCGCTCGCCCTTTTGTTGATGGCATCCAGAATCGTGGAGTCCACCAGCTTGACAATGGGGCTCTCCTCGGCCGTGACCTTCTCGATGCTCAGGACGTCTTCGCCCTTCTCTGACTCCCGGACGATCGGCAGACGCATGTCGTCGGAGGCCGTGTCCAACACGCTCTGAGAGGACTCGATCTTCTTCAGGAGCTCGCGGATGCGGGTCTCGCTCGCGATGACGATCGAAACCTCCAAGTCGAGCAGGGTCTGGACCTCGTCCACCGTCTTAAGGAAGTACTGGGGATCGGCCATGGCGACAAACACCCGGTCCTTCGCCTTGTGGTAGGGGATGAACTGATATCGGGTCATGAGCTCGACAGGCACGAGGTGAAGGAGTTCAGGTTCGGTGATTGCATTGAGGTTCACGTACTCGTAGGAATATTGTGCGGCGATGATCCGGGCCAGCTTTTCATGGTCCATGAAACCTTCCTGGACGCAAATGTGCCCGATCCTTTGCTGGCTGATGTTTTTCTTTGAGTTGACGTAGTCCAGCTGCTCCTTGGTCAGGAACCCGAGGTTGAGGGCCCAGTCCCCGAATCTCAATCTCTTCAAGCTTTGCACCGCCGCCACCATGTGTTGATGCCCTCTCCCCTTACCCCACCATCGCTGCCATATGGAATATCGGCAGGTACATGGCAAGGACTATAAAACCGATCAACAGACCCATGATGATCATGAGCGCTGGCTCCATGGATGACATCAAAATCGATAGTTTCATGTCCACGTCTGTCTCGTAGAACTCGGCGATGTCCAGAAAAACCGGCTCCAGCGCGCCGCTCTGCTCGCCTGCGTCGATCATCCTGGCGGCCAACCCCGGCAATACCCCGGTCCTTGACAGAGATTCCGACAAACTGCCACCCGACTCCAGGGCACGCCCTGCCTCAATCAATCTCATTTTCAGAAACTGGTTGTCCAGGGTCATGGTGGAGGTTCTTAGGGATTCCAAGAGCGAACTTCCCGCACTCAGGACCATTGCCATGGTCCTGGCGAACCTTGAGAGGATGAAGTGTAGGTAGACCTTTCCCAGGAAGGGCAGACGCAGTTTCATTCTGTCCATCAGAAAACGGCCCTTTTCCGTCCTCCCCGCAAACGAAAAAAACCCGAACCCCAGCGCCGCAACCAAAACGAGGGTCTGGACATTGGAGGAAAGGAACTGCCCGATTCTTACCAGAAACAATGTGATCCCAGGCAAGGGCGTCCCCGCTTCGAGATAGGTCTTCATGAAATTTGGCACCACATAAGTCAGGAGGAAAAGGAGCGCCGCCACCGACGCAAAACTCAAGATGGCGGGATAAATAGACGCGCTGACCACACGCCTTTTGACAGCCGCTATTTTTTTAATGTACTCGACATGCCTGGAGAGCGCGGATATGACATTCCCTGACTTCTCGCCCGCCTGCAGGGATGCCACATAGAGTTTTGAAAAGACATGACTGAAACGGTCGAATGCTCCTGAGAGGGATTCCCCGCCTGAGACGTCGTTACGGATCTCTTTCAAGATGGCCATGAATTCACCTCTCCCTCCCTTTTCGATGATGGCGTCCAAGGCGGAAATGATGGGAAGGCCTGCCTTCAGGAGCACCGACAACTCCTGGTTGAATGAGAGGAAATCCTTCATCTTCACGCGGCCCACGCCCCGCCCTCCCCTCATGCGCGACCACAGCCCGTCCACGCGCCGGATTTCCAGGATGAAATTGCCTTCTCCCTCCAGATGGCTTCTTAGAAAGGCCTTGGTTGTGGCAGTCAACGTCTTTTCGAGCACCCGTCCGCCCGACGTCGCCATTTTACACTTATACATCGGCATAACAAAGCACCCATCTATGCAAGAATCTCGCCATCATTACCCCATGGGAGTCAAGCGGAAGGATCTTCTTGAAAACGCGCGGTAGACCTCGGCACGACCAAACCGTATCAGGATGGGGGACGACTGTCAGACGACAAAGGAAATCAACCGAATCCCAGGGAATGAACTGTGGGGCCTGGACGACAATTCCTGTACAAAATTTGCTCTCAAGTTCTGAATAATAGCAGGAATTTTCAAAATTTCAAACACAATTGAAACGAGACCGTATCGATCGTATCAAGCAGTATACAATATTGATGTCCCTTTCGCAGATCTGCGCAAAATAAACTCACCACAGACACACAGTAGGCCAGAGAATTTGATTTCCTGCGAGAGACAGCTCGCGTTTCCGATGAAAGTGCCCAGCCCCCCATAGTGTTCAAGTCAAGACCGGAAGCTCACGTCACTTGTAAACCCGTAGCCTCGGATCGGCGCGACCATTCATCACCCTCCTGATCCACGTGCCAATGAGACGTCCAGTGATTACTATTGACAAGGCAATGCGCTTTTGAAAAGATCCCGCTTCGCCCCAATTCCATCACGGGAACCGGCGCCCAACGTATCAAGCTCCGTGATCATGGAGACACAGTCGACGGAAAGGGCGTCGGGAACGGAGGGGGGAGGGGGAAAAACCACCCATGCCGTGAATCCTGGCATGAGAGAAGAAAGTTCGGAGCGAGTGCGATGGATACGGATCACAACAGCGACACTCCCGAAGAGGAGCAGAGCTTCCAGGATCTCCTTGAGGCCTATGGCGGAGGCACCGCCGAAACTTTGCGGGTCGGGGACAAAATCCGGGGACGCGTCATTTCCATTGGAAGAGAAATGATTTTCGTTGAAACAGGCACCAAGGTGGACGGAGTCGTGGAAAAGGCGGACCTCCGCGACCCGGACGGGAACCTGACGGTCAAGGAAGGCGACTGGGTGGAACTCTACGTGGTCTCCGCGGGCCAGGGGGAAGTGCGGCTCTCAAGGGCGTTGGCGGGCCAGGGGGGCATCGATCTCCTCAAGCATGCGGCCGGAAACGGGGTCCCCGTTGAAGGGAAGGTGAAAGAACCCTGCAAGGGTGGATTTCACGTGGAGGTCATGCAACAAAAGGCCTTTTGCCCCGCGAGCCAGATCGACCTTAGGTTTTCGGAACGCCCGGAAGATCATGTTGGGAAGACTTACATGTTTCTGGTGACCCGTGTGGAAGAGGGGGGCAAAAACATCGTCGTCTCGAGGCGCGAGCTCCTCAAGCGGGAGATGGAAAAGGCTAAGGCCGAGTTCATGGATAAGCTTCAAGTGGGGACGGAGATCGAGGGGTTCGTCAGGACGCTTATGCCATATGGGGCCTTCATTGAGCTCTTCCCTGGCGTCGAAGGGATGGTTCATATCTCTGAAATGAGCTGGTCCAGGACGGAGAAGCCCGAAGAAGTTCTGAGCGCCGGGGAAAGGGTCAAGGTGAGGGTCACCGGGCTGCAAAAGGACAAGGAGACCGGTGCGCCGCGAATCGCCCTTTCCATCAAGCAACTCGCGGAAGACCCTTGGGAGTCCGTGGCGGAAAGTTTCAAAGAGGGAGATCGCGTCAGTGGCACCGTGACCCGGTGTGCCAAGTTTGGGGCCTTCGTTGAGATCGCACCTGGAATCGAAGGGCTCGTTCACGTGAGCGAGATGAGCTACAAAAAGCGGATCCTGAGGCCGGAGGAAATCGTAAACCCTGGCGACAAGGTTCAGGTGATGGTCCAGGAGGTCGACCCGCTCAAGCGGAGAATCTCGCTGAGCTTAAAAGAGGTCGAAGGGGACCCATGGGCCGAAGTGATACACCGCTACCCTGTCGGCCAGACCATTCAGGGGACGATTGAGAAGCGAGAGCGGTTCGGGATATTCGTGAGGATCGACGACGGCGTAACGGGCCTCCTTCCCGCCTCCAGGCTGAAAGAGGCAGCCGATGCCGCATCCATCGAACGGCTCAAGCCCGGTGATCCGATCCGTTTGACCGTGGAGTCTGTCCAACCCCAGGAACGAAAGATTACCCTCGGTCCTGCCGTGTCCGGCGATGAGGGGGACTGGAAAGCGTTTGCCCGTGGTCAGAAACCCCAGGGGACGGTCCTGGGGGAAAAACTCATGGAGGCCATGAAAAAAAACAAGAGGGAGTAAGCGCGTAGGGGTGTATGCAAGCGATGGGATCAAAGAAAAATCCGCAACGCCCGATTCACAGGTTCAACGATCCATTACTCCAATACGCCTTATCTTATTGCCGCGGACTCCCGTAGGGGTATCGGGGTTCTGCATCGAAGTACCAGGGGGAGCTGAACTCTTTGCCGAAGTCCACACCCCCCGTGCCACGGTAACCGCCGGGGTCGCCAGGATCCCAACGCAAGTGAAGTTCCCGGCTTTCGACCTTGAGACAGGGGTTGGGGCAGTTTTCCGTTCCGGCCGTCATCCGGCCCAACACCCTTCCCGCAACGGTGATGGCAAGCCCCTCCTGAAACCGCGCAGGATCGTCAGTCCGCTTGTCGAGTACGACAAACCGCCCCTCTGATTGGGCCCGATCTCCAGGGATCTCCCAGGTGGAAAGGGGCGCCTGCGATACCTCGATGAGGACGCCCCCTTCCCCACGCCGGGCAGCCAAGATGTATCCCCCAAGAATCACCGTTTTTCCTATGTAATGGGAATCATTTTCTACCAGTTCCCTGAATGGCACGCCCTGTTGAGCCTCCTTCCGTTCCTCCTTGGAGATCACGGAACAGGAAACCGCCAAGAGGCTTGAGATCACGACAAACAGGATCTTTCTCATAACGCTCCTCCCTCCTTCCCTCCGTACCGCCCTTCATTCCATCGCCAGGAAGGTGATGGGGTCAAGCCTTACCCGTGTCCCCGGCTCGGGCCAGTGTTCGTGGTCCTTCAGCAACTCGAGATAGGTGCCTGACGCCGTCGGGTTGAGCCGGATGATCAGGCTGAAGAAGTCATCCGTGGCGTGGCAGGGGTAGGGGATGCCCCGTTCGTTTGCGGTGGATATGTGACGGTGAGACAAGGCGGAAAACCAGATTTCCATTTCGAAATCCACGGCCAGCTGTTTGAAGGCCTCAAAAACGGACCGATCGGCCGCCTCGAAGTCCAGGCCGTCCACGATCATGGTCTCAGGCTGAAAGGTCAAGCGATCCCTCAAGTTGGTGAGGTTGGCCCGCAATCGGCCCATATCGAAGCTTTCATTCAAATAGGCCAGGATCATGCGGTTACGGTCCACCATGGTCCGAGAGTCGTTGTCGTCCCGGACCTCGAGGGCCTTCAGAAGATCGTGAAATATCACGTTGTAGTATGAGGACACCTTCTCCGGGCCCTCGTTGAGGGAGACGTGAACCAGTCGTTCTCCTTTGAAGACCTTGTCCAGGGCGATGTGGATGAGGCAAGCAGTCTTGCCGACGCCGGCCCTGGCGATCAGAACGCCCAGGTGGCCGGGCCCAAGTCGCCCCCGAACGGACTGATCCAGGACCTTGAGCGGACTGACGCGGTTAAAATTGGCGATCATCTTCTCTCCCCCTTCTCTCTCTCACTTAACTTCTTTTTCAACTCCTCGGCAAGCCCTTCCGGCAGCCGGGCGTATCGGGAAAACTCCATGGTGAACTCCCCCTTGCCCTGTGTCATAGACCTCAGGACGGTGGCGTACCCGAACATCTCGGAAAGCGGCACCTCCGCATCCACGGTGGTGAAAAGGCCATCCTCCGTGCACCCCATGATCAGCCCCCGCCGCTGGTTGACGGAGGAAAGCACATTTCCCTGGAATTCCGAGGGGCACTCCACCGAGACTTTCATGACAGGCTCCAGAATCACCGGCTTTGCCTTGAGATAGGCCTGCCTGAAGGCGCCCGCTGCGGCTTGGACAAATGCCAGCTCCGAAGAGTCCACGCTGTGGGCCTGCCCGTCGTTTACGGTCAGCCGCATACCGATCACCGGGAACCGGCAGAGCTGGCCCTTCTTAAGACAGGACTGGAATCCCTTGTCCACCGCCGGGATAAACTCGGTCGGGATGGCCCCACCTTTTACCGCGTTGACAAACTCGTAGCCACTTTCCTCCGATGGCTCCATAAACCCGGCCACACGCCCGTACTGACCTGCGCCGCCTGTCTGTTTCTTGTGGATGTAATCGAAATCCGCCCTCTGGGTGATCGCCTCCCTGAAGGCCACCTGGGGGACGCCGGTAACCACCTCCGCATTGAACTCCCGCTTCATGCGCTCCACATAGACGTCCAGATGCAGCTCCCCCATCCCGGAGATGATGGTTTCCCCGGACTCAGGGTCCACAAAGGACCTGAAGGTGGGGTCTTCCCGCGTGAAACGGTTCAGGGCGCGCCCCATGTTGTTCTGGCTCTTGTTGTCTTTGGGCCGGATGGTCAGGGAGATCACCGGCTCCGGCACAAACATGGAGGTCATCACCACATTGAGCCGGCCGTCGGTGAAGGTATCCCCCGAATAGCACTCGATCCCAAAAAGTCCTACGATTTCACCAGCATAGCCTCGCTGAATTTCCTCCATGTCGTCTGCATGCATTCTCACGACCCGCCCGACCTTGATCCGTTTGCGCGTGCGGGTGATGTAGAGGTCGTCTCCTTTACCGATGGACCCCTGGTAGATTCTGAGATAGGTCAGCTGTCCATAAGGCGTGACCTCCAGCTTGAAGCCCAGGGCCACCGTCGGGGCCTCAGGGTCAGCCCTGAGCGGAAATTCCGCCTCGCCGTGATCCACATCGATGGCCCGGTATTCTACTTCCGTGGGGCAAGGGAGGCAGCGATTCACACTGTCGAGTGCCAGTTGAACGCCGATGTTCTTGTATGCCGATCCCAAAAAGACCGGCGTCAGCTTCCTCGAAATAGTGCCGGTCCTGACGGCCCCCCAGAGCAAATCTTCGGTGACCCGGCCTTCAAAGATGGCTTCCATCAAATCATCGGAAAACATGGAGGCCGCATCCAGCAGCTCCTCCCGCCGAGTTTGTGCCTCCTCCACGAGGTGGGGAGGGATCTTGTCGGTCCTCACCTCATCGCCGTTGGGACCTTCAAAATAAAACGCCTTCATGGAAACGAGGTCCACCACCCCGGAAAACTCCGATTCAAGACCGATGGGGATCTGCAGCATGACGGCATTGTGGTTCAGTCTGGTCCGCAGTTGTTCCGTGACCTTGTAGGGATCGGCCCCTGCCCGATCACACTTGTTCACGAACGCGATACGCGGAACCTTGTACCGATTCATTTGCCGGTCCACCGTGAAGGACTGGGACTGCACCCCCCCGACGGCGCAAAGCACCAAAATGGCACCGTCCAACACCCGCAGGGACCGCTCCACCTCGATGGTGAAATCCACGTGCCCGGGGGTGTCGATAATATTGATGGTGTGCCCTTTCCACTGACAGTAAGTGGCGGCCGATGTGATGGTGATCCCCCTCTCCCTTTCGAGTTCCATGGAGTCCATCTTCGCGCCGACGCCGTCCTTTCCCTTGACTTCGTGTATGGCGAAGATGCGCTTGGTGTAGTATAGGATCCGCTCTGTCAGAGTGGTCTTGCCCGAGTCGATGTGGGCGCTGATCCCGATGTTTCTCAGTGTGGCAATGTCGTAAGACATCGAAATACCTCGTTAACCTTATACAAAATATAATAAGGCCCATGGCGGAAAAACCAAGGCCACGACCAAAAGCCCCTCATTCGAAGACCGGTCATCTGTAAACCGAAAAATAAAAATGAGGGCCTGCCTGTGAAACGGCCCTCATTTTTATTATATATCACCATTCGGGAAATTTTGAAAGGCCTAAGCGTATGTCGAGTGATTACGAATCGAAGAAGCTTAGAACGTTTTCGCGCTCCAGGGCGATGAACTCTCTGATCTGTATGAGCATGTGCTCGATGGTCCGATCATCAATCTCCAGACCCTGCTTCACGATGAAATCGCAGATCTTGGGGCCTGAGATAGCCATCCTTGCCCCCTGCCGCTTGCTCGGTGAGGAGGCAAGGAAAGCCGGCGAGCCTGGTCAGGAGGTTGGCCAAGTAGACAATGATGGAGCCGGCGGCGTGGTTCTTGTCGTACCAAGGGGCGTGATGATAAAAGACCTGCGTCACCACCTTTTCCGGGAACCGCCACTGCTGGAGAAGCTTTGCCGCAACCTGATAGTGCGTAATCCCCATGATCTCCTTTTCCGCCACGCTGAATGTGCCGTTGTGCTGATTCACGTACTCGACGACCCGGACGAACTCCTCGTGGAAATAGTGGTCGAAGACCACCTTGCCCATGTCGTGAATCAGGCCGGAAAGAAAAAGGGATTCATCCATTCCCATCCTGAAGTGCCTCGCCAGATATCTGGCGACCTGGCTGCAAACGATGGCGTGCTTCCAAAACCGTGACCGCTCGTAGCCATTGTTGTCGCTGTAGAAAAAGTTGTGAATGGAAAAGGCCAGCAAAATGGCCTTCACCTCTGCGAGTCCAAGGACCACGAGTGCGTGATCAATGGTGCTCACCTTCGTGAGTGTCCCGTAGAAGCTCGAGTTGGCGATCTTGAGGATCTTTACGGCCATGGCCTGGTCCTTTTCGATCAGTTCCGCCACTTTCTTGACCGAAACGTCTTCGTCGCTCATGAGGTCCATAATCTGTTTGGACACCATGGGCAAGGTGGGGATCTGCTCGATCTTCTCAATGTAGATCTCAATGCGCTTTGGTCTTGATTGGGCCATGTCTTCTCCTGCCTCTTCGCTCCGGACAACCCGGACCCGCCGTTTCCTTATCTCGCTATCGCGCTCTGTTTCGACCACTGAGAAACGCTTCCATATCCAGCGCAATGGGCTCGGGAACGCTTCCACCCTGGGCCTTTGCGCCTTGTCCGTTACCCTGGGTCGGCTTGCCGTTTCCCTCGACCACTTGCCTGAATTGCCGCAACTCCTCCGCAATGACCGACATGCTTTGAGCGAGCTTCTCCACCCATGGGGGAAGGGCCGCATCCGCTTTCATCGTGGTTGCCTCCAGGGGTGAAGAAGTTGTCACAGGGATTGAGACAGGTTCGTTCACGACCGGGGCAGGCTCAACCGATGCGGCCGTCGAACCCGGGCCGGCTTCCCCGACAGTGGGGGGCGTGCTTTCAACAGCCGGTGGTTCCGGCCTTTTCACCTTCCGCTCCGGCAGCTTCAGCGGACCACCGAGCAAACGGAGCCACCGTTGCCAGAAGGCCGCCGAATCGCTCGGCATGGAATCCTCGGTCCCGTTTGCGACAAGCCGCTCGGCGATCTTCCGGATGCATTTTGCAGCGCTGCACTCTGGATAAAGGATCATGAAGGGGGTCTGCCGTCTGACCGCGTCGGTGACCTTTGGGTCCTGATAGATCATGCCGATGGGGCTGAGGTTCACCTGCAGGTACTTGGCCACGGCCGCCCTGAACTTGTTGTAGACCTCTTTTGCGTGAGAGGCGTCCCTGCACTGATTGACAATAATCCGAACACTCCCCTTGAAACCGTTCAGGGTGAGGACCTTCAACAGGGCATAGGCATCGGTCAGGGATGTGGGCTCCGGGGTGATCACGAGGATCACCTCCGGCGACGCAAGGCAAAACCCGATGACGTTCTTTGATATGCCGGCGGAGGTGTCGATCAGGACGAAGTCATAGCCAGACATGTCTTCAAAGGCGGTGATGAGCCGTTCCACCTTGTCGGGGGGGAGATCGGCCAGTTCCTCCACGCCGGAGCTTCCGGGCAGGATGTCGACCCCCATCTGATTTCTGATGAGGACTTCCGGAATGCTGAGACCGTTCAGGATCACGTCCTTGAGGTCGCGCTCGGGCTGAAGACCGAGGAGGATGTTGATGTTGGCAAGGCCCAGGTCCGCATCAAAAAGACAGGTCAGCTTCCCCATGGCGGCCAACTGGATAGCCAGATTGAGACTGACATTTGTCTTGCCGACCCCGCCCTTCCCGCTCGTAATCGTGATGGTTCTGCCCATGCCTGTCCTCGAGTTGATGCTCGCCCCTAACGCCCCCACGGGACCGCCAGGACTTCTACTTTCTCATTCTTCTTTTCGACGCGGAAGACCACCTGCCTGCAATGATATCCCTTGCGGATCGTTTGAAAGCTCTCTGTCACGAAGTCACCGAAAAGGCCCCGATCCAGTATGGCGTTTCCGGTTCCGCTCTCTCCGCAGAGGTTCTCATAGGTCATGTGCATCTGATCGATCAGATACCGCTCTTCCTTCGGTTCGGTGACGAGGAACCCGCCCACAAGCAGGCTTTCCGCCGTGGGAGGGCCCGATCTCTTCTCCTGTCGGTTTCTGATCCTGAACTCCTCGACGATCTCATAGGGGATGACGCGCAGGATCTCCGAGAGCGTTGTCTCCTTCAGTTTGAGCAGGCCATCATCCAGCATGGTCTTCATGCCCCTGGAGATTGCAAGCGCCCTCAATTCATCCACCTCGGCGCCTTTTCCTAGGGCCTTGGCGATCTCCTTGTCCACGACGAAGATCTCGGAAAGGAGGGTCCTCCCCTTGAACCCGGTGAATCCGCACGCCTCACACCCCTTCCCCTTGTAGAACCTCAGATGGGTGGGATAGCTGTCGAAAAACGGAAACCATTCCTCTTCATCCGGGACATACTCCCTGGCACACGATGGACAGATGCGGCGCACCAGCCGCTGCGCAAGGGAACAGCTCAGGCAGGCTGCGATCTGTGCCCGTTCCACCTCAAGATCCAAAAGACGGGACACCGAGCTCACGGAGTCGTTGGTGTGAAGCGTGCTCAGGACCAGATGGCCCGTCTGGGCGGCGTCAAACCCGATTCGGGCGGTCTCGACGTCCCGTATCTCGCCCACCAGGATCACATCGGGGTCGAGCCTTAGGAAGGATCTCAGGAGTCGCGCAAAGGTGACATCGATCTTCGGGTTGACCTGGGTCTGCATGATTCCCGGAAAGCTGTATTCGATAGGGTCCTCTGCGGTGATGATCTTGATGGTGGGATTGTAGACGAACTTCAGGGCGCCGTAGAGCGTGGAGGACTTTCCGCTCCCAGTGGGACCGGTCACCAGGATCATGCCTGCCGAGCTCTTGACGAAGCGTTTGAATGGCTCGATTACATGAGGGGAGTGGCCAAGGCTTTCAAGTCCAACGCGTGCGTTTCGCGAGTCCAGGATGCGGATGACCACGTTTTCGCCCACGATGGCCTTGCAGGTCGCCACCCTGAAGTCGAGATCGGTCTTTTCTCCCTTTGCCTTGTCATAGTAATTGATTCGGAACACGCCGTCCTGTGGGATGCGCCTCTCGGCGATGTCCAAATTCGAGATGATCTTGATCCTCGAAATGATGGAACCGGCCTTTTCCTGGAGCTTCTTTTTGAGCCAGGCGATGTTGCAGTCTCTCAGCACCCCGTCGATCCTGTACCGAAGCTTGACGTCTGAGCGGTCCTGCTCGATGTGGATGTCGCTGGCACCGTTGCTGATTCCGTACTTGATAATGAAGTTGACCAGTTCCTCAACCTCGATATCTTTGACGTTATAAACCGGCCCTTCGTCCTTCTGGCTGTCGATCTCCTCATCCAGCTCGATCTGCATGAAGTCGACGGACTTCTCTTCCCCGTCTTCTTCATCCTCTTCGTCCGTCAGGGCCTTCATTCCGGCCAGGGCTCTGTTGTAAAGGACCTCGAAGAGCTCGGCGAACTTCTCCTCGGGGATAAGGACACAATGGATCTCCAGATTGGTGTAAAGCGCCTTGAGTTCCCGGGCCGTGCCGATCTGTTCGGGCTTGAGGATGCCGAGGGTCAAATCCTTCCCTTCAAGGGAGATGGGGAGGATCCAGTTCTTTTCGGCGTAACGCTGGCTGATGAGCGAGGCCAGGGTCTTCTTTTCAACCGGACTGTAGGAAAACCCTTCAAGGGACTTGAAAGAAACGTTTGACTGTCGTGAGAGCGCTTCCTGGAGCTGGACCTTGGTAATGATCTTCTTTTTGACCAGGATCTCGCCGAGGGAGTCGGAGCTGTGCCTCTGCTCCTGGAGGGCCAGGTTGAGATCCTCCTTTCTGACGTAGCCCATCTCCACCAGGACCTCTCCCAACCGGTGCTGCTTGCGATGCTTGTTGAGCACGTAATAGAGATCCAGGGGATTGACCAGCTTCAGGTCGCAAAGGATTTCTCCAAGGGTCCGTGGCGCTTTTTGGATTCTCAGCGCTGCCTTGAGCTCCGCTTCGCTGATGAGTTTCAGCTGTACGGCCAGTTCCCCGAGCCTGGGAGCGCCCATCTGCTCTCGGAGGAGCTGTTGGAGATCGGCCGGCTTCAGGTACCCCGCTTCGATCAACACCTCACCGATTCTCTGGCCGTCCGTTTGCTTCTTGCAGGCAGGATTCGAGCTCGGTGCGCGTAATCAGCCGCTTATCCACGGCAAGCGATCCGATGGATCGCTTCAAGTCCGGGTGAGCGAGAAGTTGGTCCAGTTCGGCCTGCGTGATGATGCCCGTCTTCAAGAGGATTTCCCCTAACGGACTCTCGGCGAGCGCCCTTTCCTGGCGCTGGATCGAAAGGGCTTGCTCCACGTCGGCCGTCTTGACGAAACCCTCTTTGACCAGAAGCTCGCCGATTCTCATGACGCCGGAGCCCTGCTGTATGGTGCTACCACTGCTGTTGCCCTCCGTCGCCAAAACTTGGTTCATGATTCCTTTTCCCTCCCCATGTCTTCGAATCCAACGAAGACCCTGCCATGATCAGTCCTTTGATCCGTGCCTCCATCCATGCACCACGCTCCATTTGCAGGGATCGATCCGTTGTAGGACAAGCTTTTGCCAGGTTCTGCAAATCCAATGCCATCCATCGAGAAGCACTCGCGGTTCTCACCCCTTGCATCGTCGTGACAACGCAAAGGGGCGCAGTCGCTTGAGGGACGGACAAAACCCGAGACGGCGGCCCTCGGGGATCAAGTCATGAAGATTCAACGTGATGGAGGTGAAGACGCCAAAATATTGACGATTGGCAGAATAGCGGAGGGTGGGTGAGGGTTAAGAGGAATCCGACGCAAAGCGGTTGATATTTTCCGAGATCCTCATTAGGATACGTTCCAATTCGAGGGCAATTTGGGCAGAATGAAACCCAAAGGCTCTTCGGAAAACACTTTAAAAAGCATGCCGGACTTTACGTAATGGGCAAGCTCCACATCATCTCGGGGCCAAAGAAGGGTCAGACCTTTGATCTTCAGAAAGAGACGATTTTTCTCGGTCGATCGTCAAAGAACGACATCCGGATCAGCGACCGCGCCTTGTCCAGAAAACAGCTCAAAATTTTCCGCATAGGCGGCAAATTCTTTGTGGAGGATCTGAAAAGCACCAACGGAACCTGGCTGAACGGCAACCTCATCCTGCCTGGTGAGGGTTTTGAATTGAATGAGGGGGATATCATTTCCATGGGAGAGACGCAACTGAAGGCGGAAGATCTATCCGTGTCCCCGTTTCCCTCGACGCTCACCAAAGAAAGGGGAAAGGCAAAAGTTGAACGTCGACAACGCCCCGCCCGATACCTGGAACCCCTCTGCCGGATATCGGAACTCATAAGTGATGCCCGCAGTGAAAGGGAGATATGTTTCGAGGCCTTGAATTCCCTGATTGATCATTTGCCAAGGATCGACAGGGCGGCGATCCTGATCGTCGGTCACGGAAACAAGGAACAGAAAGGTCTCTTATTGAGAACGAGAACCCACGAGGGGGATGCCCATCTGGCGCTCAGCCGGAAGGTCGTAGAGGACGTGATTAAAGAAGGCAGAGCCATCCGGATGTCAAACACCTTTTACGAACCCCCTGCTGATCTCTCTGAAAGCTTGAGTTTGCAGATTAGGTGCGTGATTTGCGTCCCGCTTCTAAGAAACGGTCGAACGCTTGGCGCCCTCTATATTGATTCACTGCGCATGCCTCACGGGTTCAGGAAGGAAGATCTCTTGCTCCTGAAGAGTCTGAGCGGTCCTCTGGCCCTTTTGGTGGAACGCGGTTGGGAAATGGGCGGGTGGAACGCGGCCGACCATGAACCTGCAGCGGACGGAATGGGTCTCAGTCCTTGACTTCTTTCAGTTCATCCAGGTCGATGTCGAACTCGAATTCATCCAGTTCATCTTCTGCCATTTCGGAAGATGCCGCGTCAAGTTTCCGATCCAACTCAAGCGTCAGCATCTCGGCGGTGTTGAGCCCCATCCGGTTCTCCTCAAGATCCAGCATCCCCTCCAGGGACAATGTCTCGTCAAGCTTGCCTTGATCAGAGGCAGCAGGTCCGCCGTTTGACGGCTTTTCTTCCCTGGCATTGAGATCACCGGAGTGAAGGGATATGGAATCTTCTTCGGCGGCCCGAGGTTCGAACTGAAACGAGCCGGGCTCCCCTGGTCCGCTCCCTTCGTCCAAATCCAGAGATAGTTCATCCAGATCCAGGTCCAGCTCATCATCCGGGGCTTTGACGGAAGCCGATGAAATGGCGTGCCCGGCGCTGGGTGCAGAAATTTCTGTCGCCGATGACAAGGCATCATCACGCATGGTTGATTGGAGGGCTTCATCGAATTCTATCGTCGCGCCTGGTCCTTGCGGGGACACTGAGATAGCCGGTGCCGGAACACTCTGATTGGTCAGCGCGCCCAAGAAAAAAGGCGGATTGGGCTCGTAGTCCGGCAGATTGAGCCTTCGCTGCTCGGCCAGGACATCTTTGCTGCACTTTGGGCAAACCTGGTGGTGGTCGAAGCTCACATAGCCACACTTTGGACACTTCATGGAGGACTCCTCAAAGCTTTGATCTCAAGCCCCGTGATCTCATGGCCGAAACGGCTGATCCATCACCGAGCCAGGGGTGACGCCGTCATCGATGGGCGCCATCCCTCATTGGTGTTCCAGAATTCTTGTTGTCGTTATCTGCCGGCTTTGACCTTGCGTCCTGGGCCGTGCGCCAGGCGCTTTTATTCAATGCAAAATATGTGCCTCGATGGTCGGTCGACGCCATGGCGCCGACCTCTCTGTGATTCGACGCGCCTCTCTTAGAGGGGGTTGTGCCCGGGTGTGCACAAAAACAGTGCTCCTTCACGCAGACGTGATCTATGGATGAGCACAAAATAGCAAAACCTGGGGCTGAAATTCAAGGGCCTAGAATCGGCTGCCCAGTTCAAGCGATCTTTCATAGGCCGCACGGATGGCCTTGCAGATCGTGTCTTCGAATCCCATCTCGTTGAAGGCGGCGAGGCCCGCCTCTGTGGTCCCACCCGGTGAGGTCACCCGCTCCCTGAGGCGAGAAAGAGGCTCTTTCGACTCCTGGGCCAACTGGGCCGCTCCCGCGAAGGTCTGAACCACCAGACGTTTGGCGATCTCCCGATCGAGGCCCACGCCCACACCTGCTTCCACCAGACACTCCATCATTCTGAACAGGTATCCCGGCCCGCTGCCGGACAGGGCGGTGACCGCATCCATCATGGATTCCGCCACAACCACCGTCTGGCCAACCGCGTCAAAGATTTTCGAGGCCAACGCCACATGGCCCGGGCCGGCCATCTCGTTTGGGGCCAATGCGCTCATCCCCTGAAGGACAAGGGCCGGGGTGTTGGGCATCACCCGGACCATGGCGATGTCGCGGTCGAGGATGTCCCGGATCAGTCTCAGGGGGATGCCCGCTGCGATAGAGATGAAGAGGTGACCATCCCTCACCTCCGGGCGGATCTCTTCGAGGACCTCTTTCATGTTCTGGGGCTTTACAGACAAGACCACCACGGGGCTCTCCCGCACCACCTCCCGGTTGGAGCCACCCGGCCGAATGGCGTACTTGTCGGTTCGCTCTTTCAGAACCGCCGCATTCCGGTCGAAAACGATCAAGGTCTCCCTTTCATACAGGCGGCTTGCAAGAAGCCCCTTGATCAGAGCGCCGGCCATATTCCCGGCCCCGATGAAACCCAGTTCGATTCTCGCTGACATCACAGTGCCTCCTCGACAACCCATCACCTTAACCCCTTGACGCCCCCTCCCGTTTTGTGATAGGCGTGTTCCGCTTTGCATGCGGCAAATAGGCGATCCATTACTGGGTAATGGAAGTGGGAATCAGAATACTTCCGGACTCGAAAAAATCAAACTAATAATGAGGAGGATGGATTAGATGGCTTACGATGCAACCAAGATGGCGGACTGGCAGATATCGGAAGAGGCAGAAAAAAACATGCCGACCTCGGAGGAGTGGCGCGAAAGGCTCGGGCTCGAAAAGGACGAGATGCTCCCCATGGGCAGGCTGGCCAAGTTGGACTTTCTGAAGATTATAGACCGGCTGAAGGATCGGCCAGACGGCAAGTACATCGAGGTCACAGCCATCACGCCGACCCCGCTCGGCGAAGGCAAGAGCACCACCTCATGCGGACTGATGGAAGGACTGGGCAAACGGGGCGTGAACGTAGGCGGCGCCTTGAGACAACCCTCCGGCGGCCCTACCATGAACGTGAAGGGAACGGCGGCAGGCGGCGGAAACTCGCTCTTGGTCCCCATGACGGAATTCTCGCTGGGCCTGACCGGCGACATCAACGACATCATGAACGCCCACAACCTGGCCATGGTCGCCCTGACCGCACGCATGCAACACGAGCGCAACTACACCGACGAGCAGCTCAAGCGGCTCACCGGCATGCGCCGCCTGGACATCGACCCAACCCGGGTGGAAATGGGCTGGATCATCGACTTCTGTGCCCAGGCCCTCCGCAACATCGTCATAGGGCTGGGCGGTCGTCAGGACGGCTACACCATGCAGTCCAAGTTCGGCATCGCGGTCGGCTCCGAGTGTATGGCGATCCTGGCGGTCATCCGGGACCTGGCGGACCTGAAGGAACGCCTCAACAACATCACCTTGGCCTTTGACAAGAGCGGCAAACCCGTAACCACCGGTGATCTGGAAGTCGGAAACGCTATGACCGCCTTCATGCGAAATACCATCAACCCAACCCTCATGTGCACGGCCGAGTACAACCCCTGCATGGTGCACGCAGGCCCTTTCGCCAACATCGCCGTGGGGCAGTCCTCCATCATCGCCGACCGCGTGGGCCTGAAGCTGTTTGACTACCACGTCACCGAGTCCGGTTTTGCCGCCGACATCGGCTTTGAAAAATTCTGGAACGTCAAGTGCCGCTTCAGCGGTCTCAAACCCCACGTATCGGTGCTGACCTCCACCATCCGGGCACTGAAAATGCACGGCGGCGGCCCGAAAGTGGTGGCCGGCATTGCGCTGCCCGACGCCTATACCAAGGAAGACCTAAAGCTCGTGGAAAAGGGGTGTGAAAACATGATCCACATGATCGGTGTGATTCGCAAGGCCGGCATCAGCCCGGTGGTGTGCATCAACCGTTTTTACACCGATACGGATGCAGAGATCGCTCTGGTTAAGAAGGCGGCCGAAGCGGCGGGCGCGCGCTGTGCGGAGTCCAACCACTGGCTGAAGGGCGGTGACGGCGCCCTAGAGTTTGCCGATGCCGTCATCGATGCCTGCAACCAGAAGAACGATTTCAAGTTTCTCTACCCGATCGAAATGAAGCTGCGTGATCGCGTTGCGTTGATTGCGAAAGAGGTCTACGGTGCCGACGGCGTTTCCTGGACCCCTGAAGCCGAGGCCAAGGCCAAGATGCTGGAAAGCGATCCCAAGTATGGCGATTTCGCGACCATGATGGTCAAGACCCACCTGAGCCTGACACATGATCCCACCCTCAAGGGCGTGCCCAAGGGCTGGGTCCTGCCCATCCGCGACGTGCTTATTTATTCGGGTGCCAAGTTCCTCTGCCCGTGTGCCGGCACCATCAGCCTGATGCCAGGAACGAGCTCCAACCCCGCCTTCAGGCGCATAGACGTGGATGTGAACACCGGAAAAGTTTCCGGGCTCTTCTAATCGTTAGCGCTCAGCGCTAAGCTGTCAGCTCGAAAGCAAAGGAGGACCGAACTTCGGTCCTCCTTTTTGTTTTCAACGGGGCCTTAAACCTTCCGTCTTCACCCTTTCCTATTCCGCAATCTCATTCGGCCTCCCTCACCAGGCGGAAGCCAAGGGTTGCATAGCGGCTGGCGGGGTGACCAAAATTGCGGTTGGCCGAACGGCAAAGGGAAGCCCCCTTAAACCAGCTCCCTCCGCGACGGACCTTCTGAGAGCCAGAGGGCGTCCCTTTTGGATCCGTAATACTGTCGGAGGGATAAGCACCATACCAATCCAGGCACCACTCCCACACATTGCCGTGCATGTCAAAGATCCCCCAGCCGTTGGGAGGATAGCTCTTGACCGGTACCGGACTGTCCGTGGGAAAACCTCTCTTCTTGGCATAATCGAGGCAATCCCGGGAATCAGAGCCGTTATTGGCAAACATGGCTTGCGTACAGTCAATGGTCTTTCCCCAGGTGTAGGGCGCTTGACTCCCGGCCCGGCAGGCGTACTCCCATTCGGCCTCGGTGGGCAACCGGTACCGGCCTTCGCCCAACCGGTTGAGCTTCTCCACGAATTCCATGCAGTCATACCAGGAGACCTTCACCACAGGAAGATTATCGCCCTCTCTGCGGCCGAACCATTTCCGCCCCATCAGGGCATGCCATTGTGCCTCGGTCACCTCGGTGGTCTGGATGTAAAACGGCTTGGTCAACGTGACCTTGTGAAGGACCTCGTCCTTGTTTCTGAACGGCTCGTCCTCCGGGCTTCCCATGAGAAAAGCCCCGGCAGGCACCAAGACGAAATCCATACCCATGGAATTCTGGATCGTCTTCAGCGGCGAGGCCGCCGCCTTAGGCCCCATAACGGCGAAAGAAAAGGCCGCGGCGCACATGGTAACCCAAATCAAGTGTCTCTTCTGAACCATGTTCATCCCCTCACTTCCGGATCATTTCCTCCCCTTCCCTAACCCGGCCAAGCCGGAACCAAACAGGTTTCAGGTGTCAGGATCTGGGGTTTGCTGAAACCTGAAACCAAAAATCGTGACCATTTTGCGTTCAATTTCATCGCGCAGGTACTAATGCAGCGCGCAACCACATTAATCGCACTCCTCCGCCAGTCCCAGCTTTTTGGCCAGTTCCTGGTAATGTTTTGGAAATTCAGGCTGGAAATTCTGGTAGAAGGTGATGGGATAGCGGGCACCCACCCGCTTCCCCGACTCCCGGAGACCCTCCGTGAGCTTATCCAGAAAGGCATAGGGAAAAGCGAAGATCATTTCGTCATCCCCGGTCATGGAAAAGATCCGGTCTCCAGGCCCGGGGAGCACCACCCTGGGCTTTCCCGTGACCATGGGGCGGATGAGGTATTCCGGGCACTCCACCTTACCGCCGAAGAGGCCCTGAATTCTCTCGTCCATGTCATACGTAGCGGCCTGGACCAGGCGTGAAATCTGAGCCGGGTTCCCGTAAAGAACGACCACATCGGGGGGTTGGGCCATCTTTTGGAGGGGACTCATGAACAGGGCCTTCCAGGCCCCCTTTTCAAAAAAACACATCTGAGCTGTCTCTTTCAAGGACTTGTCCGCGCCGCGCTTGTACTGCGATGTGAGAAAGGCCTCGGCCATGTCCTCAACCGGGGACAGGGAGGAAGAGAACCCAAAGGCCAGGGCAGCCAGGGGACAGACCAGGTCCTCTCCCGTGACAGCCATCTGCCACCCGTAGTTTCGCGCCATGGTCATGACCTGACAGACGGTCACCCGTTTCTTTAAAAAGACAGCAGGTCGTCTGGCCCCGTCCGGGATGGCCGCCTTGTCCTTCAGGAACCTGACCCCAACAGGAAGGGTCTTGAGCCTCAGGTCGTCATACACAAATTGGGCCGCGCTCGCCAGTGGATCTGCGCTCATGGTGGAACCTCCTGGTGGATTTGGTGTACCGGAGTAATGGAGAAATGGAGTGATGGGCTGAAAAAAAGCGTCAAAGGTTCGGCACCCCCGTACTTCATGACTCCACCAATCCAATACTCCAATACTCCGTCCCACGTCAAACGGGTTTCGCCCCATTTGACCCGCATAGGGGTTTCGGCTATAATTTGAGGCAGCAACCGTGGTACGAGGGATACACGCACGAACGTTTTCTTCCAGGCTTTCAGATTCGAACCTTGAACATCAAAACCAACAGAAGCCCCAGCAGCCTCGAGAGGGGCCTCAGCATCTTCGTCCTTTTTATCCTGGGTGGGATAGGGGCGACGGTCTTCGGCCTTCAGTTCCGACACAACCCAGCCAATGATTCCCTGCTCACGCACGGGTCCGGATCCCGGACTCCTGACCCTGGTCGGCCTTCGCAGGGGATCAACGTGGATTTTCCCACCCCGGGGAACCTTGTCCCCTCAGGTCCCGTCGAGTTTTTTTCCCCTGAAAACCTCTCGGACAAAATTGACGGGAAAGCAGAGCTTTATCTCTCATCGGGCATGAAAAAACTCACGACACAACGCTTCAGGTTGAAAGACCCATCCGACGCATGGATGGAGGTCTTCCAGTATGATATGGGAAAATCCAGAAACGGCTTTGCGGTTTACAGTGAACAGATGCGGGACGATGGAGTACGGCTTAATCTCACGCCGTTTTCATACCGGACCGAAAATGGACACTATTTTCTCAACGGCCACATGTACGTGGAGATCATCGGCTCAGGAAGCACCCAAGAGGAAATGGCCGCCAGGGAGACCCTTGCACAGGCCATCGTTGGTGAAAACCCTGGTTCTTCAGAGATCTTCGATGAGCTTCTCCTTTTCCCGGAACCTTACTTGAATAAAGCGTCCATATCGCTGATTTCGACCGACGCCTTCGGTTTTGAAGGGCTGGACAATGTGTTCACGGCCTCTTATGAGGTCGATCACATCGGGGCCACGGTCTTTTTATCACGGCGCGAGTCTCCTTCCAAGGCGGCGGAGCTCGCCTCGGCCTACTATACGTTTCTCCTGGAAAACGGCGGCAAGGCGGTTGAGTCAAAGGCGTTCAATGGCGAAAACGCGCGCCTGGTCGAGATCCTTGACGCCTTTGAGCTCATCGTGTCGAAGGGTCTCATCTTTGGGGGGGTAAGGGAAGCCCCGGACCAGACTATCGCCGAGAAGCTCGGCTGGCTCTTGATGGATCGTCTGGCGGAGACCCAGCGCAAAGAGGAGACGGCCCAGTGAAAGGAGAGCCATTAGACCGGCGCACATTTATGGCTCGATGTGCCAAGGCGGGCTTGGCCTCCGCCGCCGCTCTGGGTCTAGGGTTTTCACTGCATGACCCGTCCGGTCCCACCCCGTTTTCGGGTGAACCCCAAGAGGCCCAGGTCCCGGATTTCCGAGTGGCAGGTGTCGAGCCAAAACTCGTGGTTATAAAGGGTCCGGACCGGGCCAAGTCCCTCCGGACCGGGATGTCTGCCATCGGAGGGCTTGATGGTTTTGTGAAACCAGGGGACCGGGTGGCCTTGAAAGTGAACGCGGCCTTTGCTTCGCCGCCGGCGCTGGGCGCAACGACCCATCCCGAGCTCGTATCAGAACTGATCCGACTCTGTCTTGCCGTCGGCGCCAAATCGGTCATCGTCACCGACAACCCTATCAATGACCCCTTCACGTGTTTTGAGCTGAGCGGTATCTCAGGGGCAACCCGGTCTGCAGGCGGCCAGGTCATCCTCCCACAAGCCGAGGCCTTCCGGCCCGTGACGGTCAAAGGCGGTGCACTGATCAGGCGGTGGCCGGTATTGGTTGAACCCCTCCACCGCGTCAACAAACTCATCGGTGTCGCACCCATCAAGGATCATCACCGAAGCGGGGCCTCCATGGCCATGAAGAACTGGTATGGGCTCCTGGGTGGGAGGCGGAGTCTTTTTCACCAGGACATCCACACCATCATCCAGGAGCTGGCGCTCATGGTTCGTCCAACATTGGTCATCCTGGACGGAACGGTTACCATGGTGAAGAACGGACCCACGGGTGGGTCCCTCTCTGATCTCAGGAAGACAGACACCCTGATCATCAGCACCGATCAGGTGGCTGCGGATGCGTTCGGCGCCACCTTGCTCGGAAAGTCGGCCGCCGATCTTCCTTTCATCCGAAAGGCTGCAGAAGTTGGTCTCGGGAGTGCGGATTACCGGGCCATCAAGCTGATCGAGACTTCGGCCACATGAGGCGAAGCGGTTGATCGGCGATGAAATATTGGTTCACGAATTGAGCGATTCTCATATATGAACATCATCACAGCCCGTCGCATCAGCCAGGGATTCTTCCTGGCCCTTTTCTTTTGGTTCGTCGCCGCGACGCGGCTCGGGGAGGGCTGGTATCAGCTGAAGGGTTGGCCGGTCAACTGGCTCTTGCAGCTCGATCCCCTGTTGGCTGTCGCAACCCTCTTGACGACCCACACCCTCTATGCGGGCCTTCTGTGGTCAGTGGCTGTGATCCTGCTTACCCTTCTGATCGGTCGGTTCTTTTGCAGTTGGGTCTGTCCCTTCGGCACCATCCACCACGGCGTGGGCTATCTGACGCACAGGAAAAAATCTCTGGCCCTAAAGGCACAATTGAACCATTATCGGAAGGGCCACACGGTCAAATACTGGATCCTCTTTTTTTTGCTCATGCCTGCGGCACTGCACCTTGCCGTGTCGCCAACCATTCTCTTCGGGCGGATTGACAGTTTCATGCCGATCGCCGCAGCGGCTACCCTGGGTGTGCTTCTGTTGTTCTTTTCCTTCAGATACTTTGAAGGATCCCTCAGATTGGGGATCATCGCGTTTTCAATGCTTTTGATGTGGCCGGCATTAACCCTGTTGCTTCCCATGGGATTAATGGCCGTACGCTCCATTCAAACAGGCCTGCTTGATCCCATACCGCTCCTTTATCGAACGGCCGGCCTTGCGGTCCTGCCTGTCCTGGATCGGAGCCCGCCGCTCCTTTCGAGCGCGCCCCGGCACTACGAAGGGGCTTGGCTCATCGGTACCGTTTTTCTTACGGCCGTCTTCTTAAATTTCTGGCTTCCCCGTTTCTACTGCCGGATCATTTGCCCCTTGGGGGCCCTTTTCGGGCTCATCTCGCGGCTTTCGCTCTGGCGGATCGGAAAGACCTGCCCGGAATGTTCCCGGTGCGGGGTCTGCGATGCAGGGTGCGAGGGCGGTTGCGAGCCCTCCGGTCGAATACACGGAGGCGACTGCGTCCTCTGCTTCAACTGCCTCCACACGTGCCCCCAAGATCTGATTCAATACACGGTCGGGCGGTCAACCGCACGGGAGAACCCTACACCCGATTTGTCCCGGCGGGAATGGATCACGGCCTTGGTCTCAGGCGTGGTCGCCATTCCCCTGATCCGGCTCGATGGATCCCTCGCAGACAACTGGAACTCAGATCTGATCCGGCCGCCCGGGTCACTGGACGAGACAAGGTTCCTTGCCCGCTGCACCAAGTGCGGCCAGTGCATGCGCATTTGCCCGACCAATATCATTCAACCTGCCCTTCTCTCGGCGGGTCTCGAAGGCCTATGGACGCCGGTTCTGAACTTTCGGATCGGGACAAGTGGTTGCCAGCCCAACTGCGTGGCCTGTGGAAACCTTTGCCCCACGGCGGCCATAAGACCCATCACCCTCGACGAGCGTCTCGGCAGGGACCGTTTCCGCAGCCAGGGGCCCATAAGGCTCGGAACTGCCTTCGTGGACCGCGGACGTTGTTTGCCCTGGGCCATGGACCGACCCTGCATCGTCTGCCAGGAGAACTGTCCGGTAAGCCCCAAGGCCATCGTGACCCGGGAGCACTTTCAGCCGGTCCTGGGCCTCCCAACCTTTCCCTTGGAGAAGGTGGACGGGACCCGCTGGGTCCTCAAAGGGGCCTCGCTTCAACCGAACCGGTTTTCAACAGGTGACTATTATTGCCAGGTCGTCGAAGCACGGGGTCAAACCATCAAACCCATTTTCGCAAACAGCGAAGACACCCTCCAGGTGGCCTCCGGTGAGCCGGCTGGTCAGCTCCGACGGCCTGGGACAAACGTAGAAATCCTCGTGAGGCTTCAGCAACCGCACGTGGACCCGGCGCGCTGCATTGGCTGCGGCATTTGTGAGCATGAATGCCCCATCTCCGGAAGGCGAGCCATTCGCGTCAGCGCAGAAAACGAATCGAGAAGCCAAAAGCATTCTCTGCTCTTACGCAGGCCGATGGAAGGACCAGGGTGAGCCTGAGTCGAAGGGCTGGAGGGGAAGGAGAGACGAGGAGAAAGGCGCCATCCTGGGAAAACCGAAACGATGCACCATTCAGCACGGCTGCCGGCCCGGATTCCGCTTTGTCCTTGACTCGACCGGCCTTTGTTTATATCCTCCAGCCATCGAACCGCCTTTGAGAATCCTTTAGGAATCCAACTTCTTGGGACCAGAGCCTCCATGGACGGCCCTCGTTTTTTGGCCGGTCGCGGGACCAAGCGCGTGAAGGAGAGAGCCTTATGGCATGGGATTGGGACAAGCTGCAGGAACAAAGGAAGGCCTCCGGCGGTGGCGGTCCGCCCAACGTGGATGACATCATCGAAAAGATCAAGGGGGCTCGAGGGAAGATCCCAGGGGGGCTCGGAATTGTCATCGCGCTTCTCATCCTGGTCTTCATCGGGTCGAGCTGCTTCTACACCGTGGCCGTCGATGAGGTGGGCGTGGTCCAACGTTTCGGTAAGTATATCAGGACCACGCAACCGGGTCTGAATTTCAAACTGCCCGCAGGAATAGAAACGGTCAAGAAGGTCAAGGTCAGATACATCTTCAAGGAGGAGTTTGGCTTCCGGACCCTGGAACCGGGCGTACGTACGAGGTTTGCGACGGGGGCCGCCTATGAAGGGGAATCCCTCATGCTCACGGGGGATTTGAACGTGGCGGTTGTGCCATGGATCGTTCAGTACCGGATCAAGGACCCATTTAACTACCTTTTCAAGGTTCTAAACGTACGAAACACCTTGAGGGACCTCTCCGAGTCTTCCATGCGCTCGGTCGTGGGGGACCGCTCCATCAACGAAGTCATCAGCAAACGCGAAGAAATAGCCCTCGACGCGCAGCAGCATCTTCAGAAAGAGCTGGACGAGGCAGAGACAGGCATCCAGGTGGTCACCATCGAAATGAAAAAGACCAACGTGCCCGAGCCGGTCCAACCTTCTTTCAACGAGGTCAATCAGGCGCTTCAGGAAAAAGAGAAGATGATCTACCAGGCCAGGGAGGCATACAACAAGGTCATCCCGGCGGCCCGGGGCGATGCTGAAAGGGTGGTCCGGGCCTCCGAAGGCTATGCCCTGGATCGCGTCAACCGGGCAAAAGGCGACGCGGCCCGATTCCTTGCCCAGTATGAAGAATATGCTAAGGCCAAGGACGTGACCCGGAGAAGGCTCTATCTTGAAGCCATGAAGGAAATTCTTCCCTAAAATCGGTGAAAAATACATTGTGGACTCCGATCAAAAAAATCTGCTTCCGCTGCTGAATCTGGGTAAGGCCAAAGGAGGCAATCCATGAATGCCAAATTCCTGATCATTCCGCTGGCCATCGTGGCGTTCATTGCTTACCAGGGTTTCTACGTGGTGGATGAGACCGAACAGGTCGTGCTCACCCAGTTCGGGAAGTCCATCGGGGATGCAAAGACCGAACCTGGTCTCTACTTTAAGGTGCCGGTCATTCAGCAGGCCAACTATTTCCCCAAAAACCTGCTTGAATGGGACGGCGAGCCCGGCCAGATCCCCACGTTGGATAAGACCTTTATCTGGGTGGACACCTTTGCACGCTGGAAGATCGTAGATCCCCTCAAGTTTTTTCAGACCGTCAACAACATCATCGGTGCCCAGAGCCGGCTTGATGACATCATCGATGCAGCGGTCCGAAATTTCATCACCTCCTATCCCTTGATCGAGACGGTGCGAGCCACCAACCGAGAGTTGGACACTTCCGAGATGGGCGTCGACCAAATCAAAGAGATCAGCCCCCTGGGAAAGGTGGCCATGGGCAGACGTGAGATCGTCAAAGGGATCGTGGCCCAGGCCCAACCTAAGCTTTCGGAATTCGGAATCCAGTTGGTGGACGTGAAGATCAAGCGCCTCAACTACGTGGAAGAGGTTCAGAAGTCTGTGTATGGCCGGATGATCGCCGAGCGCAGGCAGATCGCGGAGAAGTTTCGCTCAGAGGGGAAGGGAGAGGCCAGCAAGATCGAAGGAAACCGGCAGAAGGATTTGAAGGAAATCACGTCGGAGGCCTACAAAAGGGCCGAGGAAGTCAAGGGAAAGGCTGACGCCGAGGCGACTCAGATCTATGCCCAGGCCTTCAGCTCGGATCCGGAGTTCTATTCATTCCTTCAGACGCTTGAAGCTTACCGGGAAACCCTGGACAAGAACAGTTCCCTGGTCCTCTCTACTGATTCGGACTTTTTGAGGTATCTTAAGGGCTATAAGGAGTAACCATGCTCTACCGCGCCTCCGGCGTGAGTTCAATCCGTGTTCAGGAGCATTGAAATGGTAAGAACGGAAATTTCTCTCTTTCTCAAGAATGCGCCGGGAGAGCTCGGAAAGCTGGCCACCCTCCTGGCTGGCGCCAAAGTGAACATCGATGCATTGACCATTCAAGATGCCTCGGAGTACGTCCAGGGGCTATTCAAGGCGAGAGGAAAATCCCTCAAACGTTTCGCACCGGCGGCGAGCTACGCCTCCATGCAAAAGGACTCCGCCGACTTCGCTCTCATCAGGCTCCTCGTGGATCAAACGGACCGGACCATCGATCTCCTGTCCAGAGAGGAATACGTCTTCGACATCATGCCGGTCATCGCCCTTGAAATCGTAAACAATCCTGGCACGTTGGCAGAGATGGCCAAAAAATTCGGTGAAGAAGGCATCAACATCAACTACGTTTACGGATCGGCCCTTCCGGGGGGCGAGAAATCCCTCTTCGTGTTTTCCCCCGAGGACATAGATCTGGCGGCCCGAATCTTCAAGGACTGATGGTCTTCTTGACGAGGCTTGCCGCACCGGCGGACCCAATTCCGTCCGCCGTCTCGCTGATGTCCAGCATCCGCAGTCGGACACGGCGGTTTCCTTGCCAGTGATCTATCTCCGGGGTGAAGACCATATCCACCGTTTTGCCCGGTTGCGGCCTCTTTTGAGCCTGGCCGAACCCAATGACCTCGAAAACCGCTCTGCCCTGTCTTAGCGCAAGCTTGAGATGTCGCTCTGCGATGACCTTGGCCCCTTTCACTTCAAGACCCCGTGTCAGGAAAACGGGCTCGGGGTTGCCCTCTCCAAACGGGGCCAGGGCCTCCACATCCAAGACCATCTCAAGATCCACCTCCCCGAGTCCAAGCGCTGCATCCACGTCCAGGGTGGGTCTGAGCTCGTGATCGGTCAGGCTCTGCCGGGCTATCTCTTCAAGCCCGTCCCGCAAGAGGTCAAGATGCTGAGCCTTGAAAGTAAAGCCGGCGGCCTGGGCGTGCCCCCCGAACCGATCGAAAAGGTGGTCGAACCGACACAACGCCCCGTGAATATTGAACCCACGGACACTCCGTGCCGATCCTTTGACGGCGCCGTCTCGGTAAGTCATGATAAAGGCGGGACGGTGATAGCGGTCCACAAGCCTCGAGGCCACAATGCCAAGCACGCCTGGATGCCAATTTTCTCCAGCCAGGAAAAGGATCCTTGACCGGGCGACCTGCCCCGTGTTCTCAAGGATGTCTTCGATCTGACCGAGAATACTTCGCTCCAGCTCTTGCCGTTTCGTGTTAGCGGTGTTCACCTGGATCGCCAGTTCATCGGCGGCCGTGGCCTCGGAAGTGGTCAGGATCTCCATGCCCAATTCGGGTCCGTCCATTCTGCCAGGTGCATTCAGTCGAGGGGCCAGTCTGAATGACAGGTCATAGGTGGTCAAGGCGGGACCTGCCAGATGGCAGATTCGATTCAAGGCACGGATCCCTTCCCATCTCGACTTCAATAGCCGCTTCATCCCGTTTTTGACAAGAATCCGGTTTTGTCCCAGGATGGGTGCCCGGTCTGCCACGGTCCCCAGTGCCACCAGATCCAAATACTCCCTCAAATCCGGCAAAGGGCTGGCCCACCCTCTCTGGCGCAGCGCAGCTCTCACAGAGACGGCCAGGAGAAATGCCACCCCCACCCCAGCCAGGTCCTTGGAGGGAAAGAGGCAGTCATGCCGCTGCGGATTGACCATCGGACAGAGCGGTTCAAAGTCCCCGGGCAGTTGATGATGATCCGTCACCACGATTTCGAGACCAAGCCTCCCGGCAAGATCGATTTCATCCCGGTTGGAGATGCCACAATCTACGGTCAGAAGCAGTCCGCTTCCCTTTTCAGCGATTTTACGAACCGCTTGCTCGTTGAGGCCGTAGCCTTCCTTAATTCGGTGAGGAACATAGTAGGAGACCGGCACGCCCAGTTCGGAAAAAAAGTTCCACAGCAGGGCCGTGGATGTGAGCCCGTCAGCGTCATAGTCGCCGTAGATGGTGATCGGTTTGCGGTTTTCTATGTTTGCGACAACGGAGGCGGTTGCACGATCCATGTCTCTGAGCAACATGGGGTCGGCCATCTGGGAAAGCCTTGCGCTCAAAAAGGCCTTTGCGGAGGGCCCGTCCGAGATGGAGCGGTTGAGGAGCAACTGGGCCTGAAGTGGCGTGACCCCTGCCTGACGCACGAGCTGTGGGACAAGCGGAGACGGGGGTTTCAGGATCCAAGCGGGCCGTGCCAAACCTGTTTATCTCCTTCAGCAGCCAAGGCCCTCAATGCGGCCTCCGCGCTCGCGACATCTTCCGGGACATCCACCTCGATGGAATTGTAGGGACTCGGAACGACCCTTATCTTGAATCCGTGCTCAAGAGCCCTGAGTTGTTCAAGTTTTTCAGCGGATTCGAGAACCCCTTTTTCGAGGCGTGTGAACTGCGACAGGAATGCCATTCGGAACCCGTAGAAGCCCAGGTGCTTGTAGTGGCTTTGCGTCGAACGGTCATCCCTCGAAAATGGAATCGGACAACGGGAAAAATAGAGGGCGTTTCCCTCTCTGTCCGTTACCACCTTCACGTGGTTGGGGTTGCCGATATCCCTTTCATCGATGATCTTGAAGCTCAATGTGGACATCCCTAGGGAACGATCCTCCAAGAGGGGTCCCAGAAGCGCGGGAATGATCGAAGGATGGAATACGGGTTGATCCCCCTGAATGTTGACGACGATGTCTTCCCCGTGAAGTCCGATGCGTTCGGCCGCCTCGCTGATCCGATCGGTCCCCGAACGGTGGCCGAAAGCCGTCATGACAGCTCTCCCCCCAAAAGACCGAACACGAGCCGCGATCCGCTCGTCATCGGTTGCTACATGGACTTCGGTGGGCCCCGGACAACTTGATGCCCGTTCAAAGACGTGCTGGATCATGGGCTTGCCAAGGAGCATTGCCAGGGGCTTTCCTGGAAAACGTTGAGAATCGTACCGGGCGGGGATGAAAGCATAGATCTTCATGGGGTGTCGGGCCTGATGATAAGAAAGGCTGGCGCCGCCACGTCAGGCGGCCCTATAGGTGGCACAGGCTGTTTCGGATTCCCAGGCGGTCACTCGGCTGACCTTGACGTCACCCCGATTGAGTTCGCTGGATAGAGCACCAAAAATGTGGCGGGCGATGTTTTCCGATGAAGGATTGAGCGAGCCGAATGGCTCAATTTCGTTCAGCAATCGATGGTCGAACCGTTCGAGCACCCTCTGGGTCGCCCGCTTGATATCCTTGAAATCCAGGAGCAGACCGTCATCCCTGAGCGCGGGGCCGGTGACGAAGACTTCCACCTTCCAATTGTGGCCGTGAAGTCGCTCACAGGCGCCCTCGTACTCCCTGAGCTGATGTGCTGCAGCAAAATGCGTGATGACCTTGAGCTCGTACATATCACCAATACCTGCCTCTGGACCTAGTTCTCGTTCTCTGCCTCGGCAGGGCGCTTGCCGCAGACCGTACACTTCCCGCCAACCACGATTCCGGTGCACGTGCCGTCGGGACACAGGACCCTGTTTTCAAGGTCCATTTCATCATCATCCGCTGGGGCGGGGCCTGGGTCCAAAAGGGATGAACCGCATTTCATGCAAAACCGCCCCGACGCGGGCGTGCTCTCGCCGCACAGGGGGCAGAGTGTCCCTGGTATTTCTTGAGAACAATGTGGACATGTCGTCATCGGATATTCCCTTGCTTCTTTAGAACGCAACCGGTTAACGCCAAACAGCCACCGCAGCCATGTGGCAGCAATGAACGCATATCATCAAGACCTTCCAAAAAAATGACAACGCATGGGGCAATCTAAACGCCCCTTGACGCAACGGCCGTCCACCCAAAATAGCGGTCGTCCGATAAGTGCAACCCGCATCTCATGGGGTAAAAGGAATCCCAGAGACGTCTAGCTCTTCTTCGAAGTCACCACCTGAAATGACGAGATCTGCTGTTTTACCTTCTTGCTCTTGCACTTTGGGCACCGGAACTTCTTGCTGTCGTATTCTGAAATCGTCATCACCAGGGTAAAAGGCTTTTCACATTTCTGGCACATGAAGTCGTAGGTGGGCATGGCAGAAACCTCCTTCTAACCAGTTAATTTCCTGGCGGATATTAGTGACAACATGATATGATTTTTTGCAGGCTTGTCAAGCAGTGCAAACCAATCGCCCCGAATTTGATGGGGTCTCACCCCAGTCAATCAAGGAAGCCAGGTCCCACCAATCTTTCACGCGGCAAAAAGGATGGACTTTTCTATTCCAGGGCTGTTCAAAGACAATGGGGACAAGCGATGCCTCTTCGATCAGGTAGCACGTATCCAATCGATCTTCCACAAAATACCTGATGCCGTAGTTCAACAGCACGGGAAGTTTCTGGAGGTGAGTGGCCGTCGCTTCCACACGGATCGATCCCGAATCCGCCCCGGGGAGCTTTTGCTTTACCCACGCCGAAATGGCCTTCTTCTCCGGCCGTGCCGTCACAAAAAGGATGGGACTTGTGGCGGCCAACTTGGTCAGCACCTCCACCGATCCTCCCATGGGCTCAATACCCATCCGAATCGGATCGGACAGGATCCGCCCAATGATCTCGGAAGCGATGTATTCCTTCATGTCGATGACCGATAGAAATTCATACTCCGTGATGTCTTCGTACTCAATCCGGACCCCATAGTCCTTTTGTGCAGTTTCGACGAAAACACGGAAGGTATCTGCGAAGACACCATCGATGTCGAATGCCAACTCTCTCGGCGGAATCCTGTTTTTCAGCTCTGAATGCAAATCGCCCACAGCCCCGATTGCTCACCTCCGAACGCAGCCTCTCAGGACACTTGGCATCGGCCCCGGACATACTTGCCATGCATGAGGTCCCCCCTGCTTTAGATTTCCAGCCAACGACCGAATAGGAAAAGTGGAGGTGGCATGAAAAAAGAGAGGATCAAGGATATGGGGCCGATGAAGCAAGACGACCCGCCCCGGGGCATCAACTGCTATGGCTGCGCCCGATTCTTTATCACCCACGACCGTCACTATCCGTACGGATGCCGGGCAATGGGTTTCAAATCCCCTCAGCGCCCTTCCTCGACCGTCATCCTGAGTTCTGGTCTTCCATGCCAGATGTTCATGCCCAAACGCAAGCGCCCTTGACGACAGAGAGGCCTTTCATTCTTCCACAATAATAGCCCCGGGCGCACACTCTCGAGCGGCCTTTCTCACCAAGGGCTCCAGATCGGGCGGGACTTTTTCCACAAGGATCTTCGAAATCATCTTATCTTCATCGTACTCAAACACCTCCGGGCACACCTTGTTGCAGTTCCGGTCACCCATGCAGAGATCATAATCGATTCGAACTCGCATCTTTTTCACCCACCTTTTTCTCCACTTTGATGATTATCACAAAGTCATCGTTTCCAACTCACGGGCCGCGCGTTGCGGCGTACATTTCACTTATTTTTCCGGCTTTCCTCTTCCGCTTTTCCCTTTCATCCGTTCTCCGTATCCCGCCCTCCCTCGACCCGGATCGGCAGGTCGATCACCTGCTTGTCCCTCTTTCGATCCCTTTTTGACGCCAAAAGCATGCCATCGGCAAGACGGATCAACGTTGACGGATCCGGGGCCCCCGTTTCCCAAAGGTCAGCAATGCCAACGCTGAAGCTGACCGGGATCTCGGTCCCTTCCAGCAGAAAGGGATGATCCTGTAAATGCCGTTTCGCTCTCTCCGCAAAGGCCCGGGCCGATGCAAATTGAGTTGAAGGAAGTATGATGAATACCTCGTCCCCTCCGAATCTGGCCGCAACATCACTGCTCCTGCACATCTTTTGCAGCAGGGCGCTGACGTATATCAAAACGGCGTCGCCCACATCATGGCCATAAAGGTCATTGATCGACTTGAAATGGTCAAGGTCCATGAAAAGGACTGAAAGGCCTTGACCGTATCGCTTCGCCCGATCGAACTCCCTCGTCAGGACGGCCTCCATGGCTCTGCGGTTCAACAGGCCCGTCAACGGGTCCCGGGATGCGGCCAACCGGATCCTTTCATGGGCCGTGACGTTCGAAAGGGCAATCGACACCTTTACGGCCAGCCTTTCGAGAAGGGTTGTATCCATGCCCGGTGTGTAACGAAGATCAGAACCGTCAGCGCAGTTGAGGCTCCCGATGATGCAGTCGTCCAAAACGATCGGCGCGACGGCCAGTGAACGGATGAGGTAGGTCTTGCCCTCCGGCAAAAGCCTGTAAAATGGACTCAGATCCTTGTTGGCCAGAAAAGGCTTCCCAGTGTTTCCCACCAGGGACAAGAAATCCGCTTTCCGGATCAGATTCAAGCGTTCCCGGACCACCTCTGAAGCCGCAACTTCGTCGATGAGGTGTGAAACGCTGCTATCATCCACCAGCGAAATCCAGACATAGGGGATGGAGAACTTATCTCGGATCTCCGTCAGCAGCCTTTCAAATAGGTCCGTGAAATGGAGGGTGGAGAGGATCCGGACTTCAACCTCGAAAAACTTCTGGGCAATCTCCTCATTGAGCCTCAGTCTCTCCATAATTTCATCAATGTGATACATTTTCAATTATCCGAGCAACGGTCATTCGGGACGACGGCTCTGTGATTCGAGGTTTTCGATAAAAGGGCCCCCTGGGTCCCTTTCGCCGCTGCTTGTGACTTGTCTGCCGTGTCCTGGTCCGAGGCAAGTCACTGCACGCGAGGCAAGAAGACCACGAAGGTCGTCTTGTCCTGATAGGAGGTCACGTCGATCCTGCCTTTTAACAAACGGATGATTCGATAAGTGATGTAAAGGCCTCGACCCTCCCCTTCACCCTCCAGAAGCCTCCGCCGGTCTTCCTCCGGGATCTGACCTGTGTTCGTGATCTCGGCGCATGCCCACTCGTCCTTGGCGTAAGTCCGGATGTTGAGGACGCCTCCCTTGAGCGGGATAGCCTTTGTGGCGTTATTGAGGAGATTGTCAAAAACCCGTTCCAACTGTATGCGATGGCACAACACGTTCAAGTCCATATCGAACGGGCCCTCCTCAAGAGCGATGTTCTGCCTGAGCTGCTCCTTGATGGCCTCTCGATTGATTTCGAATCGCTTTCGCACCACCTCCGTGAGATCGGTCAACTGTTGATCTCCCACCTGGTATATACTCAAGGCCAGCTCTTGGAGCCGGGTGGTCTCGTCGAAAAGGATGTTCACATATCTGAGAATCTGATCCTTCGACTCTTCGATGTCCCCATCCTCCAAGAGGCGTTTCAACCTTCTGGCAAAGCCCGCCGTGGCGATGGCCGGGTTCTTGAAGTCGTGCAAGATATCATCCAGTCTCTCCATTCTCTGGGCCTTCATCAGCTCTCTGCCCAAGAAGAGGAAGGTCTCGATCTCATCTTCGGTGTAGCGCTTCCTCTGGTCGATGGCATCGAAGGTCATGAAATGGGTGATCTCGCCCGTGACACCCAAAGGCACATAAAGGATGGAATTGATATTGTGATAGCTGGCAAAACGCTTCATATTATTGGAAATAAGGGCACTCTTCCCCGGGTCTGCAATAAGCAGATAGGAGGGCGTGACCACCTCGTAGACTGAATCACCGGTATAACGCTCCAGGTCCAGGACCAGTTCAAAGGCAGGCTCACTGTCGATGGCGAAGCTTTTTCCGATGCTGTGATAGCCCGCAGCCTCTGGGTATCCCGCCTCAAGTACCGCCTGGGTGAGATCTTCCCTCACGCTGAAGAGGGCGCAGCTCTGAACACTGGCAATGTCAACAAGCTCGGGGATGACGCGGTCAAAGACCTCCTTCATCTTTATTCCCCCCTTTTTCCCAAGCTTGCGGAAGATATGCCGGACGATGATTTCCCTTTTTTCATTTAACCGGTGCATCGCCAAGAGTCTCTTGCGGGCGATGACAAAGCTGAGCCTTTTCGCCATGACGTTGGCGACCTGTATTTCAAGGGAGGAAAAGGCGTGATTTCGTTCCGAGAAATAAATTTGTATGACGCCAACCGTGTCGCGCTCCCTGGGAAAAAACCGCGTGATCTCCAGCGGTATGGCCATCAGAGACTGAACGCCTTTGCGGTAGACCACGCCTTTGTTTTGGTAGCGCACATCCGTGAGGATGTCAGGGACCAGGATAGCCTTCCTGGTTTTGACCACCTCTCCGGCGATGCTCCCTTCCAGTGGAATGTACGTTTCCCGCTGCCGCTCGTCTGATGGAAAAGATCCGTAGGACAGCATCTGAGCGGTCACTGGGTCGTAAATTCTTACGGAGGCTGAGCGTGCGCCGAGGAAGTCGACCATGTAACGCGTGGCCTTTTCAAGAATTTGAGGCTCAGAAAGGTCCGGATCGATATCAACGACCTCATCGACATGACTGGTGACCTCCTCAAGGAACGCCGGGAGCACCTCCCGTTGGATCCAGTCGATCAGCTCGGGCCAAAACCCATTCCCTTTAAAGAGGTCTTGTGCCCATGGTTGGGACTTTATGCTCAGTTCAACCTTTTCGACCGTATTCCGCATTGGGATTCTCTCGGAGTATGGACACCTGTGAAATCGGCCCTCGGATAACAAATCGAAGACCCAAAGTCAAGGAAAGGCCCTCGGGTCTGGAGCATTGAATCCCCGCCCGTGCCAAGGAACTCATGGCAAGCCAGACCTACGTCTCGCACAAATATTCATCGAGCACCGTTTCGATTTCGGAGGTCGTTCCTCCGTAAAAGTGATCCGCATCTGCCACAGTGTGCAATCGCGCATGAGGGTTCCATGATCGGACCATACGCCTGATCTGATCCTCAGGTGCGAATTCGTCACGGGCTCCCGCGATGACCAGTTCAATCTTCGGACTGGGGCCGAGGAAAGAAAAATCGAGAAATGCCACAGGAGGAGAAATCAGGATCAAGCGGCGAGCTTCTGAAAAACGCGCGAGGCCAATGCTGTTTACCCATGCACCAAAGGAATACCCTGCTAGATCCACCCCGCCCGTGCGGGGTTTGCGCCGCTCAAGCAGGTAGGTCAAAGCCGCTGCCACATCGTCCTGCTCCCCGATGCCTTCGCCATAATCACCTTCGCTTTTCCCGACACCCCGGAAATTGAATCTGAGTGTCGTGTGGCCACGCCTTCCATAAGCCTTGATCACCGAATCCACCACATTGTTCAACATGCTCCCCCCATAAAGGGGGTGTGGGTGAGTGACAAGAACCGCACGCTCGCCCGGAAGCTCCTGATATAGACCCTCCAGATTCAATGAACCTGCCTTTATCCACACCGCTTCTTCGGTCATCTCGTGCGATCCCTCCCCATCCGTTCCGTAGAAGGTTTTTGGTCGACAACCAAACCCTGATCACTGGGCGTCAGCTAAGCCATGGATTGGTCCGCTTTTCTTCTTCGATGGTGGATGAGGGCTTGTGACCATAGTCATGCCCTGGCCAGACGATCGTTCGACCGGGCAAGGTAAGCAGTTTTTCCTGGATGGATTTCATAAACTGCGGCGGCGACGCCCCGGGCAGATCCGTCCGGCCGATCCCCCCTACAAAAAGCGTATCTCCCGTGAACAGGTTACCATCGCCCAACAGACAAATGCCCCCCGGACTGTGCCCCCCGGTGTGAAGGACCAGTAACGCCACTTCCCCCACAATGATTTGGTCGCCGTCCTCCACGTGGAGATCAGCCGGCGGCGAGGGCGTAAACCCCCACTGCCGGGCCATGGCCTGCCCTCCTCGGGAGTTGAAGAGTTGATCATCCAACGGGTGCATTACGATTTTAGCGCCAGTCAAACTCTTCAGATTGTGGTTACCACAGGTGTGGTCCCCATGGCCGTGAGTGTTAACGATGTATTGGAGCTCGTATCCTTTGTCTTGAATCGTTTTAAAGATCGACTCTTCGTCGCCCCCTGGGTCGATGACTAGGGCTTTTCCCGTCTTGGGACAGGCCACAAGATAAGAAAAAACGTCCATATGACCCGTCTTCATCTGAGTAATTTCCATCTATCCACCTTCATTAATCAAAATGGTCTAAGACATCCGCTCAAACAGCCTAAGCATCTCTGCCTTCACCTCCTCCGGTACGTCGGCCAGTTTCTCCTCCGTCACGAGCGCAAATTCCCCCACACTCCTTGCCAAAATCCGTCCCGCATCATCAAAAAGCTCGCCCCTCGTCATGATAAGAGGTCCCCTATCTTCATCCATGACCCGCCCCCTTGCTCTTAAAGACGCGTTAAGAGGAACCGGACGCACGTACTTGAGCTCCATCTTTCTGGTGACAAACAGCGTCCTTCTGAAACAGATGATAGCCCACGACATGATTTCATCCAGTATCGTTGAGATGATCCCTCCGTGGGCCATGTTCTCCCATCCCTCGAAGTGTTTAGAAAGCAGCATATCCGAGTAAACTGCATTCCCAATACGGTAAAACCGCATCTTGAGTCCCACCGGATTGGCGGTGCCGCATGCAAAGCAGCGCCGCCCTTCGACCTGTTTGAGCATCACGCGTTCTTCTGCCATGTCGTCCCTTCATGCTGTCGACGGGGCCCCCTCTCCCATCATTTGGCCCGTTTAAAACGACCCTCCCTCTCTAAGCGCCAAAATCGTACGCCAGGTCATTTCATGATTCCATTCCCTTTCAATTTGATATCCATTCACCATGAAGGTGTGTAGAACCTTACCCCACTGCGTTCTCAGAAGACCGGAAATAATCACTCTGTTTACGCTTCGCAAACCCTCTATCCGAAGCAGTGTTTCCATCAGCCCGAAGTGGAGGTTCGCCACAACCAGCTCTGTCTCCTCTCCAAAATAGTCCTCAGCCCTTTCCCTCTTGGAATCTGATCATTCCTTCCAGAACGTTTAGGCTGACATTGCAAAGGGCAGAAAATATGGGGGCGGGCCAAAAGACAATCCCTCGTTGTCGGATGTAGCCCGTTTCCAAAGACGACACCTGGGTCGAAGACAATATGTACCGCATCAAGGTATGGATCCACACTCAACCAAGGTGGATGGGTCAGGAACGGGCCAATCGTTGTTGACGAAAGCCCTCCGCCCGGCCACTCATCATAGGTGAATCGGAATTCATCTATCAAGACGAGGCGAACCATTTTACCAAAAAGGCGTTTCTCCTCGTCCCATGAGGCACTGAAAAAGAAAAGAAACGGCTGCCTTCCTTCCACCCAGTTTCCGATGAAGGCCTCTCCCCGTCCCGCTTCAAAATGAGACGGCGTTGGGCCATGGGCGAGATACACGTAGAGGTCCTTATAAGGCGGAAAACGGTCCGTGCTACTGTCCAATTTTGTTTCGCTGATCAGGGGGGACTGAAGTCAAGGTGGTCGACCGAATCGCTCAATGCTTTGGTCTAACCACTGTCCTCTTCTATGCTCACAAGCTACAGAAAGTCAAGCAACGATGCGACCCCTTTTGAATAACCGAATCGACGACCGGCAAGGTGAGACGATGGCAGAACAAAAAAAAGGCCCTTCCTAATAAGGAGGGCCCTTTTTAAGGGATCCGGCGACGACCTACTCTCCCACGCAGTCTCCCACGCAGTACCATCGGCGCAAAAGAGCTTAACTTCCGTGTTCGGGATGGGAACGGGTGTTTCCTCTTTGCCATTGCCACCGGAAAAACCATAACTGATACAGGAGAGTGCACCTTTAAACGCCTTGCGGATTTGCAGGTCAAAAAATATGGCCAAGCCGCACGACCGATTAGTACCAGTTAGCTAAATGCGTTACCGCACTTACACACCTGGCCTATCAACCTTGTCGTCTCCAAGGGGTCTTTAGTCCGCCTTTCGGCGGAGGGACATCTTATCTTGAGGTTGGTTTCCCGCTTAGATGCTTTCAGCGGTTATCCATTCCGAACATAGCTACCCAGCGATGCCGCTGGCGCGACAACTGGAACACCAGAGGTTCGTCCATCCCGGTCCTCTCGTACTAGGGAAAGATCCTCTCAAATGTCCTACGCCCACGAAAGATAGGGACCGAACTGTCTCACGACGTTCTAAACCCAGCTCACGTACCGCTTTAATTGGCGAACAGCCAAACCCTTGGGACCTGCTCCAGCCCCAGGATGCGATGAGCCGACATCGAGGTGCCAAACCGCGTCGTCGATGTGAACTCTTGGACGCGATAAGCCTGTTATCCCCGGAGTACCTTTTATCCGTTGAGCGACGGCCCTTCCATACGGAACCGCCGGATCACTAAGACCTACTTTCGTACCTGTTCGACCTGTCGGTCTCACAGTCAAGCTCCCTTATGCCTTTACACTCTGCGGCTGATTTCCAAACAGCCTGAGGGAACCTTCGCGCGCCTCCGTTACGCTTTGGGAGGCGACCGCCCCAGTCAAACTACCCACCAGACACTGTCCCCGACCCGGATCACGGGCCCAGGTTAGAACCCTAAACTGATAAGGGTGGTATTTCAAGGTTGACTCCCTCCCGACTAGCGTCGAGATTTCATCGTCTCCCACCTATCCTACACATGTCAGCCCAAAGTCCAATGTCAAGCTATAGTAAAGGTTCACGGGGTCTTTCCGTCTTTTCGCGGGTAAAGGGCATCTTCACCCCTATTTCAATTTCACCGAGTCCCTGGTCGAGACAGTGGGGAAGTCGTTACGCCATTCGTGCAGGTCGGAACTTACCCGACAAGGAATTTCGCTACCTTAGGACCGTTATAGTTACGGCCGCCGTTTACTGGGGCTTCGGTTCGATGCTTCTCACGCCGAGGCGTGATAACAAGTCCCCTTAACCTTCCAGCACCGGGCAGGCGTCAGACCCTATACATCATCTTACGATTTAGCAGAGTCCTGTGTTTTTAGTAAACAGTCGCCACCCCCATTTCTCTGCAACCTCCTTCAGCTCCAAAAGCAAGTTTCTTCACCTAACGGAGGCACACCTTCTTCCGAAGTTACGGTGTCAATTTGCCGAGTTCCTTAACCAGGGTTCTCTCGAGCGCCTTGGGATACTCACCCCGCCTACCTGAGTCGGTTTGCGGTACGGTCACCAAATCAACTCGCTAGGGGCTTTTCTAGGCAGTGTGGGATCAATCAGTTTGTTCCGCAAAGCGGATCCTCATCACCTCTCAGTGTTGAATAAGAGGGCGGATTTGCCTACCCTCTCCACCTACAGGCTTGAATCCGGACGTCCAACACCGGACTGACCTACCCTTCTGCGTCCCCCCATCACTCAAACGTCAATTCGGCGGTACAGGAATATTAACCTGTTTCCCATCACTTACGCCTTTCGGCCTCAGCTTAGGGACCGACTAACCCTGAGAAGATTACCTTTACTCAGGAAACCTTAGGCTTACGGCGATACCGTTTCTCACGGTATTTATCGTTACTCATGTCAGCATATTCTCTTCCATCCAGTCCACCAGTCCTCACGGTCTGGCTTCGACCCAGAATGGAATGCTCCCCTACCATCCCGCGCGAACGCGGGATCCACAGCTTCGGTAATGTGCTTAAGCCCCGTTATATTTTCGGCGCAGAATCACTTGACCAGTGAGCTGTTACGCTTTCTTTAAAGGATGGCTGCTTCTAAGCCAACCTCCTGGCTGTCTGTGCGATTCCACTTCCTTTCCCACTTAGCACATATTTAGGGACCTTAGCTGGTGGTCTGGGCTTTTTCCCTCTCGACCACGAAACTTATCTCCCGCAGTCTGACTCCCACAATAGAAGTTAACGGTATTCGGAGTTTGGTTGGGTTTGGTAATCTGGTAGGACCCCTAGCCCATCCAGTGCTCTACCCCCGTTACTTAATTTGTGAGGCTATACCTAAATATATTTCGGGGAGTACCAGCTATTTCCAGGTTTGATTAGCCTTTCACTCCTATCCACAGGTCATCCGGGAAGTTTTCAACCTTCTGCGGTTCGGGCCTTCAGTCGATGTTACTCGACCTTCACCCTGCCCATGGATAGATCACCTGGCTTCGGGTCTACTCCATGCTACTCATTCGCCCTATTAAGACTCGCTTTCGCTACGGCTCCACCTGACGGCTTAACCTTGCAACATAGAGTAACTCGCTGACCCATTATACAAAAGGTACGCAGTCGGACTTGAAATCAGAAGAGCAAGCCCTTCACGACTTCAAATGTCCTCCCACTGTTTGTAGACAGACGGTTTCAGGTACTATTTCACTCCCCTCGCCGGGGTTCTTTTCACCTTTCCCTCACGGTACTAGTTCACTATCGGTCGCCGGCTTGTATTTAGCCTTGGAAGATGGTCCTCCCGGATTCCCGCAGGGTTTCACGTGTCCCACGGTACTTGGGTATCCTGTCCAGCAAGCTCAATGGATTTCGTTTACAGGACTATCACCTTCTGTGGTGCCGCTTTCCAGCAGCTTCAACTACCCATTGAGTTTTTGACTTGCCGAGAAATCTGCAAATTTCTCCAACAAGACCCCGCAACTCCGGATATACAACGCTTGCAGGCTTTAACATATATCCGGTTTAGGCTCTTCCCATTTCGCTCGCCGCTACTCTGGGAATCGCGTTTGCTTTCTTTTCCTAAGGGTACTTAGATGTTTCAGTTCCCCTCGTTTGCCTCTGCCACCTATGTATTCAGTGACAGATATTCGCCCATTACGGCGAATGGGTTCCCCCATTCAGAAATCTTCGGGTCAATGCCTGTTTAGCGGCTCGCCGAAGCTTATCGCAGCTAACCACGTCTTTCATCGCCATCCGGCGCCAAGGCATCCACCGTCTGCCCTTAGTAGCTTGGCCATAAACCTGCCAAATCCACAATTTGGGCTATACATCCCGAGGGCGCCTCAAGATGCCTTCTACCTGTATTCAGTTTTCAAAGAACAAAACCCGCTTTCGCGCTGAGCTCAAAGCTCAGAGCCGAAAGCCCAGACGACTGAGCTCTCCGCTTTGAACCTTCAACATCAGTGGTGGAGGTGAACGGGATCGAACCGATGACCTCCTGCGTGCAAAGCAGGTGCTCTCCCAACTGAGCTACACCCCCACTGAAACTGCCCCACGACCATCTCGGTATTCGGACCCTTCCACATTCCAAACCCCGAAATCCGCATTCAGGGTGGTGGGCCTAGTTGGAGTTGAACCAACGACCTCACGCTTATCAGGCGTGCGCTCTAACCGAAGCTGAGCTATAGGCCCTTTCAGCTTCAGATAAACATGAGCTGGGGCCTTCTGAACAGCATCCCCCCGACCAGCTCAACAGAGAACCCTTTTGTTCCCTCAAAACTAAATAGTGGCGACCGTTACAGGATTGACCTAGGATGCATCGAGAAAACTAGGCATGCTCCTTAGAAAGGAGGTGATCCAGCCGCAGGTTCCCCTACGGCTACCTTGTTACGACTTCACCCCAATCATCAACCGTACCTTAGGTACCTGCATCCACGCCGAAACGTGGTTAGCCCGGCAACTTCTGGTACAATCAACTTTCGTGGTGTGACGGGCGGTGTGTACAAGGCCCGGGAACGTATTCACCGTGGCATGCTGATCCACGATTACTAGCGATTCCAACTTCATGAAGTCGAGTTGCAGACTTCAATCCGAACTGAGAACGGCTTTTTGAGATTAGCTTCACCTCGCGGTGTTGCAACCCTTTGTACCGTCCATTGTAGCACGTGTGTAGCCCTGGGTATAAAGGCCATGAGGACTTGACGTCATCCCCACCTTCCTCCCCGTTAACCGAGGCGGTCTCTCTAGAGTGCCTAACTTAATATTGGCAACTAGAGACAAGGGTTGCGCTCGTTGCGGGACTTAACCCAACATCTCACGACACGAGCTGACGACAGCCATGCAGCACCTGTCACTCTGTCCCGACATAGTCGGGGAAACCCTGTTTCCAGGGCTGTCAGAGGATGTCAAACCCAGGTAAGGTTCTTCGCGTTGCGTCGAATTAAACCACATGCTCCACCGCTTGTGCGGGCCCCCGTCAATTCCTTTGAGTTTTAACCTTGCGGTCGTACTCCCCAGGCGGAGAACTTAATGCGTTAGCTGCGGCACAGCAGGGGTCAATACCCGCTGCACCTAGTTCTCACCGTTTACGGCGTGGACTACCAGGGTATCTAATCCTGTTTGCTCCCCACGCTTTCGCGTCTCAGTGTCAGTATTGGTCCAGAGAGCCGCCTTCGCCACGGGTGTTCCTCCCAATATCTACGAATTTCACCTCTACACTGGGAATTCCACTCTCCTCTCCCATACTCAAGTAGAGTAGTTTCAAATGCACTTCCTGGGTTGAGCCCAGGGCTTTCACATCTGACATACCCTACCACCTACACGCCCTTTACGCCCAGTAATTCCGAACAACGCTTGCACCCTCCGTATTACCGCGGCTGCTGGCACGGAGTTAGCCGGTGCTTCCTCCAGCGGTACCATCAGATCCCACAGGTATTCACTGTAGGACGTTTTTCCCGCTTGACAGAGCTTTACAACCCGAAGGCCTTCTTCACTCACGCGGCGTTGCTGCGTCAGGGTTTCCCCCATTGCGCAAAATTCCTCACTGCTGCCTCCCGTAGGAGTCTGGACCGTGTTCCAGTTCCAGTGTGGCTGATCATCCTCTCAGACCAGCTAACCATCGTCGCCTTGGTAGGCCGTTACCCTACCAACAAGCTAATGGTACGCGGGCCCGTCCCTCAACGGCAGCTTTCAAGAAGAGGCCACCTTTCATCCCAAGGACCAAAGCCCCTGGGACAATATCCGGTATTAGCCCGCCTTTCGGCGGGTTATCCCAGTCTAAGGGGTAGGTTACCCACGCGTTACTCACCCGTGCGCCACTTTACTCTCACGCCGAAGCGCAATTTCTCGTTCGACTTGCATGTGTTAGGCACGCCGCCAGCGTTCGTTCTGAGCCAGGATCAAACTCTCCAGTTAAACTGAAGATGGGCAAAAAGCCCATTTTGTTACTCGGAAGCCTATAGCGGCACCACTATTTAGTTTTCAAAGAACAAGATTACTATCTAACTTATCCTCGCTGAGACTGTTTGTCAAGCACATTGTTCATTTGCATCAGCGAAGAAACCGTAAAGTACCCGAACCGTCTCTTGATGTCAACAAAAAAAATCAACGAAATGCATAAAAAATGTCATGTCTCATGCGATCTTGAAATGATTTATCATTTCAACAACATAGTTGATCTCATCTTGACGGAGTTCCGGAAAAATGGGAAGCGCGAGCGTTCTTTTCGCCGCGTCGACTGAGTGCTGGAAGTCCTGTTCCCCGTAGCCAAAAGGCTTAAGGCATCCCTGCATGTGGAGCGGTAAGGGATAGTAGACCTCGCACCCCACACCCTTCTCATTCAAATAAGCCTTCAGGGGATCCCTTCCCTCTCTGACCTCGATGATGAACTGATTGAAAACGTGCCGCTTCTGTCTCTCGATCGGCAGGGAGACCCCTTTGATGCCCATTTCTTGAAAAAGCGAACGGTAGAGCCCGGCGTTCTCTCTTCTCTTTTCCGTCCATTCGTCCAGGTATTTCATCTTCGCCATGAGCACAGCCGCCTGGAGCGCATCCAGCCTGAAATTCCCCCCAATCATTTGATGCACATACTTGGGTTTGGCGCCATGGACCCTTAGAACCTTGAGTCTCTCATAAATCTGTCGGTCATTTGCGGTGACCATTCCCCCGTCGCCAAACCCGCCAAGGTTCTTTGTGGGAAAAAATGAAAAACAGCCGTAATCACCCATTGAACCGGCCCTTCCAATTGATCCGTCCCCTGCCTGGTATTCGGCGCCAATGGCTTGGGCCGCATCCTCGATCACCGTCAAACCATATCTTCGTGCCAGGTCAACCACCTTGTCCATGTCAACCATTTGCCCAAAGAGGTGAACCGGGATGATCGCCTTGACACGGGCGCGTTTCTCGGCCGGCAAGGTGGATAGGGTTGAAGCCAGCGCTTCGGGGTCCATATTGTATGTGTCCTTTTCAATGTCTACAAAGAGCGGGGCGGCCCCGACCCTTATCACCGCCCCCACCGTGGCGAAAAAGGTATAGGGGGTTGTGATCACATAATCCCCACGTCCTACCCCAGCGCACATGAGCGAGATCAGAAGTGCATCCGTCCCCGAAGACACCCCTACCGCGTATCTGCAACCGCAGTACGCTGCAACCTTCTCTTCAAAGGCCTCCACTTTGGGGCCAAGAATGAACTGTTGCGTCTTGTAGACCTCAAGCGTCGCTTCTATCAATTCATGTTGTATCCGGTCATACTGCCTTTTCAAATCGAGCAAAGGGACCTTCAAGGATGTCCTCCTTCCTGTTGTGCGTTCGACTTGCAGCTTGCCTGTAGTTTGTTGGTCACTCGCTGGCTGAGCGCATGCTTCTGCCCCGCTTGATCCATTCTCTCCGCCTACCGTCCCTTCTTACCTTCCTTCCATCTCTTCTATGTCGATTAAGGGCATGTGCCTTGACCGGTGCCCTTATCCCGTCAGATCAGAGACCGGGACGATTTCGTATTCCGTCCGCAGCTTCGGGAGATACTCTCTTAGAAGCTCCAGGGTCTCCCGATGAGGATGGGCAATCCCCACACCGGACCCCAGGGTCCGGCTCAGCCCAAGGAGGCGGCCCATTTGTATCCGCAGGGCCTCAAACTGCAGATCGTTGTCTAGAAACACGTTCCGCTCCACAGCCGGCACCCCCATTTGCCGGGCCAGGCTCTTGCCGATTGTATTCGAACTGGTGCGGCTGTCCACAAAAAACAAACCCTTCTTTTTCAGCTCCCCAAGGAAGACCGTCATCTTTTCCCGGTTCTCTGTAAACAAGGAGCCCATGTGGTTGTTGACGCCTCGCGCCCCGGGGATTTTCGCCAGACTCTTGGAGAGGATGTCCCTTATCTTCTGTTCTCTCATGTCCGTCGTGAGCACCACGGGTCCAGGGTTGGAGCCATTGGGGTTTTTTGGTTCCATCGGCATATGCAGGAGGAGCTCAAAGCCTCTCATGCGTGCCTCATTGGCAATCTCTTTCGTAAACGGGGCAGAAGGCAGGACAGACAGTGTCAGCGGGAGATCGAGCGCAAAAAACTCGGATGCCAGTCTTCGGTCATATCCCAGGTCATCGATGATGATCGCCACCCGAGGTCTTTTCTTCACAGGCCGCTGCAGCGCTTCAGTTACAAAGGCAATCCGGTGCGTGTAAAAGTCACGCAGATGAACATGCACAGTCAACGTGCCTTCCGGTGCGGCCTCACTTTCAAGCCGCACTTCATTACCCATTTGAGCAAGCCTCTGGCGCACAGTCCGCTCAATACTCAGCCGCTGTTGATGGTCGACGGCAGTAACCGTGACCTCGGTAAAATCCAGATCGAACCCGTGCTGTTTTGTGGGGTGAACGCTGATGGCCAAGCCGCTGCTGGTGTTAATGCCTCCTTCACGAACCGAACGATAAATGGCATTGTCCGCACGCCAGACCATCCGGTCAATCTCGCTCGCGAATCGAATGGGTTCCTCATAGGGTAGCCTCGTAATCGCCCTTTTGAGACCCCGTGACTGCCATAAACCAAACCCGATGAGAATGGCTAACCCCGCTGCCAAGAGACTGATCGCCAAGCGTCTCGGACGATTTTTTCTTACCTTTCTGGGGTTTGACCTTCGTTTCTTTCCCATCACTTCCCCATTCTATTCAGAAAACGTGCGCCCCCCCCGGTCTTACCCCTCGCTTGGATCGTTGCGTTACGCAACCAGCGACCTCCGTTCCCGGAAGGGTCTCACGGCTGCCGGGGCCCTGTTGCACAAACCGAGACGCTCTAACAGGGTGCAAAAATACGCCCACCTGTCCGCCGCCGTCCCCCTAGACGGATCATCCTTCGTCACTGCGGCGTACTTCTATGTACGCCTCATTCCTCAGGATTTGTCCGCGCGTTGTTTGGACTCCCCACACTTCGTGTATGGCCCCGGTTTCGCGCGCCTTGTCCCGCTTTCCAGCGGGAGAGCTTTTCCCAGACCCTGCACAAAAGGGATTTTTCAGTAACCTGCTAAGGGGTGGCAAGGAACTAAGGGGTTGATAGGAGCCAAACACGGGCATTCCACTCCCCGAGTCCTTTTCCGGATTCCCGGCTTCACAGGAATGCAATCCCGGCGGATATGTCGGACAGGCTTTGTGGAACAGACCAGGACACATTCAAGCGCTTGACCGCTTTGCGGGACTGCGCCATCAGGTTTTCGGCGTGCGTCGCCACCGGCTCCCCCTTGCAGCCTTGGCAGCAACTTGAGTGCAGATGCGACAAGTCGGGCGGCCGATCTCAGGAGTCCGTCTTTAGCTTTGAGAAGACACTCCAGGTCTTCAGGAGTTCAAAGGCTTGCCGAGCCTGGTTATCTCGCTGAAGGAGGGCTTTTGCCTGCTGTTCTTCCGGGCTTGAACTGTCCTCTTTGGCCTTCTGCTCAGACTGATCCGGCTCCTTCTCCTTCTCCATGTGACGATCCAGATCTTCCTCCCGTACCACCTTTGGAGGCGCCTTGTTCTCTTTGTCATTGGACGAGACGAAGGCCAATTCAATATCCGGGGTGATCCCGCTTAACTGAATGGACCGTCCGCTGGGCGTATAATATCTGGCCGTTGTCAGTCTCAATCCCGACCCGTCTGAAAGCGGCAATATGGTCTGGACCGATCCTTTGCCGAAGGTCCTCGTCCCCAGGATCAAGGCTCGATGATTGTCCTGGAGGGCGCCCGCCACAATCTCAGCGGCGCTAGCGCTCCCCCCGTTCACAAGCACGATGATGGGGTAGGATCGAGCCCTCTTGTTCTTGTGCGCGGTTGCCGTGATATCTTGGGAGGAATCCCTTCCTTTGGTGCTCACGATGACCCCCGAATCCAGGAAAAGCTCCGACACCTCAATGGCCTGCGATAGAAGGCCGCCCGGATTATTCCTTAGATCCAGGATCAATCCGATCAGCTTTCGGTCCTTTTCCAGATTTTCGAGGGCGGAAGCCAGCTCTTCAGAGGTCTTGCTCTGAAAATTGGAGACCCGCACATAGCCGACCTCCGGAGAGAGAACCAGATATCTTACACTCTTGAGCGGGATCACGTCTCGCACGATGGCAAATTCCAGAGGCTTGGTCTCACTTTCGCGCAGAATCGTGAGATTCACCTTGCTGCCCTTTGGACCTCGGATTTGTTTGACGGCATCGATGAGTGTCATGTCCTTTGTGGGCTTGCCTTCGATTTTGACAATTTTATCTCCGGCCTTTAGCCCTGCAACATATGCCGGCGTCCCCTCTATGGGTGAGACCACGGTCAGCATGCCATCCTTCACGGTGATTTCGATGCCGATCCCCGTGAAGCTGCCCCTGGTCTCCATCATCAACTCCTGGTATTCCTCCTTTGTCATAAAGGATGAATGAGGATCCAAGCTCTGGACCATTCCTTTGATGGCCCCTTCGATCAGTTTCTGCGGATCCTGCGGTTCAACATAGTTCTCCTCGATCTGTCTGAGGACCTCCGTGAACGTTTCGAGGTTCTTGTATACTTCGCTTGTGTCCGCCTCTACGATCCTGCCGCTTCCGCGGAGGAGAAAAGCTGTCACACCCATCAAAAACACTATAGCCATGGTGTTCAAATAAGGTTTCTTAGAAATCTTTCCCATATCCTGGACTCCAGACCCTTTTCCTCACTGTTTATGCCCTTCCGGACACCGCGGCCATCCGCCTATCGTTTCGCGTCCGTGCGATTCGAGGTCTTGCTTTCGATCGTCGAACGCATCCCCCCCCTGGCGCCCCTCTCTCTATATTCGGCGCCACGTCCTTTGCATCAATACCTCAGGGGGCCCATTTCGGTCATTGATCCTAAAGGATCGGCCGGCAAATCTCAAGAATTGTTTTTGATTTCTGCCCACGCGGTCCCTGGCCGGGACCCAGGACTCGCTTTACTGCCGTTCAAACCAACCGGTTGGCGCCAACGCCTTATCCGACTCCCTGATTTCAAAATACAGTCGTTTGTCAAACTGGTCCCCAGCGGTTCCGACCCGCCCAATGACCTCGCCCTGGTTGACGCTTTCCCCCATGTGCTTTATCCGGTTCGCCAGAAACGCGTATATGGTGAAAAACCTGTCGCCGTGGTTGACAATGATCGTCTCACCGTACCCTTTGAGCTTCCCCGAGAAGTCAACTCGGCCCGTAAAAACGGCCTTCACTTCCCGGTTTGCGGCCGAATCAAAGAAAACCCCCCGTTGAAAAGCGGATTCCGAACCGGTCCCCTTTCCGTTTGGTCCAGTAACCATGCGACCATCCATTGGAAGGGGCAGATGCCCCTTTGAGTCGGCAAATCGCCTGTTTGAATCCCCTCGATAGCCGTCGTCTCTCTGCGTCAGGCTGGTGAGCGCCTGGCTCATCCCCTTGGCCGCCAGCTCCAGTTCTTTGACGCCAGTCTCGTAAAACTCCTTCTCCCTGTGGACATTCATGAGCCTGACAACCGTACCATCCAGCTCAGCCCTAAGCCGCGTCCTTAGCGCCTTCGACGCCTCTCTCTCCGCAGTCGTCTCCTGCAATCGACCCTTGGTGGTCATGATATCGCTCCGGCATTTCTGCCCGATCGACGTCCACACGGCGAGTTCTTCCTGGTCCTCTTGGATCACCGCCGAAGCGTATTTGGCCCTTTGCCTCAAATCCCTAAGATCCTCGGCGTCAAAAAGGCCTTTCACGTACCCCTTTCGCGCGTGCTTGTAGAGCGCCACCATTCGACTCACTACGCGATCCTGCGTTTTTTTGAGCAACGTTTCGAGTCCCGTTAGCTTCTCATCCAACCCGTTAATGTCCAATTCGGCAAGATCAACCTGATGGTTCAGTTTTTCTATCTCCTGCTCAATGTCCTTGGCGGCCTTCTCCAGGTTTGAAAACTCCTCGATCAGCCGCTTTTCCTTGGACTCAAAGGTCTCGTAAGCCCTCTTTTCCCTCGATAGGTCTGACTCAATCCGCTGCATAAGGCCACGGTCCCGGACGGGTGGTGTCGTTGCCCCTGCCGGAAAAGAAAGGGCAAACCATATGGGCACCAACAACAGGACCATGGTCCCAATAATGTTTCTGAGCCGGAAGGCCACGAGACGAAGACCGCTTACGGACTGGGCACAAACGCCTTGGGCGCCATTTGAACTGGGTCCTGTCCGGTTGCCGATCATACGTCAAAAAATCGGCCGATGGCCACAAAGCTTCCGAACAGCCCCAGCATCATGCATAGAATGACAATGTAGAGGGTGTATTCAAGGGGCAGGAAATCCACGCCGAGTCCTGCAAACCCAAACCATTGCGCCTTCTTTATGGTCAACCCGTAGTAGAACAGAAAAAGGACGGCTATGGAAAGCGCCCCACTGATCATACCCTGCAGCAATCCTTCCACAAGGAAAGGCATCCGGATGAACCAGTCGGTCGCCCCAACCATTTTCATGACCTCGATCTCCTCCCTCCGGGAATAGATGGTCAGTTTGATGGTGTTTGAGATGATAAACAGGACGCCAACACAGAGGAGCCCTCCCGCGACAAAGCCTAGTACACGCGCCATATGGATGAAGGACTCAAACCGCCCGAGCCACTCTTCACTGTACTGGACCTCCTCAACCCCTGCCATGCGCTCGATCTCGTTCTTGACCAAATAAAAATCCTCGCTCTTGGTGGCCTCCTTTTTGAAAGCCACCTCGAACGAGGCGGGGAGCGGATTGGCCTCCAAACCGTCCAGGAGACTTGCCTGGGGCCCAAGAATGCGCTTGAATTCCCGCAACGCCGCATCTTTGGAGATAAACCTCTTGATTTCGGCAGATGGCAGGTGGTTCAGATAAGAGGCCAGCGCGTCCCGCTGGTCACCGGTCACATCATCCCGCAAATAAATCGACATGCTCCATGTCTCGTCCCATCCCTGGATCCACGCGCTTACGTTGACAAAGACGAGACAGAAGCCGCCAAGGATCAGCATGGATATAACCATGGTCCCCATGCACAGGGCATGTACGAGCCTGTTCTGGGTCATATTCCTCGCCGCTTGCCTGAAGTAATAGGAGGACATTCCCAATCTCATTCCCCGGGTTCCTCAATCCTGCCATGGTGAAGCGATATGACCCGTTTGTCGGCTCCCTCAAGGATTCCGCGGCTGTGAGTGGCAATCACGACAGTGGTCCCTCTCAGATGGATGCTTCTAAAAAGGACCATGATTTCTTCGGTGAGATCCGGGTCCAGATTGCCCGTGGGCTCATCGGCCAAAAGGATGAGGGGGGTCTTGACGAATGCCCTTGCAATGGCGACCCGCTGCTGTTCACCCCCTGACAGCTGGAGGGGGAATGCGCTCCCCTTGCCCGCCAAGCCGACGGCTCGTAACGCCTGGTTTGTCCGTTTACGCACGAACGACCCCCGCTCGCCTGTCACCTCCAGGGCCAGGGCGACGTTTTGGTGGGCGGTCTTTGCAGGGATGAGCTTGAAGTCCTGGAAAACGAACCCGATTTGTCTCCTCAGCAGGGCAAGCCTGCTCCCGTTTATGCGGCCGAGATTGACGCCATTGACCAGTATCTGACCGCTCGTGGGCCGTTCGGCGCCGAAGATTAGACGGAGAAGGGTGGTCTTGCCGGCGCCGCTTGGGCCGGTGATGAAAACGAACTCTCCCTTATCGATATTCAAGTTCAGATCTTGAAGCGCCAGCGCGCTGCCGAATCGCTTATGAAGGTGAAACAAATGTATCATTTGAGGGGAATAAAGATTCGACCCCTGGAGGGCCGAGTTTGGAATAAATCTGGAAGGGGTCATCCATAATCCAGTCTCGATAAACTCGAAATTCAAAATTGGGGCTTCGAGCTTCGGATTTTGAGCCCGCATAACACAACGGCATGGGCTTAGATCCCTGACCCCGCCCCCAGGGTCGTTTCTATGACGGAATGAAACTGGCCGCACGAGACCAGATCATCGCTCCGTTGAGGTCCGAATCAGTAAGACCCAAGGGCCCTTTGAAGCCTGAATCTTGCAATATTATGGCTGTACAGGGCGCGGTAGTGGTTGACCCTGGCCTGTGTGAGAAGCGTTTGGGCGTCGAGCACATCCGTGATGGTCGTCACCTGCGCCTTATATCGTTCTTCGTTTACCCGCAAGTTCTCCTCTCCTTGCTCCACGGCCTTCTCTGTGGTCGGGATGTTCTCCGCCGCGTTCTCCAACCGCAAAAGGGCTTCTTTCAATTGTAACCGGATGTTGTCTTCCAGCCCCAGCTTTCTTTGCAACAATTCTTTCTTGAGACCTTCCTTTTCGAGAATGCCATAATAAGTCTTGCCCCACTCCCAAAACGTCCATCTCAGGCCAGCGGTCACCTGCCATCTGGGGTCTTGGTGAAATTCATCTCCAGACACCTCCCAGTCATTTCCTTCCCGCAGGTACTCCCACGTCAACGCCACCTCCGGGTAGTATTTGCTCTTGGCCAGACGGATCTCTTGGTCCGCCTGAAGAAGGCCGATCTCGATCAGCTGCATCTCGGGGCGTTTTTCCAAGGCCTGACTGGCGAGCGCGGCAAAATCAAAAGACTCTTCTTTGTAAATCAGGATGTCGTCCAGGGCGACCGGATCATTCACCGGCCTTGTCAGCCAGGTATTGAAAGAGGCCCTGGCAAGCTTTGCAGCGTTTTTGGCCGTCGCCAGATTCTCGGTCGAATTGGCGAGCTCCACCTCCGACTTGAGCACATCGTTGATCGGGACCAGGCCAACCTGATGGAAGCTTCGTGCTACCTCCAGGTTCGCTTTTCGGGCCTGAACATCCTTCTCGGCCACTTCGATCCCCTTGTCAGCGATGAGAATATTGAAATAGGCCTCCTTAACGCTTAACGCCAAATCCAGCGTATCGAGCGCCATCTCCGTTTCCGACTGATCAATGCCCAGTTTGGCCAGCTCAAATGTACTGAGCAGTGCAAAACCCGTAAAAATGGGTTGGGTCACGGACGTGGTGGAAGCATAATTGTCCTTGGTGCTGATAGGAACGTCGCCACCTAGGCCTGACTTGAAGGTCAGCACGTCACTCAAACGGGTGTATGAGTAACCGGTCGCTGCCTTAGGCAGAAAATCGGCCCTTGCCTGGTTCTTGACCATTTTGGCCTGCTCGATCCGCTCCTTCCTGGCCTTCAGCGCATAGTTCTTGGAGAGCGCCTGGGCCACGCTTTCATCGAGGTTATAGGTCCTGACTGGCTCGCCACCTTTGGCGGGTCTCTCTGAGACGCCCTGCAGCAGAACAAAAAGAAAAATCAGCAGAAGTGGGTAGACGCGGAGGGTTCTCATTGCCCAATTCCTTTGAAGAGGCCGAAGGGCCATCCCTTCGGACCCGCGCGCTTGGCCTGCGCACGTCTTTTAGCGTATTCATTAGAACACGGTCGAACATATGTCAATTCAAACTTTGACCGTGGAATCACTGCTGCGGCGCACTGACTCCAGGGTAGTCTGCCTGCATCACTGACCTACCGAGAGGGTGTCACGGCCGTCCCGGTGTGATACATGAACCATCATCGACCATCCTCCGCTATCCCGGAATTATGAACCATGAGGACGAGCGGGTTCAAGTATCTTTGGTTGCTGTTTTTTATCTGGGGGACAACCTTTCTCAGGGCTCTTCGTGCCCGAGCAGGATCATTCTTTCTCTGGCTGCCTCTTTCCTTTCTTCCTCCCAACGGTTCCATTCCTGCTTCAAATGATGCAGCTCGCGCTCCATCGCATCTCGCTTCTGCTCAGCCAAGGCATCGCCGGTTTGGCCTTTCGCCTGCTTCAGTTCCCTGACCCGTGTCTTGATGGCCTTGAGCTTGTTTAGGGCCTCCTGTTCACGCCTGGTTGGAACCTCAACTGCGCCCGCACAGGGAGCACCCGGCAACATCTGCTCAGGGAAATCTTCTCTCCTCATAAGCCTCTCCTCTTGCGCGTTTTCTTGGCTGTCACCGGTTCCACATCACCAGTCTGTTCCACGATCTCCGGCTTCAGCCTATTAAAGGTTGACATCCCATAAGAGGCCTTCTTACTATTCCGCATAATGCTGGACACAAAATAGTTATATTCTGTCCTATTTCCATCAGGAACGCCCTTTGTGATCCCAGAGGAATATGATTTAAAAAGGAGAATAACGGGAAATGGAGATCACCGATCGCATTTTCGCGTTTCCCTGGCTGGACCCAACCGCCAATAACTGCAACACCTATCTCCTCCGCAGTGAAAAAAGGATACTGGTGGACCCGGGCCATCACCACCTCTTCCAGGAAGTGGAGGACCATCTGGCCCGCCTCTCCCTGTCTGTCAAGGACATTGATGTTGTAATCATTACCCATGCCCATCCCGATCACATGGAGTCCATCCGACGATTCATGGAGACGAGCGCCCTCATTGCCGTGCACCAACTCGAAATGGAATTCGTCCGGGAAATGGCGCCGCACTACGTCGATGCCCTCGGAAACGGGGGGTTCGAGCCCCATATCCTGCTCCAGGAAGGGGATCTGCAAATTGGTGACATTGCTTTACAGGTGCTTCACACACCTGGTCACTCGCCCGGATCCATTTGCCTTTACTGGCCGGAAGAGAAGGCCCTGTTCACGGGCGACCTGATTTTCAATCAAGGGATTGGCAGGACCGATCTCCCAGGCGGAAACGGGCAGGCGTTGAAGGAGAGCATAAGAAAAACCTCGGCATTGGATGTGCAGATCCTGCTGCCTGGCCATGGGGATGTCATACCGGGCCGCGATGCCGTGAGGAAAAACTTTGAAGACGTGGAGCGTTTTTGGTTTGCCTACGTCTGAAACCGATGAGGCAGATATCTCGACCGAGCGTTCGAATGCCATGAAACGGTCCGTATCCGAAAGGGTCAGTGACATTGATTTTGATCTCCGCCAACTCGAAATATTCAAAAGAGTGGTGGAGCTCGAAAGCTTTTCAAAGGCCGCCGATGCGGTTCACCTCGCCCAGGCTTCCGTGAGCGAAAGAATTGCCACCCTCGAGAGCCAGGTGGGGACCAGGCTCCTCGACCGCCTCGGCAGACAGGTCGTTCCGACCAAGGCGGGAGAGGTCCTTTACAAGCATGCCGTACTGCTCCTCGAAATGAAAGAGAACGCCTGTTTAGAAATGCAGGAATTGCTCGGCGTCAGAAAAGGAGCGGTTCGTATTGGAGGCAGCACCATTCCAGGTGAATACATCCTGCCCGGGCTGATCGGCAGATTCCACGAGCAACACCCTCTGGTAACGGTGGATCTGACCATTGGCGATACAGGCGATATCGAGAGACAGGTGCTTTCAGGGGAGATCGAGCTCGGGGTCGTCGGATCGAAACTCACCAACCGGAGTCTGTCGCTTCGGGAGCTGTGGAAAGATCAGCTCGTCCTGGCCATCCCATCGGGGCACCGCTGGTCCAAGAGGCGAGAGATCTCAGCCCATGAGCTCTCTGAAGAGCCTTTTATCATGAGAGAGGAGGGCTCGGGGACACTCAGGGTGATCGAACATTTTCTTCAACGTTCCCAGCCCAAGGGTGCGGATTCGTTGAAGGTGGTGGCACGCCTAGGGAGTTCCACCGCCGTCAAGCAGGGAATTCTCTCAGGGTTCGGGGTCTCAATCCTCTCTTCAAGGGCCCTGACGACCGAGTTGAAGATGGGAGTGCTCAAGGGCTTGAAGGTCAAGGGGCTTCCCATGTCCAGGACCTTTTACCTCATCAGGAATAAACGGCGGATTGCCTCGCCCATCTGCCAGGCATTGAGCCAATTCCTGGTCTCAACCGCCAACGACCCCTCAGAGAGTCCATAGACAACTTTCTTGCATTATGAAGGTCCCATATATCGGCCACCGAGTGAGGCAGACAGCCTTCTGATCCAGGCAACGGTCGGGTGTCCCCACAATAAGTGCACCTTCTGCATGGTCTACAAGAAGGGGCCGCCATACAGGGTGCGGCCCGTGAATGAGATCTGTAGGGATATTGAAGAGGCCCGCGATCTTTATGGAGAACATGCCAGATCCCTCTTTTTCCCCGCAGGCAATACTATCGCCATGCCGACTGAAGACCTTGCCGCCATTTGCCGGTTCGCGCTAGAGAGGTTTCCCGGCCTCGAAAGGATCACCGTCTATGGGTCTTCCCAGTATATTGCAAAGAAAGGGCTGGCCGGCATGTCGACCCTCCAGGAGGCCGGTTTGAGCCGAATCCATGTGGGTCTTGAAAGCGGCGATGATGAGATTCTGAGAAGGATGAAGAAAGGAACGACTGCCTCGGAACAGATACAAGCAGGGAGACTCGTAAAAGCGGCAGGGTTGGAGCTTAGCGAATATGTTATTCTTGGCCTTGGGGGCGTTGCGAGGTCGGACGCCCATGCACTGGCCACTGCGGAAGCGATCAATGGTATCGAACCGGATTTTGTTCGGTTGCGAACCCTCCTGCCGAAGATCAATACCCTTCTGTTGCACGAGATCAAAAAGGGGAGGTTCGGACTCCTCTCACCCTCTCAGGTCCTGAGGGAGACGAGACTTCTCATCGAAAACATTCAGTGTCGAACAAAGTTAGCCAGTGATCACTATACAAACTACCTGGACCTGGCGGGCAACCTGCCAGAGGAAAAGAACAGGCTTCTCGCTGAAATCGACCAGGCCTTGTGCTGGGACGAGGGCCGTTTTCGTCCTTCCTTCGTGGGGACTCAATAGCCATGTCAGTCTCCTATCCTGTCTTGATAATCAAGGCCTGTAGAATGAAATTCTAACAGCGCGTGGGCACGAGCGCCTAGGTACAGGCGCTCGCTTGATGCCGTTCGTTCCGCGGCCACATGGCTCAAACACCGCATTGGAGAAGCCTTTCCCGTTGACACACGAGGCGAAATCACCTATTTTTTCTTAGACAATCCATAGGGAGTTGTTATCACCTCACGTGGCCATCGTCACCACAGGGTGGCCATAAGCGTGACTAATCATATCCCTCTGGAAGGGGGTGAGGATATGGATATTCAAAAGACATTGAAAGGAAAATGGGTCCTGGTCGTGGATGACGAAGAAGATATCCTCCAGGTCATTTGCGAACTTTTGGATATGTGCAAAATCGATACAGCTTCAACCTATGAAGAAGCCAAGGCGCTTCTTGAGAGTAACGACTATCATATTGCCATCCTCGACATTATGGGCGTCCGAGGCTATGAGTTACTCGATATCGCCACTAAACGGGACATCCCTGCCCTTATGCTCACAGCCCATGCGCTCACCAAAGCGCACTTGAAGCAATCCGCAGAAAAGGGCGCATCCTTTTACGCCCCGAAGGACGAGATTACGAATATTGCGCTCTATGTGGCCGATGTGCTGGAGGCCAGGGCAAAAAAGCAAAACCCCTGGGGAAAATGGTATGAGAGGCTGAGCGGGTTCTGCGACAGGAGGTTCGGGAAGCATTGGAAGGAGCAGGATCCCGATTTCTGGGACCATCTCATCAAGTATTGAGAACCCTGATGCGGCCTGAGGCCGCTGGTTGGATGGAGATGCATCCTGCCTCCTTCCTCCAAGGGTTTAGACCCCTTCCTGCCCGAAGGCAGGAGGCAGGACCCGCAGTGTGCTATTTGCGGCTCCGAATGGGCGAAACCATTCGTGGGCGGCCTTTCCCATTGACATACAAGGTTGAATCGCCTATTCTTCCGCCCACCTAAAGGGAGCCCTTATCACCGCCATGAAAGCGTCCAATTTTGAAAAGACGGTTACGGGTTTGGGTTCGTTGTTTAAAATGGTGGCCTCGGCCGCGCTTTTGGCCATCATGCTGCTGACGTGCCTTGATGTGTCCATGAGGTATTTTTTCGGTCGGCCCATGGCCGGGACCTATGACCTTGTAAGCCTTCTGGGCGCTGTTCTGGCCTCGTTTGCAATGCCTTTCACGATGTTACAGAAGGGGCACGTGGCCGTGGAGATTCTGGTACAAAGCCTATCGAGAGGCAAGCAACTGATCATTGAAACGGTGACCCATGTCCTCGGGATTTTACTCTTTCTCGTGCTGGTTTGGCAGTTTATCGTCCTTGCGATGGACATGAAAGCTGCCGGCGAGGTCACGCCGACCTTACTTGTTCCGTTCTATCCGATTCTCTACTGCATGGCCATTTGCTTTTTTGGGCTCTGCCTTGCCATCCTGGTTAATCTTCTGCACATCTGGGTGAAGAGAGCGAGTAGATGAATCCAGTACATATTGGTATCATCGGCGTCGTATTCCTCGTTATTCTGCTGTTTTCAAAGTTTCCGGTTGCGTTCTGCATGGCCCTTGTGGGTCTCTTTGGGTTTGGATATCTCGTTTCGCCCCCCGCAGCTTTGAATATCATTGTCAAGGACTTCTATACCGTATTTAGCTCCTATGATCTGACCGTTGTGCCTTTATTCGTCTTCATGGGACAGATTCTGTTCTACTCGGGGATCAGCCGCAAGCTCTACGATGCCGCCTTTACCTGGTTTGGTCATTACAAGGGTGGTCTTGCCATGGCAACGGTTGGTGCCTGCGCTGCCTTTTCCGCCATCTGCGGCTCAACGAACGCGACGGCTGCAACCATGGCATCCGTGGCTTTGCCGGAGATGAAAAGGCTGAAGTACAGTGACGAACTGGCAACCGGGGTGGTAGCGGCCGGGGGAAGCCTGGGCATTCTCATCCCACCCAGTGTGATTTTTATTGTTTACGGCATCCAGACTGAGCAATCCATTGGAAAGCTATTCATGGCAGGAATTCTTCCTGGGTTGCTTCTTTCCACACTCTTTATCGTGACGATCTATACGTGGGTCTCCCTTAAACCAAGCATAGCTCCCCGTATAGAAAGACAGACCTTCAAGCGAAGGATAAGGTCCCTAACGGGTCTTATCGAGGTCATTATTCTGTTTGTCATGGTGATGGGCGGACTCTTTCTCGGTGTCTTCACGCCGACCGAAGCGGGGGCAGTGGGGGCCTTCGGAGGCGTTCTCATTCCCCTCATTAGAGGGCAGCTTTCATGGCAAGGGTTCCTGGAGGCCCTTTATTCTTCGACACGAACCACTTGCATGATTTTTATGATTGTCGCAGGCGCGACGGTTTTCGGCCACTTCTTGGCGGTGACAACCATTCCCAGTACGCTGTCGAGCTGGGTTGTGGGTCTCCCTCTCCCCCCCTGGGCAATCATGCTTGTCGTCATGTTCTTTTTTCTCATCGGTGGGTGTTTCATGGATGCCCTGGGGATGATTCTCCTGACGATCCCCATATTTTATCCGGTCGCCGTTGCGCTTGGCTATGACCCCATTTGGTTCGGCGTGGTCATTGTGCTCGTAACGGAACTGGGTGTGATTACGCCGCCGGTGGGCATCAATGTCTATGTGGTCAGCGGGATTGCCAGGGACGTGCCATTGGAGGTCATATTCAAGGGCGCCTTTCCTTTTGTATTGACCTTGATCGCCTATCTGGTGATCATGGTTATTTTCCCTCAGATCGCTTTGTTTTTGCCGAGCTTTGTGGCTTATTGATTTTACAAGTTAAATCGGCCATTGAAATTGAATTTGGGTAGCATTCTGCGTCAAAAAGCTCTTCACTTTGGGTGTAAACCGGTTCGGTTTAAAGGCAACTAATCTTTTAGCCAAGAGGGAGGATTCAAGATGAGAAAGGGGCTTTTCTTTGCTGTGGCAGGTCTGATTTTCTTTGGCGCTTTCCTTGTATCCACGGCGATTTCCGTGCCGCCGGCCGAAGCAGAAACCTATAACTTCACTTACAGCACTTTTTTCCCGCCCACACACATACAGACCAAGGTGCCCGAAGCGTGGGCCAAGGAAATCGAAGCGCTTTCGAAAGGTCAGATAAAGATAAAGATATTCACCGGAGGATCCCTGACGCCGGCGCCGCAGATCTACGATGGCGTTGTTAAGGGCATTTCGGATTTTGGTTTGTCCGTTTTTGCCTATTCTCCTGGCCGTTTCCCTGTGATTTCGGCTGTTGACAATCCCTTCGGCTACCCCAATGCCTTTGTCGCGACAAGGGTCATTAATGAGCTTAATAGAAAATTCCAGCCAAAGGAACTGAGCGATGTTCATGTCTGCTATTTATTTGCCCATGGACCGGGTGTGCTCCACACAGTGAGCAAACCGGTCCATAAATTGGAAGATGTAAAGGGACTTAAAATCCGATCGACCGGGACGAGTCAGTTGATCGTCAGGGCTCTAGGCGCCACCCCGGTCGCCATGTCCCAGGGCGAGACCTATGATGCCCTTAAGAAAAATATTGTGGATGGCACCTTGGTTCCCATCGAGGCCTTGGAAGGGTTTAAACAGGCCGAGGTCCTCAAGTATACGACACTCAACTATAGCTGCGCTTATTCTCAGGGATTCTTTGTTGCCATGAATCTCAAGAAATGGGACAGCCTTCCGCCGGCGCTTCAAAAAATCATCACCGATGTGAGCAAAAAATACGAAAATATTACGGCTAAGGCATGGCAAGATAGTGATGAATCCGGACGCCGATTCGCCCTGAAGCTTGGCCATGAATTCATTACGCTCTCCGACGAGGAATCGGCGAAATTCAAAGAAGCGGTGAAGCCGGTTTTTGCCGAATACGTCAAGGGCGCCAACGAGAAGGGCGTGGACGGGGAAGCCGTATTCAAGGCAGCACAAGAGATGGTTGAGAAGTACAGCAAGGAATATAAATAGCCCTTTTTGATGCGCAGAAGTGTGACGCGCGAAAGCTCGACCGGCCTTCTCACATTCCGGGGGTGGGTTCTATCACCACCCCCGGGATCCGTCTGTTAACGTCTTCGACTCATGAGCTTGACCAGGGAAATAGATCCCAATCCGCTCAGGTGATCTCGTATACCGTAATGACGACCTCCTTCGCGCGCCGTTGTCCCGTGGCAACCGCGACGAGACCGTGCAACCATTGATATTTCTGTGCACCGGTCTCAAAAACAGGCGTGGTCCTGAAATAGTATTCTCTCGGATCCACTTCCTCCCCTCTGGCCAGTCGCTCCATGACCTTCTTCGGTCCGTGCCGTATTCCCCGGTTCAAGACGTAGATCAAGCTGCCATCGTCTGTCTCCAAGGCGTATCTCGCCTCCAATTCCGTGATGCCATCTGTCCGGATGATTTGCCAGTCCGCTCCCCCGGGCAGGACCTTTCCCGATAGTTTAGGACCCACAAAGGCGCCACCCTTGATGTTGATGATCCTTCGTTCTCCATAATGAGTTTTGCCAACAAACATCGGCGGTTCCACTTCAATGCTTGATGTGTAGAGCAGTAGAAGGGATGGTTCGATTTGAACCCTTCCAACCTCTTCTGGAGCCATCACACTACCTCCATCATGCCTTTTCGCTTTTTCCGGCGTACTTTGCCCGCAGCTTAGGTTTCTCGATCTTGCCTGTCGGGCTTCTCGGCACTACGTCGAAAATGACCCTTCGCGGCCGCTTGTAGCGCGGCAACTGCTGCTCGCAGAAAAGATCGATCTCCTGTTGCGTCAACGCTTCGCCCTTCTTCGGCTGTATGACTGCGGTTGCAATCTCCCCCAACCGGTCATCCGGGGTGCCGATGACCGCCGCGTCATGCACCTTGGGGTGCTTCAGGATGGCGGCTTCCACTTCCACGGGATAGATGTTTTCCCCGCCGCTGATGATGAGATCCTTTTTTCTGTCGACGAGGTAAATGAATCCTTCCTCATCCATCCTCCCCAGATCACCGGTATGGAGCCAGCCGCCACGTATCATCATTTCCGTGAGCTCCGGGTTTCTGTAGTATCCCTTCATCAATCCGTCGCCCCTCACGATGATCTCGCCCACCTCACCCCGACCTACGTCTTGGCCATTGTCGTCCACTATCCTTGCGTCCCAAAAGAGGCTTGGCTTTCCTATAGCGCCGACCTTTCTCTCGTTTTCGGTCCCCAGATGAATGATCCCTGGTCCGGCGGTTTCGCTTAATCCGTACACCGTATCATATTCCATGTGAGGGAAGTACCCTTTTATCCGGTGGACCAAAACCGGCGGTATCGGTTGAGCACCCATGAAGGTCCGGCGCCAACAGCTCAGATCATGGTCCTCGATCCTCAGTTCTCCTTTGTCAAGGGCGTTAAGAAGGTCCACGGCCCACGGCACGAGCAGAAAGACCGCCGATAGACGTTCTCTGGCTACCGTCTCGACGATGAACCGAGGGGAAATCTGTTCCGTGAGTAGGACAGAGCAACCTCCCGCCAACATGACGGCCAGCAGGTGTCCGATAGCCAGGTGATACATGGGGGGCATCATCAAAAACCGGTCGGACGACACAAAGCCATGATTGCTGGCCTCGGTTACGGCGACGCTCATGAGATTTTTTTGACTAAGAAGCACCGGTTTGGGGACCCCTGTGGTGCCTGACGTGAAGTAGAGGGCGCATTCATCCTCGTCTGATAGCGCAACGGGGTTGGATTGCGGCGAGCCGTTTCTGACGAGATCCTCCAGGGTGACGAATTCCTCCGCTCGATCAGGTCCTATCATGCAGTAGTGGCTCACCGTATTCAGTTCTCCTTGCAGGCCGCTTACCCTAACCGCATACTCTTCGTCGAAGATAAATGCCGAGGGCTCCGCCACACCTGCGCAATAAAGAATATCCTCGTCGATGAACCGAAAGTTGAGGGGAACCGCCCAAGCGCCCGTCTTCAAAATCGCGAAGTAGGCCTCCAGCCATCGGATCGAATTCCTGCCGAGAAGAAAAATCTTACCATGTCTTTGGACGCCCTCTTGGAGAAGACTGTTCGCGATCCTGTTCGTTCTGTTGTGGAACTCCCCCCAGCTTATCTCCTGTCGAAGACCGGAGAGGGGTCGCACCTCGACAAATGCCGCGGAGCGAGGAGACATGCGAGCAAATTTGGCCACCACGTCAACCAGGTTCATGCGACCTCCAGATTGATTTTTGCGGCTAAAGCAGAAGCAACGGGATCAGGACGCGTACATCGCTCAACTGCTCGATGTTTGCGATGCTCTCCACAATCCCCTCCACCTTTTCCTTCTGTAGCGGTTTTTTGGCATACGTAATGCAATCCTGGAAACGAGCCTCCTGCTCCTCCTGTGTGAGCGGATTGCCCGGGAAGCCTGGTGCGATATCGATCTGACGAAAGAGCTCCCTTCCGTCCTTCGTGTGTACCGTCATGTCGACGGGCGTGTGGCCGCGGGCCTCCATGGCCGGATCCGTGACCACGTCCACCCGGCGGGCGAGCTCAAGCACCTGGGTGTCCCGGATCGCCTCTTCCTCGAAGTGGACCAATTTGGAGCTGCCGCGCAAGAGCGCATTTGCGACGCAGTACCGAATACTGAACTGGGCATTCACCCTGGATGTGGCGCCCATCTCGAAGGGGTGACCCACGAGTCTGTAGGTGTAAGGGGGCACCTTCACCTCCACCCTCTCCACATTGTCGGCCGAGAGACCCATCCCATCGGCCTCGCGCATCAGGTTTAGAATAACCTCAGTGCTTCCCAGCGTGAGGCCGCAGCTCGGGTACTTCTTAAAAAGAATCTTTTCGCACTCGAAACGACTTCCCATATCCGCCAGTGCCTTCACCGGATTGACAAGCCCCCTGCCGTACACATGGTAATAGCCGTAGACGCCCTCCAGGAAGTTCTTCGGGCCGGTAATGCCTGCCCGTGCCAATCTCGCACACATGACACCCGATTCCGCCACCCAGCCCTGAATCACCCGGACGGCCAGCGAGCCGTCGACATTGCTCTGGAAGCTCCCGCCCGCCCGGTTGAACGCCAGTGCAAGTGCGTTCCAGGTCTCCTCCTCGCTGAGCCCGAGCACCCGCGACGCCGTGGCCGTGGCCGCGAACACCGTGCAGATGCCCGTGGGATCCAGACCGTTATAGGCGGCCTCTGTAAGGTTGAGGCGGACGCCCACTTCAGCGCCCACGAGAAGTGCGGTGAGAAAGTCCCGGCCGTTGATGCCGCCCCGCAGTTCCGCGGCAGCCAGGGCCGCCGGTACGGTCGAAGCACCGATGTGCACGCCTGGCGCAAGCGCGTCATCGAAGTCGAGCGCCCTGGCCATGACCGCGTTCACGAGGGCCGCGGCCTGGGCCGGTATGCGGCCGCCGTGGATGAGGATGGTGGCCTCCGCCTTCCCGCCCTGCGAGAGGTAAAAATCGATTAGCGTCTGGCAGCCGGCCTGTGTGGACCCGGCTATGGTCGTGCCGAGAACAGTCAGCAGCTGGTTTTTGATGGTGCCCAGTAATTCCGGTTTCAAGTCGTCATAGGCGGTGCGGCAGACGAAACGCACGAGTTCGTGTTCTATGCTCATGGCACTCCTCCCCGTGACAGGTTACTCCAATATGTCTCCTGCGTGCTGACCAGCACAGTCGCTCGTTCCGTTACGGCCTGAACGCATTTGTCCAAGCGCGCACCCCTTTCCCCCATTCCATTTTTCTGTTATAAATAAACCGACTGGTCGGTTTTACCGCTTCACGCAAGGCGTTGTCAAGAAAAATCTGGGTTCCTTTCGCCGTTGAAGCCGCTGCATCCGCCTCGCGCAGGGAAGGAAAAGGTCAGCTCAAAAATGCCTTGACACGTGAGAGTATTTTCTATTAAAAAACCGACTAGTCGGTTTTTTTTAAGTGTCCGCCGTTTAACACGTCTTAATGAACTCAACGATAGGTCATCTTTATCCAGGAGAACAAAATGAAACGGGAGACGGATTACGGGCATCCAATCAAGTCTGCATACACGCCGAAAGATATTGAAAATTTCGATTACGAGAGGGATCTGGGTGATCCCGGTTCACATCCTTACACTCGGGGTTATCATCCAAATGGGTATCGAAGCCGAATATGGACGCAGAGAATGACCGCAGGGCTTGGGTCTTCCAGACAAACCAATGAGGTGCTCAAGCAGATACCGGGCTATGGGGCAAAGGGGGGGGATATTGGTCATTTGCGATAGAACGAATGCGATGCCGATCGATCCGGATCATCCGATCGGCAGGAGAGAGGCCGGTGTATTGGGATGGCCCGGGGCCTCACTGCTCGAATTCGAGGAGCTCATGGATGGCATTCCCCTGACCGGACAATCTATAACTCTGTTGGGTTCATGTGCGATGTCCGCCATACGATTGGCCTATATTGTCGCCCTTGCCGAGAAGCGAGGAGTGAATCTGAACGAGGTGCACGGAAGCGTCACGGAATATCCCTTCTGTAACATTTTCGGCCAGACGGACGCTCAACCTTTGGACCTGAATCTTAAACTGTGGCTGGATTCTTCCGAGTACATTGTTCGAAACAAAATTCGTATGCGATCGGGTATCCTCAGCCAGCACTTTCAGGAGTCCGGTGGCAACAATGCACAGGCCCTCGCGATTGAGATGGCGATGCTCAAAGAGCTTTGCGGCTTGTTGGTAAATGAGCGGGGCCTCGATTTTGATGATGTCGCTCTCCTGCCTTATGAACTTGTGAGCGTCGGGTCACGTTTCTTCGAGGAGATAGCCAAAATCCGCGCGCTTCGAAGGATGTGGGCGAAAATGGCCAAAGAGACATTCAAGGCCAAAAGGGATAAGTCCTGTCAGCTGCTAATGGCGGTCCATACATCGGGTCGCACGATGACCTATCAGCAGCCTCTCAACAATATCGCACGATGTGCCATCCAGACCTTGGCCGGAGCCATCGCCGGTTGTACGGCCATAGACAATGCATGCCTGGATAATGCCCATGCAGAACCTTCGCCACTGGCAGCGAGGATGTCTCTGAACACCCAACACATCGTAGCCGATGAGACCGGGGTGACGGATGTGGTGGATCCCCTTGCCGGTTCTTACTTTGTAGAATACCTGACCAATAAGGTTGAGGAAGAAGCTTACAAAATCTTGAACAAGATAGAAGACCTGGGCGGGATGATTGCAGCCGTCCAGAAGGGGTACATTCAAGATATGCTGAGGGAGTCGGCCCAGGAAAAACACAGAGAAGTGGAAAGAGGAGATCGATTGATTGTTGGGGTAAATGAGTTGGTCCTCCCCCCTGAGGAAGATTCCCAGATCCCCATACAGGAACTGAAAGTCGGCGATTCGGAAGAGATTGCCAGACGTATGGAGGAATGGAAAAAGACAAGGGATATGCCTTTGATAGCAGAAAGAATGGCGCATCTCCATTCGGATGCAAAACGGGAGGATAGATATAACCTGATGCCATCCATTATTGAGGCGGTCAAGGCTTATGCCACAGCGGCTGAAATAATAGGAGTGATTCGAAAAGCCCGCGGCCTGAGTTACGACCCGCTGATGACCATTGATTGCCCCTTTGATCTCGATTGAGAAAATTTCACCTGCAACAAAATTCTAATTGAAACAATGGGTGTGGAATATGGCTAAAGGGCAGGGAATTAAAGTTCTCATTTCCGTAATCGGCCTCGACGGACACAGTACGGGTGCTGAGATAGTATGCAGAATCCTTATGGACGCTGGAATGGAAGTGGTCTACCTGGGAATCTATCAGACGCCGGAGATGATTGTTCAGGCTGCCCTTCAAGAGGATGTGGATGTGATTGGGATAAGCAGCCATGCCTCAAACTACGGCCAGATTGTTGAGCTGTTGGGATTGTTGAAGAAAAACAATTTGGGCGACATCCGTGTCATCTGTGGAGGAACCATTCCGAAACATCAGGTGCAGGAACTAAAGGAAAAGGGCGTATCCGAAATTTTTCTCCCTCAAAGTACTTCGGAATCCATTGTCAATTATATTGTTTCAAATGTGAAAAGGACAAATGCATTCAATTAGGTTAGATTTTTAGGGTAGCTTCTGGTCCTAGCTGTAACTAAACTACTGGTGGCGCCCACCGCTTCGTCTCTCACCGGTGACATCCGTCTATCCGTTGGTTCCGCTGTCGGGTCTCGCCCCCACGCCGCGTGCGCCTCCGATGAAGATCGCCATGATGATTTCCGACAACCGCTCCGGGTCGATCGGCCCCTTGGGGTCATACCAGGAGTAAATCCAGTTGCACATGCCCAACAGGGAGAAGGTGACCGCCGTCAGGACATCCTTGCCCGCACCCTCCCCGAGAAGTTCCTCGATGACCTCACCCACCACCGAATAATAGCGCCGCTCTTTTTCGTGGATCATTTTCAGATCTTCTGAAGGCAGATTATAAGCCTCCTTCAGCAGCACGCGGGCTGCGTGCATATGACGGGTATAAATCTCCACGTGTCTCAGAATCAGGAACGAGAGCTTTCGCTCCGCACTCTGGATGGACATGAGCTGGCCTTCGATATCGGCCAGCACGTGATCCATGAACTCAGACACGATAGCAAAAAGAATCTCCGCCTTGCTCTTAAAATAGTGGTACATCCCGCCTTTGCTCAGATGAGCGGTCTGGGCGATCTCGTCCATGCTCGTTTCGAGGAACCCCCGTGTGCTGAAGAGCTCAGCCGCAGCTTCCGTCACGGCCCGAACGCGCTTGTCGAAAACGGTACCCTTTGGTCTCACGTACTTCCTTTCTGTAACCATATTTGAGCGATTCACCAAATTTGAAGCCAGCTGGGCGGGATAAGAATCATCCCATTTTGGGCAAGACTGATAATAAACCGACTGGTCGGTATAATAATGTCAACTGAACTGCCCCGTGTCAAGAAAAAATGTAACAGGGCGCGATGGTGAGAGGGTACCTCGGCGAATGGTCGCAGGGCCCACATTGAATGCAGCCAGGACAATCCGGATGCGAGGTTCACCAGAATGTTTTTCTCGATAAATCGGAATTCTGGATCGGCTCCTCCAAGGCCTTGGATTCAGGTTGGGTCGTCCTGTCAAAGACATACATCAGCAGGACGACCAGGAGGAGAGGGGCAAAAGGCTTCTTTATCTATTTCCCTTCTGGCTCCTCTCCTTCTGCCTGTGGCCCCTATGGGTTCAATGTGAAGTGACATGGCACTGACAATCGCAGCCATGTTGTGGTAGGCTAGATGACTGGTTGCCCATATTTCTTCCTCCCGAGGTTTCGTTCACAATTCGTCGGAGACATATGCGATGAAGGGCAAAGGGAATGATTCCATTCGGGCCAAAGAGAACCCATCGATCTGCGCCACCCCATGGTGGGAGGTATCGGTGAAGCATTGGGGTTTAGAAGTACGGGTCATTATGCAAAGGAGGAAGCATTATGAACAAAGGCTCTTTTTCCCTCAAACCGGTGGATCGAGTAGAAATCGTCACTCTCATGGATAACTACGTTGATGTGCTCCTGCCGAATTCCGAGAGGGTAACCAGGCCTCCCTTGACAAAAGAAGAGGCGCTTCCCACGGATTCCTTTGTCGCGGAGCACGGACTCGCCCAGTTAGTGACCGTTTTTGCGAGTGCCGGGAAGCATTCCGTCCTTTTTGATACGGGTTACACGCCAGGCGGTGTCCTCCATAACCTTGAACAGCTTGGCATGGATTTGGAAGGGATTGAGGCCATCGTCCTGAGCCACGGCCATATGGATCATACCGGATCCCTTTATCCCATCCTCGACCGCCTCTCCCGGCCCATCCCCGTTGTCGTTCATCCCGAGGCCTTTCACGCCCCTCGATATCTTGGCCTAAATGACGGTCGAAAACTGCTCTTCCCGCATACGCTTAGAAGAGATGATTTGGCCAAATCCGGGGGGAAAATCCTTGAATCGGAGAAGCCTATCCTCCTTGGCGAAGAGACGATCCTGGTGACGGGGGAAGTGGAAAGGACGACCTTATTCGAAAAGGGAATGCCCAACGCCACTTTAAATCGAGATGGAAAAGAAGAGAAAGACCCGATCCGGGACGATCAGGCCTTGGTAATCCACCTGAGAGAGAAAGGCCTTGTGGTCATCTCAGGGTGTGCCCACGCGGGAATCGTCAATACCGTTGTCTATGCGAAGAAGCTTACGGGGATTGAAGAGGTCCACGCAGTCATCGGTGGGTTTCATCTCTCAGGTCCGGTATTCGAGCCGATCCTTGAAAAGACCGTTGAAGCCTTCAGGGAGATGACCCCTGACATGATTGTGCCCATGCACTGCACGGGTTGGAAGGCAATTCGCCGATTCGCCGAGGCCTTTCCGGATTCTTTTGTGCTGAACAGTGTCGGTTCCATCTTTTCCTTGTCTTGATGACAGGTCGTGGTATCACAGGTCAAACGCCCTAATGGGATGAAAGCCATAACGTGTTAGCATCCTTAAAGGAGACCGCCTCTTTGCGCTGAACTTGCGGGCCATGGGATTCGAGAAAAGGATCACTCCGGCCGCGGATCTCCTCCGTTATCTGTGGATAGTCGGGGACTGTCAGAGAAAATGAAACCATGAAGTAGCTTTAGAAAGCCTTGCTTTTTCATGGACGATGGCCTAAAAATGTTGAAAATTTGCCTTCCCTCGAAAATGTGTGAGGTTGTCGGGGTCTTGCTTGATTAAGAGGCTTCGTCCCGATCTGACTAAATTTGTGTCCATCTACGAATCGGGGATTTCAGGATGGCGTTTTAGCGGTCAGCGATTCGCTTTTCAACCCATTGTTATTTAAGGTTTCTGCCCCGCTTCCCGCGGGATTGAACGCTGATCTTTCGCCTTCCCTTCACGGGTCTTCCATCGCGTCTGGTGCCCCGCACGCCCCTCCATGGAAACGAGAGCATGGCGCCGATCGTTTCGGAGCGTTCAATTTATGAACTGCGGCAATTATCCGAAGATGAATGATCCAGGGCCGTCTACACAATTTGAAAGTCCAGGACATCCTGCACTTGGATCCCACTCGATTTGGGGACAGTGTCTCTAAAGCAAAGGACCGTTTTCTGAAAAACGAACGCCACATTTTCGCCGGGATCATGAAATCCTTTTTTCTTCAATGTGATGGAAGCCCTGCATTCAGGGCAGGGTCCTCAAATTGGCCACTTGTTGGAGGAGTTGCCCTTCTCCCCATTTGAGAAGACGGTTGTTGAAAAGGCGTGTCTGAAAAGGAGCCATTGGCAAGAGTGGATCAGGAGGCTTCAAAACATCTAAAAAGGAGGCGTGAAAGATGAGGCAAGAAAGGCATCGGATCATTGGAGGAATGCTTTGCACGGTCGTCATGCTGGTCTTTTTCTCATTTGGAGTGGGTTACGGCGATGAAAAGGTCATAGAATTTAAGTTCGCACACATATTCCCGATTCCCGCCAAACATTCCCAGATCTGTGAACAATTCGTTAAAGAACTTGAGGAGCGGACGGGGGGACGCATCAAGACCCGCTACTTCGGAGGCGGTTCGCTTCTCAAACCCCCAGGGATGTTCAAGGGGATCGAGGCAGGGATTACGGACATGGGATTTGCACACGTGGAATACACCCCCGGTCGTTTTCCCGTGACGGAGGTCTGCGATCTACCCTTGGGTTATCCCAGCGGTTGGGTGTCCAACGAGGTGGTCAACGACTTCTATAATCAATTCAAGCCGAAGGAGTGGGATAGCGTCAAGGTGCTCTGGATGCACGCCAGCACTCCGAATGTCATGATCACTACCAAGCCCGTCCGCAAACTGGAAGATCTCAAGGGAATGACCATCCGGGCTCCCGGTCGAGTGGGCGACACGGTCAAGGCCTTGGGAGCGTCCCCTGCCCCCATGCCCATTATGGAAGTCTACGATGCGCTGGCCAAGGGAGTCGTCCAGGGAGTGAACACGCCCTTCGAGACCCTCAAGACCTTCCGCTTTGCCGAGGTAGCCAAATACACGACTTCAAGCTGGCAGGTGGGAAATATTTACACTTTTTACGTGGCCATGAACAAGAAGAGTTACGCGAAAATTCCAGCCGATCTCAAAGGGATCTTTGACGAGCTTTGTGGAGAATACAAGGAAAAATTCGCCCTGATGTGGAATTCCGTGGATTTTGAAGGCAAAGATTTTGCCGGAGAAAAGGGTGTCGAATTTTTTCAATTGGATCCCGATCAGGTGGCTCGGTGGAAAGCGGCGGCCGAACCGGTCGTCGAGAACTATGTAAAGGAGATGGTGTCCAAGGGGTATTCGGATGGAGAGGTCAGAGGCTGGATCAAATTCCTGCGGGAGCGAATCGATTACTGGACGAAACAGCAAGTCGATTTGAGAATTAAGTCGCCGACAGGCCCTGATGCGATTAGACCCTAGAGCGCATCCATCCGGAAGTTGACGATGGGCAATAAGGCGTCGCAAAATCCAGACCGGAAATCCCGCCGAAACAAGACCGTTTCAAGCACTTGCGGTATCTCGCTTTCGGTGGGACTTCACGCCCTGATCCAGGAAGCACCCAAAGGAAATATTCCAAGCAACTTGCGAAGAGCGGTGGCGAAACCTTTCGACGTCAGGATGGTAAAGGGTCCGAGAGGAAAGAATACGCATGGCCGTGTTAGATCGTTTGGAAAGATTTAATCGCCGTTTGAGCAGCTACATGGAAGCAGTGGCGCTTGTAGGATTTCTGCTGATGATGGGGGTGACGTGCGTTGATGTGATCGGTGCGAAGATCTTTCTTCACCCGCTTCTTGGGTCCATTGACATCGTGGAGCTTTCCCAGTTGGTGGCGATCTCCTTTGCGGCGGCCTCAGCCCTTATCCTTGGAAATCATGTGCAGGTTGAATTCTTCATGGTCATGCTTCCGAAACGACTTCGGGCCATGGGCGACTGTATCGTCCATCTCCTTGGATTCCTGCTCTTTGCCCTCATTGCGTGGCGGCTTTTTGTCTATGGATATTACCTTCAGGCCGGCGGTGAGGTAAGCTCCACCCTTCGAATTCCCTTGAATGGCTTTGCCTATGGCTTCGCGTTTGCGAGTGTGCCCGTTTGTCTGGTTCTACTAACAGAAATGATCAAGTCAGTGATGATACTCATTAATAGAGCTGGTTAACTCATGGATCCGGCTACCACAGGCGTATTAGGAATTGCGCTTCTCCTATTGCTTTTCCTGCTCAGACAGCCGGTGGCATTTGCCATGACATTGGTAGGTGTCCTTGGGTTTGCGTTCCTCGCGGACCCGGGCCCGGCTTTCACACTTCTCGCCCAGGATCTCTTTGAGACCTTTTCTTCTTATCCCCTGTCGGTGATTCCCATGTTTATCCTGATGGGGACTTTCGCATATGCTTCAGGCATCAGTGAAAGGCTTTACCAAACGACCCATGCCTGGGTCGGGTCTCTGGTTGGAGGGCTAACCATTGCGACGGTCATTGCCTGTGCGGGTTTTGCAGCCATATGTGGATCGACTGCCGCCACCGCTGCCACCATGGGAAGAATCGCACTCCCTGAAATGCGAAAATACGGCTACGATATCACACTGTCAACCGGGACGATTGCCGCATCAGGTACACTCGGCATATTAATTCCACCGAGTACCATATTCATTGTTTACGGTATCTTGACGGAGGAGTCCATCGGGAAACTCTTTATTGCGGGGGTCTTGCCGGGAATCCTCCTCAGTCTTTTTTTTGTAACAACGGTGGTCGTACTTTGCTGGCGCAACCCCGGGCTAGCTCCCCCTGGGAAGGCCACCTCCTTGAAAGAGAAACTTCGGGCAACTTCGGGGATCATCCCAGCGTTCTTGCTATTCCTTCTCACCATCGGGGGTTTGTTCTTCGGATGGTTCAGCCCTACACAAGCCGGAGCGATCGGCGCTGGCGGCGCCTTGATTATTGGTTTGGTGCGCCGACAGCTAACCTTGAAAAAATTCATCCAGTCAAGTAAGGAGGGATTGCGGACCTCCTGCATGGTGTTGTTCATCATTGCCGGCGCAACGGTCTTTGGTCATTTCATGGCCATCACGAACATTCCTTTTATGCTGGCCGAATGGGTCGCCCAACTCCCGGTGCCTCCCATGGGTGTCATGGCCATCATCATTTTCATCTTCTTCCTTGGCGGCTTTTTTATGGACTCCATGGCCCTAATCGTAGTGATGATTCCCATTTTTTTCCCTGTTGTAACAAAGCTCGGGTTCGACCCCATTTGGTTCGGGGTCATGGTGGTACTTGTGGCGGAGATGGGCGTGATCACGCCGCCTGTGGGCGTAAATGTTTTCGTGATCAAAGGCATCGCGCCGGATGTCCCGCTTGAGAAAATATTCAGAGGAATTATGCCGTTTCTGGTGGCCCTCATTATTCTTACCTGCCTTCTTATGGTTTTCCCTCGAATTGCCACCTATTTGCCCAGTTTCGTTTCTTATTAGCTAAATGCCGTTTTATGAGGGACCAATTCGACTGAGCTTCGATAAATTCCCTTGGAGTCCGTCTTTATTTTCCTGGAATTCGTGCCCTTGCAGGACGAAATAAACGCTTTTATGAAGACATAAAGAATTCTTTTCCGGCCTGATTACTTTCAAAACCGATGAAGCCCAGTCGGCCGCCGAAGGAGAGGCTATCATGAAAACCAACTTATTGGATGATAAGCGAGTTCTGATCGTGGATGATGAACCCGATGTCCTCGCGACATTGGCTGATTTGCTCCATATGTGTCGCGTTGTAAAGGCATCAAACTTCGACGAGGCAAAAAATCTCCTAGAAACGCAGTACCTTGATGTGGCGATCTTGGACATCATGGGAGTTAACGGGTACGAACTCCTGGATACAGCCAACAAGAGAAAGGTGATTGCTGTCATGTTGACGGCCCACGCCCTAAGTCCTGAAGACACGGCCAAGTCATATAGAGAGGGAGCGGCCCTGTATGTGCCAAAAGAGGCGATGGCCGATATCACGACCTATTTGAATGATGTCCTGGAAGCGAAAGAGGCGGGAAAAAACTTCTGGTGGCGATGGCTGGATCGATTTGGATCCTATTATGACAAGAAATTCGGCTCTGAGTGGAAGAAGAAGGACGAAGACTTCTGGAAAAAAATCAACTACATTTAAGTATTGAACAAAGGATGCAAGGCCAAGTGTTGTCAAGAAGTAGAGGCATGAGAATCGGCCTGCATTTGACCTTTTCAGAGGGAAGGATCAAGGTTTCTGCGCTGAACCAAAGTGTTACAATTTTAGCAAGGAAGACTGAAGGCGTGATTAAGGAGATTAAATGCAAAAGCGGGTATTAGACCGGTGAAAGCCACTACCTTCCACCTGTATCATTGCCTCATAGAGCTTGGACAAGGGGTGCTGCGAAGTTTGACTGAAATCCAGTCCCTCGCCAGGTGTATCGTAAGACAATAAAATCACGTAGGCCCCGAGGGTTGAACCGATGTTCGCGTAAACCAAACCCAACAAAGGGCCAAACGGGGTCCCCCCCCTCACGATGATAAGGGGAAGCGCCGGAAATGAGCGCGGCGGGCTGGGGTGGAGGTGCGCACATAATGAATGGGGACGAGACTCTCTATCCCCAAACAACGCCCCTCAGGGTTCCTTGATCCAGTTATTTCGTGCTACCCGTGACGAGGATGGCAACGATGGCGGCGACGACTAAACCCACGATGGCCAGCCGAATGAACTTCCCTCCCTTCCTCGCCTCTTCTCCTGCCCGAAACAGTCTTTCACGGGTCGTTGCTGCCTTGACATCCTGCTTGAATCGTTTTTTGAGCCGGATCCGGTTGAGATAGGTAAAGAAAGCGCCTGAGACCTTGGCCTTGCTTGCCATGGTGGCTTCCGGCTCATAAAGTAGATCGAGTACATGGCTCGTAGGTGTTTTCCGGTTCAGAGATCCGGCACAGCCTGCGCAACAGGTGATAATCATTCTTTGCTCCGCTTCCGTTTTTCGAATCTCTCCCCATTTCTCCGAAAAGGCTGTTGCAACGCACCCCACTGCGCCGCCTTCACCACAGCAAAGGGTCTTTTTGCCGCTGTGAGCCATCTCTTCAATCTCAAGACCTTTCTGGCGAACCAATTTCCGCAGCGCGGCATGAACCTTTTCCTCAGAGCGGACCGCGCACGGATCATGAATCCTCACAACGCCGCTCAGTCTCCGACCCGAGTGGGCACCGTCTTTGGCAAGGATTTCATATACGGTCTTTACCTGCAACTCGCCGCCGTAATTTGAGAAGATCTTGTGACAGTTTGGACAGGCCGCCAAGACCCGCCGCACCCCCTTTTCAAGAAGATAGGATTTCATCTCGTTGAACATGGCCTGGAAGAACTTCTCCCTGCCCAGGTCGTGGGAGATCTTTGTGCAGCAGTCGAGCACAATTCCCAGAGAGGGGATTCGCCCCTTCAGCTCCCGGTAGAGAACGTAGGTCTTGTCCGGTCTCGTGCCAGGCAGCGTGCATCCGGGGAAAAAAACCGTATCACAGCCTTCCGGCAGACCATAGTAGCTGTACTTCTTTGAGGTTCCCCTTTTTTCATAGGCCAGAAGCCCGCCATGCTCCGCAAACGATCCGTTGCCCCGGTCCACGGTTTCACACCGCATTTGCAGAAACATCTCCGCAGGCCTTGCCCCAACAGGGCATACGGCATGGCAGAGCTGACAGAGGCTGCACTCGAAAGGCACCCCCTGATGGCGCGGGGCAGAGGGGTCATAACGGTCCGCAATTTCTTTGGGTTTTCCGTACTTGCGGAGGAAGGCACACTCCTTTTCGCAAAGCTTGCAATTAATGCATGTCGCTGTCACCGCCTGGAGCGCCGCCCGGAGCGGCTCCCGGACTTCAAGCTTCGATACATCCCTGGGCTGAAGTTTCTCTTTTGCCATGTACGTTTTTTCCCTCCAAATACCCCCGCGCCGTTAATACAAACTTCGGTTAGAGCGTAATCGCCTGGTCGATCCCCACCTGGCCCAAGGCCTTATAGAGATGAACGCATCCAATTTGTCAAACAGGAAAAGCCGAATGTTTTGTTTCTGATATTCGGATCACCCGATACACAAGATATCCGCTCTGTTTTGGCATTATGACTGTTCCTGGATATGACGGGAATGGAATGCGCAAGATCAAAAGAAGGACTTTGAAATGTGCAGCGTCAGATTCAGATCTGAGGTGATTCACTCAGGAGGGGTTTGCCCAAAACCAGTGAGGCATAAGCATCGTTCAACGCCGTTCCGAGTGAACGGGGCCAAATTCAATAGAGATCCCATCGGGTTTTCCATCGATTTGCAGGTATAATTTCGGAAATTCCTGTTTGACATATCGGCTTCTTTAGCGTAATCCCTGCTTCAATAGTGAGGTCATCTTTGGGAGGCTTTTCAGGAGTCTTTTCTTCGGCTTTACCTGAGCCAGCGTTAATCATGCTGCCCGGGATCGGTAGGCACGGGTTCAGGCCGAACAGGAGACTTGCCTTTTAGTTACACTGACCTTCGATCTCTCGTTATCTGCTGCCGTCCGATCCTCTGTCTGCATTCATGCGCGTTGGGGGCAATGGCGCTGGGGCACTACACGGGCTTCAAACCCGTCGTCCCGGTCTGCAAAACCGGGTGGAGGTTCGATTCCCCTTGCCCCCTCCATAAAGATGGTGAAGGCAGGGGAACGAACGTGTACTAAATGACAAAGGGGGAAGACCATGAGTGAAGATTACAGGAAGATGTGGGAAGATTTGGGCCTCGACCTTGCGGCGCACGACGCGCTGCTGGGGGTCTTGGGACAGGGTTACCAGGACATCTATATGGCCCAAAAGAATCGTCCTGAAGGCATGAAGTACTTCGACTTCGTGATGAGCGAGGTTCACGGCCTGCGAGTCAAAGAGCTTCAGGACGAAAAGGCCAAGGGGCGGAAGGTGATCGGATCCTTTTGCGTGTTTGTGCCTGAAGAGATCGTCCGCGCTGCGGATGCGACCCTCGTGGGGCTCTGCACCGGGGCCGATTTTGCCACGGAGGAAGTGGAGAAGCTCCTACCGAGGAACACCTGTTCCCTCATCAAGTCCGCCTTCGGTTTCAAGCTGGGAAAGGTGTGTCCCTACATCGAATCGGCAGATATGATCGTGGGGGAGAACACCTGCGACGGGAAGAAAAAATCCTATGAAGTGCTGAAGCAGTTGGTCCCGAACCTTTACGTGATGGATCTCCCCCAAATGAAGTCGCCGGAGGGAAAAGCATTGATGCGCGCCGAGTATGCCCGCTTCAAGGCGTCGGTAGAGAAGTTGACAGGGGTTCCCATCGATGCCCAAAGGCTCAAGAAAGGGATTGAGATCGTCAACAACAAACGGAAGGCCATCCACCGGCTCTCCCAGCTCCGACAGGCAGACCCTGCCCCCATTTCAGGGCTGGACGCGCTTCTCGCCAACCAGGTTTTCTTTTACGACGACCCCCTTCGGTTCACCGGATCGGTCAACGCCATGTGCGATGAGCTGGAAAAACGGGTCGCGCAGGGCACGGGTGTCTTTCCCAAGGGAACGCCCAGGGTCCTGCTTTCAGGCTGTCCCATGGCGGTGCCCAACTGGAAGCTTCCGTGGATCATCGAGAGCGCCGGGGCGGTCATCGTGGGGGAAGAGTCCTGCGTCGGCGAGCGAGGGACCCGAAACCTCACCGACGACACGGGCAAAACCGTGGATGAGCTGATGGAAGCCATTGTTGACCGTCACTTCCGGGTGGACTGCGCCATATTCACCCCAAACCCTGACAGGCTCGACCACATCCAGGAGATGCACAAAAAATACAATGCCGACGGGGTCATTCACTACGGGCTCCAATTCTGCCAGCCCTACATCATGGAATCCATTCCCGTCGAGAAGGCGTTGGAAAGCAAGAATATCCCCACATTGCGCATTGAAACCGACTACAGCATGGAAGATGTGGGCCAATTGAAGACCAGGGTGGAGGCCTTCTTGGAGTTGCTGAGGTAATCCAGGAGAATCATTTTGATGAGACCCGAGAGCCTCGCATTTTTTGACCGCTTCAGTGAAAGGTGCCTTGCGGACCTGGACGAGGCCAAAGAGAAAGGCATCAAGATTGCAGGACTGTACTGCCTGTTCGCGCCCACGGAAATGGTTCGTGCTGTGGGCGCGATCCCCGTGAGCCTCTGCGGCAAGAAACAGGACCCCATCAGCAAGGCCGAAGAGACCCTGCCGGCCAACTTGTGTCCGCTCATCAAATCATCTTACGGCTACGCGGTGACCGGGACATGCCCGTTTTTCGCCTTCTCCGACTTTATCATCGGCGAGACCACCTGCGACAGGAAAAAAGAAGATGTTCGAGCTGTTGGGAAGGCTCAAGCCGCTTCATCTGATGCAGCTTCCCTATGCGCCGACAGAGAAGCACGCCGTCCAATACTGGTATCAGGAACTGCTGCGGCTAAAAAGATTCCTTGAAGACTGCACCGGCGTGGGCATGGACCCCGAGGCGCTGAGACGCCAGATATCTATGCAGAATGGGATCCGGCGCCTTTTTCAGAGAATCATGGATCTCTATCGAAACGGGGCCGCTGCTGTGGATGGGAATGATCTTCTGCCTGTGTACGAGTCGAAGAGTTTTTTTGTTGATCCGGCCCGGTACCTTGACCGCCTGGAGCAGCTTGTCACCGAGATGGAGCACCTCAAAGCAATCGGGGGCTTCGCCTCTTCAAACGGCGACCCCCGCATCCTGCTCACGGGCACGCCGGCAGGCAGGGGGTCCGACAAGGTTCTGAAGCTCATTGAGGCGGCTGGAGGGGTCGTCGTTTGCATTGAGAACTGCTCGGGAATCAAGAGCGCCTACTTTTTGGTGGATGAGGACGAAAAGGACCCTTTGATGGCCATTGCAAGGGGTTACTTGAAACTCCCGTGCTCGTGCATGACCCCAACGCGGGAAGGATCGCACTCATCGGCCGTCTCATCGAAGATCTGAATATCCAGGGGGTGGTGAACCTCACATGGCAATTTTGCCATACCTACAACGTGGAGGCCTTTCGGGTGCGGGAACTGGTGGAGGGCAAATATGGCTTGCCCATGCTGCACGTGGAAACGGATTACTCCGAATCCGATACCGGCCAATTGAAAACCAGGATTGAGGCATTTCTGGAAATGATTGAATAATCGGAACGTGGTGTGACCATGAAATTTGCAGGGATCGATATCGGCTCGCGAACCATCGAAGTGATGGTCCTGGAGGACAGCACCGTCCTCGAAACCCGGCAGGCCGACACAGGCTTTGACCCCCTGGCCCAGGCAAGCGAGCTCCTCGATGGGCTGGAGTATGACCGCATTTTGGCAACCGGCTACGGGCGGAATCTATTTGAGGTCGCGTTCGATTCTCCGACGGTCACTGAAATCAAGGCGTACGGCGCCGGATCGAGGGTCCTTTTCCCCCATGTTCAGACCATCCTGGACATCGGCGGACAGGACAGCAAGGCCATTGCGCTCAACGGAGACGGCAGGGTGAAAAAATTCGAAATGAATGACCGCTGTGCCGCAGGAACCGGAAAATTCCTGGAGGTCATGGCACGAACGCTGGGGTTCTCCGTTGAGGCGTTCGGCCCAGAAGCGCTGAAAGGTTCCCGCGAGCTCCAAATCAACAGCATGTGCACCGTCTTTGCTGAATCCGAGGTCACTTCATTGGTGGCAAAGGGCAAGGACAGACGAGACATTGCCCTGGCGCTCCACCGTTCCGTTGTTCGTCGAGCCATCAGCATGCTCAACCGGGTCACGGTGGAAGGCGAAATCGTTTTTGCAGGAGGGGTTGCCCGAAACCCCTGCATGGTGCAACTTCTCGAAGAAGCACTCGGAAAAAGGGTGCTGGTCCCTGAAACCCCCCAGATGGTTGGTGCCTTGGGGGCCGCCCTGCTTGCGAAGCAGATTCCTTGACTTAACTTTTAAGAGATTCGGAAGAGAGAGGTGATTGTCATCAGCCTTCCGAAGGCCCGCAGGATCTTGGGCTTGAATCCCCGCGCGAGAGGAGGTGAAAAGGATGCTTTCAGTCAAAAAGGTTGAGAAAAAAGTGGTCTATTCCGCGAGTTGCCATGCGCCGACGTGTCATGCGCCGAGCTGTCACTCACCGGCGTGTCATGCCCCCAGCTGTCATTCGCCGGCGTGCCACGCCCCGGCATGAATCGGGGAGTGATTTTTCAAACAAATGGGGGCCCTCTGGGCCCCCACTCACACAACAAACTGAGGTCTCCGGGAAAAACACGCTGTGAATTCCCACCCTGGGAAGCGTAAAACCAAGATGAAACGCATGATTTATCGTCCACCCAGATTCGACAAATGTTTGGAAAACCTCCGCAGAAGCGGAGGTAAAGCAGCGCTGGCCGCCAGGCGGGCTGACGAGATCATCGAATCGCTCCAAAGCAAACCCGATTCAGTGAATCAACTCAGGAACCGCTTGACCAAGCACGGAGAGCTGAGAATCGACCGGTGCATCAAATATGACCTGGGGGGCGCCTACCGGTTGGTCGGCGTGAGAAGGGGCAAAAACCTGGTCTTTACCTGTGTGGGGACCCACGATGACTGCGACCGTTGGATTGAAAACAATCGCGGGCATGGACCCTCGATCGAACCCGATCCGGCACCGCCCCCTCCGGAGGCCAAAACAGACGAGTCTCCGGGAGAAACACTCGAACCGCAAGCAGATTATGACACCCTACTGATGAAACGGATCGACGAAAAGGTGCTCCGAAAGATCTTCAGCGGCATCTGTCGGTCTTGATTCACAGGCCCAGAAGGTTCATGCGATGGTTCGGGCATGAATCGGTTTTTCTAATGCAAGCTGATTTCCCGATCGGAAATTCCAGTTTGAATAATCACATCTCTCCGCTTACCGTATGGAATGAATCTTCCTGAAAACTGATCGCTTATTGACTTCAACTGTCTCTCCGAAGCGAAAGGAGTATCGCATGGCGGGAGAATTGGACTGCCGGGGACTTGCGTGCCCCGCCCCGGTCTTGCAGACAAAAGAGCTCATCGAGCAGGAACATCCGAACAGTCTCATCGTGCTTGTGGACAATGAGGCTGCAAGGCAGAATGTCTCTCGATTCCTGTCCACCCAGCACTTCGAGGTCTCAGTCGAAGAAAAAGAAGGGCAGTTTCGCATCACAGGTACTCATGGCGGAACCCCTCCAGTGGAAGACCCGGCAGTGAGCCTGGATGCCTCTGAAAAGAAAATCATGGTGATGGTCGGAACCGACCGCATGGGTGTCGGGGATGACGAACTTGGGCGGAAGCTCCTATTCAACTTCCTGAAGACCCTCAAAGAAATGGGACCACAACTTTGGCGTCTGGTCTTTGTGAACAATGGGGTCAAGTTGACGATTGAAGGGGCGGCGACCCTCCCCATCCTTCAAGGGCTCGCTACGGAAGGCGTCATGATCCTTGTCTGCGGGACATGCCTTGACCACTTCAAGCTGCTGGAGAAAAAGCAGGTCGGGGAGACCACCAACATGCTTGACATCGTCACGGCCATGCAGCTTGCCGACAGCGTGGTTAATATATGAGCTATGGGTGTGATGAAGTAATGGTGTTGTAGGCCGGATTGGCAGCAAGGCCGAACGCGTATGATCATCAAAATCGAGGTATCCGTGGCGGATAAGGTCGAATGCATTCATCCTTGGATGACAGTCCTGGATGTGGTTTCCATGAATAGGCAGGCAGAAGCGGTTTTCCGACGCTATGACGAAAAGGTTGGGGCTTGCCTCTGCTGCGAGGCGCTTTTTGAGCCCCTGTCTTCGGTGGCCGTTCGATACGGGCTGGATCTGGATCAGCTCATTGAGGATCTCCGTGGGGTCTCCGTATGACGGTTTCTTTGTCAGATCACCCCAGCTAAAAAATACAATGGATCGGGAGTCCCTGCTCAAAGATCACTTCCTTCAAAAGCCTGAGTGCATCATTGATCTACCCCAATGGATGCTCCCTGCGGAAAAGATTGCGCAATACCGTACCATCTCCAAGGCCGCCATATTGGAGATCGCAGGGCGCGACAGTATTGCCGCTGCAATCCAATTCACCCGACAGGAGGGCATCACCGACCTGATTCCGACCTATGTGTATACGGGGACCGAATTCGGTCCATGGTCAGCCGTGCGTGATGCCGTGAACCTTCTTGAGAAAAGGTTGGGGGGGGTTCAAATCCACGATCTCCTGGTGTTGGGGTCCCCCCACTTCTGGCGGGCGCTCAACGGCCGCTTCATCAGTGAGCTTATCTCGAAGTACGGCTACTACATTCCCTGTGTGGGATGTCACCTCTACCTTCACGCCGTTCGGATCCCTCTGGCGGTGACATTGGGAAACGTCCCCATCATCGCGGGCGAGCGAGAAAGACACGATGGAAAGATCAAAGCAAATCAAATTACGGAGGTCCTGGATGGGTATCATCTCATGGCCGACACCTTCGGCGTTCGGATCGTGTTTCCGCTTCGCAGGATCGACGATGGGGGGGAAATCGAGGCTTTGATTGGATCCCCCTGGCAGGAAGGAAAGGGCCAGCTCGATTGTGTCTTAACCGGGAACTACAAGAGGTCGGGAAAGGATCCGCATGTGCCGATCGTCCAGATCCTCCGGTACCTGAAGGAATTTGCAGTCCCGTGTGCAAGAGAGGTTATCTCTACTTACCTGGCGGGCAAACTGCCCAATCATATTGAAATTGCGGAGCGCATCCTCAATCCGAAAGACAGTGAATACGGACGGGTTGCTCCGGTGAGGGGGACCATTCCATGAATCCCAAGTTGGCCGTATGTAACTTTCTCAAAGATCCGGCCCGATTAAAGGAGCTTGCCCTGGACCATGGGTTTTCAGGAATCGATTGGTCTTTTGACCCCGCGCGTCTTCCCATGACCCCCTCCGAGGAAACGCAATGGGCAAGACAGATATCCTCACTAACCCCTATCGAGGTCAGATTCCATTGCCCGTTTCTGTCAGGTGGATTTGGGTCACGACGACCCAGAGGTAGCGAATCGGGCCGCAGAGCTATTTCGTCGGATCATCCGATTGGTCTCAAAGGCAGGGGGAAGGTTCCTGACCATCCACATCGGGCTGGGCCACGATTCAACAGAGCCCCTCTCCTGGGAGGCAAGCATCACCAACTTGAGGAAACTTGTCCATTACGCGTCAGACTTCAGGGTCAGGCTCTGTCTGGAAAACCTGGCCTGGGGGTGGACCAGCCGGCCCAATTTGTATGAAAAGATCTTGCGGAAAAGCGGCGCCGCATCCACGTTCGACCTTGGGCATGCCCATGCCTGCGAGTCGGTCAGGAGCCAGCTGTACGCCCTTGAGGATTTCGTGACCCCTCACCTTGACCGCATATTAAACGCCCACGTGTACCATACGGAGATCTCCGGACTGGGACACCTTCCGCCAGAAGAGGTGGCCGACATGGAGGCCCGGCTCCGACTGCTCCAGGCGATCGGATGTGACTGGTGGGTGATCGAAATCAGAGAGATGGAAGGGCTCCTCAAGACAAAAAAAATTGTCGACAACTATCTCGCATCGTATCGTTTCCACGAGAACCACGATGGAATTTTTCCAGCATATGGCCATGATTCCACTCTGAAAACCCCTCTATGATCGTCCCTTATGTTGCTTTTTGTTCCCGATCCAGTCGTTCTTTGTAAGCCGTAAGATATACCCCTTGATTCATCGGAGATTCCTGCGAGACGACCCCTTCGTTATAGGTTTTTCCAGTTTGACTTATCGATTTTCTCCCGCTACAAGCGTGCGTTAAACAGAGAATGTGGGTCCATGCTGTCGGGCAAGGCGTAAGGGACCTTCAGCCAAGGTGGGCCTTTTCACTGGGTTGAACGGAAATGAAGGATCTCGTTTGCGCTGCTTCAAATGGTTTCAGCCTTTTCGGAAATATTGCCTTTTCGAAGTGGGCTTACAGGCCCATACGCTTCACCCTCGGCACCGTTTTCATCTGGTCCGGCGTATCCAAGTTGGCGAACCCGCATTCTTTTTCGGTCATCATCGGGGCCTATGGTCTGATCAACGACAGCTGGGTCCTGCCGGTCTCTCTCTTTCTGCCGCTCATCGAATTGTTTGGCGGTGTGGGGTTGTTGTTGGATCTGAGAGGGAGCCTTACGACGATTGCAGGGCTCCTCCTTTTGTTCATGCTGATCCTTGGCTACGGCATTTGGATGGGGCTTGACGTGGACTGCGGATGCTTCGGGCCGGAAGACCCCGAGGCCAGGGCATACCACGGTCTTCGTCCCGCGTTGTATCGCGACTTCTTCATGGGGGCGGCAATTTTGTACCTCTATTCATGGCGGGCTTTCAGGTCGGAGAGGCCCATGGCTTGGTCCGAATTTAAAAATTCATTAAGGAGGAATGGATGATGAGGGGACGGATGAAGGGATTTGGTTTGGTGGTCATCGGCTTGTTTTTGTTGGGCACGAGCAGCGTCGGTTTAGCGAAAGACAAGTTTGAAGCGGAAGTGGAAAAGGAAGCAGACGCGGTGAAGCTGGTCCGGGAGGTACAGCGGGGCGGATACGATGTGGTAACTGCGGAGGAGCTCAAAAAGTGGATCGACGCAGGGAAAAAGATGGTCATCGTGGACACCATGCCTTACAAAGACAGCTACGCAAAGCAGCATGTCCCGGGTGCCAAACAATTTCTCTTCCCCATTCCCGAGATGACCACCTGGGACACAAAAGAAACCGACAACAAGACGGAGCAGGACTTCGCGAAACTGTTAGGTCCGGACAAGGACAAGGTGGTGGTCATCTACTGCGGATTCGTCAAATGCACCCGTAGCCACAACGGGGCCATGTGGGCCAAGAAGCTTGGCTACAAGAACGTCTACCGGTTCCCTGGCGGGATTTTCGCATGGAAAGGGGCCGGCTACCCCGTAGAGAGTGCGAAGTAATGGTCCTCCCCCCGGGCCAAAAACCCCAGTGGGCCCGTCGGGGTCCGCGATGGACACTACTACTGAATGACGGATGAAAGTTTCTTAAGAAAGGCCATCTTCTCCTCTGAGACCACATCCAGCCAGGCCGGATCTGCCCGAAGGTTGGGCACCAGGGCAGATCCGGATATATCCATGCTGCGCAGCCGTTCCAGGGCGCGTGCCTCCCACGATCGCTTCCGCTGATCCATTTCTTCGTGATAAGCTGAAAGCACCCGCCTGACAGGACCCGTATTCACCTTCAAAACCATCTCCAGGGTCTTGAGGTAGGGAGATGCGTCTCCATCGGGATCGAGGTGTCTGCACTCCTCCTTCAGGGACTCCAGAGCCATGCCCTTCCCCTCACCTTCCATGGCCATGATCTCGCTCAGGACCTTCTCCAGGTCGAGTGCCCCATCCAGGTATCTTTGAAACAGCCCCCGGATCTTCCCTCCGATCTCGTTTCTCTGAATCGCCTTTCGCTCTTCGGCGGTCATGGTAAGCCCTTCGGTCTTTTCCATGATGATATCAAGCGTGCTTCGAATCTCTCCCATGTCCCCTTCCCCTCGAACCTTAATGTGGAAATGTGCCAAACTGAAAACGCACGTACAAGATGAGCGTCGCCCATTCACGATGATGGTTACGCAACATGTGCATCCAGCGCCTCCATGACCCGGTCATGAAGCCTTGGTCTGAAAGCTCGGATCCTCTGATTCTTCCGTGTCGGATGGATGCGGTTGCTCAAAAAAATGACGATGACATCCTTTTCAAGGTCCATCCAGATGGAAGTACCGGTGAAGCCAAGGTGCCCGACACTGTGGGTGCTGAAATGGCGTCCGGCGCTGGATCCTTCCTCCGAGGGCGTGTCCCACCCAAGCGCCCAGGTGCTCCGTTTCACCAGGTTTTGCCGCCCGAAGAATGCCCTCACGGTCTCGGGCCTGAAGAAGTCCTCCCGCTCTCCTCGAAAATGCTGCATCAACAGGTCTGCCAGGACGCTGATTTCCAGAGCATTAGAGAAAAGCCCGGCATGGCCCGAATATCCACCAAGGGCATAGGCGTTTTCGTCGTGGACCTGGCCAAGCATGACCCTGCGGCGCCAAGGGCAATCCTCCGTGGCAGCGAAGCGCGCATTCCTCAACCCGAGTCCGGACGGGGCGTTACCCAGAAAGGTGCGCCCTAGGCCCAAGGGTTCAAAAATATGGTTTCTGAGATAATCCGGCAGCGGCATGCCCAAAGCCCGTTCCACCACCCACTTGAGCATCATGAATCCCAGGTCACTGTAAATCGTATCTGTCCCTGGGCGGTAGGCGAGCGGTCCTTGAAGCAGCAACCGCCTTAGTTGTATTTCACGGGCCGCTGATGGAAGGGATTCAAGCTCCAGATAAAACGGTCTCCAGTCGGGGAGCCCCGCCGCATGGCAAAGAAGCAGACGAGAGGTTAAATCGGACTTGTCCGCCGGCAGGGACCCGTCCAGGAAACCCTCGATGGATTCGTCCAGATCGAGCGTCCCTTCATCGACCAACTTCATGAGGGCCATGGTCGTGGCCAAGGGCTTTGTCAGAGAGGCAAGATCAAAGACCGTGGTTCGCTGCATGGGTGCCTCCCATGGGGTGGTCACCCTCCGTCCCACCGCCTCGAAAAACACGATCTCCCTTCGGAAGGAGACCAGAAGGACCGCGCCGGGATATACCCCCTCTCGGACCCCTTCGATAAGCAATGCTTTCACGGACCCTCTGTCCTTCACCTCGCCCCCGTGGCCAGAGCTCAGTCGGCCTGACTCCGAGTGGTTTTCACCTTGTACTGTGCACCTTGCGCCTTGTACCTTTCTTTCATCTATCTATCCCCTTGGAAATGTCGGGCAGATGTGATATGAGCCTGACCTGTTTCGTCCAACTAGGCTCCATAAACCCTGTTCTTATATATAAAGCATCGAATCATGGGAAACAACGACAACAAAGACTTTCTGACCTTTGAGGGAAGGGAGATCATCCTGGTGGGCACAGCCCATGTTTCCTTGGACAGCGCGGAGCTGGTGGCCCGCGTGATCCAGGAGGAGAAACCGGACACCGTCTGTGTCGAGCTGTGCGAGTCCAGATTTAAGGCCCTTACTCAAAAGAAGCATTGGCAGGAGATGGACATTGTCAAAGTCATTCGCGAGAAAAAGGCCCCCCTGCTGTTTCTGAACCTGTTGCTTGCCTCCTTTCAGAAACGGGTGGGAGACAAGCTGGGAATCCAACCGGGAGCCGAGATGATGCGGGCCATCGAGGTCTCGGAGGCCACCGGCGCGCACATCCATCTTGCCGATCGGGACATCCGCATAACCCTCTCAAGGACTTGGCGGCTCATGGGGCTTTGGTCAAAGGTCAAACTGATCCTTCAAACGATCCTCTCCCTGGATGAACCGGACCGGATCAGTCAAGAAGACATCGAGAAGATGAAACGCGAAGACGTACTTGAAACCATTCTTTCCGAGGTGGGGAAGAGTCTTCCGGAAGTGCGACGCATCCTGATCGACGAAAGGGATCAGTACCTGGCTTCGAAGATCCGTTCGGCCCCAGGCCAAAAGATTGTCGCGGTGGTAGGAGCAGGGCACGTCCCGGGGATCAAGAAGTGCTGGAATGAGCCCATCGATCTGGAGCCGCTGGAACAACTCCCACCCAAAAGCAGGACGTTTCAGGTCCTCAAGTGGTCCATACCCCTTGCGATCGGAGCGCTCGTCGCCTTGGGATTTTTCCGCGCAGGCGCGGAAGCCGGGACTCAAATGATCAAATGGTGGATCCTCGCCAATGCAGTTCTTGCAGGCCTTGGAGCGGCGGCGGCCCTGCCCCATCCACTGACCATCTTGGCGGCTGCCGCGGCCGCTCCCCTCACCTCTCTGAACCCCATGGTCGCGGCCGGCTGGGTGGCGGGGTTAGTGGAGGCGATTCTCGGCAAACCCAGGGTGCGGGATTTTGAGTCCCTTTCAAATGACATTTTGACCGTCAAGGGGTTTTGGCGGAACAAGATCACCCGCATCCTTCTGGTTGTGGTTCTGACCAACCTTGGGAGTTCCATCGGCACGTTTGTGGCCATCCCACTGATGCTCAAGGCACTGGCCTGAGGCTTTCCTACATGCCCTAGCCCAGTGCTTGCCATCTTAACGTATTTCGCCAGACAAAGAGGGCAATGGCCGCGGCCAGGGCCGCATTAATGGACTCAATGCCCGGCGCCATGGGAACGCAGAGCACGATCCCTGCCTTTAGGTTGTCGGGAATGCCCGGACCTTCAAGCCCGGGCACCAGGCAGAAGTCAGGAGGAAACGCATAGGACCCGATGTCTTGCCCTTCCGGGGAAAGCGCGATGACAGGGAGCCCCAGATCATTCACATCGCGAAGCGGCGGGCCCTCAAAGATCGGCACACGGAAAAGGGCGCTCCCGGCAGCCCTCACCGATCTAGGCAGGAAGGGGTGGGCCGCCTCCTTGAGCAACAAAATCCTTGAAACCCCGAAGGCCGCACCGGAGCGGATCACCGCGCCCACGTTGTATGGATCCTGGAATGGGATGCAGAGCGTGCAGCCGGACACACACTTTTGCGGGACCCACGGGGCAAAAGGGGGAACCCGCACCAAGAGGAGCGGGCTTTTCGTTTCGCTTACATCGAGCGCTTGAAAGAGATCGGGACGCAGGTCATAATGAGGGAGGTCCGGCCTCTGGAGCGGTTTCGGCAGATCGTGCCTCTCGCTGGAAATGACCCCAGCGCACTGTCCCGGATGGGTGCTGAGCACCTCCCTGATGGCCTTTTCTCCTGCGAAAAGCCCAAGGCCAAGCTTCTTGATGCCCCTTGAGCTCGTAAGTTTCACGAAGCGCTTAAAATCTTCGTTGTGGGGGCTCGTGATGCGCTTGACGTGGCGCTCACCTTTTCTATCCTGTCCGGCCTGGTCCGGTTGCATGGAAACGCTTCTCCAACGCTCCTCGCGTTTCACGAACACGATCAGGCGCCGTCTGTGCGGCGTTCCGGGAATCGTATAAGGGACATCCCGTTTCAGGGAAAAGTCTCCATCGGGTCGTGACAGCGCATGGTCGATTTCGGTCTGGCAGTTGGGTCCCTTCATGAAGATGGCCTGGCCACCAGGGGCAAGGAAAGGCGCGACCCGGTCGAGCGTTTCCGAGATCGTTTCGACGGCCCTTGTGATGACGCCTCCCACAGGGTGCTCGAAATCGCCGCTCACTCGATGGGGGTAGACCCGGATCCCTGTTAGTCCAAGCAGGCGGCACGCCTCTGTCAGAAAGGCCACCCTCCGCTTGCGGCCCTCGGACAAAAAGATCTCGGTCTCCGGGTGCACAATCTTGATGGGAATCCCCGGGAAACCTGCACCGGAACCGATATCGAGCAACGGTGACGGGAGGTCGATCAAGCGCGGCACAAGCCCGCTGTCCACATAATGCTTGATGACCATGCTTTCAAAATTTCGGATCCGGGTAAGATCGAGGGCGTCATTGTTCCTCCGGATCAGGTTGTGAAAAACCCAGATACGTCTGTACTGCTCTTCTGACAGAGTAAGACCGCTTCGCTCGAAAAGCAGGATCATGGACTTGAAGCCAGGCTCCACGCTACCCCCCGGTTCAAAAAGGAAGAAAGACGGCCCCCCACGGGTCAAGCGCCTTCCTGTGGCGACAGGTCAAGGGGCCGGTCCCTGCCTCGCAAAGGTTTACGCCCGCCGAGATCGGCCTGAGCAAGGCATTAGGGTCCTTTATGACGACAACCAATTGCTGGCGGTGTACAAGCCCGCCGGCATCCTGGTCCAAGGGGATCGGACCGGTGACCTCTCCCTGCTGGAGTGGGCCAGGGCATGGGTCAAGGGCCATTACCGCAAACCGGGGAACGTCTTTCTCGGGCTCGTTCACCGCCTGGACCGCCCGGTGTCCGGCGTCATGTTGTTTGCCAGGACCTCAAAGGCGGCAGCACGCCTCTCCGAGCAGTTCCGGGAACATCGGGTCAGAAAAATTTACCTCGCCGTCATCCGCGGAGAGATCGAGCCCCGTTCAGGCACCTTGAAGGCCCGGCTTTCCAGGGCCGGCACCCGAACACGGGTCACGGCGTCCTGGGACCCCGTGGGCAAGGAGGCCGAGCTTCGTTACAGGACCATAGACGTGCAAAAAGGGCTCAGTCTCTTGGAAATAGACCTCGTCACTGGCCGGCACCACCAGATAAGGGTTCAGCTGGCAGCACTCGGTCACCCCATCTGTGGGGATCAGAAATACAGCCTTCAGCAGATCCGAAGGAGTGCCTCAATGGCCCTCATGGCCCGGACTCTCACGGTTCGACATCCGACCCGGCCGGCAGACATGACCTTTGTATCCCCTATCCCCGACGACTGGCCGTGGCCTCCAACCTCGAGAGGACCAAACGCGTTCACGGGGGGCAGGTCCCGCTAGGGCTTGGGGCCTCCGGCTGTCCGGGCAAGTAGTTCCTTTTCCTTGAGCTTTCGAGTCTTTTTCCGCCGCCGCCGCCTCCGCTCGATTTCCCGCCGCCTCTCGATTTTCTTGTGTTTTGCCATGGAATTTGGTCTCCTCTAATTTGATGGCTTGCCCCTGTTTATTCAACACCCTCGTTGCACTGCCCTCGACCGGGGTTGATGTCCCCGAAAAATCGTTTTAAATCTCCTTCACTGGTCCCCTTCTCTCCATAAAAATACAAAAGCATGTCCACGAATTTTCTTCTCAGACCCGGGTCTTTGGACGCCTCCGTCAGTGACAACCTGTGTCTAGGATCGTAGAACCTCCTAAGCTTCTCGAACAGGCCCTTCAATAGAATCGGGTCTTCATTCAGCCGGCTGTGGTTGGAGATCTCAGTGAGAAGCACAAGCAGGGGACTCACGTAAGGATTGAGCATCCGGTAGTTGTAATAATGACTGTCCCTTTCCGCCCTGTACTGCCTGGGGCCGAACTGTTCGATCTTTGAAATGACGCGATCGAAGTCGTCTCCAGTCTCTTTTTCCGGTGGCCTGCGTCTTGAGAAGATATTGCGGATCACTTCTGCGCCCACCTCCTGTCCCATTACTCTGGCACGATCCCGTTTTCAGGGGCGAAAGGGTCTTTCCGGCCACGCCCCCGAAGGGGCTTCAAAAACCGCTTCGGGGCGAATGTCACAAACGGCCCGGGAGTTCCACCATCATATGGAAGTGCCAGGAAGCGCTCAAGGTTTTTCTCTCTGATCCGCGAAGCGGATGACGGGCCATGGGATTTGCTTGATTGGCGGGTGCTGAAGACGGATCTCTTTTGGATTTAAAGGCCAGCGGGACTTGTGCCGATGTCCCAAAACAGGAACCTATCGGATTTTCTGTCTTTTTCTAGAGTTCCTCCGTTTATTTAATGATGAATGAAATCCATTGGTTCCATGGTGATGCTGGGTGCGAGTAATGAGGAATGAATCTGAGATCGCGATTCTTGATCCGATTGCATTTCGGGATTCTTGATAGGGAGGCAGGAATTGACCTATTCGCTTGAACAAGCGCAAATCGACGCCATCGAGGTCGTGCTGAGGCAGGACCTCATCGATCTGGGTGTTCGTTGCGTGTTTTTGATCGACATGGCAGGAAACATCATCACGGATCTAGATGACGGGGAGACAGATCACGACATTTATTCGCTGGCAGCGCTCGCGGCCGGGAATTTCGGCGCCGTAAGCAGCATGGCCAAGATCATTGGAGAAGATGAATTCTCACTCCTGTTCCACAAGGGAAAGAGGCAAAACATTCATTTTACCAAAGTGACCGCCGAATTCCTGCTGATTACCATTTTCGGCCCGCAGGTTTCCCTCGGTTTCCTCAGGCTAAAGGTGGCTGAAGCCGCAGAGAGAATTGGGGAGATCCTGGGGCCCTCGCTCGAACCATAGACGCGCGGCGCACACCAAAAGCGTTTCGAGCGGCCAGTACCTTCTCCAATTTGCTGAAAGGGTCATAGAATGGCATTCGTCAATCTGAAAAAAAAGGAAGTCCAGGTCAAAATCGTCTATTACGGCCCCGGCAGGGGAGGAAAGACCACAAACCTGGAATACATCTACAGCAAGTTTAACCATCGAATAAAAAGCGAAATGGTAACCATCAAGACCCATGGTGACCGCACCCTCTTCTTTGACTTCCTGCCCGTGGATATGGGCAAAATCAAAGGATATGACGTCAGGCTCCAATTTTACACGGTGCCGGGCCAAGTGAAATACAATGCCACCCGTCGGGTGGTCCTAAGGGGCGTGGACGGCGTGGTCTTTGTGGCTGATTCCATGTTGATCAGACGGGAGAAGAACATCGTGTCTTTAAAGAATCTTCATGAGAATCTGGTGACATACAAGAAGAGTATGTTCACCATCCCGTTGGTGCTGCAGTACAACAAGCGGGATCTGGCTGAGCAGGATATTCCATTGATCCCCATAGAGACGCTGGAGAAGGACCTCAATGCGGAGCTAAAGGCGCCGACCTTCGAAACCAGCGCCCTTTCTGGGAAGAATGTCGTTGAAACGCTCAAGAAAATCATTTCCATGACGATTTTCTCCCTGGAGAAAGAACTTAAATAGGAGGTGGTAGTCCAGTGGAGGCAATGAATGAATCCATCACATCCGAGGTGGAAGCGCGGCTGGAAGCCCTTTTTGGAGACATGGCGGAACAGCCGGCTGCCCAAGAGGAAAATCCGAAACCTCAGGACTCCCCCCTTCGAAAATTGAAGGCCGCGGTCCTTTCCATCGAATGGGAAATCACCGATGAGGTCATTTCCGCGCTCATGTCAGAGTTGGATGGCCTCAAACGAACCTACGAGGGGGATCAAACGGCTCAAGTTTTCCTTCAACTCCTCATCGCCCTGGGTAGCTACGTCAGGGCCAAGCGAGGCAAGGCCCATCCTCATACCCTGGATGCCTTGAACGAGGTCTTCAGTAACTTCGAAAAGGCCCTTTCCTCGGAGACAACGGCGGCAGGAAAAAGGAAGCTTCTGTACAAGAGCATCGAAAGGTTCAAACAGCTCAAGCAGGAGATCGCCCTGAAAAAGGCAGAATCGGTCAAAAAAGTGGAGAACAAGGGTGGTCCTGCCGTTAAGGAAAGCCCTCAGGCTCCCCTCCAAAAGTCGAAATGGGAGATTTCAAAGGACCCATGGGAGGAACTGATGCAATCGAACCAGAACCTGGCGCTCTCCGTTGAAACGCTCGTCCGCAACATGGAGGAAGTCGCGGAGCTTTTCCGGTCTCAATACGATGCCCTCAGAGAAGACATGCATGCTGCAGCGGCAGTCCCTGCCCGCTGCCGAAAAAGATGTGGCAGCAGTCGCGTCCCCAAATATTCCACCTCAAAGGCCGCCAAACGAAATCGGCGGGGTTGATGTTTACGAGGAGAGGTCATGGCAGCGGTTTCCAATGAACTGTCCGAAAGGGTGTTCAAGCGCACCAACTACAAGATGGAGGGAGAGTTTTCCCTCGACGGTCAGATGCTGAGCGCCCTGATGGAACTCGATGGGAAGAAGACCATTAGTGCCATCGCGGATAGGATGGGCCTTGACATGAATGCCATGCACGGTCTGGTCTCCCGGCTACTCGAGATCAAACTCATTGAGCCGGTCGGCGCAGCCGTCGCGACGGTGAACGGCGGATTTTTTGATTATCTGAGGCATCAGCTTTCGACCGCTGTAGGACCCATCGCCGCCATCCTCATCGAGGACGGTGTGAACGATATCGGCCACATCCTTTCGCGGTTCCCGCGAAAGGATGTGGCCGAGCTCGTTGAGCTCCTTTCACGTGATATTCAACGGGAAGACAAAAGGAATCTGTTTAAAAAAAACATGTTGAATTACATCAATGAGAATGTGATCACGCGAAAAAGAAATGATTAGAACCACTCGATTCTTTCTGACACATCCTCAGTGAATGGAAGGGGGTTGTGGATATGGTCATCATTTGTGAGGAATGCGGGAAAAAATACAGGCTTGATCCCGAAAAGATCCGAGGAGATGGCGCCAAGGTTAAATGCAAGGTGTGCAATCACGTCATCAGCGTCTCCAAACCCGCGTCGGATTTCCAAAATCTTTCATCCGTCGTAGATAACGTGGGCGCTGCCCCTGTTGAACAAACCGAGCCCGGGCGACCGCCCGAGCCCCTGCCTGAAACCTCCACATGGGATCTCTCGTCCTCGGTCGGAAGCGCTTTCAAAGTGAAAGGGCTGGGGCTCCGCGGAAAAATGATGGTGCTCTTTCTCATTATTCCGGCCTTCTTGGTTGCAGGCGCTGGGGCGTCGTTTTTTTGGCAGATGCGGACACTCTCCTCCACGGTCGTCGAGGCAAGTAAAGGGACTGTCGCACAGATGGCGGAACAACGGGTGGCACAGACCGCACGGGGTGTTTCAAAGCAGTGTGCCCTATTTATTTCCCAGCACCCGGCGCTCTCTCGAGAGGAATTCAACCGTCACGCAGAATTCAAAGATCTGGCCGTGCAAAAGGTCGGAGAAACGGGGTATACGGCCCTTTATCAGCTCCCCGGGATGGAAGGCGGGGTTTGGAGGACCTGGGCCCATGTGAACTCCAAGATCATCGGCATTGACATGTCGGATCTCAGGAAGCCGCTCGGAAATAACTTCCCGTCGTTTTGGCAGATCTTCACGGGAGTGATCAACGGAAAGGAGTCCAGTGGCTATTATGCCTGGCAGGACAAAGATGGGGCCGTCAGAGACAAATTCATGGTTTGCACCCCCGTCAAAGGGACGCCCTACGTCATCGCCGCCACCACTTATCTGGACGAGTTCACCGGCCCCGTGAGAGAGGTGGAAACAGAGATCAACCAGCTCTATGCCGGGGCACTGAAGAGGATATTGGCCATAGCCCTGGCTGCGTTTCTCGTGGTGGCGGGCCTCGTTTTCATTTACGGACAAAGGCTTTCCGGGAGAATCAAGTCGCTGACAGAGGCGGCGGATCGGATCAGCGTGGGTGATCTCGACGCACAGATTCAGATCCAGTCCGATGACGAGATCGGCAGCCTGGCCGAGGCCATCGGCAGGATGCAGGAGTCTATCCGCCTGTCGCTTGAAAGGCTGCGAAAGAGAAGGCAAAGCCTCTCCTGACCGATGGGGCCAGGAGAACGTTCTGACGAAGCAAAGTGGCTTGGGGTAGACGGGTGCCATGATCGCCATTCCGCAGGATGATCCGGTCCTGAACCATTTGAATAGCTACTACCTTGATCTCCAAAGGCTGATCGAGCACTGCCAGGGGGAATTGGGGGCAGGAGGCATTCACTTCAAATCGGTCTCTTCAGAGGGCGTCATCTTCTTTGACCAGGATGAGATCGTCAACGCAGTGCTGGAGGAGAAAGAGATCAGCCTGGAAGGTGGGCGGGCTGCGTGGGCGCTCGTTGAATCGTCGGCAAGCAGAAACTACTCTGTCAGTGTCTATCAACTTGATGAGACTGAGGTCTATTTCTGGGCCTCCATCGCCTCACATGACCTGGTCCGTGAGGAGACCTTCGCTACAAGAGAAGGGTTTGCTGAGCTGCTGAAGGATTTCACGGAAAGAAGACTCACAGGTTATGCCCAACTGGACGGCGGGCACAGGGGTGAGGTCACCCAAATCTTTTTCAACAACGGGAGATGGGTTGGCAGCGCTTATCTTGACCATGCCGGGGAACGGATTGTCTCATCCAACCTCCACGCAGAAGAACAAAAGGGGGTTGAGGCGTCCTTCGGAAAGGGTCCCATGAGGGTCTTCGCGCTCTCTCCGACGGGTCTTCTGCCCGGGCACGTGAGCGTGGAGACAGGGACAAATTTTCACTTGCTCCAATCCCTGGAAGCGCTGCTGAACCTCTTTGAGATGGCCTATGCAGCCAACGGTCGATCGAAACCCGGTTTTTCGGTCTTGCTAAGGAAAAAATTCATTCAGAAGGCGGACCACTTCCCCTTTTTGGACCCCTTCGCCGGGGAGTTGACCTTTACCTCCGGGAATGTGAGCTTGAAAGGGTCCCATAAACCCGTGGAGGTGGCCCAGGGCGTGATAGAATCGCTCCTGGAGCTGGGAAAGGAACTGGGGATCATTCACGTGGCCCGTCCAAGGATGAACGATTGGCTTTCCAAGTACGCAGATGAGTATGGCGTCCTGGGGATTCGGTTTTCCACAGGGCTTGAGAATGTTGGACGGACCGAGGTGAATGAGTGATCAGACAGGTGCTGCTTGTTGATGACGACCGAAAAATCCTCCTTTCCCTCAAGGAGGGCCTTGAAACCTTTTCAGAAGAATTCCGCGTTATTACCACATCTGACGGGGCTTCAGCCCTGGAGAGGATGGGGAAGACGCCGGTCTCCGTCCTCGTATCCGACATCCGCATGCCTGGGATGGATGGTCTAACCCTTCTTTCACGATGCGCTGAGATCTATCCGGAGGTCCCGGTCATCCTGATGACGGCCTACCCCCACCCGGTCTATCAGGACAAGGCCAAGAGCGCCGGGGTGTGGAAGTACATCACAAAGCCTTTCCGTGTGGAGGACCTGGCCAGCGAGATACAGAGGACTTTCAAACGGGAAGCCGACGGAGGCACGCTTCATGGCGTCTCGTCGGGCATGTTCCTCCAGCTCATTGAAATGGAGCAGAAAACGTGTACTATTCGCATCGCGGACTCCGGCAATCAGAAACAGGGCGTCCTCTATTTTCGAGACGGAGACCTGCTTGACGCAAGAATCAACGGCTTGAAAGGTGAGAAGGCGGCCCACGAGATCTTCTCGTGGGATGAAGTGACCCTGTCCATTCAAAACGGCTGCCCGTTGACGGAAAAGCGGATCCAGGGTGAACTGCAGGCCATTCTCCTTGAGGCCATGCGGCTCAAGGATGAGTCCAGACAAACGGCCCATTCCTCAACTGGCCCTGAAGAGGAAGCGGAGCCCAAACAGCGTCAAGAGAATTCATCTCCGCCCCATCGCGCTAATGGTCCGAGTGAAACCAGGAGGGGCGATTCTCTCAAGGAGATCACCAGGGAACTCGGACTGGATCCATTCCGAAAGGACAGCACCTGGGACGGACTCCTGGCCCAGATGGCGAGGATCGGCACGTTCTTCGAGGCCGGGAGATTGAGACTGTGCTACATCAACCGGGAGGAGGCCAGGGACCACATCCTTCTGCCGAAAAAGGAGACCATGCTCTTTTTCGTCAGCCCAAAATCCCCGAGAGAAAGGATCATGAAAAGACTTTCCGAGGTCGATGAATGATATTGAACCCAAAAGCCGCAACGTCGAGATGAAAGAGCTTTTTCAGGACATCCTTGATATGGAAAACGTCTTCGGGCTGATGCTTTTCTCATTCGAAGGCAAGCTCCTTTTCAAGGCGTTCCCTTTGCCGCCCGCCGAAGATCCGGAGACCAGGGACTGGTGGCCTTTGTTTACCGCCTCCCTCGACGGCATCAAGGAAGCGGACCTTCTTTTCGATCACCGCCGGCTCTATATCCGCGAAACGGGCATGGGCTACCTCATGGTCCTCATGGAAAGTCTCGCGCCCACAGCCATGTTGAGGCTCAACTGCGACATGCTGCTCCCGAAGCTGAAAGAAATAAGGCCTGCCAGAGGCCTCATGCGCATCTTCAAGAGGCGATCTTAGGGCCTCGCTTTTTCCCGCTTCGGCGCATCCGTGGTCCGAAGCATACGCTGATCAGGATAGAGAATGAACGCTGCACTGGCAGAGAAAAAGACATTCATTGAATCGAAAGTCAAAGAGGCCGAAGTCTATCGCTCAATGGGATTGCTGGACGAATCCCTTAGAATCTATGACAGAATCCTGTCCGGATCCCCCCCGTTGGACCCGGGCAGCCAGGCCAAGATCAAGCAACGAATCGATATCCTGAGAAAAGAGATCGCCAATCAGGAGAAGGCGGATGCCCAGGCGGTCTCGACCAAAGACATTTCAAATTTCAAAAAGGCGGTCGCCAGCAACGGAAATGCCGCGGCCATATTGGACAGCGCCTCGGCCTTTAAGGAGTTGAGTCTCTACAATGAGGCGGTGACGGAATACGAGAAACTACTGCACCTCGATTACCCTGTCGAAAAGGTCATTCCCGAAATCGTTTCGTGTCTCCTGAGACTCCATTCCCCCTCAAAGCTTGTCGAGCACGCGGAGAAGATCACCACTGCCCCGAGTCTGGAACCCAAAAAAAAGGCCCAGATCAAATTCAGGGTCGGAATCGAGATGGAGAAACGGGACAACAAGCTGCTGGCCCTCAATCTCTACAGGTCCGCCCGTGAGTTAGACCCCGATGAATCCGAGATCAAGGGCCGGCTTGACGCCGTCATGGCAAGCCTTTCGTCGGGTTCCAAATACGACTATTTATTGAATCAGAAACACGTCACGAGGGATCAGCTCCAGCAAGCCCTGGCCCTTTCAAAGAAGACCAGGAAAAGCGTCGAATTCATCCTTATCGAGACATACAAGATCAAGAAAGAGGAAATGGGGAAATCCCTCTCCTTTTTCTATGGGTCACCGTTCAAGACCTACGACGCCCAGCTTCCGGCCCCTTCGGAGCTCCTGGGGAACCTGAAAAAGACCTTCTTGCTCAACGAGGTCTGGGTGCCCCTCAGCTGGGGCAAGGACGGGGTTGAGATCTTCATCGACGATCCGAGAGATCTCACCAAGACGGATCACATCCGCGCCCTGTTGAAGACCAAGAAGATCCACTTGTCGGTCGGCATCAAGGAGGACATCGAAGCCTACATCAAGCGGTTCTTTGACGAAAGGAACACGGACAACGCCACATTTCAGGAAGAGGCGCTGGACGAATTCGAAATGCTCCCGGACGTCTCCTTTGAAGAAGAAGGTGAACAGGAAGAAGAGCGTGATCTGGTCGACGAAAGCTCAAGCCAGGTCGTGAAACTGGTCGACCAGATCATCGTCTCTGCCTATCGAAAGAACGCCTCGGATATTCACATCGAGCCCTCGCCCATCACCAAGACTACAAAGATACGCTTCAGGATAGACGGGGTCTGCCAGGATTACATCGAAGCCCCAAACTCCATGGCGAGGGCGATTCTCTCCAGAATCAAGATCATGGCGAGGCTCGACATTGCCGAGCGGCGCCTCCCGCAGGACGGTAAGGTCAAGTTCAAACGTAAGGGGATCCCACCCTTTGAGCTGCGCCTGGCAACCCTTCCGACTTCCGGCGGTTTCGAGGATGCGGTTCTGAGAATCCTCTCCAAGGCCGGGGCCATGAAGCTGGAAGAAATGGGGTTGAGCGAAAGGAGCCTGCGGATCATGAAGCAGATCATCTCCCAACCCTACGGTCTGGTACTGGTGGTTGGTCCAACCGGCTCGGGAAAGACCACCACCCTTCATTCGGCCCTGGGTCATATCAACAAACCGGGTATCAAGATCTGGACAGCGGAGGACCCCGTGGAAATCACGCAGGCCGGGCTGCGGCAGGTGGAAGCCAAGCCCCTGATCGGACTTGATTTCGCAAGAATCATGCGTTCCTTCCTGAGGGCGGACCCCGATGTCATTATGATCGGCGAGATGCGCGACAAGGAGACGGCCAATACAGGCGTTGAAGCTTCTCTCACGGGGCATCTGGTCTTTTCCACCCTCCATACCAACAGTGCCCCCGAGACCGTGACACGGCTCCTGGACATGGGCCTCAACCCGCTCAATTTTTCCGATGCACTCCTCGGCGTTCTGGCCCAGAGGCTTGTCAGGAGGCTCTGCACGGAGTGCCGCAAGCCCTACCATCCTTCAGGAGAGGAATTCGAGGAATTGGTAAACGACTATGGACGGGAGTTCTTTGAACAAACGGGGATCAAGCACGACGCCGACCTCAAGCTGTATCGTCCCGCCGGGTGCGAGGCCTGCTCCGGAACCGGCTACAAGGGAAGAATGGCCATTCACGAACTGATGGAAGGAACGGCTGAAATCAAGCGCATGATCAAAAAAAGGGTACATACCGATGCCATGTTCGTACAGGCCATGAAAGAGGGGACCACGACGTTGAGACAAGACGGTATTCTCAAGGTAATCAATGGACTTACGGACATCAATGAAGTGCGACGGGTCTGCGTCATCTGATGGAGACGAACACGATGTCAAAAAGAGCTTTGATCGCGGATAATGATTTCTATCTGACTGCATTCATTGCAGAAGAGCTGGAATCTGCCGGGTATGACGTTTTGAAGGCCTATGACGGTCTGGAGGCATTGACCCTCCTTGAACAACATGAAATTGATCTCCTCGTGGTGGATCTCATCATGCCCGTCGTGAATGGAAGGCAACTAATCCGGTTCCTTCGGGAAAAATCCCCGAAGATCCGCTTCCCCATCGTCGCCCTTTTCATCGTGGAGGAAGGCGAAGAACTCGCGGACACCCCTGCCGACTTTTTTGTGGTGAAAGGCCCCGTCGACGGCATGGCGGCACACCTATCTTCTGTCCTGGACATGATCGAGAAAGGCCCCCCCCCATCCCCGTCAAGCCCGGAGTTCTTTCAGGACCCACGTCTGATTCCTCGCCACATCATCGACGAACTGCTCCATTACGTAAACCACACCCAGGGGGTGATTGAGAGCCTCGCCCTGGGGATACTGGTCCTCGACCGAAAGACAAGGATCATTTTAAGCAATCCCGCAGCCCTTCAACTGGTCCGAAGGCCTTACGGAGAAGTCCTGGGCCGGCAGGTGAAATACCTCTTTTCAAGAGAGGATGAACCCGGGATCATGGAAGCCCTCAAGCGTGCCCTTCAAAACCCCGACACAAAGAGGAGTAATCATTCCTTTTCCATCCATTCCGGGAAGACCCAGGCATCCGTCACTCTGCTGAAGACCCGCAGTGAGGCCACCGGTTGGGTCATAGCCCTCTGTCCGATAAAGGCCCCCACGGTTCGACCGACCAAAGCCCCTGAGAAACATAGGCCGAAAATCAAAAATCGGTGAGGGGCGTCCCCCGTCCCACAGGATTCAAGGCAAAACCTTACTCATTTTCCCCTTGCACCGTGCACCTTGTACCTTGTACCCTATTTTTGCAGCTGCATATGATTTATCTTCCGGAAACGATTGGAAGGTGCGGAAATGAGTAAGAAGGAAAAGGTCACGGTCGACATGGCCCAGACAAAAGCCATTCCCAAACAGAAGCTCGACTTGTGGTTCCGTGACAGCCCTGATCTTGGCCGGGGCTGCGCCCTTAGTATTAGAATCAGAGACGTTCTCTGCCATTACCATTCCCGCTTTCAGGAGATCGCCGTCTTTGAGACGGACCAAATGGGACGAATGCTGGTCCTCGATGACGTCACCATGCTCACTGAATTCGATGAGTTTGCTTACCATGAAATGATCGCCCACGTCCCGATGATGACACACCCAAATCCTTCAAGGGTTCTCGTCATCGGTGGCGGAGATGGCGGGACGATTCGCGAAGTGTTGAAACACCCGGGGGTCAGCGAAGTCCACCTCTGCGAGATCGACGAGGAAGTGGTGGCAGCCTGCAGGAAGTTCCTGCCGTCCTTGGCCTCGGGCTTCGATGATCCCAGGGTCCACTGCTTTTATGAAGATGGGGCGGTCTTTATCAAGAAGCATCCCGAGTCCTACGATGTCATCATCGTGGACTCGACGGATCCCGTGGGGCCCGGTCAGGTCCTTTTCCAGCCTCCGTTTTACTGGGACATGAAGCGGGCGCTGACGAAGGAAGGGGTTGCAGTGACCCAGTGCGAATCGATTTATTTTCACCCTGAAATCATCGGCAAGGTCGCTGCCTTCGCCCGAGAGATCTATCCCCACCTGAGCTATTATCACACTCTTGTCCCCACCTATCCGAGCGGGATCATTGGCTTCATGTTCTGCTCCCTCCGATACGACCCCGCCAGGGCGGAAGGCTTCGAGGAAAGGATCTCCAAACTGAAAAACCTCAAATATTACACCCCGGCCATTCATCGGTCGGCCTTTATATTGCCCCGCTTTGGCGAGACCATTTTCGGGGCCGAGTGAGCCAAGCAAGCTTCTGCCTAAGTATTCAGCCGTCCCAGGCCCATGGCGCGCCGGCCCCTGTTCGAGCAAAGAGGCCCTGCCATCGGTCGAAACGACATCTTTTGGGAGCTTCAGATCCCTCGCCGTATCCGGATCCGGTCCAAAAATTGAGAAAGGAAAAAGGCCGCACCGGCCACCAGAATGATGGTGGCGCCTGAAGTTAAATTGTAGCGGTAAGAAAGCCAAAGACCCACCACCGTAAAAAGGATGCCAAGCAGGGACGAAAGAACCATCATATGACCCAGGGAGGTGGTGTATTTTTCCGCGATATAGGGTGGGATGGTCAGGAGCGCAATCACCAGTATTAAGCCGACGGCGCGTATGATCATGACCACTGAAAGTGAGGTGAGAACCAGGAGAAGAAAGTAAAGGGCACGCACCGGGATTCCCACCACAAAGGCGAACTCCTCGTCATAAGACATCGCCAGAAATTCCTTGTAGAAAAGGACCAGAATCAGGAGGATCACCCCGTCAAGCGGCAACATGAACCACAGGTCCGACTTGGGGACCGAGAGGATACTGCCGAAGAGATAGCTCATAAGGTCCACGTTGTAACCCGGTGTCAAGTCCACCAAAATGATCCCCACGGCCATCCCCAGGGCCCAAAGGACCCCTATGACGGTGTCAGCGCGATGCTTGGCCTTCAGACTGGCAGCGCCCATGACCAGAGAAACGCCCACCGTAAAAATTGTCGCCCCCAGGGTCGGGGAGAAACCCGTGTACAGGGCCAGCCCGATCCCGCCGTATGCGGCATGTGCAATCCCCCCTGCGATAAAAACCAGCCGGTTGACCACCACCAGCGTTCCGATGACCCCGCAGGAGATGCTCACGAGAACGCCCGCAATCAAGGCGTTCCTCATGAATTCATAGTTGAGAGCCTCCCACATCTCATTTCTCCTGGTGGTGGTGAAACACCCGGTGGGGGACCCCGTGGGCCACCAGGTCCACTGGGCACTGATAGGAAGCGTCTAGCATTTGCTGGGTGATGTGGCCCTCGTCGTGGAACACCAGGGTGTGGTTCACACACGCAACCGATTTGACATACCTGGAGATGACACCGATGTCGTGGGTGATGACCACAATCGTCACCCTACGGTTCAGGTCTTCCAACAAATCGTAAAGGTCCGTCTCGAACTCCTGGTCCACACTGGCCGTTGGTTCATCCAGAAAAAGAATCTCCGGGTCCGTGGCGAGGGACCGTGCGATGAAGACCCGTTGCCGCTGTCCCCCGGAAAGCTGACCCACAGGCATGAACCGGTGCTCCCACATGCCCACCTTTCGCAGGGCCTCCTCAACCGTTTTGCGGTCTTCCTGGGTGTACCACTTACCGATCCTGGATCTTGAAAGACGTCCCATGAGTGCCATGTCGAAGGCCGAGATCGGAAATGTCTCGTTGAAGTTGGTGTTCTGCGGCACATAACCCACACGGTGCTTGGCATCGTTCGGTATGGTGCCCAGAATGCGAACGACCCCCCGGTCGGGCTTCAGGATGCCGAGCAGAATCTTGAGGAGCGTGGTCTTGCCCCCGCCGTTGGGACCGAGGATCCCAAGGAAATCACCCTGTTTCAGGTTGAAGCTCACGCCTTTGAGGATGGGGCTCAGGCCGTATGAAAACCACACCTCGCTGACTTCAATAGCATATTCTTCGACCATGTTGCTCCTAACCAGGACAAGGCGGAACCAAACAGGTGTCAGGTTTCGGGTTTCAGGCCTGCCCCCTCTGAACACTGAAACCTGAACCCTGCAATCGTGACCATATTTGCGCGCGATTTTACCGCTAAGGCACCAATAGACCGCTTTCAGCAATCAGCGGTCAGCTTTCAGCTAAGCTTTTGAAGCTGTCGCCAAGGATCAGTCCAGCTGAACCGGGATCTTTTTCCAGATCACCCTGCTCAGCCAAGCGCAGGACTGGGGGGTTCCCTTTACTGACCACAGAACACGGATCACCGATTACTGGTCACTGATTCAACTAAGACCCACCCATGTCTTCAAGGATATGAAGGTTCTGATTGACCTTACCCATTCTCTGAGTCAGGCCCTCCACCCTTTCCCGCACTTCCTCGACGACCTCATCAGGCGCCTTATCCAGGAATGCCTGATTGGCGAGTTTCTTCCTGAGGCCGTCCAGCTCCTTGATGATCTTCTCGATCTCCTTGGTCAGCCGTCGTTTTTCTTCCTTGACGTCGATCAGCCCTTTCAGCAGTACGTGAACCTGTACGTCACCGATCACGGCGGTTGCGGACCCTTCAGGTTTCGGGACGGAGGCGCCGAGAGAAATGGCATCCACTTTGGCAAGGTTCCGGATGAAGGCCTCGTAGCGCTTCAAAAAATCGGCTTGCGCCTGGTTCGGGACTTCCATGACTGTTTCGACCTTCTTGCCGGGAGGAATCCCCATCTCTCCCCGGATGTTGCGCATAGCCCCGACGATGGCCATGAGCAGCTGCATCTGGCTTGAGGCCTCCTCATCTCTTACCGCCCCCGTCGCATCGGGGAAATCTGCCTTCATGATGCTCCCCTTTGTGCCGGGGAGCTTCTGCCAGATCTCCTCTGTGACAAAAGGCATGAAAGGGTGCATCAACTTAAGGACCGATTTCAGGACCTCCAACATCGTGGCGCGGGCGGAGGCCTTCAGCCCCTCCTCCCGGCCGTAGAGGATGGGCTTGATCATTTCAAGATACCAGTCGCAGAACTCGTGCCACACAAATTGGTAGCAGCCGCTGGCTGCATCGTTGAAGCGATATTCCTCGAGGGCCTTTGCAACCTCCCGAGCAACCTCTCCCAGCCGTGTCAAGATCCAGCGGTCTTCAAGGGTGTAGGTCCGCCTGTCCGGGTCCGTCTCGACAGCCCCTTCCAAATTCATCATTACAAACCTGGATCCGTTCCAGATCTTGTTCACAAAGTGGCGGTATCCCAAGACCCTTTCTTCAGAGAGCTTGATGTCGCGTCCCTGGGCCGCAAAGGCCGCAAGCGTGAATCGAAACGCATCCGTCCCGAAGCGGTCCATGACTTCCAGCGGATCGATGACGTTGCCTTTGCTCTTGCTCATCTTCTTGCCTTCAGCGTCCCGCACCAGGGCATGAATGTAGACATCCCTGAAGGGGACATCTCCCATGAAGTGAATGCCCATCATCATCATCCGGGCAACCCAGAAAAAGAGGATGTCGAAGCCGGTAACGAGCACCGAGGTTGGGTAGAAGGTCTTGAGCTCGTCGGTGTGATCGGGCCACCCCAGAGTGGAAAAGGGCCAAAGCGCCGAGCTGAACCATGTATCCAGGACATCTGTTTCCTGATGGAGGCTGCGGCCCCCGCAAGCACGGCACTGCGAGGGCGCCTCTTTGGCGACGGTGACCTCACCGCAGCTCTCACAGTACCAGGCCGGGATCCGGTGACCCCACCAGATCTGTCTCGAAATACACCAATCTTTGATGTTCCTCATCCAGTCAAAATAGACCCCTTCCCAGGTGACGGGGTGGATCCGCGTTCTTTTCTCTTCCACGGCGCGGCTCGAGGCCTCGGCCAATGGTCCGGCCTTCACGAACCACTGCTTGGACAGAAGCGGCTCGATCATGGTCTTGCAACGGTAGCAGTGACCGACCGAATGGCGGTAAGGCGTGGTCTTTTCGAGCAAACCCTCTGCCTCCAGATCCTTCAGAATCCGATCGCGACATTCAAACCGGTCCATCCCCGTGTATGGGCCTGCGAGGTCATTCATCCGCCCGCTCTCGTCGATAACCTTGATTCGATCAAGACCGTGGGTGTTGCCGATCGTAAAGTCGTTGGGATCGTGTGCAGGGGTGATCTTGAGGGCGCCGGTGCCGAACGCCTTATCCACATAACGGTCGAAGATCACGGGGATGGGTTTTTTGAGTATCGGCAGCAGCACTCGGGCGCCCGAGAGGTCTTGGTAACGATCATCATCGGGGTTCACGGCCACGGCGGTATCGCCCAGGAGCGTCTCGGGCCTCGTCGTTGCCACCACCAGGGCGCCCTCCCCTCTTTCATGCAGATAGCGGATGTAGTAGAGGTGGCTCTCCCTCTCCTCGTGCTCCACCTCCAGATCCGCAAGGGCCGTGTGACACCTTGGGCACCAGTTGATGATGTAGTCCCCGCGATAAATCAGCCCCTCCTCATAGAGGCGCACGAAGACCTCTTTGACGGCCTTTGAGAGGCCCTCATCCATCGTGAACCGCTCGCGGCTCCAGTCGCAGGAACAACCGAGGCGCTTGAGCTGGTTGATGATCATGCCGCCAAATTTCTCCCGCCACTCCCACACCAGTTCAATGAATCTCTCACGGCCGACACCGTGGCGGTCCGTTCCCTTGGCAGCCAAATCCCTTTCCACCACGTTTTGCGTTGCAATCCCCGCGTGGTCCGTTCCCGGCTGCCAGAGGACGTTAAAGCCCTTCATCCGCTTGTAGCGGCAGAGAATATCTTGCAGGGTGTTGTTGAGGGCATGGCCCATGTGAAGTGAGCCCGTAACGTTTGGCGGGGGAATCACGATACAATAGGCTTCGCGTTCCGAACGCGCATCCGCCCTGAACAGATTGTTCTCCTCCCAGTATGCGTACCATTTCTGTTCCACATCTTTTGGTTCGTAAGCCTTCTCCATGGTCTCCGCTTCCATCAATCCCTTACCCCTCCATATGTCCTTGGGCTGTCATGAGTCATTCGACACTGACCATTGATCCTTGCTCTCGCACAATGTGACCAGAACAGAAATACCGGCCAAGTGTTCGAGGCTCAAGTCCCCATGTGCTCTTCATCTTAGCCTTGCGCCCTGGGCCTTACACCTTGCGCCCTTTCCCCATACTCATACCACAATCACTCCTGAATTCAACCATTTCGTTTTCCGCCCCGGCACCTTTGGCTCCTCGTACTGCCCCATGACCCTCCGCTTTTACACCCATTTAATCCCTTCCAGAACGGATCTGGTATCAGCCTGCGCCGTTTTTATGGAGGGACACATGTGACAAAAAAAAGGGGTTGCACTCAACGCAACCCCTGGATACTCATTCCGCCTGCTGAATGGCTCAGCGGAGATTCAGCCGGGCTCAATCCCCATCGGATTCAAGCGCCTTACGAAGGGAGGCGATCTCCTCGGTGATAACCCTTTCAGCGACACTCAACATGGTCTCCTGGGCAACCCGGCTGATCGTCTGCTCAGCCAGATCCGGAAGAATGGCCGAGATCTTCTCGGAGATGACCCGCTCTGCCACCGCCGCCACCGTCCCCTCCATGCTGCGCCGCACGGTGTCTTCAAGGACACCGGGGATAATGGCTTCGAGCCGTTCCGACAGGCTCTCCGCCGCTGCGGATCGGACCGTATCCGGCATAGCACCGTTCACGGCATCCTGAATCAGCCGCGGGAACACCGACTCCACCTTCTCGGCCACAATCCGCTCCACAGCCGACGCGACGCTTGCTTGGACCGATGTCCCCAGTGCGCCTTCGAGTGCGGAAGGGATGATTGCTTCAAGCCGACTTGTCACGACTTCATCAATGGTGGACCGGATGGTCTCCTCCGTGCTTGCCTTTACCGCATCCTGAATCAGCCGCGGGAACACCGCCTCCATCTTCTCGGCCGCAACCCGCTCCACAGCCGACGCGACGCTTGCTTGGACCGATGTCCCCAATGCGCCTTCGAGTGCGGAAGGGATGGTTGCTTCAAGCCGACTTGTCACGACTTCATCAATGGCAGACCGGATGGTCTCCTCCGTGCTTGCCTTCACCGCATCCCGGATCAGTCCGGGGACCATGGCGCCAAGCCTCTCCGACAAGACGCGCTCGGCGGCAGAATCGATGCTTTGAGACACCGATCGCTCAAGGACATCATTCACCACCCTCGTCACGGCCGCCGCCATCTCCCGGAGAGAAGTTGCCGGCAACCCTTCGCCGGGCTCGGGCACCATGGCGCTCAAGTCCTCATCGGGGATTTTAATGCCCGTTGCCTCAGGTGGAATGATCCCTTCCGAGAGGGCCTCCACTCCGGATTCGAGATCGAAATCAAGGCTGATTTCAGCGACGAGATCCGTTTCGGTCTGTGCCCCCGCTTCAACGTCAAGGTCTTCAACCGCCCTGGCGAGCGGTTCAGCCACTTCCAACTCTACCTGGCCTTCGAACTCCGGCTCGCCCATCACTTCGATTCCGGATTCCTTTTCAGCCTCGGGGGGGGCTTCTTCCTCCAGTTCGCCAATGGGCTCCAGCACGGAATCCAGATCGAGATCAAGCTCTCCGGACACGTCTTCTTCCAGGATTTCCTCAATATCCTCCCCCAGTATTTCCCCAGGCTCAAGGGCTTCTTCAGAAACATTCCTCGCATCATCGAGCCTCAAGGTATCATTAGATGCATCGGCCGCAACGGCTTCGCCTTCCTCGATGACATCCGTCAACTCGATAATGTCTTCTTCCCCGAGCTCCGCACGGCCATCGGCGCCTTCAACACCCCTTTGGTCCGAAAGCTCTTCAAACTCAAAGTCGAGAAGATCTTCCTCCGCCTTTGAAGTCTCCTGGAAGGCATCCTGTTCTTTGTTCATGACCTCACTCCGGATTCTTAATATTTTGGGGAGAAAAACGGGAAAACAGCCCGAAGGTTGTTAACACAACGGTTTAACCATGTCAAGCCAAGCAAAAGATTATCAACTTCTGATTGATCTTGGATAGCCAAATATAACGAAATCCGTCTCTCATGAAGGACTCAACAAAACGTTGGAGGTTCCGTCGGGATTCCCCTCTCTAATTCTATCGGTCAATGGGGGGGCAGGACTTGACGTCCGATGAATAAACTGGTACAAATTTTTCGTTTTGGGCGATTAGCTCAGGTGGATAGAGCGTTGGTCTCCGGAACCAAAGGTCGCGCGTTCGAGTCGCGCATCGCCCATTCAGTAAAGTAAAGAGGCTAGGTGAGTCTGTGAGCCTCTTTAATTTCTCCTGCCTTCTTTTCTCTAGCGCGATCCTCAAACAGCTTTACCTGTAAAGCCCCTTGCACTATGCCAAGTCGAGCAGGCTACCTACTCAAAAAAGAATATCTGAGCAATCCGCGTGTCATCCTGGATTGAGAGACATGGAAAGCCCAACCTTGTAATGGCCATCGAAGGGTCCACCAACGATGGGGGTCACGTGCCGAATCGTGAAATACATGTTTAGGGCCTTCTGTTCATTGCAGTATTTCATCTCAATCACCCTTCCCACCCCGAAGGTCTCAAGGAAGTCTCCTTGCCCTTGCTCCACCAGCATGCCCATCCCGCCCCCGCCCATATCCAGAACCTTGAAGCGGTAATGCTTCCCTTCCAAAGACAAGTCCAGAAAATTGACAGAGTCATAGGGTTCGAAATAGGTCCTATTCTCAATGCGCCTGTCCGTGACCATCTCTCTATTGCCTCCCCTTCCCCCCATCGTTTCACCTGCCCTCCCCAGGCAGCACTCCTACCCGGGAGCCGCCCAAGGACAGATATCGCCAAATAACATAATGAACAATAAAGATAAATATGCTCTTCTTTTCCAAAATACCTTGGATAAAGGCTGATTCCGAGGCCCAGCCTCCAAAAAATTTCCTCTAAAGCCAATCACAGAGCACGTCGATATATTCAGTGAACCTAAGTTTTTGATCGGAGTCGAGATTTAAAATCTTGACCCTTTTTTTATGGCCTGATATGAGTAGAAGAACTACTCATAAAGGAGTTCCTTTTGCAGGACCTGTTTGAAGGCCTCATTTCCTCCAAGACCCGGATCAAGCTGCTGGTCCGGTTCTTCTTCAACCCTGGGACCCGATCTTACCTCAGGGAGCTGGCAAAGGAGTTCGGTCTCTCGACTAACTCTGTCAGGGAGGAGCTCAACCAGCTTACCAAGACCAGCCTGCTTGAATCAGAGCGAAACGGGCGCCAGGTTTATTACAGGGCAAACACCGGTCATCCTCTCTTCCCCGAGCTCAAGTCCATGGTCGCAAAGGTTATGGGAATCGACCAGGTTATTGACGGAATCGTCAACAGACTGGGCAGCCTGGAGTGCGCCTATGTGCTGGACGATTACGCCGAAGGCAAGGACACCGGGATCATCGACCTGCTCCTGATCGGCGAAATCGACTTCTATCACCTCAATGACCTGAGCAGGAAAACCGAACGATATATCAAACGGAAGATCAGGTCGCTGGTCTTGAGCAGCGATGAATACGCCAGCATGAAGGGCGGTCTTGAAGTCCGGCCGCGCCTCCTTCTCTGGGAGGCCAAAATTTAGGCATGGGCTTTGCTTTAAGCTCTTGTGACCCGAGGCCCAGGCTCTGGCCTGAAACGTCGCCGATCAGACCATATAAATTATACTTTTCAAATGGTTACAACCAAATCGCCCCTGTAACCAAAGGGGCGGAGCTGTGTGAATGGAGCAGCGCGAGATCATCATAGAAGCCGGCCGGACAGAACGCCAGTACTGGAAAGACCTGTGGGCCTACCGGGAGCTCTTCTACTTCCTTGCCTGGCGGGACATCCTGGTCCAATACAAACAAACGGTCATCGGCGTGCTGTGGGCAGTGCTTCGACCCTTTTTGACCATGGTGGTTTTCACGGTGCTTTTCGGAAAACTGGCAAAATTCCCTTCTGACGGAGCTCCTTACCCCATTCTGGTGTTCTCCGGACTGCTTCCCTGGCAGTTCTTTGCGGGCGCCTTCTCAGGGGCCAGTAACAGCCTCGTTGGTAACAGGAACCTGATCTCCAAAGTCTATTTCCCGCGACTCGCCATACCTACGAGCTCCGTCATCGTCAGCTTCGTGGATTTCCTCATATCCGGTGCAATCCTCTTGGGCCTCATGGCATGGTACGATTTCTGGCCAACCTGGCGCATCCTGGTGCTTCCGCTCCTTATCGTGGTGGCGTTTGCTGCCGCCATGGGGGCGGGCCTCTGGATATCCGCCTTGAACGTAAAATATCGAGACTTCCATTATGTCATCCCTTTTCTCGTCCAGTTCGGTCTCTACGTCTCCCCCGTTGGATTCAGCACGAGCATCGTTCCTGAACGCTGGCAAACGTTATATGCCCTCAATCCCATGGTCGGCGTGATAGATGGCTTCCGATGGGCGATACTAGGCAAGGCCGCCGCCTTTTACCTGCCTGGCCTTGCCCTCTCCCTATTCCTTGTCGCCCTACTCCTCGCTTCGGGCATCCGCTATTTCCGAATCACGGAGAGGACTTTTGCGGATGTCATTTAGCTGCTAGAGAAGAGAGTCAATCAGGCGATACGGCTCTACCGCCGTGCCCACAAACCATGTCCGCTATACCAATCAGAGTCGAAAACCTTGGAAAAAAATATAACATCACCCACAAACCCAATGAGCGGTACACCGCTCTCAGGGACGTGCTCACGAACAAGGCAAAAGCCTCTTTCGAGGATTTGTTTCTCTCGTCAGGCCACAGCCGGGAAAACGCTGGTATCGAAGAGTTCTGGGCGTTGCGAGATGTCTCTTTTGAAGTAAAACAGGGCGAAGTGGTCGGGATTATCGGTCCAAACGGAGCAGGCAAATCCACCCTTTTGAAGATCCTCTCCAGGATAACCGAACCCACCACCGGCAGGGTGAGACTCAAGGGCCGTGTAGCTTCCTTACTAGAAGTGGGCACCGGATTCCACCCGGAGCTGACTGGCCGCGAGAACATCTTTCTGAACGGTGCCATACTCGGCATGACCAGGTGGGAGATCAAGAGGAAATTCGATGAAATTGTCGCCTTTGCAGAAACTGAAAAATTCCTGGATACACCTGTCAAGCGCTACTCCTCTGGGATGTATGTGCGTCTCGCATTTGCTGTTGCAGCACATTTGGAGCCTGAAATCCTGCTGGTTGATGAGGTGCTCGCAGTTGGTGACGCCCAGTTCCAAAAGAAATGCCTCGGGTAAAATGCAGGATGTCAGCAAGGAGGGGCGAACCGTATTTTTTGTCAGCCATAACCTGGGGGCTGTTTCGCGTTTGTGCAATCGTACTCTAATGATTAAGACAGGTCAGATTGTGAAAGATGGCCTGAGCAAGAATGTTATTTCTGAATATCTAAATGAATTAGGTACGTTGAACCGGAAATTCTCTCAACGAGCTGATCTGGATATACCAATGTGCCTCCTGTCAGCAAGGGTCACTTCAGAAGATGAACCGGATAAAGAGGCATTCGCTCGTCACCTTCCTATCACAGTGCACATCAATTATCAGGTAAACAAACCAGTATCTTCGACTCATGTATACGCCAACGTAATCGGATTTGATGGCTCTGTTGTGATGGGAACTGGAGATGCAGATGTGGACTCGACCAGGTTCAGTTTTCGAAAACCCGGAAAATATCAATGCTTCTTTCAAATCCCTCCCAGTTTGCTCAATGAAGGAAACTATCTGATTAATATCTCTCTGGGAGTACCGTACCAGCACAATTATCAAGAAAACATTGGCATTTTATCCTTCGGCATCGTCGATGTTGAGCACTCTGAAAGGACGATCCATCGACAGCGTGCGGGAGTAATTTGGCTGGATATTCCTTGGAATTACCCTAACGAAAATCCGTTCGGATAAAATGGAGTTTATACGAATGAAAAATACGATTTCAAGACTGTGTCCTGAGACATGCATCGTGTTTGTGTCATGCGGTCGACGGGATATCGCAAAGAGATCATACGAATCCCTTTCCAGAGCGCTTGCATCAGTTCGGGATAGAGTCAAAATCGTTCTTTCGGATGCAACTGACGACGATGAAAAGCTATTGTGGGCGCGCCAGACGGACGCCGATGATGTTATTTTGACACCCCGCCAAGCGTCTGCGGCAACATCAAGGAACCTGGCGACCATGCTGATTCTGGATAAGTATTCCCCCCGTTATCTCTGTATGCTTGAAGACGACTTCGAATACCATCCGGATTGGTATCCCAGTTTGGTGGATGCAGCACGGCGCCTATACGGACTGATATCCCCTTTAAGTTTGGCTTACGGCATCTTTTCGGCTTCCCAACATCACATCCCTTCAAAACTCTGCAAAAAGGACAAACAAAATGGTGTGACCGCTTATATGTTTGGCTCAGTAGCGTATCAGCGCTTCATGCCCACATCACATTACCTCTCTGTGATGCGGGGCTGGGATCCCGACTTGCTTGGCATCAGTTTCGCCCAGACTGGCGGACAAACTTTTAGAAACACAATGCGCGGCTTTTGCGGCGCAATATTGCCCGGAAGACTATCTTGGCCGATCGATACTGACAGCACCGCTTCCACTTGGACTCTGGGAAAGCGCAATCCTGGTCCACAGGCACACTCTTTCGACATTAACGACTATGAGCCAATCCAAAAAATTGTTAAAAATACCGGAGCGTATACTAACCCTGAAAAAGACTAACCATATCGTATTTACGACTATACGTCGCCCCACTTTTTTATTCGATCTACAACATAACCTCGAACAAAACGGTCACATGGATACGTCTGTCTGTTGGGTAGTAGGCGACAACAAAACTCCAGCGGCCTGTGAAGACATTTGTCGTGAAACTAGCGACAGGGGGTTAGAGACTTATTTCCTAGACATTAAGAGCCAAGACCGATGGGGGAAACGGTTTCCCGAACTATATCGAAGAATTCCTTACAACAACGAGTCGCGCAGGAACATTGGCTACTTGCATGCTCTGGAATACGGCTGCAAAAGGCTGATTTCCATAGACGACGACAATTATCCGACCAATGATGACTTTCTTGGTTGTCACATGCGAACCGGCACATCACTCCAGGTACAACTTATCGAAGAAACCTCTCACTTTCATAACGTTTGCGAGTACTTGGAGATAGAACCTCGACGAAAGATCTTCCCCAGAGGATTTCCGTTCGCCTTGCGGCAAAGCCAAAATTCCCCAGTTACAACTCCGGCGCCGCTCGGATCAATAGTCGGTGTGACGTTGGGGTTATGGTTAAACGACCCGGATATCGATGCAACTACCTGGCTGAACGGGAACGTCCAATCTAAGGCTTACAATGGCTTAGACCAGTTGGTGCTCAATCAGAACACATGGACCCCTGTTAATACTCAAAACACCAGCATAATTAGAGAGTTGATCCCAGCATTTTTGTGTGTTCCAATGGGCTACAAGGTTCCGGGTGGTCAGATTGAACGTTACGGTGATATCTGGGGTGGCTATTTTCTCCAGGCAATTCTAAGGGAAACACCCTATCACGTTGCTTTTGGGCGTCCCCTGGTAGAGCACCGTCGTAATTTCCATAACTATGTAGATGACCTTAGGTTTGAGTATTGGGGAATGATACTTACAGACTGGCTTGTACAAGAACTACGCGAAAACTTTCAATGCTCCGATTCCAATGTCGTCGACCGCGTTGCTGAACTGGCTGAGTTTCTTGCTGAAAGAAGCATGGATAATCTACCTTCCTGGTGTCCGAAAGCTGTGAAAACTTTCTTTGCGGAAACGTCCGTCACTGTTTCGATCTGGGCGGAAACATGCCGTCGGCTTATATGAGTATACTAAAACAAATATGGTTATAGATTGAAAAGGATGCTTAGGTCCGAAATTCACAAGTTGAAAAAACATTTCTTGAATAATCTACGGGATAGTCATACTATACCATTCAATTGTCCTAAACCTTCGCCTTGGGAATTGGTCTGGCGAACGCTTCGATTTCGTTTGGCTGCGGCGGGACTTTATTTATCGGCAAATGAACGCCGTCTCGCCGGTTACAAAAATCGACACCGGGCGCAGAGAACCTTCATCTTAGGTAATGGCCCAACCTTGAACTGCTGTGATTTGAACCTATTGAAAAATGAAATTACCTTTGGAGTAAACAGTATCTTCCTCAACCATAACAGGATGGGGTTCCATCCAACGTATTATGTGGTTGAGGACGTTTTCGTGGCGGAAGACAGAGCCGAAGAGATCAATTGTTACCGTGCTCCTAAAAAGTTTTTCGGCAGCTATCTCAAATATTGCATTCGAGATGATCCAAGTACTATTTGGCTAAATGTAAGATTTCGCTATGACGATTATGCTGCCTTTCCCAATTTCTCCAAAAATGCGATCCGAATGATCTGGACTGGTGGAACGGTGACATATTTGTGTCTACAGCTAGCATACTACATGGGATTTGCTGAGGTTTTTCTAATCGGATTTGATCACAATTACGTCATACCTCCCGAAGCAAAGGTGTCGGGTACGGAGATACTCTCTACTAGCGATGATCCGAACCATTTTAGTCCCGACTATTTTGGTCAGGGTTATCGCTGGCATGACCCTATGGTTTCCAGAATGGAAAAGGCCTATACGAAAGCGGATGAAATCTTTCGTTTGGATAATCGCAAGATTTTCAATGCCACCAAAGGTGGCCATTTGGAGATATTCGAACGTATTGAATATGAGGATTTGTTTAAGTAGGCGGTTTGCCCGATGAAAGTCCCTGTTCTCAGTATCTGTGTTTGTTGCAGGAATGGCAACTACAGAGTACAAGACACTCTGTGCAGTCTCCTCCACCAGACGGCGGATTGTGCCCTATATGAAATAGTGTTCGTGGACAACGGCTCGGATGATTTTTTGCAGGTTAAAGCCTTTATCAAAGGACTGGGAGAGGCCGGTCATAGAGTCCGCCTCATATTGGAAACGAGCACAGGACTTTCCCATGCACGCAACCGTGCTGTGCGAGAAAGCAGGGGCGAGTATGTTTTTTTTATTGATGATGACGCTGTTGCTAATTCTCGGCTTGCGGAGCATTACATCCGTTGTATCCAAGAATATAAACCGGATGTTATCGGTGGAAATGTCCTTCCGCTTTTCGAGGTTCAGCCATCGACGGAGATTGACGGATACTATTGGCCCCAGTGGAGTTTGAAGCATTTTGGCAAAGTCGACCGGTGGCTGCAGGATGGTGAGTATTTTATCGGCACGAATATCGGCGCGGCGAGGCGTCACTTAATTTCGCGGCCATTCAATCCTGAACTGGGTCGTAAGGGAGACAGCCTTAAGGGCGGAGAGGAATGGTTTCTAGGCGAATCCCGCTACCGAAGAAGATTTGTTTCCGGAGCGTATGTATTTCATAAAGTTCCTGAAAATCGCATGAATGCTGATTATTTCGCAAAACGTTTGCTTGCAACCAGGAATCAGCATAGGCAACGCATCAGTCACTCGCGACTCCTTTTGGAGTGTCTTGCAATTTCTGCTCAGGAATTCGGACGGTGTTTAAAGAAGATATCTTTCCAGGCCACAATTCGATATATGATCTGGTACAAATATAATAGAAGTGGATCAAATTCTTCCTTTCATGGAACAATCAATTAAATGATAATACATGCATTTTCTTGAAAATAGCTTTTGCGGCAATTATACTTTAGAAGGGATTGCTTTTTGATCGACGTCGTCGCTTGCGATGGCCATTTCTCGCGGGCATTTGTTGAAAAATGCTGGGCGCCGATCCCTTTCGAGACCGGACTACAAACCACCACGCATATACACGCGACCTCTCTGGCCTTGAAAAGGTGATTCGCGTCCGCAAGGCAGTCTCGAATGTCTCTGGGCAACGTGTTCCGTCTTACGAAAGCGAAGAATACTATGGCATTCGCTTAAAGCCTTTCATGACACCTATAAATTCACCTTTGAAGTGGAGATGATCGGCCTGGATGATGTCGTGCCTTTTCATTAAGAGCTATCGGTTACGCTATTAATGATTTTCATTGTAGTTACAATTTTTTCGCCTTGCAAGATTTCGATGTTAAAAGTTCTCGCCGCGTAGAGCCAATAATGATTGAATCTATGGATGACAATTTCCGCTCCGATTTTGGCTGTACCCTTCACGGTGTTGCCGATTGCATGAAGTAGCGGGGCTATGATTCATTTGTTTCCAGATCCGGACCACTCAGAAAATGCGCGCGGGAGGCTTTTATAACTGATGCCTACGTGCGTGTTACACGCGAGCGATATCCCCTAAAGCACAGGTCCCTCTTGGGTAACATGCTTTTTGTCCCTAAAGACCTGACGGTTGAATTCGAGGACAAATCTCAGCAATATTTGGCATTTGCCGGGGGTGTTACCAAGAGGGTGTTAGGTCTTTAGCCATGGAGACTTATTGGTTCTAACGATAAACTTCGATACCCAGAGTTTCGCCTAATCTTCACGAATATATGGCCTTTGGTACGGCTATACTCATATATGGTCCTTTTATCAGCCCAAACTTGAAGTATTTCTTCAGGAAACCAGCGCAGAGGTCTTTCACAGACCCAGCGAGGCACTGCTAAAACGAGCGATCCTGGAAATGATGCAGAGCCAGGAAAAAGGGATGCGTCTCGGATAGCGCGCGAGGAATCATGCTTTTGCAAACCGCGACGCCGAAAGTGTCCGAAAGCGCTTTCATGATCTATTAATTTCAGTATCACGATCCAAAACAAAACAAGGGTTGTGAAAGATGAGCATTCAGTCCATTCAGATCCTTTCAGTCCGACTTCTTTCTGAAGCCAGACCTCTAGCGGATGAATTCAACGCTCTGTCCAGACAATACGGAATAGCCCTTGGCTGGCACTATCTGTTGGACTTGAGTTGGGCGGCAAAACAAATCTCTTTGATGCCTGGGATGGTCGTGCTAGATGCTGGCGCTGGACGTGGCATCATACAATGGTGGCTTGCAACCCGTGGCGTCGACGTGATAAGTGTTGACCGCCAACGCCGTGATCGTTTGCCAAAAGCCCTCCTTACGCGGTTCGAAATCCGCGGCCTGCGCTCCTCAGACTACTCTCCTCCCATAATTCAGACTATTATAAAGTCCTCCTTTTCACTTCCGAGGAAATTGACCACAGGACCAACAACAGGGACAGTGTTTCTATATAACCAAAATCTGGGAAACATGCCCGATATTCAGAATGACAGCGTCGATGCCATTGTCTCAATTTCTGCTCTCGAGCATAACGCTCCTGAAGACCTTGTTCGTACCGTTGCAGAACTTTTCCGGGTACTAAAGCCAGGTGGAAAACTTATTGCGACCCTCGCAGCCGCCAAAACGACAGATTGGTTCCATGAACCATCCAAGGGCTGGTGTTTCACTGAGAGGTCGCTTTGCAAGTACTTCGGCGATCCTTCAATCTGTTCATCCAATTACGCAACTTTCGACACTCTGATGAGCGCCATGCGGAACTGCTCCGAGCTGAAGGAAAATCTTGCGGATTTCTATTTCAAATCTGGCGATAACGGCATGCCTTGGGGCATATGGGATCCCAAGTATTTGCCTGTCGGTGTAATTCTTGTCAAAAATCCTTCTTGAAACCTAGACATTAGTCCGTTTCGCGAAATCGAAATTGATTTCTAGACTTCTTTGCGGACCATTCTGATTTCTTTCCTATGTCATCCTGTCGGGGCAAATAATTGAACAAGGGCACGCAGATAAACCCATATCGGATAGCCCTGTCTCTGATCATCTCGCGATTCATATGGGATCTTGATCCCCGCTCATGGGCATCGAGAGCGAAATTGAGGGTTTTGAAAGATCGCTACAAAGGAAGGAAGTGCATTATTATTTGCAACGGCCCGAGCCTCAACAAGGTCGATTTCCGGTTACTCGAGAGAAGCAGCTTCTTCACTTTTGGTCTGAATAAAATCAACCTCATATTCCCCCGAACTGATCTTAGGCCTTCAGTGGTCGTGGCTGTTAATCCCTACGTTATTGAGCAAAACGCTGTTTTCTTTAATCAAACCAAAATTCCACTTTTCCTTGACTCGAACGGGAAACGGTCGATCTCCTTCCGTCAAAATGTTGTCTTCCTGCACGCGGCAGGTTACAAAACGCAATTTGCTTTGGACTGCTCAATGTCCATAAATCAGGGATACACCGTGACCTATGTGGCCATGCAGCTTGCGTTTCATATGGGATTCACAGATGTGGCCCTTGTGGGTTGCGACCATGCCTTTTCCACCAAAGGCCAACCCAACATGGCCGTTACGTCCGGAAAGGAAGATCTCGATCATTTCGATCCGAACTACTTCGCCGGTGGCGCCAAGTGGCAACTCCCGGACCTGCTGGGTTCTGAGCTTCATTATCAGGCTGCTAAGGAGACATATGAGAGGTTCGGCAGACGGATCTACAATTGCACGCAGGGTGGCAGGCTGGAAATTTTCGAACGAAAACCTCTTTCTGATTTCCTGAAGGGGTAAGCCAGTGCCCCAACTGACGGTCGTCATTCGCTGCCATAACGAGGAGAAGCACATTGGCCGCCTGTTGCACGGAATCATGCAGCAAACGATCAAAGATGTAGAGGTCATCGTGGTCGACTCAGGCTCGACTGACGCAACCATATCCGTCGCCTCCCGCTTTCCCACAAAGGTCATTTCGATCAAACCCGATGCGTTTTCTTTTGGCCGTTCCTTGAACCTCGGCTGCAGCGCCGCTACCTCGGATTTCATTGTTGCTGCCAGTGCTCATGTATACCCGGTATATAGGGACTGGTTAGAAAAGCTGCTTCAACCCTTCAAAGACTCAAGCGTGGGACTGGTATATGGAAAGCAGAGAGGAGAAAGAGTAACCAAATATTCGGAGCATCAGATCCTCTCCACTTGGTTCCCGGACAAATCCAATTACAACCAAGCTCACCCCTTCTGCAACAATGCGAACGCCGCAATCCGTAGGTCTTTGTGGCTACAGGTCGCCCGTACGACGAATCTCTCACCGGCCTTGAGGATTTGGATTGGGCCCGTCGCATCATGCAAAATGGTTATATGATCGCCTATGAGGCAGAGGCTGAGGTGATTCATGTCCATAGTGAGACGCCAAGTCAGACTTACAATCGTTATCGCAGGGAAGCCATCGCATTAAAAACCATTTTCCCAAATGAACATTTTACTCTCTCAAACTTTCTGCGCCTCTATTTAAAAAACGTCTTCATGGACTCCATCCGTGCCATTCAGGAAGGTGTTTTCAAGAACAACTGGGTCAGTATCCCTCGTTTCCGGTTGATGCAGTTTATGGGTACTTACAAGGGGTTCAACCAAAGGGGACCCATAACCACCGATCTGGCCAGGACCTTCTATTTTCCCAATAACCATCGACAAAAAGCACAGAATGTCAAAATTGGAGAAAAGGAAGACCTTCTTATTCAATACGACCGATCGCTTAGGCTCTATCGTGAAGATCATTGACATTTCTCTGCCTCTCGATTCCAAGACACCCATCTGGCCGGGAAGCAGCGGTTTTCAACTCAACTGGGAGAGACAGATAAGGAACGAGGATGGATACAATAATTCCTATATGCAGTGTGACACCCATGTTGGGACCCATGTGGACGCTCCTTTTCACTTTATAAATCATGGCAAGACCGTCGACCAAGTCTCGTTAGATATTCTCGTAGGGCCAGCGATGGTGGCGTGCTTTCCTGAAGCCGGAATAATAACGGAAAAAGAGCTCATCTGCCTCGCATTCAATGAGGGGACAAAAAGGCTGATCCTCAAGACGCAAAATTCTGGTGCGTCCGCAATCAACGGTTCGCGGCAAAGCCTCGATGATGCAGTGGGTCTATCGAGAGATGCAGCCCGTTGGATTGTGGATCAAAACTTGTCACTGATTGGAATAGACTCGCTTTCTATTGCGAGACCTTCTGAATCCTCCACGATCCATCAAATCCTCTTGGAAGCTGGTGTTATCATTCTCGAAGGCCTCAGTCTTCACGGAGTCCTTCCAGGTGTATACCAGCTCGTCTGTCTTCCGCTGAAATTGTGCGGCGCGGAGGCTTCTCCTGCTAGAGCCGTGCTGATCGAGTGCTAAGAAGCGACATTAGTGAAAGGCGATTGTCCGCCGAATCTGAATCTCTCCATTCAAATCAACGGAGGACATGTCGCCTTATGATGGCCAACGAGAAGAGGTATTATTTGCATGCCAAGCCATTCTAGCGTCACCCAAACTAAGATTGCAGCGCTTGTTCCGATGCGTCACTCTAGTGAAAGAGTTCCAGGCAAGAACTACCGTCCTTTTGCGGGCAAACCATTATATCAGCACATTCTTGAGACCCTGATCGCCTGCCCTCTGATCTCCAAAGTCGCGATAGATACGGACAGCCCCACTATCAAAAACGATATCACCAGGCACTTTTCCTCCGTAACGTTGATAGACAGACCGAAGCTATTGAGAGGGGGTGAGGTCCCCATGAATGCCATTTTGCTTCATGATGTTTCCATCGTTGATGCTGACTTATACCTTCAGACCCATTCCACCAATCCCTTATTGAGAACGGAAACCATTTCAAGTGCAATTCAAACCTTCCTCAAGGATGCGCCCCTTTATGACTCCCTCTTTTCTGTCACGCCTATTAAGGTGAGGCTATGGGACGGTCTGACTCGACCGATCAATCACAACCCTTCCATCCTATTGAGAACGCAAGACCTTCCGGAAATATACGAAGAGAACTCGTGCCTATATCTTTTCACTCGAAGTGTTCTGGAGAAACGTCAGAACAGAATCGGGGAAAGGCCGTTGATGTACAAAATTGACCGAGAGGAGGCCTGGGATATAGATGAGGAACTGGACTTTCATATCGCAGAGCAACTCTATTTACAGAGATTTAGCAAAAAGGACTAGAATTTTATGAAATGGAAAGTAATGATTTCGGCACCTTATATGCAACCCGTTGCCCAGAACTATGAGAAACTATTTCGCAAACATAATATTGAGGTCTTGTTGCCGCCGGTGAGCGAGCGGATGAGTGAGAATGAACTACTTGAATGGATCCCGGAGGTTGATGGGGTCATATCCGGCGACGACCGATTCACCGAGGAAGTTCTTCGATCCGCAAGAAGGCTGAAGGTCATCTCCAAGTGGGGGACCGGCATTGATTCCATCGACCAAGATGTATGTCGAGAACTTGGAATCGCTGTCCGCAATACCCCCAATGCATTCAGCGAACCTGTAGCCGACTCCGTTATCGGCTATATGCTCTGTTTCGCTCGGAACATTCTCAGCATGAATCGAAGCATGCGGGCAGGGATTTGGAACAAGATACCCGGACGAACGCTGGCGGAATACACGCTCGGAATCATCGGCGTGGGAAACGCGGGCAAGGCTGTGGCACGCCGCGCCGCCAACTTCGGGATGAGGATCTTGGGGAATGATCTTGTGGAAATGCCTCAGAACTTTTTGACAAGCACGGGTGTCGAGATGATGCCCAAAGAAGAACTGCTTAGAGAGGCGGATTTCGTAAGCCTCCATTGTGATCTGAATCCCACCAGCTCCCATCTCATGAGCGATGCCATGTTCCAAAAAATGAAGCACACGGCTATTCTCATCAACACCTCCAGAGGTCCTGTGGTTGATGAGAAGGCTTTGGTCAGGGCACTGGAGAATGAGACCATTGCAGGGGCAGCGCTCGATGTGTTTGAGATCGAACCGCTTCCTGCCGAAAGCCCGCTGCGAACAATGGAAAATGTCATTCTGGCACCCCACAATGCGAACAGCAGCCCAAGGGCGTGGGAACGGGTTCATGAAAGCACGATACGAAACCTCTTGGAAGAACTGGAAAAGCATCAATCATGAAGAAGGTCGTCCTGATTACAGGAGTTTCAGGGGGCATCGGCCAGGCCACGGCTACTTGTTTTTCGGATTCGGGTTGGCACGTAATCGGCGTGGACTTAAATCCACCGAGTTTCTCAAATCAGATTTCGCGCTTTGTACAGGCGGATATCGCTGATCCTAGAGTCCCATCGCGTTTGCTCTCACAGATTTCTTCCATGGAGGCAAGACTTGGATGCATTGATCCTGAATGCTGCTGTTCAGGTCTGCAAACCGCTGATCGAGACCTCTTTGGACGATTGGGATCAGACCATGGCCGCCAATGTTCGTTCGGCCTTCCTGTTTGCTCAGGCATCCCATCGCCTTTTAAAGCAAAACCAAGGTTCCATTGTTGCCGTGAGCTCTGTGCACGCCATCGCCACCTCCAAAGGGATGGCCGCCTATGCATCGAGCAAAGGCGCCCTCGTCGCACTGGTCAGGGCAATGGCCATCGAGCTCGCAGAGGACGGCATTCGAGTCAATGCAGTACTGCCGGGAGCCGTTCTCACGCCGATGCTCGTCTCAGGGCTTAAGAGAGGGCATTTAGCGGCTGAAGACGCAACCGAGTCACTCAATGAACTCGCAGCGCGCCACCCACTCGGTCGCATAGGAAAACCGATGGAAATTGCTGAAACTATTCTTTTTCTTGCCGACAAGGACCGCGCTTCATTCATAACGGGTCAAGGATTAATTATCGATGGTGGCGCCACCGCGAGGTTGAGCACTGAATAGACCACCTTAACGACCTTTCCCTTTCAATTCCGGTCGGGCCTAACGCCCTCCATTTCGTCCCACATTGAATGAATCGGATCAATTCCCTCATCGCACCTCCACGGCTTCCTATCAACTTCCCCGCACGCCTTTTCCGATCCTGAGTTGACATCGTCACCAAATCGATCGTAAAAAGTATCATTGTTTTGTCGCTCTCCAAAGGCACCTCAAGCTGGACACTTGTCAATGCCATTGAAATAGGAGACCCATTCCATTGAGCCCCAAGGTGTCCATTATCATCTCAAATTACCAAGGGAGAGAACTCCTTCCGGAGTGCCTTGGCCACTTGATGAGCCAATCCTATGATAACTTCGAAGTCATTCTCGTTGATGCCGGATCAACAGACGGAGGCGCAGAGTACGTTTCGACCAATTTCCCCGCGGTCATTCTGGTTCGGCAAGGTCGAATTGGAATTGGGGAAGCTGTCAATATTGGAATAGAAAATTCCACCGGTGACATTATCATTTTTGATTTGAATACGGACGAATTCGTCGAACCCGACTGGCTGGAACAAATTGTCAAGCAACTCGAGAAGCACCATTTCAAAATTATCACCGGTACAACCCGCCTCATTTACGGCACCGATCTTATCGACGAATGCGGCGTAAACCTAGGATTTGCAGGCCATGCCAGAAAGAAAGGACATCTTCGCCCTATTTCAGAATTTTTCAAAAACGATGAATCGACCCTTTACGTCGGGAGCCCCTCCTTTCACAGGGACATCCTGAGGCTTGTTGGGCCCGTCGATGAAGGGTACTTCATTTACGGAGAAGATCTGGATTTCTGCTTTCGCGCCAAATTGCTTGGGATCGAGACACGTCCGGCGCCCCTCGCCCTAAGTCATCATAAAATCCGCAGCACTCTTGGGAAAAGTTCACGCCTTCTCGAATTTTTTTTGAGGCGTGCTTATCTAAGGTTTCACACATCGTTTTCAAGTCCACCAAACTTTTTGATCCATATCTTCTATCTTTTGTTTTTCCTTCAATTCCCTGCCCTGATCGGTACGCTTTGCCCCATCGAGAAATCCGGTGTCTATCGTGAAAAGCTCGTCGGGAGGACCATGGCTTTAATATGGTATGCCAGAACCCTGAAGGAACATTTGGCAAGGAGAGAGCATTTCAAGCAAGTGAAGCACAGAGGGCACGCATTCCTTGTGCAAGCCTGTTCAATTGAAACCGATCATGGCGTGGATTAACAATACCGATGCGGAATGGAGGAGATGGGGTGAACAAGACCCCTATTTTGCAGTATTGTCCTCACCGAGATATAGACGCTGTGAAAACAACAGGGAATTCTTCCAGACCGGACAAAATCACTTCAGCGAAGTCAACACGAATTTCAAGAGGCTCGCCATCCCTCTCGATTCAGAAGGCGTTGCGCTTGACTTTGGATGCGGCGTCGGCCGTGTGTTAAAGCCGCTTTGCGCCCACTTCAAAAAAGTTATCGGTCTGGACGTGTCCCCAGCGATGCTAGCCGAGGCACGAAAGCAGGTCGAATCGCCAAATGCTGATTTCCGCCTTCTTAATGATGATCTTTTCGGGTGTTTGCAGGGAGACACATTCCAGTTTATCCACACACACATCGTTTTTCAGCACATCAGACCCCGAAGAGGCCGAATCATCCTCAGCACCCTCCTGAAATGTCTCGAATCTAACGGCAAGGCCTATATCCACCTTCCCATTGGGACGAGCAACAGGTTCAAATACATTGCCGACCAAGTCGTGGCCTCTCACCCCGTTCTCCTGAGGCTGAGCAGGAGTATCCTCGGTAAACGGGAATCAAGGAACGACCCGGTCATGCAGATGAATGTTTACCCTGCTGAACAGTTGTTGGAGCTTTTTGCGGAGGAGGGGGTGGAGGTCCGCTACGTCTCACTTCTCAAGGATCTGAAGAACCAGCTCACACATGCATGTTGGTATCTTTACAGGCCCTGAAATGGGTGGCGGGAAAGGGGCACAGCGCTGAAATGGTCCTAAGGTTTGAAAGCCCTTCTCAGCCTTTCCACCTGGATGATCGTTCCGCCAAAGGCCATGGCTGCTACGAATAGAATGAAGTATTCAAACGCGTTGAAGATCCAAAAGAAGATACTCCCGTAGATGAAGAAGTCGTACAGGCCCAGATAGACCCCGCCAACTCTCTTGTCGATCGCGGATGCCTTCACCTTTCGGGCGGGATTCAAGTAAGCGTCCACAATATACATGTACAGATTCCAGAGGCCCAGGGCCAGGAAACCGATCGTGAAAATTTCGCCCCTCGACAGGCCCAAAAGCCCTACATTTGAAGCGTAAATGGTTCCGGCATAAATGATTGCAGCATCCTTGATCCGGTCGCTGATTGGGTCGAGGCTTGCTGCGAACGGGCTTCCCCGTCCCGTCAATCTCGCCAGTTCACCGTCGACACAGTCTAATACATGAGAACATTCCATAAGGATCGCAGCCAAAAGACAATACACCCAATCCGGATGGCTGCCCACAAATGCGGCGCAAAGACCCGCGACAAGGCTACCTATAGTCACCTGCAACGGCGTGATGGATGTTTTTGCTAGCCGTGGAGTGATGCGGACCGACACCGTTCGAGCGAACAGTTTTGTAAGCAGGGAGTCCGACGCCCTCAAAAAACTGTTTTGGCCTCCCATAGCCTCCACCTATCGATTCTCCTTTTTTCAGGAAATCAGCGAGAAACGCAGCTCAAAACAATCTCATCGTTTCCTTCTCGAAGGATCTAATCATACGTCCCGACATCTTTTCCTAAATAGGCATTGCAGCTGCCTCTTTCGTCTTCAAGGGCGTCGACAAGCATCCTTTTCGTTCCCTGGGGTGCGAGACGATAACGAAATGTATTGAATGGTATTTGTCGTAGGAACTGCCCCAAGGCAATAGATGACCGAATCCTCTTATCTTCAAGATTTCAAAATTTTGGTATTCCATAAGCTCTTTTAGAGCCCTAATCGTTGGAACCTTTGCATGTCTCATCAAAGGATCAGCTATCGATTCCTTATTATGCACCGAAAATGGGTTACCGATCCTGACCTGCGTGGAGTAATGGTCTGAAAAGGGGTGCAGTGTGAACGCGAGCGCCAAAATATTATGCCATGAAGCAAGGTTCTCAGATCCAATAATCACGGTGCCATCATTCTTGGCTACGCGGTGAATTTCCCTCAAGAATAAATCGGGCTGATAGAGGTGCTCTATGATTTGATCCGCCACCACACAGTCAAAGAAATCGTTCTCCAGAGGAATCTCCGTGTTAAGGTCGCATTCTACATATTTCAGGTTTTCGTTTTCTTGATGGGGAGGTTGTTTATCCACTAGGAAATATGATAGCTTTCCTCCCGTATAATCAAAAATCCGGCTGACGAAGCTTCCCCTCGCGCCCAAAATTAGAATATTGTTCTTCGCCTTTATATTGGTCAAAACATAATCGGTTCGTCTGGAATACAGCGAGCCATAATTCCTTCTCAGGCGTCTATGTATTGAACGAATAGTCGAAACAAGATGATCCATATCTATTTGATACCTATGTCACCTAAGACATAAAACAGGTGGCTCATAGGAAGCTTCCGAAGCCCCCTCCGAAAAGCCATGTCCCACCGTCCCAGCGCCTTCATCCACGCCGGGTAACTGTCTGAGTATATGTAGTCGATCATGGGGACTTCCCAATGCGGTTTCTCGCTCGGCCCTGCGTAATTTTTGTGCAGGCGTATATCCCTTGGACCGCTAGGGTCAGGCCAGCCTGGCGTATCGATGGCACCAAACTCTACTACTTTCAAGCCTCCTTCTCCGAACAACCGTTTGACCCTAGTGATGTGATTGTATGCCACATTGCCATGCGTCCACGGAAATCCCCAGATTCGATGTATGAGACGGTGCCATGGGTAGCCGGGCTGAAAGTTGTTACACGTGACCAAAAGCACGTATTTTTTTGAAATCCTTTTCATCTCCCGAAGGTAACGAAGCGGGTCATCCAGCTCCGTCCAGGTCACAAAATTCCAGGCCAGGTCAAAAGTGCCATCCTCAAATTCGGTCTCACAGACATCCACGCCGTGAGACGGTTTTGGCCCTGTCCCTGATCCCAAGTCTATCCCACCCCCACATCATCTCCATCTCAGGGTTGACCAGCGTCACCCTGCAGCCTGCGATTCCGAACCCGATCGAATACAAAGACCCGGCCGCTTTTGCCCCGTGACTCGGCATCTCGACCACGGTCTTGAGCCCGTATTCCCTGGCAAGTGCCTTGTGCAGATTTAGGAGGACGTAGCGGTCATACGTAACCCCGAAGACTTCCTTTTCCCACTTCATCGCTTTCCCGTTAAAGAAGCGTTCCACTCCTTCATACCCAGCCCTTATGCAAATACCATTGCACTGTCTCTTTGAGCCCGCTTTCAACGTTTATCGTAGGCGCAAAGCCAAGCTCCCTTTTCGCCTTCTCGACAGAAAATACCCGATCTGCAAGGGTAGATTCGATGTTTTTCCTGGCCACAGGCGGCGATTTCCCCAGAGCCAGGAAAGCCTTTTCGGTCAGAGAGGCAGCGAAAAGAGCTGCCCACTCCGGTATATAGACGGAAAAGGCCCATGATCCGAGCGACGCTCGGATGATCTCCATAAGATGGTCGAATGGCTCAGACTCCTCATTGGTGATCAAGTAGACTTCACCTGTCCGCCCCCTTTCAGCTGCCAGCAGGAGTCCTTCCACCGCATCCTCAACGTGAATGAGGGGGGTTAATTTTGGCCGCTGGCCTATCCTTGGAATCAACCCCCTTTTTGCAAGCCTGACAAGTCTGAGGACGTCCCGATAGTCCCCAGGGCCGTAGATCATTGAAAACCGGACGATAGTCGCCGGAAGCCGTGCCTCTTTTACTAGTCGCTGAATCTCCTGTTCCGCCCTTAGTTTGCTGAGGCCGTAGGGATGGTGCGGTTTACAGAAACTTTCCTCCGTAGCCGGCGCATCCTCACAGATGCCCATGGCGGCGACGGAGCTACAATGAATGAATCTGGGGACTCTGGCCCTGAGCGCTTCTTTCGCCACATTTACAGACCCATTCACATTGACCTTATCGAACATCTCAGGCGGGACTTTAAAATGGTTCATATGGCCAAGCGTGGCCATGTGAATGACCGTGTCGATCCCATCACACATCCCGTACAAAGTCTCTGGTTTGGTGATGTCCGCCTCAACAATTTCAATTGCCTCCACCTCAGATCCGAGGTGATCTCTTGCCTTGTCTAGGGAGCGGACGACACACCGGCAAGTCTGCCCCGATGAGAGGAGCCTCCGAATCAGATAGGGGCCCACAAAGCCTGTTGCGCCGGTGACCAGATACTTCACGTCAATTCCCCCCCCCGATAGACGCTCCTGCCAATCTCTTCCACAAATAGTAAATCCATCCGCCATACTCTGCCAAGACCCATCGCACCTGTTCCCCGTCCTTCCACCACCCTTTGGGATCGAAAGGGTCTTCCTTGGCCGCCACGGAAAATAGATCCAACCTGTTGCCGTAGATCTCCTTCCATATGTGGTGCGCCCGTCTTGTGTGGTATTTGCTCGTCGTGACAATGATTTTTTTCATTCCCTGATCGAGCAAGACCTTCCCCACTACCCTGGCCTCTGTTACCGTATCATAGGCGTCTTCGGCATTGACCCAGATCACCGCCCGTCTGGGCACACCAAAGATCTCAAGGACACGCAACGGGTCTTCATACCAGAGGCAACATGGCTCATAGCCTTGCCGCTCCAGTTCGCGGACGAATTCCGTCTTTCGGTTTCCGTTAATGACGATCTGCCGGGCAAAACCATTCCGATAAAGGCGCGCGGCTTCAGCCAACCTCGCATAGTATTCGACGCCAGTGCAGAGCACCACGGCGGCATCACACAGAACTGGGCTCTGATCCAAGACCAGAAGGCTCCCCATTTTTTCAAGGATGGGGCTCCGGGCTTCATACAAGCCCCAACCGAGAAGCAAGACGATCAGCAATACTACAAAGAATTTCCTGTTCACGTGCCTACCAATTCATGCATTGCATCCACCTCCGCGGGGAGAGAGAAAAGAATGTCTCACGCAGAGTTCGCAGGGACCGCAGAGAGGGATAAAGAGTTGAAAACGCATATTTTGTGCCACAAGGGCCAACATATCTTCTTTTGATGTGCACCATAAATCACTGCCTTTCTCTGCGTTCTCTGCGAGCTCTGCGTGAGATAAGATTATCCCCCGATCACGTGCCATCCGACCTTCATAAGCGATTGCAAGTGGAGCATCATGTTTGAATAGGCTTGATTGGCCAGGGGACAAGCGCATTTCCCATCACGGATGTCATGCCGCACCTCTTTTGCCTGGGGGCTATTCCAGAGAATCTTGAAGTCATATCCGAAGTCCCGTAGATTCCCCATGGACCTCTCGTAGCCGAGTGTGCAGCAGGCCCAGACATCACCGTAGGGTGTGAGATGTGCATTTGAGATCCCGGCATAGCAGGGGATCACTTGTCGGCCTTCCCTGAGAACTCTGACGGCCAGATCGTAGTAGACAAACCTAAAACCGTGAGTCAGCCGCTGAAACCACGGCTTACTCATGGCCTGGTTCTTTGATTCCCTCTTGAAACAGGATACGGCCTGCGCATAATCGTTTGCACAGGGCGTAATGTTCTCCTGGAGATTGAACATCTCAGAACGTTGCTCGGCAATTTCATTTCGGTAGCTGTCAGGACCAAGCGGTTTGATGAAGGAGACGATCTCCTCGATGTCTTTCACGTTCCATCTGGATATCACCGTCCCCAGTTCCGCATGCAGATTGGGATGGCTTTTCTTCAGCGCTTTGAGTCGCTGGAAAAGGATCATCACCTTTTCAAAGTTCCCTGGTACACCACGGATCTGATCATGTTTCTCACCCACGTGGTCAAGGCTTGGTTTGACGGTCAATTGAACCCGCGGATTCCATGACTCGATGACCCTGAGGATCTCCGCGACCTGCCTTTGGATCAGATCGCCGGCGATGCCGTTCGTGGGGATGTGGATGACCCCTGGGGTGAGATACCGGCAGGCCAGCTCAATGATCTGAACCAGATCCGCTCGGAGGAACGGTTCACCACCGCTGACATTGAAGACATAAACGTGCCCCATGGATTGAAAAATCTGTTCGATTTCATCGAGACGGAGCTCATCCTGTCGTTTCTCCGGGTCCACCCGGTAGAGGTCCCAAATTCGGCATGTGCGGCACCGGGACTGGCACAGGTTGGTGACCGAGAAGGTGAGGTTAAGCGGCATACCCGGTGCGGCCAGGCCCATATGGGCCAGACGGTAACGCACCATCTTCGGGAGCATTTCTCTCAGAATGCTCATGATGCTTGCCGACCGGAGAGACTGGATTTTAGGCCGAGCACCGACTCGTAAACCGAAAAGGTCTGCTTTGCAGCCTCCGCCCAACTGCCCGCCTCGCACAACCGACCAGAATACCGGGCCATTTTCAAAAGTCGCTCGGGATCACGCAGACACTGCCCCATCTTCTCAGCGAGGGCCTTCCAGTCGCCGGAGGGGACGACGCAGCCTTGGTCCTCCACCAGGTCGGGAAGCCCTCCGACGTCGGTCACGATCAAAGGCTTCTGAAACGCAAGCGCTGCGGCCCCGACCCCGCTTTGAGCGTCAAAACGGCGATAGGGGAGGATCACCAGGTCTGCGGCCAGGAAAAATTTCGCCACTTCTCCGGCAGGGATGTACCGAAGGTCGGTGCTGACAAACGGTGCAATCCCCAGCGCGCTGATGAGTGCTTCATATGAGCCCCAAGTTTCCCATGGCTTTCCGGCGATGAGGAGTCGCACCTCCGGCATTTTCTCTCGTAAATCGGCCAGGGCTCGGAGCGCCACATCCACCCCCTTATAGGAACGGATGGCTCCGAAGAGGAGCACGACACGGTGCGCGTTCGAGAATCCGAGATCCCGGCGTGCGCCCTCACGACTGTGATTACTTAGGGGGAAGCCCAACGGGCCGTGGGCAATCTGAGTCATCCGGGATTCAGGAATATTGTAGATTTCCCTCAGGCTGTCACGGTTTTCAGCTGAATGCACGATGAAGTGATCTCCCAACTTGAAAAGCATCCGGCAGAACCATTCGTAAATCCGGGAGTCCTCATGCGGGCGGATGTTGTGAACCGTGAAAACGATCGGCCTCCTTCTTGCCTTAAACCCCGAACACACAAAGGCATATATGGGCCAGAGCGGCAGACTCCACCACTGTGCATGCAGCAGTGCCCCTTTTGCCGTCAATCCCTCCATGATCCAGGTCAACGGGTTGTACCAGGCAAGATGTCGTCTCACCCGGAGATTGGGGTGGTTGATGGCAGGAAAGGTGTGATCCTCTTCCAGATCCCGCCCCGGATAAAGGAAGCCGGGATAGATCTTGTTGAACGAAATAAACTCAACCTTCAAAACATCCGCCACGGCATTGGCAAGACCGAGACAGTAACTGCTTAATGCCCTCAGCGGGGGCAGGGAGCCAAGCATGGCAACGTGTTTGATTCCATCCCGCCGGGCAAGGTCCGTCTCAAATGAATCGATCCCCTTCACTCCTCTCGAACCTCATTTGGGAGACTTGCTCGGAGATGAGCCCCATCATGAAGATGATCACCGAGGTCATGATGAGAAGCGCGCTCATGTTGGTGAAACGGTTCGTTGTCAAGTAGGTATAGAGGTAGTGGCACAAGCCCGTCAGAAAAATGCCGACGCTGACAGGCAAAAAGATCCGGAATGGAGAGTATAAGGTGCAGATTTTGACGATGATCATAAAGAACCTGACGCCGTCCCGCCACATCCGGATGTTGCTCTTGCCCCCCTGCCGCCGTTGGACCTTGATGGGCATGTATTTCAGGCTTCTACCGTTCCTAAGGATACTGAGCGTCAGTGTGGTTGGATAGGAATAGGTGTTTGGGAGGAGATAGAGCATGTTTCGGACGACCTCTGACTTGATCGCGCGAAATCCCGACGTGAGGTCCTTGATCTGAAACTTTGCCACGTATGAGGCGAAGCGGTTGTAGAGCCGATTGGCGAAGGTTCTTCCCCAGCAGCTCTCGAACTTGAGCGGCCTCGCGCCCACCACCATGTCATATTCAGGGAAAAACTCGATCATCCTGCCAATGTCTTCGGGATCGTGCTGACCGTCGGCGTCCATAAACACAAGGATGTCGCCCGATGCGAACCGGATCCCGCTCTTGATGGCCGCACCGTTTCCAATATTGTATGGATGGCCGTAAACGATGGCGCCGGCCTCTCTCGCCACCTCTGCAGTCTGATCCGTTGACCCGTCGTTGATCACGATGATCTCGAAGTCGGGGTAAAGGGCCCGAATGGCGTTGACGAGCGAGCCAATACTCTCGCCCTCGTTATAGGAAGGGATGATGACGGAAACCTGGGTGCTTGCCATGGCGTTAAAAAATCACCTGTTTATAAACAGCTGGGCGGTTGATACAAATTCTAACGAACTGCAATTTACTTGCCAGTTGTGGCCCGAAAAATGACCGAAGAGAAGTTATCTCACGCAGAGCCCGCAGAGAACATTTATTCTTTGAAAATCAGGATCTGACGTGCCCATGTCAGGCACCAGTTAAGCGGCGGCTTGGACCCCCACGACCAATTTCTTGCCCACAGCGGCCAATGCTGATTCGATCCTCAGTATCTTGGATGGATGGCGAGGATCAAGCAATCGACGTACTTCTTTTTCATCACACTGCAAACGCCTCGCAAGCTCCATTTTGCTGATATCAGACTCCTGAAGCGCCTCGTAAAGTGCAGCTTTTGCAGCAGTTTGAGCCGGCAGTGGCACAGCGTACTTTCCTTTCTCGATTCGCGATGGCTCTGGAATGGGCAGTCCCATTACGATTCGATTGGCGATTGCCTCATCGAGGCAATCTGAGGCCTCACGCAAAGCATCTTTAACGTCATTTCCTTGAGTGATGGCCTCTGGAAGGTCAACGAATTTGACCACAAAGCCCCCACCTTCTTCGTCTGGTGTAAGTATGGCAGGATATATAAACCCTTGCATTGCTTCCTCCTAAAGCTCATCAAGGTCGACTATTCTAGGCCGAGCTGATCAAGCATTCCATGCAGCGTTCCCTTCTTGAGCTCATCCTTTGGATTCCGAACTATCGTGAACCGTGAGCCATAGAATAAGAGTCCCATGACTGCCTTTACCGCGCCGCGCAACAAACTTGTACCGGGATAGCATTCCTCTTGCCGAGCTTCCTTAATCTTCGGATAAATTCGGCCCCTGTCATACGAAAATTTTCGGACATATCTGTCCGAATGTCAAGTCTAGTTTTGCCATGCATTTTGGTGCAAGCGACGTTTCTCAAAACCTGTATCACCCCTCGCCCGGGCCTAGCTCATAGACGGCCACCTGATTCTGATGAAAAAGCAGCCTTGCCTTGTCCGAGAAAAATGCCCTCAGGAGGCGATGCTGCTCCGAAGAGAAGTTGTCCCTCGCCCACTTGTCAAAGATGGGGGCATAAATGGCGAGATGGGTTACCTTCATGCGCGAGAGTCCCTCAAGGAGCGCGGAAGGATCGGAAGCCCTTCTCCACAAGCCTTTTGAAGCTCCCTTCCCCCAGGAGATAGTCCCTGTCGCAGTAATAACCCCGGTTGCCGAGAAAAAGCAGAAATACCAAAGCATTGTCCGGGAGGTTCGAATTGATGTACTGCATGGCAGGATACTCGAAGCGGTATCTGGAGATATATTGGTCCCTGCTCAGTTCTCCGCGCAAATAGGAAAGGGGCGAGACCTCCTTGAACTGGTCCAGGAGATAAGCGCCATTGTATGAAAGGAGGCCCAAAGCCACCAGGCCTGAAAGAACCGGCCCCGGGCGAATCCTTAAGCGCCCCGTTTTTCCATCTTGAAAGAAGTGCTTCAAGATTACTGAGGCCGAGCACGGAGAGAATCACCAAAGGCGGCACGATGGGCGCCAGGTATCGAACGCGCAAATCCCTGGTGAAAAAGGCGAAACAGAAATAGAGCACCGAAAATGCCAGGAGCACCTTCTTGTCCGTTACCGAATCCAAGCGTTTCGCCCCCAGACCTTCGCGGAAAAAAGGCCAAGAGCGGCAGGATGAGCAAGAAGGGATTGAGCTTCCCGTCGAAATAGCGAGGATTGTCATCCCGCCCCTCGAAGAAGACCCTCACGGGCAGAAGGGCTATCTGAGGCCAACTCTCATTGTAAATCATTTCTCGATAGGAAAAGAGACCGACCCGACCGGATCCCCCCGATCTCGCCTGTTGCCCGTCGGCCTCGGTTGAGGGGGCTGGATTGAAGAAGCTGTTGTAGAGGGGATAGATCGGATTCTTCTTCCATTGGTAATTTCGAATCATCCAGGGGGAGAAAACCATCAATGCCACAGCCACGAACAACCCGCCGTATCCAAGGGCCTTGAGCCCTCCGTGCGATCCCTTGCCCCCGTACCTCGCATACAGGAAAGCGACAAACAAGGTCAAGAGGAAGCAGACGATCAACCCGTTATACTTGGTCCCCATGGCCAGGCCGCAACTGACAGCCGACAGGATTAAGTGCTTGGGCTTGAACCCTTCGTTCACCCATCGCAATAACAGGAGCAGAGCGCCCGTGGAAAAAAATATGAGGCCCAGATCCACGTAAACCGTAATGGAGAGCTTGACGATGAGCGGGATGGAAAGGAAAAAAAGCGCACCTAAAATGCCATAAATCGTATTCAGCTGTTCTTTTAGATACCCATAGACAAGCCATGCCGTCAAAAGCCCGAAACCAAAATGGATGAACTTTGGGAGGATGTCATTCCCCAAGCGAAGGGCCACGAGATAGAGCATGTCCAGATTCATGGGATAGTAAGAAAACACCATGAACGGAATCTCATAGATGGCGCCGTGTTTCAGGTACAGCTTCGGGACGGCCAGGTGGTGGACGAGGGCGTCCCGGGTGACGGGGGGGACGCTTGCAAGAATGACGATGGCGGCGATCAATGTGAAGAATGCGGCCAGCAAGAATATCTTGAGCCACGGGGCGTCGCTTTCGGGTTCAGCTGTTTTCATCTGCTCTTTCGTGCTCGGCGGAGGTCCCTCACCTTTTGTGAGGGTCATCTTCAACACGGCCCCTCTACCCTCTTTTGCGTGTAGGACGGAAAGCAGCAGCGCCGGGATGGCCAGAGATAGGCCGATCGCCACTTGACAGGCTAATAGAGGAATTCTCCTGGGATTCAAGTTCCCCTTTAACGCCTCGTAACACTCGTTAAAACGCCATCCCATCGCGTTCAAAGCGCTCTGGATCAATCCGTAAGGGCCTTGCTCGAGACAGAATTCGCTGCTCCGGATAACCTGCAGGCCGGCATTCGTCGCCAAACCGCGAAGAGACGGTTTGCTGAAATGAAAACGGTGCCAGGGGACATCCAGGTGAAACCACTTTTCCTTGAAGACAAAGGCCTCCCGTCCTGCAAAATTGGGCACCGCCATGACCAGGAGACCGTCTTCTGAAAGAAGATCATGCAATCGCCTCATCAAGGTCATGGGCGCCTGAACGTGTTCGAGGACGTGCCACAGGAAGATCAGGTCAAATCGGTTTAAGGGCAGTGCCTCAAGCGCCGCATCGCCTTTGAGATAGGTGATTTGATCCGGATTGAGAAACCTCTTTTCAGGAAAGTTCGGATGCTCCACCCCACAACACCGGCACCCGTAACGGAGAAAGGCCTTCAAAAGCCTGCCCTCCGCACAACCCACATCCAGGACCCAGATCTCATCACGTGGCGTCAGAAAAGAGAGATATCGCCGAGCCCTTGATCTCATGGCCGCATCACGAATCGCTTGAATGGGCAGGAGGAACTTGCGCTTTCCTTTGCCATAATAATCTAAAGAACCGTGTGTCTCTCCACGTGTTTCTCCGGAAGCCGGACGTGTCCAGGCCAGCTGACAGCGAGCACATTGATCAATATCGAAGTGGCGTCCACCCCTTGAGACAGTAAAGAGTTCCTTTGAGACCCCGCCACATAAAGGGCAAGGACCGGAGATCTCGCTCTGATCTGGCGGATCAATCATTGGGTGTGAGTCTTTTTCCGTTCCGGTCAAAAAGCCCGATTCGATGAAGGTGATAACGATGAAGGAGGCATTTCAGCGTCGTATTTATGACGCCGAGGCCGTAGCGGACGGCCTTTCCAGGGCTGATAGACGAGGCCTCCTCGAAATAGCGCGTCGGGCAAGATATCTCGCCGATTCTAAACCCGAAGTGTATGGTCTGCACAAGCATTTCGTTGTCGAAAACAAAGCCGTCGGCGTTTTCGTTCAATGGGAGGGTCTCCAGGACCACTCTTGAAAAGGCCCTGTATCCGGTGTGAAATTCGGAAAGTTTGCTCCCGACCAGAAGATTCTGGAAGGCCGTCAGAAACCGGTTGGAGATATACTTGTATAGCGGCATGCCCCCATAGAGCGCGCTGCCGCCGATGATGCGTGAACCCAGTACCACGTCATAGACCCCGTATGCGATCATGCTCGCCATGGCGGTGATGAGCCTCGGGGTGTACTGGTAATCGGGGTGGACCATCACGACAATGTCCGCCCCGCGCCGCAAGGCCTCCCGGTAACAGGTCTTCTGATTCCGGCCGTAACCGTAATTCCGCTCGTGGACAATCGATTCTATCCCCAATTCCCCTGCAAGCCGGACGGTATCATCCGAGCTGTGGTCGTCCACCATAAGGACTCGGTCCACCACGTCCAGAGGAATTTCACGGTAGGTCTGTTCCAGGGTCTTTTCGGCATTGTAGGCAGGCAGCACCACAATGACCCGTCGGCCATTCAGCATGATCTCACCTTGCAGCGACGGACTTGTTCAGCCTTTCCTTTGCAGTGCGCAGCAGTGCCTGAATGCTCCCGTTCCTTTGCCTTTCTTGAGCCGGGACCTTTTCAAGGGTCTCAATCACCTTTTGGTACTCTTTCATCTTTAGATAGGTTACTGCCAGGTTTTTTCTAACCTGAATTGAGCCCGGATCATTCTGAAGGCCTTTTTCGAGCACATGAAGCGCATCCCCGTACTGACGGGATTTTCCGTAGGCCGCTCCCAGGTTTGCCGATATCTCTCCATTCAGAGGGTCTGCCTCGACAGCCTCTTTCAGACAGGCGAGGGCCTCCTTGTCTTCCCCAAGTCCGAAAAGGGCCATTCCCTTGTTGTTCAAAAACTCAGCCCTTTCTGGATCCGTCATTTTGAGCGATTCCCCTTTTTCCAGCAAGGCCAAAGCCGCCTTCGGCTGGCTCTCATCGACGAGAAGGGCGGCGTAACCGAGATAGCTGCCAATCTGTTGAGGGTAATGATTAAGGGCCAACAAGTAATACTCCCGCGCCTCATCCGCATCGCCGCGGTCATGATATTCCTTTGCCAGTGCGCTGGCATAGATGAAGTTCTGGAACGTCTTCACCTCTCTCACACAGAGGGAGAAATCATCGTGCCATTGGAACTTATTGAGGTAAAACGTATAGCCGCCGAGTGCCAGGAGCACCACGCACATCACGGCGTATTTGAGCACGTTTCTGCTCAGATAGTTCACCAGGTTTGGCAAAGCCAAGGTTAGAAACGCAAGGGGAAAGTAGATCCACCTCATCGAGATCAAACTGGTCGCTGAATGTGGGACGATGCTCAGAACGGGTATAAGGCCTATCAGAAAAAAAAGGAACGGGAAGACCAGCGCCTTCTGCTGCCTGAAGCGGTACAAAAGAACCCCTATCAGGGCCACACCCAGCAAACCGAGCATTGTTTCGATTCCGATCATTCCGGGTGGGTATTCCACATTGAAGCTGTGCAACGCAATCGGAAAGAACACGAGCCTGAGATTGTAAATGATGAGGTAAGGAGCAAAAAGGAGGCGCATTGCCAGCCCGGCCTTTGGCGCCGGAAACAAAAAACCTTCGGTTGCCCACTGGCGAGCCATGAAATAGATTGCCAGAACAGCAACAAAGGGCACAAGTCTTGCAATTTGCCTTCAGGTCGCATGGTGTCTTGCCGGAAACAAAGCGGTCGTGAATGAAGAATATGGGAAGCAGGACTGCGGCAAATTCCTTTGAGAATATGGCCATCCCGAAGGTCAGTAACGGAAAGAACCTGATTAAGGGTAGGCCGCGTTGGATCCCGGCTCGTATAGAACAAGAAAAGACATCAGCGAAAATAGGCACACCAGGATATTGTTCCGGGAAGAAATAAAGGAGACCGATTCAGTGTTGACGGGGTGAAGGCCGAAGACCAGTGCCGAAGCCATCGACCGCCCAGCCATTTCCCCAGTGCCGCCTCAGCAGAATATACAGTACCGTCAAGTCAGGAGATGCAGGATGAGGTTCGTTGCTCGAAATCCTGCAGCGTTCAGACCCCACAGCTTGAAATCTAAGCGCATATGTCATGTTGATCAGCGGCCGATAGTACCCAGCTGTGGCCATCCCTTATTCGCCCGACGATGCTTCCGTCTTCCTGCGAGAAATAGGAAAAAATTGGCGAAGCTTCGCGAATATAGTCGTTCTTCACAATCAGGTCAATGGTCATCGCGAATGAACTGACCGGTCAGGCTGGGCATATAACAAAGCGAGACCGGAACGATCACCACCACCAGCGGAAACAGCCAGTTTATGATCCTGTTCTTGAGAGTTGCCATCTCTTAACATGATATGCGATTGGCCATGGGCGTGCCCATTCCCTTTCAAGCAAAGGATCTGGCCCAATATATGAACGATCGGCACAACCGCCCATTAATCTTTAGACCCGGAGAAATCGTGGAGTCCGCACTTCAGTGCCATAAAAACCCTTGCACTGATATATGAGATCTGGGATATCGACTAATCTCCGAAAAGCCGTTTGCCCTTTCATGCAGAGCCGGATTGCATCAGGCCAGCATTCCATGTGCCCGTTACAGCCGGTCGGTTCATCCAAGAAGAACATAAATCGAGGTAAATCGCCGTGAAACTCCAGGATGAAGGAACCCTCTCAAACTGCAGGAAAAACCTCTTCGCCTTCACTGCCCTGGCGGTTGTCATTTTCGCCATTTATTCCAACACGTTCAACGCCTCCTGGCATTTCGATGATTTCGTGAATCTGGTAGATCATCCGGGAATGCATCTAAAACGGTTCAACTGGTCAGAGATCAAGGGGACTCTTTTTGCCGACAGAGGGAGGCTCAACCGGCCTGTTTCAGCCTTATCCCTTGCGCTGAACTACCATTTTTCCGGGACAAATGTCTTCAGCTATCATCTGGTCAACATCGCCATTCACTGCTTCTCCGCTATCTTTCTCTTTCTCTTCGTTCTTCACACCTTGAAACTGCCGGCCCTCGAAAAGAGATATGGAAACATTGGGTATTCTGTGGCCCTGCTGGCGAGCATGTTTTGGGCCATAAATCCGGTCCAGACTCAGGCCGTGACCTATATCATTCAGAGGATGGCAAGCCTCGCAGGACTCTTCTATGTAATGGCATTATACGCTTACTCAAGAGCAAGAACAGCTTCGAGCAAATCGTCAAGAGGCCTTTTCCTAACCCTCTGCGTGCTATCTTCCCTGCTGGCCTTTGGTTCCAAGGAAAACACGTTCGCCCTGCCTGTATCGATCGCCCTCTATGAGATCATACTGGTCCGGAAATATTATAGCGTGCGAGAGTGGTTCAAGACCCACAAACGGATATGGGTTACCATCCTCGCTGCGTCCATCGGCCTGATGGCCGCCTATCTTTACTTTCGTCAGGGCGGACACCTCTTTTCCTTCATGGACGGCTATCAGAAAAGGGTGTTCACGCTTGGGCAAAGGCTGTTGACGGAACCGAGAGTGATATTGTTCTACCTGTCTCTGCTCCTCTACCCGATCCCCTCCAGGTTATCCCTTGTTCACGATTTCGCGGTATCCCAGTCTCTCATGGAACCTGTCACCACACTTATCTCTGTGCTTGTGATTGTCGCATTGCTGCTTGGCGCAACGGTCTATGCGCGCAGGTGGCCGCTGGTGGCATTCTGCGTGATGTTCTTTTTTTTAAACCATGTGATTGAGTCCACCATCCTGCCACTCGAACTGGTCTTTGAGCACCGAAACTACATCCCTTCCATGCTGCTCTTTTTACCCATCGCCATTGTTCTGGTACGCGTGGCATCAACCGGACCAAAGAGTTCCCTTGCTGCGCCCGCCGCGGCGATCATCGCTGCGATCCTCTTCGGAGGGGCATATGCGACCTATGCTCGCAACTGGGTCTGGAACACCCCGGAGACGCTTTGGGTGGACGCGGTCTCAAAGGCACCGGGACTTTGGCGCCCCTGGCAGAATCTCGGCCTGGTTTATGCTGAAAAAAAAGACTATGCCAAGGCCTTGCCACTTTTCCTGGCCTCTCTCTCCAAGCGAACCGACGCGAACAAGAATGACAAGCATCTCACCCACTATAATTTAGGCGTCGTGTACCAAAATTTGGGCCAGATTGATAAAGCCCTTTTCCATTACAACGAGGCCGAGAGAATCTATCCCGCTTTTGCCGGATCACACAATAACCGCGGGGCAATTTTTTTTCAACAGGGAAGGCTCGAAGAGGCCATTTCCGAGCTCAAGAAGGCCGCCACCCGCAACGCCGGAAACCAGGCTCAGGCCTTGAGCAACCTGGGTTTCCTGCTGGTAAAAGCAGGAAGAACAGAGGAGGCGATACACTATCTCCAGATTGCAGATCGGATGGAGCCCAATAACACCCTGATTATGAATAGACTTGGATTTGCTTACAGAAAAGAGGGCCGTTTTGGGAACGCATATATTCTCTTCACGAAGTCCCTTCAAGTGGAACCCAGTAACATCCACACCTACCTTTATCTTGCAGATCTTTACAGGGCGAGGAAAATGGTGATTCAAGCTGGTGACGCCATGGGAAGGGTCTTTTCGTTGATAGAAGGGAGGGGGCATCATATATTTGTGAATGTGAATGAGTTCCTGCGCCGTGAAGAGAATGAGGGTATATTGCTCGATCATTCAGTCATCATAGCCCTTTTCAAGGAAGAATGCGAAAGGCGGAGCGCATTTTTTTGCAAGGGATCCTGATCCGAAGGCAGGCTCACCTCCATGAAAATAAATTCAGACGCAAAAGAGGGGGCATTCCCTTTGAAGGACTGCCCCCTTGCTTGAGAAGGTTAGACCGACTACTACGGCTGGGTCGTTACGATTTGACCGTTGTTGCTGTCGATGCTATAAGTATTCCGCGACGTGTCTGCCGCCAGACTATTAACGGCATTCATCGTGTAGCGGGTAGCGGACATTCTTTCGTGACGTCGAGGGTCACGCCCCCAGTCTTGCCCGAGTTAGTTGTGAGCTTAACCCCGTATTTGTTGGTCAGCGCATAGGTCGTTGGGTCAGAATTATACGCGATGGTTGCTGCAGGGGAATATGCCTGCCAATCCACATAATAGGCTTCTTGAGCCGTAATCGCGTTTTTCAAGTCAGAGAGGGCGCCCGCGTTGTAGGCCCTGTTTCTATAGGCGGAAAACTGAGGGATGGCGATTGCGGCCAGGATGCCGATGATTGCAATGACGATCATCAATTCGATCAACGTAAAGCCCTTTTCATCTTTTCTGTTCATTTTCTTAAACATTTTCTCCTCCTGATTCTCTCTTAGAGACCTCATTGTTAACTAAAGATTTAAGAAGACCCAAATCCATGCCCATGAATCAATCCCTGCCCCGATCACACCTCCTTTCGTCAACAAATTCTCCTCACTATCGCGCCTGGGAAGCAACTACTTTCTCAGATGGGTTTCACACTTTGTTATACAATTACTGTGCCAGGACGCGGACCTACCGAAATTGATACATAAATCCATAATACTTTCAATTACATGGGAAATATCTTCTCTTTTTCGGGCCAAAGAAGCGCCTTGATTTGCCGAAGGATCTTGCTCGATTCTGACATTTTTTGTCAAGTCAAAGACAATTCTTGTCATCTGCCGTTCCCTTCCTGTCGCCGTTAAGGAGAGCTTACTCAAGATTTAAAATCCTCTTTGATGTTTCCGTCGCTGTCTACGGTATATTTCTTTGTTCCCTTATCGGGGATAGACACAATCTCTAGGGTGTCCTGAGTTCCCTCCGCACTTGTGACAACCCCAGCGGATCGCACGAAGGCATAATCGCCTGTGAGCGCAGAGACATCATGGATTTCCCCCCCCAACCAGGCAGCAAAATAGGCTTGAGAGGCAGTGTAACAGTTTCTGGCATCCGACAAGGCCGCTGCATTGTAGGACATCTCACGGTATTTGCTGTACTGCGGGATCGCAATCGCTGCTAACACGCCGATGATAGCAATGACAATCATCAACTCGATCAACGTAAACCCGCCTTCTCTCTTTCGAAGCCCATTTTTCATCTCTCAACCTCTATCCTTCGTCTTTTGTAATTGAGCCATTTTAGATTATAAAGGGCTAGTGTTTAGGTAAATGGTCAAAGTGAACTTTCTCAAAGTAAATCGACCCTATCCAGACGTTTCTTTAAGCTTTTGATCGTTGTTTATTCAAGTCTTGTGCCAGACCCGGGCTCATAACCGCCCATTGCTAATATCTTCCGTATTTGCAATAGGTTATATCGCATGAAAGGCAACAGCTATGGGCCATGATCCTGGTAAGAGACCCGACCTCAGGATGTGGCAGGTACAAATTTTGTCTGCGGTTGCCGAATTTTGGCATCGAAGGCAATGAATGGAGAGGACGTGTCCTTGGGGGAAGCCATTTAGACGACCTGCGGATTTGCCGATCACTTGGAAGGTCTTACTCTTGGAGACACGCTTCGTGATGCTGGCCATGATGCCTTGGACAAATGCCTAACCACAAACCTCAACTTGGCGCCCGAAAGAGTTGTAGGCCGGTTAGCTTTGCGGAAAGGACACGGCGGTGCCTCCTATCAGGGGAGCAAGCCTTATCAATGCCGGTATCACGTTGACCCTTCAAGGCTTTCATCTGACAACTCTCTGCAAAAGCCAAGGCCATCAAGGACTTCTCTCGGCAGAGAGGCTGAAGAATAGTAAGAACTGGCTAATTCAACTTGACTCATCCCTCTTTGCCTTGGCTCCGAATCGTATCCTCGACCTTGCTTCGAACGTACTGGCGAAATGAACGCGAAATGAACAAGGTGCTTTCGTTCAGGAGCATCTCCACCGCCCCTCGAAACTCAGCCTCGTTAATGCGTCTCAGGACGAAGTTCTTCACCAAAACACCAATACTTCCAACAGGTTGTCGGCCTTGGGCCTTAACAGCCATGCGTAGCTCGAAATCATCGGTGAGTACGACTCGAATATCAGTTCTCTCAGCCAAAATCAGGCAGGAAGCGTCTTCGACCCCTATACGAAACTGGGGTAACCGGCTCTGCGCGGCCTCAGCCTCACTGTTATGAACGCGTCTGATATGCATTAGCTTGCCCAATTGACCCAGACTTGCAGCGACACCATATTCTCGCAACTCACGGGCGATGAGGGAACTCACCAGGACGCGCCCAAAAATGGTGATCATCTCCATCCGGCCAATCTCGGCTAAATGCAGAAGCGGTCCGGTATCTGCGACACAATCCTCAGCCACGCGTCCCCCAATCAAAGTCCTCATCTATGGCTTGCTTACGCTCGTCCATCTCCTCGACGGCCTCTTGCCCGATGAGCCTAATCAGAGTTCCTCGTTTCAATCTACCCTCCAGGTATTTTGAAACCATCTGCTCCTGATACATCAACTGAACGCCGCGCCGCATTGCTTCTGCGAGCAATACGGCTTCATCGGTTCCTGTTTCAGTCTTGATTGCTTCAATCTGTTCAGCGATCTTTGTCTTCATTCGCCAACCTCCATCCCTTTGAGTCAGGCTCCCTGCTTAGGCACGCCAACCCATCACCCATACCATCGAACAGTCACAGCGAAAAGCCGATATTTTTCAAGAGATCCGAACTCTTTACAATCTGCCTCACTTCTTTACGGAATGCACTGTAACGATTGAATTTTTCATTGTAATAGGTGTGCAGCAGCTTTATCGCCCGGTCCTTTTTTCCCATTGCGGTCTGGACCTCTGCAAGAGATCCCAGCACTTGTGCGGCGCGATCGTAAGCACCCCTGTGCTTGTTGGATACGATGTTGGTGATCCGGCTCTCCCCGATTCTTTTTGCCCAGGAAAGCATTTCTTCCATTTCAAAACCTGGCAGGGGGTTCATCTTTAGACCTCTGATGATCTCATCGTAGAAAATCATCGGGTACTTTGAATCATCAATCACCATCCTGAATGAGGGGACAGCGGTACGTTCGGCGTACACCTCCAATAGTCTTTTGATGGTGCCGGCTTTGTCAGAGTGACCGGCGGCCACGGACAAAATACTTCCAAATACAACACCTGCGTTTCCGGTGGACCAGCCGATACCGCGCTCCCGTTTCACACGATTGAAAGCCTCGTTAAGCCGGCCGGCCATTATAAGAAGCCGGACCCTGAAAGCATCCGGCTGTCCCGTTTTTTCCAAACCATCAAGGAATCTCAGAACCGTTTCCAGCTCCTTTTCTCTCGCATTTTGTGCGATGGCTTCTGCAAGGAGTTCCTTCAGATTCTGATCGCAGACGCGTGAGAAAAACCGCTCCCGTTTTCCCATCAACATATGGCTGGCATCACGTAGCGCGGACGCGGCATCGATCAGGAATTCCGATACCCGTTCCCGGTATTCTCCTTTTCCCAGGACTTTAAGCGCTTGGAGGCTTGTCTTGACGATCGCCTTCCATTCCTTTTGCTCCTTAAGTCGCCTAAGCCAAAAAAGGTATCCCCTTGGCTGCTCGGCTTTCCAGGTTTCCGCCAGTCTGCTGACTCCCTCCAGCCCGTCCAGCTGGTAAGTGACCTCGAGCAGAAGGTCAGCGGTCCTGTTATGCAATGATTCCTGTCTTAACAAATGATCTCTCCACTTCCCAAGGAACGACTCTAAGTTTTCTATTTTCTCGGCGCTTGCGTCGATCACATCCTGTAGCAGCGGATAAGGCCCTGAAACGGAGCTCTCCATATCGACGGCAGGGGCCTGGATCGCCATCGCCGAGACGAAATCCTCCGTCAGCGCACTCCCTGCGGCATTGTAAACGCAACGGCAGAACCGGGCCCGAGTCTCGCGGAGATCCAAGTCCTCTGGGAAATAGATGTGGGTTTCTCCCTCGATCTTATCAATCAACTCAAACAAGGCGCCATACACCCTTCGGGCGTCATTCAGGCATCCGTCTAGAAAGAGAGTGTCGGCTCGCCGGAAAAGCGATCGCAATTCATCGAAATGGACTCCCGTTAGATCGTCCGGGTCTTCATCATCATAACCGTCCTCCCAGTCATCCACATCATCCCAGTAGCTGCCGTCTTGAATCGACTCAATCCGCTCCAAAACGTCCTTCCCCAGACCCGTGATTCGAGCGATCAGGGCCTCAGCCGAATCTTGGGCTGCCACGTCTTTTCGGGCAGCAGCGAGGAGGTTGGATTCGATTTTGCTCAAGAACTCCCCCCGACCTGCAGATGGCGCATCCTTCGCAAGAGACACGATGAGGGCCACCAAGTCCTTTCTGGACTGTTTGTCACATAATACGGTGATTCTTTCCAGGTACGGCTTTAAAGGAATGGGGCTTGAATAGGGCATCTTCGCTTCCTCTACTCATATTCAATCTGCAATCGTTACGGCCAAAACCTATAGCCGTCTTGAAATCGTCTGTCAACAACCAGACACGAAGACATCAAATGTTCAGTGAATCGCGCAAGCCCGGAAACCCATTTTTCCGCATGAACACTATCCCGCTCAAAGACCGGAATGACCGCAGAAGGTGCAGCAGGTTGGTAAAATCTGATTCACCCAACTTTACTCATGAGTAAAATCGTGTTATATCGATTTTACCATGGAACAGATCCATCATCGCTATCTGAAAAAGCCCGTCGAGGACGACCTGAGGAGCCGAATGGTCTTTATCGGAGGTCCGAGACAGGTGGGCAAAACTACCTTCGCGTTTACCTTCCTGACCGAGCCAAGCGGAACACATCCTGCATATCTCAACTGGGATGACATCCGTTCCCGGTCGGCCTTGATGAAAGGGGAATTGCCCCCGAACCAGCCGCTGATTATCCTTGATGAGGTCCACAAGTATGCAAGATGGCGGGGCCTCGTCAAGGGGTTCTATGACACGATGAAATCACGCACCGCCTTCATCATAACCGGTTCCGCCAGGTTGGATCACTATAGAAAAGGCGGAGATTCCCTGCAGGGAAGGTACCATTACTACCGGATTCATCCTTTTTCGCTGACAGAGCTGAATCGGAATCCTTCCCCAAGTGATTTGGAGCTTTTGCTTAAATTTGGGGGGTTCCCGGAACCTTGTTTGAGGGCGGATGAACGATTCTGGAGGAGATGGCAGAGGGAGAGAACGCATCGTGTCGTCTATGACGACATAAGAGACCTTGAGCGAGTGAAGGAAATCAGCCTCCTGGAGCTTCTCGCCGAGGAGCTTCCTCGGAGGGTTGGATCTCCCTTGTCTGTGAAAAACCTGAAAGAAGTTCTGGAAGTCGCTCATGAGACCGTCGACCGCTGGCTGCGGGTGTTCGAAAGGATGTATTACTGTTTCCGCATCCCTCCGTATGGGGCACCGATGGTGAGAGCCGTGAAAAGAGAGCAGAAACTCTACTTGTGGGATTGGTCGCTTGTCCGGGAAGAGGGTGCAAGGTTTGAAAACCTGGTTGCCTGTCAATTGCTCAAGCTCTGCCATTTCCTAGAGGACACCGAGGGATATCGGATGGAGCTAAGGTTCCTCCGGAACACTGACAAAAGGGAGGTGGATTTCGTCGTCCTGAAGGAAGGACACCCGCTGTTTGCGGTAGAGTGCAAGACGGGTGAGAAAGCGGTCAATCCGTCGATGTTCTATTTTAAAGAAAGGGTTCAGATACCGAAATTCTACCAGGTCCATACCGGAACCAGGGATTACGAGAAGGAAGGGATCAGGGTCTTGCCCTTTTGCACCTTCTGCAGGGAACAGTTGATGCCCTGAACGATCCAACTAAAGCCCCAGCTTCTCGAGACGATATCGGAAGGAACGCATGCTGAGGCCCAGGAGCTCTGCGGCGCCTTGTTTGGAGCCGCGTACGATCTCAAGGGCCTTAATGATGTAGCTCTTTTCGACTTCCGCCAGGACTTCTTCCAGTTTGATGCCTTCGGGTCCCAGGTCGGTGCTGCGGCGGCCGTCTCTGGCGCGCTCTTTGTGGAGGTTTGAAAGGGTCAGGCTCTCGGGCAGGACGATGTTGGAAGTTTCAAGGGCCACGCTTCGCTCGATGATGTTTTCGAGCTCTCTCACGTTTCCCGGAAAGGAATATCCTCCCAGGATATCCAGGGCATAAGCGGATATCTTCTTGATATCCTTTCCAAACTCCCTTGAATACTTCTCAAGGAAATGCTGGGCCAGGAGGGGGAGATCGCCTTCCCGCTCCCTCAGAGGGGGCATCGAAATGTGGATCACATTAATTCTGAAAAAGAGGTCTTCCCGGAACCGCTTGTCGATGACCTCTTCTTCCAGGTCCTTGTTGGTGGCGGAGATGAGGCGGACGTCCACGGCCCTTTCCTCCGTCCCACCCACTGCGGTGAATCGCTTCTCCTGAATCACCCTTAGAAGCTTCACCTGGATGGCCGGTGACAGCTCCCCGATCTCATCCAGGAAGACCGTCCCGCCGTGTGCGACCCCGAAAAGGCCTTCCTTATCGGTGGCGGCGCCGGTGAATGCCCCTTTCCTGTAGCCAAAAAGCTCACTTTCAATCAAGGTCTCCGGGATGCCGCCGCAATTGATGGCCACCATGGGCTTGTCCCGCCTCGGGCTCAAGCGGTGGATGGCCCGCGCCACCAATTCTTTCCCCGTGCCGCTGTCCCCTGAGATGAGGATATTGCTCTTCGTTTCCGCCACTCTTCGGATCAGGTCGTAGATCTTTTTCATCTGTGGGCTTTCGCCCACCAATGCCCCAAAATGATTACGCTCCTCGGCCTGGTCTCGCTTTTCCGCCCCATTGCCATTTGATTTTGACTGGATGGCCTCTTTGACGATTTTCTTGAACTCGTTGACCTTGAAAGGTTTGGGGATATAATCATAGGCCCCCTCTTTCATGGCCTCAACGGCCGTCTCTGCGGTGGCAAAGGCCGATATGAGCACCACTTTCGCGTCAGGATCAACAGCCTTTGCCTTCCTGAGCACCCCGATCCCATCGATGTCCTTCATCCGGATATCGGTGATCACGAGATCGTAATGATGGCTATCCAGGTATTGACAGGCCCGTTCCCCGTTTTCCGCCAGGGTCACCTGGTATCCCTCTTTGGTGAGCATGATTTCCAGAAACTCCCGCATGCTCTTTTCGTCGTCAACGACCAGGATGCTATTTTCGTCGATCCCAGACAATCCGTCCTCCGACCATGGTCAGTACGGTTCTGCCCGTCATCCTCTTCCCGATGAAGGGTGTGTTCTTGCTCTTTGAGAGGATATCTTTCTCGGACAGCACATACTCGCAGTCCGGATCGATAACGACAAGGTCCGCCTCGGACCCTTCGGACAAGACCCCGCCGGGGACCCCCAGGACCGAAGCGCCACCCGTGGTGAGCTTTCTAATGGCATCGGGAAGCGACAGGGTGCCTTCTTTGACCAACTGTAAGGTCAGAGGGAGGGCCGTCTCAAGTCCGATCATCCCAAAGGCCGCCTTATCAAATTCCAGGTCTTTCTCCAGGGAGCTGTGGGGCGCATGGTCCGTGGCGATCGCATCGAGGACCCCATCGGCCAAACCCCTCTTGATGGCCGCCACATCATCGGGGGTCCTCAAAGGCGGGTTCATCTTTGCGCGGGTGTCATAGCCGAAGACCGCCGTGTGATCCAGGCTGAAGTAATGGGGGGCCGTCTCCGCCGTCACCGGCAGCCCTTCTTCTTTGGCCCTTCGCACCAGAGCCACCGACCCGGACGTGCTCACATGGGCGATATGGACAGGACAGCGCGTGAGTTTTGCCAGTGCGATTTCTCTATAAACCATCACTTCTTCGCTTGCAGCCGGGATGCCCCGAAGTCCGACGGCGGTCGAAACGGTCCCCTCGTGCATGACGCCCCCGTCAGACAAGTGGGTGTCTTCGCAGTGGGAGATGACAGTCAATCCATGGTGTCGAGCATATTCCAGGGCCCTTCTCATGACCTGGGTGTTTCTGACGGGATGGCCGTCGTCTGATACCCCCACCGCACCCGCCCGACGCAGGTCGCCGAACTCGGTCAGGACCTCTCCTTTTTGGCCCATGGTGATCGCTGCGATGGGAAATACCCTGGCGAATCCGGCCTTTCTGGCCTGCTCCAGAATGAACTCCGTCACCGAACGGCAATCGTTGGGAGGCAGGGTATTGGGCATGCATGCAACAGCGGTGAAGCCCCCTGCCGCCGCCGCCCTGGTTCCGGACCAAAGGGTCTCCTTGTACTCATGACCGGGTTCCCGGAGGTGAACGTGAATGTCTATGAATCCCGGCGCGACCAACCAACCCGAGGCTTCCACCACTTCCAGGCACGACCCGTTCTCCTTGAACGCACCCCAGGGCAGGATTCGCTCGATTCGCCCGCGGTCGATAATAAGATCGGCGTTTTCAAGCCTCCCCTTAACCGGATCAACCACCTTTCCGCCTTTAACCCACGTTGTCACTTCCGCCTCCCCCGATCAAAAGATAGAGTAACGCCATACGCACGGCAACCCCGTTTTCCACCTGCTCAAGGATCACCGATCGAGGCCCGTCTGCCAATTCAGGGCTGAGTTCCACGCCTCGATTCACCGGACCAGGGTGCATGACAATGGCGTCGCTTTTCGCCGTCTCCATGAGGTCCGAGTTGAGTCCAAAAAAGGCCGCATATTCCCTGAGCCCCGGAAAAAGGACGTCACTCTGCCTTTCCAGCTGGATCCGAAGCGCCATGACGACGTCCTTTTCACGTATGGCCTCGGAAGGGGCGTAAACCACCTTCACGCCCAGTTCCTCAATGCCAGGAGGGATCATGGTGGGCGGTCCGGAGACCGTCACTTGGGCCCCCATCTTGATCAGCCCGATAATATTGGATCGGGCTACCCGGCTGTGCGAAATATCCCCGATGATTGCGACCTTCAGTCCCTTGATCTGCCCCTTCTTCTCTCTCATGGTGAAGAGATCGAGGAGGGCCTGAGAGGGGTGCTCATTGATGCCGTCCCCCGCGTTGATGACACCCGCTTTCACATGCCTTGCAAGAAGGTGGGGGGCTCCGGTGGATGAATGCCTCAAAACGATGATGTCGGGGTTCATGGCCTGAAGATTCCTGGCGGTGTCGATCAGTGTTTCGCCTTTGACCATGCTGCTCCCTGATGCGGACAGGCTGAAAGTGTCAGCGCTCAGCCGCTTGGCAGCGACCTCGAATGAGGTCCGCGTCCTCGTGCTCGGTTCATAGAAGAAGTGGATGACGCTCTTTCCTCTGAGGGTTGGCACCTTCTTGATGTCCCGGGTGGAGATCCCTTTGAGCGACTCTGCCGTGTCGAGTATCAGGCTAATCTCCTCGGCAGACAGCTGCCGCATGCTAAGCAGGTCCTTGTGTGGAAATCCCTTCAATTGAGTCTCCTTCAAAAAAAACCTCCTTGCTGGTTAACCAGCAAGGAGGTTTTGGTTATTCGTGCAAGATACAAGCATCTCCGAACCCAGGAAAGGGATTAGGTCTTTTCAGCACCCTCCACCTTTGTCTCACCACGTTTGCCCTTCTCCGCTTGAGAAGCGGCCTTCTTTGTTCGGGCAGCCTTTTTCCCCTTCTGTTTTTCGGCTTTCCCGGCGCCTTCAACCGCTAGCAATTGAACGACCGAGACCGGCGCGCCATCTCCCTTGCGTATCCCTTTCTTGACGATTCGCACGTATCCGCCCTGTCGATCAGCGTAGCGCTCTTTGAGCTCATCAAAAAGCCTGTGGACCACACCCTTTTCGGTCAGGAAAGCGAGGGCCTGCCTTCTTGCATGCAGATCCCCACGTTTTGCCAAAGTCATCACTTTTTCGGCGACGGGCCTCAGTAGCTTTGCCTTGCTGTCCGTGGTCTCGATCTGTTCGTGTTTGAACAGCGCGGTGGTCAGGTTCCTGAGCAAGGCCCTTCGGTGGCTCGTATTTCGCCCCAGCTGCTTTCCTGCCTTTCTGTGCCTCATTGGTCCTCATCCTTCCTGTCTTCATCATCATCCGGCGTTTCCACAGTATCCTCAGCTTCCTCCAACGGCTTGACCGGAGGAAAGTTGTCGAGCTTCATGCCCAAGTGGAGTCCCATGGATTCCAAAATGACCTTGATCTCATTCAGAGACTTCCTTCCGAAGTTTTTGGTCTTGAGCATTTCCGCCTCGGTCCTCTGAACCAGTTCCCCGATAAGCGTAATTTTTGCATTCTTTAAACAGTTGGCCGACCGTACTGAAAGCTCAAGCTCCGAGACGGGTCTGAACAAGTTTTCGTTGAGTCTTTCTTCTTCCGCATCCCCTTCTTCCTCAATGGGCTCAATCCCTTCGTCGAAGTTAATGAAGGGCGTCATTTGCTCCTTGAGAATCTTAGCGGCACAGGCAACCGCATCCTCGGGCAGAATGCTCCCATCGGTCCAGATCTCCAGAGTGAGCTTGTCATAATCCGTAATCTGGCCCACCCTGGCATTGGACACCACATAATTGACCTTTCTAATGGGGGAAAAAATGGCATCAATGGGAAGGACCCCAATCTGAGTATCCTTTTCCTTTTCAGGCTCTGCCGGCACGTACCCCTTTCCCATCCGGACAACCATCTCGACGTTGAGCTTCGCCTCCTTGTTGAGCGTCGCAACATGCTTTTCAGGATTCAGGATTTCGACCAGACCATGGCCTTCGATGTCTCCAGCCACGACTTCTCCTTCACCCTCGCGGGACAAATGGATCACCGCCTCTTCGGCATTCTTCATTTTGAACTTGACTTCCTTCACGTTCAAAATGATGTCGGCCACGTCTTCAACCACACCCGGTATAGTTGAAAACTCGTGGAGGACCCCGTCGAACTTCAAAGAGACAACCGCCGCCCCCTGCAACGAGGACAGCAAAATCCGTCTCAGAGAATTCCCGATCGTAATGCCGAACCCTCGCTCAAGGGGCTCGCACGCGAACTTCCCATAATCATTGGTATGGGAGTCCTGATCAATCTCTATACGCCTGGGTTTGATCAGTTCCCTCCAGTTCTTGCTTCTTAGATCCACCAACTGGAGCCTCCGTACTCATTAGCTTAGAGTTCATGAAACGCCCACCGACCACACCGGCAGTCTTATCTGTGATCAGTGGCTCTCGTCATCGTCCCCCACCAATAGACGGCATGCCGAACCGCTTAGGGCCCCAGCCCCCCTTACTTGGAATAGAACTCCACGATGAGTTGTTCTTGGATGGGCATGGTGATTTCCTCACGCTTGGGAAGCGCCTTGAATATACCTCGAAATTTATCCTTCTCGAGGTCGATCCAGTTTGGCACCCCTCTCCTGATCACCGTCTCCATCGCTTCAAGGATCGGAACCACTTTTTGGCTCTTCTCTTTGACCTCCACCATATCGCCAGACTTAACCAGGTAAGATGGGATGTTGACCTTTTTGCCATTTACCAGAAAATGGCTGTGTCTCACCAACTGTCTACCCTGATGGCGTGAAGAGGCAAATCCCATTCTGTAAACCACATTGTCAAGGCGCGATTCAAGCAGGGCAAGCAAATTGGTGCCTGTCACCCCTTTCGTTTGGTCGGCACGGGCGTAGTAACTCCGAAACTGATTCTCCAATACGCCATATATCCGTCTGACCTTCTGCTTCTCCCTCAGCTGGATCTTATAGTCAGACACCTTGCCGCTCCGCCTCTGGCCGTGCATACCCGGAGCGTAAGCCCTTCTTTCAAAGGCACACTTGTCGCTGTAACACCTGTCTCCCTTCAAGAAGAGCTTCATGTTTTCCCTGCGGCAGAGCCTGCAGGAAGATTCAGTGTATCTGGCCAATATCGCCTCCCTGTTTATCTACTAACCGTTATTCGTTGACAGCGCTTTGTCGTTGCTCAATCGTCACTGCCCTCCGCAGCTGAAAGGTTGCCAAGCCTGTCGATCATTCACCGCCCCATGAGAACCAATCACAAAGGGCCCCATCACACTCTTCTTCGCTTAGGCGGACGGCATCCATTATGCGGGATGGGTGTCACGTCTCTGATGACGCTGATGCTGAACCCGTCGATCTGCAGCGCACGCAAGGCGGCCTCCCTCCCCATGCCTGGGCCCTTCACCCTGACCTCTGCTGTCCTCATCCCCTGCTCCATGGCCTTCTTAACCGCGTCCTGTGTGGCGAGTTGTGCCGCAAAGGGCGTGCTCTTGCGAGACCCCTTGAATCCCAAACGGCCAGCGCTCGACTGCGCGATCACGTTGCCGGATCCATCGGTGACAGTGACAATCGTGTTGTTGAATGTGGACTGGATGTGTACGACGCCCGTTGGGACGTTCTTCTTTTCCTTCTTGCCTTTTGTTCTCGCTCTTGCGGCCTTTGCCATGCTGCGTCCCTAACTCCCTATTTCTTTTTCTTGCCCATCACGGCCCGCCTGGGTCCCTTCCTGGTCCGGGCGTTCGTATGAGTCCTCTGGCCCCTCACGGGTAATCCCTTTCTGTGCCTGAAGCCACGGTATGCGCCTGCTTCCATGAGCCGCTTGATGTTCATGGAAATGTCCCGTCGAAGATCTCCCTCGACCTTGCAGGTCTCGTCAATGATCTTTCTGATCCGGTTCACTTCTTCGGGGGAAACATCATCGGACTTCTTGTTCCAATCAATTCCCGCTTCGCTGAGGATCTTCTGTGACGTACTCCTCCCGATGCCGTAAATGTACGTCAGCGCAATCTCAATCCGCTTGGCTCTCGGTAAGTCAACTCCTGCAATTCTTGCCAACGCTCGACTCCTTTTCCCTTACATCGTCAGGCTTTCCAGGTCAACGGCCGCGAGGCCGCCATCATGCTATCCCTGCCTCTGCTTGTGACGGGGATTATCGCAGATCACACGTGTGACGCCTTTTCGCCTAATGATCTTGCAGTGATTGCATATTCGCTTTACTGATGACCTCACCTTCATGGCGCTACGCCTCCAACGCTCAAATAACGCTACTTCTGGCCTCGGAAAATGATCCTCCCACGTTTCAGGTCGTAAGGAGACAGCTCCACAATGACCTTGTCACCGGGAAGGATTTTAATAAAATGCATCCTCATTTTCCCGGAAATGTGGGCGAGTATTCTATGGCCGTTTTTCAGCTCCACTCTGAACATGGCGTTCGGCAGTGTCTCAACCACAACACCCTCAACTTCAATGGCGTCCTCTTTGGCCATGCATGCTCCTTAACCGAAACCCAATCCCTGATCGCTCCTCTTACTGACCACTTATCTCGGGTCTCGAAATCTACACACCGCTCCGCTTATCGCACCCTGCCGAAACCCTTTTTCATAAATCCCTCGTAATGACGGGTCAGCAAGTGGGATTCTATCTGGTTCGTGGTATCCATGGCCACGCCCACCACGATAAGTAACGCCGTTCCTCCAAAATAAAAGGGCACATTCAGCTGGTAAATGAGAATCTGCGGCAGGATACAAATCGCCGAGACGTAAATGGCCCCGGAGAATGTGATGCGCGTCAAGACCCGATCAATGTAGTCAGCCGTGTTCTTGCCAGGCCTGAGGCCCGGGATGAATCCGCCGTATCTTTTCATGTTTTCCGCCACATCGACCGGATTGAAGTGAACAGCCGTGTAGAAATAACAGAAAAAGAAGATGAATGCCACGTAAATGAGACTGTACACGATGCTCCCGGGTGCGAGCAAATTGACCACGTGTTGCATCCACGGCATTCCTTTTACATTCATAAAATTGGCGATGGTAGCCGGAAACATAATAATAGATGAAGCAAAAATCGGGGGGATGACACCCGCCGTGTTGACCTTGAGCGGCAAATGCGTGCTCTGTCCGCCATACATGCGGCGCCCGACAACCCGTTTGGCATATTGAACGGGGATTCTACGCTGTCCTCGCTCGACAAAAACAATGAGGCCGATCACGCCAATCATAAGGACAACGATCAGCACCATGAAAAAAGGCGTAATCTCCCCAGTCCCCATAAGGCGGAAGGTGTTGGCCACCGCCACGGGAAATCTGGCCACGATACCCGCGAAGATGATCAACGAGATGCCGTTTCCGATGCCCCTTTCCGTGATCTGTTCCCCAAGCCACATGAGAAACGCCGTGCCCGCCGTCAAAGTGATGACCGTCAGCACCCGGAATCCCCAACCCCCAGAGGGAACGATCATCGCCCCACCGGGGCTGCTCATCTGCTCAAGCCCCACCGCGATACCAAAACCTTGAATCATGCTGAGGACGACGGTGCCATACCGGGTGAATTGGGTAATCTTTTTGCGCCCCTGCTCCCCTTCTTTCTTGAGCTTTTCAAGATAGGGAATCACAACGGTCAACAGCTCGAGAATAATGGAGGCGCTGATATAGGGCATGATGCCTAGCGCCATGACCGACATCCGGCTCAACGCACCCCCAGAAAACATGTCAAAGAGCCCGAACAGGGTCCCCTGCCTGGCACCGAAGAAGGCAGCCAGGGCAGCACCGTCGATTCCCGGGGTCGGAATGGTACAGCCGAGACGATAGACGGCCAGCATCAGAAGCGTAAAGAGAATCCTTTTCTTAAGCTCCGGAATCTTAGGAATGTTCTGAAAACCGCTGATCAATGCCGTCTATCTCCTTCAGGAAACAAGTGGTTGTAGGGTTAGAGAATTTCAACCTGTCCGCCGGCCTTCTCGATTTTCTCCCGTGCGGCGCGGCTGGCCTTTTGCACTTTCACCACCAGAGGTTGCGTTATCTCCCCCTTGCCGAGAAGCTTGACTCCGTCCATCACTTTGCCGACGAGGCCGGCCTGTGAAAGGGCCGCAACGTCAAGGCTTGAATTAGGGGAAAATTCAGTTAGGTCTCCCACATTCACGACAGCATATTGCTTCTTGAATATGTTCCGGAACCCCCTCTTGGGCACTCTCCGGTGGAGAGGCATCTGGCCTCCCTCAAACCCCCGGCCGGGGCGTCCTCCGGACCTTGCCTTCTGGCCTTTGTTTCCGCGGCATGATGTCCCTCCATGCCCCGAGCCCGGGCCCCTGCCTATCCTCTTTGTCTTCTTTTTCGAACCCTCAGCGGGCTTCAGATCATGGATTCTCATCGTCCCTTACCGAACCGAATTTAGTCGATCCTGACGGCAAAGAGGACCTTTTCAATCATTCCCCTTATCGCAGGCGTGTTCTTTAGCTCCACGGTCTTGTTCAACCTGGTCAGACCCAACCCCTTAAGGGTTTCCCTGATCCGCGGGGTCCTTCCGTTTCCACTTCTCACGAGCGTTACTTTGATGGTGTCTTCCATGGCAAATCCCCAAATCGGTAATCCTTTCAACCGATGATTTCCTCAACGGTCTTCCCACGACGGCGTGCAATTTCCTCCGGACTGCGAAGGGAGCGCAGACCACTGACCGTGGCCCTTACGAGGTTGTGAGGGTTGTGAGACCCGAGGCACTTGGTCAAAATGTTTTGTACACCCGCTGCCTCCAAAACCGCACGGACCGCCCCTCCGGCGATCAATCCGGTTCCTGGTCCCGCTGGTCTTAGGATCACCCGGCCGGCGCCCCACTGCCCTATGACTTCGTGTGGGATGGTCCCCCCGTGCAAAGGAACCTTGCAGAGCGCCTTTTTTGCCCTCTCAACCCCTTTTCGAATCGCTTCGGGCACCTCATTGGCCTTACCCAGGCCGCTGCCGACCTTTCCGTGCCCGTCGCCCACAATCACAATGGCACTGAAGCTGAAGCGCCGACCACCCTTGACGACTTTGGCAACCCGGTTGATATAGACCACCTTCTCAATGAGTTGGACTTGATCGTTCTCTTTGCCCAACGAACGCTCCTCCCTAGAATTCAAGACCGCCCTCCCTTGCCGCATCCGAAAGCGCCTTGACGCGGCCGTGATATAGGAACCCGTTTCTATCGAAAACCACTTGTTTGATGCCTTTGCTGATCGCTCTCTGCGCGATGGCGGTTCCTACCATGGCAGCCCCTTCCTTGTTTCCACCCTTGCTTCCTACCTGTTCGCGAAGACCTTTTGAAAGGGACGAGACCTCCACCAGGGTCCTGGCCGATTGGTCATCAATGATTTGTGCATACATGTGCTTTACGCTCTTAAATACACAAAGCCTGGGTCTTTCAGGCTTACCCCTGATCTTCCGACGAACCCGTTTTTGTCTACGCGCGCGTGCCTCTCTTCTGCTTGATGATCCCATAACCGCAACCCCTTACTTCTTGCCCGTCTTGCCGGCCTTCCTGCGAATAAATTCATCAGCGTATTTGATTCCCTTACCCTTGTAGGGCTCGGGGCTCTTGATGCCTCGCAGTTTAGAGGCGGTCAGCCCCAACAACTCTCTGTCGATCCCTGTCAAGGAAATGCGGGTTCTTTCGATTTTTGCATCGATTCCGTCTGGCAAAGGAAAGTTCACAGGATGAGAATATCCCACATTGAGCACAGCGGTCTTTCCGCTGAGATCAGCCTTGAATCCCACGCCCACTATTTCCAGGACCCTTTCAAAGCCTTTGGTCACACCCGTCACCATGTTGGCGATCAGGGCCCTGTGCAGTCCGTGAAGGGATCTCAGGTCCTTGCTCGTCCCATCAATTGTCACTGTGATCTCTTGATCCTGGACTAGAACATTCACCTTCGGGTGGATGCTTCTCGAAAGGACCCCCTTCGGTCCCTTCACCGTGAGCGTCCGCCCTTCAATTTTCACTTCGACGCCCTTTGGAATCGTTACAGGCTTTTTACCAACTCGTGACATCCAGAACCTCCGCACTGACACGCCGTTATGGCGTAAACCGCCCCTCATACACTTGGTTAAAGCTTCCTCACCAGATTCGGCATAGGATTTCACCCCCGACGCGCATCCTCCGCGCATCCCGGTCCGACATGATCCCCTTGGAGGTCGTGAGGATGTTGACGCCGTACTGATTCAGGACACCAGGAATCTCGTCAAATCCCGCATAGGTTCGTCGACTTGGTTTACTGACCCTTTCAATGCCCACAATCACCGGAAGCTTCTGCTCGTCATACTTCAAGAAGACCCTGAGGACGCCCTGCCGTGCGTCGGGAATAATCTTGAAATTCCGAATGTAGCCTTCTGATTTGAGGATCTTGGCGATATTTGCCTTCATTTTGGAATTTGGGATGTCCACGGACTCATGTGACGCCTTGAGTGCATTTCTGATTCGGGTCAGCATGTCCGCGATGGGATCGGTCATGGTCATTTCTCACGCTCCTTATAGAACCCCTTGGAGGATCTCCGGGATCCAGTACTCACCAGCTCGATTTGACGACACCGGGGATTTCGCCCATTGACGCCATGGACCGGAAGCAGATCCGGCATATGCCAAACTTTCTCAAGAAGGCCCGACTTCGCCCACAGATGGGACATCGGTTGTAATGGCGAGCGGAGAACTTCTGTTTCCGTTTGGCCTTTGCGATCAGAGATTTCTTTGCCAAAATAACCCCCTTTTTCAGCTTCGGAAAGGCATCCCCAAAAGTTTGAGCAAATATCGGCCTTCCTCGTCCGTCTTGGCCGTCGTGATAATCGAGATGTTCAATCCTTTGACCTTCTCGATCTTGTCATAATCAATTTCGGGGAAAATGATGTGCTCTTTGATACCGACGGTGCAGTTGCCTCGTCCATCAAATATCTTGTCGGACAACCCCCTGAAATCCCGCACACGGGGCAATGCCACGTTAAAAAGCTTATCCACGAAGTGATACATCTTCTCTCGTCTCAGGCTCACCATGCAGCCGATGGGCATGCCCTGCCGGAGCTTGAAACCCGCGATAGAACGTCTCGCCTTGGTGATGACGGCCTTTTGACCGGCGATCAGTGTGAGCTCTTCCGCGCCACCATCAAGGATCTTGATGTTCTGCATCGCTTCGCCCAATCCCATGTTCAGGACCACTTTCACCAATGCCGGGACAGCCATGGGATTTTTGTACCCGAACACCTTTTGAATCTCAGGCACCACTTCCGCGACGTATTTCTCTCTTAAACGCGACAAAGGTTCCTCCTAGGGTGATCCCCAACGGTCGGAGTATACTATGGGGAAATCATGCGCAACTTCGTTCTCTCACTCATCCAACGATTCACGGCACTTCTTGCACACCCTCATTTTCGAGCCGTCCTCAAGTATTCGCTTCCCGATCCTGGTGGGATCCGCACACTTGTTGCAGACGATCATGACGTTCGAGATGTGTAAAGGTGCTTCCTTTTCAATGATACCACCTTGCGGCGCCTTAGCACTGGGGCGTGCGTGCCTCTTAATGGTGTTCACCTTCTCGACAATGATTCGTCGCTTCTCAGAGTCAACTTTCAGGACCGTGCCGATCTTTCCCTTTTCCTTGCCGGCAACGACAATCACTTTATCGTTTTTTCTGATCTTCGGGTGTTTCTCTTGCACCTTTTACTCTCCCGCTCTTCCAAGGTCGCCCAGTATTTGGGGGTTTCTCTTAATGGCCTATATGACCTCGGGGGCCAGAGAAACAATCTTCATGAAATTTCTCGCCCGCAGCTCCCTCGCCACTGGGCCGAAGATCCTGGTCCCGATGGGTTCCCTCTGCTGATTGATGAGCACCGCAGAGTTGTCATCAAACTTTATATAAGACCCGTCCTGCCGCCTAACCTCTTTTGCGGTTCTAACGATCACGGCACGGGCGACATCACCCTTTTTCACCTTTGAATTGGGTAAGGCCTCTTTGATCGAGACAATGATCACATCACCGACGGTGGCATATCGCTTTCGGGTCCCGCCCAATACCTTGATACACATCACCCTCTTCGCGCCTGAGTTGTCTGCGACCTTCAGCCATGTTTCGGTCTGAATCATTGCCTTATCTCCATTGAATCCCCAGCCCGGGGCTACTCCTCAAAATGACCCTTTTCGATAATCTCTGACACACGCCAGCGCTTACGCCTGCTGATGGGCTTGCTCTCGATGATCCTGACTTTGTCGCCGATCTTGCAAAGATTCTGCGGATCGTGGGCCATGTATTTGGCGCGTCTTTTCAAAAATTTCTGATACAAGGGATCCTTCGCCAAACGTTCGACTTGCACTACGGCAGTCTTGTCCATTCGGTCGCCGATGACAATGCCCAACAATTTCTTTCTTCGCAGTTCGCCCTCGCTCATTTCAGACCTCACGAATGATTGGCTTTCGCCAATTCAAGCTCCCTGAGCACGGTTTTTACCCGAGCCCGGTCCTTCTTGACTTTTGAAATCATGGCCGTGTTCCCCAGTTGACGGGTCGCCTTTTGAAACCGCAGGCTAAAAAGCTCCTGATCCATGGTCTTTTCCTTCTCCTGCAATTCTTCCAAAGCCAAAACTCTCAGCTCCTTCGCCTTCATGGTCTCACGCTCTCCTGACAATAAATCTCGTGGCAAACGGCAGCTTGTGTCCGGCCAATCGAAATGCCTCTGCCGCGACGGTTTCAGGGACGCCTTCCAACTCATATAGGATTCGCCCGGGTCTCACCACGGCTACCCACGCCTCGGGTGCGCCTTTTCCTTTTCCCATCCGCGTTTCTAACGGTTTCTTGCTAATGGGCTTGTCAGGGAAGACTCCGAATCCAAACTTTTCCGCCACGCTTGACGTGTCTCGTCACGGCTATCCTCGCCGCTTCGATCTGCTGAGCCGTCATCCAACCGCACGCCAGCGCTTGCAGTCCGTAGTCACCGAACACCAAGTTGCTGCCCCGATCGGCCCTGCCACGCATTCTACCCTTCTGTTTCTTTCGGTATTTTACCTTCTTAGGGCTTAGCATGGATCCCTATCCTTTCTTGTCCGGCAAGATCTCGCCTTTAAATATCGTCACCTTGACGCCAACCACTCCGTAAGTGGTAAAAGCCTCTGCGAATCCGTAGTCAATGTCGGCTCGAATGGTATGCAGGGGGACCCTCCCCTCACGGTACCACTCTCTTCGCGCCATTTCAGCCCCTCCGAGTCTCCCGGCACAAGCGATCTTGACACCGAGGGCACCGAAACGCAGAGCAGACCCCACGGCCCTCTTCATGGCCCTCCTAAAGGCAACCCGGCGAACCAACTGAAGGGCGACGTTTTCCGCCACAAGTTGCGCTTCAACCTCCGGCTTACGAACTTCCTGGATATCGATGATGATCTCGCGCTTGATTTTTTTTCCAAGGTCTTTTCGGAGGTTCTCGATTTCGACCCCCTTTTTCCCGATCACGATCCCGGGTCGCGCCGTGTGGATCCGAATGCGAACCTTGTTGGCGGCCCGCTCGATTTCGATCCTGGCAACGCCCGCCTGGGACAGTCGTTTCTTGATGAACTTTCGGATATGGTAGTCCTCGTACACAAAGCCCGAGTAGTCTTTAACGGAAAACCACCTGGAGTCCCAGTTTCTATAACTTCCAAGTCTGAAACCGATCGGATTAACTTTTTGTCCCAAATCGAACCTCCACTCGCCGCAATCCCATCCTCACCAGGAAAACGAGACAGGAAAGTCAGTACACTTGTATCCTCGATCACGCCTCATCGAGGATCACGGTTAGGTGACTCGTCCTCTTTCGAATTTGAGTCGCACGCCCCTGGGCGCGCGGGATGAATCGTTTCAATGCAGGGCCCTCGTCCGCAAAAACGCGCTTGATCACAAGGGAGTCCGGGTCAAGGTTGGTATTGTGCTGGGCATTCGAGACCGCCGAACGGATGAGCTTTCGCAACAGGCGTGCTCCCTTCTGCGGTGCAAAAGTTAGCATGTTCAGGGCGTCTTCGACCTTCTTGCCCCTTACTTCGTCCATGACCAGCCTTACCTTGCGAGGCGATATCCTCACAAACCTTGCCACTGCCCTCGTTTCCATTTCCCTCTCCAATCAGACAGCCGGGGGACTAACCACTACTTTCCCTTCAGCTTGCTTTTCCTGTCGCCCGCATGGCCGTAAAAGGTCCTCGTAGGGGCAAATTCCCCGAGCTTGTGTCCAACCATGTCCTCCGTCACAAAGACAGGCAAAAACTTCCGGCCGTTATGAACGGCGAAGGTCAGACCCACAAATTCAGGAAGGATGGTCGAGCGTCGCGACCACGTCTTGATGATTTTTCTGCTTTGGGTTTCCGAGGCGCCGGTGGCCTTCTTCAACAGATGGTCATCCACAAAGGGTCCCTTCTTCACAGATCGCGGCAATTCCAAACCTCCTCGCTCTTGCAGCCCCATGGACCTCCGAGTTGAAAGCAGCCTTTCGGTTATCCCCGGCAGGCCTTCCCTCAGGGTCCCTTTGCTCTTACTTTCTCTTCTTTACGATGAGCTTATCACTGGCCTTCCCTCGGACCGTCTTGAAGCCCTTGGTCGGCACACCCCAAGGCGTCACGGGGTGACGGCCGCCTGAGGTCTTCCCTTCACCGCCGCCATGGGGATGGTCCACCGGGTTCATGGCCACGCCGCGGACGTGCGGTCTCTTGCCCATCCAACGTTTTCTTCCGGCCTTGCCGATAGAGATGTTTCCATGCTCCAAGTTTCCCACCACACCCAGCGTGGCTTTGCAGTCAAGAAACACCATCCGCACCTCGCCGGAGGGTAGTTTCACCTGCGCATACTTACCTTCCTTAGCCATAAGTTGCGCGTATGTTCCTGCACCCCTAACCAATTGCCCCCCATGTCCCGGGTGGAGTTCTATGTTGTGTATTTGGGAGCCTAACGGCACTTCCCGGAGCGGCAGTGCGTTGCCCGATCTGATCTCGGATCCGGCTCCGGAAACCAACGTGTCGCCGACTTTAAGATCCGAAGGAGCCAGGATATATCTCTTTTCTCCATCGGCATAATTGAGCAAAGCTATGTTTGCTGACCGGTTAGGGTCGTATTCAATAGACGCGACACGGGCCGGGATGGCATCCTTATCCCTTCTAAAATCGACAATCCGGTACTTACGTTTGTGTCCACCGCCCCGGTGCCTTACGGTGATGCGACCCATCGCGTTTCGGCCACCCTTGGCTTGGATCGGCTTCAGAAGGCTCTTTTCAGGTTCACGCGTCGTGATCTCCTCGAATGTGGAAACGCTGTGAAACCGCCTTCCGGGCGAGGTTGGTTTGTTTGTCTTGATACCCATGATCTTCTCCGCCGCTGATGATGAGTCACGGAGTCTCTCCCTGACTCAATCTCTCTCTTTATACCCCTTCAAAGAATTCGATGTTCTCACCCGGCGCCAACTTAACAACGGCCTTTTTCCAGTCCGGTCTCTTTCCAACATGTCTGCCGATCCGTCGTTTTTTTCCGGTAACCCTCATGGTCCTCACTTCAAGGACCTTGGTCTTGAAAAGGGTCTCCACGGCTCGTCTGATCTCGACCTTGTTGGCCCGTCTGTCCACTTTGAACGTCACCTGATTGGCGGCCTCCTTCTGGAGGGTCGCCTTCTCAGCGATGTGCGGTTCTTTGACGACTTGATAGATATCCACTACGAAATCAGTGCCTCCTCTATTTTGCCGACCGTTGCCTGTTCAAGCACCAGTTGATCGCAATTGAGGATATCATACACGTTCAATCCCTCACTCCTGAGGACTTTCACCCAAGGGACGTTCCGCGATGACTTATCCAGAATCTCATTGTTCCCTTCGGTAACGATCAACCCCTTTGCAATATCAAAGCGGTCCATCACGGCCACAAAAGACTTGGTTTTTGCTTCCGCCAATGCCAAAGAGTCCACCACGATCAGTTGCTCGCCATGCAGCTTATCTGAAAGCGCCATGCGTAGCGCGGCTTTCTTCACTTTTCTTGGGACCCGTAGATCGTACTGCCGCGGTTTCGGCCCAAAAGCGACTCCCCCTCCCCTCCTTGTTGGGGAAGCGGCATCGCCCACCCTGGCCCGTCCTGTTCCTTTCTGCCGCCACAGCTTCCTTCCGGAGGCCTTTACTTCGGACCGACCTTTTGTGGAGGCTGTTCCCGCCCGTCGACTGGCCAACTGACTCACTACAACTTGATGCAGTACATGCGTTTTGACCGGCACGTTAAAGACTTCGTCCCTTAGTTCGATTTCCCCCACCTTTTCCTTCTGCAGGTTGTACACATCGACTATGGCCATCTTAGACCTCTTCCGCACGAAATGCGCTCCCTACTCTCATGACTTCCAAGAAGCCGTTCTTATGACCCGGAACCGATCCCCTGACGAGGACAAGGTTCATCTCGGGTCTCACGTCAATGATCACGAGATTCTTGACGGTCACCCGTTCATTTCCCATCCTCCCAGGAAGTTTTCGTCCCTTATGCACCCGACCAGGCGTCGTATTGGTCCCGATGGAGCCCGGTGCCCTGTGGAAGCGGGATCCGTGAGTCTTTTTTCCTCCGTGGAAACCATATCGCTTCACCACACCCATAAAACCTCGCCCCTTGCTTTTCGCTGCTACCGAGACCAAGTCGCCGATACTGAACACATCCGATCCGATCTGCTGCCCCAGCTCAAAGCTATCAGGGTCTTCCACACCGATCTCTTTCACTTCTTTAAAGCACTGGCCGCCAGCCCCTTTGAAGTGCCCCCTCATGGGTTTGTTGACGCGGGATTCCTTTTGCGGCTCGAAGCCCAACTGAATGGCATTGTAGCCCTCTTTCGCCATCGTCTTTTTCTGCAGCACAACACACGGGCCCAACTTCAACACCGTTACGGGCACGGACCTTCCCTCTTCGACAAAAAACCGCGTCATCCCAATTTTCTTGCCCAATAGCTTTGAGACCATTTCAAAAGGCTCCCTATGAAACGAAGTGATGCATCTCCCTGCGGCGCCAGACAAGCGCTCCGGACCATCCACCCTATAGTTTGATCTCTACGTCAACACCTGCGGCCAAGTCCAGCTTCATGAGCGCATCCACCGTCTGTTGGGTGGGTTCAAGGATATCCAGAATCCGCTTGTGGGTCCTGATCTCAAACTGTTCTCTGGACTTCTTATCCACATGGGGGGAGCGCAACACGCAGAATCGGTTGATCATGGTGGGCAACGGGATAGGACCGGCCACTCGCGCACCAGTGTTTCTAGCCGTCTCAACGATTTCGAGAGCGGATTGGTCCAGCAGCTTGTGGTCGTAAGCCTTCAGTCGGATACGGATTTTCTGATTGGTGATCATCCCTTGCTCCCATCATTCCAGGATTTCACTGATGACGCCTGCACCCACGGTCCGGCCCCCTTCTCGAATGGCAAACCGCAGTTCCTTCTCCATGGCGATCGGGGTAATCAGGTTCACTTCCACCGACACATTGTCTCCCGGCATCACCATCTCCACTCCCTCCGGCAACGTCACCACCCCCGTCACATCCGTCGTCCGAAAATAAAACTGCGGCCGATACCCTTGAAAAAACGGCGTATGCCGCCCACCCTCTTCCTTCGTCAAAATGTACGCCTCTGCCTTGAACTTCGTGTGCGGCGTGATCGACCCAGGCTTCGCCACCACCTGCCCCCGCTGCACCTCATCCCGTTTCGTCCCCCTCAACAACACCCCAATATTGTCCCCAGCCTGACCCTGGTCCAATATCTTCCGAAACATCTCAACGCCCGTACATACCGTCTTCAGCGTCTCCGTTATCCCTACAATCTCCACCTCATCCCCTACCTTCACCAGCCCTCGCTCCACTCGCCCCGTCACCACCGTCCCTCGTCCCGATATGCTAAATACATCCTCTATCGGCATCAAAAACGGCTTCTCCACATCCCTCACCGGCTCAGGCACATACTTGTCCACCGCGTCCATCAACTCAAATATCGGCTTCGCTTCCGCCGAGTCCGGATCATCACTCTCCAACGCCTTCAGCGCACTCCCACGAATGATCGGTATCTCATCCCCAGGAAACTCATACTTCGTCAACAACTCCCTCAACTCCAGCTCCACCAGCTCAATCAGCTCCTCATCATCCACCATGTCAACCTTGTTCAAAAACACAACAACACACGGCACCCCCACCTGACGCGCCAACAATATGTGCTCCCGCGTCTGCGGCATCGGACCATCATCGGCCCCCACCACCAATATCGCCCCGTCCATCTGCGCCGCACCCGTAATCATGTTCTTGATATAGTCCGCGTGCCCCGGACAGTCCACATGCGCATAATGCCGCTTCGCCGTCTGATACTCCACATGCGCCGTCGCAATCGTGATCCCTCGCGCCTTCTCCTCCGGCGCCTTGTCTATCTGATCAAACGGCACATACTCCGCCATCCCTCGCTTCGCCAAATGCTTCGTTATCGCCGCCGTCAGCGTCGTCTTCCCATGATCAATATGCCCAATCGTCCCCACATTCACATGCGGCTTCGTCCGCTCAAATTTCTTCTTCGACATCTCCTTCCTCCTTACCTTATCCTCTTCACCTCTTGCCCCGACCCCCTCTTACCTGGGATGCGAAGGCCTAAGCACGCAAAGTGCGGGACATTCTCCAGGTGATGAGCTCTCAAAGGTGACTTACCAGCGGTAATGGGCAAAAGCCTTGTTGGCTTCAGCCATCCTGTGCGTATCTTCCCGCTTCTTGATGGACGTCCCTCTTGCATTGGCGGCGTCAATCAGCTCACCTGCAAGCTTCGCGCTCATGCTCTTCTCGCCCCTGGCCCGGGCAAAACCGATAATCCAACGGATGCTGAGTGCCTGGCTTCTCGAAGCCCTGACCTCTGTGGGGACCTGGTAGGTAGATCCGCCGACACGCCTTGACCGGACCTCCACAAGAGGTTTCACGTTGCCGATCGCCTTCTGAAAAAGAGCCAGGGGATCCTCTTTGGTTCTATCCTTAATGGAGTCAAACGCCTCATACAGGATCGCCTGGGCTGTGCTCTTCTTGCCTTTGCCCATAAGGCTGTTCACAAATTTGGTGGCGAGCACGCTCTTGTATCGCGGATCAGGCAATACGACCCTCTTTGATATGACTCTACGCCTGGGCATATAACGCCTCCATGAAGCCCTCTATTTCGCCCTTAAACAACGGACCGAAACCTCTGCCATTATGTTTACAACCCCTTGGGCTTCTTCGCTCCGTATTTCGACCGTCCCCTTCTTCGATCGTCAACTCCGGTCGTGTCCATGGTCCCACGGACGATATGATACCTGACGCCAGGAAGGTCCTTCACTCGCCCTCCCCTGATCAAGACGACCGAGTGCTCCTGCAGGTTGTGGCCGACACCTGGGATATAGGAAGTCACCTCGATTCCATTTGTAAGCCTCACCCTCGCCACCTTCCTAAGCGCCGAATTGGGTTTCTTTGGCGTCGTGGTATAGACACGCACACATACGCCCCTCTTCTGGGGTGCGGCCTGAAGGGCCGGCGTCTTGCCCTTTTTCCTGGGCGGGCGACGACACTTTTTGATGAGCTGATTGATCGTAGGCATAAAAAATCTCCTCACATTCCCACTCCGTCAACACACGCAACGAGGTCCAGTTGTGGGAAAGACGGAAAATTTTAAAAAGATCTTTATAATCTCTAATCAGCACGCTTGTCAAGCTGTTTTCAGATGCTCTTTCAATTTTGAATCCGCCACTGAGACCTCCAAGTTCCGGTATTGTTTCAACCCGGTTCCTGCCGGGATCAACCGTCCCATGATGACATTTTCTTTGAGCCCTTTGAGAAAATCCACCCTTCCTGCCACTGCGGCATCGGAGAGCACCTTGGTGGTCTCCTGGAAGGATGCGGCGGATATGAAACTCTCTGTGCTGAGCGACGCCTTGGTAATCCCCAACAACAATGGCTCGGCCGTGGCCGGCGTTCCGCCCCTTGTCATGACCTTGTTGTTTTCCTCTTCAAAGCGCCACTTCTCCACGTGCTCACCAAGGAGGAAGTTGGTATCCCCTGGACCCTTCACGCTGATCTGTCTTAACATCTGTCTGACAATCACTTCGATGTGCTTGTCGTTGATCTTAACGCCCTGGAGCCGGTACACCTCCTGTACTTCGTCCACCAGATACTTTGCCAGCTCCTTGAGTCCCCTGATCCTGAGGAGGTCATGGGGGTTCACAGACCCATCCATCAGGGCCTCGCCTGCCCTCACATAGTCCCCATCCAGAACGCTGACATGCTTTCCTCTGGGGATGTAGTAATCGATGGCGTCGCCCAGATCCGGAGTGATGGTCAGTTTTCTTTTCCCCTTGGTGTATTTCCCGAAAGAGACGATGCCATCGACTTCGCTGATGAACGCGGTCTCCTTGGGCTTACGGACTTCAAAGAGCTCGGCGACCCTCGGAAGCCCTCCCGTAATGTCTTTTGTCTTTGTGGTCTCCCTTGGGATTTTCGCAAGCACCGTCCCTGCGCTGATCACATCCCCCTCGTTCACCATAATGATGGCCCCGATCGGCAGATGGTATCGGGCTTTGGCCCGTGCGCTGCCCGGCAGGCTCGCCGTCTTGCCGCTTTCGTCTTTGATCGAGATCCGAGGTCTGATTTCCATATCCCGGTTCTCGACCACCACCCGGCTGATTTTTCCGGTGACCTTGTCGCGCCTCTCCTGCATGGTGGCCCCCTCGATGATGTCACCGAATTTCACAATGCCATGCACCTCGGTCATAATCGGAATCGTGAAGGGATCCCACTCCGCCAGGATTTGGTCGGGCTTCACCTTTTCGCCGTCTCGGATTTTCAGAACCGCACCGTAGATGACAGGGTACCGTTCGACCTCTCTTCCACCCTTGCCCAGGATACTGATTTCTCCGTTTCGATTCATGATCACGAGGCTTCCCTCAACGTTTTCCACTGTCTTGAGATTCAGAAACTTGACGGTTCCCTCGTTCCTGGGCCGGATCATGGAGCGTTCCACCTGCCTGCTGGCGGTGCCACCAATATGGAAAGTTCTCATGGTCAGCTGTGTGCCTGGCTCACCGATCGACTGGGCCGCGATGATCCCAACGGCCTCGCCGATATTCACCTCGTGGCCGTGAGCCAGATCCCTGCCATAACACTTTTTGCATATCCCTCGCTTTGCGATACAAGTGAGCACGGATCGGATCAAAACTTTTTCCAGACCGGCACCTTCGATCTTTTCGACCTTCGCCTCGTTGATCTCCTCGTTGGCCTTGACCAAGAGCTCGCTGCTGATGGGATCATGGATGTCGTGGAGCGCGATTCGGCCTAGCACCCGCTCGCCCACCCGCTGGATGATCTCGCCGCCCTCCACCAGGGCGTCCACCCAAATTCCGTCCGTGGTGCCGCAGTCCTCCTCGCTGACGACCGCGTCCTGGGCCACGTCCACCAGTCTCCGGGTGAGATATCCCGAATTGGCGGTCTTCAAAGCCGTGTCCGCCAGCCCCTTTCTGGCACCATGGGTGGAGATGAAGTACTGGAGCACCGTAAGGCCTTCCCTGAAATTGGATGTAATGGGGGTTTCGATGATCTCACCGGACGGTTTGGCCATGAGCCCCCGCATACCTGCCAGCTGTCTCATCTGGTCTTTGCTCCCTCTGGCGCCTGAATCCGACATCATAAAGATGGGGTTGAAGCTGCTCACCTTGATCAGATGGCCATCCGGCCCCTTCATTTCCTCGGAGGCCATCTCCTTCATCATCTCCGACGCCACGTCTTCGGTGGATTGGGCCCAGGTATCGACGACCTTATTGTATTTCTCGCCTTGTGTGATCAGACCGCTCGTGTACTGATCATCGATTCGTTTGACCTCCTTTTCGGCTTTGGTCAGGATCTCTTCCTTCCTACCCGGGATGACCATATCTTTCATGGAGATGGAGATGCCCGCGAGGGTGGCGTACTTGTAGCCAATGTCCTTGAGGCGGTCCGCCAGGATCACGGTGGACTTGATCCCTGCCCCTCGATAGGACTCATTGATGAGGGTCCGCAACGCCTTTTTTGACATGACCGTGTTGACCATATCGAAAGGAAGCGAATCGGGCAGGATCTCGTAAAGGATAATCCTTCCGGTCGTGGTCTCTTGCAGCTGTCCCTGGAGCCGGACTTTGATGGAGGCATGAAGTCCCAGTTCACCGGCATCATAGGCGATCCTGACCTCCTCAGGGCTCGCGAAAACCTTTCCCTCGCCTTTGGAAAACGGTCTTTCCCTGGTCATATAGTAGGTTCCCAGAACGATGTCTTGGCTCGGGACAATGATCGGTTCGCCGTTTGCCGGCGAAAGGATATTGTTGGTAGACATCATCAGGACGCGGGCCTCTATCTGCGCCTCGATGGACAGCGGGACATGAACGGCCATCTGGTCGCCGTCGAAGTCCGCGTTGAACGCGGTACAAACCAAGGGATGGAGCTGGATGGCCTTGCCCTCGATCAAGATGGGCTCGAAGGCCTGAATGCCCAATCGATGCAGTGTCGGAGCACGGTTGAGGAGGATACAGTATTCGCGGACCACTTCATCCAGGGCGTCCCATACTTCCGGGGTCTCCCGCTCAACGAGTTTCTTGGCGCTCTTGATGGTGTTGACCAGGCCTTTTTCGTCAAGCTTGGCGTAAATAAAGGGTTTAAAGAGCTCAAGGGCCATTTTTTTGGGGAGCCCACACTGGTGCAATCGAAGGTCCGGCCCCACAACGATGACCGAACGACCGGAGTAATCCACCCGCTTGCCCAGCAGGTTCTGCCGGAACCTCCCCTGCTTTCCCTTCAACATATCGCTCAGCGACTTGAAGGGCCGCTTATTGGCCCCCGTGACGACTTTCCCCCTCCGTCCGTTGTCAAAGAGAACGTCCACGGCCTCCTGCAGCATCCGTTTTTCGTTCCGGACGATAATGTCGGGGGCGTTTAGCTCCAATAGCCGTTTGAGTCGGTTGTTCCTGTTAATGACACGACGGTAAAGGTCATTGAGATCCGAAGTGGCGAAACGTCCTCCGTCCAGCGGCACGAGAGGCCTCAAGTCAGGCGGCAGCACCGGGATGACGTCCATAATGGTCCATTCAGGGCGGTTCTTTGAGTCCCGGAATGCATCAATGACCTTTAGCCGCTTGGCCAGCTTCCGACGCTTGGCTTCCGAGCGGGTGTCCATCATCTCGATCCGAAGGGCCTCGGATAGCTCATCCAGATTGAGGCTTCGGAGCATGGTCTGGATCGCTTCCGCCCCGATCCCCGCTTCGAACCGATCCATGTAGTCCTCGCGGGCCTGTTGAAGCTGCTCGTCCGTGAGCAGCGTCCCCCTCTGAAGGGGCGTGTCTTTCGGGTCCACAACGATGTAGCTTTCAAAATAGAGGACCCGTTCAAGATCCTTCAACGTCAGGTCCAGGAGATTGCCCACCTTGGAGGGGAGGCATTTAAGAAACCAGATATGCGCCACAGGGGTGGCAAGCTCGATATGGCCCATCCTTTCACGCCTGACCTTAGACTGGATCACCTCGACGCCGCACTTCTCGCAGACGATACCCCTGTGTTTCATGCGTTTATACTTCCCGCAGTTGCACTCGTAGTCCTTAATGGGACCGAAGATCTTCGAACAAAAAAGCCCATCCCTCTCGGGCTTAAAGGTCCTGTAGTTGATGGTCTCCGGCTTTTTGACCTCACCGTGGGACCACTCCCTGATCTTCTCGGGGGAAGCCAGGGAGATCTTGACTGCGCTGAAACTGGATGGATCTTTGGGCTTTGTGAAAAAACTGTATAACTCTTCCAAGACCTTACTCCTTCGTTGAATGCGTTAGCGGCCGCCTTTCAGACTTGGTTATCCTCGAAAAGTTGCAACTCCAGTCCCAGGCTCTGGAGCTCTTTCATCAATACCTTGAACGATTCGGGCAAACCGGCCTCCAGCGCGTTGTTCCCTTTGACGATTCTTTCGTACATCCGGGTCCTGCCCGCCACATCGTCGGACTTCACCGTGAGAAATTCTTGCAGCGAGTAGGCCGCACCGTAGGCCTCCATGGCCCAGACCTCCATCTCACCCAACCTCTGTCCGCCGAACTGGGCCTTTCCCCCAAGGGGCTGCTGGGTGACCAGGGAATATGGCCCGATGGACCGGGCATGGAGCTTATCGTCCACCAAATGATGGAGCTTCATCATATACATGATCCCCACTGTGATCTTCCGATCAAAAGGACCACCCGTCCGTCCGTCGTAAAGGGTGGCCTGTCCGGTAACAGACAGACCGGCATCTGCCAGGCACTGATTAATCTCGTCCTCACGAGCACCATCAAAAACGGGGGTGGCCATAGGTACACCCTGGGTCAGGAGGCTGAGGCGTTCGGCCATTTCCTCATCCGGAACCTCTTTAAGGTACTGATCATATTCTTCCTTGCCCAAGATCTTCGTGAGCCCCTTTCGCAGTTCTGTTGCCTCATTCACTTTGTTGACCAGTTCCGCGATCTTTCTCCCAAGTCCGCGGGACGCCCACCCAAGGTGGGTTTCAAGAACCTGGCCCACATTCATTCTTGAAGGCACACCAAGGGGGTTCAGGATGATGTCCACGGGGGTCCCGTCTTCAAAGTAGGGCATGTCTTCCACGGGAAGAACACGCGAAAGGACTCCCTTGTTGCCGTGTCTCCCGGCCATTTTGTCCCCTACAGACAGCTTCCGCTTCACGGCCACATAGACCTTCACCATCTTGATGACACCCGGCGCCAGTTCGTCTCCCAGACTGAGTCTTTCGATCTTTTCGTCCATCAATTTCCTGATCTGACCCACCTTGGCGGTGTAGGCCGCCACCACGGACTCCATCTTGTCAATGAGGTCCATGGACTCTTTCAGATCGGCTCCGGCCCATCCATCGATGGGGATTCTTTCCATGTCCGATGGGGTAATGGCCTTGTTGGGTCGCTGGAGCACCTTCCCTGTGACCTTGTCAATAAGCTCTGTTTTGAGTTTCTTTCCCACCAGAAGGTCCTTAAGCTTTTCCCTGGCGCTCCTGGCGATGACTTCGATCTCATCGCCCCGATCCTTTTCGATCCTGGTCCGCTCTTGTGCCTCAATGGCCAGACTGCGTTCATCCTTTTCAACGCCTCTCCTCGAGAAGACCCTCGCATCGATCACGATACCCTCGACGCCAGGGGGAACCCTCAGAGAGGTATCCTTCACATCCCCGGCCTTGTCACCAAAAATGGCCCTCAATAATTTCTCTTCTGGCGAAAGCTGCGTCTCCCCCTTGGGCGTAATCTTCCCCACAAGGATATCCCCGGGGTAGACCTCTGCGCCAAGCATGATGATACCGCTTCCATCCAGGTTCTTGAGGGCCTCTTCACCCACGTTGGGAATATCTCGCGTAATCTCCTCTTTACCCAGCTTCGTGTCCCTTGACACCACCTCGAATTCCTCGATGTGGATGGAGGTAAAGACGTCCTCCTTGACCACTCTCTCGCTGATCAGAATCGAGTCCTCGAAGTTGTATCCGCCCCAAGACATGAATGCGACCATGACGTTCTGGCCAAGAGCCAGCTCACCCAGCTCCATCGCAGGCCCGTCGGCGATGATCTGCCCTTTGCGGACCAAATCTCCCTTTTTCACAATGGGCTTTTGATTGTAGCAGGTGTTCTGGTTGGATTTCATGAACTTGATGAGTTTGTAGATTTCCACCTCCGGCTCGTCGTCCCGCGTCGGCCCGCTCGCCCGGATCACGATGCGCGAGGCGTCCACATCCTCAATCACGCCATCGCGCCTTGAGATGACCGACACACCGGAGTCCCGGGCCACCACTCTTTCAAGACCCGTTCCCACGAGCGGCGCCTTCGCCCTGAGCAGAGGGACCGCTTGACGCTGCATGTTGGATCCCATCAAGGCCCTATTGGCATCATCATGTTCCAAGAAGGGGATGAGGGAAGCGGATACGCTCACAAGCTGATCCGGCGACACATCCATGTAGGCCACATCTTTGACCGGGACCCGCTGGGCCTCTCCTTCGATCCGCACGGCGGCTTCCTCTCTCAGGAAGTTCCCCTTTGCGTCAAGGGGGGCATTGGCCTGAGCGATGGGATAGTCCTTTTCGTCGAGCGCCGAGAGGTAGTCGATCTCTCGGGTGGCGATGGCGTCACGGACCTTCCTGTAAGGGGTCTCGATGAACCCGTACTCGTTGACCCGCGCGTAGGTGCTCAACGAAACGATGAGCCCGATGTTGGGACCCTCAGGGGTCTCGATGGGACAAATCCTGCCATAGTGGGTCGGGTGCACGTCCCTAACCTCAAACCCGGCTCGCTCCCGGGTGAGTCCCCCTGGGCCCAGTGCGGAAAGCCTTCGCTTATGAGTGACCTCCGAAAGGGGGTTGGTCTGATCCATGAACTGCGAAAGTTGACTGGTTCCAAAAAACTCTTTCACGACGGCGGAAACGGGTTTGGAATTGATGAGATCGTGAGGCATGAGGCTCTCAACCTCCTGAAGACTCATCCTCTCCTTGATCGCCCTCTCCATCCGCACCAAGCCGATCCGGTACTGGTTCTCGAGCAGTTCACCAACGGCCCTCACCCGCCTGTTGCCAAGGTTGTCAATATCATCCACCATGGCCTCAGCCTGTTTCAGTTGGATCAGCTCTTTGATAGTTGCCAGGATGTCCTCTCTGCGCAAGGTCCGCTGATCGAGGGTCACATCGATATTGAGCCGATAATTGAGTTTCAGCCTTCCCACTGCCGAGAGGTCATAAGTGTTGGCGTTGAAAAACAGGCTCTTGAAAAAATTGTTGGCCACTTCCTGGGTCGGCGGGCTGGACGGCCGCATTTTTCGGTATATATCAAGAACAGCCTCGTCAGGCCTCTCGATCTTGTCAAGCAGCATCGTGTCCCTGATGGCGGGGCTGACGCCGGGGGCGTCAAGAACGATACACCTTATCTCCCGAATGCCTCGCTCCCGGAGCGTTTCGACGGCCTCGCCGGTGATGGGCTGATTCTCCGGGATCAAGACCTCGCCTGTCTCAGGGTCAACGATATCGTCGGCCACGATCCTGTCCACCAGATCATCCAGCTCAATGGGTACGCGATCCATGCCCGCGGCCTGGATAGCTCTTAGAACGCGTTTGGTATACTTATCACCCTTTTTGGCCAGGACGTCTCCGGACTTGGGGTCCACGATGTCCTTGGAAATTCTTTTCTGGACGAGGTTCTCGATCTTGGCTTCTCTCCATAAATCAGAGCGCTCTATCCAAATCGTGTCCTTATCGTAAAAGTCCGAGAGGATCTCTTTTGCGGTGTATCCCAGTGCCTTTAGAAGAATGGTGATGGGGAACTTCCGTCTCCTGTCAATGCGTACATGGAGGACGTCCTTCGGGTCGAATTCGAAATCAAGCCATGAGCCCCTCAGAGGGATGATCCTTGCGGAATAGAGCAGTTTTCCGCTGGAATGGGTCTTGCCTTTGTCGTGATCAAAAAAAACACCAGGGGATCGGTGCAATTGACTCACGATGACCCTTTCCGTCCCGTTGATGATGAAGGTCCCCTTCTCCGTCATGATGGGAATGGTCCCGAAATAGATCTCCTGCTCCTTTATATCCCTGATGCTTCTGGTGCCGCTTGCTGAGTCCGTATCAAAGACGACCAGTCTCACGGTGAGCTTCAAAGACTGATCATAGGTCATTCCCTTGGCGAGACAGTCCTCCACGTCATATTTCACGTCTTCAAAGCTGTACTTGACGTACTCCAGTGAGGCCGTGCCACTGAAATCATGAATGGGGAATACGCTTTTGAATGCGCCGTGAAGCCCCATCTCCTGTCTTTCCTCCGGTGGCACTTCCTTTTGAAGGAAACGTCGATAGGACTCCTTCTGCATGTCGATCAGGTTTGGTATGTCGATGATCTTATCGATCTTTCCGTAACTTCTTCTCAAGCGCTTGCTGACACCATCTGCTCCCGGCATATTCATCCCTCTAAAGCGGCTCATGGCCAATATGGGCTGTAAAAATCTGGCCGCCCGCATTCCGCTTCCTTCGAAGGTCCTGCGGGTCTTTCGGCCGGCTCATCGGCTATTTAATCTCAACCGTGGCGCCCTCGGCCTCCAGTTGACCCTTGATGTTCTCAGCCTCTTCTTTGGGTATCCCCTCTTTCACTGGGTTCGGCGCCTTGTCCACGAGTTCCTTTGCCTCTTTAAGCCCCAGACCGGTGAGAGCCCGAACCACCTTAATCACCTGGATCTTCTTGTCACCGATCGCACTCAGGATGACATCAAACTCCGTCTTTTCCTCTTCTTTTTCCGGCTGGGCCTGACCGGCGCCCATGGCCGGCCCCATCATGGCCATAGGCGCCGCTGCGGTGACGCCGAATTTTTCTTCCAATTCCTTGACAAACTCTGATAGCTCCAAGACCGTCATTCCGGATATGAAATCGACCACGTCTTGTTTGGTAATATTTTCAGCCATTTCGATTTTTTCAACCTCCATAATCTCTTCTTCAGTTTTGGTCTGCCTTCTTCGCCTCTATGGCCTTAAGCGCATAAAGAAGCTTCAGGGGGATCCCATTGAGGACCCTCACGAAGGAAGCGGGGACAGCCTGCATGGCGGAGAGCGTCTGGGCCAAAAGGACATCCCGGCTTGGGAGCTCGGCCAGCTTTTTGACACCCTCAAAATCCATGGGCTTCCCAGAAATCTGTCCTTTCCGGATTTTCAGGGGCTCCAACTCGCTGGAAAAACGAATCAATACCTTCGCGGATGCGCTAGGATCACCATATGCCAACGCGATGGCGCCAGGACCCTGCATCGCATCCTTCATGGCCGCTGTGCCCGTGCCCTCAGAGGCCAGTTTGAGGAGCCGGTTCTTGACCACCTGGAACTCTGTATCGACAGTCCTGAGCTCTCGTCTCAACCGGCTCATGGGCGCCACCTTCAACCCATGGTAGTGGAGAAGGAATGTGCCTTGAGCCTTCTTCAACCTGCCGTTTAAATCAGACACCAAGTTCTCTTTGTCTTCTTTTTTCATATTCACCTCCTCTCCTTTTGACATCTACCGTCAAAGGCAGAGGTTTCCTCCCGCGGAAGGAGTTCCGTTTCGATCTCGGTAGGCTCCGAACACAGATTAAGCCTTCCTCGACGATGCCGAGGCCCCATCGGGCCAGCACACGCGAGAAAGGCACCTACTGTCTCTGACCTTATGAACATCAAGATGCAAACAGCCACCTACCGGGTCCCTTTCCACGAAGGACCCGGTACGGTGTGACCGATTACGTTTCCCAACACTTAAGATCTTCTGCAGGAATACAAACCCATATTTAGAGGAGCCTTCTCATTGAAGATGGCTTCTGGGCTGGTCAACTCAAAAAGTCTTTCGCATAACCGGGATCCACCTTGATCCCAGGCCCCATGGTCGTGGAGATGGCAATACTTTTCAGATAGGTCCCCTTGCTGGAAGCTGGCTTAAGTCTCTGGATGGTATCCAGGAAAGCAGCGATGTTCTCACGAAGTTTCTGCGGACCGAAAGATACTTTGCCTACCGGTGCGTGGACGATTCCGGCCTTCTCCACCTTGAAATCGATCTTGCCGGCCTTCACTTCCTTCACGGCCCTGGCGATTTCAAAAGTCACGGTGCCCAGTTTGGCGTTGGGCATCATTCCCCTCGGTCCCAGGATCCTCCCGAGCTTGCCCACAGAACCCATCATATCCGGTGTCGCAATGGCCTTGTCAAAATCCAGCCAACCCTTCTGAACCTTCTCGACCAGATCATCGGCGCCAACCGAATCCGCCCCGGCGTCTAAGGCCTCTTTTTCCTTCTCACCCTTGGCGAAGACGGCCACCCGGACTTCCTTGCCGATCCCGTTGGGCAGGACCACCGTCCCCCTCACCATCTGATCGGCATGACGAGGGTCCACGCCAAGTCGGACGGCCACATCCACCGTTTCGTCAAACTTCGCTGTCCCACATGCCACTACCAATTCAATGGCCTCGTCAAAATTGTACCGTTTGGCTCTGTCAACCTTTGCGGTGTTCTCTTTATAACGCTTACCTTGGTTCGCCATGTCCGCCTGTCCTCTACGTCTCTATCTAATGGCTGATCGTGATGCCCATACTCCTGGCTGTGCCCTCAATGATTTTCACGGCCGTCTCAAGGTCATAGGCATTAAGGTCTTCCAGTTTGAGACCCGCGATTTCTTCAACCTGCTTCCGTGTGACCTCTGCGACCTTTTCCTTGTTCGGGGTGCTGGAGCCCTTCGCGATCTTGGCCGCCTGCTTAAGGAGCACCGAGGCGGGGGGGGTCTTGGTCACGAATGAGAAGGACCGATCCGCATATATGGTGATAATCACCGGAATGACCGTCCCCATCTGGTCCTGTGTCCTGGCATTGAACGCTTTGCAGAATTCGGCAATATTGACCCCGTGCTGGCCCAAGGCGGGCCCGATAGGAGGTGAGGGGTTCGCCTGCCCTCCTTTTACTTGAAGTTTAACTGAAGCAATCACCTTCTTGGCCATAAAACACCCCTTTTAGATCTTATTGACCTGAATGAAGTCGAGCTCCACGGGGGTGGGACGCCCGAAAATCATAATCAGCACCCTCACCTTTTCCTTGTCCGGCTTTACTTCCTCGACGACCCCCTGGAAGTTATTAAATGGGCCATCGATCACCCTGATTTCGTCACCTTCCTCGAACCGGTACTTCGGTTTGGGCTTGCTAACCCCTTCTTCCATTTGCCGAATGATGCGCTCTGCCTCATCCTCTGAAATGGCTGGCGGCTTGGTCCCTCCACCCACAAAGCCTGTCACCTTGGCAGTGTTCTTTACCGTGTGCCAAGTCTCGTCGTTGAGCACCATCTGGACCAGAATATATCCGGGATAAAACTTTCTGGAGGATGTCTGCTTGGCACCCTTCTTGAGTTCCACCACCTGTTCCGTCGGTACCAGGATTCTTCCAAACCACTGTTCCTGGCCCAGCGCCTTAGCCCTTTCATCCAGGTTCTTTTTTACCTTGTTCTCAAACCCGGAATAGGTATGGACGATGTACCATTTCAAGTGGACGTCGGTGCCTTTGTCGTTTGGAAGGTTCTCGCTCAAAGATTCAACCTCACCCGACGATATTCTTGATGATCTTGATCAAGCCAAAATCCACGATGCCAAGGAAAAAAGAGACCACCAAGACCAGAACAATCACAACGGCCGTTGAGGCCATCAATTCCTTCCGTGTTGGCCATTTTACTTTCTTGAGTTCGGTTCTCGCCTCTCTCAAAAACTGGCCCGCCTTCGCCACGTGATCCCCAATGGAAGGGCCCTTTTCTTTCTTCTTTTCAGGAGGCTTCTTGCCGGCAACCCTTCCGCTCACCTGCTTACTCTGATCCTTTAAAGGGGCGGAGACCGCGGCGGAATTCTCTTCTTTCCGCTTTTGATTCGATTCCTCCCGCTTGGAAGCGTTCGGTTTCGTCGATTTTTGATCTTCTTTTTTCATGCGCTCTGCCAGCAATGGACGAATTTCAAGTTCTCCAGGATGCTCACGCCTCCCCGCACCGGACGCTCTTCGGATCGCGCAGGCACAAAATGGCAGGCCAGGAGGGATTCGAACCCCCAACACCCGGATTTGGAGTCCGGTGCTCTAGCCGTTAGAGCTACTGGCCTGCGTTCATAAGTAAGGCTACTTCGTTTCCTTGTGAACCGTGTGCACCCGACACGAAGGACAATACTTCTTAAACGCGAGCTTGTCCGGTGTCTTGCGTTTGTTCTTAGTGGTTGAATAGTTACGCCTCTTGCACTGCTCACAGGCCAGGGTCACAATGTCACGCATATTCGTTTTCCGCTCCCATCATTGCAGGATTTCACTGATGACGCCTGCACCCACGGTCCGGCCCCCTTCTCGAATGGCAAACCGCAGTTCCTTCTCCATGGCGATCGGGGTAATCAGGTTCACTTCCACCGACACATTGTCTCCCGGCATCACCATCTCCACTCCCTCCGGCAACGTCACCACCCCCGTCACATCCGTCGTCCGAAAATAAAACTGCGGCCGATACCCTTGAAAAAACGGCGTATGCCGCCCACCCTCTTCCTTCGTCAAAATGTACGCCTCTGCCTTGAACTTCGTGTGCGGCGTGATCGACCCAGGCTTCGCCACCACCTGCCCCCGCTGCACCTCATCCCGCTTCGTCCCCCTCAACAACACCCCAATATTGTCCCCAGCCTGACCCTGGTCCAATATCTTCCGAAACATCTCAACGCCCGTACATACCGTCTTCAGCGTCTCCGTTATCCCTACAATCTCCACCTCATCCCCTACCTTCACCAGCCCTCGCTCCACTCGCCCCGTCACCACCGTCCCTCGTCCCGATATGCTAAATACATCCTCTATCGGCATCAAAAACGGCTTCTCCACATCCCTCACCGGCTCAGGCACATACTTGTCCACCGCGTCCATCAACTCAAATATCGGCTTCGCTTCCGCCGAGTCCGGATCATCACTCTCCAACGCCTTCAGCGCACTCCCACGAATGATCGGTATCTCATCCCCAGGAAACTCATACTTCGTCAACAACTCCCTCAACTCCAGCTCCACCAGCTCAATCAGCTCCTCATCATCCACCATGTCAACCTTGTTCAAAAACACAACAACACACGGCACCCCCACCTGACGCGCCAACAATATGTGCTCCCGCGTCTGCGGCATCGGACCATCATCGGCCCCCACCACCAATATCGCCCCGTCCATCTGCGCCGCACCCGTAATCATGTTCTTGATATAGTCCGCGTGCCCCGGACAGTCCACATGCGCATAATGCCGCTTCGCCGTCTGATACTCCACATGCGCCGTCGCAATCGTGATCCCTCGCGCCTTCTCCTCCGGCGCCTTGTCTATCTGATCAAACGGCACATACTCCGCCATCCCTCGCTTCGCCAAATGCTTCGTTATCGCCGCCGTCAGCGTCGTCTTCCCATGATCAATATGCCCAATCGTCCCCACATTCACATGCGGCTTCGTCCGCTCAAATTTCTTCTTCGACATCTCCTTCCTCCTTACCTTATCCTCTTCACCTCTCGCCCCGACCCCCTCTTACCTGGACCTGGTCATAAACGAAAAAAACCGTGCATGGCGTTTGGGCACTGGAGCCCACGACCGGGATCGAACCGGTGAACCTCATCCTTACCAAGGATGTGCTCTACCTACTGAGCTACGTGGGCTCGGAAAAACGACATGGAGCGGGAAACGGGATTCGAACCCGCGACCCTCAGCTTGGAAGGCTGACGCTCTAGCCAACTGAGCTATTCCCGCTTCAAAGACCATCGGCGAAGGATCTGAACGCAGGGAATCTTCTGTTCAGGAAGCGCCTTCAACGGATCGCCCGGTCGGACTCGATTTTCAAAAAGGCGACACAAATCCACGATGGTGGAGAGGGGAGGATTCGAACCTCCGAAGGCTGCGCCGGCAGATTTACAGTCTGCTCCCTTTAACCACTCGGGAACCTCTCCAGACTCAGGCGCCCCAAGCCAGCAAAATATGCGGGGCACCTTGCTCCCCTCGTTCAGAAGAGCCAGCGAAGGGAATCGAACCCCCGACCCACTGATTACAAGTCAGTTGCTCTACCATCTGAGCTACGCTGGCCTGCCGCAAAAAATTGTAAATAACAAATTTATGTTTACAGGAAAAATTTTGCAATGGGCGTTAACTGCAAATATCCGACAACTGAGCCACGAAGGCTAGCATTTGTTCCGGTTATTTTCGAAAATCTTCGAATTTCGACCGATTTCGACTTATGAGACCCGTCGAATGATTCAATACCGCCCCTGAGACCCCCGAAAACCGCAATGTCACAGACTCACTCCCGACACAAAATGCTTGAACATCTTTCTTTCTTATGATAACAGACAAAGTTCAGAAAACCTATATAGTTTTTTTGATATCCGATACACCAATGATAGGGAGGTGCAAAAATGGTTGCTTTGGCAGGAGGGTTGGCTGCGGTTGTTTTGGGGATCATCGGCATCATTGTCTGGTGGAGCGAATTTCTCCGGCTGGTGATGGGTGCCTTGCCTGCGATGTTCATTCTCGGCGGAGCCCTTGCGGCTTACCTCGGTTTCGAGGAGATCAAGGACAAGAAAGCTGCAGAGCGATTGGACGACAAATCGACTGATCTGAAAAAGGAAGTGGACTCCCTCAAGGAAGAGATCAAAGGGCTCAAGGACCAAAAGGAAACAAAGGAAGAAGGCGCATAGGGCTTAGGGTTGAGCCTTTCTTCGTAAGCGGATGGGTGCGCCCCCCGGGTTTGTCGCTCTGCCTGGGGGGCCGTGCATCACATTATCGCTATCCGACCAGCTCAAGACCGTTGAAAAAATAGCCTATCTCAAATTGCGCGGTGTCTGGAGAGTCGGACCCATGCACCACGTTTCTCTCAATGTCAGTGGCGAATTCGCGGCGGATGGTCCCTTCTTCTGCATCCTTGTAATTGGTGGCACCCATGACCTTCCTGTAACGTTTGATGACGTCCTCCCCCTCTAAGACCATCACCACACAAGCCCCGGAAGACATAAAATCGGTCACGCTCTCATAAAACGGCCGACCTTCATGGACTTTGTAGAACCCTTTGGCCTGGGCCTTGGTCATCCGAATCATTTTCATGGCCAGGATTTCAAAGCCCTCCTTCTCCAATCGCCCGATGACCGATCCTGTGAGCTTTCTCATGACACCATCAGGCTTGATGATTGCAAATGTCCTTTCTAGCATACCATGACAACTCCTTATTCAATGATTTAATTAGACACGACTCCTCATTGGTGGTATAAATTTGGCAGTAAAGATGATCTGTTGAGATGAGTCAAGCAATTTATCCCTCACCCCTTGTCTCATCCACCCTCCCTGGTTGGGTGGGCCCTACCGGAACCAACTGATCCTAATCGTCCGCCCAAGGGTTTCCTGAGGAGAGTCCCTTTTCAGGATGGAAAACCTTTTGCTTGTTAGAGGATAATGGACATGAAAACCGATGTTCCACAAGAAAGCCAGCCGCATGCCGTCATAAGGCTCGACCCGGACCATGCCTTTCAGTTTCGTTGCGCCCCAGGCGTTCCCTGCTTCACCCAGTGTTGTCAGGATGTGACCATCGCACTGACGCCATACGACGTCCTCCGGCTCAAAAATGCACTGGGGATGAACTCAGGGGAGTTCCTCGACCGCCACACCGTTATCCTAACTCGGGATCATTTGTTGATCCCGATGGTTGTGCTCAAAATGCGTGAGGACGATAAACGGTGCCCGTTTGTATGCAAAAAGGGCTGCAGCGTGTATCAGGACCGACCCTGGCCATGTCGAATGTTCCCGCTCGATATGAATGACGACGGCACTTTTCGCCTCATCGTCGATCCATCGAGGTGCAAAGGTCTAGACGAGGAACAGAGGCTCCGCGTCTCCGATTGGCTTGTGGACCAAGGGGTACCTTTGTACGACCAGATGAATATCCTCTTTGCGGAGATCACCGGTCCCCTCCGGGCGCAGAATCTCGACATCGACAACCCCGACATTTTCAAGATGATATTCATGTCTCTTTACAATCTGGACCGTTTCAGGGATTTCGTGCTCAAGAGCACTTTTCTGGATCGCTTCCAATTGGACCCCACCAGAATTGAAAAAATCAGGCGGAACGATCTGGAGCTCCTGAAATTCTCATTCGATTGGATCAAATTCGGCATTTTTGGGCAGAAGACCCTCTCCCTCAAGCAGAAACCGTCTGTCGCATCTGGGTAGGTTGCATTCATTCGAAATTCGCGTTTTATGGTTGAAGACAAGAGGTCCCGACGGGCTTGTCCGGGTCAGGAAAGGATCGAGATGCAAGAGACAGATGTTTCATCGGACCTGGAAGTGAAACCCCTCGAGACAGATCGGTTTCGATTTCATTGTCACCCCGAGATCGCTTGTTTCACGAAATGCTGCGCAAGTCTGCACCTCATCCTGACCCCCTATGACGTGCTTCGTCTGAAAAACCGCCTAGGGCTGAGGTCGGATCTTTTTCTGAAGCAGTTCACCGAAACCGTCTTCGACCGCCACAACCGGTTCGCCTTGGCCCGACTCAAAATGGATGGAGACCCTGCCCAAGCTTGCCCGTTTCTTGCCAAAACAGGGTGCACCGTTTACAGCGACCGGCCAGCAGCGTGTCGTCTCTACCCCCTGGGCAGGGCGGCCACATGGATCAAAAAGGAGAGGGATGCCAGGGAAAAATTTTTCGTAGTGCGTGAATCACACTGCCTCGGCTTTGAAACGGACAGAGAGTGGACGGTCCGGGAATGGCTTGGCCACGAAGGGATCAGAGAATACAACGCGAAGAACGACCTGTGGCTAGACATCGTCACTTCGGACAAAGGCCTTGGAGGCCAGCGGGATTTGGCCAAGAAGCATCAGATGTTCTTCATGGCTTCCTACAATTTGGACCGGTTCAGGGACTTTATATTTGGGACCAAGTTCTTTGAGGTCTTCGATGTGCCCCACCCGCTGATCCGTCAACTGGCCGCGGACGATACGGCGCTCATGACCTTCGGATTTAAGTGGCTGAAGTTCAGTCTTTACGGAGACCCGACGATGGCGATCAAAGCCCCGTCTCCATCGGCGCCCGAGAGGGAACCTTGAGCATCTCTGTTCGTCGGGTCATTCCTGCCTTATTCTGGAACCGATGTAACCTTTCCTCTCACAGATGAGCTCGTCAATCTCTGCGCTATGCTCAGATAGAAACCGAAAGATCCCAACTGAGCGGGTCTTTAGCAGGACGTGGTTTTGACCGGAGATCTCCTCCCCTCGGATGAGCATGCCGTTCCTGTACAAGTACGCGATCACCGAATCGTCGGCATCCAGTTGCACGTCAAACCTTTCCTGTAGGTGGGTCAGCCAATAGCCGAACTCGTGGGAATGTTCCAGGTGCTCGACCGGGATCTGCAGATCTAGACTCAGCGGTTTCGCCAGGCCAGGCAAGAGGTGCGACCCGCGAAGGTGATCCATGGCGTGGGCGAGCAGGTGAACCAATACGCTATCGTCCGCATCATAGGAAATCGCCAAGTAAATATGGTTTGGGTCGCTCTTGGCAGTTTTTTGGGGATTAACGAGCAACCCCCCGGATCCGGCCGTGGGCTCCCCTAACGAGGAATCGCCGAAGAGCTCAAGCTCACGGTATTCCTTCAAGGTGATGAGCTTTATTCCCATATTCGAGCCTGCCAACCCTTCCAATTCAAGCGCCTGGACCATTTCCAAAGCTCTCGGATGATCCACGGGAGATAGCGCCGTGATCCTTTTGCTCATCTCCTCGGGAAACCCCGCGAGCTCATCTGAAAAAATCTCATCTTCTCTTCCAAAGTGGCACTTCTTGAACTTCTTCCCGCTGCCGCAGGGACAAGGGTCATTTCTTCCCGTCTTCTGCATCGTTAGCACCCGATCATTCTTCTATGATTCGATCTTTGTGGGCATCGTAAGACCAGCAAGGCAATGGCCCTTTTTTTTTGTTCTCGGGGTTGATGCGGCATCGGTAGGATGCCTTCACATTCTGGGTGGCCATTAGATGATCCCAACCCCGGACAAAGTAGGAACATTCATCGTTAAAACAAACCCACTGGAACTCCGTGGTCCACGTGGAGTAGTCCGGGTTTCTCCATTTCTTCATGGTCTCTCCGCAATAGGGACAGACGGTCTTCTGTTGTGAACTCATAATATCCCCTCATTTCCGGATCACGCGATTTATTCCAAAAATTAATCACAAAAAAACGAAAACCAAACCCCCGGAAAAAGCACACGGGTGGTTTGGTCTTAGTCGCCAGACCGAAACCCATCTCAGCCGAGGGCGGCCTTGAGAATACCCTCTGGCGGGATGATGTTATAGTTGAGGGCCGCATCCCGCTTGAAGTCCATCCCGAACGCAACAGCCAACAACTGGGTGAGATAGACGATGGGGACATCAAAATGGGTGCCATGGGCCCGGTTGATCCGCTCCTGGTAAAGCTCCAGATTCATGGCACACATGGGACATACCGTTGATACCATCTGGGCCCCATGTCCGACGGCGTCTTCCAGGATATTTCGCACAAGTCCGAGGCAATGCTCCATCTCCGTGAGAAATATGCCCGACCCGCAGCATCGCATCTTTTTCGGAAAGGCAACGGCCTCAGCGCCCAGTGCCTCCAGGAGGCGATCCTGGACCACGGGTTTTTCAACGCTATCATATTCCCCATAGGGCCGAACGGACTGACAGCCGACGTAGCCGGCGACCTTGAGACCGTTCAGGGGTTTAATCACCTTTTCTTTGATCTTCTGGACACCCACGTCGTGATAGAGCACATCCTGAAGGTGCCTAACCTTCACCTTGCCGGTGTACTTGAGTCCCCCTTCAGCCAGGATCTCATTGACCTGCCTCGCCACGGTCTCGCTTTCCCGGATCTCGTGATTGACCTTTACCATCTGGATATAGCATGAGCTGCAGGGCGCAATGATATCATAGCCGCCCTTTGACTCCGCCAACGCCAGGTTCCTGGCGTTAAGGACCTTGACGGAAAGATCATTGGCGCCCACATACGAGATACTCGCCCCGCAGCAATTCCAGTCCTCGATCTCCTCGAATGCCAGGCCGAGGGCCTTTCCAACCGGTTTCAAAGACACGAGGTAATTGGCGCCGCTGGCTTCCAGACTACAGCCCCAATAAAGGAAGTATTTCTTCATGCGCTGGAACCTCCCTTCCCCTTTTCACGGGCCTTGTCGAGCATCTTCCGGAGGCCCTTTATATTCTTGATGGATCGCTCAGGAAGCAGTTTCATCCTTCCGTGCAGAAGCAACCTCAAGCCGATGTCGTGAAACGTCAGGGTCTTTTTGATGCCTTCTACCAAGCCTCCGGAAAAGAAATATCTCCTCGGGAGGTCCTTTTCATCAATCCGCCCCAGCCTGTAAATCTGCTCACAGAACTTGACGCCGAAAGCCGACGTTTCCTTCCGAGGCACGAACCCCTGCTTTAAGGCGTAGTGGGCAAGGCCGTGCATCACATCCACGACAGGTATCTTCCTCGGGCACCTCACCTTGCAGGAGTAGCAGGACGTGCATAACATGATGGACTGGCTTCCGAGCACTTCTGCGCGCCTGCCGGCGCGGATCAGCGTGAAAATTTGCCTGGGCGGGTGGTCCATTTCGAGGCTCAGAGGACATGAGGCGGCGCAGACACCGCACTGCATGCACATCTTTATCTCTTCCCCAAAGTCCACATTCCGAAACACCTCTTCCGCAAAAGAGGGGTCATAGTCCGGACGTCCATTGCCGCTTTTGCTCTTTGCCGTCTGTTCCATTGGCAACCTCGTCTAAATGGCACAACTCAGGATCACACTCAAACCCCGGTTCACTACCATCCCTTGTAGGGGTTCGGGCCCACGGACTCAATGGTCTGCATGAATTCGTCGATGATGCCCGGAATCTTCGCATAATCCATGATTCCGACCTCAATGAATTTCACCCGGTCAGACTCAAGGGCCAACCGATCCAGGGTCTCTGATACCTTGGAAAGCCGGGTGTTGGCCAGCTCACTGCCTTTGACAAAGTGGCACTGATAGTCATCCCCATGCCTGCATCCAAACAAGAGCAGGCCGTCGATTCCCTTTGAAAGGCTGTCGGCCACCCAGACCAGGTTGATGGACCCGAGGCAACGCACAGGAATGAAACGGACATAGGGGCTCCATTTCATGCGCTTGATCCCGGCCATGTCCAGCGCCGGATAGGCATCATTCTCACAAATCAGGGCGAGCACCCTGGGTTTTTCCTCATCCTCCTCCGGCACATGCATCGACTTGATCATGTTCCCGATCATGCCCACCGAGTAATTCTTGAACGAAATGATGCGCTCGGGGCAGGCCCCCATGCAGACCCCGCAACGCCGGCACCGGGTGGGGTTTGGCAAGGGATTGGCTTTTTCATCTTCGTTGATGGCGCCGAATGGGCACTCCTCCGTGCACCGCTTGCACTGGGTGCACCGCTGCATGGCAAACTCGGGATAGCTCGTGTCTCCTGCCCTGGGGTGAACGGCCATGCCGATAGCGGAAGCCTCGCTGCACTGGATCGCCTTCATGGCTGAGCCCATGCCATCTTCTATCGCCTTGATCGACTCCATAGGTCGGCGAATGCATCCCGCTGTGTAAATCCCCGTCCGCCTCGTCTCATAGGGAAAACAGATGAAGTGCGAATCGGGGGCGCCATACTTGAGGGTCGGCAGCTCCGGACCCTGGCGATACTTCAAGTTCAAGGCCTTCGCGGCAAAGAACCCGGAGTCGGGCTGGACTTCGATCATGCCCTCTGCATCGGCCCCCTGGGCTCCCTCCGGGGCCTTGATCCTGGGGGTCACCTCAGGTTTGCTTGCCGCGACCATCCCGGTAGCCAGGACGATCAGATCCAGGTCCTCTATTTTGATCTTTTCGCCCAGCAGTTCATCATCGGCTTCCACAAAGAGCTTGCCGCCGGCCTCCCCGACTGTTGACACTGCGCCGCGGATAAAGACGTTTCCATCAAGCTGGGCCTTCCGGTAGAAATCCTCTGAGTGTCCGGGCGTTCTCATATCCTTGTAAACAATATAGTTCAATGCCTCGGAATTCTGCTCTTTCAGGTAGGTCGCCTGTTTGAGTGAAACCAGGCAGCAGACGGATGAGCAGTATGGCAGGTGGTTGGGATCCCTTGATCCGGCGCACTGGATGAAAAGGGCATTCTTCACGGCTCCGCCGTCGGACGGCCGGATGATCTTGCCGGCCAGGGCCATCTTTTCCAACTCCACGTTGGTCACCACATCCTTGAACTTGCCGTAGCCAAGATGGCCCAGCTTATTTGGGTCATAAGGGACCCAGCCCGTCGCCTGTACGACAGCGCCCACCTTTTCTTTTGCGACAGTCCCGTTTGTCTTTATATCCACTGCAAATAGGCCTGGGGCGCCACTGATCTCCTCGACCGTCGATCCCGTGTACACCTTGATCCTCGGGTTCTCCATGGCGGCCTTGACCAGATCCGCGATGCCCGTGTCCGTGATCTCCTTATAGGGATAGGTGATCCGCTTCTTGTTCTGGGCGAGAAAACCACCGAGTTGGTTTTCCTTTTCAACCACAACAGCCTGGTAGCCTGCTTTGGCCGCCTCGATAGCTGCCGTAAGGCCTGACAATCCGCCCCCAACCACGAGCACGTCGCTCGAATAGGCCTCTTCGGCCTTGAAGGGCACAGGAAGTTGTGTGTCTTTCGCCTTGGAGCAGCCAATCCGCACGTAATCCTCGGCCAGCATCTGCGTGTTTTCGTCCAGGGGCGTCTGGCTCCAGGCCACCTGCTCCCGGATATTCACCCGTTCGACGATCTTATCGGCTCCGAAGTTGAACACGTCATAGCAAACACGAGGGGAGCAGGCGGCAATGATGATCGTATTGACACCGTTTGCCTCGATGTCCTGTTTGATGAGCCCGGCCCCTTCAGGCCCGCAAAGCGCATGGTGATTCTTGCAGTCGGATATCTTGAAATCGTCGGACGCGACTTCTGCGAGCTTTTCCACGTCTAAGGCCTCGCCGATCCCGCAGCCGGTACAGATGTAAAGTGCTGTTTTCTTATCCATCGAGCTACCTCCTCGCAACAGTTTGAATGGCCTTCAAGGCGGCTGCGGTTGATTCCTGGACACATGTGGCCACGTCGATCGGTCTTCTCACACAACCGGCGCCGAAGATGCCGGCCTTTTCTTCATCACTCACCATGAAACCGTAGTCGTCGTAGGAGACCTCCGGGAGCCCCTCCATGGCGGGCTTGTTCGGCACCATGCCGGTGGCAAGGACCACCATGTCGAAACGGTCGCGGATCTGTTTGCTCGTCTGGGTGTTCTCCCCTTCAAGGAGCAAGTCCTTGGTCTCCTCATCTTGCGTGATCATGGCGATCTTGCTCTTGACAAAGGTGATCGACTGGTCTTCCTTCACCTTCACGTAAAAATCCTCAAGGCGGTCATTGGCCCTTATGTCAATGAAAAAGACCGTCGCTTTGCTGTCAGGATACTGCTCACGCAGATAGGTGGTTTGTTTCAAGGATGCAAGGCAGCAAATCCCGGAGCAATAAGCAAGGTGGTTCTCATCCCTCGATCCGGCGCACTGAATAAAAGCGACATTCTTGGGGGCCTTTCCATCCGAAGGTCTGAGGATCTTCCCTGCGGTGGGTCCCCCGAATGCGGCAAGCCTCTCCATCATGACATTGGTAATGACATTTGGATATTGACCAAATCCATAGTATTCGACCTTGGAGGCCTCATAGGGGGTCCATCCCGCGGCCCACACGATGGCGCCGACCTTCAGGTCGAAGGTGGTTTCCTTCATATCCAGGTCTATGGCGTCATAGGCACAGGCCTCCCGGCACTTTTTGCCCTCGTCCGTCCCCACAATGGCGGGGTCCAGGACATACCTCATGGGGAAGGCGAAATCATGGGGCAGATAGGCGGCTTTGATTTTATCCATTCCGTAATTGAAGGGATTTTCGATCTCAACGGCGCACACCTCTGCGCATTTTCCACAGCCCGTGCACTTCTCGTTGACAAAGCGTGGGGAGACCCTGATGGTCACATCATAGTCACCTTTCTGCCCGGCGATGTTGGTCACCTCCGCCATGGTGAAAAATCGTACCCGCGGGCTCAGTTTCATCCGCTTGAAATTGATCTCCAGCCCACAAGACGGAGGGCACAGTTTGGGAAAGTATTGGTGGAGCTGTGCGACACGCCCTCCCAGATATGGGTTCTTCTCGACCAACACCACGTCATAGCCGGTCTCGGCCGCCTCCAGCGCGGCGGTGATTCCGCTCATTCCTCCGCCGACCACTAAAATGGTCTGGTTTGTGGCTTGCGCATTTGCCATCGCGTCCTCCATGATTGTAATTTATTTCACAAAAGGCAAACGTCTAATCTTTAATGCAAAAAGCCTGTTTCGTCAATATCCATTTTCTGACGATCGCCCCAGCGAAAAAGGGAGATTGAGGAAACACGCTTTAAAAGCCGTAACGTGAATTTCCCTTCGCACAACCGGCAAAAACGAAATGCTCCAGGTGCCGCGTGGACACCTGGAGCATCACGACTCAAAGGTAAAAATTAGACACCGGGCATGGTCCAGACGTCTCTCTTCATCAGCTTCCATTCACCCTTTGCAGGATCGAACTGGCAGTTGACAAAACACTTCCAGTTCTTGTCATCCATCTTGGGTGTGTCAGCCCTGAAGTAGTAACCCGGCCACCGGGTCTCTTCCCTGAAGAGGATGGTCCGGATGTGGGCCTCGCCCTGCCACATCCTGTGGATATTCTCCCAGCACCGCTCCAGCATGTACATATCGTTGGCACCGAATTTCTCGGCGTCTTCCTTCAGGTAGACGAAGAGTTCCAGGCCCCTCTCAAGGAGCGACTTGCTGGTCTTGAACGCTGTGGTGACACCACCGGCGTACTCATCCATAATCTTCTGCAGCCTGTGGATGAACTGGGCCGGCAGGATGTAGTTGGGGTTGATCTCAGGGGCCGTGGTCTCTTTGCTGTGTGCAGCGTAGAGATCCAGCGGGTTGAGGATCTTCTTCTTCAGTGCCTCGATCTTACCTGCATCCACCGTGGGAGCCTTGCCCTTGTCCACGATGTACTTGACGGCCGCCTTTCCGGCGATCCGGCCTTCCGCGTGGGACCCGGAGGAGAACTTGTGGCTGGAGGCGCCCGAGGCGTCACCGGCCGCAAAGAGCCCTTCCACCGTGGTCATGTTGGCATAGCCCCATTTGTAGGGCGTGTTCAGATCTTCGGGGCCGCTGACCCAGGCACCGGATGCACCCGAGTGGGATCCGATGAAGTAGGGCTCGCAGGCGGCGATCTCGGAGTGTTTCTCCTCCGGTTTGATGTTCTGGGCCGCCCAGAGGTGGGCCTGGGAAATCGTCATGTCGAGGAAGTCTTCCCACGCCTCTGACTCCAACTCTTTCATCTTCTTCTTGAAGGCCTTGGGGTCACCCTGATACTGCTTGGCCAGGTTCCCGATGGCCTCCGCGGTCTCCATGTAGAGGGGGCCTAAGCCAGCGTCCACATCCAGCATGCCGAGGTAGTTCCTCAGGTTAGCCGGAATAGGCTTCGCAAGGCCATAGGGTGCCCAGTTGTTGAGTTCGGCCTTCCGGACCGCCATGTACTCGCCGCCGCCCGCGCTGATGGCCCTGGACTTGAAAAGCAGGAACCACGCGCCGACCGGTCCGTAGGCATCCTTGAACCGGACGGGGATGAACCGCACTTCCTGGCAGGTCATTTCGGCACCGGCCTTAATGGTAAAGTAGGCACTCGATCCCGTGTTGAAGGGCGGATACCAGGAACGGCCAAAGCCCTCACCCACCGATCTCGGACGGAACACGTGCACCGCGCCGCCCATGGTACAGACGACCGCCTTGGCCTTGAACACGTAGAACTTCTCTTCGCGGGTGCTGAAGCCGACGGCGCCCGTGATCTTGTTGTTCTCGACCAGCGGCTCCACGATGAAGACGCGCTCGTAGATCTCGCCCCCCGCATCGGCGATGGCGTTCTTTGCGGCCTCTGCGACGATAATCTTGTAGGACTCGCCGTTGATCATCAGCTGCCAGCGGCCTTCGTGCACGTACTTGCCGGCGTCATCCGTCCAGATTTTGAGACCCCACTTCTCGAACAGGTGAACCGTGGAGTCCACATGACGAGCGATATTGTAGACCAGGTCTTCCCTGGAGATGCCCATCAGGTCCTGGCGAACATAGCGGACGTAATCTTCCACCGTGTTCTCGCCATCCCTGACCCCAACATACTGGTTGATGGCCGAAAGCCCCATGGCCACGGCGCCGCTGCGATCCAACGCGGCCTTGTCCACCAAGGTGACCTTCAAACCCTTTTTCTTTGCCCAATAGGCGGCCTCTGTCGCGACGCCACAAGCAGCAAAGCCCCCACCGACGATCAGGAGGTCGGTGTTCACTTCGACAGTCTGCCAATTTGCCATAACTTACACCTCCTTGAATTATCTTGTGGGGACTGCTTTGAGTCCCAGTGATGCCGGCTCCGTGGCCAAGGCCGCGCTGTTCAGGTCATCGTGGGTGGGATATCCACCATCGGGTTTCGCAGTGCCCTCTTCCGTGGTCCGGATGGGGAACTTGAACCTTTTGAGGCTTCCGTCACGAAACTTAACAGTCCACATGATGTCCTGGGACCCTCTCAAGGGCACAACACTGGCGCCAAGGGGGATGAAGTCGGCGTAGCCGCGCACATCCATGGCCTGCTGGGGGCAGATCTTCACGCAGCACTGGCACTCCCAGCAGTAGGAAGGATCACGGTTGTAGGCCTTCATCTTTTCCTTATCGAGGATCATCAGGTCGTTCGGGCAGATATACATGCAAGCGGTCTTATCCTGCCCTTTGCAACCGTCACACTTTTCAACGATCACATAGCTTGGCATTATTACACCTCCTGTAAAAATTAGCGGTTTAAATGAACATCAACCATCTGATTTGCTGATACCGTGTGTGCTACACCCCCTTTCTTTCAATCATCCGTCAACCAGCCGTCTGGCAGAGTTCCGAAAGAAATGGGCCACTTCCCTTTTTGGAGAAACGGCCCATGGCCTTACTTCTTCTTGACATCGCCGGTTGCGGCGCCGTGGAGCTTGATCTCCACCTTTTCTTCAAGCGTCTGGTAGTAATCGCTGAGAACCTTCGCCACTTCCGGTCGGGAGAATTCAACCGGGAGCTTGCCGCCCTCGGAAAGCGTCTTCCTGACCATGGTCCCGGAAAGGAGCAACCGATCTTCCTTGCCGTGAGGGCAGGTCTTCATGGAAGCCATGCCACCGCACTTGTTGCACCAGAAGGTCCAGTCGATGTTGAGGTTTTGGCATTTGAGGGCGCCCTTGGGGATCTCGTCAAAGATCTTCTGGGCGTCAAATGGGCCATAATAGTCGCCAACGCCTGCGTGGTCGCGGCCGATGATCATGTGGCTGCACCCGTAGTTCTGGCGGAACGTGGCGTGGAGCAAGGCCTCCCTTGGCCCGGCATAGCGCATTTCCATGGGGTAGCCGCCCTGTACGACCGTATTCTTCACGAAGTATTTTTCCACCAACACGTTGATGGCCTTCACCCGGACATCCGCGGGGATGTCGCCAGCCTTTAGCTTGCCCACGAGCTGATGGATGTAAACACCGTCCATCACCTCGACGGCGATCTTGGCCAGGAACTCATGGGATCGGTGCATGGGGTTTCGGAGCTGGAGGGCCGCAATCCGCTTCCACCCCATGTCTTCGAAGATCTTCCTGGATTCGGCCGGCCTGTGGTAAAGGCCCTTGAACTGTTCGGGGTAATAGCTCTCACTGATCACCTTGACCGGGCCTGCCAGGTTGAATTTTCCCTGAGCCATGACCTTTTCCACGCCCGGGTGCTCCTTGTCGGTGGTCCGAAAGACCTTCTCACACTCGTAGGCCTTGTCGATCTCATACTTCTCGGTCACCTTCATGGTAGCGATGATGGCACCGGTTTCCTCATCCTTCAGGGCCAACTCGTCGTTGACTTTGACGGAGTCGTCATTTGTAGAGACCGTGATGGGAATCGGCCAGAAGGTGCCGTCGGCCATGAGGTATTTGTCACAGACACCTTTCCAGTCGGCCTTGGTCATGAAGCCTTTCAGCGGCGTGAACGCTCCGATGCCCATCATGATGAGGTCCGAGGTCTCACGGGTCGTGATCGTGATTGTTTTCAGCTTCTTGGCCTTCTCCGCTTCCGCCTTGAGAGCCGCCCCTTCCAGGAGCAAGGGCATCAGTTTTTGTTCTTTGCCATGCGGTGGAATAAGATCAGACATAAATTTTCCTCCTTTTCAAATCCGGTTTCTTTCTCCGCGCCTTTACGATTCCCACAAAAAAACGTCTGGGCTTCCTAGCTTGTGCATTTTTGAACAAGCAACCTTTTATATACAATCCCTCAAGGGTGTCAAGAAAAAACGAAGATGGAGCTGGTAGGGTTAAGATGTCGCTTGTCGGGGTCTCCCCCGGCGCCTCCTTCCGTCAAACACATCAGCCATATGACGCATGTTTTGAACACTGCAACCCGACTCCACAGCGTCCATGACCCGCCCTTATTGCACACCTGCTGGATGAGAACGGACAGATGGTCCACCTGGGCCGGCAGATCGATGGTCCTGCAAAGCAAAGGCCATGCCGGCCGTTCCCCAATGAGCCGAGTTCCCAAGGATTCCTGGATTGACAGACCATTTGCCGGATCTGGATCACGTTTCTGCCGAGGGCACAGTGGGTCGGGCCTGTCGAAATATTTTCCAGCGTGTAAAAACAAAGCGCCGGGACACCCTCCTTAGAGAAAAGCGGCCAGGCCTCTCGTCCCTGAATTCAGGCGGCGTTCCGTCTGCAGGTTGACCGGGGCCCCGAATCAAATCTATATTACGACGTCATGTGGAAACAGATGAGTTGTGGACGGCATGCGCCGACAACATGTGTCTTTTGGAGGAGAACGGATGGAAACGGAGCAGAGGTCTCATGTGAAAGTCATCCCTGTGGATCAGGCGGTTGGGACGGTCTTGGCCCATGACATCACCGAAATCAGGCCCGGACAGTTCAAAGGGGCTGCCTTTAAGAAGGGCTACGTGGTGACAGCGGCCGACATCCCTCATCTTCGAAGGCTTGGAAAGGAGCACCTCTATGTCCTCCGCCTGGGGCCTGAACAGGTTCACGAGGACGAGGCGGCCCTTGCCCTTGCCAGGGCCCTCAGCGGGCCCGGCGTCGTCTTCGACCCGGCACCCTCAGAGGGGAAGGTCGCACTCAGGGCGGCCCACAGGGGACTCCTCAAGGTCAGGGCGGATCGGCTTATGGAGCTCAACATCATCCCGGACATCTCCTGCGCCTCGAGACACAATCATGACGTTGTCGAGCAAGGCGACATGGTCGCGGCAACCAGGGTAATCCCCCTGGTGATTGATCGAAGCCGCCTCCGTTTGGCAACAGAAACCGCCCGGGCAGGTGGCGGCGTTTTCAGGGTAAAGCCCTTCACGAGGGTCGAGGCAGGTATCGTGATCACCGGAAACGAGGTCCATGGTGGTCTCATCGAGGACAAGTTCGCCCCTTTGATCCGCAAAAAACTGGAGGCCTATCAGTCCCCCCTCAAAGAGATTACTTACGCACCGGACAATACGCAGGCCGTCGCCAGCGCCATCAAATCGCTTACCCAAAAGGGTGTAACACTTCTCATGGTGGCAGGCGGCATGAGTGTAGACCCGGACGATGTCAGCCGCCTGGCGATCGCTGAAGCCGGCGCCCGGGACATGGTATACGGGACCCCCGTGCTGCCGGGAGCCATGTTCCTCTACGCCAGGATCGGCCACATCCCGGTCCTGGGGCTTCCCGCCTGCATCCTCTATTATAGGGCGACGGTCTTGGATCTGATTCTGCCTCGAGTCCTGGCAGGTGAGGCCATCAGCCGTCAGGACTTTGCGGCCATGGCCCACGGTGGACTGTGCCTGAATTGCGCGGAATGCCGATATCCCAACTGCCCTTTCGGAAAATAGAATCCCACTCTGACCGCTTCTCTCCGGCGCATTTGGCCAGACAATCGCTCACTGTTAAGCCCTTTTCGGCGAGAGTGACTTGGATGCGAATGGAGATGGAAAGAAAGGGAAAGCCCATTGAGGCGTGAATGGGTCCGATGACCCCCGCCAACTGAAGCGAATGGCCTTCAAAAGTTCCTATCAATAATATACCGGTTGAGGTCGAGAAGACTCTTTCCCATGGCTGAACCGCTGAACGGGGCCAGGCATTCGGCCGCCTCGTCCACATAGGCCCTGGCTTCATCCCGGATGTGCCCCAGCACACCATTTTTTCGAACAAATCCGATCAGTCCTTGATAATCGGCCTCTTTGGCCCTTCTCTCCTTAAAGAGGGTCTCAAGACCCTGCCTTTCTCTTTCTTCAAGCTTCGGAATGGCGTAGATCAGCGGGAGCGTGATCTTCCCTTCCCGGAGATCTTTCCCCACCGGCTTGCCAAAGATGTTCTGCGTGGAGGTGTAGTCCAGGACGTCGTCCATGAGTTGAAAGGCGATGCCCATCCTCACACCGAAGTCTCCTAGGGCACTTACGGTCGCTTCGTCTGCCCCCGCGATAATGGCCCCGCAGGCGCAGGCCGCAGAGATGAGCACGGCCGTCTTTGCCGTAATGACCTCCAGGTAGGTCTCCTTTTCCATGCTCCAGTCATCAGTGTGTATGAGCTCCAGGACCTGGCCTTCTGCCATCTGGGTGGTGGTCTCTGTCAGCCGTTCGAGAAAGCGGAGGTTTTTGGCGCTGACCGCGATACTGAATGACTTGGAATAGAGGAAGTCTCCTTCCAGGACCGCTGCGTGGTTCCCCCAGAGTTGATTGGCAGAGGGTTTTCGGCGCCGGACCTCGGCGTTGTCCAGCACATCATCATGGAGCAGCGATGCCGTGTGGATGCACTCGAATATGGTTGAAAGACGGTAGAGGTCCTCTCCCCCGTACCCGCAAAGCCGGCTTGAAAGAACAAAGAGAAGCGGCCTCAAGCGCTTCCCGCCACCGAGCAGGCTGTGAGCACCCATATCCACAATGAGAGGGATGCGGCTTTCGAGAACACGCCCAAGCGCGTGATTGATCTTCTCGAAATGCGGCTTAAACTCCGAAAGGATCTCGTGGTCCCGGTCACTCATACTTGAAAGGATCTAGGGTGATGAAAGAAAATTGCATGAAAAACTAAAGCATACCCCGCGTGTTTGTCAAAACAAAACCGGGTCCCCTATTCCAGGATCTCTCCGATCAGGTCATAGGCATAGGCCTCGGTGATCCGGACCGGCATGATCTGCCCGACCGGTCCCGTTCCCTTGTTGATCAACACTTGGCCATCCACCTCCGGGGCCATAGTTGCGGTCCTGCCGGTCAGGAGTAGGTCTGTCTCGCGACTGACGCCCTCGATGAGGACCTGGGTCACTTGCCCCACGAAACGACGATGAATCCGCTCCGAAATCTTGGCCTGCTGCCTCATGATGGCATTCCGTCTCCTCTCTGCCACCTTTAATGTCACATCGGGGGCCATACGGGCTGCCCGGGTCCCCTTTTCCGGAGAATAGGTAAACACCCCGAGGCGCTCAAACGCCACTTGCCTCACGAAATCAAGGAGCTCCTGGAACATGGCCTCCGATTCGCCAGGGAAACCCACCATGAGGGTGGTTCGAAGGGCAATGTTCTTCTTCCTGGCGCGGATTCGTTCAATCAACTCATAAGGGGTCTCAAGGGATCTCCCCCTCCCCATTGCCTTGAGGATCTCCCCGTTGACGTGCTGGAAAGGGATGTCAAGATAAGGACAAATCTTATCATTCGAATCGATCAGGTCCAGAAGCCCCTCGGAGATGTTCTGGGGGTGGCTGTAAAGGATGCGGATCCACGAGATGCCTTCCACCCGCAAAAGGCCCTCCAACAAGGATACAAGAGAGGTCGGCGGGCGCAGGTCCTTTCCGTAATGGGTCGTATCCTGGGCCACCAGGTTCAATTCCCTCACGCCCTCCGCCGCCATTCGGTTTGCCTCGCTCAGGATGGAGGCCGGATCCCTGCTCCTGAAAGCCCCCCGAAGGTTCGGGATGATGCAGTATGAGCACTTATGGCTGCACCCCTCTGCGATTTTGATGTACCCGGTGTAAAAAGGGGTGGACCGGATCCTGGGAACCGTGTGGTCAGCCAGATAGGTGGGCCTTCCAACATAAAAAGCCCTCTTCGATGCTTCCTTTTCCCCTGAGACAAGGGATCCGATCCGTAGGTACTCCCCGGTGCCGAGCCACCCGTCCACTTCGGGCATCTCGCGTTTGAGCTTCGCCCCATAGCGCTGCACCATGCACCCGGTCACGAAAAGCCTCTGGATCTTCCCCCTCTTTTTGAGCCGAATCATTTCGGTCAGGGTCGAGACCGCCTCTTCGACGGCTGACTGGATAAATCCGCAGGTGTTGACGACCGCCACCTCGGCCGCCCCACAATCGGAAACGATCTCACACCCCTGTGCCCTCAGAAGACCCAGCATGTGCTCACTGTCAACCAGGTTCTTCGAGCAGCCCAGGCTGATCAGGCAAATCCGCGATCGTTTTTTCACGTTCAGACCTTCTTGCTGTTGCTCTTGGAGAGGCGGGTAAGGAGGGTCAAGGCGAATTGTCTAAGAAACAGAAGCTGGATCTCAAGGGGCGAGCGGTCAAGCAAAGTCGCACTGCTCTTCATCAAGATACAGTTTGTGGCGGCCACGACGCTTGCGGCACGAGATTTTCCGCTCAGGTATGCCATTTCGCCAAAGCACTCCCCCCGGTCGATGCGCGATAGCGTCCGGCCGTCCTTTCGCACCACCACCTGACCGCTCAGGATGATGAAAAAGGAGTCGTCAATATCCCCTTCATTGACGATGACCCTGTCTTTGGGGGCCTTGACCAGATTGCTGGCCATGAGGACCTCTGTGACCTGGTCGCGGCTGAAGGGTTCAAAGAAAGGCACCTGGTGGATGTAGTCCACCACGTCCTCGATCTTTGAGCGCTTGACCGAACCCTTCAAGCCCCTCAAGGCCACGCGAAGGTCATAGGCCAAGTCCATGCAAGTCTGGTAGCGCAACGAGGGGTCCTTGGCAAGGGCCTTCCGGGTAATTTTGTCAAGGACCTCGGGGATAGACCGTTCATAGCTCAAAACGGATGGTGGATCCTCATGGGTGATCCTGTAAAGGATGGAGAAATAGTTCTCCCCCGTAAATGCCCTGTTCGCGGTGAGGAGCTCATAAAGCACGCAGCCAAGCGAGAAAATATCGCTCTTTTCGCCCACAGGGTCTTCCTTGATCTGCTCCGGAGACATATAGCTTGGAGATCCGATGATGCCATCGTGCAGCGTGTGCTCCGCCTCAATGCGGGCAATCCCGAAGTCGGTGATCTTCACGCTCCCGGACTTGTTGAGCATGATGTTGGACGGCTTGATGTCACGGTGCACGACCCCCATCTTGTGGGCGTAATCGAGGCCTCTGCAGGCCGTGAAAATGATTTCCACCACCTTTGGGACCGGCAGAAGGTTCTCCGGCCGGCAGAACCGCTCGAGCGTCGGGCCGTCGACGTATTCCATGGTGATGTAACAGAAATCGCGGTACATCCCCGCATCATAGATAGCCACGATGTTGGGGTGGCTGAGTCGGCCGGCCGATTGGGCCTCCAGAAAAAAGCGTTCCCGGTACTTGTCCGCTTCCTCTTCCGAAAGGTCCCTGGAGGGGCGGGAGATCTTGATGGCCACGTGGCGCTTGATATAGGGGTCTTTTCCCAGGTAGACCATCCCCATGCTTCCCTTGCCCACCCGGTCGAGGACCTCATACCGGCCTATCTCTTCGATGTCCGAGAGCTCGGAAATAAAGCCTGCGTCCACAGGGGCAAGGGTCCTGCCTCTGCCGAGCAACCTGGCCTTGATCCAACTGGTCAGGCCGTGCCTCTTGTTTCCTGTCTCCTCGATCACGATCCTTGTTTCCTAACCCGGCCTGATACGCTTAACCCAAGGGGCCCCTGGGGACGCATGATTCCTCGCCAAATGCGGGTTGATCAGCGAAGGAGGCCAGCCTCGCTGAATAAGCCTTCAAGATCGAGTCTGTTGATGGTGTCGCTGAAGACCTCACTCACGGCCTTGTCCGCTTCGCCGTTCCCCAGGATCTTTGCCCGCTCCGCGCTGCCGGAAACCGCCTGTTTTGCCAGGATCCGATCCTCCATCAGGAGCCTCGCCTCATAGGCCATGGTGGCGACCCAGTTTCGATCGACCCGGTCCAGATTGAACGTCTGGACAATCACCTGCAGCTCGGGCTCGGATCCTTGCCTCGACGGTGACACATTGATGCCGCTTGTTTCAAGGCGCCTTCGAAACCCCTCCCTCATCAACCCGTCAAAGTCAAAGGCACCCATCTTGAAACCCGGCTCATCGCTCCGGGCCAGGCTCAGGGAAATGTACCCCGTAAAACCCCTGAAATCCTCCCTTGCCCCCTCCGAAATGATATCCTTGGTGGCCCTTGCGTCCTGAATGGACAAAAAGACCGTCTGCCCTTTCAACCGATCCTTGGGAGGCGGCAGCTGATAGAGCAGCTTCAACTCCGGAATCGTCGCGCAACCGCCAAACAAGACCGTGACGACCGTCAAACCCACAAACCAACGCTTGGCGCAATCCATCTTTCCCATCGGCTACACCTCTTTCCACCTTGAATCGCTCCGCTTTAGATTCCATTCAGTCTTTGGACGGATAGAATACCCGCCGCTTCCGCAACGCGGACCTTGCCTGTCATGCAAATTCGATGAATCTGTCGATCACCTACCAGAGTGATGCAAATCCGTGTCTGGGTGTTTCTCTACACAAACCTTTTTCAAGATATCACAAAACGCCTGCCGCTTAAAGCCCCTGGATGGTAGGGCCCCTCCGTTTGACTTATAGGAAAATCTCTTTTAAATATATGTACATAAGATGAGAGCGATGCCCCCAGCATAGCCCCTAAGATATCAATAGCGAAAGTGAGAGAAATTTATGAAAGAACTCTACAGTCTGTGTTTCATGTGTTCAGTGCGTTGCCCCATCAAGGTGCTGGTCAAAGACGGCCAGGTAAAATGGATCGAAGGCAACCCTCATGTACCGGGAATGGAAGGAAGCCTGTGTCCCCGGGGTGCCGCCGGCATTTCCATGGTCTATGACGATCAGCGGGTCAAATCCCCTATGATCAGGGTCGGAGAACGCGGATCGGGGCACTGGAGAAAGGCGAGTTGGGATGAAGCCCTGGATTTTGCGGCCGATAAATTAAAGTCCATCATCGAAACCCATGGGGCACAGAGCGTGGTCCTGGGAGAACGGACCCAGCTCGCCACCCACGTGAGCAAGACCTTCATCAAGGCCATCGGCTCACCAAACCACTTCACCCATGACGCCCTCTGCAAAGGGTCGGTCAACACGGCCTGCCGCTCGCTGTTCGGTTACACTGACGCCCAGATGAACATGGACTACAAAAATACCAGACATATCGTCCTGTACGGTCGTAACCTCTTCGAGGCCATCGCCGTGAAGGAAGTGAACAGCATGATGGAGGCTCTGGAAAAAGGCGCCAAGCTTACCTACATTGATCCGCGAGTCACGGTTACGGCCACCAAGGCCCACAGGTACTGGATGATCCGCCCGGGGACCGATTTGGCGCTAAATTATGGACTTATTCACGTGATTTTAAAAGAGCGGCTTTACGACGCGGAATATGTGGATCGTTGGGTTTTGGGATTGGCTGACTTACAGGATTTTGTCAATCCATACACACCCGAATGGGCCGAGAGGGAGTCCGGCATTCCCGCCCATCAGATTATTGAACTGGCTCGTGAAATGGCGAAAGACAAGCCCTCGGTCATCTTCCATTTCGGCTACCGAGGTGCCAATTATACCAATGAGGTTTATGTCCGGCGTTCCATCATGATCTTAAACGCCTTAATGGGAAGCATCGAAGCAAAAGGCGGGTTTTTCTTCAAGAAAGGGCCGGGCGAAGTGGGTGCCAAACCGGCCCGCAAGCTGACGGAGCAGAAATTTCCAAAAATCGAAGCGCCCCGGTTCGATAAAGTCGGCACCAAGGATTTCCCCCTGCCGGACCCCGACCACGGGGTGGCTCAAATGTTGCCCCATGCCATCCTGAACGAAGACCCTTATCCCGTCAAGGCCCTCATCGCCTACCGGTTCGACCCGCTGATGTCGATCCCGGACACCAATCTGACAAAGAAAGCGCTTGAAAAACTCGACCTCATCGTCACCATCGATATCAACTGGAGCGACATCGCCTGGTATTCGGATGTGATCCTGCCGGAATCCATCTATCTCGAGCGCACGGACTGCGTCCAGCAGGCCAATGGGTTAAAACCCCAGATGTTTTTAAGAAAGCAGGCGGTCTTGCCGCGATTTGACACGCGAGAAGGGGCCATGATCCTGAAACAGCTCGCCGAGCGCATCGGCACTGGAAAATACTTTCCATACGAGAGCATGGAAGACCTGGTCCAATGGCAGCTCGAAGGCACCGGGTTTACGCTAAAGGATTTTGAAGCCAAAGGGTTTGTCTCTTATGCCAAAGACCAGATCTTCTGGGATCGTAAAGATGGTATCAAGTTCAAAACGCCTTCAAGGCAAATCGAATTTAAGTCCTCCCTGCTTGAAAATGCGGGCTTTGCGTCGTTTCCACCCTATGAACAGGTGGCGCCGCCGCCGAAAGGACAGTTTCGATTGGTTGTTGGGCGTAATGCGCTGCATACCCATGTGTCCACCCAGAACAATCCCTATTTGAATGAGATTTGCCCGGAAAACGAGCTCTGGATCAACGAGGTGAGGGCCAGGGAATTGGGTCTCAAGGACGGCGATAAGGCGGCGGTTGTCTCTAAGGTCGGCAAGGGTGAGATCAAGGTAAAGGTGACCGATCTCATCCACCCTGAGGCGGTTTTTATGCTCCATGGGTTCGGCCATGAATCCAAGTCAGCGGATAGGGCCTATAATCGGGGGCTCTCCGACGGCGTTCTGGTGGAAAACATCACGGATATGACCGGGGGCAGCCCGGCACTTCATGATACGTTTGTTACCGTCACACCGGCATAAGGGATTGTGCGTTAACGATTATCGATTGACAATGGAATGAAGCAACAACCGGATTCGCCCGTATTCAACCTTCAAGGGTCAATCGTTAATCACATTGGGAGGTAGATATAGATAATGAGCAAATACTTCATGTTGCAGGATCAGCAGAAATGCATCGGCTGCCATTCGTGCGAAATCGTGTGCAAGAGCAACAAGGGATTACCTCCGGGGACCAGACCTTGTCAGGTCATTCCGGTCGGACCCAAGTTTTTCAGTGATCGACCCCGTGCGTCGTTTATTTTCATGCCCTGCTTTCACTGTGAAAACCCCTGGTGCGTGGCCGCATGCCCCACCGGCGCCATGCAGCGAAGGACGAAAGACGGCATTGTATTCGTGGATCACAACCTGTGCGTGGGGTGCAAGACCTGTATTTCCGCCTGCCCCTGGGGGGCGCCCCAGTGGAACCCGGAGATCGGCAAGGTGGTGAAATGCGATTACTGCATGGACCGTATTGACGCCGGACTCAAGCCGGCCTGTGTGACCATCTGCACCACCCACTGCCTTGGTTTTGGCGAAACAGAGAAAATGCCCCAATTAAAAAGGGAACGTTATGCCAGGGCCATGGCGTCTACCAAGGGTGCGGGACATCTGGAATAATCTTCAGAGTGATCAGAGACCGGTTCGATAGATCGTGTTGCGGACAAGCCGGCTGAAGGCCATATTGGTCGCAGGAAGATACGGCCATGGTTAATATCATAATCAATGGGCAGGGATATCAGGTCGAAGAAGGCAAACGGCTGCTCGTGGTACTAAGGGAAAAAGGAGTGAAGGTTCCAAGCATTTGTTTTCATCCTGCACTTATGCCGGCGGCAGCTTGCAAGCTTTGTGTCGTGGAAATTAAAGAGGGCGAGCGGCCGCCGCGGACCCGGTTATCCTGTGCGGCAAAAGTCCAGGAGAACATGCAAGTAACCACTGAAAGCTCGATGGTTCACAAGCTCAGAAACGAAGCCATCGGCAACCTTTTGAAATTGGCCCCCAATTCGGAGGTTATCCACAAAATCGGACACGAATTCGGACTGAGCACAGGAATGAAGGCCGATGGCTGCATTCGCTGTCGCCTGTGTATCCGGGCATGTTCGGATATTATCGGAGCCAATGCCCTGACAATGGTCAAGAAAGACAACATACACTATGTTGTGCCTTCCGAAACCGGAGCTTGTATTGGGTGCGGGACCTGCTCCAGTATATGTCCGACCGGTGCAATCCGCTGTGAAGACCATGAAAATGTCAGGACCACTCTGATCAGAGATGAAGTCATCGGAAAGAATGCGCTTGAGAGATGCGATATTTGCGGCAAGTATTATGCCACCACCCTTTTTCTGGAGTACGTGAGGCAGCGGGAAGGCGCGCATCCGTATGAAAAGGAACCGCACCATCATTGCCCCAACTGTGCCAAGGTGTATTCAAAACGAAGCGTTCGGATTACAGCCCCGCGCCTCGCAAGGACATATAATGGCACGCCGGATGTGTGATTTGTTCAAATCGTAAATCTGTTACCATCCAAGGCGTTGAATCCCTAAAAAAAGCCGTTTCCAGATATAGAGACCAGTCAAGGAAGTAAATCATGTCCGATAAAGAGTGCCCGGTGAACAGCACACTGAGCCGACTAACCGGAATCCTGCATTCCGATCGCTTGGCGAATCCTAAAAGCAGGCGCATTGCCGAAGAGATTCGCCAGCTCCTGCATGATGTCTCCTGGGGCCGATCCGGAGAAAAGCACTTCGGGGCCTTGGAGTCCCTGGCGCAGCAACTCATGGATGAGAGCCCGGACGAGGCCGGCGTTCTGATCGGGAAAAACATCCGTTCAGTGATCCACGAGCACCGGGAAATATTTCTAAGCCACATCAAAACCCATATCTGTCCCACTGGGGATTGCATCAAACTGGCGCCCTCTCCGTGCCAGATGACATGCCCTGCAGGGATCGATGTCCCGACCTATGTTTCCCTCATCGGTCTGGGGCGCGATGCCGAAGCCGTCAACGTCATACGGAAAGACAACCCCTTTCCATGGATCTGCGGGCTTATATGCACCCGGCCCTGCGAATTCATGTGCGTGAGGGGGCGCATCGACACGCCGATATCGATTAAGTTCCTCAAGGCCTTTGCCGCAGAAAGGGCCCTTTCGGAAAGACAATATGAAAACCCCCAAAAAGGGCCGGCCAAGAACCAAAAGGTGTGCATTGTCGGGGCTGGTCCTGCAGGACTGACCGCTGCCTACTACTTGGCACTTAAGGGTTACGGGGTCAGGGTCATAGAGGCGATGCCCATGGCCGGGGGGATGATGATGGTGGGCATCCCACGGTACAGGCTCCCGCGAGAAGTGATCGACCGGGAGGTGGCCATGATCGAGGCCTTGGGTGTGGAATTCGTGTTCAATACCCGCTTCGGGAAGGACGTCACCATTGAGCAGTTGAAAAAGGAAGGGTTTGAAGCCTTTCTGGTCGCCATAGGCGCTCATCAATCTTTCAAGTTGAGCATTCCGGGGGAACGAGATTTTTCTGCGGTCATTGACGCCATCGTGCTCCTCAGAAGGGTCGCCCTGGGCGAGCGGCACATGCCAGGAAACAAGGTCGCGGTCATCGGAGGCGGAAATGTGGCCATCGACGCAGCCCGGACTTGCATCCGTTTGGGCTGCGAAGCGGTGACCATCGTTTATCGGAGAACCCGATCGGAAATGCCGGCGGATGAGGAAGAAGTGAAACAGGCGGAAGAAGAGGGCGTTCATTTTTCATTTTTAACCATACCCGTGGAGGTCAGGGGGGCTGACGGGAAGATCACCTCGCTGCATTGCCTAAGGGCCGAGCTGGGGCCTGCCGACGAGAGCGGTCGGCGCCGTCCCGTCCCTGTAGAAGGAAGCGACCACCATATGGATGTGGATGCGGTCATACCGGCCATCGGCCAGGGTGTGGATTCCAAATGGCTTGAGACATTAACCGACCTCCAGTGGACCCGGCGCACCACCATTCATGTCAACCGGGTGACCATGGAAACCTCCATGGCCGGGGTTTTTTCGGCCGGAGATGCCGTTCTGGGTCCGGCCACGGTCGTCGAAGCCATCGGCGGAGGGAAAAGGGCCGCCGATGCCATCGATCGGTATCTATCCGGCATCCCGCAACCAACGATGCCGCCCATTCCGGTTCGTCGCGACCGAACGCCTTGTTCGGAAGTGCCTGCCTCCACGAAGATGTCCCTAAAGAGACCGGAAATGCCGCTGTTGAATATCGACCGGCGTCGGACCACCTTTCAGCAGGTGGAACTGGGATATTCGGAAAACCAGGTTCGGGAAGAGGCCCGGAGATGTCTTCGGTGCGATATCTGCCGCCGGTGCGGGGATTGTGTAGCCGTGTGCCGGGATCAAATGAGAATCGACGCGCTTCAAATGGGCTACCTGGATTTCGATCACCCCGTTGCGACCGATTTTAGACGGACCGAAGAGAGATGCATCGCCTGCGGCGCCTGTGCCGAAAACTGCCCAAATACCGCCATGAGGATCGAAGACCGACAGGGAGAGAGGATCTTATCCCTATGCGGGACCATCCTCAATCGGCAAAAGCTGGAATATTGCCGAAACTGCGGCGCCGTACTCGGTCCGGCGAAATATCTTGACTTCATCGGGCAAAAAGTAGGAGCGATCGCCGAAGTAACCTCCGGCCGCCTACTCTGCGGGAAGTGCGCCAGAAAAGGTACAGGGAAAAAGGTTGTTCCTCCGTCCATCTTTTAGCATCACTGGCCAAAATCAACGGAGGTCGAAAGGAGCATGTGGATGGCTTTCCGAAAAGGTCAACGGGTTGAAATATATAGAAGATCCGAAGACGAATCATGGCAGAGTTACATGGACGAATATATCGGGCTCCACGGTATCATCACGGACCCGGACACAACCATCAATGATCCGGACGCCCTCGTGCGGGTCAGCCTAAAGGACAAAGGCACCCACCGTTTCCCTCAGGATTGCCTCCGCCTCCTCCAGGAATAGTCGCACCGCCGATTGGACCTAGACCGCGATGGCGGTTTGGCGGCGGATCCTTTGCCGCCCGATGGTATCACCCAATGCGACTTCGACATGAATGCGGTCCTGCGGGGTCTTTTCTTGATTCTATGGTTCTTCCCTGGTAGTTTACGGGGTAGCAGGAGGATGAAAAATCTCAACCATCGTGGAGCCAAAGCCTAACGTGACCTCCTCCGATAGCAGGAATTCAGAACCAAGCGTTCATGATGGCGACCCGAAAGATTCCCGGGATGGACCGTGCTAATCATTTCCTCCTGAAAGGAATGATTATCCCCATGTTCCAGAGGGTTCTCGTCATTTTTGAAAACGAGAAGATTTCTCCACAGGCCATTTCCTACTGTCGGGAACTGGCCCTGCGCATGGATTCCGAAGTGGCGCTTCTCATGCTGGTTGAGATGGCCTTTATGGACCGCCCTTTTCTGGGTTCCAAGAGAAGGGCCATGGGGCTTCTTGAGAAACGCATTGGGGAGACAATGGGGCACATATCCTCTGAATTCCTGAAGGAAGGGATTTCCGTGAGAGTCGCCCTGCGGGTGGGCGACGCAGCGCAGGAGCTTTTGAAGTTCCTGGCAGAGCGGCCGCCGTTTCAGGCGGTGATCTGGGGAAGCAGTGAAGACCTGCCCGATGGAGGCCAGCCGAGGCGGTCCCACTGGATCGGAAAGGTGGCCGACACCCTGGAGTGTCCTCTCCTGGCGGTGATCAGCAGGTCAAGGCCCGAGCAACCGGAGACAAAGAAAAATCAAAAGATATAATAGATAGAAAGACGCCTGAGGGGGATTGAGATCGATGCAGCCGCTAACCGCTGAGATGATTCTGGTCATGCTCATGATTGGTGTTGCCGTGTTTCTTTTTGTCGTCGAGTGGGTCCGGGTGGACGTGGTTGCCATTCTCATGATGGTCGCTCTGCCGCTCCTCCACCTCGTTACCCCCAAGGAGGCCTTCGTCGGATTGAGCAGTAACGCCGTGGTCTCCATCATCGCAGTGATCATTATCGGAGCGGGACTGGATAAGACAGGCCTGATCAACAACTTGGTCGCACCCATCCTCAAAATCGCCGGCAAGAGCCCATCACGGATTGTGATCGCCATCTCGCTCGCCATCGCAGCCATCTCCAGCTTTATGCAGAATATCGGGGCGGCAGCCCTTTTTCTTCCTGCCATTCAGCGCATCAGCAAGAACTTGAAGATCCCGATCAGCAAGCTTTTGATGCCCATCGGTTTCAGCTGTATCCTGGGGGGCACGGTAACCCTGGTGGGATCGAGCCCTTTGATTCTCTTGAATGACCTTCTGGCCCCGTTCAAGCTGAAACCGTTTGGCCTGTTTGACGTGACCCCCGTGGGCCTGGTGCTGGTGGTCAGCGGCATTCTGTGTTTCATCTTCCTCGGGCGCTTTATCCTTCCGCAGGGAACCACGGAGACGGATTCGCCTGAGAAGGCCGTCAACGCCTCATCGAGCGGGTTTCTCCAGGAAATCGGGGAGATCTATGAGCTTCAAACCCCGGAGAATTTCACCGACTACCGGGAACCGGTGCGGGTTGACGACGTGAGGCGGCGCTACCTGGTGAACGTGGTGGCAGCGACCGAGCCTCCCGATTTCAAGGTGACGTCGCCGCCTTCGGACATGGTGATCCGCTCAGGGATTGATCTGGTGGTTTACGGCCGGGAAAAAGACGTCAGGCGCATGGCGGAGAGTGAAGACATGCTCATCAAGGATCGGTTGGAGGTCTTCAGGAACGATGTGGCGGACCACGCCTCCGGCACCGTGGAGGCCGTTGTGGCACCCCGATCTCCGCTGGAAGGCAAAACTCTGAACCAGATCGAACTGCAGGACCGCTACCAGGTGACCCCCTTGGCCATTTACCGCCAGGGCGAGACCTACAGGGCACAGATCGGTGATCTGGCGCTCCGGGTGGGAGATGCCATCGTCATCCACGGGACCTGGAAGCGTTTGCAGGTTCTTCACGACGAAGGAACCCTGCTCTTCACAACCCCGGTGGATGTGGAACTCATGCGGCCTGAAAAGGCGATCTTCGCTGGGCTCTGGCTGGCCGTCGCCCTGGTGATGATCCTTGTTTTCAACATCCAGCTTTCGATCTGTCTCATGACTGGGGCCCTCGGCATGGTCCTCACCCGCGTCCTCAGCATCGACGAGGCATACCGTTCCGTTGACTGGCGGACGATCTTTCTCCTGGCCGGGTTGATCCCTCTGGGCATCGCGACTGAAAAGACCGGTACAGCGGCCTGGATCGCCCACACCGTGCTCACAACCGTTGGCACGGTCAAACCCATTGTGCTGCTGGCGATCATCGGGATTCTCACCTCCGTTTTCACGCTGGTGATCTCGAACGTGGGGGCCACGGTGCTCCTTGTCCCCCTGGTGGTGAACATGGCCGTAGCAGCACATGCCGACCCGCGCATGGCCGCGCTGGTGGTGGGGTTGGCCGCCAGCAACTCATTTATCCTTCCGACCCACCAGGTCAACGCGCTTTACATGGGCCCGGGAAGGTATCGCAGCACGGACTTCATGAAGGCCGGGGGGCTGATCAGCATTGTGTTTATATTGGCTATGATAGGCACCATTTACCTGCTTTATGGCGTCTGAAATCTCACCAAACAAGAAGAGGAACTATGGCAATCATTACCGTTTCAAGGGGGTCTTACAGCAAGGGAAAGGAAGTGGCCGAGGGGGTGGCCGATCGGTTGGGCTACGAATGTCTGAGCCGTGAGGTGATCCTTGAGGCCAGTGATCTTTACCACATCCCGGAGATAAAACTCATTAAGGCCATACACGATTCACCGACCATTCTGGAGCGTCTGGGCCGAGGTAAACTCTCGTTCATCGCCTATTACCAGAGTGCGCTCACCCGGCTTGTGCAAAAAGACAATGTTGTCTATCACGGGCTTGCCGGACATCTCCTCCTCAAAGGCGTGCCCCACGTCCTCAAGGTGCGGATCATCGCCGATCTGGCCGATCGCGTGCGCAACGAGATGAACCGTGAGGGGATCAACGAGCAGGAGGCCCAATCCCTGATCCTCAAGGACGATCAGGAGCGTCGCAGATGGACCCAGAGCCTTTACGGGGCGGATCCCTGGGACAGTTCCCTTTATGATCTCGTGATTCACATCCATAAGTTCACCGTGTCGAATGCCGTGGACTTCATCTGTGAGACGGCCGGTCTGGAGCAGTTCAAGACCAGCAGGGAATCCCAACAGAAGATGGACGACCTGGCCCTTGCAAGTCAGGTAAAGGCGCATCTGGTGGACTTGCACGCCGACGTTCACGTGTTATGCGAGTATGGCAACTGTCTCATTTACGCCAAAGACGACGACCGGCTTGCACGCAGGCTCTTGGAAAAGGTCAGAATTCTGGCCCGCGAGCTCAAGGGGATCAACAACATTGAAGTCCATCCCGGGGTGCCGGTTCCTCCGAACGCTGTTTGATGGTTCAGCGGCGGCGCAAACGGCCCTAAACCTGTTGATAGAGAGGATCGCGACATGTCCGTCATCATCATTTCTTCGGATTCTTACAAGACGGGGCAGGAGATCGCCCAATCGACGGCGCGAGTCTTGGGCTACAAAGAATTGGGCAGGGAAATCCTTGGCAAAGTGGCTGGCAAGCACGGGCTCCCCGAGGTGAAGCTCACCCAAGCCCTGGATGAAGGTCCCACTTTTCTGGGCTTGTCATCGAAAATGTGCCATCGCTATCTGGCTTACATTCAGGAGGCCACCTTGTCTGAACTCCTTAACGACAACGTGGTTTGCCATGGGTTGGCGGCCCATCTCTATGTCCTTGGGGTCTCCCACACGCTGAGGGTGCGCGTGCTCTCGGATCCTGAAAAACGCGCACACCAAATCACCTCTCAAGGGGGCCTCTCCCTGGACAAGGCCAAGAAATTCCTTGACGGGCGGAAAAAAGCACACCGTCGATGGTCCATGGAGGCCTTTCATCTGGACGAGACGGATCCGTCTCAATACGATTTGGTCATCAGCCTCAGCCAGATTGATTCGGATGAGGCCGTTAAGATCATCGCTGAAACGGTGGCTTATCGCCGCTTCCAACCCATGACCTATTCCATCAAATGTCTGCAGGACCTGGAGCTGGCAAGCAGGGTGCGGGCGGCGCTCATGGACCGCTTTCCGGATGTCCGGGTGCGCGCCAACCGGGGGACGTTGGTCGTTGAGACGACCGCCCTGAGACGAGAAAAGCAAAAGAGGGCAAGCGCCATAAAGGAACTGGCATGCGAACTCCCCGGCGTCGAATACGTGGAGGTCCATGTGATCAATGATATTTTTCGCCAGGCGGCAGAGTCTTTCCGCTGAGCGCCAGGATAGACCTGACAACGCTTCAAACGCGTTTGAATGATTAAGCGTCAACCATTAATTGACTCGCTCCGGCTTGACCGGAATGCGGGCGGGAGGTAAGGATGACCGAGCAGCTGGAAGTCTTGCTTCTGGATGACGAACCCATTGTGGGCAAGAGGCTGAAGCCGGCCCTGGCCAAGGTTGGCTGCAACGTGGAGGTCTTCGAGCAGCCCGCGGTGGCGCTCAAACGAATCGATGAGAAAGAGTTTGATATTGTGGTCACCGACATCCGAATGGATGAAATCGACGGTATTCAGGTCCTCGAGCATGTGACCAAGAAGTCGCCGCGTACGAAGGTCATCATGATTACCGGATACGCCATGATGGCCCTCGCGAGAGAGGCGATGGAAAAAGGCGCCTTCGACTTCATTGCCAAGCCGTTTCAACCCGACGATCTCAGGAGGGTCATTGCCAAGGCCGCAGAGGCGTTGGGATCCACCATAGACCTTGACGCCGTATCGCGAGGTGAGTCCTAGCCTGCGCCTCACGGAAAAGGGATGAACTTGAAGGACTCATTGGCTGGCAACGCTTTGCCTGACATCGAGAAGACGCTCGAAGGACACTACGAGCACATCCAGGCGGCCGAATCGGCCCGCAAGGCGCTTCTGGCCCGGCGCCGCTTCAGCCTGCGTCTTCAGATCTATCTCGGCTTTCTGGTGGTTTTCCTGTTTGCCGCCGGTATCGCGACCCTCCTTCTGATTACGACTTACCAGGTGGAAGACAAACTCCTGATCCTCGAGATCGTCAATGATTATGTCATCGAGATCCAGCAGGCTCGTCGCTTTGAGAAGAATTTCTTCCTTTATGGGACAAATCTGACCGACGCCCTGGAAAACATATACCTTGCGAAGGACATCTTTAATCGCAATGCGGACGAGTTGGAAAAAATCCTGGGCAAAAATGGTCCGGGGGCTGTCCCGCCCGACATCAATGTCTACGAAGGTTTGCTGAAGCGTTTGGTGGAGCTCGAGCAGCAGAACAAAGGTCTGCAGGAATACCTAAAAGAGAAGAATGAAATCGAAATGGAGCTGCGGAAGTATGGACAGCAGATGGTCTCCTTTGCCCAGGACCTGACGGCAAAGGAAAAAGAGGCCGTCGCACAGGCCCTTCTCCGATCGAAAAACATACACCTTTACTCGCTCGTTTTCCTGCTCGTTTTCATCGTATTCAACGCCTATCTCTTGGGCAGCCGTCTATTGGGTAACATCAGCCGCTTTACCACCTATGCGCAGCGTATCGCATCGGGGAATTTCACGCCCATCACGCCAACACGATCCTTTCGTGACGAGTTCACGGACCTCGCCATCTCCATCAATCACATGATCCAGGAGCTGGAAAGCCGAGAGGCGGTCTTGATTCAATCTCACAAGATGCGGGCGGTGGGGACCCTCACCGCAGGCGTGGCCCATGAGCTGAATAATCCCTTGAACAACATCACCCTCACGGCCCACATGCTGCTGGAGGACTACGACACCCATTCAGACGAAGAGCGCAAGGAAATGATCCAGGACGTGGTGGCCGAGAGCAAAAGGTCCAAAGACATCATCAGCAACCTTCTGGATTTCGCAAGGGAAAGCGGATCTCAACTGGAGCCGCTGGATTTGAAGCAGATTCTCCTTGATACCGTGAACCTGGCCGGGAATCAGATGAAGCTCGCTGGGATCCGGATGGAGTTTCAGGCAACAGACAATCTGCCCCGTGTGCACGGCGACAGCCAGCAACTCAGGCAGGTTTTCCTCAACCTTATCCTTAACGCCATTGACGCATCCACAAAGGGGGGTAAGATACAGATCCTGGTCCTCCCAGCCGATGAGCCCAATTATGTGGCGGTGAAAGTCATCGACTTCGGCAGCGGCATCCCGAACCACATCCTGGGTTCCATCTTCGACCCCTTTTTCACCACCAAAGGGAAAGGCAAGGGCACGGGGCTGGGCCTCAGCGTTTCCCATGGGATCGTTGCCAAGCACGGCGGACAGATCCGCGTGAGCAGCCGTGAAGGCAAGGGCTCGACCTTCACGGTAACCTTGCCGGTGACGACCATTCCTGCGGACATCTCTCCGGAAAAAAACCGACCGTCGCGCGACAAGACCTGAAGGCCAATCTTTTTCGGAAGATGTAGTAAACAATGGCTACAGTCCATGTCGCCAAAGGCCACACCACCATAACCTATCTAAAAATCTAGGTTATTCCTATATCTACCTCTCCTTTCCAGGAAGAATGTAACGCTTCTCACGTCCTCGACCTCTCACCATCCTTCATGTCTTCCGGAAGCCATTGAAAAAAAGATTAATAAATTTCAATCACATATAGCCAGAGCATTCTCTATACGTGTTTCATGGTCTCCGTGTTGCACTGGTGTAGGGTGACAGGGAACGCGGCACACTTCTCAAACGAAAAGGGGGACTCATCCGATGAAGACTAGAAACGTTGAACGGCAGAAACCGGTGGCAAAGCGGGTCATCGGGTTTCAGGTCCTTGAAGAAGAATGCATCTGGATGAAGGCCGGCGTCATCAACTTCCGGATGTGCGACAACGCCTATGACTGCTACAACTGTCCGTTCGATAAGGGAATGCGCAGTGCCATGGGGCCGAAGGCCGACGGAGGCGTCACAAAGGCTGACCCCGCATGGGTTGACGGTCTCCGGAAGCAGTATCACGGTTCATCCCGTCCGTGCCGGCATGCCCTGACCGGCCGGATCGACGCCCCAAAGATATGCCCCAACAATTACGAGTGCTACCACTGCGCCTATGATCAGATGCTCGATGAGATGGATCTTGCCGAAACCCTCGAAGCGCTCCACTGCAAACGCGTCTGCGGCTACCGCATGGCTGAGGGCTACTATTACCACATGGGGCACACCTGGGCTCGCTTCGAACACGGGGGCAGAATTCGGATAGGATTCGATGAATTCCTCGTCAAGCTTTTCGGAGCCATGAAAGCGCTAAGCCTGCCACCCCCCGGGGCCAATCTGAAGCAGCATGAGGTAGGATGGGCGTTCAGGCGAAATGGACACGAGGCTGCGGTTCTGTCACCCGTGACGGGGACGGTCCTTGCGACCAACCACAAGGCCCTGGACCACCCGGACATCGCCAATATGGATCCCTATCAGACAGGTTGGCTGTTCATAGTGGAACCCCGATTCCCCAAAGGGAACCTGAAGGGTCTCTATTTTGGAAGTGAGAGCTACAAGTGGATGGAGATGGAAAACCAAAACCTCATGTCCCTCCTGGGTCCGGAATACGGACAGCTCGCAGCCACTGGCGGTGAGGTGATCAACGACATCTATGGAACCATGCTTGAGGGTTCGGTGGATCTGGGATGGGATCGCCTGGTCAAGACTTTCCTTCGGACAGAGGGTGTCTAGGCACGGCAAGTCGGAGCTTTCATGGCGCCCATTAAGGCCCACGACCGGGACGGAAGGCGTCCCCGAGAAAGACCGTACAGTATCGGCAATAATAAAGAGGCGCCCTGTCCAGATCTTCCATCCCACCTGAAAAATGCATGAGACACTTCGCCTCCATGCAGTGGTGCAGGTCAAAGAGATGTCCCAACTCGTGAAGCGCCACCTTGGCCGTCCGCTCAAGTTCAACCGATGTTTTTGCAGGAGAGCCGTCCGGATTTTTCTTCAACCGGCGGACGGAGACCAATCCACACCTGCCCCCTTGCTTCGCCTCGCCGAATACATAGCTGAGGATGGGCACAAAGAGGTCCACGGCCACAACACCGATGAGCTTGTCATAAGCGTCGCGCCAGGCGCATTCGATGGCCTTCACGATCAACCCGGCGTCGTACTGAAGCCTCTGCTCGTTCAGGGCAAAGGATGGAGGCGCCAATGGCGGAAGGATATCCACGGGGAGACGAAGATGGCCCTGGATGTGCCCCGCGATGGATATCGCGGTAAGCCTGGGAATGTCCCCAAGCGGAAGGATACCGATGCGCCTTCTCCCGTCGGTCGTTTGAGCGCATTCCACTGCCGAAGTCATGGTCTTTTCAGACCGAACCGCTTGATCATCTTGTGGAGCGTGACCCGGTTGACCTCCAAAACCCTGCCTGCCCTGGTGACATTCCAGTCGCAATCCTCCAGGACCTCCTGGATGTGAAGTCTTTCCAGCTCCTTGAGGGACCGGGGCCTTTCCGGTGCCTGCGGTGAACTTCTCAGAAAGGCGAAATCCTCAGGGCGGAGGGTTCTGGCTTTGGCAAGGACCACCGCCCTCTCCACGGCATTTTCAAGCTCTCTCACATTTCCCGGCCAATCGTAGGACTGCAGCAACCTCATGGCCTCCCCGGTCACATGATCTACGGGCTTGGCGGTCTGCTGGCTGTATTTGCTCAGGAAGTGCTCGACGAGCAGAGGGATGTCGTCCTTTCTCTTTCTGAGGGGTGGAACGTGGAGCATGATGACGTTGATTCGATAAAAAAAGTCTTCACGAAAACGGCCTTCGGCCACATCCCTTTCCAAATCCCTTCTGGTGGCGGAGATGAGCCGGAAATCCACATCAATGGGTTGCCGGTCGCCGATCCTCAGGATCTTCTTCTCTTCCAGGACCCTGAGGAGGTCTACCTGCATCTTTTGGCTGATCTCCCCGATCTCATCGAGGAATAGGGTCCCTCCGGAAACCACTTCAAGGAAACCCTTGCGGGCATGGACGGCACCTGTGAAGGCGCCCTTTTGATGCCCAAAGAGCTCGCTCTCCAGAAGGTTGTCGGGGATGGCACCGCAGTTGATGGCGACAAACGGCAGTTGGGCGCGCTTGCTCTTGGCATGGATGGCCTTGGCCACTAACTCCTTTCCGGTGCCCGTTTCTCCCACGATCAGGATGGATGGGTCGCTTCTCGCAACCTCGGGGATGATCTCGAAGACCTCCTGCATCGGTTGAGATCGTCCGATGATGTTGTCAAAGCGAGTGACTTCTTCCAGACGGCCTTTCAAATACCTGCACTCGGAGATCAGCCGCTTCTGATGGATGACCTTCTCCATCACAAGAGAAAGCTGCTCAGGTTTGAAGGGCTTGAGCAGGTAGTCCGCTGCCCCCATCTTCATGGCATCCACGGCGGTCTCAATGGAGCCGTACGCCGTGATAATGATCACGATGGTGTCCGGGTATTCCTCCTTCACCTTTGCCAGAAGCTCTATGCCATTCATGCCGGGCATTTTGATATCCACCAGGAGAATATCAAAGGGCGCCCGCTCCAGTTTTTCCAGGGCTTCAAATCCCGATGCCGCCACTTCGGTGTGATAGCCATATTTTCGAAACCAATGGAGAAAGGATTCCCGGACAATCATTTCATCGTCCACAACCATGATGCGCATGTTCTTGTCCATTATCTTTCCTCTTCCGCGGCCTGTCGGAAGCTATGCGAGGGGAAAGGTCAGGAGAAAAGAGGCCCCCTCCCCCACCTGGCTGTCCACGCTGACATGTCCTTTATGGTTCTTGACCACCCCGTAAACGATGGACAACCCCAGACCGGTCCCCTTCTCCTCTTCCTTGGTGGTGAAAAAGGGATCGAAGATGTGACCCATGATCTCTTGCGGGATGCCGTGTCCTGTGTCCTGTATGATAATCCGTGCCTCATGGCGAGCCCTGTCCAATTCGGAGGAGATAAACAACTGCCCCCCATCGGGCATCGCCTCGATGGCATTGAATATGAGGTTGAGGAAGCATTGCTGGAGTTGGTTCACATCCCCGACGACGATCAGAGGATCGACCCACGGGCGGGTCCCCAGATGGATGTTCTGTATGTCCATTCTGTGTTTTGTCAGCGTCAAGGTCTGGTTGAGGGTTTCCCAAAGGTCAACGTGCCTGTATTCCGCGCCGAACTGCCGCGAAAAGGAGAGGAGTCCCGAAACGATGTTCCCGCATCGCTCCAGTTCGTTGGACATCAATGAAAGGTATTTTTTGAAATCTCTGATTTTTTCATGGCTCAGGTCCCCCTCCTCCAGGATGTCCCTCATCAGACCACTGAAAGTCATGAGCCCCTGAATGGGGTTGTTGATCTCATGGACGCTGCTTGCCACCAGTTTTCCCAGCGAGATCATGCGGTCCTTCTGGATCAATTTCTGAAGGTTCTCCTTCATCTCGTTGACGCGCCTTTCCACGTGGATGGAAAGTTTGTCGGTTACGTCTCGCCAGATTTCGATCACCCGTATGATTTGGCCCGCAGCGTCCCTGAGAGGATACGTGACCAGTTCGCAGTAAGTGGTCCCGCCATCGAGCGCCGGGTGGTCGTGGATGACGTGGGCCGACTCCCCGGATCTCAGGGTTTCTATGAGGGGACACCCTATATCGGGTTGCCCTCGCGAGCAGGGTGCGCTCAACCCGTGGGTGACCTCATGGCAGCGCGCCCCGATCACCGCTCCCTTCGGTTGTCCCACCGCATTCAAGAATGACTCACTGGCTTCTAGGATCGTGAAATCCGGGTTCAGCACAACGATTCGCTCGTTGGTCTGTTCAAACAGGAAACGGGAAACCTCTTTCTCGAAAGCCACTTGCTGTTGGGCCGCTTCCAGTCTCTGATTCACAACGAAAAGGGTCCTGAAAAGCTGGCTGATGTTATGTTCCAGAATTCCTATTCCCCCGGGCCTTAGCCGGATGAGCTCAAGGAGTACTTCTCGGTTGTTGGTCAGCTCAAGAATAAAGTTAAGGCCTTCGATTCTGAAGAGCTCCCGGAAATCATGGGTGGTGAAAATACCCATCTCGTTGGCGAGCCGATATCCTTCGGCTTCGGGATCAATGTCACAGACCCCCAGTATCCTGATGTGCAAATAGGGGAAAACCTCCCTTTGAAGGAGGTCGAGGAAGAACTTGCAGGTTCGTCCGCCGCCGACGACGGCCAGATTGAGGTTGACTTTCTCGTGGTCGGATTCAGTTGCCGTGGCTATGCGCATCATGACTTCTCACCTCCGGCTTTCCCGCTTGAATCAGATCCCATGTGGGAATTTGCCCTATTCCCTTTTTTCGACCTTTTCGCGTTCTTTCAGCTGATAGGTGACCTTCACCTTCTCGCTGGAACCGGTGTCCACTCTCAAGGAGGCCGGGGTCAAGGCCAGACTCACGGTCATGGTGCTGCTTCCCTCAAGGGCGTCCAACCGAACCTTCTCGGTGTAAACCGTAGAAAGCCTCTCCAGGATGGTAGCGCCGCCTCGAATCACCACCTTCTCAGGTTCGATCTTTACCTGACTCAGGATCAGGTGCTCTGGAAGCTTCCCGACCCAATCCACCTGAACCGGCAGTTCCTTTTTGGAGACCGAATCCAGAGTGACCCGCACCACAGAGGGCTCGACCATCCTCAACCTGGCACCCGGGGGTCGGACGATATGGTCGCTCGTGATGGTGAAATCGTTATGGCCGACCACGGCCTTGCTCAAGTCGAGCCTAACCCGCACCTGATCCGGACGAAGGGATTTGAGGATCGTCCCGGACCCGCTCAGTTGGACCTTGACCGCATTGACGGAGGTATCCAGGATCTCCACGTTTGGATCGCGGTTCATGTATTCAATGGGCACCTCAAGGGCCACCAGGGTGTCCAATCCCCTGGCAAAGGCAAACCAAAGGCCCGAGATGAAGACGAGCGACAGCACCCCGGCCATGGCGAACTCGAGTTTTTGTCTTTTTCGGGCGGCCCCTCTTACATCCGTCTCCATTCCGAGATGCTCACGCAGAAGCTTTTCGAGCTCCGCCCTGCCGGAGACAATCTTGATCCTCCCGCCCTTGCAGACGGTCACCCGACCCCTCTCCTCGGAGACGGCCACCACCAGTCCATCGGTTACCTCCGTTAACCCGATGGCCGCCCGATGACGGGTCCCATAATAGCTAGGAAGGTCCGACCGTCTGGATACGGGAAGGATCGCACCTACTTCTCGAATGCGGTTGCCGGAGACCACCGCCGCCCCGTCGTGGACCGGGTTCCCGGGATAAAAGATCCCCTGCACCATTTCTTGCGAGATCTTTCCATCCCAGGGGATGCCGCTGTGGACGAACTCCTTCAGGTCATCCTTGCCCCCAAAAACGATGAGCGCCCCGTGCCGCAGCCTGGCCAGCTCAAACGCACACTCGCTCAGGATTTCCGTGGGGGTGCGCACCTGGTATGTCGGATATCCCCAGAGAAGCGCCTTCAAGCTCCTGGCTTGAAGGACCGTGCGGATCTCATTTCTGAAAACGAGGATCACGATGATGGCCGCGGCCGCCGTGATACCCTGAGTCACCCAACTGGTCAGAACCAGGTTCATGGAGACGGCGATCCTTTGAAAAAACCAGAGCACCGCGATGCCGACCAGGAAACGGAAAACGATGGTTTCCCTGAAAAGGACATATAGACGGAAGAGGATATAGGTGTTCAGAAGGATGTCCAGGACATCGTGCCAGCCGAGACTCACGAGCGTTAGGACGAAGCTCTTCATGAATCCTCAATCGGTGATGCTGAATCGCAGCACTCGGATGACCCGGTCAGCCTGATCCGTAATCTCAACACGCCAGGGGCCCTTGTCCGTGTCCCGAAGCTGTATGGCGCTTTGGGTGGCCCACTTGGGAGGCTGGAGGTAAAGGCGTTTCTTGGTGATCAGCTGGTCCCTTTGGAACCAGCTGTGATAGATGAAGGTCTTCTGAGGAACGGGATTAAAATAGGTATAGCAGATGACCCTTCCGGCCGAGACGGAAAACGCAACCCCTTGGTTCACCGGCAGGAAGTCTTTGAGATCCTCACAAATGGTTGCTTCTTGGAGCTTGGGACTGCCAATGGGCTGTTTCTCGGAATCCGTCTGCCCATAGGGGGTCGTCCCCGGATGAAGCCATAATCCGAGCTGAAGGAACCCGTACAAGAAGATCAGACGCAAGAGAGACCCATTCAACGGATTCATAGGATACAATCTGAAACCTCTTGAAGCTTTATCTTGGCTTGATTCCATTTTGTCTTGGCGGGGCCAGAAGATCATACCACATGACCCGTCCCATTGAAACAGGTCCACAAACCGAGCTGCATTCAAATCTACTTCTTAAACAAAGCCTCGAGGGCCATCCTGGCCTGCTGGGCCTTGTTTTGGTTGCCCTGGGATGTTCCCCTGAAAGCAAAGTAGTCGCAAAAATTGGCACGCTCCTTGTCCACGACCCGGTCGGCCATGACCTCTCGACACTCATTATACGCCCGCTGGTCGTAAAACTGGCACTGTTTACAGCATCGGAGATCCCTTCCACAACGTGGGCAGGAATCACTCCTGCCCACCCGATCCCCGACTTTGATATCCTTCTTACAAAAGGAACACTTCGTCATCTGATTTCCTCCAATCGTTGGATAATGCTACTTTTTGACAACCGGCCCGCCTGGGCCTATGATTTTCTCATGTGGCCGAAGAAACCGAACTTCACCTTCCTGGATCATACGGCAGATATGGGCATCATCGTTCGCCACAGAGACCTGGAAGGCCTGTTCGAGGCCGCGGCCGCGGCCATGATGCACATCATGGTGAGGCCCAGGAATGTGGTCAAAGCCGCTCAAAGGAACCTTTTCATTTCGGGCGAAGACCTCCCGGACCTCATGATTCGATGGCTCGGGGAGATCCTCTATCTATTTGACGCAGACCGGGAGATCGTCACGAATGCCAAAATTCTCACCTTGTCCCAACGCTCCCTTAAAGCCCGGATCTCCTGCACCCCCTTTGATCTCTCAACCTTTGAGGTGCTCTGCGAGATCAAGGCGGCCACCTATCACCAGACCCATGTAAAGAAAAAAGACGATCATTGGGAGGCGAGGGTCATCTTCGACCGCTGATTTCCCTTACCCCATTAGGAGTCCTCGTTATGGATATCAGTCTTCAAAAAGTGGACCGTTTTCGGTGGGTCATCCCCAGAACCGGAAACATGCGGGTTCCCGGTCTCATTTTCTCAAGCGACGAGCTCATCAAAGGCGTCCAACAGGACGAAAGCCTGATCCAGGTTGCAAACGTTTCCATGCTGCCGGGGATCGTCTCTAATGCCCTGGGCATGCCGGACATCCATTGGGGATACGGATTCCCCATCGGCGGCGTTGCCGCCTTCGACGCTGATGAGGGCATCATCTCCCCGGGGGGCGTTGGCTACGACATTAACTGTGGATGCCGGCTCATGACCACGGCCCTCCTTGCTGCTGACGTGCGGGCCGACATCAAACCACTGGTGACCGCCCTCTTCAACAACATCCCCACGGGCGTAGGCTCAACAGGCGCCCTCCACCTCTCCAAAAAAGACGAGGCTCGCGTCGCGCTCCAAGGCGCGGCGTGGGCCGTCAACCAAGGCTTCGGCGACCCTGAAGACCTCGATAGGACGGAAGACCGAGGGACCATGGCGCCCGCGGACCCATCCGTCCTGAGCGAACGGGCAGCGAAGCGAGGGATGGATCAATTGGGGACCCTCGGCTCGGGAAATCATTTTCTAGAGGTTCAGGCCGTTGATGCAATCTATGATCCGGTGAAGGCCCAGGCCTTTGGCCTTTTTGAAGGCCAGCTGACCATCTTGATTCATTCCGGGTCACGGGGCTTCGGCCATCAGGTCTGCGACGACTTTCTGAAAGAAATGGGGACCCTCAAGACGACGGACCAGACTCCCTTCCCCTTGCCCGACAGGCAGCTCGTCTGGGCGGGCCTCCATTCAGACACGGGCAGACGTTATCTGGCAGCCATGGCATGCGCCGCCAACTATGCTTGGGCCAACCGACAGATCCTCATGCACCGGACACGGGAAACCCTCATGCAAATCCTGGCGGTGGGGCCTAAGACACTGGGCATGAGGCTCCTCTACGACGTCTGCCACAATATCGCCAAGAAGGAACGCCACGTTGTGGATGGACAAGAAAGGATCCTGTGCGTCCACCGAAAAGGCGCGACCCGTTCCTTGCCGCCCGGACATCCCCTCCTGCCATCCATCTACCGCGACGTGGGACAACCTGTCCTGATCCCAGGGGACATGGGGACCTTTTCTTATGTGCTCGTGGGCGCTGAAGGGGCGATGAATGAGACCTTCGCGTCAACCTGCCATGGCGCCGGGCGGGTCCTCAGCCGCAACCTCGCTATCAAGCGGGCGAGGGGTCGGGCCATACACCGAGAGCTTGAAGACCGTGGAATATTTGTCTTGTCACGTGGCAAACAAACACTAAAGGAAGAGATGCCGGAGGCCTACAAGGATGTATCCCACGTCGTGGAGGTGGTCCATGAAACAAACCTGGCCCGCAAGGTCGCTCGGCTCAGGCCCATGGGAGTGATCAAGGGTTGAACCACCTGCAAGACGATACGCTATCTCTGCGATTGCCTATTTTAGCCATTGATTTTGGAGCGGTCAACCCATAACCGCAACACCGGAGGACCTTGATCGTTCGGTCCTCTGATCTAAGGTTCCTCCTGCAAGAGGCGTTTGGCCGCATCGCCTGCCCGGTCATACCTCGAAAGCCCCTCGTCCAGGAAGGCGTCGTCGCGGGACCGATTGGCCTCCACGAACACCGCCTTCAAAATGGCCACTCTCTGATCGATGGCCACCGCAGAGCCCTCGGGTGAAGGGTCGTCATCCGCCGGGACATCCGGTAAGCCCATGAGCATGCACCAGCTCACCGTGTTGATGTCCGGGAGGACGTCGTTGCTCCGCAGATCCACCGCGTCCCTGAACTCACGGTAGGCCTGTATGAAACCTTCTGTGTCCTTCATGGAACCTTCAACCCCCCCCGTTTCGGTCGTCACCGTCCTTCAAGGCGCGGCCAAGACCCTCGCCCACATGGGTTATCGCTGTGCCCGTCCGCAGGGGTGATGTGGGCCCTGGCCCAGGCAATGATCGCTTCAAAGGGGGTCCCTCTCGGGAAAAAGGCCGCAATGCCCATTTCTTTCACTTTGGAGAGGTCTTTCGGATCCAAGAAGCCTCCTGCCGTGACCGTGATGCCCAGGGCATCTTCACGCTTAATGACGAGAAGGAGCTTGGAAAGCACGCGGAGTCCGCAACCCGGGGGCGTGGTCATCCCCATCTGATCCACCGATTCCTGGATGGCCGACCTCACGATGGCCTCCGGCTCCTGAAGATCCGTGAGGTCACTTCAAGACCGGCCTCTCCGAAACGCTTGGGCAGTTTCAGCTGTTTTTCCTTTTGTCCTTCGCCAATCCTCCCCAGGAGAATCCTCGTTTTTCGCAAAGGCATGACGCGACCCTCAACAGGAACCATGTACAGGAATTGGAGCGACGCCTATGCTTCGCAAATAATATCTTATCGACCTTTTCAAGGCAATGGTCAACCTGTGACACAGCTCGCCTCTCTCCCAGCCCGGCCAAGCCGGAACCAAACAGGTGTCAGGTTTCGGGTTTCAGGCCTGACCCCTGAACGCTGAAACCTGAAAACTCGAATTGTGACCGTTTTGCGCAATTTCGTCGCTAAGGGACTAAGTCGAGCGATTGAGCAATACCAGACTAGGCTTGTCCCCCGGGCCGGGCTCTGTTATACAAAATCCCGGGAGGCACTTGAAGCATGAAAAAACAGACAGCTTCGGTCATTCTGGCTGCGGGACGCGGCACGCGGATGGAGGGATTCGATGGGAACAAGACCCTCCTCCCCCTCACGCCCCATGGGTCTCCTTTTGAGGGCGCCCATCCCATCCTGGTTCACATCCTCCAAAGCCTTCCCCAGGGCCCCAAGGCGGTGGTAGTCCACCACAGAAAAGAAGAGGTCATGGCCCTCACGCGCCCCTTTGGCGTCACCTACTGCGAGCAGGAAAGGCTCAACGGTACGGGTGGCGCCCTTCTGACCGCGCGCTCCTTCATTGCCAAGGCCGAAGCAGACCATGTGATCGTGACCATGGGGGATGTGCCGCTCGTGAGTCGCGCCACTTACGAACGGATCAGGGACCGCCTCGACGAAAGCAGCTTCGTGGTCCTGGGGTTCAGGCCTCGCCACAAGAGGCAATACGGGGTCCTCGAAATCGATCACGACCGCGTGAGGCGGATCACCGAGTGGAAGTACTGGAAGGACTACCCCCCCGAAAGACGGAAGCGCCTGCAGATATGTAATTCCGGCATCTATGCTGCAACTCGGACCCATCTCATGCCCTACCTCGACCTTCTGGCCTCCCGGCCGCACCAAGTCCACAAGATGATCGACGGTGAGGCGAGGGAGGTGGAGGAGTTCTTCATCACCGACTTGGTCCAGTTCATGGCAGACGATGGTCATCCGGTCGCCTTCGAGTTGGTATCAGACGAAAAAGAAGTGATGGGGGTGGATGACCCCCAGACCCTCGTAGAGGCGCAAGCCATTTTCAAGGCCGCGTACACGGCCGGGTGAAAGGCCGGCCTTCAATCTCCCGCCAATATCTCAACCAGTTGCTCCAACTCGGTGGTGTGGCCCAAGGCGATCAAGATGTCGCCCGCCTCAATTTTTGCCTGGCTCGACGGGTTGAAAATCATCTGGCCGCTCCGCTTCTGGATAGCCACAATGATGACATTCATCTCTTGCCTGATCTTCGAATCTATCAACATGACCCCATTGAGCCGGGATTTCTCCCCGACCACCAGTTCTTCCATCTTGAGCTCGATCCCCTTGTCATGGACCGTGACCTCGAGGAAGTCCGTCACAGCGGGCCGGATAATGGTCTGGGCCATTTTTTGCCCGCCGATGAGATAGGGCATAACCACCCGGTTGGCGCCGGCCCTAAGGAGCTTCCGCTGCGTCGCGTCTTCGTCTGCCCGTGAGAGGATGAACAGGTTCTGGTTGAGCAGCCTTGCGGTCATGGTGATGAACAGGTTGTCTGCATCTGAGAGGACGACGGCCACCAACCCCTTTGCCCGCTCCACCCCTGCTTCCAGGAGCACCTCTTCGCTGGTAGCGTCATCGATGATAAAGGGGATCACTTCGTGCTCCATGCCGCCCTTGAGGTCGGGATTGGAGTCCACCACCACCATGGGGATCCCGTGAGACTTAAGCTCTTTGATGATCACCCTTCCGATGCGGCCATAGCCGCAGATGATGTAATGATCTTTCAGCCCCTTTATCTTTTGTCCCAATCTTCTCCTCCCCAGCGCCATCTGAAGCTGTCCCTCGACCATTGCCTGGGCCATGACGCCGGCCGTGTAGGCAACGCTGCCCATCCCCATAAATATGAGGATGATCGTAAAGATCCTGCCCATTTCGTCCACGTTATGGATTTCCCCGTAGCCCACGGTCGTAATGGTGATGACCGTCATGTATAGGGCATCCAGCAGCGACCAATCCTCGATGATCATGTACCCGAAGGTCCCGATCAAAAGGACCACGGCCAGGAGGCCGATTCCCCTGAGCGCCTTGTTCGTGATGGTGGATGAGGAGGGCTCCTCCTGGCGGGCAATGTTCATATGAGAAGTCCGCATGGCCTAAAACCGGGCGACATCCATTGATGGGTCGCACTGCAGACAATCATGAGGCCGGTTCGGAGCTGACGGCCTCCACTGTGAACTCACTCAGGTTCTCAGGCAGGTTCTCAAACAGGATCATGAACGGCACGGTCCCACTCGGTGGGATGTTGACGTTTGCATTGTTTTTCCCAGGACGGTTCTTCATGGCCACGGACAAGTCAGCAGGGCTGACGCTTCGAAGCTCTTCGTCGGTGAAGGTATTTCCTGCGTAGGCCTCCTGTTTCCGGACCATCTCGCCCTTGTCGTTGAGGATGGTCCCTCTGACCAGGACGAAGCGCCTCGCCGCGGCATAGTCGTTGCTCACCAATCCCCTGATCACGAAGAGCTGTCGGCCATTGGACGCGTCCACGAAAGCGCCTGTAACCCCCTTGAAAGACAGTTGTCTCACGCCGGAGTCCAGGGGCTTTTCGGGCGCCTGAGAGGTAAGCCCTGACAAGGAGCCCGGCAGATACTGCGGCGCCCAAATCAGCAGAGCCCCAATACCACCAGCGATGACCAGCAGCGCCACCAAAAGGGCTACAAGAACCCGGCGTCCCACGGATCGACCTGCCGCACGCCTCTCATCCCCTCCCTCCGCCGGCCCGCCCAGGCTCGTTTCATCAGCCTGCCATTCGGGTTCGGGCATCCGGGCCAAGTCCTGAGCAGCCTCTGGCATTTGCGGCTCCCCTTCTTCCAGGGTCTCCTCCAGAAATTCCGAAAAAACGTCCCCCGTCTCCCTGTCGCCTTCCTCCCTCTCCTTTGCCTCGCCAAAAGAGGGAGTATCAAGGGTCACCGTCTCCTCGAACGCCTCCTCCCCCACATGCATCCCCTCATCGAATTCCAGCGTTGACGGCTTCGCGGGTGGGTAGGCCACAAAAACGTGTCTGCACCGGGAGCACCGGACCTTGGATCCCCCCCCTTTCACCAGGGATTCATCCAGATTATATTTCGTCGAACATTGATCGCATGTGACAATCATTGGCGCCCTCCCAAAGAGTGACCCGAGCTCATCTCAGGACGTAGATATCGGGCAACTGTCTGTACGCTTCTCTGCAATCCAGACCGTAACCGACGATAAAGCCTTCTTCCACCCTAAACCCGCAGTAGTCAATGGAGATGGATACGCTTCGCCGCTCCTGCTTATCGATCAAGGCACACGTCCGGATGGACCTGGGAGCCCTCTCCCCCAACTTCTCCAATATCCTCACAAGCGTCAAGCCGGTGTCCACGATGTCTTCCACCAAAATGATGTCCTGCCCCTCGATGGCGAGCTCCACATCTTTGGTAAAGGTGACGTTGCCGCAGGAATCCATGCGGGAACCGTAGCTGGCCGCCCTGATGAAATCCATCTTCACGGGGATGGAGATTTCCCTGACGAGGTCGGCGAAAAAGATGAAAACACCGTTGAGTACGCCCACCATGACAGGCTCCTTACCCTGATAGTCGGCTGAAATCCGGGAGCCAAGCGCCACGACGCGCTCTCGAATCGCCTCTTTCCTTATGAAAAGCTCCTTTTTCAAAAAGCCCTCTGGCTCAGTGGGTATTGGAAGGAGGTAAGCGGCATCGGACGGACAGGCCGGAAACATATTGGATTTCGTGCCGGGTGTCAACCGCCAAGGGCGTACCACCTGATCAGATTTTCTCCCCGCAGTGGTTACAGTAAGTGGCCCCCGGCAAGGCCTCTTTGCCGCATTGGGTGCACTTGGCCTGCTCCTTTTCCACCTTTGCGCCGCAAACCATGCAGAAACGGGCCTCCACCGGAAGGTCTTTCCCGCACTTGAGACATCGATTGACGACCACGATCTGGTGACCGCACATGGGACAAAAACGCGCCGCTTCGCTTATCTCGGCGTGGCACTTGCTACATAAGACGGGGGGACCGGTCAGGACCGATTGGCCACCCATGGCTCGCTGCAGGATCGAGGGCATCATCATCCCCAGACCCGCGCCCAACCCAAGCCCCATCCCCGATGCCGCGCTGCCGTTTGCCCCAGGCGCCCCTGTCTGGGCAGCCGCATCCCCCATGGCCTTGGCCGCCTTGAACTTCATAAACTGGTCCAGGTCCCCGACCGCCATGAGGCCGGACTTCTCATCAATTATTTTTTGGACATCGGCCGGCGGGGTGATGGAGGTGATGTAAAGGTCTTCAAGCCTCATGCCGAACTTGCCGAAGTCATCTTGCACCCTGGTCTTGAGCGCCACCGCCAGCTCGTCGTAAAACTGGGGCAGCTGGAAGATGGTTTCGAGCATCTCCCCAAGCATGTCGTTGAACCTGGAGACAATCACCTCCTTCATGTAGTCGCCCAGGCTCTCCGTGTCATAATACCCTTGGGTCCCCACAAGGGTGTTGATGAAAAGCAGGGGCTGGATGATCCGGATCGCATAGACGCCGAAGGCTCGAATCCGAACCAGTCCCAGCTTCTCGTCTTTGAAAGCGACGGGCTCCTTGGTGCCCCACTTGAGGTTGGTGAAGCTCTTCAAATTGACGAAGTAGACTTCGGTCCGAAACGGGCTCTTGAATCCGAAAGGCAGGCTCAAGGCCTTGGTCAGGATGGGCAGGTTCAGGGTAGAAAGGGTGTGCCGGCCCGGACCGAGCACGTCGAGACCTTTGCCGTCTCTAAAAAAAACGGCCCCCTGGCTTTCCCTGACAATCACTTGGGCCCCGAACTTGATGTCGGCAGATCCCTTTTCCGGGATCCGATGCACGAGTTCCTGACCCGACTCGTCGAACCACTCAATGACCTCGATGAACACCATTGCGACACCTCCCGGGTGATGTGGTCTGGACGCAGCGTTCCTCGATGCGGCGTCTTACCGGCCCTGGCCCGTTTATGGGTGAAAGGCCGATTACTCCCGGAATCGGCTCAAACGGCCTCATTCTTGAGCAGTGACCCACGTGCCTTCATTTTCTCCTCGAGCTGATCCACCTGCTTGCGGACGCTCGCGACCCCCTCCGAGGTCATATCCGACCCTTTTTCGGTGAGCTTGACGACCAGGGCCTCAACCTCCGCCACACCACGGAGAAGCCCCTGGTCATACTCGAAAAGCAGGGCCAGTCCATCCTCATCAAAGGCCTCCTGTGAAAAAAGAGGGGTGTAGCCCCTGGAGGCGAACTCAATGGTTCGTGACACCCTTTCCAGGTGTCTCGAAAGGCCGTCGATCTCTGTCAGGTGTTTCAAGGCCCCTTTCTTTGCCTGATCCGTCTTCAGCCACTCCACCATCCCCAAGAGCTCGTCCAGCTTTCGACAGACCTGCATTCGGAGCGCCTTATCCGACTCACGGATCGATTCCCTGTCCTGGTAGGACCCGATCCCCGGAAGGATTCGGGCCGCCTTTTTCAGTACCCCGCCCACGTCTTCCTTTTTAAGCATCCCCGCACCCCCTGTTTGGGCGATCGAGATAAGGGACAGGCGCACGGCTCAAGGTACACGGCGCACGGGACGTAGGATCTAATCCCCATCCCACATCTCACATCCCATATCCCATATCACGATTTGTTCACAGCCCCTTCCTCTGCGAAAGGCAGCCGGTCCTTCTTCCGATAGGCCAGGGCCTGGCAAGAGGCGATCAAGATCCCTTCGTCGTCGACCACCTTGATGTCGTAGGTCCCGGTTTTCTTTGACCGATGCACCTCCCGAGATTCGGCGCGCAGCCTGCATCCCTGCCGACCTGGGTGATGGTAAACCACGTTCACACTAAGGGCGATCGCCACGGTCCCGTGAGAATTGCATGACAACTGGAAGGCCTCGTCCATCAGAGAAAAGATGACCCCTCCGTGAACGATTCCTAAGATGTTCTCGTCCGACCCGTCCGGGACCATTTCAACCACCGCATAGCCGGGCTCAAGATCCACCACATGCATCCCCAGTTTTCGCGCGTATCCTTCCTGGGCCGCACGATTGAGCAGACCGCTTCGAAGCGCCTCATCCATCTTGTGTCTCCAGACCGCGCATCCTCAACCCGCCCGCTGCCGGTGGATGAGATCGTGGCATCAGGGACTCTCCGGGAAAAAGACCGCAAAGGTGGTCCCGCCGAATTCGTGGCACCCACCGCCTGCCTTGCACAACGCGCATTGACTGATCCTCCCCGGGCACACGTCGGTCGTATCCGGCTTGAACGGGCACCGCTTTGAGCTCATGGCGATTCTGAAACCGTAGCGTTCCGAGAAAATCTTCATTCTGAGCAGATCAGCGCCTTTCCCTCCGGCGTTGAAATCATAGGGCCTTTTGGTGGAGTAATCGAGCGTCTCCTGGGTCGTGAAAAAACCCTCGAAAACTCGCTTCTGATCATCCAGCGTGATTCCGACCCCAAAGTCGTGCACCATGAATTCGGTGCCCTGTCCCTTGCCCCTGACCCGAATTCCGATCCTGCCCTCGTCGGGCGTGTTTTCGACGGCGTTTCGTACGAGCCCCACGACGACCTTGCGAAGTACGTCGCGCGGTACCCAGATGTGGGGAGACGGTTTCAGATCGGTGTCGATGTTTATCTCCCGGTGGGAGAAATGGGTGCGGATCTCCTGCAGGGTATCGGAGACAAATGTGCTCAGGTCAATCTCCTCGGGGGAAACCTCCTTTGGCCCATATAGCTCCTCGATGCTGGCACGGATCCGCTCCACGGCGCGTCCCTCGCCGAAGGTCTCCGCGGCCAGGGCCTCCAGCTCATCAGCCACCTGGTCGAACAGACGCGAACTGAGACGGTAGGCCCTGTCGTCCCCCGTCCTCATGATATCCTCCACTTCATACTGCATCTCCAGGATTCGGTCCAGGCTTCGCTGGGACCTCTCCAGGGTGGCCTTCCAGCTCTCTTCAGGGAGGGCAGTGAGCCGCTTGCGCAGGATGTTGATGGATGCACCCAACACGGCCAAGGGCGTTTTCAGTTCGTGAGAGAGATGGTGAATCACCTTGTCTTTGGCCCTGTTGAGGCTGCTCACCTCCTTGTAGGCCTCCTTCAGCTCCTCGGAATATCGCGCGTTGTCTACCGAGAGGGCCACCGTGCCGGCCACCATGCTCAGGAGCTCCACATCGCTTTCGTCGAACTCACCCGATTTCTTGTTGATGGCAGATAGGACACCGATGGGCCTTTCCTTGTTTCTCAATGGCACATCCAGCATACTCCGGGTGCGAAAACGGACCATCTGATCCACAAGGGGATAGAAGTCAGGATCCTTGCTGGTATCGGGCACAATGACGGGCTTGCCGGTCCGGAGCACCCTGCCGGCAACCCCCTTGTCCGCGGGGAAGCGCACCTCCTTGATCCGACTCTCTCTGGTGGTGTCTTCGTAGGCCGCTCCTTTGAACAAAAACTCCTTTCGCTCCGGGTCCAGCAGGATCACCAGCGCGCTTTCGACATCCAGTAAACGCTTGACCTCCCCGGACACATAGTCGAGCAATCCTTCCAGTTCCGGGTATTCGGGCAGGGCCAGGCCGATGCGGAGCATGGCGGCGTTATTCTGGGCGATGCGATGCTCCCTGGTCACATCCCTTAGAATGACCAGCGCGCCGGAGGGCTCTCCGCCTTCCTCCAGAAAGACCGCCCCCCGCATGGTCACGTCCAGGATCCGACCGTCTTTGGTGAGCCGCTTGTTTCATACCTGAGGGATGCCCTCTGCGAGAAAAGGCGCTGAATCGCTGTTTGGTTCTCTTCTTCCAGCCCTGGGGGCACAAAGGGGACCGTCTTTCCCAGAAGCTCTTCCAGGGTCCAGCCAAAGGTCTCCGTGAAGGCGGGATTCAGGTAGGAGACGCGTCCGCCTATCGTGTACACCACGATGGGGTACGGGACGAAGTCCAGGAGTGTCCGGTACCGCCGCTCGGATTTCTGGAGCGCCTGCTGGGTGTTGAATTTCTCCGTGATATTCCTTGCAATCCCTCGAAAGCCTATCGGTTCCTCTTTTTCGTTTCTGATCAGGTTCGCGGAGAGCTCGATGACTCTTTCTTCTCCCTTCTCGGTCTTGATGCGCCAGAGCAGATCCGAGAATCCCTCGCCTGTCTCCCATACGCGATGAAACATGTCGAAGGTGACCCTCGCCTGGTCCTCCGTCATAAACTTGGAAAAATTCTGGAACAGGATCTCATGAGGAGGGTGACCGAGAATCCTGCTCATGGAGTTGTTGAAGTAGAGGTAGTTTCCCTGGGGATCCACTTCGTAGACGCCGTCGGCGATGTTCTCCACAAAGGCCTGATACCGTTCGCTGGAGATGGCCGCACACGCGGTCAGAAGTCGCTCGTCCTCCGGGAGGGGCGCAACCGATGGGTCTTGTGGGACCACCGGATCGCGCTTTTTTTCCTCTTTTGGTGACAAGGGTCTACGGCCTCCTGATTTCACGATCGAAACCGATTTTCAACGGTGGATCATCATAGATCCGAGCTAACCCTATATCCCATAAGGTTCAGGATGTCATCTAAATTTTTTCTGAGCGATCTCTTACTCCCTTGTGGGCCTCTTCCCCCCTTGAGAACCCCCACCGATTGTTTTATAGTACGATTGCCTGAAACACGCACAGCATAGTGACATCCGGATGGAGGGGCATGGGCAAACAGGCGAGAATCCCCAAGGCAACCATTACGCGGCTTTCTCTGTATTATCGCCAGCTGGAGTTGCTGGAATTCGACGGCTACCGCATGGTTTCGTCGGAGAAGCTGGCGTGGCTATGCCAGGTGAATCCCGCCCAGGTCAGAAAGGACCTGGGGTATTTCGGTGAATTCGGGGTCCGGGGTGTAGGCTATGACGTCATCGAGCTCCAGAGCCAGATCAAGCGGATTCTTGCCGTGAACCGCACATGGCATCTGGGGGTTGCCGGAATCGGCCGCCTGGGCTCGGCCCTCCTGCGGCATCAGAACTTTGAGCTCAGGGGCTTCAAATTCGTTGCGGCCTTTGACAGCGATCCCGCCAAAATCGGGAACATGACACCGTCAGGGCTGCATATCCTGGATATCCAGGATCTGGAGGAGACGGTTGAGAAGCTCAATATCGAGATCGGGGTCATCACGACATCCCCCGCATCGGCCCAGATCGCCGCGGATCATTTTTTGAGGTCCAAAGTGTTTGCCATCCTGAACTTCACGCCCGCGAGGATCCGGGTCCCTGACTGCTGTCTGGTTGAAAACATTGATTTCACGGTAAAGCTTGACATTCTGTCCTACAGGATGCAAAACCAACTGGGGGTTTGAACCTCCGGAACAATGATAGTTTCGCGCAGGTGATGTCTCAGCGTAGGAGGAAGTGATTCATGAGGAGAGGTCTTCGTACTTGCTTGCCATTTTTGTTTCTGGTTGGAGCGACCTTGCTCCTATTGCCCTGCGGCGCCATTGGGGCGGAGCAGCCCAATGGCCCTAAAATGGTCATGAAGGAGCTGGAATACGATTTCAAGGAGGTCAAAGAGGGAGACCTCATCGAGCATGTATTCCACGTCTTGAATCAAGGCGACCAGGTGCTGGAGATAAAAGAGGTCAGGCCCGGCTGAGGCTGCACCGTGCCCAGCTTTGACAGGGCAATCCCACCCGGTGGGGAGGGAAAAATCACACTTCAGGTGAACACCGCGGGCTTTCAAGGCCCTATCGACAAAACCGCCAGGGTCTCCAGCAACGACCCTGTCAACGGGCAGATCACGCTACGCCTGAAAGCCGTGGTCAAGGTGCCCATCCTTCTGACACCTAAGTACGTCTATCTATCCGGCAATTCCGAACAGACCGTTACCCGGGTCGTTGAAATCAAGGCCGAACTTGACAAGCCGCTGGAGATCACTCCTGGGGAGTTCAACCTTGAACAGAAGGTCAACTTCAAGGTCGAGGAGGTAGAAAAGGGCCGCAAGTACCAGGTGCGATTCGAAAGCATCCCCGGCCCCCCTCAGAGCTATCAGGGATTCCTGAAGATCAAGACCAACTATACTGAAAAGCCGGAAATGACCATATGGATCAGGGGGAGGCTGAGCGGTGGTCCAAAAGGCTGATGAGGGAGGGTCTACCCCTCAATGGGCTCCATGCCTTCCGGGCACACCCCTGTGGATGTCTTCACCGATGGGGCCTGCAGTGGCAATCCTGGCCCCGGCGGTTACGCCGCCATCCTCAAATATGGCGATCACATAAAGGAGATCAGCGGGTGTGAGGCCGACACGACCAATAACCGAATGGAGCTCAAGGCGGTCATTGCGGCCCTCAAATGTCTCAAGCGTCCCTCCAAGGTAAGGGTCTTTACTGACTCCACTTATGTGGTCAAAGGCATGACCGAGTGGATTCGTGGCTGGATACGCAAGAACTGGATGAACTCCCAAAAGAAACCGGTATTGAACCGGGATCTCTGGGAGGAGCTCCTTGATCTGAATCGCCCGCACCAGATCCAGTGGCACTGGATCAGGGGGCATCAAGGGCATCCCGAAAACGAGCGCTGCGACGAACTGGCCAGAAAGGCCTTGCAGGGGACGTGCAAGACCACATGAGCCCCGTCCCACGGCCCTGGCTGTGGCGCTGACTGAGACGGAACGGCCAGGAGCCCGTTATGAAATGCCCGAAGTGCGGATACACCAGTTTTGATCACAACGACAACTGCCCCAGGTGCCGTAAAGACGTCGCCGCCGAAAGGCATCGATTGAACTTGCCTGCCTTTACGCCTAACCCGCCTTACCTTCTTGGCCCCCTGAACGATGAAGTGGGGGTAAAAAAAATAGGCATTGAAACCGAGAAAATGGCGCCGCCCCTGATGTTGGCACCGGATCACCTCGCTGGCCCTGAGGATTCCCAGGCCCTCCAGGCCATGGAAATGGCCTTCGAAGCGGATCAGGGAACGCAGATTCCATTCGAACCTCTGACTTCACATCCTGCCGCCAGCCCCTCTGCGGTCGAGACCGTTCAAGATTCGGAGTTTGAAAAGGATGTGGATGGGATCGACCTCATGGATCTGTCCCTGGAGGACCTGGAGCCACCTTCTTCCCTGAGTGTGGAGGTCGTGACCCCGGAGGATGAGGCCAAAATCGATTTCTCATCCGATGCGCTCTCTTTTGCGGGCGATGAACTGGTGGACCTGGACGACAATCTGCTTTTCGGCGAAGACGATGCATCGCTGGATGAATCCCTCGGTCAAATCTCCGACCACGCCTCCGGCGCGGTATTCCTCGACGACGAAGCCGGGCTGGTGGAAGGATTGGAAGGCCCCCTGGATCTTGACCAGCTGGCCTCCATGGTTGAGAGCATCAATGAAAACGCGACCCCTGCCGTCGAGGGCCGAAAGCGGTCGTTCGATCCCTCCCTTGGCATCGAGCACATGATGGAAGACGAGATCCTTGATCCGGACGTCACCCTTGGCTCTCGTTCAGAGAAGGAGCAACCTACTCAGGACGGCTCCATCCCTCAGCAAAGGTTGCCCGTTGAAACACCGCCTTGATGAACATGAAACGGTTCTGGGCGGTCATGGCATCGGATCGCGTACGCTTCGGATCGAGTCAAAATTTCCTTGACGGTTTTGGGGCACGACCATATAATCCGGACCTTCAATTGCCGAGATAGCTCAGTCGGTAGAGCAGCGGACTGAAAATCCGCGTGTCCCCAGTTCAACTCTGGGTCTCGGCACTTGGAATATCAAGGACTTAGGCAAAAAGGCCGAAAGTCCTTTTTTGTTGCCCGCTATTTTGTCCATCACCTGTCCATCATTTTCGACTCAAGAAACCATTTGTAAGTGTATTATCTGGGAAATTTCGCTCCATTTGGTTTGGTTACGGCAACGCGGCCCAAGGGAGAATGTGAAATACGCTGTATCATCTGCGGAATCCTGATCGATTCGATAGAGTGGGTCATAGATGCGAGATTGGTCCCGTATTTTCATGAGGGAGACAAGCAGCACGAGCCCGCCTGCCGGGAGTATTCCGAGTCCCGCCTCCAAATCCATAAGAATGGAGAAATGGAGCTGAAGGAAGAGTATCGGGGAAAGATAAAGTACCTGTATGGAAGAGAGCCAGCGGAAAGCTTGGGGAGTGGTTGGGTCATAGGTAGCGCGGTCACGGAGGAGGATCAGGAACAGATGCATTGAGGGAAGTCCTTCACTCCACCTCACCTCCTCACACCGGACAGGAAGACACACGCGGTTTCCAGAGATGGCCTTGATAGATCACCCACCCTCCAAAACAACCCTGGATGTCTTGGTCTCGGAGGAGGACCTCCAAGAGCTATTTTCGGCAATCATCGCAGACGTGATCTCGGGCAAACGGGAGTTGAAGGTCCATACATCTACCCATGCTCTCCAGATCATGACACTCGCCGCAGAGATCGACTTCGACCTGTTTATCCTTATGCTGAACAATATCGTTTTCCCAACGGCTAACATGCCCGCTGAGGAGAGGGTCACCCAGGCCCTGAAGTTCGTGGCGCAGCTGAAAACCAGGTACCAAAAGCCTATCATCGGGCTTTACGGATGGCCGAAAGGGGAGGCTTATGGAAGGCGTGCAAGAATGGCGGGAGCCGATTTCGTGTTCAAGGTTCCTCCGAAGGCCGAAGAGCTGCGAGCAGCGGTCATGGAGTGTCTGGGTCCGGTATTGATGTGACCGAGGGGTGCCCTGGTCCGCCCTTATCAGCCTTGTCGGTGATCCTCCAATTCAGCCCCGGTCAGCATTAAATTTCCCGTCACCACTGCCGAACACCTTGAAGGTCACAACCCGTCTCTCGGCTGGCATCAGCTCCTCGCCCGTAGCGGAGTGTCTGCTACGGCGCTTGCCCATAGCCCACACGCACTGTCTCTAACCCTTTTCAATACCCGGCGCCTCTTTAGGGCACAGCTCCCCATCCCACGCCTCCAGCCCCTCATATATCGAATGTCCAGAGGAGATATAATCCAGCCCTGCTCACGGTTTACCTGGATACCCGAATTCTGTATAATCGCCAGAGCATGAAACCATCCCCTCAAAATCCGCCTGCCGACAATCTTATACGCCTTTCTGGAATCGTGGAACGGGTAACCTTTCACAATGCTGACAATGGCTGGTCAGTCCTTAAAGTCAGTCCCTTCAATGAACCTCAGAAACTCGTGGCTGTGATAATCCATCAAGCCAAGGTTTTTGCAGGTAGCTCTATGGAGTTCTATGGGAGTTGGAGTTATCACCCAAAGCACGGTGAGCAATTTAAAGCGGAACGGGCCATTGAAAAGAAGCCAGCAACCAGTGCAGGCCTTGAAAAGTACCTTGGCTCAGGACTCATCAAAAACGTTGGTCCGAAAACGGCGCATAAGATAGTTGCCTTCTTCAAGGACCAAACGCTACAGGTTTTCGAGGAGAACATTGATGAACTTCTAAATGTGCCGGGAATCGCCGACAAGAAATTGCTGGATATCAAGAATAGCTGGCAGGAACACAGGGCGATACGGGATGTGATGATCTTCCTGCAAGGCTATGGAATATCCACCCTATTTGCCGTGAAGATATTCAAAACGTATGGTAACGATGCAATCAGTCAGGTTTCAAGCAATCCCTATCAGCTGGCAAGGGATATCTACGGCATAGGGTTCTTTTCCGCCGATAAGATTGCCCTCAATATGGGCTTTGAGAAAGATGGCGTTCCCCGCATAGAGGCTGGAATAAAGCATGTTCTGGCCGCTGCCCGTGATAATGGGCACTGTTATCTGTTGGAATCACAGATCATTAAAAACGCGCAGGAACTGCTTGAGACGGGAACACCTGAGCAGATTACCTCCATTCTTCAATCCCTGATTGCTGCCAACGAGATAAAGAAAAGGGTTCTACCGGATGAAGAGGGGCAGGAAGTCGTTGCCTACTATTCCAATTCTATCTATTTCGATGAACAGTATGTTGCTAAGAGAGTCAAGCAGTGGGTTAACCAACCCGTATCTGTCGATATGAATCGTGTCACTAACTGGCTCGATCGGTATTGTCAGAGGCAAAGCATTGCCCTTTCCGATGAGCAACAGGCATCTGTGGCGGGAATCGCAGGCAAATCGTTTTCTATTCTTACGGGAGGACCGGGGGTTGGCAAAACCGTTTCAACCCGTGTTCTGGTCAAACTTCTTCAAGCCATGAAAAAGCGGGTTGTTCTCGCAGCGCCGACGGGAAGGGCATCCCAACGGATGAGCGAGGTAATTGGAGATGAGGCAAAGACGATCCATCGCCTTTTGGAATGGGCACCGAATAAAAACGGATTCAAGAAAGGCGAGGATGACAAACTCAAAGTCGATTTTCTCATTATCGATGAATGCTCAATGCTCGATATCAATCTGGCGGCATCACTCCTCAAAGCGGTGCCTCAGAGCTCACAGGTGCTCTTTATAGGCGACCCAGACCAATTGCCCTCGGTCGGGGCTGGAAACGTCCTTCATGATTTACTACAGGCAACCTCGGTGCCCAACTTCAGGCTCACCAAGGTATTCCGTCAGGCTGAGGAGAATCTGATTATCCGCTATGCCCATCAAGTCAACAAAGGAGAAATCCCAAGAATTGAATCCCCGTTCTATAAGCCTGGGCTATGGAAAGAAAAGGCAGGCTGTCTGTTCATAGATGCTGAGGAAGCCACACAGGAACAGCTTCAGTTCCTGGCAAGGGCAAAGGGGGCTATCAAACATACTATCGCCACTGGAGAGGAAAAAGTTGTCCAGACCGGAGATAAGATTACAGGGGTCATGAAGCGTGAAGAGGATAGCCCTGGTGATCGATAGCCTTCTTGTGCAGGAATTCAGGGATGCCTCGGAAATCCATGCCCCCGTATTCACGATTCCTGAGAAATTCAAGCACGTTGATCTTCTAAAGCTCAATCAGGCACAGGGGGCTATTGCGGAACTAAAAGCCCTTGTCAAGTCCATCCATCCCTGGTCAGCCCTTCATCATGGCATGACAGGGCTTGATATGGTCCTGCGATTATACACCAAAACCATCCCTGAATACTTTGGGAAGGACATCGAGATCCAAATCCTGTCTCCCCAAGTCAGGGGTAGTCTTGGAACGCTCAACCTTAATAATGCCATTCAACAAGCGGTCAATCCTGAAAAGCAAGGCAAGAAGCAGATTCAAATCGGAGAGCGTGTCTACCGGGAGGGTGACAGGGTTATCCAGACCCGCAACAACTATGATTTGGGCGTGTTCAATGGCGACATTGGACGGATAAAAGCCATTGATTTGGAAGACTATTCCTGCCTGATTCAATTCGGGAAGCAGGAAATCACTTACAAGCGGGAAGACTTAACGGAGATAGCCCTTGCCTACGGGATAACCATCCATAAATCGCAGGGGAGCGAGTTTGATGCTGTAATAATCCCGGTTGCCACTCAGCATTTCAAGATGCTGTTCAGGAATCTTATCTATACGGGATTAACGAGAGCCAAGCAGTTATGTGTCTTTGTGGGTAGCAGGAAGGCTCTTTCGATGGCTGTGAAGCAGGTTGACAATAGGAAGAGGCAGACGGCGTTGAGCTATCTGATTATGCATTGATGAAATGGAATTTCTGCGCAAACCCCTTGACCCGAGCAGTAAGGGCAGTCGGTGCGGAAGTGGACTCTGTTGGAAACGGTATCTTGCCATTGGTGGCCCTTCTGGCAGAGCCACCAGCGCCGTTTACTGGAAGAGGGGGTCACATTATGAGGGGACAGGGTGGCGTTGTTTGTGGGATGCCACTGAGCGGCCAACGCGGGGTATATAACTGTGAGGTTATACTGGTGAGTGACTTTTCCCATCCGCCTGGGGCCTCCTCAGTCCGCTTTCGGGTATCGATAAGCCATTTGAATCGAGCGGTCACCAGGAAAGTGAGTAAATTAATAATTGTTTTCTTTAGGGCTTAATTCTGATCGGTACTTGGTGCGGTTTTAGGCTCAATTGTGGATAGCTTGTCCACCCTCCAGATGGCCCAACAGTCTGAGGTAGCATTGTCTGGACATATGAGCTTGACTTCTCTGCTCTTAGACACATTTCCAATAGTGTTGCAAACGGATCTGGCCCTAAAAGGACTAATAGTCGTATCCTCAGAGTCCCCGACTGAAATACGTACCGTTGCACTTGAAACGCTTACCACAGTGACGCAAACCTCCATTTCACTGCCGCTGTATGTGTAAAAAATACTCTCTTTCTGATTAGGCGGAAGTTGGACAAACCCTGGCCCTGCGATCGTCGTTCCCCCTGCACGCATAGCCTCCATTTGTCTAAAGATAATCTCCTCTGTCATGTTCAAGTTTGTCTCAGCCGATGCTTTAATTGTGGATAGGGGTACCAACAAAGCGAGAGAAATCGTCAATGCAATGCCCAATGAAAAAGTCCGTCTCATGATGTTTCTCCTATATCTCGTTATAAACGTTCTTGCCTAACGATTTACCGGAAGCCTAAGATTAGTCAAGCAAAATCGGGAGGTGATATTCGGTGATCTCTTGAACCGTATGTATCGAAGGTCTGAATCAAACCAGCCGCTGTCAACCAAATGGACCTTGAAGCCAAAGGGCCGCGTTCTTGAATTACCTCTGGGTCTTCATTGCGAAATTGAACCTGCTCTATCCGCTAACTATACGTAACAAAGCGTTGATTGAGAATGCCTTCCATATAAATCGGATATCCCTAACATTCAGACAGGCAAATATACTTCTGATCCCAGCCAGTCACCAACCCGCCAGCGAAGTCCTTTGAGGCCCCTCTGCGCTGCCGATAGAGTTGTTTTCTGCATCCTGCCCGTTGGTGGGTCCGTGTCAATTGGCCTCTCTCACCGTTTGGCAAGTCCGAACCGCGAAACCCGCCGAGCAACTCTGAAGGCAAGAGGGTGACTTTGTCTTGATTTTTCAGCCGATTTTGCCAAAGATGCCCCCAGAAGTGACAGGAGGATAGACCATTGCGCTGCATCATCTGCGGAATCCAGATCGGTTCGGTCGAGGAAGCCAGAGAGGCGGGATGGGTCCCGTATTTCTATGAAAGGGACCAGCCGCACGAGCCCACTTACCGGGAGTGTTCTGAGACTCTTCTCCAGAGCGATGAGAACGGCGAAACGGATGTCAAAGAGGAGTACCGGGGCAGAGATATGAAGAGAGCCAGAAGAGAGGCCAGGGAGTGAGCCTCGCGATCTGCTGAAATATGCACGAGATCCTCAGGTTGAGTCGACCAGATGGTGTATCATATGGAAATGCATGATAAAATTTGCGCTGCATGAGGATGAGCTCCATGGCATTTTTGGTACAGATCATTTTTTCCCGTCACCTGCTTGAAATACGCCAAATCCCATTGTAATGTGAGGTATGACAATGCATTGTCAAAGGAGGCAACGATGGGTGCAATTCAAAAAAGCCTTCGTCTTCCCGAGGAGACTGTGAAGGAAATTGACCGGATATCGAGGGAAAGTGGTGAGGATTTCTCAGCGACAGCGAAGGGACTGCTCGAACAAGCCATTAAGATGAGAAGATGTCCCGGCATAGTCTTCGCATCCGGTATTTCCGGCCGAAGGGCCAGGGTTGCGGGAACCGGTATTGAGGTATGGGAGATCATCGCCCAATACAAAAGCTTGGACTCTGACCCGAAAATGCTTCAGGAATCCTTCCACTGGCTGAGTCCCGGGCAGATCAAGGCTGCCTTGGGATATTATGCTGTTTACCCGGCAGAAATCGATGATATCATTGCCCGCAATGATGAATGGACCGAGGAAACCCTGAAAAGACGCCATCCGGCGTTGAGCCTCGGGATATGAAGTTCTATTTGGACGAGGATTTGAGCCCGACAATCGCCGAGATCATCAGGAGACTGGGGACGGATGCAATCACTGCGCACGAAGTGGGAATGACTGGCGCCGCTGATGCGGAACAGCTTGATCTCGCTGCTGCGCAGGGCAGGTGCCTTGTGACACGCAACCGCAATGATTTCATCCTGATTTCGCATATGTATTTGGACTCAAGCCGCCCCCACTGCGGGGTGATCATCGTGCCCTACACGTTTAAAGGCAACGAGTTCCGTAGGATCGCAGAGGCGTTGGTGGCCTTCGCGTCCCTCAATCCGAATGGCTTACCTCCCTATACAGTCGCATTTTTGAACGACAATCTGCGCTAACACCGCCTTTGCTATCCGATTCTTGCAAATCGGGGTCGGACCACGCCGGATGCCCATTTGGCCAGGGTTTTTGGGCGATGAATGAGGGGGTTTTCGAGCTTTAAGCGAGATTTTCAGGGTCAAAAAGGGGGTTTTAAACTCAGCCCCGATCCTTTATCGGTAACACAGCGCAAAATCCGCCCGAGACGGATAGTCCGCGGCCATCCCGGGCTTTGGCGGATCAAGGCCGGCCGGGCCAGGTCAAATCCAAATATGGCCCCCTGTATAAGCGGCGTGATGAAGGCACACTGCCGCGCGGTGAGATATCCGCCGGGCAGGTGTTTTTTGTTTTTCCGGTAGGCTTTGGCGTGCTCTTCTGACCAGAAGAATACCGACAGCCGTCAGAAAGCGTTAATGATGCTGGGGTCCGGGAGGCTTTCAAAATCGACCTCCGGGATGAAGATCAAGGGAGACGCCTCGGGCTGATGGATATGAACGTTCATGTCGCTGTCAATGTCCATGGACAACGGCTTCGAACAACAGGCGCACGCGGTTCGTATCTCCACCGTTAACGGCTGTTTTCTCAATCGCCCTTGCACGAAGGGCGTCGCAAACGCGTCCACCGCTCAGGCGGCATAAATTTGTTCACCAGACTGAAAAACCACCTTGTGGGGCGTCTTGTCCACGGTCACCGGGTAGGCCCAGGTCACCTGCCCAAGCGTGTTTCGAAACAGGAAGACCTTGTGTTTTTCAAGGTCATTGAGGATTTCAACAACGCGCTGGGCAGTAAGATTTAAGGCGCTGGCCATGGTCTGCGGCCCCAAGGGGACCCCTGCCCGAGGCAGTTCCCCGACCACGAAATTGCGCACCAAATGATGATCCGAGGTCATGAATTTGAGTTTTGCTCTGGCCTTGCCTGCCCGCGCCCGGACCGTCTTCTGCCACATGAAGAGCGGCACGGGCACCATGTATTTCCATAGGCCCTTTAACAGTGCATTATCCATTTGCGTCCTCCTTTTCGCCCGCCATGGCCAGGTCGCGCCATGCCTCCAGGATTTTGTAAGGGGGTCCAGCGAAAAAGACACCTGAAACGAACACATTCGTATCAAGGACGATTCTCATTGCCGCGAAGCCCGCACGCTGGCAAGGGCCGAGGCAATATCGGACTGTTTCATGCCTGCCCTCTTGGCCTGCTTGCGGGCTTCGGTAATCAGTTTGTCGAATTCATCCATCGACGGCTCGGCTATGGCCTAGAGAATCAAGGTGTCTTCACTTCCCACCACCACGAACTTGGTGCCCGCCTTGAGCCCTAAGCGGTTTCGGATTTCTTCAGGGATAACCACCTGCCCCTTGGACGACATCTTGGTAGCCGCCACTTCCGCCATCTTGCACCTCCTTAACTTCTTTCTTACTGGTAAGATTATATGAAATTACCTTTCAACAGGCAAGTACCAAGTCATCCGCAGGTAGAGGCGATTCATGGAGGAGAGGTACCGGCTCGACCTGAAGATGCCCCAGGTCATTTCAGTCCAGAAAGCACACCGGGGTGGGCATTACCTTGAAAGATTCCCTTTCTCACCATTATCCCGCGCCATCTCTTTTTTCTGCCGTCTCCGGCAAGCAACTTTTCATGCGTAGAATCAATTCCGTTTCATCCACGTAAGGGATGACAAGCCTGTATTTGGCACGGGTCATGGCAACATAGACGAGCGGGATCAGATATGCCTTCATGGCCTCAGTCGGCCTGATGCGATCCATTCCGATGAGATAAACCAGGTCGAAATCAAGCCCTTTCGCGCTGTGGATGCTTATGACCGACACCCGGTCGGTAGTGACGTCAAAAAGTTCCTTGGACCTCACATCCTGGGAGACCCAGGTGGCGGGAATGCCTTCATCCTCAAGTCTCTTGAGCATCCTCATGGGAAGGGCACGGTTGTCGTAGGCAAATCGATCAGGCCCATACACCTTGTCATCATAAAGGATGGCGATTTCTGATCGCTTGTATTCCTGCCGGTCGATACATTGCGTCATGTCGTTGACTACAAAATCTTCTGCCTCTTCAGTGGTGCGAAACCGGCGCAGCTCGGGCAAATCCCCGTGAAAAGCGAAATCCACGGGGAGAAGTGGTGGTTGCTTTGCACCGCCGAGCGCCTTGCCAATGAACCGTTGGGTGAACTCGAAGATTTCTACGGTATTGCGGTAAACGTTTTTCAGATGGTGGATTCGGCCCCTTGCATGGATGCCAAGCGACTTCCAGGAGAATTTCCGTCTGTACAGGTCCTGGTAAGCGTCCAGGCTGACGACGAAGTCACCACCCGGTCTGAGCAGGTTCACCAGGATCTTCAGCATCTCCTGACTGAAGTCCTGACCTTCATCCACCAGGATGGCGTCAAAGGGGCACACAGAAGAGCTGCCATGGATCACCTTTTCAAAGGCCTCCCGGGACACCAGCTCGTAGTAATCGGAGCCCTCGTTTTCGTAGTGAACGGGTTCACCGAGGATGCGTGCGCAGAGCTCGAAAAAGTGAAGCACCTCTATCCCGCCCTCCCCGAGGCCAAACCCCCTGTCCTGGATTGAACGCTTCAAATAACTGACAAGGGCGATGTTGTAACACACCAAGAGGATGCGCTTGACCTTAGGATGATACTTCAAGAGCTGGCAGCACCGATGGACCAAAACCAGGGTCTTTCCGCTTCCGGGCGGTCCCTTGATGAGCTGATGGCCTGAGCCGAGACGCAAAGACATCCTTGCCTGGGCCTCATCGAGGGCCAGGACCTCCCGCGTGAAGCGCGCCTTCCCCGGCCCCTGACGCGGAGGCAGCTCGATCCTCAACTCGGGCCACACGAGAAGGCAGAGTTTTTCCTCCTCCTTGGGCGTGAGCCCCTTGAACCGAAAGGGAAAGGCCCCAGAAATCCGTTCCTGGAACTTTCGGCCTGACGTGTCACGGAGGATCGCTCCGGCCGGGTCCAAGTCTTCCTTGAGCAGCACCTTTTCAAGCGGGATAAGCCACTGAAGACCCCTGTCCAAATACGTCTCCAGCGAGATGTTTGGAAAAGCGACCATGCTCCCGATCGGGATCTTCAGATTGCCTTCATGGGCCAGGGTGTCGGACAGAAAGTCGGGGACCTTGTTGAGCTTGTCCATCAAGGCGTGGACGTATCCCTTTGCCTGCCTGCTCGGGTTTGTCTTCTTCTCAGGTTTTGCGGAGATCCGGACCGTGAAGTGGTGCGGGGTGTAGGCGAGGATTTGCGGTGAGGCCCAATCCTTCACCTCAATGACGAGGAGCCCCAATCCCTTTGAAAACAGGACAAAATCAGGCTCATTTTGCTGCTCACCGATCGACGGTTCATACCAGCAGCGATAATCCTTGTGAGGCCTTGCGGCTTCCCTGAGAAATCTGAAGACCTTCTTTTCGCCCTCCGTGGCCTTTTCGTAATCCTCAATCTCTTCGGGGTACATCCTGGCCATAGGAAACCCTCCCGTTTAATTGCTATACACTGCAAAATCGCCCGCAGCATCCCTCCTGGCCCTGGTTTTCAATCGGGGATTCGAGAGGGGTGCCATACGTGTATTGCGCCACTATGTTCGAACCCGCCATCCTGATAATATTTTGCCTTGACACCGCTTTAGTGTGTATGTAACGTAAATATGATACACACTGACTTTAGGAGGATTTATGCGAACAAATATTATCATTGATGACGAACTTATGAATGAGGCCATGGCACTCAGCCAGCTAAAAACCAAAAAAGCTGTTGTCGAGACCGGACTTAAGCTATTGGTTCAAATCAAGAAACAAGAACGAATCCAACGGCTGCGTGGAAAACTAAAATGGGATGGTGACCTTGATGAAATGAGGTTAGATAAGTGATTTTGGTCGACTCATCCGTGTGGATCGATTATTTCAATGGCATTTCCACGTGGCAGACAGACCGGCTTGACAATTACCTTTCGAATGTTCCTGTCGTCGTTGGGGATTTAATTCTTACAGAAGTCCTTCAGGGTTTTAGATCTAATGAGGATTACGAAACAGCCAAGGAATTCCTTAGTGCTCTTCCATTTCGCCAAATCGGTGGATACAATGTCGCCCTTCAAGGTGCCCAAAACTATCGACTCCTTCGAAAAGCCGGTGTTACCGTACGAAAAACAATAGACATAATAATCGCGACTTTCTGCATTATGGAAGAATTGACCTTACTTCATGACGATCGCGATTTCGATCCTATGGCGTCCCATTTCTCCCTGAAGACAGCTGCCCCCCGGTAGTTTCGCTACATCTGTCCCTCAATGATTGATCTGATGTAAAATCTCCTATTCTCCCCCCACCAGATTTCAGTGAGGGTATCGGCGCTTCCTCCGCTGCCAGATAGAGAGTACGTCACCAGACGTATTTTCCCACGACTGCCATGACTTTGTCCAGGGGACCAAGTTTGAAAGGCATTTCAACCTCTTTGCTTACAGCCCTATCCCTTTCGAGTTGATCTCGTAGTTCGCTGATAAAGGGAGACGTGGGAAGACCGTGAGCGAACAGGGTGATCTCTTTGCTGGTGAGCATGCTTCGCGGCGTGAGGTTGGCCGACCCTACGGCAAGGATCTGGTCGTCTGTCATGATCACCTTGGCATGAGACATATGCGGATAGAGGAAGATCCTCGGGACTTTTCCCGATTCTGAGTCCAGTAATCGGTTGATCGTCACCAGGTTGGCATATAGGTGGGTATCGGGGGTCTTCGGCAAGATGACATCCACTCTGACGCCCCTGGCCGCAGCCCGTTTGACGGCTTCTATGACCTTGTTATCGGAGAAGTAAGCATGCTCTATCACAACATTGCTGGAAGCATTGTCTATGATCTCCAGCATTGCCGTGCGAATCTCTGTGTGCTTGCTGTTGTTGACCGCCAGCACCACAGGAGAAGGGCGTGACCGGGTGGATTGTTTCAAAACCTTATTTGTGAAGGCCTCCGTCCATGCCTTACTCCGAAGCAAGACCATGTAATCGTGCCACTGCAGGTGGTATTCGTCGGCAATGTTCATTCCTCCGAAAATCACGCTACGCTCGTCAAATATGTAAAACTTGCTGTGATCTGCGTGTGCAAATAGGTCGGTATTTACCTGGATGTTTTGATATCCCTTCAAGCCGGTTCTGGTAAAGACCGGGCTGGGTTCGCCTTTAAGCATATCACCGAGCTCGAAAAAGGTTCCCAACATATCTTTACTGACGACGACTCGAACACCGCGATCCGCAACGGCCTTGAGCTTCGCCACCACCGCCTTCCCGGTACTGTCATCCTTCCAAATGTAAGTCTGGATGTAAACGGATGATTCAGCAGAATCGATGGCCGCAAAGATCTCTTTGAAGGCCTCTTGCCCGTCCACAAGGAGCTCCAGCTCGCTCAAATCCTGAGCAGGATTTGAGAAGAATTCGGGTGACAGTACTGTCTCCGGCTCCGGGCCAAGCCCCAGTGGATTGAAGACGAAAAGAAACAGGGCAACCACAAACAAAAGGACCAAGACGGCGAAAAGATAGGAAACCATTTTAGTCACCCTCATGCGGGAGTCTCCTCTCGGTCCACTTCATAATCCTATTACAGGCCTTCGGCCACAACCAAATCTTGATTCGAATGATGAATATCGAACAAGGAATATCGAATTTCGAAGTCGGATCTCAAAAATCTTCACTTCTACATTGGACATTCTATATTCGATTTTCTGCGGTTCGCTTTCCAAGTTCTACGCAAACTGCAGAGAAGTCACACAAAGGGTCTGCCGGTCCGGGACCTCAAATCCACAAGCCCAAACCGATAAACCGGTTTTTAGTTTAAGTTCTATAAAGGTTCAACCCGTTAGGGCACTTTAAAGGGCGAACGTTGGGACACCATTAAGGTTAACTATTAGAGAAAATTGAGCAAATAGGCAATCCCCCAAAAATCAGTAAGGGGGCGGGCGGGTGCAGATCAGGCCCGACGCAGGGGGAAATCCACAGAGTTAAATAGGGCTTGAGTGACATCGTTCGACATGCCGTTTTCATCGGATTCTGGCGCGATTCATTGTCGAGCGCCTGCCCCGTCGCCATGTTCACCCGGTTGATCGCTAAAATAAACATGACGGATCGCGGACATGACAATAGCCGTTATCCACCCGAACATAATGATGCCATTGGCCGCTTCGAAGGAGGCCAGGATGCGCCAGCGCTCATCGAGAAAGATGTCGCCATAACCCAACCTGGTGAAAGTGACCATGGAAAAATAAAACGCTTTCTCAAACCCCTGTACGGCATCATAGGCCAAGTATAGGACCTCCCAGACCAACACCTCTGCCAGAGAAACAAGGAACATTGCGATGACAATGCCGCTGACACGGAGGATGTGGCTGTATCGCATCCTTGCTTTTAGCGCCCCACCTTTAGCGCGGGTAAAATGGAGCGCGAACATCATTCCCGAGGAATGGATGCCGGTCGTTGCTACGAACATGAAAGCCGCAATCGTGATTTCAAGCAGCATCGTGACGCTGCTTTACTTCTTTATCCGACACGCATTTCTTAACCCGTCTCAGTCAAAAATCGTTCGCTTGCAGATTGGCGGCACCTTCATCGGAAATTCTTGTACATCAGCAACTTCCTCGGCGTAAGTGACTGGCAGCGTTGGCCGATGGGATACTTGATGCCTTGACATCATTTGAAATGATGCCATGATGATAGCATGAGAACAACACTCACAATAGATAATGATGTATTGGAACGCGCCCGAGCCATTTCGGCCAAGCTGCGTACACCGTTTAAAACGGTTATTAACGAAGCGCTTAGGGCTGGTCTGGATCATGTACAGCAACCTGCCAAAGGTCGACGTTACCAAACGAGACCTCATGCAATGGGCCTCAAAGCCGGCCGAAACATCAATAACATCCAGGAATTATTGGCACAAATTGAGGGTGAGGATTCCCGTTGATTCTGGTTGATGCCAACATTCTTTTATATGCGGAAGACTCGCTATCTCCACTTCACCAACAAGCACGCGTATGGTGGGATAATCAGCTTTCCGAGGGTGGTCCCACTTGTCTATGCTGGCCGGTTTTGTCTGCATTTATTCGGATAGGCACCAATCCTCGGGTCTTCGAACATCCTCTCTCCCTCGAACAAGCGCTTGCCCGTGTACAAAGCTGGCTGGATCAGCCTGGTACAAGAGTCATTCGTCCGACCGAACAACATTGGGCTATATTTCAGCTGATGCTCAGAGATGGGCAGGCCGTCGCCAACCTGGTTACAGACGCACATCTTGCTGCGCTTGCAGTAGAACACGGATGCGATTTGGCGTCTACTGATTCTGATTTCGCCCGTTTTCCGAAGCTGAAGTGGATTAACCCCCTTTCTCTGTAAACTTCGCGAACCTAATGGTTTACACCGGGTGGTGTTATGCGGATGCTCCAAGCCAGACGGTAAAAATTGCAGTTCTTGTGACACGCTCCTTCCCCCAGAAAAACCGCCTTGACCAACGTGTTCACCCATGCTAACCATTTTTAAAAATATTGAACAGAGGGTGCAATGAACCTGGGCGGAAGGACAAGAATGCTGAGGGAAGAAAAGGGCCTCACCATAAGGCATCTCGCCGAACAGGCGGGCTGTTCTGCCTCCCTTATCTCCCAGCTTGAAAACAACAGGGTCGACCCTTCCATATCCATGTTAAAGCGGATAGCCAAGGCCCTGGACGTGAATATCGTTGATTTCTTCATGGATGAATCCCTGAACCACGAAGATGTGGTGACAAGGGCCGAAGACAGGGTGAACATCCAATTGAAGAGATGGGACGCAAAGATACAATCCCTGGTGAGGAATACCAGAAACAAGAGGATGCAGCCCTTCTTCACCGTAATAAAACCAGGCGGGGGTTCCCACGGCATGTACCTGCATGATGGGGAGGAATTCGGCTTTGTAAACAGAGGGAATCTTACCCTCGTCCTCGACAAGAAAAGATATGAGATAGAGACAGGTGAGAGTTTCTACTTCCCCTCCCACATACCCCATGACTGGAGAAACAACGGCATGGAGGACGCTGAGGTCATTTGGGTCATCACACCGCCTACCTTTTAGATGAGAGGAGTTCCTATGGCTATGCTTGATGAAGTTAAATCCCATTATGGCAAATTAAGCCCTTACATAGGCGGGAATTGGCAACCCGGCGCAGAGAGGGAGCGCTTTGACGATTTTAATCCCGCCAAGGACCAACCCATCGCGGAGGTGGAGATCTCCGATGCGCAGGATGGTCAGGCCGCGGTGGAGGCCGCCCACAAGGCCTTCCAGAGCTGGAAGGACGTTCCCTTCAGGGACAGGGCCGATTGTCTGGGGAGGATGAGGGCGGTCTTTGCAGCCAAGCATGAGACGCTTTCAAGGATCCTGGTGCAGGACCACGGCCGGACCTTAAGTGATGCCCGAGGAACGGTCCAGCGGTGCATAGAAAACATAGAATCGGCCATCGGCGCCCTTTACAGCCTCTACAAAGGGGAAACGGTCCAGCAGCTCGCAAACGGGATAGATTGCTCTCTGCTCTGGGAGCCGGTGGGGCCTTTCCTCATCCTCACCCCCGGCAATATTCCCATGCATGCGTGGTCCTCCTTTGTCCCTTACGCCATTGGGTGCGGATGCCCCGTGATCGTCTCGGCCAGTTGGCAAAACCCCGTGGCAAGCGATGCGATCTTCAGGATTCTTGAGGAGATCAAACTCCCGGCCGGAGTGATGAATCTCATCCATGTGGGAGCCCACTTTGATGTGAACCAAAGGATCCTGGAAGACCCGAGGGTGGCAGGTGTCGGTTTCATAGGATCGAGCCAGGTGGGCAAGGCGCTTTTCGCCTCGTGCGGCCAACTGGGAAAGCGGTCCTCCATTAACGGAAACGGAAAGAACCACATCGTGGTCATGGATGACGCGGATCCGGAAAAGGCGGCGGATTATGCGGTGAGGGGTTGTTTCGGTATGGCCGGGCAGCGGTGCCTTGGCTCTGACAACGTCCTCCTGATGGGTTCGATTTACAAGGTCTTCAAGGAAAAGCTCCTGGATGCAGCAAAAAAGATGAAGCTGGGCTACGGTCTTGATGAATCCACGCAGATGGGGCCTTTGACTACAAAACAGGGCAAGGCGACGGTGGAGGCCTTCATTGAAAGGGGCATAAAGGAGGGCGCGAGACTCACACTGGACGGAAGGGGCATCAGGGTGCCAGGCTATGAAGCAGGTTATTTCCTGGCACCGACCATCCTTGAAGGGGTCCATCCCTCCATGGGGATCGCCAAGGAAGAGGCCTTCGGCCCTGTTTGTAACCTCTTGACAATAGAAAGCCTGGAGGAGGCCATAGGGATCATAAACAACAATACCCACTACGGGCACTCCGGTTGCATCATCACCCGAAGCGGCAAGAACGCCAGGACCTTCACAAGGGAGTGCAACGTGGGAAACGTGGGCATTAACGCCGGCATTCCACAGCCGTATGCCTTTTTCCCGCTTGGATCGAAAAGGGAGTCGTTTTTTGGTTCCGCAAAATCAAGGATAGACTCCGTGAGGCTTTTTCTGGATCAAAAGACCGTAACGGAGAGATGGGACTAGGCGATCGTTAAGTGGGCAGCTTTCAGCATCCAGCGGTCAGCATTCAGCCGGTATCTTGTCCTCATCAGCCTTCGTCCCGCTTCCAGCCGGACTGATCACTGATGGCTGATCGCGCGAATCCAAAAAACAACGTTTTTTGGAGAGCATTAACTACCAACAAGAAAGGAGAAGAGGCCATGTGTGAAGATTGTGGAAAAATTACAAGAAGGGATTTCATCAAGGCCACCGTGGTGGGAGGGGCAGCCCTTGGCTCGGGGATCATCACGCTCAATGAGGCCTTTGCCAAGGATGTCAACCTTCGTTTCAGCACCTGGCATCCACCGGTCAGCAGGGAGGTGAAGACCGTTTGGACCCCCATGATGGAGGAGGTGAAAAAGAAGAGTGGGGGGGAACTCGGCTACACCATGTACGCGGGAGGCGCACTGGGCAAGGGGCCCGACCATTTTGACATCGTGGCAAGAGGCCTTTCGGATCTTGGATACTTCACAGCCACATGGACTCCCGGGAGGTTCCCCCTCACCGATGTCCTCTCGCTCGCCGTCTGGGTAGATGGAAAGGACCTTGCCGCAGACATTGGAAATGCCGTTTATCAGAGGGTCCTGCAGGATGAATTCAAAGACGTGAAAGTCCTGGAATTGAATGGATGCATCCAGTCCTTCATCTGGACAAAAAACAAACCCATCAGGAGCCTGGAGGACCTGAAGGGCCTGAAACTGAGAAGCCCAGGCGGACACCAGACCAACTATATTAAGGCCCTTGGGGCCGAACCCATCTTCATGCCCTTGGGCGATGTGTACATGGCCATGGAAACCGGAACCGTGGACGGCCTGGTGACGTGCTCGCCCCTGATCCTGGCCTTCAAGCTCTTCGAGGTGGCCAAATACGGGACCGTCCTCACCCTGGGTTGCGTCTCTGAAGGCACCGTCATGAACCTGAAGTCATATAACGGGTTGGATGACCAACAGAAGAAGATCATTGACGGTGTATGTTCCAATCCCTTTGAGACCACGGGCGGTCTCACCAGAAAGGTCTACAAGACGATGATCGAAGAGATCACTGGAAAGGGCGTTGAGCTTGTAGAGATCCCTGATCAGAAAAAGGAGCAATGGTACGAGCGGTTCAGGCAGGTAACGAGAGACTGGGTAAAGACCCTTGAAGAAAAGGGTCTCCCTGCCAAAAAGGCGGTGCTTGCCATGAACGAGGAATGCGAAAAGCGAGGGGTAAAACTCGTGGCGTTCCCTCCCGAATACAAGAAGGCGTAGGCCGTCATGGGAAGGCTTGAAGGGATCGCCAGGGTGATCAGAAGGACGTCCTTTTTTCTCTGCTGCGTAGGGATGGTCTTTGTGATCCCACTTATGCTCCTGACCACGGTGGACGTCATTTCAAGGGCTGTCTGGAGCAAACCAATCGCCGGTACCTTTGAGCTTTCCGAATACCTCCTGGCCATCATCATCCTGCTTGGGGCCGCCTATACCCAGCAGGTCAGAGGCCACGTGGGGGTGGACTTCGTGACCAAGAGGTTCGGGCCGAGGTTGAAGGGTTTCTGTGAAACCCTTTCTAACCTGGGCTGTATGTTCATCCTGGCCCTTCTTGTCTGGCAGGGTTACGTGAGGGCCATGGAGGAGACAACCGTATCGGATATGCTGAGGATGCCACAGGCCCCCTTTCGGATGCTCGTTGCCGTTGCAGGCCTGACCCTTTTTGCGGAGTTTTTCGTGGACCTTTTGCAGTCCTTACGGGCGCTCATAGGGGGTAGGCCGTGAGTCCGATTTCTGCGGGGATCATGGGCAGCGCCCTTTTGCTCTTCATCCTCTTTATGGGAATGCCCATCGCCTTTGTCATGATGCTGGTAGGATTTCTAGGGGTTACCTATCTCACCTCCATTGACGCGGCCCTACCCCTCCTGGCGGACAATCTATATGGGGGGGTTGCCCACTATCCATACACCATCATTCCCCTGTTTGTCATTATGGGGGCCTTTGCCAGTGCAGCAGGCATCACCGCGGAGCTTTACAATACCTTCGAGAAGTGGTTCAGGAGGCTTCCAGGCGGCCTCGGTATCGCCACCATCGCCGCCTGCGCAGGCTTTGCCGCGGTGAGCGGCTCTTCGGTTGCCGCAGCCGCCGCCATGGGCACCGTGGCCCTCCCCGAGATGCTGAGATTCAAGTATAGCCCAAAACTGGCCACAGGGGTCATCGCGGCCGGCGGCACCTTGAGCTTTCTGATCCCCCCGTCCCTTGGATTTGTCATCTACGGGATGCTCACGGAGCAGTCCATAGGAAAGCTGCTCATAGCCGGGGCCGTACCCGGAGTCCTTCTGAGTACCCTGTATGGTCTTGTGGTCTTTGTTAAGGTAAAGATCAATCCGCAATTGGCGCCCATCATTCATGAAAGGGTGACCTGGAAGGAAAAGATCATCTCCCTTAAGGGCGTATGGGAGACGTTGCTGGTGTTTGTGGTGGTCATGGGCGGGATCTACGGTGGTTTCATAAACCCCACTGAAGCAGGTGCCATCGGCGCCTCCTGCCTTTTTTTGCTCGTGCTTCTGAAGCGAAAACTCACGTTCACCGCCTTTGTGCAGGCCCTCCTTGACACAACCAGGATCTCCGTCATGGTCCTTTTCCTGGTTTCAGGGGCGACCCTATTCAGCTATTTTCTGGCCCTTTCAACCATTCCCACTGCCGTGTCGGCCTGGATCGCAGGCCTTGGCATCTCCAAGTACCTGGTGCTTGTCATCATCATAGGGATCTACCTTTTCCTGGGATGCTTTTTGGACGCGGTTTCCATGATGGTGCTTACCCTTCCCGTGATATTCCCTGTGGTGCTCTCCCTTGGGTTCGATCCCATCTGGTTCGGTGTGGTGTCCGTGCTCATGATGGAGGCAGGCCTGATCACCCCGCCGGTGGGACTGAACGTCTATACCCTTGCGGGCATCGCACGGGATGTTCCCATGGCCGATATCTTTCGCGGGGTGACGCCATTTCTCCTGGGCATATTTGTGCTGGTGTTCCTGTTGACCCTGTTTCCACAGGTGGTGACTTTCCTTCCCAACATGATGGGCAGATGAGGAGGCTTTGTTGCACAGGATTTCCTTTTATCTTAACGGCGATAGCGCGGAGGCGGATGTGGAAGATTACGCCACGCTCCTGGAGGTTTTGAGGGAGCAATTCTCCTTGCTGAGTCCTAAGGAGGGGTGCGGCATAGGGGAATGCGGGGCATGCACGGTTCTTCTGAACGACAAACCCGTTTATGCATGCCTGACCCTGGCCGTCAAGGCCGAGGGATGCGATGTCAAGACATTGGAATTCCTTTCAAAGGAATCAAGGCTGCACGCCCTTCAGGTATCTTTCATAAAGGCGGGAGCGGTTCAGTGCGGCTACTGCACCCCTGGGATGCTCATGTCCGCCTACGGACTGCTTCTGGAAGGGGGAAAACCCACGGACGAGTCAATCAGGGAAGGGATCAGCGGAAACCTCTGCAGGTGCACAGGGTATATCCAGATCGTGGAGGCCGTCAAGGATGCTGCCAAGATTTAGGTGCCTTTTTCCACGGAGTAAGGCGGAGGCATTACGACTTCTTAAGGATGAGCCAAACACGAAAATCCTTGCAGGAGGAACGGATCTCCTTGTGGATATGCGAAAATACGCCTGCTGCCCTGAAACCCTTCTGGACATCACCAGGGTAACGGATCTGCAGTGGGGATATGACAAGACCTCCCACCGCCTCTCTCCCGTCTCAACGCATGCCTTTGTGGCCCGATCAAACGACATAAAGGCCGGGTTTCAGGCCCTTTCCCTTGCATGCGGATATGTGGGGTCCCCTCAGATAAGAAACATGAGCACCATAGGCGGAAACATCGCCAATGGCTGCCCCGCCGCAGACAGCATCCCGCCACTCCTCATCTATGATGCAGAGGTAAGGCTTGAGTCCCTTTCCGGGGAAAGGACGGTGCCCGTAGAAGGGATTGTGCTTGGGCCATACCGAGCGGCCATAAGACCCGATGAGCTTATGACATCCATCACCCTCAAGCCCCTTAAGGATTACAGGGTCGGCCTCAGGAGGCTTTCCATAAGAGCGGCGCTGGCCATAAGCAGGCTTTCATTGGCATGGGCCGTAAGGAAAAAAAAGGGTGCCTTTGAGGATGTGAGGATCGCCATCGGCTCCTGCACCCCCGTTCCCTTCAGGGCGAGGGCATCTGAGGCCCTTTTGCGGGAAATGGGAGATAAATCGGGGGGGGTGGACGAAGCCGTGGACCTCATCATCAAAGGCATAAGGGCGATCACGGGGGAAAGGCCCACCCATGCCTTCAAAATGCCGATACTCAAAAACATCCTTTTTGAAGTGCTTAAGGGTTGATCATGTTTGTGGGAAAGGACATTGAGCGGGTGGACGGACTGGAAAAGGTCCTTGGAAAGGGCGTATTTGCCGGAGACCTCACGATGGAGAATATGCTCTTCGGCGTGGTTTTAAGGAGCGACCGAGTCCACGCGAGGATCAGGTCCATTGACACCCGTGACGCCCTTTCCACCGACGGGGTCGTCGCCCTCCTCACCCACATGGACATCCCTGGCAGAAACAGCTTCGGGGTCCTGAAGAAAGATCAGCCCTATTTTGCGGGAGACACTGTCAGGTTCCTGGGAGAACCCGTTTTGATGGTGATCGCTGAAAACGAGCGAATCGCGCGGGAGGCCTCGGGAAAGATCCGCATCGATTGGGAAGAAATGGAACCGATCCTGGACCCCTTTAAGGCCGCCAACTCAAACGTTAGCCTCCATAAGGGCGGAAACCTTCTCTGCCATAAGACGCTCATCAAGGGAGACGCGAAGAAGGGCGCTGAGGAGGCCGACGTGATCATCGAGCGCACCTACGCAACCCAGATGGCGGATCACGTCTTTCTCGAATGCGAGGCCGGCATCGGATATCCGGATCCATCCGGCAGGATCGTGGTCGTATCTTCCACCCAGAACATACACTACAAGATGAAGGAGGTCGCCCAGCTTCTGGCCCTCCCCGAGGAAAAAATCAGGATCATTCAGGCGCCCACAGGAGGTGGTTTCGGAGGCAAACTGGATGTCACGGTGGAGGGCTATGCGGCCCTTGGGGCCTTTCACACCAAGAAACCGGTGATGGTGAGATACAACCGGGAAGAGAGCATGCTCGCCAACACCAAAAGGCATCCTCTTTATATGACTTTCAAGACGGGGGCCAGGAAGGACGGAAGGCTCACCCTCGTGGAGGCAAAAATCGTCGGTGACACAGGACCCTATGCCTCTTACGGCGAGGTTGTCGCCCTGCGGGCCGCGGTCCATGCCACAGGCCCCTACGAGGTGCCCAACGTATGGGTCGAAAGCAGCATGGTTTTCACCAACAACCCGGTCTGCGGCGCCATGAGAGGTTTTGGAATCCCCCAGACCGCCTTTGCCCACGAATCCCAGATGGATCTTCTGGCAGAGGCCCTGAACATGGACCCCCTTGAGATCAGGATGATCAATGGTCTCAGGAAGGGCTCCGTCACGGCAACGGGCCAGGTCCTTCATCACAGCGTCGGATTTCTTGAGACACTCAAGAGGGTTGAGCCGGCTTGGAAAAGCAGAAAGAAGAACGGGAAAAACGGCTTCGGCCTCGGGTGTATGTTCTACGGGATAGGAAACACGGGGGTCCCGAACCCCTCGGGCTGCCATCTCACCCTCACGCCTGAGGGAAGGGTCGCCTTCCACCTGGGGGCCTGCGAAATAGGCCAGGGCTCTGACACGGTGCTGACCCAGATTCTCCTTGAGACCCTGGGGATAGAAAAGGACGCGGTTGAGCTCGTAAAGGGTGACAGCGACACATCGGAGGATGCCGGCTCCTCCTCTGCCAGCAGGCAGACCTACATCACGGGCAGGGCCGTATATGAGGCGGCAGGCAAATTGCGTTCATATCTGGAGGAAAAGGGGCTGAAGAAAGGCCGATCCCTCAAGGATATCTACCATGAGGCTTCGGATGAAGGAAGGCTCCGTTTCGACGGCTTCTTTGATCCGCCCACGACACCCCTTGACCCAAAGACCAGCCAGGGGGTCCCCTATGCCACCTATGCCTTTGCCACCCATATGACGGAGGTGGAGGTCGAGCCAAGCACCTATACCTGCAAAGTGAAGAAGGTTCATGCGGCCCACGATGTGGGAAAAGCAATCAATCCGACCACGACGAAGGGCCAGATATACGGCGGAATCGCCATGGGAATAGGCCTCGCCCTCATGGAGGAATTCATCCCGTCGAAGAGCAAAAGCCTTTACTCCTACTGCATCCCCGGCTCCATGGACATGCCCTCGGTTGAGACATACCTGGTGGAAGACGAGGAGCCAACGGGCCCTTACGGCGCCAAGGGCGTGGGGGAGCCGGCCCTCATCCCCCAGGCGGCGAGCATATTGAACGCGATCAGGGACGCGACCGGGATCAGGGGATTTGAGCTGCCGTGCAATTTTGAGAGGCTTTGCCTTCTCTCAGCAAAGAAGAAGCGCTAAAGGAGGGAACCATGAGTGAACTATGGATCAAGAACATAGGCTCTGTTTTTACGGGAGACATGGAAGATCCGATACTGGCAGGCCCTGTTTCAGTCCTGATAAGGGAAGGAAGGATTGCGGCCATCAAAAGGGGCGAATCCCAGGCCGTGGGCAGGGTCATTGACGCCTCTTCAATGACCCTCGCCCCAGGTCTTGTGGACAGCCACGCCCATCCCGTATTCGGGGACTTCACGCCCAGGCAGAACATGGTGGGATTCATAGACAGCAGCCTTCACGGAGGCGTAACGGCCATGATCTCCGCAGGGGAGGTCCACCTGCCCGGAAGGCCCAAGGACCCAAAGTCTGCAAAGGCCCTTGCCCTTTTGGCAAAGCGGTGCTTTGACAATGCAAGACCCTCGGGGGTCAAGGTCCACGCGGGCGCCTTGATCCTTGAAAAGGGATTGAAGGAAGAGGATTTCAAGGAGCTGAGTGAGGACGGCGTGTGGCTTGTGGGTGAGATCGGTCTCGGGACGGTCAAGACCGCCTCCGAGGCAAAGGAAATGGTCGGCTGGGCAAAGAAATTCGGGATGAAGGTCCTCATGCACGTGGGAGGCACAAGCATACCCGGAAGCTCCACGGTCACATGCAAGGACGTGCTGGAAGCAGACCCCACCGTTGCCTGCCACCTGAACGGCGGCCCCACCGGCATCCCTTCTGAAGAGGCAATCAAGGTGATCGAAAAGTCTAACTGCACCATAGAGCTGGTCCATTGCGGCAACATGCTTTCCGCCTTTGCGATTGGAAAGTTCCTCAAGGAGACAAAAAGGCTTTCAAGGCTTATCCTGGGTAACGACGCGCCCTCCGGCACAGGCGTCATCCCGCTTGGCATCTGGAGGATGATCACCTTCCTCTCCGGCATGTGCGCCATTCCGGGCGAAATCGCCGTCTGCTTTGCCACAGGCAACACAAAGAAGGTTTTCGGGCTTGACCACGGCATCGTTAAGGTGGGGGAACCCGCTGATCTGCAGCTGATTGACGCGCCCATGGGATCAGAGGGCCAAAACGCCAAGGAGGCCATTGAAAAAGGGGATATCCCCGGGATCGGCATGGTGATGATAGACGGGGTCGTCAAAGTCCAGATCAGCCGTAACACCCCTCCTCCCACCAGGAAGCCGATCTATTAGCAGGGTGCGCAAAATTGTCCATCTGCTGCGTTGCGCTCATCCTTCGTCATCGCGACGTATTTCTATGTACGCCTCATTCCTCAGGATTTCGCGCGCCTTGCATCTGGACAATTTTGCGCACCCTTCGAAATCAAAATTTTGCGACAACCCATCAGTAGGAGGCTTTCTCGTTTGGAAATAAGGCTTGATCAATGCAAGGGGTGCGGACTTTGTGCGGAGGTCTGCCCATTGGGCGTCCTGACGATCCGGAAAAAAAAGGTCTGCCTGTCCGACGGATGCGTGGAATGCAGGACCTGCGCGAAGGTATGCCCAAACCAGGTCTTCGCTTTTGAAGAGAAAAAACCCTGGCCCGTGTGCACCGCCTGCCCGGTCATATGCGCCATCCCGGAAGGGGGTCTCGGGGCCTGCCACCGATACGTAAACACAGCAGGCGAGATCAGGCGAAAGGCACGGCTTGTGACCATTGACGAGGTGAGGCGGTATCTGACCGGTCCCAACCAGGGTCAGGAAGAACCCCTCATCACGGGCATCGGTTCCGGAACCACCTATCCGGATTTCAGACCCTCCCCTGTGATTGTAACCGGTATGAAAGACGGGGTCCAGATGGTTACGGTTGTCACCGAGGCCCCTTTGAGCTACAGCGGTTTGAAGCTGAAGCTCGACACAGACCAGTACGTGGGAACAGAGGGGAAAAGGATATACACAAGGAGAAAAGGCAAACACCACGTTGGGCACCTGTGCACCGAGGAATACGGATCCAAGATCCTGTCCCTCGGAGGGGTGAACATCCTGACCTCAAAGCACGGCCTTTTCGCATGCGGGACCATCAAGGCGCTCCTTGAAGGAAAAGAGGCGGTGCTGTTCGTGGAGGATGGCGCAGAGGTAAAGGTTAGAATCGGAGCATCCCCTTACATAAACGGCCTCACACAGGATCGAATGAGGGTTGGATGCGGAAGCGCCACAACAGGCCTTTTTGCACCATACATGGCCGATGCGGCCGATGAAATCATTGTCCTTGACGGACACATTACCGCCCTTTTCACGGAACACCCATGCGGAAAGTACCTGGGAAAGCCACGGTCCGGGATCTTTATAAAAGGTGAGAAAAGCACCGACGGGAGGTATTTTCCTGAGAAGGGAGACGGATGGGGAGGGACCCGGATCCATGAGCCCCTGGAGGGGATCGAACGCATAGACACCGGGATCTTCAGGCCCGGGATGACGCTTCTTATCACCGAGACCACAGGGGAGAAATACGCGTTCTACAGAATGGAGGCGGAAGGTCTTAAGGTGGCGGAACTGCCGCCAAAGGCCGGAGCGTTCTTAAATGTCCTCAAGGAATCCTGTGAGGCCACGAGGGTAAGCGGTGTGTTTGCGGCAGGTGTCGGCGGCTCCGCCAGGGCAGGGGTGACAAAACATCCCATCAGGCTCACCAGGGCCGTTCACAGGGGTGAGGTCAAGGTGACGGTCGGTGGGGCAAACCCTTTCATTTTTCCGGGCGGCGGGATCAATTTCCTGGTGGACGTGGAAAAGATCAGTTTTGGAGCCATATACGCCTCTCCTACCCCATCCTTCATCCTTCCCATAGAATACACCATGGCCTACGAGACCTTTTGCGCCATCGGAGGCCACCTGGAGGCCGTAAGGCCCCTGGAAGAGGTACTGGGGGGACAGTCTCGCTAAATGCTGTACCTGGAGCAGGGGCCGAGCTCCCTGGTCGTCTCCGCAAAGCGATGGAAGGACGATCGGGAGCCCGATGGGTCGGAGATCCTGGAGCTTGTCACAAGGCTTCAGAGGGAGATAAAGGCGTCCCTTCCCATCCTGAGGCTCAAGGCGGAAAGGGTCGTCAATGCAAGGCACCTTCCCTGGGTCGCAAGGAGCATGGTGGAGGCCGCCCGTTTCATCTCCCCATCCGAGCTTACCGCCATGAGTGCCGTGGCAGGGGCCGTATCGGACCAGATCAAGGCATACCTGATATCCAGGGGCTTTGACTGGGCGGTTGTGAACAATGGGGGTGACATCGCGGCCTATTCGACCCTGGATCAGCCACTTTCCATAGGGATTGGACCGCTTGATCCCAACGGTAGTGGAAATCGTTCTCTTAAGCTCAAGGGCCCTTTTGAGCTGGGAATCGCCACAAGCGGGGTGGGGGGAAGGAGCTTCACCCTTGGGGTTGCGGATTTTGTAACGGTGATTGCCGAAAACGCAGCCATTGCGGATGCCGCAGCCACCTTCCTATGCAACCATACCCGCATCAATGCGCCGCAGATCGAGGAGGCGGTGTCGGAGCGCCTGGATCCTGAGACGGACATACCGGGAGAGATGGTAACGGTCAGGGTCGGGCACCTGGACCGCAAAGAGATTGAATCGGCCCTTCAAAAGGGCCTTTCCGAGGCAACCGCCTTGAAACAAAGGGGCCGGATCATGGAAGCGGTCATCTCCGTAAAAGGCGTGAAGGCCGATACCGTTGGCCCTGAATCAAAAATCGAACTGGAGGAAAGAAATGCAGATCAGAAAGATTGTAACCGTCGTTGAGGAAGTGAGGGTTGACGGCGAGAAGGCCTTAGAGAGGCCTCTCAGAAAGGCCGCCTGCGCGGTGGTCTTCAAAAACCCCTATGCCGGCGTCTATCAGGGAGATCTCTCCCAACTCATTGATTTCGGTGAGGCCATAGGGAAAGAGATCTCTGAGCAGGCCGTGAAGGCCCTGGGAGCAAGGCCGGTGGAATCCTACGGCAAGGGCGCCATCGTGGGAGAAAAAGGTGAGCTGGAACAAGCGGCAGCGCTGCTGCATCCCAAGCTGGGCACACCGCTGAGAAACGCCTGCGGCGGTGGAAAGGCCATCATCCCCTCGGCAAAGAAGCTGGGCAAGATGGGGGATTCCATTGACATCCCTCTCCATTACAAAGATGCCGCCTTTGTGAGGAGCCATTTTGACGCCATGACCCTGGCCATCACCGATGCACCCAAATCCGATGAGATCCTGCTTGCCGTTGCGGTTGCCGACGGCGGAAGGCCGCATCCTCGGGTGGGAGGGCTCAAGAAAGAAGAGGCCAAGAAGGAAGACGGCCTCAGATAGGCGGTCCCCCCTCAAGACCCCCCATGCGGGCCGAGACACCCTCCTGATGGGGGCCCCTCGGTAAAGCGGCCCCCTCTCGGCCCTCGTCCGCCTTTTTCCCCGAATCCTCATGGGATAAGGCCTGTTTCAAACGGCACTGCATGAACAGTCGGATTCATGGATTCTAGCGAACAACGAAACAACGTCCCGGTCCACTGCTATTCGCCTTAGGAGCCACCTTCTCACTGCGTATTCTCAGGGCGGCCGGTGCCTCCGGCATAGGGCCCGCCCTCCCGGATACTTTCCAGCTCCTGCCAGCGTGCATAGGCCTCCTCCAGGGCCCGCCCCAGCTCATCCAGCCTTGTCCTCGCCCCGCCCACCGCTTTCCCTGCCTCCTTGTAAAACTGCGGGTCCGCCATGCGCGCATGGAGCGTCTTCTGCTCGGTTTCAAGGGCTTCGATCTGCCGGGGCAGTGCTTCGAGCTCCCTTGCCTCCTTGAAAGTGATCTTTCGGGGACGCGCTTTCTTCTCCGGCTGCTTCCGTGTCGCAGCCTTTACGTTTGCCGACCCCTGCCAGGGGTCTCCTTTTCAAGGGGCGCCGCCCGCTGCCTCAACCAGTCGTCATAACCGCCCGCATACTCGCGTGACCCTGCCCGTCTCCTCGAACACCAGGGTGCTCGTGACCACACCGTTGAGAAACGCCCGGTCATGGCTCACGAGCAGGATCGTGCCGGAATAATCCAGCAACCGCTCTTCGAGCAGTTCCAGGGTTTCCATATCCAGATCGTTGGTGGGCTCGTCCAGCACCAGCACGTTGGAGGGCCGGGAAAAGAGCCGCGCCAGCAGCAGCCGGTTTCTCTCCCCGCCGGAGAGAATGCGCACCGGGCTGCGGGCCCGCTCCGGAGAAAAGAGAAAGTCTTTCAGATAGCCCGATCACATGGCGCGGGCTGCCGTTGATTTCGACCGTGTCTCGCCATCGGCGATATTTTCCTGAACCGTCCGGTCCTCGTCCAATTGCGCGCGGAGCTGGTCGAAATAGACCGCTTTCAGATGGGTCCCCGTGCCTGACCCGTCCCCTTTGCGGCACGGTTTCGCCCATCAGGATGCGAGCAACGTGGTCTTGCCGATACCGTTGGGACCGATGATGCCGATCCGGTCGCCCCTCATGATCTTCACCGAGAAATCTTTGATGAACGGATCCCGGCCGTAAGCGTGACTGACCCCTTCGGCCTCGATCACCAGTTTGCCGGTGCGCTGGGCCTCTTCGATCTGTATCCGGACGCTGCCCGCCCGGGTGCGCAGCGCCTGCTGCTCCTCCCGCAGTTTCATCAGGGCCCGCACCCGGCCTTCGTTTCTGGTCCGCCTCGCCTTGATGCCCTGTCCGGATCCACGCCTCCTCTTTTGCCAGTTTCCGCATGAAGCGCGTCCCGCTGGGCCTCTTCCACCTCCAGGGCCGCCTCCCTTGCGCTCAAGGAAGGTCCTGTAGTCGCAAGCCCAGTTCATCAGCCGGCCGCGGTCCAGTTCGACGATCCGTGTCGCCAGTTTCTGCAGGAAGGCCCGGTCGTGGGTGACGAAGAATCAGCGTCCCCCGGTATTTTTGCAGGATCTCTTCCAACCAGGTGATGGTGGGGATGTCCAGGTGGTTGGTGGGCTCATCCAGCAGAAGCAGGTCCGGTTCGAAGGCCAGGGCCCGGGCCAGCAGACCCTCTGCGCTTGAACCCGACCGACAAGCGCTCGAAGCGATCCTCGGGATCCAGGCACAACCGCGTCAGCACCGTGGCGACCCGGTGATCCTCCAGGGCTTGCGCCACCCCGCTGGCCACCACCTCCCGGACCGATCCTGCCAGGCCGTGGGGCAGGTCCTGGGCAAGGCCTGCCACGGAGGCCCCCTTCTGAAGGGTCATCCGGCCGCTGTCCGGCAAGAGCTCGCCCGCGATCAGACGCAGAAGCGTACTCTTGCCTTCGCCGTTTCGGCCGATCAGGGCGACCCGTTCGCCTTTGTCCACCTGCAGATCCACATGTTCCAGGAGGGGCGGGCCGCCGAAACTCACACTCACATCTTGTAGACTCACAACCGCCATATGATCGAATGCCTTCTATCCGCAAGCCGGACTCAGTGCGGCGCTGCGAACCTTCGTTTCCAATGTTTAGAAATAGTGGTGAACGCGCTCATCGCCATATCATTACTCTAAATGGGTGCGGAAAATGGACCAATTCCGGATGGGCACTATCTGATGGTTGATTTCATATCCGGTGCAATCTCACGGATGATTGCCTCGATCCATGCCGTCCTGTAACCACACCAGGGACCGAGCCTCTCTTTCAGTGCATGACCTGCCCCCCGTCGATGTTGATCGACTGACCGGTGATGCCCTTTGCATCATCCGAGGCAAGGTAAAGTGCCAGGCCGGCGATTTCGCCGGGGTCCAGTATGCGACCCTGGATAAACTGGGACTTCATTCGTTTCTCAAATATATTCTCTTTTTTCTCGCCGGAGAGCTTGGAAAGGTATGCAAAGAGACCATCTTCACCTTCGAGCATATCGGTCTTCACCGGTCCCGGGCAAATGGCATTCACCGTTATGCCGCTCACGCCCATCATGCCCATTTCAAGGGCCAGCGTCTTCGTCAGCCCCAGAATGCCGTGTTTGGATGCCGCATAAGAACTGTTGAAAGGCTGAGCAATCTTGCCGGCAATCGACGAAATGTTGATGATGCGGCCTGTCTTCCTTTCAAGCATGGTCTTTATGAAATACTTACAAGCCAGATACGTTCCGAACAGGTTGACCTGGATGACTTGCTGCCACGCCTCGTCATCATAATCAACGGTAAGGGATCTTTTCGAGATGCCTGCGGCGTTGACCAGTATGTCCGGCGGTCCGAATCGATCCAGGGTCTTCCGGACAAGGTTTTCAATGTCGGCCTTTTTCGAGACATCTCCGGCTACCCCGATGGCTTCGCGTCCAAGGGCCGTCACCTGCCTGCAAGTCTCCTCTATCTGGCTTTGGGTCCTGGCCATGAGCACGACTCGCGCGCCCTCCTCCGCAAATCTCAAGGCAATGGCACGCCCAATTCCCCTGCCGCTTCCCGTGATCACAGCGATCCTCTTCTCTAAGTATCATGGTTCCTCCTCTGGCGTTTCTTCTTTCCGATTTCCGTTCAAGTTCACATTGCATCACGATCAAATTTGTTTCCCACTAGCAGGCTGTTGCTGAAAAACCCTTATTGCACAGGGTGCGGAAAAATGTCCCCCGCGTGACAAGGCGCGCGAAACCGGGGCCACACACGGGATGGGGGGAGTCCAATCGAAGCGCGGACAAATCCTGAGACGTCTTCCGATGGCCTCATGCAGGGTGGGGGTTGACCTCTCTTTATGAGCTACCCCCGTCCCACTGAATTTCCAATGGTTACAAGACTGCTTTTTTCCTCGCTTTACCGGACAAAAAAGCCCCGCGGATTTTTTTGGGCTTCCAGTTCCCATTTCAGCAGTTTGCCCTGAAGTTTTTCAGCGACCTCCGGATAGGTTTGAATCACGTTATAGCTTTCGGAAGGATCGACAGAAAGATTGTAGAGCAAAGGCCATCTGTCGCCCAGCTGGCTCTTTCCAAGCGCATTCGACACCTTGGCCGCGTCCAACGGAATGGGCCATGTGTATCGATTCAATTTCCGGAAGTATTTCCACTCACCGGCGCGTATCCCCTCAAGCAAGTCATAGTGATAGAAGAAAATGACGTCATGGGGCGAATCGCTTTCTTCGCCCGTTATCAATTTGAGTATATTTTGGCCGTCGATAATCCTGTCTTCAGGAAGGCCCAATCCCGCAAGAGCAAGGATCGTTGGAAACAGGTCAAGGTTCATCACCGGTGCGTGTGAAACCGTTTGGGCCGGAACTTTTCCGGGCCAACTGACGATGAAGGGAACTCGGAATCCGCCTTCATAGCTTTGCCCCTTTCTTCCTCTCAGTAGTCCTGAACCCCCTTCATACCATGGCCCGTTGTCGCTGGCAAAGAAGATGATTGTGTTGGTTTCAAGGTTCATCTCTTTGAGCCCCTTAACGATTTCCCCCACACTCCAGTCGATTTCTTCGACGGCATCCCCGAATTTGCCGGCCTTGGATCTCCCTGCAAATCTTTCTGATGCAAACAAAGGCTGGTGGGGGAAGGTATGGGCGATGTACAGAAAAAATGGCACGTTTTTCGAATCTTCAATGAATCTCATGGCCTCGCGGGTATACATCCCGGTCAGACGCGCCTGGTTCGTTCCGATGTCGGGTTCAAGCTCTTCTTCGTTTCGATACAAAGGACAGGGAAACATGTCGTTGCTGTGAGGGACGCCGAAATACATGTCAAAGCCGTGTTTGAGAGGGTTGAATTCAGGCTGTCGGCTGTAGTCACCGAGATGCCATTTCCCCACCATTCCTGTGTGGTAGCCGGCGGTTTTGAGCGCCTCGGCCAGGGTGATCTCAAAGGATGAAAGGCCTTCGGAAACGTAGTCTTCCCGTATATCGATCGTGCCGAACGGCCTGGTGAGGCTCCCGATCTTTCGGGCAATTTTCTTTGTGACGGCATCGCTCTTGGGGTAGGGATTGCCGATGATGCCGGTTCGGAAGGGATATCTTCCGGTCAAAAGCCCGGCCCTCGAAGGCGCACATACGGCACTGCAGGCATAATAGTCAGTAAAACGCATTCCGCTGAGGGCTAACCCGTCTATGTTTGGCGTTTCTATGGCACGTCCGCCATAGCTTGCAAGATCACCGTAACCAAGGTCATCGCACAATATTATGATGACGTTCGGTCTGGGAGCGTTTGCGTTCGAGACCTTCAAAGGCTCAAACTTTGTTCCATCCGGATAGGCCCCATAGAGATCGCTTATCGGGTTGCTCTCGATCAATCTGTAAGTCAGCGCCGAGAGCATAACGAGTCCGGCAATCAAAACCCCGATGCGAAGATGTTTTTTGGCTGGAGCCTTTTCGGAGTTCCCCCTACTCATCTCATTTATCCCTCCCGGGTGTCCCGATTCTATAGGTTTCAAGTGTGATACGGGGAATGCGGGATGTCCCCCTCATCCCGCCATTTCAGGAACGCACCCCAGTCCGCATTCCCGCCTCAGCATTCCCTTTCAACCTGCCATCGCAGAATATTGAATAACTGAAGCACGTGTCCCCGCACGCTTCCTACAGCTCGCGACCCCTGTTCTGATCCGCTTCGAAAGGAGGGCCCTGATCACTCCGAGTGATCATTTCACGAAAAAGCCGTCGAAGTACGTGGATGGATCCGTGACAGCGATTCCCTCCCGCTCATAGGGCCGGCGTAGTTTCGCCACGATCTGCGTTGCCTTCTTGGGCCGCAATCGTTTTGTGTAATATAGAAGGGATGGCGAGATCTCATCCTCCGTGAGCTTGGCCTCAACAAGCTCTTCGAGCACCCCTTCCTTGACGATCGCAAAATCCACCTCCCTCCCTTCTTTGTCCCTGATGTAGCGCAAGTCGCATTTGTAGCCGTCACGATCTTCCAGAAAGTGCAACCGCTTCAGCAGGGAGCTCGCCACCAGGTTTTCAAAGCGCGCGCCATCGTCTCCAATGACGTCTCCGTTGTCGAAAAAATAGACCTTTGGAGGCTTCAGAACAGCCCTGGGCAAGGACTTGGTGAAAGGCCTCACGACGAAAACGAGATACATTCGCTCAAGGATTTCGATCCACGATTTGGCCGTGTTTGGAGAGATCTCCAGATCGGATGCCAGATTGGAGAAAACTACAAGACCGCCCACCCTGTGGCGAAGGCCGTCCAGAAACAGGCCCAGGAGCTGGATGTTTCGGACAGGCTCAAGGTCGCGGATGTCCTCCCTCAACACCCTATCGAAACGCTCCCCGCGCCACCGGCGGGCCTCTCGTTCGTCTCCTTCCAGAAAAGGTTCGGGGAACCCTCCTACGGTCATGAGGCGGTGAAAGGCATCTTCGCGCGAAAGGGACGCCGGGATTTCGTCCAGGGTGAAAGGATGAAGACGCCAGTAGTGATAGCGCCCCATCAGGGAATCGCCGTCTCTGCGATAGACATCGAGTCGGGCCGAGCCCGTAACGAGGAATGAGTGGGCCTCCCTCGAAGTGTCATAGACCCCTTTGATCCAGCGCTTCCATCTGGGGTACTTGTGAAGTTCGTCGAAAACGAGAAGGGTGTCTTTCTTGGACCAACGTTTGCGAAGAATGTCTTGCCGGTCCTCATCCAGATCCCAATTCAGGTAGAGTCCGTCGGGAAAATGGTCAACCAGAATCGCCTTTGCCAGGGTTGTCTTTCCCACCTGCCGGGGGCGGCCGACAAAAACCATCTTCTTTGCGAGATCCCCGATGATATGTGGCATGATGTACCGCATCTCTGAGCTTTCCGATCTTTCGAGTCCGGAGCCCCGCCTTCCCGTGGTAATCCTCCGCCGAGGCCTCTCTCCTTTTTCCTGCTGCTTGCGGGCTCTTGCTCCGACTGATGACAAATGCGTTTGATCATCCCTTCAGAAAGCACATTATCCCTTTTCGCATCGAGGTAAGGCAGGACCTCCTCCAGCGATTTCAGCAACGCAGTTCTGCCCACGCTCTCGCTTCCGAATTCCCTTTGAGCCTGTCATCGCCAAACATTGAATAACTGAAGGAAGTTGTCCCCAAAGCCCCATCCGGCCAACGACGTAGAGGCATGTGACCTTGGGATGGACACTAAAAATACTTGGCAGGGGGAATATAGGATGTCCCGCTCATCCTTTCCCCCAAACTCGCGGACGGCAATCGCCCCCAAAGATCCTCCAAGTCAGCAGGATTATGCGATTCTCCAAGATCAAGGAATATCAGCTCGAATTCTGAAACCGACCCCTCATGCCCTATTATTTCATTGAGAACATCATTTCAGCGTACTATAAAAGCGGGTAAAGACGGATCTTCCGATGGCAGTGCAGGGCGCATCGAGGGAATTTTCAGCTCGGTTTTTCGGACAAATGAACCGACAGGAAATAACTGGATTACTCACACGATATCTCCTGGCTCGTCCGGGGAAGAGGGCAAAACTTGAGTGGTCTCTGCTCTTCGCGTCCTGCCTTGCGGGCTTTTATTTTCCGATCATCAGTCTCCCTTGCTATTCCTACTTCCTGCCCTTTGGGGTATTCCTGTTGATAGCGGGCTTTGCGGTCCATCGGGCATCCCACGCGATCCACAGACACGCCCATGACAAGCTGGAGGCGATCCATCACCTCCTCACCACCGGGATATATTCCAAACTGAGGCATCCCGGTTATGCAGGCCTGATCCTCATGTATCTGGGTCTCTCCCTGGTCGCCGGGACCCTTTTGGCCCTGCTGGTCGCCTTAATCTTATCCATTCTGGCCGTCTTGACCGCATTTAAAGAAGAAGTTGTCCTTGGCGAAAAATTCGGCGACCAATACGCCGAATACGCAGAACGTGTCCCATGGAGATTCGTTCCAGGACTTTTCTGAACCATCCCCTTCCTCGCTGGGGATCCGTCCGTGCCGTTGTAGCAGGGCAACCGATGGGATCGAACTCTTTTTCTGCCCATCTCTTGATGCAATATTCTAGCCGGTCGGACGGGGCTGCTTCAAAAGGACGGGGGAAGATCCGAGTGCTGGAAAAAACGGTTCTCGCTTTCTGTCTAAGGTAACAACGAAGAGGGAAACCAAGGTGGTCGGGCCAGCTCGACAAGTCATGGAGGAGACATGAACGGTTCTCAAATCCTCGTTCGTATGCTTCAGGAATACCAGGTGGACGTGATATTCGGCGTGCCGGGGGACACGAGCATCCCCCTCTATGAAGCGTTGCACGACGCGAGCCCGCAAATCAGGCACGTTATGGCGAGGGACGAACGCTCCGCATCGTTTATGGCGGATGCTTATGCGCGTCTCTCCTTTAAGCCGGGCCTCTGTGAGTGTCCCAGCGGCGCCGGACCCCTTTACTCCGTGCCCGGGATCGCAGAGGCCAATGCCTCCTCGATCCCCGTGATTCTCATCACCTCCGACATCCCGCTGGCGGGTGAAGGGAAAAAGACCATCACGGAACTGGATTGCCAGAAGCTTTTTGAGTCCATCACCAAATGGTCCACCGTGCTGAAACGGGTGGAAAAGATCCCGGGAACGGTGAGACGCGCTTTCCGCATTGCCACCTCAGGGCGACCCGGCGCCGTGCACCTCGCCTTGCCCCAGGAGGTGCTCACCGGAGCCTATCCCGGCGGCGAGGAGACCCTGTATGCCGAGCCCGATTGCTGCACCTACCCGGCCTACCGTACACGAGGCAGTCGGAAGGTTTTGGAGCAAGTGGTCGATCATCTCCTTCTCGCCCACCGACCGGTCATCATCGTGGGCGGCGGCGCAAACCACTCTCAAGCCGGCCAGGAGATCATCCTCTTGGCCGAGAGGCTTGCCGCACCGGTTGTGACCACCATTTCAGGGCAGGGGATCATGCCGGACGAACATCCCCTGGCTCTCGGCGTGATCGGGGACAACGGATTTCATCCCCACGCACTGCGTGCGGTCGAGGAGGGAGACCTTCTCCTCTACATCGGTTGCAAGATGGGCTCGGTCTCTACGATCAAATGGACCCTCCCTTCCTTTAAGCCCGATCGCAAGATCATCCAGATCGATCTCGATCCCGAACTCCTTGCGAACAATTTCCGAAACACTTTGAGCGTGGCCGGTGACGCCAAACTCGTCCTGGAAGATCTCGCCGTCCTTCTCGCGGGAAGGTCAAGGGCCAGGACCCCTTCGTCGTGGCTGGAAGAAATCAACCGGACCAGGGAGGCGTTCTGGAAGGAATCAGAGTCCTTGCTTCGATCCGACACGAGTCCCATCAAACCGCAACGGGTCATATCCGCCCTCAACGAGAGACTGCCTTCCCCCTCCATCGTTGTCGCCGACGCCGGAACCCCCACACCCTATATCACGCGCTTCCTGAAGTTGGGCGGAGATGGCTCCAGGTTTATCATCCCGAGATCTTACGGGGGCTTGGGATACGCCATCCCGGCGGTGGTGGGTGCTCACTTCGCACGTCCTCAGGCCAGATTGATCGGCCTTTTCGGTGACGGCAGCCTCGGCATGTCTGCTGGGGAACTTGAAACGCTGGCCCGTCTCAACATACCTGCAGTGCTCATTCACTTCAATAACGGGAGCTTTGGCTGGATAAAGGCCCTCCAGGCCCTCCACAGCAAGAAGAAGTTCTTTTCCGTGGATTTTACCCCGGGAAAACCGACCCTGGTCGCAGAGGGCTTCGGCTTGAGGGCCTTTCATGTGGAAACCGTGGCGGACCTGGAAAAGGCCTTGGACCAGGCCTTTGCAAGTAGAGCCCCGGTCTTTGTGGATGTCTTGGCGGAATCACTGGTGAGCGAACTGCCGCCTGTCTACTCGTGGCTCAAGGCGGCCGAGAAAGACAGAAGGCCGATCGTCCACCCGTAATTTGGAAACGGGAGAGCCTGACCGGGATATCGGAATGAACCGCCGATCAGTTTTTTTATGAGAAGATGCATCCACTTGGATGCCAGTGACTTCATGTCATTTTTCAATGGCTGATTTGGCCGATATCGTTTATCTTCGGTACTCATCTAGGTCTGAAGGAGCAAGACATGAAAGCAGTGGTTGTTGGAGGAGGTTGGTCCGGCTGTGCAGCCGCCATCTCCGCCAGAAAACAGGGAGCAGAGGTCGTCCTGATCGAAAGGACCGACATGCTGCTGGGGACGGGCCTGGTAGGTGGAATCATGCGGAACAACGGTCGCCACACGGCAACGGAAGAGATGCTTGCCATGTCAGGCGGAGAACTCTTTCAGCTCACCGATCGGAACACACTGCATCGAGCCATCGAGTTTCCAGGTCATCGACACGCATGCCTTTATAACGTCGCCACCATGGAACCGGTGGTCAAACGCTTTATCCTCGACCAGGGGATACACGTCCAAGCCTCTACCCGTATCACAGAGGTGCAAATGGAAAACGACCGGATCAAGGCAATCCGGGGAAAGACGGGAAAGGAGGAAGTCCTCTTCGAAGGGGAAGTCTTTATCGACACCACGGGGACGGCAGGACCCCCAGCCAACTGCAATAAATACGGAAATGGCTGTGTGATGTGCATCTTGCGGTGCCATTCCTTCGGGGGTCGGGTGAGCCTGTCCGCCAAGGCCGGCGTGGAGGAAATTATCGGAAGGAAAGCGTCTCAGGTGGGAGCCATGAGCGGGTCATGCAAACTCTTCAAGGAGTCTCTTTCAAAGGAGATTTGCGATAAGCTCAACAAGGAGGGTGTGGTGGTCATCCCCATTGCTCAGTCAAAGAGGCTGAAGGGGAAACTTGCCATTAAGGCCTGCCAGCAGTATGCCATTTCGGAGTTCGAAGAAAATATCGTCCTTCTGGATACAGGCCATGCCAAGCTGATGACTCCCTTCTTTCCGCTGGACGCCCTGCGGGAAATTCCTGGATTCGAGAATGCCCGTTACGAAGATCCTTATGCAGGAGGTCTGGGCAACTCCATCCGATTTACAGGGATGGCACCGAGAGACGACTCCCTGAAGGTAGAGGGAGTGGAAAACCTTTTCTGCGCAGGCGAAAAGGCAGGTCTCCTGGTGGGTCACACAGAGGCCATCTGCACCGGGACCCTTGCAGGTTACAACGCCGTGAAGAACGTCAGAAGGGAAAAACCGCTCATCCTGCCCGACACCCTCGCCGTCGGAGATGCTATCGGCTATGTCCGGACCCAGATGTCGACGGAAGCGGGTCTGGGCCTGAAGTACACATTCTCCGGATCCGTGTTCTTCAACCGTATGAAGGAGAAGGGCTTGTATTCGATCGATAGCCGGGTGATCCGGGAGAGGGTCGGTAGGGCCGGGCTGGAAGGCGTCTTTGCCGGAAACTAGCGGCCTCTTTGCCTGCTCGGTTCCTGTGGGCTTGAACCCTTTCTTCTGCTGCCAAGGGAAGAGGCGCCGGACACAGGTCCTCGGGTAAAGCGAAGGTGAGCGAGGACCCTTTTAACTTCAAACCCTATGGAGGAGGTTCATCATGGTAGAGCTTACAGCAGCGCACTGGGTTTATCTTCTCGGCATTGTCGTCGTCCTCGTCACCATGGCTTTCAGAAGAGAAACACCGCTGGTCTGTATCGTTGCCGCCTTCATTCTTTCACTGTTCATCACGAGGAGTCTCCTGGGCGCTGTCCAGGCGGTCTTCAATGCGGTACAGGTGGCCTTTTCAGAGCTTCTGGGTATCGTGGTCATTATTTCCCTGATCGTCTCCATGGCCAAGATGCTCGAAGAGACGGGAATCGCAGAGATCATGTTTCGACCCGTCCGACGCATGATGAAGTCACCCGGGACGGCTTTTTGGGTCATGGGATTTTTTATCCTGATCGTAGCCTGGCTGATATGGCCTTCTCCGGCCATCGCCCTGGTGGGCGCTCTACTCTTGCCGGCCGCCATTGAGACAGGACTTCCCCCCATCGGTGCAGCCATGTCCATCAGCATGTTTGGTTACGGCTGCGCCCTCACGACCGATTTTATCATCCAGGGGGCGCCAAGCATTTCGGCCAAGGCTGCGGGAATCGAGGTGGGGAGCGTGATGGCTTCCAGCGTCCCGCTCGTGCTCGCGTTCGCAGTCATTGCCTTGCCGCTCACTTTCTGGGCGGTAAGAAAGGAGATCAAGGCTGCGGCGGGCAAGCCTATTGAATGGGCACCCTTTGAGGTCTCCGCCGAGGAAAAGGCGGAAGTGCAAAGGTGGTCTCAGGCCGCTCAGGGCTTTAAGAGATTCATCATCCCGGTCATCATTATCCTCTTTATCGTCGACCTGGCGGCCATGCTCATTTTCAAGATCAGGGGGGGAGATGCCACCGCTCTCCTCGGCGGGACCGTGGCCCTCATCATGGTCATCGTAGGGATCGGTGTTTATGGCAAAGAAGGTCTTTCAAAACTCACCGATCACGGTCGATCGGGGTTCATGTTCGGCGTTCGGATTTTCACCCCCGTCTTTTTCATTGCCAGTTTCTTCTTCATGGGCTCTCCTGGAACCGCCAAGGCCATCTTCGGAGAGGCGGGAAAAGGACTTCTTTTCGACCTGGGCCGGGCTTTTGCCCACGCGGTTCCCATCGGTCGGGTCACGGCAGCTGTCGTCCAGGGGATTGTGGGCGGAATCACGGGTCTTGACGGCTCAGGGTTTTCAGGACTACCCCTCACCGGGTCGCTTGCCCAAGTGCTGGGTTCCCCTGCCCACCTCAGTCTGCCGTCTCTCACCGCTCTGGGTCAGTTCTTCGCCATCGCTGTGGGAGGGGGCTGCATCGTGCCTTGGGCGGTTATTCCTGCTGCGGCCATCACGGGCACCGACCCTGTGGAGTTGGCCCGCCGCAATCTGATTCCCACCATTCTCGGACTGGTGGGCGTGGTGATCGTTGCTATTTTGATGCTGTAGGCTGTTCGTTCGATGATCCCTCTCCTCTTCTTCAAGAGGGAGGGAGATCGTTTTGATTCACTGCTGATAGCGGGCGGTGTCAAGATCGCTGTCACCTGTTTCCTTCCTAGCCATTTGTTGCTTAATCCGAAAAAAGGCGTTCCCCCAGTCCTGCAGGCCGAGCAAAAGGGAGTAAAAGACAATCATTACACGGTGGCCGTCGGAGAGTTGTTCGAGATCGAAATAGATTGGGGAGCCGTTTTCGTCTTCGCTGGCAAAACCGACCTTGAGAATGCTGTGCTTTCCGGTCTGCTCAAACTTGAAGGCATGAAAGCCGGGGAGGTGTCGCGTAATTGCTGTGTCAATTGAAAGACCTTATCCTGGTGCTCCTGTTATATATGCCTGTGCCATGACGCAAAGTTGGTGCCGTCACAGTTGAGCCAGCCCGATTCCCTTGAGGTTTTGACGTCCTCGGCCACGGGTGACAAGGATGGCACGGATAAGAGACGGGTCAGTCGCTCGCCCCCAGCGATCGTCTGGCAGTCATCCGCATTTCAAGTTCTTCCGGAGCAACTTCTTTGATCTCTTCTTCCTCCCAAACGATGACACGGGGGACACTCTGTTTGGTCCTCCGAACGTTGTAAGCGGCCTGGCGGAGATTACCTTCCCGGCGCTTTCGGAGTATGCAAAAGAGGTGCGGCGTCGAAACTTTCACTTGGATCAGAATACCTACAAGATGATCGACAGGGAATTTGAAAAGCGAGTGAAAAAAATGGAGGAGGAATGAAGGGCCAGGCGCCACGTTGTCGCGCAACCTGAATCCCGTGGTTTCCGACGCCCCTATTTAATGGTGATGACGCCTTCTGTCGCATCCACGGTTACGCGATCGCCGGTCTTGATCAGCCTGAAGATGTCGGCATCAGGACGGTCTACGGTGGGGATTTCCGCGACAATGGCCGCACCCGATAGAACCGGCTCACTTTCCAGGCAAATCATCGCGGCCGGGGCATTCCCTTTCCTTTTTGCCGCCCACGCGGCAAAGTCACATCCGCTGGACCCCTTGCCGGTCGTAAACACGAAAATCTTGTCCGCCAGGGTGACGCCCTCGAGCCTGTGCCGGGGCAAGCATATTTTTCCGGTTGCCGGATTCAGGTCTCCTAAAAACGCAAACGGCCCCTCGTAGACCACGGCCTCTCCTTCGGCTTTGCCGGCACTGACAGGATGTGCCTTTATTTCCATTGTGGCATTTCTCCTTTCCATTTGCCGGTTATGGCGGCATTTACACAGTCTCTTTCCGAACCGAAAAAAACCTTCACCCCGCCCACCGATGCAATATAGTGAGCGCTTCTGGCGGAATTGGTGGCGGCGCTCTTTGCCTGTTTTTCGCCGGCAATGTCCCGACGGGTAAAGGGATTCGAAATCGAAGGGCAGACGGGTAAAAAATGCCCTCCTGCCTTTTCGATGATATCGGCCCAGCCCTGCCGCCTGGCAAGGGCCTCCACCGGTTTGGACGCGCCGATGAGCAAGCTGGTCTTGGCTGTCTTGCCTTCTATCAAAGCGGCGATTCGACCGATCTCGTCGATGGTGGCATGGGGGCATCCGAAGGCAACATGTTCTACGGAGTCATCGTCCCAGACGTTAAGCCGTTCCCAGGTATCGCGCATCTCCCGTTTCCCGATCCGGAGCACGCGTTCGGGCTTTTTACCCCCCATGGCCGCTTCGAGAGTGGGCGCTTCCGGCGTGGTCCCGACAATATGGGCTAGGGTGACGGCGCCCGAGGTCGGCATGGATATTACTAGGGCCCGGGCCAAATCAAAAGAGAGATTCGGGGGCAGCCCGTTGACGGCAACGGGCTTGAATCCGGGGATCTGATCTCCGATGCAGTAGCCGAGGCAGTGGTAATCCGTCATGTTCCAATCTCGAGCATCCAGGCCTGCCAGTTCGACGAGGTGCGAGGCATACCGCTTTTCGGGAATCAGCAGACCCATGAGCGGCGTTCTTCCACAGACGGCGGCGGCTAGAGAGATCAGTATCCCCATCCGGTCGACCCGGGCGCCGAACAGGCTGTTGTTGGCGACCTGCATACAACTGCCGCCCATGGAAACGATGTCTCCCTTTCTGGGAAAAATGCCAAGCAGGTATTCGGCACAGGTTTCGGTTCTGAGCCACCCTAATTCGATATAGCGCTTGAGCTTGCGTTTGTGCTCCCCGCGCCAGTTGCCCGCCAGGGGAAGTCCCCAGGATTCCCAAATTTCGGGAGAGTACGACGGGTGCGTGGTCACGCGGTGGGGTGTCCGGGGAACATCTTCCGTCATGAGGTTCCAGAAGTCTTCCGGGCAAAAGTCATAACTAATGTGGCCGTAAGTAATCGGAACCATCTTTTCAGCATCGAACGATTCCCCCAGCTTTACCAGCAGCGCCATGGCCCGTTGAATGCCGGGGCCGTATTCACCATCAACCATCTGTCTTTCCGTGTCGTTAAGTTTCATGTCTTGGCAGCGCTCCCTGCCCTTCTTGCCATTCCAAATGGAATCCACTCCTCTTGGTGATTTCCTCGCCCCTCTTCACAGGATATCCCACTGTCGGCTGGCTCAACAAGGATTTTTCAACAGTTTGATAGGCTGCGGGCTTCCACCTGCCTTTTCCTTCGCCCTTTTGCATCGATCACCTTATGGTCTGGAGAGCACGATCCGGGCGTCCGCCACCACGCACCCCTGCCCATCCGGGTAGACAATGAGAGGATTGATGTCAAGCTCCGCGATCTCGGGATGATTGGAGACCATCGCGGACAGGCGCAGGATGTTCAGCTTAACGGCCTTGATATCCGCAGGCGGCTTTCCTCTGATTCCTTGAAGGACGCTGTACGCCTTGATGGACTTGATCATGTTGTCGGCACTCGTCTCCCACATGGGGGCCAGCCTGAAAGTGACATCCTTCATGGCTTCCACAAGAATCCCGCCCAATCCAAACATGCAGACAGGTCCGAACCGAGGGTCCCTGGTGGAGCCGAGGATGACTTCCACCCCTTCCCGTGCCATCTGCTGAAAGAGAATGCCCCGGATCAAGGCGGAGGGCCTGTACTTCTTTGCGCGCGCTATGATCTCGTGAAAGGCCTTTTCCGCCTCCTCCTCGGTCTGGATGCCCAGGCGGACACCGCCCGCATCCGATTTGTGAAGAATATCGGGGGAGTCAAGCTTCATCGCCACCGGCAACCCCACTTCCGCGATGGTGCGCCTGATCTCGGAAGCATCTTTCACGAGGCGGCTGTTCAGGAGCGGGAAACCATAGCATCTTAGAAGCTCGTGGGCTTCCTTTTCCGTCATGAAATAGTCTTTGCGTCCCGAGAGCCTCCATGCGATAGCCGCCGCCGCCTTCTCCCGATCTTCGAGGAGGCGGAAGACCTCCCTTCTCCGGCCTTCATGAGGCCTGAGGCTCTCCGCATAACGCACCATGGCAGACATGGTGCGGGAGGCCTCCTCGGGGAACACGTAGTTCGGAATCCCGTGCTGTTCCAGGTATCTCATGCCTTCGGAAACGTCGCCAAGACCCATAAAGGAGCACAGAATAGGCTTGTCGATATCCTTTGCAACACGGGGGACGACCTCTGCGGTCTCAAGTATTTCCGTTATCGCCGCAGGGGCAAGGATGACGATGGCCCCGTCCACGTTTTCATCCTCCAGGGTATACCGAATGGCTGCATCGTAGCGTTTGGAGTCCGCATCGCCGATCACGTCGACCGGATTGTGGACACTGGCCGTAGAGGGAAGCCTCCGGCGCAGTTTCTCCTTCGTTTCTTCCGACAGGCGTGCCAGGGTGATTCCCGGCCGGATCAGTGCATCGGTCGCCATGATGCCCGGTCCGCCCGAATTGGTTACGATCGCAATGCGATTGGCCCTGGGCAAGGGCTGGGTGGAGAAGGCGAGGGCGTAGTTAAATAGGTCGCTCACGCCTTCGACTCTCTGAATCCCTCCCTGCATGAAAATGGCATCGTACGCGGCATCGGACCCGGCCAAGGACCCTGTATGCGACGCCGCAGCCCTGGCTCCTTCCACAGACCGCCCCACTTTCAGGGCGAGAATCGGCTTCCCTGCCGTAAGGGTGATGTCCCTTGCGACTTCGATGAAGGCGTGGCCGTCAGCAATGTCTTCCAGGTACATGATGATCACCTTCGTATCCGGATCATTCCTGAGATAACGAAGGAGATCGACCTCGTTGATGTCTGCCTTGTTGCCGATGCTCACATACTTGGAGAACCCCATATTGCGTCCGGCGGCATAGTCGAGAACCGCTACGCACATGGCCCCTGACTGGGACACAAAGGCAATATTGCCGGGTCTGGGCATGGTCCTCGCGAAGCTGGCGTTCATGCTCACTTCCCGGTTCGTATTGGCCGCGCCGAGACAGTTCGGTCCCAGAAGCCGGATTCCGCGAGCCCTGGCCGCCGCCCGGACGCTCTTTTCCAGTTCGACCCCATGACCGCCTATTTCCTTGAAACCCGCCGTGATGACGATGCAGCCTTTGATCCCTTTTAGGGCGGCCTCTTCAATGATGCCCTCCACATGTTCAGGTGGGATAATGAGCACAGCCATGTCCACTTCATCAGGAATATCCGTAAGCGATGGGTAGGCTTTGACCCCATGCACGGACCGCGCCTTCGGGTTGATCGGATACAGGATCCCCTGATAGCCTCCGACCAGAAGGTTTCTGAACACGGCAAGTCCCAGACTGCCCGGTCGGTTCGATGCACCCACCACGGCGATAGACCTGGGGCTAAGAACATATTCCATGTCATTCATTACGAATCCCTTTCCGTTCAATTCCTCGGATGACGATATCAACATCGCTCCCCCCTTGCATCACCCCCCGGGCTGTTGAGCCCAACAGGCCAATCCGCACAGGGTCGTATTCATTTCCCTTGCGATCCCTGCGCGTTTTCAATACATGGATCACCTCTTCTCTATTCATCGGTATCACCTTGCCAAAATGGTTCAGAACCAGAGGCCAAAAAGAATCTGTCTCACAAAAAGCCCTCGGAGTACGGAGGAGAAAGGCAGGTCCGGATTGCCCCGACCAGTTTGTCAGGGGTCAGGTGCTCAGACGCCATGACATCATGCCCTAACACCGCCAAAGTCCCTCTCGATTGCGTATACCCTCAACCGCTGTCCGATAAATCCGGATGATGTGCGCTAACCCCATTTACCTAGAAATATTAGAACTGTCAACATGTTAACGATTCAGAGGACTTTGCTGCAAAGTTCTGGTGGCGGCCATCGTATGGGCTGAGGCCTTTCTCTGTATTGTCCTTATGCTGGCCCGGACACGGCATGACCAGTTAGGAAGCAAGGCTCCTGGGGTCTAGTCACAGTTCTTGAACATTTTTACACAAGTCTTTGCGTAATTTGTTAACGGCTTCATATCAATTTGTTTACTACGCCCCTCAGAATGACGCCAATACGCCCATGGCGGGAGCAGCATTTTGCCAATCTATTGTTTTTCTTGGTCTTTGCCCGCTTCCAGCGGACGGAAGGCGGATGGCTGATCGTGCTTATCCGGAAATTCTCATTTTCGGATGAGCACCAGGTAAAACCATTTAGTAAAACGTTTCAAATGAGCAATACCGCCCATTTTTATAGACAGGTTATTGTGTAATATCAAAGCACTTTAAGCGTGTTATCTGACATTAACCGAGGCGAGTTTCGGCCTTGACAGGGGCTTTCGGGTAGGATATTTATTGAAACGTTTAAGTGACCTTCCGACCCTCTGGTGACCAAAATGCGGGATAATCCGGAAAACAGAGTGACGATCAAGGATATTGCCAGGATCGCCAATGTCTCACCCGCATCCGTGTCAATGGTGATCAATGAAAGGCCGGGCGTCGGCCGGGACACGAGGGAAAGGGTCCTGGAAATCATCGAGGCCCTCAAATACAGTCCCAACCTCGTTGCCAGATCGCTTGTGAAGCGACGTTCCGACGCCATCGCAATGCTGATCACCAGTCCACTGAATCCCATTTTTCCCGAATTGGCCGCTGGCGTGGACGAAGTGCTCAAGAAGCACGGTTACTCCCTGAGCATCATCTCCACCTACGACAATGAACAGGTGGAGGCAAAAGAAATCCAGAAGATCCGGGCCAGGGGCATCGACGGAATCATTACCTCTGCCGCTCTCCTCGATGGTGACAATCTCAAGAATCTCGTCAAATCCGGGTACCCCGTGGTGTCCGTGCTACGGCGCGTATACAACTGCGAAGAAGTGGATTTTGTCACCGTGGACAACCTCAAGGGAGGTTACATGGCAGCGGAGCACCTGATCCGGCTGGGCCACACGAGAATAGGCGTCATAAAGGGACCGGGAAACACTTCAACGGGAAAGGAGAGATTTGAGGGCGGAATTCTGGCCCTAGAGGATTACGGTCTTTCCATAACGAATGGTTTCGTCCAGGAAGGGGACTATTTCAAGGAGAGCGGCTACAAGGCGGCACAAAGACTCCTAAGTACCGATCCGGCGCGTCGTCCCACCGCTATTTTTGCGACCAACGACGAAATGGCACTCGGCGCCTTCGAAGCAATATGCGACCACGGTCTCAAGATCCCCGGAGAAGTTGCGCTCGTGGGGTTCAACAACGTGGATGCGACCGCGCTCCGAACGGTTGAGATCACCACCGTTTCTCAGAGAAAGCAGGAGATGGGGAGAATGGCGGCGAAGAGGCTCATCGCCAAGATAGAGAGGAAGAGGGGCTACAAGAAGCCGTGCCACATCATCCTGGAGCCCAGGCTGATCGTGCGCAAGAGCTGCGGATTTTCCATCGCTTCCAAATACCTGTTGAAGAAAAAGACAAGACGTTATCGGTATCCTGAAGAATAGGGCGGCTTATGATGTTCGAAGGGAAACTCATCGATCTTTCACAAGAAATTTATCAGGGGATGCCGGTCTATCCCGGCCACTTGAAAACAGTGGTTTGGACCCACATGTCCCACGAAGAGTGCCAGCGTCAGCTGGGGACAGGCTTTTCCTACGAGACGAGGGGCATTATGTTCTGCGATCATGGCCCCACGCATATCGACGCGTTGAGCCATCTATCGAGGGACCCGGAGGCCGAATCCGAGCGATTCACTTTCGTCGCTCTCCCGCTCAGAATCAGAAAGGGCACGGGGTCTCCCCTGCGTGCCGTGGCCATATTGGATGAAGGATAATTGAATCACCAGCAAGGCAAACGTTTTCGCAGGAAAGGAGGAGATATAAGATGGCAGAATATCTGAAGCGGGCCATTGAAAGACCGCAAGAGGATGTCTCCGCAGTGCAGACCACTGTCAGAGACATTCTTGAAAAAGTAAGAAGAGAAGGGATCACAGCGGTTCGATCCTATTCCGAGAAATTCGATCACTGGTCGCCCAAACATTTCAGGGTTTCGAAGGACGAAATGGAGGCCGCCAAGAAAAAACTCTCGAAGGGCGAAGTGGATGACATCGATTTTTGTCAGGCCCAGGTGCGGAATTTTGCCCGGGAGCAGATGAAGCGTCTTGTGGACTTCGAAGTGGAGACCCTTTCCGGTGTCCACCTGGGACAGAAGATCATCCCGGTTGCGTCCAGCGGTTCCTACGTTCCGGGCGGCCGATACCCCATGCTCGCCTCGGCGCACATGACAGTCATCACGCCCAGGGTGGCGGGCGTAAAACGGGTGGTGGCCTGTTCGCCGCCGGTAAGAGGTCAGGGTCTATGGCCGGCAACTCTTTATTCCATGGTGGCTGCAGGCGCCGATGAGATCTACTGCATGGGCGGGGTGCACACCTTGGCCGCCATGGCCTACGGCATGGAGGGGCTTGAACCGGTGGATTTCATTGTGGGGGCCGGGAACAAGTATGTGGCCGAGGCCAAGCGCCAGCTTTTTGGGACCGTGGGCATCGATTTGCTGGCCGGGCCCACGGAGATCCTTGTTATTGCGGACGAGACGGCAGACCCCAAGATCCTTGCCGCAGACATCCTGGGGCAGGCAGAGCACGATCCCAATGCGCGGCAGTGCCTGATCAGCCTGAATCGAAGGCTGGCCGAGGAAACCGTGAAGGAAATTGACCGTCAACTCATCGATCTCCCTACCAGGGAGGTCGCGGCGGTTGCCTGGAGAGACAACGGAGAGGTGATCCTGGTGGACTCGCCGCAGGAGGCGGTGAAGGTATCCGATGCGTGGGCCCCCGAACACCTGGAGGTTCAGACCGCGGATTGGCGTTACTATTTTGACCATTGCAAAAATTACGGTTCAGCGTTCCTGGGAGAGGAGACCACTGTGGCCTATGGGGACAAGACCATAGGGACCAACCATGTCCTTCCCACCATGAAGGCGGCGCGATATACGGGCGGCCTCTCCGTGGGCAAGTTTGTCAAGACGGTAACGTATCAGTATGCCACAAAAGAGGCTTCCTACAAAATCGCCGATGTCTGTGAGAGGGCCTGCAACTACGAGAACATGCTGGCGCACGGCCTATCATGCAAGGTGAGAAAGGAAAAGTACGGGAAATGAAAAGACCAGAATTATCGCTGACGAACAAGGTGGCCCTTGTGACGGGGGCTGGCGGGGGGATCGGGGGAGCCGTGGCCCGGGTCTTTGGTGCGGCAGGGGCCAGGGTTTACCTCCATGGCAGGCAGGAAGATAAACTAAAAGCCCTTTGCGCCTCCATGAAAAAGGAAGGCGTAGAGACCGGATACAAGGCGTTGGATATTACGTTTTCCGACGCTGCCCAGGAACTGGTCGAGGCGGTCATCAGGGACATGGGCAGGATCGACGTCCTGGTCAACTCCGCGGGGATCAACAGACCCCAGAAGTCCGAGGATGTCACGGAGAAGAACTGGGATGACGTGCTGGACATTAATCTGAAGGCCCTGTTCTTTGTGTCACAGGCCGCGGGGAAAGAAATGATCGGGAGAGGAGGTGGGAAAATCATCAACATATCGTCGCAGGCTGGTTCCGTCGGCCTTCCCCTGCGCGCCGCCTATTGCTCCAGCAAGGGAGGCGTGGATCAGCTGACCCGGACGTTGGCCCTGGAGTGGGCCAAACACAACATCCTCGTTAATGCGGTGGCGCCGACCTTCGTCCTGACCCCTTTTACGGAAGGGATGTTCAAGGATGAAGCCTTTAAGCAGTACGTTTTAGGCAGTATTCCGCTTGGACGGATGGCCACAACGGAAGAAGTTGCCTACGCGGCCCTCTTCCTGGCATCCGACCTGGCCAACATGATCACCGGCCACATTTTGGCGGTGGATGGTGGATGGACCATCCGATAAACCCAAGCCATTGTTGTGGGAAGCGTTCACTTATCTGTAATGAACCATTTGAAGGAAGGAGAAAGACTTATGGTGCGGTGGAAATACGTGGCAACTTTGCTGTTCTTTTTCTTCATTCTTACCATCCCTAGCGGGCTATTCGCCGAGGAGAGGAAGGTAATCAAGCTCCGATTGGCTGCCGGACATCCTCCAGCTGCAGCGCCGTGGACAGAAAACGTGCAACGATTCTTTGTCCCGGAGCTGAAAAAGCGTGTGATGGAAAATACCACAAAGTACAAGCTTGACATCCAGGAGTTCTATGGCGGCTCCTTGGCTAAGCTTGGCGAGGTATTGGAGGCGGTTGAAAGCGGCATGGCCGACATAGGTGTCGTCGTCCAGGTTTTTGAAATGTCAAAGCTTCATCTTAACAATCACGCATGGGGCGTCCCCTTTTCCAGTACCGACGTCCATCAGGTTCTTAAGGCGGAAAACTTGGCTTACGATAAATTTCCCGCCTTCCAGCAGATATTGGGGAAATACAATCAGAGGCTTATCGCTCAGGGCGTGGCCGGGAGCTATCACTTTGTGAGTACTTTTCCCATTCGGACCATGGAGGATTTGAAGGGAAAAAAAATGGCTCATGGCGGACCAATGCTCCCCTGGCTCGAAGCGATAGGGTGCGTGGCGGTGCAGTCCCGTCTGAATGAGGCTTATACCTCCCTCCAGACTGGCGTGTACGACGGCTGGGCAATGGAACCCATTGCAACAACGGGTTTCAAAATGCATGAGGTCGCAAGGTACTATACTCTAGCCGGCCTGGGTGCAGGGTTTCCGGCCATACTGACCATTAACCTCCGTACGCTGAAAAGCCTGCCCCCGGAGGTAAGCGAACTGGTTCTCAAAGTCGCCAAGGAATACGAGGAATACAACGCAAAGATGGCGGAACAGGAGCACGCCCTGGAGATAGGCAAAATGGCCCGATGGCGTAACCATTTATAAGCTCCCCGAGTCCGAGAGAGTTCGCATGGCTCGCGCGATGGATGATAAACTCGTTGCAGACAGGATGGCCAAAGAAGATGATGCCAAGGGTCTTCCGGGTTCCGAGGTGTACCGGTTCTACATCAAAACACTTTCGGATATGGGTTACAAGTGGCCCGTCGTACCTACGATCAAGTAGGACTCTGGCTAATGCGGTAGGGAAGTCCACAACATATTGGTTTCCCTACCATTTCTGTTTCTCAATGCTCTATGCTGGGTGAAACGGCAAAAGAATGTGCAGACTTGACTGTTGCGATGCTTTATTAGGCAACAAGAAAGGCGATCCGCCCTTGCCGTTTGTTGAACCCGCGCTCAGCGGTCGAGGTGGCAGATGAATCAAATCTGGATTGCAGTTCAGAAGACCTATTTCGCTACTTTGACCTATTTAAGTAGATTTTCGTTCATTCTCATTTTTTTTATCGCCATTTGGATGGGTGTAGACGTCATGGGTCGAAGTTTTTTTGGAAAGCCCATTCCAGGTGCGCCTGAATTGGTCAAGTCCCTTTTACCGGCGATCGTTTTTCTTTCACTTGCCTATACGCTTCGAATGAAACGGCACGTGCGGGTTGAAATACTTCTCCATCGTCTCCCAAGACAGGCCCGCGAGGTTTTTGATCTCCTTGCAAACCTGTCCGGATTCGCTATATTTTGCGTCGTGACCTACGCCAGCTGGGCCCCCGCATGGTCCGGCTGGCTCAGCCGCGAATATGAAGGCGTCCAACTCAAGATTCCCGTCTACCCGGTCCGCTTCATCATTTTAATCGGTGCCGGCCTTTTTGCCCTGCAGTTTCTGATTGATGCTGTGGCCAACATGAGGGCTCTTCTGTCTGTTCCTAAAAAGGGGAGGCACTGATGGATCTGACTCTTTTGGGAGTTCTCCTGGTCTTCCTTACCTTTGCAGGGATAGTTTCAGGAATCCATATCGGTATCGTTCTTCTTATTCTGGGACTCCTGGGAAGTTGGGTTGCAACCGGCGATTTTGTCGTTTCAGCCAGTCTCCTGGGTACGGGGCCGTTTTATTCACTTTTCGAATACGATATCGTCGTCATACCCCTATTTATTCTCATGGGCCTCTTCGTGACCATATCCGGGGCGAGTGAAGAACTGTACGCAACTTTTTTCTACCTGCTCGGAAGAATTCCAGGTGGTCTTGCCATCGCAACGGTTTTTGCTAACGCACTATTTGCGGCCATCACGGGTGTGAGCATTGCTTCTGCGGCCGTGTTCAGCAAAGTCGCGCTCCCCGAGATGAAAAGGCTGGGATATAACCTGAAATTCACGCTTGGTACGATAGCGGGAAGCTCTGTCCTGGGATTTCTCATACCACCGAGCGTTCTTCTCATTGTGTATGGCATCTTCTCCCGTGAGTCTATCGGCTCCTTTTCATCGCGGGGCCGTCCCGGGCACCCTCGAGCCTGGTGTACTCCCTGGCATATTCCTTATGGTGTCTATCCGGCCCCAGTCTTTCAGACAGCGCCTGAAAAATCACCATTGTCCACCTGATTCGCTCAGAGCTAAATATGCGAGGCAGCGTTTGCGCTTATATGCCCTGGTTCTGGGAGAATCCAGGCGGATTCCTCACCCCTACGGAGGCAGGAGCCATGGGGGCGTTGGGTGCCTTCCTTTTAACGATCATCAAAGGCAGGCTGAACGCTGCAAGCATGAACTATGCCCTCCATGAGGCGGGCTTGATTACAGCGAGTTTCTTCTTGCTTTTCATAGGCGCACAGATGTACAGCCGAATGCTCGCGGTGACCGGGTTGGTGGCGATAATCACTGACACCTTGGTAGGCCTTGCGATACACCCCTTGATGGTTCTCATCCTGATATTTGCCGTCTATATCATCCTGGGTGCCTTTATAGACTCCATTTCCATTATGATCCTGACCCTGCCCGTCGTGATTCCAGTCATCAAGAGTTTCGGTTTTGATCCTATATGGTTCGGCGTGATCACCACCATAACAGTGGAAATAGGTTTGCTGACCCCTCCCTTTGGAATGGTTATATTCGTAATGAAGAGCACCATTGGAGACGAGGTAACGATTGAGGAAATGTTCAGGGGTTCCATTCCTTTCCTATTGATTTTGTCATTACCGATTGCCATCTTGTTGGGTTTCCGCAATTGGCACCTGGTTGCCGGCGCACATGTGATAGACGTGGAAGGGAAGGTTTGAGGACGTTCTTCTTCCCTTTGGCAGTCCGCTTTGGCTTACTTAATCTGCGAGGTGATGCGATGCTGTTCAAAATGGATCAATGCGGTGGGTGCAGGACATGTGAACTCGCTTGCGGCTACCACCACGAAGGGGTTTTCCGCCCTGCAATGTCAAGCATAAAGATCGTGGAGAAGGAAGGTGAACCTGGTTATGCGGTCATGTTTGAGGAGGAGACGACCGGGTCCACCAAGGCATGTGATGGATGTGAAGGTCTGGATGTTCCCTTGTGCGTGGAATACTGCCGAGAAAGAGACGATTTAGCAAAGATGATTCTCGGACTCATGGAAAAAAATGCAAGCTGTCCGAATAGCTTCTAACGGGCCTGCTTTGGGTGCCAGTAGAATGCGTTGGGCCCATTTCCAGCGGCAGGGGAACCATACCCAGGCCTTTTTAAAGGTAAGGAGTTTTCATCATGGATCGCGCTGACAGAAGCTTTCGTTTTGCGGGGAAAATACTCAGGGTCAACTTGAGCAACGGAGAAATCCGAACGGAGAGAACGTCCAAGTACGTCCATGAATGGTTGGGATCGACAGGCATTGCCATCAAGATCCTCTATGATGAACTATATTCGTGGGTAACGCCATATGACCCACAGAACAGGATTATCTTTGGTGCCGGACCTTTGATTGGCACAACCGCGATTGGCGCAAACAAACTTAATGTAAGCACCCTGGGGCCGGAGTTAGGAGGCTGGGCGAGCTCATGTAGCGACAGCTACTTGGGCGGTGAGCTGAAGTATGCCGGCTATGACGCCATCGTCATTGAGGGAAGAGCCCATGCCCCGTTCTACCTGGTTCAGTGATCATCGCGTCGACATTCGAGATGCATCTCGCCCTTGGGGGAAGACCACATGGGACACCCTCGATGAGATACGAAAAGAACTCGGTGATCCATCCCTGCACATTGCTTCAATAGGCCCGGCTGGGGAGAATATTGTAAGGGGCGCATGCGTCGTGAACGACAAGGGAAGGGCCCACGGAAGAGGCGGTATTGGGGCGGTCATGGGATCCAAGAACCTCAAGGCTTTGGTGGCAAAAGGATCCGGTGCGATTCAATTGGCTGACCCGAAGCGGTTCATGGAAGCCGTGATGAAATGCCGGGAGATGTTCAAGGGCAGGAGGAGCAGCGAGGTCTTTCAGAAGTCTGGAACCCTATGTCTTATGAACAGGAAACAGGAAGTGAGTGGGAATATCTACAAGAACTTTCAAGATGTAGCGCTACCGCAGGAAATGGCGGAGGCGATCGACCCCATAAAGATGATCGACAAATTCGAGGTGGCCAAGCAGAGCTATCCGGGATGCGCCTTGGGGGGTTGCAGCCGTATCCTGCATATTACCGAAGGCCCCTATAAAGGACTCATAGCGGAAGCCAATCAGTGGGAGTGTGTGACAACACTCCAGGGGAGGTTGGCCATCGAGGAGCCTTACTGGATGCTTAAAGCCAATGCCTTGTGTAATCAACTTGGCCTGGGCATTGATGAAGCAGGAGGACCTATCGGGTGGGCGATGGAGTGTTTTCAGAGGGGTTATCGGAGAAGGACACAGGAGGAATAAGGCTTGAGTGGGGAAATGCCGAACTCGCTCTCGAATTGATAAGAAAGATCGCTTACCGTGAAGGGTTCGGCAACATATTGGCCGAAGGGAGCGCCAGGGCGGCTGAAATCACCGGCAGGGGCAGCGGGTACTATGCAATGCATATGAAGAAGATGGATCTCTATGAACCTTGCCGTGGCGCTATGGGTTGGTGTTTGGGCACCACGACATCTACCCGTGGCGGAGGACACACGACGGGTGCGCCTCTTTGCGAGACAGCCGATTCTTCACTCGACGTGGAAAAGGCGCGGCAAGTTTACGGTATCCCCAATCCGAACAACCCTCAGGAATATGAAGGAAAGGCAAAAATGGTTACTTACGGCGAGGTTCTTCAGCGGGTCAACAATGCCTTTGGCGTGTGTCATTACAATACCACTTACTGGGATCCGAATCTCGTTGATCTGCCTGATTTGGCCGAGCTTTTATACGGCCGCCACGGGCCGGGAAACAACGTGGAGGACCTGAAACGATTGGCCAGCAGGCAACTGAATCTTGAGAAAGCCTTTAATCTGCGCTTCACGGACTTTGACCGTAAGGACGACCTGCCGACACCAAGGGATATGAATGAACCCATACCATCCGGAGGGTTCGCGGGCTGGAAAATGGATATGGAACGGTACAACAGATTGTTAGACGAGTATTATGATCTCCACTGTTGGGATAAGGAAACAAGTTACCCAAAGAGGCAGACTTTGATCGATTTAGGACTGGACGATGTCGCACAAGATTTGGAGAGGATCGGAAAACTGCGGTGACGGGATCATTGGACGTCGGTGGGATACGTGCTCAAGGGGATGAATCGCGGCTATATGTGAGTGATGAGGATAGAGATCGTGAGTGAGTGTCCATCCATCAATTGGGAATTTTTGGATGGAGCGATGAGCAGTCAGCTTTCAGCCAATTAATTGTTTTCCTTGGATTTGACCGACAACTGATCGCTGATGGCCGAACGCGCTTATCCAAAAACAACTGTTTTTGGATGACCACGAGCCAAGGCTAAGAAGAACCGATTATTCGGTGAATGAGATGCCAGCGCTTTGCATGGATTCGTGTACAGGATGCAGAAACTGTGAAATGGCTTGCTCCTTTAAACATCTTGGGCAATTCCACCCCAAAAAGGCTGCACTTGAAGTTCAGGAAAAGCAAGACGGACCTGGCTTCCAGATCTGCCTTGATCACAGTGAAAATGAGGACAGGCTAAGGTGCACCGGGTGTCTTGAATGTATTCGTTATTGTCCCTCAAGCGATCAATTAAAGGGCATAATTCTGAGCTTTGTTAAAAGAAGGTCTAATTGATTCTTGTTTCGTAGGGTTAGGTTTCTAGACCCGCGAGTCAGGCATCCGCTTTCGGAATAAATAAATCCAGGGCATGGATCTCCTGGTCCATTTACTGAAAAATCGATGATGTGTCAACAGGTTATGCGGTTATAAGAGCTTTCCGTTGGGTGGGACGGATGCTGGCTCAAGGAGGGTAACGGAAAAGTTCCATCAGGGTAATGGGACGATGGCCCTGCAGTCAGGGAATGCCGAACAGCCCCAGAATGCTTCTCCGGCATGTGACCCTCTCCTGGCCACTCTTTTCACCATTCTGGCACCGCATTCCGGACAGGCTTTTGTTTCCATGATGCGCTCAGTCAACACGCCATTTCTTTGGATATCACCAACAAGCACAGAAAGCCTTTTCCCGTCCACAAGCTCGATGGGCTTGTTGATGGCAAACAGCCTTGCCTCATGGGTGAAGGTCCCTGAAGAGATGACGGTTCCAGAACTTGCGTGTTTTGCCGTCATGACGCCGTAGAGCTCCCGAACGGTCTTGACCCCGACTTTCATAGTTCTCCACTGTTTGCACTGGACCAGAACCAGTTCGCCATCCCTTTTTAGCGTCAGATCAACCCCACCGTCAGGGCCGGGGCCGGAATTCTCTTTGACCATGTAACCGAGACGCCGATAGGCCTCGCCGACAAATTCTTCGAATGCATGCCATGAAAGCGACCGAATCGTCCGGAGATCGCGCTGGCTGTCAAGCAGGTTCCGCTTGCGCCAGGAATTGACCAAAGAAACCACAGCGGGGGCAAGGAGGACCAGGGAAACGAATGGCGCAATTGCAGGCATTCCTCTGGCAAACGACTTGAGGACGAGGCTATGGGACGACATTTGTGGGAGGACATAAGTCAAGCCCATGTAGGAAAAGATCGATAAACCTACGCTCACCCACCAGGGGCCCTTCGAGAGGAGATCGAGGAGGGGCTCGTTTCTTCGCGCCATATCAGCTCATCCTGCCCTTTGCCGTATATTGCATGCGAAAAGCATGACCCAATGATGCCTTATACATCGGCAGGCGGGCGGCCTCGGATAATTGGCCTCATTCATGGGCCGGGTTATTCGTAACGCAGGGCTTCAATGGGGTCGAGACGCGAAGCCTTCATTGCCGGGTAGTACCCAAAGACAATGCCGACGCTCGCTGAAACAAGCACTGCTACGGCGATGGCCACCGGGGAGGTCTCGACCGGCCATCGCAGTATTAACCAGACAAGGTAGGAACCCCCGTGTCCCAGCAGGATGCCCAGTCCACCGCCCACAAGACAGAGCACGACCGCCTCTATGAGGAACTGCCGCAGGATATCCCGGGCTCGAGCCCCAACGGCCATGCGCAGACCGATCTCGCGCGTTCTTTCGGTAACAGAGACCAGCATGATGTTCATGATCCCCACGCCCCCAACCATCAGCGAGATCATGGCCACGCACAGCAGGAGATTGGTCATCAGGGCCGTCGTGGAGGAGAGGGTCGTGGCCATCTCCGTCATGTCGCGAATCCTGAAATCGTCCGCTTCGCCCGGGCGAACGCGGTGACGCTCACGCAGCACCTTGGTCATCTGGGCCATGGCGGCGGGAATTTCGCCGGTGCTCTTCGCCGCTGCCATAACGTGATCGATGTTGGCAAAACGGACCGGCATCGGGTGGTTGGCGGCCTGAACAGCCGACCTTTCAGGGTAGAGGCTAGGCTGGCCACCAGGGTAAAGGTTGCTCAATGTGTTCACTGAACTGCCCGAAGGGCTGCCGGCGCTCTGGTTGGTGTTTTCGAGCGTGGAACCCGTCACCCGGTACTTGATGGTGGTCCACGGTGCCAGGATGATGTCGTCCTGATCCATGCCCATCATGTTTGCGCCTTTGCTACCAAGCACGCCCACCACCCGGAAGGACACGTTCTTGATACGAATCTCTTTGCCGACGGGCGATTCCCCCTGAAACAACTCGCGGACTAGGGTCTGGCCCAACAGGCAGACCCTGTTGGTGTTGAGGACATCGCGATCCTCGAAGGGCTCTCCCGCGGCCATTGTCCAGTCTTGTACGTCCATATACGCCGGCGTGACGCCGTAGATAAAGGTGGGGACCCAGTTCCGGTTGCCGTAAACCACCTGGGTCCGTGTGTGGACGAGGGGAGAGGCGCTGCGAATGGACGGGCATTCCCGCAGGATCGCCTCGACGTCTTCGGGTGTGAGGGTCATGGTGCTGCCCGCTCCGAAGGTCACACCTCCACTTGAGGCCGCACCGGGGCTCACATTGAGTACGTTGGCGCCCATGGTTGCAATGGTTTTTTTAATGGCCGACGACGAACCGGTGCCGATCTCCATCATGGCAATGACGGAACCGACTCCGATCACGATGCCCAACGTCGTCAGCATCGCCCGCATCAAGTTGCGCCGAAGCGCCTTCATAGCCGTTCTAAGTGTGCGGTAAATTTTCATGTTGCCCTTTTGGCTGCCCCGCTAAATCTTTCTCACACAGAGCCCTTGGAAAACGCAGGGAAAACCCACGCCCGGGGAACGCCGACCGGGTGCTCAGAGGTCAGGGGGTTTCCTCCGCTCAGCCGCTGGTGATTCACGCCGGGTGTTTTAATCCGGTGCCTTAAGAGGAAGGGGCTGCCCCTTTCTTGACCATTTCTACGGCCTGTGCGAATCGGCGATGAAAAGACGTCTTCCCTTATCATCGGTACAGCAGGACTCACCGTCACCCTCCGCCTGGTGATGACGGTGACTTTGGTATTCTCCTCGTCAACCGGCTCAAACCACGCGCCCATGACCGTTCCCCAGGCAACCAGACCCATTCCGCTGCTGGTAAGCATATAGCCTTGGTCTCTGTGCTCCTCAATGGCATGCCGGCCTTCCCAACGAAAAACCACCTTGCCAATTTCCCATGCTTGATCTGCGTTGACAGGATAAACCTTGGATATACCCTCCGAGTCCTCTTTTTTGACCGGCACAATATCATGCGTGGTGGCACACCCAGTGAGGATCATGACAATAGACCCTATGAGACCAAGCAAGAAGTTCTTGAATCTTTCTTTACCCATGAGGCATACCCCCTTCACGCTTGAAGTCCCCCAACAAGACCGATTGTGGCGGGTTTTAAGGAGATGGGGAACCGTTTTTGATGATTGGAATGACTACGGACAGCGATTCCCCGGTTAGCTTCGGATGTCTTTTTAACCGATAGCATCGGCAATGCCTTTCCCCCGTGTCAACGGGATCCAAACCAGGGACTGTCCTGAATTCCATCGCCCTGCCAAAAAAGAAGAGGCGCAACCCCGCGTCACGCGGGGTTGCGCCTCTTTCTCTGTCTTTGGTGCCGAAGCGGGGACTCGAACCCCGACAGGCGTACACCCACTAGACCCTGAACCTAGCGCGTCTACCAGTTCCGCCACTTCGGCGTGTAAGGGGTTGATATTTACGAAAAATAAGCCTATATTAGTGGCCAAAATTTGTCAATACCTTTCTCTCCGACCGGGAGCCGCCGCAGGGAGATTGGCAACCCACCGGCAGAGATACAGACGGATATGATTCTAGAACTGGAAGCGCTTCGAGACCCGCTCAAAAACCCCGTGCTGACCATCGGAAACTTCGACGGTGTGCACAGGGGTCACCTGGCCCTTTTTGAAAAGGTCAAGGCACGCGCCGCCGTCATCGGTGGCCAGTCGGCGGTCATGACCTTCGATCCCCATCCCCTCAGGGTCATGAAGCCAGGAAACGCCGCCCCCCCCTGATCACCCCGACGGAGCAGAAGCTCAAGCTCGTGGAGCAAGCCGGGATCGAGGTCATTCTCTGCATCCCGTTCAACAAAACTTTTGCGGCCATCTCCGCCGAGGCATTCGTCAAAGACATCCTGGTGGGCCGGGTCGGCATCCGGGAAATCGTCGTCGGCTATGACTACTCCTTCGGCCACAACCGCCGCGGGAACATCCACATGCTCCGGGAGATGGGGCGCGACCTGGGTTTCCTTGTGCACGTGGTGGAACCCGTGCGGGTCCAGGACACCCTGGTATCGAGCACCATGATCCGCACCTTGGTACTGGAAGGAGACCTCGCCACCACCCGCGGTCTTCTCGGGAGGAACTATCAGATCAGCGGAACCGTCGTGAAAGGGAAAAACCGTGGCGGCCGCCTGCTCGGTTTCCCCACGGCCAACCTAAGACCCGTGGACGCCTTGATCCCCAAGCGGGGCGTTTACGTGGTGACCGTGCTGATGGATGAACGGCTCTATGATGGCGTGACCAACATCGGGTACAACCCGACCTTTGGCGATGAGGCCCTTTCCGTGGAGACCCATCTCCTGGATTTCTCGGGAGACCTCCTTGGCAAGACCATCCGGGTCAATTTCATCCAAAGACTCAGAGACGAGAAGACCTTTCCGAACGTTGAGGCGCTCTCGGCCCAGATCGGCCGGGACATCATCGAGGCAAAGGGGCTGCTCAAGGCGGCGCGGACAACGCGGAGAATCCGCTTGACAACGGCCGATGGCTCCTTCTATTTTTACATCTTAAAATCCAGAAGACTAACCCATCACAGGGGCGCGTCCATAAGCGCGCTCACGACCGTCGGCGGGCCCCTTTCGTAGAAGCCCCTGTGGAATGATCAAAGGAGATCGCGAACCCATGAACAGCACAATCATGGATCGGAGGAGGTTCCTAAAATACTCCGGCCTCTTGGGACTGAGCCTTGGCGCGGGCGTTTTGATGCCGACCGGCTCGGAGGCGGTCCGGTTCGACCGGCAGATGCAGAAGGTGTCTTCCAATAGGGTTGCCATTGGAACCTTTGTCTCCATGACCCTCATTCACCCCTCCAGGGACGAGGCCCAGGAGGCCATGGAACTGGCCTTTGTGGAGATTGACCGGCTCTCGCGCCTTCTAAGCCGCTTCGACGGGGCGACCCCCATCTCAGCGCTCAATCGAGAAGGGATGCTCACGGACATCCCGCCCGAAGTCCTGAGGCTCATTCGGAAGTCCATGGGGTACTACCAGCTCACGGGCGGGGCCTTTGACGTGACCGTCAAGCCCGTGGTGGACCTCTTTGCGGCACGCTTCTCGGATCCCAAGAGGGGTTTCCCGTCGCAATCGGAAATGCGGCATGTGCTCCACTGCGTGGGCTCGGACAAGATTCTGATGGAGGAAAAGGCCATCCGATTCCTGAAGCCGGACATGGGCATCACCCTCGACGGCATTGCGAAGGGCTATATCGTGGACAGGGCATCGGAAATCCTTCGAAACCGCCAGATCGCCAACCATCTCATCAATGCGGGGGGCGACATCCGGGCCGTGGGGCGAAGGGAAGACGGAGAGCCTTGGGTGATCGCGGTGGAGGACCCGAAAAAGCGGAGCCAGTATCCGGACAAGATCCGGCTCTCCGATGGTGCCATCGCCACGTCGGGGAACTACGAGGTCTATTTCGACCGCGAGAAGATGTACCACCACATTATCGACCCGAAAACCGGGCGCTCCCCACACCACACCACCAGCGTCTCGGTCACCGCACCCACCGCCATGGACGCCGATGCCCTTTCAACCAGCGTCTTTGTCATGAACCCCGAGCAGGGCATCCGCTTTATCGATACCCTGCCTGGGTGTGAGTGCTTCCTGTTCTCAGCGGGGGGCACGCCCTTCAAATCGAATGGGTGGTCCCCCCGGGCCATATAGCGGCCTCGACCCGGTCGATAAGCGGCAAAAGCGTGGGAGGGTGAATGGCCGACACGGCGACCCCTCCCGTTCTTTTTTCGAGGGCCGTGGTCTCTTGGGGATCCAGGAGATCGGTCTTGTTAAGGACGAGCACCACGGGCTTGGTGGTGAGATCCAGTTTCTCCAAAACCTGCTCCACCGTCTTGATCTGATCTTCCATCCTCGGACTTGTGGCGTCGATGACGTGGAGGAGCAAATCGGCGTCGTGAAGCTCTTCGAGCGTTGCTGCAAAGGCCTCCATAAGATCTTCGGGCAGATCCCGGATGAACCCGACCGTATCCGTAATGATGCCCTCCCGCTCCCTGGGGAATCGCAGACGTCGGCTGCTCGGGTCCAGGGTTTCAAACATCCGGTTCCTAACCGCCACGCGGCTCCGGGTGAGCCCATTTAAAAGGGTGGATTTACCCGCGTTGGTGTAGCCCACGATGGAGATGACCGGGAGATCCCTCACGTTTCGAAGACGCCTCCTTTCCTTCCGCTGCCTCCGTATCTCCTCGAGTTCCCAGTTGAGCCGTGTGATCCGCTCCCGCACCCGTCTTCGGTTGATCTCCAGTTTTGTCTCTCCGGGGCCGCGGCCCCCGATCCCGCCCGTGAGCCTGGACATGGCCGTGTTCTTGGTGGCGAGTCTCGGAAGGAGGTACTTGAGCTGGGCAAGCTCCACTTGGATCTTCCCCTCACGGGTGATGGCCCGCTTGGCGAAAATGTCAAGAATCAACTGGCTCCGGTCGATGATGCGGAGGTCCGTTACATCGGTGAGGCTCTTCACCTGCGCGGGGGTGAGCTCCCGATTGAAGATGAGAAGGTTTGAGTCCGTCTGGAGGCAGCGGTGGACCAGCTCGCTCACCTTGCCCTTGCCGATCAGGAACCGGGGATCGGCCTCCCGGATCAGCTGGATGACCCGCCCCACCACCTCCACATTGTCCGAGACGGCGAGCTCCGCCAGTTCATCGAGCGATTTCTCTTCCTTCCACCGAGGACCCGTCGTAACCCCCACCAGGAGCCCCCGCTCCCTTTTCTCCGTGGACCGGGAGGGCCTTAACCGCGCCAGTTCACCCTCAAGTGACGCGATGAGCTGGGGGAAATCCACGTCCAGCTGGCCCAAGTCCGGGACCCGCTGTTCCACCCAGCCCTCCTTGTCGGCCCCCTCCGGGAGAATGTGGGCATAGTGGATGGACCCGGAGAGGCCCTCTTCATCCACCGCGACGGAGACCATGAGATCGAGAGCCAGCAGGACCAGATCGGTCAGGTCTTCCCTTGTGAGAAGCTCGCCGCTGAGGTGGGTGTGGACGCAGCGAAGCCCCTTCAGCCGGCCCATTCCACCTCTGAAATCAGAGAGGTCCGGGATCCAGATGTGGCCGTGATCCCCCACCATCACATACGTCACCACGCCCCTGCGGTCGATCAGGAGGCCGATCTGGCGGTTGATCTCTCTGGAAAGCGATGCAATCTGACGGGTCAATTCGCGGGAGATGATCTCCCTGGGTGGATTTTTTCGGCGGTAAAGCCTTTGCAACCGCTTGAGCTGGCTTGCCTTAAGGCCTGTGGTCTTGCCGTATATCTTCTCGATATCCCGGTTCCTCTTTGGTCACGCGGTCAATTCTGCCTTGTCCCTTCAACTGACGGGTCCTTCGTCGGGGATATAGTCCCTGAATCGGGTGATGTCCCTTTGAAAGGTGAGCCGGAAGGTGTCCGTGGGGCCATTTCGCTGCTTTGCGATGATGATCTCGGCCACGTTCCGGTTCTTCTCCGAGTAGGGGTTGTAGACCTCGTCCCTGTAGATAAAGGCAATCACGTCGGCGTCCTGTTCAATGGCGCCGCTCTCCCTCAGATCCGCCAGTTGCGGCCGTTTGTCCTGTCGGTCCTCCACCTTCCGGTTCAACTGGGAAAGCGCCATGACCGGGACGCTGAGCTCCTTGGCCAAGGCCTTGAGTGATCTCGATATCTCGGATATCTCAAGCTGGCGAGATTCCGCCGATCGACGGCCCTGGATCAGCTGTAGGTAATCGACGATGACCAGGGTCAGGTCGTTCTTCTTCTTGAGTCGCCTGCACTTGGCCTTCATCTCCAGCACGCTGATGCCCGAGCTGTCATCAATGAAGATGGGCAGCTCCGAGAGTCGATTGGCGGCGTCGAGCAGTTTCCCCCAGTCATCGTCGCGCAGAAAACCGCTCCGCAGCTTGGAGGCATCGACGCCCGCGTCAAAACCCAGAAGCCGGATGCCGAGCTGGAGCTTGGACATCTCCAGTGAGAAGACCGCCACCGCCTTCTTGGTCAAGGTTGCGGCGTTGTACCCGATGTTGAGGGCGAGCGCGGTCTTCCCCATGCTGGGACGGCCGGCGATGATGATGAGATCGGACGGTTGAAGCCCGGCCGTGAGCCGGTCGAAGTCCCTGAAGTCCGTGGGCACGCCCGTGATGTGGCCCTCGTGGGAGGCAACGGCCTCGAGCTTGGCGAAGCTCGTCTTGATCACCTCTTTGAGGGGATCGAACCCTTCCCTGACCCGCTGTTCGGCGATGTCGAAGATGGATTGCTCCGCCTGGTCCAGCAGGTCGTCCGTGTTTTCCCACGGTTGAAAGCAGGCATCCGAAATGGTCGAGCACTGGCCGATGAGCTTCCGGCGGATGGAGTTGTCCTTGACCATCTCGGCGTAATGGCCGATGCCGGCGGACGTGGAGACGGCCTCCACCAGGGAGGCCAGATATTCCACCCCGCCGAGGTTTTCGAGGAGGCCCTTTCTTGTCAAGAATTGGGAGATAGTGATGATGTCGATGGGGTCGCCCTGGTGATAGAGCGACACCATCCCCTCAAAGATCGCAGCGTGGGCCTCCCGGTAGAAGTCCTCCGGCGCCACCACGTCCACCACCTGATTCATGGCGTCGTTGTGGATCAGGATCGCCCCCAAAATGGCCTGCTCCGCTTCGAGGTTCTGGGGGGGGACCTTCAGATAGGAGGGCTCAGTCTGCTTGTCTTTGGGTTTCGCCCTTGCCATTGAAACTCTGCCTTGGGGCTATTGGCCTTCCTGCGGGGCCACGACCACCTTCACATTCCCTGTGACCGTGGGATAGATCTTGACCGAGACCGCGAATTCGCCCAGGGCCTTGATGGGCTTATCCAGTAGGATTTTCCGTCGGTCGATGACAACACCCTGTTTTTCCATCGCATCCGCGATGTCCATACTGGTCACCGACCCGTAAAGCTTTCCCTCTTCCCCTGCCTTTTCCACAAAGGTGAGGACCAGTTGAGAGACGCGGTCCTTGAGCTTCACGGCCTCCTCTTTTGCCTTGAGGCGCCGGACCTCGATCTTCTTTCTCTGCAGCTCAAAGGCCTTCATGTTCTGCGGTGTGGCTAGGGCTCCCAACCCCCTCGGGATGAGAAAATTGCGCCCATAACCCTTGGCCACGTCCACGAGATCACCTTCCAAGCCCAGATCGTCCACATCCTGCTTTAGTATGAGCTTCATAGACTCAACCTCCCTTTTCACGCCTTCGGCGTGGTTCAGCGTCCCGCCCGCTTGTGGATTTTTCTGAAATCAACCCACTGGTCAAAGAGGCCCGCGAGTGTCAGGACCGCGAGAAACACCTGCTGTAGAATGATCAGCAGCGAGACACCCACCCTGGCCCACAGGGGGAACCTAAATTTGTTAAAGAAAAACGAAAGGATAGACACGCCCTGGAGCAGGTAAACCGCCATCAGAACGATCAACACGTTCCATGCGATGGATTTTACAGCCCCCGACGCCAAAAATAAAGCGAATCCCGAAACGATGACCGCCCAGACCAGGTATTCCGGCACCCGCCAGTGATGCAGGGGCACAAAGTCCGGGTATTTGAGCCTGCCAAAACGGAAAAGAGGCCTGCTCACCGTAACATTCATCCAGACCACAAACCCCGTCCCGATGATCATCAAAGAGGGGTAGATCCTCAAAAGGACCTCCAAGATGGACCGGCCGTAGGACTGAAGCTCAGCCGCCTTTTCCGGATCGTCCGCGGCGCTCCCATAGAGCGCCATGACGGCGTTTAGCTGCTCTTTGAGATACCCCTGTATCACGTCAAAGGGCCCAAGCCCCTGCGACAGCCCCGCTGCATAGAGGAAACCGAAGCCCACCCCCAGCATGGCAATGGTCCCCCACAGCAGCGTTTGACCGTAGCTCAGGTTCCGTCTGTAGAGCTCGGAAAGCACCATGCCCAGCACCGCAAACTCGACCGAGAATAGGGCCAGATGAGTCTGGTCAGCCAGGTGGGCCGTGAGCCCGATCAAGAGCAGCACCAGGGCCGACGCCTTAAGCCCTTGGGCGAACCCCAGCTTCGTTGAAAAATACAGGAACGGCAGGGGGGTCAAGAGGCCGAAGAGCGGACCAAGGACGGGGACGATCATGAAGGCGGAAATCAGAAGCGCAGCCCCACCCAAACAGCCGAGCAAGTCCGATAGTTTCATGAATCCCTGGAACCCCGGCCCTCGGGCCTGATGCAGCGTCGCCGCAGTATTCTCTCGGTGCAGCAGGCCACCCGGGTTACTTCAGCGTAGACGTGGTATAGGGCAGCAGGGCGATGTTTCTGGCCTGCTTGATGGCCATCGTCAGCTTTCTTTGGTGCTTGGCGCAATTACCGGAAATCCGCCTGGGGATGATCTTCCCCCGTTCCGAAGTGAAATAACGGAGCATTTTTGCGTCTTTGTAATCGATCCCCAAACTGCTGTCCGCACAGAACTTGCAGACCTTTCGCCTGTGAAATGATCTTCGTCTGTCGTAAGCCATGTTACTGTTCCCCCTGACTCGTTTCCGCGGTTTCCTGGGGCTGCGGCGCTTCCGCTTTTGCCGGAGCGCTTTCTGCGGGCCTGACCTTCACTTCCTCGGCCTGGCGCTTGAGGGCCTCGGCGTCGGCGTGATCGCTGATCTTGACCGTCTGGTACTTGATAACGCGGTCATCCAATCGAAGATCCCGCTCCAGGGCGTTCGTGATGCCGGCCTCCCCACAATACTGGAGAAGCACATAGGCACCTTTCTCGAACTTCTTCACCGCATAGGCCAGGGGTCTGCTCCCCCATTCCTCCACCTTAATGAGGACGCCCCGGCTCGCTTCAACTACTCCATTGAATTTTCCAAGGACCTGCTGATAGGCTTCGGTGGGCAAGTCAGGGTTGACGATGTAAAGCGTCTCATAATACTTCATACACGACATCTCCTTTCGGCCTGGGTCCCGAAACGGACCTTCTGTGGTTCCCCGGCCAACCAAAACGGTCCCGGCAGCCCTGGGAACAAGGAGTAAATCTGAAAAATGAATTATTTACCAGTCCACGGCCAGGCTGTCAAGAACCAAATGGTCTGCTGCCGTGCCAAGCCCCCTCATTGACATTGCTCCTCATCTGAGATAAGCCCTCATAGGCCCCTGCCCGTGGCAAGGCTCTATCATCGGAGAAGAAGGAAAAACTTAACGATTGAATCACCCGGAAGCCATGCCCGACTTCACCAAGGAACGACTGGTGGCCGAAAAGGCCGCGAAACGAGCCGGCACCGCCCTGCTTCGCATGGTCGGACGCATCCGCCATATCAGGAAAAAAGGCCCGATCGATCTGGTCACCGAGGCCGACCTGCGGGCCGAGCGTATCATTCTTGACGTCATCCAGAATGCGTTCCCAGGCGACAACATTCTTTCCGAGGAGGCCGGGGCCCGAAACTCGCCTACGGCGGCAGCCCGCACATGGATCATAGACCCTCTGGACGGGACGACGAACTTCGCGCACGGATTCCCCTTCTTTGCCGTCTCCATCGCTCTTCAGCTGGAGCGCGAGCCGGTGCTGGGCGTCGTCTTTATCCCGTCATCGAGGGAGCTTTTCGAGGCATCCAGAGGCCGGGGCGCCTTTCTGAACAAGAGGCCCATCCGGGTCTCAACGACCGCCGTGATCGACGATGCCCTTCTGGGCACGGGTTTTCCCTATTATGTCCATGAACAGGCTCAGCGGATCATGCCCCTTTTTGGAAGGATGATCGTCGCCGCACAGGGCGTCAGAAGGCCAGGGGCTGCCTCCATCGATCTCTCTTATGTGGCGGCCGGCCGGCTGGACGGCTTCTGGGAGGAGGGACTCAAACCCTGGGACACGGCCGCAGGCGTCGTCCTGGTGGAAGAGGCCAGCGGCGTGCTGAGCACCTTCGAAGGGACCCCCTACTCGCCGTACGATCACACGATCGTTGCCGCAAACCCTGCCATTCATGCCGAGATGCTGAAGATCCTTCGGGAAAGGCAAGTGAACAGTGAGAAGTGATCAGTAATCAGTTAAAGAGAGTGACTGATTCCTAAATTGAGCGATTCCCATTCCTTGTAGTCATCAGGGTGAGGGCCTTCTTTGACCCGCAACTCCGCGCGTTCGAAGCCCGTGGAACGCCCCAACGGACGGTCAATGACCCCTAGGTAGCGAGCAGTAAAAGGCATTTACTGATCACTGATCACTGATTACTGATCACTTCTTCCCTTACCCATCCGCGACCAGCAAGCCTTGAGCCTCAGTCTCCGAGACCCCTTCGACCTTCACCCGTTTGACCCTTGAAAAAGGACCGGACACAATCGTCACCTTTCCCTTGGGAACACGCAACCGCTTTGCCAGAAACGCGATGAGGGCCTGATTGGCCCTGCCTTCCACGGCCGGGGCCGTAAGTTTCACACGCAGGACGCCCCCCTCCGAGGCAACGACTTTGTTCATGGAGGAACCGGGCACGACCCGGATGGTCAGCACAGTTTCCCGTTTTTCCCCTTGAGCGGCCATGCCGTCACGAAGCCTAACCCATCCGCGCGGCCATCTGAATGAGGCTCTGAACCACGAAGTACTGGAGAAAGATGATGGCAAGGATCACGATGATGGGAGAGAAATCGATCCCCCCAGGCTGAGGGGCAGCCTTCTCCTGATGGGGTAGAGGACGGGCTCGGTCACCGCGTTGAGGAACCGCACGATGGGGTTGTGAGGATCCGGATTGACCCAGGAGATGATGGCCCTTCCGATAATCACCCACATGTAGAGGGTAAGCCCGATGTCCAGAATCTTCGCAATGGCTACCAGAAAATTGGATATGACAAACATAGACGCCCTCCCGCAGTATCCTCAATCTGAATCTAATGTGATCGGTCTTCTCTGCGCCATTGACCAAGGGGGCGGCGCGGTGTTGGGTTTGATGCGGGTATGTTGAAGAAGCCCATAAGCCGGGTTCTGTTTCCCAAGGCGGTCACCCGCCTGCGGGACAATGACCATTCATCTAGCCCCGCCGTTGCCGGCGGGATCGAGCGGCCTACCCGGGAACTGGGGCGGACCACCCTCGTGCGTTCCCCTATTTGGCCTTTCTCCAGGTGGGGTTTGCCTAGCTTCCGCCGTCACCGACGGAACTGGTGAGCTCTTACCTCACCATTTCACCCTTACCCCGCGCCAGGCGGGGCGGTATCCTTTCTGTGGCACTTTCCTTCCCGTCACCGGGACTGGGCGTTACCCAGCACCTTGTCCTTCGGAGCCCGGACTTTCCTCCCCCCTGTCCCCTCTGAGGCACACAGGGCGGCGGTCATTTGTTCTTCTCCAACATACCCGCGCCCATCTTTCATCAGGCAACACCTCTCCATAGGCTGGGCGCGACCACCCCCTCACCCGATAATCTCCGTCCCCACACCCCCTTTAGTAAAGATCTCCAGGAGCAAGGCGTGTTCCTGTCTTCCATCAATCACATGGGCCTTCCTGACGCCCCCCTCAAGGGCATCGAGGCAACAGGTCACCTTGGGGATCATCCCACCCCTGATGGTCCCTTCCTGAATCATTTGCAACGATTCCTCCCTGGTGAGAGTGGAGATCAGGTTTCCGTTGCCGTCCAGGACACCCAAGGTGTCCGTGAGCATGATCAGCTTGCGGGCCTTGAGCGACCTGGCGATCTGACCGGCCACGGTGTCTGCGTTGATGTTGTAAGACTCGCCTTCCTTTCCCGCCCCCACGGGCGCGATCACGGGAATAAAATTGCTCTCAACCAGTACGGAAAGGATGTGGGTGTCCACCCCCGTCACCTCGCCGACCATGCCGATGTCAATGATCTCAGGGGGCTGGTCGGCCCCTTTGCGCTTTACGTACTTCATCTTGCGGGCGGTGATGAGCCGCCCGTCCTTGCCCGAAAGCCCCACGGCGCGGCCCCCGTTTCGGTTGATGAGGCTCACGATCTCTTTGTTCACTTTGCCTACAAGGACCATTTCCACCACGTCCATGGTCTGTTTGTCCGTAACCCGCATCCCGTCCACGAACGAGGACTCGATGGAAAGCCGCTTGAGGAGCTCACCGATCTGAGGCCCGCCGCCGTGGACCACAATGGGATTGAGACCCACGTACTTCATGAGGATGATGTCCAGGGCGAATTCCTGCTTCAGGGTTTCATCCACCATGGCGTGCCCCCCGTACTTGATGACGAAGGTGCTGTTCTGAAACCGCTGGATGTACGGCAGGGCCTCGATCAGGATGGTGGCGCGATCCGTGTGGGTGATCAAAGGATGTACCTGCTCAGGTTCTCATCTTCCAGAATGTCATGGAGCTTTTGTTTCACGTAATCCCTATCGATGCGGACGACCCTTTCTACCAGGTCGGGGGCGTCGAATGAGACCTCATCCAGGAGCTTTTCCAAGATGGTGTGCAGCCGACGGGCCCCGATGTTCTCCATGCGCTCGTTGGCCATGCCTGCAAACTCGGCGATCTCCCCGATGGCGGAGTCCTCGAAGATCAGCTCCACCCCTTCGGTCGTGAGAAGCGATTCGTATTGCTTGATCAGCGCGTTCTTGGGCTCCGTGAGGATGCGCACGAAGTCCTCCGTGGTGAGAGGGGAAAGCTCCACGCGAATGGGGAACCTTCCCTGGAGCTCCGGCAGGAGGTCGGAGGGCTTGCTGGCGTTGAAGGCCCCTGCGGCGATAAATAGGATGTGATCGGTCTTGACCATCCCGTACTTGGTGCTGACGGTGGACCCCTCCACGATGGGCAAAAGGTCCCGCTGCACCCCTTCCCTGGACACGTCGGGGCCGTAGCGGGATTCCGCACCGGCGATCTTGTCGATCTCGTCCAGGAAGATGATCCCGTTTTGCTCCGTCATCCGCACGGCCTTCTCGATCACCTTGTCCATGTCCACGAGGCGCTGTGACTCCTCCAGCTCCATGATCTCCATGGCCTCGGGGACTTTGACCCTTCGCTTCTTCTTCTTGGCCGGAAAGAGGTTGCCGAACATCTCCTTGATGTTGACCTCCATCTCCTCGATCCCCGCACTGGAAAAGATCTCCACCATGGGGACGGCAGCGTTGGTGACTTCCACCTCCACGTAGCGCTCATCGAGCTTTCCACTTCTCAGCATCCTTCGGAGCTTCTCCCGCGTGGAGATGGACTCTGTCCGCTCGGCACGGACCACCTCCAGGATCTTCTCCTTCTCCCCCTCTTCCCCTTCCTTGAGCTCCTCCCTTTTCTTCGGGAGCAGGATGTCAAGCAGCCGGTCTTCCGCCAGCTCATGGGCCTTGGCCTTCACCTCCTCCTGCTCTTCCTTCTTGACCATGTTCACGGCGAGTTCCATAAGCTCACGCACGATGGACTCCACATCCCGGCCCACGTAGCCCACCTCGGTGAACTTGGTGGCCTCCACCTTCAGGAACGGGGAGTTGGCCAGGCGGGCCAGACGCCTTGCAATCTCAGTCTTTCCCACACCAGTCGGCCCGATCATGATGATGTTCTTGGGGGCGATCTCATCCCTCAACTCCCTGGGGACCTGCTGTCTGCGCCAGCGGTTCCTAAGGGCGATGGCGACGGATCTCTTTGCCTCGTCCTGTCCGATGATAAATTTGTCAAGCTCCGCAACAATCTCTCTGGGCGTCATGACCTTGATGGAAAAGGGTTTGCCTGATTCGTCCTGTTTCATGATCTCCTCTGATCTGTTCTCCTCACCCAAAATCCGCTCTCCAAGAAGCTAATCCGACAGTTCATGAAGCACAAGGTGCTCATTGGTGTACACACAGATGGACGCGGCAATCTTCATGGCTTCGGTTGCGACGGCGGCCGCGTCCAGACCCGAGTGGCGCACCAGGGCCTTGGCCGCCGCAAGGGCATAAGGGCCTCCGGAACCGATGGCGGCCACCGATTCATCGGGCTCAATCACATCGCCTGTCCCCGAAATGACAAACATGTGGTCCTTGTCCATGGCCAGGAGCAGGGCCTCGAGCCGTCTCAGGATCCGGTCAGTCCTCCAATCCTTGGCCAGTTCCACGGCCGCCTTGGTCAGGTTGCCGTTGTACGTATCCAGCTTGTCCTCCAGCCTTTCGAGCAGATTGAAGGCGTCGGCCGCCGCACCGGCAAATCCCACGAGCACGCGGTCTTTGTACATGGCTCGGACCTTGGTGGCCCGTTGCTTCATGATGGTTTCGCCAAAGCTCACCTGCCCGTCTCCGGCCATCACGGCCCGGCCGTCTTTGCGGACGGCGAGAACCGTCGTCGCCCTCACGGCCCCAGAAGTTGAAAAAATCTTGTTATTCGTCACGTCCTGCAATCTCCTTTAGCTGTTGCTGCACTCAATCTAGACAAAATCCGAATATCGAAATCCGAAACAAATCCCAGTGGCCAAAATTCAAACCACCGCCCCTGCGGGACCCAAAATGCATTAAATAGCTCGCCGATGCCATGAAAAAAACCACTCTCCACTGGCAGGGTAAAGGGTGCTGAATCTCGGAAGGCCAAGGCCTGTTTCGGTCATTTAAAAATTTGAATTTTGAGATGGTTTCGTGCTTCGTGCTTAGAATTTCGAATTTAAGCCCTGCACACCATATCCGTTTTCTTGCTTCGTGTCCTGGTGATTGCGTTTGTTCAAGCGCTCACTTGCTCCGCGGGTGGGCCCGGTCATAGACGGCCATGAGCCGATCCAGGGTCACGTGCGTGTAGCGCTGGGTCGTTGATAAAGAAGCATGGCCGAGGAGTTCCTGCACCGATCGCAGATCCGCCCCCCCCTCCAGGAGATGCGTGGCAAAGCTGTGTCTCAAGGCGTGGGGGCTCACGCTGTAATCCAACTCCGACTTGAGCGCATGTTGCTTGATGATCCGCCCCACACTCCGGGCGGTGAGCCTTCCGCCGCGCGCGTTCAGAAAAAGGGGTCCCTCCCCCGCCGCGTTCCCGACCCGTCGCCTCAGACCCTCCGTCTCCGCCAGGTAATGTTTCACCGCGGTCAGGGCCATGCGGCCAATCGGCACCATGCGCTCCTTGTTTCCCTTCCCCACCACCCTCACAATCCGCTGCTCCAAATCCATGGAAGGGATGTCCAGACTGCACAACTCGCTCACGCGTATGCCGCAGGAATAAAGGACCTCCATGAGGGCCAGGTCCCTGACTCCTGAAACGGTGCCCCTCTCCACTCCCGCGAGCATCCTGAACATCTCGTCCACCGGGAGATGAGTGGGGATGTATTTCTCCAGCTTGGGCGTCGCGGTCTCAGAGGCCGGGTTACGGGCGAGCCCCTTTCGTTTCTCCAAAAAAGCGAAAAACGTCCGAACGGCAGAGAGCTTGCGGGCGATGCTTACCCGCTTGTAACGACCGAAGAGACTGCCCAGATACTCACGCATCAGGACCGGGGTGACACCCTTGATCCCCTCTTCCGTCCCGCCGGCCAAAAGCCCCTTTGAAACCAGAAAGCCCACGAACTGGGAAAGGTCGTTGCGATAATTCCGGACCGTGTGGGGCGAATACCCCCTCTCATCGCGCAAATACTCCGAGAAGGCCTCCAGGACATCCCTCCCGGAAACATCGGGGGATTCTTGCATCATGGCCCGAGCAACCCCTTATCCAAATGCCTACCCAAAATTTTAAAAATATCATATGCATCGCCAATAGCAATCAAAAAAGTCCACGCATTCTCCCCTTGACTTTGTTTGTCCCATTGAGTTAATTTTTTTTCCACTTCTAGGAATACTTGTGAACGTTCTTCTCGGGTGCATTCTGAAGTTCGTCTGCGCTGCCGTTTAGGTGATCTGACGAAGCTCAGAGTTTCCCCTGACCTTTTTCAAATTTCCCAGTAAGGCGTGCCCGGATTCTATGGCAACTCCTTATGATCCGCAAGGGAGGTTTTCCGGTTGTTCAATCAGCGGTGCTGCCCCAATCCACAAGAGGAATTAAAACCATATTGAGAATACTTACGAAAGGGTTTTGAACATGGAGAAGAGAGCGGAACAACTGCGCAACGTCGCCCTGATTGCCCACGGTGGCTCTGGAAAAACCACACTCGCCGAGGCCATGCTCTTTGCCGGCAAGGCCACGAACCGGCTCGGGAAGGTGGACGAGGGTACGTCCAACTTCGATTTCGAGCCCGAGGAGATCTCAAGGCGCATATCCATCAGCACCGCCTTCCACCACTGCAGCTGGAAAAAGCAGACCATCAACCTCATTGACACGCCGGGTGACGACAACTTCCTCTCGGACACCAAACTTTCCCTTCAGGCCGCCGACAGTGTGCTGGTGGTCGTGGACGCAACCTCGGGAATCAAGGTGGGCACGGAAAAGGTCTGGTCTTTCGCCAACGAGCTCGGCCTCCCGCGGATCATCTTCATCAACAAGTTGGACCGGGAAAGGTCCGATTTCTTTGCCGCCCTGGATGCCTTCGTGAAGACCTTCCAGATCAAGGTGACCCCGGTGTTTCTCCCGATCGGCGCGGAAGACAAGTTTTCGGGCATTGTGGACCTCATCAGAGGCAAGGCCTATGTGTTCAAGAAGGATGGAAGTGGGGAGTTCGACACGGTCGAGATCCCTGCGGATATGCAGGAGGCCGTCAGCGAGTGGCGTGAAAAGATGCTTGAAAACATCGTCGAGGCAAACGACGAGATCATGGAGAAATACCTGGACGGGCAGCCGCTCTCGGAGCAGGAGATCGAGGAGACGCTCTTCCAGGGCGTGAAAGCCGGGACCCTCATCCCTGTGGCCTGCGGTTCGGCGTTGTTCAACATGGGGGTTCCGCAGCTGATGACCATGATCGTTCAAGGGCTTCCTTCACCCATGGACAAAGGGCCGAAGCAAGGTGTGAAGCCGAAAACCAAGGAAGAGATCGAGAGACCGCCGTCGTCCGATGTGCCCTTTTCGGCGCTCGTCTTCAAGACGGTCGCCGACCCGTTTGCCGGAAAACTCACCCTTCTCAGGGTTTTCTCCGGAATTCTGGAGGCCGATTCCGCCGTTTACAACGCCAATAAGGAATTCAGAGAGAAATTCGGTCAGCTTTTTGTCCTGGAGGGTAAGAAACAGCAATCCATCGGGGCGGCCGGCCCTGGCGACATTGTGGCCATCCCCAAGCTTAAGGAGACCTCCACCGGAGACACCCTCTGCACGGAGAACGACCCGATCATCTACCAACCGGTCCAACCGCTCCCCCCGGTGATCTCCTACGCCGTGGAGGCAAATGTGAAAGGAAGCGAAGACAAGGTCTTCGGCTCCCTTGCCAGACTGATCGAGGAAGACCCCGCCTTGCAGCTCAAGAGGGATCAGAACACGTCCGAGATCATTCTCTCAGGTGTGGGGCAGATCCACATCGAGGCGACCTGTGAGAAGCTGCAGCGGAAATTCGGGGTTGAGGTCAACCTCCACACGTTGAAAATCCCTTACAGAGAAACCATCAAAAAGACGGCCAATCAGGTCATATATCGTCACAAGAAGCAGTCCGGAGGGCGTGGGCAGTTCGCCGAAGTCCACTTCGATGTCTCCCCCAAGGAAAGGGGGGCGGGGTTTGAGTTCGAGCAGGCACTCGTTGGTATGAACGTGCCCAGGAACTTCGTCCCCGCCGTGGAAAAGGGGCTCCAGGAGGCCATCGTGAGCGGAACTCTCGCAGGGTATCCGATCGTGGACCTGAAGGTAAGGTTTTACGATGGAAAATCACACGAGGTGGACTCCTCCGAAATGGCGTTCAAGATCGCGGCCAGCATGTGCCTCAAAAAGGCCATCCAGGAGGCAAACCCTGTCCTCCTGGAGCCCATCGTGAAAATGGAGATCACCGTACCCGAGGAGTTCATGGGCGACGTCATGGGCGATTTGAACAGCCGGCGGGGCAGGGTCCTGGGGATGGAGTCGAAGGGAAGACTGCAGGTCATCAAGGCCCAGGCGCCCATGTCGGAGGTCCTGACTTACGCCCTGGATCTCAACTCCATCTCAGGCGGGCGCGGGACCTTCACCATGGAGTCTTCCCATTACGAGGAAGTCCCCGCCCACATGGCGGAAAAAGTCATTGCGGCGGCCAAAGAAAAGGAGTAGGGCCGGGTCAGGCAGGTTTTGAGGTGAATCAGACCGAAATGGGCGGCCCGCCAAAGGCCGGCGTGCTGACCATCAGCGACAAGGGCTCTCAGGGCAAACGGGAGGATCGGAGCGGAGAGGTCACAGCCGCCATGATCCGTGATCTGGGCTTTCCCGTGGTGAAAAGAGGCATCGTCCCCGATGAGCTGGACCGCATCCGGGATACGCTTTGCCGCTGGGTTGACCACGACGGGCTGCGCCTCATCGTCACGTCGGGGGGGACGGGTTTGAGTCCGAGAGATGTGACGCCCCAGGCCATGAAAGAAATCATCGAATATGAGGTCCCGGGCATGGCTGAGGCGATGCGTGCGGCAAGTCTCAAGAAGACGCCCCATGCCATGCTCTCCAGAGCCATGGTGGGCGTCAGGAAAGGCTGCCTGATCATCAATCTTCCGGGGAGTCCTCAAGGTGCACGGGAAAACCTCGAAGTGGTGCTCCCTGCCCTTCAACACGCCATTGCAAAGCTCTGCGGCGATCCGTCGGATTGCGCCGCAGTTACGTAGTGGACCAATTCCGTTATTTTTTGGAGCGGTTTCAAAAGGGGACACCAACAAGGCGTTCGGCTCTAGAGGAAGCGGCATCCTTCTGATCGTTCAACTTTTCAGTCGGCTCCTTGTCCCGGTCTTGCGCCTGCATTCGGAGCTCCCGCCGCCTGGCCTCATAAAGGGCGATCTTCTGCTGGTAGACTCGATTCCCGGGGTCCATGGCAAGGAGATTCCGGTAAGCCGCGATGTTGTCCGCGGTCCTACGGGCCGGGATGCGTTTCGCGGCCTCCTCCAGGCCGTGGATGACCATCCTTTTTGCAAGCAACGGCGTGTCCCTGTAATTAAGACCATTGAGGTCCTTCATGATGGAAAGAGTGTCTGCTGCCCGCTCGAATTGGCCCTCGTCCAGAAAGGCGAGCAGCCTTGAATAGTGCTCCTCCAGTGGGTGGGCCGTGGGCTCAAACTCCTCGGGCGGCGGGAGAACCGCTGGATGTCCCAATTCGAGGAGGGCGGAAGGAGGTTTGAGATCGCTGCGTTGGGAAGCAGCCAGTTGGTACCCCACGACCCCCAGGACCACGACCAACGAGAGCAACGCCGCGATCGCCAGTCTTTCCCGCCCCAGAGGTGGCATGACGGGTTTACCGCAGTTGGGGCATTTCTTTTCTTCTGCCATGAAAAGGTTCTGGCATTCGATGCACTGATGGAAAGCCATACCCGTAGAGTCCTCCGCCTTCTTCAGATGAAAGGGCACCTGGCAGAGAGGCGGCGCGTTAAGAGGGACGACCCTGCTGCCCACTTCTCTGCACGCCCGTACACTTGGCTGCACAAGGCCGAGGGGCCAGGCTCCAGCCCATGGGGCGCGAAACCCGACATTTCGGCGAATACCGTTACCTGTTAAGCAAAATTTGTACCGAATTCGCGATTTCCTCCTCGCCGGAGCGGATGAACATATGACTGGAGGTCATGGGTCAGCGCATCGGAAACCAGCCCCACTGGTAGGCTGGGTGTGATTGAGGGTCTCATGAGTCTCTACGGTATCGTCTCGAACCTGCGATTCCAGGATGGTCTGGACATCCTTTTCCTCACCATCGTGGTCTATTACCTCACCCTCTGGTTCTGGGGGACCAAGGCCTTCAAGGCCTTGGTCGGGCTCCTTGTCCTTGGCCTCATTTACACCACCACGAGATCCTGGGGCCTCTTTCTCACCACCTGGGTGTTCGAAATCCTCTGGCAGGTGCTCGTGATTCTCATCATCATCCTTTTTCAGAACGAAATCCGTCAGGTGCTCGAACGGGTCAACCCGCTGCAGATGTTGGGACTCCGAGGCGATGAACGTGCGGCAGACTGGGCCCCCGGCCTCGTGCAGGCCCTGCTGGCCTTGGCAAGGAAGCGGATCGGCGCCCTCATCATTATCGAGCGTCTGGATTGGGTGGAGGAGTGGCTGACCGGTGGCGTGCCCATCGAGGGTGAACCGAGAATCGAACTCATCATGAGCATCTTTCAAAAGGAATCCCCTTTGCACGACGGTGCCATGCTGATCCGCAAGGGAAAGGTCGCAAGGGTTTCTTGCTACCTTCCTTTAAGTTCAGCCGAAAACCTGCCCACCCAATGGGGCACCCGGCACCGGGCGGCCCTGGGCCTCTCAGAGAAGTGCGACGCCAGAGTTTTGGTCGTTTCCGAGGAACGTGGAGAGATCTCGGTCGCGCGAAACGGCGAGATGGTGCACATCGATCATGTGGACGATCTCTCAAAGGCTGTGCACGAGGCGGTCCGGAGGCCTGGTATCGAAGGAAGATCCTGGCCAAAGAAAGTGAAGCAATCTCTCACCCACCGCTGGAAGCTCAAAGTGGGGATACTGGCGCTTGTGAGTTGTTTCTGGTTGCTCCTGGCCGGCCAGCAGAATTTCGAGGCAACCCTTGTGATTCCCGTCGAAACCAGAGGCCTGCCGTCAAACCTGGAAATCGAATCGCCCCTGGACCCTACGGTCAGAATTACGGTTCGGGGGCTTCGAAAGGATGCAAGCACCCTTGACCGCAGGAACGTTAACATCGAGTTGGACCTTTCCTCGGCCCACGTTGGCACCCGGGTTTACCGGCTGAGCAGGGACCAGATCTCGCTTCCCAATAACAGGGTCAACATCGTCGACATCCGACCTTCCCAGTTCGAATTCAAATTCAAGCAAAGACCTTGAACGGGATCATTGCCGGTATCCCCCTTGTCTGTAAATTTTCTATTGACTTTTGGAAAGGGGTTGGATAGAAGACACCAAACTTGGAGACAGAAGTCTCCCTCACATTTTCGCCGAACCCTGTTTATTTCAAGTCGGAAGGATTGAGCCACGAAGGCAGGATGGCCGAACGCAGCGGCCAATGCGCGTGGCTTTTTTTATTGGGGTATGATCCCAGCAGACAAAATTGGTCATTCCGGCGTCGAGAGGGGAAAAGCTGAAATCCAGAAAAACCTGCAACAACACTGGATGGAGGCCCGGGTCCGTCGTGACGATGTGGGTTCATTAATAAGTTGCCGGGTTGATCCCCGCTAATCCAGCTGTAGGCCCTCAGGGCGTAAAGAGACATCAAGACTTGAATTGAGGCCACGAAGGCGGACCGTGTCAGAAAGATACGGCACTTCGTGGCTTTTTTTTGGAACGAGGAAGCGGCCAGGAGAAATCCGCAACACCGTTCGAATATCGGCTTCGCGAGGTCCTGAACATGACTCACTTCCTGTGTGGAGACGGCGACTGACATGAAGAAAACCTTGATTCCTTTTCTGATGATCACCGCGGCCGCATTGGTGGGAAACGCTTGGGCTGATGAAGCGGCCATGCAAAGGGAAATCGATCCATTGAAGCAACGGTTGGGAGAACTGGAAGAAAGGAAGGAAACGTCGGAATCGGATGGTCCAGGCACATTGGGGCGCTTTGCGAATAAAGTCACGTTCGGCGGCGTGATCGCCGGCGCCTATCAATATGAGAGCCTGAGCGGAACGCCGGATGAGGATGACTTCGGACGCGGGGCTCTGCCCGTTCAGCCCGAAGTCAGCGTCAAGCCCACGGATACCGACGAATTTTTCTTCAAGTTCGGCTTCGCTGCCGGCAACGGTTTGAACATTGAAAAGAACCCTTTCGCGCTGAGGTCCTGGGCCGCGGACCTTAAAAACGACGTCAAGGATATCAATGGTCGAAACAGGGATTATCTGCTGACGGCATGGTTTAAACACCTGTTCACCTTCGGCGAAGAACACACCCTGGGTATCACCTGCGGCATCATCGACGCCACGGATTATCTCGATGAAAACGGATATTCCAATGATGAATACACCCAGTTCATGAATGAGGCCCTGGTCAACGCTCCCAACGCATTCCTACCCTCCTACGACATAGGGGGCGCGCTGGAGTTGGAGATCGGCAAACTTGCCATCAAGGGTGTCGTCATGCAGGTCGGTAAAAACAACGACGTCAACGCGTATCAATTTTGCGGAGTCCAGGTGGGCTACACATTCGAAACCGACCTCGGCGAAGGGACCTACCGCGTCATCATGGATGCAACCAGCGACGATTTCAGCGATCCGGACGATACGCATAAAGAATCGTTAAAAGGCGTTTTGATCTCATTCGACCAGGCCCTGGGAGAAATTTTGGGGGCATGGATCCGTTTCGGATGGGGTGACGACAAAGCGATCGTCGATTTCAAGGACCTGTACTCTGGGGGCCTTGACATAAACGGTAAGCTTTGGGGCCGTGAGCAAGACAACATCGGCATTGGCTACGCATACCTGCGGAGTGGCAATCAGGACATTGATCAAGCCCAGGTGATCGAAGGATATGTGCGATTTGTCTTGACCGAGATCTTCGCCCTGACCCTTGATGTGCAGTACATGGACGACAAGTACAAGAAAGGCGCCGGAGATGATGTGGACGGATGGATTACCGGCATTCGTTTGGCCGCACAATTCTAGCCTTCATGCCGCGGATTCCCGTTCCGGCAATGGTTAGCGATATGGGCATTGGCTTGAACCGTTTGACTCAAGAATAGAAAAGGAGGTATGTACCATGCGTACAGTCATTTCAATTTCTTCCGTGGTAATTGCAGCGGTTGTGATGTTGGGTGCTAGGCCGGCGTGGGCCCATTTCGGCGCCGTCATACCGTCGGCGGACATCGTAACCCAGGATGATACCAAGACCCTAAAACTTCAGGTCAAGTTCATCCATCCTCATGGAGATGCATTACATGGAAATGGCCAAACCCAAGCGCTTCGGTGTGTTCCACGACGGCAAAGCGAGCGATTTGCTCACCACCCTTCAGGCGGCCAAAGGGAAAGGCCCCAACCAGAATGAAACGTTCACTTTCTGGACCGCCGACTTCCAGATCCGCAGGCCGGGAGACTATACCTTCTATGTCGAACCTACGCCTTACTGGGAGCCCGCCGAGGACAAATTTATTGTTCATTACACCAAAGTATGCGTAGACGCGTTAAGTCTAGAAAAAGGCTGGGATGAGCCGGTGGGCCTTGAGACTGAAATGGTGCCCTTGACCCGGCCTTACGGCCTGTGGACCGGCAACCTCTTTACCGGGCAGGTGCTGGTCAAAGGCAAACCGGTCCCATTTGCCGAAGTGGAGATCGAGTATCTAAACGAGTCGCCTGGGAATGTCAGCGTTGTCGTCCCTCCGGCGGACCCCTTCGTGACTCAAGTGGTGAAAGCCGACGCCAACGGCGTTTTCAGCTACGCCATGCCCAGGGCCGGCTGGTGGGGATTTGCGGCACTCAACGAGGCCGACTGGAAGCTGAAACACGATGGCCAGGAAAAGGACGTGGAGATTGGGGCCGTCTACTGGGTCCATACCCGGGATATGAAATAGACTGACAGTAGATAGAGGGTGTGATGAAGATCTTGAATTATCTCTTTGCTCTGGTTTTCGTATCACTGCTTTTCAGCGGAACCGCTCTGGCACACAAGGTCAACCTGTTCGCCTATGTCGAAGGGGAGAAGGTCTACACCGAGAGCTATTTTCCGGACGGAGGCCCTGTTGAAGGCGGCAAGGTGCTGGTTTACGACAGTCAAGACAAACTGCTTTTGGAAGGCGTGACAGACAAAAAGGGACTGTTCAGCTTTGCCGTGCCGAAGGTCGATGATTTGACCATTGTCATTGATGCGACGATGGGACACAAGAACAGTTTCAAGCTGAAAAAAGAAGAATTGGAGACCGCGAAATGATGATCCGAAGAAGGCTCATGATCATTGTCCTGTGGCTGTTTCTGACCGGCCTTCCAAGCTCGCTTCCTGCACAGACCCCTCCGGAGGACCGCTCTCAGGAGGTCGTTACGCTATTAAAGGAACAAAATAGCAAGTTGTCCAGCGAACTAAGGCGCATTCAGCGGGAAATAGCAGCCCTGCGCGCGGATCTCAGCAAGCCGGGGATCAAAGACGTTTTCGCGGGTATCGGTTACATCTTCGGCCTGTTCGGGGTGGCCGCTTTTGTCGCTGCGCGCCGCAAGGGGTAGATCATGCATATTTCCGACGGGGTTCTCCCCCTTTCCGTGACAGTCGGCGGCTATGTCGCCAGCGCCGCGCTGGTGGCCTGGAGCGGTCGCCGCACCCGTAGCGAGGAAATGCCCAAATTGGCGGTCATGACCGCGGCCTTTTTTGTCGCTTCGCTGGTTCACGTGCCTTTTGGGCCGACAAGCGTCCATCTGATCATACCGGGCCTGACGGGGGCGCTGCTGGGGTCGTCCGCCTTTCTCTCCATCGGACTTGGCCTTTTGCTGCAGAGCCTGCTGTTTCAATTTGGGGGCTTGACCGCGCTGGGCGCCAATGCCCTGATGATGGGGTTGCCCGCCCTGGTGTGCGGTTGGTTCTTCCAAAGATTCAAAGGCCGAACTCAGTTGCGACAGGCGTTTGTGGGCGGGTTGGTGGGCGCTTTAGGGACAGCACTGGCAGCAATCATTCTGGCGTTACTGCTGGTTACCGGCGGTGAGGACTTTTTCGGCGTCGCCAAAATTGCCCTGCTGGCGCATGTCCCAGTCATCATCATTGAGGGCGTGGTGAGCGCATTTACCATTGGCTTTCTTGCCCGTGTCAAGCCGGCCTTGTTGCAACCGTCGTTCCTGCGTTCGACCAAGGAGGCCCATGGCTGATGTGACCCATCTCCAGATGCCTTTGTGGCAACTGCCCCTGTTGGTGTTGTTACCATTGGCAGCGATGGCGATCGTGGTCATTTGGCTGCGACGCGTTGCACAAAAGCGAAGTGTGCCAGAAGAGGAACCTGACTGGTCGGTCCCGCCCCTGTCCGATGGGGGCGGTGCGTCCTTCATGCATCGCTGGGACGTGCGCTGCAAGATCGTGACAATGCTGGTCTACAGTTTTGTCATCGCTTCCTTGAGTCACCTAGCACCGGCCATGGCCGCCATCGGCGTTTCACTGACCATTTTGGTGATCGCAAGGGTTTCCTTTGCCAAGGCGTTGTTGCGGCTGTTGGCGATCACCGGTTTTGTCGGCATGTTTCTGGTGGTCATGCCATTTTCGGCTCCGGCGCACCCCGGTGACACCGTGCTGGTCTTCGGCGGGATGGATTGGCTCAGTTTCAACTTGCGCGGCTTGCACCTGGCCGCGACGATCGCCGCCAAGGCTGTGGCCATCACGTTGGTGATGGAGCCGCTGCTGTCCACCGCACCTCTACCGGTCACCCTGCACGGACTCTCCCGGCTCGGTGCGCCGGAGATGGTAGGCCAGATGGTACTGCTCAGTTACCGGTATTTGCATGTCTTCCTTCAGGAGGCTCGGCGTATGTCTTCCGGTATGCAGGTACGGGGGTTCCGCAAGCGTACCGACCTGGAAACGCTGCGCGCCGTGGCCAACTTTCTTGGCATGCTTTTTGTTCGCAGTTTCGAGCGGACCGAGCGGGTTTTCGATGCCATGCGGGCCCGGGGTTACCAGGGAAAATTTCCGGAACCTGCCGAACTGCGCTTGCAGGTCAGGGATCTTTTCATGGCGGCAGGCTGGCTTGCCGTTGGGGCGGCCTTGGTCTTCTATGACCGGATGGCTTGGTAAGGAGAATGTTTCATGCACGAACCTCAACGACCGGTTGAGGGGCCCACCCTGGATTCACCCCTTTTCAGAGTGTGCGGGTTGCTCTACCGCTATCCGGATGATACCGAAGCCTTATCCGGCATCGACCTGGACATCGCTCCAGGTGACAGGATCGCTCTGGTCGGACAAAACGGCTCCGGCAAGACCACGCTGATCAAGCAGCTCTGCGGACTTCTGGTGCCAACCGCAGGGGAAATCCGCTACAAAGGGGAGCGGTTGACCGGTGAGTATCTGGACCGCACTCGGTTGGAGATCGGTCTGCTTTTCCAGGACCCGGATGATCAGCTCTTCGGGCACACGCTGCTTGAGGATGCGGCCTTCGGCCCCCGCCATCAGGGCCTGTCGCGGGAGCAAGCGGAGCGGGCGGCCAGGCAGGCGCTGCAGCAAGTCAGCCTGGTTGAAATGGCTTACAAGGCGCCGCACAATCTCAGTTTCGGGCAAAAGAAACGTGCCGCCCTGGCAGGTCTTCTGGCCATGCAGCCGGATGTATTGCTCCTCGACGAGCCGACCGCCAACCTGGACCCGATGCAGGAGGAGGTATTTCTCGATCTTCTAAGGCATTTCTCCGGCACCCTGATTTGCATCAGCCATGACCTGATCTTTCTCTACGAGCTCTGCGACCGGGCCGTGGTCGTCGATCGTGGTCGAATACACCACGACGGCACACTGCGAGAACTGATTTCCCAACGCCAGTCTTTGCGGGAGCATGGTCTCGATTTTTCATTTCGCCTGGCTGTCAGCGGCTGGACGCCCGAACAGGCGGTCACGGCGACCACGGACGCCCAGTATCCAACCCTCCCTTCTCTTGAAGCATCCGGGGACAAACCCCTGGTGGTCCTGAGCAACTACCATTACCGGTACCCCGATGGTACGCTCGCGCTCTGCGGGATCGATTCACGTATTCATGAAAACGAACGAATTTCAATTGTCGGTGAGAACGGCGCCGGCAAAACCACGCTGCTGTCTTGTCTGCTCGGCTTGCGCCAGGGACACGGACAGTTTCTTTTTGCCGGACGGCCGGTGACACGCCGACGGCGCAAGGGTCTTTGGCGGGAGGTCGGCATGGTCTTTCAGGATTGCGCCGACCAACTTTTCTGCTCAAGTGTGCTCGAAGAAATCGCCTTCGGACTGCATCAGCTCGGCTATTCGCAGACCGAATGCCGCAAGCGGATTGGAGCGGCGTTATCGTTGGTGCGATTGGAAGGGTTCGAAGCGCGCGTCCCGCTCCACCTGTCAGGCGGCGAACGCAAGCGGCTGGCGCTGGCCTGCGTACTCTCCATGGAACCGAAGCTGCTCATACTGGACGAACCGACGGCCGGGCTCGATCCGCGGGGGGAGAACTGCTGCTGGAGATCCTGCGGAATCTCAATGTGACCCTCTTGCTTGTGAGTCACGATATGTTCTTTGTGAAAGAACTGACCCATCGGACCCTGGTGATGCATCAGGGTCATATCCTGGAGGACCTGCCCACCCATACCTTTATGCGGGATGAGCGACTGGGCAACCTCAACGGGTTAGCCTTCTCCTATCGGGAGAGGAACAGCAGCGCCATTCGCGGGCTGCAGCATGAACACGAACATAGCCATTTTCACCAACATCTCCATACGCATCCCCATCGCCACGCCGCAGGAGAGCACGAACATCTTCACGAACACGCCCATGAACATCCCCACCGCTTCGTGCACACCCATCACGCGAAAGAAGAGGACCACGATCACGCACCGCACCGCTATCACGACCACGATCACCCCGGTCATGGGCATGAAACCGGTGATCACCACTGATCCCAACGGCAGCAAGGACCGATTCTCCAGCCATAGAAGACCTTGCGAGGTGGATCTGATCGAGTTTTCTGAAATGATCTTCGTCTTTCATGTCCGCCTCCTGTCTTGAATTGGTGAAGATGATCCTTGCGAAAAGGTTTAATCAGCTTAATTTTATGTGCAAACATCGTATCGGGAAAGAGGGTTCACGTGAAAAGCCTATTTTTTCATTTTTCGGGAGGCGGACCCAGGCCGTGAAACGGTTTCAAGGGACCGAGAGGCGCGGCTGTCCATCCGCTTGGATGTGATGCAACCTCGAGGGGAGCCGGCAAGCATGAGCATTCAGACAAGACTGATTGAGAACTACCTGGTTGAAACGGAGCCCTTTTATCTTGCAACGGGCAATGAGGTTGAAATATTTACCCGCGCTTACGAAAACCGATTGCCCGTGTTGCTCAAGGGACCCACGGGGTGCGGGAAGACCCGTTTCATGGAACACATGGCCTGGAGACTCAAACGTCCGCTCGTGACCGTGGCCTGTCATGACGATTTGACGGCCGGGGACCTCGTTGGACGTTACCTGATCCGGGGGAATGAAACGGTCTGGATCGACGGTCCTTTGACCCGAGCCGTCAAGGTGGGGGCTCTGTGCTATCTGGACGAGATCGTGGAGGCGAGAAAAGATACCACGGTCGTCATCCACCCCCTTGCCGACGATCGAAGGATCCTCCCCATGGAAAAACGCGGAGAGATTATCAGCGCCGCACCCGAGTTCATGCTCGTCATCTCATTCAATCCCGGATATCAGAGCATCATCAAGGACCTCAAGCCGAGCACCAGGCAACGATTCGTCTCGATCGAATTCAACTACCCTGAGCCCGATCCAGAGGGCCTCATCGTAACCAGAGAAACAGGTCTCGAAGCGTCCATCTCCCAGCGTCTGGTGAAATTGGGGGAAATGACCAGGAACCTCAAGGAAAAGGGCCTCGACGAGGGCGCCAGCACCCGATTGCTGATTCATGCCGGGAAGCTAATCCGTTCCGGCATTGAGCCCAGGGAGGCATGCCGGGTTGCCATCACCAATACCCTGAGCGACGACCCTGAGATGGTCCTGTCCATGGATGAAATGGTCGGATCCCTTTTCTAATGCGGGTAGGATGTGCCGTCTTTCCTGGACGCGCATCCCGTTCTGAATCGAGTGAAACATGGCATTTGTCACTGCAAGAAAACATCCTGAGAACGAAATCCTCCGCCTCTTCCCCATACCGCTTTACACCCACCATCGCATACTGGACGAGGAGGACCTCCTGGAAATGGGCCTGGGAGAAATCCTCGACGATCTCCCCGACGATGCCCGAAAAGACATCATGGACCAGGCCAAAGCCCTGGCCGCCATCCAGCCGGAGCTGGCTTTCCACTTTCTGCTCCGCCACCGCCGACTGATGGAGATCCCGGGTCTGGAAGATCTCGGAGAGCTGGTGAAGGTGGTCCTTGACATCTATGATGCCCAGGGGCTCAATCCCGCACGTGAGTTCCTGCTGGACCCCGAGCCGCATCCGGAATTCGGCCGCATCTGGGGTAGAGGTCTGGCCCTTCTTGGCGTCTATCGCGTTCTATTGAACTATCTCCATGGCCTGGGGAGAGCTGAAATCCATCTCGAAGAAGGGAGTGCCCATTTCACGGACACGGTCTCCATATTCGTCCCTCCCCGGATCGCCCTCTTTGACCACGAACGGCTCAACTTCCTCCTCTTCAAGGTGATGGTCACCCACAAGTTCGCCCAGATCAGGCTCGGAACCTATCGGCTTGGTGCCGCAAACAGCGTCTTACGATCCGATCCGGAAGGGGGGCCTGGGAACGACAAGACCCAGGATGGCCATTTGCTTTCGGACCTCTCCCGCTTTTTCCATTCCTTCCCCGAACCGCGCCTTGCAAGCGATCTGTTTTGCTTCTTCGATACGGCCCGAATCGAAAGCTGGATCGAAGCGACGCTTCCCGGGCTTTACTCGGACATGGTGAATCTCAAGCACCACCTGTCCGTGATCAGAAAGAAACCGAAAGAGCTCACACCGCGGAGCCATGGCGTCGAGCAGCTGGTCCGAATGGTGGCTCGACTGCCCGTCCGAGGACCCGGAAAAACGGAATGACGTCCTGGTCTCACCCCTGATTCGTGAAGTCCGCCAGCGGATACGCACTGCCGCGCTTGAGGGCGCACCCGTTGATCGGGTCGCCCGGCTGGTGGAAGAAATCTATGGTCTTTTCGAAACCATGCCCGGCCCTTACGTCCCGGTTGAACCCATCCCCTACGTCGGGGAGCTGCGTCCGGAGGAGGCAGAGCGCGCACGCAGAAGGAAACGGGAATCGACCCGCATCAAATTCCAGGAGGAGCTCTGCAAGCTCATCGGGGACTTGCCGGAGCCTGAAGACGTGCGCGTGGAGGTGCCATCCACGGATGAAGCGACTTCAAAGGGCGCGACCCCTCAGCCCCAGGCGTTCCCCAAGTTCCTCCTCATTGACGGAAGCCCCATACCGCTCCCGGAAGCCATGAATAAGACGATCGATGAGATCTACGAAGATCTGGGCGCCATCCCCGGCCACTACCTTGCGGTCACGAGTGACATGTCCGGCCACTATTTCCGATCGGTCTGCCAGATGCCCGAAGGAACCGGCTTCGTGCTTTCCGAAGAGGACGAAACCACCCATGCCCTGGATGAGTGGGACTACCGAAGACAGGGCTACCGCAAGCGATGGGCCCTTCTGCGGGAAGTGGACGTGGAGGCCGGAAATCTTGACTTTGCCCGCGAGACGCTTGTCCGCTACGGGGGAATGACCCAGCAGATTAAGAGGCAGTTTGAGCGGATCAGGATGGATCAGGCACTGCTCAAACGACAAAAGGACGGTGACAACGTCGATCTGGACGCCGCGGTGGAGGCATTTACCGACCAACGGGCAGGCCTCTCCCCGTCAGAGCGGGTCTTCGTGCGTTTGAGCCGCAACAAGCGCGATATCGCCACTGCCTTTCTGATCGACTTGAGCGGGTCCACGAGCGGTTGGGTCAATCAGATCGAACGGGAGGCCCTCCTTATCCTGAGTGAAGCCATGCAGGTTCTCCAGGATCGATTCGCCATCTACGGTTTTTCCGGCCGAACACGCAAGCGCTGCGAGCTCTTTGTCATCAAACGATTTGAAGAGTCTTACGGTGAGGAGGTCCGGGCACGAATTTCCGCACTCGAACCGCGGGAATACACGAGGCTTGGCCCTCCCATCCGGCGGTTGACCGAAATACTGGGTGAAGTGGACGCCCGGACGCCCCTCTTGATCACCCTCAGCGACGGCAAACCGGATGACTGGGACGGCTACAACGGTGACTATGGTATCGAGGATACACGCCACGCGCTCATCGAGGCCAAACGCATGGGGATCCATCCCTTTTGCATCACCATCGACAAGGCGGAGCACAGCTACCTTTCCCACATGTTCGGGCCTGCCAATTACGTGTTCATCGACGACTTGGCCAAGCTGCCGGTCAAGATCCCGGAGATCTACCGCAAGCTGACTACCTGAATAGACCGATTCATCAAATTTAAAGCCAGCCGCATTGGGGGTGTCCTTTTTTGAGCCGCAACTCCATTCTTCCGCAGCCTTTAGAACGCCCCCATAACCGTGCGGTTGTCTCGGGAAGGCACAAGAGGTAGTCTATGCTGGAGAGGTCCCCTCATGGGGCTGTCTGGAAATAAATCCAGATAATTGGTGCCGTTAATACCGGCTGCGAAATATGTTGCGGCTCAAAAAAAGACACCCCCAACGCGGCCCATAGAGGATACAAATCTCTCAATCTGGAGACCATTTGGTGCCTGATGCTTCACCCTACTTCAACGCCTTCTTGAACTGCCCGGCTACCGCGCGAAGGTTCTGTGCCCAGTCCGCAGCCAGGGGGTCTGCGACGGCCACCTGTGCGCCGATCTCCCTGGCGATGGTCTCCGCGCTTTTCATCGAGTACTGGGGCTGGACAAAAATGACCGCAATATCCTTCTTCCTGGCGAATTCTACGAGATCCCTTAATTCTCTCGGCTTGGGTTCCTTCCCATCGGTTTCCACCGCGACCTGTTTCAGCCCGTAGGCCTCTGCAAAATAGCCCCAGGATGGGTGAAATACCATGAAGGTTCGGGGGCCGCCGCGCTGGCCGAATGTGGCCATCAGTTCCGCGTCCAGATCCACGATTTCGTCAATGAACACCTTGTAGTTCTTTTCGTAATAATCACTGCTCGCAGGATCCACTTCGGTCAACGCCTGAAGGATGTTTCTTGCCTGTAACATGACAAGCGGCGGCGAAAGCCAGACGTGCGGGTCTCCGGAAGCGTGATCGTGGTCCGGACTTTTTTCCGCCTGTCGGTGGTCGACCATCCTGCGCCTTTCAATGCCTTCTTCCGTGTGAACAATCCGCATGTCCTTGTTGAGCGTTGCGATCTTATGGAGCCACGCCTCCTCAAAGGTCACGCCGATGGCGAAGAAGACCTTGGTCTTTGAAAGTGCGACCATCTGCCTTGGCTTGGGCTCGTAGGTGTGAGGGTTTCCGCCCGGCTCCACGAGCACTGAGACAAGCACGCGTTCCCCGCCGATCTTCTCCACAAAAGTCTTCTGAGGCAGTATGCTTACAAAGACTGAAACGGGTTCCGACGCCGTGGCTGGTGGAACCACGTTGCTAACCAGAAGGACACACAAGGCGGAGAAGGTTACCGTTGCCCACTTCATGAATTCCTCTCCATGTGAGATCATACACCGTTTATTTTGCAGTTGATCCCGGTCGCCCCAAACCGATCACTACGGATCCCGATGGTGCACGTGTGACAATATGCGTTGTGCCAATGGGCTACTTGAGTGATAGAAGGGCCTTTTGAAGTGCCATGATCGGGGGCCGCTCGTTGATGTCATGAATATCCATAAAACGAATGACGCCCGCCTTGTCAATGACGAAAAGGGCGCGTTCGGTAAAACCCTCCGACCGCAGCACACCGTACTTCTTTGCCACCAGACCGTGGGGATAAAAGTCGGACAGCACCGGGAACCAAAATCCTTCCTGCTTATTAGAGATGGCCTTGGTCCAGGCATAAAGCGTGGGAATGTTGTCGACCGTGATCCCCAGCAGCACGGCGTCATTGTCATCGAATATCTCTTTTGCCAGGTCGTAGACCGGCCACTGATAGGTACAGACGGGGGTCCATGCTGCCGGGACAAATGAAAGAACAACGTTTTTCCTTCCGATAAACTGCCCCAGGGACATGCTGGCACCCTTGACCGAAGGCAGGGTAAAATCGGGCGCCTTGTCACCAACCTTCAGCGTTGTTTCACTGTTTCTAGGCTTCAGCTTGCCAATAGGGTAAATGTTCTCCGGCGCGCCGCTCTCTGCATGAACAGCGCACAGCGACAAGAGGACAACGCTCCAGACCCAAACCACCCACAACGTGACGCTTTTCCTTAACATGCCTTATCTCCCCAGCAGTCTGATCAATAGGGCCCGTCTGCCCGGCGGGACGCGAAATTGAGAGCGGAAAGAAGAACAGACGCCTATTGGATCTCGTGCCTCTTGGTCAAGAAACCGCTTGCCACACAATGTCACAAAAACGGCACCATATCTACATCATTTTATGATCGATCTCTTACAAGGATTCAAGGAAAATCCTTTTGAACGGATGAAACGGTCGATACCCCATGAAGGGTGCCACGGTTCAATTCTATTCCGATCATTCCATACAGGCTCCGAATCCTTGCGCTCAGAGTTTTGCAAATCTGAAGAGAAATGGCGGGATATTGCGCAAGGAGCGCCATAAAGTCGCCTTTGTCCATGGTGAGAAGGAGGACGTCCGTCTTTGCCCGGACAATGAGGGTTCGAGGAAACGCCGTGAAAAGGAATGTCAGTCCCAGACTGTCTCCCTGCTTTAGCGTCAAAACGTTGGATGGACGGTTCTCTTCCGCAACGGTCACCTCACCCTTGATGATCAGGGACACCCCCTCCCACACTGCTCCGGGGCCCATGATTTCATGATTCTGGTCATATTTCTGTTCTTTGGCAATTGGCGCCAACATGGCAAGCTCCTGGACGGGAAGGTCTGTAAACAGGGGGGATTGGCTGAGCATACTCATCTTCTCAACCGCTTTATGGATCCCATCCACATCCCCTTCCTGGTCGTCTTCCCTGAAACCCAATCGGACCAACAGCCGTTTTCCCATTCCTCCGGCCTGGGTGGTCAATGATCCGAACGGTCCGCCGACCATCGATGGGTCCCCCGGATGGCAAAGAAGGTCAAGGGCCAGGAGTTGAGTCGCCCCGTCCGGGCTTTCCAGCAAGTGGCGCAAAAGGGCGTCGGGTTTACCGACAAACTGAGGCAGTTCGAATTGCTTTCTGCCTTGATCCAGACACGCGGCCCATGAAGACCGTTCGACGAGCGGGAGCACCATTTTAGACAGCGATCGATCCAATGTGCTGTCCAGGGCTTCAAGGCCATTGGCCCGCAGTTTGATATTCGGCGACTGCAGGGTCCGCCAGATCTTCCTCATCATTCCCGACGAATCTCTAAAGGCCAAAACCCGCAACACGCTGTCCACACAGGCCGCTTTCTTCTCGTTGACAAGTTGAAGCAACAGGTTGCGCCCATGGCTTTCTGCCATGGCCTCGAGACCCTCGCATTCCGCCGTGTGGTGGAAGGCGCGCTCCAGTTGCGCTCTGGCAAAACGGAGGACCTGTGCATCGGTGATCTTGAGGGATTCGGCCACTGCAAAAACCCCTTCCTTCACCCATGGGTTGGAAACAAGGAGGGCCTCTTGCAAGAGCGACCCGATTTCGCGAGGGGTTTCCCGGAGTTTGTTGACGGCCGCATTTCGAACACGTTGGGAGGGGTCCCCAAGAAGGCTCACCACACGCCGGACCTCGGATTCGCCATGGATCTCATAGGATTCAAGGGCAGCGAGCCGGACCGATTCCTCAGAAGAGGCCAGATGCGACAATGCCATTTCATTTAAATCCCTGGGCCCGGCTTTGTGGAGAGATCTCAAGATTAAGGCCAAGATAGAAGGGTCCGTCTCCTGCCTGACCATTTCTTGCAGTTTCTCGATGCATTGCACGTTTCCCGCCTCTCCTGCCGCAATCACACCCGCCCTCCGCTCCGGGAGGCTCTCCGAACGGAGCCATTGGAGAATGACGCTCACGTGGTCCACCGGCGTCCTTCCGACCAAACCGGTCAACGCGTAGGCCTTGACTTCAGGGACCTTCGCCCTCTCAAAGACCTCCTGCCACTGGGCCGGCGCCATGTCCTCACAGACCCGTTTGGCCGTGCGCGCAAAGGCGATCATCAGGTCAGGTTTTGTAGGATCCGCCAGTTTGAGAAACGTAACCGCTGCGCGCAGGCCGGCCCTGGGTGAAAGAAGGGGAAGGAGCGCCAATTTGGTTTCGTCATCCTCCTTTTCCAGTTTCCCCAATACGTACTGATCCAGTTCCTCGATCCCCGCGGTCTTCAAAGCTTTGCCATACCAAACGGCATCCCCTCCTTGGCTTGCCATGAACGTTTTGGTCAGCTGTGTGCGAAAGGTTTCCGTTTTGCCGAGCAGTCGGATATCCTTTTCTCCCAGATCGGTCAGATCAAGCATGCTCTTGGACAAGAGGTCACCAAGGATCTTGGAGTAGCTCTTCTTCAGAATGAAGGTGGTCAAGATCCATACCGAGACCAATGCCATTCCGGCGATGGAAAGGTATCTGGGGGGACCAAGCTTCTGCATGATGAGAATCAGACCAGAGCCGGCGAGAACGCCCACCCGGACCACCGTCCCTCTCAGGAAGGGCCGTATCAGGGTCCGGTAGGAAGGCGGGAAAAGCCCCTGCAGCACCGCCATGGCGGGCATGTTGATGCTGTTTCGGATAGACGCGGTGGACAGCCTCGCATACATGGCTGAGAAAAGATCGAAACGAAGGAGCAATGCGGCGAAGGCAAGCATGTAGTTAAACGGGTGAAACATCATGGCCACCGGGAGCCCGAAGCGGGCGTAGACCCTGCTGGCGAAAAGGCTGATGGCCAGCCCGATGATGTTCTGAACACCTTTGAAATAGCCAAAAAAATCAATCATGCCCCCTTCCCTGGTGTAGGTCTGGTCCACCACATAATTGAACTGGTAGTTCATGATTGGGATCACTAGGTTCGCCACAAGCGTCAGGACGATGAGGATCTGTGTCAATCTGGATTCCTTGATCACCGCCAGGACTTTGCTGAATTCACCCAAAAAGGCATGGCCGCTTCTCTTCTTGTCCTTTCGTTTCATCAGGCTGGAGGGATACGATTTGTCCAGCGTGGCCGTCAAGGCAGCGGCCGCCGCGGTCGTGAGCAAGTAAACGACCATCAGGTTATCGAGCGCCATGAGTTTCGCCAGGGCGGGGGTCAGAAAGCTCCCCGTGATGCCCCCCAATAGCCCGCCGGAGGTGATGAGTGGAAAGATCCTTTTCGACTGCCTGGTATCAAAGAGATCGTTTGCCAGGTTCCAAAATAGGACGCCCAGGACGACCTCGTACTGGGCCTTGAGCACGTAGAGAAGCGGATAGATCAATCTATAGTCCAGTGGAACCACAAACCGCAGCACCCCCACCGATATCCCGCAGAAAAGCAATACTCGGGTCAAGAGACGGCAGCTGCTGATCCTCAGAATCCAACCACTCATGAAACCCATGACAAAGAAGGTGGAAATGGAGACCACCGCGGTCACGTAGGGAAGGTACTTTACCCCAAACCGCTTGAGGAAGGCGGTCTCTGCGTAGTTGTCAAAAAGAATGTTGGAACTGCGGATCAGAAAGAGGAGACCCGCGGAAAAGAAAAAGAGCCCGATCTCTTCCCCGTAAAGTTTCAGCCACTTACCCGCAAGGTCGGCTTTCTTCATGGATTGACGTTTTCCATAACAATGTAGTCCGCATCCTCAACACTGACCGTGGCCGGCGCCACACTGCCAGAGACCTCAGGGACCATGACGGCCAGCGGGAGGGCTGAACGCTCCCGGATCTGAGTGGGGATCGCCCATTTCCAGGCATGCCCGATCCCGGTGAGGAGGACCATGATCCTGTCGGGATCTTGCCGGATATGGTCGAGCGCGTGGATGGCCATGGCCTTGTCCCAGACCAACTGCGCCTCGCAAAAGTATGTAAAATTCATGTGGCCGTGGGCATGGGCGCCATAGGCGCGTCTAATGTAGTCCATGTACTGACGATTCACTCTGCAAGTCACATCAGGGAGTTTTCCCTTTTGCGCGTTTGTCAGGGACTCGAAGCCCTCGCGTGCCACTTGCTGCGTAATTTCCCGCGGGACGTTGAGACCGACCAAAGGGATGCGGTTTTCCCTGACATAGTGAAAAATCATCGAATACAGGGGCCATGGCAAACCCCAGTTTTCGTAGTAGACCCTTTGAAACGCGGCTTCATTCAACTCGCCCGCAACCCATCGATCGAGATCCCTCTGAGCGTCCTGGCGGAACATTTCCATGCCGACAGCCACCCCGACGCCAGAGTCGTGGAGCGCTTTGATGACCATGAGCTGGGCCAAATGGTGCCACTCATCGCTGTGGTGCTCGCCCACAAGAATGAAGCGGTCTTTCTTGAGGTCGTCCATGATCTCGCCGAGCGCCACTTGTCGTTTTTGCCGCACATCGTAGACCCTGTATGTCAGAGGAGGCTCATCCGCCATGGTCCATGTTGTTAGACCCAAGAACCAAGACAGACTCAACCCCAGAATCACCCTTTTCATCTTCTCCCGCCCCGTAGTAACGTCTTCCCCATTAGGCCCTTAGCGGTGAGATTGCGCGCAAAACGGTCACAATTTCAGGTTTCAGTGTTCAGGTTTCAGGTCCTGCCTTTGCTGACACCTGACACCCGACACCTGACATCCTGTACCCGGTGTCATTTGAGGGACGGTGAAACAAAACGAAAAGCCTGTTTGGTTGCAGCTTGTCCGGGTTAGGGTTTCCACCGCTGAATCATGGGAGAGTCCTGAACGGGCCAAATCCCCTTGTCCTGATTCTCCCCATCTTTGAATGCCAGGTAGCTAAACTTGCCATAGTGGGTGATCTTTCGCGCCACTTCCGCGGCCGCGCCGCTCGATAAAGGATAAAACAACCCCACGTGACGCCCTTCTGACCATGGATGAGCGAAGACCGCAAAGAGCACATCGCCCGGGTCATCATAGCGTTTCCCGTTAAGCTCAAACCATCCATCCCCAATGGAGAGATCAGACGGAAGGCGCGAGAGCAGCTTGCGGTTCTTTGGCAGACCGATCAGAAGAATGTCCTCTTTTCCAAGGTCTCTTTCGCTGACATGGTCCTCTGAGGCCACCTTGAAATGGTCGATTCCGAAAGACAACGGCAAGAGGCTTGCGGCGCCCTGAAGCGCAGGCTCCCATGGCGGGACCAAAACCACGAGAGCGCTTGATGCCTTGAGCGAGTTGATGGCCGCCGGGATCTCCGATGGTTGAAGGCGTCTGAAACAGTCAAAATCCGGGTCCGCCACCACCGCGGATGGGCGGCTTTCACATGGAATGCGGAAAGGCGTCCGGTCGCCCGAGACACTCAGGCGGGTGGGTCGGAGCGCTTCCTTTCCCAATTGGACCTCAAGCGCGACTTGCAGGTCGAAAAACGGCCGCTTCTGGCTGAGACGCCCCTCGACCACCCACTCCTTTCCATCCCACAATCTCTCAACCCCTTCCAGCGCGAGCCGGGGCGCACCCGGTCGTTCCACCCACTGTTTGAAGAACCCCTCCAGCGATCGGTCCCCGGTCCGCTCGAAGGCCTCTTGGAAGTCGTGCCACGTTGTTTTCTTGAAAAGCCTTTCGCGATAAACCTGTTTGAGGGCCTGCCAGAACGCGTCATCTCCGACAAGGCGCCGGACCATGTGGAAGACCATGGCCGCTTTGTCATAGCCCACCGCCTTGGTCACGGGATCCGTCCGACTGACAAAGCGGTTCAACGCAAAGTCCTTATCCGGGGGAACGAGGGTCGCATAATTTCTGAGCATCTGCTCCCGATATTCCCGCGCCTCCGATTCAGACTGCCTTTCTTTGTAAAGATAGTCCGCCACGTAGGTGGTGAGCCCCTCACACCAGTTGCCCTGGCTCATGTCCACCTGGACGCCGTTGCCCCACCAGCAGTGGGCGATCTCGTGTCCGAGGCTCGTGTGGATGATGAAGGGGAGGCGTATGACCGTCCCGCCAAGCAGCGTGTAGGAAGGGAAACCGTATCCGGTCGGGAAAAAATTTTCAACCACCGCGAACTTCTCGAAGGGGTAAGGCCCAAACAATCCATCGTAGAGCGCAAGGTATCTGGCGATCGCATCCAGGTAGGGCACACTCAGGGCCACCGTATCCGGAAGCAGATAGGTGGCTGCGGTCACCTTGCCCACAGCCTTTTCGTGCACCACATAGCCTGCCGCTGAAAGGGCGAGGCCCTCCACGGGTTGGCGGACCACCCACCTCGAAAAGGTTCTCCCATCCCTCGTCTCGAGACCAAGGGACCGGCCGGCCGTAACGCCCACCGTGCCGGAAGGGCCATCGATTTCCACGGCAAACGTGGCGCGGCTTCCGGGGATCTGGGGGTACCACCCCGCACCGGCCTGGAGGAAAGAGCCCTTTTCCGAGATGACCGCTGTGACCCCGAACCCGGGGTTGTCGGTGTTTACAGGGAGGTCGGGGACAGGGTCATCGAATACCGCCTCATACCGGATCTCCATCGTCACCCTGTCCCCTTTGGGGGCCTGGCCAAAGGGCGGATCTACCATGAGCTCGAGGCCCTTCCGTCGGATCGGGTGTGGACGGCCTTGAACGGTCAACGTGTGGATTTCGACCTTTGAGGGAAGTTCAACGACCAGTGGTTTCCGGACCGGTTCGAGGGTAATCCGGTCGTATCCAACGAGCCTTTGTGATTCCGGGAAAAGGCTCACGTGCAGGTCATGATGGACCGTCAAAGTGCTCGCCTGGGTGGAAGGACAACAGAAAACGGACGCAGCCAGGAGCAATAGAATTATAAATCCGTATCGATAGTGCTTTTCGGTTCGCAAAAAAGTGGGAAATAAGTAGTTGGGCCAATTTGAACCGCAGGATATCGAATAATGAATTACGAACGCTGAAGGAAAACATGGGACGCAATGGAACGTCGTCATACGGCATTCTTCAGTCGACATTCGGTATTCGATCTTCACGCTATGCACAGGGTCTAAGTCTGACTGCGACCTGTTGCCTGCATTTGGCAAGTTGAATCGCTGGTGAAAGGGTCGGTCGCCAGGGGCAGGAATCGGGCAGGACTCAATTTCCCCCCCCGTACCGGCAATGAACTTCTTGATGGACCGATAGTCCCGATCCGCGATCTCGATGAACTTGACGCCCATGCCGGCGGGGCGATCAGCCGTGCTGCTTTCCCGATTTCTTGACCAGAGCACTTCGCACTTTATCTCCATGGGTTCTTTTTCTTCAGGGAGTTGAAGCTTCAAATGAAACTGATGGCCCGGCCGCAGGGGATTTTCCGTCTTGATGAAAAGCCCACCTGTGCTCAGGTCCCCCGTGTAGGCCCGGACGAAGGCGTCCTTATCCTTGAACACGAGGGAGAGGACCTTGGGAATCCGCGCCTCGCCCCGGACAGAATACTCACAGGCCCTGTCCAGCAGCTTCTTGAAACGGTGGATGATGGCCGTGAGGATGGTTCTGAACTGGCCGGAGAGCTTGTTGAATTCCTGATCCAGAAACTCACGGTCGATCAACCCCAGGCTGGTCTCGCCGATGGCCCTGGCCGTGGCCGTGCGTTTGATGCCGCCAATGAAACCCAGTTCTCCGAACACCTCGCCACTGTTCAGGATTTCAATGATGAACTTCTCGCCGCCGACGGCCTTTGAGATCTCTACGGTGCCGGAGAGAATGACATAGACCCAGTCACCGGAGCTCCCCTCTTTGAATATGACTTGGCCGTCGGTATAGGTCTCTTCAATGGCCAGATTAAACATGCGCTTTCCTCCGTCTGGTGCACAGAATTAAAATATTATTGGATTTTCTGCAAGTTCTGTGCCCCCTGGTGGCCGCGACCAAGCCGCACGGCCCCTTCACAGCCGTTCACTTTTGTGCAAAATATAGATCACCCATTGTCTGCGATCAACACGAAAAGAGAGTCTAAAGGCTTTTGGCAGGAATCTTCACGAGTCCGGCGGAAAAGCGTGCAAAGGAGAATTCTGCTTGACACCATCAGGAAGGGGTGATATCTGAACATATGTTCATATATTTAAATAAAGGGACCCGATGAAAAGGAACTCCGATCAGGACCTTAGCCATGAGGATGCGCGTTGCCAGGTGCGGGTCGTTCATCACCCGCGGGTTAAGAGGGCAAAGTCCGAGGCGATTGCGGACGATGAAGTGGATCGTCTGGCCCTGACATTCAAAATTTTAGGCGACCCGACCCGGCTGAGGCTGGTGATGGCGCTGTTGAGCGGAGAGATGTGTGTGTGTGATCTGGCCGCTTTCCTGAACGTGAGCGAGTCGGCCGTATCTCATCAATTGAGGCGGCTGAAGGATCTTGCCCTGGTCACACAGCGGCGAGACGGAAAGATCCTCTACAACGCGCTCGACGATGAGCACGTATACGATCTTCTTAAAATGGGCCTGGAGCACGTCCGGGAATAGCGAGATGAGAGGTTTGGAAATATGAATTTCGTGCTGACCGTCCTTTTGGAGGCATGGCGTCTCCTTCTGGCCGCTTCTGCGTACATGATTTTTGGGCTGCTTGTCAGCGGTTTGCTAAGGGTCTTTATGAATCCCGCCTCCGTGGTGCGGCATTTCGGCCACGGCGGGATCAAATCGGTGGTCAAGGCCGCTCTGCTGGGAATACCGATCCCCCTTTGTTCATGCGGAGTTCTCCCCGCTGCGGTCTCCCTGAAGAAACAAGGGGCGAACAACGGGGCCACGACCGCCTTCCTCATCTCAACCCCGGAGTCGGGGGTCGACTCCATCGCCATTTCCTATGCCCTGCTCGACCCCATCATGACCGTGGCCCGTCCGGTGGCCGCCTTCTTTTCGGCTATTGCTGCAGGGATAACCGAAAACCTCTTCAGGCAGAAGAAAAGCCAGGCGCTGGAACGCCCGGACCTTTCCTGCCCTGTGGACGCCTGTTGCGATGGGTTGGACTGTCCGCCTGAAGAGCACAGCCGGCACCACACCTTCCAGCAGAGGGTCACCGCGGGCGTCCGATACGCATTCGTCGATGTCTGGGGAGATCTGGTCCTTTGGTTTTTCATCGGGCTCCTGTTGGCAGGCCTGATCACGGTTGTGATTCCTGCCGGTATGATTGATCGTTATCTGGGGGGCGGCATCTTTTCCATGATCCTGATGCTCGCCTTTAGCATCCCGCTTTATATCTGCGCCACGGCTTCGACCCCCATCGCTGCGGCCCTGATCCTCAAAGGCGTCAGCCCGGGCGCTGCGTTGGTATTCCTTCTCGCCGGCCCGGCGACCAATGTCACCTCCCTTACCGTGCTTTTTGGCATCCTGGGAAAGCGGGCCACCGCTATCTACCTCCTGGCGGTTTCAGCGGCGGCCGTGGGATTCGGCTTGCTGGTGGACGAGGTATACCAGCTTATGGGCGTTTCGCCTCAGGCCGTGGTCGGGCAGGCCGGAGAGCTGGTGCCCCCCTGGATGCAACTGGCCGGGGCGCTTCTTCTGCTCGTGCTCTCCATAAGACCTATTTATCTCAGGCTCAGGGCGTGGGCAATCGCAAGGAAAGAAGCGCGTCCCGAAGGGCCCCTTGCTGGCCAGGCACTGCCCGATGAAGCGGTCTTCACCTCCACCTGCGCCGGCTCCACCTGAGGGTGCGCCCCCGGACCGGGCCGGTCCAGATCTCTCTGAAGAAAGCAGGTCGCGTCATGGAAAACGTGATTGTCGTCGTGATCGTTGTGCTCGCCGTGGCTTATCTTTTCCGGACCTTTTTCAGGTCATCCAGGTCAGACGCACCGTCCTGTGGGTGCGGCTGCGCTTCTTGCGGGTCAGAGACCGCCTGTCCCTCGAACGAGACGGGCCAGGACAAGGCGCAACCGTAGGGACGCCCATGCGGCTTGCCATGCCATGGACCCTTTTCCTGATAGCCCTTTCTGGTTATGGGATGATTGTCCTTGCGGTCTACATCTTTCAGGGCCGCATCCTTTATTTCCCTGACACCTGTCTGCGATCAGAGGCCGAGCAAAGGGCGAAAACGCTGGGGCTTGAGATCTGGCCGGATGGGTCGGAAGGCTACCACGGGTTTGTTTCGTCCCTGCCGCCTGTCAAAAACGCGCTGGGCACCGTACTGGTCTTTCATGGAAACGCCGGCTCGGCCGCGGATCGTACCTATTATGTGGCTGCCCTTGCTCCGCTCGGTTATCGGGTGATTTTGTGCGAATATCCGGGATATGGGGCCAAGGCGGGTCGGCCCAATGAGCGGTCTCTACTTTTCGAAGCCCGGCGGGCCGCCCGAGAGGTTCGAACCCGATTCGGGCCTCCCATCTACGTCTGGGGCGAATCGCTCGGCTGTGGTATTGCTTCGGCGCTGGCCGGAGACAAGACCCTTGCGATCCGGGGCGTGGTGCTGCTCACCCCATGGGACACCCTGCCCGACCTTGCCCAGTCCAAATTCCCCTTTCTGCCTGCCCGCTGGATCGTGCGAGACCGTTACGACAACATTCATCATCTCAAAGGCTTTGCAGGTAAGGTCGCGGTCATCATGGCCGGCCGAGACGAAATCATCCCTAACCGCCATACCAAGCGGCTTTACGACGCAATCGATGGGGATAAACGGTTGTGGGTCTTCCCCGATTCCGGACACAACGACTGGCCGACAAGGCCGGGCCTTGAGTGGTGGCAGGAAGTCATGGACTTTTTGAGCGGCAGTGTGGACCAACCCCCCGGTCACGTCCTTCGCTGATTCAAGGGAATCGCTTCACGATTGTCTGGCCAAGAGAATCCCCCGCCGCGATTCCGTCAAGGGATTCGGCTCAGTATCAAAATCGAATAACGGATTATCGCCCGTGAATTTCACAGAAATGTTTGTAATGGTCCAGACTCTCCTGGATCATCTCGGACACCGGCAGTTCGTATGGGCACTTCTCCTCGCATTGGCCGCACTGGACACAGTGCTCCGCGGTTTCCATGGGCTCCTTGCTCATGCGGATGGACATTTGGGGAGGGAAACGCCGGGACTGGGCATCGAAAAGGAGCACCCGCCAGATGAGGACCCCTTCAGGGCAAGGGAGGCAATACTCACACCGGTGACAGAACCGCGTCCCGATCTCGGTCCGTATCTTCGCCATATCCGCCACATCCTGCGGGGTGAGGGCCTGTGGGTTCTCATAAAACAGGATGTTTTGGTCCACCTCTTCCCGGGACTGCATCCCCGGGATCGGCACCACGTCATGGACCTGCTGGAGGAAGCGGAAACAGAGATCCGGGCGATCCAGCAGCCCTCCTCCGAGGGGTTTCATGGCAATGATGCCCATCTGCCGCTCACGGGCGGAGCCGAAACATTTCTCTTCCGGGTCTTTTTCAATGAAATTGAAGGGTAGCTGTACCGTGGCGAACAATCCGGTCTCACAAACCTTGGCCGCGATGTCCGGATTGTGGGCGCTGAAACCGATGTGACGGATCTTGCCGTCCGTCTGTGCCTTGACCACGGCCTCGTGGACGCCTCCCGGGGCCAGCACTTGGTCCATGGTGTCCTGATTGGAGATGTTGTGCATCTGATAGAGGTCAATGTAGTCAGTCTTCAAACGTTTCAGGCTGGTCTCGAGCTGTTCCAGGGCACCCTTGCCATCCCGGACCACGGTCTTGGTCGCCAAGACGGTCCTGTCGCGGACGCCCTTCAGGGCGATGCCCATTTTCTCCTCGCTGTCCGCGTAAAGGTTGGCCGTGTCAAAAAAGTTGATCCCCTGATCATGACCGTACTTCACCAGTCGGGCCGCCTCATCGACACTCAACCTGGTGATGGGGATGCCGCCGAATCCGATCTCGGAGACCATGAGCCCTGTCTTGCCCAGCTGTTTTTTTCGCATGATGGTATACTCCTTTCAAATGGTTTGCGGTTGTGACCCCGCCGCGGTTTTGCGCCCCTGGGTCTATAATTTCCGGGTCGAGTTTCAATCCCGAAACGCGGTGAGAGACTCACGGACGAGCGCCCCCTCGCGAAATCGCGTCGGCCGGAGAGGATGGATGTCCAGGGTTTCGGTCCTCCCCGCCGAGACGAGCTCGGCCACCAGCATGCCTGCGGCCGGAGCGTGCTGAAAACCGTGCCCGCTGAACCCGCACGCACAGACAAAACCCTCCACTTCGGGAAAACCGCCCATGACGGCATGGTTGTCGGGTGAAATCTCGTAAAGGCCGGCCCACCCCCCTGCGATCCTCGTGTGCTCAAGGGCCGGAACACGGTATAGGGAGCGCTCCGAGGCCCATTCCATGCCCCAGAAATCCGTGTACTCCCGGAAAGAGGATTGAGGGTCCTGGGGACCGGCGAGAAGCAGGCCTGAGCCCTCCCGCCGCATATACCAGCCGTTTTCAAGGTCGATGACCAGGGGGAGACGCTGCGGCAGCTCGGAGAAAGGCGGCGTGAAAAAGATCTGCCGCCGCACCGGACGCACCGGGAGATCCACCCCGACCATCTTCGCCACCTCTGAAGCCCAGGGGCCGGCCGCATTGATCACCATGGGGGCAAGGATCCTCTGGCCCGAGGCCGTTTGCACTCCGTGAATGCGACCTCGGCCCATGTCTATCCCGGTCACCTCGGTCTCCTCCAGAATGGACACCCCCAGTTGACGCGCCTTTCTTGCGAATCCCTGGAGCACATCGTTCGGGCTCGCGTAGCCGTCTTCGGGGTTGAAGGATCCCCCAACGACATCTGCTGTATTCAGAAAGGGCCAGCGGGCGCTGATTTCACCCTGGCTCAAGAAGCCCACGGGGTACCCCTTCGCCTGGAGGTCCCGTGCCATCGAGCGCAGAAAAGCGTTCTGTTCTCGGCGCACGGCGAGGAACAGATACCCGATGCGACGAAAATCGGGATCTACACCGATCTCGCGATCAAATGTCTCAAAGATCTTCAGGCTGAGGGCGGAGAAGGCCACATTGATGGGCGTGGAAAACTGAATGCGAATACCTCCTACACACTTCCCCGTTGAGCCCGAACCCAGGGATCGGCGCTCCAGAAGAAGGATATCGCTGATGCCTTTCTTTGCCAGGTGATAGGCGATGCTTACGCCGATAATGCCGCCGCCGATGATGACCACATTGGCCTTAGTGGAAAAAACAGGCATGTTGATGTCGATTCTTCTGATTCGAGCTGAGCAATCGCCACAAATGAAGTTGGCAAAAAAAAGGCAGTATAAGTTATCATAAGGCCGGTCCGCCCCTGTCGTCAATCGGCAATGGCCGGTCTTTGCCATTGACACCGAAGGCAGGGTCTCGCTATGTGTATCAGCAATCACGCCAAATGACGATGCTTCACCATGGCCCCTGGGCAAAGACAAATTCCGGAGCGCTGAAAAGAAAGGGTGAAAGGATGCCTTTTGAAAAGGAGCTTGAAATCCTGGAACAAAACAAGGCCCGAGCCATGGCCATGGGCGGGCAGGAAAAGATCGAGAGACACCAGGCTAGGGGTCGGTTCACGGCGAGAGAGCGGATCGACCGGATCCTGGATCCGGGATCATTCCTTGAAGTAGGTAGGTTCAATCACTCGGATATCCCGGGCATGGAGGAAAAGACGCCGGCCGACAGCAAGGTGGGCGGTTATGGAACCATCGACGGCCGAAGGGTGATCATCCTGGCAAATGATTTCACCGTGCTGGCGGCCACATCGAGCCGAGTTGCCGGACGAAAGGAGGGCGACCTGAAGGGAGCGGCCCTTCGATACGGCTTCCCCATTGTTTATCTCGGGGAGGCGGGGGGTGCCAGGATGCCGGATATTATGGGTGCCAGGGGCCTGGCATCCTTTGGGGGCGGCGGGTTTGACACATACCTTCAACTCATGAGCCGGGTGCGAAAAACACCCATGGTGACCGCCATCTTGGGTGAGTGCTATGGAATGCCAACCTGGATGGCCTGTCTGTCCGATTTTGTCGTACAGGTCAAAGGAACCGCCATGGGTGTTTCAGGTCCCAGGATCCTCGAGCTGGCACTCAGCGAGACCGTGACCGATGAGGAGCTGGGCGGATGGAAGGTCCATGGCCAGATCACCGGGATGTCCGACCGCATCGCCGAGGATGAGGATGACTGCTTCCGGCTCATCAAGCAGTACTTGAGCTACATGCCCTCCCACTGCGACGAGCGCCCCCCCGATGGTCCTGTTCCCGATGGCGCCGGCTCGAACATGGGCAAAATCCTTGAGATTCTACCGGAACAACGCAACCGGGCCTACGATATGCACCGGATCCTCAACTGCATCGTTGATACGGGGACCCTCTTTCCCATAAGGCCCGCATTCGGGACCAGCGTCATCACGACCCTTGCCAGGATCGGGGGACGGGTCGTGGGAATCGTGGCCAACCAGCCCATGTCCCAGGCAGGGGCCATGGATACGGACGGAATCGACAAAGTGATCTCTTTCATCTGCCTCTGCGATTCCTTTAATATCCCGCTCCTCTCTTTCCACGACACCCCGGGATTCATGGTAGGAAAGCGGGCCGAGCGGAACCGCGTGGCCGCGAAGGTGATGAATTACATGAACGTGCTTGGCCTGGTCACGGTGCCGAAGATCTCCGTCATCATCCGCAAGACTTACGGCATGGCGTTCTGGAACATGTTCGGCTCCGGATGTGCGGTTGACTTCCTGGTGGCCTGGCCCACCGCCGAGATGAGCTTTGTAAGCCCTGAGATTGCAGCCAACGTCGTTTTCGGAGGCAAGATCCCATCGGCAGAGCGGGACCGTGAGGAGTGGAATCGGCTGGCCACACAAATGCTCGATGATGCCTCCCCATACGGTGCTGCGGGGATGCACTATATTCACGACGTCATCGTCCCCCAGGAGACCCGGAACTACATCATTCGTGCACTGGATATCTTCCGTGATTCCCGAAACCACGGAATCAGCGAGCACAAGCTGGCGAACTGGCCCACACGGATTTAGCAGGGGTCGGATTTGATCGGCCTGTTTACCAAAAGGAGGTGCGTATGGTTGCCTTGAAATTCGATGAAAAAGTCTGTGCCTCATGTCCGTCCGCAGATTGTCTTCAGAAGTGCCAGTATCAGGTGTTCCAGGATGATGAGGCGCATCAGGAGATGATGAAGGTGGTAAACGGAGAAGACTCCCGCGTGCTCCATGATTGCATGACCTGTTACGCCTGCGAAGAATACTGCCCGAGAGGGAACCACCCCTATTACCTCATCTCCGAGCGCAGAGAAGAAAAGGGCATGTTCACGGCGCCAAGACCCATCACCAACCAGTGGATCAACATGACCCAAATGCAGGGAAAACAGATGGTGGGCAAGGTCAAAGAGAAGGCGGTCTCTTCCTGCTTTATCCCTGCCCTTGCCGGGTTGGCCTCCGGGGAGATCTTCAGGGACGTGGCATCCGCCATGGTCTTCGGCGCGGAATTCATGTGCCCTGCGGTCCACACGCATTTCGCTAAAATGTCCGTCGTCAAAGAGAGACTTCCGAAAGTCATTGAGAATTTCAATCGATTGGGCGTGAAAGAGGTCTTGTGCCTGCATGATGAATGTTATGGGACCTTTACCTCCATCGCCCAGGCCTATGGCATCCATGTGCCATTTGAGCCCATATACTACATGGACTATCTGTTGGACAGGCTGAACGCATTGAAGGACCGCATTAGACCACTCCATGTCAAAGCCGTCTACCAGCGCCCCTGCTCCAACCGGCTGATCCCTGAGAAGCACCACCTGGTCAACGACATCCTGGATGTGGCAGGCGTTGAACTTTTGAGCAGGAAATATCAAGAGGAGAATAGTCTTTGCTGTGCCGAGATCCTGCGCTCGGTCTCGGGGTACAGGCTCGCAAACGACGTCCAGCAGAGAAACATCGATGACATGCTGGATGCGGGCGCCGAGTATTGTGTGTTCAACTGCCCTGCCTGTCAATCCACTCTGTCTGAGAAGGTCGCCAAAAAGGGAATCAAACCGATCCACATCATCGATCTATGCAAGATGGCCATCGGTGAAAAGGGAGGTGCAACGCAATGAAGGACATACACCGGTCTCTGATTGAAATCCTGGGGGAGAGGTCCGTTTCAAACACGCCCGAAGAACTCTGGTTTTATTCGCGAGACCCCGGGGTGCTCCCACCACACCTCCCCGACTATGTGGTGGCCCCCAAGACCACGGAGCAGGTGCAGAAGGTGGTTCAGCTGGCCAACAGGGAAAAAATCCCCATCGTCCCCATGGGAAACGGCATGGCGCTTACCGGGCTCGTCATCCCCTTGAAGGGGGGCATCGTCATGGACATGAAGCGGATGAACAAGATCCTGGAGGTGAACGAAAGGGCAAGATATGCCGTCGTGGAAGGGGGCACGTCACAAGGGGTCCTCAAGGCCCACCTGCAGAACCATTACCCCCACCTGAGGCACAGCCTTCCGGATGCACCGCCCACCACGACCATCGCCGCCAACGTGTCCCTCCATGGTCAGGGTCGTCTGACTCAGCAATATGGCTTCAATTCCGATATGGTGACGGGCCTGGAGGTGGTGCTGCCAACAGGGGACATCTGCAAGATCGGATCACCCTCTCTCGGGCCTTACTGGTTTTCAAAAGGGCCCACCCTGCCCGATCTGTCCGGACTCTTCCTTGGCTGGCTGGGGACGACCGGCATCATCACCAAAGTGGGTTTGAAGCTCTACCCCAACAAAAAGATCAGGGATGTGGAATTGTTCGTGACCGACAGGGTCGAGTTGGTGCCGGAGATACTTTACAGGCTCACGCACCTTGAGATGCTGGAGGACCTGAACGTCTGGTTCCAACCCAAGCCGCTGATGTTCAGAGGCAATTATCATATCACCATCTATTTTACCGGTGACACGGAGGAGGAGATTGAGTTCAAGAGAAAACTGGTCTGGGATGCGCTTCAACCGTTCATGGACTCAAAGGACGGCGGATTCATGGGGCTTCAGTTCATGAAGGAGATGCTCCTGGAGATGCCCCAGAGGGGGATCGCCGCCTTTGCCGACGTGCCCAAAGGGGGCGGCTTTGAGTATTCAGGGCCCATCACCCTCATTGAGCACTTCCCCCAGTATGCCGCCAAAGTGGTGGAACTGGCCGCCAAATACGATGTCCTCTACGCCAGCTCGGCGAGGGTCATATCAGGGGGCCATTCCATGATGTTCAGTATCTCCTTTGCCTTTAACCGGATGGATCCGGCCATGATGGCACGGGTCAAGCGGGCGCTGGACGAGGCGACCGAATTCGCCCTGGACATGGGGGGAATCCCGTGGAAGCCCAATTTCATGGAACAGAAAATGACCATGAAAAGGATGGACCCCAACACGCTCAAGCTGCTCCAGATGGTCAAGCGGAACCTGGATCCGCAGTCCATCATGAATCCCGGAAACTGGGAGGTGAACTGACATGGGCCAAACACATTCGATCGAACATGGCAATATCGTGCATCGTTGCTTCCGGTGCGGATACTGCAAGTTCCCCGGAAGCTACGTTGATTTCAACTGCCCTTCCTACAAGGCCTTCGGGTGGGACACCTATTCACCCGCAGGAAGGATGTGGCTCATCAGGGCCTGGCTCAATGGGGAGGTGGAAACGAGCCCCCATTTTGCCGAGATCCTGTATTCGTGTGTGGCCTGCGACAACTGCAAAGATCAATGCGTCTACCCTGCATTTAAGGATTTTTTGCCTGACATCTTTCAAGAGACCAAGGCCGAAATGGTCAATGAGGGGAAAATCCCGCCGGTGGTCAGGGACTATTTCAAGGCCATCGCCGTAAATGGCAACCCCTACAAGCTCCCCCAAGGCGAAAGGGGCAAGTGGGCGCAGGGAACAGGCCTTGAGGATTTCTCCGGCCAGGAATACCTCTTCTTTGTGGGCTGCGTCGGCGCCTATGATGAGGTGGGACAGGTTATGGCCCGCTCCGTGGGACGTCTGCTCGCCGATGCCGGGGTGTCCATGGGCATATTGGGGAGCGAGGAGACCTGCGATGGCAATGAGGTCAAAATCCTTGGGGAGACGGGTCTTTTCACAAAGCTGGCCGAAGAAAACATACTGAAATTCAAAAAGAAGGGCATCAAAAAGATCATCACGCTGGACCCTCACGCCCTGAACGTCTTTAAAAAGGCGTATCCCAGGCTGGGCGGGAAGTTTGAGGTCTTTCATTACACGGAAATCCTGGCCGGACTTCTGAGAGAAAAGAGGATCGCGCTTTCCGGTTACAAGGCGAAAGTGACTTACCACGACCCCTGCTATCTGGGCAGGCACAATCTCATCTACGACCCCCCACGAGGGATCCTGGCGAGCATCCCCGGCCTTGAACTGGTCGAAATGCAGCGGAACCGCGCAGGCGCCTTCTGCTGTGGGGGCGGAGGAGGGAACTTCTTTACGGATATGATAGGACCGGGCGAAGACAGTCCAAGTAGAGTTCGAATCAGGGAGGCCCTGGCGACCGGTGCGGAGATTATCGCGGTGGCCTGCCCCCAATGCGCGAAGATGTTCACGGACGCGGTCAAGGTGGAAGAAAAAGAAGATGCAATGGAAGTCTTGAATCTGGCTGAAATCGTCCGGAGGGCCCTGTCAGGCTAAGACACTGGCGCTCCCGCTTCAAAGGGAAATCATCTCCCTTCGCTGCGGGAGCGCGGGCGCTTCGTTTTCTCGAAATCGATCATGCCATCTGGAAAAGGCTTATTGGGCTGTCGGGTCTTTCCCCTTCTCATCTTCGATCTCATAGAGCTTCTCGATGACGTAGTCGATGTATTTCTCGCACTTCTCCTTCCAGATCCCCGATTCCTGGAACTTCTGATACCCTCCGGGCTCGGAAAAATCCATGCCCAGAAGAACCCCGCAGGTAATGTCCCCAAACTGTTTCGTGAAGTCCTTGAGCAATATGCCGGCATCTCGGCGTGCATCATTCCTCGCCTGTTTTGCCTTCTCCTTGTCCGCCAGGGAACACCGGTACTTCAATCCCAGGCTGACGGCGCCTCCGGAAACCGCGCCGCACGGGGCCTTTTGGTCCCTGCTGATCCCCCCGAATAAGGTAACCCCGGCCCAAAGGAAATCCTCGTTGCCCATGTCGTAAGCTTCCCACATAACTTGCAGGACTGCCGGCCCTCAATGATAACCCTTGCGCATATATTGTGCTGCTTTTGTTCTTGCCTCTTCAAGCGACATACTTATTGCCATGTTCAAATCTCCTCCATAAGCCCCTTCCTAAATTAAGCGATATTCAGTAATCGTTATATTCTTTTAACTGATCACTGCTCGCTGATCACTGCTCGCTGATCACTACTCACTTCCTTTCCCCCTGGATCTTCCTCAGGGTCTGCCACAGATCCAGGGCTTTCCGTCTTGTTTCCTCCAGTGATTGCTCGTTATGGATCACATAATCGGCATAGCCCACCTTCTCGTCAATGGGCATTTGGGCCTTGATCCGGTCGAGGGCCTCCTCTTCGCTGATCCCGTCCCTTTCCATGAGGCGTCGGATCTGGGTCTCCTTCGGCACATAAACAAGCAGGGTCTTGTGAAACATATACTGCAAATTGAGCTCGATCAACAATGGGACGTCTACCAGGACGATGGCGTCGGGGTCCTTTTCCACAATCCCGTTCAATTGTTCGATGAACGTTTCAAAGATCCGCGGATGGGTGAAGGTCTCAAGCCGCTTTCTCTTTTCGAAATCGCGGAAGACAATGTCCGACAGCTTTTTTCGGTCGAGTTGCCTGTCTTCCTGAAGCACCTGCTCCCCGAAATAGGCCACAATGTCCTTCCAGGCCGGCTTTTCAGGTTCAACCACCTGTCGGGCGATCACATCAAAATCAATAAGGGGTGCGCCCAACTCCCTTAACATGTTCACGACCGTGCTCTTCCCGGTTGCAATGCCCCCGGTCACGCCAAGCAGCAAGCGGTTGTCCTTTCCCCGAATGGCCTCCACCTGACGGAGACCGCCGTAGGACATCGGGAAGGTCGTAGTGAGGTCTTGCTCAGCGCCCGCATAGCTGATGGGGTAGCGGATGCCCCTTCGGTAGAGGGCCTCCATTCCCCTGAGCGCCTTCCCCATCATGCCGGCCGGAATGGCCATCACCAGATCCTCATCCTGGGCGTGGCCGTAGCGGCGTTCACCATAGCAGGGAATGGTCATGGACGGTCTGCCGGTCAGGTAGCACCTGGCAATGGCATCCGAACAGGAAGATTCTCCCACGCAGTGGAAGTCCATGACCTCATAGTCCTCAAACTGAAGGGAATTGATTAAGAGCATCATCTGAGCCGGATTGGCATAGATGAGGACGATATCCGGCTCAAAGGGGTTGTAGACCAGCGGGGCCATGACCACGGCCTCATATTTGCCAAGCGGTAGACGAGGAATCGAAGCCTCATATTTCCTTCCGTCCTCCCTTGTCTTTACCCAGACAATGGAGCGAAACGTGCCGTCTTTATGTATCTCGGGGGTATCGGTCAGGCCGATGATGGAAGGACACACGGGGGAGAGAAAGTCGTCCAGATCGGCCCCCACGGTCCAGTCAAAACTTCTGACAAGGGTGATGAGCTGACAAAGCGTCTTCTTGCTGTTGGATCTTCTCAAAAACGGAATCCTTGCCAGGGCCTCCTTCTTTTCCAGCATCTTGAATCCCACAGGAAAAGACTTCAGCCTCATCAGAAGCTCCAGTCTTCTTACCACCTTTTCCCAGTCAGTTTGCCCTTGCATGTGCCCTGCTTTCTTCCTTTCTCATACCCCTGAAGGCCAACGGTGCGTAGTGGCCACTTTTGAGCGCCTCAACCAGCCCTTTTTCATCCTTGACCGCCTGACAAAACCGGGTGGCGAAGATCCCCACTGCGGAGGGTTCATGGGCATCGCTTCCGCCCGTTGCGGGCAAATGAAGCGCGGTGGTCACCTTTGAAGCAAAAGCGTTTTCCTTCTGGGTCACCTTGCTGTTCATGACCTCCACACCATCCACGAGTTTAAAAAGGGGTCTCTCCATGGCCTTTTCCAGGGTCAATCCCAGTTTACCCACCCCGAACGTCAGAAATCCTCTGAAGGGGTGCGCGGCAATGATGAACCCGCCGGCTTTTAAAACCTCCCCCCTCAGGTCTTCCAGTTTAACGATCCCCTTGATGTCCTTCTCAAGGCCAAATACGACCACATCGCCTTGATCCGTCGTGATCTCGTTTCCCCTGAAAACAGGAAAATCGTATTTCTTGACGAGATCCGCTACGACGAAAGGATCCCAGACGTAGTTGTGGTCTGTCAGGCATATGCCATGGAGTCCCACGCTCTTGGCTTCCCGGATCGCCTCATCAACCGTCATGGAGCTGCAAGAGGACGCAGGAAACGTATGGACATGAAGATCGATGACCATTCCCCCTGCCGTCCTCGCTTCGCTGGCGATGGAAGAAGAGGACTTCCCTTGTTCAGGGCATGCCCCTGTTGATTTGGGAACCCTGTGAGAAGGGAGAGGCGATTCAAGCCCAGCCGCTGGTTCCTTTTCCGTTTTCGTTTCTCCGGCGAGCATCTCGGCCGCATCCCTGGCTGCATAACAGCACTCCAGGAGAATATCGGCAAAGTGTCGGCATGCCATCCGACCGACCGTTTTTTGGACCCGCTGGGTGAAACCTTCATCCATGCGAAACCCAATGGCTTCCTGCAAAAAGGGAACGGCCCGATGGCATTCCGAATTCTCGGCTCTTTTCCATTTGCCGCCAACGGAAAGGATCTCCAGATCGGGCAGACGCAAGGCCACATCGACCTCTAAACCGTAAATGTCATCCTCCAGGAGGCCATGGGCCACCAAGGTATCCGCGTCTTTTCTGTAAATGCTTACGAGTTTGTTTCGTATGAATTTAAACACGTCTTGTCGGTCCTTAAAACCGCCGGCCCGGAAATGATTTCCCATCACCGGGCCGGCTCGATCCCTTCCACGAGGGGACTGCCGGGTGCAAAGGCGGCGCAGCTGTTAAAGAGCCTTGGATTTGACCTCACGAAGTTCTCAAAGAAGTCTTTTTCAGCCAACTTTTCCTTGGGGGCGCTGAGCAGTACATCCTTGGTAAAAGTGAGGATCACTGCCCCACAGCATTCTTCCAGCATGAAAATCAATTGTTTGTGGACCGCGGCGTTTCCCAGCAGCCCCTTAAGGATCTTCTTTAACCCCGGCCCAATCCGAACGCCCACAACATCATCGAGCGGTTGAACGGTCTCCATTTGAGATCCCTCGGCGGATCGCTGGATCTTCCCGAAGGCGGTTGCAATCTCCAAGTCGGGAAGCTTCACCTGAATCTCCACAAGCGCATCCATGAGCGAATCCTGAAGACGGCAGGAAGACCTCATGGTCCGTGCATCGATCTGCTCGACACTGGTACATCTGTTTCTGGAAAAACACAAAATGTCTGCCATGATTGGCCCTGCTCTCACCCCTATAAAGAAAGACGTCCCTGGCCACTGGGCCCCTTTTGCTTTTTGACCCCCTTTTCTATATCCCGACGGCTGTCGCTGTCAAGAAATCGTGGGGCTTGAAATCCTGCTGGGTATGGCTTAAGCTTGCATGATCCAGGACCTGGGCGTCTCTATGGCCGGCCCCTTCTCTCCCCAGGGACCATTGTTGGGCGATTCCGCGTGAGGGGATCGAATGAGGCGTCAGGCCCCAAGATCGGAGGCATGGATCGTGCTGGAAACCAAAAATGCGACAGGAGGAATGACATCATGAAAGAGGCATTTCACAAGATGATCGAGCTTCGCAGGAGTGTCCGCAAATTCAAACAGGAACCCGTGGATGCAGGTATCCTGGCAAAATTGGTAGACGCAGCCAGACTGTGCCCGTCTGCGGGAAACAAGCAGGCCCTCGTCTTTGTCGCCGTAAACGAAACCTCGCTGTGCAGGAAGGTATTTGAGACCGAAAAATTCGCCGCCTACCTGGCAGGTTTAGGGCAGCCGGGGCCCGGCCAGGAGCCCACGGCACACATCCTGGTGGCACAGGACAAAAACCTGGCCATCGCTGAAACGGTCAGGGATGTGGGGGCCGCGGTTCAAACCATCCTCATGGGGGCCTGCGCCTATGGCCTGGGGGCCACCTGGTTGAGGTCCTTTGACCGTGTCAAGGCTGCCCAAATCCTGGGACTTCCCGAAACGTATGAGCCGGACTCCGTCATCGCATTGGGGTTCCCGGCGGAGGCGCCAAAGGTCGTCCCAATGAAGGACGGCGATTTCAAATACTGGCGGGATGAGACCGGCCGGCACTTCGTGCCCAAAAGGGGTTTCGAAGAGGTCTGCTTCCTGAACGGCTTCAACAGGAAGTGGAAATGACTTGCACCTTTGCGGGCCTACCCTTGCGCCTCTGGAACCATGAGGCGGGGACCATTGGAATGGAGATGGGCCAATGAACCTTTCAGACGTGCGGACCATCGGGAACGGCGTGATGAGGCCAGAGGGCGTCATGGTGCTCAAAGACGGAACCATCCTCACCGCCGATGCACGGGGCCAGTGCGCGAGGATTGATCGGACCGGAAAGACAACCTTTTTCGGAGATGTGGGGGGCGTGCCCAATGGCATCTGCGTGGACCGGGAAGGCAACTGCATCATCGCCAACATAGGAAACGGCGAGGTGCAATGCCTTTCCCAGGACGGACGACACAGGGTGCTCGCCACCGAAGCCGACGGAAAGGGCCTCCCGTCGCCGAATTTTCCTTTTGCGGATTCCAGGGAGAGGCTTTGGGTCTCCAATTCCACCGATCGACCAAATCTCGATGAGGCCATTCAAAGGCCTGCTCCGGATGGCTCTGTTGTCTTGATTGAAAACGGCACGGCCAGGGTCGTCGCGGGCGGGATCTATTTTGCCAATGGCGTAGCGATCGATCAGGAGGAGCGTTATCTCTATGTGGCTGAGACCACAAAGAGAGACGTCCTCCGTTTCAAGATCGCAAGCGATGGCGCTTTGTATGACAGAGAGGTTTTTGGCCCTGCCCTTTTGGGCCCGCTGGGCTATCCGGACGGGATCGCATTCGATGAAGCCGGCAACCTGTGGGTGACCTTCCCTGCCTGGAATGCGGTCGGCTTTATCTCCCCTGAAGGGGACCTGGTGATGGTCATCGAGGATCCGTATAGAAAGGTCTTGAAACGTCCCACAAACATCTGCTTCGGCTGGGAGGAGCGGAAAACAGCGTTTATTGGCAGTCTCGACGGAAGCACGATCCCTTATTTTCAAGTCCCCTATCCGGGCATGAGACTCGTTCACCAGTAGGACGCGTGCATTTCCCAATACAGACCAATGGCCACAACCAAATCCCGAGCAGAATGATGATGTCGAATGTTTAAGACTGTCTGTTCTACATAACTATTATAGCAGGTTGTTGAAAAAACCCTTGTTGCACAGGGTGTGGAAAAATGTCCAGATGCAAGGCGCGCAAAATCCTGAGGAATGAGGCGTACTAGAAGTACGTCGCAGTGACGAAGGATGAGCGCAACGCAGCAGATGGGCGTTTTTCCGCACCCTGTCAGGTGAGCGAAATGGGACTTCGAGACTACACCGTATATGATTTTATATGCCGCAGCGCTGCCCTTTACCCTGAAAGGGACGGCATCGTCTTTCACCATGAACGGTTGACCTATGGGGCGTTTAAGCAAAAATGCGACCGGCTTGCTGCGGGTCTTTTGAACGCGGGCATCCGGAAGGGCGATCGGCTCGGTGTCGTAGCACAAAACTCAGCCGAATTCATGATCCTCTACGGCGCCGCAGCAAAGATGGGGGCGATCCTCCTCCCCGTCAACTGGCGATTTCAGCAGGATGAGATGGAATATGTGCTGAATGACTGCACGCCCAGGTTCGTCTTTACGGGCCCGGACTTCAGGAAGAACATTGAGACGGCCCGAGGCAAGGTCGCATCCATCGAGAAATGCTATGCCATGGGCGGCGGAGACGTCCCCGATGGGTTCCATGCCTTTGACGAGCTCTATGCGTCCTCGGAGGCGCAAGAGGACATCGATCTCCCTGCGGACACGGGGTTTGTCATCATCCACACGGCCGCAGTGGCGGGCCGTCCGCGCGGTGCCCTTCTCAGTCAGGGGAATATCTTCCATATCAGCCTCCAAATGATGCTTGGCCATGGCCTTGGCCCGGATGACTGTCACATCTGCATCCTGCCGCTCTTTCACATCGCGGGCCTTGCCCAGGCCATGAGCACGATGCAGGCCGGCGGGAAAAACGTCCTTCTCGACCGTTTTGACGCAACGCTGACCCTCAAGCTCATCGAAAAGGAAAAGGGGACCACCTTTTTCAACTTCGCCCCCATTTTAAAGACCATCATAGACAAATATGAAGAGCTGGGCGGCGGTTTTGACCTGTCAAGCCTCCGGGTCGTGAGGGGACTGGATCATCCGGACACGATCAGACGGTTTAAGGAGATCGCGCCTAACACCGTTTTCATGACGGGATTCGGCCAGACGGAGGCCCTGATGGTCACAGGGGGCCCCATGGAAGAAAGACCGGGCAGCGCCGGAACACCCACGCATGTATCCAGGGTGGCCCTTTTCGACGACCACGACCAGGAGGTGCCCGTGGGCTCGCCGGGAGAGATCTGCGTACGCGGTCCCACCGTATTCCTGGGTTACTGGGGCAGGGAGGAGGACAACCGCTACACCTTTCGAAACGGATGGCACCACACGGGAGACATCGGGCGTTTCGACGAAGACGGCTACCTCTGGTATGTAAGACGGAAGGCTGAAAAGGAGCTCATAAAGCCAGGGGGGGAGAACGTCTACCCCGCTGAGGTGGAAAAGGCTATCTTTTCCCATGGGGACATCGCCGAGGTAAGCGTCATCGGGGTTCCAGACCAACAGTGGGGGGAGGCCATCAAGGCCGTATGTGTCTTAAAAGAAGGAAAGTCCCTGGACCCGCAGGTCTTGATTGAATTTGTGGCCTCCAAAATTGCTCGCTACAAGAAGCCCAAGTTCGTGGTTTTCGTGGATGCACTGCCCAAGACCCCTGATGGGGAGATCGACCGGGTGAAAGTGAAGGAAGCGCACGGGGGTAAGTACTGACGCAGCCCGTTCAGCCGAAGCCTCGTCCGTGGCCGGATTAGACCCAGCCAGATCGTGTCCCAGTGGACATTCCTTTTTTCTGCGTTCTCCGAGGGTGGTGCGAGACGAATTTTTTCTGGTCTTTGCTTTTGAACCATCTTGGCAAGGTGATACCAATGAATAAAGAAGATGTGATCCGTGCATTGAAAACGCTCAGGGATAGCAAGGGAGATGAATACGACATTGTGCGGATTGGCTTCTTCGGCTCAACAGCCCGGGGGGTGATGCACGATGGGAGCGATGTGGATATCGTCGTCGTCCTGGCAAAGCCGAGCATGTTCAATCTTATAGCAATAAAACAGGACCTTGAGGCGCAGCTCAACTGCCGGGTGGATCTCGTCCGGTATCGGGAAAGAATGAATCCCTTCTTGAAAAAGAGAATCGATAGAGAGGCCGTTTATGTATGACAAGGAATTGGTCCGCGAAATTCTGACACAGACCAACGAGGCTGCCAAGAAGGTTCTCAGGAGATTTGAAGCGATACAGTCCGTTGAGGATTTCATGAATTCCGAAGCCGGGATGGAGAAGCTTGATGCCATCTGCATGCAACTGATCGCTATCGGGGAGAGTATAAAGAATCTCGATAAGATAACCTCTGGCGAGCTCATGGGCCGGTATCCGGAGATCGAATGGAAGAAATTCAGGGGCATGAGAGACATTATCACCCCTCACTATTTCGACGTTGACGCAGAAGTCATATTTGACGTCTGTGAAAGCCGGATAGATCCCTTGATATCAACGATTAGCAAGATGATCCGTGAGTTGTGAACCAACCCCTGAGGATTAGGGGGGCGAGTAGGTACCAAAGAGGTACTGAAACCGCATGTCATGGCAAGGCCCCATTGATGCACCCGGCCCCTTGCATCATATCGCCATCCGAGGAATCAGAGGGAGAGGGGTTTTCGGGAATGACCAAGACCGGGAAGATTTGAGGGTGGGGAACGGCCTGGGTTTGATGGCGGCTGCGGGCGTGGTCCTAACCTTGCTTCACGCTGAAGCAAGACAACATTGGAACGACGGTGTTTCACCCATCACGTGCCATGGGTATTTCAAGTCGGCATTGACAAGAAAAACACTTTGAAAAGATTACAATTTTCCGTAATTTCGGTTGAATATTGATAACCATCGACGATATAATATGGCTGGAGCGGGTAGTCGAAAAACTTGCGTGGAAGCACAGTGTCTTGCCCTTCGAAGTGGAAGAGCTTCTCAGTGGGAATTGTAGGTTCTTCCTGAAAGAAAAGGGCAAGGTTGAAGGAGAGCACCTGTACAATGCCCTCGGCAAAACCGAAGCCGGGCGATTCTTGTCAGTCTTTTTTATCAGAAAACTCGGAAACAAGGCTCTTATTGTTACGGCACGGGACATGAATGCCAGCGAGAGGAAGCGCTATGGGGAAAAATAAGAATATCAAAGACATGTCCATAAATGAGGCCTCCGATTTCTGGGATGAGCATGACTTTGGAGAATTCGATGATTTTCGAGAGGTGTCCGAAATACGTTTCTCGCTTAAAAGGAAAAAGTATGTAGGAATCGACGAGGATTTGTATGCCGTCATAAAGAACAAAGCGAAAATGCTCAATAAACCCGAAGATGTTCTCATTAATGAATGGTTAGCTGAGAAAGCAAATACTTAATTAAGAGAACAAATCCGAATCCTGTACCCCCCATCCACTGTAAAGACGGCGCCGGCTCCCCCGCCTCATCTTCCCTTTCGAAAAGATCAATTGAATTTATCCACCTCACTCTTTGAAAACGGGACTTATCCGTCGGGCGCTGCTGAATTCTGCACCTTGCACCCCGAACCTTGAACCTTGTACCTTGAACCATCCTTTTATTTTGACCGTATCGCCGGCCCCGCCAGTGAATAGACCGTTTGCTCCCCTGCTGGCGGGGTGTTTGTGTTCGACTGCACCTGGGGCTGCGCACCAACGTGGGGATGATGGGGGACATCCTATATTTCCCGTGTCACGCGCGAATTGTTCTGATAGATATCACCGAGGTTTTAGGCGCAATCAAGAGCCTGGAGGAAAGGCTGATCGGGCTATCAAAGACTGAGGAGCAGCCTTTGGAGAAGGAACGAAAGGCGGCCTGAGTCTCAGGTTCTTATACTGTCAAGCCGGTTTCTGATGCATGCGATAAGGGTTTCAATCTCCTCTCTTGACAGCCCTACCAGAAAGCTCAGGTCAACGTCCGTTTCAAGCAGCCTTACTATGATTTCTAAAAGTTTTGCTTTAACCATTCACTCGCACCTGGAATTTGTGGTTGCTTGGTGGTGGCCGCAACCCAAGGCGGTCTCCAACTAGGCTGACAGCGGCCTATCCTCTTTTTCTACCTCACGTTCATATCGATTCAAAACCGCGTCGGCTTCCGTTCGGATTTCATTCCGGAGGGATACCGGCTCCAAGACCTGCGCGTGGGAGCCCCAGCCCATCAGCCAGAACTTCACTTCCTCAGTGCCTGCGACCTCAGCCTCGAAGAGAATGGAACCGTCTTTCTGCGTCTCGATGGTCTGGGTTTCGTGCCAAATCTTTTCCTTGATGTAGCCGGCTACCCCTGACGAAAACCAGAGCTTCACCTTCACCGGCTCACCCTGAAAGACCCCGAAACTGGGCCGCAGGAAGTCATCCAGGCTGAAGTCCTCGGGGGGCTCAAAACGGTCTTTGGTGGCACTCATCATCTTGACCCGATCCAGCGCAAACACCCTCACCTCCTCCCTCATGTGGCAGTGGCCGATGAGGTAGAAGGTCCCGTTGAAAAACCAGAGCTTGTAGGGGTCCACCCTTCGCCGCGTCTCTTTCTTCCGGCTCATGGTGTGGTAGACCATCTCGATGGTCTTCTTGTTTACGGCCGCGTCCTGTACCAGGTTCAGGATCTCCTTGAACCGCCCATAGTCCTTGTAGGGCTTGATCCCCACATGCAGCATCTGCTCCACCTGGTCCAGGTACTGGGTCGAGCCCGGCGGGAGCGTGGTCTTGACCTTTTTGAAGAGGGATTCCAGGGCGTCATAGAAGACCGTGTCCTTGAAGACCTTGAGCATGTCGCGGCTGAAATAGAGCGCCATGAGCTCGGTCAGCGAAAAGGGGACCGGCATCTGGTGCTTCACCGTGTCGAGGAGCGACCAGAGGTTCTTTCCGTCTATGCGGTCGGTGTAGATGGGAAAGCCTGCCACCTGGAGCGCCTCCAGGTCCCGGTAGACCGTCCTGGGGTTGCACTCAAGCTCATCGGCAAGATCCGCCGCGCTCTTCCCGATTTTTGACGTGATCAGGGTCTGGATGATCCGCCACTGCCTGCCCAACTGGTCGCCTCTTGCCACTTCGTGACCTCCTTACATCCATTTTTGAAAAAGAAATACCACCTGCAAAGAATCTTTCCAAAAAGGCTTCCGTCTTTGACCGTATTTGACAAAACCATCGGCTAAGCTGACGGCCTGATAAAATCGAAACGGAGGTGCTCACATGAAATCGATCCTGAAAACCTACCTGGAAGGGCTCAAAGTTGGAAAAGCGCAGACCCACAAAAACCTTGCCCTCTACCCGCTTTTGTCCACCTATACACCCGGGCTCGACTACCTTCTCCTGGACGAGGACCTCAACCAGGGTGTCATCGAGATCGTGGAGGTGTCAAAGGAAGGCGCGGTGCCTGAGCTCCGGGTGATCAACAATGGCCGCCTGATGGTCCTGATCCTCGACGGCGAGGAGCTGGTAGGGGCCAAACAGAACCGGGTCGTCAATACCACCATCCTGGTCAAGGGCGGCTCCACCCTGGTCGTCCCCGTGAGCTGCGTGGAACAGGGTCGTTGGTCCTACCATTCCACCAAATTTGCAACCGAGGAGCGTATCATGTCCTCGCGTCTCCGGGCCATGAAGGCCGAGCAGGTCCACCAGTCGGTCCGAGAAGACGGCAGCTTCCGCGCCAACCAGGGGGTCATCTGGCAGGAGATTGCCGAAAAGGCAAGAAGGCGGGACGCCGAATCGCCCAGCATGGCCATGGCGGCCATCTACGAAAAGGACAGGCCATCTCTCGATGAATACGTGAGCCACTCCCAGCTGGTGAGCTCTCAGGTGGGGGCGGTTTTTCTGATAAACGGCCAGGTGGCGGGGCTGGAGGCCTTCGGGAAACCAGACACCTTCGGGAAAGTGCTGAGGAAGCTCCTCCAGAGCTACGCACTCGACGCCTTGGACGGGTATGAGCCCGAAAAGAGTGCCAAACCTCTCAAGAGCAAGGTCACCATGTTTCTGACCACCTGCCTGGCGGCTGATCCGGAAGGCCGGCCTTCGGTGGGGTTGGGCACGGACCTGCGTGTTGAGAATGCAAAAGTCGCCGGTCTCGGGCTGACACACGAGGGAAAGCTTCTCCAACTCTCTCTTTTCAACCGGACCGATGGTTCCGGCAAAGGGGCTCGCTTTTCCAGGATGGCCCGGTTCCCGGAGAGAAGGGGTCGGCATTGATTATGACGAGGTGCGCGAAGCTAGCACGCTCGTGTCAAGGACGATCCTCATTTCCGCGAAGCCCGCACGCTGGCGATGGCGGAGGCAATATCGGACTGTTTCATGCCTGCCCTCCTGGCCTGCTTGCGGGCTTCGGTAATCAGTTTATTGAATTCATCCATCGAGGGTTCAGCGATGGCCTTGAGAATCAAGGTGTCTTCCCTTCCCACCACCACGAACTTGGTGCCTGCCTTGAGCCCCAGGCGGTTTCGGATTTCTTCAGGGATGACCACCTGCCCCTTGGACGACATCTTGGTGGTCGCTACTTCCGCCATTTTGCACCTCCATAACTTTTGTCTTACTGGTAAGATTATGTGCGATTCCCCTTCCCCAGGCAAGTCCAAAAATGGACTGGGGGCATCCTATCATTTGACCCTTTGATCACCTGCTGGGTGCTGTCCGGACTTCTGCCTTCTCTGCGATCTCCTAGGGCTTTATGTGTGAAGATCTTTTCGGACCCGTGTCCTGTTTGTTTTTATGTGTTATAATTTTATCGATAGCGTTGCCCGCACCAAGACCATGAGAAAGATGGAGGATGGGGATGATTTTCACAGATCGCATTGAGATCAATCCAAAGGTAATGTTAGGCAAGCCTGTGATCCGTGGTACGCGAATTACAGTGGAACTTATCCTTCGGAAACTGGGAGAAGGAGCCACGCAAAAAGGTCTTCTGGACGCATACCCTAAGCTCGTCCGTGAAGATATTCAGGCTGCCATGCGATATGCAGCTGAAACCTTAGCACATGAGGAGATTGTGATTCTGCCCCCTCGGAAAAGGTCAACAGGGAGATAGAGATTGATATGCGGTTTCTTGGCGATGAGTCGTGTGACTTTGCGGTGGTGCGTGCTCTCCGCTCCGCCGGGCATGATGTCCTTGCTGTTTCCGATATCGCGCCCAGGGCTGAGGACCCTGATGTAATAAACCTTGCAGTGAGTGAAAACCGCATCCTATTGACTGAAGACAAAGACTTTGGTCAATTGGTTTATGCTCATGGCCTGGAATCGATCGGAGTGATCTTCCTGCGATTCCCGTCCAACGCCCGCAAGCAGATCGCAAGAGACGTGGTCAGGATGGTGAAAAAGGAAGCAGATAAACTGATCGGGTCTTTTGTTGTGGTCCAACCAGGACGAACAAGAATTGGGAGTAAGCCAGGAGGGTGAAACTCGCGAAATTGAAGAGGAGAAGAAATAGAGGCCCCCGTCACACAAAAGCATGCTCTGTTTCCCTCCGTCATGGATCTGATTGCTCAGGGCCAGATCACGACCAACTTCATTGCGCCCTCTTTCGACCTCCTGGACACCTTCAACGGCTACTGGTCTTCCGCAATGCCTGCCGGGCCCAAGACCTCCATGGCATATGCCTTTTCCAGGCTCAACCCTGATGCCGCATAAACAACGCGCTGATTATGGTATAAACACAATATATTATGCAGGTGCCCTGATAGCAGACTTCTCAGAGAAATTCACTCACATTGAGGTCAAGAACAGATGGAAGCTCAGCGTGTTGTTTACCCTATGGGAAAGTCGAGAATACCGCATCTCCTACGTTGTCAACGGTTCGCGGTAGGCAGGACTTTAGCTTCACCCTTGCCGCCTTGGATCTGCACCATTCTCGACTTTTGCAACATAAGGGTTACGAGGTGCTGGTCTCCAGGCGAATCAGGATGGATCAGAACATGCCCGGCCACATGCTGACCCTGGCCGACCGCCCGATCTTCCCCCCTGCCAAAGAGCCCTTCTGGCCGGCCCAGGACAACCTTGAAGAGCACCGAAGGCGCACCTTCAAGAACTAGCTGGCGGTGTTTCAAAGTTTTCGGTGTTCGAATCGTGATTCAACAGATGAAAGTTTTCCCAAGAGATGGTATATATAGAATATACGAGAAGCGAAGATGATTCTATCTCTGCACGGTAGGTTTGGCTGCCGAGAAAACACAAGAGGGAAAGGCGGTGAACGGAATGTTTGATCGGATCACGTTCGGCCCACAGATTATGGGAGGCCGGGCATGCATCCGGGGGCTGAGAATGACCGTTTCGATGGTCGTGAACCTCGTGGCAAACGGTATGACCACAGAAGAGATCCTTAGAGAGTATCCTGACTTGGAACCTGAGGATATTCGAAAGGCCCTCCAGTATGCCGCCTCGCTTGCCAGAGAGGAAGTTCACCCTTTCCCTGAGAAAAGGATATGAGCTCCTGGCCTTTTGCCTATCCTGAAACAACCCTCCTGTTTCTACCGCTCAGCACATAAAGAAATATTCCAATATGGTTTTGATTACTGCCTCCAAATCGGAAGGGACAACGGCCTGAATCATAAAAGGCTTCTAATCCCTCGGCCAAGTCTCCTTGAAAATCCATTTGCTCTTCGACTTCAGAACCTTTGCAGGGGGCTGGTAGTTCGGGTGAGGGACTCCGATATTGACGCCAACGACCTGCCTGTATTTTTCCGGGATGCCGAGCAGTTGATCGACTTCTTTCTCGGCATCATCCCAAAAGGCAACTATCTGGGTTCCCAGTCCATCTTCCGCAGCCGCTAAACATAAATTCTCAATCAGAAGCCACACGCTTCCCATGTCGTAGCGGTGAGGATCGGATGGTTCCGGGGCGTAGGTGTAGAACACCAGGGAGGTGCAGTTATTAAAGGCATCTTTTTGAATCCGGAGCATGTCACGTCCCTTTTCCGTATCTGGGGTAAAGGCGGCATTCAAGTTTTTCTTGATCTCACCCATCCTTTCCCGGGTTTTGCTATCGTTGACGACGACGACAAACCATGCCTGACGATTTCCGGCCGAAGGGGCCCTGGCTCCGAACTCCAGGACTCGTTCGAGTTGCTGTACGGTGGGGGGAGCCGAGAATTTGCGAATTGTCCGGCGCTTTTCGATGACTTGCCAAAGCTCCATTGTTTTTCTCCTTTTCGTGTAATCGTTGTGTACCGAGTCAACCGAGACTTGACCCTTCCGATATCATATAATCTGCTTTTTCCATTATTTCTTTTCTGGACCAGATATCACCATATATCACCCGATTTCACACTTTGTCACTCATTTTTTGCCACGATTTCTGGGACAATAGTATGTGGGAATGAGTGGCACGTTGTTTCATTGTTGACAAGTTGGCTACCGGAAATACTGACGGAAACGGGATCCGCGTGGCATCGATTCTTAACCGCAAAGGACGGCAAGTGGGGCGTGGTCTTTGCTCGGAAAGGGCATAAAGCGGATAAAATGGCATGGACCACGGAGCATGGACTTGTAGAGATAGCACGGAGCGAACCATTCATGGGGGGTCTGTGTTTTGGTTTCACTCGCCAACCTGTTGAAGTGCGTATTCGTACACCGGTTTGCTCAAATGAAAACCACCCTCCCGACGCAAGAGAGTCAACTCCTTTGTCAAGCTCGGAAAGAGGCCCTGCTTTCTTGCCCAGACAAGAAGTCCCACAGTTCCTAATACTGGATATTGTAGTCGCGCAGCCACATTGCGGGCGCTTTTTTCGTCCAAGAGCAGCAGATCCGCTCCGATTTCCTGCCCGAGAGCAATCACCTCAGCTTCGCCCTGATCCAAAAACGCCTGAAGGGCGATTACAAACGCACGATTCTCGACTCTTCTACGACTAATCCATCCCGCAGTAGCCACTTTCTCTGCCCCAGTTCGACCATGACCGGTTTCGACAACCTCGATCCACACTGCCTCTGGAACAATAACTCCTTCAGGAAATCGGTGCAACAATATCTCCAGACGGCCGATGCCGCTCAAGGCGATCAATACGGAGGAATTGGAGATGGTTTTCATTGGAGGCGATCCAAGGTGGCCAGATCGCGATCCAGCTCGTTTTCGTCGTACTGCCTGGGGATGCCTTCCTGCGCCAAGAGAAAGAGAAAATCCCACTTCTCCATTTCGGCCAATTGACGAGCCTTGCCGAGCGAAAGTAGCCCTTTTTCATAAAGCCTTAAGGAAAGCTCCCTTCGGAGGCGCGCTTCCTGTTCTTCCGGAGGAATACGTAAAGCTTCCCGTATTTCATCATTCACTTCCAATCGCAGAGGCATTTCATATTCTCCTTGAGCTTACCCTTTGCATGGAGATTCGTCATTCATCATGAAATGATTACTCTTTCCAACACGTTCGATCTCGATGGGCCTTTAGATCTAACTCTTTCATTTTACAGCCATGTTTCTGCCTGTCAAGAGGGTTGAGAGGTGAGGGGGGATGTTGTTCCTTTGTTGACAGGAGGGGAGCGCCTCATTTCACCCGATTCAGGCATGGATACCATGCCTTGCCAGGGGCTGAGCGGATCCTCGGAAGCAGCCAATTCGTTGAAAAGACCCTTGAACAGACGGGAGAGGCTTACGAGTGCAGGATGCAGAGAAGCGGGTTGGATCTGGCTCGGGGGGGAAGGGGTTCATGAAAATATGAATTGGTAGACTTATGTAGTAACCCAAGCGTTGTTTGTTTCATCGCCGACAATTTGTCAGCATGAGTAAAGGAAAGTCCGCGAACCGTGCGACACGTGGGAGGGTTACCGGGAGGGGATCTGGCCTTGCTTGAGAAATACACCAAGATGTTCTCGAATCTAAGGACGGATAAAGGCTAGAACCGCCACCCTGCAATCACCAGACACCGCGCTCCGCACAAGCCTTTTCTGCTTCTCTCCGTCATGGACCTGATCGGTCAAGGCCTGATCACCACCAACTTCATTGCGCCCTCTTTCGACCTCCTGGACACATTCAACGGCTATTTGTCTTCCGTGATGCCGGCCGGGGCAAAGACCTCCATGGCCTATCCCTTTTCCAGGCTCAGGACCGACCGCTTTTGGCACCGCATTCCTAAGCCCGGCTACGATCCGGATATCGAGTACAATGTGAACTCCATGGAGCGTTTGCAGGAAATGTACTTTGGCGCAAGGATGGACGGCACGAGCTCTTCAGCTTCATGACACAGCCTGATACCCGGGAACATCTTCGCATGGTGCTGATCACCACCTATTTTGCTCCTAAGATCCACACTCTCCTTATCCGCTTGGGTAAAGTCAATTTGGAGGCCTATGCGTATAGCCAGAGTTTGCTCTCCGGCGTAAGCGAAAGCCAAGGCCACTGGGGAACAGGCGAGGAGGCCGAGCAGACTTCGACGGTTCGAGACCAGGGCTTCCGTAAGGCCATCGTGGTCCTTTACGATCACCGATGTGCCCTGTGCGGCATCCGCATCTTGACCCCGGAAGGCCACACCATCGTGGAAGCGGCGCACATTGTCCCCTGGAGCGAGAGCCGGGATGATCGGCCCACAAACGGCCTGGCCCTCTGCCGTCTCTGCCACTGGTCTTTTGACGAAGGGCTCATGAGCGTGGGGGCAAGTTACGAGGTCCTGGTCTCAAAGCGAGTCAGAATGGATCAGAACATGCCCGGTCACATGCTGACCCCGGCCGCCAGCCCGATCTTCCGCCCTGCCAAAGAGCCCTTCTGGCCGGCCCAGGACAACCTCGATTGGCACCGCCGAAATTTTTTCCGAAAATGATCTATCCTTCCACCTTAATCCCCATCCTTTCCACTGGACTCTCACGCTCTAATTATGTTCATGAAATAGGAAGCTTATCCAAGGTTTCTCTCTTGCCGATATAAGAGACGGCATTGTATTGATTAGAAGGCGGTGAGCCCTATCTGAAAGGAGATAAAGGATTGAAAATTGGACACCCCGCATCCCGCTCTCCACTTAGAGCGGCCGCATTAAGCAATCCAGGAGAATCAATTGGGACAGAGATTCATCGATTGATTTCTGACGATTTATCAATTCATGTCCTAGCCTTTGTCATGTTTATTTGCTTTGCTGTGATGGAGTGGATGCGATACATTTTCAACTTGCCGCTGGTTCCTAAGTTAATGACATTTGCAGCGGTGGTTACATGCGGTTATACCAGTGTGAAGATAGTCAGGATAAGAAGACAGCTACGCATGCTCAGGCAAGGCATGGAGGGCGAAAAGGCGGTCGGTCAATACTTGGAGAGATTGAGGGAAAGGGGATATCAAGTCCTCCATGACATCCCAGGCGAGAATTTCAATATCGATCACGTGCTCATCGGCCAGGCCGGAATTTACGTCATCGAAACCAAGACCATTAGCAAACCGAAGTCGGGGAAGCCAGTCATCGAATACGACGGTGAACAGGTTAAGGTGAACGGCCTCACCCCGGACCGCGACCCGGTCACCCAGGCCAGGGCCCTGACAAGGTGGATCAAGGAACTCATAAAGGAATCAACCGGAAGGGATTTCCCCGTGCGCCCGGTGGTCCTCTACCCCGGCTGGTACATCACCAAACAGCCGAGAGGGGCGGAAGTCTGGGTGTTGAACCCGAAGGGTCTTCCAACCTTTCTGGATCATGCGGAAAAAGGCATCACTCCCGAAGATGTCCACCTCGTATCCTACCACCTTTGCCGGTATGTCCGCAACCGAAACGCCAAGCCACACGCGGCATAACGACCTCCAAGGATAAAGGCTATGCTCTCCGTGTTGAACCGAAAACGCCGACGAAAGCCCACAACCTCTCGAGGGATTGCTCAGGCAGTAGTCCTGGCAGTTGTTCTCCACATTGCCGCTGCCGCAGGAATTCTATATTACACTGGCTTTATGAAGGATTTCATAAGGTCGGCGCTCTTTTCAACGCTGTCGTCCAAAGGGAAACAGGATCAACGGGATAATTCAGAGAGGAATGGGGGATTCAACGGCACAAGGCGGTCCCCGCATCCTGATATCCCACCCAGCAGACGATCACCAGGATTGGTGGAACAGACGACTTACCTTTGGACTGACGAAAAGGGAATCAGAAATTTTTCAAACCTCCCGCCTCCTCAACATGTTGCAAGTTTAAAGGTGAGAAAGGAGTACGTTGAAGATCGCAGCCTGTCGGAGACAAGCGTGTTCATAAACGGAAACCGAGTCCTCGTACCGGTGCAACTGGGTTACCACGGGAATGAAATCTCGACTCTTTTGGTACTGGACACCGGAGCTACCACGACAGTGCTTCACAGGGAGGCTGCGAATGACCTGCACATGAGACCTATTCAGCATGGGAATTCCCGGATGGCAGACGGGAGGCTGATTCGAACGGATATCGCAGATCTCGACTATATCGTGGTAGGACCGCACAGGATGACGAATTTTACAACGGTTATAGTAGACCATGAAGGCGCCCCGGAATCCTCCAAGGGACTACTGGGGATGAATTTCCTCCATAACCTGACTTATCACGTTGACCTCAGGAGGGGGGTCATCTCGTGGGAGAACATCGAATAAGGGAATGAGGGGGACGAGGAATTAAGGGGACATCCATAAATAAGTAAAGAGGGTGACAGGCTGTTTGGCGTTTGTCAGGGACAAGGGCATGGCCAGACTGGCCCGATTAGACACCCCCGGGGTCCAGTCCCATATCATCATGCACGGTATCGACCGCAGGCCATATTCCGAGATCGGCCTGAAGGACTTTCGTGAGGGACTGCCTGCTACGCCGGGGCACTCATGGTGGGACCATGCACATTTTCACGCAACGCCACGGGAAATTTGCGAAGGCTGGTCGGTAGGACCGAGACATCCTTAAGATCCTAAGTTCAAAAAACCGTCTGGCGACGGCAAGCGCGAATGCGTGCCAAGGTCAGGCGGCTTGACGCGCGAGGGGTATTACGTCACGTTTGGATCTTGTGCGCGATCCGTCTCACATCCTCTTTCATACCTTCCTTGATTTCGTCCCAAGATTTGTCCCAGATCATCATTGGATCAGGCTCTTGATCCGCTTCTTCGAAGTCCACCAGCCCTTTGAGAAAAAGCAACCTGCTGTACTTGACCTCTTTGGGTTCTTTCTCGGCCACTGCGATCAAAGACTCCAGGGTTATGACATCCCTTGTGAGACAGAATAAATCCATGAAGTCCTTTTTGCTCCCTCTACTTCCGATGGCTAGGAGTTTCATCCGTCCGATGTCCCTGGCATCAGCCATTTTGAGGTCAAGGATCTGTGGATGAATGGGTATAAGAGGGAATTTGAGCGAGGCGCGCTCCCTTATGAGATCCACCTTGATGTTTTGGATGATGAACTCAGTGTGAGCAGGTGTCTGATTGAGCACGAGGAGGTCCCCTATGGCCTCCGCGATAGCCTTCAGGACGGACACAGCGTCAAGTCGTTCCGGCATAAAGAAATCAAGATCTTCTGATCTCCTGTGGCCCAACTGGACGGCCAGGGCCGTTCCGCCTCCCAGGTACAAAGAAGCCATGTCGGGGATGGAACTGAGTTTCTCTAGTAACTTCAAGAGGGGAGCGGATATTGCCTTGGTGAACATGGCTGACCTTCAATACCAAAATAGATCATCCAGAAGTTCCTTGACCTTTTGGAGAGGGATCTGCTGGTCTTCACCACGTGGATGATTTCATCCTCGCTGTAGGTACGGAGAAGAACCCTGGCGGACGGTTCGTCGCCATGTTCCAGTAGCCGGCTAATGATGAAGAAAGAATTGGTTTCGATGCCGAGACGATCAAAATGAACGTCCCAGAAGAATGAACGAAGGGAATCGGGGAGACCCTTTTCTTTTTGCCCCAGGACTTCCCTTCTGCCTGCCTTGGAGATTTCTTTTTGAGATACCAGTGTCATCTTCCCAAGCCAGTGGCCCTCTGTCACTGACCTCCCACGAAACAAGCATAGCTGACATCGGGTTCATTTTCAACGGAATTCATGTCGCCGAGTCGACCCGTGGCCAAGACTTTCTTGGCCTATCCCTTTTCCAGGCTCAACCCTGATGTCGCATAAACAACGCGCTGATTATGTTATATATTCAATGATATTAGTTAGTTGCTTGGATATCAGGCTTCTCGGAGAAATCTACTCACATTGAGATCCATAAAACATCAAATTTCAGCGTGTTGTTTACCCCAGGGGAAAGCCGACAATACCGCATCTCCAGCGTTGTCAAGGGTTCGCGGTAGGCAGGACTTTAGCTTCACCCTTTCCGCCTTGGATCTTCGGCATTCTTGGCTTTTGCAGCATTAGGGTCAAGACCGACGAGTTCTGGCACCGCATACCCGAGACGCGGTACGATCCGGATTCGGAGAAGACGCATCCATTGTCATGAGGTCATTGGTGGGTATATTAAACCAACTATAAATGCAAAGCTTGTCTTTCAAAATAAGACGGTCAAGGGCGATGAAATCGTGGAAGTCAGGATTTGGCAAACGCCCGAGTCGATTGACAGGCCCCATGGAATCAAATTTTCGGTCGTTTACGTAAAGGGTGGAAAAAGGTTGGTGGGTTATGACCTCAAAAGAATCAGAGGAAGAAAGTGGGATGAAGGCTAAGAAAATATTTCTCGGGGTGAAGCCCCTTGATGACGTCCTCAAAGAGGCGGGAGAGACTTTCGAGCATCTCACGATGGGAAAGGCGGTCAAACAGAAACGTGCGATCTGTTTCGCAAGCCTCAAAGAGATGAGGAGGGTTCTGACGGAAAGGCGGCTTGAGATTCTTAAAACGATCAGGGACCAGAAACCCTCTTCCGTTTATGAGTTGGCCAAAATGGTCGACAGGGACTTGAAAAACGTGCTGCGGGATCTTTCCTACCTTCAAGAACTGGGCATCGTGGCCGTCACCGACACAGGCATGAAGAAAGTTCCCCACTTCGACTACGACAGGATTTCGATCGAGGTGGCCGTGTGATCAAGGGTGCTACTCAGGGCCGGTGTTTCCTCCCCAAGCAGATCCGGACTTATCTCAACGGGAAGAAGGATACGGTGCTTTTTGAAGCGTTGATCAAACGCGTCTGCCATCAGTTGGAACAGAAGTGCCGGGATGTGGACCTGTGGTAAATGAAACCCATGATGGCAAGGTGGGACTGGGGATGATCTGCCTTGCAGCGGACGGGGTTTAGCTATGGGGCATGAACTCCACCTCTATAAAGCAATTATACCCGCTGCGCCAGGCGCTTCGCCTTGCTTGGAGTTTTCTACTGAATATGATTTCCTTGTGCAGAAATAAGGTAGAATCAAACTCCGTCTCCAAAAAGAGGATACAGGGGGGCATGCCATGGACTGGAGGGACCGGATCACGATAGACCCCAATGTGTGTCAGGGAAAGGCCTGCATCAAAGGCACGCGGGTAATGGTCTCCGTCGTATTCGACAACCTCGCTGACGGAGAATCCTATGAGGAGATTATGAGCGGGTATCGGCTGACGCGGGAAGACATTCAGGCACGCGCCGGGCAACTCTGTCCTATGCAGCTGACCTGGCCGAGGAGCGTCACGTTTCGCTCGAACAGAAGGTCGCCTGATGCGGTTCAAAGTGGATGAGAACCTGCATTGGGAGATCGCTGAATTGTTGGGAAGCCACGGCCACGATGCACTGACAGTCTTCGATCAGGGTCTCCGAGCCCGGAGCGATAGAGAGATCAGCGATATGTGTCAGTCAGAGAAGCGAATCCTTGTGTCGCTGGATCTCGATTTTTCAAATGTCCTTCTTTTCCCACCTAAACATCATCCTGGAATGATTGTGTTGCGATTACGCAGGAAGAGTCGCTCGGCGGTGCGAAGGGTGATCGAGGGGATGATTCCTCGCCTGGATTAAGAGGTGCTCGATGGTCGGTTGTGGATTGTGGATGAACACCGCATCCACTACGTATCGGCACCGTGACATCCTTAAGATTCTGAGTTCACCAATTAACATGCCCGGCCACATGCTCACACTGGCCGACCGCACGATATTCCGTCCCGCCAAGGAGCCCTTGTGGCCGGGCCGGGACAATCTCGATGACCACCGAAGGCGCACGTTCAAGAATTAGTCGAGATCTCGATCAAGATCTTAAGGAGTTAAAGAGAAATTGAAAGGAAGGGAGATGGAAGAAGCGAAATCAGTTGTTCCCGCCGAGACAATTGAGAAGTCCATTTTCATGATACGTGGTTTAAGGGTCATGCTGGACACAGACTTGGCAGAACTATACGGCGTGGAGACAAGGGTGTTGAAACAGGCCGTCAGAAGAAACAGAAAAAGATTTCCCGATGATTTCATGTTGGAACTGACACGAGATGAGACTCGATCTCTAAGATCGCAAAATGTGATCTTAAAGCGGGGACAGTATTCCAAGTATCTGCCCTTTGCCTTCACAGAGCAAGGGGTTGCCATGCTTTCCAGTGTGCTCCACAGCGAGAGAGCAATCGAGGTGAATATCGCCATTATGCGAGTGTTTGTCCGATTGCGGGAGATGATGGCCGCGCACAAGGAGCTTGCCGCCAAGCTGAGGGAGCTCGAAAGACCAATCCAGGATCATGATGAGCAGATTCTGGCCATCTTCGACGCGATCCGACAACTTATGGCTCCACCTGCATCACCAAGAAAGCGAATAGGGTTCGAAGTCAAAGAACAGAAGGCCGTGTATGTGAAGAAATAGGAGTGCGGAAATGAATTCGCCCCTACTCCCGCATCTGTGATGCCAGCACGGGGAGGGCAAAGGCTGGTTGACGGGGTCGGCGTTCGCGGACCGGAGACCTGGCGATCTGCCCGTGGAAGATTGGGCCTAAATTGTGTTTGCCTTGACATATCAGCAAGATAAAGGTAGATTATTTATGTCTGCAACAATCCTCGAAAAGTGAATCCAGATGCAAGATACGACGAAGGACGCTGAAAGAAAACAGATTGAGATCCTGCGGCGCATGGGCCCCGAGGGTCGTCTGCGCGCAGCGATTGAGCTTTCCAGATCCTCCCGTCAGCTGTTGTGGGAGGGCGTTCAGAGACGCCACCCTGAGTATGACGAGAGCCAAATCCGTTTTGAGACCATCCGTTTGACCCTGCCCAAAGATCTTTTCCGCGCGGCTTACCCGGAAGCCGGTGAGGCCTTGCCGTGAGTCCGGATGAGGCCCTGCAGATCGTTCTCAACAAATTGGAAGGTTGTGGTATCGGCTATATGCTTACCGGCTCCTTTGCGAGCAATATGCATGGCGTGCCGAGGACGACCTATGATGCCGATATTGTTATCGAGGTAGAGCCGGTTTCGCTGGAGGAATTTATCCAGAGCCTTGGCGACGAGTTTTACGTGAGCCGGGAGGCGGCAAGGGAGGCCGTTTCCAGTCGCAGGATGTTTAATGTGATCCACCTGCTGACTGGATTCAAGATCGACTTCATTATAAGAAAGGCGCGGCCGTTCAGCAAAAAGGAGTTCTCCAGACGAGAAAGGGGCATCTTTCTCGGAGAGTCCCGATGGTTCGCCACTCCCGAGGATGTTATCCTAGCCAAATTGGAGTGGTCCAAGCTTGGAGAATCTGAGAGACAGTTCCTGGATGCGCTAAATGTGGCGAAAGTGCAAGGAGAAAAACTCGATCGAGCCTACCTCGAAAGATGGGCGAAGGAACTCGGTGTTCACGACCTGCTGCAACGCCTTTTCGAAGAGCTCTCCGGCCTTTAGTCCGAATTAGAAACCCCCACCACGAGAACGTTCGGAGGTAGAGGATCCTCGGAGGGTACGCCGCTTCTGGCGGCAGCGTGTTTTGTACTTGATTTTCTTTGCATCCACCCATTTCGGGATGGAAACGGTCGCATAGTCAGATTGCGGGGGTGTTCCCGGTCGACGGGTGAGGTGCAGAATGTGTGTAAAGCGCTGCGTGGGCTTTCAGACTTTTTATGACTGCGGGGTTGTTATGGCCGCAAATGTGGATGCATTCCTTGAACAGCCTTTTGGCAAAAGGCAACATTTGGCGAAATTCATCCGCCGTGATAGCCCGATCCTTTCTGAGAACCTCCAGAGCCAGATTGGTTACCTCCTCGTCAATCTTCCCATACCTTTGGCGGGTCATGGCCGGCAGGTCTGTTTTGCCAAGGGGCAGCATGCCCCTTTCGGGGAGGGTCACATAGAGCATCCTTGAGATCACCCTGGCCAGGATGTCACCTGAAAAATGCCCGATACAGCCTACTTCCCCGCTGCAGACACCTTCGGGCAGATGGTCCCTCCTAATTTCCCTCCTCAAATCGATCGTGCTGTGAAAGTATTGAAATACGATCCATCGAGTAAAGGCTTGCACAGCAGCTTCTCTGGTTGGCCACCTGGGAAAGCTCCGTAAAAGAAGGGAGTGGAAATATCCGTCATCCCAGACGATGACTCCGTGACGGAAGGCATGTGCAAGCGGCGTGGAAAGCCTGAAAGTCTCTTCCAACTGATCTTCATCAAAGTCCACGAGCTGGATGTGGGCCTCATCCGGTTCGTCCCTGCGGCCCTGCATCTCCAGTTGGAAATGGAAAGCCCGAAAGGAAACCTTGCGGACGCGCCTGCCCTTCTTGAAAGCCACCAGAAGATCTACATCCGAATCCTTCCCGGCCCGCCCCTGGGAAAAGCTCCCGAAGAGCACCAGACTGTGGATCGACCTTCGATAGGGATCGAGAAACAGTCTCACTTCCTGCAAGGCCTTTAGGCAGTGCGGTGAGTCCGGGCCCCATCCATCCTGCTTGCCATATAAGAAACCGCTCATGAGAGATTCTTAGCAGGAAATTGAGCGCCCAGGCAAGTGAAGGGAGCAGGGGGTTCATGTGGAGAGGGGACGCTGGTCAATAAGTAAATAGCTCCTGGATGTGGATTACAGAAGTGAGCAAGCAGCAGTCTAATGGTGTGGTCCTTGGCCGGGCTTGGCGGCTTAGCAGGTGCCGCGGAGGAATCTTAGTTGGGAAGCATCATAGGGAGCGTTGGTGGATGGGAAGCGATTAGGGAACTAAAGAAGGAGAGGATTTTTAAGAAGAGCGACGAACGGATTCTGAGGGGATAGTGAAGAATTGGCAGGGTCGAGAAGCTACTCACTCCTTGATAAGTTACCACATCGGCAAAAGGCTGGCATATCCCGTGACCACCTGTGCGATGCGGGCAAACTGAAGGTCGGTCGGGGTCCCTGGTAGATGTTTCGAAGGGCTTCAGACCGTTGAAAGATTGGATGAACCCCAAGGTTGCATAAACAACGCGCCGATGTTGTAATATTTATAATAATAGCAATAAGTTACGCCCGGGTTGCACTTTCTGGAGAAGACCACTCACAGTGAAGTCCTTGACACCCGATTTTCGACGCGTTGTTTACCCTCCGGGAAAGCCAAGAATACCGCATCTCCTGCGTTGCCAAGGGTTCGCGGTAGACAGCACTACAGCTTCACCCTTGGCGCCTTGGATCTGCACCATTCTCGGCTTTTGCAACGTTGGGGTGAACGGGTCGCGGATCTTCTCGTGCTCCGTTTCGGCAAGCCAGTGCACATCCAGAATCCGCCCCTAAATGGCGCCGATATTCCCTTTCAGGGGAAGAGGTAGCACCTGGTACAAGAATTTCCTTGATTATTAGTGCTGTTTCGTGTACCATAATGAGGACTGGATGAAATACCTAAAGGAGTATTAAGATGAACGTCATCCCTGCTCAGGAGATCAAGAGGCGTGGTATCGCCGCGGTGGATGATCGCATAGCAGAAGGGGATCTGCATGTGATCAGGAACAACCAGCCACAATATGTGGTGCTTTCCGAAGAGCGCTACCAGGAGCTGATCGTGGCGGAGCAAGAGGCCTATTATGCCCGTGTCCGGGCATCCCTGGAGGATGTGAAGAGAGGCAATGTGGAGAAATTCAAGACCGTCGACGCCCTGCTGCAGGCACTTGATGCGGACGAGTCAGAATAGTGTACAGCATTGTCACGCCAAAGCATTTCCTGCGCCAGGCCCGCAAGTTTTTCAAGCGACATCCGGAGCTGAGGCCGCGCTTCTCCAGGGTGCTCAGTGATCTGCAAGCAGACCCTTTCCAGCCCCAATTGGCTCTGCATCCTTTGAGCGGCAAACTCACCGGTTGCCACGCAGTCAGCCTCACCCAAAATTACCGAATTACCCTGACCCTTATGATCACAGCCAAGGAAATCATTCTGCTTGATGTGGGCAGTCATGATGAGGTTTATCGGTAAAGGGCACCGAACTCAGTTGCTACCCTCCGAGACATTGCCTCCCGTTTGCCGACAGGCAGCTCATCGGTTAGCCCGATGCGGCGTCTGTGGGAATGAGGGAATGAGTGGGACGTTGTTTCATTGTTGACAAGTTGGCCGCAAAAGGTGCTCGAAACGGTGCGTAGGCAAGCTCGCATTGATGCACCCTGTGCCCTGCACCATATTGTCGTCGAGGGATCGAAAGAAGAGGATTTTCGAGGTTCATCCGACTAAAGCGTACTTTGAGTGATGGATAGCCATGATTTTGAGTTTGAAGAATTCCATATCTCGAATCCGTAACTTCCTTTTCATGACCTTGATCTTGTTGTTTGTACCTTCCAAGGGACCGGTGGATATGCGGAAATTGTAGTATTCGAAAATACCACTTGCATGAGCGATCAGAGTGTTGGCGAATCTTGAAAATGATTCCCCCTTCCTCGTAATAGGTCCGAACGTGCTCATAGCCTCGGATGCCAAATCCATGGTACAAAAGACTGGTGGGGACATGCTTGGGTAATCTCCTCTGGTCATTTGGAAGTGACAAAAGGAGTTAACCCACATGTCCACATCTTTCAATATGCAAAGTACGCAAATTCCTGATGAACCATTTTTGAGGATGAAAAGGACCGGGAAGATTTTCCCGAACGGCTGTCCGGTCTCCTTCAGGAGACAACGACGCCCTCCTATGCATGGGAGCTCATGACCAACCACGTGCATCTGCTTCTGCGTACAGTGACTGTTCCGATCGCCACATTCATGCGCCGGCTCCTGACAGGGATGAACGAGACGTGTCCTTCGTTGATAGGGGAGTCACCTTCCAGTAATGTTCGCGGGTTCGGGTGGAGATCTTCTCCTTTCGGCTCCCCCAGTTATTCAGATAGTTTTTCGAGAAAGGTGGCAAAGTCGCTCAGATCTGATTTCACATAGTCGTAGACGCCAGGTAGTCTTTCTACGAGCCCTTTAACGCGCTCCGGAACCAAATTAAAGGAATAAATGTTACGTATCCGATGGCGGAATCTTAGATACGCCTCCAGTGCGTCACCCGTGTTTTGAGACAGCAACGCGGGACGGATACCTGCGATTTCTTCAGCCATTTGCAGAAGAAGATCCTTATGCCACGTCTGACCTGCCGGCATATGATCGTCAATTGTATCGGCTATGGATTCGAAAACCCTCTCGATGCCGGTGTAGAATCCATGGAGGTCATAAGCTACGGTTTTTAGATAGGCGTCGTCGCCCGTTTGAACAAATTTTTCCCGATCCCGCTTGGTGTGTAGAACCGTTCTTTCGATCTGTTCCATCTCGTCCCTGATTCGTTCGGCTTCCTTCTTTGACCTCCCGCTCATAACTCCATCCCTTCTTGCTCTATTCTCTTGCGCAGTTCGGGAGAACACTCTTGTGGTTCTACAAGATCCATTTTGAAGCTTCTGTCTATCGCCTGAATGGCCGCCTCTGCTTCGAGAAAGGCATCGACCGTAATCCCTTCCGAATAAATATCAATGTCCGATCTGGGGGTAAACCACAACCCGTGTGCAAGTGAGCCGAAAAGGACAACCCGGGTCGCGCCGTACTTCTGTTTCAGAAGGTCGGCCGCCTTTCGAACTATAACTAATGCGCGCTCTCTGATGGCGTCGAGCCTCTTGTCTCTTTCATATCGTTCAACCGCTTCCCATGGGCGATATTTTTCCATCTCATCTGAGGGCCAGCCGGCATGTTTCAAATCAGATGCTGTCTTGCTCATCCTATATCCTCCTGGAAAAAATTCGCCCATTTGAGGCGGGCACGCCCTGATCCATAATTCTCCGTTGGGAAGGTCGGACCCAAAGAGCTTTGTGAGAAAAATTCCTTGCATCGATACAGGGTTCGCCGGTTCAAATAGTATTCCGCTTGAGTTTACAAGTCAAGGAACGGTCCGCCTATTGGAACTGTTGGAGGTGGAGTCAAAACGGGATGAGCAGGAGGCAGGCCGCCACGCAACCAGCGGGCAAGCAAGGAGCAGGGAATAGGCAGTTTGTGTGCTGGCCCTCTTTGGCAGAACCGTTTCAGAGGCAAGGAGAAACCTGCAGCGGCATGTTTCCAAGTGGTCAGCCAAGGGGCGCTGCCCTGAGCTCACCGGCGGGGGCCTGATCCGTTCGGCCGGCGGGTGGCGTGCGGTCAAAGACGCGTGCAGGGACGGGATTCGGCTTGCCAGTGACGAGCGGATCCTGGGAAGCAGCCAATTCTTTGAAAGGGTTCTTGATCAGGCTGGCGAGGTCTACGAGCGCAGGATGCTGATCCGGTCAGCCGGTGTGGATTTATCTCAAGTGATCGATGCCTTTTCAAGGTCGAGGAAAAGGAACTGGCTGGCCTTACAAGGCGCCTTGAGATCGCACGAACTCGCGCTCTGGTGGGTCTTGTCGCCACTCGAGATCTGTCGATCTCCGGAAGCGCGGTGGGCCGCCGACTGAACGTAGACCGCTCCGCCATCAGCCGGGCGGTGCAGAGGGCGGGAAATGACCCGGACCTAATGGCAGCCGCAGAGTACAATGCTATGACGAATGTCTGGCTTGCACTTGGATTGACGGTTTTCGCTGGCCTGGCAACAGGCGTCGGCAGCGCAATTGCATTCTTTGTCAAGAGGACGAACTATCGTTTCCTGTCGGTGTCAACGGGCTTCTCGGCTGGCGTCATGCTGTACGTTTCTTTCGTAGACATCTTCAACAAGGGGTTTGATGACCTGGCAGAGGCTTACGGAGATTACTGGGGGCGCTGGATCAATGCGGCATCCTTCTTTGTCGGCATATTTCTGATCGGCATCATCGACAACCTGATACCATCGGCCGAGAATCCGCATGAGACGCATGCGGAAAAGGAGATTGCACCACTCCACGACCCCACCGCCCCCTTGCCGGATATCGATGCGGTCGCTCAGGCTGGTCAGGAGGTGACTCACGGCGTCCACGACCATGGTGTGCATCAAAGAAAGCTTCAGCGCATGGGTCTGTTCACTGCACTCGCCATTGCGATCCACAACTTCCCGGAAGGGCTGGCCACATTCCTTACAGCCCTGCGGGACCCGAGCCTGGGCGTAGCGATTGCGATGGCGATTGCTCTACACAACCTCCCCGAAGGGATGAGCGTCTCGGTGCCCATTTTCTACGCTACTGGCAATCGCAAGAAGGCGTTCACTTGCTTCTCCCTAAGTGGTTTGGCCGAACCTGTCGGGACGGGGATCGCCTACTTGGCTCTACGCGTTGTGGTGGGGAGTGAAAGTGGGGGCATCCCCCCTCAAGTGATAGGCATTCTCTTTGGTGCGGTAGCGGGTATCATGGTCTACATCAGTCTGGATGGACTGCTACCGACCAGTCGGGCTTATGGCAAGGGGCACGAAACCGTTTTCGGTCTCATTGGCGGCATGGTCATCATGGCCTTGAGTCTGCTGTTGATGAAATAGCACAACAGCAAACGTGTAGGTGAAGGAAACGTTCTCAACATTCAAACATTCTTATCGACAAAGTCCGGTGGGTCAGGGATCGACCAAGATAGTTATTTTGTTTCTCTTAGATTTTGCCGACAGCTGATCGCTGATGACTGAACGCGCTCATCCAAAAACAGTTGTTTTTGGATGAGCACTATCTAGCCGATTGGTAACGGACTATTCAACCTTTTCAGGGAAAGTGACGGTCTCTCGGTTAAGAGGGGACGGGATGTAGACCAGGTTGATTTCCATCTTTCCTAGGAGCTTTCCCTTGATAGCCTTCCTCGGGATTGTGACATCCAAAGACCCTTCGGAAGTCTCCTCAGGCTTAAGAACCCTCGAATACAAATTAGCTTTCGCTATTTTCTCTCCAGATTCAAAATCGATTGTCTTCCCAGCTTCGTCGAAGTATTCAACCGTGACCGCTTGGATATCCAGCATATCTTTAGATTTATTGGTTATTTTGATGCGGCCCGAGAGGTTCGGGGTTTCGACAATCTCTTTAGAAGCTATGTCTTGCGTCGTGTTGATTTTAAGGTCGCTAAGCTCTATAAGAAAATTCGTGCCCTTAACCTCAGTTTTCGGTGGAACCAAATTCGTTGTGATTCGCTCCTGTTTGGGCGCTTCTACATTCTCCTTAGTACATCCAAGAAATCCAATGACCATGCTTAAAGCGATAAATACGAAGATCTTTTTGAAATGCATACCGTGTCCTCCTTTTCTGGTTGATCGAAACATCAGGCCTTTAGATCTAGATTCTCTTCATGGGATTATCTCCGCAAAATTTGAGAGGGTTAATCATTTCAGCCTCCTTAATTCAAGGAACGGAGGCCAATTCCGAAAATGCAACCCATTTCTTTCTTAGTACCTGAGCGGTGAAATTCCCCGCAAAATGGTCACGATTTTTGGTTTCAGGTTTCGGTGTTCAGATTTCAGCAAACCCCAGATCCTGACACCTGAAACCTGTTTGGTTCCGGCTTGGCCGGGTCAGGGTTTAGTGTCAGCAGTACTGCTGACAATGATTAAGAGGCATCTTGCTCGAATGATAAGGTGAGGAAGAAAGATGAACAGATATAGTTAAAGGGTAAACGATCTAAGAAAAGGGGAGAACGAGGGAAAAAGGCTTCTTCCAGCATTTGGTCATTATGAAAGGACCCTTTCCGCGGTGACATTTTTTTGGCCCCCAACGGGACATCCACGTCCCGCCAGGAGCATATTTAAGGCATTTTAAATCGTTTTATCATAGGAATGCTTTTTCTTAGCATTGAAAAATGCCGGGAATCCGACCCTCGCCTATGGTGTTAACGTGTCATGCCGATCGTTACATAATAGTCTTGAATCTATATTGGTTGCAGCCAAAGGCTCCAATTGGGTAGATGATTAATCAGCCAACAGAACTGTCTTTTCAATGGCTTCCCAAGATGCCGTTATTCTCTTCGGGCAGAACCCTTCTCCAACATTTTGTAGAGTGTGGCCTTTAGAAAAGATGCACGCACAATCGAGAAGTTTTTTTAGTGTCACCTCATGGGTCCCTTTTGTCTATCTTTATCCTGAACTTGACTCTCAACCTTCCCAGACCGATTGAATGGAAGAATAGTTCTAAAAGGTTATCAGCAAACATCTCTCATTTTTGTATAACTAATTAATAATACAGTATTATTAAATATTTAAGTACATTATAATCATAAATAATTAAAAAGTAAAGTTATTATTTTAAAATGCCTTTTTTTAATATTATTATTGAAAAGTATTTTACCATCTTCCTCCAGGTAATGCCTTGGCATCCCATGGTTTCATTTTTTAACCAGGAGACCGTGCAAGCAGCGGCTGCTGCCAGCACCTTGAAAGGCGAAATAGGAAGGTCAGAATGTCAATGATCGCCGTAATGGAGCCACTTTAAAGGGATAAGCGTTGTTTCTTTGTTGATAAGAGTTGCGGGACGCTCTTTTAAAATTCAAGTGAAATTCTGAATCTACCCTAAAAGGGTCAACGAACAGCTTCTGCCGATGGCAGAACTGTATGTACGTTCAACGATTATCCTATTCTTGATTTTAAACACCTCAGGAACATTCAACACTGTACTGGGGTATGCCGAATTTTCCCGATCTTAACCGGCGAGCTACTTCCACCTCCGTGACACCTTCACTCACAACAAGCTTCGTGATACCATGCAATCCCCGGGGATCGCCCGTATGACAAACTCCAATGGAGGTAAACCTTGAAACGTTCTCTATGGATCGCGGTCTTTTTTCTGGTACAAGCTCTTTTCGGCCTCCTGATCAGTCCTCCGTCGCACGCCTGGTTCGACGAGACGCACATCGCCGTCGCCAAGTTCGCCGGGTACTCCAAGTGGTTCAACGCCTGCGGGCCGGACATGATCAAGGTGAAGATGGGGGACCGGGAGGGGAATAACCATTACGTGAACAATCCGAGAGGGACAGTTGTTACCCCAGAGATGGTCATGGCCCAGGTGGAGGGGTATGACCAGATTGACGAGCATGGGCACCTCTACGGCGCCATCATTGCATCGTTTAGAAATTACATTACGGACAAGAAGGAGGGGAAGTACGGGGAGTACCATCTGGCTTTCTGTGCCCATTACGTGGGCGATCTGTCTCAGCCGCTTCATAATACGGAGTGGAATTCGTTCAATGAGAGGAACCACCAAGCGGTGGACGGGACCGTGAATGATGAGGTGCTTGACCACCTGGAGAGGATAAGGGTCTACCCCATCAAGATCAACTCCGAGGAGGACCTGGCGAGGGAGATTTCGAAGGTGGCCAATCTGTCCATGATGTTAGGGTATAGGCTGGAGGATGAGAACCGGGTGTTGACGAAAGAGGAGGCATATCAGCAGTTGGGACACAGTGCTTCGCTGTTCAAGGGGATTCTTGAATACGCCAAGAGACTCATAGAACTAACCCTGGAACCCATGCCTGGCGCAGAGGACGGATGCGGGTGTGACTGGACAATACGGACAACGGCACCCGTTCACTCCAAATGAAGGGCTGAGAATCACCTCAACCGTGTTTGCCAGGAAGATCCTTCCGTGGATATCCATTTCAAACACCAGGAATCCAGGTTTTCCCTTTAGTTACATCTAGATAGAACAGACGCAAGGCGAAGGTAAAAAGATTGGCCTGGACAGCATTACCACCCATCGTCGAACTGCAAGATCATTCAAAGAGCCCAGGAAAACATGGGCAATGCTGACCCTGAAAATCTATTAAGTGGCCCCCCTGACTTGCCCGAAATGTTCAGGAAACATGAAAATAATCATCGTGATAATGGAGCATTAAGTCATAACGAAGATCTGAGAGCCTCTCGGTTTATGGCAAATAGAGGAAAGGCCGCCACCCAATGCCCATTTTGCGCCTGCAAGTTGCGGACACAATATGTTGCGCCCAGATCCTGCTTGACACACAAGTCAATACCAACCATAATCCGGACCTAAAAAAACGACTTCTTATCACCTCACCTCTGCTCGTCCTGCTTGGATCAACGTGAGGAGGAAGAAATGGATATACCCAAAACGATGAGAGCCGCCGTGCTGATGGGCTCCAATACCCTGGAAGTCAAGGAGATGCCCACGCCGAAACCGGGTCCTGTGGACGTCCTGATCAAAGTCAACTCCTGCGTCATCTGCGGCAGTGACGTGGCTCTGATGGCCCATCCCTGGGAAGGCCAGCCGCCCTACGGCTCCTTCATCCCCGGCCACGAGTACTCGGGCGTGATCGCCGCGGTCGGCGAGACCGTGGACGAGTTCAAGGTCGGCGACCGCGTGGCGGTCGAGGCCCACTACGGGTGCGGCCGCTGCATCAACTGCCGGCGGGGCGACTACACCTCGTGCCTCAACTACGGCAACACCAAGAAGGGGCACAGGGCCAACGGCTTCACCACCAACGGCGGGTACGCCGAGTATGCGATCAACCATATCAACACCGTGTACCACGTGGCGGACAACATCTCCCTGGACGACGCCTCCCTGGTGACCAATGCCGGATGCATGTGCTACGGCTTCGAGACCGTGGGCGGGCTCATCGCAGGCAACTCCGTCGTCGTGATCGGGGCGGGCCCCCTGGGGCTCATGGCGACGCAGATCGCCAAGGCGCTCGGCGCCGACCACGTCATCCTGCTCGAGGCGATCGCGGACCGGCTGAAGATCGGGGCCGAACTGGGCGCCGACTACCTGGTCAACGTCCGCGAGACGGATCCCGTGGCCTTCGTCAAGGAGAAGACCGGGGGCGTCGGGGCGGACCTGGTCATCGAGGCCTCCGGCAGCAAGGTGGGGCCGGACCTGGCGCTGCACCTCTGCAAGCGGATGGGGAAGGTGCTCCTGATCGGGTTCTCCCACGAGCCGGTGACCGTCGATTTCAACTTTATGGGCATCCACAACATCCACATCTACAGCGTCCGCGGGGAAAGCCGCGCCAACTGCGCGCGCGCCCTCTCCCTGATGCGGCACGGCAAGATCAACGCGGCGCCGATGATCACCCACAAGTTCCCCCTGGAGCAGATCCAGGAGGGGTTCCGGATCTTCACCAATCGTGAAGCCGGAGCGATCAAGGTCTTGATCAAGCCGTAGGCGGGTGACTCGTTTCTGACGTCTCCCCCAGATTCTGCCGAAGCGCAGGGGAGCGTCCTTCGGCCCTGCTACCTCCCTTCGAGGCTGCGGTTTCATCGTGCGTAGAAAGGCATGCCAGTGGGTGTCACCGAGAACAGGATAGCCCGATTCGTCGTCGAGACTCCCGGAGCGGAGATCCTGGCCGAGACGATCGACTCGGCCAGGACCAGCTGCTTCGACTGCATCGGAGTGATGCTGGCCGGTGCCGCCTCGCCTCCCGGCCAGGGAGTGGCGAGGTTCGTCGCCGAGGCCGGAGCCAAACCCGAGGCGACGGTGGGGGGACAGGGCTCCGCACGAGCCCTCCCCTGGCCAACGGCACCTTCGCCCACACCCTGGATTTCGACGACGTCGCCCACTGGGCGCGCCCGTCCTGTGTCCTCCTTCCCCCCCTGATCAGCCTCGGTGAACGGCTGGCCGTCTCCGGTCGCAGGAACCAGCCGTCAGTCACCGAGCATTGCGCCGGTCTGCTGTCGATTGATCGTCTTCGGCTGGAATCTTGCTGATTCTCCATGTTGACCGCAAAATCGATCGTCATCTGAGATGGCTCACGTTTTAACGCAAGTTGGCACCGGATAGGTCACACCCATGAAATTCTCGTTCATCATCTTTGCCCATCGCACCTTGGTCGGTCTGTGCCTGGTCGTGACACTCATGGCCACCGAGGGCCGACCGGAAACCGATCCGTTTCCGGTTTACGACTGTATTCAACCCAATGTCTCTTTCTGGAAAAAGGTCTTCACGCAATATTCAATCCGGCAGGGCGTGATTCACGACAAGGACCGGTTGGACATCATTTACGGGGTTGTGGATCTGGAGGACCGACAGGTTCCCGGCTCTGCTCGCATCAATGAAAGGCGCGTTCAGGCCGCGCGAAACAGATATGAAACCATCCTGAAACAACTGGCCGAGGGACAGGCGGCGGCCACCGACGACGAGCGGCGGGTCGCCGAGCTTTTCGACCCGACGGCCGGACCGTCGGATTTTCGGGCCGCCAGCCGGAACTTGCGCTGCCAGATCGGGCTCAAGGATCGCTTCCGGGAGGGACTGATCCGTTCCGGCGCCTACCTGCCGCAAATCAGGGCCGTCTTCCGTCAGTACGGGCTGCCGGAAGACCTCGCCTACCTGCCCCACGTGGAATCGTCCTATGACCCGGCGGCCTACAGCAAATTCGGCGCCGCCGGGATCTGGCAGTTCACGGGCTCCACGGGCCGGCTTTTTATGACCGTCGGCTACGTCGTCGATGAGCGGCGCGAGCCGATTGTGTCCACCCACGCCGCTGCCCGGCTGCTTCAGAAGTGCTTCGAAGAGCTGGGGAGTTGGCCGTTGGCTATCACCGCGTACAACCACGGTCTGCAGGGTATGCACCGGGCCGTGGCAATGAAAGGCGGCTACGAAGCAATCTATAAGGAATATGAAAGCCGCATCTTTCAGTTTGCGTCCCGCAACTTTTACTCGGAATTTCTGGCTGCTCGGGAAGTCGCCCGAAACTATCGTCGCTACTTCGGCGATCTACACTTTGACAGTCCCCCCAAGCATCGTGAAATCGTGCTGGCCGGCTATGCCGCCGTGGATGACCTGGCCCGCCGTTTCAATGTGAAGGTGGCCGATTTGCGGGAACTCAACCCGGCCTTGCGCGAGCCCGTGTTTCGCGGGCAGAAATATGTACCCAAGGGCTATCGTCTGCGCTTGCCGCTGAAGGATGGCCAGACGGAGGCGCTCAAAGGCGGCGACGCCCTAGCAGGGATTTATCAGTCGGAGCAAAAACCCAGTCGATTCTACACCGTCCGGAAGGGCGACACGGCCACAGCGATCGCCAGGGCTCAGGGCATCAAGTTAGAGCATCTCATTGCAGCCAACCACCTGGACTCGCGTGCCACGGTTTATGTCAACCAGAATCTGCGCCTGCCGCTGTCCGGAGAAAAGCGATTGGAGCTTGCCCAGGCCGAATCCCCGGGAGCCAGGACCCGGGAGGCAGAGGCTTCCGGCCGTGTGGCGGATACTCGGTCGGAGCAGACTTCCGGATTGGAAGCGACCGCCGAACAGTCGGCCGGCGCGCCGTCCGCGTCAGCCGAGCGGCCAACGTCAAAACCCGCGGCGACGGTCGAGGCCAAATCGGCTGCGGAGGAGAACGCTGTTAATAGGATTTATGCCCTGGCGGCACCTGCAGGTCATCCGACAGCCAGTCCGGCACCGGCGCAGCTGCCGGAAGAGCCACCGGCCAAAAACCAGGCCGAGTCAGCCTTGGCTGCAACAAGCGAGGAGTTTTCTGTGGAGGAGCTTGGCGCGGCAAATATCGCCGCCGACATGGTCTCACCGGGTGCAGGCCTGGAGGCACCGGTGACGGTGACGGACTCCCGCCCGGTGCCGCCGATCAACACGGAGGTACTGGTCGGGACCCTGGCAGTCGAAAAGCTCATCCGGCACAAAGGCAAGCCGGCGGGCCTGATCCGGGTGGAAGTCGAGGAAACCCTGGGACACTACGCGGAGTGGTTGGAAATTCCCACCCAGGAACTCCGGCGTTTGAATGGATTTCGCTATGGGCGACCTTTGCGGATCAGCGAGCAGATCAAGATCCCGCTTGGCAAGGTGTCCAGGGAGCAGTTCGAAGAGCGGCGCTATGAATACCATAAGGAATTGGTGGAAGACTTTTTTGCGTCCTACCGCATAGGTGGGGTCCAAACCTACCGCATTCAAAAAGGCGACAACATTTGGCAGCTGTCTCAGGAAAAATTCGCAGTGCCCTTGTGGTTGATCAAACTGTTCAACACCGATGTGGACTTCGGAGCTCTAAGACCTGCCCAGCAGCTGACCATTCCGGTGGTGGAGAAGAAGGCGTGACAGCCGTACGCGCGCCTCGCATGAAACTTCAGCCGGCCGGAGCGGTGAACAGATTGAACGTCGAATCACGCCAAGGCGTGAAATGGATGTATTCTATCTATGCTAAAATCGACAGAATTCATTCTAGGTGCTTATCCGCAAATAAAATGCACTTTCTTTCAGGAGAATTTGAAAAATCAGAAAAAAACTGCTAATCAGAACCAGGATATCATCAGTATCGATGAATTCGGACAGGCCTCAAGGATGATGCAAGAATCTGTGAATGATCGGTAATTGCCCGAGACTCTAAACTGCCCACAATAAATGAAAGGATGAGAATAATGAAAGAAAAACTGGGTGCTGTTAACGCCCTGTATCCTACGCCCACCACACTTGTGGGTGCTACCGTCAGCGGAAAACCCAATTTTATTGCCATTGCGCATATCGGCATTATGACCCACAATCACATCTCGCTTGGCATGGGAAAAATTCACTATACCAACGCCGGAATTAAGGAGAACAAAACTTTCAGCGTCTGTCTTCCTTCTGAAAATCTTGTTGTTGAAACAGACTATTGCGGAATCACGACAGGGAAAAATACGGACAAAGCAGTTTTATTCGATATATTTTACGGCGAACTGAAAACTGCCCCTATGATACAGCAATGCAAGGTGTGCATGGAATGCAGGCTTGACCGGATTATTGATTTTCCGACCCACGATGTTTTCATCGGAGAAATTGTTCAGACTTATGCTGACGAATCGGTTCTCTCTTTCAAAAATGTTGATGTTTCCAAATTAAAACCGTTAATGTTTGACATGAACAGTAAAAAATACTGGTCGCTGGGCGGTGAAATCGCCAAGTGTTGGAATATCGGCAAGCAACTCAAAACAGGGAAAACCTGATCTCACTAATTCGGCAGGAACTGGGCATAACCCAATGGTCAAGGGGATGGCGAAAAAGCCGGCCGGCGCTTATCTTTTTGTTCAACGATAATTATCCCCGTACGTAACAAAACCTGTTTTCTCTATTCATTCTGGCATGTTATCTTATTCTAAAGCTGCCTTAAGATTAGCTGGCTGTCAAGATATTTTCGATCAGTAGCCGGTTCTGCTATAATCCATTTCAGCCTGAGCGGAGGATAGGGCAACGCAGGCACGTGTGAAATTCAAAATGTTCGGCCGGTCCAGGGAGTAATGTTCAATTCAATAACTGTCGTTTTTCAGTTGTCATCTGAAGATTTCACAAGAAAGGAGCAGTGACATGAACAAAACAGATCTAGTCAATGAGGTGGCAAAGGTTGTCGGCACAAAGAAAGAAGCTCAGGAAGCGGTTGAATGTGTGCTTGACAGCATAACCAAGGCACTCAAGGAGAACGAGGCAGTCTCGCTTGTCGGGTTTGGTACGTTCAAGGTGAGCAACAGAAAGGCCAGGACAGGAAGGAATCCGCAGACTGGTAAGGAGATCGAGATCGAGGCGAGGAATGTTCCGAAGTTCACACCCGGCAAGGATCTCAAGGATGCAGTGAACTGAGCGTCTCTCCCCTTCTTGCTTGACTTTTGAAAACCATTCATTGATAACTGCCCGCAAAATTCTTGTAGTAGGGAGGAATCCATCCATGAAGGGAATTCAGGGTGAGCTAAAGGCGGTCTTGAAGGGGCTCAAAGGCCTGACCAAGAAGGCCGAGTCCATCGGAAAGAAAATCGAGAAATTGGAAAAGGCGTCAACGAAGAAAGCACCCGCCAAGGCGAAGGCAGCGAAGAAGGCCAAAGCACAGGTGAAACCGGCAAAGAAGGTCGTCAAAAAGCCGGTGACGAAGAGAAAATCGGCTGCGAAGGCAGCGAGAAAAGCAGCCGTTAAGGTGAAACCAGTCAAGAGGGCGACCAGGAAATATGTGAAGAAAGAGAAGCCCGCCCCGCAACCGGTTGCGCAACCAGTCGAGAAGGCACCGGAGGAGCGTGTTGCGGAAACAGTGGTTGAGGTTACCGAAGGCAGCATCGCGCCCGTCGAGTCGGCCGCGGTCATGGAACAGACCGGTTCCGTAAACCAGGAGGTGACGGAGAAACGCACCAAGCTGAGGAAGAAAAGGGTTGTCGAGGCCCAGGAAGAAGGAGAGTGAGGGAGATGAAGTTTGGAAGGGAATGGGGCGGCGGAAACGAGGACCGAGCAAGCAGCGGTAAAATGTCTTCTTGACGGCACAACCAGGGTACCTAAAAGGACCTGGATCTGAATTCCTTGGCCCATGTATTGGATTGACCTTCAAACGATCCTTCCGGTAATCAACCGTTGGGCTGAAGCCGTTATGGCCACGTCATTTACATGACAGAGGGTAACCCTGTCTTGCCTTGCCCCAGGACGCGTTCTGAAGGTCACGGGGGGAGTCAAACGACCGAACATCAAAAGGAGGTTCCAAATGAAGATTGATGATGTGAAGAACATTGCTGTGATTGGGGCTGGAAACATGGGCCATCAGATTTCCCTCCTCAGCGCCATCCGCGGCTACAAGGTGGTTTGCACGGACGTGAGCGATGAAATACTCAGGAAGGCCGAGAAGTTCGCGGACACCTATCTTCCGGGCCGCGTGGAAAAGCAGAAACTGACGGCGGAGGAGGCCAAGGCCGCCCGCCAGAGGATTTCCTTTACAAACAATATGGAACAGGCGGTAAAGGACGCAGACTATGTCATCGAGGCCGTCATTGAAGTCCTGGATGTCAAACGCAAGCTCTTTACCGCCCTGGACAAGATCGCGCCGAAACATGCCATTTTGGCCACCAACAGCTCCACCTTTGTGAGCTCCTTCATCGCAGATGCGACGTCCCGTCCGTCAAAGGTGGTGAACCTCCACTTTTTCAACCCGGCGTTGGTCATGAAGCTGGTGGAAGTGGTCAAGGGACCCCATGTCTCGGACGAGACGGCGGACATCTCGTTTAAGCTCTGCGAGCGGCTGGACAAGGTGCCGGTGCTCATCAAGAAAGAGGTGGAGGGCTTCCTTCTGAACCGGATCTTCAGGGCCATCAGCCACGAGGCCTTGTGGATGCTGGACATGGGGGTGGCATCCGCAGAGGATATCGACAAGGCCTGCGTGTTTGGCGCAGGTCATCCCATGGGTCCGTTCCGTCTCATGGACCTCACGGGTATCGACCTGAGCTACACCATCTCCATGGGCAAGTTCAGACAGACCGGCGATCCGGCCGACCGGCCCTCGCCCAGCGTCGTTGAAAAATTTGTCAAAGGCCACTACGGGGAAAAAACCAAGAAAGGCTGGTTCGATTACACGGATAAGTAGCCAGACCGAACCCGGAGACACCCCTTGCGATCCAATGGGGCTGTTCTCCGGGTATCCACTTCTGCCCTCCATTCCCTATGAGCTATACGCTATGCCCTATGCGCTTTGCCCTTTCCCTCCCCCTGACGACGAAAACCGAAGGACCGGCGTCTCCCATTGATCCGTAAACATATCGATGACTGCGGGGCCATTGGGGGCCTTTTCTTTTTCAAGCGCTGATTGAAGCGCATCCAGCGTCTGCACCGTGTAGGCCCTGGCGCCAAATCCCCTTGCGACCATTGCGAAGTCGATGTGGCGGAAGTCCGTAGAGATAAAGCTCTCCTTGAATCTGTTTTTCTCCACGTGCTTGATCCAGGCCAGCGTGTCATTATTGAATAGAATCGTGACCACGGGAAGCTCAAGTCTGGCCATGACCGCCAGTTCCTGGACCGAATAGGCGAACCCCCCATCCCCGGCAAAGAGCAAGATCCGCTGCGTCTTGCCGGTTGCCAAGGCGGCCCCGATGGCAGCGGGTGCCCCCCAACCGAGTCCTGCCAGGCCCCGGGGGGCCAGAAACCGGCGCCCCGGTTTCGGCATGCGGCAGTAGGCAGCGGCCCAGCCGGAGGCGAGACTTGCGTCGCAGACGACCATATCCTTCTCAGTGACCACCTGATTGACCACATCCATGATCGCCTGGGGTTTCATGGGATCCCCATCCTTGACCTTTTTGTCAACGGCCGACTTGTACGAATCTTCCCGCATCTGCGCCAGCTTTTCCTTCTGCCAATCGGTTTGTGGTCGATCTTTGCCAAGCAGGCCAAGCAGGGCTCTGAGGGCCAGACGGGCATCGGAGACCACGGGAAGACTGTCCGGAAAATTTCGACCGATCTCTTCGGGATCCACGTCCACATGGATCGTCGGGACCCCTGGCTTCGGCATCTCGTACCCAAACGTCGCCAGCTGCCCGGCCTTGGTCCCCACAAACATGACCAGATCGGCCTCCCCAATGACCCGGTTTGCGACCGGGTTGGCCATGGAACCGCAGACCCCGAAGACCAGCGGATGAGTTTCTTCAATGATGCCTTTGCCGGTGATGGTGGTGCATACGGGTGCATCAAGGTGCTCGGCCAGGGCACGCACCTCCTCCCCCGCATTGGAGATCAATGCCCCGCCGCCAACGAGGAGAACCGGTTTATGCGATCTGAGGATCGCATCCTTTGCCCGCGTCACCGCTTCTGGATCGGGTCCGAATCGGTGACGCGGGAAGATGGCCCCACGGCTCCGATCCACAGGCTTCGGCTCGGCCGCGGTGGCCCAGAAAACGTCTTCCGGGATAGAAAGGACCACCGGTCCCGGCTTACCGGTTGTCGCAACACGGAAAGCGGCATCGACCACGTCGTCCAGGGCAGATGGCTCATTCAAGGTCGTCTGCCACTTGCTGATGGTAGAAAAAATCTCCACCTGCTTCATGGCTTGCGATGCATTTCCCCTTGTCCGTCTGTGCTCCCACGCCCTGGAGATGTCCGAGATGATGGCCAAGACAGGAATGGAAGCATTGTAGGCCTCTGCGAGGGGTGAAACCAGGTTGGTCGCCCCCGGGCCCACGGTGGCATCACACACACCGGTTTTTCCCGTGATCCGTGCATAGGCGTCTGCCGCAAAACCGGCGCTCCGTTCGTCCCGCATCAGGACATGACGGATTTTCCCATTTTGTTTCATGATCCCTTCATAAAGAGAAAGCGTCTGTCCGCCGGGCACGCCGAAGACGTATTCGATTCCATACTCCACGAGCAGTTCTGCCAGTCGATGACCGACCTTCATGATGACCTCCATTTGTCTCAAGTGTCCATCCATAAATCGAGGATTTCCGGATGGAGCTAATAGTATATTCCGAGCCCGCCGTTGATATCCAGGACCTGGCCTGTGATGTAGGAGGCCTTGTCGGAAAGCAGGAAGACGATCCCGTCGGAGACATCCTGCGGCGATCCGAGGCGCTTGAGGGGGATGCTTTCCTTGTAGCGCTCATTGACCTCCGGCGGCACGTCCCAAATCATGGGGGTATCAATTCTTCCCGGTGCCACCGCATTGACCCGGATGCCGTATGCCGCCACCTCACGGGCAAGAATCTTGGTCAACCCTACCACGCCGGCCTTGGAAATGACGTAGTGACACCCTGTGATGACCGATCCCACCTTGGCCGCCAGAGAGGACAGATTGACGATCGCACCCCCTCCCCTTTCGATTATCCTGGGAACGGCACGATGGCAACACAAAAATACCCCTCGGATATTGACGGCCATGACCTGATCCCACTCCGAAACGTCCATCTCCCAGAGATTCAGCTTTTTCCCCTCGTGCTTGGGAGAGATCCCCGCGTTGTTGACCAGCATGTCGAGCCCACCGAAACGGGAAACGGTCTTTTCGATGATCCGGCTGACGTCTTCCTCGGACGCCACGTTGGCCTTTAGCGGCACAAACGAGCCCTTGAACCCCTTGAGTTCCTCTTCCATTCCTTTCAATGCCGCAGCGTTTGTGTCAGCCGCCACCACACTTGCCCCTTTTGACAAAAGGGTCCTTACGGTGGCCGCGCCAATTCCCGAAGCCCCGCCGGTCACGATTGCCACTTTGTCTGTGAAATGCATCCTCACCTCCAAACTTTCGTTCTCTCCCCGACCCGAACGAGCATGAACCCAAGAGCGATTAATTAATGCTCATCCCGGAACGGCTGTTTTTGGATGAGCGCGATCAGCTGTCAGCAAAGACTAAAAAAAATAGGAGACTGGCTGAATGCTGAACGTCCGCCAACAATCGGCGGGCTGAAAGCCCCACCCGGAATTCTCCGATTTATGGATGGACACTTACTGCAAAGAGCCGGAAGCACTACATCGGTTCTTGAACATCAGTAAAGAAGTGGCCGTCTGATACAACAGCACGGGGTCCCTCCCCTTAATCGAGGGGGTTTAGGAATAGTTTCAATGCATCTTTCCGCCTGGCGATTTCAAAGGCCTCCTGAGCCCGATCAATGGGGATGACGTCCGAAATCATCGGTCCGAGGTTCAGCCTCCGCGAAGCTATCAGACTCAAGACCCTGTCCCAGTCCAGCGAAGCGCCCCCGTAGCTTCCCTTGACCGTTTTCATTTGTCGCACCAGATGGTGGGTGCCATCCATTGGGATGGCCGCCTGGTAAATCCCCACCAGGATCAGCTCGCCTCCCTTTCTAAGTATCTCCAACCCCGACACGGCGGACGACACGGCGCCGCTGGCCTCGAAAACCACGGCAGCGCCCTTCCCTTCCGTCAGATCCCGGGTCTTCTGATCCAGGGCTTTGCCGTCACCCATAAAGACCTCATCCGCCCCCAGGTCCGTGGCCACCTTCAAACGGCGAGCATCCGTTTCCTGCCCGACCACCATCGTGAATCCCGCACCCAGGGCCCGGCACATCTGAAGGATCAGCAACCCAATGGGCCCGGGGCCAAGGATCACGACCATATCGCCCGGATCGAGGGTCGCCCGTTCCACCGCCCCGAGGGCCACCGCCGCAGGTTCGGCCATGGCCGCCGCTTCCAGACCCACTCCGGGCGGCACGCGGTGAAGGGATTCCTGCGGCACAACGACATATTCCGCCATAGCGCCATTTCTCTCAAGGCCGATACGGCCATGCCGCACCCGTTCCTCGCAGAGGATCCCCTGGCCCTTTTTGCAGTAGAAGCATCTTCCGCACATCTTTCCCGTCTCACTGGTGACCTTGTCCCCGGGGCGAAACAGACCTTCCGCACCTCCGCGGACGTCCATGACCTCCCCGGCGAATTCGTGCCCCAGGACGAGGGGGAAATACCTGCTCAAGAACTCATAACCCGGCGTCCATTCATAAATATGGAGATCACTTCCGCAGATCCCGACCCTTTCCACCTTCACCAGGGCTTCCCCCTCTGAGGGCTTGGGGATCGGCTGGTCCACCACTTCAATCCCCGGGCCAGGTTTTGATTTTACGACCGATTTCACCGAGCGCTCCGCTGTTCTGAATTGACAGGATGAAAGTGAATTTGATATATCATCTATCATCTTCTAAAGTCAACCCATACCTCCCAGATGTGAGAGCCGAGCGGGTCCGCCAGTATCTTTAAATAGTCTTGGCGTCAAGACAACTTGTGCGTGTAGAATGTCCGAGGAGGCGCGCAAATTGGATTTTGAAATCCAGAAACTGCACCGGGAAAACCTCACCACACGGGCCTATGAAGGGATAAAAGATGCCCTCATGAAGGGTCAGTTCCTTCCCGGTGAAAAGATAGGGATTCGAGAACTTGCCAGACAAATGGGGACGAGCCCCACCCCGGTGAGAGAGGCCTTGTTGCAGCTCGTCTCGTCTCATGCCCTGGAGATGAAGCCGGCGCACTCGGTGACGGTCCCGATCCTCAAAAAGGAGCGCTACCTTGAGGTTCGGACCCTCAGGATCACCCTCGAGGGGATGGCGGCTGAACAGGCGGCCGAAAAGATCGGCACGGGGAAGATCGAGGAGCTGAAATACATCCATGCGGCCCTGGCGAAAGCCAAGACATCGGGAAACTACAAAGAGGCACTGGCCAGGAACCAAGCCTTTCATTTCGAACTGTGCAAGGCAGCGGAAATGCCTCTTCTCCTTGCTCTGCTGGAGATCCTGTGGCTGCAAATCGGGCCCTCTCTGAACCTGATCTATCCGCCTGCCTCGCCGGACACCGTTGAAAAACACTACCACCTTCAGATCCTCGATGCCTTCAATGAGCGCGACGGCATGCGCGCCCGAAAAGGCATTGAAAACGACTTGATCTGCGGAGGCGCCCAGCTGCTCAACTATCTCGAAAAACGGGATGGATGAGCCCATGTCAACCATGTCGAGCCGTGTGGAGGTCAGGCCATGAAAAGATTCGAATATCTCATTTGTGCTTTGATCCTGGCCGTAGGCATGGCAATCGGCGGCTGGAAGGTGAGTCAAGGGATCATACACTTTAGAACGGGGGATCGATATGTCACGGTCAAGGGCGTGTCGGAGCGGGATGTCACCGCGGACGTGGCCCTTTGGCCCATCCGCTTCGTGTCGACGGACGACGATCTCAAAAAGGCCCAGATGCGCATGAAGGAAAGCAAAGAGGTCATTCTGGGCTTCCTCAAACGACAGGGGATTCCTCCCGCCGCCGCCCAAGTCCAGCGGCTGGACGTCACGGACGTCTTCGCAAACCCTTATCGAAGCGGAGAGACCCGGAGCCGCTACATCATTTCTCAGACCTTGATGGTGCGGAGCGCCGACCCGGCCCTCATCCACAAGGCGAGTCAGGCCATCGGCGAGCTGGTGGACGCAGGCGTGGTGCTCTCTTCCATGGGAGGGCCGAGCGACGGGCCGACCTATCTCTTCACAGGCCTCAACCGGATCAAACCGGAGATGATCGCCGAGGCCACGGCCAGTGGTCGTGAGGCCGCAGAGCAGTTCGCCAGGGATTCGGGCAGCAAAGCGGCGGGAATACGGCAGGCCAATCAGGGGATCTTCGTAATTCTCCCCAGAGACCGTGCCCCCGGCATCATGGAGGAGAGCGAAATCAACAAGACCGTCCGGGTGGTCTCAACCATCGATTACTACCTCCAATAAGCCTTCAGTCCGGGCCCGATTTGCGGGATTTCCGAGAAGATCAGTCGTCGGTCACAAGGGAGATCTCTACGTGCCATCAACCTGCGTTAAAGGAATATCTATAGCCGTCAAGCTACTCAACAAAACAGGAACGGACTGTCTTGGTCTTTATCCATGACCCTGTTCAGTCACAAAAAATCCTTGAACTCAATGGCCGCCTCCTGTATAAAAAATGAAAAATCGATTTCACAATATAAAATTGGCGCCGCAATACATCGTTCTGATTCTCCATGTGACAAATGACAATTTCCAAGAAAAAACAAGACCCCGATAAGGTGTGACGTGGCTGAAGATGGGTGTCTGCCATGACTATGAGTACCTGAGCGGTGAAATTGCGCGCAAAAAGGTCACGATTTTTGGTTTCGGGTTTCAGTGTTCAGTGTTCAGGTTTCAGCAAACCCCAGATCCTCAAACCCGATACCTGATCCCGCGGGCCGGCGGGACTTATTTGGTTCCGGCTCGGCAGGGTTAGGTTTTAGACACCAAGTCAGTCAGGCGGGAGATTCTTAATGCGTTACTCTCGTGTTTGAAAGGAGAGTCCGAAATGTCAGGCATCGACCAATTTCATGCGAATTCGGTCCATTTTTTGATGGGGAACGAAGCCATCGCCAGGGGAGCGCTTGAATCAGGCGTTCAATTCGCTACCGGTTACCCAGGGACACCTTCGTCGGAAATCATTCAAAGGCTGGCGGAAACCGCAAAGCGTTTGAATCTCCATGTCGAGTGGTCTACGAATGAAAAGGCCGCGACGGAAGGGGCGGCTGCTGCCGCATTCGCGGGACTTCGCAGCCTTACCGCCATGAAGAATGCAGGTTTGAGCGTCGCCTTGGATTTTCTCACTCACCTCAGCTATACCGGAATCGGAGACCGAGGCGGCAGCATGGTGACCATTGTGTGTGACGACCCCAGTGCCCACTCGAGTGGAGACGAGACAGACTCGCGGTGGTTGGCGCGATTCGCCTCCATGCCTCTTCTGGAGGCGAGCACCGTGGAAGAGGCGAGGGATGCGATCCAATGGGCCTTTTCTCTTTCCGAAGATTACGGGTGCAACGTGATGTTCCGCGGGTACACCCGGTTGTGCCATGCGAGCGGCACGGTTCGGATGAACCCGATCGAAGCCCCCACCCGGAAAGCCTCCTCGGATGTCACCCGCACCATTAACCCCTATCTCGGCATGCCCAAGCACGCGGCCCTGCTGGAGAAGATCGAACGCATCCGGGTCGTTTTCGAACAATCCCCATTGAACGGTTATGAGGGACCGGCAAAGGCCGACCTCGTCATTGTCTGCGGCGGAAACGGTGCCCCGTGCTCCCAGGAGGCCGTGGAGATCCTGGGCTTGCAGGGAAAGGTAGCGATCCTAAAGATCGGAACCCTCTGGCCCTTTCCGTCCAGGATGGTCCTGAAACACCTCCGATCGGCGGGTAGGGTTCTGGTCGCCGAGGAGGTGGACCCCTACATCGAGGTGCATGTCAAGACCGCGCTTTCGGACGCCCGCATGGGCGATATCCACGTGTTCGGCAGGGAATCGGGCCATATCCCTGCATTCGGAGAGATTACCCCGGATCGAGTGATCGATGCGCTGAAAACCATCCTGAACGTCGATTACACACCACGGGATCGTTCGTACGCTACGGCCGTTTCACAGGCCGCGAAGGATCTTCTGATCAGCCGGGGACTGATGTGGTGCGCCGGATGTCCGCACCGAGCCAGCTTCTGGGCACTGGAAAAGGCCCTCAAGGCGGACGGGCGAGATGCGTATGTCACGGGAGATATCGGGTGCTCCACCCTCGATGTTTTTCCCGAGGGCAAGGGTCAGATGAAGCTGCTCCACGCCATGGGATCAGGAACAGGACTGGCCGCAGGTCTCGGGCAGTTGGGAAGGTTCGGCTACGACCAGCCGGTCATCGGGATCTGCGGCGACTCGACCTTTTATCATGCCTCCATCCCGAGCCTGATTAATGCGGTGCACAACGGCTCCCGTATGACCCAGATCGTGCTCGACAACTCCGCAACAGCCATGACCGGTTTCCAGTCCCACCCGGGCACCGGGTTCGACGCCGTGGGGGAGCCCGCTCCCGCCATCGACCTGGAAAAGCTCTGCAGCACCCTCGGTTGCAAAGTCACGGTGAGAGATCCTTTCGACATCAAAGGTACGATCAAGAGTATCCGCAGTGTGCTGAAGGAGGAACCAGGTGTCAACGTGCTGATCCTTCGCAGGAGCTGCGAGATCGTGCGCATGAAAAAGGAAAAGAAGAGACCCTATCTCATCAGGATCGACCAAGAGGGCTGCAAAGGGGAGGAGTGCGGCATCTGTTCCAGCGAATTCAGATGTCCCGCGCTCATCCAGGATCCGAAGACGGGGAAGGCCCAATTGATGGAGGACATCTGCGCCGGTTGCGGGGTTTGCGCCGACATCTGTCCTTTCAAAGCAATCCACAGGGAGGAGTGCATCCGATGACATCCGAGCACGATCCGATCAACATCATCATATGTGGCGTAGGCGGACAGGGGAACATCCTTCTGTCCAGGATGATCGGCAGGGTCCTGGCCGGAAAAGGATACCGGGTCACGATCGGCGAAACCTTCGGGGCAGCCCAAAGGGGAGGATCCGTTTACAGCACCCTGAGGGTTTCGAGGGCGCGAACCTATGGGCCGCTCGTGCCGGAGGGGAGGGCCCACTTCATTGCGGGCCTGGAGCCCCTGGAGACCCTTCGAATGCTCTGGACCTTCGGCAACGCCGATGTGAGCACCGTGACCAACGTGTTTCCCACCTATCCCGTGGGGGTTCTGGCAAAGCGGGTCCGATATCCCGATGCGGATAAATTGAAATCCGCCATTCAAACGCTTTCGCGAGATTCCTGGTTTCTGAACGCGACGGCGATTGCAGGGGACCTGAAATCACCGATCGTAGCTAACATCGTCATGCTGGGGGCAATCACCGCCACCCAGAGGCTTCCGATTCAGGTCGAGGAGGTGGAGCAGGAGATGCAGAACACCTTCCCGGCGTCCGCCCTTGACCTCAACCGTCAGGCATTCCAGGCGGGGCTCAGTGCCGCAAACTGAGTCGCGCCCAGGAGACGAGGAATCAAATGGGAGGTTCTTTCACAGAGAGACTGGTCAGCGTTCTAGCCATTTGCTGGTCTTTGATTCAGATTTATGTTTCGATCACCGCACGCCTGGACACGCTTCAGCTGATGGTGATTCACCTCAGTTTCGCCCTGATGCTCACTTTCCTGCAAAAGCCATGGCGCAAGAAGCAACGGTCCGGCACCCCGGCAGACTACAGTCTTTTTTTCCTCTCCGCAATCGTGGGGGTCTACTTCTTTCTCAGCTATGAACGCATAATGGAACGCATCCGTTTCGTGGACGAAGTATCCCTGGCCGACGTGGTGCTCGGTTCCTTGTTACTCCTTCTCACCCTGGAGGCAGGACGCCGCTATATGGGGCTAGGGCTATCCGGTCTCGGGGCTGCAGCCATCCTGTATGTATTCTTTGGGTACCTCATCCCGGGAACCTTTTCCTATTCCTCTCCGGGGCTGAAACCTTTTATCGATTTCACCATCCTGACACAGGAAGGTCTCTTCGGCATCCCGCTTAGGGTCTCTGCCACCATGGTCTTCCTGTTTATCCTCTTCGGATCCTTCTTGCAGCAGGGTAAGCTCGGCGACTTTTACAACGATCTGGCGACGGCCCTTGCAGGCCGCCTTCGAGGCGGACCGGCCAAAGTCGCGGTGGTGGGCAGCGCCCTGATGGGCACCATCAGCGGCAGCGCCGTCGCCAACGTGACCACCGTTGGCACCATTACCATTCCCATGATGAAACGGGCGGGCTATCCATCGGCCACGGCGGGCGCCGTGGAAGCCCTTTCATCGACCGGCGGCCAAGTCATGCCGCCAATCATGGGGGCCGCAGCCTTTATCATGGCCGAGATTCTGGGCATAACCTACTGGCGGGTGGCCCTGGTGGCCGTTGTCCCTGCGCTTCTTTACTATGTTGCTGTATTTGCCGGCGTGCACTTCGAGGCCGTAAAGCACGGGATTGCCGCAACGGGAAAGACCCATGCGGTGACCCTTCGCGGCACACTGGCCAGGAAGGGATACATGTTCATCCCGGTCATCGTGCTGATCTACCTCCTATCCGTGGGCTATACGGTCACCTATTCCTGTGTGATGTCCATGTTGGTCTCCATCGTCTGCTCGGCCATTCCCATTATCCACGGCCGGCGCTACCGGGAATTGAAATTCATCCTGGGCGCCCTGGAAGACGGGGCCCGCTCCTCGGTGATCGTGGCCCTTCCCTGCGCGGTTGCCGGGGTTATTGTGGGGGTTCTTGTGCTTTCCTCCCTGGGTCTCAAGTTCACAGGGATGATCCTCGTGCTGGCAGGCCAGAGCGTGGCCCCGGTTCTCGTCCTGACCGCAATGATCTGCCTGGTGCTGGGAATGGGGATGCCCACATCCGGAGCCTATATTACGGTTGCGGTTCTGGCCATCCCGGTGCTCATCAAGAGCGGGCTTCCGGAGATCTCGGCCCACTTCTTTGGCTTCTACTTCGCGAATCTCTCCATGATCACGCCGCCCGTGGCGCTAGCCGCCTACGCCGCGGCAGGAATTGCCAAGGACAACGCCGCCCGGGTGGGATGGCGGGCCTGCACCATGGGGACAGGCATCTACCTCATCCCATTCTTGTTCGTCACGTATCCCTCACTCATGCTCATGAGAGACTGGCCCACCCTGGCATACGATCTCGCCAAGTGTGCGGCCGTGGTTGTGGCCATTAGCAGCGGCGTGAGCGGCTTTTTAGAGAGTCGCCTCAGGACCTGGGAGCGGCTTTGTTTTTTCCTTTCCGTGGCCGTTCTGTGGGCCAGCTTGGGCACCCTGTGGCTCAACGCCTCAGGGTGGGTCCTCTTCATCGTGCCGGTGGTCACCAACCTGGGTCGCGCCTTCGCGGCCAAACGGGAGCCAGTTGCAGCAGCGATGCATTGAAACACGTGCTTGATCGAAAAGGAGGCATAAAATGGCCAAGGATCTAAGGACATATCTGAACGATTTGGAGTCAAGGAGGCCGGAGTGCGTCTTGCGCATTCACAAACCCATGCGGGTGGCTTATGAGATCAGCGCCCTGCAGCGAAAGCTGGATGGCATGCACAAGTATCCGGTCATGATCGTGGAACGTCCCATCCTGGATAGCGGGGAGGAAAGCCCGTTCATGGTGGTGACCAACCTGACCGCAAGCCGCGACCTCTGCGCCGAGGCCCTCGGCATCAACCCCCGAAGGGTGGCTATGGAGTACGGCGCCCGAGTGGCCGGCCGCATACCGCCGGTGGTGGTGGACAAAGCGGATGCCCCAGTGAAACAGGTGGTGGAAAAAGGGCAGGAGGTCAACCTCCTGAAATTTCCCATTTTGACCCACAACTACATGGACCCGGGGCCCTACATCGGTACCGGCTTTGTCACCAACTACGACCCCGAGAGCGGCATCGATAACACCAGTCTGCAACGAATCTGGGTGAAGAGCCCGCGCCGGACGGGTTACTGGCCTGCGGTGGTTTCCCACAGCATGCAGAACATCTGGAAGTGGTGGGGCAGGGGGGAGGACATGCCGGTGGCGATCTGGATCGGCCACCACCCGGCCGGGGTCTCCGGCGCCCAGTCCCGCCTTTCCTATCCGGAAAATCACTGGTCGGCGATGGGGGGCGTGATGGGTGAGGCGGTGCGGATGGTCCCCACAGAGACCTTCGGCGACAAACTCCTTGTGCCGGCGGATGCGGAGATCGTCATCGAGGGCGTAGTACCCAAAGACGTTTACGAGGCGGAGGGTCCCTTCGGCGAATACCCCGGCTACATCGGTCCGCAAAGGCCCAGCCCGGTCATTGAAGTAACCTGCGTCACCTACCGAAAGGATGCCATTTACCACGGCCTGGGGGTGGGCCTGGCCGACCACCTGGTGCTTTTGGGCAACTTCCCGTTGGAGGCGCGCATCTACAATGTGGTGAAAAGCGTGGTTCCGGAAATCCTCAACGTCTTTGTGCCCATTTCCGGACGGCGCAACCACGTCTACTGCCAGGTCAGAAAACCACGGCCCGGCATCGGAAAGGAGGTGATCATGGCCACCCTGCCCTGCGACTCACGGCTGAAGCACGTCTTCGTTGTGGATGAGGATATCGACCTCTTCAACGAGAGTGAGGTGCTTTGGTCCATCGCTTACCGCAGCCAGTGGGACAAGGATCTGGTGGTGGTGAAGGGCGCGGCGGTATTCCCCCTGGACCCGAGCCTGCCCTCACCGGGAAATATCGGGACGCGGGGCGGCATTGACGCCACTTGCCCGCCGCCCATCGCACCGGGCCTGCCCCGCTTTTACCAGATGGTGAACAAGAGCCCGGATGAAGTGGCCTCCCGCATCAAAGTGGAGGACTTTGCCGGGCCTGAGGCCTTGGAGAAATATCCTACTTCTTACTGACAACCGCCAAAACGAGGGCATGAAACCATGCAAAGCATAGAAAAGATAGGTACGCCCAAAGACGTGTGGATTCAGTGTCCGGGCTGTATGAAGCTTTACTACATCGACCGGCTCTTTTATGATTCAGGATTCGATCACATTAAGCTTCATTGCCCGTTCTGTCACCTTGAGTTCGCCAAGGAAGATGCACCCCATACCTGGGGCCGGTGAGACAATCAATGAACATCAGGTACAAAGGAGGGAGGAAATGAAAAAGACCATCTTTAGTATGGGAATTTGTGCAGTGGTTTTTGTCTTTTTCTGCGTTGTGAGTCCTGCCCGGGCAGAAGAGCCGGTCAGACTCTCTTTTGCCACATTCGATTCAGGGAGCGGCTGGTACATCATGGGTCAGGCCATGGCTCGCTTAATGGAAAAGGCCCTCCCGGCCGACTCGGGAGTGGACGTGCTCCCCTACAGCGGTGGAGTAGGCAATCCTAGGCTCCTGGCGCAAGGGAAGGCCCAGATCGCCTTGGGCTTTCCTGTGGAGACGGGCCTTGCCATTCGGGGTGAAGCACCTTACCCGAAGGCCCTCCCCGAGGTCAAAGGGCTCGTGGGGGGTCTTGACCTATCCTGGTACGCTTTTGCCGTACGAGATACGGTCCCCATCAAGAACTTCTCCGACATCAAAAAGAAGAAGTATCCTCTGAAGCTGGTGGTTCTGCAGAAAGGGGGCAGCGGGGAATGGATAACCCGAAAGGTACTGGCGTCCTACGGCGTTACTTACGACGACCTTACCTCTTGGGGCGGAAAGGTGACCTTCACATCCTTTCCTGCAGCGGTGGAGATGGTTCAGGACGGGCACGCCGAGGCATTCGGCCAGATCTGCGCGCCCGGGCATCCGAGCTGGCAGCAGCTGGCCACTATGGCCAAAATCCGCTTTCTGCCGATCGGGGAGAAAGTGGCTCAGGATCTGATCAAGAAATACGGCTTCAAAAAATCCGCCATCCCGGCGAAAGCCTTTGCCGGTGTGGACGCGGATGTGCCGGTCCTGGGATTCGGCACTTGCTTGATCACCACAGATAAGCTCCCCGAGGACGTGGCCTACAGAATCACCAAGGCGATCTGCGAAGGAAAAGAGGAATTGGCCTCCCAATACAAGGCCGCGCGCGCCTTTGACCCCGAAAAGGCCTGGGACCTGCCGGTGCCTTTGCACCCTGGCGCTTTGAAGTACTACAAGCAGGCAGGTTACATGAAGTAAAGCATGGAAAATGCCAGCCGGGAGGCATTTTCTGTTTCATTAGTTCTCCGATCGGTAACTCGATCGAGATTCAGGCATGGAGGCCGGAGACAATGCACACGTTAGCTTTGCAGGCAGCAGATAGTCTTGACGTCATGATTTTGATTGACAACTATACCGATGTGCTCTCGGTCCAAAGTACGGAGGTCGTAAAGCGCCCTATTATCACCCCGTCCACGCCGGCGCCGGTGGCACAACACGGTCTTTCCTGCCTCCTCAAGGTTTGCAGGGGATCAGACGAACACTACCTTCTCATGGATGCTGGAAGATCCTCTCTCGCCTTGCTACACAATATAGAAGTTTTCAATGTAGACCCAACCAAGATTGAATGTCTTGTCCTCAGTCATGGCCATCCCGACCATTTTGGAGGGCTTATGGCCTTTCTTGAGAAAGCCAGAAAGGGCATACCGCTAGTCCTGCATCCAGACGCTTTTCTGGAACGCCGTCTCAAGATGCCCGGCATAGGTTATCGAGACATGCCTCGGTTGGATGAAGAGGCTTTGAAAACCAGAGGCGTGGACATTCAGAAGAGCAGGGAAGCCCTTACGGTATGCTCTGATTTAGTGCTCATATCAGGTGAGACGGAGCGAGTGACGGACTTCGAAAAAGGCTTCCCTCTGGCAGAGGCAAAGGTTAATAACGAATGGATGATAGACCCTTTTCTTGATGACCAAGCGGTAATCGTCCATGTGGAAGGGAGGGGGTTGGTTGTTATTGGAGGTTGTTCTCACGCCGGAATAATCAACATTGTTCAATACGCCCGCAAACTAACAGGGATAGATAAAGTGTGCGCAGTCTTGGGAGGATTCCATCTTGCCGGTCCCGTTTTCGAACCGATCATCAGACCTACGATTAACGCAATGAAAGAGATCGGCCCTGATTTCATTGTTCCCATGCATTGTACCGGTTGGAAAGCGATTACTGAATTCTCAACTCAAATGCCCGAGGCGTTCATTCTCAATATTGTGGGAACAACCTATGTCTTTAGATGAAACACCACCGGAGGAGACGGGCCGGCGAGGCCCCGATTCTCCGGGGGTGTTTTGATTTCGAGGAAGGAGGTAGGCCCGCGAAGCGCGATTATCTCAGACTTTTCGTGGTCTCATAGCGGAAATCGCAGGTTTTGGCGCCCTCCATGATGGTGTGAGTGCGCTCGAGTCTGATCCCAGGATTGAACCCTTCCATGAGGGCGAAATCTCGCGCACAGGAGAGGTGAATCCCCAATTCACGCATCCCCAATGCCTCATACATCTCCGCATACCGGCATCGGGTCACGTTGAAGGCAAAAACAGACGCCGACCGCTCGACCACTTGGATTTCCAGGGCACTGTCTTTCATCCAGAATTTCAGAACCTCTGCGAAATGGGCCAGCGTATTGCCTCCCACGGCCTTTGCGAGCTGAACGCCGCCCTCTCGGGCCATGGAGGTGATGATCTCCTGCACCACGGCGAGTCCCCTCTTTTCTCCAAGTTCGACGACGAGCGCTTTGACAAACGGGGCGGCCATGCGTGCCTCGATCTCTCGCCTTACCAATAGACTTACCTGATTCAAATCCACGGCCATGATTCCCTCCCTTCTCATCAAACTTTCGCAGGAGTGGGTTTCGAGAGCATCATTTCCCTGATGGGCATTCGCTCCGATTTTAAGGACCCGATCGCGGTGTAGCCCACGGCGATGTGCAAGGCTTGCTCGATATGATCCGGCAATCCGAAATGCTTCTTGAAGGTCTTGGCGGTTTTGGCCGTGCACGAAAGCCACACCGCTCCCAAACCCAGCGCATGGGCCATCAGGCACATGTGGTCCCCCGCCGCAGCGCAATCATAGAGCATATTGTGAGGTACGAGTCGATCATGACCAACGGTCTCATACACCTTCCTGTCGTAGCAAATCACGATCAGCACACAACTGTCCATAGGCGTGGGGATGTCGCTCCAGACCATTTTGGCCGTCTCACGGTCCCGTATGACGATAAAGCGCACAATGTCCAGGTTGCATCCTGTGGGGGCCGCGCGCCCGGCTTCCAGAATTTGTTCAATCAGATCATCGGGCACGGTCTTTCCGGGGACCCAGTCGCGAACGGAGCGTCGCTCCCATATGAGCTTCCTCACCACGGCCATTTCGGCCTCTGTGAAGGGTTCCGGCAATACCTCCTCCATTTGAGGTCTCTCGCCGGCCCGGATCCTCGCAGCGAGATCAAGGTACTTCCTGCCCCACTGGAAATCAGGATCTGTGTCGTCGAGGCCACGCTCTTTCCAGACGTCCAGAATCAACTGCGGTTGGAGTCCGAAGCGCGGAGGAAGCTCCTTTCTTCCCAGCAGAATAGGATAGATCTCCACCTCGATCGTGTGATGGATCCGCTCCCGAAAGAGGGCCCTCAGGTACACGGGGGCCATCTGCACGAGATCCTCCCGCGTGTACTCGCCATAGATCCACTTGACCGCCAATCCCTTGCTTTCCGAACTCAGTAGGGCTTCGAATTCCTCACTCATGGGACACTCCTTTCCAGACAATTTCTTTTCTTCATTAGGGGCGCTACTTCTTTTTTATTATATCATAAATTATAGTGACCGCCAATCACAAAACCAGACGCCTGATGAGTTCATCAGGGGCTTACGAGGAAGTTGACACCGGGACAGTTGCCGACTATGGTTGATCCATGAGCTGACTACGCTTACGCCATGGTCACACACGGCTTCCCCGTCCTTCATCATGGGCGCCGCAGAAAGCCCGGTGAAAGGAGACGCAGGTGAATCATAAAGACCGCTGTCTCAAGTTTTCGCAGGAACTCCGATCCAATCACATCGAAGTGGCTGTTCTTCTGAAGCCGCATAATGTTTTCTACTTCGCGGGATATGCCCCCGTATGCGCGGGGGTCCTTTTCTTTCCCGATGAAGACCCGATCTTCTGCACCTTGTGGCTGGACGCGCCCGAGGCCAGGGAACGCGGCTCCATGGAAAGGCTGACTGCCTATGTGTATCCCCGTGAGACGCTGGGGGTCAAGCTGATCGAGCTCATGAAGAAACGGAAGGTCTCACCCGGTAAAATCGGGGTGGAGAAGGACTTCATGCTCCTCAGAGATTATGAAACCCTTGCCCGCGAGTTTTCGGGAGCGGAATTCATTCACGTCACTCCCGCCATCGATCGATTGAGGGCCATCAAGTCCGAGGCAGAGATCGAGATGATTCGCAAATCCGCAACCATTTCCGACAAGGCCATGGAGGCCGCATTGAAAGCCGTAAGGCCCGGCGTGAGCGAACTGGACGTTGCTGCCGAGGCCGAGTACGTGATGAAGAAAATGGGCTCGGAGAAGCCGGCCTTCTCAACCTTTGTGGCCAGCGGCGAGAGGACCCTTCTCGCCCACCCCGTCGCATCCCGTCGCAGGATCGAATCGGAGGATTCCGTGGTGATCGATCTTGGAGCCACGTGGGAAGGATATTCGTCGGATATTTGTCGCACGACCTTTGCGGGAGAGCCTGGTCCGGACCAGATCGCCTTCCTGAGGACCGTTGTGGATGCGCAGAAGGCAGCCATGGAGGTCCTTCGAGACGGAGAAACCAGCGGAAGGGTGTTCGACAAGGTCCATGAGGTTTTTCACCGGGCGGACCTGGCCAATTACCTGCCGGACGATATCGGGTACGGTGTCGGGCTCCGTCAATCGGAGTTCTACCCGGTCATCGAGAAGGGGAGCGGGACGGTTCTCAAGGAGAACATGGTGGTCGCGCTGCTGCAGACGACCTCCTACAAGCGGAGGCTTGGTGGTTTGAGGGTGGAGGATACCTTCCGGGTGACCAGGACGGGGTGTGAGAAGCTCACGCTGCTGCCTCAGCCTCACCTGTGAAATCGGTTCCCCGCCACGCCACCCGGAAGGACCGATAAAGGGGTAGGTCACCAGGCGCGAATAACGGTGTAGCGGCCGCACGGGATGAAGGCCACCCTGGCTCTCCCTCCGCATCTCTCCTTGGCTCGGGAAAAGGCCTCCTCCATAGAGGCGAAAGCCTTGATCCCGATGTCCTCGCAGACGCCCAGATTCTCCTTCTCCGTGACCAGCCACACCTCTTTCTTGGCCATGACCTCGAAGAGCTTGAACCAGACGCACCCTAGCCAAAGCTGTTCCTCCCTAACCGCCCCCCTGCAGAAGTCCCGGATCGCCCGGACCCTATGCTGCTCGGTGGCAGGCAGGTACTTCTTCATGACGTCCATGATCGCGAAACCATTATTCCCTGCAAGGCCCGGAGAGGGCGTGGCATGGATGATCACCCCGCCCTCCCTCACGGCTGGATCGCAGTTCACGGATGCCCAGCTGTTGTGCAGGAACAGATTGTGGGTGACGGAGGTAGTCCCGGTGATGGCGATATCGGCCTTTCGGTGGCTGAGTTCAGGGACGGAGAAGCGATAGACCCTGTCGTATTCCCCAACCGCAACTTTGTGCGACAGGACGGGGGAGCCGGCATTCAGGTAGGTGATCCGGCTCTGATTGTCCACAATCACGTTGATGCCCATGGCGATCCCAGCGACTTCCAGGGCCTCGTACTTGTCCTGCTGCATGCGGCAGTTATTGTTCCCGGGAATGCAGTCCGGGGCGAGGGACATGACATGGTTGGTTTCGATGGTCTCATCCCCTGACACGGCGGGGATGATCATGCCTGAGCCCCCGTACCCCCACAGGGTCGCCTGGGTGGTGCTGATGGTGACGACCACGTCCGCATCCGCAACGGTTTTCAAAATGAAGAGCGGCGTCCCGAAGGAGGTCATGCCGATGAACCTGTAATTTTCAGGTTCCACAAAGTCATTGAAAACGATCGGTATGCCGCTGTCCACCAGTTCTGGGCCCAGTTTTTCCCGGATCACCTCCGGGGTCACCAGGCCCACCTTTCCGCTGCCGATGGCAATGGAAATATCGCATCCTGCGGCTTCGGCCTTTTTGATGAGCATGGGCAGGATGTCTCGGGCGGGCGCAGCCCGAAACTGGTTTTCAGTCACGAAGGTGATTTTCTTACCGCGCCGGAGAAGTTCGGAAAAGGGAGCACTCCGGATGGGGCACTCCACGACCCTCTCCAGAGCCGACGCGACATCCGGAAGGGGATCCGGTTCTTTCGGAACGCACTGGAACATCAGATCACTTTCGGGTACATCGATTTCCACAAAACTTCCCACTTTGTTTATGGTCTCATAGGGCACTCTGAGTTTAGGCATTTCTACACCTCCTGCAAACATTGGGTATCAGATCATCGCCGATTCGCATCACGCAAAGGCCTCATCGATGCGGCTGGGATCAATGCTACATCAGGCTCGGGAGCCACGTGGCCATCCAGGGGTTGAACAGCAGGATGGCAACGGTCAGGAAGATCATCAGTAGAAACGGCATGGAGCCGAGGAAAATATCTTCCACCTTGGCAATATCTCCCAACGCCCCCTTCACCACGAATACGGACATGCCGAAGGGCGGCGTGATCAAGCCGGTCTCAATGCAAATGGTCGCCAACACCCCGAACCATACGAGATTAATTTTGAACGTTCCAAGAACGGGTAGCATGATGGGGATGGCGATGACGAGGATGGAGATTACGTCCAGGAAACAGCCCATGAGGAGGAAGAGCAGAAGCATACCGATGATGATCAGTTTGGGATGGATTTGAAGGGCCGAAACCCATTGACTCAAGGCAGCGATCACGCCGCTCACCGCAAGCATCCGTCCGAACATCTGGGCCCCAATGAAGAGGAGAAACACACTGGCCGTGGTGAATCCCGCATCCATCAGGCTCGTTTTTATCTCCTGCAGCTTGAACCGCTTCTTCAGGACCATGATGAACATGGCCCCGACCGTGCCGATGGCGCCTGCTTCCGTGGGGGTGAATAACCCTGCGTACATGCCGCCCAGGATCAGAACGGCCAACCCCACGATGGTAGATGCCTGAAAAGTGGCCTTGAGCATCTCCTTCCCCTCGAGTTTCTCGGGCCGGATGGGGTTGCCGAGGAGCCTGGGAAAGAAATAGCTCATCAGGACGATGCCGGCCGCGTAAGTGCAAGCCAGGACGATGCCAGGCACAATGCCGGCGATGAAGAGCGCGCCCACGGATTCATTGGTCAGAACACCGTAGATCAGAAGCATGATGCTCGGCGGAATCAGCATTCCCAGGGCGGAACTCCCGGCCACGCACCCGGTGCTGAAACGGACACTGTAGCCGTAGCGAAGCATTTGAGGCACGGCAATCCGGCTGAAGACGGCGGCGGATGCGATGCTCACACCGGTCACTGCCGCAAAAACCGCGTTCGCCACCACTGTCACGATGCCGAGACCCCCAGGGAGTCTTCCGAACCACGCAAAGCCCGCCCGGTAGAGATCTTCGCTCGCCCCGGATGCGTGCGTAAACAGGCCCATGACCACGAACAAGGGGATCACGGCGAGGGCGTAGTCGAAGGTCGCGTAAAAGGGGCCCGTGCCCAAGAGGCTGGCGGAGATGGAAAAGTCACCCACGATGAGCCACAACCCCAGGACGCTGGTCGACAGGAGGGTGACTCCGATGTGTACCCCCAGGACGATCAAGACGATTGTCAGAACCAACATGAGAACTGCAACGAGAATGGGGCTCATCGGTCCTTCCTTCCACAGTCATTTTTCAACTTGCCTATCTGGCTGAAAATATCGATCACCGCTTGAATCACGAACAGGCCGCTGCCGAGCACGATCACGAAGCGGGCCGGGTAGACCGGCACTTTCAGTTGAACCCCGTCGAATTCCCTCACGAGCCATGCAGCCCATGCTTCCTGAAAAGAAAAATAGCAAAGGCCTGAAAAGATTAGTGCCCCAATCAGGCTGGCAAAGATGTCGCACCAGGCCTGCGCGACCGGCGAAAGGCGATCCAGCACGATGGTGGTCCGAATGTGGCGATTCTGGTTCAGCGCATATGCGATGCCCAGGAAGACGATGGCTACGATGTAACACTTCACCAGTTCCGTGGTTCCGGGGATCGGGTGGTTGAAGCAGTATCGACCCACCACATCGCAGAAGACCCAAATGGCCATCAGAAAGATCAGGCCGACAGCGATATAGTTCAGCATGATGAGGACATTGCGATCGATTGAGAGCAATGTGGATGACGCGCCCATCGCGTGTCCGGATTGCAGGTGAGTTCCCTCTTCGATGGTTTCAACAGATCTGCGCTTGTTCATCTCTACCCCTTGCCAGGTCTCGCCGGGGGCTACCCGAATCAGGATACCCCCCCAGGCGAATGGATCGAGTTACTTCTTGAGATAAATCTCCGGTGGATAGGGGAACTTGTACCCTTCCTCTTCCAAGGCCTTGATGTAGTATTTCGCTACCTCTTCCGCCGGATATCCGTGAGCTTTGCAGTCGGCTATGGTCTTGGCGGCAACGCGAGAGTCGTTGAGCACTTGATCCCAACGAGCCCGCTCTTGTTCGGGAAGGTCGTAAACGGTCACCCCCGCCTTCTTCATGATGTCAACAGCCTGAGCCAATTCCACCTGCCCCCTTCGGTAAAGATCCCAGGTGAATTCGTTGCCGACTTCGACCATGATGTCTTGGACCTCCTTCGGAAGCTTCTTCCATGTATTCAGATTGATTGTGACGATTCCGCAAACGTTGGCGCCTGCAAGCCCGAGTCGTGTGAAGTGCTTCCCCACTTCGTATATCTTGAAGGCCGTCACAACATTGGCAGGCATGGAATAACCATCGATGACCCCGGTGTCCATGGAGGTGTAGACCTCATTGTAGGAAGCCTGAACCGCCGTGGCTCCGAGAGCGGCAAGCCACGTAGCATGGTCCGCCGTGACCAAGCTTTTTCCCTTTCAGGTCCTCCAGGTCCTAACGGGGAATTTGGTGATCAGTTCATAGAGCGCCTGAGACCAGTAGGCACTACCCAGGAGTTTCTGTTTGAACCGACCGAGATTCTTGTCGAAGTCAGGAAAGTGATTCACGTCTTAATATAGGAAATCAGCATCATCTCGATGTCGCTGGTGGTGAAGGGAATCCAAAGGTGAAATCGAACATCTCCGTTGGACATTTCGAAAACCGTCGTAATGAGGCCGACGTCAGCCAACCCGCCTTCAACCATTTCCAGGACTTCCCCAAGTTTGGCCAGATACTCCGTAAAAGCCTTTGCACTTCACCTCGTACTGAGTGGTGCGAGCGAGGACCCTTTTTTCCACTTCTCTGCAGAAAAAAATCCTCCAAACTCTTGACCCAGAACGCGCCCGCTGCATAGGGTGCCCAGCGTGACGCGCAGTTCAAAGTCTGCCGCGAAGCGGCATCGACCCCACCCGGTAGCAGCCCACGTAAGTGCCATGGCAGCGCAAAGCAATTACCATTCCCAAAACGATCTTCCTCATTTTCTCCCTCCTTGCTACTGGTTTCTTCTGTTCGCTCCGTTTATACGGAAAACCCTCGTGCCGGAAAATCTCTGAGACTCTCCCGCTAGACGCCCTTCTCGGCAGAATCTGCAATCCCGTCGACATGAAGCGACCTTTGCCCGGAGTACCTTCAGCAGTCCGCTTCCCTCCTGGATGCTCAAGCCCTAGTGGGGCAGACCTGTACGCAGAACGACCGTTTGCCGTCAGCCCTGCGAGCCGCACAAAATCTTATCCTTCTCCGTTGAAGTACGAAATCCATAGCGAGTTCGCCCTCTATCTTAACGGACCGATGCGATGACCCGCATCCACTTATCTCCCTCGGCCAGTGTGTTCCTGTTTGCACGCTACCTCACAAGCCAGGCATCCCATGCAGAGTCCAGATTCGCGACCAGTGCTTCCCGTCTACCCATATCGTCATCCTCCTTTCTTCTCACCCGGCAGAGAAAAGAACGTTGGATGTGGTCCCCGATATGGTCCCTCTCATCCTCTCCGTCATCCGTTCACCGAGTTCTCCTCTCCGGCATACGCTCACCATAGCCAAACGTGGCCAGCACCATGCGGGGTGAACGGACAGACTGATCCGAGCCCTGTCTTCGTGGAGCCATGCGGGGATTCCAATACGATCCAGTCTCCATCCCGTATGCCCCAGTCCTGGCCGTATGGGGTGGATCTCCACAAAGGGTTCAGTTCGATCTCCCGGATCCAGGCAGTGTCCTGAACTGGTATGGTGTGGATGCCCAGCTTCAGTCCGTCGAACAAATCAAGGGAAGCCGCGTGCCAGTCGAGCCTGGAAACGGACTCACAGCCGTTCTACGAAGTGGAAGCGTCATATCCCTTTTCAGCCAGCCTGGAGGACACGAACTCGATCTTTCCAGAAGGCGTGGGGAACCCGTCTTTCTCATAATTCCGGTAAAGTTCCTCGTCCGTATACGCGCGCAGGTATCCGCCCGGGTGTTCCCGAAGCCATGCGACGCTGATCCCGTTCGCCCCCAGTTCCCAGTCGAAGGCATCCGTGATCTTCTCCCACGGAAAATGGTCCCCCATGCCGAGCCGACGCGCCAGATCGAAGATGAACTCCAGGTCGGACCTGCTCTCGCCGACGGCGGGACGCACTGGTTCTGCATGGCGATCAGGTTCACGTTGGCCCTGGGCCGGTAGCGGTAGTTCAGAACCAGATCCCTTTCGAGGAAGCTCGCGGCAGGCAGGAGGAAGTCGGCAAGCCGGCCGGTGGCCGTGGGGAACAGATCGTGGACCACCAGGAGATCGAGATTCGAAAGAGCCTCCTGCACCTTGGCGGACCCAGACAGAACCGCCGCCGGATCTCCCCCCTGGACGATGAGGGCACGAATCCCGAAGGGTTTCTGCGTCAGCAGTGAGTCGAGCATCTCTACGCCGGTCAAGCCGAATCCACCCGCGGCATAAAGAGGGTATTTGCAGACGGACTTGTTGTAAAAGTCGGAAGGCTGCGAACCCCTTCGTTGGACATCCACAAAAGGCAGGAAAGGCAACATGACACTGCCCCCCTTCTCCTGTACAGAGCGGATCAGGGAGCGGAGTATGGAGGTGGTGCGCACGGTCTGGACGGTATTGGTGTGCTGGTCGAGGCCGTTTCCGTCCACGACGACCGCCGGTTTGATGGTCGAGATCATTTCCGCCGCCTCCCGGATCTTGGATGCGGCACCCAGGTGATCTCTTCCACGCGCTCCGGCGTGTAGGCCTGTGCGAAATCCTTCAACTGGTCGAACCCAACGGTCCACTTCTTGATGAATTCAGCGTCATAAAGGCCTTCATCGAGGATCACCTGGATCATGGCGAGGAGGAGTGCCCCGTCCGTCCCCGGACGGTTCTGCAAGTAGAGATCAGCCTTGGAGGCTGTGTGGGTGAACCTGGGGTCGACCACGATGAGCTTCGCCCCGCGTTGCTTTGCCCACAGGATCCGGGGTGCATAGTTGACTGGAGATGTGTAGACGGGATTGTAGCCGACCAGGAGGATGCACTCGGTGTTCTCGTAATCCGGTTCCGGAAAACGGCCGAAGGTCGCTCCGTGCGCAAGGGCGCGGGGTACGAAGCAAAGATGGGAGTGGGTGAACAGGTTGGGGGAGCCCCATGAGTTCATGAAGCGCCAAACATAGTTGAAATTGGTTACCCAGCCGGGTGCCTGCCCCCTGTAATAGCCAACATATTCCGGACCAAGGGATTCCCGTATGGAGAGCATTTTATCACTGATTTCACCGATCGCCTGATCCCAGGTGACTTGCTCCCATCTCCCCGAGCCCCGCTCGCCTGCCCGTCTCAATGGCGTCATTATCCTGTTGGGGTCCGACACCAGTTGAGGAGAGGCCAACCCCTTGACGCAGAGGCGGCCTTGATTGACTGGGCTCTCCGACATTCCCTCCACTCTAGTGATCCTACCGTTTTCCACGGTCACATCCAGACCGCAGTAGAAGTAGCACATCTGGCATACTGTTTTGATGATTTGTCTTGTCATTTCGGTCCTCTTCGGCAGCGCTCAAGGCCGGTCCATGAGGGAACGCATCAACGACTCGAATCGTCGGATGTGTCCCCGCAAAACGCCCTTGGCCTCCCCGTATTCCCCCTTTCCGATCAGATCGAGCACCTTTTTGTGCTCCTTCCGTGAATCGGTTTCATGTTCCACTTTGAAGAAATAGATGAACTGGTAACGTGTCACGTTGGAGACGATGGCCTCATAAAGGCGAAGGATCCGCTTGTTTCCGCAGGCCTCGATCAACAGGCGGTGAAAGGATGTGACGGCCTCCAGATAATCGAGCCGTTCCTGCGGGTCATTGCTCATCTCCGAGGGCCAGGAGCACGCGGAGTTGATGACGGCTTCGACTTTCGGGAGAGCACGTATCCTCTTTTGTCCGATCAGTTCGACGGCATAACCTTCAATCATCTCTCTGGTCTGAAACAGCTCGTTGAAGTCTTCAATCGACAGATCCGCAACAAAGCATCCTTTCCTCGGGATACTCTTCACCAGACGGTCCTGTTCGAGAATCCGAAAGGCTTCTCGCAGAGGCGCTCGGCTGATTTCAAGCTGTGAGGAAATGACCACTTCATTAAGTCGCTCCCCAGGACGAAACTCCCCGGACAGAATTTTCCTCCTGAGGTACTTTGCCGCACTGCCGGTCACACCGTCGATCTTCATGAAGCCTGATAATTTGTCGTTTGTCAGTTGTCGACAATTACAAACAAAAATCCCCCCTACTTGGGGTTTCCCTTTCCTGCTAAAAGAAGCAGCCCACCTCACCGATCCTGTCCACCACCAGGTGAATGGAGTCGCCCGGTTTCACCGGTATGGCTGCAACGGCAGATCCGGACAGAATGATCTCCCCGGGATCGAGGCCGATCCCAAAGGCGGAAAGCCGGTTGGCCAGCCACGCCACGGACTGGGCCGGGCTTCCGAGCACGGCGGCCCCTGCCCCTGTGGCGACGGTCTGCCCATTCTTGGACAAGACAAAGCCCACGTGCCGAAGGTCGATGTCGTGGGCCGACACCATTCTGGCCCCAAGGACGAATGCACCGCTCGAGGCGTTGTCCGCGATGGTGTCCTGAATCTTGATCTTCCAATCACGGATCCTGCTGTCGATGATCTCTAGGGCTGCGCACACGCCTTCAGTTGCCCGGAGCACGTCGGTTGGAGTCACGCTGGGGCCTAGAAGCCGCTTTTTCAGGATGAAAGCGATTTCCGCTTCCACGCGGGGCTGAATGAGCCTGAACCCGCTTAACCCAAAGCCCTGATACCCGAGCATGTCGTCCGTGAGGTGACCATAGTCCGGCTCGTCTACATTGAACATCTGCTGCATGGCCTGACTGGTGAGGCCGATCTTCTTGCCCACGATCTTGCCTCCATCCGCGATCCGGGATCGGATGGTCCTGAGCTGAATCTCATAGGCCTCTTCCGTAGTGAGGTCCGGGAAGTCCTCCGTCAAGGGGTTGATCGGCTTCTGCTCCTTGTATGCCTGAAGCAGCCTCATCGCCGTCTGAGACAGTTGCTCGTCACTCCGTTTCATGGTTTTCTCCTGTCACTTGGTGGAAACGACTTTCGCCTCTGCTTTTCGAAAGGAACTTGTTTCGCAGCACATGGGCCAGGCCGTCTGCCAATGATTCTTTGTTCCAGCCTTCTTTGATTCCTTGCCTGAGCGTGGGCCAGACCAGCCTGACCTCGTCGTGCGGCCCCGGAAGGCAAATGATCCGAGTGGGTTCGAAACAGCCCACCCCGATCCGCACGCCGTCGCGGTGGTGGCGACCTTCTCCCTTTTGGAACTTCAGGATGTAGGGCGTCTTCGCGTCGGGGTCCACACTTTGCAAGGCCTCCAGGGTCTTGTCCTTGCCTTCGGCCCCGATCCCGCCGGTGGTGATCAGAAGACCGAACCCATCCGCCGCCGCCTCCCTAAAGGCCCTTGCGATCCTGCGTGTATCGTCTTCAAGAACAGGCCCGATAACCACCTCATACCCTTCCCCTCGCAAGGCTTCATCGAGAAAGGGAGAATTGGTGTCCCGGATCTGCCGGGTCAGCACCTCGTGACCTGTCGAGCAGATCGTAGCCCGCTTCTGAATGTGGGACGCAATGCTCGCGGCCATGGCTCGTGTTTTCTGAAGAACCTCTTCGCCCGTCTTTTCATCCAGACCGATCAGACCCAGGATACCGTCGGAGTGGATGTCTGTTTCACTGGTCAACCCAAGTCCGCGGACCTTCCCGAGCGCTGCAAGGAGAACCTGCTTCCGGCCGACGATCCGTTCGGCCGGCAGGGTGGGGACGAGGATATCCAGCGTCAGCGTGTCTCCCATGGCATCCGTGACCATGATCTCATCGGCGCCCAGGCCGAGCGCCTCGGCGGCCGCCTTAGCACAGGCACCCAGATCGACCCCGGACAAGCGGACCGGCTTCACCCAAAGTTCGGTTTTCTCCAGCAAACGGTATTGCATCGATTCGATCCCTCCCTACGGCAATACGAGAACGTCAAATCTCATGGAAAGGCAGGGGGCATCCAGGATGGCGTAACCGACATCGATGATGTCCACATCCAGCATCGAGAGACCCCCGATGCTATCGAGTGCGATTTCCCCCGAGAAGGCCACACGCACCCTGCTTCGCAATCCATGGACCGTCAAGGCCCGGGTGGTTTCCTCCAGATCCTCACGGGAGCCCGTGTCCACCATCACGATCTTTGCCCCCGACTCGGCGGCCTCCACGGCCTCTTTCCCGATGGTTTTCGTCTCCCCGCGGATCTGGATAACCACCGTACTGGCTACGGGGAGTGCTCTTTGAATGGATGCCCTCACGCCTCCCAGCATGCGCACATAGTTCTTGTCGAGATACACGAACGGGTCCCGGCAGATGCGGACCTGGATACCCCCGTCGAGCGCCGCCTGTCTGACGATCTCTTTGATCTCAAAGGGCATCTTCTTCCATCCCCCGGAAACCACTTCTTTGTCCGGGCCCATGCGCGTGCGGGCAAGGCGGGCGGCCGTGGCGATTCCCGAAGGCTTGGAGAGAATCCCGATGATCTGTTCCTCCGCCATGGCTATCTGCACGGGATTTCCCGTGACCGTCGCGATTCGCTCTTCCTCTTCCACCCTGCTCCCTTCGGAGAAAGGGGTCGAGAAGACAAGGCCCAGACCTGCCATCCTCTCCCGCGCCCGGCTTAGACCACTGAGGATACCCGCCCCCTCTGAAACCAGGGCCCCGGTCACACGGGCGCTCATGGAGTCTCGAAATATCTCGTACCGAATATCGGAGACCTCTGGGGCCACGGCTCAGTCCACCCGGCTGAGCAATGCGGGGTCGAGGTTCCTCTGGGAGAGCCATTTGGGCATCAACTCCCTGTCAACCCTCTCATTCCAACGCGACGCCACGGCCTTCAGGTGATCGGCAAGGGACCGGCTCACGTTGGCACCCCCCGTGGCGCCATCGAAGACGATGATTTTGTCCGTTTTCGCCGTATGGGCGGCAAACTCCATGGCCGTGTCCAGGTCCTCGGCCAACACCGCATGTTTCATGTAGTTCAGGTTCATGGGGTCACGATTGAAATGCTCCGCCTGCTCCCGGCCCACCATGATGGTCGGAGTCTGCTCTGCGAAGAAGGTGGCGGGGTACCCTGTCCAGGCATAATTGTGGACAACCATCTTGATGGCCGGATTCACCGGCGGGATGTCCGGGAGGATCCTCCGGCCCCGGTCGTCGTAAAACGTCTCCGTGTACCATGTGTAAGGGGGAAGGGGGTTGTCCAGGTCGAAGGTGTCGATGTTGGCACAAACCATGTTCGCGTAGATGACCCCCGCAGCAAATACGTAGGGAACCGGGCATGGGAAATCCAGGACCACAATGCATTCGTCGATCCCGCCAAGAAGGCTGATGGTTTTGCCGTAGTATTTCAGACCCCCCACGGTCACGCGTTCATTCAGGGCATAGAGGTCATTGTCGGCGTCCACGGTGACCACCCCGGTGGGCGACATGATCAGGAAGGCGGCAAAGCCGAATTTGCCCTGTACGAATTCGGAGTCGAAAATGGACCTGGCTACGAAATTGGCCGCCCTGGGTCCCAGATTCATGTGGTAGGTGGATCGCGTCTCCACCCTTGCGTAACTCATGCCGAAGGGTTTCACCGCACGATCGACGTGCCTGTGGAAATGGACTTCACGCACATCGCTGTTGTGGGCATGGATGATGATGTCGGCATCGTAGGCCTTGCGAAGACCGAAGAGCGTTCCCAGTTTCGTCTCAATGGGAATACCTGCGTCAATGGGCGCAATCCCGATGGCCTTGCCTTGGAAGTACTCGTCGAGGCCATGGGACTTGATGTATTCTTCCGTTTCCCGGAAGCGCATTCCCAACCCCGCCCGGAGGCGGACTTCCTTGGCCTTTGTTTCCCTCTGCACCACATCTTTGATCGTTCGCAGCATCTCTGCGTAGGGCTTGCCCCCGAGAAGGGTAAACCCGTGGTGGGAAGCAAGAATGTTCACCGTATAGCCGGGCTTGATCTTGGACAGATCCACGCCGGCGAGTGCCTTTTCCGTCCGTTCTCGGACGATCTGTTCTCCTTGGCCGTTGGGATAGATCACCGCCGGCAGGTCGGGAATTAGTTCCTTGAGCCCGACGCTGGTCATACCATCCAACCGGGATGCACGCTTTGTCACAAACTTCGGATCAACCCCATATTGGGATTTCCGAGGCTCTGCGGGAGGAATCACGTTCGGATACATGGCCGACACCTCCTTCAAGGGTTAACGTTCCACAGGCGCATTGACGACCCGGTCCAAGAGTATCCGATCTTCGTCAAAACGGAAGACCGGGTATTTTTCCTTGATCTCCGGGGCAATATCCCAGGCCGTTGCCGTCCTGCCGTACCATTGCCAGCTCTCCTTAGGTCGTTCGTATTGGATCCCGGCCGCCTCAAGAAAACGAAGAATCGTCTGATTGCACTCAATTCCACATCCGGCCCCGATCCCTGTGGCGCGGACCACGGCATCCGGGCTTCTGGCCCCGGCCAAAATGGATGCAGCCAGCTCCTCCGCACGGCTGGCCGTGCAATAACACACGACCTGCTTCGGGTGGAAATGGGCCTTGCGGCAAAGTTCTTCAATCTGCTTGTAATCGAATTTTGATACATCCGTCTTGAGCTCCTGGGGCGCACAAGGGACCATGGAGATGGCATGGTCGGGACACCTCTGCTCACAGTTCCAGCACCCGACGCATTTCTCCTGATCGATACGGACCTCGATGTCTTTGCCCTTCTTCTTCACGCTGATTGCATACACCGGGCACACCATCTGGCAGGTCTTGCAACCCTTGCAGAGCTCCATGTTCACACCGGCATGAACACTGACAACCTTCATCTCGGACTCCTTTTCCACATGCGTCCCGCCGCCTTTTCAAGGGAAGGAAGGCGGCGAGAGCGGTTTACCTATCTTTCTAGCTTACGATAAAAGGCTGCCCGACGCTGTTAATCCCATTGGCCCCAAGCAGCGGTGTGGTCCAGCGGCCGAGATTGGCAATAATTTTCGCTTCGTATGCGGCCCCAGACTTGACAATCTCACCGATGTACATGGGTTGAACCATCTCGTGTTGACTATCTACTTCCACTGGCCCTCTGGGGCTGTCCAACTTCAACCCTTCCATGGCCTTCGCCAGGTTGTCGGCTGTGGTGTCTCCGTTGGTTTTCTCGAGTGCCTTCAAAATCATCTGACCCGCGTCATAACCGTGGACCGAGCTCATGGAAACGGCTACCGCAGGATCGCTTTTGGTGAATTTGTCATATTGCTTAACGAATTCCTTGTTAACGGGATTGTCAAGGGTGATGGCCCAATTGAAGCAACAATACCAACCCTCGGCCGTTTCCTTTTGCGCGGTCAGGAGATTCCTCTCGAAAAACCATCCCGTGGTGCTCATTTTCATTTTCTTTTTGACCCCGAACTGATCAGCCTGGCGACAGAAGTTGACGGCGTCATTGCCCGCAAACCAGCCAAAATAGACTGAGGCACCTGAATCGGCGATCTTGGTCATGTACGGCGCGTAATCCTTTTCATTCAGAGGCGGCCACACTGCCCCAGCGATCTTACCGCCTTTGCCTCTGAAGGCGAGCGTAAACGCCCACACCTGATGTTGACCGGCCGCATAGTTCGCCCCTGCGACAAAGCAATCTTTTCCAAGGTTGTCGTATACCCAATAGCCCATGGGATGTGCAAAAATCCAATGGCTGATGGACGAGCGGAAAAGGTAGGGGCTGAAAAGGTTTCCAGTAAGTTCAACGTTTCCGGCAGTAGGAATGATCATGGGAATCTTCTTTTCGTTGGCGTAGTTCCGCATGGCGGCGGCCACGGCACTGCTCACCGGCCCAACCAGGACGTGAACCTTGTCCTTTTCGACAAGTTTCTTGGCCTTTGTCAGTCCAATGTCCGGCTTCATCTCAGAGTCTTCTTTGATGATTTCAAACTTCCGACCCTTGAACGAATTACCGGCCAAATTCAGCGCCAGCTCAAGTCCCGCCTCTACTCGGTCGCCGATGACCTTATACGACTTGGAAAAAGGCAAAACGACCCCTATTCGAATGGACTCTGAGCTCTGCGCTGCATAAGCTGGCGCCCCCTTGAGCAAGGACCCCGCCACGCCGCTTAAAGCCACCGCGCCTCCAGCAAGACTTGAATTTTTCAAAAACGCCCTTCTGGTGATACCGCTGTTCTTCTCCATGCCTGACCTCCTTGCCGCGCGTTTTGGTTAAAGGGGACAATCGTCCCGGTTGAAGCTCCCAGTGAGCGGAACAAGAAAAATGTCGTTTGCAATCCCGCTTCTGCGTAAAAAGGTTGACGGGTTTACGCTATGAAACAGCCTATACACCGACACACATTGCTCAAAACTACGAAAGCCATTAAGCAGAGACGCCTAAAGTCTGAGTTACAATATCCTGGTTGGCCAGAATCATTTCGGTTGAACCCTCAAAGCGGATCTCACCTTTTTCCAATATGTAGTGCCTGTCGCAAGAAATCAAGGCCATTTTAACATTCTGTTCGGCGAGAAAAATCGTAATCCCTTCGGTCTTAATGTCCAGTATGATCCTATAAAGCTCTTTTACGACGATCGGCGCCAGGCCCTCTGTAGGCTCATCCATCAGGATGGTATGGGTCTTGCCCAAAAGGGCACGTGCCACCGCAAGCATCTGTCTCTCGCCGCCACTCATCCCTTTGACCTTCTGATACCGTCTTTGTCTGAGGATAGGAAAACGACTGTAAGCCTTTTCAAGTTCGCCCGCGGGCTGATGGACCTTCTGGCCAACCATAACGAGTTGGAGATTTTCCTCCACAGTCAGTTTCGGGAAGACCCTCCGTCCCTGTGGTACGAGTTTCATGCCGTACGAGAAGATCTTATGCGGTCGGAGATTGGTAATTTCTATGTCATTGAGGGTGATGGCCCCACTGCGGGCAGGAGTGAGACCCATGATGGTTCGCATGAGCGTCGTCTTACCCGCTCCGTTTCGCCCCATGACAGAGACCACGTCCCCTTGGTTGAGAACCAAGCTGATCCCTTGCAAGACATGGCTCCGGCCGTAGAACGTATGCACTTCACGCAATCGCAGCATTCCGACTCAAAGGCCTCCCAGGTAAATTCGCTGTACTTCTTCGTTTCTCCCTATTTCGTCGGGCTTCCCCTCTGCGATCCTTTCCCCGTAATGAATCACCAGAATGCTGTCGGAAACCTTCATCACAAGGTCGATGTCATGTTCGATCAAAACGATAGTCACTCTCTGCGAAACCCTTTGGATGAGCTCGATCATGGCGCTGCTTTCATATCGGCTCATCCCGGATGTCGGCTCGTCCAGCAGCAACAAAGTGGGCCCCGTCCCTAACGCCAAGGCGATTTCCAGCTTGCGCTGGTCACCGTATGACAGGTTGCCAGCCATTTCATTGCCATATTTGCCGAGCCCAACCCATTCCAACACTTGGGACGCCTTTTCTTCCACCCCTTCGTTTTTAGGCAGATCTCTCCATATAGAGGTTCGTTTTCGTAAACGCGATTGGACGGAAAGCTGAACATTTTCAAACGTTGTCAGTTCTTGGAAGAAGTTATTGATTTGGAATGACCTTGCCATCCCCATGCGCGAAAGCAGATGTGGTTTTGAACCTGTCACATCCTTTCCCTTAAACACGACATGACCCTCGTCAGGAGGGATACGGCCGCTAATCACATTGAACAGGGTTGTCTTGCCTGCCCCGTTTGGACCGATGACCGCTTTGAGCTCACCTTCTTTCACCTCGAAACTAAGGCGGTTCAATACGACCAGTTCGTCAAAACCCTTGCTGAGATCTTTCACCTGGAGCATCAACGACGATTCCCCTTTCGGTTGCTGCGGAGAACCAATCCTAGAATTCCTTTCGGTGCGAAAATCATGGTCAGCACAAAAAAACCCCCAATAAAAATCATCCAGTTCTCTGTGAGGGAACTCAGAAGGTCTCCGACCCAAATGATAATTGCTCCTCCCAAAATGGGACCCAAGAGTGTTCCCATTCCCCCCAGAACGGACATCAGGATCAAGTCCCCTGAAACCGTCCAGTGCAACATGCTTGGCGAAACAAAGTCCTGGTATGCCCCGAACAGCACGCCGGCCAATACCGCAAAGAAAACCGAGATCATGAAGGCCTTTATCTTCAGCAGACGAATATTATAACCCAAAAAGCATATCCGTTCTTCATTTTCTCTAATCCCAACAAGGACCCTTCCGAAAGGACTGGATATGACCCTTCTGCAAAAGCAATAGCCAACCACAAGAAAAAACAATACTAAATAATAGAAGCCCCTCGGCTTTGAAACCGTCCATTCCCAAAGACCTGGAATCCCCAGCGTGGACTTTGGGAGGCTGATGCCGTTGTCGCCTCCTGTGATTGTGGTGAGATTAAAGGCTGCAAGATAGAAAAACTGAGCAAAGGCCAGCGTTAGAAAAACAAAAAAGATGTCTTTCGTTTGGGTCGAGAAGTAGGCAATCACCAGTCCGATCAGAAGCCCACATAACAGAGCGACGAAAAAGGAAAAAAACAGATTTGTCGATAAATGATTGATGATGAAGGCGGCGCAGTATCCACCCAGACCAAAAAACATCGCATGGCCCAGGCTCACCAAACCCGTATATCCGGCCAAAATATCATATCCCAAGAGCACGATCCCGAAGATCATAATCTTGGTCAGGAGGTCTACGTAATAATCCGAGATTAGCTCAGGCGAGCCAAATGGCAGGATAAGTAGAATGATCAGGACGGGCAGTACGTAAGCAATTTTAACGTTAGTGAAGCGCATGTCCTACCCGCTTGTTATTGGAACGACGGCAAAAAAGGACCCTCAGTTTCCTTCTGAAACAAGACCGCTGGGCTTCAACAACAGGATGCCCGCCATGACGATATAAATCGCCGCTTCGGAAAACCCTGTCAGAAAGACGGCCCCCACCTGGACGGCCTGCCCGACAATCAAGGCGCCGATGACGGCCCCCCTGATGCTTCCCAAACCTCCTATGATAACGACGATGAACGCATCAATGATAATATCGATGCCCATCTGAGGGTAAACGGTTCGCATTGGGGCAACGGCCGCGCCTGCCATGGCCGCCAGCGCCGAGCAAACGACAAATACACTCGTAAAGGCTCTTCGTGTATCTATCCCATTCGCTTCAAGTGTTTCAATATCTTCAGTTCCCGCCCGGACCACAATGCCGTATTTGGTCCTGGTGATCAACTGCCAGAGCAATATCGCGACCGCTACACTGAAGACCAAGATGAACAATCGGTAAGTCGGGTAAGAAATTCCGAGGAATTCCGTCCTTCCGCTGAGGTAGCTCGGAATTTCGACTGAATAAATATCCACACCCCAAATCAGCTTAACCGCATTCTGTGCGATCAAACTGATTCCGAAAGTCAGCAAGAGATGATGGAGAGGAGGGCGTCCATATAATGGCCGCAAGGAAAAGAATTCGATAAAGAAACCAATGATGGCCACCGCTATCGGAGCCAAACACAAAGCCAACCAGAAGCTGCCTGTCGCCATTGAAAGGGTGTAGCCCAGATAGCCGCCCAGCATGTAAAGCGAGCCATGAGCGAAATTAAGGACTTCGAGCATGCCGAAAACAACGCTCAAGCCAACGGCCACAAGCACCAGGACCATACCGAGGGTCAAGCCGTTCAGAATCGCTGTCAAAAATGTGGAGAAACTGATGGAAATGGCGGACCTCCTCTAGGTGCGAGTCATATCCCCATTGAACCTTGCCTTTCGAAACGCTTCCGATATGTCTTTGCCTGTCTTGATGACCTCTGAGATAAATCTGGGTCTTTCCTTGTCAAAACGCTCCTTGGGAACGGAAACACTGATCGCAGCCAGCACATCTCCTTTGGAATCCCTTAAGGGGGCGGCTGCGCACTTCAGTCCTTCTTCGATTTCTTCGTCGTCAATGGCATATCCAAGTTCTTGGAACTTAGCAATTTCGAGCTTCAATCGAGCCAAATCCGTGATGGTGTTGCCCGTGAATCGCTTAAGGCCCTTTTCCTTGACTATCTGATCAAGCTTCTCCTCCGCCAGCCCGGCCAGCAGAATCTTTCCCACACCCGAGCAGTGCGCGGGCAGCTTGGAACCTACGAGGGAAATGACGCGTATGGTTTTCGTTCCCTCAATCTTATCCAAATACAGTGCTTCTCCCTGATGAAGCACCGCGAGATGAACGGTCTCACCGCAACGGTGGTTCATCTTTTCCAGGTAAGGTCTCGCGATCTTTTTCAATTTGGCATGCGGCTCAGCCAGCTTTCCAAGATTATATAGTCTTAATCCTAGCGTGTATTTGGAGGTTTCGCCGTCCTTTTCCAGGTACTCTGCATCCTCCAGGTTGGTGAGTATCCGAAAGACAGAGGCCTTGTTCATCCCCAATATCTCACTGACTTCTGTCCCTGAGAGCGCCTTTCCCTTTTCGTCAAAGAGATCCAGGATTCTTAATGCCTTCACCAGGACCTTTATTTCGTACTTCTTACCGTCGAGCATATTTCATAATGTGAAATCATGGTTTTAATTTTTATGGGACATCCGGTTATCTTTGTCAAGGAAAAATTCAAAAAGTACAATGAAGGCTTTGCCTCTTTATTACGGCCTAAATTGAGTGACTTACCAGCTTTGGCGCCAGCCACAGGGGGTGTCTCCTTTGAGCCGCAACGCCATCCTTTCAAAGCCTTCGGACGGCCCCCAACGAAGGACTGGCGATCAGTGAGCAGTCCGCCTCGGCGAAGTGGGCAGTGAGAAGCATTTACTGATGACTCAACACTGACAACGGATCACTCTATCCCTGGGGCGATCTGGAAATAAATCCAAGAAGTTGGTGTCGTTATTAATCCGGTCTGCAGGCGGAATCGCGGGAACTGAAAGAGCACCTCGCTACAGCCTATGATGCCAAAAAAAGACCGTTCAGCTTAGGTGTTCAAATAGTTGTCCTCGATTGCCTTGACCAGATTTGTCATGGCAAGATAGAAGGGGGTCGGTACGCCCACCTCCCTCCCGTACGCCACGACCTTCCCGCCCAGAAAGTCGATTTCAGTGCGCGTCCGGTTGGCGATGTCGAAGCACATGGAATCTTTATGCACCCCCACCTTCTCAAGATAACCCAACGCCTGTTTGAGGTAATCTTCGCCCAGGTCATAGCCTTTTGCCTTGGCCACGGCCAGGACTTCCTTGAAGCATGCATCGGCGATTTGACGTGTGGGCGGAAAATCGAGGGCCCCCTTGATGGTTTTGTCCGTCACCGCGCAGATGGAGGCCATGGTGCATTTCATGATCATCTTTTTCCAAACATAGCGTTTTATGTCGTCCACAAACGCCGTGTCCAGCCCACCCTCGGTAAAGATCTCAGCGATTCTAAGCCCCATGGTGTGATTTTCCGGAACCAGGCTGCCAAGATGGTTCGGTCTATTGAAAAAGGCCGTTTCCACCTCCCCATCCCCTTTCATGGAGACACCAAAGTTCAGAGACATTCGAAACGCGCTTTCCGCGCCGAATTTCTCGGCAATGAGATCCTCCGTTCCAAGCCCGTTGTGCGTGCTCACGATCTTGGTCCCCGGGTGGAACACCTCTTTCAGTTCGTCGAGGACCTTGTCCAAATGAAACGTCTTGGTAGATAGAAAAATGAGGTTTGGATTCAGTGCCTTCGTGCTCCCAATTCGCTCAAAAAAATGACGGACAGGTACCTGGTAATTGATCTGCCCCGAAATCCTGATCCCATTTTTTCGAAGCGATTCCCCCATGCCGGGTTTTGGGTCTACAAGAATAACATCCGGGTTTCTGCTGAGCAGGGCTGCGGCCAGAACCGCCCCTGTGGCGCCAATACCCACCACAGCCATCCGAAGATTATCCATGACGTACACCCCCTTTCATTGACATTTTCATGGGACTCCAAAAAGAGCCCTGTGATCAGCGAGGACGTGCTTATTCACCGGGTCACTCAGTCAAACCACTGAGGGTCACCTCCACGAACAAAGGGCACCCCTTTTCTCACACCAAGACCCACTCCCCGGCAACCAGGCCTCGCTTTGATATCCGTCTTCGACGCTAACGGTTTTGATCGATGCCGTCAAGAACATCCCTTCCCACCGCGGTGATGCAGACTGAAACACGGCTCCAGACATCCCATACTCCGAGACCTGAACCCTTCTTCCACATACCGCTCACTCTGAGAACTCCCCGGCTCTTCTTTCCCGAGCAGAGAGAGGAGGTTGTTTTTTGCCTGAGTTAACAGCCCTTGTCAACGAGGGCTCTCCATCTTATTATTAGAAACTGTATCCGACCAAAAGACCCAACTGGTCCTCGATGTCATCGGGCCGGCTTTTGCCTGTATGAGTTGTCTGAACTTGTGCCCGATATCCTGGCGAAACGCAAAGGGATTGTCGTGGATTCATATGTGTCTGATAAGGAATGCCCGATCCCGGAACCCTTCAGAGCCAACGTGGGTCGCATCCTCTTTATTGCCGCCCTCTTCTTTTTGAGCTTTATGGGCCGGTTCATTTTTGCCCCCCTCATGCCCACGGTCGAGCAGGAACTGGGTATCACACACGGTCAGGCAGGATCACTGTTTCTCATGATCTCGCTCGGTTTTTTTGTGGCCCAGATTTTTTCCGGGTTTCTCTCATCCAGGGTCAACCACAAAGGCGCCCTGGTCGTGTCCACCCTGGGTGTCGGGGTGGCACTCGTCCTCTTTAGCCTCAGCTCCTTTCTCTGGTTCATTCGCGCTTGTCTGATTTTGCTTGGAATGGCTGCCGGCCTTCACATACCCTCTGCCATTGCGACCATCACGGCCATGGTGAGAAACCATGACTGGGGAAAGGCCCTGGCCGTGCATCAGATGGCACCCCCCTTGAGCCTGGTCCTGTGTCCCCTGATCGCCAACCTCATGTTGGACCGGTTTTCCTGGCAGGTCATCCTGGCCATTTTAGGTGTGGTGACCCTTGTCGTGGGATTGGCCTTTCGCCGCTTCGGACGATGCGGTGAGTTCCCGGGGGATGCGCCCCGGCCGGCCGTTGTCAAAATCGTGATCTCCATGCGGTCTTACTGGATCATGGTGGTGCTTTTTGCCCTCGCGATGGGATGCAGCATCGGCCTCTACACCATGCTCCCGCTATTTCTCGTCAATGAGCGGGGGCTCGACGTGGACTGGGCCAATACCCTTCTGGGACTGTCCAGGATATCCGGCTTGTTCATGCCTTTTGTGGCAGGATGGCTCATGGGCCGTATGGGAGAGAAGATGTTCACCTTTGGGGTCATGCTCCTTGCGGGGATCACGACGATCATGCTCGGCGCCGTGTCGGGTCCATGGCTGATCGTCCTCATATTCCTTCAACCCGCTGTGCTCGGATGCTATTTCACGGCGGGTTTCGCAACCCTCGCGCGGATCGTCCAACCCAATCTGCGCAGCATTGCGGCGTCATTTACCACGCCAACCGCCTTTCTCATCGGGGGTGGCGCTCTGCCCACAGTGCTCGGGTATATGGGACAGGACTATTCATTCGGTCTCGGGATCGTGCTGATCGGCACAGCGACCGTTGTCGTCTCGGGGCTCGTGTTTTTCATCAAGCTGGTGGAGAACATGGAGGAGGGGTGTTAGATAGTGCTTTTCCAAAAACGGTTGTTTTTGTATTCGCGCCTTCAGCCATCAGCGTTTGGCTGCCAGCTAAGACTAAGAAAAACAAGAGATTGGCTGAATGCTGATCGCTGTCCGCTGAAGGCGCCATCCAGAAATCCCCGATTTATGGATGGGTACTAGATAACAGGGGGAAGCCTTGGTGATGAAAAAGAATCTGATCGTTTTTGCTTCAAGAACTGGGAACACGGAAAAGGTCGCAAGAGAGATCGAAAGAAGCTTTGAGAGGCACGGCTGGGGCAGTGACATGAAGAAGCTCCCTGATGACTATGACGCAAGAAACCCCGATTTTGATTTCGACGACTATGATTTCGCATGTGTCGGTTCACCGGTGATCGGTGAGCTGCCCCTGCCGCAGATTCGTACGGTAACCTACGGAAGGCCCGGATCACACAGACTTTTTCCCGGGCCAAAATGCGGGTTGGTCTTTTGTACCTATGGAGGCATCCACCTTGGCCCAAAGGAGGCCGAACCCGCGCTGAAGCTCCTTGAAGTCGAGCTCATGCATCAGCAATTCCAGGTGATCGGATCACTCGCCATACCGGGTAAACTGAGGGATGCGGATAACCCTGAATGGTATTTCGCGGACCTGCGGCATCGTCCGGATGAACGCGACCTCAAAAACGTCGGTCGGTTTGTGGATGATACCATGAATAAATTAAAGCGCTTTCCGTATTATCAGTCAAACTCCCCCTAAGTTTTGCGATTCTTACGAGTGAAATGGGCCGCAAGGGGAGGTGTCCTTCCAGGCCCGCAACGCCAATTCTTCAGGGGCATTTTGACCGCCCCTAACAAAAGTCGAGTGAGCAGCGACAGTCCGCCTCGCCGGAGCGAGCAGTGAAAAGCAGTGACTGATTACTGATCACTTCATCCCCGGTGCTGCCCACGCCCATCCGGAGATTCTCATTTTCGGATGGGCTCAGGACAACATCCCGATCAAATGGCTGGCCTGCCCCTTTGTGATGCCTTTCGGCACCTCGATCTTCCTGCTCCGGAGTATTCTGAGCTGTTTCTCGGTGGCCGGCGCCCCCCGCCAGCGCGTATCGAGTCGGACAAGGGGCAGCAAATCGCTGAATTGGCGCGCCACGTAGTCTTCGGCCTCCGAGATGGCGGAAAGGGGGTCGGGTCTGCTCACGAGCACCTCCTCCCTCCCCTTTTGCCGAAGCTGCACTTCCCACTCCCCAAGAATAGTGGGCAAGGCCAAAACCGCACGACCCTGCGTCAGCCCCAGCCGGTAACCGCCCCTCCCCAGACCGACCCAGGCATAGGCCGCGTGCATTTCCAGTTCCGGGGGAATGTCAAGGTCGAACAAATCAGCCCTTGTGCAGCGATAACGGAGATCCGTCAACGAAGTCGCCCTATCGACGGAGACCCAGGGTCGGTTTCGCTCTACCCATTGCATGGCCCTTTCGACTTCGTCCGTCGTGCGGCCCTCGAGATCGAAATGCTCCGAGAGACCGAAAAGGCTCGGAAGGGTCGTCAACCGATGTTCCCGTGTGACATCCACGATATCGATGATGGTGACATTTTCCTTGCCCGGGTGGAGGCGGGTCCCTCTGCCGATCATTTGCGTATATAACAGTGCGGACTTGGTGGGTCGGGCAAGGATGATCCCTTCCACCCCGGGTTCGTCATAACCCTCGGTGAGCACCATGCAGTTTGTAAGGACTTGAACCTTTCCTGAACCGAAATCATTGAGCAGCGTTGCCCGAAGGTGACGATCCATGTCCCCGCTCACCGACGCCGCGCGAATACCGCTCCGATTGAAGGCGCCAGCCAGATGGTGGGCATGAGCGACATCCACACAAAAGCAGAGGGTTGGCTTGCCTTCAAGATGTGAACGATAGATCTCGACGATGATCTGGTTTCGGGCTTCGACATCGACTGTCTGAGAGAGCTGGGAGGCCACGAAGTCGCCCATCCTCGTCTTGACGCCTGTAAGATCGGTCTCCGTCTCAACTCTGTAGCCTGCGACAGGCGAAAGAAACCCCGCCTGTATCATCTCGGGAAGAGACCGCGAAAAGACGATTTCCTGAAACACGGCATCAAGCCCCATCCCGTCGCCCCTCTTGGGCGTCGCGGTGAAACCTACGACCAGCTTGCGGGTTTCCGGCGAAAATACGTCGAAGTGTTCGAGCACGCGTTTGTAGGTCGAAGCGATGGCATGGTGCGCCTCGTCCACCACAATGAGAAAAAAGCGATCCGGATCGAGATGTTTCAACCGTTTGGATCCCTTGCGGCCCAGAGTGGGGATACTGGCCACGACAACGTCACAGTCAGGGTCTGCGGTCCTGTCCGCCTGATCGATCTCGACACGAAGGCCCGGGTTTGCGGCCCGTATCTTGTCCCGGGCCTGGTCCAGGAGCTCTCCCCGATGGGCAAGCACCAGCATGCGGTTTTTCATCTTGAAGTAACGGGGGAACCCGGCAAAGATCACGGTCTTTCCACTACCGGTCGGAAGGCAGACGAGTTGACGGCGAACACCCGCCCGATAGCGTTCAAAGATTGCCCTCAGACATTGGCGCTGGTAGTCGCGGAGTCTGGGAGGGGTATTCACTGCTTCGCTTTCAGCCATGCTTCGGGATTAGCCTCCATATGCTTATAAAGCGCCGTCTTTTTAGTGGCACACCGTGAACCAAGGTGAAGCTGTATCCCCCAGCGCAAGGCCATCCCCTCTCTGTGCCCTTGAAAGTTGGTGGATACAAGACCACGTCTATGAAATCGACTACTGAGTCATTTTCTCTGGTTTTGTCAAGCCTCGGCTTCTGAGATTCAGGCCAAAAAGCATCGAAGGATGGGGGCCGGGGGGTTTGACTTCTGTAATTCCTTTTGCCTAAGTTTGAAATATTGTGATAGGATCCTGTTCTTATTGAATCAAGCCAGAGCCCCGTTTCCCGGACACGCCAAATCATGCAGGGGAACGGGCCTTTCGGCGGGATGAAGCACATAGGAGTCTTTAACCGCACCGCCGTAGAGAGTTTTGTCCCCTCTCCTGAGGAGGGAGACTCTAACCCGGCCAAGCCGGAACCAAATCAGTCCCGCGGGATCAGGTTTCGGGTTTCAGGCCTGCCCCCTGAACACTGAATCCCGCCAATGCGCCATGGCGGGAAAACCTTAAATTGTGACCGTTTTGCGCACAAGTTAACCGCTAAGGGGCTAATCGGATGCGGAAGACTGTTAACGAACTGGAACTGTCCGCCGCATGAAGGCATCTCACCATGACACCGGGACGAGTCAACCATGGGACAATGGAGGTTACGGATGGCGAAAGATAAGGTGTGGACCACGAAGTTGACACCTCAGGCATTTCTTGAGCGAAGCGCTAAAGCCTTCGGCGATAGGGAAGCGGTCGTGTACGGCTCTCAGCGTTATACGTATTCACAGCTGCTGAGGAGGGTGAACCGCTTTGCTTCCGCCCTGATAGCGGCCGACATTCATAAGGGCGATCGGGTTGCATTCCTGGCGCCCAATGTCCCCGCCATGATCGAGGCCCACTTCGCCGTCCCACTGGCAGGGGCGATCCTTGTGCCCATCAACACCCGTCTTTCGCCAAACGAGGTCGACTATATCATCAACCACGCTGAGCCCAAGGCGCTCTTCGTAGACTTCCACCTCGGTGATTTGGCCGAGCCCATACTGAAAAGCCCAGGAACAACAAAGGTCGTGACCATCCTGGATGACCCGGAAGGCAAAAGACCGGATGGGCCCGAGTATGAAGAATTTCTACACACCGGCAGCGATGAATCGTTCGAATGGGCCATCGCCGATGAAGAAGACCTCATCTCCATCAACTACACGAGCGGCACCACGGGAAAGCCCAAGGGCGTCATGTGCAGCCACCGGGGTGCCTACCTGCAGGCACTGGGGGTCGCACTGGAGATGCATCTGGCCAATGACAGCCGCTACCTTTGGACCCTGCCGATGTTCCACTGCAACGGCTGGTGTTGCAGCTGGGCGGTTACCGCCGTGGGTGGGGTCCAAGTGTGTCTGCGCCGGCCCGATCCGGAAACGGTCTGGGATCTGGTCCACCGGGAACGGATCACTCATTTTTGCGGCGCGCCTACGGTCTTGACGGCTTTGATCAATCATCCGGCAGTCAAAGAGGCTCATCTCTCCCACAAGGTTCGGGTCGTCACGGCCGGCGCCCCCCCGTCACCTACCCTCCTTGGCCAGGTTGAGGCGGTTGGCATCGAAGTCATCCACCAATATGGCCTTACCGAAACCTATGGACCCTATACGTTCTGCGACTGGCAGCCCCAGTGGGACGCACTCCCTGCAGGGGAGCGGGCAAGGATAAAGGCACGACAGGGGGTTTCCCTTGTCACCTCCGACCACGTGCGGGTCGTGGATGACACCATGCGGGATGTCCCTGCCGATGGCGCGACCCTGGGCGAGGTGGTCATGCGCGGAAACAGCGTCATGCAAGGATACTTCAGGCAGCCGGAAGCCACGGCTGAGGCCTTCAAAGGGGGGTGGTTCCACAGCGGCGACCTTGGCGTCATGCACCCGGACGGTTACATAGAGCTGCGGGACCGAAAGAAAGACATGATCATCAGCGGCGGCGAACACATCTATTCCATTGAGCTTGAATCGGCTATTGCAGAACACCCCGACGTGCTTGAGGTGGCAGTGATCGCCATCCCCGATGATAAATGGGGCGAGGTGCCCAAGGCCTTCGTTGTTCCAAGGCCCGGAGCCGATCTGACCGAACAGGACATTATCGCTTTCGCCCGCGAACGGGTTGCCCCCTACAAGCGCCCCAAGGCAGTGGCTTTTGGTGACCTGCCCAAGACCTCAACCGGTAAGGTCCAGAAGCACATTTTGCGTGAAAAGGAGTGGGCTGGCTTTGACAAACGTATCCATTAATTCAAAGGAAGCCCACTTTGCATTGCGAAGTTTATAACCGGTTGGGGAAGAACTGGATTTCACAGGTTGCTCAAAAAGGTCCAGATACAAGGCGCCCGAAACGGTGGCCACACACGAGGTGTGGGGAGTCCAAGCTAGGCGAGGACAAATTTCTCGGAATGAGGCGTAGTTAGGTCTACGCCGCAATGACAAGGAATGAGGGCAACGCAGTAGATGAACCTTTTTCAGCAACCTGTTAGTGGATAATCAGAATGGACGCCAAGAAACGCGCCGACATCAAACCGGGGGCCCGGGTGCAGGTTGTGCAGAAACAGGATCAGCGCTCCGGGAAACTGACGGAGGGAACCGTCAAAGAGATCCTCACCAATTCGGCCACTCACCCCCACGGCATAAAGGTGCGTCTGACAAGCGGGGTGGTCGGCCGTGTGAAGGTGATCATCCCTGAAGGCTGAGGCAGGGCGCGGAGCGGGTCCGGACCTCGTCTGCCCTTTTGCGCCGCCGATGCAAAAATGAGCCGGGAGACACAGATTGCTGCACATTTTCGTAGATGCCGACGCCTGCCCCGTGAAACAGGAAATCTATCGGGTGGCGGATCGCTACCAGCTCAGCGTCACGCTGGTTGCAGGGTCGCGGATGCGGATCCCGGATCATGTCAGGATAGCCCTCAAGGTGGTTGACCAGGGCATGGATGCCGCCGATGACTGGATTGTCGAACACCTGGAGGCGAATGACATCGTAATTACCGCAGACGTCCCTCTGGCCGCCCGGTGCGTTCGAAGAGGCGCCTATGTGCTCGGGCACACTGGCAAGGCCTTCACAGAGGACAATATTGGGCCAGCGCTCGCAACGCGCGACTTGCTCTCCGATTTGCGCCAGTTCGGTGAGGTGACGGGAGGGCCGCCGCCGTTTGACAAACGAGACCGTTCGCGCTTCCTTGAGGGGCTGGACAAGGCCATCAACGAAATTCGTCGCAGACTAAAGTGAACAACCTTTGCGAAACATGGAGATCTTAAATGGTCACACCCGCTTCGCAAATGGCACTCAAGGGTTTGAGAGATCTCTCCACCCTTCAATGGTATGTGATTCCCCTTCTTGCCCTCGTTTTCTATGTCTTTACCAACGAGATGAACAGGGCCAGGGCGACAGGCAACTGGGATGTCGTCTTTGCCGCGCTGACGGTCTTCGGGATGGATTTCATCAACGAGACGTGGAACGGCTGGGTGTTCCATCTGACCCAGCACTCGGCACTATGGACCACACCCGGTGAAACGGCACTCAGGACCACGGTGGGCTGGAACATCGAGATTATGTTCATGTTCGCCGTCTCGGGGATCATCTACTACAACAGCCTTTCCCAGGACCAAGAGGTGAAAATCCTGGGGATCCCTGATCGCTGGTTCTGGCCATCGGCTATGCGGCGTTTTGCGTCTTTGTGGAGTGTCTCTTGAACAAAGGCGGCCATTGTCATTCTCAGCCTCAAATCCATGAAAGCCAACATACATGTTCGCTTTATCGATAGATGTCCTTTCTGTGTCCGACTTTTACCACAGTGACGGTGCGCTGTTCATCCTGGACGGAGTATACGATCCGATATCGTCCCTGTCTCAGTCGATAGCGATTCTGCCCGGTAAGCTTTTCACAACCTTGAAGGCGCGGCTCACCCGCGAGCGACTTGATGCGACTAAGAATCCTCCTTAAGTCCTTTTTAGGAATGCCGTCTAGATCCTTCTGAACCGATTCCTTGAAAAAGAGGCTATATACGGCCATTTTTTCTGAGCCTCATGACCATTTCATCGTAGGGAATTGCAGGCTCTTCAGCTCTATCGTCAAAAGCTGCCAAGTCCTCGGCATCTTCGGCAAGCGCCTCCCTGACGGCCTCATTTACAAGCTCAGATAAGGACTGATTGGTTTCTACGGCCTTAAGCCGCAAAGCTTTATGCAAATCGGGGTCAAAGTAGATGGTGGCCCTTTTGGTTTGTGCTGGCATAATGTCCGCCTCCTTTCATACTACAGACATTATAACCATCTAACGTCAAAACGTCAAAACGTTTTGCAAGCGAACCCTAAACCCCGCAGTTAGGGAAAGAAGTGGTTGCAAAACAGGCCATTATCTGTGAAGCATGCTTCCCGGGGGAAGGAACCATGTTTTACCGATAATGCAGGAAGTTCTCGATTACTGCCGCCTTGCGGACTTTTCAAACCACTCCATCCAGGCCCTTGAGATACGCTTGGGCGAGTTAAGATCCTTTGCCCGCACCCGTGGGCTTAAGTCCATAAACGATATCAAATACCTGCACCTGGCAGCCTTCACCGCCGAATTCAATCATCCCTCCGTCCATGTGCGGCAATCCCGGGCATGGGCCTTCCGGCAGTGTTACCATTTTCTCCCTGCATGGATATGCACAAAATATCGCCAAAAGGTTTCCCTACCCGGAGATGCCCTTTAGATATCTATATTTAAGTCACTTGCCGGGTCATCTTCGCGAAGACTTTGTCCCATTTCAATCCGAATCATTTAACATGCTTGTTATTTTGAACAAATATAGAAATGCAAAGGATGTCCCCTGGCCCCCTTGTCTTGGTCCAATAAGCCGGAATACAGTCGACCCTGACCCATCCACCATCCTCGCGGGTCAGCGCCGCGATCATTCGACTGGCAACACCAAGTTCTCGAGCGGGTCGGGAAACTGCGTCAAAGAAACACATCCGTCTTCGGTCACCAGGACTGTATCGGAATGACGAAATCCGCCAACCCCTTCAACATAGATACCCGGTTCGATACTGATCACCATGTTCTTTTCCAGGACATGATCGCTACCAAGGGCCACCCAGGGCGGCTCATGGCCTGTAATACCGAATCCGTGGCCCGTGCGATGTAAAATGTTGTCCCCATAGCCGGCGTCCTGGATTATCTTTAGAACCTGACGGTCGACGTCTTCAGCCCTGATGCCGGGTTTAACCAGTTTGTAGGCTTTGCGTCGGGCCTCCATAGAGAGAGCGAACAACTTTTTGGCGTCGTCGGGCACATTACCGATAAAGAACGTTCTTTCCACCTCTGCCGAATAACCGTTGGCCTGGGCAGTGATGATAGCGACGTTCGGCCCCCCCGTTTCCAGGGCGTCGAACAATCCGGGAACCGAGTGGGGTTGAGCGGACAAGGCCTTGGGCCAGACGGCGGCGATGAATTTTGTCATCAAAAAATTGACATCCGGGATTTCCAAAACAACCTTAACCATCATTTCCTTGGACCCGTCGCTGTAAATGGTGGCCATCCGAGCACCGGGCTTGGAGAGCTCAAGGACTTTCTTCATCCCGGCATCGACAACATTTGACGCATAGGCAATTCGGCCGATTTCGTAGTCGGTTTTGATCAGCCTGGCTTCATCGACCAGGTCTGCGATAATGGTCTTGCCAGGCATAACTCCCTTCAAGGCTAAGGCCAGTGACGATTCGATCCCGACTTTGCGATCGCCGCCAATCACCCGATTCAATGTGTCCACAAAGGTCTTTCCCGGGGGAGCCGGGTATTCGTAGTAGGTATGGTAATCAACGTCGATCAGGATTCGCTGTTCGGCATGGCTGACCTCCAGCAGGGGAACGATCAAGGTGGGTATCCTTTCAGCCGGAACCACTAGAAAAAAAGGTCTCTCAAAGGGAATGTAGGCAAAATTGGTGAGGTAATAGACATTGTCGGTGTGAGCCGCTACATATACATCCAGTCCCTCCCTGGCCATCAGCGACCTGACTTTGTTCATTCTCAGATCAAGCTCATCTGTCGAAGGTGGTGCGGTGACCGGTTCTACGGTATTTGCCATGTTTCCCTCCCACAAATTTCTAGTGTTAAAATTTGTCAAGTTTCCTTTAAAAGATCATTTTGGCATGTATTCACATTCGCACCGTTTTAACAAATCAAGAATCTGATACTGATTCGCATTAATGGGTCGAACTTGGCATTGGGTATTGGTGCCGTGACTTTCTCAACCCCAACGTTGCAAAAGCCGAGAATGGTGCAGATCCAAGGCGCCAAGGGTGAAGCTGTAGTGCTGTCTACCGCGAACCCTTGGCAACGCAGGAGATGCGGCATTCTTGGCTTTCCCGGAGGGTAAAAACGCGTCGAAAATCAGGTGTCAAGGACTTCACTGCGAGTGGTCTTCTCCAGAAAGCGCAACTAGGGCGTAACTTATTGCTATTATTATAAATATTACAACATCGGCGCGTTGTTTATTCAACCTTGGGGTCAACTGCCTTCCTTAAGGATCTACGCAAGGAACGGGGTGACCCATAGCCTCTTTCTTTCAGATATTTAGCGCAAAGCGGATTGCACGCCCGACCTCTAACATTTTTGTGCGAGGCAGGGATGCGATCAGAGATCCGATTTTCCCCTTTGAAACAGTTTGCAAATGGTCACAATTGACAGCACAGTCTTGGGGCATGCCGTCGGCCTTCGAGAGAAACACTTCGGACGGTATATCGCGCACGGTAGTCGTAATGGGTGCGATGGTAACCTCCCCCAGATATTCCAACACGGAATCACGTGTCAGGATAAGAACCGGCCTTTTTTTATCTGGTGACACGAATTTATACCAACGTATTTCGCCGCGTTTCATTCGTCACCCCAGGCCTGTTCGGTTTCCCAAACCGAAAACTCATCGGTGGCAACCGGGTTTTGTTCGTACCCTCGACGGTGCTTGCGCTCCAGTTGCTCAAGTTTGTAGCGGGCCAGCGCATCTTTCAGGGCCTTTCTTGTGAATGCGGAACGACTTGTGTTTAGTTCCTTTGAAACACGATCGACCGCTTTGACAAGATCATCATCAAGGGTCATCTGAATGGTTCTCATCTCGCACCTCCGTAATGTGGCATCTAATAGCTATATTAATCCACATTATGGTTCATGTCAAAACACTTCATCCGGTTAACCCCTACCCCCCCCACAGTTAGGGCAAAAAACGTTTGAAAAACATTCCCTTATGGATGAAGCATGCTCCCCTGTATGTGCATGTGTGTGCATGGGGGACATCCTAGTTGAATAAGTCTATTATCGATTCACGATCTTCAATTGATATCGGACTGATAGAGTATTCCATCAGGTTTATCTTCTTGCTCTAACAACGAGGTCACTGGGATGAAGCTTCATGGACGATCTGGTGGACCGCTTGACAATATCCGTCTCTTCGTATTTTTTGTTAAGTTTTCCGTTAAACCACCAGTGTCTTTCCCTTCGGCGCACGGTTGGCGATTTTGCCGGACAATAAGGTGATTCGGCATCCTGAGATTGAAGCTCATGCGCCTCCCATCGGAACTACGGTTGATGATGGAAAATTCCATAATTGAAGATTGGGGCTTTCCCTCTTATGCGTTTTCCAATGATGGAGCGGCCCAAAAAATTTCTGGGCGGCGCGGCTGAAAAGTGATGCAGGATAGCGCAGGCCGCCGGGGGTGGTAATGTGGCTGTCGCATTGGTCGCACTTTTGGATGGTCTGAGAGAGCAGACGGTATGTGGGTTTGTCGGTTCGTGTCACATGTCAAGGCCTGATAATCATCTAAAAGGCACCTCCTGAGCATAGCCAAGAGAAGAGGCTCCTGGTATGCTCAGAGCAGTCTCAAGAAATCTCTCATGGAGGTGCTTTATGGAACTATACGTCGGAATTGATTTACATTCAACAAGCAGTTACTTGGGAATCATTGACAGAGAGGATAGAAGGATTTTCAAGAAGAAGTTGCCCAATGAGCCTGAAGTGATCCTTAGAGCACTGGAGAGATACAAGAAGGATCTTACAGGAGTAGTTGTTGAATCCACCTTCAACTGGTACTGGTTGGTGGACTTGCTGATGGGAGAAGGATACAGAGTTCATTTGGCTAATCCCTCAGCGATTAAGAAGTACGAGGGGCTCAAGCACGTCGACGACAAACATGATGCATTCTGGCTGGCCCACCTGTTACGGTTGGGGATACTGCCGGAGGGCTACATTTACCCGAAGGAAGAGCGGCCTATCCGGGACCTATTGAGGAAGAGGGGGCATCTGGTCAAGCTTAGAACATCGCTTATTCTGAGCCTTCAAGGGATCATCAGCAGGAACTGTGCTGTGAAGTTGAATGTGAACAAGATAAAGCAGGTTCGGGAAGATCATGTAAGTCCTCTATTAACAGGGCAAGAGGATCTTGAGCTGAGCGGAAGGGTGAGCAAGGAGGCGATTGACTTTCTAACCCGGAAGATTCGGGAGATAGAGGGGATTGTTGAGAGGAAGGTGAAAGTGAAGGCACCATTCAATCACCTCAAGACGGTCAGCGGGATCGGAAAGATCCTCTCTATTACGATCATGCTTGAGACCGGATCCATTGATCGATTCCCCACAGTGGGAGATTACGCCTCCTATTGTCGAAAGGTTCCGTGTGGATGGACAAGTAACGGAAAGAAGAAAGGAAACGGAAACAAGAAGAACGGCAACAAGTATCTGGCCTGGGCCTTCTCTGAGGCTGCCGAGCTTGCGAGACGCTATGATCCGTATGCGAGGGCCTATTACAACCGAAAGGCAGCGAAAACTCAATTCATGGTGGCCCATGCCGCCCTGGCTCACAAACTGGCCAGGGCGACCTACTACGTGATGAAGAATTGCGTAGCTTTTGATCCTCAAAAGCTTTTTGCATAAGAGTTGGCTGGAACGGTGAACCAGCAATGGGGTTGGCATAACCACCAGGCCTGATTGGAAAGCCGTTCCACCCAAAAAGTCGGTTTCGGGCACTTTACTGCCCATGCCGTGAGCCATCGAGGGGTTGGCTTATAACCATAAGATCTGCGCTCCAAACACTTGGACACGGCATGGTACCGAAGATTTTCTGGGTCCCCTACACTGGGGACAAGGGTCTGGCAATGACTTTGGTTGGGTTGGGTTGCGAAGTGGAGAGATCCTGGAAGCTGTACACCTGCTGGTCAACCACGCTTGGGGATCTCTCCACTTCGCAACCCGCAAGATGCCGTAGATCTTAATCCTGATGGGTGACTGGTGCAGTGAAGAGATCGCTGCAACCGAAACTCGAGAAAATCCGGCAAAGGTAACGAGGCCTGAATCGACTGGTCGGTAGCGCTAGGTGTTGTTCTCTGCAAGGGGATGATTCATTCCTTTGTAAAAGGGTAGCTTTTTCTCTTGACAGAGAGCCTTTTAATGGGTGACCCTATTTCCCTCATAACACAGAGTTGAAGCGCTGTTCTTGTGCCTGATGCTCATTTTACTCCCCGTATCATCCCCATACTTCCCAAAATGAAGGGTGCTTTCAACAAGCGTGGAATAAAGGGCAAGTCTCTCGTCTGAATGAACTCTGCTTTGGCTATTCCCCAGTTCTTGATTGTCATGATCAATGCGTCTGGATCGCCGTACATCTTCTTGATGAGGAATTCATCTTGAAAGGCAAACCTGCCACCTTTCTTGAGAACCCGTAATGCCTCACGAATAACTTCACGCTTGTCTTTAACACCGCCGACCTCATGGAAGACGAAATTGCTCACCGCTGCGTCGAAGGACCCGTCAGCGAACGGCAATGACGCGGCGCTTGCTCGCCGGAACGAAACGCGGTCACTGACTCCCTCAATCGCTGCGTTACGTTCACAGACGCTCATGGAGTAATCCCACTTCTTTCCCCAATAGTCTATTCCCAGGACTTGTGCCTTACGGTGCTTTTGAGCAAGCTTGATAGTAAGGGCGCCGTTCCCGCACCCTATGTCCAAGGCCCTGCCTTCTCCATTCCATTCCAAGTGGTCTAATACGAGGCTCCAAACGGATTCTTGAACGTTTCCTGCTTTGGGAGAAAGCTTGAAGCGAACATATGATAGAAAGGCAGCGATCAGCACAAAGAAAGCTGCCGGAATCAACAGGAAAGACCACAAGATACTCGAAGCCAGGAACAGGACCGCTATTGCGAGAGGGGCATAAATCATTCGTTTTGGCGTCCAATTGCCATAGTCTGCATTCTCGTTCTGCCCCTTCATATGCTTCAATCCTTATTGGTTGTGTTCTAGGGTGCGACTACGTGGATCACAGGCCGCGAGTTTAACGCACGGTCCTCCCCTCTGTGCAGCCGCAGATTAGCCCTTGGGTAAGGCCGCTGAATCGTGAGAATATTTACTTTAGTTGACTATCCTTGCTACCTCTTCGATTGTAGAGTTCAACTGTCTTCAGCCTTTTTTCACGTTCAGATTGACATCTCACGCAGTACCGAACTCCGGGCATTGCCTTGCGACGCGCTTCAGGAATTTCAACCTCGCATTCCTCACAATGAGTTAGGCTTTCGCCATCGGGTAATCTGCTTTTAGCCAACTGAACAGCGGATTCCACCGCCGCATCTATTTGTTCCTGCACCGCCTCATCGCGGGACCACCCAACTGCCATGACTCACTCCTTCTATTCCAAGCGGTTGATTGTAAGGATATTGGGTTATTAAAAGGGCCGAACCATAATCCCTCCCTCCATGTGCGGAAATCCCGCGTATGGACCTTCCGCCAATTTTATCACTTTCTCTCTCTCCATGGATACGCCCAAAATATCGTCAAAAAGCTTCCCTATCCCAAAATCGGGAAAACCGTACCTCGGTTCCTGACCCAGGACGAATACAACCGGCTGATCGGCCACTTCAGCTCCTGGGCACCCTTGGGCTGAGGGACCCCCACCATCTCTGGCATACAAACCAACGATCAATCAAAAAGTAGCTTTCTCAAACACCCAAATAGAACCAACGAGAATGGGTGAGAATTCATATTTTCATGAACGTTTTTGGATCGGTTATCACCCTGATTATTTTACAATCCGGAATGATTTTGCGTATGAAGTTTGGCGCCCAGAAGAGAGGCGAGGGCCTGAGCGAATCGATCGGCTGCAGGGATTGGGTTAATTACCGCTGCCCGGCGGACAAATTTTTTGATAATTACCAATGACGCCGACACTCGCGGCCCTACAAGGGAGCTGGTCGAACGGCCATCGCTTAAAACGATAAGATCGATGATCGGATAACGATCCTGCCATTGTCGGATCATGCGGCCTACCATCAGCAACCCTTGATCTAGGGGTGTGGCACCTCCCACAATGACGGATGTGAGTCTATGCAAGACAAAATGAACGCTGGTCGTTGGATGAACAAGCAATTTGGCGCCTGCTCCCTGAACGGTAATGATAGCAACCGGATCTCTGCGGAAATAGGCCTCGCCCATGGATTTTTCCAGCCACAGGCGTGTTAAATCTAAGGTTTCGGACATGGAATCACTCACATCCAGCAAAAAAATCATCAAACGCACTTGGGGAGACGTATATATCGGAAACACGAGGTCAGCGGGGCCGGGTTGCTTACGCCCCCATCTCCACGCATGGAAAATCGTGCCCAAGCTGTCCACCGGGCCTGCATGCCACACCCTGTGAGATTGCCTTCTGCCGAATGCGGTGAATGCCATTTTGCGGAAACGCCCTCGGCCGGTGGATTTGAATGCCTCGGTTTTTGAAGGCAGAACGGGAGCACGATACAGGAGAGCGCTTTTGGCAAGAATACCGGCCGCGTGGTTGTCTGCTGATGACGGAATACGGCCAAAAAGGGAATTATACCGGGTCAATTGCCCGGCGGTTCGGCTTTTTTTTTTCGATAAAAGGGTGTCGGCAACCAGCCTATTTTGTCTTTCTCTTTTAATTTACTGCCTGTCTCAAGCAACCGTTCGTTGAGCAGATCCCATGTGACCGGGCTCTGAATGTCCACCGTCGCTATCCGGTGCTGCAGTGCCAGGGGCATCACGGTTTGAATATCCTCCCAAGATACCGAATCGTGTTCATACCAAGCGGCCCGCGCTTTGGCCCCCTGCAGTATGGATATCTCAGCACGGTGAGTGCTGACGCCCAATTGCAAAATCGTTTCTATCGTTTGTCGGACAAGATGCTCAGCAATGGTGATACTGTTTACCTGCTGTCTGGATTGACGCAATCTTTCCGTTATTTCCTGTTGCGCGCGTTGATAGGATTGCACAAATGCGTGCGGGTTTGCTTCAAAAGCCTGGGCACGATTAAAAACTTCCGTACGCTTTCCCACCGAAGATATGGCGCTTACGTGAACGGCCAGACCGAAACGGTCCAGAAGCTGCGGGCGCAGCCATCCTTCTTCCGGATTCATTGAGCCCACGAGAATAAAGCGTGCGGTATAACTGGCGGAGATTCCCTCCCTTTCCAGCCGATATTGGCCGGTCGCCGCAGCATCTAGGATAATATCCATTAGGTGATCTGGGAGAAGGTTCACTTCATCGATATACAACACGTGGCCGTCGGCCCTTGCCAGAATGCCCCGCTTAACAGATATCTTTCCGGTTGCCAACGCTCGTTCGGCATCCACTGTTCCCAGAACCATTTCCTCACCACTGCCTATAGGCAGTTCGATAACCTGGGACTCCGGCAGCAGGGTTGACAGGCTGCGAACCAGGGTTGTTTTACCGGTGCCCTTTTCCCCTAAAAGTAAAACTCCATGCACCGCCGGATTGATGACCGTCAGAAGCAACGCTTCTTTAGCTTTTTCCTGGTCCACAAACGCGGCAAATGGGAAAAGAACGCTGTGTGCGTCAATATTATGGGTCGTGCCTGAAGCCATATTCCTTTTTGGTTTAACCTTGAGCGGGCGCAAAAAATTTTCACCCTGGAATACTCTACTATTTAAACAGCAATCAATTCAATGTACTGGTAACGAAACATGATCTTTTACTATAGTCAAATGCGAATTGGGTGTCAAACAATGATCAACAATTTGAGCAGTTTCACTCACAATGGCGGCTGGTACACCCTCCGCTCGATCCCGCAATTTGGACGAGATGGGCTTTGGTTTTACGACCATATCGGTTTTTCCCGTGCAGGCAGCTTGACCAATACCCTCATCGCGCTGATTGTTCGCAGTCCGGCAGGGATGAGCGCGGAGATGCTCGGGGAAAAGCTCCACTGCCGCTGCCATGGGGTTCTGGTCAATCTGTGGCGCAAGGGCCGCATTCAAAGACAGAAGATGGGTCGTTGCCATATGTACTTTGCCCCAGATCCCCACGTTGCAACAGGACAGCGTCAAGCATTAGCCATGGAAAATCTGCCGGTGGTTCAATTCTCAGCCGAGATTGCAGTCCTGGTCTTGGCGGAGTTTATCCGAAGCCCCGGCTCGAGCTTCGAGCAATTGGCCGAAAAGATCTCTCGCATCAAGAAGGTCACCATCAAGACAGATCAAATCGCAAAGCTTTTCGAGCAGCACGGGCTAAAAAAAACGATCCACACTGCGGCGCCCGTGCCTTAGAGGCCTTGAGTTGCACCCTCGAGCGATTGTCCAAAGATACATCTCCTCGGGCATTGTTTCCGAAGCCCCCGGTCGTCCGCTTCACCCCCCAAAGGGATGTATGCCCATGCAGCAACCGGCTCGTGGTGCAGAAGACCCGGCGAAAGAAAGTGTTGCGAATGACCGGGCCATTTATTGCCCATGAGACGGTGCTTCAATGTCCGGCCTGCGACACCGTCTTTGGTTCCGAGACATTGCTCCAATTGGTTCCGACTCGCTCAAACGTCGCCTACGATGTCATGGTCTCCGTTGGGTTGGCAATGTTTCAGCGACATAGAACCACTGAGGAGATACGCACCGAGTTACTTGCACGCAATGTGCGACTGAGCGCCTCCGAAATCGATTACCTGGGGCGCAAGTTCATCATGTATCTGGCCTGTGCCCATCGCCAGGCAGCACCACGGATTCGCGAGGCCATGATCCTTGCTGGCGGCTACGTTCTCCACCTGGATGCAACCCACGAGGGCGATGCCCCGGCCTTGATGACAGGTTTGGACAGCCTCAGTAAAATCGTTCTGGCTAATGTCAAAATCCCCAGCGAGCATGCCGAGCACATTGTACCCTTTTTGAGAAAGATCGACAGCACCTACGGGACGCCCAAGGCCTGTGTTCATGACATGGGAACCGGCATATGCAAAGCGGTGGCCGAGGTTTTTCCCAGTGTAGCTGACTTTATCTGTCACTTTCACTTCTTGCGCGACATCGGCAAAGATTTCCTTGATCCGGCATATCGAGAGCTCAGAAATCGGTTGCGCGCCTATTCAATCAGCTCAAGATTGTGCGCACTGGTGCGGGAAATGCGCCAAACGATCTATGAGCAAACTCCTGAGCCTATAGAGCTGGCAGAGGCAATCAAGACCATCACGTCTAATGAAAAACCGGCACTCTTGACTCTCGCATCGGCCTACTCCTTGGCCTTGTGGGTATTAGATGGCAAGCACAGCGCAGACGGCTATGGGTTCCCTTTCGACCGTCCGTTGCTGGATTTCGCTGAGCGCCTGTTGGAATTGGACCGGCATATGCCTCAACTATTGAAGCTGTCCATGAATGACGAATGCAACCACATTCAACCTCTTTCCAAGTTGGCCTGCGAAGTCTCTAAGGTCGCCAAAGACCCGGAGCTTCAACAAAGAGTCGAGGAGCTACGATGGCGTTGCCACATATTCGACTCCTTTCGCAAGGCCATGCGGATCGCTTTGCCCGGTGGCGACAATGGACTCAACGATGATGGCACAGCCAGGGCCATGTCCACCATCCGTCAGAGTGTTATGCAGTTCCGCCGTCGGATCGAAGAAGACCCCAAGCTGACCGCTGACCCACTCAGTTGCAAAATGGCCAAACAGATCGACAAATATAGTCACAAACTCTTCGCTGATCCCATCGAAGTGGACTCCCCAACTGGACCAGTCACCATATATCCTCAACGCACCAACAACATCCTTGAACAGTTCTTTCGTAACCTACGTCGTGCTTACCGCCGGAAAACCGGGAACAATTCCATGCATCGGGCACTCAAAACCATGCTGACTGATACCCCCTTGGTCAAAAACCTGGACAACCCCGAATATATGGCAATCCTCCTTGAAGGCAAGGCAAACCTCGAAGAACTCTTCGCCCAAATGGGGCAAACCCTTTTCGCACCCCAGCTCCAATCACAGGCAGACACCGGTCGCATTCTGCCAGGGTTTCGAAAAATCATAAACCTCAAAGCTTTGCCAGAACATGTGGTTCGCCTCGCAGCGGCCACCTAGCAAATGGCCAAATCCAACTGAATTTTGTGGCCATAGGAAATTTTGTTGTCCCGGCGATCTATTCGCAAAACATGTTCCGATTTAATTTTAAAGGACCGTCCCGTCTCCTGGGAAGGGGATGACTACGACATCGCCTCTCACAAACTTTGCCATGCCTTATCCTCTGCCGGGTTCAGCCAGTCCTTTCCCTAGGAGGATTCGCTCATCACAGCAGCATCGAGCTTCTCCCGAAGGATTTTCGCCTTCAGAAAATGGACGAAATCGAGCACCTCAGAGAGGAGCGGCTCAGGCGTTTCCTCTATCTCGTTTATAATTGTTCTTTAATGTTCAAGGGATCATCCTTGCTCTTTCTATCCTCTGTATCTCCATGAAAACCTCAGTAAGATGCTCTTTTCTGGAAAGCCTATCGTCCGCGCACGTCACTCTTCAACGTTTTGTTCGGGAAACCGTTCCCTGGATTCTCTAACTGCTGCAAGAATATCTCTCGTTGTTGCTTTGGTCTTAATTCCTGGAACATCAAAGGGTGATTTCTTACTTTTCCTAAAAATTATAGAAAAAGTTTCGCCGCCTCTCCTTTTGATAACGACCTCTTCGCTTCTTGCAATATTAAGAACATCTGCAAGACGTTGTCTTGCTTCAGAATATGTGTACACCTTCATGATAATTTACTCCAAGATCGTGATTCCCATCTCCCGTGCCACCCTTTGCATTCCAAGGTCAAGCGTAAGCAACGGGCTATTGAGGTTTTCAGCACATTTCAAGAAATATGCATCGTATGCGTAGAGGTTATATTTAATCGCAATACCCAATGCCGATTTTATATCGGTATGTCTCAGATCAACCGGTATTTGCTGAACAATCTCCCACGCCGATTCAACTTCCTCTTTCTTCAAAGAGTTTCTTTTCATCATTGCCGTCAAGGCATTCCCAATTTCAAACGGCAAGACATCAGGAGCAATCAACTCATGGCCTTCAGTAAGTTGAATTATTTTGCCCTTTTCCGGCTCGTTTAAGGCAACGGCGATAAACGTATTTGTATCCGCAATTATTTTCATACGTACAATTGTACGTGTAAAACCCATTTTGTCAAGCCCAAAAACGACTGTTTCTGGATGGCCGCGATCAGCCATCAGTCCGCCTCGGATCAGGCAAGGCTAAGAATTAGAAGTTTGCTGAATGCTGAATGGCTCATCCGGAAATCCCTGATTTATGGATGGCCACGACCCTGGACGAGTTGGGATCAGGAGGTTCGGAGCCAGCCGCGTTTTTTGCTTATACCGAGGAGGTGGTCGTTTCGCCGGCGGCGGCCTGGCGCAGGAGTCGTTCTTTGATCTTGAAGAGAAGCGGGCTCAGGCTCACATGGTACTTATGCGGGTTGTGGAACCGCTTGTAGGCAGGGTTCAATTGACCGAGGTTTCGCAGGGTGTTCTCCCGGATATCATTGAGGGTGGGGGATTCGTAGACCACCTTGCCCTTCTGGAACACGCGGATCATGAGCTCACGCAGTCGAAACTGTCTCGGGTAGGTTTTGAACACGTGCGGGTACATGGGGTGGTACACCTTCAAAGCTCGCCCCTTCTTGACGCGCTCCCTTTCCAGAAACAACACATCGCCTCTCATCTGCCCATCCGGGTCAAAGATGCGAACCACCCGCTTGAGGCCCGGGTTGGTGATCTTTTCGGGGTCGTCGGAACGCTTGATCTTCGGTACCATCCGCCGGCCGTTTTCGTTCAGCGCCGTGAGCTTGTAAACGCCACCCAGGGCGGGGCATGAATAGGACGTGACGAGCCGGGTGCCCACCCCCCAGATGTCGATGCGCGCCCCCTGGCTCTTGAGGCTCTCGATGATCCACTCGTCCAGATCGCTCGATGCCACGATCCTGGCTTCTGGAAACCCGGCCTTATCAAGCATCCGGCGGGCCTCTTTGCTGAGATAGGCGAGATCGCCGCTGTCAAGCCGGATGCCCATGAGCTCGTGGCCTCCGGCGCGAAGCTCCAGGCCGACCCGGATGGCATTGGGGACGCCGCTCCGCAGCGTGTCGTAGGTGTCTGCAAGGAGCAGGCATGACTCGGGATATACCTTGGCGTATGCCCTGAACGCATCGAGCTCGGTGGGGAAACTCTCTACCCATGAATGGGCATGGGTCCCGCGGACCGGGATCCCGTAAAGCCTTCCGGCAAGGACATTGGATGTGCCGTCCGCTCCCCCGATAAAGGCGGCCCTTGAGGCCATGAGGCCGCCATCCGGGCCGTGCGCGCGGCGAAGACCAAAATCGATGACCGGGTCGCCTGCGGCCGCCCACCTCACGCGCGCGGCCTTGGTGGCAATGAGGGTCTGGAAATTCATGATGTTGAGGAGCGTCGTCTCGATCAGCTGGGCCTCCGGCAGCGGGGCGGTCACCCTCACCACGGGCTCATGGGGGAAGACCACGCTCCCTTCGGGAATGGCCCAGACATCCCCGCTGAATCCGAAGTCCCCCAGGTAGCGGAGAAACCCGTCTGAAAAGAGCTTCAGCCCTTCCAGGTAGGCCAGGTCTTCCGAACCAAAGTGAAGGTTGCGGATATAATCGATGAGGTCCGCAAGGCCCGCAGCCACACAATAGCCCCCATCGTCGGGTATTTTCCTGAAGAAATAGTCAAAATTCGCCCACTGGTCCTTCTTCCCCTCTTGCACGTACCCGCCCGCCATCGTCAACTGGTAAAGATCCGTCAGCAGCGACCACTTGGACCACATGGGTTCGTCCTCCCCTTCAAGATAACCCTGGCATCGAGCGCGATGGCCCCGCCGCCCCTGCCTGCCACCCGAACCGGGTTGATATCGATCTCCCCAATCTCCGGGAAATCCACGAGCAAGGCGGACAGGCGGATGAGCGCGTCCTCGAGGGCCGCCATATCCGCCGGCCCCTCTCCCCTGACCCCGGCAAGGATCTTTTTCCCTTTGATTTTTCCCATCATTTGTCTGGCATCCTGGGCCCCGATGGGCGCCACGCGCCACACCACGTCGCCGATGGTCTCAACCAGAACGCCCCCGAGGCCGAAGACCACCACAGAGCCGAAAACCGGGTCCTGCTTCCCGCCAATAACGACCTCCCGTCCGGGCGGGGACATGGGCTGGATGAGGACCTCGATGGGCTCGTTTACCCCGGCTGCGGCAACCATCGCGTGGAAACCGTTCACGATGTCCTCTTCGGTATCAAGATCGAGCCTGACTGCGCCCACATCGGTCTTGTGAGAGACATGGGGCCGGTTCAGCTTCATGGCCACCGCGCCACCCGTCTGGCGCCAGGCGGCCACGGCCGAATCCGGAGTGGAGGCAAGACGATAGTCGTCCACCCTCAAGCCATAGCACTTCAAGAGGTCCATGGCCTCGTTGAGATGAAGAAAGCCCCGATCCCCGGCGTGCAAGAGGATCTCACGCGCGCCGTCTGGGTCTATGGCCGAAGGGGGGGCCTTTTCGGCATGGGAGAGAATCCGTGACGACCACCAGTGAGAGAAGTGAAGGGCCCGCATGGCATTTTCCGGGGCCTCGAAGATGGGGATGCTCGAATGGCGCTTGAGGAAATCGCTTTTCCACCGCATCCGTAAAGATCACGGTGGCAACAGGCTTTTGATAGGTCGTTACGAGCGCTTCAACGTTTTGGACCAGTTTTCTCGAGTCTTCCTGTTCATAGCCCCGCCGGTACACATGGCCCAGTAGCACGCCGTCTATGTCCTCGCGCTTGAGCATTCCCTCCACGATCTCCTGATAAAAGGTGAGCTCAAAGAGGTCTCCGAGATCCATGGGATTCTGGAGGCGGATCACCTTGGCCCTGAAGCGGCTTTCTACGGTCTTAAGAAATTCCTCGGGAAACGGGGGAAGCTCGAACCCGTAGTGGGCACAGGCATCGGCCGCGATGACGGCGTGCCCGCCCGATCGGGAGACCACACCGAGGCGGTTGCCCTTGAGCGGCGGGAGGCTCAGGATCTTGACATAGTCCATGGCGTCGTCCATGGTGTTGACGCGAACACATCCGGCCTGCTCCAGCGCTGCATCCACGAGCGCGTCATCGGCAAAGAGCGCCGCCGTGTGGGAGTGAGCGATGCTGGCGCTGACCTTGAATCGGTTGGCCTTGTGGACCAGGATCGGTTTCGTGGACGTGGCGGCGATATCAATGAACCTTCGTCCGTCCTTGAAACCCTCCAGGTAGATCAGGATGATTTTGGTCCCTTCGTCGTGAATCAGGTATTCAAGGAGGTCGTTTTCGTCCACGTTGAGCTTGTTGCCCATGGACACGAACTTGTTGAGGCCGATGTTTTCCTCCGCCATGAAGCCGAGGTAGCTCAGCCCCACCCCGCCGCTCTGGGCCAGGATCGAAACGGACCCCGGAGAGATGTCCCGTCTGAGCGGCATGAAGGGGGTTACGAGCCCGTTTTCCAGGTTCGTGACGCCGATGCCGTTTGGACCGGTGAATCGTATGCCATACTTTTTTGCCGCCTCCACACATGCGGCCTCAAGCGGGATCCCCTCTTCCCCCATTTCCGAAAAACCGCCGGACTCGATGACCACCCACTTGATGCCCTTTCGCCCGCACTGATCGAGGATCGCCGGGATGGTCCTGGCCGGGGTGAGAATGACCGCCAGATCCACGGGGTGGTCAACCTGGTCAAGAGATTGGTGAATCCGCTGCCCGAAGATGACCCCGGGGTTCAATCCCACGGAAAGAATCTCGCCCTTGAAACCGAAGGTCAGGAGGTTCTGGACAATGTTTTTCCCCAGGTTGTTTGAGTCGGGGGAGACACCGATGACGACCACGCTTTCCGGATAGAAAAAGGGCTGCAAATCGCGCTTCGGGTCGCTCACTGTCTCTTCTCCTTTCGGATGGATCGGGCGGCTTCCTTCCAGCCCTTTGCCTTTTTCCCGGCCTTTCGTCTGGCCAAGTCTCCCCTGGAGAGGTCGAGGAGGAAGGTGCCTGGGGTAAAGGAGGGAACGGGCAGGACCGGCTCGGGAGGAGCGGCCTTCCTGGCCAGGCGCTCCTCCATGACTTCCTTCGAGACTGGGGGCCCTGCGATGAAGCGGACCGGGACGTCCTTGGACAGGAACAGGTCCCCGAAGGAAAGAAACTCGACCCCCTCCTCGGCCGCTCGCGTTGCGAGAACTTCGATCAGCACCGGTTCCTGGTCCCGACGCTGACCCATTCTCAAAGCCATCTCACTTTCTTTGGCCAAAACCAGGGGGTTTTCGGCGGTTGGTTTCAGACCCCGATCCATGACCACGGGGTGGGCCCGTCTTCTGATGGGAACCAGAAGGAGCCTCGGCAGCTCGGCGGGCGTAAGTGGCGAAGTGGGCCATAACCAGGAACGATCTACGGCCCTCAAACGGTCATCGATGTTTTCGAAGGCGTGCCGTTCCTTTCCGACCAGGACCTCCTGGATGTGGCCATGGCGGACATAGGTCCAGCCCGGTTCCTCGTGGAGGGCCTGAAGGACGTCCTTGATGGGCACAAACCCTTCGGGATCGGGAACCAGGCCAAACTCGTCCGGACGCCGCCCCAGCACGTATACCATCATCCGTGCGAGACCTTCAGACTGAAACTGTTGTCGCTTAGCCAGGAAGATACCTCCACGTCAGCGAATGGATAGGACAAATCATATCAGTTTTCACGACCGATAGAAAGGACTTACGAGAAGATGCCGCCAGCCATCGGGGCCTTACCCCTGTACCTTTTGCCCGTCCGTCAGCTCGATAGCCTCCACCAGGACCCTTGCGGTCCCCTGTTGGTAAAAGCCCAATTTTTTCGCCGCCCCTGCGCTCAGATCGATGATTCGATCCCCGTAAAACGGGCCCCGATCGTTTACCCGCACGATGATGGCGCGACGATTTTGAAGATTCGTGACCTTCACAAACATGGGAAGCGGGAGGTGCTTGTGGGCAGCGGTCAGGCCGTCGGGGTTGAAGGCCTCTCCATTTGCCGTCATGCGGCCCCCCGACTTATGATAGGTCTCATACCCGTACCAGGATGCGGTCCCCACTTCACGGTAAGTGGCGGCCTGCGCCACGGACATGGGCACATAGCGCTTGCCATTCACCACATAGGGAGACGATTTCACCCGCCCTTCGCGAATGGCCTCCTTGGGAGGCAGGCCGTCGATGCTCTCAAGGTCATCATGGGTCAAGGGCCAGGTCAGGGGGGCCGTCACCACCTCAAAGGTGAAGCGCCCGATCTTGTAAATCACCTTGGTGGTCCCTATGGAGAGATTGACCACTGTTTTTGTGACACGGTAGGCGGTCTTGACCGTCCCGCTCGTGATGTCATAGGCCGTCTCGACGGTGCTGCACGAAAAAAGGAAAAACCCACACACCGAAAGGAGTATACGTTGACGGGAAGGGCTCATCGTGTATCTAATGGCTGGTCACCTGGAACACGAGATATTAATCCTTGGATATACGGCCCCAGTGGCCGGATCATTTATCATGCCAGCTCCTTCCGAGGGCATGTCAAGGCAAAAAGAGGACGATGGATGAGGCCCCTTTCACGGGGGGTGCGCCCTTTCTCCCGGCCATCTTCGCGGTCCTGTTTCTGCCCAGGATGATGCAGAGGTTCACAGGACCTTTCATTATTAGTACCTGAGCCGTAAAATTGCGCAAAATGGTCACGATTGCAGATTTTCCCGCCGCGGCGGGATTCAGGGGAGACCTGAAACCGGAAACCTGATCCCGCGGGACTGATTTGGTTCCGGCCTGGTCGTGTTTGGGAGGGGTAACGACGAAACCGGCATAACGGATGATTGAAAAGGAGGAGTCATGAGGGCAAGAGATGCGGTGATCTCAAGAAAGAGCATCAGGGCATTTGATCCAAATGAGGTCCCAAGAGCGCTGTTGGAAAGGATTCTTAGTGATGCGCTCCGGGCCCCGTCGTGGGGCAACACCCAGCCCTGGGGGTTGAACATCGTGAGCGGAAGCCCCCTGGACCGAATAAAGCAGGAGTGCCTTGTGGCGTTCAGAGAGGAGCGACCTATCCATCCCGAAGTGGAAAGACCCGTGACATGGACCGAGGCCGAAACCAGGAGATACAAGGCGCTGGGCAGACAGCTCTACGAAATTCTGGGAATCGGAAGAGAGAGTCAGCAAAAGCGAAACGCATACGAAGAGCAGGTGATTCTATGCTTCGGGGCGCCTCACCTCATCTATCTCCATCTCAAAAGCGGGTTCAACGTGTATGCCATGATGGACGGGGGATGCATCCTGCAAACCATCGCCCTCCTTGCAACCGAAGAAGGGTTGGGCACTTGTTTCCTCGCGCGTTCCATCCTTTTTCCGGACATCGTGAGGCGCCATGCCCGTATTCCCGATGATAGGACCCTTGTGATGGGCATGGCCATTGGCTATCCCGAGCCGGGACACTCCCTGGCCACATTCCAAAGCCAGAGGGGGGCACCGGAAGAGTTCATTCTCTGGGTTGATGAATAAAGACGACGGCAAAGATGTCAGGACTCCAATACCTTTTCCTTGATTGAAGAATTCTATGGACAAAATGGTCCAGCGGGCACGCGCATGCGCACCTTGAGGAAATGAATTGGTTCATGACTTGGGGCTAGCCAAAATCCCCCCCGACCCCCCTTTCTCGAAGGGGGGAGTTATTAAAGCACCCTTTATGACAGGGGGGAACCATGAAAGTCCCCCTTTGCGAAGGGGGATTCAGGGGGATTTTCTTTCCTGCGAACAACATTGGGTCTAAGGACTTCGGAAGGATCGTTTTGAGATATATCATTTTTAATTCGAACAAGTGTGTGGGCTGTCAGATCTGCCAACTGGTCTGTTCAGGCACCTGGCAGCGGGTTTTCAACCCCCTGAAGGCCAACCTCCGCGTGGAACAGCTGGAATGGTACGGCCCATTCAAGGGAATCATCTGCAGACAGGATCCGGATGCACCTTGCGTCAAGGCCTGCCCGACGGGCGCCCTTTACGTTGATAACAAACGGGGGCTGATCGCGTTTGAAAAGAGAAAGTGTGATGGATGCCAAATCTGCGTGGAGGCATGCCGCTATGGTGCCATTTTCACCCATCCCGACCATCCTTTTATCTATAAATGTGATCTGTGCGGGGGCGGGAGAATTCAGAAGTGCGTCGAAGCCTGCCCCAGGGGTGCCTTGAGCGTGGAGGAGGCGAAGGCATGAAGGGATACGCCGCAAAGATCACCTCTGTGGACCTCACTACCGGAACCATACACGACGAGTCTTTTGATGAAAGCTTTGCAAGAAAATTCTTGGGTGGCAACGGGTTCGCGGCCAAAGTGCTTTGCGACCGTGTGCCTCAGGGTGCGGACCCACTGGGTCCGGAAAACGCTTTCATCTTGTGCACCGGCCCCTTGACCGGAACCCTTGCCCATGGCGGCGGACGATGCGGCATCGTAACCAAGTCCCCTCTCACGGGCTATTTCATGGACAGCTATTTCGGCGGCGAATTCGGGGCCACACTGAAACGATCTGGCAGAGACATGATCGTGGTCGTAGGCCGATCCGATGCGCCCGTCGTCCTTTTCTGCGACGACGACCGGATCTCGTTGCTTCCGGCCAAAGACCTCTGGGGGAAGACCACCAAAGACACTCAGGATCGCATCGTTGAATGGCTCGGGAAGGGAGTGAGCAGTGTCTGCTGCGGACCTGCGGGGGAAAACCGGGGCCCCATGGCGTGCTGCGTTTCCGGGCGACGGGCCGCAGGGCGGGGCGGAACAGGCGCCGTCCTGGGCGCTAAGAACCTGAAGGCGATCACCGTTCGGGGGACGAAAGACATCCAGGTGGCCGACATGAAGGGTCTTCTGGCGTTCTATGGACAGACCCGGGAAAAATTTCTGGCGCTTGACAACCTTGTTCGGCTCGGCACGCCCTTCCTTGTGGACATGATCAACAAAGCAGGGGGGCTTGGATCCCGAAACTGGCAGGAAGAGACCTGGAAAGGGGCGGAAAAGATCCGGGCCGAACGGCTTCTCGAAGATCACTTTGTCCGTAACTGGGGTTGCTTCGCCTGCAACCTGGGCGGGTGCACCCGCGTGGTGCGCTCCGGCACCAACCCTGCCGTGCTCACGGAAGGACCCGAATACGAGACCCTCTTCGCCCTGGGCTCAAACTGCGCCATTGATGATCTCAATGCCATCATTGAGGCGGACAGGCTGTGTGATGACTACGGCCTGGACACCATTTCCTATGGAGGATCGATCGCTTTTCTCATGGAATGCTTCCAGAGGAGGCTCTTGACGAAAGAAGACACGGGCGGCCTGGATTTCAGCTTCGGAAATGCAGAAACCATAGTCCAGTGCACGCATCTCGTGGCCAAACGCGAGGGCTTCGGGGATTTTGTGGCACAGGGCGTGAAGGCTATGGCGGAGAAGATCGGCGGAGAGGCGAAGCGATTTGCCTGCCACATTAAAGGGCTGGAACCTCCGGGACACTCCGGGAGGGCCCTCAAGAGCATGGGTCTTGGTTATGCGGTCTCCACCCGCGGGGGGAGCCACCACGACATCCGCCCCGGACCGGAATACAAAATGGCCCCAAAGGAACGACTTACCACAGAGGGAAAGGTCGCCATGGCCTTCCACACCGCCAACGGGTCGGCCATCGGGGATTCACTGATCCTGTGCCGCTTCTGCGAGGCCGTGTACGGGGATGTCCTCACACAAACCCACGTGGATCTCATCAATTGGACGGTAGGGTGGGACATGACCCTGGATGAGCTCACCGAAATCGCCTGCCGTGTACACACGCTTGAGCGGCACTTCAATTGCCGGGAGGGTTTGAGAAGGCGAGATGACATCCTTCCACACCGCTTCATGAACGAAGAGATCCCGTCGGGACCATCCAAGGGCCTACGAACGACCCCAGAGGAACTGCAAGCCATGCTGGATCACTACTACGATCTGCGTGGGTGGGACCCCGACGGGATTCCCAGGAAGGAGACCTTGGTAAAGCTGGGGCTGGAAGGGCAGTGATCAGTGAAAAGCATTTACTCATAACTGATCACTGATCACTCCATACCTGGGGCGGCCTCAGACCGCGCCGATAGACTCAGGGATGATCGTAATACGGTTTTCGACGGTCTCTACGCCTTCCACCTTTTTTACAACGACCTCGGCGAGCCCTCTGGTCTCCCGGTCTCTTACAACGCCCGTCAATTGGACCACTCCCTCATCAGGGGCAGACACAAAAATCGCGGTCAGCTTGCCGGTGCTCAGACCCGCTTCAATGATCGCAGCCTCCGCCCTGCTCCTGAGGGCCAGTTTAGCCAACTCAATCATGGCATCTACGGAACAGGCCTTGATTTCACTGGATCGAGCCATGGTGAGAATGGTGTCGACCGCCAGGTCCACGCCCAATTTTTCCGTGCTCAGCACCGCATCGTAGAGGGAAGGGTCGTCCCAGTTGACGCCGAAGGCGAATCGTACGAATGCGGACCGTTCGTGATCGCTCCGACTGATCGCCTTTTGTGCGGCAGCCTCCGTGTATCCCCTTGCCACAAGATTTCTGATACGCCTTTCCATGGATGCAATGATGCGGACGTGCAGGGCGCAGTGAAATGACTTGAGCAGGACCTGAGCACCGCGGCCGACAAAGACGGCGTCCCCCTGTTTGGCCATATCGAGGACCACCGAGTTAAGTCGGTCCAGGTTGATTTCCGGTGTATGGGAAAAATAGCGCTGAAAAAAAGAAGGGGCCTTGCCATCCAGTTCGTCCACGCTCGCTGAAAAGCCCTTGGCCGCCGCAGTCCTGTCGATCGCATCCGTGTCGTTGAAGGCGTATCCCATGGCGTCGGCGACCCGCTTTGCTATGAGTGTCCCCTGCGATCCAAGCGTTCTCGAAAATGTAATGAAATGCATGCCATTCCCCCCCCCGTCGCCGGTTCTCTCGGGCCGATACGATGATGGTTCCGCTTTTCGTCCCTTCAAAGCGCGACGACCCGTCCGTCCTCTGCGACCTCGGCCTTTACATCTTCCAACCTTGATAGCATGTCCCCGCTCATGTGGGTAAGGAAGATTCGTCCCGGGTTCATTTCCCCAAGGTGCTCGGCCAAGGTAAGGTAGCTCAAACAGTTACTTCTTCTTCAATTCCTTCAGGAGCACTACAAGCTCTTTCCTGCTGTTTTCGAACATCTTGATGACCTCTTCCCTTGACATGACCCGCACCGGGCTTCCCGACTCCTTCATTTTTGCAAGGATCCCGGGATCATTGAACATTTTCGGGAAGATCTCCGCGCATTTATCGATGATCTCCTTTGGGGTGCCCTTGGGCAGCGCAACGCCGCGGAAGTTCACGCTGGAATCGTCAACATCAAGACCGGCCTCCTTGAAGGTCCTGACGTCGGGCAGGTAGGGGTGCCTTTTCAGATCGGCGATGGCCAGGATTCTAAGATTGTCCTGGCTCCGGAACGAGTCGGCCAGGTTGTTGAACCCTGCCTTGACTTTGCCTGACATCACCGACTGAATCGCATCCACACCTCCCTTTTCCGGTATATAGGTGAGTTTGATGCCAGCGGCTTTTGCGAGCTGAAGGGTGGCGATGTGGTGGCCCACGAACATCCCTGCGCCCGAAACGGTGATCTTTCCCGGGTTTTCCTTTGCGTACTTGATAAAATCCTCCAGGGTATTGAACGGGCTGTCCTTCCCGACGATCAGGACCGCCGGGTCCGCACCCCAGTTGCCGACCGGTTCAAAGTCCTCAATGGAATACTTGGTGTCATACACAATGGATTGGGCGATGAAATGGGGCACGTTGTAAGTGACCATGTTGTAGCCGTCTTTGGACGCCTTTTCGACGAACCAGTTCCATCCCACCTGACCGCCTGCCCCCGGCTTATTAATGATGACAATGGGCTGCCCCAGGTATTTCTCATCCGAAGCTAGCATGGTTACGATCCTGGCTTGAAAATCCGTGGCCCCGCCGGGCGAATAGGTGACAATCATGCTGATTGGCTTGTCCGGATACTCTGCCAAAGCACTGCCCATGCCGAATGCAGCCGTCAGTAAAACGACTAGAGAAGAAACCGCCATCTTCATAAACGCCTTGCCTCTAACCATGTGATCCTCCTTCATTTTTTCTGAATGGTCCATGATACCGCGTCGGTATATCCGACGCGCCCCGAGACTTGTCTGATCGATCTTCGTTCAAAAGAGCAAACCCGTTGGCGTCTGGACCTTCAATAACACCTTGAAAAGAACGAAAAGAACGCCAGTGAACACGGCAGATTGAAGTATTCTCGACGCGCCTTTGGCCACTGTCAAGCCGGATCGACCCAACAAGAAACTCACGATTACAAAAAACAGAAATGCCGACACATAGAACCCGAGCGTCTGCATGAAGACAAAATATCCGATGATGATGCCAAGGAGAAGAAAAAACCGACCCCAGGGGAAAGGCTTCCCTTTCTTCTGCCCCTGCCCTTTCACCCAGAAACCCTGCAGGAGCAGGAGTGCTGACAGAATAATCATAACAACAATCACCACCCGGGGAAATATCCTTGCGGTCTCTTCAGAAATCGTTCCCAAAGACAAATAGAGGGCCAGGGAACCGACAAGACAAACAAGGGCGACGATGATATCTTTGTTCATGACCTTCGCTCCTATATCTTTACCCGTTTTCGGTGGGCCCGTATTTCACTGAAAATGCTGTACGCGATGGATCCCGCGCAAAGCAGGATGATGATCATGTTAATGCCTCCGGTGAAAAAGTACGTGAACATACCCACGTCGGTATCGGCGATCATCTTTCCCTTGAGGTAGTTGTCCTCGGCGATGGATCCGAGAATAATCCCCAGCACGACGGGGGCCGGTGAAAACCCGACTTTCCGCCCGATATACATCAAGGTGCCGAGGACGAACATGACGATCACGTCGTCGAAGCTGTTCTGCACGCTGTAGGTGCCGAAAACGGCAAGAACCGTCACGGCTGCCATCATTTGAAGCTTTGGAACCCTCATGACGCTGTAGGAATACCTTGACATCATGATGCCGAAGATGCACATGGCGAACTGCGCCAACACCAGGCTTGCGATAAAGGTGTAGGTCACGTCGGCGTGGCTCTGGAAGAGATCCGGGCCCGGAAAAAGACCATGTATAAGCAGTCCTCCCAGCAGGACCGCCGCCGTCGGCGACCCAGGGACGCTCAGGGTGAGCAGCGGGATGAGGGACGGCCCCACCATGGCGTTGTTCGCCGATTCGGCCGCCGCGACCCCTTCAGGGTTTCCTTTGCCGAACAACGTAGGGTCTTTGGAAAATTTCCTTGTTTGATCGTAGGCAATGAGACCGGCCACCTGGCCCCCGGCCCCCGGAATGATCCCGATGATCGTCCCCACCACGGACCCGATGCAAAGGGCCTTGGTCATCTTCAGGTTCTCGACGATGGTCTTGAGCAAGACGCCCCGCTTGGGCCGGTAGTCGACCTTTTTTGTCTCGGCGTACAGCTCTTCCATCAGCGAAAAGACCTGCGGCACCGCAAAAAGACCGATGAGAGCGGGCACGATGGCCACCCCCCCGGTCAAGACGTCGGTGAAAACAAAGCGTGGGACGCCCAACACCGGACTGTAGCCTATGATGGAGATCAGCAATCCGAACATGCCGCCGATCAAACCCTTGAATATGGAACCTGACGCCAGGCCGGCCATGACCGTGATGCCGAAAATGGCGGTCCAGAAAAGCTCAGAAGGGCCAAATTGGATGGCGACCCGTGCCAGGGGCGGCGTGAAAAGGATCATGATCAGCATGCCGAAGAGTCCGCCCACCAGAGATGAAATAAAACAGATGTAAAGGGCTCTCTGGGAATGCCCTTGGAGCGCCATGGGGTAGCCGTCGAGCAATGTGGCGATGTTGGCGGGCGCCCCGGGAATGTTAATAAGGATGGCGGAAATGGCGCCCCCGGCCACGGTGGACGTGTAGACGGCACCGAGGAGGATGAGGCCGGTGGCCGAGTCCATGTGGAAGGTGAACGGCACGAGAAGTGCTACGGCCATGGTCGGGCTGAGCCCGGGGGTTGCCCCGAGAAACAGGCCGCCTAGGGTGCCAAGAATGAGGACCAGCAGATTGATGGGAGTGAGGGCTTGAGGGAAGTAATGCAAAAATTCAGCCATGATGATTCCCCCCTGGGATGAATGCGTTTCGTGCTTCTTTGTCGGACCCCCATGACGGATTGAAACGGTCTAGGATTGACTAACCACTGCACATTCATAGCCACACAATTTCGGCAGCTTGAGGCGTTGAATCTTTCCTGACGGCCCTTTGGGGAGATCATCCATGAACACGATTTTCTTGGGCGTCTTGAATTTTCCGAGATGCGTCGCGCAATGGGCGAGCAGGTCCTCTTCGGTGCAGGTTTCTCCGGACTTAAGACAGACGCAGGCAAGTATTTCTTCTCCGTAGTGGTCATCCGGAATTCCCACCGCAGCCGCATCGAGCACCGCCGGGTGCTTGTATAAGGCTTCATCAATTTCCCGAGGGGCGACATTCTCGCCACCCTTGATGATGAGTTCTTTGAGGCGCCCGGTGACGAACACGAACCCATCCTCGTCCATGAGTCCCAGATCCCCGGTGTGGAGCCACCCATCCGGTTCCAGGGCTTTGGCCGTGGCCTCGGGGTTCTTGTAGTATTCCTTCATGACGTTGTCGCCCTTGATCATGATCTCGCCCACCGTACGGCGGGAGACTTCGTTTCCTGCCTTGTCCACGATCTTGGCCTGGTTGCCCACCGCCTGGCCAGGGGAGCCGTACTTGCGTTTTGAAGGGTCCATGGGATTGGAGAAGACGGGGGCAGCGGTTTCCGTCAGCCCCATGGTCTCCACAATGGAGATTCTGAGCTTTTCCTCAAAGGCCTTATGGAGTGACGGCGGCAGGGCCGATGAGGCAGAGCGCCCGAACCTGACCTGCTCCAGGTGATAACCTCTCCCCTCCGTTTCCGTTTCGGAAACCAGGTAAGAGATGATCGTTGGAACGACGGAAAACCATGTACAGCGGTAATGGGAGATAAGCTCCCAGAAGTTTGACACAGAGAATTTGTGGGGCATGACCACGCTCCCGCCGCTCACAAGCGGGGTTACCGCCGTCACCACCTCCCCGTTGATGTGATAGAGGGGGAGGGAGCACAGTGCCCGGTCATCCGCAGTCAATTCGTGCGCCAGGGTCGTATACTCACCCCCCGCCACCATGTTCCTGTGGCAGAGGATGACGCCTTTGGGGGTGCCGGTCGTACCCGAGGTGTAAAGGAGCAGGGCCGGATCTTCCTCGTCCATTTCCGGGAGAACATAATCGGAGAGGTCCTCCTCCGGGAACAATCTCTCCGCGTCGTTGTCAACCGTGATCAGCTCAATCGGCCTGCCAACCGCCTTCACGGCCGCCATGAGCCGCTCTCTTTGCGCGTCCACCACGAAAACCACTTTCGTGTCGGAGTGGCGGACCACATACTCGAGCTGGGATGGCTGAGCCTGAAGGTTGAGGGGTGCCACGACGAACCCTGAATACATGGTGCCCAAAAACAGTTTGCAGGTCTGATACCCGTTGGGCATCATGAAAGAGACCTTGTCCCCTTTCCGAAGCCCCATCTTGACGAGCCGTTTCCCGAGGGCGATGGAATCCTCCCTCAGCTGGGCGTAGGTCAATTCCAGACCCGGCTCAGGTGCGATCATGTATACCTTTTGCGACTGTTCATCAGCCCGCTTGTCAATGTAGTAACGGATCGTGCGCATAACTGCCTTCTCCCGTAATGGGTCCCACAGACCACGTGCCGGTCCAAGGCGGACCGGAAAAAACCCTTGCGTTTGTTTTGAGGACGAAACGATTTGGATGGATTCTCAAAACGGCGCCAAGGCCCGGGCCGGGAAGGCTCCCGAACCCAGGCTGTGTGCTTTGGGCAGCCCCTTGACGGACGAAGGTTTGTGGACACCAGGCGGCTGACCGTGTCGACGTGGAAGTCACAATATATGGTCCTCACTGCCGCACACCTTACCCGGATGTGCTGAAACCGTTACATCACCAAGACCGGCATATGCTCATTGCGGGACAGGCCTGGACCGCGGTCGGTTCACCCCGGCTTTTGGGACTACCGCCGCAAGACACCGGGGCCGGAACGCCCAGGCCCAGAACGTCGGTCATAAGGTCAGGCCTTATCCAGACCGCTGCAATCTTCAAAACGGCAGCCGAACTCCTCCAGACCCTATTTTTTCATTGATCTAGCTACAATAATATGCCAGATTTTTCAACAAAAAAGCAAGGAATGGATGAAGGATCCGTCTTGCATTAACCCCGACCCGGCCAAGCCGGAATCAACCAGGCCTCAGGTTTCGGGTTTCAGGCCTGACCCCGGAATCCCGCCATGGGGGGGGAAACCTGAAACCTCGGATTGTGACCGTTTTGCGCGCAATCTTACCGCTAAGGTACTAGAGTATGGCTTCAAGGAGGAAACGTGCAGGCATCCGATATCTGCTTTCAAAAGGCCACTAAGCTTGTTGAACTCATCCGCAGGAAGGACATATCCTCTAGGGAGGTGATGGAAGCGCATTTATCACAGATTGACCAAATTAATCCCTCAATAAATGCGATCGTAACCTTACTGCCTGAAGAAGCGTTAACTCGCGCTTCAGAGGCAGACAAATCCTTACAACAGGGCAGAGCTCTCGGTCCTCTCCATGGACTTCCTGTGGCACACAAAGATCTCATCAATACTAAAGGCATACGAACGACCTACGGTTCTCCCATATTCAAAGATTTCGTGCCTCAGGAAGATGCCTTAATCGTGGAACGGTTGAAGAGGGCAGGTGCCATTACAATCGGCAAAACCAACACGCCCGAATTCGGCGCAGGTTGTCAAACCTTTAATGAAGTCTTTGGGGAGACATTTAACCCTTATGATCCTACAAAGACCTGCGGAGGCAGCAGTGGCGGGGCTGCGGCCGCATTGGCCTGCGGCATGATTCCCATCGCAGATGGGAGTGACTTCGGCGGTTCTCTCCGGAATCCTGCAAACTTCTGCAATGTAGTGGGCTTTCGTCCCTCACCCGGAAGAGTTCCCACATGGCCTAATCCGATCGCGTGGTTTCCGATGGCAGTGGAAGGCCCCATGGCGCGAACAGTGAGTGACATCGCTCTTTTGTTAACTGCGATAGCCGGACCTGATCCACGCTCTCCCATTTCAATCTGCGAACCCGGATCACTGTTTGCGAGGCCCCTCGAACGGGAATTCAAAGGAGTTCGAATTGCGTGGAGTCCTGACTTAGGTTCCTTTCCCGTCGATCCGGTTGTGATAGAGACCATAGAAAAACAGCTTGGTATTTTCGAATCCTTTGGATGTTCTGTAGAAAATGATCATCCTGATTTTGCTGACGCTGATGAAATCTTTAGGATAATGAGGGCATGGCGCTTTGAAGTGATTTTAGGACGTATGCTTGAACGTCATCGTGGAGAATTGAAAAAGGAGGTCATATTTGACATTGAGTCAGGGATCAACTTAAAGGGCACGCAGATCGGAAGGGCTGAGCTCAAAAGAACCGAGCTCTACCATCGTGTACGCCAATTCCTTCAGATCTACGAGTTTCTGGTCCTTCCCGTGAATCAAGTTTTGCCATTTGATATCACCGAACGCTTCGTGACCGAAATAGACGGTATTAAGATGCAGACCTATTTTGATTGGATGAAATCTTGTTATTTCATCTCCGTCGTAGGGCTCCCTGCCATCTCAATCCCCTGCGGATTCACTTCGGAAGGGCTCCCGGTAGGCATACAGATTGTAGGCAGACTTAATGACGATTTCGGCGTCCTTCAGATCGCCCACGCGTTCGAGCAAGCGACAGAATTCTGGAAAAAACGACCGCCCATTGTCTCTCGGTTAGATGTATCCCCAGCCATTTCTTAAAAATGACCCGATTGAAGACTCCCCGCAGTCTTGGCTTGGGCTGGACCGGGAATCTTCGAATTGTAAAGAGATTCGAACTTTCTTAAGGTCGCTCCCCAAACCGGGTGCGAGCAGCGGGGAATGCACTTGCCGACCATTTCAGGTTCCCGATTTTCTGCCGGATCAAGGCCCGAATGACTCCTGAACTAGCCATGACTCCTTTACAGAACCTCGTCCTGATCGAGGCTGCAGCGGTGGGTTCCGGATTCGTCCGTGGTTTTGCGGGGTTCGGCGGACCGGCCATCATGATCTTGATCCTGACTCAGTTCTACACCCCGCTGGCCGTAACGATCCCCGTGATGCTCATTGATTTCACTGCAAATATTCCCTTGCTCCCTGCCTCCCTTGACAAGGTATCCTGGCGCACTTTAGGGGCACTGACGGCAGCCAGTCTTCTTTTTGTTCCAGTGGGCCTCCTTGTACTGATCAAAATGGACCCCTTGATTGTAAAACGCCTTATCGCTTTTGTCGTCGGAACATGCGCGCTGACCCTCCTTTTTGGCTGGCGAATGCGGAAGCAGCCCTCTTTTCCTGCCGTCTTGGCGGCAGGCGCACTTTCAGGAACCGTTCTTGGTGCAACCTATATTGCGCTGCCGGCCATGATCTTTCTTCTGGCACGGCCGGACCCAGCCCCCACGAGCCGATCCAACGCGATCGTCTGGATCTTTGTCATGAGCACGACCATCATCGGCATTATGGCTTCCCAGGGACAGATCACAATAGGAGACATACAAAAATCGGTTGTCCTGGGCGCCGGATATTGCCTTGGGGTTGTTCTTGGGGCTCGCCTGTTTCACAATGTCCATGAAAATGTTTTCCGACGTCTGGTCCTTTTCCTGTTGCTTTTGCTGTCCATCATCGGGTTTGCGAGATAGCCTTTCAGAAGGCATCCGGGCATCACATGATGGTGGAAAAAAACCGATCTCGATGCGCATAGTCGAAGAACTATTGGTACGTTGTTTTCAATAATTTCAGAATCCCTATTATACTTTTGTTGGTTTTTTCCCAGAAACCGCCCGCGTCTTTATGCTTATACTCGTAGAAACCCTTGCCGGTTTTTACCCCCAGATCGCCATGATTTACCAGTTCCTCTATCAGACGGGAGGGATGATAGACAGGGTCTTTTGTCTTCTGATACATATACCTCTGGATATTTAAAATAGTGTCCAGCCCGCACATATCAACAAACGCTATGGGACCCACATTGGCCAGGCGCAATCCGAAACCATTTTTTATTACGGTGTCCACATCCGCCGCCGTAGCCAGCCCCATCTCCACAAGATTTAAAGCCGCTTTCACCATGGCGAATTGCACATAGTTGTGGATAAATCCTGGATTGTCCCTGCAAAAGACCGGCTCCTTGCCGGTCTTTTGCAGAAGCGCAAAGGCCAAGCCAGCCGTTCTGTCACTGGTCTTTTCCCCTCGAATGATCTCCACCATTGGGCTTAAATGGGCGGGGATGGTCCAGTGCGTGCTTATGGCTCTTTCCGGATGCCGCATACCGGATGCTATTTCCGTAATACTCATGGAGGAAGTGTTTGAGGCCACCACCACTTCCGGCCGACAGAGATCGTCACATCTTCGAAAGACCTCCTGTTTGGTCTCCATCACCTCCGGGACCGCCTCAGTGACGAAGTCCGCCGAGGCCACAGCACCCTCCCAGGATAGAGTGAAATGGATGCGAGATTTTGTCTCTTCGGCTTGAGACTTGCTGATGAATTCGCATTCCACCATCTGTTCAAGATTGTCCGCTACTTTTCTGTCGGCAGCCTCCACGGCGGACGCCTTGATGTCCACTCCTGTCACTTCATAACCTGCCAAAGCAAAACCCAAAGATATATCAGGCCCCATAACCCCGATACCGAGCACTGTGATTCGGGAAATCTCACTCAATTGCATAAGTTCTCCTTTCCGCCGATCACAAATAGGGATACCGTCTGACTCCCTAATCTCATCATGCATGGCCATTCAGTGCAGCGCTAAAGCAAAAAGGTGAGTTGTTCCCCTTTTTTTTTGAAACAGACGTTGCCTTTCATGGTGTCGGGCATTCTTATCAGGCTTTGGCTCTATCCTTATGTCTCCCGAATGGTCCTCGATGAGATGTTCGGTCTGTCAGCGATGATTTTCCGCGGGCGTCACCTTAATGACTTGAAAGCTACACACCATTTGTCCTTTATTCTTAGAATCCGCCTCGGTTGACCGCCTGCCCGCCTATCCAGATATTTGACTCGGCCCCAAGAAGAGATTATCTTTTGTCCTCATATTAATTTATCAAAACATTTTCCAATTAGAATGGGCATGGCCCAAGGCTCAGAGAGCTTTTGTCCTTCTTTGCTATGCCGTCAAGGATTCCCGGCCTGCAACTCTCTTTCCTGTTACAACGGCCCAAAAAACGAAAACGATGCTGCAGCCCAAAAACGAGGCCACGACTATAAGCGAATGATAGAGCAAGTACCACATGCCCAAAGTGGCACAGACCAGGGCGGCACAACGCTCCAGCCGTGAAAATCTCTTTTTGAAAAAGCCAAAAAGCCCTAAGGAAAACATGAACATGACCATCAGGGTGGCTACAAAGGCCCAAAATCCCGCCCAGCTCATGTGGGGGAACTCCAAAAGTTGCTGGTTAAAAATGAAAATGTAAGGAACCAGGAAGGTGGGTAGCGCTATTCTCAACGACTCCCGGGCCGTACCCAAAAAGCTTCCGTGTGATAGTTTTGCAGCGGCCAGGCAACTAATGGCCACGGGGGGAGAGATGGTGGAGAAAACGGCAAAATAGAAACAAAACATATGGGCATACAAGGCCTTCACCCCCATATCTTGCAGAAAGGGGACCAACGTCAAGGCCACTACCAGATAGGCCACCGGCGTCGGCAGTCCCGTGCCCATGAAGATGGACACCAGCATGGTTCCGGCCAAAATCAAAATAAGGTTATGTGGCAGCACGTTGCACAGTACGCCGCTAAGTTTACTCGCGAGATTGGTGACGGTGGCCATCTGTGCGATGGGACCTATGGCCAAAAGGAGAAGGCAGAGCGGTACCACCACTTCAAGGCCGCTGTTTAACCCCCTGATGAGGGTCTTTATTCCGGGGCGCCTTCGACCCTGGAAGGCACTCAAAACCAGCATGATTGCGATGCCGATCAGGGCGGCCACGCTGGGGGAATAGTATAACAAGAGCAGCACTAAAACCGTCACAAAGGACCCGGCGAAGGCGGGCAGAAGTCGCCTTATGGCCTCAAAGTCCACTTCCTCCGTCATATAGTCCAAACCTTTGGATTGAGCCTCCAACAACACGGCGATGACCACACCGCCCACGAACAACAGGGCCGGTAAGGTGGCGGCCAAGGCGACCTCGATGTAGGCGATGTTCAAGAAAGCAGCGATGATAAAGGCCGCCAGTCCCAAGATGGGCGGCAGGAACTGGCCCGAAGTGGAGGCCACCGACTCAATGGCTCCGGCGAAATCGGGATCAAAGCCGTGTTTTTTCATCATGGGAATGGTGAGTTGGCCTGTCAGCATGGTATTGGAGACCGCCTGCCCCATGACGGTGCCGGTAAGGGCGCTACCCACGATTGCGGGAAAGGCCGCCCCCCCTTTCACGTATCTTCCCACCCACTTGCCCAGCTCGATCACCAAAGGCAGCATGCCGATACCGATGAGCAGGGCGGCGAATATGATCAAGAAATAAATATTATCGGCCGCCAAAGGCACAAACCAAAAGATGCCAGCGATGGTGTCGAGCCCCATATAGCTCATGGCAAAGGCCGTGGTGAATGGATCATGTGAAAGCAGAGGCAGCGTTAACTCATGGCCCCAGAAGACATAGGCGATGGCGAGGGCGATCATGATATTTAAAATCGTGCCCCAATGATACCAATTGATAATCAACAACGATATGATCATCAGCCAACCGATCAATATATCAGTCTGTTCAAAGAAGGGTTGGGTTTGAGTCAAGCGGATGGCGTTATATCTCAAATAGATTCCCACAAAAATGGAAACTGCCGAGACGAACCCGAAAAACCCCAGCTTGGACCATAACTTAAAACCGGTGATCGGCTTTGTGAGAATGTCGCGGATGGTCATTATGGAGATGAGGACCATTATGCCGAGGTAAAAGGTGGTGTAGTGTTCCGATGGATCCTGGAACAACTCTACCACCGTGGAAAGGATATAAAGGGAAAAGAGGCTTCCCAAAATCAAGAAGATCATGCTTAATCGAGCAATAGCCTTGGCCCTCATGGCAAAGTCCTCTCACCAGGTTATCGACAGCTTGTCGGGAAAAATACCCAGGGTTTCTCTTATCGTTCCCCGAGCCTGGAACCGGCCACTCTCCGGGGTCCTCATAAACCCCGGAGAGTCTTAAACAACCATCCAAATGCAAACTTTCCCCGCAGCAAGCTGCTGGGGATCCTCGCATTCAAGGAAAATGTAACCTTTCTTAAGTGCGCTCGCTGGCGATTCCGCAAGTCGAATTTACTTTTCCCACCACAATTTTACTGCAGGTGAACTGGACCGTTTGTCCCAGTAACCGAGCTCTTTAAAGGCCTTGATGGCGCCAGGATGCGTATTCTCCTCCGTCAGGCCGCCCACCATGAGCTCAGGACTCCAGATCTTCCACAAGCCGTGCAATTTGGCCATCTGGGGTCCATATTCGGCCACCGCCTTAACGAGTTTATAGGCCAGTTCATCCGGAAAAGTGGGATGTGCCGCCTTATAACCGCGGTCAGCTCCAACGGTGAAGGGCTCGTCTTGATCCTTCAAGGTCTTTGGCGGAACGGTAAGGGCCATGTAAGCGGTCCCGAACTTCTTGTTAAGTTTATCAATGACCTCCTTTTCCATGCCTATGTAGTAAAGCTTGCGGCCCGAGGCCTCCAATGTGCGCATGGGACCGGCGACCAACCATTCCTTCAGTTGCGGCTCCGCACCCATGCCCATGACAATGGCGTCCACCTTGCCGTTCAGAAGTTCGTCCACTTCCTTGGCGGGTCCCAGGTAGAAGATCTTAGTGTTCTTGGGGGTAATGCCGTAGCCAAACTCCAAATCCATGATAGCATTCATTCCCCAGTCGCTTTGGGTCCTCAAACCAATGCCCAGTTTCTTGCCCTTAAGGTCGGAGATTTTCCTCAATTTAGGATCCAAAGTCACCCACCAGTGGCCCTGGGTCCACCAAGCCTCGCCATAAAGCAACAGAAACTTCTCCTTAATGGGCTGCGGAAAGAACTCAGTGAAAGGCTCCTTACCTCCCAGGGGTGCGTAGTTCAGCATATCGTCTTCGGTAGCGAAAACCGTGCTGTTCCAACGTGCCTTGTTCATGCCCATTTCCCGGAGATTGTAAACATAGCCGGGGGTCTCCTGGGCTCGCAATATCAAGTTGGGATCTTTGCGGGCGATCAGGCTGCCTAGAATGGTGTCACCTTCGGTGGGACCGCATCCCAACGGACAAAGGAGAATAGTTACGATACTCGGGCTCTGATCAGAGGCAGCAGCATTTGTGTGGGAAAAATTGAGGAAGAAAACAGGGAGCAAGAGGACGATGAGCAGGTGTAATAAATAACGCTTATTCATTTTTAGCATGTCATGTTCCTCCTTTTGGAGACCAGTTTGGTCAGAGATCTCTTTCATGCCAATGGATCACCAATAAGTCTATGGGGTAATCGGTTCATTTTTCCTTTGCTCTATGTACCACCCCCTTTCTGTCCATATGCAGGTTGTCGTCCATTTGTTAGACCTTTCTCAATTTCAATATTTCTCTTGCCTCTGACGGCGAGGCGATGGCTCGACCATATTCGTGGGATATACGGACAATCCTCTCCACAAATTGCGCATTGGATTGAGCCAATATTCCTCGATCGTAATAGATGTTGTCCTCCATCCCCACCCTGATATGCCCTCCCATTAGAAGTCCCATCGTGTGTTGGGTAAACGTACATAGGCTTATAAGTTTCATTTTTTCGAAAGTGAAAACGACCCCAGCTTCACTCATTCCCTTCCCCTTCTGACGGCCCAGTGGTTTCTTATTGGAGACAAAAAGTTGTCGAGCGGGTTGATGAGATTTTCAACATGTCGCCTCGTAAGGTGATGGCGCCTAGCGAAGGGTCGCATCGGGTAAGACCTCGCAGCGTTGGTATCCTGATCCGTCAGGAATTTCGGTACCCGCCGTGGGCCTGCGACCGGCGTTGCCCCAATCCGCCGCCACCAGTGCCGGTCGGCGGGGACGAGGCATCACCGAATAGTTGGGGGGCAATTTGGAAACGGCGCAAAACCCATGTACGTTCCAGTTATTGCACGTCAGTGCACGGTTGCGGTGAGTCGCCTTGGTCCCCGCCCGTCATCCGCTCATCCGCTCATCCGCTGTGTGCCTCTTGAATTGCATCACTATCACCGTCACGAAAGATGCGGTGGTCACGACAACGAGCGCGGGCCAGCCCACGAAACAGTAGCCGAAACCGGAGAGCACACACACGACCATGCCGATTTTTTCGGCATGGCTAATCTTCACCAACATAAAGTTGTAGATCAGTGCAACCAGCAGGATCATGGCCATGGTGGCCGCTGCGATGGTCAGGATACCGTTCATCACCCCACCGCCTGCCATAAGAAACGCCGGGTTGTAAACGGCGAGGAACGGCAAGGCGAACCCGGCGATGGCCAACTTGAAGGCACTTACGCTGGTCATCCAGTAATTGCCTCCCGCGATGTTCGCCCCCGCAAGGGCGGCAAGGGCCACGGGCGGCGTGAGTGCCGAGATGATGGCGAAGTAGAACGCGAAGAAATGCGCCGCCATGAGTGGCACGCCCATCCTCGCCAGGGCTGGTGCGACCGTAAGCGCCACAAGCACGTAAGCACCCGCTGTGGGAAGACCGCAGCCGAGGACGAGGGAAATGACCATGGTCAGTAGAAGCGCCGGGAAGAGATACCCCGCGGTCAATTCCTCCACCAGCCCGGTCAGTTTCACTCCCGCGCCCGTCGTATACAGCGTCTGGGCGATCACCCCCACACAGGCAAGAACGATGGCGATCTGCGCTCCTGCCATGGCTCCGTTTGCAATGCCCCGACCAGCTTTGGGAGGCTCGGACGGGTTTCCTTCCTCGCATAGGACAGCACGACAGCTGCGATAATGGCGTAGAAGGATGCATACATAGGACTGAATCTCAAAATGAGCAGAGCCACGATAATGGTAAGCGGCACGAGGAACACCGGCAACCTGTGAACGATGAGTTTCACGTCGATTTCCTGACGTGACGGCATGATATGGTTCTTCCGCGCTATGATTTCCACCCCGATGAAGACGGAAAAGTAGTAGAACAGCGCAGGGATGACAGCGGCAACCATCACCTCGAGATAGCTCACTCCCAGGTTGTAGGCGATGATGAACGCCGCCGCGCCCATGATGGGCGGCATAAGCTGCCCTCCCGTGGAGGCAGTGGCCTCTATGGCGCCAGCAATGTTGGGATGGTAGCCCGATTTCTTCATCAGGGGAATCGTGAACGAACCGGTGAGCGACACATTGGCCACTGCGGCACCCGAGACCGTTCCGATGATGCTGGAGCCGATCACCGCAGTGTGGGCGGCGCCTCCCTGCAGCACCCTCCCTGCCGCCTTCCCGATTTCAAGCAGCAGTCCGGGCACGCCGATGACCTCCATGAGTCCGCCGAATACCAGGAACAAAAATATGAAATTGGCGGAAACACCGAGAAAATCGCCGAAAATCCCTTTGAAGCCAATCCCCAGGACCGAGACGATAAAATCGAAGTCGAATCCACCGTGGGCCAGATGACTCCAAGGGATGTGTTGCCCGAACAAGAAGTACGCGATGAAAGCACAGGATATCAACGGCAGTATCATGCCCCATGCCTGGCGGGTCCCTTCGATGACCACAACGATGAGCATGACGCCAATGACGACGTCCCAGAAATCGGGGAGTCCAACCGCCTCCTCCAGGTGCGCGTAGCGTACCTTGATGTAGGTGGTTACCACGATGCTGCACACCAGCAGGAGCAACACGATGGGCCATGCCCGCCGTCTTTTGGGGTTTTTCAAAGAATGAAGGAACACAAGCACGAGTGCGAAGCCAAGATGAAGATTGTAGTCCTCGAGTGCTCCCTGGAAGCGGTACTGGGTGATAAGAAGCTGATAGAACGCCATCGCACATCCGACAACGATTATTGTCATATCCAGGAATTTCGCGATCTTCTCGTCCCGGGTCATTACATCACCTCCACGGGCAGGGGCGGCTCTCCTGCCCGTTACGGGTATACTTTTATGTTATTCTGGAATCTTGAGACCCGCTTCCTCGTAGGCTCTCAATGCGCCGGGATGCAGGTCTTTCTTGGTGAACCCATAGCAAAGCACCTCAGGGGTGAGCATCTCACCCATCTTGTGGTATTCTTTAAAATCTTTGACATGTGTCAGACAGAGTTTAACAATCTCATAGGCCAACTCTTCGGGGAAGCTATCCTTGGCCGCAAAACAGTTGGTGTACACCCACGTCTCGATATCCTGGTCGAGCCATCCGTTGAAGGAACCTTTCCTGATGGTAATGGGGGAGACGGGATACCCCGAATCTCTCCGTGTCTTCTCGACGCAGGCTTTGCCCCAAGGCAGTTGGTACACCTTCTTTCCCGAGGCGATGAGTTCAACAGTATTCTGCTCCGGAACCACCTGGTCGGTGAAGGGATTCATGTAGGCACTCACCAGTGCCACGTCCACCGTGCCGTCGAGCAGGGCGGCAATGGCGGGGTTGCTCCCCATGTACACCACGTCCAGCTTATCTCTGATGCCCCACCCGTACTTGAGCAGATGGTCGGGCGTGACAGCCCAGTCCACCTGGGTGGTGAACCCCAGGGCCACCTTTTTCCCGATGAGGTCTTCGGGCTTCTTTATGTTGGGTTTGAGGGTCACTAACCACCTGGTCAAGGTGTTGTAGACACCCAGGAATTTATATCCCTCGATTTTCTCATGGAAGGGAGCCATTCCATGGGATGCCAGGTACATCACGGCCGAGTTGGTGCTTATGATGGTGTTGTTCCACTTGTCCTTGCTCTTGTTGAGTGCTTTCAGGTTGTAGATATAGCCGGGAGTCTCCGCAGTGGTGATGCGCAGCCAGGGATGAAATTTTCGTGCAATATCCGACATTGCCGAGGACATAGTGTAGGCGCCACCTCCGATGGACGCGGTCAAATTGGTGACGTTTGTCTCCTCGGCACTGAACACTCCCGTGCACAAAGGGAGGAGCAGCATGGTCAGGAAAAACGCTGCAACAAAGCCGATTACCAGTTTCCTCTTTTTCATTTCGCCCACCTCCTCGTGTTGGTTGCGGAGCGAACGGCGCACTGCCCCCGCTCCTGGGATAGTTGGGTGGGGTCCCGCCAGCCCGATCTTCACGCCATGACCCTCACCTTACTGATTGCCTATTTCGCTTGATCCACGTCCACCACGGTGGATCGCACCCTCGGCACCACCAGTGTGGATACATCCTTACCGCCGAGCATGTCCCGCCCTCTTCGGTAAGCTTCCTCGAATGTCCTCGTGGGTGTCCAGTGGGCGCTTCTGGCCGCTCCCGGCAGGCTGGCACCAACCATGAAAAGATGCCCGTGGACGAGGGTTTCGAATAGGCAATTGGAAAAGGCCCGCTGCAACCCCAAGGGCGGCACCTCACCCCGTTCGTCGAATTCCCTTGCTACCTCGAACACATCCTCCGGACCGTATGCGTTTCCGAGAAGCGTGGCCACATACTCCTCCGTGGTGCCCTTGGTGGGAACTTCTCCCATGGGGCCCACGAAGATGATGACGCCGCCATCCCTTACCGCAGGGACCGGGGCACGTTCCAGTGAGCACACTGCCACGCCCACCTGGTAGATGTCCTTGTCGTAAGGGTGGCCCGCCGCACAGATGACCATGTCGGCCTGCCCAGGGACACGTACCTTCCACTGGCGGTCCGCCAGCTCAGCCGCCGCCCTGAACGATGCCATCATCTCACCCGAAAACACCCCGATGATGTCGTACCGGCTGTTGATGACCGAGTTGACGGTGAAGATGACCCTTGCCTTCGTGTGCGCCTGCACCGCCCGTCCGATGGACTCGTGCCTGTCTCTGAAGAGGTTCCCCTTCCACACTCCCATCCTGCTGGTGGGGCCCCAGATGCCCCGGGGATCGAAACTGCGATGGGTGCTGATGATGGTGCGTGCGCCTGCTACTCCCACCGAAAAATGTTTTCCCCCGCTGCTATAGCCAGCCGAGGGCTGCGGATGTACCAAACCCACATCCACCACCACGTCCGCTTCGGGGATCATGCGGTTGACAATCACCGGATCGCCCAAATCGGATGTGCCTAGGTCCACCAGGTTTTTTTCATCGTACAGGTCGTGGTTCACTACCCGGTAGGAGGCCACGAGGTCCTCGCCCATCATTTTCGCGAATTCTGCCTTGGTATTGGCCCTGTGGGAGCCGGGGCCATTGAGGATGGTAATGTCCTCGTCCCGCACCCCCGCGGCATGAAGATCCTTGATCACCTCGCGAATCACCACACTCCTGAACTTTCCCGGCCTGGTCACATCGGGAATCACCACCACCACCCTATCTCCCTTGGATGCCAAATGTGAAAGCCGGTCGCTCTCCAAGGGGAAATCAAGGGAGCTTCTCACCATGCGGTTCGGGGAATCGGGGGGGGTGACGTCCTCGACATCCGCCACCACCACGTCGTCGGGGACCGAGATGGTGACCGCGTCTTCTCCGAAAGGTACGGGTATTCGCCGTTCCATTTCTCCCACCTCGCTTTTGCCTCATCAGGCGTTATCGAAGGACCGCCGATCACAGGAAAAATATCTGCGGCAGGAAAGTCTCACGCTTTGGACGGCAGGGCGAGTATCTCCCTGGCCTCATCCACCGTTGCCACTTCCCGGCCGATCTCACGCGCCATGCGCACCACCCGCTCCACGAACCGTGCGTTGGAATCCGCCTGTACCCCTTTGTAGAGATAGACGTTGTCCTCGAAGCCCACGCGCACGGAGCCCCCGAGCACTATGGCCATGGTGGTGAGAGGGGCTTGGAATCTGCTCGGCGCCATGGCGCACCAGTGCGAACCCGAGGGAATCGCCTCCACTAGGTACATGAGCGCCTTGGGCGTTGCCGGGATCCCCCCGCCAACGCCCGTGACAAAGTCAAAATTGAGCTGGTAATCGGGAGAAAGTACTCCCGTTTCCTTGAGCAGTCTGACATTCTCCACCTGCCCGGCGTCGAATACTTCATACTCGATGCCGATTCCCCGCTCGACAAAGCCTTTCGTGAACTCGGAGATGAGCCAGGGACTGTTGCTGTACACATAGGATCGGCCCTTGCTCCCCATGGGTTCCTTGCCGCTCATGATGCGGAAGTGAAACGTCCCGCTATTGATGGTCATCATGTCGGGCTGCGGGGACACATCGAAGAACCCAAGCCGGTCTTCCTCGGTGCGGATTTCTCCGAAACGGTTCCGCACCCCAGTTCCTAACTGGGTGATGATGGGACAGGCGTCGTTGACCAGTTCTACGATCGAACCCAGCACTTCGTAATCGCTGAGGGAGGTGTCAGGATGCCGGGCATGCAGGTGCGCGACGGTGGCGCCGGCATCGTAACAGCGTTTGACCTCGTCGCAGATTTCCTCTGGATTTATGGGAATCGCCGGGAACTGCTCCTTCGAAAGAAACGCTCCAGCGACCGCAGCGGTAATGACAATCTTTTCCATGCCTTCATTCCTCCTTGTACGCACGCGCTTCAGGGAGACCGTGAAACGTGCCCCGTCTCACCCTTTCAGAAAATCCGGGTCTTTGTATTCAGGGTTGGGGTAGGTGTAGAATCCCTTACCCGTTTTCACTCCCAGTTCGTTGCGGTCGAGCATCTCCTTCAGCGGGTCGGGGGGCGGTCCCGGTCTTCCTTCGATGCGTTGTAGTAAACCATTTCTATTCCGTAGACCACGTCCAACCCGACGCCGTCCATGAACCCGAAAGGCCCCTGGGCCATGCCCGTCCAGATCATCCACCCCTTGTCGATGTCGCGGAAATCCACGGAGCCATCCGCCCACATGTGCAGGGCCTCACGTTTGATTGAGCGCCATATCCGGTTGTAGCAAAAACCGATGGTCTCCTTCTTGACCGTGAGCGGCACGCAACGGACATCCCGCACCCATTGGATGCAGGCTTTCATGACGTCGTCGGTGGTTTTAGATCCTCCCATGACATCCGCCATGTTTCTGCCGAGGTCCAAAGAATAGAAATGAATGTTCACACACTTCTCAGGCCGCCGGGTAGCGTCTTCGATCCTGGAGACCGGAATGGACGAACTGTTGGTGGCGAGGACCGCACCGGAGGGCGCAAGCCGGTCCATTTCGGCGAAGATCTTCCGCTTCAGCCCGAGATCCTCGGGCACCGCCTCGATCACGAGATCCGCCCCTTCGAGCGCCGCTGCAAGGTCGGAGGAGCGTCTCACCTTCGCAGCGCCCTCCTTCACCTGCGCGAAAGACAGGGCTGGCGCCCTGCCGGAATTGCCGATGCGGACACCGATCCTCTCGATGGCGCGGTCGAAGGACGTCTCGTCGGGATCGTACGCCGACACCGTACACCCGCAGTAGGCCGCCTGGGTTGCGATCTGGGTGCCCAGGGTTCCCGTACCCACCACCGCCACATTTTTTATAGGCTCACTCACCCTCTCTTCTCTCCCTTCCATCGCGCGCGATGATTCATGCAACGCCGAGAATCTTTCGCGCCTCGTCCGGGTCGCTACGTCCCTACCGTACTCACGGGCGATGCGCACAATCCGTTCCACGAACATTGCGTTGGTTTTCGCCAACTCCCCCTTATTGTAGTAGACATTGTCCTCCATCCCCACCCGGATATGCCCCCCCATGACGAGGGCCATCATGGACATGGGTAAGTGTCCTTTGCCGATCCCGATGACGGACCACTGGCGCTCGGGAAAAGTTTCATGGAGATGGAGGAAGGTCTTGGGGGTGGCCGAGGCCCCCCACGGGGTACCGAGCACAAATTGGAAATAAAGAGGGTCGACAACTTTCCCTCCTCTCTCATCCGGACAGCAGTAACGAGCATTCCAGATCAAACACTTCGATCTCCGGCTTGACCCCTTTCTCTTCATCATCCGAGCGGCCACATCTAAAAAGTCGGGAGGATTACTAAAGACTCCACCGCCCAGGTTGATCGATCCGGCATCGAAAGATGCAAGCTCGGGGGTTAGTCGAGGGGGTCCAGGCGCTGTTCGAAAGGGAGATTACGACCGCCGATGCCTGATGTTGTCAGGCACAAAACCACATTGGTTTCTCCCTGATGGGGACGACGGCCCTCCTGAACAGTTCGTTATCCTGTGTGCCGAGTTGGGTTTCAAGGTCCCTCACGTGGATGTGGACCACGGCAGCCCCTGCGTTCCAGCACTCGATGCACGACTCTGCGATTTCCTCAGGCGTGATGGGAATGTACGGGGTTTGCTCCCTGGTGTTCCGGCTCCCTGTGACTGCTGCCGTGATGATTAGTTTTTCCATGACTGATTTTCCTCCCTGTAACGACCGATCAGGAGTGTACAACTACCCGCTCCTTGTTTAGATACCCTGGGAAGCTGCCGTAACTCCGCAATGTTATCGAACTTTGCCGGCAGCAGGCGGGAATGAACCTCGCCGACAGCCGGCCAACCAGCGAATGAACGGAGACACGTACAGGCGGTATCCCTTTTCCTAATGTCAATCTTCTCCCGAAGAGGCGTCACAACTCTTTGAAAAAGATCGAGGTCTTGAGTCCCCAATCCGGTCTTCGGGTCTCTAACATGTATATGGACGATCGAGGCGCCGGCACGCCAACATTCCATTGACGACTCTACGATTTCTTCCGGGGTGTAGGGGATATAAGGCGCCTTTTCTCTCATAATACGGCTGCCGGTGATCGCGGCGGTAATAATCAATTTTTCTTTTGAAGACATTTTTTTTGTCTTCCTTCAAATGTGGAGAATACGATATTTCCAGCTATCTGAATGTTCCGCTCGGCTCATCGTAAGGTTAAGGAAAAATCCCCCTTTTGGATCTGGACACTAAAAGATGCTTTTCTACTGGTCAGCTCCTGTATCAGGGCCAATATCGGTTTATCGCCCCTTGGATAACCATATTTTTTCGGCCCTGCGGTCAGAACTTCATCCACATCCTTTTGACTCGATGTAAGAACTCGAAGTAAGAATTCCTCATCAGAAAGCTCGCTTCCGAATTCAAGCCGCAACTCCTGCAGCGTCCTTTGAGGCGGCTCCCAATGAAGCAGTTCCTTGGTCCTCGGCAATTTCATAATTCGATTCATGACCTCTTGGTCCACAGGGGCTGCAACTTCACCGTAATGCCCCAGAACATACTTAATGATCTCGTCGGTAACGACGCTGTATCGCTCTTCGGCAATTCGATTTAACACGGCCTGAGCCCCTACGTACTGAGAGAGAGGAGTAACCATTATAGGGTACCCCAGCTCCTTACGGATTTTGGCGATTTCCTCCAAAAACTCATTCAGCCGATGTTCCAAACCTCGTTTCGCAAGTTCAGCCCTGTAGTTCGACATCATCCCACCCGGAACCTGATGTTCATACTGAAAGACGTCGTACTCCACGGGCACCCCCATGGGCATATTTTCTCTCTTCGCGACATAGTGAAAGTGCCTTTCCATGGCCTTCAAAGCTTCCTCATCGAGTTCAACTTGGAACCCAAGCCGGCGCGCATTTTTCATGATGTTTATAGTAGAAGGCTGGGAAGGTCCATTGGCTAACGGGGGTATGGCGGTATGCACCGTTTGGACGCCGTGTTGAATGGCTTCAAGGTAACAAATAGGGGCAAGGCCTGTTGTACAATGCCCATGGATTTCCAAAGGGATGCCATCAATCTTCTTCATGACGGCCTGTACAAGGGTCCTTGTGCGCTCAGGAGTCAAAAGGCCGTCGACATCCTTTATGAATATTCGATCGGCACCTGCTTTGGCCATTTCATACGCTTTTCGTGCATAGTAATCGTCCGTATGCGCCGGACTGTAAGAGTAGATCAATGCGACCATGGTCTCCAAGCCAGCCGCCCTTGACCACCCGATTGCCTTAGAGATTTGCTCCATATCATGGCACGGATCATTGATTCTGATTCTGCGTGCTCCTGCTCGAACTATTATCTTCATCCAAAATTCAGTAACGGAATCAGGCACGTTACCGAAATTGCGGAGTACGCCTCCAACAATCAGAGGCGTGTTCGGCATGGCCCGAGACATTAACCGAAGTCTATCCCAAGGGTTTTCTCTCTGGTTGCGGATACACCAGTCCATGCTGATGAGTGCCATAAAATCCAAGGATTCGAATCCAACTTCATCTATGACAGGTGCGATGGGCAGCATCATCGCGGTCGTCATCCGCCCGTTCCATAAGCTCTGATGTGCGTCGCGCAAGCTCGTATCCACAAAGGTGATTCTTTTCATGCCGCATTTTTTCCTTATTCAGGTTCGCAGAAGTCTATTTTCGAGCCATCGGGTATTCGTTTTCCCATTCATGAAGTCAGGTTCCTGAATGATCTTGGATAAGAACGGGATATTGGTTTCAATTCCTTGAACGAGGAAATTCTCCAAAGCATATCTCATTCGTTCAATCGCTTTGGGCCGATCAGTGCCTGAAGCGACGAGTTTTGCTAGAAGGGAATCGTAGTACGGAGGGACAAAGTATCCTGGAAAACAATGGCTATCAATTCGAAGTTGTGGCCCGCCGGGAGGGACCCAGCGGGTTATCCTTCCAGGGCACGGCCGGAAGTTATTTACGGCCGATTCTGCATTGATGCGGCACTCTATGGCATGCCCTTTCATGCGGATGTCGTCCTGGGAAAAACCTAGAGGATCTCCTCTCGCAATCTTTATCTGCTCTTTTACCAAGTCGACCCCTGTAACGATCTCCGTTACCGGGTGCTCGACTTGAATTCTGGTGTTCATTTCAAGGAAGTAGAATTTTCCTGTATCTTGGTCCAAGATGGTCTCAACCGTTCCTGCATTTTCATACCTGATGTGACGCGCTATTCTGATGGCTGCAACGCCTATTTCATTTCTGAGCTCATCGGAAACAGCAGGAGAGGGCGCCTCTTCGACCACCTTCTGATAGCGACGCTGAAGCGAGCAATCCCGCTCAAACAAGTGGATTGTCTTTCCGTACTTGTCGGCAAGAATTTGAATTTCTATATGGCGGGCATTCGGAATAAAATGTTCTATATAGATCCTGTCGTCACCAAAGGCCGAAAGCGCCTCGGCCGAGGCCTCATCATAAAGCGCCTTGAGATCTTCGGCTCTCTGGACGATCTTCATTCCCTTTCCACCACCCCCTGCCGCAGCCTTCAGAAGGAGAGGGAGTCCGATTCTCTTTGCCACCGTCTCTACTTCTTTACTGTCCTTGACGAGTTCCGACCCCGGGATGACCGGAATACCCAAGGTAGCAACGATTCTCCTGGCCTCCAGTTTATCGCCCATTTTTCTTATGTTCTCAGGGCGCGGGCCGATAAAAATGAGTCCATATTCGGCGCAGGCTTCGCCTAATGCAGGGTTTTCGGCAAGAAAACCATAGCCGGGATGTATCGCATCACAGCCGGTTCCTTTGGCGGCGGTGATAATCGTGGGAATACTTAAATAGCTTTTCAGGGCTTGAGGCGGTCCTAAGCAGATAACCCTGTCAGCCATTTTTGCTGCCAAACTTTCCCTATCTATTTCCGAGACGCCCAGAACCGTCTGGATTTCGATTTCGTGGCAGGCCCTTATAATCCTGACGGCGATTTCGCCTCGGTTTGCTACAAAGACGCGTGATATGGTCTTCATCAAGCCGCCTTTCCAAGCCCGTTTATTCCTGGGTAACGTCGACTAAGAAAAGGGGTTGATTAAACTCAACGAGTTCAACATCTTCGGCCAATATTTCTACTATGCGTCCATTTAGACCCGCCTTGACCGTATTGAACAATTTCATCACTTCTATGATACAAACGGTATCATCTTCCTTGATTTTCTGCCCCACCTCGACAAAGGGCTTAGCCCCGGGTTTTGAGGCCCGGTAAAAAGTCCCCATTATCGGGGCCTTGATTTGATTAATTCCGGTCCTTTCAAATTTGGTTTGTACCCCTGCTTCGGTCTTTTGAGCAGCAGATATTCTTCCAGAGGACTCTGATGAAGGCGTGCTGACGATCGATGCATTCTCGCCGACCGTTGTGGACAGGGAAGATAGAATTTCCGAATGTTTCTCTAAAGGCTGGTCACTCGACTTCTTGAGTATTAGTTTGAAATCCCCAACGCTCAGGTGTAGTTCTTCGAATTTAGACTCGTCCAGATATTTCATGATGGTGATTACGTCGTCATCCGTTAAACTCATAAACCTTTCCTCTTCATTTAGATCACCGCCCTCTTCAGCTCCGAAAGATTCGGGCCTCGTCAGGACGAGCCGGCGGAGGCAGTATCCGCCGGCTCCAAGCAAACCGCCAATAGCGATTTCGTTTACATGTAATCATAACCGAACTGGAAGGCATCCCTATTCGCGTCCCGGTACTTCGGAATGATCTCCAGAAGACTTTCGAGAACCTTATCCTTTTCAAGAACCTCAATCAGCTTGGCCATGGCTCCCAATACAATGGAGTTGGCAAAAATGGGACGTCCGAATTTCTCCATAGCTAGCTCTTTGGCCGGAAGCGGCTTCTGAGCGCATGGCAGGCCGTCGTCGATTTTCTCCACGAAGGCCGGGTCATAGAGGATGAGGCCGTTTTTGCCCACCGTGTCCTTAAATCGGTTGTAGGCAGACGAGGAAAGGGCCACAAAATAATCCGGGCTTTCGCACATAGGGCTATCGATGAGCTTGCTGGAAAACACGACCTGACTTCTCACGTAGCCCCCTCGCATCTCGGTGCCGTGACTCTTGAGCATGGTGACGTGGAGCCCCTGCTTGACGGCGGCCTCCCCAAGGATCTGACCCAACCGGACCACCCCCTGGCCCCCGAATCCGCTGGCCACGATTTCGATTCTATCTTTCATATTTTTCCCGTCCTCCTGATCTTGTCAACGCTCGCCCAAACGTGCTCGGAAAACTCAGGCCGCGAATTGCTGGCATCGTGCCAGACCCCGGTGGCCCAGATGGTGTCCTCTTTCTCTTCTCCCAGGGGGGCGGCGTGCTCCTTGATCCAGCGATAGATATTCACCTGCGTGCGGGACCCGAGATGCCTCGAACCGAAGTTGGTGGGGCAGGGATAGGGCATATGGACCAGGGAGAATCCCCTGTTCAGGATCGCCTTTTTTACGCTTTCAACGGCTCTGGGGCCGTCCATGGCCACATGGCGTGCCAGGAATGTGGCGCCGGCTCCCTTCAGGATGTGCATGACATCCATACCTTCGCTCATGAGGTTGTGCTCGAACATCCCGTAGGGGCTTGAATCCGTCTTGGCGCCCTGCGGGGTTGTGAACCCGAACTGACCGCCCGTGGACTGGTAGCCCAGATTGTCGTTGACGATCACCGTCATGTCCGCATTGGACCTGGCGCAGTGAATCAGGTGCATCAGACCGATGCCAAAAGCATCGCCGTCACCCACGGTGCAGATGAGTTTCTTTTCAGGCGGAAGCGCGATCCTCAACCCACGGGCCATGGCGTACACGCGGCCGTGGGTGCCGGCGAAACCATCCCCCTTCCAGGTGGCAAAGGTCTGCCGGCCCGCACAACCGATGGATGTGCCCCACACGATATCCGCCGTCGTCAGTTCGAGCTCCTTGATGGCCTGAACGATGATTTTATGGTTGATGCCCAGCCCGCATCCGGAGCAGGCCGTGCTGGGGATTTTTCTGGATCGCAAGTATTTATGCGCCAATTGAGACGACAAGTATTCCATCTTACCATTCCTCCGCGACCCAGCCCTTGCGCTGTAGAGGCTGGTTCTTCAACAGTTTTTCGAATGCTTCCAGCAGATCCGGAATCGTCGGCAGGTCCCCGCAGGTCCCCATGAAATGGACATGGGAATCCTTTGAAGCCGCCCGCTGCACTTCCCGCACCAGCTGCCCGTCCCAGTTCAGTTCCACCACCAGGTACTTGGTCTTTGCGGCGAAGTGCTCATCGGGGAATGGCCACAGGTTGATGAGCCGCAGGGCGCCGACTTTGAGTCCCATGGATCGTGCCTTGTCGACAGCGGTGTTGACCACCCGCGATGGGCTCCCGTAGGAGACGACCACCAGATCGGGGTCATCACCCATGTGCCGCTTTTCATAGTGATGATTGAAAAGATTCCGGTTGTTGCGCACCTTGTAGATGAGCCGATAGGCATGCTTGTGGTGCGCCTCCACCTCCTCGATGTCGTAGCCCTCCTCCGTCGGCGTCCAGTCCGAGCAAAGTGCGCCGGTGTTTTGACCCATCTGCACGGGAGGGACGTCCAGGGCGTCCGTTGTCGGATAGAAGTCGGGACCCTTGTGAAAGGACCGAGGCCATATCCTGAACCCCATTTCCTTGATCTCGTCCTCGGTCTCAGGAACGGTGATGTCTTCAAACCCGTCGGTGATGAGCTGATCGGCGAGCACGATGATGGGCATCCTCAACCGCTCCGAGAGATAGAAGGCCTCCACCACCATGGTCATGGCTTCCTGCGCCGAGTTGGGGGCAAGCGTGATGGTTTCGAAATTGCCGCCCTGGGTGGGGTAGCGGGTGAGGTAGAATTCGCCCTGCCCGGGCGCGCCGGTGATCCCTGAGACAGGACCCACACGGCCCGAATTCACGACGACAACGGGGGTCTCACAACCCAATGCCCAGCCGAAAGGGTCCGCATAAAGGATGAAGCCCGGGCCCGAAGTGGCGGTCATGACCTTCATCCCGCCAAGACTTGCACCGATGCACATGTGCATGGCCGCACACTCGTCCTCCGCCTGGAGATATACGCCGCCCAGCTGTGGCAGCCGCAGGCTCATGGCCTCTGCCAGCTCGGTGGCAGGCGTGATGGGATAGCCAGCGAAGAAGCGACACCCGGCAATGATGGCCCCTTCCGTGATTGAAAAATTCCCTGTTTCGAGAAAACGTTTCATGTTTCAAACCTCCCCGGTTTTAGGACCGGACTTCCCGAACGTCGATGGCGAAGTCAGGGCATGAAAAAAAGCATTTGAAGCAGCCTACACACCAGTCAGATGATTTGCATACCATGGGTCTGTAGCCTTTGACGTTGAAGCCATCGGCCGGCGCGAAGCTGTCCACACCGCACACCTCAGCGCAGTAGCCGCACTCCTTGCAGCTTTCGACGTTCACCGACACCTCGAACCTCCGGGCGTCACAGTTGAGACACCGGTTGGTTTCCGCTGCGACCTGACTTTCTGTGAGCGGTCTTTCCACCTGGTCGAAATTGTTGACCCTTTCCCAGACCTTCAGATGGGGAAGTTCGTTTCGGGGCTGAACATGAACGACAAACTCGGACAGGACCACCTCATCCTCAGGTTCCGCCAGGATTTCGGAGATATCCCCCGATCCCCCGAGATAAAGGTCCATGGCCTCGGCGGCCCTTCGCCCCTGGGCGATGGCGCCGATGATGGAGGCAGGCCCCGTGACCACGTCGCCGCCGGCAAACACCCCTTCTTCCCCGGTGGAAAGATCATCTCCGACTGAGATCCGGCTCTTCTGGGTGGAGATTTTCTTCTCCCTGGCCACGAAATCGAGGACCGCTGTCTGGCCAACCGCCAGGATGATGCTGTCGGCCTCCACTTTGTGGGTGATGTCTTCATCGTAGATCGGATTGAAGTTGCAGGCCTTGTCCAGAACAGAGACGCATTTCATCAGGCCGATACCGGTAACCCTTTCGTCGCCGAGCACCCGCTTGGGGGCCCAACTGTTGTTAATGAACACGCCCTCCTCCTCGGCCAGGGCGATCTCCCATGGATGGGCCAGCATCTCTTCACGCTTCTCCAGGCAGAAAAGATCCACCCGCTTTGCCCCAAGCCGTTTGGCGGTCAGAGCCACGTCGATGGCCACATTCCCACCACCGACCACCACCACGTTCTTCCCGAGGCTGAACGACCTCCCCATGGAGACGTCACGGAGGAATTCCCAGCCCCAAAGGACCCCTTTCTTGTCGGAGCCTTCAATAGGGATCCGCGCGCTGGAATTGGCACCGGAGGAAACGAAAACCGCGTCAAATTCCTTCTTGAGATTGGGCATGGTAACGTCCTTGCCCACGACCGTTTCGCCGCGGAAGGTGACGCCTTGCTCCAGGATGACGTTCACATCCTTGTCAAGCCGTTCCTCCGGCACCCGATACATCGGGATGCCGTAGCGCATCATTCCCCCGGCTTTGGGAAAGGCGTCGAACAACGTAACCTCATGCCCCTTCGCGCTGAGATAGTAGGCTGCGGTCATGCCTGCGGGACCCGCTCCCACCACGGCCACCTTCTTGCCGGATTTGGCAGATGGCTTCTTGCACTTTTTCCAACCCTCACCCCCCTTGTCCACTGCGGCCCGCTTTATGGCGCGAATGGCGATGGGATCACCAAACTGCTTGTACGCACAGACGTCTTCACAGGGGGCGAAACAGGCATCCGCGCACACGGTGGGAAACGGGATCTTTTCCCGCAGGATGGCCACCGCCTGATCATATTTGCCGTCTCTTACGGCGCGGATATATCGCGGCACGTCCACCCCGGCGGGGCAGGCGTCGGTGCAGCGCGGCACGATAAAATCCTTTCGGTTTACGCAAAACTGGTTCATAAAAAGTACTCCTCCATAATTGATGCATTCGTAAAAAGTCAAAAATGCGAAATCCGTACCTAATGATTTTAATAGCCTAGCCCTGGTAAAAAGGCCAAATTCAGACTTTTTGAGAGACCATCATAATTGGACCATGGCAAATCTTTGTCCGATTTTCAATGATACGGATGTAGTTTTCGTGCCCCTTGGAGAGCAAGACGCGTGCCACGCTCAAAACGGGGGTTTATTTGCCCCCAAGAAAAAGGGGGACAGCCCAACCGCTTTTAATCGTTATGCTTTTTTGCTATGTGTCAAAATGAGCTGAAGGCAAACAGGTCCAAAAAGCCCCATGGACATGTCCGGAATCTCGGACACGTCCGATATTCCGGACAATTCAGGATGGAAGGATCACAGGATCTCATATCGACGGCATTTCTCATAGAGGGTAGACCTTGAAATGCCTAATATCTTAGCTGCCTTAACCATCTTCTTCTGCGTCTGGGCCAGGGTACGCTCAAGGATCTGCTTCTCCGCGGCAGCGATCTCTTCTGCTAAGGTGTTGTCCGGAAAGCCGGACATTTTTATTTCCCTCGTTTTTGGAAAACGGATCTCCTCCGGGAGCTGGTCCACATCGATGGCGTCTGTCTCCACCAGACTGACCGCCCGTTCGATGACATTTCTCAGCTCGCGGATATTGCCGGGCCAGGAATAGGATTTCATGGCCTGCATGGCAGATTCAGTGATTTTCATGTGAGGCCTCTCCAGGACCGTAAAGAAGTGGTGTGCCAATTCTGGGATATCTTCCGGCCGGTCCGATAAAGGCGGGATGTTTACACTCATGGTGTTCAGTCTGTAGAAGAGATCTTCCCGAAACTCGTTTCGATGAATCATGGTCCTCAGGTCTCGATTGGTCGCAGCCACAAGCCTGAAGTCCACCTGGACAGGCTTGAGCCCCCCGAGACGCTCAAACCGCCCGTCCTCGAGCACGCGGAGGAGTTTGGCCTGGGCATTCAGGGGAAGATCTCCGATCTCATCCAGGAACAGGGTGCCGCGGTCGGCCAGCTCGATTCTCCCTGCCTTTCCCTTCCTGCGGGCCCCTGTGAAGGCCCCCTCCTCATAACCGAAGAGCTCGGACTCCAGGAGCTCCCTGGGGATGGCGGCACAATTCACGCAGACAAAGGCGCCCTTCCTCCTGTCGCTAGCCAGGTGAATGGCATGGGAAAAGAGCTCTTTTCCGCTCCCGGTCGGACCCTGGACAAGGACCGCACCATCGGTCTTGGCGTACTTCTCAGCAATGCGTTTGGCTTCGAGCAGCCGACCGTTCTTCCCGATGATGGTGTCAAAATCAAAGGTCGCCGAAAGCACGCTGTCGAGACCCCTCTTATAATAGTTGACCTCCCTCTGAAGCAGACTCAAACGCGCCATCAATTCATTGATTTCAGCGTAGTTCTTGAACACGGTCTGAAGGACCACCCCGACGGTCTTGTTGCCCATTTTCACAGGGATCCTGTTGACGAGAAGTGCGATGTCCGCCCGGAGGCTGCATTTCCGTCCCAGTTCCATTTCACCGGTTTCAACCACGCCCGGGAGCCTGGAGGCTGGGAAAAAATTTTTGATATGCTGCCCGATGGCCTTTTCTCTGGTGGTCTGCAGGAGGTCGGCGTAGAACTTGTTAATGTAAAGGATCCTCGAATCGCTGTCACACACAATGATGCCCGAGTAGACATTGTCCACGATGAGCTCCAGCACCTTTGCGAGCGCTTCGGCCCCCTGAGCATCTTTCATGGCGTTGCTTTCAAGGATCAGTTTGAACGGGTGCTCGGTCTCAGGTTCCGGTTTATGCTCAGAGGCTTTAAGATCCCTGGCCGAGACGGGTTTCGTTTCCATGTCCATTTCTATATCCTGTTGGTCTGCATGTTGAGCCGGGAGGACCCGGCATGAAATCCGTGGGGGCAGGCTCGGTCACGCGCGCCTTGTGATCCTCGAATCCGAAAAAGGGTGAGAGAGATTTCGGATGTCCTCTGTCTGTTTCGGTGGGAGATTCAATATCAAAGCATTCGCAAATCCAATAACTTACTAATGACATTTTACAGGCAAACGCTTGGGCTGTCAAACTGCAGAAAGAGTCGTGATTCTGGCCGAAAAATAGTTACGCCTTGTGCGTCCTCCCTTGCAGTGTTAAAAAGGAGGTCCTTGGCATGCCTTGAAAATCTGGATTAGACGAGGCCTTGGAGTCGCACGGTGAAAGAGATTTCGAAAGAGCGGGCGGCCTTCCTGGCAGAAGACTTTAGCCAGGGCTTCATCAAACACTGCCAGATCCAGGCCGAGTTGGTGAGGCGGGGATTTTTTGAGTCGAGGGTCCGGATTCTGGACCATCACCGCCAGCAAGACGACTTCATCCACGCCGGCATCATGGCCACCATGGCGGATCATACGGCGGGATACGCCGCGTTCAGCACCGTTTCAGAGGAATTCCAGATTCTGACGATCGAGTTCAAGGTCAACTTCCTCAAACCCGCCCACGGAGAGGCGCTGGTGTGCCGATCAAAGGTGATCCGGGAAGGCGCGCAAATCATCATCGCCGAGTCGGAGGTTTTCGACGTCAAAGGCGATACGGAAACCCTCGTGGCCAAGGCCCTTGTCACCCTGATGGCGGTTCACCGGAACAGGCTCACATCAAAGCGCTGACGCGATTTCGTCGGCCACCTTTTTGGCCGCTCCAGCCGGGTCCGCCGCATCCCGGATGGGTCTTCCCACCACGATAAAATCCGCCCCCGCCTTTACGGCATCTGCCGGTGTGACGATCCGCTTCTGATCATCCTTTTGCACCAAAGACCAGGCAGGCCGTATGCCCGGTGTCACCGCGATCAGGTCCTTCCCGAGTTCCGCCTTGATCCGGACGACCTCATGCCCTGAACAGACAACGCCCTGGCAGCCCGCATCCCTTGCGATCCGTGCCCTGAGCAGAACCAGGGCGGAGAGATCCTCCACATACCGCCCGGCGTAGCCAAGGGCCTTCAACTTGGCCTGGTCGAGACTGGTGAGCAGGGTCACGGCCAGGATTTGGGTGTTTCCGGGATCGCTTTCCCCCATGGGCTTGAGGAAGCCACCCCCTTCGTCGCAGTGGACGGTCACGAATTGAGGCCTGTGGGCGGAGGCAGCCATGAAGGCGCGCCTCATGGTCTCCGGGATGTCGTGGAGCTTCAGGTCCAAAAAGATCCCGGCGGTGGTGATCTCGCGGATTGCGCCCAGGATGGAAGGCCCCTCGCTGATGAAGAGCTCAAGTCCCACCTTGAAGAGGCCCACGTGGTCTTTGAGACGGCGCACGTATGATAGGGCCAAGGACCTGTCCCGGACATCCAGTGGAAAGATAATGTAATCCTTGGGGACCTTTTTCGTCATCGGGTTTTACCTTCAACCAGCCAACCATGAGGCACCTCTCCCCCTCGACGCGCAGGGAAGAATCCCTCATACTCGGCCTTCAAAAAGCAACTGGTAATCACCCAATCAAAAATCATCGGGAGACTTCTCGCTCGCACGCCTCCAGACGTCCTCCCAAATCTCGTTCATCCCAGAGATGATCTTCTCAAGGTCAGCCTTTTCATTATCCCAGCTCGCAGGGCATTCCGTGTCCAATCGCTCGATTTTTCGTTCCAGTTCGTCAATCATGTCGCCCAATTGTCCCATCGAGCTGGCAATGGTTTCATCAGTTTGTGAAGACTTTCCGTACACCGTTCGCATGAGATCATAGGCCTTTGCCTTCCACGAGGCAACCTCGCCTCTCATATCTGCGCAATACGTCTTGAGCTCCATGGCCTTCCTCCCTCTCCAAAGGTTATCGCCGAATCCTGGCCAAGTTGAGGGCTGATCGCATGAATCCGCAAACGATGAATTCCGGATAACACACTCGAAGCAATTCACTTTTTACGCGCGATCAGCCACCTGGGTTCCGTCCTGCGGGACACGGGAACAAGATAAGAATGCCAACTACCATTCTATCTTAGAGGGTCCGGCTGCCATCGTCAAAAAGAAACAGAAGTTGGAGATTTTTTGTCAACTGCATTCGGTGGGAGATATGCGATGTGCCGTCAGGGGAAATACCGTCTCCTACGCCTCCGTTCGAATACTGTCAAAACATATGATGAATACGTGATTCACCTGATAGCTTTCTTCCCTCTGTTCCCATAATATTTGGCCATTCCGGTGGGCCAGCCAGGGAGCGATCTGGCTAATCACTTGGAACACACCCAAACGCCACTCTAAACCTGACACCTCGGGATATAAGATCATCCGCGTTTTGATTTGATAAGGGGGACATCATGAGAGATCAGGCCGAAGAATTTGCTGCTATTAAAAACAGGCAGGAGACCTTGGCGGCAAAGCTGGGGATCAATGGTCTGGGTCGGATCGGCAAGTTGAACATCTGGCATCATGTGGCCCGACGTTCCTTTGAGGGGCTCGTGGTGAACGCAGGTCGCGAGGCCGGCAAGCGCCTCCAGGACATCGCGGACTATCTAAGCCGGGACAGCACATACGGGCCTCTTGGCCGCTATATTCACGGCTTTCGAGGTGGACGTATCATTGACGAGCTTAACGATGCGGAAGGTACCATTCGGATCAACGGCGTGACCGTGGAGATCCTTCGAGAGGAACGAAACCCTTCAAACATCCCCTGGAAAAAAAAAGGCGTATGGCTCGTAGCGGATTGCACGGGCGTGTTCAAAGACCCCACCGTTCCGGCCGACAGCCCAAAGGGCAGTCTGCGGGGACATCTGGAAGGCGGGGCCTCTAAGGTCATCCTTTCGGCGCCTTTCAAGATCAAGGACAAGACTAAAGGCATGCCCGATGATGCGGTGACTTCGATTCAAGGAATCAACGAGGGCGCTTACGATCCAGAGCGACATCGGATTATATCCGTTGCCTCGTGTACAACAACCTGCCTGGCCTTTATGGTGAAACCGCTCCTGGATCATTTCGGCCCGGGACCTGTTCTCGGGGCCTCCATGGTAACCGTCCATGCAACCACCGGGTCTCAGGAAGTGCTTGATCGCCTCCCCGATGCAGGGAGCGATGACCTCCGAAAAAATCGAGGCATTTTGAACAACATCATCCTGACCACGACGGGAGCCGCGAGCGCATTGGGCCTGGTCATCCCCGAGATGAAGGAAATAGGGTTCATGGCGGAATCGGTCAGAATCCCCACCAGCACAGGATCCCTCATCATCCTCATGTTGAACATCCAGAATCTCACGCCCGAAGAAGAGATCACCCCAGAACGGATCAATCACATCTATCAGAAGGCCGCTGAAGGTCCTCTAGGGAAGTACCTTTCCTTTACGGAAACCCAGAATGTCTCCTCTGATATCATTGGTGCGACATCTGCCGCGATCATCGAAGGAAGAGAAACCCGAGCGCATACAGGCCTCGTGAAAGTCGCGCTGAGCGAAAGTTGCAGTCTTGTGCCCGAGGGTCCCCTGGGTAGGGACGCTTCTTCCACCCTCCAGGTCCCGGTCACCCAGGTGGTTGTTTACGGATGGTATGATAATGAACTGGGCTCTTTTACGAACATGATGGGAGAGCGGACCGTGGCGATCGCAAAAGGCCTTCTTGAACAACGATAACCCCTGAAGTGTTCTACGACCCGAAAAGGCGCTCCGTGCGGAGACCTATCTCCGGAAAAGTGTCTCTTGTGCCAACCACCCTCCCTCAAAGTAGATTGCGTTCAACGAGCAGATCCTGCAAGTATGCATGGGGCATCTGAATCGATCAAAGAATAAGGGGTGAAATCGCATGCTCCATCAAATCATATGACAGGTTGGGCCGGGCTTGGGGAAAATGCCACTTCCCGATGGGACTGGCCGTGGCGCTTGGGTTAAGCTTCAAGAATAGAAGCCCAGGGGCCTTTATCACGGCAAGAATGAGGAAGAGGTTCAATAGAGTTCTCATACGTTCCTGAGGTTGAAACAAGATCTGATCCTCAAATGGTCCTAAATCGCAAGTGGTTTCAGCTTGCTGGCGTAAACCGAACCCCGGGGCAAAGGGGAATACCCATGAACGAGGCCCCAGCCGTCACACTAAAGGAAGCATGCGAGGAACAAGGCTTGACATGGAAAAAGATGTTCATTTATAGTCATTTGGTTATCCAGAAAGTGAATAGGGCTTTTGAAATCATTCCAAAGCCACCGTAGCTCAGTCGGTAGAGCACCTCACTCGTAATGAGGATGTCCGCGGTTCGATTCCGCGCGGTGGCTCCAACAAAATCAAGCACTTGCCCTACCTGCTTCCACCCCCAAACCGGCACGGTTCTCTATCGGTATCCATTCCTCCGAAGAACGCCTCATCCGGTTTGCTTGGTGCCGTCCGGATTATGTTCTTCTTAGGTTGTCCGTAATTTCTAATAGTGACGGGGATAGACCAAAGGGGATTTGGGGAAGCACAAACCTTCGCGCCGGCCGAAGGAACAGGGGCGGACCATCTAAGGCCGGCACGTCTGTATATTCGACAATCCCTTTTGCCCCGTCCAATCTGCGCCTTGCCCTGGCCTCCCGAAACACATCCAACCTGACAAGCGGCTTCCGGCCCTTAGTGATGACTATTTCTTGACCATTCAACGCCTCCTGGATCAACCGGGAGAAATGTGCTTTGGCTTGGTGAATGATTATTTTGAGTGTGATGGGCTTCTCACTTCTCGGAATTGCCGCTTAGTCGAAATTCAGACTATTTCGACCTGATCAAAGGACCTGAACATAAACGGCACACCATGGGAAGCAAAGAGGAAATTGGGGTGGAGTCTTGTAAACCTTTTTGAGATCCGAACATCTAACGTATCAGAAATAGAGTTGATTGATAATGCCGGTCCAGGAGGACGTACCATGAAAAAGCTTACCTATGTTGCCCTAATGGCAATTGCGACATTTTTAGTTGTTCCGCCTCCAAGCGATGCGGCACAGACCCAGGTCTCTGTGGCTGCCCACTATGGCGGGGGTGGTTCGGGCTATGGGGGATACCATGGCGGGTATGGCGGATACCACGGGGGATATGGCGGATACCACGGGGGATAGCCATGGCGGCTATGGCGGATACCACGGGGGATACCATCATGGGTCGGGATCGAGCTATTCTTTCGGAGCCTCGATTTTCTTAGGGCCGCCGTGGTATTATTACCCCTATTATGCAGCGCCGCCTGTGTATGCAGCGCCGCCTGTGATCGTTCAGGCACCGCCGCCCGTCTATTATGCACAGCCTCAGGCACAGCAGGAGCAGCAGGAGGCCTACTGGTATTACTGTCAGGATCCGCCGGGTTACTATCCTTACGTCAAGAGCTGCCCCGGCGGGTGGATGAAGGTGGTGCCGAATACCACTCCGCCCACCCAGTAAAGGAGGTCATGACAAAATGAAATACGGACGTTTTCTCCTGGTGATTTTGGCTGCCGCGGTCGTAACTGGGTGTGCGACCATGCCGTCCGGCCCAAGCGTCATGGTGCTGCCGACCCCGGGGAAGTCCTTTGAAACATTCCAGGCTGAGGACCAGGTCTGCAGGGACTGGGCGGCCCGTCAGTCCGGGGCCACGCCGGCCGATACGGTTAATCAGAACATAGCGGGCGGCGCGGCAGTCGGGACACTGATGGGGGCAGGGCTTGGGGCGGCCATTGGGGCTGCCTCCGGCAACGCCGGCGCCGGGGCTGCAATAGGGGCAGGGGTTGGCGCACTGGGCGGGACCGGGGTCGGCAGCCAGGCGGGCTTTGAGGCCGGCGCAGATGCCCAGAGGCGCTATGACAATGCCTATCAGCAATGCATGTACGCAAAGGGAAACCAGATCCCTGGAACGGCCCGTGAGGCAAGGCGAGCGCAGTGGGTGCCCCCGCCTCCACCTCCTGGTTATGCGCGAGCACCATTCACGCCCCCGCCTCCACCTCCTGGCGCTCCCCCTCCGCCACCTCCTGGCGTGGTGCCTCCACCGCCTTACCCGCAACAATAGTCCCTTGACAGAGGGTGGCTCAGCCTGGGAGAGAAAAACCCGGGCGGCCACCCTTCCCTATCTGGGACAGACAGAGCTCACTGGCGGCCAGACCCTTAATGCTCGGAAGGGCATGTGGCAGACTTGGCCGGGTTCAAGCTCGCCTGGAGTCCCATGGCCTCTTTCAAGTGAAGATTGCGAAAGGCCGATGGAATGCTTGTCAGGCGCAGCGGAGGTTGCATCCGCTATCGTTTTTCCTCCTATAGTTGCAAAGTCAGGTGAAAGGGATCATTCGAATGGCCGAGTGGCGCTTTAGCGGCCCCTTTGGCAAGGTGTAGATGAGTGCGAGGATGGACCATGGTGCTTGAAGAGACCCTTCCCGTTGGAAGCGTGCTGGGTGGTTTCAAAATCGAAAGGGAGCTGGGACGCGGGGGTATGGGCGTGGTTTACAAGGCCCATGAGCTTTCCCTGAACCGGAAGGTGGCGCTCAAGGTCCTCGCGCCACGACTTTCCTCTGACGAGGAGTTCATCAAGCGTTTCAAGCGGGAGGCCATGGTCGTGGCCGCCCTGGATCATCCCAACATCGTGAAGATCCTCTCTTATGGGCAAGCCGACGGCGTCCACTACTTCGCCATGGAGTATGTGAAGGCGCAGGACCTGGGACAGATCCTCAAGGAAAAAGGGGCCATTCCCCTGGAAGAGGCGCTTTCCATCACCGCGCAGGTGGCAAGCGCGCTGGAGGAGGCCTCCCTACGCGGAGTGGTTCACAGGGATATCAAACCGCCCAACATCATGGTGGATGAGTTGGGCCGGGTGCGTGTGACCGATTTCGGCATCGCTTTTCAACGGGATTCAGAGACCAAGCTGACTCGAGTCGGAACTTTCCTGGGAACCCCGGAATACGCGTCCCCTGAACAGGTAAGCGGGCAAGTTCTCGATGTGCGGAGCGACATTTATGCCCTCGGGGCTGTCCTGTACCGGATGGTCTCCGGGCAGTGTGCCGTGACAGGAGACTCACCTCTGGCCATGGTGGCCAAGATCCTCACCGAACCTGTCAAGCCGATCCAAGAGGTCAATCCATCCCTGCCAAGGCCCGTCTGCCAGCTCGTTGACAAGATGATGGCCAAGGACCCCGCCAAACGGTTTCAATCTCCCCCTGAGCTTCTCTCAGCGTTGAACAGCTGTTTGGACCAGCTGAAAATCGTTGCGCCACTGGCGAGGACACGGATCGTGGATTTGAAGACCGCGCCGTCCACTTCGGTGAGACAGCCCGCCCGAGGGAGGCTTTGGGGGGCGGTTGTGGGTGTGGCCCTGGCGGTCCTCCTCACCGTATGGCTCGTTGACGCGGTAATCCTCAAGAAAAGAGAACCAACGACCACCAGTCAGGAGCAGCGCCCGGCTGTGGCCAAGGAAGAACCAATCGCTATGTTGCCCGCCGTACCACCGGCGGCAACCACGCCTGAAAAGGCCCCGGTGCAAGAGAAGGAAGAAGTGCCAGGAGCGTTAGCAGGCCCGCAGGGGACGGCACCACTCCAAAAGACCGATACCGCTGCCCCCGAGCCGGCTAAGGCAGCGGTTGAAGGAGTGGTCTCGTCTGTTAAGGAGGTGAGAGAGCCGCCCGTAGCGGCTGACGCCCGCCCCAGGGGGATCGCAAAAGAGGCCGAGCAGAGCAAGCCCGCCGTTGTGACCGAAAAGAAGGAGCCGCCTAGACCACCTGTTGTGGCGTCGGCAAAACCTGTCAGACTGCCCAAAGTCCCAACCGTGCTCCTGGCGGTCTCAGGCGATGAGGCCACGGCCCCATTTGTCCGGGCAAACCTTGAATCCCTCATGCTAGAAAGCGAACTCCGGGTAACCATGGTCTCGGAGATCCCCGTGCTTAGTGAAAAGATGCAGTTTGGAAGGGTGCCCTTGTCCCGCTATGAAATCCAGCGGCTCGTCCCAAAGGGAAAGGCCCACATCCTGGTCCTGGCCCAAGTTCAGAGGGCCGGGTCCATGCCCCTCAAGTACCAGGGTTACACCCAGGAGCTTATATCCGCCACCTTCTCCATCCAGACCGTTGATCTGGATACCGGTCTTTCGGCCACCGCGCCTGCCACCGGCACCGTGAAATATACGGTGCTGAACATGGAAGAGAACTTTCAGAAAGAGATCGGCTACAAGGCCGGCGACATGGGTGCGAGGATCAGGGATTACTGGGACAGGAAGCTGGGGGCTGCAAAAACGAATTAAGGCGCCCTTTCTTTCAAAAAAAGGGCAACTTCCAACCTACGGTGGGGATTTAAGGATGGCTTGCCGTCTCGCGGCTGCGGCCTTGTAAACGCACCGTTTTTCGACCCCCCAACCCGCAGAATTCCACGCTTTTCATGATTTCCCCTGTTTCGCCCTTTGTTACGATCTGACCTGAATCAAGCAAGACAATGGTTTCGGCAAGGGCGGCGACTTCTTCTGCCACATGGGTGACATAGATGATCGGCACCGAGAAGCTGTTGGGAAGCCCTGCAATGAAGGGGAGCAAATCTGCCTTGCGGGCACCATCCAGAGAGGCCAGAGGCTCGTCCATGAGCAACAGACGGGGCCCGGATAATAAGGCCCGGCCAATAGCGACCCGTTGCTTTTCGCCGCCTGAAAGTTTCGCCGGTCGTCGTTCCAGGAGGTGACCGATCCCCAGGAGGTCCACTAGGGTATCGAAGTCGCCCAAACTGTCGGTGGGCGTAGCACGCCGCATCCCGTACGCTAGGTTCGCACGCACCGACATATGGGGGAAAAGTCTTCCTTCCTGAAAAACGTACCCAACTTGTCGTCTTTCAGGTGCAAGGTCAATTCGCCTGTCCGAATCGAACCACGTGGTCCCATTCAAGGCGATCCGCCCCCGATCCGGGCGAAACAGACCTGCAATCATGTTCACGACGGAAGTTTTTCCTGAACCCGATGGCCCAAAGAGGGCTGTGATGCCGCGGCCGCTTGCAGAAAAGGATATATCGAGAGAGAAGCGTCCTAGCCTCTTTTTGACGGCAACTTCAAGCACGATTCACCCTTTCAATCGGGAAAAGAAGTGCCTGCTCAGGAGATCTGAACCGATCAGGGCCAGGAGCGCTATGCCGGCTGAGATAGCGCAAAGCCGCATCGCAACACTGTCTCCAGCTGGCGTCTGGAGGGCGGTGTACAAGGCAAGAGGGAGTGTCCGGGTCTCGCCGGGGATATTCGACACAAAGGTAATCGTTGCGCCGAATTCCCCCAGGCTCCTTGCAAAGGCCAGTATGGCACCTGCACAGATGCCGGGTACACTCAACGGCAACGTGATCGTAAGAAAAACCCTTACCGGAGATGATCCGAGGGTTCGCGCCGCATCCTCCAACCCGCGGTCAATGGATTCAATAGAGAGGCGGAGGGCTCTTACCAGCAGAGGAAAGGCCATCACGGCGGATGCCACCGCTGCACCCTTCCAGTTGAATGCGAACGTCACTCCGAATGTCTCAAAGAGCCAGGCGCCCAAGAATCCTCTGCGTCCGAAAAGGATCAAGAGGATGTAACCCATGACAACGGGTGGAAGAACGAGCGGCAAGTGCACCAGACCGTCAAGGAGCATCTTTCCTGGGAAGGCTTTTCGCGCCAGAAGCCAGGCGGTGAGCATCCCGGCTGGCAGGCTGGATACGACTGCCCAGGCTGCGACCCGCAGGCTTAGCCGCAGGGCCTCCGACTCGGCGACGTTCAAGGCAAAAGGGTTCATTGGCGCACCAAGAAGCCTGAGTCCTCAAAGATCTTTCTGGCTTCGGGGCCCTTTAGGAAGTCAATAAATTTTTGGGCCAGCGAGGCCTCACCGCCTGCCACCAAAGCAATCGGATAGACGATAGGCGAATGACTGTCCTCAGCAAACGCTGCGATCACCCGGACTTTGGTCGTAATAGCCGCATCCGTTGAATAGACAATGCCCAACGGGGCCTCTCCCCTTTCTACCAGCGCCAGGGCGGCACGCACGCTATCGCCCCGCGCGAGCCTTTTCTCGGCATCGCTCCAGAGTCCAAGTTTCTGCAAGGCGGCCTTCGCGTACTTCCCCGCCGGGACATGATCAGGGTCCCCCATGGCAAGGCGGCCGCTGCCGAGAATTCCCCATAGATCCATTCCGACGAGAGATTGGGGCTCCAGGGCGCTGTTCTTCGGCGCAATCAGGACCAGCCGATTCCCCAAGAGATCAAAACGGCTTCCCGGTTTGATCAGCTTACGGGCGGCCAGGTAGTCCATCCATTCGCGGTCCGCGGATAGGAAGACCTGAGCCGGCGCGCCGCGCTCGATCTGCTTGGCGAGCGTGGAGGAAGAGGCAAACGAAAAAATGACTTTTCCCATTCCCCTTTGAAGAAAGAGATCGCCCACACTTGTAAGCGCATCTGTCGTGGAGGCCGCCGCGAAGACAGTAACCGTCTCTAGCGGGAATACCTCGCGGCTTTCTTGGAAACAGATCAACGTCAGCGCGATCAAGATCCCTGTAATGGTTTTGCCTTTGTGCATGATCATTCGCGGTATTGTGGCGGATTTCGTGCTTCGGATTTCGTCCCGCGGTCCCGCGGAATTCCGGTTTATCCGGGCTAGGGTTGCCACGCGTTTCGACCAAGGTGACAGAGTTGGTCGTTATGTATAATTGTATATAACGCCAAGTCAAGGTTAATTTTATGCTGAATGACACTGGTATGGGTGTGTTACCATGGCATCTTATGATCCCGATCATGATTTGCGGGCCCTTCGCTATAGCGCTCAGGGAATGGGGGAAATGGCAAAGTGAGACTTGGTTTCAAGGTCTGGCTCGATAACGGCGGGAAGGCGTTCGGGGAAGGTCCTTACCAGCTTCTCAAGAGGATAGAAAAGACCGGGTCGCTCCGAAAGGCCGCCAAGGAAATGGAGATGTCATACCGAAAGGCGTGGCTGATCATCCAGAGGTGTGAGGAGAGGCTCGGGATTGAGCTCATTGAGCGCAGGGCGGGTGGACTCTCCGGAGGGGGCTCTTTCCTCACTCAATCGGGGAAGGCGTTTATGGAGCGGTACGGCAAATTCCGAGAAGAGGCGGAGAAGGCTTTGGAAAATATCTACAGGGGATATTTCGCTGATGTGAATAAGCTGTCTTTGAAATGAAACGCTCTCTGATTTCGCCTTGACATTTTGAGGATCACTCAGTTAAAATATCTACTAATTGGCGCCATGAAGGTGCCCTTTTGCTGAAAAGATAGAGCTACCATCGTCGATCGATAAGGCCACGAAGGCCGCGGCGGATGAATCACGCCCCGTGCCCGTGGCTTTTTTTTGGCGAGTGTTAGGAGGAGAATGGCGTTGTGAAATCCAGGTCCTGTTAAAGAAAATCAAGGAGGTCTTTAGCATGTGTGAATCCAATGCATATCTTGTGAAAGATGGGGTCGAACAACTGGTCATGGAGTCGGTGGAGATCGTTGAGCCGGAAGCAACGGATCAATACCGCCTGGTCAGTATCTTCGGTGAACAGAAAACGATCAAGGGTCAGATCAGGTTGCTCAGTTTGGTGGATCATAAGATACTGTTCGAAGAGAAAACCGGGTAGTGAACGCTGATCACCCCGAAAGGAGACAAGACCATGGAAGGAAAACATGAACACGAGCATCAACACAAGCACGAGCACGCCCACAAGCATGAGCATCAGCATAAACATGACAAGCTGGCCCATTCCCATGAACACGAACATGTGCACGCGCATGATCACCTTCACGAGCACAGCCACTCCCACGACCACGAGGGGGACAGAGACAGGCATTCGCACACTCATGCCGGAGAACATGGGCCGCACGATCATGCTCACGCGTAGGACAGGTCAGTCCTGAGCCTCCTGAAACGATAACGAAGCGTTTTGGAGACCCAGGACCGATCTCGGACCTTCCGGACAAAGAGGAGAAAGCTGATGAACGCGAACGAAATCATGAAGGGCGAAGAATTTCAGCGCTGCGCCCAATTTCACGGACACGTCTGCCCAGGTCTTTCAGTGGGCTTCAGGGCGGCCAAAGTGGCCATGGAAAGGCTCAAGGAAGCGCGCGCTGAAGACGAAGAGATCGTCGCCATCGTGGAAACCGACGCCTGCTCGGCCGATGCGGTACAGGTGCTTACAGGCTGCACCTTTGGCAAAGGCAATTTCATTTACAAGGACTACGGCAAAGTGGCATTGACCCTCTTGAGCCGGAAAACCGGTGAAGGCGTTCGCGTTGCGATGCTCCAGAGCCCGGCGACTCCGCAAAAAGAACACTTCGAGCTCTTGCAGAAAGTCATGCGCGGAGACGCCAGTCAAGAAGAGCGAGAGCGCTTCCAGGCGCTTCATTCTCAGAGGAGCTCCGACATCCTCGAAATGCCGACGGATAAGCTCTTTTCTGTGGAAAAGGTCAAGGCGGAATTACCCGTCAAAGCCAGGATTGAACCGTCAGAGCCTTGTGACCGATGCGGCGAGCCGACCATGCGTTCAAAACTTTTGGACAAGGACGGCCAGAGGGTCTGCAGAGGTTGCATGGCAAACGCCCGTTAATAACGGATCTATGGCATCATCCTGAGTCTGGTCTTCATACAGATGTGTGACGGCTTGATCATACCGATAGTTTGGTGACCGGCTGGGATTACAGCTCTATTTGCCTGTCAGAATTTTTGGAATATCCAACTCATATAGATGGAACTTCCATGCATTATCCTGTTACGTGTGGATAGCAGACCTCAGGCGGACGGGTGTTCGGAAGGAAACGAAGATCCTCCCCCCTCAATCCGGCAGCCCGGCCTTGCGCATCCGTTCCAGGGCTTGTGCTGTCAGCGCCGGGTCCTTGTAAGGCATCGCATTTGTGTATCGCTGGGCCGAAAACTTGGGGTCAATACGAAGGACATCCTGAGCCGCGGCGCGGGCCTCCTCATCGCGGCCCAAGGCCGCGTAGTTGGTCGCTAGCCCTATGTGACAGATGATATTGCCGGGCCATCGAGCGATGCATTCCTCGCCCATCTTTATTGCGTCCTCGCGTCGACCAACGAGACCGTACGTGCCTATCGCATACATATAGTAGCGGGCATTAGGAAAAGGGTTGAGACGGAACGCCTTCTCAATGAGCGCCACGGCCTCCTCAGCCCTCCCGGAGAAGTCCAGCACTATGGCATAAAACGCATAAGCGTCCGCCGAATTCGGGCCGATCTCAATGGCCCGCTCGCATGCTGCAATGCCCTTTTCATGTTCCCTGATCTGCACGTAGAGATACCCCAAGTGGGCTTGAACCATCGGGTCTGAGTCGTCCAGGGATAGGGTCTTCTGATCCAGCTCGATGGCTTTCGTTAGGGACTCCTTAGGCGATTTGCTCATGCCGAGCCAGACCTCAAACTGGTTTACCAGTGCGAGACAGTTGTATCCAACCTGCCACCTCGGGTCCAGACGGATCATCTCTTCGGCCAGTTGGCGGGCCTGGACAGTGCTTTCCTTGTTAAACTGCCTCATAACCCGGCGCCACCGCATCAGCCTGATATAGGCCTCCAGGTTGTCCGTGTTCTTTCCAAAAATGCGAGCCCCTTCACCGTAGAGTAGCTTCACATCGAGGGCCTTCAGTGTCTCCAGGGCGATCCTGTCCTGCAAGGCGAAGATCTCTTTCATCTCCGCCTCATAACGCTCCGACCAGACGTGGTGCCCCTTGAGGGCATCGATAAGCTGCGCCGTGATGCGTACCCGGTCACCGGCCTTCTGCATGTTCCCTTCCAGTACGTAACGCACCCCCAGGTCCTCGGCCACCTGCCGGACCTTCACGGGCTTGCCCTTGTACGTGAAGGTCGAGTTGGAAGCGATCACAAAGAGACTGGGCACCTTCGACAGGGCTGTGATGAGATCGTCAGTAAGCCCGTCGCAGAATAATTCCTGCTTAGGGTCCCCGCTCAGATTCACAAACGGCAGTACGGCGATGGAGGGTTTATCCGGCAGAGGGAATGCCATCTTCTCTCTTGAGGCAACCGTGCCCCGGTCAAGTATTCCATGGGTTATCCAGATTGCCAGGGGGATCGCTCCCAGAACGACCAAGATCCCTGCCATCAGGACCATCCAACGATACCTCCCTGCCAAGTGTTACCGGATTTCAATAACCGAAGCGTGTGGGCGCGGGAGCTTGTGGTGTGACCTACTGTTGATTCCAGAAAAGACGGGCATGTATTCTGTCCGGTCTCATGGGAAAGTCTTTTAAGGTTAGGCTGTTGATTTTACTGGATCTACACGAAATGCAGCCGACGAATGAGATCAAACGCGCCTTACAGCTCAAAACCGAATCATAACAACTAAATACACTCAACATAACCAAACCCGCAACACAACTTGCCAAAAAAAAACACCCACTGACTGGCGATTTCCTGTCGAATATCCAGACCAAAGACCGTCCCACGGACCCAATGGATCTCAAATTGATACAACTAACCGATTGACTTAAACCCATGATCTCATGCATATTCCTCCAGATCCCGATGGACACTGAGATCCCATCCAATACTGGAGGAGAGGGACGTTGAAAATAAAGACTTTTGATCCCCTTGCCCCCTTTTACGACGTCTTCATGGCGATGTTTCGCGGGCAAATCCCGTCGAAAATCCTGTCCCGTCTCAAGCCCGAACATGGGGATGTGGTACTCGATCTGGGCGGTGGCACAGGTTACAATGCCGCCCGCATGGAGAGTGCATGCCGCCGGATAATCGTCCTTGATATCTCATTCAAGATGCTCAAGCGGGCAAAAAGGTATCGGCATCTTGACCTGGTTTTGGGGGATGCGCGATTCCTCCCGTTCAAAAACAAGACTTTTGATGGCGTCGTGGCCGTGGATTCTCTCCATCATGTGAGCGATTACCCTGGCGTTCTGAAGGAGGTGAGAAGAACCGGGAGGGCCAAGGTTTTCGTCGCGGAGTTTTCCGGTAGGACCTTGGCGGGGAAGCTCCTGACAGGATTGGAGCGTTTCTTCCTCCCCGTTGCCTATAAAAGACCGGATGAATTCTGCCTCGAGGCTTCCCGCCAAGGCATACAGGGCGACTACGAATATATCAACGGCTTCGAGTACTTCTTTCTGGGAAGAATTCAGTAGGCGTACAGGCCACGGTTGCCGAGAATACATGCATTTTGGATGGCCAATACAGGTTCTTGCTTATTCCCAAGTTTTCGAAAATGGTGTTCAGTAGCCTTATAGGAGCGAACCCGGAAAAGCGTCCTGTCGAATGTCCATAATCATAAAAGGAGGATCATTCCAATGGCCAAGAGTGTTTCTTGTTTGGTAATGGCAATGCTGATCGCCGTATCCCTTTCCACAAGCAACGCCGTATACGGAAGCGAATACGATACGGGGAAAACGCTCTACGAGGAAAAATGCTTGATTTGCCACGGAGCGGACGGAAAGGGAGACGGCCCTGCCGCTGCGGCATTGTCTCCACCGCCTAGGGATTTTAACAGTCCCGAATTCTGGAAGCAGAAGAATGTGGATCAAATCATCACGAAGCAAGTGAAAAACGGAAAGGGTGGCATGCCGGCCTTCCGTCTCAACGAGGATGAGATCAAAGCGATTATCGACTTCCTGTCTCATACCTTCAAAAAGTCGAGTTGATCAGACCGAGACGAGCGGAGTCGGAGAGAGGCAGGTTCCCTCTACTCCAGAATTCAATATTTCTGGACCATCGCCTCGAAATGACATAATGAGACCGTTTCCGATAGGGAGGGAAGAGTGCCTGAAAGGGCACGACGCTGAGGCGAACATGGCGGGGGCCAAGCTTGTACCTTGCCAATGACCTTCTGAAATAACCCACTCTTATGAAAGAGGGGAGCGAAAGGAAAGAAGCTTTTTGAATGAAAACTTAGCTCGAAAAGGAGGAAGAGAAATGTTTTCAGGGATCATGAAGAAAGCCCTTTCGGCTTTGTGCTTGATAGCCTTGCTTATGGCTCTGTCCCCCCCGGACAGTTATGCAGTTCCAAGCTTTGCCCGTCAAACGGGTCTTTCCTGCACCGTCTGTCACACCGTCTGGCCCCAGCTGACACCCTTTGGTCGGGTCTTCAAGCTCGACGGTTACAACTTCAGCATAGAGAGCCCTTCGGGACGCTGGTACCCGCCGGTTGCGGGCATGTTTCAGGCTTCATACACAAATCTTGGCGATAATAGGGGTGTCCTGACAAGCGGGGTAGCCCCTTTTGATGATTCTGATGATTCCGCCACCGACAAAGTTAATTTGCCCCAGCAGGCGTCCATGTTTTACGGCGGAAGAATTGTTAGCCACCTCGGTGCCTTATCGCAACTTACCTACGACGGGACAGCCAATGACATCGCCCTTGATAACACAGACATCCGATATTCGAGGACAACCACGCTGGGGGGGAAACACCTGACTGTTGGCGCAACGATCAACAACGCTCCAACCTCGGAAGACGTCTGGAATACGACTCCTGTTTGGGGGTTCCCCTTTGCTTCTTCCGCAGTGGCTCCGGCCCCTACCCCCGCAACCCTCATCGATGGGACGCTGGGCCAACAGCTAGGGGGGATCGGAGCCTATGCCGCATGGGCCAATCTTGTCTACGGGGCTGTCTCCGTTTACAGAACCACCAATGACGGTATTACAAGACCCCTTGGCGCAGGCACCGACCCCGACACGATCACGGATGGCGCCGTCCCTTACTGGCGCTTCTCCCTGTACCATCATTGGTTCCATCATTCTTTCGAAATAGGGACTTACGGTCTCAAGGCAGATGTCTATCCCGGGGGCACCGACACAGGGCCTACCGACACTTTCACGGATTACGCCTTCGACGGCGAGTACCAATTCATCTCGAACCCCCACCGCTTCACCCTCCGTACCACCTGGATACATGAGGATCAGGATTGGGATGCAAGCCATGGATTGGGCGCCACAAGCCATACCTCCGACACGCTGAAAACCTTCAGAATCAACGCAGGCTACTTCTACACGAGTCATTATGGCATTTTTGGAGGATATGCAGGCTATTTCTCCACCACGGGAGATACCGATATGCTTCTGTATTCGCCTGATCCGGTTGACGGCAGCCGAACAGGCAGTCCGGATAGCAGGGGATTCATTCTGGAGGCGGATTGGGTCTTCAACGAAACATACAAGTTCTCCGCCCAGTACACTGTCTACGACAAGTTCAACGGATCGGATAAGAACTATGATGGATTCGGCAGGGAGGCATCCGACAACAACACCCTCTACATTCTTGCATGGCTGATGTTCTAGACGAGCCTGCTCCTGTATCTTTTTCCGGCCGTCCCGACCGAGCCGCGAGGCCGCACGGCCCGACGAGAAGGAGATAGAAAGAAATGATCAATGCCTTTTATGAGTTCCTGAACCGACTGGGTTACCACCATCCCATTCACCCCACAGAAGTGCACATGCCTATCGGCCTGGTCGTGGGGGCTTTTGTTTTCGCGGTGGTCGGCTTTGCCTTTCGACGTCAGAAGCTTGTCCTGACACCCCGCCAGTGCATCATCCTCGCCTTCATATGGATCTTCCCTACCATGGCTCTCGGCATCATGGACTGGCAGCACTTCTATGAGGGGGCCTGGATCTTGCCCATCAAGGTAAAACTGATCACAGCTCCTATCCTTGCGGCGCTTCTCGGCTTGTCCATCTACCTGGGGCGCAAGTATGGATCCACTTCTATCAGAGTTTTGCCCGTTTACTTCCTTTGCCTCTGCGCAGTGACGGTACTGGGATATTTCGGCGGCCAGTTGACTTATCGGAGGAAGGACCATTACCGGTCCCAAGGAGTACACGGCCGGGGAGCAGATCTTTGCTGTTCACTGCACGGCATGTCATCCCGGAGGGGGAAATACCATTGACCCCAGCAAGCCCATCCTCCACTCCGCTCTGCTTCAGAATCTGGACTTTTTCAAAATGTGGCTTCGTCATCCCGCGGTCCCTATGCCCCCTTTTGTATCATCCAAAATTTCGGATGCCCAAGCCGAGGCGCTTTATGCATATATCCAAAACGTGTTGAACAAATAGGGCAGTGGCTTGGGAGAATGATCCTGTCTGGTGAAAGTGCAATATTCACTGTATTGCGGAATGATAACGGCATCCTTATCATTTTCGTAGATAAGCCTAATAGGCAAATGTATCATGGGGGTAAAAGAAGATGAATAAAGTAGGCTATTTCATAATCATGGCTGTAGCATCGGTGGGAATGATGCTGATGTTTTCTGTCGCGAGCGTGGAAGCGTCAATGCCAGCGGGACAGTTCGCAGGAATCGCCATTGAAAAGGGAAGTGTGAACAACGTGACCTACGAAACCGGTGGTGTAGGCATAGAGGAAAGGGCCGCAATGCGAGAAGGCATCAAGGGTTACGACTTGAGGCTCGTTTTCGCCACCTCGAAGGGTCATTACCTGGCCTCTATCCCGGTTCAAATCAAGACGCCCGACGGGAAGGTCCTGCTCACCGAGAAATCGAACGGGCCGTGGTTCTGGGCTGAGCTTCCTTCTGGGCACTATGAGGTCGTGGCCTCTTACAAGAATAGGGAAGAAATGCATAAGGTCGATGTGGGCACGACTCCTCAAAATGTAGAGTTCACCTGGAAACACGCCAAGTAGGAAAGTGACAGGGAGGGTTGGGGATTCCGAGGGGAGGAATCCGGCAGCCCTCCCTGTTGCGTTCCGTGGTGGAGGCCCAGAAAGGGACGATAGATCTTTTAACTCTAGACGCGAAGGGAGATCAATGGATGAAAGCTGGAATTCTATTTACAGGGACTGGTCCTATCTTGATTCTGACAAGCTACCAAAATCTGGATGATCCTAAGCTGGTCGACAAGCTCAACTCGAAGGGGATCAAGAAGTTCATCGCATCGGAAGTTTCGGTGGATAAGGTGAAGAAACTGTACGGAAACCACTTTAATGTCATTATGGGTGATCTTCAGCAGACGGATGACCTCAGGGTCCTTGATTACAATGGGCACAATGTCTTTTACAATTTCAAGTTTTCCGAGTTAGGCAAGATGCTATACCACGAAACATAGGATGAACAAGGAGGGAAGGAAACGGTGTATGAGAGGCCTTCTGTATCATCTTCGTGATACCTTCCGAAAATGATGCAGCGACGAAAGATACTTGGCGTCAGCAACCGCCTCTTTTTCAAAACCACGGAGTGATTAATGTCAAGCGAAACACTATTTCTGTCTGAACAACTGTACGCTTACATGAAGACCGTTTCCCTTCGTGAACCGGACGTTTTGTCCAGGCTCAGGGAAGAGACATCGCATGATCCCATGCATGTGATGCAGATCTCACCGGAGCAAGGACAGTTCATGTCGTTGCTGATCAAGATCATGGCAGCGGAACGGGCCATTGAGGTGGGCGTTTACACCGGATACAGTTCCCTTTGCGTGGCCCTGGCAATGCCGGAGCAAGGCAAGATGGAAGTCTGCGACGTGAACGAGGCGTGGACTTCCATCGCCCGCCGTTATTGGAAAGAAGCCGGGGTCTCTTCAAAGATTAGACTCCATCTCGCGCCCGCAACCCGGACACTGGACGGCCTTCTGAATCGCCCGGGCGAATCCGGCGCCTATGACTTTGCTTTCATTGACGCGGACAAAGATAACTACAATGGCTACTACGAGCGCTGCCTGAAACTGCTTCGGACCGGTGGCCTCATGGCCATTGACAATGTATTCTGGGGCGGCAGCGTGGCAAATCCGGAGATAACGGACAAAGAGACAAACGCCATCCGGGCCCTCAACCAAAAGATTCAAACGGATGAGCGTGTCGATATGAGCATGATACCCATCGGTGATGGATTGATGCTGGTGCGAAAGCGGTGATACGTTACTTCCTAAAGGGCCTTCAAGCTCCTTACCGATAGGGGTCAGGTCATTTTTGCCCGTATCGCCGGACTCTTAGGCGGTCTTTTTAGTGGACATAGTAACCGTATCATCATTGCCTGGATTCAGTCATTCTGGCGGAAGCCGGAATCCAGTGTGTTTCCGGATACCGGATCCAATCCGGTATGACGAACTCTCAGGACGATTACGAGACGATTAATACATTTTCCGTGCGTTCCAGGACCCAGCGGGTTGGGACAAAGGACCGTCTCAGCTCATTCCGGGCAAGAGGGGGGCTCGTTATGAGATTCCAGGGGAAAAAGATCGTGGTGATCGGCGGAAGTTCCGGCATGGGCCTCGCCACGGCCAAGATGGCAGCGTCAGAGGGAGCAACAGTGGTCATTGCCAGCCGCTCCAATCAAAAACTGTCCGAAGCGGCCGCCGAAATCGATGGCGTTCTTGAAATCTTTTCCGTGAATGCCATGGAAGAAAATTCGATCAAGGACCTCTTCGATGCGGTGGGTGAATTCGATCATCTCGCCACGCCCGGAAGTGAGGCGGTCATGGGCCGCTTTCTCGACATGGATACAAAGACGGCCAGGAAGGCCTTCAATAGCAAATTCTGGGGACAGTTTCACGCTGCCAAATACGCCGCACCAAAAATACGGCCCGGGGGATCCATTACCTTCTTCGCGGGCATTTGGAGTCAGAGGCCGGTACCCGGCGGGTCAGTCATCTCGGCCATTAACGGCGGAATCGAAGCATTGGCCCGGGCTCTCGCCGTCGAACTGGCGCCGATCCGTGTGAATACCGTATCTCCGGGAATTGTCGACACGCCTATCTACGCCTCAATGGACCCTGAACAAAGGGATGCCATGTTCAAGGCGGTCGCCGCTTCCATTCCTGTAGCGCGTATTGGTCGCCCTGATGACATTGCCAAAGCCGTTTTGTACTTGATGAGCAACGAGTATACAACCGGCAGCACCCTATACGTGGACGGCGGAACCACCCTGCGCTGAGATGTCCCCGGGAATGGCCGGCCGAAGTGGGTAGAATGAATGGATGCGGACCGCTTCATGGCTCCCACGCCGTGTGGAAGGTCCCTGCCTCGTCGATTCGCTCATATCGGTGTGCTCCGAAGTAGTCCCTCTGAGCCATGATCAGGTTGGCCGGAAGTTGAACACTCCGGTAAGCATCGTAGTAAGCAAGGGCCGACATGAACCCGGGAACGGGAATGCCGAGGTCGGCGCCGGTTGAGACCACCTTTCGAAGATCATCCTGCCGATCCATCACCTCCTTGCCAAGGGAGGCTGAAAGGAGCAGATTTTCCAGGTCCGGTTTAATCTGAAACGCACTTCGAATCTGATCGAGCACCGCCGCCCGGATGATACAGCCCCCTCTCCAGATCCTGGCTACGGCTTCCAGATCCAACCGGTACTCGTATTTGTGGGAGGCGCGACGGAGCAGGCCCAGGCCCTGCGCGTAGGTGAGGATAAAAGCCGCAAAAAGCCCCCTTTCCAACTGCCGGGCGAAGGTTTCCCGGTCCCCCTGAAAAGATTGGGAAGGCCCGGAAAGCGCCTGACCCGCCTGCTTGCGCTCTTCCATGTAATCCGACATGTTCCGCATGGACACCGCGACGTCGATGGTGGGAACAGGGGTCTGCAAATCCAGCGCGTCCCAGGACGTCCATTTCCCCGTACCTTTCTGCCGGGCCCGGTCGAGAATCATGTCAACCAGAGGTTTGCCGGTTTTGTCATCCTTGCGGCCCAAGACCTTGGCCGTGATCTCGATGAGATAACCGTTCAGTTTCCCCTCGTTCCATTTTGCGTACATGGACCTCAGACGCTCCACGTCCAAGTTCAGACCCCGCCTCAGCAGATCATAGCTGTCGGCAATGAGTTGCATGATCCCGTATTCGATACCGTTATGAACCATCTTGACGTAGTGGCCGGCCGACCCGGGGCCCAGATAGGTGACACAGGGTTCTCCGTTCACTTGTGCTGCGGAGGCTTCAAGGGTCGAACGGACCCTGTTGTAGGCTTCCTCGCACCCTCCCGGCATCAGGCTCGGACCATGCCGGGCGCCGTATTCCCCTCCCGAGATGCCCATGCCGAGGAAGAGGATCCCTTCCTTTGACAGGGATTCTTCCCTTCTGTTCGTATCTTTAAAGTGAGAGTTTCCGCTGTCGATGATGAGGTCCCCGGATTCAAGGTTGACCACCAGCTCGTTGATCACCTCGTCCACCGGGTCGCCCGCGGGAACGAAGATCAAGACCGCCCTCGGCCTCTTCAATAGTCCCACCAGCCCATCCAATGAATAGGCCGCTCGAATCGGGCGGTCCCCCACCTCCTTCTCCATGAATTCTCGTGTTTTTTCTTCCGTTCGGTTGTAAACCGCCACACGGAAACCCTTGTCAGCCATATTGAGGGCGAAGTTTTTTCCCATGACGCCCAGGCCAAGCAACCCGATATCGCACGTATTGTCGTTCATTTTTCCATTCCCCCTTTATAAGCCGTCGAAAAGGCGCCGCCTCCCCGGTTAACCCCCGGAAAGCCCCAGAGCCCCCAGAGCCCTGCGTGTCTCATCATATGCGGTGTGATGAATCCCGTGAATGCCCATTCCTTCGGCCACCTCTACGAACATCTTTCGATCGTCGATATAGACGCTTTGTGCCGGCGGGGCCTGGCTGCAGTCCAGGGCGAGGACATAGAGGCGCGGGTCGGGTTTTCGAAAGTGTACGAAACAGGAGGAAACGAAGAAATCGATAAAGGCTCCCAGGTTGAATTTTCTTATCCGGTGCAGCGTGAGCTCCCGCCCTTCGTTGCTGATGGCGACGACCTTGAGGGCATAGCGCTTCTTGAGTTCGACCACGAGCGCGATCATCTCAGGTATGGGCTGTGAGCAGGCATACATGAAGGCCTTGAAGTCTTCCCGGGTGAACGCCCGCTCTTCATAGAAGATCACGCTTCTAAGGTAGTCCTCGAGACTAAGTTCTCCTGCTTCGTAGGTGTCGAAGGTGAGGTGATGCCGTTCATTCATTTCTTCGTAATCGAGCCCGAACTTCTCCGCTGCCGATCGTCGCATGTGACGATCCCAGCCATTGGTGAGCAATACGTTACCAATGTCCAGGAACAGGGTAGTGATGTGGTGTCCGCTCATGACGTTCCTCCCCGGGTTCTCTTATCTCCCTCCAGCGGTGTCACTTTGTTCAAACGACCGCCAATACTCAGGGCCTCCTTATCCTGAAAGATCCTGATCAAGACTGGGGCTCCATGGTTACGCCGCACGAGGCGGCTTCGCCCTGGCATTGAATGAAAACCGGGGTCACCCAGCTGAATCCGTCTTGAGCGATCAAGACCTCGGCCTCCTCCGGCCCCCAGGTGCCTGCCGGGTAATTCGGAAAGTCCGTGGGCTTCACTTCAGACCAGACATCAAGAATGGGGGATATGACAGACCATGCCGCGTCCACCTGGTCGTCCCGCATGAACAGGGTCGCGTCTCCACGCATGACATCCAGCAGAAGTGTCTCGTAGGCCTCCGGCGGCGCAACCTTGAACGTCTCACGGTAATAGAACTGCATCATCACCGGAGAAAGACGCATGGTCAGGCCGGGAAATTTACTCTGGAAACGGAGAAAAATCCCCTCCTCGGGTTGTATGGCGATGATGAGCCGATTGGGATGCCAGTCCAGAAGCGTTGTGGGAGGAAACGTCTGGTGAGGAACGGCTCGAAACTGAATCGATACCTCGGACACCTTGGCAGGCATGCGCTTCCCCGTGCGCAGATAAAAGGGGACATCCTGCCAACGCCAGTTGTCCACAAAGAGCCTTAACGCCGCGAACGTCTCGGTAAAGGAATCTTCGGCCACGTTGGGTTCTTTGCGGTAGGAACGTACATGTTCCCCTTCGATCCAGCCCGCAGCATACTGGCCGCTCACGGCGTACTGATGGATCCGCTCACGCGGTGTGGGCCGGATGGCGTGGAGCACATCCACCTTCTTGCTTCGGATTTCGTCGGCCTTCATGGAGACGGGGGCTTCCATGGCGATCAGGCACATGATCTGGAGAAGATGGTTCTGCACCATGTCTCTCAGGGCCCCGGCCTTGTCGTAGTAATGACCCCTGTGTCCCACCCCCTCCTGCTCAGCCACGGTGATCTGAACGTGGTCGATATACCGTCGATTCCAGATCGGCTCAAACATAGTGTTACCGAATCGAAAGGCGAGGATATTCTGGACCGTCTCCTTGCCCAGGTAATGGTCGATCCGAAAGGTCTGACCTTCCCCGAACTGATCTGCCAGCATGGTGTTCAGCTTTTGGGCCGAAGGCAAATCATAGCCGAACGGCTTTTCCACCACGATTCTTGCCCGGTGCCGGTCCTGATTGAGACCTGCCGAGGCCAGGCCCTCGACGACCACCTCGACCAGCCTGGGCGGGAGTGCCAGGTAGAAAACCCGATTGGCCTTCGCATCCCATTTCTTCTCAAGCGTATCGATTCGTTTGTCCAGGTTCTCGTAGACTTTCTTATCCGTAAGTTCCGCATTTACAAAGAAGATGTGTGAGGCAAAGTCTTCCCAGGGTTCCTTTTGGGCCTTCCCCCGTCTGGAGAAACGAGCCAAGCCCTTTCGGAGACGCTTTCGAAACGCATCGTCGGACATGTCCCCGTGACCTATGCCCAGAATCTCGCACTTTTCAGGCATCCAGCCGTCAAGAGAAAGGTTGTAAAGCGCCGGGATGAGCTTCCGCAGCGTCAGGTCCCCGCCGGCCCCGAAGATCACGAATACCGTGGGCTCCGAATGAGATGGTGTAGTCATGGTCCTCCTCACGCTTGTTTCCGTTCGCTAAGAAAAATTCTACCCTTGTCCGGAAACCGGGGGGTAACATGGTATCCCGCACCTCCTCCCCTATTCATGGGGGTCCCACCTGGAGCACCTGCCGGTCCACGCGTTCTTGCAGGGCGGCCGCCCGCTTTTGTTCAAGGTTGGCCGTCAGGTCATCAAATGGTTTGTTGAATTTCTCGATGCCCTCGTCTTCCAGCTGCTGGGTCACCTGATCGATATCAATGCCCAGTTCAGACAGCAGCCGGAAGACTTCCCTCGCTTCTTCGATGTTTTCTTCCAGCCTTGGCGCCGGATCTCCGTGGTCACGGTATGCGTTGAGCGTTTCCTGGGGAAGGGTGTTGATGGTTTGCGGACCGATAAGCGGTTCCACGTACTTGACATCCGGGTAATTCGGGTTCTTGGTGCTGGTGCTGGCCCAAAGGACTCTCTGGGGCCGAGCTCCTTTTTCCTGCAATTTGCGGAACCGTTTCCCCCCGAAGATTTCCTTGTATATCTGATACGCCTCCTTGGCGCTGGCGATGGCGACCTGGCCATGCGCCTTTTCGGCCAGGCGCGCCTTTTCCCCGCCTCCGGCCATCGCCTCTTCCAGCATGGGATCGACGAGCACGTCGATACGGCTCAAAAAAAAGCTAGCGACCGACGAAATGGCCTCAAGGGGTCCCCCTCCCTTGGCCCTGTCTTCCAGGCCCAGGATATAGGCTTGGGCCACTTTGCGGTATCGGGGGAGTCCGAAGAGGAGGGTTACATTGATGTTGATCCCTTCGGCAATGAGACGTCGAATGCACTTCAGACCCTCCATGGTGCCAGGCACCTTGATGAAGACATTCGGCCGGTTCAGTTCCCGCCACAACCGCCGGGCCTCGGAAACGGTTCCCTCCACGTCATGGGCGAGGTGAGGATTGACTTCCAGACTCACGAATCCCGACTCGCCCCCGGACGCATCGTAAAGAGGGCGGAAAAGGTCTGAGGCGTCACGAACGTCCTTTACCGTCAGGGTCTCGTAGATCTCCTGCGGCACTTTTTCCCTCTAGAGCGAGCGCCCTTATGTCGTTGTCGTAATCATGGCTTCCGGCGATAGCCTTGTCGAAGATACTGGGGTTCGAAGTGATCCCTCGAAGGCCGTCCTCTTCAATCAAACCTTTGAGCTCACCGGAGCTGATCAGTTTGCGCCTCAGGAAATCCAGCCAGATGCTTTGGCCGCATTCCCGGATCTTCAACAAAGGATTCCATTTCATTATTGTCTCCCCCCTTTTCCAGCGCCGTCACATTGTTCAAAGCGCGCCGAGGCTCATACAACCTTTATGTTGGCATCGTTTTGCCAGATTCCGTGGAGGTTGCATTTGACTTGAACAATCAGGGAGACCGTCTTACCATTCAACTCATTTCCCAGCAAGACATTGAACTTCGCCGCGGCCTTCACATACCCATGGGAGCGGAAAATCACGTTTCCCGCTGGTTCATTGCCGATATTCAGCTGCAGATACTCGATCCAATGGGCCGGCCCCATGGGATGGGGCAATCGGCCGACGTCCACCTCGACCGGAAAAACCTCCCCCGCTTTCACTGTGTCCGGTGCCTTGATGACAGGCGAGTGGAGTTTTTCAAGACCTTCCTCCTGTCCCGGGTTCTTGACCCGGTTGATCCCTTGAAAGAGCTTTTCATCCACCTGCACAGGATAGTACTCTTTGGCCAGTGCTCGACCTTGGCCGAGCATCACTACAGCGCCTCCCAATATTGCAACCTTGATCGCCTCTCTCCTGTCCATGTTTATGCCTCCTTCGAGCTTGCCCCTGTGAATTAAGTGTCCATCCATAAATTGGGGATTTCTGGATGGCGCTGTCAGTCCCGCCGATATGGGCGGGAGCATCATTTAACCTGTTTCTGTGAATGAACGCCATGGGGAGAAGAATGTATTTCAGGGGAAAGAGCAATGTATTCGACCTTGAATTTCCCTGTAGGTACACATGAGGTCATGGGTTGCGTCGGTTTCATCTTCCAAAAGTCTTCTCCCGTGCCTTTGCGCCCTCTACCTCCTGTTCGATCTCGCCGGGAAAATTCTTCCGAGGGAGCGATGCCATGGATGTCTTGTCACCGTTCCCACGCATGCCCCTGTTCACTGCCGATGCGCAATGGAGTAACCCTGAACCGTTATACCCAATCCAAAATACACACTCCACCCCATTGTCCGGGGCGTCGGAAGAACCCTATAGGTGAAAATTCTCTCTCAGAGAGATTCACATTCCTCTATTTTGGCCACTCACGGACGGGTTGTGGTCATTGGAAGCCGGGGTACCGTGGAGATCAATCCCCGCGACACGCTCGGCCGGGAGACGACGATTTTGGGAATGTCCGGTTTAAATGCTTTAGATTGGGAGACAGGCGGTATTCACGCTGCCAATGGCGAAGGCTTGCCGTGCACGCCGAACGATCATGGAGGTCACAGCATTCGGGAAGATCATTTTCCTTCCCCAAATATCATGGGGGGTGGTTCCGCCGTTGCCATGGACACCCGCAGGCTACCAGACAGAAAACATTGGAGCGCAAGGGCGTCAAATGAGCGCTATCATGATGGGGTCGGATTTGGGATAGCCTTCGACCCGCTGACGACACGCGTCCTGTCCATTATGTCCTCATCTTTTGATCTCTGAACCGCTCTGTCTGGAGTGAGGATGGATTCTCTATCATCACATGTCCGACACGGTGCAGTACTGATCTAAGCCCCCAGCAGGGGCAGCAGTTTTGTCCCCCTGCGGAGCGTGCGGACCGGCAGCACCCTTTCGTTCACAGGACAAACCACGAATACAGCCTCTTTGGAAAGAGAATACCAGATTTACCCCATTTAATTCTTGTTCGAGAACGGGTTGACTGTTTTGCAGGCCATTCAAAGCGGAGAAAACCTAGAAGACCAACAAATTCGTGAATCATATGAATACAGGTGCTCAACCATCTCATTTCAAACTTATTTTGGACAGCATTGGCCCCATTTATCCCTTGATTCTAAAGGACTAGAAGCCAAAAGAGGGAAATGGGCAACGCTCCTAAGTGTTGGCATGCCACGAACACGTATTCTTGTGAATGACCCAGGTCCTTTCAGAGCAGGCCGTGGCCTTTCCGAGAGGGGATATCTAACAAAAAATGCTCCACGGAGCGTTTTCGGCGAGAAAGGAGAAGAAGAGAAATGAAGGTGCTAAGATTGCTGATGTTTTCCCTGATCGGGTTGGGGCTCGCGTTCTCTTATGCCTTCGGATCAGGGGATGCGGAAAAGGGGAAAGTCCTCTTTACGGATCCAAAGCTTGCGGGGGGCACGACAGGAAAGTCTTGCAGTTCATGCCACCCGGACGGTCAGGGGGCGGCCAAGGCTGGCGACAAAAAAGAGGTGAGAAAGATCATTAACGCATGCATCGTAAAGGCCCTTAAAGGTAAGGCCGTACCGCTGAACTCCGCTGAAATGGACGATCTCGTCGCCTATTTGAAGTCCGTGAAGGGAAAAGAGTAAAGAGATCCGATCAAAAGGATGCCTCCAGGCAAACGACCGTGTCACGCGTTCCTTTTACCAAGCTTGGAAAGGAGGACGCTGTCGCCGGGACAGCGTCCTCTCAGACTTACTTCCAGGTGGCCCGCTCCAGAATCTCCTCATATCGCTTGGACAGCCTTCGGTCCTGCCAGAGTAACTCCTGGCTGAACCTCTTTTTCGATCAGGGACTCTATGGATAAACGTCGACCCATCCAGGCATTGGTCTGCGGGCCATCCTGATGACAATGGCGGCGATGTGGTCCTGGGTGTGGTTATTAGTGACCATCAACAGCGGCGCTTCGAGTCTGAAGCTCGCCTCGTACGAGATGAGAGATTCGGAAAAATTTGGTGCTTGCGGGAAAAATCCGCGAAAGCCCCACTAAGGTCGGGGTGATGGAAACAAATGAAAAATTTCTGAGCAGGGGAGAGATGGATCATACACCAGAGAGGGCTGTCTTATGAAATACGATCGCACGACCCGGTGGGTTCACACCGGAATCGCTCTTGGAGTGAGCGTTCAGCTATGTACAAGCCTCTTCATGCACGTACCCTCACCGGGGCAACCCTTTGTTGAACCCGGATACCACTTTTTCCTCGTTCATCGATGGTCAGGGGTATGTGTGGTCACCCTGGTTATCCTTCACTGGCTGTGGGGATTGGGCGGTCACGTCATGGGAGGATGGGGTCACCTGTTTCCATGGTTTTCGAGGCGCCGGTTCAGGGCTCTGATCTCCGATATTCAGAATGTGCCCAAATGGTTTCAGGGAGATCTCCCTGGCCAGGAGGAAGAGACCATCCCATTGGCAGGGGCCATCCACGGCTTGGGGCTCTTGGCCGTCTCAGCCATGGCAGCGAGCGGGACCACGATCTTTTTCGGGATGGGCCCCCACGGTTCCATGAGTCCTATGGTGGACCTGGTGAGAGAAGGGCACATGGTGATGGGGAACATCCTTTGGGTCTATTTCTTCGGTCACGTCGGCATATCCGTGCTGCACCAATTACGCGGCGATCGGCTCATCACAAACATGTTCAACCTGTTTGAAAAGAGATAAGATGACGAAAGGCAGTGCAGAAGGTTACTTGGAGACGCTGCAGAAAACCGCCCATGCGTTGAGTCAGCGTCCTTCAGGAAGCGGAAGTCATCGAGATATTGCTTGAAGAGGTGGTTTCAGCCGTCTCTGGTCAAAAGGCACTGGTGCTTTTGCTCAGTGGGGAAGGCGATCAGCTGCTGTTGTCCGGCGCGCAAGGGTTGAGCGACGCGTATCTGAAAAGGATGCCGCTGCAAGTGGCCGACAGCAAAATAAATCAGCGAGCGTTGGCGGGAGAAGTGGTGGTTGTTGCCGATGCCCGCAACGAACCGGACTTTTCCCATAGGATTGAAAGCGAGGAGGGCCTGGAGGGGATCGTGGCTGTTCCCATGTGGGTGCGAGAGCGGGTCATCGGCATCCTGCATGTCTTTATGGATGCGCCCGCCGTGTTGAAGCCGGAAGAACTGATGCTGCTTCGCACCATGACGGATTTAGGGGCACTGGCACTAGAGAAGGTTCGCCTCCGCCAGAGCCTCTACCGCATCGCCGAGGCAGTGAGCTCCTCGCTGGACCTGGAACCGATGCTTCAGCGGGTGTTGGAGGCCACTGTAAAGGAAATGTGGTTGAAAGCCGGCAGCATTCGTCTGCTTGACCCCAAGCGCAGAATTCTACGCCTGATTTCCTCGTACGGTCTGAGCGAGGCCTACCGGCTCAAAGGAGATGTGCACCTGGAAAAAAGTGAGATAGACCGCCGCGTTTTGCAAGGGGAAGCTGTGGTGATCCACTCCATTCAGGACGAGCCGGGGTTCGAGTATCCAATGGAAGCCGAGGCCGAGGGCATTTTATCTGTTCTGGCCGTGCCGCTGGTTCTGAGAACCAACATGCTGGGCGTGATGCATGTTTTCTCCGGAAGGGAGCGTGATTTTGGTCCTGTGGCCGTCACGTTCCTGAGATCCGTAGCCGACCTGGTCAGCCTGGCCGTTGAGAATGCGAAGTTGTACGCCCAGCTAAAGGCCCGTTACAAAGATCTGAAGGTGGATCTGGCAGAGTGGTATCGTTTCCTGACGTTGGGCTAATGGAGAAAGACCTTGATCACTGTCATGTTTCTCCTCAGCATCGGACTCGGGGCGGGCGTATTGGGTGCTCTCATGGGATTGGGTGGCGGCATTTTTCTGGTACCCCTGCTGACGATCCTTCTGCACTTGCCCATACGGGTAGCGGTCGGCACGAGCCTGGTGGCCGTCATTGCCACCTCGGCGGGAGTTGCGGCTTTTGCACCCCGAGGACGGGGAGGCGATGTCGGGCTGGCGTTGCGGCTGGAAATGATCACCACGGCCGGGGCCATATTCGGCAGCTTGATTGCAGGTGTGCTAAGTGCGCGGGTGTTGAGTGTCTTGTTTGCCGGGGTCGTATTCGTAACGGCTGCCTACACCGCCCACAAGGGCTTGCGCCGGCAAGGCAACCCGGCTGAGGAGGCCCTTTTTCGTCAAGATTATTGTCCCCGTCACTGGCCTCTGGGGCTTTCCGGCGCAGGCCTGGCCGGAATGGTGTCGGGTCTGCTCGGCGTGGGCGGCGGCTTTATCAAGGTCCCGATCATGTATGCGGTCATGGATGTCCCCCTGGGGGTGGCTACCGCCACCAGTAATTTTATGGTAGGCATCACGGCAGCTGCGAGCGTATTCGTCTATTACGGCAGAGGGGACATACACCCCATGGTGGTCGTTCCGACGGCTGTGGGGGTGTTTGTCGGGGCCATCCTGGCAGTGTTCCTGTTGCGCCGTCTTCGGGCAACATGGGTGAGGATGTCCCTGATAGGCCTGCTGATCCTGCTGGGTGTCTACATGCTGGCTAGAGGGTTTGCACCCCTGAGGTGAGGTGAAGCGATGGCCGGGAATTTTCCGTGCTCGCAAGGAGCGCCCGCAGAAGGGCTCGAAGCCAGAATGCAAAAGGTATCTCGGGTCGTCTCCCTCGCCGGTATGGGGTTGATGTGTTCCGGTTTCATCGAAATGGTGTTAAACGCAACTGATTCTTCTTTAGCGCTTCCAGGTGCGGCTGTTTTGCCGCTCAAGAATCTCATCCATTTGCAGACCTCATCACTAGGATTGATCTTAGCGAGCGCAGGTGTAATCGTGCTTTGCCTGCTTCCGGCCGTACGGGTCATCCTGGCTCTCTGGCTGTATCTTCGATTGCGGGATTTATTCAATACGCTGATCGCCGTGGTCGTATTCCTGGAATTGATGGTGAGCATTCATCTAAGCACATAGCCACCCAAAAGCGCACCCCTCTTCCCGTTTCACCCACATCAATCTTCTCATCACCGGTGGTAATCGTCGTCTTTACCGACCCACCGAACGCACGTGGCGTGTTTTCCCCCCTTTCCGGCCCTTTCAACGGAGATACACACAATCTCAATACAAAATGGGTTATTCACCCCATTTACGAATTCCGGAATGCTTTGTAGCGTATAAATTAGGGTAAGTAATAATTCGGGTCCAGAGGGCATGATTTGCTTTTGTTGCACTGGGAAAATCCGAATATGGATTGAATATCGAATGCAGAACAAGGAACCGCAGAATCATGAAGGATTGACTTCGACATTCGATATTCCATATTCGATATTCTACGGTTCAGACAACACCTTTCTTTGAATAGATCGAATATTGAATGGAGATTTGGCCCTGAGGACCAAGCAGCCTGGCGGGAGCAATGAGTATGGGGAAAAAAATTAGTATTCTAATCCCCCTTCTTCTTTTTCATATGATGGCAGCCGCAGACCAGGACCTGCCGAAGAAAGAAGAAGCGGCCAAAAAGGCGATCGAAACAAAAACCGCGCCGGAGAAGCTCTCCGTGACCCATCATGCGATCCTGATAAATGGACAGGCCGTCAATTACACGGCCACCGCCGGACGGCTCCATGTGGTCGACAAAAAGGGTAAGCAGGGGGCAGACATCTTCTTTATCTCCTATGCAAGGGAAAATGTGGAAGGTTCTTCGGACCGGCCTGTCACATTCATGTTCAACGGCGGCCCCGGAGCCTCCTCCATATGGTTGAATTTCGGTGCCTTCGGACCGAAACGGGTCGTCCTGTCTTCAACCGGAAAGCCATCCGGGCCGCCTTATCAGATCAAGGACAATGTCTACACATTGCTCGATTCGACGGACCTTGTATTCATAGACCCGGTGGGCACCGGCTTCAGCCGCGCTGCCGAAGGCGTATCGGCCGACACCTTCTATGGAGTCGAACCGGATGTCGACGTCTTAAGAGAGTTCATTCGATCCTACGTGAGCCGATTTGAACGCTGGGGCTCTCCCAAATTCATTGCTGGGGAAAGCTACGGCGGCCTGAGGGCCGTCATGCTGGCCAGCAACCTTCACGAAGTCTACGGCATGGACTGTAACGGGCTGATCCTCCTTTCTCCTGCCCTGCAATTCCAAGACTTTGTTTTCGACGCCGGAAACCTCCTGCCCTATGCCCTCTTTCTACCAACCTATACCGCGACCGCATTCTATCACCGGAAGCTGGCCGCCCCCCTGCTCAAAGATTTGGACAAGACCCTTGCCGAAGTGGAAGACTGGGTCATGAAGAGCTACCTTCCCACCCTGATCCGCGGGGATGCCCTCACCGAGGTCGAAAGGAAGGAGGTCCTCGACAAGCTGGCCACCTACACAGGTCTTCCCGAACGGGATATCATTGAACAGAAATTAAAGATCACAAACCGGGAATTCAGCCGGGCGTTACTCCGTTCGCAGGGCAGGGTTCTGGGGATTCTGGACAGCCGTTTGACCGGTGATGCCGAATCACAGAAGGGCTTCTTTGACGAGCCGGGCATGGTCCTCACCGTCGGACCTTATACGAGTGCACTGAACAGCCACCTCAGCGAGAATTTGAAATACGAAAGTGATCTCCCCTACCGATTCTTTTCCAGCGAGGCCAACGCCTCCTGGAACTGGGGCTCTGCCATTCATGGATACCCCACCGCAACCGACACGCTCGCCGCGCTTATCACCAAGTTCGGCTATTTCAAGGTCTTTGTCGCCAGGGGCTACTATGATCTGGATATAGGCTACTTTGCCGCCCGCTATGACGTCGACCATCTGGGGCTTTCGCCGGACCTGAAAGACAATGTTACCCTGCGGTATTACGACTCAGGGCACCAGATCTATATCCGGTCGGCCTCTCTGGCGAGGCTCAAGGCAGATTTGACTGAATTTATAAAGGGGGCAAAAGGACGGGATGCGGAGGGGAAGTTATAAGGATGACGTGTTTAGACCTTTTGTGTCTACCTGCTCTGATAATTGAGTAGAAGCTGGAAAGCGAACCGCAGAATATCGAATGTAGAATGTCCAATATAGAAGTGAAGACTTTCGAAAACCGACCTCGAAATTCGATATTCATCATTCGAATCGAAATTTGGTTGCGGCCGTAGGCGTGCATTGGGATGAAGAACCTCCGATTCATAATCAACGGAAAGGACGCTATATGAACAGACGAGCAGCATGGGCCTTGGGGATCATTATCGCCGGCTTTATTGTGTTGCTGATTCTCCTGTCCGAAGCCACAGGCTTTGTGCAAAAGTGGCTCTGGATGAAGCAGCTCGGATATACAGGGATCTTCTGGGAGATCCTTTTCATAAAATGGGCTTTGTTCGGTATCGTCTTCGGCTGTGTCCTGCTATGCTTCTGGATCAGCCTGCGCGTGGCCGCACGAAGCGTCATCGATCGCCATCCGGTCATACAAGGGAGAAGCATTCCCGGCGGCCTCTATTCATTCGGTCCCCTATTGGCCGCCATCGTGCCGGCCTTTTTCTTTGCCGTGTCTTACTATCCGGAATGGGATACCTATCTTCGCTTTCGGTGGGGCGGAGCTTTCGGAGAAGCAGACCCGATCTTTCATCTTGATATGGGCTTCTATCTTTTCCGCCTTCCCTTTTTTAATCTCATTCAGAATGGATGTGTCGCGCTGACGTTCTTTCTCCTCCTTGTCACCATCGGGGCCTACTTTTATATGGGAGCGATTCAGACGGGACAAAGCGGCCAAAAGCCCTTTGTGGGAGTGCGCTGGTCTGTTGTGGTTCACTTATCCATCATTTTTCTCCTCTTTGTTTCCAGCCTGGGATGGGGGTTTTACCTGGACCGCTATCAGTTGCTCACTTCCTCCCGCGGGGTTGTCTATGGAATAGGATACACCGACGATCACGTCACCCTGTTGACTCTCTGGATCATGCTGTTCGCTTGTCCGGCTTTGGGTGCATGTGTAATAATCGGCCTATTGAGCAGACGATTCAGGATGATCCTCGGCGGAGTGGGCGCCTATTTTGCACTCTATGTTGTGGTCATCATCATCTTGCCGGCTTTGGTCCAAAAATACCAGGTAGAGCCCAGTGAGCTTGAGTTGGAAACGCCTTATCTTAAGTCCAACATCCGGCTGACCCGGCGGGCCTTCAACCTCGACAAGATCACGGAAAAGGCATACCCGTCGCTCATGGATCTCACGCCCGAGGATATCTCGAAAAACCCGGAAACCATCGACAACATCCGGCTGTGGGACTATCGGCCTATCCTGGAAACTTACCGGCAAACACAGGAATTCCGTCTTTATTATCAATTCTACGACGTGGACGTGGACCGCTACCATACGGAGGACGGTTTCCACCAGGTGATGCTGTCTGCACGCGAATTGGCTCCCGAGCTCCCGGAAAAGGCGAGGACCTGGGTGAATGAGCGCCTTCAATTTACCCACGGCTATGGCCTCGTGATGAATTTTGTCTCCAAGAAAGGCCCCGAAGGCTTCCCCCAATACATCATCGAGAATATCCCTCCCGTGTCGCTTTACAACCTGAAGGTTGATCAGCCGGCCATTTACTATGGGGAAAAGACGCTGGGCTATCGCATTGTTTCCAGCAACGTGAAAGAGCTCGACTATCCCAAGGGGAATGAAAATGTCTATACAAGCTATAGCGGGCAAGGAGGCGTTCCGGTGGATGCCTTCTGGAAGCGGATCCTGTTTGCCTGGACCCAGGGGGATATCAATATTCTTCTCACGGGGTACCTCGCCCCCGAGAGCCGGATCCAGTTCTGGAGGGGAATTCAAGAAAGAGTGTCCCAGATCGCCCCTTTTCTTAGACTCGACGCTGATCCCTATCTGGTCTTGAGCGAGGGGAAGCTTTATTGGGTGCAGGATGCCTACACGGTTTCCGACCGGTTTCCCTATTCCGAGCCCTACGGTAAAATTTTTCAGAAGCTTAATTACATCAGAAATTCTGTCAAAGTGATCATCGATGCCTACGAAGGATCCGTGCGCTTCTATGTGGCCGATCCCCACGATCCGGTCCTGGGCGTATACAGAAAGGCCTTTCCTGGTGTTTTCAAACCGTTTCAGGAGTTGTCGGAAGATTTGCACAAGCATCTCAGATACCCGCAGGACCTGTTTGACATTCAAGCGGACAGGTACCGAACCTACCATATGGTTGACCCTCAGGTCTTTTACAATCAGGAGGATTTGTGGACATTCCCGCAGGAGAAATACGCAGGTACGGCAGAAAAAATGGAGCCCTATTACATTCTGATGCGTCTTCCCGACACAAAGGAGCTTCAGTACCTTCTCATGACCCCCTTTACACCCCAGAACAGAGACAACATGATTGCCTGGATGGCCGCCAAATGCGACTTCCCGGAGTACGGCCAGCTGATCGTCTACCAACTCCCAAAAGAGCGGCTGACTTTTGGTCCAATCCAGGTGGAGGCCATGATCGATCAGAATACCCTTATTTCACAGCAGCTTTCCCTTTGGGATCAAAAGGGTTCGAGGGTCATCCGCGGCAACCTCATCGTGATTCCCATCGAGAGCTCTTTTCTCTATGTGGAGCCGGTGTACCTCACTTCTGAAGGGACCAACATCCCCCAGCTCAAAAGGGTTATCGTCGCTTCAGGGAACAAGGTAGTCATGGAGCCGACCCTGGATGAATCGCTCAAGGCGGTTTTCGGGGCTATTTCTGAAACGGAAACGGTGAAACTCCCTGTCCGACCTCAACTCGAAGAGCTGTCTCAGGCTCGAAAGATTCTGCAGAAAGCGCAAGAGGCGATTGGGCAGGGAAAATGGGAAGATTTCGGGAAAGCCATGGATGAGCTTCAGGGAATCCTGCAGCAACAAACGAAGTAGAATAATGGAGTATTGGAGTGTTGGAGTGTTGGTCTCGAGCTCGAAGACAAAATGTGAAGAAATATCTGGTGCAGTACCTTATTTTTTGTCATTTGTTTTTTCCATTACTCCATCACTCCAGTACTCCAGTACCCCAGGGAAGCTAATGGAATGCAAACAAGCCCGCCTCTGGGGGAAAATCAAGGCCACGTCCTCTGGGCGTAGATTATTTACTCACGACCCCTACCAGGTCTTCAGAGAAAATATAGAAGCTCCGCTCAATAGTAAATCGAGGCGATCCACTGCGTCGGGATGCCTGTTCTCATGGACGAGCCGAGCTTTCCCGGATCCTTTCGGCCTTTGGGCCTGTCAGCCGCCGCGCTCAAAACATACGAAGGAACAAGCTCTTTTCAACTAGAGCAATGGCTTCCCACCGGTTACGGAGATTTGAAGCCAGTACTAGCACGAGTTTACCGCCTTTTTTAGCTTAAGCCTGCTAGTTACCTTTTAAGTGTCGGGCCATCAAATTGATATGCATAGGATTTTTAATGATTTTTCCTCTATTGCCCCACGGGCCGGAAGTCATTTCACCTATTGCATTTGTATCACCTGCATCATGCCCAATTGGTTCAAGAGACAGTGCTGCGCCCGGCTGATGGATATCGACACCAAGCAACTGTCGAGCCAGCGGTTTTGGGAAATTATGGACCTGATTTCCTATGAAGCCATTGTATCCTTCGAGCGGGACATCACCGTCCAAATGGTGCGAGACTTTGGCATTGACCTCAGACAGATCCTCTTCGAGGGGACGAATTTCTTAACCTTCATTGACACCTTCAACGACCGTTTCGCTCTCGCTCAAAGAGGCAAGAACAAAGAAGACCGTAAGGCCCTTCGGATCGTAAAGCTCGCCTTGATGCTCTCAAGCCTCCTTCAACGTGAGCTGTGTCACAAATGAATCGATCGTTCCATCCCGGACTGCTCGATGAGCTAAGTAAAATCCAGGAAGTGGGCATCGTCTATCCGCCTCAAGGCAAGAAAAAAAATGCCTGCTATTGGAAATGACCCTCTCCCATATGTCCGACGACCAGCATGCCCTTTATGAAGCCCTCAATCTCAAACGCTACTGCTGAAATACAATATGTAGGTCATACAAGAATTGCGAATATTTATATGCAAATTTAACTACTTACATCAAATAGGCGGCAAACTCGGGCTAGAAAAGACTGTTAGCCCTTTCCGGATTGAGGGTTTTGAGCTTCCCATAACGAGTTTCGCTATAAATAAGATCCGGAAAAGGCGCCTTCAGGGCCTCCGAAAGGTCGGAAATTTGACTACTGTCATATGGGGCACAGAATCAGTGATTCACCCTATTGCACGGCGACGCACCTCAGGCTATTTATTAGAATATTAGGAGCAATTACCAGGGCCTCAAAGGTCGGAACTGCGACGAAGCGCAGAGACCAGCAGGATGGTTTGAGAATACCGAAGCCCATCGATTCGCAGCGTCGACCATGCTCCAACGCTCTAAAGGCTCCGGCGCGTAGGAGGCCGTGCTGACCCATAGGCGCGACCTCTCGCCCCCTCGAGGGATTATGGGGGGCGAGCCCGATCGCGATTTGGTAGTGAGGAAAGGACAAATCATGGAAAGCACCGTAAAGGATACTGGGATCTCTCCTGAAAAAAGGAGACGCATGATAGAGGAGGCGGCCTATTTTCGTGCGGAGAAGCGAGGTTTTAAGGGAGGGAACACCACAGAAGACTGGATTGCCGCTGAAAAGGAGATTGCCGAGCTCCTGGGAGAGGAAACTTCGGAGCAGAAAAGGAAAGAGCTTGCTGCGTATCAGAAGATGCGACAGGAGGTTATGCGGATCCTCCGCAACGCAAAAACACCGATAAGCGCGAATACGATCAGACAGTCGTTGGATAAGGCCGCGAGAGAGCTTAGGGGCCTTGGCGAGTACAGCGCCGACACGGTCAACAAGGCAACTGAAGCCATAAAGCGCGAAATTGCATCCACGGTGGAAAAACTGGGGTCAACGTGGGGAACGATCTCCGAGCGGTCGGCCGACTTGTTCGAAGTCTGGCGCGACAGAGGAAAGGACTTCCTTGGCCAGGCTTCTACTGCTGCATCGGAATGGCTGGAACAATTCTATCCTAAAAAGAGATCGCAGGAACATCGTTCCGGTGAGATGACACAACCGGGTATTTTCCAGTGTATGTCTTGTGGCCGTCGAATCCAGCTTGAAAAACCCGATTACCTTCCAGCCTGCCCGGACTGCCACCACACGAGCTTTCGAGCAACGTAGTGCGGACTCATCTTCCATTTTAGCGTTTCACAGGTGGCACTAAGGATGCACAAGTACAGGCCAATCCCGCCCATCTCAAGGCCCACGCGGAGCGCGACCTGCAAGAAATGAGCGAGCTGGCTGGGGTACAGAGAAGAAACCGCGCCCCACAAAAAAAGAAGCTGCCGAGGCTCAGGGGGGATTGGCATTTCAAAGAAAGGAGCATCAGCATGGGAAGAACAGTCACGTTCAAACGGCCGGACGGAAAAGAGTGCATCGGCTACTATGAGGTGCCGAGCGTAGGAAAAGAGACGCCAGGGATGGTCGTGATTCAGGAGTGGTGGGGACTCAACGAACAGATCAAGGGGGTTGCGAATCGCCTGGCAGAGATTGGGTATCGCACCCTCGTGCCCGATCTTTACAGGGGAAAGGTCACGCTGGATGCGGCGGAGGCAGCGCACTTCATGGGGGATCTGGACTTCAAGGATGCAGCGACGCAGGACATACGCGGTGCAATGCAGTATCTCAAATCCGGCACCCACAAGACAGGGGTAATCGGGTTTTGTATGGGCGGCGTTCTGTCGGTCCTTGCGGCGGTGTACGTAAAGGAAGCCGACGCTGCGGTGAGTTGGTACGGTCTCCCATCTGAAGAAACGGCGGACGTGAGCACGATCAAGATCCCTCTCCAGGGGCATTTCGCTCTAAAAGATCCGTACTTCACGCCAGCCCAGGTGGATCGATTGGAGGCACAGCTCAAAAAAGGTCACGTGGCCTACAAGATTTACCGCTACCAGGCGGACCATGCCTTCGGCAACGAAACAGGGGAGCGCTATGACCCGGAAGCTGCCAAGCTGGCCTGGCAAAGAACAGTGGACTTTCTTGAAAAGCACCTCAAGAAGCCATGATTAACATCGAGGTGTCGGCTCTTTAAAGTGCAGATAGGGGATTGGTGGTACAGTTCAATCCCTCCGCTTCTGCTTCTCAGGCAACGTTACGACAAAGGTCGATCCATTCCCAAGTTCGCTTTTCGCCGTGATCTGTCCGCCGTGGCGTTCCACAATCTTTTTGCAGATGGCAAGGCCCATGCCGACGCCTTCGTAGGCACTCCTTCCATGGAGTCTATGAAAGGGGGCGAATACCAGCTCAAGGTCCTTCTCGTCAAAACCGATACCGTTATCCTCTATGAAGATCCGGTAAACCTCAGGGTTTTCTCCCGACACCACAGGACTTGCATAAACCTTTACGAGTGGCGCTTCTCCTGGCCGGTGAAATTTCAGCGCATTGCCTATGAGGTTCTGGAAAAGCTGGACCATCTGAACTGATTCTCCTTCAAGTGTTGGGAGATGCCCCACCTCTACGTGGCCGTTATTTTTCTTGATCAGGATCTCGAGGTCAGATAGCGACTCTCCAACCGATTTGTTCAGGTCAATTCGCTTGAATGGTGCGGCCTTGGTGGTCACGCGGGAATAATCGAGAAGAGAGGTCAGCAGGTCCTGCATTCTTGCGACTCCCTTCTTCATCCGAGCCAGGTAATCCAGACTCTGCTCGGAGAGAATATTTCCTGACCCACGCGCTATCATCTCCCCGAATGTTCGAATCTTTCGAAGGGGCTCATGAAGGTCATGGGAGGCAATGAAAGCAAAGTCCTGAAGCTCCCGGTTGCTTCGTTTCAGTTCAGCCGTGCGCTCCTCGACGCGCTGTTCCAGTTCGTCGTACGCCTGCCGCAGCGCCTCCTCTGCGCGCTTGCGCTCGGTTATATCTATTGATGTAGAAGTCAGGGCGAAAGGGTTACCTTCGCCATCAAAGACCATGGCAGCTGAGACCTGGACATCGAAGGCTACTCCATCCTTCCGTATAGCTTTGATCTCGTCGAACCAGAATCCATCGTCTCGGAGCGCCTGCATGACTTCTTCGAGTCTGTCCTCAACTAACCAAAATTTCCAGAAGGGCTCCCCTAAAAACTCTTCCGGATCGTCAAAACCCCATTTTTTTAGGAAAGAGGGATTACCATAGGTCATATTTCCTTCCAGGTCACAGGTGGCAATTGCACTTGAAGAATTCTCGATGATGTGTTCTTTGAAAACCAGGGCCACCTCTACCTGCTTGCGTTCGGTGATATCCAAAATGACGCCATCAATAAACTCCGGTTTTCCATCGCTCCCGTAAATCGGCTGCCCGCTTTCAAGAAAATGCCTGATGCCCCCATTTTTGTGTGTTAACCTGTATTCAACCTCGAAAGGCTTATTCTCCCTGACGGCATCTTTCACAGCATGCAAAACATGAATGCGGTCCTCGGAAATGATTATCGGATCGATTGAGCATACTTCTCCCTTCCTCAACTCATCGGCTTTGTGGCCTGTCATTTTTTCAAGCATGTGGTTGAAAAATTCCATGCGGTTCTGTTCTCGCACATATACGCGGTAAACAATCCCGGGGATATTTAAGGCGAGTGTTTGGAAAGCTGGCTTTCCCGTCGGTTCTAATGGATTTTTGCTGCCTGTGCTGTCAGCCATGGGGTCGGATCCTCCGAGTCCGCGTTCTTTCAGCCGCCGTGAGAAAAGTCGGGATAGTCGGTCATGCCGCCGTCCACAAACACGGTGCGGCCGGTCAGGTATGAGGCGACATCAGAAACGAGCACCAAAGCCATGCGGGAGACGTCTTGCGGCTCTCCTACCCGGTTCAGAGGGATCTTCTCCAGCAGATCCTTCAGGCTCGCCGGGTCGCTCCAGACAGCCCGGTTGATAGGCGCCTTGATTGCACCAGGCCCGAGTGCAAGCACGCGCACGCCATAGGGCGCGGCTTCCTGGGCGAGTGTTTGGGTCATCATGCCTAGACCTGCCTTGCTGGCCGTATAAGCGCTATATCCGGACCAGGCGATGATCTCGTGTACGGAGCTGATGTTGAGGATGACGCCGCTTTTCTGCAGAACCATGCGCTTGAGGGCCTGCCGAGCGCAGTAAAAAAGGCCGAACAGATTCACCTCGATCACCTTCCGCCATGCCGGGAGATCGGCTTCCCAACTGAGGGCGTGACCGCCGTCAATCCCTGCGCTGTTTACCAGGATATCGATGACCCCCGACCTCTCATCCAACTCCTCGAACATCCGGGCGACCGCCTCCGGATCGGAAACATCAGCCTGGACGGCGTACGCGTCGCCCTGCTGATTCCCGATCCGCTTGGCGATTTCCTGTGCGGTCTCCAGGTGAGCATGGCAATTTATGCCCACTTTCGCACCCGTTTCTGCGAGTGCCAGGACCATGGCCTCCCCGATGCCGGAACTGCCGCCCGTGACCAGTGCCCGTTTTCGTCGAGCTGAACATTCATGGTCGGAGTCCTCCCAAGTGCCCATGACAAGATTAGAAATTTCGACAAAAGGCCCTTCCGATCGAGACTCAGAGGTCGACAGCGCTTGTCCTCACAACCATCACCGCCTCAACGGTTCGCAAATTGGACTTATCTATTTTGCCGAGTGGCTTCTGTCACCTCAGTCTCTCTTTGATAGCTTTGACAATGGCCTTGCTGGAAATCCCTTCATAATCCAGGAGCTCGCCGGGTTTTCCACTCATCGGTTTTTTCGTGACCGCGAGCGAATGGACGGGCGTGGCGAGGCCCGTGAGGGCGCTCTTGACCGCGTCTCCAATGCCCCCTTCGGGGTAATGGTCCTCCACAGTGATGACCAAGCGGGTATTTTGCGCCGCTTCTCGCAGGGTCTTTTCATCCAGGGGTTTCACGCTGTAAAGGTCGATGACCCGAACGGCAATGCCTTCCTTTTTTAGCGTCTCATAGGCGGCCAGCGCTTCATGGAGGGTCACGCCCGGCGCCGATCAAGGTGGCTTCGTCCTTGTCGCTTTTCCTCAAAACCTTGGATCCTCCTATGGGAAATGTTTCGTTGTTGTCGTAGATGACCGGGGTGCCCCCGCGGTGGGTGCGTATATAAACCATGCCTTTGTATCCCGCTGCTTCTTCCACAAGTCTCTCTGCAGAAACGGCGTCACAGGGATAAAGCACGACACTTTTCAGAATGGACCTGAACATGGCCAGATCCTCAAGCGCCATTTGTGAGGGACCATCCTGGCCGATGGATACCCCTGCATGAGAGCCCACAAACTTGATATTTGCATCCGAGTACTGACTCATTCTTATCTGGTCAAAGGCACGAGTCATAAACGCACCGAAGGTGGAGACAAAGGGCAGCTTGCCACGGCAGGCAAGACCCAGGGCGGCCCCAACCATGTTTTGTTCTGCGATGAACATTTCGAAGAAACGATCGGGATGCGCTTCCTTGAAGGTTTCGGCCATTGTGGAATTGCTCACTTCGCCGTCGAGACTCACCAAGTGGGGAAAGTGGGGGAAGATCCTGTTTAAACCGTTGCCGTACGCTTTCCGGGTGGAGACGGCGTCCCCTTTGGTATAGGAAAGCGGTTCCATCTTTGCCCTTTTGGCATCGTTCGGTCTGGAATCCTGAGGTTTTCTGATCTCTCCTCTCAAGGACTTGTCCACCTCTCCCAGTTCTCTTAGGGCCTTCCCCAGTTCTTCCTGGCTCAGGGTCTTCCCGTGCCAACCGTTCTGATCCTCTACAAAAGAAACCCCCTTGCCTTTGATGGTCCTGGCAATAACCATCACCGGCTTTCCGGATGGATCAAGGGACTTTCTATAGGCCTCCAGGATTTCCGGAAACGAATGGCCGTCGATCAGAATGGTCTCCCATCCGAAGGCCGAAATCCTTTTTCGGTAAGCCTCCAGGTCATGGCCGTACATGGTTTCCCCACGCTGACCCAGCCGGTTCACATCGATGATGCCCACGAGGTTGTCCAGTTCATACCAGGCAGCCAGCTGCATGGCCTCCCACTGGGAGCCCTCCGCCATTTCACTGTCACCGAGGAGCACATAGGTCCTAAAGGGGAGCTTATCCAGATACTTTCCGTTCAAGGCCATACCCAGCCCGATCGACAACCCCTGCCCCAGGGAACCGGTTGCCGCTTCCGCATAGGGAAAGGCCACGGTGGGATGCCCTTCTAAAGGGCTTCCGAACTTCCTGTATGTCATCATCTCCTCTTCCGTCACCTTTCCGGCCGCAAGCCAAAGCGCATAAAAGAGGGGGGATGCATGGCCTTTCGAAAAAACCAGACGATCGTTGTTGGGATGGTCCGGCTGGTCAGCGTCGTAGCGGAACGGACCGCCGAAGAAGAGCGCCGTCATCAGGTCCGTAGCGGAAAGGGACGAGGTGGGATGACCCGAGCCCGCATTCGTTGTCGCCGTCAGGATATAGTAACGGATAAGTTTGGCCAGCTTTTCAAGCTTTCCTGTGTTCTCAGACATGGCATTCTCTCCTTGTGTGGTGCTCTTGAAAGAGGATCTCTATATCTTGTCGGGTCCATACAAATAGGGGATCATTTCGACGGGGCAGGCTCCTTTTTCCCCGTCACCAGCCCAGCCAGCAGCACGGCCAGAATCCCCGTGAGGAAGATCCCGTCAAAGGTGCCCGCCCCCCCGATCGACGCAACAGGGGCACCGAGCCCCTGTATCTTGTCCAGATTCAGGATGTCTGCACCGATCAAAGTTCCGAGGCTTCCGGCGATGTAGGCCAGGGGGGGCGCAGACTGCCGTGAAAGGAGGAGGGCCACCCCGGCGGCGACCAGGGGAGGGATGAAAGTCGGCTCGGCAATGCCTACGCCTCTGACGGGATGCGCCATCCAGTGGACAATGACCGTTACGATCGCCACTCCCAGCAACCCTCGAGCGTAGAGACGATTTTTCACCAGAAGATAGATGGAAAGAATCGCCGGGACAACGGCCCCGCCGAAGTTTATCGCGATGACCGTCCCGGGCCATTCGGTAACCAGGGGGACGACGTAGGTCATGCCGTAAAAGGTGATTTGCTGGCCGGAGTAAACATATTCCGGTGGGAGGTGTGCTACAGGGATGTTGATGTAACTTCCCAGCAGAGAAAGGACCAGCAAGGTGAACATATGCCTTGGGCTGATACCGATCTTATGGTAGGCATATTGCAGGATGCCGATCTCGATCAAAACCAGCAGGATAATGAATAGAAAGGCAAATATGAGTAAAAAAGGCAATGCCACCGGAAAATAATGCACGCTTTTTCCTCTTAGAACAAAAATTACAGCGGTTCTTTCGGGGCGGCGCGTTCCCTCGTTCTTGTCATCAGCCGGCCGTTAACACTTCCTCTTGATATGTACCGGAATCGGTTGGGGAGTGGAATAGGGTCATTCCTGTATTTTCAACGGGTATCACCTGCACTGAACTCCAATTTCACTGTAGTGGTGAAAGGTGCTGTATTTTCGATCCTCCCGGGCCCGACATGGTTTGAAAACCATTTGATCAACCACCCGGCGGCAAAAAGGGACCGGAAGCGTTATCAGGCGCCACCTAACCCCATTAAAAGGTAACAGCTTGATATCGCTTGAAATGGTATGGGGAAATGAGGATCGAAAAATCCAAGGTGAAATGAAGGCGAAACCATTCGCCACCCTACAGCTCGGGGTCATAAGATACTTTGGTGATGGGCACGGAATACAGATCTTGCCGAATGGTACTTCTGCGGAACTATGTTCAAATTGATCGAGGCTCCGGGAAAACCGCCGATAGGGATGGTTCCGACGGGCGGGAGAAGCACAGTTCATCGTCCATTTTCTATCCATAAAGGGCAAGATCGATCAAGAGGAGAAGCTCCCGATGAAAGAGATAGCCGAACCTGGGTGCCCCCGTGGTCATGCCCGGGCGGTCCAATCTGGAGGGTATTTGCAATTCACATTTAACACCAAAAGGAGAGCTGTCATGAAATCTATGAAAATTGGCGTATGCAGTCTGGCCTTGGTGGCCTTCTTCTTCATTGCGGGCCTGCAGATCACACCAGTGAAGGCAGCTGATCCCCCAGCGACAAAGGAAGTTGCGCCTTCCGGGGGTCAGGATAAGGTGGAGGAGGATTTCCAGAAGGCCAAGCAATTCATTGAAGAGAAGGCTTATAAAAATGCAGCCATTGAGATTCGCAAGGCAGCGGAGATCCTGAAACAAGAATCGGGCAAGGCGACGGGGGAGGTTCAGAACTCTCTTTTGGCCGCAGGTGAGGGCCTCGAAAAATCGTCCCAAAAGTTGGAAAACGGGACGGTCAAATCGGTGGGAGAGATTCAAGGCGCTTTTGGTCAGGCCCACGAGGCGCTGGCTGATTACTACAACACCCTTGCCTCTGAGTCCTGGTCCAAGAAGGCGATTTCACAGGTTGGAGAAGACATGAAGCTTTCGGTAGACCACCTTGAAAAGGCCTGGACCTGGTCGGGGCGTCAGATTGAGGCTGGGACACAGAATGTTATTGACTCCGCCCGAAAGGTTGGCCAAAAGCTTGACCAGGGAGCGGGATGGGTTGCCGCGGAGGTTACAAAGAGTATCGATGAGGTGGAAAAGGAGGTTGCCAGGTTCAGGGAAGGCGGACAAAAAGAGCCCTGGAGGCCCTTACAGCTCATGCCGGTGGAGCCACCGGAAAACATGGTCCCCCGTCCTGCCCTCACCACTGACATTACAAGGGTGGCAAGGCTCACGATGCCTGCTGTGGTCCAGGTAAGGATCACCGAGCGGAGAGAGGTCCCCAATCCCTTTCTTCCCTTTGAAGGCAGCCCCTTCTTCCGTCGCTATTTCGATCTCCCCAAGAAGATGCCGAAAAAGTTCAAAGAGGAGTTACAAGGGCTTGGCACAGGGATGATCGTGGATCCGGAAGGCCACATCCTCACCAACAACCATGTGGTCGGCGGGGCTAGCGAGATCCAGGTTCTGCTCTCCAATGGGGATGAGTATCCCGCCAAAGTGGTGGGCACGGACCCCAAAACCGATCTGGGCGTGATCCAGATCTCTGCGGGCAAGCCGCTGCCCTTTGTGACGTTCGGGGATTCAGACCAGGTCCAGGTGGGAGAGTGGGTGGTGGCCATAGGCCATCCCCGCGGCCTGGACCAGACGGTCACCCAGGGGATCATCAGCGCGAAACACCGAGCGGGCATCACTGACCCGAGCAGTTATCAGGACTTCTTGCAGACCGACGCTGCCATCAACCCGGGCAATAGCGGCGGACCCCTCCTGACCCTTGGGGGAAAGGTTATCGGTGTCAACTCAGCCATCGCAACCGAATCGGGCGGGTTCGAAGGGATAGGTTTTTCTATTCCGAGTAAAATGGCCGTTCATGTGGCCAACGCCCTGATAGCCTATGGCAAAGTCCAGCGGGGCTGGTTAGGCGTCAGTATTCAGGAGGTCACTCCGGATCTGGCCAAATCGTTTGGTCTCCCGACGCCCAAAGGAGCCCTGATCGGGGATGTGATGAAGGATGGACCAGCAGACAAAGCCGGCCTCAAGAGGGGGGACGTCGTGCTCCAATATGGGGGAAAGGATGTGAGCGATTCGGCAGAGCTGAGAAATATGGTGGCCAGCACGACCGTTGGAGAAGAGGTGAATGTGGTTGTGTGGCGTGACAAAGGGAGAGTGGACCTGAAGGTCAAAGTCGGGAATCTGGAGGAACTGACTCAGAAACTCGCTGCTGAGCTGAAAGATCGTCTGGGGGCGGTCGTGGAACCCGTAACAGCCGACCAGGCCGCACGCTACGGTCTTTCTTCACCGGAGGGTGTAGCCATTCAATGGGTTGATCCAAAGGGACCCCTCGGCAAGGTGGGTTTTGAAGTGGGGGATCTTATCCTTGCCGTCGAGAAGCGTCCCATATCCGGGGTCGATGACTTTACCGGTCTGATCGGTACGCTGCCCCGGCATCAAAAGGTCGTCTTCCTCGCCCTGGACCACCGGAGCGGGAAAACAAGCTATGTCCAGGTGGAAGTCAACTGAGCCATGCGACACAGGCGCGTTTTCTCCTCGGGGACACGGCACCTGATATGTGGAGGGCCTTCTTCACGAGCACTGGAGAGTAGGCCGAGGGCCCTCCACATTAGTATCTTAGTTCCAAAACTTGTGCTTTTGGTGGCAGACCCCTTTGGCCCCAAATGCTGAACTCAATCGGTGGAAAGGGCGTGGATACAAGAAAAAGAGGGCTCTTCTTTCTCTGGGTTTTGGGCCTCCCGGCGGCGTTTTTCATTGCCTTTTGCGTGAGCTGCGAGGTCCTGAGCACCTCCTTCCCTTCGGACAAGATACCCCCCGCTGCAGAGGCCGACTTCGGCTTAATGGCTGAGGCCTGGAATGCCATCCACGCCCATTATGTGGACCGGGCGGCCATGAACCCGCGCTCCATCACCTACGGGGCCATCAGCGGGATGGTGGACGCCTTGAGGACACGGGGCACAGCACCTTCCTATCGCCCCAGATGATCAAAGAGGAAGAGGAATTTACCAAGGGAGAGTATAGGGGGATCGGCCTTGAGGTGAGGATGAAAGAGGGGCACGTGGTCATCGTGACGCCCCTCGACGGCAGCCCCGCACAGAAGGCGGGCCTGCGGCCCGGCGAGATCATCATCGGCGTCAACGGCCAAGACATCACAGGTCTCACCCTGCTCCAGGTGGTGAAACGGATCTCCGGCCCTGCGGGCAGCAAGGTCACCCTCGGCATCGTCGATCCGGACACAGGCCGGTCACAGGAGGTCACCCTGGTCAGGGCCTCTATTACCGTACGCAACGTCACCTGGCACCGAATCCCGGGCGCCGAGATCGCCCACTTGCGAATTGCGGGATTTAGCGAGGGAGTCGCCGGAGACCTGAAGAAGGCCTTGCTGAAGATCAAGAATGAAGACCTGAAGGGTCTCATCCTGGACCTGCGAAACGATCCTGGAGGCCTGCTTGCTGAGGCCGTATCTACTGCGAGCCAGTTCCTCCCGGCGGGCAACGTGCTCCTGGAAAAGGATGCAAAAGGCGTGATCACACCCGTTCAGGTGCAAGAAGGTGGGGTAGCTGTGATCATACCCATGGTGTGTCTGGTGAACGCCGGAACGGCCAGTGCTGCCGAGATCGTGGCAGGTGCCCTCCAGGACCACCGGCGGGCGACCCTGGTGGGCACAAAGACCTTCGGCACGGGCACGGTTCTGCAACGTTTTCCCCTCTCCGACGGGTCGGCCCTCTTGCTGGCCGTTGAGGAATGGCTGACACCGAACGGATCCGCCATCTGGCACAAAGGCATTGGCCCAGACCTTGTGGTCCCTCTGTCGGAAGGGGCCTCACCCTTGTTCCCGGAGGAAGAACGGGATATGACGCCTCTCCGAGGTGAAGGAGATGAAAGATCCGCAGCTTCGGCAGGCCTTGGACCTGATCATCCAAAAGATGGGGTAGAGATATATCGCTGAGGCATCTGACGACATTTTGACGAAAACCCGTTTTTTTCGCAAAAGTCTGAAGAGAATATCCAGGCCCCACGGACGGATAAATTGAATTCTCGGTGACGAAGTGCCATTCCTTGTCATCCGGCCGGGAAGACGGCCCCTACCAGAATGGGTACCAATGATTAGATCAGGGGCCGTACTCAAAACTTAGGGCTTGTTCCTACTTCGGTTTTGCGCGAGCATACTGATCGGGCCAGGGAATGTCTACGCCGAGAACCTTTGCTGCGTGGAGGGGCCAGTAGGGGTCGCGCAACATCTCACGGGCAAGGAAAACGGCGTCCGCCTGTCCGGTCGCCACAATCTGCTCGGCCTGGACGGGATGGGTGATAAAGCCTACCGCCGCGGTGGCTATACCCACCTCCTTCCGAATGGCATTGGCGAAAGGGGTTTGGTAGCCCGGCCCCGCAGGGATGCCCGCGTTCCGCACCAGGCCGCCGCTCGAGCAGTCGATGAGATCGACCCCTACGGCCTTGAGCCGCCGGCAAAGCGCGATGGATTGGTCGAGGTCCCAACCCCCCTCCACCCAGTCGGTGCAGGAAATGCGCACGAAGAGCGGGAGGCGATCGGGCCAGACCTCCCGGACAGCGTCGGCCACCTTCACCGGGAACCTGACGCGATTTTCGAAGGGGCCTCCGAATTCGTCCTCCCGCTGGTTCGAAAGGGGTGAGAGGAATTCGTGGAGCAGATAGCCGTGGGCCATGTGCAGCTCCAGCACTTCAAAGCCTGCCCGGAGGCTCCTTCGCGCTGCCTCCACAAACTGGTCCGTCACCTCTTCGATGTCCTCCGCGCATCATCTCTCTGGGCATCGGTGAAAGCGACGTCAAAGGGCAAGGGGCTCGGGGCCAGGGGGCGCCACCCACCCTCGTTTTCCCCCAGGGGTCTGTCGCCCCGCCAGGGAACGTCGATAGAGGCCTTGCGGCCGGCATGGGCGAGCTGAATACCCGGAAGGGCCCCTCGGGCCTTAATGAAGGCCGCGATCCGGGCGAATGCCCGAGGGTGTTCCTCAGACCATATGCCGCTGTCCCATGGAGAGATGCGCCCCTCAGGAGAGACGGCGGTCGCTTCCACCATAACCAAGGCGGCGCCCCCCACGGCACGGCTCCCTAAATGCACCAAGTGCCAGTCGGTCGGCATGCCGTTTTCGCTGGAATACTGGCACATAGGGGAGACAAAGATGCGGTTTCTGAAAATTGTTTCCTTCAGCTTTAGGGTCGTAAACAGCGTGGCCATCATTACCTCCTGAACTCATCTTTGGAAATTGCCGATATAGACTGTAAATGCGTTTTCTGGATGCCCGTTCGGCTGCTTGAGCTTCACCGATGATCGCTTGCAAGGTCACCCCTGTAAATGGGGTCCTTTACGTATATCCTGCTCGCAAAAGATTCATATGATGGGGTCAAAGCCTTTGTCGCACCGTGTCTTGAAATCATCATGGACAACGCCTGAATTTTTATTAAAAGTCACATCACAAGGAATCCATTATGGAAAAGCATGAACGAAATCGGTTGGAAGCCAAGCTCAAGAAAATGCTGGAAGACCTTGCGCAGGTTGAAGAAAAGAGTAAGGAGGCAAAGGAAAAACGGCCTAAAGCCCAATCTACGACCGGAAATATTATTCGACGTAGAAAAGGCAAGAAGGAGAGGCGTCTTACAGCCAATCTCAGCGAATAGGGTCCAAGGTCTCCCTGAGGAGGCGACCTCAGGTGAGAAAGCCTGTGGAAACCGCCAAAAGCGGGACAGAAAGAAAGGCTTGAAATTCTTCAGGATCCAGAATGCGATTCGATTTTTGAAAAAACGGAAAGAGCAGTGGCGCGATGCCAGCATATCTTTGCAAAAATACACACTTCGCCTGATTGTCTTCTGATCCAGCCCTTCTATAGAATCCGAGATAAGGTCTCTTTGCACTAAAACGTGTTGCTCTTTGGGATCCCCCCGACCCGGACCAGGTCCGCCGGTGGCGGTTTCACGAGGGGTGGAGCGTATGGGAGGAGGAACGATGTCCAAGAAAGATGCTTATGTGGAAAAGACGAAGGCTCAGATTGATGAGTGGAATGCTGAAATTGACAAGCTGCAGGCGGTGATGAGAAAGGCCGATGCGGATGCGAAGATCAAGTATGAGAAACAGATTCACGAGCTTCTCGGGAAGCAGAAAGAGCTCGGCCATCGACTGGGAACATGTCAAGAAAGGCTTTCTGGACAGCTACGATTCGCTGTCGAAGTCTTTCGACAAGGCAGCGAAATCGTTTTAGACCGTCGTGACTTCACCTCTGGTCTATGAGGATTTGGGGAATGATCGGTGGCATTGTGACGGAGATAACTCGGAGCCGAGATGTCTCAGCGACCGACCTTACACAGATCTCAAACGTCGCACCATAAACAGTCTCATGATCTTAAATCCCAATGGACCGGCAAGGAGTCTCTCCCAGGTGCCACCTATGAGGAGATAGAAGCCGAGGCAACTGACAAAGGCCCTCCGGTAAGCTGTCTTTCACCTTTGAGACATCCTCCGGGCCGGTGTCCCTAGACCAAACAACGTACTTGCTCATCGTCAATCCCTCTGCTAAGAACCCGCCATCTCTTGATTCCGTCTCTTGACTTCCTCGACAAACGTCTCCAGGTTCTCTGTATCGCCAAAGACCTCCATGAAGAGGTTTTCCGCCCAGATCCTGAGACCGATACGGAATATCTCATGGATCAAATCATCAACGGGTTTGCTTCCGTGGTGTTCGAGAACTTGGAGAAGCAGGTCGTCCGGGACGTTGATGGGATACACCGCGGTGGGCGCAAGGCCTTCGTTTTTCAGATACGCCTGGATGCTTTTCAGTATCCTCAAAGGGACATATTTCTTTTGATATTCTTCCTCATCCATGCCAGGTACCTTTGGGTAGGGCCTTCATGGCCTGTTCAAGGATTTTTTTTGCAGCGAACCATATCCATTGTACATTTTCAATGCCTTTATTTAAAATGGGGTGATTCCTGTATTCTCAATCCTGGTTTTACCGTGAATCCCATAAAGCGACTGTCACACTGCTAAAACGCTGAACATGGTTAGCCTGGGTCGGATACACATTGAAAACCGGAGGCATTTGACCCATGACGACAAAAAGGGACCTTCTTGGAAATGAGCTGATGAAGGAGATCATTACCATACGGTTTGACGCCTTATGGAAAATGCTCCGTTTGAAACAGGAAGGACGCCTGCCCAAGATCGATGAGGAAGGAGCCACAGGAACCTTTGACAACAAGGGAGCCATATTTGTTCCCGGCGGGATGGTCTACGCGGATGTGGACGAAATGCCCATCGCGTATGATTTTTCCGGAGACATGGATTCCCAGACATTCAGGGCGAAGGTCAGGGCCGCCATGCAATACGATAATGCCACCCTGCTTTACGCGGATGGGATGGCCGTAGGCGTAAACCTTGACACCGGCTTTTTCTCCAAGGCCGCCAGACAGATCTTTGCATACAAAAGAGCGGCAATGAAAAGAAAGAAGAAAATCGGAGATAGGCTCCCTTTTGAACTATCTTCGAACGATATTACCCGCAGCCACTGCCCAGGCTACGTCAACGAACCGTACGGCTCTCGGACCAGGATCAGCTCATGCCTTTCCGTGGGCTTGTTAGAGCCACACATGTTTTTCGCCTACTGCCAGACAGAGCTCCGGTTGAGGAAAGAAGAAAAAGAGACCTTCTCTAGACGCCTTGACATGGCCCAAGAGCCTGTCCTGGGGAAGGATCAGATGCTCCTTTTCCCCCCCACATCATCGTATGCCATAACACAAGGTACCGGGAGGACAGCTATACCGGCATCACCCGGATCCTGGGGTTTGGAAAGTTTGGGGAATTCGCCACCGTTACTTTCGAGGAAGCGTCCAAGGCCCTCCTTCACGAGACAAAATCCAAAAAAGAAGAATTTGGCCCCACGGACCTGTTTGCACAGCACGGTGAGACAAAGGTGATCGGCGTCCTGCGCATTTACGCCCCCACAACGCCTGGAAAGAGATCACATCGAGCGACGACCAGAATCATCTCCCCGTCAAGGGACCTGGGCCTGGATCTCGCGGAAATGGAGAAGGAAGCAAAAGAACGCTATGGGCTGACGGATTGAGGTGGAATCTTCGTTTCGGTGTGCGACCTGCAGCCTGTTTGCCATGCCCTGTTCGGCATATACAGGATTGAACCCATTTTTATCCAGCACATGTTGAGTCAAACTAGTTGAAAAATTTAGTGATTACTGAACACTGATAACTGATCACTCTATTTTGGATTTGGGAGAAACCGGCTTATGCCCCCAAATGACTTCATTTCAAAATCGGACTGCGATGCGGCTATTTTTGACCTGGATAGTGTGGTTTCCAGGACGCCGAAGGTTCTTGCGGCGGCCAGGAAGTCGAGCTCAAGACAGCCGGTGCCGACGTGGGGGTGACCACCTTGTCATCGGTCGCGACGGTTCCGCCTCATGCACTAAAGAGCATGAAAGAGATCAGGTCTCGAATAGAGGGTAAGACGATCGCGGTTTTTCTGGATTATGACGGGACCCTCACCCCGATCGTAGCCGATCCTGAAATGGCGACCCTCTCTGACTCCATGCGTCGAGTGCTGAAGGCGCTTTCTGAGCGTTTTCCCATTGCAGTAATCAGCGGAAGGGATCTCCCGGACGTCCAGCGCATGGCATCCATCCAGGGCATCTTCTATGCCGGAAGCCACGGCTTTGACATTGCAGGGCCCGAAGGCATGCATATGAATCACCAGAAGGGGACCGAGTTTGTACCCGCTCTGGACAAGGTGGAAAAGGAGCTGGAGGAAAAACTGGGCACCATCAAGGGGGCCCGGGTGGAACGGAAAAAATTTGCCATCGCAGTTCACTACAGAAACGTCAAAGAGGATGAGGTCAAGTCGGTGAAAAGGACCGTGGAGGAAGTCGCTTCGCGTTATCCGGACTTGCGCCGGTCGGGAGGCAAGAAGATCTTCGAGCTTCAGCCCAAAATCGATTGGCACAAGGGGAAAGCCCTGCGCTGGCTCCTTGAGATGATGGATCTCGACCAACCCGAGGTGTTGCCGTTCTATATCGGGGACGATGTCACCGACGAAGATGCCTTCAAGAGTCTGAAAGGCCTTGGCATCGGCATCGTGGTCATGGACAAGCCGCGCCCCACCGAAGCCCAATACAGGCTAAGTGACACGGACGAGGTGGAAAGGTTTCTTAGGGGGCTCATCCAAATGCAATCTCGAAATTCGAATCTTCCAACAACCGAAACAAAAGCGAACCCGGGGATAATGGGCAGCGCCCCGTTCAGTTAAGCTCTATCCTGATGTCTGCAGGCCTCTCGGACCATAGTCCTGTCTCGGGACCGATGTCGGTGAGGGTCTCGACCACAGCCAGCAGGGTAAGAACATAGGTCCGCTCGTCGAGGACAAATCCGTCCCATCCTCGGGCACGCATGGCCCTTTCCATTTCGTGAATCGGAATGGAGGGCTCCCCTGCGATCAAGCAGCCCAGCTCACCGACGTAGGCAGGGATCTGGCTAAGCGGCATCCCCCTATGGGTGAGATGTTCCACCAGTTTTCCGGCCGTACTTTCCATGGCTAGACCCTCCTCACGTTCAGACTCCCAATGCGCGCCTTCGGCCGCAAACAAAACAGTTTCCAGAGGTCAGGTTTCAGGTGTCAGCCCAGCCGACGGCCGCCGGAGCGGCCAGTTTGATGGAGAAAAAAACTCGCGTGGTGAAATCTCATTCGAGCAAACCCCAAACCTCGAAACCTGGCACTTTATCCCCCCGTGTAAGCACTCACGGGCCTGCCAGAAGGTCCATGACCTCTTGACGACTGAGGTCGTACCAGTTCTCATAGGCCCCTGCCACTGAGAACTGCGGCCCTTCCCTGATGTTCGGGCAGTATACGGCATCCACCCCGGACTCCAGCTTGTCGATGGTCGTCATAGGGGCAGTGGGTATGGCCACGACGATACGCTTGGCCCGCTTCATCTCTGCCTCATAGATGGAGGCCATCATCGTGTAACCGGAAGCCAAACCGTCGTCCACAAGGATCACAGTCTTGTCCGTCACATCCTGGGGAGGTTTCCCCTTTCTAAAGAACGCGTTTCTTTCACCCAGCTCAGATCTGACCTTTTGACTCTCCTCTTCGATTTGAGAGGGCGTGAGTTCCAGATCCGAAAGGAGGCGCTCATTCAAGAAAAGACTTCCATCCAACGTCATGGCACCAAATCCGGCCTCCGTGTTTCCAGGGATCTGAAGTTTTCTGACAATCATCAAGTCCATGGGGCAGCCGAGCCTTTCACTGACCTTCAACCCCACCGGAACGCCCCCGGAGGGGATGGCCAGAACGATCAACCCTTCAACACTCTTATACCCAGAGGCCAGCATCTGACCGAGGACCTCCCCGGCGTGAAACCGGTCCCGGAACACCTGGTAGCGATTTCTCAATTTTCTGATTTCATGGATCGTTGCCGTCACCTGTCTTTTCTCCTCGCCTTACTGTCTCGTTTGGATTGATTTTAGCCTTCTTCTGTCTATGGAAAAATGGGGTCAATCCCGTATTTTGAGACTTTCCGTTCAGTAGCCGTGCCTATAAATGAATCGGGAATTTCTGGATGGCGTTTTCATGGGTCAGTGATCAGTTTCCAGCCAAACCATTCTCATTAGCGATTTTGCTAATGGCTGATCGACGCGAATCCGGAAATTCTCATTTCCGGGCAAGCACTAGTGATGGAGCCTATTTTGAGGAGAAATACGTGATTTACCCTATTCACTTCTGCGCCGTCTGTTTGATACCATAGAGGGAATAGAAAACCTGCATCTCGGGAGGCCACCATGAACTTCAATGAGATCAGAAGCAAGGCGAAGAAGTTGGGAATCAACACCCACCGGATGAAGAAGACCGAGTTGATCCAGGCCATTCAGAGGGCTGAAAACAACATGGATTGTTTCGGGACGGATCGCGTGAATCTCTGCGGGGAAAACAGCTGCCTTTGGCGGCCGGATTGCCTTTCCCTGAATCGGAAAAAATGATGCTCAGTATGGGAGATTTGTTCAGTTATTTAGAAAGAAAGGAGAGACAAAATAACTCAAAAGGGGCAAACATACAAATGTGAGGTGTGTGGCGAGGTCGTCTCTGTCCGCAAGGGCGGCGCTGGAGACCTGGTTTGCTGCGGCCAGGGAATGAAACGTCTGAGTCAGTAAGAAGCAAGAGAATTCTGATTGCCCGTCAAGATGGGAGACAGAGGGTCGGTTCCAATAGGGGGAATGGAACATGTTCGGGAAACAATTCAACTTATTCAAGCTCTTGGGATTTCAGGTCCGCATTGACTTGAGCTGGATCATCATTGCCGTTCTGGTGGCATGGTCCCTATCAACGGGCTTTTTCCCTTTCCACTATCAGGGGCTCTCGAAGCAGGCCTACTGGGTCATGGGCATCGTCGGCGCACTTGGACTCTTCTTTTCAATCGTGGTCCATGAATTCTGTCACTCGCTCATGGCCAAACGGTTCGATGTGCCCATGAAGGGGATTACCCTCTTCATTTTTGGAGGCATGGCGGAGATGAGTGATGAACCAAAGAGCGCGAAGGCTGAGTTTATGTTAGCCATCGTTGGCCCCTTTTCCAGCCTGGCGGTAGCGGCCATATTTTACGTTATCTATTTAGGTGGCAAGGGAGCGGACATTCTGCCTCGTGCGGCTAGCGGCGTCATCCAATACCTTGCCTTCATCAATGTGGTCCTGGCGGCCTTCAACTGCCTGCCTGCCTTCCCCCTGGATGGGGGCCGCGTGCTGCGCTCAATCCTGTGGGGTGCAAAAGGCGACCTCCGGTGGGCAACCCGGGTTTCCTCTTCCATCGGCTCAGGCTTCGGCATTTTCCTGATCATCATGGGGGTCTACAGTCTCTTTACAGGCAACTTCATTGGCGGCATGTGGTGGGCACTGATCGGCATGTTTCTTCGCAGCGCAGCCAAGATGTCCTATCAGCAGCTCTTGACCCGAAGGGCGCTCCAGGGCGAATCCGTGAGCCGATTCATGAGAAAGGACCCGGTGACGGTGCCGCCCACCCTGACCCTCCACGAACTGATCGAAGACTTTATCTACCGTCACCACTACAAAATGTTCCCTGTGGTGACCGACTCCGACAAGCTTGCGGGGTGCATCACAACCAAGGAGGTAAAGGAAATCCCCAAAGAAGAATGGAAAAGCAAGAAAGTCGCAGACATCGTCGTCCCCTGCTCCGCCGAGAACACCATCCCGCCGGAGACCGACGCGGTGAAGGCCCTTTCCCTCATGAACCGGACCGGGTCGAGCCGCCTCATGGTGGTTGATGGAGACCGGCTCGCCGGCATCGTCTCCCTCAAAGACATGCTCAAATTCCTTTCTCTCAAGATAGAGCTGGGCGAGGAAGAGGGATGAGGAAAGTGATCAGTGGTCAGTGGTCATTTGAAAAACGAACCGCAGAATACCGAATGCAGAATGTCCCATGTAGAAGCGAAGGGTGACAGGACCCGTCTTTGTGATTCGATATTCCTTGCTCGATATTCATCATTCAAATCGTCATTTGGGAGGCCCATAGGATCAGCTTTCCAATTTGGTAATGAAAGGAGATTCAACATGTTCCCACTCAAGACCATCCTGTGTCCGACGGACTTCAGCGAACCCTCGCTCCTGGCCCTTAAGGCGGCCAAAGAGCTGGCTGGGATCTCAGGCGCTGAGATCATCATGGTCCACGTGGTGTCTCCTCTCCCGATGACGCCGCACCCTGAGGCTATGGCAACCTTCAACGTAGCGACCTACATGGAGGAGATGTTGGAATCCGCCAGGGCCTCCATGGACCGTCTCATCAAAGAGAAAGGGCCTTCGGATGTGACGATACGGCCACTGGTTCTGACCGGAAACGCGGCCGATGAGATCACGCGTGCGGCGGAGGAACAAAAAGTTGGCCTGATTGTCATCGCAACCCACGGTCTGACCGGATGGCGGCGATTCATTTTCGGCTCCGTGGCTGAAAGGGTGGTTCGGCTGTCGCCCTGCCCTGTTTTGGCTATTCCTACCCCTGGCGAAGAAAAGTAAGGCGAGTCCGCCTTGACACCACGGTGATCAGCGTTCCTGGCCCGGCGATTCGCTGCGAGGGGAGTCCTTGGAAGAAACAGACACTGATTCTCGGTAAAGGCTCAAGGTTTTGTGCTGACTTCTGACCTCCGAGCTCTGATCTCCGTTTTTTAGGAAAGGTAAGCGTCAGCCTTTCTCCAGGTCCCCTTCCGTCGCGTCGTAGCATGGTTCATCCTCGGTGTAAGCCCGCTGATGCTCCGGGTCCGGTGCCGAGGTGCAGTACGGAAGACCTTGCCCTGCTTTTGATTTTTCATCTTTCCGGAATTGCTTTTCGCCAACCTGTTTCATCATTTCCTCCACTTCTGCCGCCCCTTCCGCATAAAGTCTCTCTTCAACAGGATCCAAGAGGTTCAAAAGACGCAAAAACTCGCCCGCATGCACCCGCTCTTCATCGGCAACATCCATCAGTACCTGTTTTGTGATTTCGTCATCGATCGATTCAGCCAACTGCATGTAGAGCTGTATGGCCTCAAACTCGGCGGCCATGGAAAACCGAATGGCCCTTACCAACTCCTCGTGTGTGAGCTTGCGCTCACAGGCAAGCCCCGAAAAGGATGTGGTAAATTCAGGCATAAGAACGACCTCCCTTGTCTGAAATCAGTGATCGGTGATCAGTTACCAGTGATCAGTAAAGGCAACATCCCGAGCCTGAGCAACGCTGGGTGCCTTCTTGCTTGGGCGTATACGTCTCGCTGCCACCAGCTGAACAATGATGCCTGCTCTCTATCTCCGATCGCTGATAACTGACCAGTTTTTACGGATCACTTCACTTTCAGCAATTTCGAATTCTCCCAGAGCCCATGGATATTACACAGGGATGTGGCATAAAGCGTCCCGGCCTTGCTCACCTTCATGGTTGCCGTGACCGAGTGGTTTGTGTAGACAGGGCCTTTATCCGGACCGTCCGCGGATTCGCCATGGGCCGTAAATTCGAAGCCCCCCACTTGGTACGTGAATTTGGCTCCCTCCGGCTTGAAATAGAGCTGAATCCAACGGATATGGTGGTCCGTCGTGTTTGGGTGAGCCACCTCCTTGCCCAGCGTCACCTTCACCTCAAACATCTGGCCGGCCTTGACCTCGTCGGCACATTCAATAACCGGTACATGCTTCTCCGACTTCCAATCCGCGGTTTGGAACAATTCTCCCACTTTTGCCATGATTTTTCCTCCCTTTCAATAGCTTCGCCTTTCGGTCCTTCAAAAGCGAAGCCTTCTTGACTGTGATTCAACGGCCACTCGGCAGGACCTCCGACTTTATTTCATTATGCCGCATTTCTTGCGGATGTTGAATGGGGCATATCCTGTATTTCCCATCGAAAACATCCTTACACAAAAACGGCGCATTTCCATGGTGCATGGAAACAGCGACCCTCTCATTCGGAGAACCATTTTTTAAAGGCATAAAATTTTGCCTTAAGGTCCTCCTGGCATGAAAATAACGGATTTCATGCATATACTCTCGAACTTGCCTGCGTCATCATGATTATGATAGGTAGGAATCACAGGTCCTATTCCCGAGTTCTCGATAAAACGACTTTCAATGGAGGAAGCCACAATGAAAGCCAACGAGATAACACCTGTAATGGACAGACGACAATTCCTTGCAACGGCCGTGGCCGGATCAACCGTATTGGCCGGCATGTTGATGGAATTTCCATCATTTGCCGGAGGACCAGCCCCCTTCGAGCTCCCTGCCCTCCCTTACCCTGAGAACGGTTTGGAGCCGTATATCTCAGCCCGAACCGTGAACCTTCATTACGGCAAACATCATCGAGGGTATGTGAACAACACGAACAACCTGGTCAAGGGGACACCCTACGAGAGCCTCTCGCTTGAAGAGATCATCGAGCGCTCTGCCGGTCTTCCTGAGAAGAGTGCTATTTTCAACAATGCAGCGCAGGCCTGGAATCATACCTTTTACTGGCAGGGAATGAAACCCAATGGAGGCGGCAGGCCCACCGGCGAACTCGCCGCGAAAATCTCCCAAGCCTTCGGCAGCGTGGAAGGCTTCAAGGAAACCTTTCTCAAAGAGGCAGCGTCGCTTTTCGGCAGTGGCTGGAGCTGGCTCGTCAAGGACGGCCAATCTCTCAAAGTTGTACAGACGAGCAACGCGGACACCCCCCTTGCCCACGGCCAGAAGCCCCTGCTCACCGTCGATGTTTGGGAGCACGCCTATTATCTGGACTACCAGAACCGGCGGAAGGACTACCTGGATGCCTTCCTGGCCCACGTGGTCAACTGGAATTTCGTCGCCAAAAATCTGGCGAAAGCATGATGAAATAGATAAAAGACAGGTTCAAGGTGCAAGGTTTAAGGTTCAGGGTGGGGAGAAGACGAATGATCAGTGTGGTCAGCCGAAACACTGATCACTTGTCCTTTTTTATCCTTGCACCGTGCACCTTGTACCTTGCACCTGTCTTTTGGCCTGCTTCACCTCAGAGTCCGCGCCACCGAGAAGTGTAAATGGGGTGGATCCTGTATTTATCGTCTTCTATCACCGCGCATCTCATCTGACTAACTCCCTCGGCATTCCCATTGAAGGCGTAAATATTTGGCCTCTTATATGAAAATACAGGAATTGCTCCATTGGCGTATGCCCCAAAAGCAAGTAAAGTATAAATGATGGCGGTGCGCATCGCCATCGAAAGTCTGATTCAGAAAGTAATCCCGGATATTGCCATTTCAGAAGATAACCTGGGCAGGAAGGAGGAAACGATGCTTGAAGAAATCAGAAAGGGGCTCTTGAGCGGCCTTGGTGGGGTTTTACTCACAAAGGAAAAGGTCGAAGAGATCAGTCGAAAACTGGTGGAGGAGGCGAAACTGAGCAAGGAGGATGCACGAAAATTGAGAGAAGACCTTCTGGCGAACGGCGAGCGGCAGTGGGACCAAATGCAGGAATCCATTGCCGACGCCTTCAAAAAGGGGCTGAGAACCCTTGACATCGGCAGCAAGTCGGAGGTGGCGCGGCTAAGGGAAAGGGTGGACAACCTGGAAAAAAGGCTGATCCTTATCGAGGAAACATCCCGTAGGACCAGTGACCAGTCATCAGTGATCAGAGGGCAGTAAATGAACTTTAGGCACTCTAGGCACTGTAGGCACTTTAACGCACTTTAGGCACTTCCACATGGATCTCCTCAATTTGGCGAAACTCGGACGGTTCAAAGACATCGTTGTGATCTTGCTCAAATATGGGTTTGACGAGGTAGTCACCCGTCTTGATGTGCCGGGGATGGAACTGGTCAGGAAAATCAGTCATGCCCATCCGGAGTTGGGGACCTATGAGAGAATCCGCCTCGCTATGGAGGATCTTGGGCCCACTTTTATTAAGTTCGGTCAGATCATGAGCCTCAGGCCTGACCTCCTCCCGGCTCCACTCCTCCAAGAGCTTAGCAAACTTCAAGACGAAGTGGCGCCGGTGGAATTCGCCGAGGCGCGACAGGTGGTCGAAGAGAGCCTGGGTCGGCCCCTCAATGAGGTGTTCACCACTTTCGATCAGGAACCGCTGGCTGCCGCCTCGCTGGCCCAGGTTCACCGTGGAGTCTTGAAGAAAGAGGGATGGGTCGTCTCCACAAAGATAAGACGCCCAGGAATCCGAAAAATGATCGAAATGGATTTGAGCATCCTGGCAGCCATCGCTGCAAGATTGCATGAACGCTCGGATGAGCTCGCAAGCTATAACCTGCCGGGTCTCATCAAGGTGATCCGCCGGACCCTGATCCGGGAGATCGACTTCAGGCAAGAGGTCCGAAACATGAAGATCGCCCGTTCCTATGCATCCGGATCGGGGATTCATATTCCCAGGGTCTATGAAGATTATTGTTCAGAGCGACTCCTTGTCATGGAATACATCCTCGGAACGAAACTTAAGGATTTGGGTGAGGGGGCTTTGAATGATCCTGAAGCACTGGCCAAGCGTGGGCTCAGGGCCGCCATCAAGCAGATCCTGGAAGACGGCTTTTTTCATGCCGATCCGCACCCTGGGAACCTCCTCATTACGGCCCAGGAGGGCCTCTGTCTCATTGACTGGGGTATGGTCGGTCGCCTGACCGAAAAGGACCGCTATGAGCTTATAGACCTCATTAAATCTGTGGTGGACAAGGACAGCGACGGCCTGGTTCATGCGTTGCTCCGCGTCTGCAAGAAGCGGGATTTGATTGACACACGGGCCCTCGAGCGGGAGGTCCTGAGCATACTGGACTCCTTCCACGCCGTACCCCTCAAGGACTTGAACATCGGGCAGATGCTGCTTGAGATTACCGCCCTCGTGCGGGACTATCACCTGACCCTCCCGCCCGACCTGGTCATTGTGGTCAAGGCACTGGTCACTGCGGAAGGGACGGCCCGTCAGATCTATCCGGACCTGGATGTGATCACCGAGGCGAGGGAGCAAGTGACCCAAGTGGCCGTGAAACGGTTCAAACCGGAGCGGTTGTGGCGCAACATCCGTACGGCCCTTTCCGATCTTCTGGCCTCTCAGCGCGAGGTCCCAGGCCGGTTTCTTCAGATCCTCGACAAAATCGAGAGGGGCGACATCGCCCTGCGGTTCCATTTCGAAGAGCTTGGCAGACTCATGCACACTCTGGAGAACAGCTCGAACCGCTTGACCTTCGGGATCATTATCGCCGCCCTGATCATCGGCTCCTCCATGATCATCACCACCGGCATTGGCCCGCTGCTGTTCGGGTTTCCCGCCCTGGGCGTGATCGGCTACATGATCTCCGCGGTCCTGGGCCTTTGGCTCGTGTTCAACATCATCCGATCGCGAAAATACTAGTCATCGGTTATCAATGAACAGTAATCAGTAAATGCTGTCCCGCCTTGCGCCCTGCATCAGCGCGGAATCATGAACGCCTTTTTGTCACAGCACGCTCGGATTGAGAATTGTGATTTTGGGTGCTTACCGGGCTCGCTACTTGATGACTCTTTACTGATCACTGGTTACTAATTACTGATCACTGATTACTGATCACTGATTACTGATTTCTGGTTACTGCTCACTGGTCTCAAAATTCATGAAGGTCCATGCTCAGCTTGTATTCCCCGGCACCTTCCCCCGGCAATACCTGGAATCCCAGCTTCCGTCCCAGGTTCAACATCGGGCGGTTATCTGCCAGGACCGTTCCTTCAACTGTCTCCATGCCCTGGGCTTTTGCCAGACGGAGGCAACGTCTAAGGAGGACGGACCCGATGCCGCTGCCTTGCCAGGGATCACCCACAATAATCGCGAACTCGCCCCTCTTTCCATCACGGTACGCGATCACCCTGGCCACTCCCATCATCTTCTCCCCGCCCCCTTCCCCCTCGAACGCCACCAGGGCAATCTCGCGGTCATAGTCGATCTGGGTGAATCGAGCCAGCATGGTGGGAGACAGCGACTTGACCGGGCTGAAGAACCGAAAGTAGATAGCAGTGGGAGACAAAATCTGGAAAAACGCTTGAAAAAAAGGCGCATCCTCCGGCTTCACGGGCCGGACAAACACCTTCTGCCCATGGGAGGTAAGCTCCATGGATTCGTACTTCGAGGGGTATGGGCTGATCACGAGGTGGAAGGGTGTCACCACGTCCGAGGCTTTGACCACCACCCGGGCGTCAACGGCCATGGGCTTCCCATCCTTGATGATCACAGGGTTCATATCCAGCTCAGCAATCTCGGGATAATCAACAAGCAGTTGAGAGAGGCGAACCACCATCTCTTCCAGCAGATCCATGTCCGCCGCCTTCCGGCCCCTTTGTCCCTTTAGAAGCGAATAGGCCCGTGTCTCCTCCATCATCCTCACAGCGAGCGTTCGATTGAGGGGCGGAAGGCCGATGGCTTTATCGCCGAGGGCTTCCGCAAAAATCCCACCAAGGCCAAAAAGGATCACGGGGCCGAAGTTGCGGTCCCTTTTTGCACCCAGGAGAATTTCATAGTCGGGGTTCTGGATCATCGGCTGGAGGGTCACCCCTGAGGCGGAAGCCTCCGGGTCATAGGACCGGACCCCTTCGACGATCTCCCTGTAAGCCTCCCTCACCTCCTCCTCGGTTCGGAGGTCCAGCCGGACACCCCCCGCCTCACTCTTGTGCACGATATCCGCGGACTGGACTTTGATCGCCACAGGATATCCTATCTCATGTGCCAGACGGACGGCCTCATCAGGGCAGGAGGCCTGTTCCGTCCGGTTTACCGGGATCCCGTACACCGAGAGAAGCGCTTTGGACTCGCCCTCCGTGAGGAGGCCGTTCTTTCTTTCAAGCCCTTTCCTTATGAGCTTCAGCGCCTTTTCGCAGTCGGGCCGGATGTCGTCATGGAGCTTGGGCGGAATTTCCTGGAGCATCTCCAGGTTTCGACCGTAATGGTAAAGGTACGTAAACGCGCGGACGGCCCGCTCCGGCGTGTCATAGGTGGGGAACCCTGCATTGTTGAGCGCCTCTTTTCCCTTTTCCACATCTGCGCCTCCCATCCACACGGTGAAAACCGGGTAGGGCTTCCTTTTCAGCGCATCAATAAGGGTTTCCGCAACTTCCGTGGGGTCCGTTGTGGCCTGGGGGTTGTGAATCAGAAGCATGCCATCGAATTCACTTGCCTTGAAACAACAATCCACAATCTTTGCATATCGCCCGGCCGAGGCATCGCCCAAAATGTCCACCGGATTGGCGTGGCTCCAGGCGGGAGGCAGGATGCGGTTCAACGTGCCCATGGTCTCATCGCTCAGACGGCTCAGTTCCAGGCCCTGCTCCGCCACGGCGTCAGCGGCCATGACGCCGGGGCCGCCGGCATTGGTGATGATGACCAGACGCCGTCCCGTGGGCCGGGGCTGCTTGGCCAAAAACTCCGCGCAGTCGAAAAAGTCCTCCAGGTTATTTACCCTGACGATGCCCGCCCTCTTGAAGGCCGCATCATAGACTGCGTCTTCGCCGGCCATGGCCCCCGTGTGAGAGGCGGCGGCCTTGGCGCCCACAGTGCTCCGCCCCGCTTTGAGCGCAATGATGGGCTTGGTCCTGGAGACAGACCTGGCGGCGCTCATGAATTTGCGAAAGTTCGTCAGGCTCTCGATAAAGAGAAGGATGCTGCTCACTTCATAATCACTGCCCAGGTAATCGATGAGGTCCCCGAAATCCACATCGAGCATGGATCCGATGCTCACGAAATGGCGGAAACCCATGTTCTCTTTCAAGGCTAAATCCAGCATGGCCGTGCATATGGCGCCGCTTTGGGATATGAAGGCAAGTTTTCCTTCCCTGGGCATGTGGGCCGCAAAACTGGCGTTCAGCCTTTTCCCGGGGCAGATGACCCCCAGGCAGTTGGGACCGATGATCCGAAGGCCCGTCTTTCTGGCCTCCTCTTCGATCCTTGTTTCAATCTCACGGCCCTTAACGCCGGCCTCCTTTCCGCCGGCAGAAATGATAATGGCCCCCCCTACACCCCTTTTCGTGCATTCGCCCACGACACCGGGTACCGTGGAAATGGGCGTTGCGACGACGGCCAGGTCCGGGACCTTTTCCATTTGAGTCAACGAGGCAAAGGCCTTGAGGCCGTGAAGCGCATCGTAGTTTGGATTGACGGGGAACAGTTCACCTTTAAATCCGCCCTCCAAGAGGTTTTTCATGATGGCGTTCCCGATGCTCCCCTTCTTTTCACTGGCGCCCACCACCGCGATGCGCTTCGGGTCGAAGATCCTGTCCAGATTGTAAAGAGACATGTCTGCTCCAATTTTGCAGGTGTGCCCCATCATGACTGATGGGATCGGTCGGGTAAATGAGGGGAATACAGTATTTTCAAAAGTGATCAGTGATCAGTAGACAGTGGGCCCGAAGGCGGGATGGCAACTGAAAGAAGACAGTCCCCCGCACCCCACAAGAGATAAAAAATGCTCAATCAGGGTGGAGTTACTTGGCGCCAATCGCTTTCAGTAATTCTCCGACTGCCCCCCGCGCGATCGCCCTTATTTCATCGTCTGTCCTGTCCTGAATGGGATGAGGGACATAGACCGCTGCAGGGTCATAACCAAGGGCCCTGGCCTGGGACGCTCCTGCCTGTCTGAACTCCAAAGAGGCAACATACACGCCTGCAATGCCTCGCGCTTCCAAGTCAACGATGTCGTGCACACTGCACGAGGTGCACGAGCCTCAGTCCGCAAGGGCTTCAATCACCACACCACATTCCGACCCGATCTCTTGTTTGAGCTGGACGGGGGCCACTCTCGCGAAAGTCGGCTTCTTATATCGCCTGGTTTTCATCCCTCGTCCCGTGAGTTGTGCTTCGATTTCGTCCAGAAAGATATCCCCTCGGGCCTTTGAGATGTCCAGAAGCCCGACGGTAAGCCCTTGAAAATCCTTTGGCCGCGGCAACCGCTCGCGCATTTCCGGCGAACGTTCCGCGGTGGGATCCAACAATTTGGTTATTTTCGTCATACTTGAATCTCCTTTGTCACAGATTGGCTTCCTCTGGGCCCGCTGGCAAGCCAGCCGCCGATAATGGCGGAGAACAGTCCCGCCTCGCCGCCCACGTGGACAATGTGCAGCCCCCCCGGACGGAATTTTGGCAGGATCCCGTCCTTCATCGTTGCCGGGATACCCTCGGCAATGCCACCGGCTCCGCGCACCAGCTCGGCACCGGATAATTGGAGCAGTTCCTCCAACTCCAGTCTCAGCCTGGCCTTTGTCCAGCCGGCTTGACGGAAAACCCTGCCGTGTCCCGGCGATACCGCCAGCATGGCATCAGCGGCCATGGGGATCTTGGGATGGGCGACCGTGCGCAGGCAAGCCGCATAGGTTCGAGCAAGGGATTCGGGCGTCCGTGAAAGCTGGTCAACGACCGCCTGAACCCCGTCTCCCGCAAAGAGGGTCACCGTCGAGACTCCCTCCGGAACCCCCCTTTCGACCGAAAGAGGCTCCCAGGGTGAGCCGGACTCGTCCTCCGCAAAGCAGAACGTATACTTGCCCGGATTTCCCAGGGTAGCCCGATCTATCTCTCCGGGACGCCCCCCTCCCACATTTCGCACGACCAATTGGAGTGCCCGACCGATCGTGGCGTTGGCGCGGTTTCCCTGGCCAAATGCGTTGATCCCTGAGTTCATTCCGATGGCCTTGCCGACGGGACCGTTTACAATCACCACCGGGCCTGAAAAATACGTCGTGGCCAAGACGCCATGCAAACAGAATTCATCCATACAGGCAGCCTCAACGGCCGCCAGCACAACCGGCAGGTACTCGGGCTTGCAGCCGGCCATGACGGCATTGATGGCCACCTTCTCCACGGTGCATGGCGCCTGGTTTGGCGGAATCACAGCCACCACCTCTTCGGGCGAACGCGTGGTTCCCCCGAGCATACGAACCACCCGGACTTCAGTTGGGGGGACCACCGGCAACCCATCTGTCCACCCCCGGGCAAAGCAGGTCTCAACGTCGTCTTCCAGCGGTGGTGATTCGATGCGCCTCGCAGCAAGCCGAACCCCTCCAAAGCGCGCAGCCAACGATTCCACAATACCGGGTTCAACGCTCTTTGAGCCGCAACCCGGACGGAAATCCGGCAATCCCTCTCCAAGACGCGCCAACCCTGTCAAGGCCCGCCATTGGGGCCGGTCCCACCCCGCTGCCCGCCCAACCTCCTGGCCGTCTTCCAGGCGAATCAGCGTAGGGACGGTCTCAATGGACAGGCGATAGGATCGTTCCAATGACGTGTCGTCGATGACACCCGGAATCCCATCCGGGAAAGACGGGTCATCCTGCGTATAGATCGCGACAGCCCTATCTCCCAAAGTGAGCTCCTTCAGAACCGGTACGATCATGTGACACGTGGCGCACTCCCGCTTACAGACAACAATGAAATCCACCGGTATTCTCTCCATTTGTCCGCCCTTCCATCCGTCTCTTTCCAGATCACTCACAGCGTTTTGATTTGAGCTTGGAATGACGCTTTTTCATTCAAACACTCAAAAGTAGATGATACTATATCAACTACTCGATTGATATACTTTATCAGGGGGCGCTCCTCGATACGCAAAGAGCGAGTCCTTGCCACCTCATCTCACTTCATAAGGCGTCCATGGACAGCGCCCTTGCCCTGCCTTCGAAAAAGCCCCTGACATTTGTCCTGACAACCATTCCATGAGTGGAAGTTAAGTCGATTTTCACAGGAGAAGAGACATGGATTTAAAGCTTGAAGGAAAAGGCGCACTGATCACCGGCGGATCAAAGGGAATCGGTCGCGCCTGCGCTGAGATGCTGGCATCTGAAGGCTGCGCCCTGCATCTTGCCGCGCGTGGCAAGGAGGCGTTGCAGCGCGCCAAAGAGACGATTGAATCCCGGTACGGTGTTGCCGTTGAGATACATGCCGTCGACCTGAGTGAGGGGAATCAGGCTCGTGACCTGGCAGACGCCTGTCCGGATATCGACATTTTGGTCAATAATGCAGGTGCCATCCCCAGGGGTGATCTCTGGCAGATCGAAGAGGCCCCGTGGCGTGAGGCCTGGGATCTGAAAGTGTTCGGCTACATCAATCTATGTCGGGCCGTATACCCCAGGATGCGGTCCCGGGGAAAAGGTGTCATCATCAACATTATTGGTGCGGCAGGAGAGCGGCCCAATATCAACTACATCGCTGGAGGCGCCGGGAACGCGTCTCTGATGGCCTTCACGCGGGCACTGGGCGGTCGAAGCCTCAGGGAGGGCCTTCGGGTCGTGGCCGTGAATCCGGGACTCATAAGGACCGACCGACTTGAGAGAGGACTTCGGCACGCAGCGGCATCACGGTTTGGGGACCCGGAGCGATGGAAGGAACTTGTTCCCACGGCACCCGCTCCCGGAAACCCTGAAGATGTGGCCAACCTTGTGGTATTTCTTGCATCGCATCGCGCCGCCTATATCACCGGCACCGTCGTGACCATCGACGGGGGAGCTACGGCGGTTTAGCAATCTGACAATGCACGCAGGTTCGCCTTGAGTTTTTCGAGTCCACCGCGCCCGAGCGCTGTTTTTCCGAACCGCTCCTTGAATTGCTCCTCTGTCATCTTCAGGATCTCGCTTGAGGCCGGAAGACACATAACCGGGTCACCCCGTCCTTCGTTGAAAGGGCAGACCGCCTGGCACACATCACAGCCAAAAAAAGTCGGGCCCATGCGGCTGCCCGTTTCAGCGTTGAGCATGCCTTTGTGCTCGATCGTGAGGTAGGAAAGACACCGGGAGGCGTCCAGGAACCAAGGGCGTCCGAGCGCACCCGTGGGGCAGGCGTCCACGCACTTGGTGCACGGCCCGCAAAGGTCTTGAATCGGCTCCTCGCCAGGGACGGGCAGGGGGACGTCGGTGAGGATCTCGGCCAGGAAAAAAAATGAGCCAAGCCCTGGGATGATCAGCATGTTGTTTTTGCCAATAAACCCAAGCCCGGAGAGAAACGCGAAGCTCCGCTCCATAATAGGGGCAGAATCCACGCAGACCCTTATTCGGCAACCCGGATAGGATGAGACGATGGCTTGTGCCACTTCCCTTGCAAGACGCCTCAACCGGGGGTGGTAGTCCTCCTGCCAGGGTTCGGTGTAACGGGCCGTGAACAGTCCGTCGATGGTGGAAGGTCTCGACGCACTGTAGGGGTAGGCCAGGACAATAACGGTGCGACACCTGTCAAGCAGCCGGGTGGGATCGGCCCGGATGTCAAGATGGTTCGCGAGCCAGGTCATGTCCCCGAAACAGCCAGTGTTCATCCTTTTCTCAAAGTGGTCAAAAAACGGCGGTCTTTGCGGTCGGCAAATTCCCGTGGCAGCGAACCCAAGGGCCTTTGCACGAACATCGAGGCGGGAGACAACGGAAATGTCAGAGTGCATAGGGGGTCAGGCTTTCAAAACCCTTTTCCGTCACGAGGATGGTCTGCTCGAACTGGGCGGACAGAGACCCGTCTGCGGTAACGGCGGTCCAGTTGTCCTCCAGGACCCGAATGTGGCGCTCTCCCAGGTTGATCATGGGCTCGACGGTGAAAACCATTCCGGGGATGAACTCAATGCCCTCTCCCTTTCGCCCATAGTGAGGTATCTGCGGCGGCTCGTGAAAGTCGAATCCCACGCCATGACCCACGAATTCCCGCACCACCGAGCACCCTTCTCCTTCCGCATAGCTTTGTATAGCATAACCGACGTCACCGATGGTGTTCTCGGGCCGAACGGCCGCGATCCCCCTCCTGAGGCATTCCCTGGCGACACGGACGATCTTCTTGGCGTCCGGCCCCGGCATCCCGACGAAGAAGGTCTTGCTCACATCCGCGTAGTAGCCGTTCAGGATGGGGGTCACATCCACGTTGACAATGTCGCCCTCTTGCAACACCCGACTCCCCGGGATCCCATGACAGATCACCTCGTTGACGGAGACGCAGACACTCTTGGGAAAGCCACGGTAGTTGAGCGGAGCGGGCACGGCACCGCGATGGATGGTGAAGTCATGGACCAGGGTATTGATCTCATCGGTGACCATCCCCGGCCTGAGCTTGGATTCCACCAGGTCCAGCATCTCAAGGGCCAGACGCCCGGCCCTTCGAATCCCTTCGATATCATCCTCCTTCTTCACCCGAATACGATGCCGCTTCAGATAGAGCGCCGGAAGCGCGTCAGTCGGCGGTTGTGTTTTGGTCAGACAGCATTTCTTGTACTTGAGACCGCTCCCACAGGGGCAGGGATCGTTTCGGCCCGCCTTAAATGATTTCGTTTCTTTTAACACTTTTAAATATCCTTTATGAAATGAGGGATCTACTCGTATCGCAGCCCGATTTCATTTGTGGAACTCGCTCCGTCCGGGTCAAACATGGGGTGACCCGCAGGCCTTTCGGGGCTCACTTCACACGGCCACGGATGGCCAACAGAAGCGCTTGCAGCTGCTCCTCGTTCAGTCTTGACAGAAATTCGAGGCCGGACGGGACCGAAAGCGCACGCCGAATGGATTCTATCAGATCCAGCTGACGCGGCGAGATCTCCTTGGGAGGTGCTGTTGCGGCAAGTTTCTCGGAGAGTTGATCATTTTCCTCGGCGCAGGAGGCAAGGTTTTCCATGAGCATATTACTTGCATCTTCAAGACGATCCACCTCGGCCTGGAGGCGCCTGTTCTCGGATTCGACCGTTCCCTTGACGACATGACTCGAATCCTTGCCCTGCCCCTCTGATGGATTGCCTGCCCATGAGATACAGACTGAAAGCAAAAGGAATACGAAAATGACGGTATATCGCAACAATGGGGACCCCAACCTCCATTCGGCCGACACGGCTATAAAACTTCTCTATTAACCATATCAGAATCGGAGGGATGAATCAACGTGATGGTGCAACCATCACTAACGACTCTCAAGAACTACTAAACGGCTACAGCTCCTCTCTGCTCAAGAGCCACCGACTCGATCCGAGGAACCAACGTGGAGCTGCCTTAAGAGCCTGGCGAGACTAACAAAAAAGATCTGCTAGAGAGCAGCTCTACCCTACGTCCTCGTCCCTCTGCGCCTCCTCCGAGTCGGAGATCTGCTGTTACGCTGTTCCTGCTATCGTTCTACCTCGTCACGTCGGTCTCTTCCTATGGATCTCTACCGCGTTCACCCTCTGTCCCGGGGGGCAGACTCTCTGATCTCTTGGCCTCCCCGTACTTCACCGCGAGGTCCCCGACAACCTAAGCCGCGAGAGCGTGCCGCTCCCACGTACCTCACTCACACTGTGTTGTCCCCGATTTCTTCGTCATCAGAAGCGAACGCCGGTACTAGCTGCTTCATACTATTAATCTCCGTTACGAGTAGTGAGCGACAGTGCGTGAGCGATGAGCCAGTCCATCACCAACACGATACTACCGAACGTGAACGTACAATCTCTTCGTATGAGGCTTCATCATAGCAACGACTCTAACTCTGGATCCATCCTTGAAGCATCATCAATATCACCATGAAATGTCATCCCAAAGAGTTGAACTCTCAGCAGATGCCGTTCGCAAAAAGACTATTGTCGTCTGCTCCAAGTTACATAAAAATCAGACCACCAAAACTAACCGCAATAGATACGTGATCTTATGGCGCGGATCAGTTACTCGGAGAACAGAGGAAAAACACCGAAGAAAGGGCGCTGGACAGAAGAACGCACTAGAGATTCTGTCTTTATCTTCTTGCGATCAAGAATCCTGCTGAGCTTTGACATCTCCCCAATGAGACGCTTCATCCTTTTCCCCTCTTTGACCCATTTCCACCTCCTACGAAGTCAAGGACGTATGTGGCGTCGTTTCTCTTCTTCCATCAACAGAGCGCTTCATGATAGGCCTGCTGGCGCAGCGCACCTGGATGCCACAGCGCTTCTTCGTAACGGTGAGTGAGCCTGACAAATGCTTGACCTACGATGCTCCAACCCGTTCCGGCTCATGTCATAACCATCGCGCCATAAGAATAAAAACCCAATGGTCAGGTTTCTGAAAATGAAGGCAATCCTTCCCTCTCTCCATCGGACGAGGACGCTATGGCGGTTTGTCGCATTGAAGCGGTGCGGGGGTTTTGGCGGCGAAACAGGGACGAGGGGATCGCCCAAGGCCTCATCCTTGTCAGGCCGAAGCGATCCCTCGTCTTGAAAACCGTGCACCCTGTTACGGCCTCTTATCCCAAGGCGGTGCAAGCATGATTTTGTTCTTCGTTGCGCTGGGTGGCCATATGAGCACATTTTTACCGTTCTGCCATTGCCGCAGCCCATAATCGATGACCGCCGTGCCGTTGGCCCTGAATTTGATCGGCCCCCGGACCGTGACCATGTCGGTCTTTGCAATGGCGTTCCTGATCTTTTCCCGATCCAGACTTCCGGCCCGCTCTATGGCGTTTGCCAGGATCTGTACCGCGGCATAAGCCGGACCTACCGGCAGACCGATGCTCTTTGCACCCGGATTCTTTGCCTTGTATTCATCCACCAGCTTCTTATTCCCAGGATAGGTCATGGACTCATCCCAGTTTCCATCGGAGATGATAAAATTGGCATCCTTCCCCATGGCCTCCCAGTATGTCGTGAGGTCAGGACCTCTAATGAAGCAGGTTACCTTCGGCGAGAAATTCAGCTCTTTCATCTGCTTCACCATGAGAATCGACTGGGGAGGCGTAGGCACACTGAAGACCGCCTCGGCGCCGGCCGATTTCAAAGCCAGGATGGCAGATGAAAAGTCGTTCGTTGACGGGGCGTATTTCTCTTCCGCGACAATGGGGTAGCCACGTTCTTTTGCCATCTCTCCCAGATACTTTGCACACTCATTTCCCCAGTCCACATTCAGCTGAAGGTGCCCGATTTTGCGGGGCCTTTGATCAGCGGGGATGGATTCCAGAAGATCAAAGAACGCCTTCACCTGATCACGAGACATGGAAAACGGTGCAAAGACCCACTGATAACCCGCGTTGAAAGGGGCCTCCACCGCAATGGTGACCCCTATCCAGGGCACCTTGTTCTTCTCAGCTGCGGCCATTCCAACCACATTCAGATCACTGGAAAACCCTCCCAGGTAGGCCGCCACTTTGTCCACGGAGTTGAGTTTATCCAGCCTGGTTGTCGTTTTGACCGGGTCCGACTCATCGTCGACGACGATCAGTTCCAGAGGGAGCTTTTTTCCTAACGCCTTAACCATAACGCCGCCCGCGTCGTTGATATGATTTATGGCAAGATCATACCCGGCCTTCACGTCCTTTCCGCCGGCTGCCATGCGCCCGGTGAGGGCAATCACTGAACCGACTTTGATGGTTGAAGGCGCATCGGCCATCGCCTGGGGTATCATCAGCCCCAGGCCGGCCACTGCCATCACGACACCCAACAGCAAATCCCTCAATTCTTTCCTCCGTTTCATAGACACCTCCCTTAGCGAAATTTCGTTCAACTCCCTCCAGCCCGGCCGGAGACCTTTCCCGATCTCCGAAACATCCCGGCTGCACCCACCAACCCATTTGGCAGGAAAAGAACCGTGACGATAAATACGATCCCAAAGATAAGGACATTTACCTGCCCCAAATGGGAAGCGAAGAGTTCCTTCAGTATTACAAAAACGACAGCCCCGACGATGGGCCCTGCCGTTGTGCCGGCCCCGCCTATGAAGGCGATAAGCAAGGGATCAAATGACCAGGCCAATTCAAAGGGGGCATAGTAGTAGTAGGTGCCGCAATAAAAGGCAAAAATTCCCCCTGCAAATCCGGCGAGCCCGGTGCTGATGCTCATGGATATCACCTTGTATTTGAAGCTGTTGATCCCTATGGCCTCGGCCGCATCCTCATCCTCACGGACCGACACCATGGCCAGCCCCAGCTTTGACCTGGAAAGGGCAAAAACGATCAAGATCGTTATGCCCCCGACTGCAAGGGCGAGATAGTAAATGGTGATGAGACTGTACGCCTTCAAACATAAGGGAGTGATGAAGCTGACGCCGGGCATCAGGTTCTGGACGGTGATCAGCGAAATCATGGCCAGCGCAAGGGTCCCTATGGAAAAATAGTGTCCTTTCAGCTTAAAAGAGGGAAATCCTATGACTGACGCCAAGATGAGCGACGAAAGCGCGCCGGCCGGGATCGCAAGATAGTAAGACACACCGCTCAGCCAGAGCGTGCGGAAAGTGAGCGCGCCGGCCCCGAAAAACGTAGCGTGGCCGAGGCTGATTTGACCGCAGTAGCCCCCGAGAATGTTCCAGCTGTGGGCAAGTATTGTGTAAAGACAGACAAGAATCATAAGATTGAGCAGGTACTCGCTCCGGGTAATGAGAGGAAAAAGAATCAACAGGGCCAGGAGACCCGCAATTCCGATCGTATTTCTCACGCCTTCCTCCCTACCAATCCCTCGGGCCTGAACATAAGGACAAGAACGAACAGGAGGAGCCCGGCGACCTCCCGGTAGGCGAGCCCCACAAAGAAGACACTTGCCGCTTCGACTCCACCCAGCAACAATCCGGCGAAGAGGACGCCCTCGAGGCTCCCTACACCGGCAAGGATCATGACGATCAGGGCCTTGTTGGTCAAGTCGAAGGAGACAATGGGGTTAAAAGTCTGCATCGCGATGACCACCCCCGGAAACCCTGCCAACGCGACACCGATCGCAAAGGAGACCAGACAAACCCTGTTTGTATTGATGCCCATCCATGAAGCGGCTTCGTGGTCCTGAGACACGGCCCGGATGGCTTTGCCAAAATAGGTTCGTGTCAAAAAGAGGTGAACGGAGAGGATCACGATGACAGCAAGCCCCAAGGTGGCAAGCCCGGTGTATGGGATGCGAATCCCCAGAAGGCTCAGCACCTGACCCGTGTAGCTCGTGGCGACAGCCCTGTCATCGGCCGTCCAGAGAAGGGTTGCCCCGTTTGACACGACGAGCAAGACACCAAAGGATATGAGTAAGGAATTCTTAACCTTCTCCGCTTCCGGCAATCTCAACAAGCGCCGAAACAGGCCCTGGAACAAAGCCCACCCGACCACGAAGAAGGTTGGGATAACAAGCATCATCGAAAGAAAAGGGTCGAAATGAAGATAATAACAGACCCATAACACCATATAGGAGGCGAGCATAATGAGGGCACCGTGAGCCACATTCAGGTAATTCATCACACCAAACACCACGGATAGCCCCAAGGCCACGAGTCCGTATAGTGCCCCGTTGATCATTCCATAGCTGAGGATCTGGAAGAAGGTCTCCATGATTACCCCATGGCCAGATATGCACTCTTGATCGCTTCACTGGCAAGAAGGCTGCGTCCGGCCCCTTCCATCGTGATCCGGCCGTTTTCTATAACATAGCCCCTGTCGGCCACTTCGAGGGCCAACCGTACGTTCTGCTCGACCACCAGGATGGCGACGCCCTTCGATCTGTTTATATCCTTGAGCGTCTTGTAGATGTTCTTGACGATGATCGGCGCAAGCCCGAGAGAAAGCTCATCTACAAGCAACAGCTTCGGTTCTGCCATCAACCCCCTTGCGATGGCGAGCATTTGCTGCTCCCCGCCGCTCAAGGTCCCTGCGAGCTGTTTCCACCTTTTCTCCAGAATGGGGAAAACGCTGAAGACCCACTGAAGATTTCGCTGCTTCAGTCTACGTGCCCTTCCGATATATCCGCCCAGTTCCAGATTTTCGAGCACCGTCATGTCCCGGAATAGCCTCCTCCCCTCGGGAACGAGTGAGATGCCCATTTGCACGATCTCATGGGCAGCGGCCATGTCCAGACGTTCTTTGTCAAGAATCACCCTCCCTTTCTTTGGCCTGAGGCCGCCTGCCACTGTTTTCAGCACGGTGGTCTTGCCGGCGCCGTTTGAGCCTACCAGGGCTACGATCTCCCCATCGTTGGCGCTGAACGTGACATCCCAGAGGGCCCGAATGTCACCGTAGCTGACGTCTATATTTTCTACCTCAAGCATAGAAATCCTCGCCCAGGTAGGCCTTGACGACTCTCTGATCCTTAATGGCCTCCTCGGGGGGTCCTTCAAATATTTTCACCCCGGAACTGAGTACGAGCACCCTGTGGGAGACACCGAGAATGATCTTAATGACGTGCTCCACAATCATGAGCGTGATGCCAAGACGCTTGATCGTCATCACAAGGTTCAGTGCCTCTTCCACCTCCGCAGGGTTCAACCCTGCAAAGACCTCGTCCAGCAGGAGCAAATTCGGCTTCGTCGCCAATGCGCGCGCAATTTCCAGCCGTTTTCGGTCGATAAGCTGCAGGTGGGCGGCGGCCACGTCCTTCTTGCCGCCGAGGTGAACGAGATCGAGAATTTCCATTGCCTCTCTTCGTGCTTGTTTCAGATTTCGGGCAGGTTCCCGACCGTATGCCCTGCCCGCCATGACATTTTCGAGCGCGGTCAGTCGAACGAAGGGCTTTACAAGCTGAAAGGTCCTAGTTATTCCTAACTTACATATGGAAGAAGGTCTTCTATTGATCATTTCGTGACCCAAAAACCGTATGCGACCACTATCCGCCTTTAAAAAACCCGTAATGAGATTGAAAAGGGTGGTCTTGCCCGACCCGTTGGGCCCTATCACGCCCAGTATCTCTCCCTCACTTACAGAAAATGAGAGGTTTTGAATGACCAAGAGACCGCCAAAGCGTTTGGAGAGGGTTTCAACCGCTAAATGGGACATGGATTCCATGCTGGTGATAAGAGGTGAGATGCAAAAAGCCGATTTCAGTAAGCTAGCATATAAGGGACTCAGGATGATTTGTCAATTGTCCCTTTCAACGTCGTTCTCCAAACGGACTCCCTGCCACGGCGCGATTTTTCTGAGGAGCCACATCCCCGGGGCTGCCGCCAGGGTGCAGATCAGGAAGAAGAGCTTCCAACCCGCGATCTCTGCCACGAAACCCATGGGTGCGGAGGCCACAACCCTGGGAATCCCCATGAGACTGCTCAGCAGGGCGTATTGAGTGGCCGTAAATCGCTTGTTTGTGATGCTGGCCATATAGGCCGCATAGGCAGCCGTACCCATGCCGCTTGTGAGGTTTTCAAAGGCAATCACAGACGAAAGTGCCGCCACGGAGGGCCCGATCGCGGCAAGGAGCGTAAAGCAGGCAGTGGATGCCGCCTGGAGCCCGCCGAAAACCCAAAGCGCCTGGCCGATGCCAAAACGGAGCATGGCCACCCCGCCAAGCAGACTCCCCACCACCGTGGCCCAAAAGCCGAAAAGCTTCACCACGGTCCCGATCTCGGTCTTTGAAAACCCCATGTCCAGGTAAAAAGGGATCGTGATGGAGGCGGCCATGGTATCCCCGATCTTGTAAAGGATGATAAAGGCAAGGATTGCGATTGCGCCCCGCCGGTTGAAGTAATCCCTGAGCGGTCCCACCACGGCCTCCCTCATGGTCCCGGGTGGCGCAAGACCCACTTGGGGCTCGGGGGTAAGGAGGGTTGTCACTACGCCGGGAATCCCGCAAAGGGCCATGATGGCATAGACTTGTCCGAAGGGAATAAGGTCCGCCATGATGAGACCGCCCCCTGAGGCGAGAAGCATGCCGGCCCGGTAGCCATTGACGTAAAGGGATGAGCCGAGCCCCAGTTCCTCGTCCGAGAGGTCCTCGCGGCGGTAGGCATCCACCACGATGTCTTGGGAGGCGCTTAAAAAGGTGACCAGTAGCGCGGCCAGGGCAACCGCCACGGGGTCTTGCCTTGGGTCGATGAGACCCAGTCCGGCGATGGCGGCCATGAGGGCCAGTTGAGAGGTGAGCAGCCAGCCCCGCCGCCGTCCCAAGAAAGGGAGCGTGAAACGATCCAGGATGGGGGCCCACAGAAACTTGACCGTGTAGGGGAGTCCCACGAGGGCCATCAGGCCGATCATGGAAAGATCCATTCCTTCTTCCCTCATCCAGGCCTGGAGAAGGGTCGTGGTGAGGAGAAGGGGCAATCCGCAGGAAAACCCCATGACCAGCGCGACCAGCATCTTGCGGCCAAAAATGGTCCGGATGATGGAAAGAGATCGAGCCCTGCGGGGGCGGAGGGATCTGTGGGCAGGATCGCCGGGGGGAAGGGAAGTGTACGGGCGTTGATGACCCAAGAAGCCGCCTCAGGCTTTCTCCGTCCGGCTTTTGGACGGAAGGGGCCATTTGGCCTGGCGTTGCTCGCCGGATCCGTTTCGAAACATCTTTTGAAGCACGCCCTTGAACCTGATATGAAAAAGGGGAATTGTATTCTCAGGGATCTTGACTTAGTATTCCCCTACAATGGACCAGGGCAATGCGTCAAGGGCGGACTTATCTATTACAGAAGAGGGTGCAGATGGACCTATTGCTTGGCCTTCGATATAACCTCCGGGGATTCGCCTTCGCCGTAAAGACCCCGAAGCTCCTCTTTCTGGGGCTTCTCCGGTTCGTCGTGTTCATCTTTATCACGATTCTCGCGGCGGGCCTGATCCTGCTCTATCATAACGAGATCATGGACATCATCTGGACCCGGCCCGAAAGCATGTGGGTGGTCTGGTTGTGGCACGTCATTTCATGGCTCCTTACCATGCTGCTGGTGGGGGTATCCGCCGTCCTCTCCTACCTGGTCTCACAGATCCTCTTCAGCGTCATCGTCATGGACCAGATGTCCCGCATCACCGAAAAGAAGGTCCGTGGCATGGTGGTCGAACCGGCAAAGGTGGCCCCCCTGAACTTCTTCTTTTACCTGATCCGCCAAGAAATTCCCCGGGCTGTCATTCCGATCGTGCTTGCCATGCTGCTGGTTCTGGTTGGATGGCTTTCACCCCTGGGCCCCGTGATCACGGTGGTTGGGTCCGCCGCGGCCATCGTGTTTCTCTCCTGGGACAATACGGATATTGTGCCTGCCAGGCGTTTCATTCCGTTTCGCGAGCGGTTCCGCTTTCTCCGGCAGACCCTCTCCTTCCATCTGGGCTTCGGGCTCCCGTTCCTGATCCCGGGCCTGAACATCCTGCTCCTTGCCTTCGCACCGGTTGGGGCCACCCTTTACTACCTGGAGCGCCAAGAACACCAGTGACCTTTACTCCGGCGGGCTTTGCATTATTTTATGTCAACCCGATTCTCCCCGCCTTTGGCTGAGCCAGGGACGCCGGTGAGACATTCGGACGGAAGCGCGACGAACGAATTATATGTCGGCGGAGTGGATGCAATGGAGCAAAATAGTCAAAGGATGGTCACCTGTCCCCAATGCGGGGCCAAAAACCGGGTCCCGGCCCAAAAGGTCGGTTTGAAAGCGAAATGCGGAAAATGTGGCGCTGAGCTGGCTTTCCGAAAGGAGGATGCGCCCCAGGAGTACTTTCACTTCCGCTGCCATTCCTGCGGCGCAAAAAACAAAATTCCCCGGGAAAGGCTCCATTCGGGGCCCAAGTGCGGGAAATGCAAAGAGCCGCTTAACACCGACGAATTGTTTGTAGCCCAGCCCCTTACGGTGACGGATGCGAGTTTTGAGGGCACGGTGCTCCGCTCTCCCCTCCCGGTCCTCCTGTTTGCCTGGGCGCCCTGGTGCCCCACCTGCAGGGCGGCCATGCCGGTGATCGATGATTTTGCGGGGGGCTCAACGGGAAAGGTCAGGGTGGGAAAGATCAACGTGGATCAGAATCCAGGGCTTTCTTCCAGATTTAGCATCATGAGCGTCCCCCAAATCCTGATCTTCGATAACGGCCAGTTGAAGGAAACGATCCCCGGCGCCCTTCAGAAACACGAGATCATGATGAAGATGGGACATTATCTGTAACCGGTTTATGGAATAGAGGAGGGGACCCTATTTTTTGAGGATAACGGGCTCATCGTACTTTCCGGAGGTCACCTGGTCCCAGAATTCCTCTTCCCCTTTCTGCCACTCGGGCCCGAACTTGGCGCTGAAGTACCCACCCAGCCGCTCAAAAAGCCGGCGCCACCCCGGACGGTGCTCAAACGTCAGTACGTCTTCAAGAAAAGGGACAATATCTGCCATTTTCTCTTTGGGAATATAGGCCTTTGCCCCCAGCTCGATGGACTTGCGCAGGGCCTGGACCGACAGCGCATGGGCCGTCAGCATGACCGCCGGAAACCCGAGCGCAACGGCCCCGTTGAGAAGATCAAACCCCCGGACGCCCATGATATCCAGGATCACGAGATCATAGGTCCATGACCTCAAGAGGTGGTAGCCGGACTCATAGTCCGTGGCCTTGTCGAAAACCAGACCGGGATAGTCCTCTAATTGTTCTTCCAAAGCATCCAGGACGTCTTGTTCATCGTCCACCGCCAGGATGCGTTTGTTTGTCAGAATGCTCTCCCGCAACCCCCAACCTCCTTGCCGATTCTAGATGGAGCTTTCAGCAGTCGCCGTTCAGCCAATTTCTTGTTTCTCTCAGATTTTGCTGACAGCTTAAATCTGATCGTGCTCATCCAAAAAAAACAACCGTTTTTGGATGAGCACTAGCTATTTTTTCCCCTTCGATGTCTTTCGACGCTCTTCGTCACGGATCTCCCGCCGAAGGAGCTTTCCCACCTTTGATTTGGGCAGCATATCCCGGAATTCAATGTAACTCGGCACCTTGTAGGAGGCAAGCCTCTCCTTGCACCACCGCAGCAATTCCGCCCCCCCGACCCCACGCGCGTCTTGTTTGAGGACCACAATGGCTTTGATGCGCTCCCCGACCTTTGGATCCGGCACGCCCACCACGCAGGCGCCGATCACGGTGGGGTGGTCCTGGAGCGCAGCCTCCACCTCAGAGGCGGAAACCCGGTAGCCCTTGTGTTTGATCATGTCCGCGGATCGCTCCATGTATGCGAGCTCGCCATCGGGCTCCTGTCTCACATAGTCGCCCATCCGGTAATAGGTGGTGCCATTGATTTCCACGTAGGAGCGGGCCGTTTCCTCTTCTTTGTTCCAGTATTTCTTGATGGTATAAGGAGATGTGACCAGAAGCTCCCCGCTTTGGCCCTGTGGTACCGGCACAAGGGTCTCAGGGTCTGCCACCAAACACTGTCTGCTCTTGAGGGGCAGCCCGATCGTCTCGGGCTTTGGCTCCTTCCCGATTCGGCTGTAGGTAACGTGCCCGGCCTCCGTGGATCCATAGACCTGATAGATGGGGACGCCCGTGCGCTCCTGCCACCGCTTGTACACTTCAAAAGGCAACACGTCCCCGCCGGAGTAACAGTAAGTGAGGGAGCTCAAGTCATACTGGTCCAGCCGGTCGTTTTCGAGGATCATGCGGTAGAGGGCGGGGACCCCCAGGAACCATCGCGCCCGGCGGCGACCGATGGTCTCCAGAATGGCGTCTACCTGGGGCACCGGCATGAGAACGGTGGTGTTTCCCTTGTTCAGGCCGACGGCCATGAAAAATCCAAGGGCCATGATATGAAAAAGGGGATTGATCCCGATGTAGACGTCTTCCCCCTCCTTGAGATATTTTCCGGCCACATCTTCCGTCACATCATTGACGTAGGAGGTCATGCCGATGTGGTTTCCCGGGACCCCTTTTGGGAAACCGGTGGTCCCCCCGGTGTAGAGGATATAGGCAAGGTCGTGCCAAGGGTCCACGTCTACTTTCGACGATAACCGCGCGTGATGAAGCAGACGCTTGAACCTATAAATGCGCGCCTCCCGCGTCACCTTTCCATGGGGTACCCTGTCAAACAGGACCCCGAGAATCCGTTTCCAGAGGGGAAGGAGATCGGCCAGGTTGGTCACGATGACGCGCTTGAGCCCCGTCTTGTCCAGGGTCTCCCGGACATATCCGTAGTTGGTGTCCTGGCAGATCACGGTTTCGGCGCCTGAGTCCTTGAGCATGTATTCGATCTCGTAGGACGTGTAGATGGGGGAGACCGGGACCATGACGGCGCCGAGCTTCTGGATGCCGAGCCACGCGATGACCCACTGGATGCTGTTGGAGAGGTACAGCATGACACGGTCCCCTTTGCGGACACCCAGGTCACCCAGCGCGCCTGCAAACCGTTCGCTCAGATCCCTCAGGCGGGCATAGGAAAACGACTCCCCCAGGAAGATAACGGCAGGCCGCTCAGGGTACCGCTCACTCATGCGATCGAAGCGGGTGTATGTCAGCTCTTGCTCCAATGCGTCATTGCCTCTCACGGCTTACGGCCGAAGACGGAAACAAACAGGTTACAGGTGTGAGGTTTCGGGTTTCAGGCCTGACCCCTGAACACTGAAACCTGAAATCGCGACCGTCTTGTGCGCAATTTCACCTATTGTTACACCCCAAAATAGGCAGATCGAACATCCGGATTGCTGAGAAGCGATTCTCTGGGCCCTTCCAGCACGGCTGCACCGTTCTCGAGAATGAAACCATAATCCACGATCGGGATGACCGGACGGGCGTACTGCTCGCTTACGATGATGGAAATCCCCTTTTCGTCCCGGATGGTCCGGGTGGCCCGAACAAGCAACGTCTGCATGAGGGGACTCAGCCCCAGGAGCGGCTCGTCGAGCAGGAGGAGGGACGGCTGTGCCATGAGGGCACGGCCGATGGCCAGCATCTGCTGTTCACCCCCGCTCAGGAACCCCCCCAGTCGCTTCCTGAGCTTGACAAGGGCCGGGAAAACGGCGAACACGTATCCAAGGGTCTGACGCGCCTGTTTGGCGCTCGCCAGGTAACCCCCGATGCGGAGGTTTTCAAGCACGCTGCTCTCACTGAAGATCCTTCTTCGTTCTGGGCAGAGGACCATCCCTCTGCGGGCACGTTCACTGGGCTTGAGCCGAGAGATGTCTTTCCCCAGATAGGTAATGCGACCGAGCACCGTGATCCGCTCCCCTCCGGCCATTTCCTCTTTTTTGCGGATATCTTCTATGATCCCCGAAAGGGTGTACATGAGAGTTGACTTGCCGGCGCTGTTGGCCCCGAACACGCCTACGATCTGGTTGTCCTGACACACGAGGGAGACGTTGTTGAGGGCGAGCATGTTCTCGTAAAAGACCATCAGGCCTTCGGCCTCAAGCATGTTTCATGACCTCCTCGACCTCCTCGGAGCCAAAATAGGCCTGCCTCACCTCTTCGCTGGCCATGACGGCCTCGGCGGTCCCCTCCATGAGCTTTTCCCCGAAGTTGAGCACCATGACACGGTTGGCCACCCGAAAAAGCTCCCTGAGCCGGTGCTCGATCATAATAAGCGTAATGCCCTCCATTTGAAGCCGCTCGATGAGGGGGACCATGCTGGCGATCTCGCTCATGCTGAGTCCGGAGAAGACCTCATCGCACATGACGATCTCCGGCTTGAGGGCCAGACACCTGGCCAGTTCCAACCGTTTGAGATAGCCGGTTGGAAGGGTCGAGGCCATCTTGTAAGGGACATAGGAGTCCCGCTCAAAACCGATCTCCTCCAGGATGTCGATTCCGACCGTGTTTCGATCCCCCAGCCTCCCCCCGCCCCGCCAGCCGCCCGTCCGTTTGGCCCTCGGCGAAAAGAGTGGAATCACCAGGTTCTTATACGCGGGAAGGCTGTAATAGGGGCGCATGATCTGGAAGGTCCTGGTGACCCCCATGTCGGCGATCTTGTGGGGCGGTTTCCCGGTGATATCCTTCCCCCTGAAGGAAACCTTTCCGGACGTGACCTTGATGAAGCCGGTGATCGAGTTTACGACCGTGGTCTTGCCGGAGCCGTTGGGACCAATGATCCCGAGGATCTCCCCTTCATGCAGATCGAAGCTCACACGATTGAGCGCCAGGACGCCCCCGAAGGCCTTGGTCAGGTCTCGCACCTTTAAGATCGGCTCCGTCGTCATACCTTCACCCATCGTTCGAACTGCTGGTATTTCCGCTGGCCGTACACCATCAGGCCTTCACTTCGAACCACGATAAACGCCATCAATATCAGGGCGTAGGACACGATCCGAAGGGTGCCGAAGTCCCGAAGGAGCTCCGAGAGCGGCACCAGAAATAGGCAGCCCAGGACCGGACCCACCAGGGTCCCGCCGCCGCCGATGACGGTCGCCGCGATGGGGAGGACCGAAAAATCCAGGGCAAACTGGGAGATGCCCGACCACATATAGATATGAGCCAGGCAGGCGCCGGCCAGACACCCCAGGGCGGAGGCAATGAACACGGCCACGGCCTTAAAGCGAGTGACGCTCATGCCGGATGCCCGCACGGCCTGGTCATTGTCTTTGACCGCCCGAAACACAAGCCCCAGGTCCAGATTCACGAGCCTTCTCAGCCCAAAAGCAAAGAGGAGCACCACCATGATCACGAAGTACTGCTCAACCCACCGGTTTGGAAAGCTGGCGACCCCCATGATGCCGTCCGTGCCCCCAAAGATGTCCAGGGCCTCGATGATCCTGGCAAAGGCCAGCGGATACATGAGCGTAACGATCGCAAAATAGACCCCCCTCAGCGGCAGGCAGGGCAGCAGCAGGACCGTGCAGATGGCTGCACCCGTTAACGTGGAGATGGGAATGGTTAAGAGCGGAGAAAGGCCCAAGGACTTGTTGAGGATCGCTGCGATATAGCCGCCGGTCCCCACAAAAAACGCCCCCCCCAAAGAGACCAAACCTACGTAATGGGCAAGGAAGTCGAAGCTCAGAGCAAGAAGGCTGTAAATGCACACGATGGAGATGACCCTTTGCCAGTACATGCCTGGCATGACCAAGGGCATCACCAACAGGCCCACAATGAGCACCAGTCGCGGAAGCGACAGGTAAGACAGCTCCCGCCAGGACATGAGGGCATAAATGGAGTCCGCCCTGACCTTAATCCCCCTGTCTATCCTCTCCTTGCGACCCTGCTCCGTTGTCACGGTCTAGACCCTCTCTTCTAGTTCCTTTTGCCTCCCGAAGAGTCCCGACGGCCTCAAGATCAACGTCAGGATGATCGCCAGGAGCGCCACCACCATTTGAAAATGAGACCCCAAGTAGACTACGGTGAGGATCTGTGCAAACCCGATGAGAAAGGCCGCAAGGACCGCCCCCATCCAACTGCCCAGTCCGCCCACAATGCAAACGGCGATGGCCAGGATCAGGACATTGTAGCCCGCCTCCACTACGATGTTCCCCAAAGGCAGGAGCAGCACGGCTGCAAGCCCTGCCAGGGCCGACCCAAACGCCATAGCGACCAGGGCCATCCGGTCCGAATCGATCCCGAGCATCAGGGATGCCCGTTCATCCTGGGCCATACCCCTGAGCGCCAGACCAAGTCTTGTGTGGTGGGTGAAAAACCAGAGAAACGCCACGACCCCCGCCCCGATTACAACCACCAGCATGCGGTGATAGTCAACGGGGATCCCTTCGATAAAGACAGTTCCCTCCACAAAGGGCGGGAGGGTGTAGGTCATGCCCTTAAACCCGCCCCACCGAAGACCTTCCAGGATCGCCAGACCCATGGCATAGGAGGCAATGATCTCGGAAATGGCCATGCCCCGCACACGGATGAGCACCATTCGGTACATGAGGCCTCCCAGGACGGCCGTGGCAATAATGGCGGCCCCAATCCCCAATGGGTAAGGAAGGCCGAAGGACCTGAAGAGACTCCATGTGATGAAGCCGCAGACCACGTACAAGGCCCCGTGGGCAAAATTCGGAATCCGGCTGATGCCGTAGACCAGGGCGAAGCCCATGGCCGTCAGGGCCAGCGCGATACTGTTGATGGTTCCGTAAATCAGGATGTCCATTTAACCCCTATCTCCTGCTCATCCAAAATCAACTGCTTTTGGATGAGCCCTATCCCCCCCTCTCACATCCCACATCGCAAATCGCACATCGGAACTCTACTTCTTCATCCACGGAGGCAGTTCGATTTCACCCATGGCGATCGATTTTGGGAACACGACCACCCGCTTGCCCGCCTGCCACTGGAAAATAGACCCTACGGCGCCCTCTTTGGGATCGAAAGCGGGGATGACCTGGTGGTCCTTGGGGTTGAACCGGATACGGCCGTAGACTCCCATGATGTCCGTATTCTCAAGGGCTTGAATCACCTTGTCGGTATCCAGCGAGCCGGCCCGCTCGAGGGCGTCCTTGAGCGTGTAAACCGCCATATAGCTGCTTGAGCTCCCCAGCCCCTCGGGCTCGATGTTCCAGCGTTTCGTGTAGGCATTATAGAACTTCATGGTCCAGGGGGTGGCGTTGCTGGGTGCATTGCCGGCGTTCACCACGTTGGCCAGGCAGTATTCGCCCTTCCCCTTGGTGGCCTCCCAAAAGCCAGGCTGTTCGGCGGCCGCCAGGGTCGAGCCGAAGGGGAGGGCCGGGAGCTTCATGTCATACCACTGCTTGAGAAGGATCGAGCTTTCGGGCATGTCCATCCAGATGCTCAGGACCTGCGACTGGGTCTTGCTGGCCTTGATGAGCCCCATGGAAAAGTCGCCTGTCCCCGTGGGGTAGATCTCGGTCCCTGTCACATTCCAGCCCTTCGCCGAGGCGACTTTCTCCAGAATCTGCCCCGCGGCCCGTGCATGGGCCACGTCCTGGACCATGATAAAAAGTTTGTCCAGCTTAAAACGCTCCTTGATCTCCATGAGGCAGGTCAAGATCTCCTTAACCAGCCACTTGGCCTCGCCGTGGATCCGAAAACAGTATTTGTACTTGTCGTATTCCTGCTCGACCAGCGCCGTGTACTTGGGGCTCAAGGCCCCCGTGGTCAAAATCGAAATCTTCTTATACTTGGACAGAAGCGGCATGGCCGCCAGGGCGGCCTCCGATCGCACCGGGCCGCCCAAGATGAAGTCGGCCTTCTTTTCAAGGATCAGCTTTTCAACGGCCAGGAGTGCGTCGCTCACGGGAACGCCCGGTTCCAGGTCCCTGGTGTCAATGACTTCCACTGTAAAGGGCCGTTTCACCCCTCCCACACTGACGCCGCCCGCCGCGTTGATCTCCTCCACGGCCAGACGGATGCCGCGCTCGGCATCCCAGCCATAAACGAACGCCGTCGACAAAGGACACCCGATGGTAATGGGGGTCTCCGCCAAGGCGGACACCGGGAAAAACATTCCTGCCGCAAAAAACAACATCACGATGGACACCAGACCTCTCGCTTTCATCGTCTTCTCCTCCCTCGCCTCTCGATGCTGGGTTACTCTGGGTAAACACTTCCCAGATGCCTTTACACGCCATTGAAACATTGCTGTGAATGAGCGCAATATTAATTCCGTTCTGATGACGCCACGAAATCAAGAACCAAGGAAAAAACGAAAAGGATGACAACGGATTGAAGAAACGATTTATATTGTCGATGATTGATGTAGGTAAATCTGCACGGAAAAATCTTACAAAGCTCTAGTATGACTCTTATATCAAGCGGCCATCCGCTGGACAAGGTAAAAGTTTCAGTACAAACCGGACGCGCCGTTGCCCTAGGTCTGTTCTTGACTTATGCGGCGCGTGTGATTAATTTCACAGAAATTGCCTGCTAGATTTATGCCTTGATCGGCGCTTATTGGGAGACATGGGCGGTAAAGATTATTACAAGATCCTGGGGCTATCCAGATCAGCCTCACCCGAAGAATTCAAGAAGGCCTACCGAAAGCTTGCCCTGAAATATCACCCCGACCGAAACCACGGCGACAAAACCGCGGAGGCCAGGTTTAAGGATATCAATGAAGCCTATGTTGTCCTGAGCGATGCCGAAAAGCGGAAGCAATACGACATGTTCGGCGCCGAAGGCTTTCAGCACCGCTTCAGCCAGGAGGACATCTTCCGCGGGTTTGATTTTTCAAGCATCTTCAAAGAGTTCGGCTTTGGGGGCGGGAGGAACCAGTCCATCTTCGGCCAGATGTTCGGCGCAGCCGCGGGCGGGCCTGCCCACGGCCCCTTCAGAACCGGAGGAACGCCTTTTTCCTCCGCTTCCGAAGGATACCGGACCCGAGGCGTTCGGGGCCAAGACCTGGTCTATGAAATGTCGCTAACCCTGGAAGAGATCGTTCAGAACACCACCAAGGTCATCTCATACGAGGTGGAGGGCCGAAGCGAGTCCGTATCCGTTAAGGTGCCCGGCGGGATGCGGACGGGACAGAAGCTCAGGCTGCCCGGCAAGGGCCACTTGGGCCTCTATGGTGGTCCTGCGGGCGATCTTTACATCCACGTGCGCATATTGGATCACCCGCTGTTTATCAGAGAAGGTGACGACCTCGTCATCAGGAAAGAGATCAAATTCTCCGAGGCAGTCTTTGGGACTGAATTGGAGGTTCCCACCATTGACAACAAGGTCTTGAAGCTCAAGGTCCCACCCGGGACCCAGAATCATGCCAAGTTCAGGATGAAAGGCTATGGCCTGCCCCATATGAAGGATACAGGAAGGGGCGATGCCTATATAGAGATCGCCGTGGCCATTCCTCGAACACTTACCGACCAGCAAGTTTCCCTCATCAAGGCGTTAGAAAAAGAAGGGCTTTAGACAACGGAGAGAGCATCCATGAAGGCCCTTTGCGTCTATTCCGGCGGCCTGGACAGTACGCTTGCGGCCGCGGTAATGAGAGCCCAGTCCATAGAAGTCCTGGCCCTTTTTTTCGAAACCCCCTTCTTTTCATCCAGCAGAGCAAGAAAGTCCGCGCAGGCATCGGGACTTCCCTTCAGGGTCGTGAACATCACCAAGCGCCACATGGAAATCCTCAAAAACCCACGGCACGGTTACGGACGATACATGAACCCCTGTATCGACTGCCACACCCTCATGTTCCGAATCGCTGGAGAGCTCCTCGAAGAGGAGGGGGCCCGGTTCGTTTTCACGGGAGAGGTCCTTGGTCAAAGGCCCATGTCTCAGAACAGGGGGGCGCTTAACCTCATTGCGCAGGAAAGTGGCCTTGGCGAACGTCTCCTTCGCCCGCTTTCAGCCAAGCACCTGCCCATGAGCCTACCGGAAAAGGAGGGCTGGGTGGATCGAGACCAGTTGCTGGACTTCAACGGCCGATCCCGAAGGCCTCAGATGGCACTCGCCCGGCGTCTCAACATCACAGAGTACCCCGCCCCTGCCGGGGGCTGTCTCCTCACCGAAAAGGGATTTTCCAACAGGCTCCGCGATCTCCTGTCCGCGAAGTCCGATCCGGAAATCCGGGAATTTGAGCTGCTTAAGATTGGGCGGCACTTCAGGGTGGCGCCCCATTGCAAGCTCATCGTTGGCAGAAATAGAATCGAAAACGATGCCATCGGGGCGCTGGTTGGGGAACAGGATCTGGTACTTACCCTCGTGTCCGTTCCCGGGCCGACGGTCTTGGTGTCCGGAAAGGATTCCGAAGGCGTCCTTCCGCTCGCCGCGGCGGTGACGGCGGCATATGGTGACGCACAGGGACAGGTCGAGGTTCAGTTGAAGGTTGGAAACGGCGGGTTCGAACGTCGGATGGTGGTGGGTGTGAGAGACAAGGCGGAATTCAAACACCTCATCCTTTAACCGCCTCTTTCACTGTCTCATAAGTCTCTGCAGAAAGGACTTTTTGCGGAGCCCCTCCAACCGCTGAAGCTCATCTTCGAGGGTTCTGGAATCAAGTTTCATCTCCAGTTGAAGATTCTCCAGTTCCTCCACCATCTTGTGGGCCTTGAGGTTGAGGTAGATGAGCTCGATCTTCTCCGCCCGGCTCAACTCCTCCTTTTGATACAGCCGATCGATGTCCTCCCGGACAAGAGACCGATTCCGAGTCAGTTTAAGGGAGGCTGATTGCTTGGTGCTTATGGCCTCACGGCACGCCGCAATCTTCTGGCGGATTCCCTCACCATCTTCCATGGTCAGCAATAGATAGAGGAACAATCCGAACAAACCGATGGCGCAAAACAGCGCTACCTTGGCAAGAAAAGTGGTTGAGGCGATGGCCTTCTGGAGCAGGGATCGAAGCTTGGTTCCGGCGCTGAAGAGCAGGTCGGACAGGCCATATGGGGCAGGCATTCCTTCAATCTTGGCCCGTAACCCGTCCACACCATCGACCAGCGTTCTGACCTTCTCCCAGAGCTCCTCCCCCAACTGCCCTGAGCGACAACGCTCAACCACACTCTTTTCGGCGGCCGTCATGAGGGCGGCCATCTGAGCCAGTTGAGCCATGGGCGTCTCCATATCCACATCGGATGCCGGGATGCCGACAAAGCGTTTCTTGAGATTCCCCACTTGCTCTCTCAACCTTTCGAGGTGCTCGGAGAGCTCATTTCCGATCTTCCGAAGAAACACCGTTTCGCACATGTAATCGTGCGCCATGCTGAGGAGGATCGCATGGTCCTTCATGGCGTTTAGTGCCAGGTTGCGGTCCAGGAGAGATCCAGTTTTGTCTTTGACGGGTCCTGAGGTCATGGGAGCCAAATTAGGTTCATATGCTGACTATTAGTTCGAAACGGTTCATGGGAAACTTGAGACATTATTCCGGCCCATGGGACCCATAGCCAGCCCCATGTTGGCAGGGGGCCAGGCCCGCTACGAAATGGCGTCGAAGGGACAATGGGCGATGCAAGTCAAACACCTGATACAGGCGGACCGGTCGATGTGGGCCACTTCCTTTTTCTTCCACTCGATGGCGTTGACCGGACAGGCCTTGAAGCAGATGCCGCACTTCTTGCACTTGTCCTCATCCACGCGGAATTCCAGCAGGGCGGCGCACCGCTTGGCGGGACACCGTTTTTCGTAGATATGGGCCTCGTATTCGTCCCTGAAATATTGAAGGGTAGCAAGCACCGGGTTTGGGCCTGTCTGGCCGAGACCGCAAAGGGCGCTATCCTTGATCGTCCCACTCAATTCCTCCAGGAGCGCCAGGTCTCCGGCCTCGCCCTGACCGTGGGTGATTCTTTCGAGGACCTCCAACATGCGTCTTGTGCCTTCGCGGCAGGGCGTGCACTTACCGCAGGACTCCTCCTGGATGAAATCCATGAAAAAGCGGGCCATGTCAACCATGCAGGTTCGGTCATCCATGACGATCATCCCGCCCGAGCCCATAATGGCGCCCACCTTCACAATGGACTCGTAATCCACGGGGGTGTCCAGAAATCGCTCAGGCACGCAGCCGCCGGAGGGGCCGCCCAGCTGGACGGCCTTGAACTTGCGTTTGTTGGGTATCCCGCCGCCAATGTCGAATATGATCGTCCTTAGGGGGGTCCCCATGGGCACTTCCACGAGACCGATGTTGTTTACGGCACCGGTCAGGGCAAACACCTTGGTGCCTTTACTGGTCGCTGTTCCGATGGAGGCAAACCATGGACCGCCGTTAGTGATGATCTGCGGCACATTGGCGTAGGTTTCAACGTTGTTGAGAACCGTGGGCTTATTCCACAGTCCCTGCTGGGCTGGAAACGGCGGTCTGGGTCTCGGCATCCCGCGTTTCCCCTCGATGGATTGCATGAGCGCCGTCTCCTCGCCGCATACGAAGGCCCCTGCCCCCTGGTAGACCTCCAGGTCGAAATCAAACCCGCTGCCCAGGATGTCCTTCCCCAAAAGCCCGTACTCCCGGCCTTGGGAAATGGCGATCTGGAGCCGCTTCACGGCCAGAGGATACTCCGCCCTGCAGTAGATGTATCCATTGTGGGCGCCCACGGCCCTGGCGGCGATGACCATTCCTTCCAGCACGGCATGAGGATCGGATTCGAGCACGCTGCGGTCCATGAAGGCACCGGGGTCTCCCTCGTCGGCATTGCAGACCACGTACTTTTCCTGCCCCGGGGTCCTGGCAGCGAATTCCCATTTGAGCCCCGTCGGAAATCCGGCCCCACCCCGCCCGCGCAGACCCGATTTCTTCAGTTCCTCCACGATCTGCTCGGGGGTCATCTCGAGCAAGGCCTTGCCCGCAGCCACGTAGCCATCCCGCGCAATGTACTCGTCGATCTTCTCGGGATCGATGACGCCCCGGTTCTTGAGGACGATAAGCATCTGGCTCGAATAGAATGGGATGTTGTTGAGGGTGGGGATGGTCTCTGCGGAGGCCGGTTCCTTGTAGAACAGGGCCTTGACGGGCCGTCCCTTTAGAAAATGCTCCTCCACCAGGTGAGGCACATCCTTGACCTTCAGGCCCTGGTAAAAGATGTTCTCGGGCTGGACGATCATGACCGGTCCCTGTGCGCAAAAGCCGTTGCAGCCTGTCTCCACCAACATGATCTCGTGAGATAATCCCTTCTTCTCCAGTTCCTGTCGAAGGGCATCGCGCACCTCCTGACTTCCCGCCGCATGGCACCCAGTGCCCCCGCAAAGAAGCAAATGGCTTCGATATGCACTCATCCTCTTGTTCTCCTCAATCCTATTCACTGATGGCATCCCGATTCAATCCCGCGTGCTGCAGCTCGCGGGATGCAGCAGCCAGACTATTCCTTTACCCTTGCTAAGGCAAAATCCGTTTGAACCTCCCCCAGCATCACGTGGCGCTTGAAAACCTGTCTCATCTTGTTCTTGTCCATGTGCTGATACATCACAGGGTCCTTCCCCTGGGTCTCGACGGTGACATTGGGCTCACTGCTGCACATCCCCATGCAGCCCGAGGTGACCACACGGATGTCCTGCCGGTCGATCTGAGCCATTTCATCAAGAAGTGCATCCATGACCTCTCTGGCCCCTGCCGCAATCCCGCAGGTTCCCATGTGCACGGTAATTTTCACCGTCGCCCCCCCTTCTCGAAGGGCCGTTGCCTTCCGGGTATTGTCCCTGATCCGCTTCAGATCCTCAATCGTCAGCTTCGCCATGATCCTTCCTCCAGATGATGGATTGGACACCCCCAGCCGTCACGGTCAGGGATGAGGTGGGCCTTGAACCTCCCGGCGCCTCTCTGTGCGCCCCGGGATCTCCAAACGACCCGCACCCAGCTCCGAAACAGACTCATTGATCAACGCACCAATGTACTGCACCACCTGGGGCTCGTTTATGTCCACCCCTTCCAACTCGGCTTTCACCTGTCGGGTGTCCAGTTGAAAGGTCCGGTCATCCACGCGGTGCCGATACAAAAAGTCGACGCCCGGATTCCCCATGATGAGGCAAGACAGGGTAGATCCCATATCGCCGAGGGGGGCAAGGTCAATGTGGTCCAGACGAAAGGTGGCGCTGACCTCCGTTCCCGTCCCCTCCTCCGATTTCAGCTCGAATGATCCTTCACACCTGCGGCTGGCCTCACGAAACAGAGAGAGTCCCAGCCCCACCCGTCGGGTGGTGCGAGTCGTGAAAAAGGGGCTCAAGGCCTCGTTGACAAGCTTCTCCGGGATTCCGCGGCCGTTGTCGCGGATGGTGATGGTCAAGCGATTGGCCAACCTGTCCTCATCCACGGAAAGCGCTATGAGGGTTGCGCCCGCATTGAGACCGTTTTCAGCCAGGTCCATGATATGGAGGGCCAGCTCCCTCAAGGAAACGTTACCCCTCTTCCCGCCTTGTTGGCCAGCGCAAGCCGCAGTTCGTCCAGTGTGGGGGCCTCCAGATGGAAAAGGGTGCTCGCCCCACCGATATCAACCAGGAAATGGGCATCCGAAAACGCAACCACCGGGCGAGACCCGATTTCCGGGATGGCGGTCCGGGCGGATCTTGGGTCCGTCCGCGGGGATACCTCCACGCCATCCAGCCCCAGGTCATCGGGGATAAAGCCCAGTTGGCTCAAAATGCTGAAGCTCGGGCGATCCACGTGGCTGGCGATGCTGATCCCCCCCAACCGGTGGACCTCCTTCACCACATCATGGAGCCGCAGCTGGGCCGCCCCGATCAGGAGCCGGTCATTGAAGCCCTCCACCTCGTCAAGCTCGTTGGCCACGACCTGTTCTCCAAACAGTTCAGGTCGGTTGGTGCCTTTCAGGTGTGCATACACCAGGGACTGCATCCGCAGGGCCTGGTCCTCGTCACCAAAAATGGCAAGGGTATGGACCTCCTCCTGGGAGCTAATCTCAAGGCCCGGTAAGACGTGTAGGCCTTTTCTTGCGCCCGCCCTCATGGCTGCGCCCACGTTTTCCGCGGAGTTGTGATCGCAGAGGGCTATGATGTCCAAGTCCCTTTCCAGGCTCCGCTCCACGATGGCACGGGGGCTCATGTCCAGGTCGCAGCAAGGAGAGAGGCAGGAGTGGATGTGAAGGTCGGCGTTGAACGGTCTCAACCTTCCACCCTGCCGATGCCGTCCTCGTACAATCGACCGGCCAAATCAAAGCTCCCCCCCTGGTGGACGAGAATGGGAATCCCTTCCTCATCGGCCCGCTTGGCCGTTTCCTGGTCCGGCGTGCGGCCGTTGACCAGCACGATGGCGGAAAGCTCCCGCAGGACGGCGACCGCAAGGATATTCTGATGGGACTGGATGGTCATCCAGATACCCCCTTTCGGGGCATGGGCCATCACATCGCTCAATAGATCGCCGCAGTAACCGCCGGCCACCTCCCGGTCCAGTCCCTTTTCACCGCATGCAACGCTCAGCCCGAACCGCTCTTGAATTTCCCTCACTTTCACTTGGCGCCTCCGCCTGCGGCCCTCTTCTTAACTTTTTGGGTCATGAACACACAGTCCCCCAATGAGGCCCTGCCGTCCACCACGTCTTCCGCAAAGGTGCTGCAGTCAGGGGAACCGCAGATCCCGCACTGCTTCTGTGGAAGCCGCTCCATGATCTTTCCCACCTTCAATTCCCTCTCGATCCGCTGAGAGATCGATTCGCTCGACGTGCGGCTCTCCGGCAAGACCAGCTTCTTGTCCGTAAAAAACCAGCCCTGCCGGTAAAGATCGCGGACATATTCATACTTCACCCGCTTCTCGACCCCGAACATCCGCACCAGCCTTTGAAGATGGTGCTTCGCCAGGTACTTATCCGCCACGGTGTACAGCCCGCCCAGACAACCCTCGGTGCAGATCCTGAACTCCACGTAATCCATGTCACGGAGGAGCCCCATCTCGATTTTCTCCAGGTAACGGATGGTCTCCTGGAGCCCCGAGACCGCAAGGCAGGCCATGTCCAATCCGGCGATCTCCCCGCCCGACATGCCCCAGCCCAGCCCCACACCACCGGAGTGGTGAAGGACGTCATCTTCCGCGATCTCCCCGAGATTCTTCCGGATCGCCCCGTAAACATGGGAAATTCCGATGGCCGAATCGAGGAAAGACCTTGTCTGCACAAGTGGCTCCTTGATGCAGATCATCTTGGCAGGACAGGGTGTGATGTGAAGGACGTGGATATCATCCTGTTTGCACCCGTACTTGCCGGAAAGACGTCGCTTCGCCTCCCGGGCCACGATCTCCCGCGGGGTGGCCAGGGGTGGGATATGTTTAAAAAGCGACGGGAAACGATGGGCGATGAGGCTGACCACCACTGGACAGACAGGAGAAATGAGCGGCCAGGAGGAGTCGGAGGACTTGCGCGCCTCTTTGATGTACAATTCGATGGCCACGTTGAACATCTCATTGGTGTAGGACTGATCGTGCACATAGTCGAAGCCCATCCGTTTCATGGCGAGCAGGATGTCGTTGGGCAGAACCCCTTCCCCGAACTGGGCGTGGATCACGGTGGATGCGCTCACAACGTTGACCAACTTCTCATCCAGTACCAGCTTCTCAGTGGAAATGGCCTTCACGGCCCCCTGGGGGCAAACCCGGACGCACTCACCGCAATTAATGCAGACCCCTTCCGCCTTGGCCACACGGCCGTCCTTGACCCGTATGGCCTTGGTGGGGCAGGCCCTCATACAAAGAACGCACCCCGTGCAACGGGATTCATCAATTTGGACATAGTGAACGTGGCTTCCCCTGTCCGCCGAGTCATCCATAAGGTTCACCTGACCTTGAAGCCGATTCTGAGATGAGTGCCCTTGCCCTTCTCGGAAACAACCTCAAGAGAATCTGAGTTCCTCTTGATGTTGGGAAGCCCCATGCCCGCTCCGAAGCCCATCTCCTGGTACTCCGCCGGGGCCGTGGAATATCCCTCCTGCATGGCCAGCTCAATATCTTCGATGCCGGGACCCTGGTCGACCACGTCAAGGACGATCTCATCGGGGCCGACGGTCAAATGGAGATAACCGCCTTTCCCGTACATGACCACGTTCAACTCTGATTCATAGGCACAGATGGAGGCCCGCCGGATGATGTCCTGGTCATAGCCTATCTTTTTAAGCGTGCCCTGGATCTGAATGGACACCTCCCCCGCTCGAGTGAAGTCCCCCGCCAGGATGGTGAAGCGCTTGGTCAGCTGCGACATCTCAGGGGCCGGCTTTCACCGAAACGGTTGGGGACCCCTCTATTTTCCTCTCGACGCCTCGAAGCCCGCGGCCGAACAGCCGCCCGCAGGCCGAAAACATCGTGAACGGGGTGGACATCAGGGGAAGGCCATGCTCCAAGGCCTGAGCGACCATGTCCTGGGTCGGCCTCTTGCCCCGAACCAGGACCACGGCCGCAACCGCCGCAATCACCGAGGTGCGGACCACCTGGACCGTGTTCAGTCCGGACAACAAAACCACCCCCGTTTTCGGGACCCTGAGCATGTCGCTCATCAAATCGCTTCCAGTACCGGCCGTTACGGTTGTCGCCAGATTGTCGTCACCAACAAACACCTCAGCCTTCAGGATGTCTTTGACATCCTTCAGGGTCATGGCTTTCATGTCAGTTTTTTCCTCCTCCTGACTTACGACTGCCTCATTCATTAAATTCCTCGCATTCTATTCGTAGCGATTCAGAATATCCAGGATTCGGTCCGGCATGACGCCGCCATGGGTGTCGTGATCCACCACTACTACGGGGGCCAACCCGCACGCCCCCAGGCATCGGACCGCCTCCAATGAAAACCGCCTGTCACCCGTCGTCCCACCCACCTGCAAACTGAATTCGGTCTTCAGACGATTAATGACTTCCCCGATTCCCCTGACGTAACACGCGGTGCCCATGCAGACTTTGATATTGTGTCTCCCCTTGGGGACCATGGAGAAAAACGAATAAAAGGTGACCACACCGTAAACCGTGCTGCCTGGTACACCAAGGCGATCACTGATATAGTCCAGTAATTCCGCCGGCAGATAGCCCGTGATCCCCTGGCACTCCTCCAAGGCCGGAATCAGACTTCCCGGCCTCCCCCTGTGGTGATCCACGATCTGGTCCACCCGCGCCATGACATCCGCGCTCAAATCCGGATTCAACGCCTCAAGGTCTCTCGCTCGCTGCATCATCATCGCTCCTGTCATCATACCTTTTCGATCCTGACCGCACACACCTTGTATTCCGGGATCTTGGCAATGGGATCCATGGCGTCGTTGGTCAGGAGGTTGGCCGCTGCCTTTGCGTAGTGAAACGGAATGAAAACGGTCCCCGCCACTGCCTTGTCGGATATACGGGCTCTTGCCTCGATGGCGCCCCGTCGCGACGCGACACGCAGCAGGTCCCCCATGGTGAGCCCAAGGCTTTCCGCATCCTCCATCGCGATCTCCACAAAGCATTCCGGGGCCAATACGTTTAGGCCATCCGATTTCATGGTCATGGTCCCCGTGTGGTATTGATAAAGGAGCCTCCCCGTCGTCAGGAAGAAGGGATAACCTTCGTCAGGCAGCTCGGCCGGCGGCTTGTACGTCAGCGCGTGAAACACCCCGAGACCGCAAGTGAACTGGTCCATGTGGAGACAGGGGGTCCCCGGGTGATCGGTGCCGGTGCACGGCCAATGAATGCCATCGACTTCGAGCCGGTCGTAGTTGATGCCGCAGTAGGATCCGGTTACCTGTGCGATCTCCTCCATGATGGCCCTCGGACTTTCATAATGCATTTCGTAGCCCATACGTCCCGCGAGGTCCGCGATGATCCGCCAGTCCTCCTTTGCCTCCCCTGGGGGATCGAGCACCTTCCTCACGCGCTGGACCTTCCTTTCCGTGTTGGTGAAGGTCCCATCCTTTTCGGCGAAGGAGGCCGCAGGCAGAATCACGTGGGCCAGTTGCGCCGTCTCCGTCAGAAAGATGTCCTGCACCACGAGAAACCGCAACCGCTCCAGGCTCTCCCTTGCGTGGTTGAGGTTAGGGTCCGAGACCATGGGATTTTCGCCGACGATATACAACGCCTTGAGCTGATCGTGGTGGGCACGGTCCATCATTTCCGTCGCTGCCAGTCCCGGCTTGTCGGGTAACCCTTTGACACCCCAGGCATTTTCCATCTTTGGAACGGGCGACCAGGTCATCCACCTTCTGGTAGCCCGTGTAAACATTGGGCAGCCCCCCCATATCGCAGGCCCCCTGCACATTGTTCTGACCCCTCAAGGGGTTGACGCCGCCGCCCCGCACCCCCACGTTGCCGCAGAGCATGGCAAGATTGGCCAGCGACTTGACGTTGTCCACGCCCGTGGTGTGCTGTGTGATGCCCATGGTGTAAAGGATGGAGGCGGCCGGGGCCGAGGCATACAGGCGGGCGGCCTGGATCAGCTGATCCTTCGGGATCCCCGTGATCTCCTCCACGTACTCGGGCGTATAGGCCTTTACGACCGACTTGACCTCATCCAGCCCGACGGTCCTCGAGTTGACATAGGACTCATCGTAGAGCCCCTCTTCAATCATTACATGCATCATCCCGTTGATCCAGGCCACATCCGTTCCAAGCCTCTGCCTCAACCAGAGGGTCGCAAACTGCGTGATGGGAATCTTTCGCGGATCCACCACGATCAGCTTCGCCCCCCGCAGGGTGACAGCCCTTTTCACGTAGGCGGAGAGGACCGGATGGTTCTCCGTTGTGTTCGAGCCCGTGATGAGGATCACCTTGGCCTCTTCAATGTCCGAGATGGGGTTCGTCATCGCACCACTTCCGAAAGCCGCGGCCAGACCGGCCACCGTAGAGGAGTGTCAGAGCCGGGCACAGTGGTCCACGTTGTTGGTTCCGATGACGGCCCTGGCAAACTTCTGGACCACATAGTTCTCCTCGTTGGTGATTCTGGCGCTTGTCAGCACGCCGATGCTATCCGGCCCCGATTCCGCCTTGATCCGGCCCAGTCTCTCGGCGACCAGGCCCAGGGCCTCATCCCAGGAAGCCTCTCGAAAGCGGCCGTTCTCACGGATCAGCGGTTTGGTGAGCCGCTCCGGGGAATTGATGAAATCATAACCATAGCGACCCTTGACACAGAGGCTGCCGTCATTTGGCCCCACCCCCTCGACCCCGGTCACCCTGACCACCTTGTTATCATGGACGTGCAGGTACATCTGGCAGCCGACGCCGCAGTAGGAGCAGGTGGTGCGCACCTGGCGCGCTTCCTGGGGCAGTCGCTCCCCCATCATCTCCCGCTTCGGCACCAGCGCCCCCACGGGGCAGGCCTGAACGCACTCCCCGCAGAAGACGCAGTCCGAATCCTTGAGGGGCCTGTCTCCCTTGGCAACGATCTTGGAACTGACCCCCCGGTATCCGAAGCTGATGGCGCGGTTGACCTGGATCTCGTTGCAGGCCTGAACACATCGGCCACAAAGAATACAGCGTGAAAAGTCCCGCACGATGAAGGGGTTGACCGTCTCAATGGCGTACTCGGTTTCTGCCCGGCTTGAAGCGGGCTGCCTTGACCTGATATCGCACCGCCAGGTCCTGCAGGCGGCATTGCCCGTATGCCGGGCATATGTCCTGGTGCTCGCCCGGGGTCATGGCCCTCAGCTGAAAGTCGGTCCAGTCGTCCATGCCAAGATCCTGCACGAGGCAGTTGTGGTGACCCGAGGCAAGCAGCAGCTCAATGTTTATGCGCCGCGCCTGGATCACCCTGGGCGATTCCGTCCGGACCACCATGTTGGGCGTTGCGGGGGCGGCACAGGCAGGTACCAAGTTCCTTGCGCCCTCCACCTCCACGAGGCAGATCCTGCAGGCGCCGGTAGGCGTTGCGTTTTTGAGATAGCAGAGGGTCGGGATGTCGATCCCCTGTCGCCGTGCGACCTGTAAAATCGTTTCTCCGGGGCTGAAGCGCAGCTCCCGTCCATCCATGGTCATCATTTTTTCAGCTTCCATCTTTACTCCTGAAAGGCCTGTTGTTATCTGAAATGAGGGGTAATCAAAACCCGCAAACCCAGGCGGCAAAGACATGAGTCCCCCGTGGATCTTCTCTGGTTAGAGGGCTTGAGACCGTACGCGCAGGGCCTTTCTGAATAATGCCGTAAACGGTTCTTTTCGGAGGTGTGCGCCCATCCATCGGTTCTCAGAACACCACGAGTCAACACGATCTTTGCGGACTGCTGCGGGTTCCATCCAAAAATCAGTATTATGGTTATTATTCTATATATGAATGCCATCACAAATCAATAGTTTAGATTACCAGAAATGGGCCATGGCTTTTGAACGAGATTTTTTTGCGCCGAGCGTGCCCATAAGATTCAAGATCTCATACAGCCCAATCCGACTTCGCTAGGCCTGCCTGCGTGCAAGGACGCGTCCCCTGCCACGGGGATCATACCTCAAGGGCAACCTCCTCGGTTTAAGAAAGCAAAAAAAAGAGGGCTATCCTTATCTATTTCAGATTGGCTGCCACCTCTTTGAAGAAGTGGTTTAGGTCGTTCAAAAAAGGAAGATGCAACCGTCCTCGTCATGGGCCTCGCGCAGTTGGAATAGGCACTCAAGGTCCTTGAGGACCAATGGATCAGAACCCTCGGTGAGGCGATTTATCCCATCTGACCTCCCGCCGCCCGCCGCCAAACTCCCGTTTTGTGAGGGAACTGGCACCTCCCCTCTCCTTGACGAGGGGTGGCCATTGAGTTTATCCTCGTCATCTGAAAGCCGTCCTATCCTCCAAAATTCGGCCTCGATGCGCTCAGATGGCTGAGGGGCCATCCTACTCTCTTTTTGAACCAGCGGGGGCTACATGACTCGGCTACACATCATCGGCGGTCCGGAAAAAGGTCGTTCCTTTGAGCTGAATGCCAGGCTCGACCTCTATGGGACGCGGGACGGAGAACGACATCCAGGTCGAAGACCCCTCGGTTTCGCGCAATCATCTCCGAATCAGTTGCACACAAGGCCGTTACCTAATCGAAGACCTTGAAAGCTATAACGGAACCCTGGTCGAAGGGAAGCCGATCCCAGCTGGCCGAGCCCATGAAGTGGCCGAGGGGCACATCATATGTATCGGCGACACGTCACTGGTCCTCGGAGGTCCTTGTGAGCATGAAGGCCCGACCGCTGGATACGCCATTTACCTGACCGGCCCGGAGGAGGAAGGAAAAGGGGATGGTCTTAAGACCACACGTGTTGCGAGCCGGCGTCAACTGGAAACCATCTGCGAGCTCTCCACCCTGATGATGGAATCCCTTGACCTCCAGGCCTTGTGCGAAAAGCTCATGGACGGGCTCTTTGTCTGGTTTAAGCGGATCGACAGCGGCGTGATCCTTCTCATGGACGAGGATTCGGGGGAACCGAGACTGCTCGTTGCACGTGCCAGGGATAAGCGCCGGGCGGGCATTGCTTACAGCCACACCATTGTGGAACGGGTGATCAAGGAGGGCAAGGCCCTCCTCTCGCCGAACTACGACGATCAGGAGCGTCACGACCTCTCGGAGAGCATGAAGCTCATGAGGGTGACATCGACCATGTGCGTCCCGCTGGTGAGCAAAGGAAAGGTTGTAGGCGTCATCTACGTCCACTCCCGTGAGCTGGGAACCAGCTTTGAACGGGAGGACCTCCTTTTCCTCACCGCCCTGAGCGGCCCGGCGGCCATGGCCATCGAGAACGGCATGCTCTTTTCCAGCCACCTGAAAACAGCGACGGCACTCAGGCAGAGCGAGGAGCGTTACCGGGTCACTTTTCAAGCCATCCCGGATGCCATCACGCTCACCAGGCTGGAGGGCGGCCGTTTCATTGAGGTGAATGAAGGCTTTCGTGCCATGACCGGTTTTTCGAGGGAGGAAGTCATTGGCAGGAGCCCGCTCGACCTGAATCTCTTTGTCAACGCCTCGGAGAGGTCCCAATTCATCGAAATTCTCAATCAGGAAGGCCAGGTCAACGGATATGAGTTGAAGTGCCGCAGATCGGACGGCGTCCTGTTTGATGCCCTGCTCTCCTGCAGGCCCTTGCGTTATGGCAACGATGACTGTCTGGTGTCGGTCGCCAAGGACATCACAGCGGTCAAGGGAAGCCAGGCGGAAAAGGCCCGGCTGGAGGCCCAGCTGAGACAAGCCCAGAAAATGGAAGCCATCGGGACCCTTGCCGGTGGAATTTCTCATGATTTCAACAATATCCTCGCTGCCATCATGGGCTACACGGAGCTCGTCCTCTTGAACCAGCCGGAAGGGACCCGGGTCCACCACTATCTGGATGAAATCCTCAATGCGGGCGAGAGGGCAAAGAACCTTGTAAGCCAAATCCTGGCCTTCAGCCGTCAGAGCGAAAGTGAGCGAAAGCCCATTCAGCTCAGACCCATTGTGAAGGAGTCCCTTAAGCTCCTGAGGGCCTCCTTGCCTGCAACCATCGAGATCCGGCAGGACATCGGAACGGATGAGGCCATTGTGCTCGCCGACCCCACGCAGATCCATCAGATCATCATGAACCTCTGCACCAATGCCGCCCAGGCTATGCGCGAAAACGGCGGGATCCTGGAGGTGAGTCTTCATCAGGTTCAGGCCGACCAGGATCTGTGCGCAGCACATCCGGATCTGAGACCCGGGCCTTATGTGGCGCTGACCGTTGGGGATACGGGGTGCGGCATGACGCCGGAGGTCCTCGATCGGATCTTCGAACCCTATTTCACCACCAAAGAAAAAGGGGAAGGGACCGGGCTTGGCCTGGCTGTGGTGCACGGCATGGTGACCGGCTATGGCGGCGTGATCTCAGTGAAGAGCGAACCTGCCCTTGGATCCGTCTTCAAAATCTATCTTCCGGCCGTTGAGACCGCGGCGCCTCAGACCCGCCATGACGAGAAACTTCAATCAGGCAGCGAGCGCATCCTCTTTGTGGACGATGAACCGTCTCTGGTGGAAATCGGCCGGGATATGCTCCAGCATCTCGGGTATGACGTGGTCACCTTTTCAAGCAGCGTTGAGGCCCTCGACGCCTTTCGCGCCCGACCGGACCGTTTCGACTTGGTGATCACCGACATGACCATGCCCCAGATGACAGGCGAGCGTCTTGCGCAGGCCCTGATCGAAATCCGTCCCGATCTACCGGTCATCCTCTGCACGGGGTACAGCGAACGGATCACGGAGGAGACGGCCAGCACCCTGGGAATCAAGGCATTCCTCTTGAAGCCGCTCTCCGCACACGGCCTCGCCAAGAAGGTCCGGGACACCCTGGACAAGAGCGTTTAATGAAAATAAGGATCAAGTCATTCTTTGCCGTAGGCGCAACTGATCATCTGAAGGAAGCACCGGGCTCTCGGAAAGAGATGCTCATGGAGATCGAAGAAGGCACCACCATCGATGAACTGCTCAAGACGCTTCCAGCCATAGGTCCTCCCGAGCAATTTGACGACATCATGCTCCACGTCTTTGTGAATGGTCGCCTGAAGGGCTTTGACTATGTGCTTCAACCGGGCGATGTCCTGGACCTCCACATCCCGGTGTCAGGGGGGTGACCTGTCTCAAACAACGGTCTTGTGCGGGGAGAGGAAATGCGATAGTGTCCACCGAGATATCCAAGACCTTCGGATGGCGAGCTCAGATTTTTCTCGGAACCGGCTTTTCCTGGCCGGCCCAAAACAAGTGATGGGAGACAAAACCATGGGGACACAGACAAGCGAATCGGCGGCGCAACGCATCAGGCGGATACGTCTCGAACGGGGGTTGAGTGCGGAGGCGCTGGCCGAGGCAACCGGGTGCGCCCCCGAGTACCTGCAGTGGGTCGAGGACGAGCAGGTCGAGGCACCCGTCGCCTTTCTCATCCAGGTCGCCAAGGCCTTGAAGCTTGATTCGACCGCCCTTTTGCGGACGGATGTCTCACCCGAGCAGCGCCTCAAGGATACGGCCAAACGGACGGAGCACTATTTGTACAAAACCCTCACGCCACCGGATTCCGATAAGCACTTGATGGCCTTCTCGGTGACGATCCCTCCGAAGACGGCCCACAAGGGGGTCGCTTATCGGCATGATGGCGAAGAATTTATCTACGTGCTCTCCGGCACCCTGGAACTGACCGTCGGCGATGAAAAGAGGACGCTGAACCAGAGCGATTCGATGAGGTTCAACTCAAACATCGACCACCACCTTTCAAATCCAGCGGAGAGCCAAACGGAGCTGCTCGTCATCCTTTACATGCCTTAACCCCTCACGGGGGCCGTCGGGCCCTGGAGGGGATAAACGCCAGCTTAGCAGTGTCCATCCGTAAGTCGGGGATTTCTGGATGGTGCGGTCAGCGGTCAGCATTCAGCCAATCTCTTCTCTTTCTTAATCTTTGCTGACAGCTGACAGCTGATGGCTGATCGTGCAATTTTCATGGAGAGGAAAATCGTGTCAACGACCTATAGCCGATTGGAGACCAAACTGATTCATGCAGGGGAGCCGGATCCGTTGATCCATGGGGCGGTCAGCATGCCCATTTTCCAGTCCGCCACCTTTGAATACTCTGGGGAGGCCTGTTATGACGACATCCGGTACATCCGTCTCAACAACACCCCCAACCACCTGGCGCTCCACCGGAAGCTGGCTGCGCTCGAAAACGCAGAGGCAGCGATCGTTACGGCAAGCGGGATGGCCGCCATCACCACGACGTTTCTCACCTTTCTATCTTCAGGCGACCATCTCCTGGCGGAGCGTTGCCTCTACGGCGGCACCTTCGACTTCATCACAAAGGACTTCCAGGGGTTCGGACTTGCCTTCGATCTCTTGGACGGCAACGACCCCTCCTCGTGGGAGGGCAAGGTGCGCCCGCGAACCAAGGCTGTTTATGTAGAGACCATGACAAACCCCTTGCTCGGGGTCCCTAAGCTTCGAGAAATCGTCGATTTTGCGAGGAAGCACCGGATCCTTGCCATCATCGACAATACCTTTGCGAGCCCGGTGAACTTCCGACCGCTGGATTGGGGCTTTGACCTCTCCGTTCACAGCTGCACCAAATATCTGAACGGCCATTCGGACATCGTGGCAGGCGCTGTGATCGGCCGCAGAGACCTCATTGAGCGTGTGACCCACCGGCTCAATCACCTGGGCGGGACCCTGGACCCCCATGCCTGTTTTCTCCTCCACCGCGGGATCAAGACGCTGGCCGTGAGGGTCAGGCAGCAGAACGAGAGCGCGCTCAGGATCGCGCGATTTCTGGAGGGCCATCGTGCCGTCCGCAAGGTCAACTACCCGGGCCTCGAAAGCCACCCGGGCCACCAGCGCGCCCGAGAGCTCTTTGACGGCTTCGGTGGGATGCTGAGCTTCGAGCTCGTGGGAGGGGTTGAGGCCGCAGACCGCTTCATAAGCCTGACAACCATCCCCACCCTTGCGCCGAGCCTTGGGGGGGTCGAAACCCTCATCACCCGGCCGGCCACCACCTCCCACTCGGGACTTTCCCCCGAGGAAAGGATGGCGGTTGGGATCTCCGATGGCCTGATCCGGCTCTCTGTGGGCATCGAATCCACGGATGACCTCATCGAGGATTTCGATCAGGCACTGGGGAAGAAGTGATCAGTGAATACCTATCTTGCACCCAGATCTAGTTTGACACACAAGTCGACACAGCCCCTAAGCCGTACCCAAGGAAGGGACTTCTTAGCACCTTTTGGCCTCCGGGTGTTAAGATTACAGATCCCGGGTCAGTTGTTTGACTTGGTCTTCGAAAAAACGTTTTGCCTGGTCCCAGTAAAAGGTGGCTAACATCTGCGGTGATTCATCCTCATCAGCGTCGAAAAAGTATACCAGGGCTCGTAAAATATGGTAGGCAGGAAATGAAACCGTGGTGTACTTGAGCGGTATCTGGCGCAACAATTCGCCCAAATTATAATCCTTTTGGCAGATGAAAAATAGATCGACAAAATCCCTCTTGGTTCCCCGCTGGCTGATGGCAATGAGCTTCATCAATGCGATATCCAACAATTGCGCGACCCGGCATCCTTCCAACTCCTCTGGTTCTGCCAATAGCGGATAGGGATAAACGAAAAAGCTGATCCGAACATCGCCCAGCCGGCCAACTAGTGTCCCCCGGCTTTGCTGCTGAATCGCGAGATGAGCTATCGTCTGCAGATGCTGAATGAGCGGCTCGGTTTCATAGTGATCCTGTCGTGTGAAAAAATCCAGATCGACCGAGATACGGTGCCCCATGTGTAGCGCGGCAGCGCTGCCGCCGGCAAGATAAAAGGGCCGCAGCAAGGGTTGCCGGCCCAGTCGTATCAGGAGTTGCCGGGCGTCGGCAGAGAGGGTGTCGAGAAACATCGGATTTGCTCCTTGGGAATATTCAGTACCAGCGCCCATATATTGGCCGTGTTCCTGGAAATACGACGGCTGTGGCGCACAACCGCGGCGATGGTTTCGGGAGTGAAATTTGCCTTCAGCCAGCGGATGGCTTGATCGTTTCCATATTCCAACACCCGTTCGAGGATATAGGTCTGCCGTTCGGGCAAGCTCAGACCGGCGAAATCTATTTCCCAAAAGTAAGGCTTGAGGAATTCAGGAATTTTCGTCATGATGCGGCCTGCCTCCATGCGAGCCGGACCGGCGCCAAAAAGTTAGTTGAGTTTCTGTTTTTGACATAATGAGCTGAAAACTCTCACAATAATAGCAGGAAAGCATGATTTGGTAAAGGTCTTAACCAAGTGTTCCAATCGCAGTCTCGCAAAAGTTTCTTACCTATCAGCGTTTCACTGTCCACGAACCGGAATCCCCATACCCATCTGAGTAAAGGGCCTTTTCAGCTTCCTTGACTTACAGTCTAACTTCATCAATTGATGGGTGGTGAAGAAGAGAAAGCCTTTGATGCTTCACGGTTCAGCGTCGACTATATCCGTGTCCTAGCTCCCACAGTCTCTCCACCGTCTGATTGGGGGGTCCAATAAGTGGCTTTTTGCTGACCTGGAACCTGCCTATACGCAGAGCGCAGGGAAATATCCAGAGGTTTCCAAGGCTGTGGAGGGCCACACTGCCTGATTTTTGACGAAAAAGTCAGGGTCGAGGAGATCGCTCTGCCCAAATTTCCTCTCCGCCTGAGGCGAACCGCCTTTCAAACACAGTCGAGCACCCCCCGCTAGAGACGGGGTCTACGACTGGCACTGCCTCCACTTGCACGCTCTTGCCGGCATCCAGTGCCCAATTTTACGCCCGCAAGTTGCGGACACCATATCTTGCTTGACACACAAGTCAATACCAACCATAATCCCGACCTAAAAAAGCGACTTCTTATCACCTGTTGTCTTCAAAGTAACGGCCTCACTTGCCGCAACTGTAAGGGCAAACGCTGGCGCACTGACATTGTCGGGCGTCTCCACGATGGCGTAAAGGTCAGTTTCTCCGAAGGCATAGCAGAAAGCTTCCAGCTTGCCTCCCATCGAATCGATTATTTTTTCCACCACGGCGTGCCGACTAGACCCGCCTTCTTTGAGCAATCCCTTTAAACCTTCGCCGACATAGTTAGCTTGCCAGAGATACTTCCCCATTTAATACCTCCTTTCTAGCGATACGTAAGCGCCTTGGTTCAGGTTTACACTGAACCGGATCATTTGAGCATACGATTAGCATACTTGAGACGATTTGGTGAGTAAATACGTGTAAGTTCTTTTTTTTGAAAAAAAAGACTGTAGCGCCCTAGAATACCGGGGCAGATGAACAGGAAAGTGGGCTAAATTTTGACAGTGGATGGTAAGCCTAACTTTCATCCAGGATCGAAGGCAAGCAATTTGTATTACAATTCTGTGGTAGAGGAAGCAAACCCTATTGGGGTAATCATTTCTGGGCTCAAGGTTACTGTGTTGATGCAGTAGAGTTGGATTCAGAGATGATCCCCAAATATTTCAAGTATCAGGAAGTCCGAGAACGAATGGTTGAGCAATTAGGTCTGTTCTAACGCTTGCCCTTAGGACAACTCCTCCTTGCCCCCTCAGGGGCAAGGCAAAGTAACCCCTTCTCGGGTTCCCAAAGCCAGCTCCCTGGGGTCGGATCTTTACTAAGGAGCTGTATGGTGACTGAGCTATTTTTTGCTTTTATGGTAAATCTCTTCAGCCAGTCTCGAGTTTGGTTTTTCCCCGCGTGTCGATACCGAGTGTGTTGGCTTCGTCATCCATGAATTGCATGTACTCGGATATCAGAGGGTAGCCGCTTTCAAATGAATGAAAATATTCTCCATCCGATTTAGCTTGACGATAGGATTTCTGCATTTCAAAAACCAGATTGAAAGTCTTGCGAACGAAGAACTTGCTGAAAAAGGATCTTCGAGTGGGTTCCATGGTATCCAGCCCTTTTATGCTTAGTGCGCTTAATGGTTATTGAGATAGCAAGCACAGCCAGAGCCATGCCCTGGCTCGAAAGACTCATATTGTAGCTGCCACCATTCCGGGTTAATCCAGCGCGAGTGGTTCGCTGGGGGCATTGATCCGTCAAGCGTAATATAAAGCAGTTCCCCATCTATTTTCTGCTGAGCCGCAGCCGTATAAGCTCCGAGATCGATATTCGTCAATTTGCAACCTGGTTCGCCAAGCCCGGCCAGAAGTTTCATTTCTGATATCCCCGGTTCGATCCGATGCTCCACCGGACGGTCTTCCCACAGATAACAAGCTTTGCCATTCCGTCGGGATACCAGAACCGTCGCTGGAGTCAGCCGAAAATTGAAGCAAATTCCCAAGATCAGCTTATCCGCTAAAAAATGAGTGAGTTCCCATCCAGGGACGTCCCGGTCCCGGCCCCCGGCCATGACGACCTCTGTGAGTTTTCCGGAAGGATCATAAAAATGCAGGCCGCCAACCCGATAATCGCGCCAGCGATCCATCGCGGTGCACTCCACTTCTACAAAATTCTTCGAGGGAATGAACCCGAGGTTGAGGTAGCCGGCCAGAAAAAAGGCCTCAGGTATCTCTTTCCGCCCTTCGGGTGACGGCGTCCCGGTATTGTCAAAGCAGCCGCTGAAACGGAGGATCTTTTCAGGCCAGGAAAAGTCATTTAAAAGTGCTTCCTCAAGACTCGGGTAGTAAAAGACTCCCAAACGGATGCCGTAAACAGTTTCTAGACTAAATAGCCTTTCGGCTAATGACACCGTGTAACCGGCGACACCTCTCAGCAGGAAGGCTCCCGGTCTGTCGGAAAACCACAAATACCAACCGGGAAGCCCGTCAAAGCTCACCAGAGGGCTGATGTGCTTGAATCCGAAATGGTTTCGAAACGCTTCCGTTTGGAAGATCGACATGAAGGTCCGGTTCAGCAAAAGTTCGGTCTGACCGACCGGATCGACCCTCTCGCAGCCCTCTCTAGATTTAAGTTCCAAACTCATTTTTTCAGCCTGTAGCCCGGCCAGCCGTCGAAGAAATTATATTGGATAACCAGTAGGTTGATGACGAGCAGTAAAAAGACGGTTGGGTTCTCCGAGGGGTGGGATACCCCTCTGTTGACCCCGAGCACAGTCGGAGCCGCAGCGTAGTAGACCCAGGCAAAAAGCAATCCGATGACGACTGAAATCAAGCTCATAATGATTCCTTTAACTTTGCCGCCCATTCCGTCAAAGGCTTTTGAGAAAAGGTAATTTAGCATTATCGCCGGCACCAGAATGAAGGACGCCATGGTAGTGGTATGGGCGTATCGCCAACCGAAGTTGGCCTCATTTTGACCACCGAGATAGGCTTCACCCCAGAAATAATTCATGATGCCGAGCTCGATCTTAAACATGGCCACTCCGAGGATAAAACTCCCCACAAGAACGAAAAAAAATCGCCATGGCTGCTTAGTCACTAAGCTCCATGGCCTGCCTTCCCACAAGTGTATCGTGTAAAACATGACCACAACAATGCAGAACAACCAGCCCATGTTGAACTCGGCGCTGTTGGTGTGGGCAATCGCTTTCCACCACGGGGGCACCGCCGTATACACCTGAGCCGGATAGAACATCGAACCTATGTGTTGATGAAAAAAAATACAAAACAACGGAATACTGGTCGCGATGATCCACAGTAGATTAGCAAAACCGGATCGGGGTGATTGTAAACCCGGCCATAAATCGTTTTTCAATCCGACCATGGTCAGAACGGTCATCCAGAAAAAAGGCACTGAGAGGGCGATGAGCGCCCATGAGGCAGTTTCGCGAGAAGTCGTAGGGTCTTAGCCGAGCTTGCCGTATGCGGCTAGACTGTTCCAATTAAAATACGTGACACCGTAACTACCAATAAGCCAATAAACGATCCCAAAAACTAGCAACAAAAGAACCAGCAGGCATAAACCGGTCAACATAAGGCCTTTGGTAATTCCGTTCGAGCTTTGCAAAAAATCGCGTCGCAGCGGCCACAGATCAAAGAGCTCGGTTTGCCAAAGCAAAATCAGGAGTATCCAAATCATGATGGCGAAACCTAGCAGCGGTGTATAGAGCTTAAAAATCCCTTCAACGGCGAATACGAACCACCATAAAATTACGGCCAGCGCCAAAACAGCAGCGGCGTTGACCAACCCGGACATAGCGGCGGACCATCTTGGAACAAGATTACGTTCAGACAACCAGTTCGCAGCAGCAGGTTGCATCTTTCTTCCCTCACAGTCGGCTTTGGTGGAAGTTATGCTTCATGCGTGTGATTAGGCCGGGGGCATTGATAACGCCCCGGCCAAGTTTTTTTTGACGTTATCCGAAAATGACGCTGTCGCCGTTGCCGATATAAAGATTAGATGTGTTGGCCTTCGCCAGGGTTCCGACCTTGGAGTAGGATTTATTCTTGTCGGTACCCTTGATGATAGGCAAGCCTGCGGCGAGTGCCTTTTCGGCCCAAATCCAGCCCGTGCAGTGGTTGCATCCGATCATGGACAGGTTATAGTTTTTCATGCCGGCGATCAGGTCGTCGAACTTCGGATCCCAGTTTTCAAAAACCGAAATATGCAGCCCTCCATATAGCCCGTAGTTTTTGTCACCGTCCTTAAAATTGCGCCGAGCATAATTGATCAGAGTCAATATCCCCGGATGGCAGCAGCCGGTGATCGTTATGTAACCTTTGCCCTTAACCTTGGCATACAAAGTGTTTTCTCCGCGGACTTGCAAGGTGGCCGGGGCATCGAAGAACACAAGCGCCAGGCCGTCCTGCACTTTGTAGAGCTTGTTCGTCTCTGTGACGATTAGCTTGCCAGTATGGGGTACCGAGTTCTTGGGACAACCCGGGGTTTTTGAGAAATCGGCACCCTTCAGCAGTTCGAAGCTTTTCTTCATTGCGGTCCCCGGAAAATACATCGTGATGTCCGGCTGATGCTTCAGGGTGCTTTCGATGCCGAAATAGTGATCAATGTGATCATGGCTGATGAATATGGTATTGATGTCCTTATTCTTCAGCATTGTATCGATGCCGTCTTTTGCGAATACATAATCCACCCATTCCGTGTTCCAGCCGGAGTCCAAAAGATACGTTGTTTTTTTGCCGTCCAGCGCTTCGACTTCAATCAGGGCAGCATACCCACCCAGATTGTCCTTGGTGTAAGATACATCGTATTGATTGGTGTTGATACCGCCGGCATTTTTGATATCCTTGCCCAGAGTGGCGTTGTCAAACCAACTGGTCTCAGAAATGCAATAAACCTTGACGCTCTTCACCTCTCCGAAATCTGCCTTCGCAGCAGCTTGGACTTTGGGCAACATGGGCCCGATCCCACTGCTGATGGCGATGCCTGTTGATGCAGCTGCGATCCCTTTTAGAAAATCCCGTCGTTTCATTGTCCTTTCCTCCCTGAATGAAGTTGATTCCAAACATTCATGCTAAGATGGTTTCATAGCCAATTATGTGCGCTGGGCCTCAGACCTCTTTTCCCATAAAGTCCTGTCAATTTTGCTTTCACGGTCTGGACTTACAACTCTCATCCATAATCTGCGGTATCGCCCAGCGGATGATCACTTTCGTTTTCGAACCAGCCGCGTGCCGCACTCCGCGCACACAAGCTTGTCGCACCCCGCACGCCAAGCTAAAGCAAACGTTGACCCGCATTTCGGGCAAACACATTCCCGTTGGGCACCAGCAGAACGCGATCGGTCGCGGGAAGGTCCTCGCTGGCTGTCTCTCAATCCGGTGTGTCTCATGATACCCTTTTAACCCCCTGGTCGTCTTAAACGACCCGGCGCATCGCAGGGGCCTTCAACCGACCACCCAGAAAATCCATGACTGCCCCGCTGGCTTCACCTGCGACCAACGGGATGACCTGAATCTGGTGATCGATTAACCAGCACTTGGAGTTCTCATCGATTCCTCCACAGATCACGACTTTCACCCCGAGCTCTTTCAATTTTTCAACCCGCTGCCATACCGTCAGAGGATTCAAAGGAATCTCTTCACTGGACACCACGCTGTCTCCCTCCAAAGACAGCAGGAGCAAACGCCGGGCATGGTCGAATCGGGGTGAAACGCGCGGCCCAAAAAGGGGTATAGCCAACTTCATTGAGATGCACCTCAATCACCCTTCCCGCAATGATATTAGCAATAGTCGCACCACAATTTTGATAATTATTCTAATCTCCTGTTTTCGTTCCAAATTTTAGCCTAACCAGCTACCAAAAGCGTGATAGCATACTTCAAAAACATTTCATTAATGAAAATATGCTTGCAATTATTTTCTAAAATGAAATATATATTTCATGGTCACAAACCGAGTGTACCAGACTGCCTAGCCCGGTTTGCCGCCATGTCAGGAGGTGTGGGATGCCGGTTCATTGCAAACAAAGGGTTCCCTGGATTAATCCGATATTGGAAAGCATCGCTGATGGGGTTTTTACCATCGACGTTGATTGGCGGATCACTTCTTTCAATCGGGCTGCGGAAAAAATTACCGGAAACCGGCGCTCAAGGGCCATCGGGCATAAATGTTACGATGTATTTCGCGCCAGCATCTGCCAGAGCGCATGCGCCATGAAAAGCACTCTCGAAACGGGGGACGAGATCATTGATATGCCAGTTTACATACTCAACATTGAAGGAAAGCTCCTTCCTATCAGTATCAGTACAGCTGTCTTGCGCTCGGAGCGTGGGAAAATTATCGGTGGGGTGGAGACTTTTAGGGATTTATCCTGTATCGAAGGGCTCCGCCGCCAGCTCAACCAAAAATATCAAGTAGCCGACATCTTCAGCAAAAACTCAGCGCTGCTGAAAATGTTCTCTACCCTGCCGGCCATCGCCGAGAGCAGCAGCACCGTCCTAATCGAGGGGCCCAGTGGATCCGGAAAGGAGTTGGTGGCCCGGGCTATACACTCGCTCAGCCCCCGCAACACGCAGCCTTTCGTGGCGGTGAATTGCTCAGCGCTTCCAGATACCTTGTCGGAATCCGAGCTGTTCGGGTATAAAAAAGGGGCTTTCACCGATGCCCACCAGGACAAGCCCAGTCTAATCGCCCGTGCCGAAAAGGGGACTCTGTTTCTCTACGAAATCGGTGACATTTCACCGGCACTGCAAGCCAAGCTATTGCGCTTTTTGCAGGAAAAGGAGTATGAACCCTTGGGTGCGGTCAAGCCGCTTCGGGCGGATGTCCGGATCATTGCGGCAACCAACCAGGATTTAACCAGCAAAGTTCATTTGGGCACGATTCGGCAAGATCTTTATTACCAGCTGAACGTCATCAAGTTGAAACTGCCCCCCTTAAATGCGCGCCGGAAAGACATACCCCTGCTAGTAGAACACTTTATCGAGCGTTTCAACTCACTCATCAGAAAGCGCATTCAGTCCGTTTCCACCGACGTCATGAACGTATTTATGCATTACGATTTCCCGGGTAACATCCGCGAATTAGAAAACGCCTTAGAGCGTGCTGCGGTTTTGTGCCCTGGGCAGTTTATTACCCTGGATCACCTGCCTGAGGATATGACTTGTCCGTCGCCGAAAGCCGATGTCACATCCTCCCTGCGCCTGCCTCAAGACCCTTTGCACGCCGCCGAGGCCAAGACTATCAAAGAAGTCTTAGATAAGCACAAGGGCCACCGGCGCAATACCGCCGAAGAACTCGGAATCAGCGTGGTGACACTGTGGCGTAAAATGAAGATGTTAGGGTTTTGATCGTCTCTATCAGGCCTGTTGATTTCAGAGCACCTGAGGAGAATTGTTTTGTCTGACGCCCTCGGCCCGACCATATCAAAGATCCCGCTTCTAAATGAGCGAGGATGCTATCGGTATCCTCAAAAAAATCAACTCTTATTCTGACGTTGAGTTTATATCGTTAAAATATGAAGAAATCACTGAAAATGCACCATCGTCACAGCTTACAAGGACGGCCACCATGAGGACCTGTTGGGGCCTGACGCCCATCTTCTCCGCAGCCCAGAGAATGCCCTCCGGATGGAGCTTCGGCCTCAGTTGGTCATCCCGGGTGATCACGAGATCAAAATCGGAAATCCCGGTATTTTCAAAATTTTCGAGGGCCCGGATCACCGTCTAAAGGGTGTTCTGGGTCAATATTCCAATGAGGATTCCCCGCTCCTTGAGGTAAGGGATAACCGCTTCCGCGCCCGGGTTGGGCTCCGATATTTCAGCTCCCTCCATCTCAAACTCATCCAGCAGACGAGAGACCTCTCGCCGGCGAATTGGGTCGGTGATGCTCCCCATGTTTTCAAGTACGGGAATTTCGTTAGGGCATCCGATGGCCGCCTTAATGCGATCAAAATCCAGGGCCCCCGGCTTTGTCAGTGTCCCATCGAAATCGAACAAAACCATTCTTATCCGGTTTGGTGCACGCGTTTCCATCTTCAGAGAAATAGCCTCCGGGAAAATTATTATCAACCAAGAAAGCGAAACGCACGATGATGGGGACGTAGCAAGAACGTAAGTTGTGAGATTGAGTTGGCACGATGCAGAGGGCTTTTTACAAAGACCTGCCAACCTACCTCCTCCTCCTCCTTTCGTAAAAGGGGATTTATCCTGCGGGATTGCGGATGACCGAGGGGGATTTGACAGTGCACGGGAATTTCAGACGCGTTCTGCGATGGACCGTATCGCAGCCACTAAGGGAAGGCCATTTTCATTTCCATTTACTTACAGTTTAACTTACAGTATATCTCTCCGGCCATGGTTCCGTTCCGCACTTGGATAAACAGTCCATGGCCGGCACGACATCTGTATATCGACCTCGAAAACCACAGGAATCACAGTACTATCAGTGTGTGGAGGATCACTTCAAGAGACTTGAAGAGGTCTACGATGAGATCTTTGCGAGGCAATAAGGTTTCTTCCGCCTTTGCCTAAGGCAGGTTATCTATCGGTACCTGGATTGCGGCATCTTCCATAATGGCTTCGCCCGTATGAAGTGCAAGGGCTACGTGCATGAATACCTTCTTGCCTTCTCGTGTAAGCGCCTGCATTTCTTTCCATCTTGCCATCAAAAAAGGGTGGTGGAATTCGGGGAATGGCTTTGTGAGGAATTGCTTAAGGCCGTGCCGCACCGTCATTTCACTTCTAGCATACCCAAGATCCTCAGGAGATGCTTTCTCTATGACCGCAACTCCTCTCCGAACTGAGCCTTTGTGCTTATTTCTCCCTTTTTTCTTTTTCCATACCTTTATCTCTTTTTTTTTTTCTTTCCTCTTCTCTTTCTTTTCCTTCCATACCTTTTTTTTTTTCCTTTTTTTCTACTCTCTCTTCCTTTTCTTTTTCTCTTTTTTATCTTTCTTTAAAAGATGTTCAGGGTGGCGCCCAGGTTTATCCTGAAAGATCTGGAGAAGCTGTTCCAGTACAAGGTATTCAAAATGCTCCTGTCCAGAAAAAAGATCACTGAAGGCCTCATTGAAATGCTACTCAGCTGGCGGCATACCGGTTTTAATGTATTTTGTGGACCAAGAATCAGCCCTTATGATGAAAAGGACATGGATAATCTCGCTCGATATATTGTCCGCGCCTCTTTTTCTCAAGAAAGAATGACGGGGTTTATGTCCCTGAGGAATCAAAGGTTCTTTATCAATCGAAGGATGGTAAAAAAGAAAAAGTGCTTGACGCTTTAGAGTGGTTGGCTGCCATGTGCCCCCGTATGCCGAACAAGGGGAGCAGATGGTCAGGTCAATATCCTCAACCACTTGGGATTATGGGACCCCAAAGCAAAGCCGCCATTAAAGCCTTTTTTTTTTCATTTTTGGAATACAGCATCGACTACTCCGTGTCCCAGGTCTCAGGTCTACCCGCCGTCTGTCTGGCGGTCCGATAAGGGGCTTTATGTTGGCCCGGATCATCCGTGTTTACCCGCCTGTAGAAGACCACGCTGCCTGATTTTTCTTCACCTCACCCTTGTTCTGAAGATCCCAGGCCGCTTTGGCGCCTTCATCGACGGCCTCGATGATCCGGCGGACCTGCGCCGCATCCCCGACGATGTAGTGACGAATCCCTCTCTCTTTCAGTGTGTCCTTCAAATCGTCACGTGGTTTCAATCCAACGGCCATGACCACCTGATCGACAGGGGAGATGACCTCTTCCTTTACGTCGCTCAGGGTGACGACCGATGCTTCTTCGATCCGTTCCAACCTGGTGTTGAACAGCAGCCGGCAATTGGCCGCTCGCAGTCGTTTGTGGAGAAAGTAACCGTGAGAGGTGATCTTGTTGACCGGTGAGTGTTTGAGCATCTCTATCAGCGTCACCTGACCGCCCTGAGAAGCAATGAAGTCGGCGGTCTCCATTCCGATGAGCCCGCCGCCCACCACGACCACATTCCGGCCCACGGGTCTCCGACGTCCCAGGATCTCAAAGGCATCACAGACCATGGGTCGGTCCAGGCCCGGAACCGCGGGGACGACCTTTTCGCCACCGGTTGCCAGGATCACCACCTCGGGATTGCCCTCTTCAAGCATCCTTTCGGTGACCTGGGTCTCCAAACGAATCTCGACGCCTTTGGCCTTCACCTGCCGGATGAGCCAGTCGATCCAATCACCATAGACCTGTTTTTCCGGTGCCTGGCTCGCATAACGCAACTGGCCCCCTGCCACGGTCTCCTTTTCGAATACCGTCACGGAATGAGCCAGCCTGGCCGCTTCATGGGCGGCCGTCAATCCTGCCGGACCGCTTCCAACGACCCACACCTTGAGGCCCCTTTTGGCCGGTTCCCTTGGATAGATCCGTTCCTGCCCGGTTTCCGGGTTAATGGCGCAGCGGATACTCGTCCCCGGTTCAAGCATCAGACGCTCGATACAACCCTGGTTACAGGCGATGCAAAGCCGAATGTCCTCAAACCGACCCTCCCTGGCCTTCTTCAGGTAATCAGGATCCGTGAGCTGCTGCCGGCCAAAGGCCACCATATCGGCTTCTCCCCGTGCAATGACCTCGTCGGCGAGCCTTGGGTCGTTAAACCTCCCCACGGCGATGACCGGGACGGCAACGGCCTCCTTGATCTTCTTGGCCCGCCACACATTCCAGCCGGGTTCGAATTCAGGCGGAGCGCTAGTGATGCCGCCCGGGCTTCCATGGGTTCCAATGGATGCGTGGATGGCATCCACCCCGGCGCTCACCAGTTCGGGCAAAATCGTTTGAAGGTCTTCCACCGTGTAGCCATTCTTGATGTACTCCTCGGCCGAGACCCGTAAAAGGATCGGGAAGTCTTGGCCGACCCGTCTTCGAACCTCCTGGACCACCTCAATCATGAACTGGGCACGATTCGGGAAGCTGCCGCCGTATTCATCGCCTCGTTGGTTGGAAATGGCCGAGAGAAACTGCGTCAGCAGATAGCCATGGGCCCCGTGGACCTCCACCGCGTCGAATCCGGCCTGCCGCGCCCTTACCGCTGCCTGTCCAAAGGCCTCAATGATCATTCGGATATCGTCTTCGGTCATTTCTTTCGGTGCCACGCCATAGACCAGGCTGGGGATGGCCGAAGGTCCCATGGCCGTTCCCTTCTTCAACTGGAAAAAGGCCTCCCTCCCGGCATGATGAAGCTGCATCGCCACCTTGGCTCCGGCTTCGTGCACCGCGTCCGCATATTTTTTCAAACCTGAAATGAACCGGTCGTCATAAGCGCCAATCCCGACCGTCCCTGTGGGATGGACACCGATGATCTCGGAGATCACCAGTCCCACACCGCTTTGGGACTGACGTTTGATATAGGCCAGATTGGCCTCGCTGACCGTGGCGTCGCGATTGCCCAGATTGGTGCCCATGGGGGGCATGACGCAGCGGTTGGAAAGCTCCAGATTCTTAATTCGAATGGGTGAAAACAGATGGGCCAGACTGCTCATATCTCCTCCTTATTTGCCTTCCATCTCCTTGCCCCCTGGTGAAATTGCGCACAAAATGGTCACGATTGCAGGTTTTCCCGTCATGACGGGATTCAGGGGTCTGGCCTTTAACCCGAAACCTGACACCTGAAACCTATTTGGTTCCGGCTTGGCCGGGTTGGGTTGGAAGACGTGATATTCCCATAGGAAATACACGCATGCCGCATTCCAAGTCAACCGTGATGGCGCACCCTGCCTTGTCGCCCATCGGGCTGAATCATAGGCAGGACCTCGGGTGTTCCCGGTTTTCTGCTTGACTCCGGGACACCCTTTTTCTATAGGACTTCCCCCAGGGATTAGGATCCCTCACCTCATCTCGCCTTGCAAAGCTGACTTGAACGATCATGGACCAAGGAAAGAAAAAGAGATCAACTGCCCCCAGAGCTCCCAAAGATCCGGGATGTGAGATCACAGACCTCCCAAGGGATGTGCTCAACCAACTGGAGTTTCACCGCCACGCCCTGGCCTTGCTTCCGGACCCCTCAGACAAGCGACCCGGCGTGGTCTTTTTCGTCGAAGGCGATCAGCACATACCGGCTCAGCGGTTCTGCACCTGCGGCCTTTCCGCCACCAAGACCTGTGCACACCAGTTGAAACTTGCTCAGATTTTCAAACACATCAAAAAGACCTCCCTTGCCAGGGAATCCTATGAGTGTTTCAGGTCGAGTATCTGGCACCGTCTTGCTGCCATCCTTGCCGACGGATCCAGGGTGACCGCCCAAAACGTCCAGGCGAAGATAGTGGGAAAAAGGAATATTCCGAATGCGGCGGTGGCAAGGCTTCATCAGGGGGGTGCCATAAGGCTTTGCACCGCCCAGGGGGAGGAAGCGGCGACCTATCTTGCAAATGGTCCGGGCCGGATTCGCTTTGTGGAACGCTTCGGCGGACTGCCCCAGCCATCCCCGCACCTGCAGCGGGCGGAGGTCCTGAACCGGCTGGCCCTCCTCACCCTGACCGACAATGAGCGGCTCATGATGGACAGGGGCTACAAGACCCAGCGTCAGGCCTTCGAAGAAAGCCTGTGGTACCGGATGGCCTACCACGGTTATCGAGAATTCGGAGACCGGGGGGGCACGTTTCAACCGGCCATCGAGACCTCCACCGGCGTCTTCTACGTGACGTTTTTATCCGACTCCGGGGTCCTTTCCCTCCGGCTGGCCGTGCGCCGGGAAAACGTCAGACGATTGCTAACGGCCTTGAAGGAGATGCTCCCCAACCAGCACCACATGGAGATCCACCCCATTCCGCTCAAGTCCATTTTCAAGATCGACCGGAACACCGAGCTGGACCTTGAGGTCCGCCCGTTGATCCAGCTCATCCAGCAGGATGGCGAGGCCCGCTTTTTTGAAAGGGAGGCGCTTGAGCGGTTCACCTATGGAGACCTGGTCTATGTCCCGGAGCTCGGCGTCCTGGCCGAGCTCGAACCTCCGGGGAAAAGCCCCAGAAAGTTCGTTTCGCCCGTCCGGATGGTCCTCAAGAAATCACAGATCCCAAGTTTTCTAGAGGAGTTTCAGGAAGAGCTCCAGGATGGGAGCATGATCGGCGAGGGGGTTAAAGGCCTGAAGGTCTTCAACCATTTTGATCGGATTGAATTCAGGGTGGATGCCATCGATAGGGACTGGTGCTGGCTTTCCGTGATCTACGGTGAGGGGGACATGGCCGTTTCTCTCACCGAGATCCTGGACGCCAAACGCGAAAAACAGGCCTTCATCGGCACACCGCAGGGATGGGTGGACGTCCGGTCCCCCGCACTGGATGTGCTGGATCCGCTGGTCGATCAGGAGGGGTTGTCACCGTCAAGTTCCAGCCCACATGTCCTGCGACTTTCCCGCATGGACCTTTTTCGCATCACGGCGACCGACCCCGACACGGTGGTGGTGAAAGGCGAAAAGAAAAAGGCAGACCTGCTGAAAAGGGTCCTCGACCTGAGCCCGGCCAGGCATTTGCGCCATCTAAAGGGGATGACATCGACCCTGAGGACCTACCAGCGATTGGGGCTTGAGTGGATCCGCTTCCTGGATGAAAACGGGTTCGGGGGGTTGCTCTGCGACGAGATGGGACTCGGCAAGACCCATCAGATTATGGCGTTTCTTCTCTCGCTCTATGAAAAGGAGAGAGGAGGCGGCCCCTTTCTGGTCGTCTGCCCCACAACGGTCCTCAGCCACTGGACAAAAAAGATCCACGACCACATCCCCGGACTGAACGCGGCCGTTTATCACGGCGGCGAGCGCGACCTGGCCGAGGCCATCAAGCAGTGCCAAATCCTCCTCACGTCCTACGGCATTCTGAGACGGGACATTGAAGCCCTGAAGCGAGTCGATTTCCGTGCGGCGGTCTTCGACGAGATCCAGCACATCAAAAACCCCGACACCCTCGCCTTTCAGGCGGCGCAGGAGATCAGGGCCAGGGTGAAGCTCGGCGTGAGCGGAACACCGATCGAAAATTCGCTGAGCGATTTGAAGGCCCTCTTTGACCTCACCCTCCCCGGATACCTGGGAGACAACAAGACGTTTGCCGCCCGCTATCTCGTCCCCATCCAGGAAAACCCTGCGGCCCCTGCCCAAAAGAGCCTCTCGAGGCTCATTCACCCCTTCGTCCTCCGCCGGCTGAAAAAGTCAGTCCTTCAGGAGCTCCCCCCGAAGATCGAGGACGTGCGCACCTGCCGCCTGAGTGAAGATCAGGTAAAGATCTATCGCGACGCCATCGATGCCAAAGGAAGGCCGCTCGTCGTGGGGTTAAGAAGCCACACGAAGCCTATCCCCTATATCCACATCTTTGCCTTGTTGACACTGCTCAAACAGATCTGTGATCACCCGGCCCTCGCCAACGGTAATCCGGAAGAGGTGGACCGCTATGGATCAGGGAAATGGGAGCTTTTCAAGGAGATTCTGGCAGAATGTCTGGACTCGGGACAAAAGGTGGTGATCTACAGCCAGTTTCTGGGAATGATCGAGATCATGGGCCGCTACCTGAAGGCCCAGTCCGTCGACTTTGTCACCCTGACAGGGTCGACTCAAAACCGCGGCGAAATCATCGACCGGTTCAACGAAGACCCCCAGTGCCGGGTGTTCGTGGGGAGCCTCAAGGCAGGCGGCTTGGGCATTGACCTGGTGGCCGCATCCGTCGTGATCCACTACGACCGCTGGTGGAACGCGGCCAGGGAGGATCAGGCAACCGACCGGGTGCACCGGATCGGCCAGAGGCGGGGCGTTCAGGTCTTCAAGCTCGTGACCGAGGGAACGCTCGAAGAAAAGATCGCAGCCATCATCGAGAGGAAGCGCGACCTCATGGACCGCGTCGTGAAAGAGGACGATCCCTCGCTGGTGAAGACCTTCTCAAGGGAGCAATTGCTGGAGCTGCTTTCGGAACCCTCCTAAGATCCGCCAGCGGCATGGGAGGCGGGCAGGAAGATAAAAAGATTTTTCTCGCCAAGAACGCCAAGACTTAACCGCTGTGACCCTTTGCGGAAAGCGATCAGGCCTCTTCCAGCTCGACCTGCAATGACTCCAGGACTCGACTCACCAGGTTATAGTATCCGATGACGATGGTGAGCTCGACCGTTTCCTTTTCAGACAGGAACGTCCGCAGGGACTGAAAGGTTGTGTCTGACGTCCGGACATTCTGGGTGACCTCATCCGTGTACTTCAGTATAGCCCGTTCCCGGTCATCGAATGCCTTTGAATCGACCCATCCGCCGATTCCGTCGATCTGTGTTTGGGTTACGCCCACACGCTTGGCGATGGCCACGTGTTGGGTCCATTCATAGTTGGCCTGGGTGAGATGGCCAACCCTCAAAATCGCAATTTCCCTCAGAGTGGGAGAGAGATCCCCCCTGAAGAGGATCGCGTTTCCCAATCGCAGAAAATTACGACAGACCTGCGGGCTGTGGGCCACGACCCTGTATAGGTTCAATACGCGATGGCCGTTTTTCTCCATTTTTGTGAAAATGTCCCTGATCATGGGATCGGCTTCTTCATTTTGAATCAGTGGAACACGCGGCATCTTGTCCTCCTCCGAATGTGAGCGATCCTATCTGTTTCCTTTGTCCATGGCCCACGGTAAAGACGGGGGTGATCTAAAAATCCCCGCTATGGATGTGGACATCCACCAGCGAAGGCTTTCCCAGCCCCAAGGCCTTTTCCAGGGTTGGCTTCAGGTCCTCCGGGTCTTCCACCTTGAAGCCCTGAACCCCAAAACCTTCCGCCACTCCCGCACAATCCAAAGGGTGTTCGAAAAAGTTCATCCCGGGATACGCGCTCTTTCGATCTTCGAGCCCCAGGACGGGAAAGTAGTAGTTGACCAGGAAGTGCTTCAAAATCCGGTAACTGCGGTTATTGCAGATAACATACGTCACCGGCAGGCCGTATTGCACGGCGGTCCAAAGGCCCTGAATGCTATACATGGCCGAGCCATCCCCCACCACACTCACAACCGGACGATGGGGCTCTGCCAGTTTGATTCCCAACGGGCCGCCGATTCCCCAACCCAACGCCCCGCCCCGTGAACCGAAAAAACTGCCGGGTTCGTCAAAATCTATGGCCCTGAAAAGGGGGACGCTTGACGTCACGGCCTCGCTCGCGATGATGGCATCCCGCGGGAGCACCTCTTTGATTTCCATGAAAAGGCGTTGCGGATCCATGGGCCTCTGATCCCAGGTCTCCCGCACCCTGGCTAAAAATCCCTCCCGCCTCCGGGCCTTGGATTCGCCTATCCTTGTCGCACGGGTCCTGGCGGTCTCGCGCTCGCCCTGCGTCATGGAACCCTCCAGGGCCGCATGAATTTCTTCGAGCCCTGCCTTGATGTCCCCCCAGACGCCGACCCTCACCGGATGGTTCTTTTCGATCTCCCGCACGTCCACATCCAGATGGATCACCTGCTCGTTTCCACTCAGCAGATGAGGGACGTAGAGGAATTGCGAGAAGACATTGCATCCAACCGCAAAGATCACATCGTGGCTGTGAAGGATCTTTCTGGCGCCTGCCGAATCCACGTTCACAATCCCGTTAAACTGCGGATGGCCTGTCGGAAAGTTGACCTCCGAATAGCTCTGGGCCATGACGACCGCGCCAAGACATTCTGCCACTTTTACCGCATCGGAAACCGCACCCGCCTGAGCGATCCGGTCTCCCACCAGCATCAACGGATTCCTGGCCCTGATGATATATTCAACAGCCTTTTCGATCGATTTGAGGTCCGGACGCATTCGGGCATAGACCGCTGAAGGCAGGGAGGAATCCATCTCGATTTCCTGGTCAAGCACGTTCCAGGGGAGCGAGAGAAACACGGGACCCGTCGGGGGCGTCAAGGCCGTGCGGAAGGCGCGACGGATGGCGGTCGGGACATCCTTGCCATGCAGGACCTCAGCGCTCCACTTGCTGTATTGACGGCACATTTCAACCAGGTTGCCCGTAAGGACAGGCTCCTCCATGAGCATCCGCGTATCGGACTGGCCTGCAGTCAGAACGATGGGGGTCCCTCCCCGAAAGGCGTCATACAGCATGGAAAGACCGTTTGCGAGACCCCCTGCGATGTGGAGGTTTACGAACCCGGCTTTGTGCGACGCCCTGGCATAACCATCGGCCATGGAAACGGCCACCCCCTCCTGAAGGGCCAGTACATAGTTCAACTGAGGATAGTCCTGGATCCCATCCATGAGGGGAAGCTCGGTCGTACCCGGGTTTCCAAAGATAAATTTGACCCCTTGTTGGACCAGCATCTCCAATAGAACGTGCCGGCTTGCGTCTCGCATCATCCATCCCTCCCTAGGTGCCCTCGGGGGGCGCGGCCTCTTCTCAACTTCTCCTTTGAAGAAGCTCAATGACCGCGCCGTCGGGGGCCTCAATGAACGCGATTCGAAGCTTCGGGCTGAAGTCCACGGGGTCGAGCGTAAACCTGACCCCCTTCTTCTTGAGCACGTCACAATAGCCATTAAAATCGCCCTGCACGTGGAAGCCAAAGTGATCCGTGCCCCATTGTAGGCCCCCTTTCCTCCCGGGCGCTTCACCGGGCCTCTGGCCGCGGATCAGGATGGTTGCGCCCTCGAACGTGACGACGAACTGGGGAGCACCCCGAACTTCCTGGGTCGCGATGATCTTGCCTCCAAGCATTTCCGCGTACCAGGATGCGGCGGACTGCGGGTCTTGACTGATGAGATGGACGTGGTCAAAAGCAATGCTGGCATCTTTCATGGTTGTGTTTTCCTCCTTTCAAGGGTTATTCTGTGATACGTCGTTCCAGGCAATTCCCTGGTCGCCCCACTTCATCATCGGGGCCTTTCGCCACAATTCCGACCTCAAAGCCGCAGCGTATTGCAGGCAAGCAGGCCAAAGAAAAGATAAGGATCCAAAAGTCTAAGTTCTCACCATGATTCTTACTTTCGGCGAATGATCGATTTCCCTAATCTTTCCACTGCCTGGGCGACCCTGACGACCGCCACGGAGCAATGAGAGCGAAGTGCAATTTGACTTGAAAACGGCCCTATGACGGCTCTTTCCAGGAGCCCGACCTTGGTGGCCCCTACGATAAGGAGGTCAAAATCAGAGGATCGTTCAACCAGAAAATCCAATGGTGTATCAGAGCTCGCCAGCTCAATCTTATAACAGGCAAATATACTCCCCAGCGCCAAGAGCCAGCCTGTCATGAACCCCCAGAAGCTTCCCAGTGCGCTGTATGCGAAGGCATAACCCCCGCCGGAAACAGGCACCCTTCGAGAAAGTTCTCCGAAGACGACCACGGAAAGGAGACTCAAGAGGCCGCAGACCAGGTATGAAAGCCATACCCCGGGTCCGGCAGAACCTGCGGCCAGACCGATGAGCACGTATATGCCGGCTCCCATGAGGGCGCCGATCCCCAGGTGGTCGCACCGAGAAGGCCCATCGTGCGCACAAACCCTACAGAAACGAGCTTACGTTTGAATATTTCTCTTATGGTTTCACCCAAATTCAATCCCTTTTCAGGCAAAATACCGACAATTTAATCTATGATGATCCGAGTCCCGAAGAATGAGCTCTGAGAATCGAAATGCCTGAAAAAATTTTCACATTTATGGATCGAAATAACAGCATTGCTAAACTTTCTAATTTGCCGCAAACCTCTTTACCACTTTTTCCACATCATCCTTTTTGCCGATGACAATGACCTGATCACCTTTTTTCAGTTGGGTATTGCCATCCGGGATAATCACTTCTTCACCCCTCTTGATGGCGGACACCAGGGCCTCCTTCGGCAGTAGAATTTCCTTTAATAATTTATTGACGACATTGGACTTTTCGGAAATAATCACTTGATCGATCATTGCATTGGCCGCAGAGAGGTCCTCGCTAAGCTTATTTACAACATAATTACTCGAATGTTTCTTTTTTAATTGCTCGTACTCATTTGCTTCGCTCTGAAAATGTTGTCCAACTCCTCAAGCTTTTTTATCTGTTCCCGGAAGCTTTCATTTTCCGGAGAAAATTCGCCACTGCGGCGAAGCGCCAAAACCGCTCTTCCGAGATTTAAAAATTCCTCCTCTAACTGCTTTGAAAGAGACGCCAGTTCATATTTGAGTTTGGCCAGAGCCGTAACGTCGGATGTTCTTTCACTGATGCTCGTGAAAATCTCCCTGGTGGCTTCCACTCCCCCGCTACTAATCTTTTTCCCTTTTTCAACGATCTTTCCGGTAACGTCGGTGATCTTTTCCGTACCCTGAAACAAGCTCTCTTTTATCTTATCTAACAAACCCATAGCATGACTCCTTTACCTATCTTTTTTGCTGTTATTCTTTTCCTTTATCCAGTTGCTTACCGGTTTCAACGATCTCCTTTTCTAATCGTTCAATTTCATTGAATTGTTCGCTTATCTCCTTCTTATTGAAAAATGATTCCGAAAACCCACCCCCTGCAAGATGGTGTTTAAAAATAGATTGCCCCAGTTGGGTGATTAACTTATCTTTTTCCCCTTTCACTTTCTTTATTTCTGATTCAGCCTTGTATTTTTCGGCGTACCCCTGGGCGGCCCGGGACAGATCATCGACGACTTTGGCTCCAGCCCCGTATGCTTGCGACAATCCTTTTTTCAGTTTATCGACTATCATGTCGGCTATTTCAGTCCCCTTTTTCCCCTACCATTTTTGCGTCTTCTTCGATATTTTCCGCCACCTCGCCAAAAAAACCTTTTTCTTCTCGACTTCAACGCTGGCCTGAGGAGTTTCGATTGTTTCCTGTTCCACCATTTCTTCCGATGACATTTTTTCTTTAGCAATTTCCTTTTCATCGGGAGGTCCATTTTCTACATTTCTGTTTTCAATATCTGCCATTCTAAGCCTCCTTAATCAAAAATTGTTAATAAAATTAATTTTTATGTAACTCCCTTACCCGCCCCCGCGTCCCCCTGCTAACCCATCACTCTTTTTACGAGCGATTTGACCGGACCTTCGTAGCGCTGTACGATCATTACCTGTGACTTTGATATCGGGCAACCTTTTCAGGAATCTCACCAAAGAGAGCATTAGAGAAAACCCCTTCCTTGGATGCGCCCAGGACAATCAAATCATAATCCACCGCAGCGTGGATTAGTGTTGTCGCCACTTTTTTACCTTCCAATAATCGTATGTCGGCCTTGCCCTCAAGATTTGTGCGTCGGATGGTCTTTTGGATCCATTGACGAGCTGCATTTCGATCATCTTCTCCGGCATTTGGGTCCACTACGTAACCGCATTCCACCTTGTATCCTTCAATCTCGTGGTATATTCCAACATATTCCGCCGCAAGGGTTGCGTGAGGACCGCCGGCCGTCGTTATTAATATACGCCGGATAGGACGATCTCCCATCAGTTTAACGGTGATAAGGTCACAAGGGGTATGCCTCACAACCTTATCGGTAACTTCGCCCATTATCCGGTCGCGAGTGGTGGTGTGTCCTTTCCAGCCCATCAGAATAAGAGTTGCTTTTTCCGCTTCAGCCGCATGAAGGATGCCATCCCACACTTGATGTGCAATACGCACTGCCGAACGGATTTCTACCCCTTGCTCCTTTCCGTATTCGGTCGCTTTTTTCAAGAGCGGCGTTTTGTGATGAACAAATCGCATGCCCTCATGTGGCGGAAGGTTGATCGGAACATTGATGACGCCGAGCACTATGATTTCGCCCTTTTGGGCTTTTACGAGCGGAATTGCCAGTTTCATCAAAGGAATTACGTGATCGGGGTTGTGCAGTGGCACCAGGACCCGATACGGATAGGTATTCGTGCTTTTCGGCTGCTGGACTTCAAGCACCTGGGGCATATCGGCAGCCGTGACTTTTTCAAAATAGATAAAATAAATAAACAGACCGGCAATGATCCAGGCAATGGTGATATACCACGCCCGGGGATCAAAATTGAACTGATAGACCGCCAGAAACATATTTAGGACGATGGCGGCAATCGGAGTTGCCGGGTATAACGGCACGCGAAATCCGCCTTTTAATTCAGGGAACTTGCGGCGCAACGCAATAAGCGAAAGATTGACCAGTGTAAATGTCAGCAAAAACATAACACTGGCAGCGGAACCGATCACCTGAATCGGGAAAAGCAGGGCCATGACGAGTACAATCACTCCGGTGACCGCAATTGCAATGTGCGGTGTGCGACGCTTTGTATGAATCGTGCTGAGGGATCGCGGCAGCATTTTGTCGCGACTCATGGAAAAGGCCACCCGAGATGAGGCCAAAATGGTTGCGTTCAAAGCCGATACCGTTGAAAGCAATCCGCCAAAGATGATCAGCGCCACACCGAAAAATGGCATAAAGCTTTGGGCCGCCCTGGCAATCGCGGTTTCCTGATACTTCCCCAGAAACTGCCAGGATTTACCGGACTCGGGTTGAATAGCCCCGATACAGACTATCAAAATCATCAGGTAAATGAAGACGGTGACGCCCAAGGAAATCATTGTGGCGCGGGGAATGGTTTTTTCAGGAGCTTTGATCTCCTCGGCAACCGTTGCGATCAGGTCGTAGCCTTCAAAGGCGATGAATGTCAACCCCATGGCAATGACCACACCGCCGGCGCCGTTCGGCAGAAAGGGCGTGAAACTTGCCACAGCTTCGCCGGGAATTTGAAAAATCCGCTTCAACCCGTAAGCAATAAAAATACCCAGAATAATTATCTTGGCCATGGTGATGATATTTTCAACCTTCCCGGTTACACCCGTACCGCGCATGTTGACGAGAATGAAGACGATACTGACCAAAGTGGTCGTCATTAGTGCCGGGACTTTGTGACCCGCAAGGTTGAAGACGATGTTGGCGATCCGGGGAAAATAGTTTTGAATAAATGCCCAGAAATAGCTGCCAAAACCAAGAGCATAAAGCGCACAGGCAATGATGTAGCAAAACCACAGCATCCAACCTGAGGCGAAACCGGCCGGGCCAGGGAAGGCTTTTGTGATATATGCATAGCCGCCGCCCGATTTAGGATAAACCGAGGCCAGTTCGGCATATGCGAAGGCCGTCAGAAGGGTTACCAGGCCATTTAGGGCAAAAGCCAGGAGCGCACCGGGTCCCGCTTCACCAGCGGCAATCCCCGTAAGCACAAAAATACCGGCACCGATCATGGCCCCGATGCCGATCATGGTGGCATCAAAAAGGCCGAGGTCGCGGGCGAATGTAACCTCAGTTTCTACTGAATTGCGTTCTGGAGATGAGGCCATGTTCGGTTTCTTTCTAGATTTGTTCACTTTACAAAATGTCGGCTCATATGATCTATTCAAGAAAACCCTTACTCACTTATACTGATGTGCCCATGGGCGACATCGGGATCTATTTGGAGCACCATCTTGCCACCTGAAAATGCGCGTACGTTGCCATCCGTTGCTGAGACAACGATTGCTGTCGCCTTCGTACGCCTCGTAGCCGCGGCAGCGGCAGCATGTCGTGCTCCTGAGACCGGCAACCAGTTCAGTTTGAATGGCGGGAGATATTAAAAAAACTCCCGCCGCACAGGATAAAACCGTCGCCGCGGAGAACAAAGGCGCCATCTAGTTTCGACAGTTCAACAAGGGCATCGTGAATGTCAACAGTTTGTCAGCATACGGTTGGCCTTATCGTGACCCTGAAAAGGATTGGGGACAAGCTGTATGCTTCCCTCGAGGACGTTGATGAAGTTCCCAGCATAAAAATGGCTCCAATACGTTTTCCGCGCCGCGCCACGCGTCCGATCTTACAAGCGACCGTGACCGCAGCCTCCAGAACTTTGGGCTGAATACCATCAGTGAGTTTGAGAAGATCGGAAACGGCAAGTTTTTCAATTCCCGCTTCCATTTCGGTTATGACAATAAGATTCCCCTCTTCATGATAAACATCGTGACCTATTCCGCAGATCAACGAGATTCCAATCGAAACGCTGGATGACTGAAGCACGACAGAGATCGCGTGGCGGATCTGAGTGTACTTGTCAGCCGTGTGAAGCGGCAGGCGTATTACCTCTAAGCCTGCCTTTGTCAGGGTATCGAACGTTTCACTATTCGTCGTCGTGGCAATGAGCGGAAAATGGCCTGACAGCCGATAAAGATGTTTAGCCAACACCCCTGTTTCAATGATACAAATGATACCGTCCACTTGTGTTGCCTTTGCTACGTTTACAACCATCTGGGCCAAGTCTTCATCCGAACGTGGGAATCTTGTCGGAATTATTGCCTCTTTTCATCGTCCGCGACCCTTTCTCTGATCTAGATATAAAGATCGGTTCGAATTGATAAGCATTCCATATTCAGCGTAATGAAAGACGATTCCTTTTCCTTCAACATTCTATGTCGAGAAATTGAATTTCACATCCAGATGGTCGCTTCTTCACCGATCATCCTTGCAATAGACGATCACAGTCTTTCGCAGACTTGGCTCCGATTCGCGCTCAGCCATTCGGCGACGATTCTTTCTGCGGCCGGCACCCATTTAGGAATGATAAGGACTTGGATATCCGTTTTTTCCATCGCTCCTGCGTTGAGCCATTCAGCGACGATCTCTCCATGGCTGACACCCAGAATGATTAGATCCACGGATTCTCTTTGGCATTCTCAATGATGACAGAGGCAATATTTCCGCGCCTTGAAATTGCATTTACCGGCACGTTCTCTTTCTTGCCATTTTCAACAAACAGGCGCAGACTTGTTTCTTCCTCTGTCTCTGTCTCGTCTTCTTTGAGGACACGTAAAACAACCAACTCTGCATTGAGTCTCTTGGCGATATTGATAACATAGCATGATGTCCTCTGATCAGGCATAGAGCCAGCGGTGGGCACCATAATTTTCATAACCACCTCTTTTCTTGCAAATCTGTCCGAGTCGTTACCGCATTGGGTTTTGTCCTAATTCTTGGATGAATGAAGACCACAGGAGGATTTAGGAAGACCCGGCTTAAGGGGGTGGCGCGGAGTTTCGTGTCTCCCACTCCTAATTGACCATACAAGATGCTACCACCACGCCCACGTCGATATGGTAAGGTTCTCCCACCTTCGACTGCTGAAAGGGAACGTTGGGAGACCATGTGCCGGACCGGGGTTCATACAAGGTGTCCATCAGCCGCCGAACTGTCAAGCATCTGCAGGTCGGTTGGCCCCTTCACCGCCAGGAGGTATCTCCCCTCGGGAGGCCTTGAAAGAGACAATGGGCGCGTAATCGATAGCATAAATAGCCTCGTCCGCGCAGCCAGCATGAGAAACGTCGTCCACCATCTCCACAGGAGAACCCTGGGGCTGACCCCCTGCGCTCACCGGAACAGTCTATAGATCAATGTTTCAGAATCCCGAGCCTGACGGCGTCTCGGTCAGCCAGGCCCCTGATGCCAGGTAACCCCCGGAAAGAGAATTGTAGATCACCAGGGGGTAACGGCCGTTTGCAATCAACGTGATGGTCCCTCCAATCTTTGCCCCAGCGCGCTTACCTTTTGACCCACCGTCTTAAATCACTCCTCGGCCACCACCAGGTATTGGTTCTGATTGGCATTATGGGCAACCTTCGGAAGAACACCGCCAGAAAAGACTTGGAAAGGCTCCCGTAAGGCTTCCCCGCTCTCCTTGATCAACTGGCCCATAACGGGACCATAAAACCTCACGTCATCAAAGGTAAAGGGGGATAAAAACGTTCCAGACGACCAGAAACGCATGGTCCTTGGCGTTGTATGCGGCTGCCGGCAAAGAATCCCACCAAAACCCCCGGTAGATGGGAACGTCGGCAAAGACGGTCACGCTGCGAAGGACGAAAAGCGGCAATAGTGAAGCAACCAGAACCGTTTTCATGATCAGTCCCTCCTGAATTTCCATCCCCCCGTCGGGAAATTCATCGATAATTTTGTCTCTGCGAAGGTCGTAAGCGCTTGAGAGATAGGAGGAATCAAGGCGGGTGGGCGGATCGGACTTGGTGGCATCTCTGCTGGCACAAACGGCAAAAATTTCGACGGCCTTGGGGACTCCGCCGTGGCCAAGTCGAACGAAACAATCAGAAGGGCGGTAAGTGTATTCATGGCAGGGTCCTCAGCCTCGGCCGAGTGGGTGCCACATGGTATGGCAGGAAACCCTAGGGGTTTTGGTTCTCTGTCAGATCTCCCCCCACCATCTGCTGCTGGCAAGAGAGAAAAAAGCTCCTGATATGGTCCACATAAGGTCTCTTCAGGGGCCACCGTCATCTGGGACCGATTTTCGAAAGACAGAATAAAAAAATATACAAAGAGACGCCAGGATTCAAGATAAAAGGGAGCTAAGCTTGCCGTGACGCGACCCCTCCAAAAAATGATTTGACGAGCGGCCAATGTGGTGGGCGAGGCAGCGGTGCGCGCCGGCTGCCGTTTCTATGCGGGCTATCCCATTACGCCGCAGAACGAGCTGCCCGAATATCTTTCGGCGCGGATGCCGGAGGTGGGCGGCACCTTCATTCAGGGGGAGAGTGAAATTGCCTCTATCAATATGGTCCTCGGTGCAGCGTCTGCAGGGGTCCGGGCCATGACCTCCTCCTCATCGCCAGGCATTGCCCTGAAGCAGGAAGGGATCTCTTACATGGCAGGGGAGGAGCTTCCCGGCGTCATCGTCAACATGATGCGGGGGGGCCCTGGTCTCGGGAACATCGCACCTTCCGGAGCGGACTATTTTCAGGCCACCCGGGGAGGGGGCAACGGAGATTACCGCACGCCCGTGCTGGCGCCTGCAGGATGCCAGGAGCTCGCCGACATGACCTTTGTCGCCTTTGATTTGGCGGACAAATATCGGACGCCGGTCATGATTCTCGGCGACGGCCTGATGGGCCAGGTCATGGAGCCCGTTATATTCCCTGATCCGATCGACATCGGGACGCTCCCCAAGAAAGACTGGGCCCTCACCGGATGCCGAGGCAGGGCGCCGAAGGCGATCTTCTCCATGCTCCTCAACGTGAACCTCCTCTACCAACACAATCTCCACCTCCAGGAAAAATACGACGAGATCACCGCCAAAGAGCAAAGATGGGAGACCGTCATGACGGACGACGCAAGCCTGCTTGTGGTGGCCTACGGCACGCCGGCCCGCATTGCGGAGAGCGCGATCGAAGAGCTCCGGGCCGAAGGCATTGCCGCAGGCCTCTTTCGACCCATCACGCTTTGGCCTTACCCGGTGGCACCCCTTCGCGACCTCGCCGCAAAGATCGGAAAAGTGGCAGTGTTCGAGCTTTCCATGGGACAGATGCTGGAGGATGTCATTCTTTCCGTGGGAGACCGCGCGGAGATATACTTCCACGGGGTCCCGGGCGGCGTCGTTCCAACGCCCAGTGATGTAGCCCAATTCCTTCGCTCCGCTCTAAAAGGCGACGGCAAGGTAGGCCGGAGGATAGAGACATGAACGCGGAAGCAGCATACAAGAAGGTTTTTGGAAGGCCGGAATCTCTCAAAGATGCCTTTACCCACTATTGCCCGGGCTGCGGGCATTCCGTTGCCCACAGGCTCGTGGCCGAGTGTCTGGACGAGATGGGGCTGCGAGAGGAAACGATCGGTGTGCCGCCCGTAGGCTGTGCGGTTCTGGCCTACAACTACTTCAATTTTGACATGGTGGAAGCCCCCCATGGCCGTGCGCTGGCTGTGGCAACGGGTATCAAGCGTGCCCGGCCGGATAAATTCGTTCTGACCTATCAGGGGGACGGGGACCTGGCAGCCATCGGAACCGCCGAAACCATTCATGCCGCCAACCGGGGTGAAGAAATCAGCACCATCTTCATCAACAACGCTATCTACGGTATGACAGGCGGGCAGATGGCCCCCACCACGATTCTGGGTCAGGAGGCCACCACGGCCCCCGGAGGCCGCGATCCCAAGCTCCATGGACGGCCCATTGACATTTCCCTCATGCTCTCCCATTGCGACGGGGTGGTCTACATCGAACGCTGTTCCCTGGCTTCCCTGAAGCACATTCGCCAGGCCAAGAAGGCTATTAAAAAGTCTTTTCAGGCGCAACTGGACCATCTCGGGTTTGCCATGGTGGAGCTTCTTTCCCCGTGTCCGACAAACTGGAAACTCTCTCCAAAGGACGCATGGGCTTGGGTGAACGAAGTGCTGGTCAAGACCTATCCTCTCGGGGTGATTAAGGACACCACGGGATACGATAAGAAATCATGATTAAACGCAACCCTTACCCCGCCCCTTCTTTGGAGAGGGGTTGGTCGGCACAAATGGCGGGCTAAGGTGGGAGGGGAAGGAGAGGCAACGGGGACAAGATGATGATCAAACGCACGACCTTTGCAGGTTTCGGCGGACAGGGCGTTCTTCTCATGGGGTATGTATTGAGCCACGGGGCCATGCACAGGGGGCTCAATGTGACGTATTTTCCTTCTTACGGTGCTGAAATGCGGGGGGGTACGGCCAACTGCACGGTCACGCTCTCGGACAAAAAGATTGCTTCTCCGGTGGCTTCCAACCCCGACATTCTCGTGGTCATGAACTACCCTTCTCTGGAAAAGTTCGAGTCCACCGTCGCGGAGAAAGGGCTTATCTTTCTCAACACCTCCCTCATCACGGAAAGTCCTTCCCGCTCGGATGTGGAAGTGGTCCGGGTGCCCACACTGGACCTCGCCCGCGAGGTGGGGTCGGATCGCGCCATCAACATGGTCATGATCGGCGCCCTCTGTGGCAAGACCGGCCTTCTCGATCTGGAAGATACGGTGAAGGGCATGGAGGCGGCGCTCAAGGGGAAGGAAAAACTCTTCAAACTTAACCGCAAGGGTATCGAACGGGGCTTTGCCTTCATCACCGAAGGAAAATAGCAGTAGAACGCGGACGGCAAGATAATCGAGAAAGGTGAGCAATTAACCTAACCCGGCCAAGGCGAACGCCTATCTCCTTCCTCCCACCTCCTGTCTCCTGAGACGACTCGCCTCAATCTTGAATCTTTTTCAACCCATAACTTGAACGTAAATGTCGGTATTTACGCTCATTTACGCATATTTCGACATTTTCCTCGAACCCTGAACCTTTTTTTATCTGTTTTGACCGTATTTGACAAAGGCATCGGTTAAGCTGGGCGCCAAATGAAACTCAAAAAGGAGGTGCTCGCATGGAAAAGATCCTTGAAACCTACCCTCTACCCGCTTCTTTCCTCCTATGACGCCGGCCTCGATTATCTCCTCCTGGATGAGGCCCTCACGCAAGGGCTCATTGAAGTGGTGGAGATGTCAAAGGACGGCGCGGTGCCGGAGCTCCGGGTCATCAACAATGGCCGTCTCATGGTCCTGATCCTGGACGGCGAAGAGCTGGTGGGTGCCAAACCCCTCAAGAGCAAGGTGACGGCCTTTCTGGCTCATTGTGTGGCTGCCGACCCGGAAGGCCGGCCTTCGATGGGGCTGGGCACGGACTGGCGTGTTGAAAACGGGAAGGTCGCCGGACTCGCGCTCACCCTCGAGGGGGCGCTTCTCCACCTCTCGCTTTTCAACCGAACCGACGGACCCGGAAAAGGGGCTCGCTTCTCAAGGATGGCCCGGTTCGCGGAGAGAAGGGGGCAGCACTGAACTCAGGCGGACGCGGTGGAGATAGGAACATGACGCTCCCTTCCCCGCAGCGTCCGCCTCCCTCTACGGAAGGAAGCGAATTTCCCATAACCTATTGACACTGTTTATATTTCAAGATAGGGTCCATCCAGAAGCTAGATTGTTTTCGCAAGGTCAAGAAAGTAGTGGATTTTGACGACAGACGAATTGGTCCACGGAATTCCCAGAAAGATCAAAGAACCGAACGCAAAGGTTCTTGGGAGCCGTACATCGATGTCATACGTTTGGGCACAACTCGGTAAAGGGTCAGTAGAACGTACATGAAGGACGCCATACTCACGCCGCATGCTGAATTCGAGTTGAAACGAAGAGGATTGTCTGAAAAAGTTGTGCGTGGGGTTGTAGAGGGACCGGAGCAAAGCGAACCCGTGCGGGAGGGGAGATGGGTATATCAGTCCCGACTCTCTATGGGATCCCCACCCAAAACCTTCTTGATTCGTGTAATTGTAGACGCGAAGCCTTCTCCACCCGAGATTGTTACAGCATACCGAACAAGCAAGATAGCCAAGTATTGGAGGAAGAAATAATGAAGGTATCTTACGATGCCAGGACAGACACCCTTTCGGTGATTTTTAAGGAGGACGCCACCGTCGCAGAGAGTGATGAAGAAAAACGCGGGGTCATCCTGGATTATGACGAGCAGGGCAATCTTGTCTCTCTTGAAATCCTTGATGCATCCCAAAGGGTGACGCAAACGAACAAGATCGAATTCGAGGCTGTTGAAGCCTCCGTTGCCTAAGTCTTAGGACCAGTTATCGGGCTCGATGACTTACCCAGGCACCTGCCGATTGGGCGAAGAAATCCTCAAACTCGAACCTCGAACTTGATCACCTCTAATCCACGCCCTTCAAATTTTTCGTTGACCGCGACCTCGTTTTGACAGGGCCTGAAATCTTACGTTCGTATCAAGCGCGATTCTCATCGTCGCGATCCACGCACGTCGGCAATCGCTGAGGCGATGTCCGCCTTTTTCATGCTTGCTCTCCGGGCCTGCTTGCGGGCTTCGGCAATCAGCTTATCGAATTCATCCATCGACGGTTCAGCGATGGCCTTGAGAATCAAGGTGTCTTCCCTTCCCACGACCACGAACCTGGTGCCGGCCTTGAACCCCAGGCGGCTTCGGATTTCTTCAGGGATGACCACCTGTCCCCTGAGACGACTCGCCTCAATCTTGAATCCTTTTCAACCCATAATTTAACGTAAATATCAGTATTTAAGATAATTTACGCACATTTCGACATTTTCCTTGAACCCTGAACCTTTTTTATCTGTTTTGACCGTATTTGACAAAGGCATCGGTTAAGCTGGGCGCCAAATGAAACTGAAAAAGGAGGTGCTCGCATGGAAAAGATCCTTTGTGTCGAACAGGGGCGCTGGTCCTATCGTTCCACCAAGTTCGGCACCGAGGAGCGGATCATGTCCTCAAGGCTTCGGGCCATGAAGGCCGAACAGGTCAACCAATCGGTCAGGCAGACCGGCGCGTTACCGCGCCGACCAGGGGGTCATCTGGCAGGAGATTGCCGACAAGGCCAAAAGGCGGGGCGCCCCATCGCCGAGCATGGCCATGGCTGCTATCTTCGAAAAGGAAAGACCTTCTCTCGAGGAATACGTGAAGCAATTTCACCTCGTCGATTCCCAGGTAGGGGCCGTCTTTATGATCAATGGAGAGGTGACTGGACTGGATGCCTTTGGGAAGCCAGAGACCTTCTCGAAGACTTTCAGGAAACTTCTAGAGAGCTATGCCCTAGATGCCATCGACTGGTACGAACCCGAAAAGGAACATAAGACCCTCAAGAGCCAGGTCACGGCATTCCTCAAGGCCAACCTCACAGCTGACGCAGAGGGTCACCCGGCCGTGGGCTCAGGAATCGATTATCGGCTGTCGTCCACGAAAGTCATGGGCGTTGCCCTCACATATGACGAGCAGATTTTGCACCTATCCATCTTTGCCCGGCGGAACGGGAATAATCGAGCCCATTCTCCAACAAGGATGGCTCGTTTTTCGAGGAGAAACAGATAGCGGATCTGATTAGCCCTTGTGTTGATCACCATATTGTGCCAGGAATTCCATGACGGAGGGGAAGATTCAATAGAGGGCAAAACTAAGAACCATGGACCTGAGTAAAGCAAAAGGGATGATTTTTGGCCTCGCCATAGGAGACGCTCTCGGGTATCCCGTTGAGTTCATGACCCTAAGAATCCTGCCAGCATCTTTTCTATTCTGCCAACAGACAGGGGCCGGAGCTCTGAACCTGTGAAAGCCAGATCCGACCTTCCAACCCTAAATTGATCTGGATACTTTCCTTATGGCATAATTTGGGGAGTTATGAGTTATGAAGGGGCAGCGCGGGAACCCTGGTCTAAAAGGTCGTCTGGTGGATAAGAGCATTGAGGCCTATGTGCTCGCGATCGAGACGATTAACCGCCTGTCCATTCATTATCGTGTCGAGACATTCTGCTATCTCATCTGCAACGCCTGGGAACTGCTGCTTAAGGCCAAGATTCTGGACGACATGGGCAGGCGCGCCGCCATCTACTACAAGAAACAACGCGGAAAGCCCCGTCGAACCCTTTCCCTAAGGGATTGTCTGAACGGCGTCTTTTCAAGCGAGAAAGATCCCGTTCGCAGCAATATCGAGCGCATTGCCGAGTTGCGCGACGAGGCGGTGCATCTGGTCTTTAGAGAGGTCCCCCGCGATGTACTCAGCCTGTTTCAGGCCTGTGTGCTCAACTATCACAAACGTCTTGGAGAATGGTTTGGGCTGTCCCTTTCCGACCGAATCCCCGTAGGCATGATGACCCTCGTTTACGACCTACCACCGGAACAAGCCGACCTAAGCCACGCCAGACTGAAAAGGGCATTAGGCAAGGAGACGGCGGATTTCATCGCTAGGTACAGTGCGGCTATCCGAGAGGAATTTGACCGGCTTGAACGGCCCGCCGAATTCTTCATAGGAATCGAGTACCGGTTGGTCTTGACCAAAAAGGCAGATGAGGCTGATATCATGCTTTGCGCAGGACCAGGGGGCGCATCCGCCGCAAGGATCATCGAGGTCCCCAAAGATCCCAGTAAAACCCACCCCTACAGATTGAAAGAGGTGCTTGAAAAGCTAAAGGAGAAATGCCCTGGCCTTGAAGTGAATCAGTACGACACCCAGTGTGTGAATAAGGCCCATGGTGTGAAGAAGCGTCCGGAATGGTTCTACCAAGGCAGGGTTAAAGGTTCGCCTGCACAATACAGCGAGGCATTCGTTGAATGGTTGATTCAGCAGTTCCAAAGGAATGCCGCATTCTTCCAAAATGCCCGTATCAAAGTGAAAAGTACTTAGCCGTGAGGACAAGGATGATAAGGCACAGCGATTGCCTGAAATGCGTGAGTCTGGTCCTTGAAAAGTTTGGGATGAGTGAGGAAAAACGGGACGTCCTCAATTCAATATTCGGAGATGGCAGGATCAAAAGGGATGCAAAGACGGAAACGGGAAGGGAGATGTGTTCGTCAAATTGCTGAAAGAAATAGCGCTTGCTGCAAAGCTGACGTTTTGGGGGCCGGGCCAAATACCGACTGGTCGTTCCCTAGATGGACTAAACGGAATTGATCCGGCACATGCAGGCCAATTAAAGGTAAACATTGAGGGAATGGCCATCCATCCCGTTCACTTTTCTTGGTGACAGTTTGGCTCAAAAGGGTTATGGATAGCCAAAAGCGGACTGAGGAGGCCCCAGGAGGATGGCAAGAGTCAGTTCCGGTTATAACCTCGCACTTATACACCCCGCGCTGGCGACCCAGTGGCACCCGACACGAAACGGCAGCCTGACCCCTCGTGATGCAGCCACCTTTTCTCACAAACCAACCTGGTATCTCTGCCCAGAAGGGCATGAATGGAACCCTCGATTCGATAAGCGACATGGTGGGACTGGGTGTCCTTTGTGCAAGAAGGAGAAGGTCGGGAAAAAGGCGCGGCAAATATGGTGCACTTTTCGAATGCTCCTGAAATTGAGAATATCACCTGTATTCTTGAATTTGGCACGATTCCAGTATAATGCAAGAA
>CAWHLE010000022.1:0-92664 GCA_963830155.1 uncultured delta proteobacterium | reverse complement strand
CCCTTAAGTTTCTGAAAGTTCTAATCCATATCTCCCTGGTCTCCTCCTCCAGCGGCAGGGAGAACCATTCTAGATGTGTACACGATGCAAAGGTCGGTTGGGCAGATCTTAGCGAGCACCATTGCACGTAATGCGGTCGGGCCTGCTGATTTTGTCCAGGAAGCAGCGCGTCGCTGCGCTGCACTTGCGCGCGTGGGAGAATGGTAGGCCGTGCTTGCCGTGCGAAAACACCTGCAGTCGGGCATCCGGTAACCTAGTTTTGAGATCTGCCATTATACTAACTGGGATGAAGGGACTGGAGTCCGGATGAAGCAGCAGCACGGGCTGTGCTACCTCACCGAGTTGCGGGGAGAGGTCGACGCCAGCGAGCATGCGCACAGCGCGCAGCAGCACGTCTGTTGATACCTCCGACTGCTCCCGCTTGTACCACTGGTGCATCTGTGACGAGATCGCGCCATCAAAGAAGCGCGCGCGCATCATGTGCTCGGACCAGCCGAGCATGCCCCGGTCATCTATAATTTGCTGCCAGTCCGCGATGTTGTTGATTGATCCACCCAGATGCGCGCCGTTACATACAGTGAGAGTTCGAATTCGTTTGGTACGTTCGATCGCAGCCTTGAGCGCGATGGTTCCGCCGATTGATTCGCCGACCAGATGGAAGTGCTCCATGCCGGTGGCATCGGCGACCGCGAAGAGGTCTTCGATAAGTAAGTCCAGACTTAGCGGCGCACCGACCGGCGGACGTTCTGAGCGGCCGTGCCCTCGCATGTCAAAAACGAGGACCTTGTACCGGTCGATCAGCGCTGGCAGCCAGTCCCGCCAAACGCCGCCGGTGGCACCCAAGCCGTGGTGGAACAAGATTGTCTCAGGTTCTCTCACCCAAGGGAGGGTGAGGTCCACTAGTTCGTAGTGAATAGTGCAACCGGGAACTTGCACCGAAGGCATTGTCTCCCTCCATCGTCCAGCGTAGCTGTCGTTGCGGCTCTTTTTCGTTATCGGTGATAAAGTGATGTGATGATATGGACTCCATTTTTCGACGTAAGACTATAATAAGATCCCCATTTGCGTCAAGGATAAAGCAGGTCAAAAAACATGAATCTCAAAAATTGTTGGCACTATCTTTTCGCTATTTTCAGGACTTGGCCTCAGTAAAATAGGGCTTAGCGGGCGTTTGTAGCCCAACAATTGTTAAGGCAAAGTTAGGAACATAAGCGGCAGGTATATGGTAACAGTGAATGTTAGTCTGGTTTGCTATATCAAAATGTCAGACAGATCTATTATCCCCTCACCGGCGTTCGCAACGGGCTGAAGAACTCGCGGATTTCGTGTGCGAGATATTCCGGCTGTTCCAGCGCAGCAAAGTGCCCCCCTCGCGGGGCAACCGTCCAGCGTCGGATGTCTTTGTACATCCGCTCTGCAGCTGAGCGGGGTGGGCGCAAAATTTCCCTTGGAAACTGCACATAGCCGGTCGGGACCTTGACGCCGGCCTCGGGAATGGGCCAGGGGCCGTGCATGCGGGCATAATAGGGCCAGAAGGAGGCGCCGATCGCGGCTGTCACCCAGTAGAGCATGATGTTCGTCAGCATCTCGTCCTTTGTCAGGGCGTTCTCCGGGTTGCCCCCACAGTCGGTCCAGCTGCGAAACTTCTCCAGGATCCAGGCGGCAAGCCCGGAGGGTGAGTCTGTAAGGCCAAAAGCAAGTGTCTGCGGCTTGGTGCCCTGGATCCACTGATATCCTGTCTCCTCTTTGAGCCAGTGATTCAGCTCGTCAAGGAATCGACGCTCCTCGTCAGTCGGGTTCTCCAGCATCTTGGCATCTCGTCGTACGGCCAATAGATTGAGGTGGATGCCGATCAGGCGCTCGGGATGGGCGTAGCCCAGACGGCTGGCCACGAAGGCACCCCAATCTCCGCCTTGCGCTCCAAAGCGCGAATAGCCCAGCACGTCGTGCATCAGTTCGGCGAAGACCTCGGCGGTCTCCTCGATGCCAAAGCGCCTTTGTCCTGGCGCAAAGGAGAATGTGTACCCAGGCAGGGAAGGGGCAATGACCGTGAACGAATCCTTGGGGTCTGCTCCGAAGCGGCGAGGGTCGGTGAGCATAGGGATGAGCTTGTAGAACTCGAAGACAGACCCCGGCCAGCCGTGCGAGAGCAGCAAGGGCATGGCGTTCGGGCCTTTGCCTTCTTCGTGGATGTAATGCAGATCGATGTTTGACAGCGGCACCTTGAATTGGCGAAGAGTGTTGAGCTTGCCTTCCTGCGCGCGCCAATCAAAGCCATCCCCCCAATATCCAACAAGCGCTTTGAGGTATGAGACGCTTGTGCCGGTGGACCAGGGCTCGAGTGGCGGTTCGTCGGGCCACCGCGTTCGTGACAGGCGATCCTTGAGGTCAGCCAGCACGGCATCAGGAACCGAGATTCGAAAAGGTACCGGGGTTGTCATGGTTGCACCTCGCTCTTGCCGCAATAATTCGGCTTTGATTTCTTGGTTGGGACAAGAGAAGCTTGGTGGCAACCATAATCCAAAAACATCTATCAAGCAAAACCTGTGGTTGGCTTCTGATGTCGGCGAGGACTCAGATAAATTAGATGGAGTCAGCTCTCTGAGTGCATGCTGGGAGGGTTTGAGGGGAATGGCAAGAATGCAAATGTTAGCAGAAGTGTTAGCAGAACCTCTCGATCATGGCCTATAACGTGATGATTTATTATAAAATTGGGGTGAGTGATGGGGCTCGAACCCACGACCTCTGGGGCCACAACCCAGTGCTCTGCCAGTTGAGCTACACCCACCACCAGCTAGGGTTTATAGCACGAGCCCATCGGGCTTTGCAAGATCAATCATCGTGCTGCTTCTTTCCAGGATCCCGGAGCCTTTGGTGATCGCTTGCCGTTTTCTCTCAAGAAGCAATAATGGCCTGTCCTTTCACGGATATGGCGGCCTCGGGCGGAGGGAAAATGGACTTGAGCTTCGTTTCCAGTTCTGTGGCGATTTTCTTGTGGACGTTTAGCCGGACTTCCCTGCTCTTATCCTGCTTTTCGAAGATCCTGAAGCACTCGAGGGTCTTTTCAAGGTCGCCTTCGTTCCGAAGGTAGATCCTCACGAGGTGGTCCTTGCAATCATAGGGAATGTTTTGCCGTTTGATCGTTTGTTCGAGGGTATGAGCCCTTTGCGCCTTTTCCTGGTTCGGGGTGGCATCCACCTTTACCGTAAGGGACACGCCATCTTCCGCGTAACCGATTTCCATTTGGAGTGTGCATTCATTTCCCATGGGTCCTCCAGTTGATTGCCCTGTGGTATCCATCCATAAATCGGGGATTTCTGGATGGAGCTTTCAGTCCCGCCAATGTTGGCTGGACTTTCAGCGTTCAGCCAATCTCTTGTTTGTCTTTGATTTTGCCGACAGCTGATGGCCGATCGCGCTCATCCAAAAACTGCAGTTTTGGGTTAACACTCGTTGGATCAGTGGGGAATCCATTTTCATACTGAGACATCGGCATTTGACCACGCATTCTTAACCACCCTGGTTATCCCCTATCGGCGTCCCTCATCCGATCGGGCTCACCTTATTGGAATGCGCTCCGTTGAGCGGTTGAGACATCGAGGTGTCGGTCAAAAATGAGCTGAAATCCACTGCCATTCCATCGGGTTTTCTGGTATATTCCCTTTCCACCGCAATCAACGGGTAATCTGAAGCACCCCCCGCGTGGTGATGAAAAGGCTTACGAGGAGTGTGGATATGGATTCAAGACAGAAGCAGGACCTCCTGAGGCATATCCCTTCGGTGGATCGATTGCTCGGGACCAAGGCCATCCAGCAGGCCATGGCATGCACCCCTCGCACCTTGGTGGTGAGGGCCGTACAGGGGGCGCTTCAGGATCTTCGAAATGAGATCCTTAAAGGGGAATCCGTCCCGTCACCTCCCGACCTGAGTGAGGCCGGTGTTTCCGATCGGGTCTTGAAAACCCTTGATCGGCTTGCCATGCCCAGCCTTCGTTCCGTCATCAACGCCACGGGGGTTGTCGTCCATACCAATCTCGGCCGGTCCATACTGGCCGCTAGTGTGATCGAGCGTTTTGGTCCGTTGAGCGGCGGGTACAGCAACCTTGAGTACGACCTGACCAAAGGGCGGCGGGGGAGCCGCTACACGCACGTGGAGGCAATCCTCAAGGAGCTGACCTCGGCAGAAGCTGCCACCGTCGTAAACAACAATGCTGCTGCGGTCCTCCTCGCTCTCGACACCCTTGCAAGGGGCCGGGAGGTGATTGTTTCACGGGGACAATTGGTCGAAATTGGCGGGTCTTTTCGGATCCCCGACGTAATGAGAAAGAGCGGCTGCAAGATGGTGGAAGTAGGCACCACTAATAAGACGCACCTGCGCGACTATGAGGGGGCCATGGGGCCGGATACGGCGCTCCTGCTCAAAGTGCACAAGAGCAATTTCCACGTGGTGGGGTTCACGGAAGACGTCCCCCTCGCCGATCTGGTCCGACTTGGGCAAGCTCATGGCATTGCGGTCATGGAGGACCTGGGCAGTGGGTGTCTGGTGGATCTGTCCAAGGTGGGACTTGCAAAGGAGCCCACGGTCCAAGAGGTCCTGGGGCAAGGGGCTGACCTGGTCACCTTCAGCGGGGATAAGCTGCTGGGGGGACCACAGGCCGGAATTATCCTAGGGCGGAAGGACCTGGTGGATGCCATCAAGAAGAACCAACTCACAAGGGCCTTGCGGATCGACAAACTGACTCTCTTGGCCCTGGAAGAGACCCTTCGGCTTTACAGGGATGAGCGCGTGGCCTTCAGGGAAATTCCGACATTGAGGATGCTCTCAGAACCCTATGAGGGCGTGAAGCGCAGGGCGAGACGGCTTACGCGGCTTATCGGGCGGGTGGAAGGCGAAAACCTTTCTTTACACCTGGAGGATGGTCGTTCAAAGGCAGGGGGCGGCGCGCTGCCTCTCCTTGAGATCCCTACGCGCCTCGTCTGTCTCATTCCAGGCCGGATGCCTTCCCATTTTATGGAGGTTTGGCTCAGGAGTTATGACCCTCCCGTCATTGGAAGACTTGAAAAGGATCGGTTTATCCTGGATGTGAGAACGATCCAGGATAGTGAGCTGCCCCTCGTGGCCGGGGCCGTAAGGACCCTATCAGGTTTGGAGACGGCCTGAAGCGGAGATGGAGCACTATCTTAACTGTCAGGGAACGAAAGTGGAAAAGATCATCGAGGAGATTATACGAGAGAATGTGAAGGTCACGACGGCCTTTTCGGGCCAGACTGCGAACGGGCTCATCCGGCTTGCCGAAAAGATCGCGTCGGCCTTTGCCAGGGAGCGAAAGCTGCTCATCTGCGGAAATGGCGGAAGCGCGGCCGATGCGCAGCACCTGGCCGCGGAGTTCGTCAATCGATACAGGCTGGAGCGACCGCCGCTTCCCGCCTTGGCTTTGACAACCGACACCTCGGTGATTACAAGTATTGGAAACGATTACTCTTTCGACGAGATTTTTTCAAAGCAGATCAAAGCGCTCGGCATGGAAGGCGACGTGCTTTTGACCATGAGCACGAGCGGGAAATCGACAAACCTTCACGCCGCGGTCCGGGCTGCACGCAGGCTTTCGATCCACACGGCCGCCTTTACGGGGAGCGGCGGCGGGGAGCTGCGTAAATTGGTTGATTTGGCGATCGTGATCGAGAGCGACGATACAGCCAGGGTTCAGGAGGGACATCTGCTCGCCTGTCACATTCTCTGCCATCTGGTGGATTATCTCCTCTTCCAGCGGCACGCGGAGGGGGCCTGATGGGGTTGGACATAAAGCCCATGTCCCTTGAATCCGTACGGACCTATCCGCTGAGCCAGCGCCTCAGCAAGGTCACCATCAAGGACCTAGGGGGTCCCTGGCAGCCGGGGCGGCCCATGGCAGAGTGGCTTGAAACCCTCCCTTCGGTCCTTGCTGCAAGGGCGATGAAAGAAGTGGTGGGTCATCTGGTCCGGAGCGTGATCTCGCGAAAGACCGTGATCCTGGCTATGGGCGCCCACCCGATCAAGGTGGGGCTCAGCCCGATTATTGTGGACTGGATGGAAAAAGGAATCCTGAGCGCAGTCGCCATGAACGGCGCGGGGATCATCCACGATGCCGAACTGGCCATGGTGGGGCACACCTCGGAGGACGTGGATCGGGACCTGGAAGAAGGGGTTTTTGGGGCCGCCGAGGAGACGGGAAGATTCCTCAACGAGGCCGTCAAGGATGGGGCACAAAGAGGATGGGGCCTTGGCCGCGCCGTGGGGGTTGCCATTTCGGAGGCCGGCTTCCCTTATGGCTGTTACAGCATCCTGGGGAGAGCCCATGAATTGGGCATTCCGGTGACCGTGCATGTGGCCATTGGCGCGGATGTGATCCACTTTCACCCGAGTGCGGACGGCGCGGCCATCGGGAAGACGTCACATATGGATTTCAGGCTTTTTGCAAGGCTCGTCTCCAGACTTGATGGGGGCATGCATATTAACCTCGGTTCCGCGGTGATACTGCCCGAGGTGTTTTTGAAGGCCTTGAGCCTGGTAAGGAACCTGGGGTACCAGGTCAGGGAATTGGTGACCGTCAACATGGACTTCACTCGTCATTACCGATCACTCACAAACGTTGTAGAGCGGCCGGTACGGGCTGGGGGGAAGGGATACAATCTGATCGGACACCACGAGATTATGTTCCCTTTGCTTGCCGCATGCCTTGCGGAGCAGTTGGCCGGGGAACGATTCGTGTGAGAAAAGGAGAAAGAAAATGCCAATCTATGAATACAGGTGTTCAGACTGTTGTCAGGAATTCGAGACCCTGGTGATCCGTTGCGACGACAAGGTGACCTGCCCGCAGTGCAGAGGCGAAAAGCTCGAACGGCTCATGTCCGCATGCGGGGTTAAGAGCGGAGAGAGCTTTACGCCGGCGTCAGGTTCCTCCGGGTGTGCGTCTTGTTCGAGCCATAACTGCGGCACCTGCCATTAGGCGGGTGTCAGGAAAAGGCTAGTAATCAGTAATCAGTGAGCAGTGAAAGGCATTAACTGATTACTGAATAGTGATAACTGATCACTTCATTCCTGGGGATAGAGGCCCTGTTTGTACAAGATCGGGTTTGGTTACGATGCCCATCGGCTGGTTAAGGGGCGCCCCCTGATCCTCGGAGGGGTGGTGATCCCCTTTGACGGGGGACTGGACGGCCATTCTGACGCGGATGTCCTGATCCACGCCATCATTGACGCCATCATCGGCGGGCTGGGTATCGGAGACATCGGGACTCACTTCCCGGACACGGACGAGCAATACCGGGGGGTAAGCAGCGTCTCTTTGCTCAGGGTGGTCCTGTCGTGGGTGAAGCGGGAGGGCCTATCCATCAATAACCTGGATGCCACCATCGTGGCACAGAGGCCGACCTTGCGGTCTCACATTCCACAGATGCGAAAGACCTTGGCGGGTATTCTTGAGACGGGAGAAGAACGCGTCAACATCAAGGCCAAGACCACGGAAGGCATGGGTTTTTGCGGCCGCCAGGAGGGGATGGCCGCTTATGCCGTGGTGAGCCTCGCAAGTTGCTGAAAAAGGTCCATCTACCGCGTTGCCCTCATTCCTTGTCATTGCGACGTAGGTCTGACTACGCCTCATTCCAAGGAATCTCGGGCGCCTTGTATCTGGACCTTTTTGAGCAACCTGTGAAAATTGATTTTGCTGCAATCTGCTAGGCCAAAAGGCGCCTTGAATCAGGCGAAGAAGGGCGAAACGGAATTGGGAGGGATGGACAGGTGGGGTTACAGTTCTTTAACACCGCGACGCGCAGGAAGGAACCGTTCGTTCCGCTCCGTGAGGGAAAAGTCGGCATATACGTCTGCGGGGTCACGGTCTATGACCTCTGCCACATCGGGCATGCACGATCGGCCATCGTGTTTGACGTCCTGGTGAGGTATCTGAGGGCCAAAGGGTTCAAGGTGACCTATGTGCGTAACTTCACCGACGTGGATGACAAGATTATCGATCGGGCCAGGAAACTGGGCCAAGATACCGGTACGTTGGCCCAGACCTACATTGACGACTTCAGGGAAGACATGGGACGGCTGGGGGTTCTTCAGGCAGACGTGGAACCTAGGGCCACGGACCATATCGACGGCATGAGTCGGCTGATCCAGCGTCTCCTGGATCGTGGTTACGCCTACGAGTCAGGGGGAGACGTGTTTTTCTCCGTAGAGAAATTCGACAGCTACGGTGCCCTTTCCGGGCGTAACCTGGATGACATGAAAGCGGGAAGCCGGGTCGCGGTCGATGAGAGGAAACGTCATCCCATGGACTTCGTTCTCTGGAAGCGCTCAAAGCCTGGCGAGCCGCAATGGCCCAGCCCCTGGGGTCCTGGGAGACCCGGTTGGCACATCGAGTGCTCCGTCATGAGCAGTCATTATTTAGGCGAGACCTTTGACATCCACGGGGGTGGGGAAGATTTGCTCTTCCCCCACCACGAAAACGAAAGGGCCCAGTCCGTGGCAGCCGGTGAAGGAGGCTTTGCCAGGTACTGGGTTCATAACGGTTTTGTGACCCTGGAGTCCGAGAAGATGTCCAAGTCCCTGGGCAACTTCCTGACCATTCGGGAGGCCTTGGCGACCTACCATCCTGAAGTCCTTCGTCTCTTTCTGCTGTCCAAACACTACAGAAGCCCCCTGGATTTTTCAAGGGAAGCCGTGCTGGGGATGCAGGCGGGATTGGTCCGCATCTACCGGACCCTTCAGAAGCTCCGAGAATGGGTCGCGCCTCTTTGCGGGGATCATCAGGGGGTTCAGGGGTCCCTCACTCAAGAGGCTTCCGATCCCTTTCTTCAACAGTTCATCGGGTTCATGGATGAGGACCTGAACACGGCGGGCGCCATCGGCGTGATCTTCGAGAAGGTTAAGGAGATCAACAAGGGCATGGCCGTGGACCAGGGCGGTCCCGACTCAGAAACCATCGTCCGTTTGGAGGCGGATTTCCGAGATCTCACCTTGGCCGGCCAGATCCTGGGACTTTTCCAGAACGAACCGGAGACCTTTTTCAGTCAGGTGTCGGACGGTGTGGAAGGGATCGATTCCGCCATGGTCGAAGCGCTGATCCAGGAGCGGACCCAGGCAAGGCGCCGAAAGGACTGGGCCAGGGCCGATGAGGTCCGGAACCAGTTGAAGGAAATGAGGGTTATTGTTGAGGACTCTCCGCAAGGGACCACCTGGAGACTGGATGTTTAGGCTTGTCACGGATCTCAAGCCCCGCGGGAATCAGCCAAATGCCATCGCCGCCCTCGCCGATGGCGTGAAAAAAGGCATGCGTAACCAGACTCTGTTGGGGGTGACCGGGTCCGGAAAGACATACACCGTTGCGCAGGTCATCGCAGCGGTCCAGAAGCCGACCCTGATCATGGCGCCCAACAAGACGCTTGCGGCGCAGCTCTATGGAGAGCTGAAGGACTTTTTTCCGGAGACCAGTGTCGAGTATTTCGTCAGCTACTACGATTACTACCAGCCTGAGGCCTACATCCCGCAATCGGATACATACATCCAGAAAGACGCCCACATCAACGACCAGATCGACAAGATGCGTCACGCCGCAACGCGTTCGCTGCTTGATCGAGAGGACGTCATCATCGTGGCCTCCGTCTCCTGCATTTACGGACTGGGCTCTCCCGAAACCTATCACGACATGCTTCTCTACGTGGAAAAGGGCACCACCCTTTCAAGGGATGAGGCCTTAAAGAAGCTCGTGGACATACACTACGAGAGGGGAGAGGTTGACTTCTACAGGGGGCGCTTCAGGGTCCGGGGAGATGTCCTCGACATCTATCCGGTCCACGAGGAGGACCGCGCCGTTCGGATCACCTTTTTCGGAGACGACGTGGAGTCCATCCAGGAGATCGACCCGCTTACGGGAAAGGTGATTCGTTCGCTCAACCGCATCGCGGTTTACCCCGCCAGCCATTATGTCACCACGGTGGATGTGCGTGAGCGGGCCGTGAGACAGATTCTGGAGGAGTTGGAGGGGCGCATCGAGTACTTCAGGTCCCGTGGTAAGTTTTTGGAGGCCCAGCGGATCGAGGAACGCACGCGTTTCGATGTTGAGATGATGATCGAGATGGGTTACTGCCACGGTATCGAGAACTACTCGAGGCACCTGACCGGCAGGGCCGCGGGCGAGCCACCCCCCACGCTTCTTGACTATTTCCCCAAGGACTTCTTGGTGGTCATTGACGAAAGCCACATCACCGTTCCCCAGTTGGTGGGCATGTACCGGGGGGATCGGTCCCGAAAGGAGACACTCGTTGGATTCGGGTTTCGCCTCCCTTCGGCGCTGGACAACCGGCCCCTGACCTTTGAGGAATTCGAGTCCAAGGTGAGGCAGGTGATCCACGTCTCTGCGACCCCCGGCCCCTACGAACTGGAAAGGGCTGAGCAGGTGGCAGAACAGATCGTTCGGCCTACCGGTCTCATGGATCCGGAAATCATCGTTCTTGCTGCAAAGAATCAGGTGGATGACCTAATTGGGCGGATCAGGGAGCGGGTCGATCGAAACGAGCGGATCCTGGTCACCACCCTCACGAAGCACATGGCCGAGGATCTCACGGAATACTATGCGGACCTGGGTATCCGGGTCCGCTACATGCACTCTGACATCAAGACCATCGAGCGAATGGAGATCATCCGGGACCTGAGACTCGGTGTGTTTGACGTGCTGGTCGGCATCAACCTTCTGAGAGAGGGTCTCGATCTCCCGGAGGTCTCGCTGGTGGCGATCCTGGATGCCGATAAGGAAGGATTTCTGCGCTCGGATCGATCCCTGATTCAGACCTGCGGCAGGGCTGCGCGAAACATCAACGGTACGGTTTTGCTTTATGCGGACCGTATCACGGCGTCCATGAAACGGGCCATGGAGGAGTGCAACCGGCGGCGTGAGATCCAACTGGCTTTCAATATGGCCAATAACATCACGCCCACCTCGATCCGGAAAAGTATTAAGGACGTTCTGGCCTCCGTCTACGAGGCCGACTATGTGAGCCTGCCTCAGGCGGCAGAGGATGAGACCCCGTATCTGACTGCCGATGAGATAGAAAAGAGGATCAAGGCCCTGATGTCCAGCATGAAAGAGGCGGCGGGCCGGCTTGACTTCGAGGCGGCGGCCCGGCTGAGGGACCAGATCAGGGCGCTTGAGAAAAAGGAGATGGAATGGAGCTGAATGCTTATGGCATGAAGCGACATCCGGAGACCCTTGGTCTTCGGACGGACACAAACTTATGGGTCAAGAAAATGGCAGGAAAACGAGCAAAGGAAAGTGACCGTGGGTCTGACGACGTCAGGAAAGTGATGGAGGGCCTTCGCAGGATCCGGGAAGAATCGCCCCAAGAGACAGCGTTTCAAGACATGGTCGAGCTTTACAGGAGGCTGAGCGACCAGGAACGGGAGACCCTTTTCGTGTCCATGGATACGGAGTTGAGCGTTAGCCGGGGCGAAATCGAGCCCCTGGTGAGAGCGCTCTCAAACCTTGAGCAGGATGATTCCGAATGGTATCGCCTCCTCACGGAGCTGCGGAGCCGCTCCAGATCGCCCAGGCTCGATCTGTTTGAGAAGATCTCCCATGTCCCAGGGGGCTTGAAATTTTTGCTCGACCTTCGAGGAGACCTCCTCTCGGCGCGGCGGCGTTCCGATTTCGATTTGAGCTCTGTGGACTCGGATATCGTTTCTCTGTTTGAGATGTGGTTCCAGGAGGGCTTTCTCTATCTTGAAGAGATCACGCTGGATTCCTCTTACAGGCAGATAGAGGTGATCAAGGATAGGGACCTGGTCCATCCCATGTCCAGCATTGAGGAGATGGGGAAGCGTCTCGGGAAAGATCGACGCTGCTTCGCCCTTTACCACCGCATGATTCCCTACGAGCCGGTCATCTTTATCGAAGTGGCTTTGACGGAAGGGCTTTTGCGACAGATCTCCCGCATCATCTCGCTGCCTCCACCCGAAAACGGACTGCGCAGCGTCGATACGGCTATCTTTTATTCCATCAACAACACCCAGAACGGGCTGCCGGGGATCGGCCTTGGCAAGATCCTCATCGCCAGGGTCGTAGAGTACCTGGAAAGGCAAGACGATCGGATCAAGAACTTCGCAACCCTGAGTCCGCTCACCGGTTTCTGGGTGCACTATCTGAAGCCGATTCTCGAAGGGAAGGATGAAGGCTTTGATTTAAAGCAGCACCAGATATGGTCCTTCTTCCCTAAAAGACATGCGGAAAAGCTGATCGAGGGGGAGCCCGATAGGGAAGACAAGAACGTTGCCCTCAATAGGGTTTTGCTCCGCATCCTCTCCCAGGAGGAATGGATCAACGACGAGCCTTTGAAGGATCTGCTGCACGAGCCGCTGGTGAAGATCGCTTACCATTACATCATCAAGGAAAAGAGCCGAAACGACAAACCGCTCAACCCCGTTGCCGGGTTTCATCTGGGTAACGGTGCCACGGTTTCGGAGAGGCACGTCAATTTTCTGGCCAATCCGTCCGTGAGGGGGTTGCGGGATTCCTGCGGGATCATGGTGAATTACATTTACACCTCGAACTGGCTCAGTCAGCTCAAACGGTCCTTGCGCTGGTTTGACCGGGTGGAAATCCGGGGGCTTTTGCGGCGTCCTTTCTGATAGCGAAAGACATTTACTGATTATTGAACACTGATAACTGATCACTTTATTCTTGGGGCTGTGTTCTTGGTTTTGGCTTGACAATTTCTCGGCCCATCCCATATAGTTACTTTATAGCTAGATCGTAGCCATGACGCGTGTGCCCTCGAACCATTTTGAATGGAGTCGAGAGGCCTTCGCGTGACCGAGGCTTCGGCTTTAGGAGATTGTTTCATGGATTTTTATGCAGAAATAAGTCAGATAGTGGGTCCGGAAAACATGTTCCGAGACCGGGTGGAGTGTCTCTGCTATTCCAGGGATATGTCGGTCCACCAGGGAGTAGCGGATGCCGTCATCTTCCCCAGGACTACGGAACAAGTATCCGCCATCATGAAGATTGCTCACCGGGAAAAGATACCGGTTACGGCCCGAGGGACGGGCACCAGCGTTACGGGTGCGGTTCTGCCCGTGCGTGGCGGCATTCTTATGGATCTGCACCGAATGAACAACATCCTTGAGATCAATAAAAAGGATTTCTATGCCCGCCTCGAACCCGGTGTGGTCTGCATGCAACTGAACCAAATCCTGGCCAAAGACAACCTCATGTTTCCACCGAATCCGGGCAGTGAGGCCATTGCCACCATCGGCGGGATGGTGTCCACCAACGCCAGCGGCCATCGGGCGGTTAAGTATGGAACCACAAGAGATTACGTCAAGGGCCTCAAGGTCGTCTTGGCGGACGGGAGCGTGATCGAGACCGGCACCACGGCCCCGAAGACTTCCCTGGGATACGATCTGACCCACCTCTTCAGCGCAGCGGAAGGGACCCTCGGCATCATTGTGGAGGTGATCGTCAAGCTGGAGCCAAAGCCTGAGTACGGGGCCCTGGCCCTGGCCATTTTCGGGGATCTCAATGCAGCCGGTGATGCGGTGACCGAGGTGACCACCTCCGGAATCAAGCTCGCCGGTTGCGAAATCATGGACAAGTTCAGTCTGAAGGTGGTGGAAAAGGCCCTGGCGCGCGACGTCAGCCAAATCGAGGCCCTTCTGATCATGGAGGCCGACGGCGTCAAGGAAGTGGTGGTCCGGGACATGAAGCGGATCGAAGAGATCTGCCAGAAATACCGGGTCCAGGAGTTTCGATGGTCCGACGATCCCGCCCAAAGAGAAGAGATGATGCGCGCGAGGGGGGGGCTCGTCCCGACGCTCTCCAGGATCAAGCCCGGAAACCGCCTCGTCCCCATCGCGGAGGACTTCGGGGTGGCGCCGACCAAGCTCCCGGAAATGATTCGCAAGGCCCAGGCCATCGCCAAGAAGCACGATGTCATCATTGCCACGTTCGGACACGTGGGCGACGGAAACGTCCACACGACTTTTGTCTCCGACGTGCGGAGCCGGGATGACTGGGAACGGTTGAGACCTGCCGTAGAAGAGTTGGTTTCGGCGGCCATGGAGATGAAGGGGACACTCAGCGCGGAGCACGGCACCGGCCTTACCCGCGCGCCCCATATCCGGATGCAGCTGGGCTCGGCCTTTGAGGTGATGCGCAAGATCAAGCAGGCCATGGACCCGGAAAACATTCTCAATCCCGGCAAGATGGGGCTCGAAGCGGGGCCCAAGGAGAAACCGGACATCTATGACTACTTTGCCTTCAAGCCGCTTTTGGAGGACCACGACAAGCACCGTTCCCTCGGAGAGGCCCTGGATAACGAGGTCCTGGCCTGCATCCATTGCGGGTTCTGCCGTTTGGGATGCCCCACTTTCGGGGTCACCCACAGGGAGTCAAGGAACGCGAGGGGCCGAAACGCCCTTGCCTTTTACTTCATGAATGGGACCGTTGCGCCTTCCAAGGAACTGGCTGAGGCCTTCTACAGCTGCACCACCTGCCAGGCCTGCACCTATTTCTGCCCGGCCCGGATTAAGGTGGACGAAATCGTCGAGGGTGTGCGCAAAAAACTCTACGACGCTGGCCTTACCCCCACACCCGTTCTGGGTGTGCGGGAAAACATCCTCAAGACCGGGAATGTCTTTGCGAGTGCCAGGGAAGAGCGGATCTCCATCTACCCACCGGCCCTGAGAGAAAAGGCAAAACAGGGGACCCTGAAGCCCACGGCCGAGACCCTTCTCTTCATGGGGTGTGTCCCCAGCTACCTGGACATGAAAATGGTGCCGAGCCTCCTCAAACCCCTGGACCGGGCGGAAGTGGACTACACCACCCTCGCCACGGAGGAGAACTGCTGCGGGTTCCCGCTTTTCCTCATGGGATCGAGTGATTTTGAGACCCACGCCGCGCAGATCATGGAGAAGATCAGGGCCACCAATGCCCGGGAGCTCGTGACCCCTTGCGCCGGTTGTTACAAGACCTTCAAGAAACTGTATCCCAGGATCGGGGAACTGGGGATGGAGGTGTACCATTCGGTCCAATATCTGGAAAAGCTTATTAATGATGGTAGAATTCGTTTCAAAGAAGATAAGCCTGTCAAGGTGACCTACCATGACCCCTGTGACCTGGGGAGGGCCTTTATGATCTTTGATGAACCGAGGAACATATTGAAGCAGATCCCGGGCGTTCAATATGCGGAGATGGCACGGACCAAACTCCAGGGCCGGTGCTGCGGCGGCGGCGGAGGTGTTCAGGCCAACAACCCGGAGATGGCGGTGGAAATGGCTGCCGTCCGGGTGCGGGACGCCCTGGCGGTGGGGGCCGAGGTGATCGTGTCGGGCTGCGCCGCCTGCAAGGACAACCTGAAAAAGGGGGCCAAGGCCATCCCCAAGGACGAACGGGGCAAGATCAAGATCATGGACATCACGGAGATGGTGGCAAACGCCATGGAGTGAACCACTCGCTGGCCTTTAGTACCTGAGCGGTGAAATTGCGCGCAAAATGGACAGGATTTTTGGTTTCAGGTTTCAGTGTTCAGGTTTCAGCAAATCTCAGATCCTGACACCTGACACCTGGATTCATTTTGAGAAGAGTAAAACAAAACGGAAAACCTGTTTGGTTCCGGGTTAGGGGAGAAATGGATGGGTAACGGGACTCAGTCGCTGAGAAAGGAATTGGCGTCCGGGAAGATCTTGAAAAGGATCATGGCCGACCACTTTTATGAGTTGGATGAGGCATCCCGCACAAGGTCCAAGAAGATCGCATGGTGCACCAGTGTGGGCCCGGCAGAGCTGCTCCGGGGCATGGGGTTTCTGGTCTATTTCCCGGAGAACCACGGGGCCATGCTCGGCGCAAGCGCGGATGGCCTCTGATCTCATCCCCTATGCCAACGCCATGGGATACTCGCCGGACATCTGTTCCTATCTTACGAGCGACATCGGTTCGTACCTTCAGAAAAAGACACCCCTGACCCAGGCCTACCAGATCGAATCCGTCCCGAGGCCCGATGTGCTCGTCTTCAACACCAACCAGTGCAGGGACGTCCAGGACTGGTTTTCGTGGTACGGCAGGGAGCTGAGGGTCCCGGTCATGGGCGTTCACGCCCATCGAGGGATCGGCCCTATCAGGGACTACCAGATCCGGGATATCGCCCGACAAATCGAAGATCTGGTGCCCGGACTGGTGGAGGTGAGCGGCCAAGCCTTCGATATGGATCGTTTCAAGGAATCCGTCGCGCTCTCGAGCGAGACATCGAAGCGCTGGCGGGCCTGTCTGGAGTCTGCCGCGGCCATCCCCTCGCCATGGACCTTTTTTGACGCCACCATCCACATGGCACCGGCCGTGGTGGCCCGGGGGACACAGGTGGCGGTGGACTACTACGAGACGCTGCTCGATGAGCTCAAAGGGCGCATCGATCAGGGGATCGGCGCGGTGGACGGTGAGCGCCATCGCATATACTGGGAGGGCATGCCCATCTGGGGCAAGCTCAAGGCGCTTTCCGAGCAGCTATCCGGGCTCAAAGCCTGCGTCGTGGCATCGACATACTGTAACAGCTGGATCTTCGACCAGCTGGATCCGCAGGCGCCGTTCGAGGGCATGGCACGCGCCTACACCGAGCTTTTTATCGTCAGGGATGAAGCCTACAAGGAAGCTTACATCACGGACTGTTTTAACCGCTTCAAGTTGGACGGCATCATTTTTCACGACGCCAAGACCTGCCCCAACAACTCCAACAACCGCTACGGGATGCCGGAGCGGCTCGGCGAACGGCTGGGGATCTCCGTTCTGACCCTCAACGGGGACCTCAATGACCTGAGGTGCTATTCCGAGGAGCAGACCAGGACCAACATCGAGGCCTTTATCGAGCAAATGGAAGAGTGATCGTGAGCGGCGGGCTGTTTGCAGGGGTGGATGTGGGCGCATCCAGGACCAAGGCGGCGATCCTCGAGTTCCGAGGGAGGGCTCATCGGACGCGCCGTCAGGAAGTCGGGAACGGATTTTGCGAGGGCGGTGGCGCAGGCTTACGCAGAGGCCCTGGACATGGCCCGGGCCGTTCCAAAAGACGTGCTGCATTGCTTCTCTACAGGCTACGGGAGGCACAACGTCGCATTTCGGGACGGCTCAAAGACGGAAATCAGCTGCCATGCGCGCGGTTGTTATCACATCTTCCCTTTGGCCATGACCATCATTGACATCGGGGGGCAGGACAACAAGATCATCAAACTGGACGCCCATGGCCGGCGGGTGAGCTTCAAGATGAATCGCAAATGCGCAGCGGGAACCGGTGCATTCCTGGAAGAGATGTCCGCGCGGCTGGACATCCCTTTGGAGGACATGGACGGTCTGGCCCGGTCGGCGGACCAGATGGTGGAGCTTGGCAGCTATTGTACGGTATTTTCGGCCACAGAGGTCCTCGAGAAGATCCGCCAGGGCAGGAAAGTGAATGATATCGTGAAGGGACTGTTTCATTCCGTCATTAAACGGGTGATGGAAATGGAGTCCCTGGCGGAGCAGGTCGTGATGACCGGCGGCGTGGTGGCCCACAATCCCTACCTGGTGGAGATGGTTGGGCAGATGACCGGCCGCACCGTCCTCGTCCCGGAATTTCCACAGTTTACAGGGGCTGTCGGCGCCGCCCTTTTTGCCAAGGAGGCGTACGCAACACTTGAGACAGCCGAGAGCTTGACAGACGTCTGAATTGAGCGATTCACCAAGTTCGGAGCTGGCCGAATGGGGGGTGTCTTTTTTTTTGGCCGCAACTCCATTTTTCCAGCCGCCTTTGTAAGGCCCCCAACGAAAGCCCCAGAGGGTGCGAAATTCGCTCAATTTAAGGGAGGTTAAGGAGGTGCTCGATCATGACCATCAGTAAGTGGATGCACATGGGAACGGTCTTGAAGATGCATGCCATCAATCACCCGGAGAAACTGGGCTGGCAGGACAAGCAGAACGCATATACCTTCGCGCAATGGAACGAGCGGGCCTGCCGCCTGGCCAACGGACTCAAAGACATGGGCGTCGGACACCGGGACACGGTGGCGGTCCTGTGCTTTAACCGGGGAGAGTGGATGGACATCTACGCGGGATGTGCCAAAGGAGGACAGGTCACGGTCCCTGTGATGTTCAGACTGGCAGGTCCTGATATCCAATACATCGTCAACCACTCGGAATGTAAGGGGATGATCGTTGAGGCCCCTTTCGTGAATCTGATCAACCGTATCCGCGACAAGCTCCCCATACCCAAAGGCGGCTATGTCTATCTGGGTGATGACCCTGTGCCTGAAGGGTACGTAGGGTTCGAGGATCTCCTGGCCAAGGCCTCCCCCCAAGAACCCGCCCACATGGTCGACAGCGCCGATGCATGGACCGTCATGTACACCTCTGGAACCACCGGTCGGCCCAAAGGGGTTGTCCGGACCCATGAAAGCTACTTGGCCCAGTATTTTCTGAACGACATCAACATGGGGGTGAGGCCAACAGACAAGGTGATGCTGGTCATGCCCATGTGCCATGTGAACAGCATTTTATATTCCTTCGCTTACACATTGGTGAGCGGGGCTGCCTTCGTTTACAATATGGTCAGCTTTGATCCGGAGGACCTCCTGCGGACCATCGACCATTATAAGATCACCTTCACGTCGTTGGTTCCCACCCACTACATCATGATGTTGGCCCTCCCCGACGAGGTGAAGGCCCGCTGCGACGTCTCCTCCATCCGCCAGTTGCTCATCTCCTCTGCGCCCGCAAGAAAGGACCTCAAGGTGGCCATCATGGCGTACTTCAAGAACGCGGAGCTGTGGGAGGCCTACGGGTCCACCGAGGGGGGGCTTGTGACGCTTCTCAGGCCCGAAGAGCAATTCAAGAAGCTTGGCTCCATCGGCAGGGAGATTTGGGGGACGGACCGCATCCGGATCCTGGATGAAGAGGGCAATGAGGTTCAGGACGGGGAAGTGGGGGAGCTGTTCTACCGGACGCCGATGCTTTTTAAGGAATATCTCAAGGAGCCCGAGAAGACCAAGCTCGCCTTCCGGGATGGGTGGTCATCGGCCGGAGACATGGTGCGACGGGACCAGGACGGTTATTATGAGCTGGTGGACCGCAAGGCCAATATGATCATCACAGGCGGAGAGAACGTTTACCCTTCGGAGGTCGAGGGGGCCGTGGGGGCGCATGACGCCATAAGGGACATCGCCGTGATCGGGATCCCCGACGAGAAATGGGGAGAGTCCATCAAGGCTATTGCGGTGTTACATGATGGCTGTGAACCGAGCGAGGGGCTCCAAAAGGAGATCCTCGAATGGACCCGTGGCAAGCTCGCCGGTTACAAAAGACCCAAGTCCATTGACTTTATCAAGGACGAAGAGATGCCCAGGACGCCCACGGGAAAGATTCTTCACCGTGTCCTCAGAGAAAGATACGGAAAGTGGAGTGACAAGAGATAACTACGATTTCGAATCTTAGAGCGAAAAGTGCGCGATTCACCAAGTTCGGAGCCAGCCGCATGGGGGTGTCTCTTTTTGAGTCGCAACTCCAATTTTCCAGTTGCCTCTGTAACGCCCCCAAAACCTAACGGCTGTCTCGGGAAGGCACAAGAGGTAGACTATACTGAAAAGGTTCCCTTTTGGGGCTGTCTGGGAATAAATCCAGGGAGTTGGTGCCGTTAATACCAACTGTGACATATGTTGCGACTCAAAAAGAGACACCCCCATGCGGCCCACAAGGGATGATAATCGCTTAATTTGGGATCAGAGCAATCGAGACAACAGGAGGAGAAAGACAATGTTGACAAAGGCGTACATTCCCTACAAAGGCTATTACTCGACGCCGTTTTGCCGATGGCAGGGCAGCATGGCAAACGAAAACGCCCTGGTTCTCGCTGCTGAGACCTCAAAGCGCTGGCTGGCAGACAAGAAATGGGACCCGGCCATGTTCGATTACATGTTCCTTGGGATGACCATCGGCCAGAACCAATGGTTTTATGGGGCCACTTGGGCCGCGGCGCTCATGGGCGCCCCGGGAATTCCCGGCGTAACCCTGAGCCAGGCCTGCACCACATCCACGACCTGTATCAATCAGGCCGCTGTAGGCATCGAGACGGGGCTGTATCAGGCACCCTATGTCCTCATGACGGACAGGTGCTCGAACGGGCCGCACACGGTTTGGCCCAATCCCAATGGTCCCGGCGGGGAGGTGGAGTCGGAGAACTGGGTCATGGATAATTTCGGCCGCGATCCCTGGGCAAAGAATCCCATGATCCAGACCGCGGAGAACGTGGCCAAGGAGGCCGGGATCACGCGGGCGGAGTGCGACGCCCTGACGCTTCGCCGATATGAGCAGTACATGATGGCCCTGGCCGACGATCGCGCCTTCCAGAAACGGTATATGTTTCCGGCCGAGGTGCGGTTGTCCAGGAAAAAGACCCTGCTGATTGAAAAGGACGAGGGCGTCATGGAAACCACGGCGGATGGGTTGGCCGGGCTCAAGCCCGTGGTGCCCGACGGAGTGCTGACCTTTGGGTCCGCAGACGCACCCCGCGGATGGTAACTGTGCATTCGTGGTGACGAGCAGGGAGAAGGCCAAGGCGCTGAGCGCTGACCCCGGCATTGAAATTCAGGTGGTCTCTTATGGGTTTTCAAGGGCGAAGAAGGGTTACATGGCCATGGCGGTGGTTCCGGCCGTGAAAATGGCGCTCGACCGAGCGGCCATCTCCATCAAAGGATGCCAAAGCCGTCAAGACCCACAACCCCTTTGCGGTCAACGACCTGTACCTGGCAAAAGAGATGGGGATCGACTGGAACGGTTTCAACAACTATGGCTGCTCCATGATCTTCGGACACCCCCAAGGGCCGACCGCAGGCCGATGCATTATGGAAGGAATCGAGGAGGTGGCCATGCAGGGCGGTGGGTATCTCCTGTGGGGTGGCTGTGCGGCAGGGGATACGGGCGCCGCCATGGTGCTGAAGATTGGGTGATATCCCATAGGCTCGGATTGACCGACCTGACGGATTCTGGTAAAAGGGGCTGCTGCGGTTCGACGCAGCAGCCCCTTTTCGTTTCTTGAAGGGATGCTCCAATGGCTCTGAAATGACCCCCCGGTTATTCCTCTCAATCGCCGGTCAGCTGGGCCGCAAGGACCACCGAATGGTTCCGGCCGAGGCGGGGCGGAAATCCAATTAATCCGTATATGGGATTTTAAAACATATGAATATGAAGTGGCTCATTTTTCAATCCCTTGGCGGTCTCGGGATGTTCCTCTTTGGCATGAAGGTCATGTCCGAGGGACTTCAGAAGGTCGCCGGCAATAAGATGCGGCGCATCTTAAAGATAGTTTCGGACAACCGATTCGTGGGCTGCGCCGTCGGGACCGCCATCACCAGTGTGATTCAAAGTTCCAGTGCAACGACGGTGATGCTCGTCAGCTTTGTAGATTCTGGACTTATGACCCTGGCGCAGGCCGTTGGGGTTATACTTGGGGCCAACATCGGGACAACCGTGACCGCACAGCTCATTGCGTTCAACATCGAAGACTATGCGCTGCCGGCCATCGCAGCCGGCGTTATCCTCAAGTTCTTCGTGAAGGGGCGCAAATGGAGTTATATTGGTGATGTTCTGCTTGGTTTTGGTCTGGTGTTTTACGGATTGATCACGATGAAGGCCGGATTCACCTTTCTGAAGCAGGACCCGATCTTTATCTCATTTTTCACAAGGTTTCAGGCCAGCGACTACACTGGGATTATGATCTGTGTCCTCATCGGCACCACTTTGACCATGATCCTCCAGAGCTCCAGCGCCACAGTAGGGATCACGATGGCATTAGCCAGTCAGGGATTGCTCGATTTACCGGCGAGTGTTGCTTTGGTCCTGGGCGACAACATCGGAACGACCATCACGGCACAACTTGCAAGCATCGGATCAAGCGTGAGCGCACGCCAGACCGCGATGGCCCATACGCTCTTCAACCTGTTCGGCGTAAGCTACATTGTTCTGTTGTTTCCGTATTTTATTCAGTGTGTCTATTGGGTGACCGGTGTCTTTATGGATGTGGGTCCACCGGACCTCCTGATTGAAGGGCAGAAGCCAAATATTGCCAGATATGTGGCCAACTCACATACATTATTCAACGTAGTGAATGCGTTGTTTTTTCTTTTGGTCTTGCCCTATTTGATCAAGGCGGCCATTTGGTTGACCCCTCACAAGAAAATGGCGAAGGAAATAGAGGAGCTTCACCACATCCATTACATGGACTCCAGGTTCGTGGACACCCCGTCCGTCGCCTTGGGCCAGGCCAGGGCGGAGATCGTGCGAATGGGAGAGGTCGTGATCATGATGTACGACGACGTGATCAAGTCGTTGAAGGACCGGGATCTCTCTCAGTTTTCCAAGTGGAAGAAGCAGGAGGACTCGGTGGATATTCTGCAGAGGGAGATCATCCAGTTCCTGGTCAAGGTGGTGCAGAAGCCCATCATCCCCGAGGAGTCCAAAGAAGTGGCCTCCCTCATGCGCATGGCCAACAATCTGGAGCGGACCGGGGACTGCATTGAAGATATCGCCCACCTGATCGAGGAGATGATGGAACAAGACCTTCAATTGTCAGAAGGGGGTCTCCATGACTACCAGATCATATCGGGGGAGGTGAGAGAATCCCTGGCCTTTGTGGTAGAAGGCATCCGCGACGAGAACGCCGGTATCATGGCGGAAGCCCAGGAAATGGTGGACCGGATCTACAACATGAGGGAGGAGATGCGGGGAAACTACCTCATGCGTCTTCAGAGCGGTATCTGTACGGTGGACCCCGGGTTGATCCTGGTGGATATGCTGACGGCCTTCGAAAAGATGGGCGGTTTTGCCTACAATATCGCGCAAGCCGTGGCGGGGGTGAAGTAGTCGATGGCAGGAGATCCGAAGCCGCAAAGAGACCATTGCATCCGGTGCGGGGAATGCTGCCGGAAATCAAGTCCGACGCTTCAAAGGGAAGACATCGGGTTGGTCGTTGAGGGCCGGATCACGCCGGCGGATCTTTATACCATCCGAGTGGGGGAATTGGTCCGTGACAACGTCAACGGGGGATTGCGAACCACGGATGTGGAGATGGTCAAGGTTCGCGAACGAGAAAAGGGCGACGGCTGCGCATACTTCCATGAGAGCGCAAAGGCGTGTACCATCTATCCTCACAGACCCTCGCAGTGCATCGCCCTCAAGTGCTGGGATCCCGTCGAATTTATGGAGGTATACGCCGGAGAGAAGGCGGCAAGAAGGGAATTGGTCCTCGACCCCGTCCTGGTCGGTCTCATGGACCGCCACGACGTCGAATGCAGCTACGGAACCCTTCAGAGACAGGTGGCGTTGATCCGGGAAGACGGCGAAGAGGCGGTTGAGCGGATCATTCGGATTCTAAAATTTGATCACAACATCCGACCACTGGTAACCCAACGGTTGGGGGTAGACCCCAACGAAATGGCGTTTTTTTTCGGCCGTCCTCTCACGGACACGCTGGTGATGTTCGGGTTGAAGGTCACCCGCCAACCGGATGGCTCCTTTTTCCTCACGTCTTTGTGAATTCTCCGGGATCCTCTGAGATCCGGCCGCCTCTCGTTCCTCAATAACTCACCACATTCATGGCCGAGAGCATTTTTGCGACCAGCGTTGCGCCTGCGATGATCTGTGCTTGGGGGATCAGGTCCTCTGGATTGTTCTTGCGGGCCTGGATGGAGGGTGAGCAGACCACATGCCTATCGACCGTTCAGCACCTCGCTCACCTTTTCCGAAAAGGCCTGGAAGGTATAGGGCTTCTGGATCCATCCTTCAGCTCCCGCCATCAAGATCTCCTGTGCAGGACCTTCGATGGCGTAGCCGCTTGACACGATGGCCTTTATGTCCGGCCGGGCCTTCTTGATAAGCGGATAAAGCTTCCGGCCGTCCATATCGGGTAGGCCAATGTCAAGCAGGGCCAAATCAATGGAGCCTTCGTAACTTCGCGCGACCTGGAGGGCCTCGGAGCCTGACCTTGCCTCCAGGATGTTGAACCCCAAGTGCTCGAGCATGGCGCGGCTCACATCGATGACCGCCTCTTCGTCTTCGATCACCAGGATGGTCCCGTTGCCTTTAGGTGTTTGAGCCATGACGCACCTCTCCTCCCTTTCCTCATATCCCTTGGCGGGCAGATAGATCCTCACTCTGGTGCCGTGGTCCGGTTCAGAGTTCACCAAAATGAAGCCCCCGTGATTTTTGATGATTCCATATACCGCGGCCATACTAAGTCCTCTTCCCTGAAATTTGGTGCTGAAGAAGGGCTCAAAGATCCGCTGCCTTATGGATTCAGCCATTCCTCCGCCTGTGTCTTCCACCGTAAGACACACGTAGGCCCCGGATTTGATGTGGGCCGGGACCTCCTCAGACCGTGTGTCCACATCGACTTCCGAGGTTGTGATCCGGATCCGGCCTTTTCCCACGATGGCCTCTGCCGCATTGGCGACGACCGCCGTGAGGACCGTCTGCAGCTGGGCAGGGTCCGCTTCGATGGGCGAAATCATCTCCTCCAGTTGGGCATTCACCTCCACAGATGGGTCCACGGCGCACTGGATCAAGGGCAGGGTCTCCGTGATCATCGCATTCATGGAAGTACGGGCGGGTTTGTATTTGCCTTCCTGCGCATAGGCAAGAAGCTTGCCGGTGAGATCCGTCATTCGTTCGACGGATGATCTCATAGGGGCCAAGTATTTCTCCAACCGGCTTTCCCCTTTTGATGCGATCTGGATCAATTCGATATTGCCCGTAAGGGCAAAGAGCGCATTGTTGAACTGGTGCGCCACACCCCCTGCCAGCGTGGTGATGGCCTCCATTTTCTGCGCATACTGAACTTGGCCTTGGAGCCGATTCCGGACGCTCACGTCATGCAGGATCACAACCGTCGAGCCTTCGTCCCCCATGGGCACCAGCTGTATCTCGATTTCCCGGTCGTTCAGGATGACGAGGGGTTGGTCTTCGCCCATTTCAGCACGCTCTCTTCCCGCTTGCTCCATTTTCTCGCCCGACAACCCGCCCGCCAAGTGAAACAGCGCCTCAACGCTTGAGCCGAGCAGCTTTTCCTCCGGGATGCCAGTCAGTGATAAGGCCATGGGGTTTGCATAAATGATCTTGCCTTCATGGGTGATCTCAAGGATCCCTTCCGCGAGATGGCCCAGAAGGATCTCGGTGTGGCGCTTGGACGAGAGGAGCTCCCGTGTGATTTCACGATGGGAGAGCAGTTCCGCGCCAAAGACCTTCCCTTTCAACAAGGAATCGTTTTCCTGGTCCAAGGCGGCCAGTGCGGCGCAGACATGTGCACCTAAAAGGTTAAAGGGGCCCTTGGCGATGCAGGCATCGGCGCCCAGCGCATGAAAATCCAGATCGGCTTCCGCGGCCATTCCGGACATGATGATAACGCGCGTGCGGTCCAATTCCGGCATGCTCCGTATGATCCGGCACAATTTGTCGCCGCTGATGTTCGGCATCACCAGGTCCACAAAAATGACATGGGGGACGGAGGCTTTAAGGGCTTCCAGTGCGGAAAGTCCATCTGGCGCGGTCTGTACGATATAGTCCTCCCTTTCCAGGAAGTCAGTCATGAATTTCAGCATGACCGGATGGTTATCCACCACAAGGACCCTTTTCTTCATCTATTGTCTCCTTACCCCTCCGCTATGGATGGCCATCTTCGTCCAAAAGACTCCCACGTGTCCCGATGGTGCCGCAGTGGGATGGATTTTCTCCTGTGCACACAAATAGAGTATCGGCAGCCCGATGAAATCATTAAAGCGCTAAAGCATCCGAGAGAATCAGGGGAGGGGGCGGCGCAAAGGGGGGTACGTGGCCCCGCCGTTCTTTCCTGCCATGCCGATGGACGCTCCACGGTCCATGATCAGGTCAGGGGTCACCTCAGCGGGGGAGGGGTGAGAATACATGCTGATGATCTCTATGCGCGCCCCGGTCATCGGGTCAGCTGTCGATACTTGATTCGATGGGGGCGATCGGCGTCGCCCCCCAGGCGCGCCTTCCGGTCGTTATCGTACTCCGTGTAGTTCCCGTCGAACCAGACCGCCCGGCTGTCGCCCTCGAACGCAAGGATGTGGGTGGCAATGCGATCCAGAAACCAGCGATCGTGACTGATGATGATCGCGCATCCTGCGAAGTTGAGAAGGGCATCTTCCAGGGCACGCATGGTGTTCACGTCCAGGTCGTTGGTCGGCTCATCCAGGAGCAGGACGTTGGCCCCCGCCTTGAGCATCCTGGCAAGGTGCACGCGATTGCGTTCGCCCCCGGAGAGCAGCCCCACCTTTTTTTGCTGGTCTGCACCCAGGAGATTGAAACGTGCCACATAGGCGCGGGAATTCACTTCCCGATTCCCCAGGAGGATCTTTTCTTCCCCGCCGGAGATCATTTCCCAAACGGTCTTTTGGGCATCGAGGACATCTCGGTTTTGATCCACGTATGCCAGTTTGACGGTATCGCCGACGCGAATCGAACCGGATGTGGGCTGCTCCTGGCCGGTGATCATCCGAAAGAGGGTGGTCTTGCCGGCGCCGTTTGGACCGATGACGCCCACAATGGTGCCCGGGGGCATGGCAAACGAAAGGCCCTCGACCAGGAGACGGTCGGCGTAAGCCTTGGTCACGTTTTCGGCCTCCACCACCACTTTCCCCAAACGAGGCCCCGGGGGGATAAAGATCTCCAGGTCCCCGCTGCTTCGCTCGCTGTCCCTGGAAAGGAGCTCATCGTAAGCCCTGATGCGGGCCTTCGCCTTGGCGTGACGCCCCTTTGGCGACATTTGAATCCATTCCAGCTCGCGCTGCAAGGTTTTCTGCCGCTGGCTTTCCGCCTTCTCCTCGTGTGCCAGCCGTTTTTGTTTCTGTGCGAGCCACGAGCTGTAGTTGCCTTTCCACGGAATCCCTTCGCCTCGGTCCAGCTCCAGGATCCAGCCGGCCACATTGTCCAAAAAATAGCGGTCGTGGGTCACCGCAATCACTGTCCCGGGATAGCGTTGAAGATGGTGCTCAAGCCACGCCACGGTTTCCGCGTCCAGATGGTTGGTGGGTTCGTCCAGAAGCAGGATGTCGGGCTTCTGCAAAAGCAACCGACAGAGGGCCACCCGCCGCCTCTCCCCGCCCGACAAGGTCTTCACGGGGGTTTCCGCGGGAGGACACCGAAGCGCGTCCATGGCCATCTCCAAACGGGAATCCAGATCCCAACCGTTTGAAGCATCCAGCTTTTCCTGGACCTGGCCCTGGCGTTCGATGAGCCGGTTCATCTCTTGGTCGGACATGGGTTCAGCGAATTTCTCATTGATGCGGTTGAATTCATCAAGGAGATCCACCACCTTCTGAACGCCTTCACGGACAATTTCGAGGACCGTCTTGGTGTCGTCCAACCGAGGTTCCTGCTCAAGAAAACCGATGGTAAAGCCTGGGCTCACCGCGGTTTTTCCGTTGAAGTCCTTGTCCACCCCGGCCAGAATCCTCAAGAGCGAGCTCTTTCCGGAGCCGTTGAGACCCAGCACACCGATCTTGGCGCCGTAGAAATAGGACAAAGAGATGTCCTTGAGGATGGGGCGCTTTTGATAATGTTTGCTCACCCCAATCATGGAGTAAATGATCTTGTTGGGTTCCTGACTCACGGTCAACCAATGCCTCCCGTTGTCCATTCTAAAATAAAGGCCGCCGCCGAATGAAGTGATCAGTGATCAGTAATCAGTAAATGCTTTTTACTGCTCACTTTTCACTAGCCCCTTCCCAATGGCTTTAAACGAGTGGAGTTGCGGCTCAAAAAAAACGCCCCATGCAGCTGATTCCAAATTCGGTGAATCGCTCAATTAAAGGTGCCTTTACTTCTATCACACATCTCAGACAGTTTCCGCATTTTTTAGAGGATGGACTCAGGGTCACAGGACCCTCTCTATCGGCGCCGCTTTGACCGTTTACGAAGCGTTTCCCGCAAGCGGAGGTAAGGGTTGGAGGGGGCCCTGCCTTTCTGAGCGAATCCCATTGGAGCTTTTGGTTTGACAGCGCTTTCCTCCTCTCTTATCTTAAATTTTTTAACTTGCCTTCTATTACCATTTTTTCACTGTGAGAAAAAGACGCGCGATGCTTGCCGACCAGAAATACTGGAACCCGTTTTTGGAAACCTTGCCTCTCGAAAAGATCAAGGCACTCCAGTTGAGGAAGTTCCAGCGGATCTTCAAGTGGACCTACGAACACTCGAAGTTCCACCGGGCGCTCTATGACCGGGCATTCATCAGGCCTGAAGATATTCGGTCCTTTGAGGACATCCGGCGTGTCCCCACCGTGGAGAAGTCCATGATGCGCGACATTCAGCGCAAGGACCCGTTTCCCTACGGGGACGCCCTGTGCGTCCCCCTCGACGATGTGAGCGAGTTCAGGCAAACCAGTGGGACCACCGGTCAGGCCGTCTACCAGGCCGATACCTGGCAGGACTGGGAATGGTGGGCCGAGTGCTGGTCCTTCATCTTGTGGGCACAGGGGTATCGACCATCGGATCGGGTGTTCATCCCCTTCGGCTACAACGTGTTCGTCGCCTTTTGGGCAGGGCACTACGGAGCCGAGAAGATCGGCTGCGAGGTGGTGCCGGGCGGTGTGCTGGACACAAAGGCCAGAATTCTGAAGATCCAGGAGTTGAGGGCAACGGCACTGATGGCCACACCGACCTACGTTCTCGGCATGGCCGATACGGCCATGAACAAATTGGGCATCGATCCCCGGACGCTCACCGTCAATAAGATCACGTGCGCCGGCGAGCCCGGTGCCAGCATTCCAAGCACCAAGAAACGCATGGAAGAGGCGTGGGGTGCAAAGGTCTATGACCATGCCGGCGCCACCGAGATTGGAGCGTGGTCGTACGAATGTGTGGCGCAGCCAGGCGGGATGCATGTCAATGAGGCCCTGTTCCTTGTGGAGATCGTGGACGTGGAGACGGGGGAGGTCATCGAGGAGCCCGGCCGGCAGGGCAAGATGATCATCACCGCCCTCGATCGTCAAGCTCAGCCCTGTGTCCGTTTTGATTCGAAAGACATCATCGAGTGGGATCCCGAGCCCTGCCCCTGCGGCCGGTCATTGAGACTGATCAAAGGCGGCGTCGTGGGCAGGGCGGACGATATTACGAAGGTCAAGGGCGTGCTCCTGGCCCCTTCCGCCGTTGAGGAGGCCGTAAGGGGGGTGGATGGACTTGGAGATGAATACGAGGTGGTGGTGGACAAGGTAGGGGACATCGATCGCATCACCCTCAGGGTGGAATTGAAACCCGATGCCTTGGGGTACGAGAAGTCTGTCAACGACAGGCTGGTGGACCAACTGAGGATCAAGACCAACTTGGGATACAATATCGAGTTCCACGACTACGGATCCCTGCCCAGGTACGAGGTCAAGGCAAAGCGATTTAGAGACCTGCGCAAGGCGCACTGACCCGGAGTGATGAGAGATGAGCCCAGAAGTCGACATCGAGAAGATGGATCATTTGATCCAGCAGATGAAAAGGATTGCAGGGGAGGTGGAGAAGATCGGTCACGAAATCCCTGCGGTTGTGAGAAACGCAAAGCGCATCATGGCCAGCGTCAAGATGCTGGAAATCAACATCTCCGACGTATCGGAGATACTCAAGACATCCTGACGCCGGGAGACCTGAAGGCCCCGGATGGGGGTTGCCCCATGCCAGGCGATGGCAGCACGGGGCCTAAAGCTTTTTCTTGACCGACCGCATCTTGCCCTCCATGCGGTCCTTCGTCCCTTCGCGGTAATCGGCCTTGATGGTCAGGTAGATGCGGCTGCAGTCCGGCTTGAGATCCTTGAAGCAGCGGTCCACCACCCCCATGACCTCTTCCCATTCCCCTTCGATGCAGGTCCCCATGGGCCCCATTTTGTAGGAAAGACCGCTTTGCTTGATGATGTTCACCGCCCGGGCAACATATAGACTCACGCTCTGACCCTTATCCACCGGGAAAATGGAAAAATCAATAATGACGCTCACTGGGAACCCTCCTTATGGTTTGTTCCAAGGATCCTTAACAGACGAACCGGGACCTATAAAATCGTTCCTCCATACCGTGCATGGTCGTGCGCGCTTTGTGACCGCGGTCCGGCAGAGATGACAACTGAGAAAACGGTGGTGCCAGTCACAAGGGGGTCTTTTCACGCGGCCAACATCAGCCCTTTTTGAATAAGAGATACGCCGCCAGCCCCAGGAGGATAAACGCCAAGATCCTCTTGAAGCTGGCGGTGGAGATGTGCTCCACGAGCCTTGCGCCGACCTGGGCGCCCAGGATCCCGCCGATTCCGAGAAGCGCGCCGACCTTGTAGTCCACATTGGCGAGCTTGTTGTGGGCGATCAGGGCTGACACGGAGATGATGAGGATCGCCAGAAAAGACGTGCCCACAGCCTTCTGAGCAGTGTAGCCCAACAGGATGAGCAGAGGCACCATGAGAAACCCGCCGCCAAGACCCGAAAACGACGCACCTACCCCCACGCCGATGCCTATCAGAAACAGCCCCCCGACCCTAACGATTTCAAGATTCATCCAAGCTTCTCCTCTGAAAGGTTATGAGAACCCTAATTGCCTTTGTCAGGCTTTGCTTTTTCATCAATAGAGATCAGCTCCACCTCGAAGATCAGTGTGCTCTCGGGGCCGATCTCGGGGCCGGCGCCGCGGGGGCCGTAAGCCAAAGCGGGAGGGATGAAGAACTTGTACTTGGCGCCCGGCTTCATCAGCTGGAGCCCTTCGGTCCAACCCTTGATGACACGGTTCAAGGGGAAGGTGGCGGGCTGTCCGCGGCTGTAGGAGCTGTCGAACTCAGTGCCGTCGATCAGCGTGCCCCGGTACTGGACCGTCACCGTGTCAGTCGCCTTGGGCGGGGTCCCTTCGCCTTCCTTCAATACCTGGTACTGGAGGCCACTCGGCAGGGTCTTCACGCCCTTCTTCTTGGCGTTCTCGGCCAAGAAGGCCTTCCCTTGGGCAAGATTTTCCTCCGTCGCTTTTTTCTGTTCTTCCTGCTGGGCGGCCACAATTTTTTGTTTCAACGTCACGAGCTCCTGTTGCATCTCTTCAAGGGTCATGAGCGGTTCCTTGCCCCCCAAGGCGTCCTGGACCCCTTTCACCATGAGCTCGGGATTGATCCCCACGCCTTGGCGCTTGAGATCGCCACCGATCTGGTATCCGATACTGTAACTGGTCCTGTCATTCTGGTCCTTGAGCGCCGGTTTTTCTTCTGCTTTGCTCACTCCGACGAGAAGCCCCACGCAAACCAGTGCTGCAAATAGCTGTTTCATACCAATATCCTCCATTTATTTCATCCCTTAATTGGCCACAAATTAAAGTCATTATCTCACACAGAGACGCAGAGCACACAGACAAGAAAGAATGCCTTGATTTGCAAATACAAGTAAAACCTCTGAGGACTCTGGGGCGCTGCGTGAGCCGGTCTTTTCCAACTTTAGGCCCAGTTATTGCGCATCCACATTGAACTTGATGGTAGAGATCTTGCCGGCACGATCGATGATGATCCTGATGTACCAGGGACCCGCCATGATGATGTTCAACGTCGTGGCGTATTTATCCTTACTCAAGTCCGCCTTCGTCTTATAGTTCATGGGCACCATCCTCGGCATGGGGGGCATGTAATAATTTACCAAGACTTCCGCATCGGTAATGCTCCTGCCAGAATCATCCTTGATGTCAATTTCGATATCATTGTCGCCGATGATGAGCGGGTTTCTGTCGATTTCTACCCTAATCAGATACTCCCTGACTTTCTTTTCGAACTTAAGCCCCCCGGCATGGGCCACAGTGGCCGTCAAAAACAAGAAGAAAATGGCAATAATCCAGGTTTTCATCACCACGATCAAGTATCACATTTTTGCTCAATGTGCTTGCCTGTAAGTTAGCTATCGTATAGTATATTCTTAAATTTGTCGAGAATTTCGTCAAGTGAAGCGTTGATGGTTCGCGAGCGGCGCCATCACCACATTATTCGTCATTAAGGATTTTCAAAGGAGGGTTTATGAAACGTTTTATGATTGCAGCGGTTGTTGTCTCGTTCTGTTTCTTCTTGACGGGGATTGTAGCGGCTGAAGACGATATCAAGCAATTTCCATCATGCAAGTATTGCGGCATGGATCGAGCGAAGTTTGCCCACAGCCGGGTTTTAATTGAATATGATAATGGAACCGCAGAGGGTACCTGCAGCCTTCACTGTGCGGCCATCGATCTTGCCCTAAATATTGACAAGACCCCAAAGGCCATCATGGTCGGCGATTTCTCCACAAAAGACCTCATTGATGCCGAAAAGGCGTTCTGGGTTATGGGTGGGAGCAAAATGGGGGTCATGACCAAGAATGCAAAATGGGCTTTTGAGAAGAAGACAGATGCCGATGCTTATATTAAAGCAAACGGTGGAAAGCCTGCCACCTTCGAGCAAGCCATAAAGGCGTCATACGAGGACATGTATACGGATACCAAGATGATCCGGGAAAAGCGGAAAATGAAAAAATCGAAAATGGAGATGGAGAAAAAGAAGTAACGCCGATAAACCGGAACCAAAAAAGCTCTCGCAAAGACGCCAAGAAATTCTTTATGCGATTTTAACGTCATCTTTGCGAACTTAGCGGCTTTGCGTGAAAAGGCCGCCGGATTTATGGCGGATCGATATTCGGATTTTCCCATGGCAACAACAGCAAATCATTCCCTCTGGGCTTAGATCAAAGCCGGGCCCTCTGGGCCGAATTTTTACCCTAGCGGCGGTCACTGGCCCGAATAGGAAGCGGTTGTGAAATATCTAAGAATTTTTGCCATACTACTTATCCTGACTCCGGTCTCCTCCCTTTCCTGGGGAGGCGAGATAAACCCGGCCAAGCCCTCTTCGAAAGACAAATGTCCGGTCTGCGGGATGTTTGTCGCCAAATATCCGGACTTCCTGGCCCAGATCATCTATCGGGACGGATCCCGGGTCTTTTTCGACGGGGCCAAGGACATGTTCAAGTATTACTTCGACATCCGGAGGTATCACCCTTCCAGGAAGCAATCCGACATAGAAGCCGTCTATGTGACGGATTACTATAACCTATCCCCCATCAACGGCTATGAAGCGACCTTTATCGTCGGCAGTGACATTTACGGGCCCATGGGAAGGGAGCTCATTCCCTTCGAAAAGGTTGAGGATGCCAACGAGTTCATGAAAGACCACAAAGGGAAGGCCCTGATGAAATTCAAGGACGTGACCTTTCCCTTGGTGAAAGGTCTGGAATAATGTCTTGAGAAAATCTGACTTTTTTCTTGTATATTTAACGCTCAATTTTCTGGTCCTGTTCCTTTTGTCTATCCATGCCTTCTTCGAGGTCACTCACGCCGGACCCCTTCTCCGGGAGAAGAGCGAATTAGTCAAGCGACTCGATCTGAGCGATCTCTGTCTTTCTACCGAAGCGAGTTATACGAGGCATTTGACTCAAGCGGATTTGAACACGCCTTTTCAGGATTCCCCCCTATCCATCGAGCATTTTCCATCAGGTTCGATACTCCTGCCCACGGAAATGGTGAGGCGGTCGAATGGAAAAGGTGATTGAGAGGCAAAGAAATATCCTTGATTTTACACTTTCTTCTCTTTTCAGAAGGAAAGGGAAGAATGCCGCCCTAATCTTCGTTTATACCCTCGTCGTCTTTGTACTGGCCTCGGTCATGTTTTTCACCCATGCCATAAAGCGAGAAGCCTCCATCGTTCTGAAAGACGCCCCGGAGATGATCATTCAACGATCGGTGGCCGGCCGGCATGAGCTTATGCCGGTGGCGTATCTGGAGAAGATAAAGAACATCAGGGGGGTGAACGGGGTCAGAGGACGTCTGTGGGGTTATTACTACGACCCGGTTGTGGGGGCCAATTATACCTTGATCGTCCCGGAGACTTCTCAATACGAACCTGGCAAGATGGCCATCGGCCAAGGCATCTCCAGGACACGGCTGGTCTTTCCGGGCGACACTATCGAGCTCAGGACCTCTGAAGGGTCCCTCATGAGCCTCGAAATCCAGGATGTCCTCTCCTCTGAATCGGAGCTGGTGTCCTCCGATCTGATGCTGATTACGGAGAAGGATTTCCGCCAACTTTTCGGGGTGGGTGCCGGCTACGTGACGGACTTTACGGTCAGGGTGCGAAATCCGCGGGAGCTTGAGACCATCGCCCTGAAAGTCTCCGAATCGCTCCCCGACACCCGGGTCATTCTGCGGGAAGAGATTTTGCGCACTTATGACAGCATCTTCAACTGGCGCGGCGGCATGATGATGTTTCTTCTCTTCGGCGCGATGCTGGCCTTCATTGTTTTCGCCTGGGACAAGGCCTCGGGCTTGAGCCAGGAAGAGAAGAAAGAGATCGGGATCCTAAAGGCAATCGGCTGGGAGACCTCGGATGTCATCCTGATGAAATTCTGGGAGGGCCTGGTCATCTCTCTTTCATCGTTTTTGGCGGGGGTCATTTTCGCTTACGCACACGTATTTTTCATTGACTCCCCTCTCTTCGAAACTCCCCTGAAAGGATGGTCCGTCCTCTATCCCACCTTCAAACTGATTCCATTCATCGATCCCGCTCAAGTGGCCGCGCTTTTTGTTCTGACCGTCCTCCCCTATACGGTTGCAACCGTCATCCCTTCGTGGAGCGCGGCAACCATCGATCCGGACACGGTGATGAGGGCGTAGGACTCTCCGGCTCTGCGTGAGACAGCCTTTTCCAACTTTAGGCACTTTAGTCACTGGACCCTTCGGTCCTCCTGGAATAGCGTAACGCCCTCTTTGTTTGCCTGGGCGATCACCCTTGGCGTAAAACCCTTCTTGCTGAAAAGGCAAAAGAAATCTCGCCGGTCGTTCGTTCCCCAGCGGATTTTGAGCGTTTTTTGACGCAGTGCCTGGTACACGTCTATCCCAACTGGCTTCTCTGTCCACTTGACCTCACCAAAAAGAATCGAATCCAGCTCCCTATTTATGGCTACAAGGTCCACCTCTTCGTTTCGGTCCCACCACCGTCCAACGGCCGTGAATGGGAAGAAGCTTTCCCTTTGCTGCCACACGATCTCCCTTGCGATTTTCTCGTAAGTCCCCCCGAGGTGCTGGGAGAGCCCCTTGTTGATCTCGCCAAAAACCTCCTCTATCATTCCCAACTCAAGCTCTCCTCTTCTTGGAAACACGAATCGGAACCAGAACTGGAAAAATTCATCGGAGATGCGATAAAGGCCCTTTTTACTCTTAAGGGGTCTTTCTTCGGTAACGGGCAGCTCCCGTTCAACGATCTTCAAGTCTGAGAGAACCCCCAGGTATTTGTTGGCTACGGGCTGACTCATTCCCGTAGCATTGACGATCTCCGAAAGCTTCCTTTTACCGTGAGCGATCGCCTGGAGCAAGGCAAAGTAGTAGCGAGGCTCCCGCAACTCCTCTCTTAGAATGAACTCCACTTCGTCGTAAAGCATGGAACCTTTTTTTAAAACATGGCCTTTGAGGTTTTGGGCCAAGTCTGCCTCGATCAATTGAAGCCAGTAAGCCGGCATCCCCCCGGCAACAGAAAAATGTGCTATCCTATCAGAAAAGGACTTGTCCTCTCTGAACTTAGATGCAGCAGAGAAGGGCATGGGATCCAATAGCCACTGACCGGTTCGTCTTCCATAGAGCGGGGACCGATAGCCCAAGACATCGTTTTCCATCATGGCCATGCTGGACCCAAGGAGGATGAGAAAGATCCCTGTCTTGGACCAGTACTCATCCCACGCCTTCTGAAAAAGACCGGCAATGGCCGGGTTGGAGCCCATGAGATAGGGGAATTCATCGATGGCCAGGACAAAGCGGTGGTCCTTGGCCTTCACGTACGCAAAGCTTTCCTCCCATCGCGCAAACCCGCGTGTCTCCAGGAGTGGCTCTCTGAAAAATCTCCCAAGTGCCTGGGAAAATCTGTTCAACTGCTCTTTCTCATTGGTGCTTTCAGAAAGGAAATAGACATGGGGCTTCGAGGAGATGAACTGCTTGATCAGCTCTGTTTTTCCAACGCGGCGCTTTCCCCATAGGATGATGAACTGGGCCTTTCGCTCCTGCCATTTTTCCTCAAGAAAGGAGAGCTCCCTTTCGCGATCAATGAACACGGCGTACCTCCGGGAATATACTTCACAGTATTATACTCTTGAGTATATAAAGAAACAAGTTGAGGCACTCAGGCAGGTCTTTGAGGGGTATTCAGGTGTCAGGAAAGAATGTTATCTCACACGGAGAGGAAAGAAGGCTTTGATTTCTAAATACAAGTAAAACCTGCTGAGGCTCTGCGTGAGGCAGGGAGTTATTGAGTTCATTGAGTTATCGTGTTCATAACCCAAGTAACCCAAAGAAACCGCTAAGCGCTCCCCTAACTCTGCAGTACGAAGTCCGTAAAGAGCATTCGGTACGTAACGACCCCCATAAAGATAAGGGACAAGATCAGGGAAACGAGGGCTAATTTCTTCTGAAAAGAAGGAAGCGTTCCCGCAAGGCTCTTGATATTCCGAAACGGCATCAGTATCCCCACGCCCATCCCGGTCACCGCGCTGCCGAATAGTGCGCCGTAGAGGGGATAGCCGATGTATCCATACTCCCCCTGCAATATGCAGAACGGGCAATGGTGAGTTGGGAGCTCGTAAAAGTAGGGGGAGATGAAGGAGAGGATGGCGGTAATGGAGATGATGAAATGGACCCCGCTCAGGCCTCCAAAGAGATAACCGCCCCTGTTTTTCAGATAGAAAAAGAATCCTGCCGCCACATTGGCCAGCATGCTCAGAAAAAAGGCCGCCTCCATGGGACGCGGCGGCAGGGCGGCGATATCGCCGGTCAAGCGTTCCGTTTCCGCTGCTGAAAAGGCTGCCGCAGCAGGAGGTGATGATATTGGGCCGGAGAAGCAGAAAATAACGGCCTTGCAGATATGCCTCTGTCAAAATGAATGGGGTGATGATCAAAAGGAGCAAATATTTCTTTTTGATCAGGGGATAGTCGAAGCCCCTGTTATCCATGTAGTTGAGGATCAGCCAGAGACCGGCCATAATAAAACTGACCATCTTGAAAATGAGGGCAGGGTAGCCAAAGCTGTTGACCTTCAACGTGCCGGCGGCGCACATGGCCCCGACAAAGAGGGTGTGGAGCTGGTCGGCCGTATAGATGTACAGAAAAAAAGAGATGATCTCAAAGACAAAGACGTAGGTGAGAATCGTCGAAATGAGATAGGTTCTTCTTTCGAGGATCAGTTGAAGATCGCTGCCGCTCTTGATGTCCCATTTCCTGAGAATCTGCACGCCGTAGTAGGCAGCGTAGAGGGTCATCAGACTGATGAGAAGAGAGGCCAGATAGAGGGCCATGATGGCCGGGTGAAAGACCATCAGTCCTCTCCCTCTATTTTTCCATCTCTAAAATGGATCACGCGGTCGACGATTTTCGATTCACTTACGAGAGAGTCGTGGCTGGCGATCAGGACGGTCTTTCGATCCTCCTTGAGCTTGCCCATGATTTCGACCAACTCCAAAGAGAGCTTTGTATCCAGGTGGGCCGTCGGTTCGTCTGCGATAACGACCGATGGGCTATTGATAAGCGCCCTGGCCACCGCGACCCGCTGGGCCTCACCGCCTGAAAGCCATTCCACCTTGGAGGCTGCCTTGGACCCTATGTCCAAAAGTTCGAGGAGACTTAGTGCCCTCTTTTTCAGGGAAGCACGGGGCTCTCCAAGGGGATAGGCGGGCAGCATGACGTTTTCCAGGACCGAAATCCCTTTCACCAGGTTGAATTGTTGGAAGACAAACCCGAAGGTTTTCCTCCGAACCTCGGTGAGAAATCTTTCAGGAAGGCTCGTGATCTCCTTTTCCATAACGTGGATGCGGCCGGAGGTGGGCCTGGCCATGCAGCCGATCAGGCTCAGAAGGGTCGTCTTCCCTGAACCGCTGGGACCCTTGAAAACGGTCACCTTCTGCGGCGCGATCTTCAGGTTCACGCCTTGAACGGCCGTGAACTCATTGGGTTTTCCGGCATTGAACACCTTTCGGATATTTACAAGCTCAATCATGAATATTTAATTTCCTGGTGCCGGCCGATGACCGCAACCAAATCCCAATATCGAAAACCTTTATCTCACGCAGAGGCGCAGGGCCCGCAGAGAAAGGGCAATGATGGGATTTGGGATGTGAGGCGTTGTTGCCATCAGCAAAATTTTCACAAAAATTCAATGTGATCAACCATATCCTCAGAAGATAGTAAAGACGTCAGCATTCTTAATTTCCGAACGCATTCGCCTATCGAATAACGCTTCTGATGGCAGTATATGATCCCGTGATGCGTTTTTCCTTCCTCCATCCATCTGGCTCCAATCTGAAGAAAATCAGTGTCATGGGTGAAAATGGTCGACTTTTCCTTGCAGCCATAGCTCAATTGCTCTTCATCGGTCAATCCCAGGTTATCCGTATCCCTGGCAGAAGAGGCATCCACGCCCCTTCTTCTCAGACCCTCAACAATGGTGACATTGACACTTTCGTTCGTATAGATCCTGACTTTGCCCATGTCTCTATGAGATTTTTGAGGGGATTTTCTTCTTCAGACGGGCGACAACCTCCTGGTCCTGTTCAGCCTTTTGATCGAGCTCGTCCCGATTTTCGTAATAGAAGGAAAGGGCATCATGGACCTGAGAAAGATTCAGATGGGGGTGTGAGCTGATGATTTCATCAGGCGAATGGCCAAGCATTTCATATTCGATTGCTATATCGATAACACGAGTTCTTGTCCCTTCGATGATGGGGCTCCCACCACATATGTCCTTAACCTTCACAACGAAAGGGTGGTTTGTGCCTTCGCTCCTCAATGCGTGCCCGGACATTTTCGTTTCCACCTTTAACTTCTTTGAACCAGCGTAGCGAGTGCATTCCCGCGACAAGCGGCTGGGAATTTTCAATTACAACACGTATTTATAACATAGCGAGCAGGGGAAAATCAAAAAAATGGCCACCCGCCTGCTTAAAGTCAAATCAGGGCCATCCACCTCCGCTTCTTTCCAGCAAAACCGCGTCAGGTCCAGCTCCATAAAGAATTAAAAGCGTTATCCCACGCAGAGGCGCAGGGCTCGCAGAGAAGAGAGAAAACTTTGATGCGTAAATTTAATCAAAACCTCTGCGGACTTTGCGGCTCCGCGAGAGACAGTCTTTTCGGAAACCGCTATCCCTCGCGCTTGAGGAGGTCATGGGTTCCGACCCTGCGCAACTCCAGAATCTGGTCGCTGTATCTGAAGGTGAGGCGATAGCCCTTGGTGATTCTAACCTCGAATTTGTCGGTGCCTTTCAGTTTTTTGAGCCTGAGCGATGGGTGACGGGGATTCTCCAGCAAGACGGTCAGCTGCTTGTCTACCCGAGATCTAATCACTGCAGGCAGGCTTTGGTAGTCGCTGAGAAAGGACTTGGTCCGCCTAATTCTCACGATGAAGGTCACGCAGCAGTCGGTCCAGGTCGTCGAAGTCCTCGTACCGGCCGCTTTTAAGATCCTGATCGGCCTCTTGCTCCATCTTTTGCCACTCGGGGGTCCAAAACCATGCCTGCTCCCTCGGTATCTTGATGGTCTTAATGGGGACCAGCCGGGCAGACGTCCCGTCGACCTCAAAATCGATTTCATCGCCCGGGTTTAAATTTAGCAACTTCATGATCCTTTTTGGGATAGAGACCTGATTCTTGGCGCTGATTCGCATTTTTGGGCTCCTTACTTCTTTACTTCTTTACCAGAAGGTACCCTTTCGGTAAACCCGCGTCAAGTCCAGACCTGCAAAGAACCAAAGGCATTTTCACCACAGAGGCTCAGAGAACTCAGAGAAAAAAAAGTCTTTGATTTGTAAATACGATTAAAACCTCTGCGGACCCTGCGGCTCTGCGTAAGACATGCTTTTTGCTTTATTTTCCGGCAGCCAGCTGCTTCTTCAGCTCAAAGTTCCATTTCCATATCTGATAGACAGATGGATACAACAGCAACTCCAGCAAAAAGGATGCCAGTATCCCTCCGACCATGGGCGCGGCGATCCGCTTCATCACATCGGACCCGGTGCCGACGGCCCACAGGATCGGGACGAGCCCGAGGAAGGTGGTCGCAACCGTCATAAACTTCGGCCGGAGGCGCTGGACCGCCCCGTAACGAATGGCCTCTTGGAGGTCGGTCAGGCTCCGCAACCGTCCTTGCTTCTTGGCCTCCTCATAGGCCAGGTCGAGGTAGAGGAGCATGAAGACCCCCGTCTCGGCGTCTACACCCAGCAAGGCGATGAGACCCACCCAGACCCCGATGCTCAGGTTGTAGCCGAGCAGATAAAGGAACCAGAAGGCGCCGATGGCAGAAAACGGCACGGCCAACAAGACGATGAAGGTCTTGGTGAGCGACTTCGTGTTCAAGTAAAGGAGAAGGAGGATCAGAAACAGGGTGACGGGGACAATCACGGTCAATCGTTCCCTGACCCGCTGCGACGCCTTGTAGTCGCCGCTCCAGACAAACGCGTAACCCGGCGGGACTTTCACCTCTTTCCTAAGCAGGCTGTCCGCATCCTTGATGTAGCCGTTCGGGTCGCGGTCGGCGATGTCCACGTACACGTACCCGGAGAGGAGTCCGTCCTCGTTTCGGATCATGGAGGGGCCCTTTTTCATCCGGATGGCCGCCAAGTGGCCAAGCGGGATTTGTTTTTGCCCCCCGGAAACAGGCACCAGCACCCGGCTCAGTGCCCCCAGATCGGACCGGAAATCGCGCTTGTACCGCACGTTCACCGGATAGCGCTCCCGCCCTTCCACCGTGGTCGTCACGTTGTCCCCGCCGATGGCATTTTCCACCACGGCCTGTGCCTCTTTCATGCTCAGGCCGTAGCGGGCCAGCTCCACCCGGTTCCAGTCGATATCGAGAAAGTAGCCGCTGGCAGTCCGCTCCGCGAACACAGCCCGCGTCCCTTTAACGGAAGGCAGAAGGGATTCGATCCTGACCCCAATCTCCTCGATGGCGTCGAGATCCGCGCCGGTGATCTTGAGTCCCACCGGGGTGCGAAGCCCGGTGCTCAACATGTCGAACCTGCCCTTGATGGGCATGGTCCACGAATTGGCAAGGCCGGGAATGCGAACCGCCTCGTTCATCTGACCAATGAGCTCGTACTGGGAGATGTGGTCCGGGGTGATGCGCCGGAAAAGCCCTTTGGCCCATTCAGGCGCCCAGGAGGTGTACCACGTGTCCTTCTTGCGCCATTCGGACTTGGGCTTGAGGATGATCACGGTTTCCAGCATGGAAAGCGGTGCCGGGTCGGTGGAGGTCTCGGCGCGGCCCGCCTTCCCCAGCACGACCTTCACTTCCGGGAACCGTCTGATGATCCGGTCCGTGACCTGGAGCACCTTCTGGGCTTCGGTGATGGAGATCCCAGGCATGGTAGTGGGCATAAAGAGAATGGACCCTTCCTCCAGGGGCGGCATGAATTCCGATCCCAACTTGAAATAGATCGGAACTGTAATGATCATCAGGCCGAGCGCGCCCCCGATCACCACCCACTTCCAGCGAAGCGACCAGGTGGCCACGGGGTTGTAGATCCGGATCAGAAAGCGGCTGATGGGGTGCTTGTCCTCCGAATGAATGGTGCCGACAAAAACCGTGTTGGTCACCCGGGAGAGCCACCGCGGGCGGAAACTGAAATCCTTCATGCGGGTGAGGAGGAGTCTTAACGCCGGGTCGAGCGTGATGGCCAGCACGGCCGCAATGATCATGGCGAGGTTCTTGGTGTAGGCCAGAGGCTTGAACAGGCGCCCTTCCTGGGCCTCCAGGGTGAGGATGGGGAGAAAGGCGACGGCGATCACCAGCAGCGCAAAGAAACTGGGGCCTGCCACCTGCTTCACGGCCCGGATGACTACCGACCGGTAATCTTCACGCCGGCCAGTCTGTTCCCACTTCTCCAGGTTCTTGTGGGTCTGCTCGACCACCACGATGGCCGCATCCACCATGGCCCCGATGGCGATGGCGATCCCGCCGAGCGACATGATGTTGGCCGTGACCCCCAGCATGCGGAAGGGGATGAAAGAGAGGAGTATGACGATGGGAAGCGTAATCACGGGGATGATGGCGCTCGGGATGTGCCAGAGAAAGATGAACACCACTACGGCCACCGTGATGAGCACCTCGACCACCGTGGATTTCAGGTTGTCGATGGCGCCAAGGATCAGGTCCGAGCGGTCATAGATAGGCACGACCTTTACGCCTTCGGGAAGGCCGGGCTCGATCTCCTTGAGCTTCGTTTTGACCCGCTTTATCACGTCCAGGGCATTCTGTCCGTGGCGCATGACGACAATGCCGGATACGACGTCTCCCCTGCCGTTGAGATCTGCAACCCCCCTTCGGATATCCGGGCCCAGGACGACCTGACCAATGTCCTTTATGCAAATGGGCGTGCCGGAATCGCTGGCAGAAACCGCGATGTTTTCTATATCTTGGACGGACTTGACATAGCCGCGGCCCCGCACGCTGTACTCTGTTCCTCCGAACTCGATGAGACGGCCCGCCGACTCGTAGTTGCCCTCTCGCACCGCCTCCACCACTCGGTTGATGGAGAGGTCGTATGCCTGAAGCCGGTTCGGGTCCACGTTCACCTGGTACTGCTTCCCGAACCCGCCGACAGGCGCCACCTCGGCCACACCCGGCACCGCCCTCAGGTAGTACTTGAGGTAGAAATCCTGATAGGTCCGAAGGTCAGCCAGGCTGTTTTTCCCGGATTCGTCAACGAGCGCGTACTGAAAGATCCAGCCAAGCGGCGTGGCATCCGGTCCTATCTCCGTCTTGGCGCCCTCGGGCAGGCGGGGCAGCACCGCGGAAAGATATTCCTGGGTGCGCGACCTGGCCCAGTAGATGTCCGTTCCGTCTTCGAAGATGACATAAACGTAGGAGTAACCGAAGTCGGAAAAACCGCGGACGGCCTTCACCTTTGGGGCGCCCACCATGGTCGTTACGATGGGGTAGGTGACCTGGTCTTCCACCAGGTCCGGACTCCGGTCCCAACGTGAAAAGATGATCACCTGGGTGTCGCTCAGGTCCGGGATGGCATCGAGCGGCATGTGCTTCATGGACCACCAGCCCGCAATGCATCCGACGCTCACCAGAGCGAAGACGATAAACTTGTTTCTTACGCTGAAATCGATAATGCGGTCAATCATCACTTGGCAGATGGCCCTGGCGGGTTGTGGCTTGGCTGTTTCTGATCGACATCCCTCTTTCCGACGTCGCTTGGAATCGCGTCCACGGCATCTTCAAGCCTGCCCTGGGTATTGCTGTGGGCGCTATCTTCGAGCAGTACGGCATCCGAGTTCGGGGCATTCTCCAGGCCGTGGCCGTAAAGCCGTTGCGCATCCCCGAGGATCTCGTTCATGCGATCGGCATCGCGCTTTTGCGAGGCGTCGCGACCTCGCGATCCGACATCAACCGGTGCCCCGCCCACAGCCCCGGCATCGATTTCGTCCTGGGATTTGCCTTCCTGCCGCGGAGATTCCTTCAGACCCTTATTCTTCATCCCGAGATATTCTGCTCCCGGGAATGCGCCCCAGCCGCTCCAGTCCCGGGGCGGCGCCCCCTCCTTCTCAGGGCCGTCCCAGTCGATGGCTCCCGGATAGCCGGCGGACCGCTTGAAACCGTTCCTCCGATGCATCCTTCGCGGACGCGGCGCCGTCGACTTTCCTAAGAGCCCTGGCTGCCGGCTACCGGCGCAAGCATTTCCAGCCAGCTAGGGTTGCGGTTAGTCTCCGGCATGGCGGTGCGTCCACGATCCTCTTTCTTCAGGCCCGCCGTTTGTTTGCGGATGTATTTTTCCGGATTTTTGCCGAATTGCTCTTTACACGTTTGCGAGTCGAAGTAGAAGGTCTCGTTGCCGTGGGCGGCGGTCAGCTCCATCATCTTGCGCCTCCTCCGCGTCGACGAACCTGCCGCAGACCGGATCCACGCTCATCTCGGCGCCCGATCCCAGCGCGGCGATCTCCATCCGGCTCTCGGAGTCGATGAGAAAATTGCCCGACACGGCGACCTTTTCTCCAGGCAGCGAGGCCGCCGCGTGATTTCAACCTGACCCCCGAGTCTCCAGCCCGTTTTCACCATGCGAGGTTCGAAAACGCCATTTCCAGAATCCACATAGAGGATCGCCCTCGTCCCTGAATCAAGGATGGCGTCGGCCGGCACATTGAGGGAAGGCGCCATGGTGATCGGAATCTCGACGTCGACGAACATATCGGGCCTCAGGTCGTAGCGCGGGTTGTCGATATCGACCCGCACCTTCAGGGTCCTGGCGCCGGCATCGAAAAGCGGCAGCACCTGGCCCACGCTAGCCTGGAAGCTCTCGCCCATCTGCGCATGCATGACCGTCACGGTCATCCCGGGCCGCATGTGCATCGCCTCATCCTCGTAAACATCAGCGTAGACCCAAACCTTCCCGATGTCGGCGATGGTATAGAACTCCTCCGAGGCTTTGAACCATTGCTTGAGCGTGAGATTTCGTTTCAGGACCACGCCCCGGGTCGGCGCTCTCACCTGCAGATAAGGCCGCGCCTGCCTCGTATTGGCGAGCTCCTCGACCTGGGCATCGGTGATTCCGAGGTTTTGGAGCGACTGCACGGCGACGCGGATCTGATTGCTGGCCAGGTCGGCCTGCTGGTGACGGAGTTGGCCGCCCAGCTGCTGATTGATGCGGTCGATATTGTCCAGGGTGATTAGGTAGGTGACCTGGGCATTGTAGTAAGCGGGGGCGAGTGCCTCGGCCAGGATCTGATTTTCTCGGACGATGCTTCCGGTGGTTACGTCGGAAAGCTCCCGGATCCAGCAGTCGGTCGAGGCATTGACGCGATAGATCCTGGTTTCGTCAGGGACAACCCTCCCATAGAGCCGGAGGGTGTAGGTCATTGGTTTTTCCTCTATGGCAGCAACCTTAACCCCGATGTGCTGCCGGCGGGCCGGGCTGATCTTCACGGCGCCGGGAGACAGGGGTCGGTCGGCGTCATTCTGGCCCTCGCTGACATCGGCATAAATCAAATCACCTTGTGCGCCCGTAATGGCGCCGAGCCTCTTAGCGTACCATCCGCCGGCAAAAAAGCAGACGATGGCGGCGGTGACGGCAAGACATGCTGCGATGACCTTCTTCATAGGCTATTTTGACCTTGGGATAGACATGCCAAAAAAACATACACCGGTGAATGCTCGTAGATCAACAATTTAATAAATCTCTCCTGTTGAGCGATCGTACGGAGGAGCGTAAAGAGGGGCCCGGAGACCCCTCAGTCCAACTAAATTACGCACAATGAAACAGTTACATTGGATCAAAGACAGGCTGTCTGTCCCACCCCACCACGTAGGTACGCATCATCTCGTTGTCCTCATGATCCAGAATGTGGCAATGCCAAACATAGCCCACGCCATTGATCAGTTCCGTGGGATCGAACGGATACTTGTTCTGTCCCGCATGGACGGCATTGACGCCGATATCTTGCGGCGCCCAACGGACGACGATCCGGGTCACTTCTCCTGGATAGGCGATGACGGTATCTTTCCAGCCTCTTTCGTAGGCCCCCGCTTTTTGCCTCATTGTCATATCTAGGTACAGATTTACCGCTGGGTTGCCGCCGATGGCGCCGTCTGCGTTCTTCACATTGTAAGGGTTCGGGGGACCTTCACCTGGATCCACGCCATTAGCTGAAAGCGCCGCCTCATATTGATGTAAGATCCAATCATCCACATTAGCGAACGGGGTTCGATCCAGAAGCTGGAAACTCGTGAGGTGGAGGTGCATCGGATGCGCGTCGGCTGTGATGTTGATGATTTCCCAGATCTCGGTGTCTCCCACCGCCGGCAGTTCTGTTTCACGGCATATAGGAGTGGAGCAGCCGCCCATCAGAACACCTGGATTGTTTAAATTGTACTTCGAGTTGTTCAAGACCAGCTCGAGCGGACCAGTTTCGGTACCATCAGGGGCTATGCCGATTACCTCGTTCAAAGTCAGCTGACGGGTGATGCTTCCGGTTGCGGGATCGTGTGCGTTGACGATAGGACGCAGGGGGGTTGACCTGATGACCGTCCCGGCTGCAATCGTTGTATTAGGAATGCTAAGGTTGAAGGTTTTATTGACTCTGAACTGCATGACCGTATCGGTGCTTCCCATAGTGACACGCGCGCCGTCCGGGAACGGCGTCCGCGCCGAATTCTTCATGATGATATTTCCACTAAGTCCGCTGAAATCCACGATCACCTCGTAGCGCTCGCCCGGGGCGATGATCAAGTTATTCTTGGAAACGGCCTTTTTGAGGTAGCCGTCGTCCGTCGCGACCACCAGGAAGGGCGCGCCGTTATCGAGTGAAAGCTTATAAAAGCGGGCGTTGGAGCCGTTCAATAGGCGGAAGCGGTACTGCCGGGGCTCCACCTCCAGATAGGGCCAGGTCTTGCCGTTGACGACAATGGTGTCCCCGATAAACTCAGGGATCCAGAAAGGATGCACCGTCGGGTTCGGCTGTGGGTTCGACGCCAGATTGTAGAAGAGCTGGCCACTGATGTCAAAGCTCCTGTCCTGGATGATGAGAGGGATGTCGTATTCCGGAAAATGCGGCATCTCGGCCTGGGGCGCATTGGCAGGGTCAGGATCCTTAAGAATATAGACGCCTGCCATTCCCGCGTACACGTTCAGACGCGTGATGCCGAATGCATGTGGGTGGAACCATATCGTTGCCTCTTCCTGCCCGTTGGGATACGTGAACCTGTTGCCCGGAAACCCCGGCCCCCTTTTTAGATTGCCCAGAGTTGTCCATGAATCCGGGCCGCCGTCAAACTTGGGGGGCACCTCTCCGCCATGGATATGGTATGCGGTAGGAATCAGTCCCTGGTAGGGCAGAAGACCGCATACCGGGTTGGTGTAGTTGCCGTTGGCATCCGGGAGGCAGTCTATGTTCTGGGGGTTGGCCCAGTCGAGCGTCATGTCGATGGGCAGGTTGCTGCGTACCACAGATAGAAGCGGAGGTAATTCATTCAAATAAGTAGGATGTGCCGGGGTCCCCCTTTGGGCCACGACGACGGGGCCGAGGTAGCTCGGGCGGATACCACGCCGAAACCGCGAACGCCGCGGGTCCAGGTCATCATCTGTCAAGTAGCCCCAGACCCAGCTCGGATTATACATCCCTTCGGGCAAGATCTGCGCCTTGAATTCCCTAGCGTGGATTTTGTAGCTGGGGGTGGAAGGGATTCCCGCCAAGACATTCGGTGTTGCGTTCACCACCGATATATCCCCTGCCACCGGCAGTGGATCCATAAACTTCGGGATGGTCGTGCCATCCAGTAGGCTCTGCGCAGCGCCGGCGATGCCGACAGCGATCAGGACAAAGATGGAACTTATCAGCAATGCTCTCTGGAACTTCATTTTGACCTCCATTCTTCCTCCGATTTGTTTCTAAGGATTAATTGAACAGCCATTGCCAGGAACAAATTTCGACTTCACCTCCTGTCTTGTGGATTTCTACATTCGATGCCCGACTTTCACATTAATTTCCATGGCGGTGGCGCCAAGACCTAATAATGCGCACCGAAATTGGCATCGCTATCGTGTCTCGGTAGGATAATTCCTGCCGTCGATCTTTTCGATTTTTACATTGTCCCCTGAAACAATCCGGACTTCAATCTGGACGGCCTTTTCGCTTTGTACGAGTGCATCCAATAGCTTCGGATCCGGATTGAGGATGGTGTAGATCTCACCAAGCACCTTGCCCCGTCGGCTCCGTATAATGTATCCATGTGCCGATTTTGCTATTTCCCCGGTGAGTTTCATCTTTCTCACGGCGCGTGTCTGGCCGGTCTGCGGGCTCAACTGCTGAGCCGTTTTATCCCCTTTGTCGACCGCGAGCAGTTCCATCTCGTACACAAGAACCTTGTTCGGCTGGATTTGGCCAGGGACACCGTTTCTTCCATAAGCAAGGTCCGGAGGGACGAAAAGCTCCCACTTCGAGCCTACCTTCATCATGGGTAATGCCTCTGTCCAGCCCTTGATGACGCCGCCGACTTGAACTCTTATGGGCGCGCCTTTTGCGTAGGAGCTGTCGAATTCCTTACCATCTATTATCGTGCCTCGGTAGTTGACCATGACGAAGTCCTCCGGCTGGGGACTAATTCCGTCACCCTCCTTCAGCACCTTGTACTGGAGGCCGCTTTCAGTGGTCTTGATGCCCTCCTTTTTCTTATTCTCCTCCAGAAACTTCTCCGACTCCGCTGCGTTCTTGGCGATTAGTTCCTGAAGCTTTTTCATCTGGGATTCGCGGCTCCTCTGCTTGAGATCAACGATCAGATTTCTCATCTCATCAACACTCAAGCGGGGCGCTTTGGCATCGATTGCATCATGCAATCCCTGCATCAGCTTATTAAAATCGACTTCGAGACCATCGTTTTTCATACTGAGCCCCACCTGGTAACCGATGCTGTAGCTTTCCTTCTCATTTTGGGTCTCCGGGGCCGGCGCAGTTTCTGCCGCGAAAAGATGCGGGGTTACCAACACCCAAAAGCATGAAAACATCAATAGTCTCTTACTAACCGTTCTTAACAATTTCTTGTACCTCCGTTTCCTCGCCCGCAATCGCGTTCACTTTCGCTTTGCCGGGTCCCTTCTCTGGTAACTGAGCTAAATATCTCTTATATGGAACCTTTTGGTTTAATTGAACGAATAAGCAAAAGCAATATCGAGGCTTAGATGCGCAGGATGACCGTTAGGGGCTGTTCCGAACAGAGTGAAATCTTTGCGGAGTATGGAGGAGAGGCCGTATTGGAGGAGCATTCGGGGCGAGAAGTAAAGAGAAAAGAGCCAATGCAGCGTTGATCCGTGAGAAAAGGCTTGCGGTCCCGAAGGTACATGCAAGCGAGTGAGAGCGGTGTCCAATGGCCTGGTTGTTGCCGCTGCGCCGGTCGGGACATTGGACCCCATAGGGGCAACGGTGCATTGACGCCGACGGAACGGGCACCAATTAGATGGATATACTGAAATATGCTTTGCTGCTCGTCTTGGTCTGTTCCGATGCTTAGATCCATGTACTCGTCAGGAGTAAGATCGTCACACACAACCCAATCGGATGTGCCCAGGGAAATACCCATAAGGAGCGGGACCAGTACCATCACCGTCCAAAAAATTTCCCTTTTAACCCTCATAAAAACCTCGGAATTTTTGGATATTCGACTCAAGAACGGCCTGTTACCCTCGGCAGCATTCTAGCGCCCGAGATCGACTTTTCGCTGTGCATAATGCGCATCCGTGTTTGAGCACCTGCAGCGGATAATGATAAACGCAAGTAAAATGCCAAAGTTTGCCCGAAAGCTAAAATTAATACTGTCTTATAATCAGCCAGTTAAACGCCCCCTATCGAAAGGGACCAAAAAGTTGGTGAGAAACTAGGAACCTGAATTCCATCAATTGGTAAAGAGTTACAGGCTTTGCCCTCGAGAACCTTCAAAAAGCCACCCCTTCGTTTGGTCACATTGCCCTTGTGTTTCAGTGCCTTCCTCATGCGGCTTCGATTTATGACTGCTCTTGAAATAAAGCCTCTCCCTCTGGAAAATGATTCTAGATGTTTCGGTTGCTACATTTCAATGGGTTAAAGCCCCCGTTCTTCACTACTCTAATGCTGTATTTTATAGGCAGGGTTTCGGAAAAATCCCTTATGTATTCAAAGAGATACTCGAGCCAAAAGAACGTGCCTAAAGTGCGCTAAAGTGCATAGAGTGCCTAAAGGTGATAAAGGCTAGAACCCATAGTGCACACAAGTGCCTAACATGGTACTTAAGGTTGCTAAACTCAAATGGAGGTGGTCGAAGAAATATTTAAAATGAGCACGGCCAGCACCAACACCTTCCAAAGGATTTCCCTATTGACCCTCATAAAAGCCTCGGGATGCGGGATGCTTGTCACATTATAGGAGATCAAGAAAAGGGGAATGGGTTGAAAGGCGTATTTCAGGGTGGGGAAATCCGGTAAATTACGTGTGTACCCACAGGGCTCATTCCATCAGAAACCCTGTGATATCAAAAGAATGGCGCACGCCTCAAAATCTGCAGAAGTTTAAAAAAGACATCGACTTTCTCTGCGGGCCCTGCGTCTCCGCGTGAGATAATGCCTTTGATCATGTCTTTGTTCCCTCCCACCATCAAAACTCCATGTGAAACAAAAGAGTATCTCGCGCAGAGCCCTCAGCGATTGGGAAGATGTTCGTCTTATTCTGACGGCCATACTTGTCCGACGGATGCCTTTGTGGGGAAAATGAGACTTGAGTGACAAAGGGTTCATGGTTGTGATAATATTGCGATGAAAAACTCGGCCCATTTCGAGGACATGCTCAAGGCGCGCCAAATCAGGCCCGACTGGGTGGATCGGGCGGTGCGTGAACCTGACGCCGTCGAGGATCATGATGATGACGGCACGCGCCACTTCCTGAAACGCATCCCTGAGTTCGGGAGAAGAATAGCTTAGGGTGATCGTCAACATCACGGAAGATCCCAACAGACGGATGAGGGCATTTTTTGACCGCCGATTAAGGAGACAGGCATGAGGATCAAGATAGACAAGGAAAGCGATGCTCTCTATTTCCGTCTAGACGAGAGTCGTATCGTGGAGTCCGAGGAGATTCGACCAGGCGTCATTTTGGACTATGACGAGAATGACACGGTGGTGGGGGTGGAATTCCTCAACATCTCCAAACGGGCGAGCATGGAGGATCTCTCATCACTCCATTTTCAAAACGCGTGAAATGCTCCCGCCGAAGGTGATGGCAAGGGCTGTGCGCTGCCGGTTTAGATTTAGGTGCCAATCGCAGTGGTACGAGAAGCGACCGTGCCGTACCGATCATCAGCAAAAAAAGGAAATTGGAACTTCGCTATGCCCTTTATCAAGCCGCGAAGGTCGCCTCAATGCTGTCGCTCCACTTTCTTTCTCCTGTCAGAGAGTCAAGGGTTTCAGGCGCACAACGAAAGTGGTCGGCCACATCTTGCCGGTCAGGAAGAGCCGCTCGCCCGCCGAGTCGTATGCGATCCCGTTCAAAACGTCCGCCTTGAACCGCAAGCGGTTTGGGAGGAGTCCCTCGGCGAGTATCCACCCAAGGAGTCTGCCGGAGACCGGGTCGATACGCACTATTCGCTCGGTTGGCCAGATGTTGGCCAGAATCTCGCCGTTGACGTACTCCAGCTCGTTAATGTTCATCAGCGGCAGTTCGCCGTTGAAGATTTTGAGTATTTTCTCGATGGCTCCCGTCTTCGGATCGAGAAAGCGGATCTCATTGGAACCGTTACTGCAAATGAGGCTTGTTGCGTCGTGTGTCATGCCCCACGCCTCGCCCTGAAACCCGAAGCTTCGCTCTTGATGGGAAAGCTTCGAATCGAACACCAGCCCCGTGCCTTCACGCCAAGTTAGGACGAAGATCGATCCACCGAACTGCGTGAGGCCCTCGCCGTAGTACTTACTATCGAGCCTGTGTTCCTGAAGCACGGCACCGCTACGGCTGTCAACTCGCCGGACTTTGGATATCTCGTATCCACCGCAGCTCTCCAACAAAGTGTCCCCGTCGAGCTCCAAACCCTCTGTCCAGCACGAAGTGTCATGAGGCAGGGTGCCGACGATTTCAATCAGGTCGATTCGGGGACGCACCTGGCCCGGGTCCTGGCTGTAGAGGTCAATTCGCGTACAGATCTCGGCGATGAGCCTGCGGGCCGCCAGCGCCTCCGGAGCCGACAAAGGGACAGTGGCCAGCATCTCAATCGCCTCCCTCGGCTTTCCGTTTAACAGAAGATTTTCACCAGCGTGCAGGGGGTTTGGGTAGTTGTCTCGATGGCAGCCGGCGAATGTGATAACGGCCAAGAGGACTAATGCCTGAAGCTTGTTCACGATTACCTCCCAACGGGCTCCCCTTGCCGACCCAACAAGAGATTCTATAGTTTCCGGATATCTCCAGGGCTCTGAGGTCTAAGGAGGGCGTCAGCCTTCCGGACAGCGCAATATTCTGTGTCCGCTGAGAAACATTCCGGCAAGTCTTTGCTTTCTGTTCGGATCATCCGGCTGGGATCGATTTCTTCTCTGTGGAACGTTTTCCCCCCTTCTAACGGCTATTTATCGAAAATACAAGGGAAATTTCTTTGGATTTCTCTCGCAGTGCGAGCGGGGAGCGCAGAGAAACGGGGGGCAAATTCGAAGCACGAAACTGCGCCGAAAAGGAAGATTGGCACACGCAGAGCGCAAAGAGGTCTCAGAGTTTCTTTGACCAAAACATCCTTCTCTTCGGGTCATGTGCCTTGCACCGTTCGTTGATCTCGACATGGGGTCTCTCTGCCCCCCATACTTCTGCTGGACGCCTCTGTGTGGCAGAGGTTTTGCCTGTACTCACATTCCAAGAACTTCCTTGTTTCTCTGTGCGCTCTGAGCCTCTGTGTGAGATAATACCTTTTAGTTCACCCTCCATTCCGGGGGCCTCCAACTGAGAGACTGGAACCCGGAATGGCGACCGAGACCGGAACGAGCAACCAATGCATGAGCTCTAAACGGATTGGCTGGCAACATCCATATGACTAGAATGGTCATCATGTGCAGTTTCGAGGATCGACATGAAAACAACGGCCATATCTGAACTGAAGGCGCGCCTGAGCGAATACCTTGATCAGGTGAAAGCAGGCTCTGAGGTCCTGATCACGGATCGGGGAAAGCCCGTAGCCAAAATAGTCCCGGTTTCCGGCAGAAACCGTCCCAGACAGGCCCTCTCGAAGATGGAGAAGAAGGGCGTGATAAAGCTGGGAACGGGGAAGCTTCCTAAGAATTTCTGGACTGCCAAGAGGGGTGAAGACGCTGACGGGCAGTTACTAAGGGCCCTTATTGAAGAGAGGGAGCACGGCCGATGAGATTCTGGGGCTCCTCGGCGATAGTTCCTTTGCTCGTGAGCGAACCGGCGTCCGAACGCATGAGAAACGCTCTGAGGGCTGACGAAGATATGATAGTCTGGTGGGGCACACCAGGATCGAGTGTCTTTCCGCGCTGAGTCGGCGCGGCCGGGAAAGTACGGTCTCCGCGGACACAGTCCTGAATGCAACAACGCTTCTGACAGCCTTGGCATCGGAGTGGTCCGAGGCGCTGCCCACCGAGCCCGTTCGACAACGTGCCGAGAGGCTCCTTTCCGTCCATTCGTTGAGATCTGGGGACGCCCTTCAGCTCTCTGCCCCGCTGATATGGGCCGAGGAGTCTCCTCAGGGACTAGAGGTGGTGTGTCTTGATCAAAACCTGCGACAAGGTGCCTCAAGAGAGGGCTTCACCGTTCTTCCGTGAGCAACCATGATAAGTGTTAGAGCTCATAGAGGGCGCTAAAGTCATGGGAATTGCGTTAAGTTAGAAAAGGCTGGCTCACGCCGCAGGGCCCTCAGAGGTTTCAGGTGTATTCACAAACTAAGGCGTTTTTTCGTCTCTGGGGGAGAGAGGGATATCGGATGTCAGCGTAAAGTCCGGGCGGCAAGAAACCTATTGGCATCGGTTAGCGGCTTCCCTGCGGACAAACAGCTCAAAAGGTGTTATAATACCCAATAAATTTATCATCTTATGTACGACCCTATGCGGACAGGAGCAGTCCAATGGCAACGGAAACGATCGAAGCCGTTTATGAGGATGGTAGCTTCCACCCTATTGCCCCCGTCGAAATGACTTTTACGGAGGGTCAGAAGGTGCGCCTGGTGATAGAACCGATTGAGAAACCAGAGGATATACTTGAGTTAGCAGCTCAGGTTTATGAGGGGCTCAGCGATGAACAGATTGATTCTATTGAGCAGCACAGTCGACGGCGGGAGAACTTCTTCGGGGAAAGGCCGTCGCCATGAATCCAGTGTCACAGGTCCTATTGGATACTGACATTCTATCGGCAATTATGCGCAAAAAACCCTCTGCCACCCGGCGGGCGCGCTCCTGCCTGGAAGTCCATCGGCATTTCACCTTCTCCGTTATCACCCGCTATGAAATGCTGCGTGGCCTTCTCGCCAAGGGGGCAGCAACACAGCTTGCCGCATTTGATCAATTGTGCGCTACGAGCCGGGTATTGCCTCTCACCGATCCGATAATTGTGCGGGCAGCCACAGTATATGTTGATCTTCACCGGCGAGGTGAATTGATCAGCGATGGAGACATCTTGATTGCGTCAACAGCTATTGTGCATGGGTTGGCTGTAGTAACCAACAACGAAGCCCATTTTCATCGCATTCTGGATCTACAGGTTGCGAATTGGCTTGCGTAAATCCGATCTGTCCAACTCGCCGCTCAACCGAACGAGCAACCAGGTGTAGTAAAAATGGCAGTTTCACGCTAGAGCCAATAAGGGATGGCTCATTTAAGAGCCCGTGAATCCGCAGGCTTTGAAAAATACAAATATAGATTTTCTCTGAGAGCCCTGTGTCTGGGAGAGACAATGCCTTTGGTTCTCACTTCAGTTCCCCCTACATTCCAGCAGAACCCTGCGTGAGATCAAAAGACTGTCACAGCAGCCTCAGAGCCATCCAAGGTTTTAATTTAAAGAACTTTGACCCTGTAGACCTCGTTTTTCTCCCTGTCGATCACATGAACGCCGCACGCGATGCAGGGGTCGAAGGAGTGGATCACCCGCAGGACTTCCAGCGGTTTGGCCGGATCCGCTACGGGAACGCCTACCGGGGCCTGCGAACGTTGATCGATCAGTGATCAGGAGATTCGCAGGCCCTGATTTTCGAAGGAAACGGCTGGCTATTTGCCGAAAGGCAACGCCTTGAGCAGGTCCTGGGGTTTAAGTGACGGCTTTTGGCCCTTCTGGGTTTCGCGTTTCTTTAGCATTTGTTCTAATTCAGAGGGCTTGGGCAACCCCTCTTCCAGGCCCTTTTTCAGCATTCCCTCCAGGTCTGGGCGGAAGGTGGGTTTCGAGAAGGTCCCCCCGACAAGGACGGGAACCATGATGCCCCCACGTTGCTTCGTGTCGCCCTGACCGACGATGGTCTCCACCAATTTGGGCTCGACTCTCAAGTCGAGGGTCTCCCGGACCAGATCGGCTTTCCCGGTTGCCGTGAGCCGGAGGAGCGGTGAAGCCAGGGTGGTGCCCGACGTGTCAAAGACGCCGTTGGTGAGTGTGAAGGGCGCATTCAGCTCGGAGAAATCCGTGCGCGGCTTTTCGGCGGGCATTTTCTCCATACCAAAAGCGGATTTGACGTTCCGAACCATTCCGGCCAGATCGATCCCCACGATGGCGCCGTTTTTGAAAAGAAGATTGCCCTTTCCGTTTAGGCTTTCCTTGATAGCCTGTGGTTCGTCTCCCTTCATTCTGATGCTTATCTCTGCCTTAGCCGTCCCCGCCAGGAAGTCCTTTTGAATCACGTCCTTCAGGAGGGGCTGGACGCTGATGTCTTTCGCCGTGAGGGTGACGCGGCTCACGGGGCTATCCTCCCTCACATCCAGTGTTCCGACGGTCTGGAGATTGCCCTGGTAAAGCTTGAGAGAGAGGGGATCCAGGTTGAAGAGGCCATCCCGGCCCGAAACCTTTAGCAATACCTCCTGTACCTTGGCCCCTTTGACCTTCAATTCGCCGATACTGATCTTTCCATCCAGCACCATCTTGCGGAGGGCGGCGTAATCGGGCTTGGGCGGGGCGACCGGCACCGATTGAGGTTTCTGCTCCTCAGGGGGTTTTTTTTCAGAAGGCGGCGGGAGATATCGGTCCACATCGATCCGGTCCAGGTTGAGGTCGAAGGAGACCTTGGGACCGGTAAAGTCTCCAATACTGGAAGACAGAATCATTTTCGAATCATCCAGAATAAGCAGACCATCCGAGAGATTGACGCTCTTCTGGTCTCCTTGGACCTTGGCGCTCATGGCAAGCGAATTCAAGACCCCGGGATCGGCCGTCTGGATTACCAGGTCCTTCTTCAAGGCGCCCAGCAGTTTCTTTGGGGAGAAGGGCTTGATGGCGAGGGCCAGGTCGTATTTGGGCTGGGTTGCGGGGTTGGTGAGGTTTCCCTTGATGGTGATCTCCATCTCGCCGAGCGCCTTGATGAGAAGGTCCAGCGGAACGGTTCCGTTTCCCGGATCGCTTCCGACCGGACCAATCTTTCCCTGCAGAGAGATGGGGCTTTTGTCAAGCTTGGCCGACAAACTCAGGCGGATCACTTTGTCTAAGGAAACATCCTTGAGTTCCAGGTTCACGTCTGAGACCTCTTTGCGTTCACCCGTCGAATCATCCATCCACAAAAGCGATGCATCCTTGACAGCGAATTCACCGACGGCCAGGGCCTTGATGGGCAGACCTCCCGAAGGCGCCTTGCCCTTCTCCTCCGGCGTTGAGGCCGCTGTTGCCGCACCGGAGGGCTTCATCAGTCCTTCCCAGTTACCGCGGCCATTTTTTGCCTTTTCCATGACCACGCGCAGACCCTCCAAGACAAACCGCTTGACCTGAACGTCCCTTGAAATCAGAGGCAGGAGCTTTACGCGAACCTCGAAGGTGCGGATCTGCACAAAATCCTTGCTTTCAAACCCCTTGGGATTCCCGAGATGAAGGTCTGAAAAGGCCAGGCCCACCCAGGGAAAAAGGGAGAGGTCGAGATCTCCATTAATGGTAAAGGGCCGTCCTGTGGCCTCGGAGACCCGCTTTTCGATTTCCGGCTTGAAACGCTGGACGTCCACAAAATTCGGAATGATGACCAGTGCGGCAATCACGAGAACGATCAGCGCGCCGATCACCAGGAGAAACCATTTGAGTGCCCGCATGGGTCTTTCCCTCCTTTATGAAGTGCGAGGTTTGTGGATAAGGTAGCTTTCCTCGTCCCATTCAACAACCATTTGGAGCTTGAGTCAATGGCTGCCGCCAAACACCTCCTTGAGCAAATCGGTCACTCTCGCGGCAGGGTCCTGGCGGATCTTTTTTTCCTCTTCCGCCAGCATGGTGAAAAGACCGTCCAGGGCCTTGTCCGTCACGTGCTGGTCAAGATCGGTGCTAATGTTCGGCCCAAAGGGGACGCCTTTGACCTTTGCCTCGAGATCCTGGTAGCTCTTGGTTACCCCCACCTGGGCCATGGCGTTATGCACGATGGGCTTGAATTTTTCGGCCAGTTGACCTCCCGTCTTTTCCCTCAGGTATTGTGTGGCGGCATTATCGGGGCCGTTCAGAATCTTTTTGGCATCGTCGATAGACATCTCTTTCACAGCCCCCAGGAAAAGGGGTTTGGCCTCTGGGGCGGCCTGTTCAGCTGCACGGTTCATGCTCAGATCGAAGGCATCCATCTGTGAACCCAGTCCCGCAGTCCTCAAGATTTTCTCAGCCTTCTGGACGGTCCCTGGCAAGGGGATTTTGATCTGGGGATTCTTATAATAACCATCCGTTTTCGATACCAAATCCACCGCCTTGGCCGTCCCGACGTCCAGGGCCTGCTTCAGGCCGTCAGCGATTTTGTCCTCTGACAGTCCGCCTCCCAGACCCAGGGACTCCTGCGCCTTCTTTACGATGTCGCCCAACTGGGCCATGGCCCCGTGCGTCATGAACACGACGGATGCCAGCAACATGAACGTCAGAAATAACCTTCCCCTCTGCATGGCAGCCCTCCTTTTTGATAATGCAAAAACGCTCCTGAGAGACCCTTTATCCTTTACCTGAGGTCCGTCCCCCTGTCCTTGATTTTAGACAAGTAAAGGCAACCTCACTTAATGCATAACATTTATCTGAAAAAGGCAAAGTCAACGCGCATTTTTTTGGGTTAAATTCAAATGAACGGGTCTCTCCATTCGTCTTGCGACCCATTCGTTTTCGAAAACGGTGCCTATTCTCCGGTCTAAAGCGCTTCCAGGAAGCGTCTCGGCAGGTTGTCGAAGGCGCCATTGGACATGAACAGGACCACATCTCTCTCTGACACCAATTGGAGCAAGGTTTCGAGGAGCCGATCGGTGGCGCTAAAATGGAGGGCATGGCGTCCTCTCATCCTGAGGTCCTCCACCAGCCTGGCGGAAGAGAAACGCTCTGCAATGGGGATCTTCTCCATCATGGTCGGTTCGGGGATGAGGATGATCTCCGCATGGTCGAAGGCCTGTCCATACTGCTCCTGAAATACCGCCCTTCGGCTTGAATTGGACCTGGGCTCGAACACGGCGATGAGCCGCCTGCCCCGGTACCGCTCGCTTACGGCCGCAATGGTCTCACGGACCGCCGTGGGATGGTGGGCGAAGTCGTCGATGACCAGGATCCCGCGCCTTTCGCCCAGGACCTCCTGCCTTCGCTTTGCCCCTTGCAGCGTCTCAGCCGCTCCCGCAATGGCGCCGGGCGCGACATCCAGGAATCGCGCCACTGCGACAGCGGCGAGCAAGTTCGAGAGGTTGTGGCGACCGTAGAGATGGGTGTTGAGGCCAAAAATCTCCTTCCCGTGGTTTGACACCGTCAAATGAACCGAGCCGCCTTCGTCCATCTCATAGGTCCCGTTCCATTCTCCCCTGCCGTCCATGGAGTAAGGGCTCACGGGACAGGTGGCATCCCCTGCGAGCTCCGCCGCCACCGGGTCATCGGCGTTGAAGATGAGGCGGCCATCCTGCGGGATCAGCCGGATCAGTTTCCTGAAGCTCTCCTTTACGTGATGCAGGTCGCGATAGATATCGGCATGATCATATTCCACACTGGTCAAGACAACGGTCCACGGGCGGTAGTGAAGGAATTTCGGCCCCTTGTCAAAGAACGCGGTGTCGTATTCATCCCCCTCCACCACGAAGGTGTTGCCGGCGGAGAGCCTGAAGTTCACACCGAAATTATTGGGAATGCCGCCGATCATGAAGGCCGGTTCGAGACCGGCCCTGTCCAGGAGCCAGGCGACCATGGAAGAGGTGGTGGTCTTTCCATGGGTTCCGGAGATGACGATGGCGCGTTTATCTCCTATGGCGAAATGGCGGATGGCCTGGGGAAAGGAGAGGTACGGGAGTCCCATCCGGGCAAGCGCGATGGCCTCCGGGTTCTGGCGGGTAATGACGTTCCCGACCACCACCAGGTCGGGGGAACCCGCCAGGTTTTTTGCGTCATAACCCGCCATGACCGGAATGGAGAGTTTCCTGAGGAGGTCGCTCATGGGGGGGTAGACATTCTGGTCGGACCCGGTCACGTGGTAACCCATTTTCTTGAGCATGCCGGCAAGGGACGCCATGCCCGTTCCGCAAATCCCCATGAGGTGCACATGGCGAAACCTTTGGGGGATGACGTTTCGCTCCGGCGAAAGGGCCGGGACCGGAGAAGTGCTCGCGGGATCGATTCCTTGTGAAGGGATATGTGGATTCAATTCGGATAGACTCCTGTCTTATTATGGGCAAGCCGCCCATTGCCTGAATTGAGCGATTCACCGAATTTGGTGCCAGCCGCAGGGGGGTGTCTTTCTTGAGCCGAAACTCCATTCGTTCGGAGCCTTTGGAACGCCCCCACGAAAGGCTAGTGAGCAGTAGATAGTGAGCAGTGAAAAGCATTTACTGATTACTGAACACTGATGACTGATCACTTCATTCCTGGGGCTGTCTCGAAATAGGTACTGGAAATTGGTGCCGTCAATAAAAGCTGTGTCCGTATGTTTCGGCTCAAGAAAGACACCCCCCTGCGGCCCATAAGAAACAAGAATCGCTCAATTCAGGTTTTCATAAGGTTGCTTTCGAAAAACCACTTGCCTTTTTTATTTGTTTCTAGTAAAAAATTAATTTACCAATTTTTTAAAACCATCCAGCCCAACAGGGCTGGTCCCAAGAATATTACGAGGAGAACGCCATGGCAAGGACGTGTGAAATCTGCGGAAAGAAGCCGGTCACCGGGTACAACATCAGTCATGCCCACAATAAGACCAAGACACGGTGGTATCCGAACCTCCAGCAGGTCCGGTCCGTGCAGGCCGGGCAGGTCAAGCGAATCAGGGTTTGCACCAATTGCATCAAGTCCGGTCGCGTCTCAAAGCCATAAGTCAAGGATTCAAGACCCTTATTACGGCGCCATCCCATCATAGCCGCTCCACGATCAGGACGTTTTTGACCTTCTTGATGGCGCCCATGATTTCCTGGATCTGTTTGAAGTTTTCCACCTCGATGGTAAAGAGCGAAATCCCTTTCTTATCCGTAGTGGTATTGACTTCCGCCTGAATGATGTTCGCATCCTTCTGAGCGAGGATGGAACTGATGTCTGCAAGGATCCCTTTCTTGTCCACACTGGTTATCCGCAGCTTGGCCAGATAGACATCTTCCGCGGCCGGTTCCCAGGATACCTCGATCAACCGCTCTGAGTCAGCGTTAATGATGTGCTTGCAGCTCTGCAGGTGAACCGTGACGCCGCGGCCTCGGGAGATGAACCCAATCACCCGCTCTCCGGGCAGGGGATGGCAGCAGTTGGCAAACCGGACGAGCATGTCATTCACGCCCTTGACCACGATGCCCTGTCCCTTTTTCCTCCGCTTGAGCCTTTCAACCACCTTGGACACGAGGCTGACCGGCTTTTCCTCTTTTAGACCCAGCCGGTTCCTTAGTCGTCCGATGACCTGATTGGCGGACAACTTACCAAAGCCGATCTGGGCAAACAGGTCCTGGACGGACTGCAAAGACACGTCTTTCGCCACCTCGGAGAGGTCATCGCCCTTCATGACGGCGGCGACGGGCAGTCTTCCTTGTTCCAGGGCCTTTTCGAGGATGCCTTTGCCAAGGTTGACGGCCTCGTCCCTCTCCTGCTGATTGATCCACTGCCTGATTTTGGTCTTGGCCCGGGGCGTCTTGACGAAGTCCAGCCAGTCCTTGCTGGGATGTTGTTTCGTCGAGGTGATAACCTCGACGATATCGCCGTTTTCCAGTTGATATCGGAGCGGGACCATTTTGCCGTTGACTCGGGCCCCCATGCACTTGGCGCCGATCTCGGAGTGGACGCTGTAGGCAAAGTCAACCGGGGTCGCCCCGCGCGGGAATTCCTTGACCTCCCCTTTAGGCGTGAAAACATACACCTCGTTCGGGAAGAGGTCCATCCGGACCGTCTCAAGAAACTCGAGGGGGTCCTTGAGGCTTTGCTGCCATTCGAGAAGCTGCCTGAGCCAGGCGAACTGCTTGGTGTCCGCCTTGTCGGCTCTGGTCCCCTCTTTGTATTTCCAATGGGCCGCGATGCCCTCCTCTGCGATCCGATCCATCTCCCAGGTCCGGATCTGCACCTCCATGCGTTCGCCGTAGGGTCCGATCACGGTGGTGTGAAGAGACTGGTACATGTTTTCCTTTGGGACGGAGATGTAGTCCTTGAATCTCCCGTGGACGGGTTTCCACATGGCATGAATGTGTCCCAGGACTTCGTAGCATTCCTTGATGGATTGAACGATGACCCGGAAGGCGAGGATATCGTAAACCTGGCTCGCGGAGAGGTTCTGGTTCAACATCTTTTTGTAGATGGAGTAATAGTGCTTGATCCTTCCCTTTACAGTGACCTGGATATCGTACTCACTGAGTTTTGTGAAAAGGTGATCACGCACCTGAGTCATGAAACGTTCGCTTTCTCCCCGTTTTCTGGCGATTTCTGTCTTGATTTTGTCGTAGAGCTCAGGTTCCAGATAGTAGAGGCAGAGGTCTTCCAGGTCCGTTTTCATCCAGTAAATGCCCATCCTGCCCGCAAGCGGCGCATAAATGTCCACTGTCTCCTGGGCAATGCGTCTTTGCTTTTCCTGGGATTGAAATCCGAGCGTCCGCATGTTGTGGAGCCTGTCGGCCAGTTTGACCAGGACCACGCGGATGTCGGATGACATGGCGAGGATCATTTTCCGGATGTATTCGGCCTGGCGCTGTTCACGGCTTGTGAACTGCATCTTGCTGATCTTGGTGACGCCCTCGACGATATTCGCGGTCTCCTCCCCGAAGAGCCGTTGGATTTCATCATGGGTTGCGTTCGTGTCCTCAAGGGTGTCGTGAAGCAGGCCAGCGGCCACCGTCACCACATCCATCTTCATTTGCGTCAGGATGTAGGCGGCCTCAAGGAGATGGGAAAGATACGGCTCACCTGAGAGGCGAATTTGTCCCTGATGCACCTTGCCCGAAAAGATATACGCCCTCTCGATCATGGACGCATCCGCGCCGGGATGATAGCTGAGGAGGTTGGATGTAATGTCACGCAATCGAATCATAGAGGGCCCGTACCCACGCCTTCACCGTCTTTGCCGCATCATGAATGGGCACACCACTGCTGTGGGAATCCAAGCGCCGTTTGATTTCAAGCTCGCCCTTTCGAACGGACTTGATTCCCACCGTCACGCGGATGGGGAAACCGATGAGATCGGCATCGTTGAATTTGACGCCGGCCCTTTCATCCCGGTCATCCAGGAGCACATCGATGCCATCATCCAGGAGCCCGGCATAGATTTTTTCAGCCGTCTCCACCACATCGGGTTCGTGCATCTGAAGCGGCAGAACCACCACCTCGAAGGGGGCGATGGGTATGGGCCAGATGATGCCGCTCTGGTCATGGTTTTGCTCAATGGCGGCCGCCGCGGTCCGTCCCACCCCGATGCCGTAACAGCCCATCACGATGGGCCGGTCCTTGCCGCCGCTGTCCAGGTAGAAGGCCCGCAGGGTATCGCTGTACTTGGTCCCCAGCTTGAAGATGTGCCCCACTTCAATCCCGCGATTGAAAAGGACTTCACCTCCGCACCTGGGGCACGGATCATCAGCTGTAATGACGCGAATGTCGCCGAAACGGTCCACCTTGAAGTCCCGATCCAGGTTGACGTTTTTGAGATGAAGATCCTCACGGTTTCCGCCCGTAACGAAATTGACCATTTTCCTCACCGCAACATCGGCCACGATCCGGATCTTGAGCCCCATGGGTCCCGCGAACCCCATGGGGGCACCGGTGGCTTGCACCACCCCCTCCAAATCGGCGAGCTCGACCGTCTGGACGCCCAGGAAGTTCTTCAGTTTGGCCTCGTTCAGCTCGTGATCCCCCCTGACGATCGCTGCCACGACCTCGCCGTCCGCCTTCAAGATCATGGTCTTGACGAGCTGACGAGGTGCGATGGAGAGAAAGCGTGTGACCTCTTCCACGCTCCGCTGTCCGGGCGTCAGGACCTCCTCAAGCGCTTTCATGCCGTCCATTTCGCTTTCAACGTCGGGGGGCGGCGGGGAGACCTCGGCCTTTTCCAGGTTGGCGGCAAAGTCGCAGGACCGGCAGCTGACGATCTGGTCCTCACCGGTTTCAGCCAGGACCATGAATTCGTGGGAGTACCGGCCGCCGATGGTGCCCGTGTCGGCCTCAACCGCCCTGAACTTCAGGCCACACCGACTGAAAATTCTGGTGTAGGCCTCGTACATGGCCTCGTAGCTCCTGTTTGCGCCCTCTTCGTCCGCGTCGAAGCTGTAGGCGTCCTTCATGATGAACTCCCGGCCTCGCATGAGGCCGAACCTGGGCCTCACCTCATCCCGGAACTTGGTCTGAATCTGGTAAAAGTTGACCGGCACCTGCTTGTAGGAGTGAATCTCATTTCTCACCAGGTCGGTGATGACTTCCTCGTGGGTGGGACCGAGGCAGCCATCCCGGTTGTGGCGGTCCTTGAATCGCAGCAGCTCACGGCCATAAAAGTCCCATCTTCCGCTTTCCTGCCAGAGCTCGGCGGGCTGGACGGCCGGCATCAAGAGCTCGATGGCACCGGCACGGTTCATTTCATCCCGGATGATGGTTTCAACCTTTTTGATCACCCGCAGTCCCGCAGGGAGGTAGGTATAAATCCCCGCGGTCAGCTTCCGGATCATGCCCGCCCGGACCATCAATTGGTGACTGATGACCTCTGCATCGGAGGGCGTCTCCTTGTGGGTCGGTATGAAGAACTTTGAGTATCGCATCAGGAACCTTGACTCCTCTCTATTACCCATTTTTTGACTTCTTCAATGAGGACTTCCGCCAGCTTCTCTTCAGGGACCTTCCTCACCAATCGCCCCTTCCTGAAAAGGATGCCCTGGCCTCGGCCGCCTGCAACGCCGATGTCCGCCTCTCTGGCTTCCCCCGGGCCGTTTACCACGCAACCCATGATGGCCACCTTCGGGGAATCCTTCATCCCCCGAAGGGCCTCCTCGACCCGCGTTACGACGGGGAGAAGGTCTATTTCGCACCGGCCGCAGACAGGACAGGAGATAATCTCGGGCCCGCGGTGCCTCAAATCAAGGGCGCGGAGGATTTCGTAGGCCACCTTCACCTCTTCCACCGGGTCAGCCGTGAGCGAGACCCGGAAGGTGTCCCCGATCCCCTTGGCCAATAGGAACCCGATCCCCAAGGCGTTTTTTACAGTACCGGAGACGATCGTCCCGGCCTCCGTCACCCCCAGATGAAGCGGGTAGTCGAGGGTCCGGCTCAACCGTTCATATGCTTTAACCGTATTCATCACATTGGAGGATTTCAACGATATCTTCATCTGGTCGAAACCCAGCTTCTCCAGCACCTGGACCTGCCGAATTCCCGCTTCCACCATGGCTTCGGGGTTGGGGTGCCCATGCTTTTCGAGGATGTCCTTGGGCAAGGACCCTGCATTGACCCCAATCCGGATGGGGACCCGGTTGGCCCTGGCCGCATGGACGACCTTGGCCACCGCTTTTTCTCCGCCAATGTTTCCCGGGTTGATACGCAGCCCTTTGGCACCGGCCTCCACCGCGGCAAGGGCCAACCGGTGGTCGAAGTGGATATCTGCGATGAGAGGCAGGGGGCTCTCGCGGCTGAGGGTCTTGATGGCCCTTGCCGCGGTCATATCCGGAACCGCCACACGCACGATCTCACAGCCCGCCTCCTGAAGCCTCTGGATCTGCGAAAGGGTCGCGGCCACGTCCCTCGTGTCCGTGTTGGCCATGGATTGGACGGCCACGGGCGCGCCCCCACCGATGGGGACCTCTCCCCACGTAAATCCGCCGGGTGCGTTTTCTTTTGATTCGTATGGGGCAAAGGTAAATACCAGGTTCAAGGTTCAGGGTTTAAGGTTCAAGGCTGATGAAAACCAGGTGCCAGGTGCAAGGCGATAACGGCCGGGTATCAGGTACAAGGCACCAGGTTCAAGGTTTTCTGTTTTGACTGGTATCTTTTCCCGTGTACCTTGAACCCTGAACCTTGAACCTATTAGTAAAGAAACATCGGTTTCCCGCTCACATGGCGGATCTTGGGCCGGTATTCATCCACGTCATAGAGTTCGCGCACATCGACCCGCTTCTGCCCGGTGGCGATGGTGCTGATGGGGATGGAGGTGTAGATCCCGCGGTTGAGGGCGACCAGGCGACCGAAGGTCTTGCTCAGAAACAGATCGATGGCCATATTGGCATAATTGACGGCCACCATCAGATCCAGGGAATCGGGCACGCCGCTCCTCATGAGGTAAGAGAGTTTCTGGTTCAGCACGTCCTCTCCGGTGAGCTCCTTCAAGACGGCCCCTGTTTCCTCCCCGACCCCACCCAGCTTCCGATGGCCGAATGCGTCCGAGTCGCCGGAGAGAATCATTTCGCGGCCCACCATCTTGGCTCCTTCCGAGATGATGATCATGGCATAGTTCTTGGGATTCTCCCTCTTGTCCTTCATGATGAGCTCCGCCAGCCTCTTCGGGTCGAATGGGACCTCAGAGATGATGGCGCGATCCACTCCGGCCAGATAGGCGGAAATCAAAGAGGTTTCTCCACAGTACCGGCCGAAGAGCTCGATGACGGCGATACGCTCGTGTGATCCCGTTGAGGTCCTGAGCGCGTGAATGAAGGTGACGGCCCGGGTGACCGCCGTTGAAAACCCGATACAGTAATCCGTCCCGTAGACGTCATTGTCCATGGTCTTGGGAATGGCGATGACAGGGAACCCCTCTCGATGCAGCCGTTCGGCAAAGCTCAGCGTGTCGTCTCCCCCGATCGGAATGACCGCGTCCACCTCCAGCTCCGCCAGGTTTTTGAGGACGTGGTCGGTGAAGTCCTTTTTTTCTTCCCCCTTCTTGAAGAGGTTTTTAAGGACGTCCGGGACATCCTTTGGCCGAACGGCGCTCGGGTTTGTCCGGGAGGTGTGAAGATGGGTGCCTCCTGAGCGATCGATGGTCCGCACGACCTCAGGATCGAGTTTTTCGAGACACCGTTTGGCCGTCTTTGAGTCCTGGGGATCATATTCAAGGATCCCGGCCCATCCGCGCCTGATCCCGAGGACCCTGAGTCCTTCGCTCACTCCCCTGTAGACCAGGGTCTTGATGCAAGGGTTCAGACCTGGAACGTCACCGCCTCCGGTCAGAATGGCGATGGTCGCCTTCTTTTTAGCTGCCTTTTTCATGGGGGCTCCCTCCTGATGTTATCCCCATTGCGTGAGAATCGGTCAACGGGGAATGGTTCGGCGTCAATTTTCAGCTGTCATCCCACGGGATTCTGACCCGCCTGGCAGGCCCTCTCGACTTGTCGTCAGCAGGACTTCATGCAGATTTCAGCTTCCCATTGATCAGAAACAAAATCTAACCTCTTGAAATTAGTGAATATAAGATAGAGTTGTCAAGCTTGATCCTCCGGGGTTTTCTGTTGACAAGTCTTGGGAAAGAAGTAAGCTAACCTCCTATGTTACTTCAAAAATCACTGGAGGGACAGCCATGGGGGCATCCGAAAAGGTAGAGGCATCCATAAAGAAATCTTCGTGGATACGAAAGATGTTCGAAGAGGGGATGCAGAGAAAGATCAAGTATGGCCCTGAAAATGTGTTTGACTTCAGTCTTGGGAACCCCAACCTGGACCCGCCGCTTCAATTTACGGAGGTCCTCCGGGACTTGCTGAATTTGTCCACTCCCTGTCAGCATGGTTACATGCCCAATGCAGGATTTGTGGACACGAGAAAGGCCGTGGCGGATTACCTCAGCAAGTACAACCCGGCCCGCTTCGGCGTAGAGCACATCGTGATGACGGTCGGGGCGGGAGGGGGATTGAATGTGGTCCTGAAGACCGTCCTCAATCCCGGGGAGGAGGTCATCATCCCGAGTCCCTATTTTGTGGAGTACAACTTCTACCTGGACAATCATCAGGGGGTCCCAAAGGTTGCTCGGACGAGACCTGATTTTTCGCTCGATCTGTCGACGATTGAGGCCGCGTTCAGCGTTAAGACAAAGGCCGTACTCATCAACTCCCCCAATAACCCCACGGGACGTGTTTACGGAGAAGGAGAACTGGCCGAGTTGGGACGCCTCCTTTCCCGCAAGAGTGGGGAATTGGGCCGCCCCGTCTACCTGATCTCTGATGAGCCCTACCGAAAGATCATCTATGATGGCGTGAGGGTCCCAAGCGTTTTTGCTGCATACAAGGACAGCTTTTTGGTGACTTCCTTTTCCAAGGATCTCTCCCTTGCCGGGGAGCGGATCGGTTACATCGCAGCCCATCCGGAGATTTCGGGGAAGAAGACCATCCTGGACGGCCTTGTGCTCTGCAACCGGATTCTCGGGTTTGTGAACGCCCCGGCCCTCATGCAGCGGGTGATTCCTCATCTCCTGGAAACGTCGGTGGACGTCACCATCTACCAGAGGCGAAGAGACCGGCTCTGTGATGCCCTCACCGCTTTCGGCTATGAATTTGTAAAACCGGAAGGGGCGTTTTATCTTTTTCCAAAGAGCCCCGTCGCGGATGACGTCCAGTTCGTGACCGCGCTCCAAGATGAGAACATCCTGACGGTCCCGGGGAGCGGGTTCATGGGCCCTGGGCACTTCCGGATTGCGTATTGCGTTCCGGACGATGTCATCGAACGGGCCTTGCCCGGATTTGAACGGGTCATGAAACGGTACAAATGAACACTTTGAGGATAAAGCCATGATTTCAAAAATCGTGTCGCTGAGGTTTCCCAAGGACTTCGTGGACAAGCCGGTGGTCTTCAACCTGGCGAAGAAATTCGATCTGACCTTCAACATCCTCAAGGCCATCATTTACCCCCGAAAGGAAGGGCTCATGGTCCTTGAGTTGAGCGGACAGCGAAAGAATTTCCAGGAAGGGGTCAAGTATCTGAAAAGCCTGGGCGTCTTGGTAGAAAGCATCGGGCAGGACATCAAGCGGGACGAGGAAACATGTTTTCAGTGCGGTGCGTGCACGGCCGTTTGTCCCACTGGGGCTTTGCATATCAAGCGTCCCGAGATGTATGTGATTTTCGAAAAGGATCGATGCAGCGCCTGCGAGCTTTGCGTGTCCGCCTGCCCGGCTCGGGCCATGGAGGTCAGGTTCGACAAGGCGGTGATTTCGTAATCCCCGATTCAAACCCCCCGAAACTCCCTGCGGTTCGCTTGCCGTAAGACCGGGCCTTGTTTCAGGATGAACCTAAGATGAAGAGCAAGGTTTCAAGCGTGGCGGTGGCGCTGAGCGGCGGTGTCGACAGCGCCTTTACAGCGGCGTCACTCCAGGAGCAGGGATGGGAGGTGCGGGGGGTCCATTTCGTCCTTCCGGCCCCGGGGCCCGTCGTGGAAGGGCGTATCAGGGCCGTCCGGACCGTTGCGAGCCACCTCAAGATCCCGCTGGCTTTGAAGGACTTGACGGAGCGGTTCAACACCCGAGTGGTCATCCCCTTTGTAGATGGTTACCTGCAGGGGTTGACGCCCAATCCGTGCGTCGTGTGTAATGCCCGGGTCAAGTTCGAACATCTCCTCGACTTTGCAGATGAACACGCCATCGACTGCATCTCAACGGGTCACTATGTTCGTCTGAATAGAGATGAAGAACGGGGTCTGTGGGTGCTCAGGCGCGGAATAGAAGGACGCAAGGAACAATCCTACTTTCTCCACCGACTGAGCCAGAAACAACTGGAAAGGGCCCGGTTCCCTGTGGGAGGTCTCACAAAGGGTCAGGTGCGCAAGCGCGCCTCTGAGCTCGGCCTTCCTGTTCATGGGGCAAGGGAGAGTCAGGAAATCTGTTTCCTGTCGGGTCGTGACTACCGTTCATACATTGAGACCACGGAAGGGGTTATAATCCCAAAGGAGGGGGCCATCGTCACGACCCGGGGGAAGGTGGTTGGCACCCATAACGGAACCCATCGTTACACGATCGGACAAAGACATGGTCTCGGCATCGCCTCAGACCGGCCCTACTACGTGAAGGAGATTCGGGCTGAAGAAAACACGGTCGTTGTGGGCCGCAAGGAGGAGTTGCTGGAGACCGTGGTTGAGGCAGCTTCCTTTCACTGGATCGACGGTGAGCCGTATCCGAAGAGGGAAGGGCTTTTTGCCCAAATCCGTTATCGTCATGTCCCAACGTCGGGCCGGATCATGGCACGTCATGATGAGACTCTCCAATTTCAGTTCGATGCGCCCCAATATGCGATCACGCCGGGGCAATGCCTCGTGCTCTATGATGGAGAGCGGTTGTTGGGGGGAGGGTGGATCGTGAAGGGCAGGAAGCCAAACTGAGAGAAGATCATGACATCTTTCAAGATCGTGACCCTCGGGTGCAGGGTCAATCAATATGAGTCGGCATACATCGAGGAACGGCTCCTGCAGACCGGTTGGGGCCTGGCAGGGGGTCCGGCGCCCGGTGATGTGATCGTCGTCAACACGTGTACTGTCACACAAAGCGCGGCCCATCAATCCAGGCAGGAGGTCCGAAAGGCCGTGCGGCAGAATCCTGGGGCCTTTGTGGTGGTCACCGGGTGCCACGCCCAGGTCCACGCCGAGGAAATGGCATCGATTGCCGGTGTGGGAATGGTCTACGGCAACCATGCCAAGAGACGACTCCCGGATGTGTTGATCCAGGCGAAGAAATCCCACGTGAAAACAACTGAAGTGCAGGAATTCGACACACCGCCGGTCTTTGAACCCATGCCCATTTCGAGCTTTTCCGAGCGGGCCAGGGCGCACCTCAAGATCCAGGATGGCTGCCAGTCCTTTTGCAGTTATTGCATTGTCCCCTTTGCCAGGGGTCCGTGCCGCAGCCTTCCACCGCCGCATGTCATGGGTGGGCTGAGAGGGTTGGCCGAAAGGGGATATCGCGAGGTGGTGCTCACAGGCATCCACCTTGGGAAATACGGGGCGGACATGGGGGATGGCATGGGGCTTTATCGCCTCCTGACCATGGTCAGAGAGGAAAAACTACCCCTTCGCATCAGGCTGAGCTCGCTCGAACCCGCTGAGATCCACGAAGACCTGATCGATCTGGTGGCAACGGAGACGTGGCTCTGCCGCCATTTCCACATTCCGCTCCAGAGCGGCGACAAAGGGACCCTTCGGGCCATGAACCGCCACTACGAACCGGATGACTTCGCCCGTCTCGTCGCCAGCATCAAGGAAAAAATCCCTATGGCAAGCATCGGTGCCGACGTGATGGTTGGTTTTCCCGGCGAGGATGAACGGGCCTTTGAAAACACCTTTTCGCTGATCCGGGACCTGCCCCTCTCCTACCTCCATGTTTTCCCTTTTTCCCGGCGGAAGGGGACAGTGGCATGCGACCTGGACAATCAGATCCCCCCTCATGTCATCAAGTCGAGGGCCGCGAGGCTCCGGGCGCTTGGATCGGAGAAGCGGGCTGCCTTTTATGGCTCATGTGTGGGCAGCACGCTCACGGTTGTCTCGGAGGGGTGGCTCTCTGAGGAAAGGGGGCTCGCCAGGGGTATGACGGACAACTACGTGCCCGTCCGATTTTGCTCGTCACAACCGCACGATGGTGAGCTTGTCGCCGTCCGGGTGGAACGGATCTCAAAGGATGGGGTGACGGGCACCTGCTTGGGCGTTCCTGATGCCGCTCTGCCTCAAAGATAACCATTCATAGAACTTGTCCCGGACCCCATGGGGGTTACAGCATTATGCCGATAATGTTGGGGGCAGCGCTGCTTTCAAATTACTCTTGACATCATGACGAAAAATTGTAGAATATGACGTCACATTCATATTATATTAGGTGAAAAACTGCAACCCGAAAGGTCAAGAGATGAAAAACGAAGGGCTGTCAAGACGGGAAAAGGAGAAATTGCGTCAACGTCAAGAGATGCTCGCGGCCGCCCTCGATCTATTCTCGGAGAAGGGATACCACAACGTATCCATGCACCAGATCGCAGAGAAGGCCGAGTTCGCCATCGGAACACTCTACAGGTTCTTTCAGAACAAGGAGGACCTCTACAAGGCGCTTGTTCTGGAGCAATGCGACAAGTTCGAAGATGCAATCGCGCGGGCGATTGAGAAGTCGGATGACGAGGTTGAAAAACTGCGAAATTACGTTCGGACCAAAAGCGAAGAGTTTCGCAGCAATCTTGCCTTCGTTCGCCTGTTTCTTGCCGAGAGCAAAGGGGCGAGCTTCAACATCAAGGCGGGCCTGGATGAAGAGGTACGAAAACGATATTATGGCTTCCTGGAAAGACTTGCCTCGATCTTTGAGAGCGGAATGAGCAACAAACGATTCAAGAAAATCGCCACCCCCTATTATCTGGCTGCCGCTCTCGACAGTGTCGTCGATGCTTATCTTCTTCTCTGGCTCGAATCGCCCGAGCGCCATCCTTACCCGGAAGACCCGCAGGCCATTTTGGATATTTTCTTCAGGGGGCTGGTTAATCCGTGATTTCGTGCATGGGTTTTCTGACCGAATACGCACATCACCGACATTTTGGAGGTTTTTGATGCAACTGAACAAGAGGGGTTATGAACCGCTCAAATGGATGGTGACTTTGGCGGCTCTTTCGAGCCTTCTTTTGCTGGGAGGCTGCGAAGACGGGCAGGGACAGCAAGTCGGGCCGGCTCCCGTCCCGGAAGTGGCCACGGTGACCATTGCACCGCGGCAGGTCGAGCTGACCACCGAGTTGCCGGGCCGTACCTCTCCCTACCTCGTTGCGGAAATCCGACCTCAGGTCAATGGTATCATACAGAAGCGGATGTTCAAGGAGGGCTCCGATGTCAAGGCCGGCGAACTGCTTTACCAGATCGATCCTGCTCCCTTTCAGGTAGCACATGACTCTGCAAAGGCTTCACTTGGGAAGGCACAGGCCAATCTGCCATCCATTCAGTTGAGGGCGGAAAGATACAAGGAATTGCTTGTCGACAAAGCGGTCGGCCAGCAGGAATACGACGACGCGGCAGCCGCAGTGGAACAAGCCCGAGCCGAGATTGAATACTGGAAAACGGCAGTTGAAGCGGCTCGCATTAATTTGAACTACACCCGTGTCACTGCGCCCATTTCCGGGCGCATCGGGATGTCCAGCGTGACCGACGGCGCGCTCGTGACGGCGTATCAGCCCACGTCCCTTGCAACCATTCAACAGCTGGATCCCATTTATGTGGACGTGACCCAATCGTCCGCAGAGTTGCTGCGCTTGAAACGCAACCTGGAAGCCGGCCGGCTCACTGCCGATAAAGCAAACGGAAAAAAGGTCCGCATACTCCTGGAAGACGGGACGCCGTTTCCCTTGGAAGGCACGCTGCAATTCCGCGACGTCACGGTGAACCCCGCGACCGGCTCTTTCACCCTGCGCATCGTAGTCCCCAACCCGGAGGATCTTCTTCTGCCGGGCATGTTTGTGCGGGCCGTTGTACAGGAAGGTGTCGCTCAACATGCCATCCTCGTTCCTCAACAAGGGGTGAGCCGCAATCCAAAGGGGGAGCCCGTCGCACTGATCGTGGATGAGGCCGGCATGGTCCAACAGCGGATGCTGACGCTCAATCGCGCCATGGGAGACCAATGGCTCGTCTCTTCCGGCCTCTCTGCCGGAGAGCGATTGGTCGTCGAGGGCATGCTGAACGTGCGGCCTGGCACCGCTGTGAAGGCCGTTCCCTTCGACGGCCCGAAGGACGGCGCGGAAGCCACGAATGCGAAACGCCCGCCCGTAGAATCGAAATGATGGAGGACCGCGATGTTATCGAATTTCTTTCTTGACCGCCCGGTCTTCGCGTGGGTCATCGCCATCATCATGATGCTGGCCGGCGGGTTGGCGATTCACAATCTGCCCATCTCCCAATATCCGCCCATCGCGCCCTCCCTCCATCGCCATTGACGCCTTTTATCCCGGTGCCTCTGCTCAGACCGTGGAAGACAGCGTGGTCCAGATCATCGAGCAGAAGATGATCGGATTCGACAAGCTGTTGTACATGTCGGCCACGAGCGATGCGTCCGGCGGCGGGAGGATCGAACTCACCTTTGCACCCGGGACCGATCCGGACCTCGCCTGGGCCCAGGTGCAGAACAAACTCCAACTCGCCATGGCGAGTCTGCCTGCGGTGGTGCAGAACCAGGGGGTCAAGGTCAGCAAATCGACCAGAAACTGGCTGATCATCGTGGGGCTGACCTCCCAAGACGACAGCATGGATGACTACGATTTGGGGGACTACGCCCAATCCAGCATCCAGCAGGTATTGGCGCGGGTGCCGGGGGTGGGGGAAGTCGAAACCTTCAGCTCCCAGTATGCCATGCGGGTCTGGCTGAATCCCGACAAATTGGTAAATTTCCATCTGACGATGGACGATGTCATCGGGAGCCTTAGGGCCTACAACGTGGAAATTTCCGCCGGCCAGTTCGGCGGGTCGCCGGCGGTGGATGGCCAACGGATGAACGCCTCCATCATCGTCCAGAACCTCCTCAAGACCCCGGAGGAATTCGCCGCCATCCCGCTTCGCACCAACCCTGACGGCTCCATTGTGCGCGTGCGGGATGTGGGCCGGACGGAGTTGGGCACCGAGCGCTACGGGAGCCAGACACTCTTTAACGGCAAGCATTCGGCCGCTCTGGCCGTCCGGCTGGCCCCCGGCGCCAATGCGCTGGATACGGCCGATGCCGTCAAGGCGAAGATGAAGGATCTCGCCAGGTACTTCCCGCCTGGCATGAAGGTCATCTATCCCTATGACACGACGCCCTTCGTGAAGGTGGCCATAGAGGAGGTGGTCAAGACCCTCTTCGAGGCCATTCTGCTGGTCTTTCTGGTGATGTATGTCTTCCTGGGAAACATCCGGGCCACGCTGATCCCTACCTTGGCCGTGCCGGTGGTGATCCTGGGGACCTTCGCCGTCCTGGGACTGTTCGGATTCTCCATTAACATGCTGACCATGTTCGCCATGGTATTGGCTATCGGTCTTCTTGTGGACGATGCCATCGTGGTGGTGGAAAACGTGGAACGGGTCATGTCCGAGGAGGGTCTTCCCCCCAAGGAAGCAACCCGCAAGTCCATGGGAGAAATTACCAGCGCATTGATCGGAATCGGGCTGGTGCTCTCGGCGGTCTTCGGCCCCATGGCGTTCTTCAGCGGCTCGACCGGTGTCATCTACCGCCAGTTCTCGGTGACCGTCATCGCCGCCATGCTCCTCTCGGTCGTGGTAGCGCTGATCCTGACCCCGGTTCTGTGCGCGTCGCTTCTCAAGGCGGTGCCGAAGGGGCATGAGGCCACAGAGACCGGCTTTTTTCTTTTCCGGCCTTTTTTCCGGTGGTTCGACAGGATGTTTCGCCGGGCCAGGAACAGATACGTGGTCATGGTCGGCCATGTTATTAGGAGGAAGCTCCCCTACCTGTTTATCTACATCCTGCTCGTGGCGGCTTTGGGATACCTTTTCAACCGGATGCCCACCGCCTATCTACCCAATGAGGATCAGGGCGTTATGTACGCCCAGGTGACGCTGCCTTCGGGTTCTACGCTGGAGCAGACCCAGCAGGTGATGGATGAGGTCCGGAGTCATTTTCTGGTGGATGAAAAGGAAGCGGTGGAATCCTGCTTCACGCTTGCCGGAAGGGGTTTTGGCGGAACCGGGCAAAACGTGGGGCTCTCATTTGTCAAGCTCAAGGACTGGAATCTGCGCCGCCGGCCGGACCTGAAAGTAAACGCTTTGGTTGGCCGCGCCATGAGGAAGTTTTCGAAGATCCGCAACGCAATGGTCTTCGCGTTCCCCCCTCCGGCAGTCATGGAGCTCGGACGGGCGGGCGGATTCGATTTTGAATTGCAGGACCGGAGCGGGCTGGGGCACGAAGCCTTGATGGCGGCCCGTAACCAAATGCTCGGCATGGCGGCCAAGGACCCGAGGCTCACCCGTGTCCGCCCCAGCGGACTGGAAGATGTGCCCCAATATCGAATCGATGTGGATTGGGAAAAGGCAGGCGCTTTGGGGGTTCCCATCGACGCCATCCACACGAGCATCTCGGCGGCGTTCGGCGGCGCCTATGTGAACGACTTCATCCAGAGCGGGCGGGTCAAGCGCGTGTACCTCCAGGCCGACGCGCCATACCGCATGCTCCCAAAAGACCTGGAACGGCTCTACGTTCGAAATGGTTCCGGGACCATGACGCCGTTCTCCTCCTTTGCCTCCGGCCACTGGTTCTACGGGCCGCCGCTGTTGGAGCGTTTTAACAGCTTCCCGTCGATCAACATATGGGGCGAGCCGGCGCCGGGGAAGAGCTCCGGTGATGCGATGCAGGCCATGGAAGAGATCGCCTCGAAGCTCCCGAGGGGCATCGGCTTCGATTGGACCGGGCTCTCCTACCAGGAGCGGATGGCCAAGTCACAGGCCCCTCTCCTCTACACCTTTTCCATGATCGTGATCTTTCTCTGTCTCGCGGCCCTCTACGAGAGCTGGACCATCCCCATTTCGGTCCTGCTGACGTTGCCGCTGGGGGTCATCGGGGGCGTGGCCGCCTCATCGCTTCGGGGATTCCCCAACGATGTCTACTTCCAGATCGGGCTCCTCACGGTTTTGGGACTCACGACCAAGAACGCCATCTTGATCGTCCAGTTCGCCATGGCCAAAGTAAAGGAGGGCACGGGGTTGATCGAGGCAACCCTTGAAGGGGCGAAGCTGCGGGTGCGCCCCATCGTCATGACCTCTCTCGCCTTCGGCTTCGGCGTCCTCCCCCTGGCCTTCTCGACCGGGGCCGGCGCGGGAGCGCAGACGGCCATCGGCACCGGCGTCCTGGGTGGGATGATTGCCGCCACGTTCCTGGCGACTCCCTTCATTCCTCTCTTCTATGTGGTAGTGGTTCAGCTCTTCGGAAAGAAGAAAGGCGCGCAAACGGAAAAACCCGGCCCGGACGCCGTGATTCCTTCGGAGGCGCACTGACATGATCAGAAAGACGCTTTCACTTCTGGCGATAACGGCTGTTCTTTCTCTCCGGCTGCACAATGATCCCGAACTACACGCGGCCCGAGGCTCCGATTCCCTCGGACTGGCCGAGTGGTCCGGCATACAAGGAGACCTCATCCACGCCGGGCGCCCCGCTCGCCGCCGATTTGCACTGGCGGGAATTCTTCACGGACGATCGACTTCGAGAGATCATCGAGACGGCCTTGCAAAACAACCGTGATCTGCGGGTGGCCGCCTTGAATGTCGAGAGGGCGCGGGCGTTGTACCGCATTCAACGCGCGGAACTTTTACCGACGGTGGATGGGGTGGGAAGCAGCCGAAAGGAACGTGTGCCCGCCGCGTTTTCCGGCACGGAGCGTTCGGTGACCGTGAAGCAGTACAGTGTCAATCTGGGCATTTCTTCCTGGGAGATCGATTTTTTCGGCCGCATCCAGAGCCTGGAAAAGGCCGCCCTGGAGGAATACTTCGCCACGGAACAGGCCCGCCGCAGTGCCCAGATCCTGCTGGTGTCCGAAGTGGCCAACGCCTACCTGACCCTTGCCGCGGATCGGGAAAACCTCAAGCTGGCCCAATCCACCCTCGAGGCACAGCAGGCCTCCTACCATTTGATTGAACGGCGCCATGAGGTCGGATTGTCATCCAAATTGGACGTCCGCCAGGCCCAAACGAGAGTGGATGCGGCACGAGTGGATGTCGCCCGATTCACGGATCTCAGCGCTCAAGATGATAACGCCTTGAACCTGCTGGCGGGCTCGTCTGTGCCTGCACATCTGCTCCCCGAGACGTTGAGCGTCGTCGTACCGTTGCCGGATGTTTCGCCCGGGACGTCCTCCGAGGTACTCCTTCGCCGCCCTGACATTCTTCAGGCGGAAGGCCTGCTCAAAGCCGCCAACGCGAATATCGGCGCCGCCCGTGCGGCTTTCTTCCCCCGCATTTCGCTCACGACCGCGATAGGAACTGCAAGCGGGGATTTGTCCGGTCTATTCAAGTCCGGTTCGCTGGCTTGGAATTATTCACCCCAGATCGTGATGCCGATTTTCGATTCCCGCCTATGGTCGGCTCTAAAAGTAACCAGGGTGGACAGGGAGATCGCCCTGACTCAATACGAGAGGGCGATCCAGGCTGCGTTCAGGGATGTTGCCGATGCGCTTGCCAGGAAGGGAACCCTTGGAGATCAAATGGAGGCACAGGAATCCCTGCTGGATGCCACCGCGGAGGCCTACCGTCTCTCCAATGCCCGATATGTCAAGGGAATTGATATCTACCTCAACGTGCTGGATGCGCAGCGCTCCCTCTACTCTGCGCAGCAGGGACTCATCTTCATCCGTCTGGCGAAGCTCGCCAATCAGGTGCGGCTTTATGCGGTATTGGGCGGGGGCGGCGACTCGATCGTGTCGCTGGCAGGTGAATAATAACGGGGGTCGTGAAATAGCGAAGTACAACCTCAGGCGGTTTGCCCATGTCGACGGCCTCAAGGCCGTCGCTTGTGGCCTTGGCAATCACCGCAGGGATCAGGAGCAGGCCAACGTATCAGACTGCGATTGCTTGTTCTTCCATCACATGCTCCCAAAAGGGCGTAACTTGCTTCAAGGCGATTTCGCTCGTTGTAAAACCCTGCGCCTGGACAGGCTCCAGGATTCGCGCCGCAGCAACGCCCAGAGGCTCCAAACGCTCACGATGATTGTAAATGGTCCAATCGTCGGAAATCACGATCAAGTCTATATCGCTGCCTACGCGGGCAGTGCCCGAGGCATGAGAGCCGAAAAGCATAATCCGCAGTGGGTGAATCCCCATTTTTTCTAATTGCCCGCGAAAGCGGTCGATTATTTTCTTAAGTTCGGGTGTTGTTTGAGCCATTGAAGTATCTCTTCGGTTTGTTTCAGGTAATGACCTGCGACAGACTCCGGATATTCTTTTAGGGAACGCTGCAAATCATCCGGATAACGGGTCGGAATACTTGCCGTGTTGATTTTGCCGAGGAAATCGAGAAAAGCTTCTGGAAGTTCAAGCTCAGATTTCTTCATAAGGTAAATCGTGCGTCTTGGTTGGAACAGTCTGTGTGACTTCAGTAACATGGGCCTTGAGCATTTTCTCCAGCGAAAGATGACAGAGAAAGACTACGTAAAGATAACGCCCCGTTGCCAACATGTGACGGGCAGTTTCCAAATCGTAATCAGACAACGCCACCCAATTCGCGGCATCTTTACGTACGGTGATCGACCTTGATTGGATTATGCAACAGCAGTTAACCCAAAGAGAACATTAAGAGCAAGTCTCTGTGACCGCGAATATAGAGGATTCGGTCATTGTGTGTCAAGTTCAAACGGATCGACTGATCTTGCCACGCGGCCATATCCGAACCGTGGAAATTTGAACATTGGAATTTGATATTGTTTCGATGCTGCGTGCCCTCGGGATCGTGCTTCGGATCTCGAGTTTGCGGTTCATCTGCGTCAGAGTTTACATGTCAGGATTTACCAAATAAATATACTTGCTATGGGAACCTGCAGGATTTGTCAGGAAAAATCGTCGTGTATTTCCAGAGAGCTCGGGTTGTGCCTGGATTGTATCCTGTGCCGACCGGCTTGAAATGAGTGAGGGTGGGCACATACGGGGTGGATAAGGTGGCTTTGAAACGTTTCTGGAGGCAATGGATTTGCTGAATCCGGACGTGGAGCTCATCGTGGTCGACGAAATCGGTAAGATGGAGCTCCTTTCGAACCGTCTCAGGCGCCTCGTCCGCGAGGTTCTGAACTCCGATAGACAAGTGCTTGCGAGCATTGCTCTCGGAGGCGAAAGATTCATTCGCGAAATCAAGCAGAGGCCGGATGTCCATCTGTTGGAAGTGGCCCAGGGCAACCGCGAACGGCTGCCGGAAACAATGATGGAAGGATTGGTGTGATCACTCAAGGGGCATCACGATCCTGTTTGCACTTCCATCACCCGGGCCCAGCAAGGCCAAAGTGGGCGGAGCATTGCCTTGCCGTCCTTGATCCGAAATTGCTCTCCTGGATTTAGCAGGTCCACCAGCTTGCCGTTCGACGTTCCAGGAAGGCTCACCTCCTGATCCACCGGTTCCCTTTCGGCACTCACCGCCACGATGACCCACTGATCGGGTGTCCTGCGGGAGAAGACCAGACGGCGATGACTTAGGAACAGCTCCCGGATAGTCTCCCCTACGGAGGGCAGGCAGTTCAGCGCGGAGGAAAGCCAGGCGGGTGATGGTCCGAGCCAGAGCTAAGTGGCGAGGGTTTCCCTGGAGCTGCCTTAGATTCAGGGTAGGCCGGAGAGGCCAGTCGTCCCTCGGGGGACTTGGCCCCTCGCAAACCGAATTCGCTGCCGTAATAGATTGCAGGGGTCCCAGGAATCGTAAAGAGGAGACAATATAGCGGGTATAGGTGGGCGGGATCGTCCAGGCGATTGGCCACCCGATCGACGTCATGGTTATCGACAAAGGTATAGAGACTGGCTGATCGGTAAAGACCGTCTTCTCCAAAATGCCCGACGGAGGGAATAGGCGATTTCGTAATAGTTCTCATCATTGTGGCTGGAATAGAGGCCCTTATAGCATTCGTAGTTCGTGACTGAATCCAGCCCTCCGTCTTGCAGCCAGGGGTTGTAGGGACCTTTAACGACCTCCCCCATGAGCCAGAAGTCCGGCTTCAAGCGGCGGCACCAGATGCCAAGATCGCGCATGAATCCCATGTCCAGGCGATCTGCCGCGTCGAGCCGCAGCCCGTCTATATAGTATTCACGGATCCAGTCTGCGACCGCCTTGAAGAGGTGATCGCGCACTTCCGGATTGTTCAGGTTAAGCTTGACCAGGTCATAGCACCCGTTCCAGGTCTCGTATGAGAAGGCATCATCAAAGGGGCTTCTGCCGTTGAAGTCCAGGTGGAACCAATCGATGAAACGGGATTCCCTGCCCCTTTCCCGAACGTCTTTGAAAGCCCAGAAATCCCGCCCCACGTGGTGAAACACCCCGTCCATGATGAGCCTCAGTCCTCGATGGCGTGCTTCTTTAGCCATTCGGCCCATGGTCGACCGGTCGCCCAGACGACGGTCCACCTGGAAATAGTCCACAATGTCATAGCCGTGGGTCCCGGACTCCATGACCGGCCCAAGGAGCAGGGCGGTTGCGCCTAAAGCTAGGGCATGATCCAGCCAGGGTAGAAGCTTTTCCAGACTTTGGCGAGATGAGCCGGAGTGTCTGTTTTGTCGCGGCGCCCCGCACAACCCAAGAGGATAGACATGGTAGAATACCGCGTCACGAGCCCAATGGTTCATTCAGCACATCCTCCTAGGCGAACCGGTATAAATACATTGGCAAAAAAACCGCTTTCCGAACTGATCGGAAAGCGCAGCGGCCATCCTTCGCCGTTCACGTCGCGAGATTTCTTTTGCTCTCGACGGAAAGACGCGCCTGAGGGGAGAGGCTGGACCACAACAGGTATCCCAGCGTCAAGGCAAGCGCGCAGCCGACGAGTGTCGCAACCAGCCGATCCGCGACGACTACCCACGATGGCTCTTGACCAAAATCCAACAACAGGATGACCAGTGGCGTCATGACCGCAGCATAGGCCGTGTAGTTGGCCTCTATGAGGATAGGACGCGCAGCGGCCAGTGCGGCGATCATGGCGATCATGGCCCACATGTTCGGTGACCCGATCAAGAGCAGGCTGATGAGCAGGACGCCGAGCGCGGTTCCGGCGGCACGATGGATCGTCCGCGTCAACGCTGTTTGAAGGTTGCGCTGGACCACGATCACTACCGTGATAGACACCCAATAAGCATGATGGCGGGGCCATATCCATTCGAACGCTCCAGCAGCGAGCAGACATGGGGTGACTCGAAGGACGTATTGCCATCCTGACAGATGGGCGAGTGAATTCCGCCACCGGCGCAGCAGTTGTCCCGCGGTGTACTTGGGCGATTGAGCGACGTTTGCCGGAGTGTGTGAGCTGGGCCGCATGGCTCGGAAGAGCGGCGTCAAAACCAGGGACAGGCCCGCGGTCCAGGCAGCGCCCAGGGAAAACAGGAGCATCATGCCGAGCGGGTGAGCGGTTCGTGCCGCAACATTTGCGGCGATGATGGTGTACAGGATGAATTGGGTGGTAGCCCGCGCAAGCGGCCTGCTGATACTGCCGAGAAGTCCCGCCACCGCAGCGATCGCCGGAACCCCGAAGGTGCTTAAGGCGCCGTGCCCGGCCATGGCCGAGCCTGTCAACATCGCCGCCCCGCCGGCTGCCAGTCCGTAGATCATACGAGGGGCCTCTTCGCGGAAGGTTTCGCCTTTTCCACCTCCGCTCATCGCAAGCCCACCAAGGGAGACCGCCATACCGATTTCAGCATGGCCGGCCAGGGCCCCCACGGCGAGCGGTCCCGCAAGCCCCAGCATCGCGGCAATCACCTGCGGCGCCCGCGCAGTCCTTACGCCCGCCCAACCTTCGGTGAAAAAGGAAATGAACGGACTTCTCGGCCGCAAAGATGTGGCCGCCACACTCAAGATTTTCATCCGTGATGCCATGGGAACACCCTCATGACCTTGCGCATTCATGATGGAAGTTCCATAGGTGTAAAGTGTGTTTTAGCTCCTTCATGGCTTTTTGGCTTTACCGCTGCGGCTGGATGGCATTTTCCGCGATATCGTTCCCTGAGCCTCCTCCCGTTTAGGCTCATCCAAAGCGGCGGTCTGGGCCTCGGTCACGGAGGAGAGATGGTCCATCAGGCCTGCGGCCAGTCTGAGCAGTTCCTGCTCTGTGACCGTCAGCTCCTTTGTCATGGTTTCCGCGAGCTTCACTCGCTGGGCGCCGATCTCTTCCATCAGCAGCTGGGTCCCCGCGTCGGTTATCTCAAGGAGGCTTTGGCGGCGGTCCGCATCATCTTGCCGGCTCGTAATCAGCTTTCGTCGCTCCAGATCGGCGACGAGACGCGTCAGTGATTGCGGCTGGATGCGCAGATAGGACGCCAGTGCCGTGGCGGTCGCCATACCATCCTGATAGAGACGACCCAGGACGGCGAGCTTCGATGAGCTCAACCCTTTTGCCGGCCGGGTGGCCCGCAGCACGCGGAGCAGCCTCAGGGCACTGCGATGCAGCTGGTTCGCCTTATCGATCGTGGCCTCAGTTGGATCATTCGATGCGTTCATAATATGAAGCTTATCTTATTAAATATGTGCTGTCAACCGGATTATTTTGGAATCGTATTTTGCATATTAAGCTATAATATTGCAATTTTTTTAAACAGCTCGGTGGTAGATACTTATTATGCACTGCTTCATTTTAGGAAAGGTGGGTTTTAGGCAGTCTTTCCTAGGGCCAGCCGGTCATGGAAAGATATTTCACCACGAGCACACGAAGGGCACGAAGCAAGAAAAGCTATCCTTCTGGCGTCCAAGCCTCTGATGTGTAGAGAGAATCAAGGGCGGACTTGGAGGAGCGACCCTGAAGCAATGTGTGGAGATGCAAGCGTGGTCCTCAAGTGGCTGATGAAGCGAACTCAGGATAATTTAGGGCGTTGCTGAAAAAGAAGTCAGTCAACGATCGAAAGCTCAATACCTCCTTTTTCGGCTTATTAAATTTCTCGAGAACAACCTCGTGAACGAGCGCCCGAGCCCGCTCCATGGAAAAGAGGTGATCCCCTTCAACTGGAATTCGGCGTATGAGCTCCACACCAACCTGCGTCATTTCTGGTTTTTGGTGTGCATTCATTGGACATTCTCCAATTCTTGCCAACCCGAAGCGATCGATCTGTTAAAAGGTGTCCATTCATAAATCGGGGATTCACGGATAGAGAGGTAAACTCTCCTACTCAGCTTCATCAAGGCGGATCGTTTCACCCTCGCGCCTCGCTATCTCCACGATAGCGCTTGATGAGTCCTCATTCCATTGTCGTTCACCGCATGGAATTGGCTCGATTCGACTATCAGATCTTGCTGCCAGTCGCCAAAGCAGGTCTATATCCTGCCGGTTCCGAGGGGCATCGAAAACGGGAGATACTACGAGAACGTCAATGTCGCTCCAAGGGTCCGAACGGCCAGTAACGTAAGAGCCGAAAACGATTCCAAAGCGCACGACAATTCCTTCATTTTGGACAGTCTTCAGGTATTGTCGAACACTTTTCACAATCGTTCGATCAACCATTTAAACACCTCATCGGCTTGAGACATATAGCGTTGTGCTCCCTCCTGAGATGGGGGCAATGACAGCGTATCAGGGTAGCGGCCTTCTATGTTAAAGGCGTTCATTTCGGCCAAAATATCAACTTGGGTAGGTTCTAGGTCGAGTTCGGCCAGTTCAGCCAGACGGATCAGATTGTGCAGCCGGGGGGAAATATCTTGGATCACACGGCAGACATGCGCCTTCAGGATCTTCTCCAATGCAAGGTGGGCGAAGAATAAGCCATGACGTAACCGATTCTTATGAACGAGTTCATGCGCCACCGCCAGGTCTTCCTTGGCGCTGTCTCGCCAGAAGTCTATTTGCTTATCGATGTCAATCATCCATATGCCTCCGTGCAGATGGGAGGTAGGGGACCGCATCTAACTAATTGTCAAATCTAACAAATGTCACTGCCACCCGTCAAATGGATAAGCTTCTGCGATCGCCATTTATGATGCGGGTGGTTTCCAGAAAACGGGTCATGAAGATTAGGGATGGAAATAAATTGAAATAACGGAGATTTTCGGAGGGATGGCATATTCCCGGTAACCCGAATGGATCGCCCCTGCCGGGTCCAACCACCCCGGTCTTGTCCAATGCCGCCCATTTCCCCTTGACAGAAGCTCGGATTTGGGCCTTAATTGCCACGGATACCCTTAAGCCCATTTTAATGTAGAAAAATCAACATCATAACCCCAACCTTCCGCGAGGAAAGCATGGTCTTCCGTTTCCAGAAGGTTGTGAACAAAAAGCCTCCGGTGGATATTCATATCCGGCCGGAGGCTTTTGCATTTCAGGGGAGATGATCCCATGGCGGAAGGGAAGGTCAAACGGAAGCTCACAGCGATCCTCAGTGCGGATGTGAAGGGCTACAGCCGGCTGATGGGTGAAGATGAGTTGGGGACGATCCGCACCCTGGAGGAATATCGCAAGGTAGTGAGCGGCCTCATCCAGAAGCATGGAGGCCGGGTGGTGGATGCCCCGGGGGACAACGTGCTTGCTGAATTTGCCAGCGTGGTGGACGCCGTTGAGTCAGCGGTTGAAATCCAGGAGGCGCTTGGGCTCAAGAATGCGGATCTGCCTGAAACCCGGAGGATGGAGTTTCGGATCGGAATCAACCTTGGAGACGTGGTGGAGGAAGGGGATCGCATATATGGGGATGGCGTCAACATTGCCGCCCGAATAGAAGGGCTCGCCGACGCAGGTGGGATTTGCGTCTCGGGCACTGTATACGACCAGATTGAGAACAAGCTGCCTTTCCCTTTGGAGTATCTGGGAGAGAAATCCGTCAAGAACATCAAAACGCCGATCCGGGTGTATCGGTTACTAATGGGGGCTCCAAGCGACACATCGAGCCGCGTGCTTGTGTTGCCTGATAAACCATCCATCGCAGTATTGCCCTTCGTCAATATGAGCGGCGATCCGGAGCAGGAGTACTTCAGTGACGGGATCACGGAGGATCTCATCACTGACCTTTCTAAGATGCCGGGGCTCTTCGTCATCGCGCGAAACTCGGTGTTCACTTACAAGAATAGGCCTGTCATGGCCCAGCAAGTGAGCCAGGAGCTTGGCGTTCAATACCTTCTGGAAGGCAGCGTCCGCAAGGCCGGAGAACGCGTCCGCATCACGGCCCAGTTCATTGATGCTACCACAGGAAGGCATGTTTGGGCGGATCGTTATGACCGCAATATGGGGGACATCTTTGCCCTCCAGGATGACCTGACGCAGCGAATCATAGCGGTTTTGTCCATCAAGATGGGGGAAGAAGAACACAAGCGACTGGCAGCGAGAGGCACACGGAATCTAGCGGCCTATGACCTGTTCCTCCGTGGACTCGAGTCCTTCAATCAATACACCAAAGAGGCAAATGTGCAGGCTCGGATGTTGTTCAAGAAAGCCATTGAGCTTGATCCCGGTTACGCCATGGCCTGTGAGAAGATGGGGTGGACCTATCTCATCGACTGGACCATGGGATGGAGCTCTGACCCCGAGTCATTGAATCAAGCTTATGAACTGGGTCAAAAAGCTGCGACTGCTGATGATTCATTCGAAGGAACCCACTGCCTGCTCGGCAATGTCTATTTGTGGCGAAAACAGTACGTTAAGGCTGTCGAGCTTTACGAGAAATCCCTCACCCTCAACCCCAATTACGCCAACGGCCTTTGTGACCTGGGTGGGGTTTTGTCTTTTGCAGGAAAGCCCCAAGAGGCCATAGAGCTCATCGAAAGGGCACTACGGCTTGACCCATTTTTCCCTTACCATTCTTTCTTTCTCGGTCATGCCTATTTCCTGATCAGAAACTATGAAGAAGCGCTCGGGGCTCTCGAAAAGGCCATCAGCGGCAATCCGGATTTCTTCCCGGCCCGGGCCTTTCGGGCCGTGGTTTACGCAGAACTGGGCCGCGACGAAGAAGCGCACGCCGAAGCCGCCCTGATCCTTAAAAAGAGCCCGGGAACAACAACTACCGTCTGGAGAGAAAGGCTCCCATACAAAAACAAGCAAGACCTTGAAAGAGTCCTCGCAGGGCTCAAGAAGGCCGGTATGCCATGACGGACCATTTAGAGTAGCCCTTCCCTGACTCATGAGGGACATCAAAGGGGAATAACAACCAAATTTAAACTGACTTCGATCCCCAACATGACAAATATGGGACACGCTCAGGAGTTCTTGGAATCGAGAATACCATCAGTAAGGGTGAATTTGGCGTGATTCAAGGATAATGCAAGTATTGTTGAAATTTCAAATATGGTTCCGCGATACTTTGGCGGGGTCGTACATACAAAATAACAATTTCAACTAGGAGGAAAGTATGAGAAGGAAGACTTTTGTTATGCTCGCCGTCATCGCTGTCGGTCTGATTTTCATCGCCTGCCCGACATTCGCGGCGGACAAGAAACCTAACATCGTCATCATCTGGGGCGACGATATTGGCATAACTGATGTCAGCGCCTACTCAATGGGACTGATGGGCTTTCGCACCCCCAACATCGATCGAGTCGCCAAGGAAGGCATGATCTTTACCGACTCTTATGCCGAGCAGAGCTGCACCGCCGGGCGGGCGTCGTTCATCACCGGCCAGTCCGGCTTGCGCACCGGCCTGACCAAAGTCGGCCTGCCAGGGGCTAAGGTAGGGTTGCAAAAGGAGGACCCGACGATTGCCGAGCTGCTCAAACCGCTCGGCTATGCCACCGGCCAGTTCGGCAAGAACCATCTGGGCGACCGCAACGAGTACCTGCCCACCGTCCACGGCTTCGACGAGTTCTACGGCAACCTGTATCACCTGAACGCCGAGGAAGAGCCGGAACTGCCTGACTACCCAAAAGACCCGGCGTTCCGGGCCAAATTCGGGCCCCGCGGCGTGCTGGACTGCAAGGCCTCGGCCACGGACGATCCGACGGTGGACCCGCGCTTCGGCAAGGTCGGCAAGCAGGTCTGCAAGGACACCGGTCCCCTGACAAAGAAGCGGATGGAAACCATTGACGATGACATCGCCGACCGGGCCGTGGATTTCATCCAGCGAGAGGCCAAGGCAGACAAGCCATTCTTCGTTTGGGTGAACTTCACCCACATGCATTTCCGCACCCACACCAAGCCGGAGAGCATCGGCCAGTCGGGGCGCTGGCAGAGCCCGTACCACGACACGATGATCGACCACGACAAGAATGTCGGCACGGTTCTCAAGGCACTGGATGATCTAGGCATCGCGGACAACACCTTCGTCATGTACTCGACCGACAATGGTCCCGCACATGAACTCCTGGCCGGACGGAGCTATGACGCCGTTCCGCAGCGAGAAGAACACCAATTGGGAAGGCGCCTACCGTGTGCCGACCATGGTGCGCTGGCCGGGTCACATCAAACCTGGCAGCGTGTCCAATGAGATCGTCGCCCACCTCGACTGGCTGCCGACGCTGCTGGCCATCGCCGGTGACACGCGGGTGAAGGAGGAACTGCTCAAGGGCTACAAGGTCGCCGACATGACTTACAAGGTCCACCTCGACGGTGACAACCTCGTGCCGTACCTGACCGGGCAGGCCGCGAAAAGCCCGCGTGTATCGTTCTTTTACATCAACGACGACCAGCAACTGACCGGCCTGCGCTATGACAACTGGAAGCTTGTGTTCATGGAGCAGCGTGCTCCAGGAACATTGCTTGTCTGGGCGAACCCGTTCACCGACTTAAGGGTACCGAAGATCTTCAACCTCCTCACCGACCCGTACGAGCGCGCGGACATCACGTCGAACACCTACTACGACTGGCTCATCGATCATGCCTTCATTATGGTCCCCGCGCAGGCGTATGTGGGCCAGTTCCTGATGACCTTCAAGGACTACCCGCAGCGGCAGAAGGCGGCCACTTTCAACATGGATGAAGTTCTTCAGAAGCTCAAGGAAAGCAGCGGGTCGAAGTAAGGTCTGTCGGCCCCGACGATCACCCTCTGCGGCCGACCGTCTTGTGGTCGGCCTCAGCAGGGGGCGGATGGGTTCAGCAGAAAGGGAAACAAGAATGAAGATCACACGCAGACTCACCTTCATGAACACTTCGGTGGGCAAGCAAACCCTCCTCGCTACCGTGCTCGTTAGCGCGCTGGCTTTCTCCGCAACCATCGCCCACGCCGCGGACCCACTGCCTTCGTGGAACGACGGCGCAGCCAAGAAGTCCATCATCGCATTCGTTGAGAAGGTCACGACGACCGGCTCGCCGGATTTTGTGCCTATGCCGGAACGTATCGCCACGTTTGACAACGACGGCACGCTCTGGTGCGAGCGGCCGGCGCCCGTTCAATTGTACTTCGCGCTCGACCGCGTGAAGGCTCTCGCGCCGAAGCATCCCGAATGGAAAACGAAGGAACCGTTCGCCTCGCTGCTGAAGGGTGATACGAAAACCGCGCTCGCCGGCGGTGACCTCGCGGTTCTGGAACTCTTCATGGCCACTCACGCCGGCATGACCACGGTGGAATTCGAGCAGATCGTCAAGGACTGGATCGCCACCGCGAAACATCCGAAGACCGGCAAACTATACACCGAGATGGTCTATCAGCCGATGCTCGAACTGCTCGCCTACTTGCGAGCAAATGGATTCAAAAACTTCATCGTTTCCGGCGGCGGCATTGAATTCATGCGCCCGTGGACGGAAAAGGTTTACGGCATCCCTCCCGAGCAGGTCATCGGCAGCAGCGTCAAGACAAAGTTTGAAATGCGAGACGGCAAGCCTGTCCTGGTGCGTCTGCCGCAGTTAAACTTCAATGACGACAAAGCCGACAAGCCGGTCGGCATCAACCAGCACATCGGCCGCCGGCCCATCGCCGCGTTCGGAAATTCCCGTGGCGACAAGGAGATGTTGGAGTACACACAGGGGGGCAGCGGCGCCAGGTTTGAGCTTTTGGTACTTCACGATGATGCCACCCGCGAATATGCCTATGGTCCGGCACTCGGATTGCCTAGCCCCAAACTCGGCGCCTTCACGCAGGAGCTCTTCGATCAGGCAAAGCGGGATGACTGGACGGTGGTCAGCATGAAAAACGACTGGAAGACTGTCTTCCCGGCTGAGCAGAGCCCGGTTACCGCCATTGACATCCTGCTGGAACCGGATGCCACGATGCTTCGGCATGCCGAAGACAACAACGCCCGCCTGCTGAAGGTTTATCCGCAAGGTTTTGCCCTGGATGCCGTGCACCGTCCGCACATCACAATGCTCCAATGTTTCGTCCGCACTGAGGACTTGGACAAACTTTATGCCGCCGAGGAAAAGGTGCTTACCGCCGCCAACGTCAACGCCATGAAGCTGGAGGCATTTAAATACTACTATGCCCCGGCCGGCGCTGTTGGTGTCGCAGGCATCTGCGCGGAGCCAACATCGGAAATCCTAAAGCTTCAGGCGGACATCATTGCCGCGGCTAGGCCGTATATGGTTGAGACCGGACCCATCGGTGCTTTCACCGCCCCGCACGATGACCCCGCCACCGATACTGCCATCATCCAATATGTTTCGACGTTCGTGCCGAAGATGTCCGGCGAGAATTTCAATCCGCATGTCAGCACCGGGGTTGCGCCGAAAGAGTACCTGGACAAGATGCTTGCCGAACCGTTTGAGAACTTTTCCTTCTCGCCAGCGGGCGCAGCCGTTTACCAGCTCGGCCCGTTCGGCACAGCAGCGAAGAAACTGAAGGAATGGGATTTGAAGCCCTGAAGCCAAGAAAGGAAACAGCCATAAAAACCATCCACACTCAAAACCTCACCGCCGTCGCTGAACCGGAGCGTTGGGACTAATGGATTTATATGCCATGTAGTAGCACTGCCATCACAGCTGTTCTCAAACCGTATAATACTGTCATAGCGCTCTCTTTTGAAGGACTACGTAGATCAACAATAGCTCATATATTCTTTAAAAAATGCGCTCTCATGTATTATTATCCTATTCTTGATTTTAAACACCTCAGGAACATTCAACACTATACTGGGGTATGCTGAATTTTCCCGATCTTAACCGGGGTGCTACTTCCACCTCCGTGACACCTTCACTCACAACAAGCTTCGTGATACCATGCACTCCCTGGGAATCGCCCGTATGACAAACTCCAATGGAGGTAAACCTTGAAACGTTCTCTATGGATCGCGGTCTTTTTTCTGGTACAAGCTCTTTTCGGCCTCCTGATCAGTCCTCCGTCGTACGCCTGGTTTGACGAGACGCACATCGCGGTCGCCAAGTTCGCCGGGTACACCAAGTGGTTCAACGCCTGTGGGCCGGACATGATCAAGGTGAAGCTGGGTGATAAGGAGGGGAATAACCATTACGTGAACAATCCGAGAGGGACAGTTGTTACCACAGAGATAGTCATGGCCCAGGTGGAGGGGTATGACCAGATTGACGAGCATGGGCACCTCTACGGCGCCATCATTGCATCGCTTAGAAATTACATTACGGACAAGAAGGAGGGGAAGTACGGGGAGTACCATCTGGCTTTCTGTGCCCATTACGTGGGTGATCTGTCTCAGCCGCTTCATAATACGGAGTGGAGTTCGTTCAATGAGAGGAACCACCAAGCGGTGGACGGGACCGTGAATGATGAGGTGCTTGACCACCTGGAGAGGATAAGGGTCTACCCCATCAAGATCAACTCCGAGGAGGACCTGGCGAGGGAGATTTCGAAGGTGGCCAATCTGTCCATGATGTTAGGGTATAGGCTGGAGGATGAGAACCGGGTGTTGACGAAAGAGGAGGCATATCAGCAGTTGGGACACAGTGCTTCGCTGTTCAAGGGGATTCTTGAATACGCCAAGAGACTCGTAGAGCTAACCCTGGAACCCATGCCTGGCGCGGAGGACGGATGCGGGTGTGACTGGACAATACGGACAACGGCACCCGTTCACTCCAAATGAAGGGCTGAGAATCACCTCAACCGTGTTTGTCAGGAAGATCCTTCCGTGGATATCCATTTCAAACACCAGGAATCCAGGTTTTCCCTTTAGTTACATCTACATAGCAGAAAGATGCAATAGCGCCACAGAAAAGGCCAGGGCCGCCACCTCCGCCCACCACTGAAAAACGGTGGACGGGGGCCTGATTCACAGCAAAGCTCAGGGGACCATGAATTCGGTCGACCAGAAATAGAAGGTCGCCAGTGAGCTGCCGGCAGGTGCCACTGCAAAGTAGAGCGTGTAAGCGCCCGATGGCAGCGCCGAAAGTGGGATGGCGCCAAAGAGGTCCTCGTTCAACGAGCCATTAGTGCTGGCAATCCAGGGTACGAGCCCTGTTTGGGAAAACGCCACAAATGTCCCCCCGGTATACAGAAAGATGTCGTTTCCCAGGGCCTGCGGCGAAAAAACGGCGAAATAGACCTCAGCGGGACCCGAAAACCCGACCGTCCCGATTTGGATGTTCAGCGTGCCCCCACCCGTGGCAACGGACCCAAGTCCCATGGGCTTCGCCACTGCAGGGTCGGCGTTAAGAACAGGGAGGGAAGCTGGAGCGGGCGTAAAGACCAGTTGGGATTCTGGAAGGGGCATGGGACATGACACGGTGTTCAACTCGAAGGCCCCGATGTCGGTCCCGTCGCCGCCCGTGGCATTGGGAGTTAATGAGTCATCGACGGTCCTGGGTGAGCCGCGCTGGTCCTTGGTGAGAGTGCCGGTCAAGCCATTGCTGCTGCCTTTGTCAATAGCCGGGCTGCCGCAGAGCAAGGCAATCGCACCGCCATTGTTCTGTAAGCCGCTCGGGTCGAGTCCTGGATCGAGCGGTGAGGCCGCCGTTCCGGTGAGATCTGTGGCCGCAGTGAAGCCATTGCTCCCGTCGATCTTCCCGATCAAATTGAACCCCTGTGAAACAAACGTCCTGTAAGCGTCCTGAGGATTTGTGCGGGAGGCGGCCGTGTTCAAGGCGATAATGCTGCTCTTGACATTGAACGTGCCTCCGAGGCCGCCAGAGACAATGCCGCCGCTGACGACGGCACTGTTTCCAGTGATGGTGCTGTTGGTAAGATCCGTGACGCCGCCCGTGTCGCCGCTGCTGTAGATCCCGCCGCCTGTATCGGCTGTGTTTGAACTGAGCGTGCAACTGGTAACACTCAGTGTGCCGCTGCTCCAGATGCCGCCGCCGTCATGAAGGGCTGTGTTTGAACTGAGCGTACAGTTGGTGACATTCAGTATGCCGTTATTGAATATACCGCCGCCGCCGAAGCAGCAGATAGTGCTTAACTCAGAATTACCGCTTATTACGCAGTTGGTAACATTCGCTGTGCCAGGGTTACTGTTATAGATTCCACCGCCGTAATCGGCTGTGTTTGAACTGAGCGTGCAACTGGTGACATTCAAGGTTCCCGCGTTGTAGATAGCACCGCCTTGTGAAGCGCTGTTGCCATTGAGAATGCAGTTGGTAATGTTTACAGTGCCGGTGCTGGCGTTGTTCACAGCTCCGCCCGTGGATGAGGTAGCACCGTTACTTATGGTCAGAGACGAAATGCTCACGGTGCCTGTGGCGGTCACATTGAAAATACTACCCCCACCTCCAGACACCGACAACGAGGCTGCGCCCGGCCCATTGATGGAGACGTCGTCAGAGATAACTGGCAATGGATTCACAAGGTTGATTATACCGTCAACGCTGAAACGGATGCCGTCCACACCGGAATGGGCGTTTGCCTGATTGATCGCCTCCCGTAACGTGCAGTCCCCCACGGTAGCTGGATCGCAGAAACCATCGTCATGATCGTCTGTCGTGGTAACAAGGTAAAGAATTGCGACTTGCGCATTTGCCTCGCCACCGACAGTAAAGGTTTGGAGCAACGCCACGAATAGCTGCGCTGCGACCACAATCACTGCTGACTTCAACCAAATTCCCCTGGGCAATCGCCCGCCCCTGGACCGCTTCGCTTGATATAATTTCATTCCATTCACCCCTTCTTTTGAATATTTGGCCTGACGATTGGACCCGCTCCTGTTCCGACTGTGGCGGATGTC
>CAWHLE010000021.1:0-49364 GCA_963830155.1 uncultured delta proteobacterium | reverse complement strand
CCGGAGTAAAACCAGCCATTCACAAGATCCTGCGCAGTGGCCTCCGGGTTCCTGTAATACTCTCTGAAAAGGGAAATACCCGCTTCTCCCCTGATGGCGATCTCCCCCATTTCTCCTATGGGCACCTCTTTTCGCTGGTCATCCACGATTTTGATCTCCATTCCAAAATTGGGCCACCCCACGGACCCTCTACGATGCTCTCCCCATATGGGCATGATCGTGCAAGGGGCCAAGGTTTCTGTCAGGCCGTAGAGGTCAACCAGCATGGTGTTGAATCTCTTCTCGAACCGATCCCATTCCTCATCGGATATGGCAATGGCGTAAGGACACCGCCATATCTTGCTCTCTCTATCCAAGGGGTGCTCGGGCTGGGCCAGGATCATGCGAACCGTTGCAGAGACAAGCGAGCAAAGGGTGCAGTCATAGGTCCGAATGAGCTCACTGAATTGGCTTGCGCTGAATCTCTCACAAATGACCATGCTCGCCCCTGCGGTGAGGCATGGAAAATAGGAAATGCACTGGGCGTTCACGTGGAAAAGGGGGAGAACCAGGAGATACCGGTCATGGGGACCGACGGCAAAGCTTCTTGCACAGACTTCACCGATATAAAGGAAGTTGGCGTGGGTGAGGATGACCCCTTTGGGCCTGGCCGTGGTCCCGGATGTGAAGAGCATCTGCGCGGTGTCCAGCGGATCAATCTCGGCGGGTGCAAGCTCAGGGGAAGAGGCCGAAAGGACTTCATTCCATGGATGTGTCCCGGGAATCTTCTCGTTGGAACGGTAGATGAGGACGTCTTTCACCGCGGGACACCTGCTTCGTATGCGGTCGAACATGGGGAAGTACTCGCCATCCGTGATCACCATCTTTGCCCCGGAGAAATTCAGCTTGTATTCCAGGTCCTCGGCCACATCGAAGACGATGGAGGGGATCATGATGGCCCCGATCTTGGTGCATGCATGCAGGGCGACACAGAATCCGGTGGAATTGGGCAAGTGGGTCAACACGAAATCGCCCTTCCGGATGGACCTCGATAGCAGCCAGTTTGCCAGTCGGTTCACCTGATCATCAAATTGCCTGTAAGTGACAATCTCTTCCTTCATATCCTTATCAATAAAGATAATGAAGGGTTTGTCACCGTGCTGACGCACTTTCAGCTCGAGGAGTTTTCGGATGTTCATATTCCGGCCGATGATTGTCGCGTTTTTGGTGTTCAGGATGTCCATAGGGATCCTCCTTACGATTGATGATCCTTACCCATAAGACCGGGTGTCGGGATCGAGCCCAGATCCTCTTAAGGCCCTGTTATTCCGTTGATGGGCCGTTGGCCTCTAGAGGCCCAACAGATCGGCCACAACTTTTCTGTGATAACCCCCATCCCCAAATGCCAATTCGGCGGCCTTGGCCCTTCGAGAGTATATGGGCATGTCGTGCTCTACAATGTATCCAGTGGCCCCGAAGATTTGATGGCCCAGGGCCACCACCCGCTTGTGGGCCTCCGAGACCCAGGCCTTGGCCGTTGACACCAGGCGGGCTGCCGGGAAGTTTTCAACCAGCATCCAGGCGGCCTTGTAAGTGATGTACCGACTCCCTTCAATGTCCATGAGCATATTGGCGCAGTGGTGCTGCACCGCCTGAAAGCTCCCGATGGCCCGGCCAAACTGTTCGCGGGTCTTGGCGTATTCCGATGCCATTTCTAAGACCTTCTGGGCACCCCCGATCATTTCAGCACACTTGCAAACAGCCGCCTTTTGAAGGAGCCTTTCCAAAACCTGGCCTCCCTGGTCCACCGGTCCGAGGAGCGCGTGTTCGTCCACCTTGACGCCAACGAGCGCAACCTCACACTGCTTTTCTCCCGTAAAGGTCTTGAGGGGCGAAATATGGACCCCGGCCGTTTTACGATCCACCAGGAAAAGGGAGATCCCTTTCTTGCCCACTGCCTCACCCGAGGTGCGGGTCACACAAATGAGAAGGTCCGCCACATGGCCATCCGGGACAAAGATCTTCATTCCATCGATCTGATATTGGCCATTGCGAGGTGTGGCGCGGGTGTTGATCGAGAAGGGATCGTATCGGGTCTGCTGAGGTTCCATATGGGCCAGGGTCAGAAGAAGATCCCCGGCTGCAATCTTTGGAAGAAGGGCTTCTTTCTGTAACTTGGTTGCGGCCTCCAAGACGGCCTGGCAGCCGAGGACAACGGTAGAGAAAAATGGCCCTGGCAGGCAGGCCCGTCCCATTTCTTCCAACATGACGATGAGATCCAGAAAGTTGCCGCCCACACCCCCTTCGGCCTCGGGAATGCTAAGAGCCATCCAGCCCAACTCGGCCATCTTTTTCCATAATTCAGGGGTATACCCCTTTTCGTCTTTTTCCATCTCAAGGACAAAGCTACTCGGGCATTGGGATGCGAGGAAGTCCCGAGCCGAATCCCTGAGCATTTTCTGTTCTTCAGAAAGATTAAAGTCCATAGGTCTTTTCCTCCTCTAAGCGGGCACCACGTTCTGATTCGGGATCAATAAGACCTGGGGAGGCCCAATCCGCGCTGGGCGATGACGTTCCTTCCCACCTCGCTCGTGCCCGCACCGATGGTGGTCATGAAGGAATGGAGATGAAACCAGGAAATGCGCCCCCGGAGCGGCACCCACTTGGAATCCTCCGTCAGCTGGCTGTAAGCCCCCAGAATCTCCATGGCCGTGTTGACCAGCCGTTGCTCCAGTTCAGAGATAAAGACTTTGGTGATCTCCGGCTCGTAGGTCATGGGAAGATGCTTGCTTTCGAGCCAACGGGAGTGATCCGCAAGAATTTGAGCCACCTCCAGTTCAATGGCGGCCTGCGCAAGTTTGTCCCGGATCAGGGGGTCCTGGGCCAGCGGCCTGCCCGCGAACTGGGTCTCTTGGACATACCGGATCAATTCGCTCAGGATGGGTTGGAGACGAGCGGGAATAAAGACCTGGTTTCGTTCGGAGCCGATGGCTTCCATCATATAATAAAAGCCCTTGTTCTTCTCTCCCACCATCCGGCGCTTCGGGACCCGCACATCATCGTAATAGACCTCGTTGGTCCGCTCGCCCGACATGGTCCAAAGGGGCCTGACCGTGATTCCGGGGCTGTCCATATCCACAACAAAAAGGCTGATCCCCTTATATTTCGGAAGCGAAGGATCGGAATCCGTTCGGGCCGCGAGCCAGTGATAGTCCGAATAATGACATTCTGTGTTAAAGGTCTTTTGACCGTTAATCACGTAGTCGTCTCCTTGCTCTACGGCCCGCATCTGCATGGAGGCAAGGTCAGAGCCGGCGTTAGGCTCTGTGTACCCCAGGCAGAATTCGATCTCACCCTCAATGATCTTGGGCAAGAATTCCTTTTTGAGGGGTTCGCTTCCCCGACGGAGGATCGTGGGGCCGACCATGGTATAGCCCACATCCAGGGGGACATGGGCCCCCCAGCGTTTACCCAACTCGTCGAGCAGAATGAAATCATAGGTCGAGGACAGCCCTTTGCCCCCATATTCCCTGGGCCAGCTCATTCCCAGGAATTCATTGAAGGCCAACTTTCGGCTGAATTCCCTGGCCTCGGGCCCTACGCCCTTGTCTTCCCAGTTTTGACGGGCAATCTCTTCTGTCAGTTCCTTATTCAAGAAGGTCTGAAGTCTACTTCTAAATTGTTCTTCCTCTTTGGTATAACCAAAATCCATGGCAAAACCTCCACGCCCTGGCAGCAGGGCTGTTAGGGTTGATCTTTGCAATGGGTGTCCTAAGGCATATGGATTGCGCCTCCAGACAAGGACATGGCGGATTCCATCACGGCCTCAGAAAGGGTAGGATGTGGGTGAATGGCCCGGCTGAGTTGGTCTACGGTCATGTCCAGGCTCATGCCGAGAACGGCCTCGGCGATCAGATCGGTCGCACGGGGCCCGATCATGTGCACCCCCAAGACCTTACGGTCTGCCCTATTGGAAATGATTTTGACCATTCCATAGGTCTTATCAAGAATCACGGCCTTTCCGCACCCACGAAAGGAGAACCGTCCCACCTCAATATCGTGTTGTTTTCCGGCCGCTTCCTCTGTGAGTCCAACAGAGGCAACCTCCGGCTCCGTGTACACGCAATATGGCACTGCGTGATCGTCCATCCGTGAGTCTTCACCCATGGCATTCTTTGCGGCACACTCCCCTTCGGCGGTTGCCACATGGGCCAGCATGGCTCCGCCCACCACATCGCCTACGGCATAGATGCCCGGCACAGTCGTCTCCATGCGTTCGTCCACCAGGAGCGCGCCCTTGTGGCAGGCGAGACCGATTCTCTCGATATTCAACAGGGACAGATCAGGCGCCCGTCCAACGGAAACAATGACTCTCTCGGCCTCTACATTCCGGGATTCGTTCCCGACCGTGAAAAAGATCGTGGAATGCGTATCCGAATGGGCAATCCTTTCGACCTTGGCCTTGGTGAATACGGTTACGCCTTCTTCCCGAATGGCCTCCTCCAGGGCCGAGGCCATTTCCAGATCCATGCCAGGGATGAGATGATCCATCATCTCCAGGAGTGTGACCTGGGTCCCCAGACGTGTGAGGATTTGGGCGAATTCCACACCGATGACGCCGCCCCCGATGATGACGGCGGTTTCAGGGCGTCTTTCCATCTCAAGGAACTGGTCGCTGTACCATAGGCGGGGGCTGTCGGCCCCTTCGATATCAAGCGTTCTTGGCTTTGATCCGGTTGCGATGATGATCCTATCGCATGGGATCTTTTCCTTTGTCTCCAGGATTTGAACCGTCGATGCATCGGAGAGCTTTGCCGTGCCATGCACCACCCTGATTTTTCTGGCCTTCAGCAGCTTATCTACCCCCGTACGGAGTTGTTCTACTACGTCTTGTTTCCGTTTCATGACTTCGGTAAATTCGATCTTGACATTCTCACAGCGGATTCCGAAACGTTCTGAGTGACGCATGGCCGTGGCCAGTTCTGCCGAGTGAAGGAGGGACTTGGTGGGGATGCATCCCTTGTTCAGGCAAACGCCGCCGAGGGTTTCCCTTTCAACCAGGGTGACCTCCGCCCCCATGCGGCTTGCAGTGATCGCTGCCGGGTATCCTCCTACGCCCCCCCCGATCACCAGGATCCTCGTCCTGTAAAGAGGTGAGGGGTTTTCAATGAGGTCTTTAAGGGTCCGCATAAACTTTCCGGCCTCGGCCCCGTCGATGGTCCTGTGATCGTAGGACAGGGTGACGGTCATCATGGGTTTGATGACCATCTTACCCTCAACGGCCACAGGCTTATCCATGATGGCGCCGACCGCAAGGATGGCGTTTTCCGGAACGTTGATGTTGGCGGTAAACTGCTCGATTCCATACATGCCCATCGCGGAGAGGGTAAAGGTGCTGCCGGTGATGTCGTCGGGCAGGAACCGGTTCTCCTTTCCCTTTTGGATGAGGTCCACGCGCTTTTGAGCAATCTGGGCCAGGTCTCTGTTTTCAATATTTCGGATGACCGGGACAATGAGACCGCTATCCAGTGCCATGGCCATGCCCATGTGGATTTCTTCCAAGTAAAGGACGCCTCCATCCGTCCACCGGGTATTCATAACGGGGTGCTTCCGGATGGCCTCGGCCGTGATCTTCATCATGAGATCGGTGATCGTGATTCGCACTCCATCTTTGGCCTGGATTTGGGGAAGGAACCGTTTTCGGAGCTCGACAATGCGTGAAGCGTCCACGGTGTTGGTCATATAGGTCTGGGCAGTCTCAATCTTGCTTGCCAGCATCTTTTTGGCGATTGCGCGCCTCATGCCGCTGAAGGGTGCAAGCCTCTGACCTGAAACCTCTTCTGCACGGGGTCCCCGCCGACGCTCTTCCACGTCTTCGGCGATGATTAATCCGTCAGGACCCGTGCCTTTCACCGACCCAAGATCAACCCCATATGATCTTGCGATGGTCTTGGCATAGGGTGAGGCCTTTTTGCGTCCACTTTGAGCCATTTCACCCTTCGAGATTTTCCACGTTTCAAGGACCTGAGCCGGTTCGGGGGTGGGCCTCTCCTTTGGCATCAGGACGGCGACTTGCTTCAGATCGGAGAGGCTCTCCCCCGGCCTCAAGAGATAGGCTACGACCGTTCCGACCGGGACCGTGTCCTTGGCACGAACGAAGATCTTGCCCAAAATGCCATCTTCGGGGGATTCCACCTCATAGGTGACCTTCTCCGTTTCAAGGACAAAGAGGATTTCCCCTTTCGTGACTTGGTCGCCTTCCCCCTTTTTCCACTCGATAATCATTCCCTCGCTCATGGTTAGACCGAGTTTCGGCATCACGATCTCTAAAGGCATGTCGAATTTCCCCCTATCTCCCTTTGAACTGAGGCCTTCGTTTTTCAAGAAAAGCAGCCATGCCTTCCCTCATGTCCGCCGTGCTGAAGCAGGTCACGCAATTCTTCTGGGCGTATTGCACGGCGTGTTCAAGGGGTAGGTCCTTGCCGATTTCGAGGGCGTCCTTTGCCATCTCCACTGCAATGGGTGCGTTTTGCATGATTCGGTTAGCCATTTCCTCCGCGGCGCTGACCACCTGGCTGTCAGGGACCACCTTATTCACAAGTCCCATATCATAAGCCTCCTTTGCGCCTATGGCATCGCCCGTGAGGAGGAGCTCGGCCGCCTTTCCCTTTCCAACAAGTCGCGGAAGGCGCTGGGTGCCCCCTGTTCCGGGTATGATCCCGAGCTTCACCTCCGGAACCCCGATCTTCGCATTTTCTGCCATGACCCGCAGGGTACAGGAGACAGCCAATTCAAGACCCCCGCCCATTGCGGCCCCGTTGATCGCAGCGATCACGGGCTGCCTCAGTTTCTCGAGGCTGGCATTGATCCTTACGATGCCTTCATTCCAGCGCAGGATGTCCATGGGCTTCATCATGCTCAGTTCAGCGATGTCAGCGCCGGCCTGGAAGGCCTTTCCTTCGCCCGTAATGATCAAGACACGAATGTCCTCGTCTTTGTCGATCCTGCGTAAGGTCTCCTGGATTTCGTCAATCATCAGCTGGTTAAAGGCGTTTCGCACTTCAGGCCGGTTCAAAATGATGTAACCAATGCCGTTCCTTTTTTCGAAGCGTATGGTGCTCAACGGCTCCATCGTTTGTCTCCTCTGTCCAAAGAAATCAGCAGCAGGTGTGACCGCCGTCCACCACTATGGCAGAACCGGTCATAAAACTCGATGCCCGGGAGGCCAGGAGAACCGCCACACCCCTTATTTCTTCTATGTTCGCGATCCTTTTCATGGGAATGCTGGAGGAGATGGCCTTCTTTCCAGCCTCACTTGAAAAGAACTCTGTGTTCATGGGGGTCCTAAAGTACCCGGGCAAGATGGCATTCACTTGAATGTTGTAGCGGGCCCACTCCAGGCCCATCACCTTGGTAAGCTGGAGGCATCCCCCCTTGCTTGCGCAATAGGCAGACATGTTGGGCCAGCCAATCAGAGATCCAATGGATGCCACGTTGATAATTTTGCCGCCCGCACCCCTCTCCACCATGGTGGCGACAACGGCCTTTGAAAGGGAGAAGACGCCTTTCAAATTGGTCGCGATGACCTGATCCCAGTCGTCGTCTGTCATCTTGAGGATCGGCTTTTCGCTTCCCCCCACACCGGAGTTGTTGACCAAAATGTCAATGTGTCCGAATGTGTCTTTCACCTCTGCGATCAAGGCGTGGATCTGTGTCGGATCTGTGATGTCACATCTTACCCCAAGGGTGTCCACACCAGCCCTCGACTTGATCTCCCGACACGCCTCCTGGCACTTCTCCAGACGACGGGCGGCGATCACAATGGCGGCGCCGGCATCTGCCAAACCGTCTGCGATTCCACGGCCGATGCCTGTCGCCGCACCCGTCAAAACGGCCACCGTCCCTGTGAGATCGAAATAGGAGAGCTTCATCATGGAATATCTCCCAGCAACTCAAGGATACACGAGCACTTTGATATAGCTACTCGGGTCCGATATCAAAGGCTTCATCCCGTGTTCGACCAAGTCTTTCAGTCTGATTCTTGATGAAACGACCGCTTCCACCTTGACCCGTCCGTCGGCCAGATAGGCGATGGCGGCGGGAAATTCATCCTCATAACCGGTGCTGAAGGTGAGCTCCTTCTCGTGACCCCAAAGTCTGGCGAAAGGAACTTCGACAGGTTTAAGGGCAAGGCCTACGATGCAGATTCCGGCCATTCTTCCTGTCACCTGAACCGCCGTGTCAAAGGATGCCTGACTCCCGACACAATCGAAGGCGATCTCTGCCCTAAGCCCTTCTGTCAGTGCGGCGATCTTCTTCCCGACATCTGCCTCAAGGGGGTCGAACACGGCCGACGCCCCGGTCTTCAACGCCACGGTCCTTCGTCTCTCAAGGGGCTCAACGACGAAAACGCGACGGGCGCCTGCGGCAAGGGAGGCCTGAAGCACGAGGAGTCCTATTGGGCCGGCGCCGATGACCGCAACGGTGTCACCAATCTTCATCCGGCTCTTCTTGACGGCATGCACCGCCACGGCGAGGGGCTCCACAAATGCGCCCGCATCGTCTGTGACGACATCGGGCAATTTGTAGACCGATCGTGCCGCGAACACGGCATATTCCGCAAAGGCCCCGTCCTCCGCCAGCCCATAAGTGCCAAGACGCTTACACATGAGGTGTTGTCCCCGTTGGCAGTAATGACAATCCCCGCAATAGATGAGAGGGTTTACAACCACCCGGTCGCCAAGGTCCAAGTCGTTTACCCCTTCCCCCAGAGCAATGATCTCCCCGGTGAATTCATGTCCAAGTACGATCGGTCCGCCGGCACGATGGGTGAGGGGATGGGGCCTGCGCGGGATGAGGTAGGGTCCGCTTCGATATTCGTGGAGGTCCGATCCACAAATACCGCACACCTTTATCTTTAATTTGACTTGGCCGGGACCCGGCTCAGGTTCCTGAACGTCTTCTACCCTGAGATCCTCTTTCTTGTACCATATGGCCGCCTTCATGGGTGTTCTCCTCGTCCTATAAGGTTCGTTCCAAGCTCCGTTTCACCGCCGATATGACATCGGCGGAGCTGGGAAGATAGGCCTTTTCCAGACTGAAAGGTACCGGCACGAATGGTGCGCCGACTCTGACAATCGGCGCATCGAGTTCATGAATGATTTCTTCTGCCACAGTCGCCGCCACTTCTGCGCCGATGCCGAAGTTCTTCACTGCCTCATGGGCGATGACCAGACGGTGGGTCTTGGATACGGACTCAAAGATGGTAGCCTTATCCCATGGGGAAATGGAGCGAAGGTCAATCAGCTCCAGGTTGATGCCTTCCTTTTCCAGAATCTCTGCCGCCTTGAGGGTTTCATGAACCATCCTGGAAGTGGCAACGACCGTTACATCGGTGCCTGTTCTTTTTATCTCCGCCTTTCCGATGGGAATGAGGTATTCCTCTTCGGGAATTTCCCCCTTGGCTGCATGGAGCGCCTTGTTTTCGACCACGATGACGGGGTTGTCATCCCGTATCGCGGATTTGAGCAGCCCTTTGACGTCATAGGGGGTGGCGGGCATGACTACTTTCAGACCTGGCAGGTGCGCAAACCAGGCCTCAAAGCACTGGGAGTGTTGCGGTCCAGCATTAAGCCCGCCGCCAGCGGGTGTTCTGATCACCAGGGGAATCGTGTACTGGCTTCCGAACATGTAACGCATTTTAGCCACTTGATTGGCGATGGCGTCCATGCAGACGGCCATGAAGTCCATGAACATGATTTCAACAATCGGCCTCAGCCCGCACGCCGCGGCCCCGGCGGCCAGGCCCATGATCCCCGCCTCACTGATGGGGGTATCCACTACGCGTTCCGGACCGAAACGGTCGTACAATCCTTTGCTTGCGCCGAAGGATCCTCCTGGGATCCCCACGTCTTCACCGATCAGGAACACATTCTCGTCCCTTTCCATTTCTTCTTGCATGGCCTCGTTGATGGCCCGGATATATCTGATTTCTTTCATTTTGAGCGCTCCGTTTCTGAGTCATGAGCCCATGCGGCCCATCACCCAAGCCAAAAATCTCTAAACGTACAAATCCGCCATGAGCTCCGAAGGGTCTGGAAACGGGCTTTTCCGGGCGAATTCCACGGCCTCATCGATTTCCTGGCGTATCTTGTCATCTATGGCCTTGGGGTCCTTCTTTCGCAAAATACGATTTTCGATCAGATAGGTCTCGAGACGGCTGATGCAATCGTCCCTTTTTGCCTTCTCAATATTCTCTTGCGGTCTATACTTTTGGGCGTCCCCTACGAAATGTCCGTGCCATCTCATGCTCTTGACCTCCAGGAGACAGGGACCACACCCGTTGCGTGCCCTTTCCACAGCAATCCCGGCCCCCTCAAAGATCTCGAGAAAGTCGTTGGGTATGGTCACCCCTGGCATATGATAGACCGAAGCCCTATCGGCCACATTGCCAATGGGCATGAGGGCCTCACGGGAGGTGAACTCTGCCCATCCATTGTTTTCGCAAACAAAGACGATGGGCAGTTTCATAATGGAGGCGATATTGAGGGATTCATGAAAGGCGCCTTCGTCTGTTGCCCCCTCTCCGAAGAAGCACACGGTAACCTGGTCTGTCTTCTTGTATCGCGAAGCGAAGGCAGCCCCTACCGCAATGGGGATCCCGCCGCCCACGATGCCGTTGGCTCCCAAGATCCCCAGGGATCGATCGGCCAGGTGCATGGAGCCGGAACGCCCTCGGCATGGGCCATTTTTCTTCCCGAAGAGCTCAGCCATGAAAAGCTTGAGGTCGATCCCCTTGGCAAGCGCATGACCGTGACCCCTGTGGGTGGCCGCGATGTAATCGGAGTTCCTCAGGTGACTGGCCACAGCCACGGGTGTTGCTTCCTGTCCGATACATACGTGGATGAAGCCGGGTATCTCGCCCAGGGAGAATACCTCCATAAGCTTTTCTTCTACCCTACGGATCCTCACCATCTTTCGGTAGGATTCTATTAAGATTTTTTTTTCAGGTGCAATCATCACTTTTCTCCCTAAGCACTTGGTATAAAGTCGATGCCACGAAGAACAAAGTCGAGGATATTGTTCATGACGATCTCCATGGACTCAAACCGGCGCCTCAGACTCCAGCGCCTAAAGGTTACAATGACAGGAATATATGACATCAAGTCAGCAGCGATCCGCACCCGAGTTTCATCTATTTCTCTCCCATTAAAATATCCCCGCAGAAGGTTCTCAAACAGTTCGATATATTCAGTTTCTCTTGAAAGCACCGAATGGAGACTTTCCATGTCAAGGGAGGAAGATTCTTTATAAAGAAACATGATAATGTCCTGATATTCATCGACAGCCTTGAGATTTTGCCACAGGGCTGCCTTCAACCGCTGCTTGGGATCCTCAATGTCTTCGATGGCTGCTCTCATCTCATCTCTTAGCACACCGGTGATATAGTCATACACGATGAAGATAATGTCTTCCTTGCTTCTTATGTAATTATAGAGAGAGCCCATGGTCAGGCCGGCCTCTCTGGCAATTTCCCTCACGGTAGCCTTGTGAAATCCTTTGGCAGTAAAGGCTCTTAAGGCCCCGTCAATGATTTGCTTCCTTCTGCGATCGATCAAGGATGCATTTTTTATCCTGGTTTTGACGATTTTGCGTTTTGTTTTCGCGCCGGCTGATCTCGGCATGAGGCCTCCTTGGGTGGACCGCGCCAGGATAGGTGTCCAGCCCTTTATTGAAAACAACTCGAGATGAACAAAATGCTCATCCCGAAATTGTCCCCAAGGCAATAGTCCCCCGGACCAACAGAAAACAGAGAAGAGATTGGGTGGAAATCCAATATGTGGATCCCCGTACTATTAGAAAAACTCGAGCGTTAGGGTGGAATTCAAAAAACTTCGACAGATGTTTTTTTCATACTAAACCTTTTATAAGGGTGTCAAGAAAAAGTTGAGCGATCGCTCACTTTTTTTCTTGACACACCGGTTATGTCTTGACTATAAACTCAATCATGCGCCTGAAATCATTGAATCCTGTTTTCCTGCCACAATGCTGACTTAAGAGAGGTTCATCTTCTTCGCTCAATTCGTGATCAAGCTTGGGCGACCCGAGGGACTTCCGGGGCCGGGTCGATGGGTGCCTATCCTCAGCACGCTTCCAATACCGTGTTAGGTAAGAATGTGTGAACAACATCATCCTTGAGACGAAAGACATCACCAAACAGTTTGGCGCGTTGTGGGCCGTCTTTGAGGTCAACATGGCCATCGAGGAGGGATCTGTACACGCCATTGTGGGCCCAAACGGTGCAGGAAAGACCACCTTCTTCAATCTGCTCACGGGACGTCTCAAGCCCACAAGGGGAGATGTATATTTCAGGGGTCGAAAGATCACAGGGCTTCCGGTCCACAAGATTTCGCATCTTGGGTTGAGTCGATCCTTTCAAATTACCAATGTGATGAGGAAGCTAACGGTATTTGAGAACATACGGCTGGCGGTTCAGTCCCGGGGACGGAGGAACTATAGCCTGTTTGCCTCGCCGGAGAAAATGAATGACGCCAATCAAAAGGCGTTGGATGTTTTGACCAGGGTTGGACTCGCACATGCCTGCGGAGAGCCCGCCGATAAGCTTTCCCATGGTGAATTGCGCCAACTGGAAATCGGCTTGGCATTGGCTACGGATCCAGTTCTCATGCTCTTGGATGAACCTACCGCGGGGATGGCACCGGATGAAACAAAGAATACGGTCAAACTGATCAGGGAGATCGCCAAGAATATGACCATCCTTCTCATAGAACATGACATGGACGTCGTTTTCTCCATTTCTGACCGGATCTCCGTGCTCCATTACGGGAAACTGCTGGTTACGGATTCACCGGACAAAGTAAGCACAAACGAAGATGTCCAAAGGGCGTATTTGGGAGGGAAATACGGTGCTTGAGGTCACGGGCCTCCATGCTTACTACGGTCTCAGCCATGTCCTTCAGGGGATTTCCCTGAAAGTGATCGAAGGTCAAGTAGCCTGCCTCTTGGGACGAAATGGGGCCGGCAAGTCCACTACCCTCAAGAGTATCATGGGGATCAGCCCGCCTACGAAGCGCGGTTGCGTGATCTATCGCGGTTCGGATCTAAGCCAATTGCCCCCGGAAAGGATCGCGCGGTCGGGTATTGCCTATGTCCCGGAGGAGCGTCGCATTTTCCCTGAGCTCACCGTCTATGAGAACCTCAAGATTGCGGAGTACTATTCTCGCAAGAGAGACGGTGGCTGGACCATGAAAAAGATCGTGGATCTCTTTCCCGTGCTTGAAAAACGGAAAGAAAACCAGGGCAGACAGCTTTCCGGAGGGGAGCAACAGATGCTGGCCATCGCCCGTGCCCTTATGGCTAACCCCGATTTAATCCTCATGGATGAGCCTTCGGAAGGGCTGGCCCCTCTTTTGGTGAAGGCCGTTTCCGACACGATTATCCAGATCAAGCGGGATGGTATCACCGTCCTGCTGGTGGAGCAGAATTTCGACATGTCGGTTGAGCTGGGGAACTTGTTCTATATCCTCAACAAGGGTCAGATCGTCTTTTGTGGTTCTGGAGACGAAATCAAGGCCCAGGAGGAAACCCGGAAACAATATCTCAGCGTTTAATGGCGCGATCCAAGGATGGATAAGGGTGTCTGATGGTAAACAGGGGAGGGAGGTGGTACAGGTAAGCTAGGAAAGAGATGGGTGGTCAAAGGCCGTGGAGGACAAACTTTTTCAAGGAGGGAGAAAGATGCGAAGAGGTCTTTTGCGCGGTTGGGTTTGTGTATCGATCATAGGGTTGGTGGTCGGATTCATGCTTTCCGGTTCCTATGTGCAGGCTGAGGAAAAGATGGTGGTGGGGGTGCTTTGTCCCCTCACAGGACCCTACAGTTTTGAGGCCGAAGGCCAGGTAAATTTCGCCCAGTTGGCCGCTGAGGAAATCAATGCCACAGGGGGGGTGCTGGGAAGGAAAATGGAGATCGTGGTGGAGGACACCATGCTCAAGCCAGGGATCGGGGTCCAAAAGGCACGCAAGCTGATCGACCAGGGCGTAAAGTTCCTTACGGGAGGGGTCTCCAGTTCCGTGGTTCTGGCTGTCTCCAAAGTGGCCCATGAGGCCGGGGTCCTCCACTTGGGGATCGGTGGCTCGAACGACCTCACCGGTGAAAATTGCAACAAGAACCATTTCAATATGGACACCGCAGGCTATCAGATGGCCACGGGGACAGGGACGATTGTGGTGGATCAATTGAAGCTGCCAAAGGACTGGTTCTGTATCACCGCAGACTACACCTGGGGCCATACCTGTTTTGATTCCGTAAAAAAAATGCTGGGGAAGCGAGGAGGCAAGGTCGTGGGGAACATCATGGTGCCCATTACCGAGCAGGACTTCAGCTCTGCCCTCACCAAGGCCATGGCCAGCAATGCCCCGGTGTTATGTGTGATCGTCTATGGCTCAGGCCAGGGGAAAGTTCTGCAACAGGCCCAGGAATTCGGCCTCAAAAAGAAGATGAAGATCGTGGTGGTGGCCTCGGACCTGACCATTGCAACGGTCACCGGAGGTAAGGCCATAGAAGGTGTCTATCTGGGGCTTCCCTGGTACTGGAATCTACAGAATCCCGTGACCATCGCCCTTAACAAGAGATATGTGGCAAAATTTGGGAAACCCTCTGCATGGCCCGGTGCGCAGGTCTACGACAGCGTCAAAGTCCTGGTCGCGGCGATCCAGAAAACCAAGTCCTTCGATGTGGAAAAACTGATACCGGTGCTGGAAGGAATGGAATTTCAGACTTCCAAGGGGCCTGAAAAGATAAGGGCCTGTGACCACAGGGCCATCCAGGACTATTTTGTGGGGATCGGCAAGTCTCCTGAGAAAATGAAGGATCAGTGGGACGTGATGGATGTTATCGGAACAGTGGGTGGTGAAGCCATCATGGACACCTGCGAAGAGACTGGATGTAAAATGTGATCTAAGCGAGGGACCCCCTGAGCGCAACCCCCAGGGGTCCCTTTGAGGATGGGACGGTGACCGAGATCCTGACTCAACTGTTGAATGGTCTTGTGGTGGGGATGACACTTGCGCTTCTCGCGGTGGGTCTTTCTATCATCTTTGGCATGCTGAGGGTGGTAAACTTCTCCCATGGTGCCTTCTATATGCTAGGGCCCTATGTGGCGCTCGTGGTGATCAGGGCCGTAGGAAATTTCTGGCTGGGACTTGTGGCGGGGACCGTTGCGGTGAGCATCATAGGTATGGCCCTGGAGTTGCTGGGCGTCCGGCCCCTTTACGGAAAAGGAGAGATCCTTCCCCTCCTTCTTACCTTTGGCGCCTCCATGATTTTAACCGAATCGGTCCTGGCCATTTTTGGCCCTTTGGGAACGACCATCGGTCAACCGGAAATACTCTCAGGACAACTGAACCTTGGGTTTATCGCCTACCCCAAGTTCCGCCTTTTCCTGATCCTGTTTACCGTCGCCCTGACCACAACCCTGTGGCTTTTCATCACCAAAACGCGACTTGGACTCCTGATTCGGGCAGGCACCCAGGATACGGTTATGGCCCGTGCCTTGGGGGTTCGCGTCAAACCTCTCTTCACGCTTGTTTTTGGGATTGGAGCCGCCATGGCGGCTATCGCGGGGGTGATGTCCGCTGCCATGCAAGGAGTTGAGCCCTATATGGGCATGAAAGTTCTTATTCCTGCCTTTGTGGTGGTCACCGTGGGCGGATTGGGAAGCTTCAGAGGTTCCATCATCGCCGGTCTCCTCATCGGTGAGGCAAAGTGTATATCCGTTCTGGTCTGGTCTCCCATGTCCGATGTGATCATGTTCATTTTCATGGCCCTCGTCCTTCTCCTGAAACCGGAGGGTTTGTTCAAAAGTACGTGATCGTTTGAGAGAAAGAGCAATGGTGAACCACCGACAAGAGAAGGGCTCCTATCCGCCTGAAACCGTCGGACCACCCTATCGGCCCACCCGGATGAGGGCGATGTCCCCATGGACATCTCTTGCCTTTGTGATTCTGGGGATCCTGCTTCCTTACATCGTCCCCTACAGCAGCCTTGCCACGGAATGTATTATCTTTGCTCTGTTTGCGGTCAGCTTCAATATCCTCCTGGGGTTCACCGGGCTGCTTTCTTTCGGCCACGCCGCCTTCTTCGGGATTGGCGCCTGTGCGGCTGGGTTGGCCATGATCCACTGGAATGCCGGCGTATTGACCGCCTTGTGTGTTGGCGCCCTTTTTTCCTTCCTGGTTGCCCTGTTCATCGGGTTTTTGTGTCTAAAATCTCATGGGATTTCCTTTGCGTTTCTAACCCTTGCCTTCGCCGAATTGATCTATTTCATCGCCTACCAGTGGTCGAGCCTGACCGGCGGTGAAGACGGCTTGGCTGTGCCTAGAAAAGGACTGGCGTTCATGGGCATCGTCCTCAATCTGAAGGATTCCCTGACGAGGTACTATTTTATCCTTGCCATCGTCATGATCTCCTTTTTCCTGATCCGCCGCATCTTGAACTCTCCTGTTGGCCGGGTCTTGGCCTCCATCCGTGAGAACGAAGAGAGGACCTCGTTCTTGGGATTCAACACAAAGACCTACAAGCTGATCTCTTTCGCCCTGTCAGGGCTTTTTTCAGGTGTTGCCGGGGGTTTGTATACCATCCACCTGGCATTTGTCCCCATTGAGAATATGCACTGGAACACCTCCGGCGAAATCGTCATTATCACCCTCCTGGGAGGGATGGGCAGTTTTTTCGGACCCGCGGTGGGGACCGCCTTCTTCATAGGTCTTCGGGAACTCATCAGCGGCTTTTTCGAGCGGTGGCAGCTCGTTGTGGGTATTGTTTTTGTCCTTATTGTGATTTTTGTCCCGGAAGGCCTGTGGGGAATTCCGGAGAAATTCATGACCGTCTACCGAAGAAAGAGAGAGGGTTTGGGGTCAGATCCTCGGCAGAGATGACTCAGACTGCTCTTGTCTGCGCTCGCAGTCAATCATGGCAGGAATGGCATGGGTGGGCTATGAATGGGCGCGGCCAAATGAGAGATGTTGCTCAGGAAAGTGCCTTCTTTGTGTGGGGAGGGAGAGTGTGGGCCAATATGCCTTGCTTTTTCGTCCTATCGAAATAGGAAGCCTGGCGCTCAAGAACAGGGTGGTGATGGCACCCATGACCAGCGGGTACGGGAGCGCCGATGGCTATGCTACGCAAACCCTTATCGACTATTATGTGGCTCGCGCCAGAGGGGGTGTTGGACTCATCACCTGCGAGTCATGCTACGTGGAAAAGGGCGGTAAGGGTTTTGTTGGTCATTTGGCCTTGGATCACGACCGGTATATCCCGGCCCTGGCCAGACTGACGAAATCCGTTCATGAGGCTGGCGCGAAGGTGGTGCTTCAGCTGATCCATTGTGGGCGGCAGACCAGTTCTGCATTATGCGGGGGTCAGCCCGTGGCACCGTCGGCCATCCCCTGCCCGGTGATCCGTGAAATGCCCAGGGAATTGACGCCACATGAGATAGAGGGGATCGTCCTGAGCTTTTTGGATTCTGCAAGCAGGGCAAAGGAGGCTGGCTTTGATGGCGTCGAGATCCATGCAGCCCATGGTTACCTGATCAACCAGTTTCTCTCTTCATATTCAAACCGTAGGTCCGATATGTATGGGGGAGATCTTTTTGACCGATGCAGGATGCTTATCGAGATCATTCGAGGAATCAAAGGCCGGCTGGGGGAACCATACCCCGTATTCAGTCGTCTTTCCGCAGAGGAATTCGTTCCCAACGGACTCACCCTTGGGGATACGACGCGCATTGCCAAGTGGCTCCAGAATGCCGGTCTTGATGCGCTGAGCATAAGCGGTGGTGTCTATGAATCGGCCTATAGAATTATTCCGCCGATGGATGTGGAACAGGGAAGCCTTGTCCACCTGGCCCAATCCATCAAAGCATCCGTGTCTATCCCTGTTTTTGCCGTGGGAGGAATCAACGAGCCTGACTTTGCAGATCGCATCTTGATCGAGGGCAAGGCCGACTTGGTGGTCCTCGGGCGGGCGCTCCTGGCAGACCCAGAATGGGTCGCCAAGGTCCAGAGGGGGGAAGCGCACCGAATAAGAGCGTGCCTCTTTTGCAATCATTGCAGGAATAGACCGCTTCGACCCAAAATGAACTGCGCCGTCAACTATGAGGCGGGAAGGGAAGGCGAAAATGTTTTAACACGACCTACGCGTAAACCAAGAGAGGTGATCATTGTGGGGGGTGGGATCTCGGGGATGGAGGCCGCATATGTGGCAAGTCTCAGAGGCCACCGGGTGTCCGTTTACGAGCGAACCTCCGAGCTGGGTGGCAACCTGCTGCTGGCAAGCCTACCTCCCCACAGGGGGCGTCTCAGACGGATCGTTGAATTCCTCCGAAGTGAAATTGAACGCGCAGGTGTCCAGGTCTTCCTCAATGTGGAGGCAAAGGCCGAAACCATCAGAGAGATGAACCCCGACGTGATCCTTCTGGCGACAGGGTCTGACGCGATGGTCCCTGATATCCCGGGCGTCCAGGGTGCCAATGTGCATTTGGCTACCGATGTCTTGAAAGGGAGGACCGAGCCGGGCAAGTATGTGGTTGTCATCGGGGGTGGATTGCTTGGCCTAGAGACGGCTGATTACCTGCGAGAAAAGGGAAAGGCCGTGACGGTGGTTGAACGGTTGCCCGAGGTGGCCATGGATTCCCACGTGGAATCCGTTTTCAAACGCTATCTCCTGGCCCGTCTCACAAGATCCGCCGAATCCGTCCTGATCCTCCCTTCCACGGAGGTGACACAAATCGGACCGGACCATGTGCGGATAAGGCAGGCGTCCGGGGAGAGGGTACTGGCCGGTATTGATACGGTGGTACTGGCCGCGGGATTGAGACCGTTTCTCCCCATGCGTCCGGAGCAGTTCCGCCCCAAGGCAGAAGTTCATATCCTCGGCGATGCCCTAAGACCCCAAACCCTTTTTGAGGCGATCCATTCTGCCGCCGAGGTTGCTTATGGCCTTTGAAGTGAAAGCCGTCGTAACGCCTTTTGACTACTGAATTGGGAGAGAAAAATGAATTGGAGTGAGGTCCTACGAAGAAGTGCAGAAATGTTTCCGGATAAGGAGTGTGTGATCGGGCTCGGAAGCCGATTCACTTACCGGCAGCTTTATGACCGAGCCAGCAGTCTGGCCCAAGGACTGCTTGCCCTTGGTTTGGGAAAGGGCGATATCGTCGGGATCCTTCTCTATAATTGCCCCGAGTTTATGGAGATCACCTTTGCCGTCAATCAGATCGGAGCGGTATGGCTGCCCTTGAATTTCCGCTTGGCCGCACCAGAAATTCATTATGTGCTTGGAAACGCGGGGGCAAAGGCCCTGATCACGGAAGCGGAGTTCGTGCCGGGAATCACGTCCATTAAAGAAGGACTCCCTGCGTTAAAGCATCTATTTGTCCTGGGAGACAACGTTCCCGACGGATGGCATGGCTACGACGGGGTGTTGAAGGCGAATATGGGGGCAAGGATTCCCCATGCGGAGGTTACCCTCGATGACCTCCATCGGCTTATGTATACAAGCGGGACGACCGCCCACCCGAAGGGCGTTATGCTTACCTATGGCAATCTATACTGGAAGAATATAGGGCACATCCTTACGTTTGGGATCACCGACGCGGACCGGACTCTGGTTGTCGGGCCGCTTTATCATGTGGGTGGAATGGACCTGCCCGGCACGGGCACGCTTTATGCGGGAGGGAGCCTGGTGATTCTGCGGCGTTTCGATCCGAAGGAGACCTTAAAGGCCATTGAGCAGGAAAAGGTAACCAATCTGTGGCTTTCGCCCGCCATGACCATCATGCTCTTTAACGAGCCGGATTTTGAACAATACGATGTCTCAACCGTGCGGTTCATCATTGACGGCGGAGAGAAAATGCCCGCTACCCTGATCGAAAAATTTAAAGAAAAATTCCCGAAGGCCTGGTTTGCGGATGCCTATGGCCTCACTGAGACGGTTTCTGGAGATACCTTCTTGGCCAAGGACAAGATGTTGCACAAAATCGGTTCGGTGGGCAAGCCGGTCCCTCATCTCCGGATACGGATCACGGACGACAACGGCAAAGAGATGGTTCCCGGCCAAATGGGGGAGATCTGCCTGAAGGGACCCAAGGTCTTTAAAGGATACTGGAATAATCCGGAGGCCACGGCCAAGGCGATGGTGGACGGCTGGTTCCACACCGGCGACATCGGTATGCTGGATCCGGAGGGTTACCTTTATATCATGGACCGAAAAAAGGACATAATCATCAGCGGCGGGGAAAATATCGCATCTCCTGAAGTGGAGCGGGTGATCTACGAAATCCCTGGCGTCCTGGAAGCGGCCGTCATCGGTATTCCCCATCCCAAATGGCTTGAGGTTCCCAAGGCCTACGTGGTCTTAAAGCCCGGCCACACCTTGACCGCTGAAGAGATCGAAAGCTATTGCCAAAAAAAACTGGCAAAATTCAAAGTCCCCAAAGAAATCGAGTTTATTGACCAATTGCCCCGCAACCCTTCGGGAAAGGTCCTAAAAAGGGAATTACGCGTTCGCTACTCGGCGAAGAGAAAAAATGGAGGGCAATAGAGGGTTTCCATTTGGCATGGCGCCAAGAGTTAATCAAGAGTTAACCACGGAGGTCTATCGATGGGTAACAGCAGTTATTGGGAGGGGATTGTGGAACAGGCGGCCAAACTGGCATATGATTATGAGGTTAAGTACTTTGGGTGCAGCCAGACGACGCTTGCCGGACTGATCGAGGCCTTTGGCATCGGGGGCCCTGATTTGCTTCGGGCTTCCACATGTTTGGCTGGCGGAATCGCCCGCAGGGGGCACGTGTGCGGGGCACTCACGGGCGGTCTCATGATGATCGGGTATCTGACTGGAAGGGACGATCTGGAGATGTTTGCCCAGTATCAACGGGGGATGGATTTTGGCAACAAACTCTATGCCAGATTCGAGCAGGAGTTTGGTACGGTCCGTTGTTCGGAGATCCAGAAGATTAAGTTCGGCAAGACATTCGACCTGCAGGACCCCGGACAGCGGGAAGACCTTCACAAGCGGATGGTGGAACTTCAGGATGGGTGCCAGTCCGTGACCAGCACAGGAGCCCGGCTGGCGGCTCAGATCGTCGTGGAAATCCTTGACCAAGGATTGCCCTTGCCCAGGATGCTGGCGCGAGGAAATGGCAAGGCGCATCCTTAGTTTTGGTGTCCATTGAGACAGATCTTTATGGTAGCAAGGGCCTGAAGGGGCAGGATTCAATCGGGGTTTCCTTTAATGGCAAGGCATTCCTCCATTTCACGGATCCTGAGAATAATTTCCATAATCAGACGAGCGCCCATCTGGTAGATATCTTCACAGGTATGATTTTAGCTCAAAGGCACATATCTCTTTTTTATGTCCCAGCATACTTTGCTGGAATTTTACACTCTTGGTTAGAATATAGCTTTGTTGAGGGGTTGCCCTTAAATGGAGGCAACGCAAAAAGGAAAACATAGCGCTGACCAGTATATGAAAACTTAGGAGGAATCATGACAGAGTTGAACGAAATTTCCCAGGCCATGGTTGAGCTGAATGCGAAAAAGACTTCGGATTTGACCAAAACAGCTCTACGCAATGGAAAAACCGCCCTTGAGATTTTGAATCATGGACTTCTCCCTGGAATGAAAGTGATCGGCGATCGATTCCACACGGGGGAGTTCTTTCTGCCAGAACTCATTCTGGCCGGTAGGGCCATGAAGGCCGCCATGGAGCATCTCAAACCGGCATTCCAGGGGGCGGGATCAATAAGCAAAGGAAACATTGCCATAGGGACCGTAAAGGATGATATACATGATATTGGCAAGAACCTGGTTATCATGATGCTGGAGGGTAATGGCTGGCAGGTGACCGATCTGGGGGTAGACGTGCCCCCGGAGGAATTTTGTTCCTTTGTCAGAGAAAACAAGCCGGATATCCTTGGGCTTTCAGCCCTCCTTAGCACCACCATACCGAGGCTTAAGGAAACAATCGATGCTCTCGAAACTGCGGGTCTGAGAAAAAGTGTCAAGATCATTGTAGGTGGTGCGCTCGTCACCCAGGATATTGCCGACAAAATTGGAGCCGATGGATATTCTCCCGATGCCGTTTACGCGGCTGCCTTGGCGGAAAAACTTATTCACGAATAACGATGTAAAGGGGAAAAAAATGGGCCGACTTAACGGAAGAGAGCGGATAATGAAGGCTATGCGCCTTGAAGAGCCTGACAGGGTTCCACACATGGAACTTTGGCTTAACCCTAAAATCGCAGACAAAATCCTTCCCGGCAGCTCCGTGGCGGACATTACAGAGTATCTCGATATAGACGGAATTGCCTTTTATACAATCACACATGACAAGTATGAGGTTCTTGACCAATCCAAGGGACTCATTCGAGACAAATGGGGTGTCATTAAACGCGACACGGGACAAACCACGCCACATCCTATCGAAGCCCCGATCAAATCAGAAAAGGATCTGGAGTCTTATTCCGCTCCCGATCCGGATGATCCTTCCAGATATGAAGTTTTGAGATCAATGGTAAAAAGATTCAAGGGGGAAAGAGCAATTGTTGCGATTGTGGAGCAACCGTTCATGCGCGTTAGCGAAATTCGGGGTGCGGAAGACCACTTTGCGGACATGATTATTAACCCCGACTTGATTCTTCAGCTTAACGAAATTGTTGTGAAACATCATTTGAGCGTGGTCCGGAACTTCATCGAAATCGGGGCCGATATTGTCGCCTTTGCTGGAGACTATGCCACCAAGGACGGGCTAATGGCATCTGCGGCACACCTGGAGAAGTTTGGAATATCGGATTTGGGCAAACTCGCGGAGTTCGCCCACAGCAAGGATATGCCTTGCATATTGCATTCCGACGGAGACATCAGACCGATTATTGATACTCTGGTGGGGCTCGGGGGCATCGACGCCCTTCACCCGATCGACCCGGTTGCAGGACTGGATATCGGCGAAATAAAGCAACAATTTGGTGACCGCGTCTGCTTAATTGGAAGTATCGATTGTGGTCCTCTAATGATGTATGGGACAAAGGAGGAGGTACGCCGAGCCGTAAAAGAGAACATCAAAAAAGCCGGAAAGGGCGGCGGGTACATCGCCGCCAGTAGTCATTCTATCACATTGAAGTGCAAGCCGGAGAACTATGTCGAAATGGTGAATGCCATAAAGGAATACGGAAATTACCCACTGGATTTGGATTGAAGGCAATAGTGTTCATTTAACGACCATCAAGTACCTTTTGGAATAATTTTTCTAGGAACTTCGGTCTAGACCCTCCGAAGGATTTAAGGATAGTGGGCCCGGCGCTCAGGCAGGCCCACTGGGTAATATTCCTTTTAGATCGAGTCGCTATGGAATAATCGGCAACAACACGTAGGCTCGACGATCTGGGCCAGTGTGAAGCGTCACGTCACCACCAAACACTGCGGCCGGACGGTCGACCGGATCGTTGTGATAAAATGGTCCAACGCCGGTGAATGTCTTGCCGAGCGTTTTAAGGCCGGCCCCTTCACCGCCGGGATACACATAGTCCTTGCCACGCACGGTGAGTGCGATACGGCAGCCCTTGGGCACGACGATGCAGGTTGGCCATATTTCCACATCGATCTCATACACGGTGCCGGGTTTCATCGGCTGCATATCATCATGGGTGTGATACGGGCGATACGGCAACGAAAGCTTCTTATCGAGCTTTCGATGTGAGGCCCTTAGCCAGCCCTGCGCGATCGGCGTATGTGGATCGAGTGCCCCCTGGAAGGTGACCTCCTTCATGTCGGATGAAAAGACCCGAACGACCAGAAATAGGTCGGCATCCTCAGTGGAAGAAGACACCCAAAGTTTCGACGCAACCGGACCGGTGATCTCAGTATCCGCCTCCATTGGCGTGGTCAGGAAGGTCACCCCATCGCTGAATCCACCGTAGGTGACCGAACCATTGGAGCGCTGCGCTTTGATCGACAGGCTACCGTCCGTAGGATGAAGGAAGAATTTGGTCCACTTGGTGCGCTTTATGGGCCAATCATTTTCGTGCCGTTCGATAAAGGTCTCGCCCGGGTGGCGGATCAGTAACTGAACCTTGGGCTGCTTCTTCCACCCGGTATCTTTATCTTTGAGGAAGTGGCCGAAAAATTTCCTCTGAAGGTTGACGCCGTAATCCGTGTAGAACTCTGTCCAGTGCTCGATGCCGTGCACCTCAACCCACTTTTCTTTTGATGCCGCACGCAAAAAGCCTTCGAAGTTTCCTCTCGGGTGCAAGCCTTGTCCACCCCAGTTGGCCGAAGACAATAAGGGTACCTTGACTTTGGACCAGTCAGGCATTCGAGACTGCCAGTATTCCGAAGTGTCGAGCGGGTTGTCGCGACAGTCCTGGAAGAAATCCCGTCGATTCGCACCTAGTTCTTCCTCGGTCAGCGTCGTGGGTCCCGATACCCAGTCGCCGGTCATACGGCTTCGAAATCCTCGCGTCCCTTTGCCATGTTGAACGGAGTAGACCTGTGAAGGTGGCCAGTTGTGCGTAAAGCCGTTGCACAGGATGCCCCCATGGTAGGCCATATCTCGATAGAAGTCTGCTGCACCTTCCCAGACGCAGATCGCCGCTAGGTGTTTCGGTTGTAAGGCTGCCACCTGCCATTGATTCATCCCGTAGTAGGAGATGCCGTTCAGCCCCACCTTACCGTTCGACCAGGGCTGCTCCCCAGCCCAGTTAATGCAAATAGCGAAGTCTTTGGCCTCACGGGCAGACCATATATCAATGATACCGGGTGAGCGGCCGGCGCCACGAGAGTCTACACGGACGACGGCATAGCCATCGGGCACCCACTTCTCGGGATCGACCACCTCCCAGTTCTGGTATTTATTGGTTGACCCGGAGGGTACGTCCGGATGGTCTGTGAACATCCGGACGTACTGCTCGGCATAAAGATCCTCAAAGTGAAGGTATTTGCCGTAGGGGCCATAGGTCATGATGACCGGATATCTGCCGACGTCTATTGGGCGATAGACGTCGGCACGGAGGATGATACCGTCATCCATCTCGATCGGAACGTCCCAGTCGATTCGCATCCCATCTCTTATTTCGCTTTTCTCCGTCATGTCTAGTCTCCTCCAGTGGATTAATTGTTGCCTAGCAGGGTGCGGAAAAACGCCCATCTACTGCGTTGCGCTCATCCTTCGTCACTGCGACGTACTTCTATGTACGCCTCATGCCTCAGAATTTCCCGCGCCTTGCATCTGGACATTTTTCCACACCCTTTACAATAGGGGTTTTTCAGCAACCTGCTACTATTTACCTATAACCTATCCTTTTCAGTTTCTACGATACAACCTTCCCCATACTCTCAAGCTCATCCGCAATGTCATCCAGCCCCAGTTCCAGCAACTTCTTCTTGGTTGGCAATCCGGATTCTTTATCCCACCCTCGAAAACCGTAGTATTCATCAAGCATGGGCTGTAAGTCGACCACCTGTCCCTTGGCAAATCCGTCAGGCATGGGCTCTTTGGTCATCCGATCGGGCAACGCGTCATCCTTCCTGGTCAGGCCGAGCCTCACATTGTATGCCCTTTCAATATTCACAATTCTCTCTCCAATATGAAGAACATCCTCCTCACCAATGTTGGCCCCTGTTGTCGCATTATAGAACCGGGCCAACATCCCAGGCATAGAAAATTTTTCAGCCTCTTTTGAAAACATCCAGGGGTCACTTGTAAATAAGCAGATCTCAAGGCAATTCTTGAAAGCTAGAAGGTTCTCATACCAGTAAACCAGCTCCGCCTTACCTTCTTCCAACAGCCGGTTTTTCGGATCCTTATATTTCTTCAATGTATCTTCCACTGCTACATCCCATCCCGAGTCAGGCATCGATTCTGGGATGAAGGCTCGAATATGGCAGGGTCCACGGCTAGAAACAGCGTACTGCAACGCCCATCCTTTGGATGTCCGGCCGTCCCTGCTCGTCAGAGCCATTCCTTTGGCTTGGATGGCGAATTTTTCCGACCCTTTTCCAATTATTTCTGGGGCCCGTTTTAATCCCTCGGCGAGCACATCCCCGATACCTTCTCGGTAGGCGATCATGCGAAGCAATTTTGGGATTACATCTTGATCGCCCCAGGCGAGTCTCAACCCGTCGGTGTCTGCTTCCGTTAAGATACCTTTTTCGAAACACTCCATGGCATAAGCAACCGCACCTGACGAATCGAAGTAGTCCATGCCCAGTTCGTCGCCGAGGGCACCCATGGCGAGCATTGCATCTAAGTCATACAATCCGATTTTGGTGCCGTAGTCCATCGGAGGGGACAGCTCAATCCCTTCCCCATATGCTCCCTTAAAGGGCCCCCGAGTCACCACGTACATGTGGTCGCATGCATGCGGGCAGGAAAAGCAGGCTCTTGGTTTTACATAGCGATCCGCCTGATTCTCATAGGACATCATGGATAGCCAACCCTTCGGGTCCCCGCCGCGGTTGTTCTGGTGGGCCAGCATGCCGCCATACCGTAGTGAGCCTCTTGAGGGTCCGTACTTCGCAACCAGGTTGTACATAACCCTGTTGTTTTCCCATGCCGCATAAACTTCTCTGACCGCTTTCTCCAGGGCTGCGGGATCCGCCACCCTGACCCCTTTCGTCCCTCTAACGGCGATTCCCTTTAGTTTTTTGGATCCAAACACAGCCCCTACTCCGGTCCTCCCCAAGGCCCTACCTACATCCGCAACTACATTTGCAAATTTGACCAGATGTTCTCCCGCGGGACCTATCATTACCGTGCTTATGTCGGGGTCTTGGACCTCCTGCATGATTTCCCGGCTCGCTGCCCTGGTCGTTTTTCCCCATAGGTGGTGCGCGGATCGTATCTCTACACGGTCATCGTCTATCCAGAGATAAACCGGATTTTCCGATCGTCCTTCGATGATCACCATGTCGTATCCAGCATATTTGATCGTTGCTCCGAAGGATCCACCGCTATTTCCATCAGCATAAATGCCGGTTAAAGGAGATTTGTGACTTACTGTAAACCTTTGACTTCCTGGAACTACAGTTCCGTTGCAAGGTCCGACGCCAATGATCAGCTTGTTATTAGGTCCGAGAGGGTCTACGTCCGATTTCACTTCGTCAAATAGGACCCTGGCGTTTAAGCCCCTGCCTCCGATATATTGTCTGGCGAGCTTTTCATTAAGAGCTTCTCTGGTGATTTTTCCTGAGCTGAGATCGACCCGAAGAACGATTCCCATCCAACCATACATTTTTTCTCCTCCTTCTGAGAGTCTTGTATTTCTATTAAGACCCACCTAACCCTCAGAGAAAATAGGTGTGGGGAAAACCCCGATCCTGTTCTGCTTTCTGATTACAGCCGCTTCTGAAAAACTCACAATTTGAAGAGCTTTGGGCAAGCACCATTCCACGCATTTACCGCAAAAATCACATTTCACATTTCGTGCGACGATATCCACACTCATCTCTCTATTTCGCATGACCCGGATATAAGACTTCCTGGGGTTATACTCTCCGTGCTTGGTCATGGAACAGATCAATTCACAAACACGGCAACCTGTGCACGTATCCGCATCGGCAACCAAAACCTTATCCAAGACGTCTGCCATTATCTTTGTTCCTCCGTAGTAGTCTGTCTGGCTGTTTCATATCCTTTCGCTTCATCCATCGCCGCGCGCAGAAAATTTAAGTTTCACCCTTTCCTTCGTAGGTGTTGCAAATTCAATGGGGCGCTACTCGGGGTTCAATGTTGAGCGCCCCGCAAAAAGTCCAGAAGGCGAGCATAACTGCGCATATGGCGCTTTCGGAGGCTGTGAATGCTTGAGCCCCTCATATTGAACATGAGAATCTTCACAAAAAGCCCTATAAAATACTTTAAAAAAAAGTTTTAGACTTTAATTCCCCTTCCAGGGATAACCTTTTGCTGCGACACGGTTCTCATAATACTTGACTCTGTCCTGGAAGTATTCCCACGTTTTTCTCCCTTGATGCCCTTGAGACTCGATTCTAGACAGAAAATCTTCTTGCGCTTTTTTCCCAGCAACTCTGAACGTCACTTCATCTTCGGCAGAAAGTTTGTTAATGATGACGCCGCGTTTCGCCCAATCCTCAACAACGGAACTTTCCTCTCTCTCCAGTACTTTAGTCCAATGCTCTGCTGCATCTGCATAAAGCTTATCAAAAATATTCTGAATATCTTTTGGCATTTCGTTTCAAACGTCAAGGTTCATAGCCGTAGAAGAACCCCCCACAACAGTACCATCTGCAACTCTCGTTACTTGTTTTATGACCTCATAAAGTTTGAACGCATTGCTCAATGGGAGCGGGCTTTCGAGATTTCCATCAATAGTGCCCCTTTGCATGGCCTCGTATATCTCCGCAAAGCTTAAGGTTATCGGGTTAACGCCCAAATTTTGCCAGAAAGGGATCCTTGATCCTCCATAACTTCGAAAAGTCTTCCCTTTCAACTCAGAGAAAGAACGCCACTTAAACCGGGTGCTCACAGGCAAGTCGCCGCCACACCAGGGCCCAACGATTATTAGTTTGTTTCTGTCCAACTCTGCCTTTAAATTGGGCTCGTTCCTTGAAGCGTCAAAGACAGCCATCATTCCTGCCCAGTTGTCACTGCAATTGTATACCGTGTCCGTTACCATAAAGAGTGGCAGATCCGAAGGATGAAACGTGGGATTAGGAAGCCCCAAATCTGCGATTCCGGAAGAGACCCCCTGGAGCATATCTCTCCACCTTACGAGTGACTCCATCCAATAAAACTGTACCTTTATTCTCCCGTTGGTTCTTTTTTCAAGTTCATTGGCCCACCATTGGTGGATTTTGCCGGAAAAAGACCCCGGAGGAACGGGTTGGGCAAATTTTAAAGTTTTTGAATACTCCTTATCTCCAAACGCAGTTCCACTTATCATTGCCATAATGGCGAGGAAAACCAGTGCCGCGATTGAGGTTGCGAACAAACGTTGTTCTCTGCTTTTCATAAATCGCTCCTTTCTGCTTTGAAAGTTACGGTAAAGCAGGAAACCCGCACGCTCCGAAAAACCTATGACCCCCTTTCTATGGCATCCTCGAATTTCCGATGAATGGGAGGGTTGTCGGAAGAATTCGACCGAATTGATCGGGCACTGAACCGGCAGCAAACTTAAGCCCAAGGCGAAAAAGGTCTTAATCCATGAAAATCACTTTTCTCGTCGACGTCATAATACAAAAACAGAAGGCCTGAGGGATTCTCCTCGAACTTTCGCCAGTGCGCCTGCCACAAAGAAGTATCTGGTCCTGCAGTAAGACATCCTATATCCGTGGATCCTTCGTTCCCCTCTGAAACTTGTCAAGAGTGTCATGCTGGCAGTTGTAACAACAAAAATGGTCCGGAGCCTTGCCCAGAGGCGTGTTGGGCGAAGGTTTGATCCCGTTCATTGGAATGAACGACATCGGCTGAATCCCAAGACATTTTAGGTTACGTTCCTCAGTGTGGGCCCAACCACGAGAAGTCCACTATTCAGATGTTGCTCCAGCAATTGGGACGCTTTGACGGCGTCTTTGTTCTTTATGGCATCGATGATGCCTTTGTGCAGGTCATTGGCGTCATCTATGATTGAGCTTTGGGCGTAGATGTTAAGGTACGCGGTCACGTTATCCCATAACCATGCCAAGGCACCCTTTAATACCGGGGACTTGTCCGCACCATAAAGAATCATATGAAATTTTCTGTTCAGCCTCACCCATTCTGGTCCTCGGTTCTCCTTTTTGCGCATCAATTTGTCAAGGGTCTCAAGCTCCTTGATCTCCTTTGTGTGGAGTTTTCCAACATTTCTGACAAAGGCACGACATTCCAAAGGAATTCTTATCCAGTAAAACTCTTCAAGGTCTTCCACAGAAAGTTGTGTCACTGTGATCCTTTTTTGGGATGAAAAGGTAATCATCCCCTGGGATTCTAAGCGTCTCAAGGCCTCTCGTACCGGCATGGTGCTTACATGAAGCTTTTTAGCTATTTCCCCCAGGGTGAGGTTTTCTCCAGGTTTGAGCTCTCCACTCAGAATGGCAGCCCGCAAAGCATCATAAACCTTTTTCTGAAGTGATTCGGCCTTTATAGGTTCTATCGACGTCACAATTCAACTCCCCTGCAATGAATTTCTCTTGGTCATATTCCATGAAGCTTGTTTTGTTTCAGTAGATCTCAAGACCTGATACTTCCCACCTTGCTTCGGGTTCGCTCACGATATTCCTTTCGCCAATCGTATTCCATCGGACAGCGGCCCTTCAGGCTATGACTTGAAAGGTTTCAGCGCAATGGTCAACAAACTCCCTCCGATCGCCAACAGACCCATGAATATGAAAGACATCTTATAGACCCCTGTGAGATCAACGAAATACCCAAACAAAATCGGCAGCATGAGGCCTCCAAGGTTTGCGATAAAATTGACGATTCCGAATCCGCTTCCCGCCAGTTCCATCTTGGTGCTTATGGTCGAAAGGAAAAAGATGGGGCCAAAAGTCACCGAACTGAGATACACTGCAACATAAAAGAGAGGAAGCACGTAGCCAAAGGGGTGCACATGACTCAACAGCAAATAGCAGACACCCAGCGGCAGAAACGAAAAGAGCACGATGCTACGAGCGGAGAGCCAGCGCAAGTAAGTTCCTCCCATGAATCTGGCAATTCCGCTTGTCAGCATCATCAGAGCTCCCCAAGCACCGGCGATATTGAGCGAGCTGCCTGGATTTGTGAAGACCACAAAAGCAGAAAACCAGGTGGCCATTGTGAGCACACCCCCCAAAAAAATAGCATGCATCAGGCCCAGAATCCAGACGGATCGGCTTTTGAAAACAGGTTTAAATTGAGACAATTTTATAGTCGATTCGGATTTAACTTCTTTTCCCCATAAAAAAAAGCCCGTTATCGGTAAAATAAAAAAGGCAGAACTTACTAAGTAGATGAATTTCCAGTTTATGTCAGCGAGGAAAGGCATCAAAAAGAAGGGAATAATGCCTCCGATGCTAAAAGAACCCCCGAAGATGCCCTGCATCATCCCTCGGCGGTTCGCTGCGGTGAAAATGGACGCGTACTTCAGCCCCGAATTGAAGGCAAATCCTGTGCCAAAGCCGCTCAGAAAGCGCATAACCAGTACAAAGGTGTAACTAGTGTTAAAGGCGCAGGCGAGCGTGGAGAGAAAAATGATCCCCAGGGAAATAATGAGCGTCTTCTTAGGCCCGATCTGGTCGGTTATTAAACCGGATGGGATCTGGACAGCGGCATGGGCCAACACCAGAGAAGTGACAAGAAAAGCGATGCTAGCATTTGTTACATTGTAGGCAGCCTTCAGGGTGGGGAGAACAGGTGGCAGATTCATAAAGACCACGCCAAGCCCCATGCAGGATAGAAATGCCATATAGAGATGCCGGTTCAAATCCTCACCTCGGCTCGTTTCTCTGTGATCGGCGCATGGACCAATAGCAGCGTAAGCGACGCAGCCAAGAAGCAAAAAGCCAAGATCAGCCACAAAAGGTGATAATCGCCTTGCAAGTCATACAGATAGCCTCCAACCCAAGTCCCAATCGCCGCCCCAATGCTTCCGCCCATTGAAATGAAACCCCAGGCCCGGCCGAAAAAGGTCTTTCCGACAAGACTTCGCGTAATGGACGGATATACCGGCATATAAGATGCGTAAGTCATTCCCACGATAACCGAACCTAGTGCAAGGACGAACCAGCTGTCCGCAGCAGCGATAAGAAAAATCCCGCTCATGCCGGTCATCAAAACGGATGCTCCCAATCGCTTCTTGTTCATTGCGCGATCAGCCATCCATCCCACCACAGGAGAAGCAATAATGCCTACGCCACTCACAAGACCCAATGCCCAGGCCGCATGAGTGAGGGACATCCCTTTGTCTGTCGCGTAGGCGACCTCTTGCGAAAGGACGCCATAGATAGGGATACACATCAGAAGGAAAGAGCAGAACAGCAACAACATGTTCCGTTCTTTTAAAAATGACATGACACTGCCGTGACCCAATCCCTTTTGACACATCTGTTTCTCGAAGACCTGGTGACGAAGAAAGGCAATAGGAAGAAAAAGATAGAGCAAAAAAAGCAGGCCCATTCCAAACATAGCGATACGCCAGCCACTTACCGATAAGATGACAGCTGCCGACGGCACAAGCAGAAGGTTGCCGATCCCGGGGCCACCCCCAACCAGGCCCATGGCGAAAGACGTCGCCTCTGATGGAAGTTTGATCAGGAGGCTCAGCGCCGTGATTTGACTCAGAAAGCAAGTTGCAACGCCGAATAGGATTCCTAGAGAGAAAATGACTTGGGTCAGGCTGGTCGCGGTGCCTGCAATGAAGAACGAAATCGCCGATAAGCTGCTGCCGACCAATAGAACCCTTTTCGCTCCGACCCGATCGTTCAGGTAACCCGTTAGAAATGCGATGCAGCCATACACGATCATATTAATAGAGAATATGAGAGACGTGAGTCCTCGTGAAGCCCCAAATTCAATCGCAAAAGGCTTCAGAAAGATTCCAAAGGTTCCTCGGGAACCATAGTTCAGGGCCAAGGTCAAGAACGCAACAAAAATAGTCCAAGAAACATTGATGCGCAAAGGTTAGGCTCCGCAGCAATACTTGAGAACTCCTGGTGTCTGGCATAAGAGGAAGCACCAAAGGCATGTCCAGTAAGAATTGTGAAGTTGGTATCGGCTTCCTTTTCATACCCCATGTTCAAAATCGAAAATAATCTCGGCCGTCATTCGTGCTGCATTTCCAACCACATCAGGGCAAAGGTGACTGTGTCCACCTGCGTCAACAAGAGCTTTGAAATCCTCAGGATTTCTGAGGTCGAAGGATCTACCGAACTTTTGTTTTTGGATCTCTTTGCAAATCAAAGTTCCGTAAGTTTTTTGATATTTCTCCAACAAGCGGGAGGTTAATCTATAAGCAACCATCCGCTTTCCCTCTTTGTCTTGGATGGCCTTGCGGGTTCTACCATAAAGTTGACTCAGTACTATGGTTCCTCCTGACAAGCCACCGCAGACTGAAAGACAAGAGAGGCCAATTCCTCCGCCCAAACCGCTGGTCGCCGCAAAAACATCAGGATTTTCAATTTGGAAGACTTCATGTAGTGCTCCGACCAAAGCCTGGGCACAACCATGGTAGTCCCTTTCATATCGAAATCCGGTCTCGTAAGCTCTCGTGAGAAGCTCATCTAAATTGCTTTCAGCACAAATTTTCCGAACCTTTTCAATGTCTCCCATTGCTCTTTCTCCTTGATTTTTCCTGATGGGACCTCTACCGCCATCAGCGCAGCTTACCGATCTTTTCCAGGTCGTTAGCCACGTACTCAAGCCCCAGATCCACCAAAGTTTGTCGCTTCGGGTAACTGGTCTCCCGGTTCCACCCGTGGAGATCGTAGTAATCATCGAGCATTTTGTTGTATTTCACCTCATCGATCTTCCAACCCTTCAAAGACCCTGATCCGATGGGCTCTCGCAATTCGCGCGGCGGTGGAAGGTCGTCTTTGCGATTGAAGTCGGTGAACCTCAAGTTAAAAGCTTTTTCGAGGTTGATCTGCTTCGTAGCGAATTTCTTGAAGTCATCCCCGGACGTCTCCAGACCAGTGGCAGCGGAATAGAGCTCTGCGATCTCCGGCAGATCCATGAAATCCAAGTGAAAGGTAATCGTGTTGTAAATGCAGATTCCAAGGCAGTTGATGACCCTAGCGAGGATCTCCTGGTAGGTCACCATCTGTGCTTTGCCTTCATATTCCAGTGGCTTATCCACTGTGTCCACACCGAAGACCTTTTTTGCCTTTTCCACGTTCAAACCGCCTACCGTCTCGAACCATATGGCCCCTGTTGTATGTCCGCCCCCCCTCGTGGAGGTCGTTGTACCTAAAGCCCAGGCGTTGGCTCCTCGGATGTTTTCATAGAGGTCCTGTCCCTTCTGGTGAATAGCGTAGTAGCCGCTGTTCCGTCCCAGAATCTGAGAGGCCCTTGCAGAACCCTCTGCAAGGATATTGCCGAAACCTTCCCGATAGGCAATCTTTCTCATCAATTCGAGGACCACCCCCGCGTCCCCCCACTGCAACTTTAGGCCATCAGTATCGCTTTCATCGATGATGCCCCGCTGGTAACACTCCATGGCCCATCCGATGGCCCCAGCGGTCGAATCGATATCCAGGCCCATCTCGTTGCAGTAAGCGTTGGCCTTAAAAGCGAAGGTCGGCTCGTGGACGGCAAATCTGCCCTGGAGAGTCGACATGGCCTCCCATTGACAGGCCTCGGTCTTGAGCCCTGCATAGGGGCCCTCCGTGATATGCATCCATCTGCCGCAGCCCCCGACGCCGCAAGAGGGGAAACTGACTCTTCGCACCTGGTATTTGTCCACCGACTTCCTGGGATCGATCTGACTGACAACCTCATCGGGAAAAGAACCCTCCTGAAAGTTTTTGTAGTTGATCCCGGAACAGGCCTGTTTCGCCTCCAGGATGCCTAGCGGTCCGTACTTCCGGAGGTTTTTCCCGGCCGGGTGATTCACCAAGTTCTTCCGGTTGGCCACCACGGCTGCCATAAACCGTTTCGGGTCTGCAACCTTGATGGAACCGGATCCCTTAGCCACAATCGTCTTCAGGTTCTTAGATCCCATGACCGACCCAGTGCCGCACCGGCCCATGGCCCGTCCCGTGTCCTGGATAATGCAGGCACCCCGGACGAGGTTTTCTCCTGCCGGTCCGATGGATATGGCATGAAGATCCTCGTCGTGATGGAGCTCCCGAATCATGTCCAGAGTCTTCCAGGTAGTCTTTCCCCACAGGGAAGAAGCGTCTCGGATCTCCACCTCGCCCTTATCATGAATCCATAGGTAGACCGGCGTATGGGCCTTTCCTTCGACCACCAGAACGTCGTACCCCGCATACTTGAGTTGTGCCCCGAAATAGCTGTCAGAAAGGCTGCTTCCCCAGCCGCCTGTCATCGGGCTCAAGGTGCTCACGTTTATCTTGTTCGCTCCTGGCGCCGGTGTGCCGAGCAAGGTACCCGCGCTGAAAATCAGTTTGTTCGCTGGGGCATAGGGTGTCACCCATGGACCCAATTCGTCGTACAGCAGTTTGATTGCAATCCCCGAGGCGCCCAGCCATTCCCGCATATACTTCTCGGAGGGTTCCGTGCGGATTTCCCTATTACTGAGATTTACCCGAAGGATCTTTCCTGCGATCGAAGACATTGTCTCACCACTGACCTTGGTCATGCTCATTTCTCCTCTACATGAGACCCCTTTAAGAAGTCTGCCTTTCTCTTTCCAGGAATTCCTTCAAGAAACCTTGTAACATTTCAGCTTCCTCGCAGACTTCCACGCACAAGGGTAATTCTTCCTGCTTGCAGCCGTCACAGGCGACTTCCTTACCCTCATTTGTCTCGGCAATGAGGATCAGATAGCTTTTTCCGTTAGGATTTTCCTTAACCCGGAAACTCGACGGAGCCCAACTGAATTCCCCAGTGTGGTGGTAGCAGCATGCGATTTCACAGGTTTTGCAGTTCCCGCAGTTTGGCATTTCAAACAGCATGGGGTTTTATCTCCTTCCCAATCTCCCTGAAGTAAGGTGCAGGGTTATCATACCTATGTTGCCGCGGTTACACAGACCGAGTGAGCTATATGGCGGAGGCGTCCGAAATGCATGAAGATCTCGGTGCCGAACCTGCCTTTTGGCAGGTCGACGGCCTCGCGTGCACGCAGATGCCTCCTCTCTGGAGTGCACTTGAGGAGGGGAAGGGCGAAAGAACGACGGCAATAGCGTTATGAAAATATCGACCATTATTGTCATTAGACACGCGTTTACCAAAACGTGATCATGTCATCGGTTTCGATTTTCTGGCCGCTATCAATCACCGGGCTGGCTTGACTCACTCGCCTGAGAATAATCCCCGTTCTGGAATTGAAAACGCCGTCCGAAGGCAAAAAAACTTCTTTGAAACCAGGGTACTTCTCCTCCAATCTCGACAAAAGGCCTGAGATGTTGTCGATGCCGTCAATGCTGACGGCCTCCCGCACCTTTCCGGTCATCATCGCAATATGCCCCACATACTTTAGGTATGCGTATCTCCCCCTGGAATCTCCCATTGGCTGCTCGCCCTTCTACTTTGCATCTCTAAGGTCATCCATTACAAACGCTAAGTCCAATTCCCTCAGCTTTTCTTCTTTGGGTATGCCTGTTTCAAGGCTCCATCCCCTCTGGCCGTAGTAATCATCGAGCATGATATCGAGGTTCTTCCCCATCGGGGGGATATTCCTGTCCACAATGGGTTCTTCCAGCATCCTTCGCGGGACGGTGTCATCTTTTCTTCTGAATCCCTCTCTTACGATATACGCCCTTTCGAGGTTCACAATCCTTTCTCCGATGCGTATGAATTCGTCCAAAGTGCATGCTTCACCCGTGCAGCTGTTGTAGAGGTCCAACCAAGGCCTCATATCGATCCCGAGAATGTTTCTTACGATGAAAACGCAGGTAGGAAGGCTTTCAAACACGGCCCTGCTATCGTATAACCACTTGACCAATCTGCCTTTGTCCTCTACGGACCTGGTCTGGAATGCGCAGGCAGGATCAAATGGTAAAGGTATGTCTTTAGGTATGGATTTCGGATTAGGAGGGTAGGGGGGGTACCATCTTGTGTGGTCCGGACCTCCTTCACACACCGCAAGCGCCAATGCCATTTGATACCCGGACCTCTGGGGCATAACCTCCAGTTCTCTGCCTTTGATCGTGAGCAAAAACCGATCGGAACCTTTACCAATGATCTGTGAGGCCTCCTGCGAACCCCTCGCAAGAATATCGCCAAATCCCTCCCTGAGAATGATCTTTTCGGTCATCTGAAGGAAGGCCTCTTCATTTCCAAATCTCAAATCGATGCCGTCCGTATCCTGCTTATCGATAATCCCTTTCTCATAGCATTCCATGGCCCATCCGATCGTATACTCTGCCATGAATTCATCGATTCCTGCCTTGGTGCATATCTCCCGGAATTTCAGCATTGCAGGCCAAGAGGTGACGCCTACCACGGCTGCGGCAAGGGAGAATCCTCCCTCCCTCTCGTCCCCTGATGTGCCCGCATATTTTCCTTCTTTCACTTCGAACCGCCTTCCACAGGCGGGAAAAGGACAACAAAAACCCGATTCGGGTCGAGTCACATATTTGGCGAGATACTCCTCTCCATTCAAGAAGGACTCGATGGTGCCTCTCTGAGCATTGTAGGCATGTAGCCATCCATTTTCGTTAAAAAGCGTAAGCAACATGTTTGCGCTCAAGAAGGCCCATGACGGTACGAATGGATCGATGGTTTCCCTTAGATCGAGAAGTTTCCGAATTTTCCGATAGGTTTTCAAAAAGTTTTCAGGATCTTTGACCTTGACCCCTCCAGTCCCGTGCACAGCGATGGCCGCCAATTTCTTGTCTCCCATGACCGTGCCACATCCTCTACCCCCTGCGTGGTCCAGGGTCACCATCACCTTCGCTTCGGAAACCAGACGTTCTCCGCCGGGACCAATACAGGCGACTTCCACCGGTAATCCCGTTTCTTCCCTCAGCAAGAGGTTTTTTTGCCGCACATCACGGCCCCATAAATGTCCGGCATCCCGTATTTCCACTTTTTCATTATCGATGAGGAGGTACACAGGAACCTCGGACTTTCTCTCTACGACGATAAAATCATACCCTGCGTACTTCAACTCAGCACCCCAGTGCCCACCGGCGCCCCCCTCCCCGATGAACCCCTTCGGGTGCTTTGTTTGTATGGAGATCCTCCCCATACCGATGGGCGTTCCTTCTAACGGGCCTGTTCCAAAAATCAGTTTGTTGTCGGCGCTGAACGGATCAACTTCAGGACCGACTTCTTGGTAAAGAATGATGTCATTTATTCCCCTGCACCCTATATATTTTTTCCTCCACTCTTCCGGAAGATCTTCCGTTGACACCTTCCTGCTTTCAAGATTTATCCTGAGGATTCTATTTTTCCAGCCGTACATCTCTAATCCTCTTGAAGGGGCCATTTTGTGGTCGGGTAAGGATATTTCCAGGGAACAATCAGTCTGAACAGGGGCTGCTCTTTCCGCTTCGCACGATAAAAAATTCTCTTTTCAATGAGATCGTCGAGATCCGTATAGATCAGGACACCCGTTGGACACATTTCAACACAAATGGGGTCTCCCCGGTCGTTCAATCTGCATCCATCCGCGGCGCAATCCACTGAAGGAATATTGATTACTCCCTCAGAGTCTTTCAATATTCGAATCGAAGCATTTCTCGGATTAAATTCATCCTTAGTTTTCTTGCCCAGTGAGCACCAGACCTCGCAATTCCTGCAACCACTGCACAATGAATTATCGATAACATGGACCCGTTTGCGCATTTGGATGCTCCAAATCTGAAATTGTTCTGCAGCAAGAATAGCCTGCCTCAAAAACGCACGGCGTGACCATAGTATCAGAACCCCGCAGGTCCTCGGCGGCACCAACGAAACGGTCGTGCCGTCAATAATTTCATGCGGTTTAGAAGCTATTTTCTCATGGATTCCGGCAAATATTTCTTCGTCCTTTCGTGGTACCCTGGGCCGTGGCAGGGCAGCAATACATCTGCCATCCTCTTTACTTGAAGACAACTCCAATAGGCCTGGTTGATATCCGTAGCGATGGATTGGGTAAACACCTCCCAATGCCTGAAAGGGTGATTCTCTGGTAGTACGCGACCCGGGTCTTCGAAAGTCTGATAGATGCTGCACTGCCCGGGGATGACGGTCTTGCCCTCCTTGGTATCCACGCAGAGAGACTGGGTCCCGGGTGTGTGGCCGGGTGTATGCAGGATCTTGATCCCTGGAAAGAGCTCATGGTCGCCTCTGATGAGACGAAGCTTCATGTTCCAAATCTGATCCAGCAGATCTTTCGGGTAGTATTGGGCCTGAAGGGGATGGGGTGCTCTCGCAAAAGCCCACTCTTCAATCTGCACATAGACCTCTGCATTCTTGCATTTGAAATGGTTTCCGATGTGATCATGGTGGAGATGGCTGGTGATGATGATATCCACATCATCGGGGCTCATACCTTCCTTCTGCAATGATTCCTCAAAGGTCTGAAAATCCACCCCCTTGCCGGGCCAATATTTGGCCATGAGTGCCGCCCAAGACCCGGTATCAAAAAGAATGGTCTTGGGTGCATCTTTTATCAAAAAGTAGGCCACATCCAGAACAAGCGGAACGCCTGGAAAAGCCATGTAAGTGAATCCCGATTGATCCGCATCAATCTGCCCTAAGCAAATGGGTTTGACCACGTATCGTTCCATAGCAAACACCTCCTTCTATGTGATCGTTTCCCCGTTCCTGCCTCTTCGACGGAGCATTGTCTTCCCCCTCAAAGCCTAGGCCGCAAGCCATGACGGCTCACATCTGCCACCCACATGGTTAATCAACAAAACTGGGCAGAAAGATGCTTATGGGAGGGATGGCATAAAGTAAAAGCAGCACAGCAATCATTCCAAGGAAGAAGGGAAGGATTCCCTTGAAAATGTCCTCCAGGCTGACATCCTTTTCGGCAACGCCTTTGGCGGCATACACATTCAGCCCCAAGGGAGGGGTGATCAGACCGACTTCAATCGATAGAATCATAATGGTTGCATACCATATGGCGTCAGCGCCTGCTGCGGTCGCTATGGGATTGAAGACCGGTATGGTAATGCAGAGAATCGAAATGCCGTCCAGGAAACAACCCAGGATAAGCACAATGAACGTAAATATGGCGACGATCGGATAATGCCCCAAACCCGTACCGAGAAAGAGGTCCGACATCTTTGTGGTGATGCCGGAGAGGACAATAAACTGTGAAAACACCGTCGCGCCGCCCATGACCAAAAAGATCATCGCCGAGGTGATGGAGGTGTCGGTCAGCGCCTTGCCCATCTCGCGCAAGCTTTCAAGTCGGCTCAGTTTAGGCAGCGTGACAAAGATATAAATGATGATGAGCACAAAGGCGGCGACGGCTCCTGCTTCGGTGGGTGAGAAAACACCTCCGTACATGCCTCCGAAAATGACGATCCCAACAACCGCAATGGACCAGAACCCTTTGAGGCTCATCAGCCGTTCAGACCAGGACACACCTTCCATCGGTTGGCCCACTGCGGCGGGATTGAATTTGGCAATCAGCATAATGTTGACACTGAACGCCGCTGCCAAAAGAATACCAGGGGCAACGCCAGCCATCAGCACCTTGCCGATGGAGACACCGCTCAGGGTCCCGTAAACGATGGCCAGGATGCTCGGAGGAATGAGCATGCCGATGGATCCGGCACTTGCGCAGATCCCGTAGGCCAATTTTTTACTGTATCCATTTTGCCTCATCTGGGGTGCGGCGATCTTGGCAAAAACGGCTGCGGTAACCAGGGAGGATCCACAGACCGTGCCGAAGGCCGTGCAGGCAAGAACCGTCGAGATACCCAACCCACTTCTGAACTTCCCCAGCCACTTGTTCAAAGTGCGATAGATGTCATCGCTTATCCCTCCGCCGCTCGCCAAGACACCCATTAGAATGAATAGAGGGAGGGTAATGAGTGCAGGGGTTGAGATCTTGTGGTAGAAGGCAGAAACGATCATCTTGATCGCGGCTTCAAAACCTGTCAGGACGCATAGCCCGAAAAGCCCCGAGGCCACGAGCGCGACACCGATATGAACACCCACAGCCAGCAAGAGAAATAAGAAGACGATTCCAAGGATTCCAATCACCAACGGATCCATTATTCAATCTCCCCCCCTCCAATCAATACCATTCGATCCATCATGAGCAAATTGAGGAGATTTAGAAAATAACGCAATGTAAACGCCCCCAATCCGACGGGCATGGCGAACTTACCCAGCCACCAGGGGATCCAGATCGCAGCGAGAATCTCCTCTCCAATACGGTATGCTGACCAAAAGTGCAGCCAAGACCAGTAGGTCAGCGGCACACAGACGATTAAAGAGATCAAGGTGGCAGTGATCTCACAGACACGCTGGCCCTTTGGGTTAAACAGGTTCGTCACAATGGTTACCTGCACATGGGCCCCAACAGCCAGTGCTTGGGAAAGCGCGAAAAAGACAATATAAGGCATGACGACTTCACTGATCTCCCAGGACGCCGGCAGTGGCTTGTTAAAGAGAAATCTCAAAAACACGTCGATCACGATCATGAAGGTGATGAAGAGCGTGACCGCCCACGAGATCACAACCATTACCTTGTCAATTGCTTGAAGGCCTTTTTCAGCTTGACGTAACATCGCGAAGACATCTCCCTGAGCATTACTACATGAGGTTGAGATTTCCTGCCGAATGGAAAAACGGTTGATTTCGGCAGGCCACAGGGGAAATCGAAGCAAAGAATGAAATCGGAAGAAGCCCTGAAAAGGACTTCAGCGCTTCTTCCGATTTGATAGATCATTTGGTATGAGAAGACATCCGTCACTTGGGTCCCCAGTGACGAGGCCAATCATACCCCATTTTGGTTGTAATCTCCTGCCAGCGTTTGACGAGCGCTGTGCCAGGGAGACCCTTGGAATCCATCTCAAGCGCCCATTCTTCGGCCGTATCTGGCACCTCTTTGGCCCATTTGACCTTCTCCTCTTTCGGAAAAACAACGAATTCCATCCCGGCGGCCTTCCATTCCTTATTACACTTGTCTAACCACCTTGGGATGATTTCTCGGACTGCACGCATCTCAGCCTCTTCCCCCGCCTTCAAAACGATCTTCTGAGTTTCAGGGGACAAACTGTTGAAGGTATCCTTGTTCATCACGATAACATTGCCGTTACAGGTAATCAGATCCACCTGGTCATAGTACTTGGTCACCTCCTGAATTTTAAAGGCATACAGCAGGTCAAACGGGAGGAGGTCCGCGTCCACCACTCCGGACCGCAACAGATCATAACGTTCCTGTCCTGGTCGGACCACGGCGGTAGCACCGGGAGGCAGCCACTTTCCGAAATACCTGCCAATCAGGGACACCTTTTTCCCTTCAAAATCCTTCACGGTTCTTAAGGGCTCCTTGCTCATGAAATTGTAGACCCCAAAGGTTAGCTTAGAGATGCACACGACGTTTTGCTGGTCGAATTCCTTTTTAAATTCAGGGAACTCGGTGCGGATCTGTCTTCCCGCTTTAGAAACGAGCTCGTAGTCGGTCGGCCCGAAGGGGAAGACATACTCAAAATCTCCGAAGGGGAACTTAGTGGGCGTATACCACTGATGAAAAGTGGCGGCCTGCACAGCGCCGTTTTTCACCAATTCTATATGCTCAGGCGGGGACCCTAAGGCACATCCCCAGAAGTTTTCAAAGGTGATTGCCCCGTTGGTCTTTTTGGTGACATCATCCTCCCAGCTTTTGACCACCTCGCTCATCATCGAGGTCTCTGGAGAAGGCCAGGTCGAGGCCAGCTTTATTTTCACGGATTTTTGAGCCGATTCGACGCGGGGCTGGATCAAAAGCACAATAAATAGTGCGCACAGGACGCCCAGACCAGTTTGCCATGTTTTCAGTTTCATTTCTTCCTCCTAGCTAAGATGGTTCTTGGGGGGGAAACTTTATCGCCGAAAAACGACATTTCAAAATCAATGACGTATCTTAGGGTTGTCGCTCTTCCCTGCCTTCATCCCGCAAAGCCCACTGGGTCCGGCAGGGAAGAGCCGTTGCAGATTTTCAAAGAGCATCTTGTTAATCAACGATTGTGATCTCTCCGATAGGCCACTTGGTCAGGATCTCCGTTCCGGTATCCGTAATATGGATCATTTCTTCGATTCTTGAAGCGCCGACCCCGATGGTCCCCAATTGGGTCTCAATCGCAAAGGTCATGCCCTTTTCAAGGGGAAGCGGGTTATCCAGGGATACCTCGCGCCAGGCTAAAGGAAGCTCATAGAGGGTCAGGCCAATCCCGTGCATCCAGTTGCTTCCGGCCGTCTGATCCTCATGCTTGATCAAAATGTCGCTCCAGACATCGGGGGAATGAGGCCATTTTTCAGCCACTTCCCTGGTGGTCATCCCGGGCTTGATCACGTCAATGGAAGCATACAGCCAATCCCTTGTCCGGGCGTAGTCGTCTTTCATCCGCTGGGTCGGCTTTCCTAGACAGAATGTCCGGTAGTAGCATGTCTTGTAGCCCATGTACGCCGTATTGTAACAATCGGCATAGAAAATGTCCCCGGGACGGATAATGCGGTTTGCGCAGGTTTCGCGCGGGTTGGGCCAGCTGAACTCACCGGATGTGCAGAAAATACCGGAATACACCTCGCCTCCGAGGTCATAGGCCACCTTGTGCATCAACCCTACGATCTCATTCTCGCGCACCCCGGGCTTCAACGTGTCCTTGATCGCTTGAAACTCCGCGTCGCAAATGGCCGCCGCTATGCGCAGACATTCCACTTCATCCCGGTTCTTGATCTTGCGGGCATGGAACATCAATTCCTGTCCTGCCAGGCTCACCTTGATCCCGGCACTCTTGAAACCCTCAATGATTCCCGGATCGGTGAAATCCAGTGCCAGGGTTTCTTTGTCCATGCCGTAGGATTTGAGATCATCCACGATCTGCTTGATGTATTTGTCTCTTTGCTTCTTTTGGGCACCGGGACCGATGATGATGCTGCTCCAGCCCGTACCTGTTATGGCCACCTTCACCTTGTCAAGCCAGGGACACATCTGCCGCGTGTGATACCCGATCTCCGCGTTTTCATAGATGATCGGGCCTTTGGCATTGGCTGCAAAGAGGCAATACCTCAAACCGGAGGAAGGCGTCGTCCAGTGGGGTGTCCAGGTTCCGCTCATATATCGTGTATTCCACTCATTCACGGAAAGGATCGCCCCCACGTTGAATGCCTTCAATTGTTCCCGGGTGCGCTCGAGCCGGTAAGTCCTCATGCGCTGGTAGTTGATGTTTTCGTCCCAATCCACGGCCTGGGTGTGGCACCCTTTGGCATAGGCATACTTATCCCAGTCAAGGGTAGGGTGCTCAAACCCCTCCGGTGTCTTGGACAGCGGCCCTTCATAGACAGGCTTATCCTTTGGCGGGACTGTCTTGGTCATGTATCGCTCGTAAGCCCCTTTTGCCATCTTTTCATATTCTTCCGCCTTCATGGTCATCTACCTCCATCTTTTTGTTTGGTTTATCCTCGAAGCGCAAGCGAACCTAGAGAATGATACCTGGGGTACGCGCCAAGTAAAGCGAATCATGTCCCCAAGCCATAATGGAAATGCCTCTCACCTCCTTTCCCAGTGGAGTCTGCGCCCCGTCTTTACGGGATCCCCGATTTCACCAGACAAGGGGGGCATCCGCATCGACTAACGCAAGAAACTAGATTCTGCTGGAATTTCTATGCCCGGGTATTTGAAAAGAGACGAACCATCGGGCTCTCCTCTCTGGAACCGTCCGGTAACTATTGAAGAGGGCTGTTATATCCCCAAGTCTGTTCTGAAAGGGGATTGGTGTCTGTACCTAAATCCGTGTGAACACGCGTTATGAAGGTGAGGCTGTGATTTTTACCTTGTGCCAGGGCGAACCAAGGGCTATTTGTTGGGTACGTGAATCCGAGCAGGGAATCCGAAAGCAAGGCGCCAATCCGTGTCTTGGATTCTTTTCCACAGGCTGGAAGTTGGACCAAGCGACCCTCCCGATCCATCGGGAATTGTATACAGGATGGGGTTTGCTTGGACAAGTAATTTTTTGCAATTCCGAGATCGAGCGTGCTTGGTCCTTGGCGTTTTAGCGGTATGCGATTAAGCCGCGCAGCAACATGAGATCGGACGAATAAAGTTCCCGCTTTTTCCAAGAAGCGTTTCTCCTTCTTAAAGAGCGTCACTTTGCTGCACCTTTGATCGCCTAACCTATGGAGAGCATTTATTAGTCTGTTAATTTCACATTTATTATGGTCGCTACATACAAAGACTTTACGAAGCCGTATCGGGAAAAACGAATGGCTATAGCCACCTAATTATTTTGCTTTGCATCAAAAAGTTGATATGATATATGTGATCACATATACGCTTAGGCTGTCAACAATTTTTTTCCGAGTTGAGCAATTTTATCGCCTGAAACGGCCACCATCGGAGCATCCTCATTAGATGTCTGACCGACGCCGTGGCGGTCGCGATCTCAAAAAGGGCTAAAGAACCAATGAAAGTTGAACCGAATGGATCGCTCGCTAAAGGGGCAATAGCCCGGTCTGTGTCCCTGAAAATCGAAAAGGGCATATCTTGCTGATCTTAATGGCTTTTCCAATTTCGCGAAAAGGGAGGGTTGGGGCGTCTTGAGCGGGCTTTGAGGCCTGCACGAGGATCTTAAGCGTAAGGGCATATGGGGTCGGGGGTGGAAAATGAGCTTAGAGATATTTGATTTGAAGGGGAAGGTGGCCATGGTGACCGGATCTACGCGAGGGCTTGGCGAGGTATCGGCGAAGGCGCTGGCGAAGGCGGGGGCCGACGTGGCGGTTTGCGGCCGGACGGAGGCTGACCTGAAGCGGGTATCAGGCGAGATCAAGGGTCTTGGCCGGGAGGCCGAGGGGTTTCATATGGATGTGACCTCCAAGGCGTCCGTTGTGGAGGCGGTCGATGAGATCCTGGACCGTTTCGGGAAGATTGACATTTTGGTGAACAATGCGGGGGTCAATCACCGGGTGGAGGTGCTGGAGTATCCGGAGGAGAAGTGGGATCTGGTCATCAATACGAACCTGAAGGGGTATTTTCTGGTGACGCAGGCGGTGGTGCCGCAGATGATCGAGCGGGGTTACGGCAAGGTGATCAACATGAGTTCCATTTTTGGTGAGGTGGTGTTGCCGACGCAGCTGGCCTACGCGGCCTCCAAGGGTGGGGTCAATCAGATCACCAAGGTGATGGCGCTTGAGTGGGCCAAGAAGGGTGTGAGGGTCAATGCCATTGGGCCTACGTATTTTGAGACGGAGTTTGTGGCGCAGATTCGCAACGATCCGGAGCGGTTCAATTTTATCAATGAAAGGACGCCCATGGGCCGGTGGGGTCAGCCTGAGGAGCTTGAGGGGACGGTGATCTTTCTGGCGACACCTGCCTCGGATTTTATCACGGGTCAGACCATATATATTGACGGCGGCTGGACCGCCTGGTAGCGAGGGGCCTATGATGGGGGAATCCATTTATCATCAGAGACCGTGGATAAGGCAGTATCCTGATCATGTTCCTCAGGATCTGGAGATTTCTGGGAGCACGGCATTGGCGGATTTCAAGCATTCAGCGGGTGCAAGGCCGGAAAAGGCGGCGGTTTATTATTTTGACCACGAAATTTCCTATTCCATGCTGGACCATTTGTCGAGCGGTTTTGCAGCCGGGTTGACCGCACTGGGGGTCAAGCGGGGGGATCGGGTGATTGTTGATCTCCAGAATGTGCCCCAGTTCATGGTGGCCGCTTACGGGGGGTGGAAGGCCGGGGCCATCATTGTGCCGATCAACCCCATGTACAAGGACAAGGAGGTGTCCTATTTTTGCCGGGATGCCGGGGCCAAGGTTCTGGTGACACAGGAGGACATCGCGGAATCGCTGGATCTTGAAGCGCTGCGAAAGATATCCATTGAGCAGGTGATCACGACGTCTCCTTTGGACATGCTTGCACCGGGCGCGGAAGTCCCCGGCCTTTTGAAAGGGATTGAGAAGCGGCCGCAGGAAGGCGCCCTGGACCTGTTTGACCTGATTGAAAAGTACAGGGACAGGGAAATCCCGGACGGGGGTCTGGGTCCTGACGATGTGGCGTATCTGACCTACACATCTGGCACCACCGGTCCTCCCAAGGGGGCCATGAACACCCACGGCAACATTGCCTTCAACGCCCGGGTGTACCAGGCCATGCTGCAGTTGAATGAAACCGACGTGGTGCTGGGGGTTGCCCCGCTTTTCCATGTGACCGGTGAGGTGGCGCATTTGGCTTCTGCCGCGCTGGCAGGGATTCCGGTGGTGCTTTTCTATCGTTTTGATGCGAGCGAGGCCCTGAGGCTGATCGAGAAATGGCACGTGACCACAACGGTTGCCTCCATCACAGTCTATATTGCCCTCATGAACCATCCCGACCTTCAGAAAAGGGAGCTTTCTTCCTTTGTCAAGGCCTACAGTGGGGGGGCGCCGGTTTCAGCGGCCATTGTGGAGCAGTTCGAGAAGCTGACGGGGCTCTACATTTACAACGCCTACGGCATGACCGAGACCAATTCTCCCTCGCACCTAGTGCCCTGGGGTAAGCGGGCGCCGGTTGACCTTGAAAGCGGGGCCCTTTCCGTGGGTCTGCCCGTTCCCAACTGTGTGGTAAAGATCATGGACCTGGAAGACGGCACGCAGTCCGTTGGTCCAAACGAAGTGGGTGAAATCGTTGATTCGGGACCCATCGTCATCCCGGGGTATTGGCAAAAGGAGGAAGAGACCCGGCACGCCATTCGTGACGGATGGCTTTATACCGGTGATGTGGGGAAGATGGATGAGGAGGGTTGGTTCTATGTGGTGGACCGGAAAAAGGACCTGATTGTGGCCTCCGGCTTTAAGGTGTGGCCGAGGGATGTGGAGGATGTGATCTATCAGCACCCTGCGGTGAAGGAAGTGGCCGTGGTGGGGGAGGCGGACCCCTATCGGGGGGAGACGGTCAAGGCCTACGTGGCGCTTAAGCCCGGGATGGCCCGTGGCGTGACCCCGGAAGAGATCATATCTTTTTGTAAGAGCCGCATGGCGGCCTATAAGTACCCGCGGAAGGTGGAGCTTGTCGAAGAGATCCCGAAGACGCTGACAGGGAAGTTTCTGCGGCGGACCCTGCGTGAGAAATCTCAGCCCTCCGGGAAAAGCTGAAGCAAGCGCAATGCGCATGGCTGAAAGGGGAAATGATGAAGCTTAAAAACGGTGCTGAATATTTGGAAAGCCTGAGGAAAATCCATCCCAGGATTTATTACAGGGGTGAGAGGATCGAGGATGTGACCCGGCATCCGGCCACGGCGCCCCACGTGAGGGCAGCGGCCATGACCTATGCCCTGGCGAGCAAACCGAATTACAAGGATCTGGCAACGGCCGTCTCGCACCTGACCGGTCATACCATCAGCCGGTTTACCCACGTGCATCAGAGTGTGGAGGACCTGATCAAGAAGGTGAAGCTTTTGAGGGTGCTGGGCCAGAAGACGGGGACGTGTTTTCAACGTTGCGTGGGCTTTGACGGCATCAACGCGGCTTATTCCGTGACCTATGAAGTGGACCAGAAGCATGGAACGGACTATTTTGAACGTTTCAAAGAGTGGCTCATCCGGATTCAGGACGAAAACCTGATGGTGGTAGGGGCCATGACTGATCCCAAGGGGGACCGGTCGAAGGGTCCTATGGAGCAGGCAGACCCTGATCAGTATGTGCACATCGTCGAGCGGAAGGATGGCGGCATGGTCATCCGGGGGGCCAAGCTGCACATGACGGGGGCTGTCAATTCCCATGAGATCCTGGTCATGCCCACCACGGCCATGGACGAGCGATCCAAGGATTATGCGGTTGTCTGCGCCATCCCGGTGGATGCCCCTGGGGTCACCATGATCTTCGGCCGGCAGGCGAGCGATGATCGCAGGGACCGGCGGGAAAGAATTGACTCGGGGAAACCCACTTTTGCGGCGGTGGGCGGGGAGGCCGTGATTGCCTTTGAAGATGTATTTGTCCCCAAGGAGCGGGTCTTTCTGGACGGGCAGACGGAATTTGCCGGGACGCTCGTTTACCGTTTTGCGGCCCACCACCGTGCCAATTACGGTGCGTGCAAGACCGGGCTCATGGATGTTCTGACCGGGGCGGTGACCTACCTCACCCAGATCCAGGGTACGTCCAAGGGGTCCCATGTGAAAGACAAGATCACCGAGATGATCCATCTTTGCGAGACCCTTTACAGCTCCTCCATTGCGTGCTCCGCGGAGGGCTGCCCCACGCCGTCGGGGGCCTACATGGTGAACACCATGCTGGCCAACGTCTGCAAACAGAACGTGACGCGCTTCCACTTCGAGGTGGCCAGGCTGGCCCTCGATCTGGCAGGGGGGTTTATCGCCACCTTGCCGAGCCAGTACGATCTGGAAAGCGAGGACGTGGGCCATCTGGTCCGAAAATATTTCTCCGGTGTTTCGGAGATTCCAACGGAGCACCGGGTCAAGATCGCCCGCCTGATCGAGGCCATGACGGGGGGCACGGCGCTGATAGAGTCCATGCACGGGGCGGGCTCTCCTCAGGCCCAACGAATCATGATCCTGAGGGAGGGAGAACTGGATAAGAAGGTGAAGCTTGCCAAGGCCCTTATCGGGTTGCCCGCCAAGGGAAAAAAGGCGA
>CAWHLE010000020.1:0-49226 GCA_963830155.1 uncultured delta proteobacterium | reverse complement strand
GTTGTGAAACCCGTATCGGCAGCCAGGTGTGGAGAAATAAAGCCATGAGCCATATAAAGCCCGTATGGCACGATTTCTTTGCGGCCCATAGTTCGGTTGTCCCCAGCCTGCTGTTCGGCTTCCTTTTCCGTAGCCACCGCCATTCGAGTTATAGCCTGTTCAAGAGGCATAATCGGATCGACTGATCTGGAAAAGGCAATTTGAACAGGCCCGCGAACCTGTCCACAGTTGATTTCCAGGCTCATTACGGCGCCGAACATGCGCACGTCGAAAAAAGTCTGGCACATCCACGCCCGAGCTTCGGAAATCTGACCGGCTTTTTCCTTGCCCTTGGCTTCCGGTTTGAGGCCGAGAGTATCGTAGGCGCGTGTGTGCTGGAGGTTGAGGACGGCTTTTTCCTTGACGTAGATATCATAGCCCTGTTCGGGCGCGCGGGTTTGAGGGTTTGTTTTGCTCAATGAGACGGAATTCCTGATTTTTCTCTTCAGGCAGACGTCAGAGACGAGGCCTAAACCGGTTTCTGGATCGACGCGGGGGGAATTGCCGGCATCCGGATCACCGTTGGGGTTTCCGTTGATGACATCAAAAAGCAGGGCGAATTCGTAGCGATGGTCGATAATAGTCATGATGATTTCCTCCTCGATATTCTATTTATTCATTTCTGCAGGTCGATCTTTGGACCAGATAAAGGCCCGAGGGCGTCCGGGTTGCACTTTTCCCACTCGATACGCTCTTCTTTCTTCATCCAAAGCCATTTGCGCATCTGGTGATAGCCCAGGACAAAAAGCCCCTGTTGTTCAAGGTCGAGGTGAGCAGGAAATCCATTAGTCCGAGGATCGAAGCGCTCTGCCAGTTCATCCATTATCCTTTCAATACGGTAAACCATGCCACGCCTTTCCGGATCATCTTTGACCTTGCTGACGTGGTGCCTTGCGTTTTTCATCAACCGGACAAAGGCGACCTTGGGCGTAGCAGATGCACTGCTGAAGTAGCGGTCGACGACGGTGGCATTTAGGTCACCCTGGGCAGTTTGTTGAAGCCGTTCCAACACGGCCATAAGCAGGCCCAGTGAGTATCCGGGGCTATCGTTTCTCGGGTCCATTTCTTTTTTCACCTCCATATACTTAACGGTTTCGGGATAGAATCGCCGGCGCCGGTTGAGGACCGCTTTGATCAGGGCGGCCCGCGCATCATGTCGGTTCTGGTCAGCCCAGTCAGTGCGTCCGATTTCCGCCCTGATCCGCTCCAGGGCACGCGCCAGTACAGACAAGGGATAGAGCGAACCATGCAGTGCGGCCTTGACCATACTGCCGATCAGAGGTGACGGAATTTGTTCCCGGTCGCCTCTGGGAGCCAGAGATTCGAGCAGAAGGGCCAAAGGTAAATGCGGCGGCAGGTCACGTTCCTTTGGCTTAGGAGTGTTGCGAACGATGTCGAGATCGCCGAAATGACTAGCCAGATTTTGAGCGGTCCGGGCAACCGTGGATTCCAGCCAGTCCCGGACTATCGCCCGGCCTTGGGATCCTGAAATCGTCAGTGCGTAGAAGGCCGTTGGGTTTTCTATCTCCGGGCAATGGCCTTTCCAGACTGATTGAAATAGCTCCTTGACTTGTTCCGGGTTGCCTTCAAGCAATCCACTGAAAATTGAACAAAACTCATCGCCCCTTGCATCCGCAGACCAGAACAGGACGGCCGTGTCCGAGCTAAGCCGAAGATTACGCCGAGGCAAAGCTTGCCCCGGTTGATGTGGGTCTGGGTAGGCAGGATACAACAACCTGTTTTAAAGCTGTTGAACATGCCTCAGCGGCATCTCCCGGATATGGAAGCATTTAGATTGCCTTACCATCCATATGATTCAAATGCTTTGCTATTAAAAGAGACAAGAGCCACTCCACTAGTGGTGCCGCCTGGAACTCTTTTATCGTAGGGAAAAGGCCGCCAGGAATACATCTTTCTCCAGAAACAAGGCAACGAACGAGATTTCCCATGATGTTCTTCTTTCTGCTCTCGGATACTTTCCCAATATGCCTGAACGACTGATCTATCCGTTACAAGTCGGTCGATATCCGGGTCGTAGACGAAGGCAAAAAGATCATTACCTGTGCATCCTTCCGGCAGTTTAACTGCCTGGTGACCATCATGCCATTTCTTCCAGAAATCTATAAGACTGAATTTACCGCCTCATCCTCTGATTTCATCTCCCATGCATCAACCTTTCCCTTAACAGGTTGAATCGTCGATCTCAGCTTTTTGTGAGATCTTCTTGCCTCCGGATCGATTCCAAACACATATTCGGCCTTGTCACATAGAAAAAATGCCCTGTCGCCGCTGGTTCGCCCCGCCTCTCTCGGGACACTGAGAATGTCTTGGCACTGGCTTTGGCTTTTTCTTTTTTGCCTCTTCCGGCGGGATATAATGGGTTCCTTGGATGCCGATCAATTTGCCTTCCGGGGAAATCCTCACAAGCCAGGCGATCTGCTTGGGCTCAAAGTCCGGATCGCTCACGAGGTCTTCCCTCATAGCCAACTGATAAAGGGCCTGGAGAATCATGACGTACCTCCTTCCTTCAGACGAACGAAAAGCTCGTCACGGGACTGCGGCACTTCCATGACCCCTTGATCCAGCTTGGCCGGGAAGAAGATTGGGACGTTGCTCTTAGGTCCGAAATCGATGTCCCATAGCATCAGACCAAGATCTTTGGTTTCACCGATAGGCCTTGGATAATCGTCGGCCGGCAATATGTCGGCGACAAACTCCCGGCAACCGAAGTAGGGCTGATGGAAGTGCTGGCCTCTGGCCACGCGGCGTGTGAACATGTCAACGAATTTGTTGATGTTATCGCCCGACCCGACTTTACTGGTCATGACGAAATGGGTTTCGATGACATAATCCACATCGCTTAAAGCTACGGTGTTACGTTGCGCCCGGTCTTCGTCGGCGAAAAAAACCGGGGGAGGTCCTCCGTTTGCGATAATGGCGCTGGATGGTTTCGCCGCTTTTGAATTGACCTCATTTCGACGGAAGGCAGTAAACTTGATCTCCTTTAGCACTATAATGCGCTCGATGCGCCAAGCGATGGCTGGCTTCCACAGCACGGCCTCAATCAACCCCCGGGCCGCAGACGGGGTCATCACCTGGTAGGAAAACCGTTCCACCTTAAACTCCGGCCGGGTGAAACAAGCCAACGGCCCCCGTGCTCGCAGTTTAAGCGTCGGGCTGCTTTGTTCCTTCATAAATTCCTCCTTTCCATTACATGGTGTTCAAACGACAAGGTCGCCGGGGTAGGGATCAACTATCTCCCCAACGATGAGCCCGTAATCAGGGGTGTATAGATGATCAAAGACAGGGTTCAGCGCAAAAAGGTCTTCGGCGACCTCTTCCAAAGCGCCACTCGAATGCAACCGTCTCAAAAGCTTTCGGATAAACATTTACGATAAAGGGCTGTAAAGACCGAAGGGTCTCCCGGGAAGGCCCCTTGTTGCGCAATTCCCTCAATCGGGCGTTTGCCTGCTTGTAGGTAACGACAATGGATTGGGTGAAGCCGTCCTCAATTAAGCGGAATTCTCGGGCCACGTCGGCGAACTTAAATTCCTGTCGGAGGGTTTGAATCCTCTTGGCGTCAAGTTCACTTCCGAAATACAAACTGCGAAAATATTCAGCAAAAATGCCTGGCGTTGAAACGTCGAGGCTGCCTCCGCTTTTTCGGAGAAGACCTTCGGCAACGTCCATGGCCTTGCGCGGCGTCCCGGATGGCGGCTTGGAAGGTGCGCGGAATATGATCACCCTGCCCTGGTCCAGCGCGGCCTTCCCGGTTGCATCGTCCCGCGGCCTGGACCATGGAATCAAGCCCTCCCAGAGCGCGATAGACCACAGGAAAATCCAAGTCCACCCCGGCTTCGACCAGTTGGGTGGATACCAGTCGGCATGGTTTTCCAGCTGTGGAGTTGTTCCTTCACCCGAACCAGGACCTGGGCACGGTGGGCCGGGCACATGAGAGCTGACAAGTGGAAAACGGATTGGTCTGCCAATAGCAGTCGCAGGCCTTCAGCCAGTTCCCGGGCGTCGTCCCGGCGGTGGACCACGACCAGGACCTGTTCGTACTCGGCCAATTCTCTGGCTAGACTTTCCCATGATACGGGCGGGCTATCAGGATCGGGCCATGAATATTCAACCCTCTTCAGCTCGTTCGCCAGAGCATATCAGTGCGGGGAACGATTTCCCGAACATTTTTCAGGCCCCATTCAAAACGCTCCCGTTTCGGCCAAGGCCGGCGGCGTGGCCGTGGAAAGAACGACAGAGCAGCCGTAATGTCTGGTCAGTTCGTTCAGGGTATCGAGGATGCACATTAGATACTCGGGCGGCAGGGTTTGGACCTCGTCCAGGATTATTACGCTCCGGGCGATGTTATGTAGTTTGCGACACCGGGAGGGACGATTCGAAAAAAGAGACTCGAAAAACTGAACTGTTGTGGTGACGATTACCGGGGCCTCCCAGTTTTCGCTGGCAAGTTCCATCCGGCCGGGTCTCTTCTTCACCGTGCCGTCGCTTGTATTCTTCGATGTCCAGATTGGAATGGTGTTCGATGATGTTTTCGGTGCCCAATGCGAGTCGGTATTCTTCAGCGTTCTGTTCGATGATGCTGGTGTAAGGAATGACCGACAATAACTCGTCTCAGGCGATGGCGTTCGGCATGGTTCAGGGCGAAGGCCATGGAAGACAGAGTTTTTCCTCCGCCGGTGGGCACGGTCAGGGTAAAATGCGCCTGGATCTTTTTCGGCCGCCTGGCGGCAAGAGGCAAGGACTCCTGCTCGTGCTCTGGTTGACCGGCGTACTACGCAAGTCGGCGCTTAGATGGGCTGTTTTGTATTCAAGAAAGCCATCCAGTTTTTGGCTCAACTCTTCAATTGATGAGTGATTTCCCCGAAGACGGTTGCGCTGGTTATCCATGAACCTTTCCGTGTCTAGCCGGTCCGCATCGACCAAAGCGGAAAAGAGAAAACGGATCCAGAATTCGCATCTTCTTGTTTTGATTTTGTTTTCTTTCTCACTCCTTCTTTCCTCCAACTTAAGAAATGATGGCAACTCCGGAAAAGCAGCACTCGACTAGATTTTCTGGTAGAATGGAAAGAAGCTTTTCCAGTGTTTTCTGATTCGATTTCATGCGATCCATGATCGAAGTGGGCTGGCGGTGGCTGCTCGCCTATGAGGTTGGCCAAACCGGCATGGTGACCGGCGATGACAAAAGCCAAAGGAAGGCTCTTTGCCTTGTCTTTCCGAAAGGCATAAGCCGCGCCTAATCCAGAGTGCTCAACCCCGATTTGTTCTCCCTACAGCCTGATCCTGAAATTCGGGCCGGTATTTTCCCAAATCGTGCCAGAGGCCTCCCAGATAGGCCCAATCCGCCTGCTTGGAACTTCTCGGCGAAGGAACGGGCCATTTCCGCGACATTCTTCAGATGCTCTTCAAGTGGCTGCCACTCACTTGGCGGCTTTCCTTCAAGACTGTGGGCGTAATATTGCCGGCTCATGAGCTTATGCTCCCGTGGTCGGCGGATACCGCACTTTAATGCTTTCAATATCCGCCCAGTATGATTAAGTTAGCTCTCGCCGATATCAGTTCGTGTCAAGCTTCAAGGCTAAAATTCTTAAGATCCTCTCAACCTCCCTTTGCGAATGGGAGGAATTTCTGCACCCAACCATTCGATTGCGGGGACGGTGACTCAATCCTGTCTCGTCTTGAGCCCGAAACCGATCGTGAAAGAAGAATGACTTCCCATGCCATCCTCTTGCCGGGCATCTTATCAATCGGCTTTGTCATATCCGGTCGCACGGACAGAAAAAAATTTTGCCCCCGCACATTTTTTTGAAAGCAAAGGGTAGGAGTCACAGTGTAAAGAGGATATTCCCGCTCCCAGAGTGATCGCGTGGGCAATCCTTAAATATTTCAATACCATCCGGTTCCGACCTCCCAAGCTTTAAATCCCTCCCGACCTCACTTTGCGAAAGGGAGGAGATTTGCTTCAACCCCCGTCCGCAGTCGTGCCCAAGCCCATTTCACGACCCGCCATGGTGTTCTCTGCTTTGCCTTGTCTGGTGCTCCCTCGGGCCGATGTAATGGAGACCCTTGCCGACCACCAGATCGATCACTTCTGTGAGCAATTGCACTCTGAAGGGCTTTGTCAGGAAGGCCCTGGCGCCGTTGGCATAGGCCTGCCTGACACGTTCCCAACGGTAATATCCGGTCATGACGATCACCGGCGGGCCGCAACGCCTTCGGATGATTCGGGTCAATTCCAGCCCATTCATTCCCGGCATACCGACGCCGGTGATGACCACGTCGAAGCGCTCTTTGCCCAGCCAATAAAGGGCTTCGCCGGCATGGCATGCCTGGGCAACACGCCAATGATTAACGGCTTGAAGCCATTCCGATATACCGGTCAAGGTCTGGGCTATCATCCTCAACGATCAGCACATGATACCGGCTTGGACCTCTTTTCACTGCCTCCCATACCTTGCTTTTCTCTCTCTTTCACTTCAAAGCCGATCCTCCTTTTCGGTTGAGTTTCGCCTTCAAGTAATTGCTTTATTGCCTCAAAGACTACCCTGAACTGGCCATCATATTTTCTCTCCATGTCCTCGATTTTTCGCTTTAGATCCTCGTGACCGGCAAGCATTTCCCGCAGTCGGGTAAATGCCCTCATAATTTGAATATTAACCTGGATCGCCCGCTCACTGCTAAGAACGCTTGATAGCATGGCAACCCCCAGTTCGGTGAAAGCCATGGGGCTGTAACGCAGACCCATCCTGTCACTATTGGAGGTCACAATTTGTGACCTCCAATTCTTCAACTCATCCTTCGACAACTCAAACATGAAATCTTCGGGAAAACGTCTCCTGTTCCTTCTGACCGCTTGCTTCAGAGCCTTTGTCTGGACTCCGTAGAGATCTGCCAGGTCTCGATCCAGCATGACCTTCTTATCCCTTATCCAGTAGATTCTCCCAATGATCCTTTCCGGGTGCAGAACACCCGCATCGGTCCCCGTGGCCATGCTCCTTATCCTTTCTAGGTCATCCTGAATTTGAACTTTCCCGCATGAATGATCTCTGGGGGCACATTAGGGTTCTCCGCTTTCCTTTGTCTGGTTCACCCTCGGTCCGATGTAATGGAGACCCTTGCCTGCCACCAAATCGATCACCTCTTTGAGCAATTGCACTCTGAAGGGTTTTCTTAGGAAGGCCTTGGCGCCGTAGGCGTAGGCCTGCCTGACACGTTCCCAACGGTAATATCCGGTCATGACGATCACCGGCGGGCCGCAACGCTTTCGGATGATTCGCGTCAATTCCAGGCCATTCATTCCCGGCATACCGACGCCGGTGATGACCACGTCGAAGCGCTCTTTGCCCAGCCAATAAAGGGCCTCGCCGGCATTGGATGCCTGGGCAACCCGGCAATGATGAGCCACTTGAAGCCATTCCGATATTCCGGTCAAGGTCGGGCTATCATCTTCAACGATCAGGACACGATACTGGCTTGGAGCTCTTCTCACTGCCTCCCATACTTAGCTTTTCGCTCTTTAACCTCGAAACCGATCCTCTTGGGCGGCTTGTCTGGTGAAGCCATCAGAGCGCGAATGGCATCGAAGACCACCCTGAATTGCTCGTCATATTTTTTCTCCAAGGCAACTAGCCTTCTCTCAAGATCCTTGTGGCTGGACAGCATTTGCCTCAACCTGACAAATGCCCGCATGATTTCAATATTCACTTGAACGGCGCGTGTGCTCCTAAGCACGCTCGATAGCATGGCAATGCCCTGCTCCATGAAAGCGTAAGGCAAGTATTTCGAGTGCCGGCCCTTTTCTAAGATTCCAAAATGGAATCTTAGAGTTTTGTATTCTTCCGGTGTCAATTGGAACATGAAATCCTCTGGAAACCTTTCCATATTGCGTCTCACCGCTTTGTTCAAATTGCCGGTGGTAACGCCATATAGCTGTGCGAGATCACGATCCAGAATCACTCTGTTTCCCCGTATGGAAAGGATAACATTTTCGACCTGCTCAATACGCACGACTGCTCTAGTCTGCAATGCTGCTCTCCTTTCGGTCTCGCATTCAATATGTCGCAGGGACGGTCACAAATATTCCAATATCATCCGAGTCAGATCGCCTGAGTTTCAAATCCCTCCCGGCCTCCCTTTAGGGAGGAGATTTCCTTCACCCGCTTGTAAGACTGAGGATAGACGCACGCTCGTCCGTCTGCCCGCAGCCCCAATATACCACCCGTGGTTGGACATCCGATGACCCATGTTCGAGAAAAATTCGGAAAAGATTATGTCTCCTTGGTTTTGTAGACCGACTTCATTCGGTCGATTTCTTCCTTGATTTCCCGGCGGAGGGAATCGGGTGCCAGCACCTCTGCGTCGGCGCCGAATTGGAGGATCTTGAGCTTGATCTCGCGGAAGTCGGCCACAGGGAGGGTCAGATCCAGACCTCCGTCTGGGTTCTCAGTGATTTGCTGCTGCGGATGCCAGCGCTGCTGTCTGATCCAGCGTGCCCGGAAGGCGTTAAAGCGGAGGGTGACCGAGACGATCCGATCGGCCTGGAATAGACCAAAGGCCGCTTCGAGCAAGTGTCTCCAATCGCTTTCGGGTTTAGGGTCAAAGGCCTGGTCCAGAACACTGACATCGCTCATGCGTGCGAGGTAAAACTTGCGCCAGTCGCATCTGTTGTGACACCAGGCGGTGAGCACCCAGGATGCCATAAAGTGCTGAAGGTGATGGGGCTCCACGCGCCGGGCGGTCGTGTTTTCTGAAAGGGGCGATCGGTATGTAAAGGCCACCAGGCGGTGTTTGATCAGTGCCCAGGCCACCTGGCGAAAGGTCTCTTCCCGGGCCGGGGTGTAACCGGACCATTTGGCTGAAAAGAGGCGATCGGCCGTCTCACGCGTGAGCCCTATCCCAGCCGCGGCGCAAAAGAGCTTTTCGAGCAGGCTGTCGATTTCGCGGCTGATGTAGCCGCCGGCTGAATGGGTGAGCAGGCTACGGGCCAGAACCAGGCACAGGACCTCGTGCTGGCTGGCCGGCAGGCAGGGCAGATCGAAGTGATCGTCGGTGTAGTGGTAGCCTTTGTGCGAGGGATCGTATTCAATGGGCGCGTGGAATCGGTCTCGGAGGCGGTCGATATCGCGCTGGGCGGTCTTGTGCGAGACCTCGAAATGTTCGGCCAGGTGAAAGGCGTTGGGGTATCTTCCCTCCTTGAGCCGGCCGTTGAACCATACGATGCGTTCCAGTTGGGGAAAGACGGCCACGGTGTCACCTCCTCGGAACGGCTTGGTTTCGGATCTGCCCGCCTGAATGTTTGGGCCATTGCGCCCGGCCAATTTCCTCCTATGACGGATGGATCATGGCGGCAATTAAATTACTCCCCGGGTCACCTACCCTTTCCACAAATGGGGTCAGCAGGTGCGAAGGAAGGATGCGCCTTGTCTGTATGCGCCAAGACAGCTGCTTTTGGGTAAGGTTTGAACTTCATCTTGGTCTTCCTTTCACGGCCTTCCCATACGTTGCCTTCCTCTCCTTCACCTCGAAGCCGATCCTCTTGGTCGGTTTGTCTGGTGCAGCCATGAGCTGCCGAATGGCCTCAAAGATTACCTCTATTTTTTCATCATGGTCTTCGAGGCGATCCTCGATCTCCTTGAGTTTTCTCTCGACAACTTCATAAGAAATTGCCAGCCTTCTTATGTGAACGAAAGCACGCATTATAAGAATATTGACTTCAATAGCCCGTTCACTGTTGAGGACGGATGAGAGCATGGCAATCCCCTGTTCGGTAAAGGCCATAGGCATATACTTGGAATGTTCCCCTCTCTTTAAGGTGCCAATTTGGCTCCTTAAAGAATCATGTTCCTCTTTGGTGAGCACGAACATGAAATCCGGCGGAAATCTCTTGCTGTTCCTTCGGACAGCACGCTTCAACTGCTTCGTCTCCACGCCATACATCTCCGCCAAGTCCCGATCCAATAGGACCTTTTCACCTCGGATGAAGAGAATTTTCCTGACAATTGATTCAACCGCGACCGAATATCCCATGCCTATTCCTTTCTTTGCTTTTGTCCGAGAGGGTTCAGCCTCCAGCTGCCCTAAGAGCCGATCTGATGCGTGGCTCCGACGATCGCCGCGGTCGTTTCCAACGCGCCCCCAATCAGGAAGCTCGCCTGGAGCTCTCTGGCATCACTACCGACTTGAAGTGCCAAAATGGTACTTCAAAATTGAGGACTTCCCCCTATAATTGGTCTCAAGCCGTTTATTGCGGACACTTTACAGAAGGCGATTGTCAAACAAGGTCAAAAGTTGAGAAAAAAATGAAATGGAATTGGGTTAGGCTGGGAAGTTGACGTTTGGTTCAGGCTTTGTGAACCCGTTCTTAGATCCTTTGAGGGCAGGAGTCAAGGCTTGGATTGGGGATCAGGGGTGGGGTGGCAAAATAATCTTCCGCAAGATGTCACTCGTTTAACAGGAAATCCAATTCTTCCCTGAGACCCAGGCGTGATGCCCAGCGCCGGAGATATACCTGATCGATGATCCGGCGCGACCGTTCGACTACAGAGAGGGCGTCTTCGAAGTCCCTTGGGCGGCCTGTCTTGATTTTCTGCAAAATGAAGTCATCTGGTGCGACGACCCAGCAGGTGCGGCTTGTCAACCGTTTCTTTTTCCGCCTCGCAAAGGCTTGCTGGTCATGTGCGTCGCGCGGGCGCATCAGGTCAACCATTATCCCCTGGCACTGCATGCGAAGCTGCAATCCCCTGAGCATCGGGTTCCATTTAGCCCATGTCTCATCCACCAAGAGCCCTTCACCTCCCAACCGCTCGCCCAGGTGTCCAAGCCCATCTTCTTCGAGCATCACCAAGAAATCCAGGTCCATGGTCGCCCTCGGTCTGCCCCACACCGCAAGGGCCCAGGCCCCGATGATCATGTATCCGACCTTCGCACGCCTGAGGGAATCGATGACGGCTGCCAGAACCTCCAGGAGCCTATTTTCCTTCGGCTGTGACACGGTGCTTCCTCCAGGCAGACTTCCACCTTTCTTCAACCTTCGAGAAGCGGTTCATGAGACGACGAATTTGTCTTTCCTGTCCGTCTTCGCCTCCATTGCGCCGACCTTTGCGGATTTCGGCCTCAAATAGCTCCATGGAGACCGATGAAAGCTCGGCACATTGCCGCAGCCCTTCCTGAGCCGTCCCGGGAAAGGCCATTCCCTTCAGCTCGGCCCTCACCAGGTCAAGCCGCTTCAGCCACCACGGGATTCCCGTGTCCGTCCTCGTCTTTTTCTCGACCCGTTTTTCCATTTCTTTCATCTCGGAATCCGGGTATCCCACATCAGTCTGAACCATCTCTCGTTCCGGTTTCGCGAAGACGGTTCAGGATTGGAAGGCAAGCAGAATCAGAACCCATGCAAAAAGATCCAGGCTTTTACCTACGCGCCTATCTGGAAATAGCACAGGAAAGAAGAAAAGTGAAGCGAGTGGATTAGCAAGGCCAGGAGTCGGACCTTGCCGGGCTTTGCGGGTAAGGGATGCCGATGTTTGCATTTCGAGTTGACACCTTGGCGGATCATTGAGAAAATTATTGTTTGGATTCACTGGTCATTCACATTCACCCTGCGCCGTGCGCCTTGCGCCGTGCGCCCTTTCGCGTATGGTTTTTTCATGAAACTTGAATTCATTCAGGCCCGCGACCTGCCGGATGCCTGGTTCCAGTGCATTTACCGGCTCCTTGAAACCGGTCATGATTACGTGATCCAGAGGGGGAGCTATGAGGGCCAAAAGCGGTTGGAGTTTGATTACGTGACCATCCACATCAAGTATCCCTCCACCCGGCCCCTCTTGCCTGACATCCCGCCATCGCTCGGGATCCCCAACCCGGTTGCCGAGGGGTATCTGGAGGAGTATCTCCCCTATCTCATGACCTCGATCAAACAACCGGGAGAGGATTACACTTACGGTGCCTATCTGGAAGACCAGATCGCAGAGGTCATCCGGATGTACCGGGAGGACGGATTCGGCACAAACCAGGCCTATATGACCGTTGGCGAGCCCCGGGCCGTTTTTCTCAAGGATCCGCCGTGTCTTCGGGGGATCGACACGCGGATCAAGGACGGAAAGCTCCACTTCGTGGTCTATTTCAGATCCTGGGACCTCTGGAACGGTTTCCCCGCCAACCTCGGGGCCATCCAGCTCCTCAAGGAATATATGGCATCGAGCATCGGGGTGGAGGACGGCGAGATCATCGCCGCCAGCAAAGGTCTCCATTTGTATGATTACGTCTGGGACCTTGCCAAGCTTCGGACCATGTGCCAGAACCCATCCGCCCTGGCAAAAGGGGCGTGCGACCCAAATGAAGCCTGATCTGAGGGGCTTGGCACCCGTCGAACTGGAAGAGTGGGTGCACGCCAGGGGATTTGACCCTTACCGGGGCCGGCAGATCCACCACTGGCTTTTCAAGAAGCTTGCCTCCTCATTCGATGAGATGGCCAACCTCCCGAAGGCGCTGCGCGAATCCCTTGCGCAGGAGGCCCGGATCACCCACCTGGAAGAGGTCAAGCGTCTCGTCTCGGAGGACACGACCGAGAAGTTTCTCTTCAGGCTGGAAGACGGCTGCACCATCGAATCGGTCCTGATCCCGGAGCGGGTCCACCGGACGCTCTGCGTCTCCTCCCAGGTGGGCTGCGCCATGGGGTGTCGTTTCTGTCTCACGGGGAGACGCGGACTCGCGAGAAATCTCACCGCCGCGGAAATCCTGGAGCAGGTCATCTTCGTCAAACGCACCATGGCTGAGCCGGATCGGCTCACCAATATTGTCTTCATGGGCATGGGCGAACCCCTTGCCAACTACGACGCCGTTATCAAAGCCATCGGCAACCTGGTGGACGAGCAAGGCCTCAACTTCTCCCACCGCAGGATCACGCTTTCCACCTCGGGACTTGTGCCCGCCATCCACCGCCTTGGCAAGGATATGGCGTTGAATCTGGCCGTCTCCTTGAACGGCGCCGATGATGAAACCCGAAGTGCGCTCATGCCTATCAACCGGACCTACCCGCTGAAGGAGCTGATGGCCGCCTGCCGGCGCTTCCCGCTCCCGAACCGGAGGATGATCACCTTCGAATACATCCTGATCGATGGCGTCAATGATCGTGAAAGAGACGCGGAGGGCCTCGTCCGGCTGCTCTCAGGCATCAGGGCCAAGATCAACCTGATCCCCCTGAATCCTTTCCCGGGACTCAACATGTCCCCCCCGCCCATGTCCCGGATCCTTCAGTTCCAGCAGATCCTCATCGAAAACCACTACACGGCCATCCTTCGAAAGAGCAAGGGCCAGGACATCCTGGCGGCCTGCGGTCAACTGAGCGGCCTCGGTGATTTACCCTTCTAATGACCCCCGTTTTCTGATATGCTGCCTCGGATGTGTGGAAGAAAGACCAAAGGCGTTTTCTCTCGCAGAGACGCAAAGAACGCAGAGAAAAACCCTTTTTGTTTGGTTTTAAACCTCTGGGGACTCTGTGGGCGCTGCGCGAGACATGTCCTTTCTTTTTCAAACCCCTGCCATCTCTGCGTCTTTGCGAGAGAAATCTTGCAGTCATTTACGGGTCACCAAACTGGAGCCACCATTGAACGATAAAATACAGCTCAGCTTTTCCAAAGGGAACGGGTTGCTGCCGGCCATTGTGCAGGACCACCAATCCGGGGATGTCCTCATGCTCGCTTACATCAACGAGGCCTCCTGGGAAAAGACCCTCAAGACCGGCGAGGCCCATTATTGGAGCCGGTCCCGGCAAGAGATCTGGCACAAAGGCGGCACTTCCGGCCATGTGCAGATCATCAAGGCCATCTATGCGGATTGCGACAGCGACACGGTCCTCTTCGTAGTGGAACAAGTGGGGGGAGCTGCCTGCCACACCGGCCACCGGTCCTGTTTTCACAAGAAGGTGGACCGCGAAGGCGGTGTGACCGTTGTGGGCCAGAAAATCTTTGATCCCGAAAAGGTGTACAAGCGATGAACAAGCTGAAATTCGGCATACCCAAGGGGAGCCTTCAGGAGGCGACCATCAATCTGTTCAAAAAATCCGGCTGGCGGATCTCCGTCAATTCCCGCAGCTACTTCCCGGACATCAACGACGACAGCATGTCCTGTGCCATCTGTCGGGCCCAGGAGATGTCCAGGTATGTGGAGAACGGGACCATCGATGCGGGACTCACGGGAAAGGACTGGATCGAGGAAAACCAATCAGACGTGGTGGTAGTCGATAATCTCATCTACTCCAAGGCGAGCCAGAAACCTGCCCGCTGGGTGCTGGCCGTCCCCGCCGACTCGGACATCACGCGTCTGGAGCAACTGGAGGGAAAAAAGATCGCCACGGAGCTGGTCCATTTCACCAAACGCTATTTTGCGCAGCACAACATCCACGTGGAAGTGGAATTCTCATGGGGCGCAACCGAGGCCAAGGTCGTCTCGGGACTTGCCGATGCCATCGTGGAGGTGACCGAGACCGGAAGCACCATCAAGGCCCACGGACTAAAGATCATCCACGAACTCATGGAGTCCAACACCCAACTGATCGCCAACCGAACCTCCTACCAGGACGAATGGAAGCGATCGAAAATCGAGCAGATTGCGCTTCTGCTCAAGGGAGCGCTTCGGGCCGAGAACCTGGTGGGCCTGAAAATGAATGTCCCCGTCAAGAAAATGGAATCCCTGATCCAGATCCTGCCGAGCCTCAATGCCCCGACGGTGGCAGGCCTTTACAACTCGAACTGGGTCTCCGTGGAAACCGTGGTGAACTCCGCGGTGCTGCGGGACCTCATTCCACAGCTCATTCAGGCGGGCGCGGAAGGCATTATCGAGTACGCCCTCAACAAGGTGATATGATGAGTCGTCTGGGCCTGGCCGTTGCCGTGTGGTTGATCCTGGCCGCCTTTATGGGCTGTGCGCAGGACCGTGCGGTCTTGAAGAAGAAGGCGGACGCCAAGCAGGCCCTGGGGCTCACCCTGCTTCAGGACGGACAGCTCCAAGCGGGGCTCAACGAACTGAATCAGGCGGCGAAACTGGACCCGGAAAACGCGGAGACCCAAAACGCCATCGCCTTGGCCTACCGAGACATGGGAAACACCGATGAGGCCATCGCTTACTTCCAGAAGGCCCTGGCGCTGAGGCCCGACTACCCGGACGCGGAGAATAATCTGGGGACGGTTTACCTGATCCGTCGTGAGTGGGACAAGGCGATCCTCCATTTTGAAAAGGCTGCACACAGCCTCTCTTATCGCACACCCTATATGGCTTACACCAATATTGGTTACGCGTACCACCAGATGGGCCAGTTTCAAGAGGCCATCGACTATTACCAGAAGGCCATCGAACGTTGGAATCGCTATTCCCCCGCATATGACAACATGGGCCTGGCTTATGAGATGCTGGACCGGTCGGAAAAGGCCGTCGAGGCGTATCGCCATGCCATAGAGACTTCCCCTTCATCGCCCCTGCCCTACCTGCACCTGGGCCGGCTCTACCTCAAACTCAACCTCCACCGCGAAGCCACCGAATCGTTGATCGAGGTGGTCCGACTGGACCCACGGGGAACTTATGGCCAGGAAGCCAAGAGACTCCTCGATGAAATCGGGGGCCGGAAATGACAGGGGAAGCCATGTGGAAGGTGGCAAAGCGGGCCGAAAAAATCCCTCCTTTTATCGTCATGGATATCCTCGAAAAGGCCCACGACATGGAAAAGCAGGGGCGGAACATCATCCACCTGGAAATCGGAGAACCCGATTTTCCGACGCCGTCCTGTATCTGCGATGCGGCCTCTGAGGCCATTTGCGACGGGAAAACCCATTACACCCACAGTTTGGGGATCCCGGAGCTGAGGGAGGCCATTTGCGACCATTACGGTTCCCGATACGGCGTTCGCATTACCCCTGACAGGATCATGGTCACATCGGGGACCTCCCCTGCCCTGTTCATGCTTTTTTCGGCCCTCCTCGAGCGAGGCGACGAGATCATCCTGTCGGACCCACACTACCCCTGCTACCCGAACTTCGCCAACTGGCTGGACGCAAAACCGATCTTCGTCGATGTTTCGGAGACCGACGGCTTTCAGCTCCACGCCCGGGACGTGAAGAAAAAGATAGGACCAAATACCAGGGCGGTGTTGATCAACTCCCCATCAAATCCAACGGGCAATCTCCTGCCCCCAAGCAGAATGGCCGAACTGGTCGAACTGGGCATCCCCATCATTTCTGACGAAATTTATCACGGCTTGGCCTTCGGAGAAAAGGAACACTCGATCCTTGAATTCACCGACAACGCCTTTGTACTGAACGGATTTTCAAAGCTCTATGCCATGACAGGATGGCGCCTGGGCTTTATCATTGCGCCTAGGCCCTTTATCCGCCCCCTTCAAAAGCTCCAACAGAACTTCTTCATCTCGGCCGGCAGTGTGTCCCAGTGGGCGGGGGTGACGGCCTTGAACCAGGCCCACGACGACGTAGAGCAAATGAGGCTTGTCTACGACGAAAGGCGACGGTTCATGATTCGCCGCGTGAAAGAATTGGGGTTCGGGCTCCCGGTCGAACCTTCAGGCGCCTTTTACATGCTCGTGAATGCCAAGCACCTCAACCACAATTCCTACGAGCTGGCTTTCGAGATCTTGGAGCAGGCCGGTGTCGGCGTATCGCCCGGCATCGACTTCGGACGCAATGCGGAGGGCTATCTGAGGTTCTCCTATGCCAATTCCATCGAAAATATCAAAGAGGGACTGGACCGCATCGAAGCGTTCATCCAAAAAAAAAGTTATCAGTGATCAGTAAAGGCGAGGGAAAGAATAAGTGAGCAGTGATCAGTTATCAGTGATCAGTAAAGGCGAGGGGAAAGACGAAGTGAGCAGGCAGCGTACCTGGTCACTGGCCGGTCTTGGCTGTTTTGCCATTCGTTGTTTACTGATTACTGATAACTGATCACTGGCCGTTAGACATGGACGTCACCTTCATTGCAAGCGCCTTTCGCAAGGACCAATTTCCACCCGCCGATCTACCGGAGATCGCCTTTGCCGGCCGATCCAACGTGGGGAAGTCCTCCCTTATCAACACCCTCATAAACCGAAAACATCTCGCCAAGATCGGCGCGACACCGGGCAAGACCCGCTCCGTCAACTTCTTTCTGGTGAACGCCCGCCTTTACCTGGTGGATCTGCCCGGGTACGGTTTTGCCCGGGTCTCAGCGGATGTCAGGCAGTCATGGCAGCGTCTCGTGGAATCCTATCTCAAGGACCGTCCCACACTTAAGGCGGTGGTCCTCATCATGGACATTAGGCGGGAGCCGACTGAGGGGGACCTGGGCCTCCTCACCTGGCTGCGACACTACGGCATCACGCCGATCCTGGCACTGACCAAGGCCGACAAGGTATCGAGAGGCCAGGCCTTGTCAAGGGCCAAGCGGGTGATTCAAGAGATGGATGAGGGTCTGGGACCGGCGATCGTCTTTTCCGCCAAAACCAGGGAGGGGCGTGATGAAATCTGGAGACGGATCGATGAAGTGATCTCCGGCCGGCTCATGACTTGAGCTCATCAAGGCCATAGGCCTTGATCTTCTTGTGCAGATTGCTTCGCTCGATACCGATGGCCTCGGCCGTCTGAGAAATATTCCATTCAAACTCCCTCAGTTTCTTCTCCAGATAGGCCCGCTCGAACTCCGCCTTGGCTTCCTTCAGCGTGTCAAAGAGGAGCGACGCATCAAAACATTCCCTGATATCCCCGGACCGATTGATGGGGACCGGAATGTCTTTGGCCTGGATCAAACGACCGGGCGTCATGATCATCAGCCTTTCGATCAGATTTTTCAGTTCCCTCACGTTACCTGGCCACTCATAGCGCTGCAAGATCCCAAGGGCATCCTGTGTCAGCTCTTTGGGCTCCACATTGGCGTGAAGACAGAAGTCCAAGATGAACTCACGGGCCAACTCGCCGATGTCTTCGGTTCTCTCCCTAAGGGACGGCACCCGTATCGGAATGACGTTGAGACGAAAAAAGAGATCCTCCCTGAAGCTCCCTTTATGCATCTCTGCCTCCAGATCCTTGTTGGTGGCGGCAATCACCCTGACATCCACCTTGATGGTGCGACTCCCTCCCACACGCTCAAACCGCTGTTCCTGAAGGATCCGAAGGGTCTTGGACTGAGCTTTGAGGCTCATATCACCAATCTCGTCGAGAAAGATCGTCCCCTCATGGGCCAAGTCGAACTTTCCCTTCTTCATGGCGGTGGCCCCTGTAAACGCGCCCTTTTCATGCCCAAAGAGCTCACTTTCGATCAGATCCTCGGGGATGGCGGCACAGTTCACCTCGACCATGGGTTTCTGGGCCCTTCGGCTGAAGCCATGGATGGTGTGGGCCACGATTTCCTTACCGGTTCCATTCTCGCCTAAGATGAGGACCCACGCATTGGTGGGGGCCACGACGCGAAGTTGCTCCCTCAGTTGCTGGATGACTTTGCTCTGGCCCGTGATGTTCTGTCTGCCTTTTTGCTTCTCCTTTAAGAGCCTGACCTCTTCCTCCAGCCTGTGATAATCCAAGGCGTTGTTGATGGTCAGCAGAAGCTTTTCAATGGACAACGGCTTTTCGATATAGTCATAGGCGCCTAGTTTCGTGGCTTTTACCGCCATCTCGATGCTGCCGTGGCCCGACATCATGATCACCGGTAAAAAGGGGTGCTGCTCCTTGATCTTTACGAGGACCTGGATTCCATCCATCTCCGGCATCCAGATGTCGAGAAGGACCAGGTCCGGGATCATGTCCTCAATTTTCTCAAGGGCACTTGGTCCGCTCTCCGCGCAGACCGTCTCATAGCCCTCATCGGAAAGGATGCCCTCGAGGGAACGAAGGATGCTGGTCTCATCGTCAACAATGAAAATCGTCCTGGCCATTACGCCTCCCTTAAATCACGCAAAATGAATGCTTCCCAACCCGGCCAAGCCGGAACCAGATCAGTCCCGCGGGCCCGCGGGATCAGGTGTTGGGTTTGAGGTGTCAAGATCCGGGGTTTGCAGGAACCTGAACACTGAACCGTGGAACCAAAAATCGTGACCATTTTGCGCGCCATTTCACCGCTCAGGGACTAAATAGTCAACACGATCCATTTTACCCGGATTCGGCCATCATTTCGAGGGCGATCTTCGCGGCCCTTTCCGACGCCCCGCCCCTTCCCAATCGGCGCCGGACCTTCTCGAGGCCCAGGATCATCTTTGCCCGGTATTCTTCATCATCGAGGATTTTCATTGCCTCCCCGGCGAGGGCTTCGGCGGTGCAATCACGCTGCACGAGTTCCGGCACCACGGGTTCGCCCGCCACCAAATTCACGAGGCCAATGTGTGGAACCTTTACGACCGCCTTTGCCACCCTGAAGGTGAAGGGAGACAGCTTGTACCCGATGACCATCGGTACCCCTGCGATCGCCGTTTCCAGGGTGACCGTGCCGGAGGCCGCAAGCACAAGATCACAGGCTTCCAGCATGTCGTAAATGGCACCTCTGACCACTTGAATCTCCACGGTGAAACGGCCTCTGATCTCTCGTAGAAAATCCGGGCCAATGCCATCGGCCAATTGGAGCATAAACCGATTTACGCCCCGTCTCTCCTTCAGGATCTCGGCCGCCCCGACCATTTCGGGGAGGATTCGCGCGATTTCCTCCTTACGGCTGCCTGGCAACAACCCCACCACGATTTCACGCGCTGCCCCGCCTCTCGGGGAGGGGTCGAGTCCAGATCCTTCCTCCGGAGAGCATGCGTCCATGAGCGGGTGGCCCACGTAGTCCACCTTCATGCCATGATCTCGGTAAAAGGACGCTTCAAAGGGAAGGATGACCGCCATCCGGTTCACCCAACGAGAGATCTTCCTGACCCTGCCCCCCCGCCAGGCCCAAACCTGAGGACTGATGTAATAGAGGACGGGGACACCCCTCCTCCTGGCGGACCGAGCGATGTGCAGGTTGAATCCCGGGTAGTCGATGAGGATGGCCAGATCCGGCTTCCGGCGTTTCAGTCCTGATTGGATCCCGCGAATGGCCCTGCCGATCACCCTAAGCTTCGCAAATACTTCGGTCAAGCCCACCACCGAAAGCTCGGTGGAGGAAAACATCAACTCCACCCCGGCCTCGGCCATGCGGCTTCCCCCGATGCCCCAGAACCGCAGGCCGTCCATCTGGCGGTTCAGGGATTTCACCAGGTTCGACCCATGAAGGTCGCCCGACGCCTCTCCTGCAATGATAAGAATGGTCTTGAGACCCATGAAGTCAGCAGACGCTCTGAAAGCCCCTGCTTCCTTTGGCAATTTGGTCACAGATGCTGAGGGCCAGGTTCAACGCACGGCGTCCGTCCTGGCCCGTCACCACAGGCCTGGTTTCACCTCTGACCGCCTCCACGAAAGAGGTGATTTGGGTGGCCAGCGGGTCGCTGTCGGGATACTTCATCTTGTTGGAGGTAATCTGCGGGAAGTTCCTGCTGTTTCTCATGTTGCCGTTGAGACGGGTCACGCTGATTTCTCGCTTGAGACAATCCACGGACAGGTAGGCTTCCGGCTGGAAAATGCGGATCTTCCGCACCGGGGTGTTGGATACCCGGTTGGCGGTGAGATTGGCGACGGTCCCATTGGTAAAGATGATTCTGACGTTTGCGATATCGGTTTTTCCGGTAATGACAGACATGCCCACGGCGTGGACCTCTTTAATCTCACAGGGAACGATGTGGAGAATGATGTCAAGGTCGTGAATCATCAGGTCCAGGACCACGTCCACATCCGTGCCTCTCGTCGTAAAGAGACTCAGCCGATGGGACTCAATGAAGATCGGCCGTGTCAGCAATGCCTCCATCTTGATCACGGCTGGGTTGAAGCGCTCCACGTGGCCCACCTGAAAAACAAGGCCTTTCTCTCTTGCCATGGTGATCAAGTGGTCCGCATGGTCAAGGCACAGGGTGATCGGCTTTTCAATGAGGAGATGAACCCCGTGGGCCATTACGTCCTTGGCGATATCGAAATGACATTCCGTGGGCACCGCGACACTGACCCCACCCACATGCCGCAGCAGCTCATGGTGGGACGGAAAGGCGGTCGTGTTGTACCGCCTGGCGATCTCGGATGCGCGTTGGGTGTTTATGTCCACCACACCCACCAATTCCACGTGGTCCATGGCCTTGTACTTCTGGACGTGGTATTCACCCAGGTGCCCGACGCCGATCACGCCGATTGGTATGGTCTCTTGACTCACGGCTCCATTATCTCCTCTTGCCGGCGGGTGTTTTCCCATAAAACCGACCTTTCCGAGGTCGAATCATTATTTGGACGCGAAACAACGGTGATTCCAGATTCATCGGCCAAGGCGATCATTTCGGGCCTGTCGAAGATCAGCGTCTTCCCTGCCTCCACTGCGAGCGCGGAACAATGGGCCGAGGCCATCATCTCAATGGTTCCAAGTCCAACGGCCGGGACATCAAAGCGCATGTCCTGCCCCGGCTTGCTCACTTTTACCACAACTGCTTCCGCTCCGGCCAGCCGCCCCCCCCGGGAGATGGTCTCATCGGTTCCCTCGATCGCCTCCACCGCCAGGACCGTTCTGCGTCGGACCACGACGCACTGGCCGATGTCGAGCTGGCCGAGGGCCTTGGCCATCGCCCAGCCAAACCTTATATCCTCATCTTCTCTTCTTGTTGGTCTTCTCCGAGTAAGACATCCGGCCGCCGCCGTGAGTCCCGGTACGCACACCGTCGAGCTCACCACTTCAATGCCCGACTTCCTGAGCGCTTCAGCCACCGCCCGTAAAATGTGATCATCCTGAAGCATCGCCAGTCTGGACATCAGGGCGAGACCCTTCAAATCAGGCCTGACCCTCTCAAACATCCGGCGCTTGGTGATGGTCCCCGCCATAACGGCGCGGGCGACGCCCATCTTCTTGAGGGCCGAAACAAGGTGCCCCAGCTGTCCCAATCTGATCCAGGCGATGGTGTCTACACACTCGGAAATGGCGGGATCGGTCTCGCCATGGTGGGCCACGGCCGCCACCCGGAGCCCTTGCGCCCTTGCCGCGCGGGCGACCATAAGTGGGAAATTTCCGCCCCCGGCGATGATTCCAATCGTTCCCTTCAGATCCGCCGGCCCACAGCCGGACTCTCTCCCGCGCGTGGTCATTCCCCTCCCTGGAAACCCATTGCCATGCTAATGCTCATCCATAAATCGACGATTGACGGATGGACACAGGCTAATGTAACAAGATCGTCGTTCTCAGACGACCGCTAGCGGAGGATCCCACGCTTTGACCCCTCAAAGAACTGAAGAAGCATTTCAATTTCAGGATACGGCTCGACCCTCCTTCGCACCTCTTCCAAGGCCACCTTGAATTTCTTCTCTTCGCGCCAAATGATCCGGTAAGCGAGCTTCAACGCGTCAATGGTCGCCTGTTGAAATCCCATCCGGGAGAGCCCTTTCCGGTTGACCCCGTAAAGCCTCGCCCGCGGGCCCGCTGTCATCATAAACGGCGGTACGTCCCTGTCAATACCCGACTTGGCGCCCAGAAAAGCATACCCGCCGATCCGGACGAATTGGTGCACGGCCACCATGGCACCCAGAATCGCGCGATCCCCCACTCGGATATGACCACCCAGGGTCGCCACATTGGACATGATGACCCTGTTGCCTATGACGCAGTCGTGGGCGATGTGGGCGTAGGCCATGATGTAGTTTTCGTTGCCCAGTAGGGTTTCCCAATTTTCCTTGGTTGTGGCCCTGTTGATGGTCACGTATTCCCGGATGACGTTGTCATCGCCCATCCGGAGGCGCGTATCCTCGCCCCGGTATCCGATATCCTGGGGCGGCGTCCCTATGGTGGAAAAAGGATAAATCTTGTTCCGCTCACCGATCCAGGTGTACCCATCAATGACCGCGTGCGCACCAATGACCGTATCTCGCCCGATCGACACATGATCGCCGATGGTGCTATACGGTCCCACTTGGACCCCAGGCCCCAGTTCAGCCTTGGGGCTTACAACCGCTAAAGGATGAATGTCCATGAATTAAATCTACACATTCCCTTCTCACTATCGTCAAAACACTGAGAACGCCGTTCCACGCCTTCATCCGATCGTGGCCACCAGCTCCGCCTCCGCAACGAGGTCGCTCTCAACAAAGGCCTTTCCAGCCACCTTCCAAAACCGCGATCCCGATCTCAGGGCTTCCACCTCAAACCGCAGCGTATCGCCCGGGACGACGGGTCTGCGGAATTTCACCTTGTCCATGGAAACAAAGAGGGTCTCTCCTGCGCCGCCTCTTTCCAGAAAACCGGGTTGGGAAAGACGCGCCAGAATCCCACCTGTCTGAGCCATGCCCTCGATGATCAGCACCCCAGGCATAATGGGGTTTCCCGGAAAATGACCCTGAAAAAAGGGCTCATTGAAGGTCACGTTCTTCAGACCCACCACCCGTTTGCCAAGCTCCAGTTCAGTCACCCGATCCACGAGCAGGAAGGGGTATCGATGGGGAAGGATCCCGGCAATATCCTGATGACGAAGGGGCAGTTGCACCATTTGCCTTTATTCCTTTCTTGAGCGTCGGTCCATTTCGGCCAGCCGCCGTTCAACCTGTCGCAATCGATCGTTCATTTGCGGGAGACGCGCCACCAGGAGCGAGCTTTTAAGCCATGTCTGGTGCGGAATGGCCGGAGACCCCGACACGATTTCCCCCGGCGCCACCGATCTCGCCACGCCAGACCTGCCCGCGATCATGGCGCCATCGCCGATGGTCAGATGATCGGCGACCCCCACCTGCCCACCCACGATCACACCAGAACCCACCGACACGCTCCCCGAAAAAGCCGTTTGAGCCAGCACAACCGTGTTTTCACCAATCACCACGTTGTGGGCCACATGCACCAGATTGTCCGTTTTGACGCCGCTCATCAGCCAGGTCTTCCCAAAGGTGGCCCGGTCGATGCAGTTGTTGGCACCGATTTCAACATCGTCGTCGATCTGCACGTATCCCATTTGCGGGATCTTCACGGATACGGCGCCGTCCCGGGCGTAACCAAAGCCATCACTGCCGATGACGCTGCCTGCATGGATCGTGACGTCATTGCCAACAACGCAGTCCTGGAGTATGGTCACATTGGGAAAAAGAATCGTTCGCGCACCGATCCTCACCCTGTCCCCAATGAAAACCCCCGGAAAAAGCACCGCATCATCCCCGATGACAGCATCTTTACCCACGTAGACCATGGGGTACATAGAGATGTTCTGCCCCAGACGGCAGCTCTCATGGATGTAGGACTGCTGGTTCTTTGGGTGGAACGCGAACGCCTTCTGAGCAAATAGAGCCGCGGCTCTTGCAAATGCCAACGCCGGATTAGGAGCCAGAATCTGGGATCCTTCAAAAAAAGGACTCCTTTCACGAACAATGACTGCCGTGGCCTTCGTCTTTTCAAGACGCTTCCGATACCGCCTGTCCGAGAAGAATGAGATATCACCGGGTCCTGCCGCTTCGAGGCTGTTCACACCTGTAATCACGACACGGCCGTCACCCACGACGGTGCCGCCGATGGACCGGCATAATTCTTCAAGGGAAAGTCTAAGTAAGCCTTTCATCTATTTTCTTTTCAGATCATCGTAAGCTTTTATGACCTCGGGAGTGATGTCGATGGTTTTATCGAAGTACATGATGCCGCTGCTCCGCCTCTCCACGATCATACGGTAGTTCCCTTTTGTTCCAATGTCTGAAACGATTTTTTCAAACTCCTTGACGATTTTGCCCCTGGCATCCGCTTCCTCCTTGCGCATCGCGTCGGTCAGGTCCTCGTAGTAGTATTTCAACTCTCTTTTTCTTCGCTCAAATTCCTTTTCTTTGTCTTCCCTGGCGTCCAGGCTCAACATCATGCCCTGCTTATCAAGCTCGTCTTTAAATTTGAGCAGTTCCTCCTGTCGCGCATCGAGCTTTTTCTGCATATCGTCCTTGCTCTTCTTCAAAGTCTCGTAAAGGCGCTTGCCCTCGATGGAGTCCCTGACACAGATCTGTAGATCGACGACCGCTATCTTTCCAGTGTCAGCGGCGAACACGCACTGGCTCAAGAGCCAAAACGCAAAAAAGCCTATCGAGATCCCTAGCCATCGCTTCATGTTAAACCCCTTTCTTTGTCCTAGTGCAGGTCTTCACCCGCGTTTTCATCCGTTTCCGGTTCGCCCGTGTCAGCCTTCGTGTGACAGGATTTTGGGTTTCCTGACATCTGAACACTTAAACCTGAAACCTCATTCAAAGACCCTAACCCGGCCAAGCCGGAACCAAACAGCTTTCTGGTGTCAAGTTTCCGGTTTGAGGCCTGCCCCCTGACCCCTGAACACTGGAACCTGCAATCGTGCCCGTTTTGCGCGCAATTTCACTGCTCAGGTACTAAAACTCCGTCCCCATGGAAAACTCAAACTGGCTTGAGGGTTCGTTGTACTTTGGATCAAGCGCGTAGCCCCACTCCAACCTCAAGGGCCCCATGGGGGAATACCAGCGCACGCCACCGCCCACGCCCTTCTGAAGGTCGCCGGGGCTGACGTCGCCCGCCTCTTTCCAGACCTGCCCTGCGTCGAAAAAGACGACACCGATCACGCCCTGATCCTTCAGGAGCGGAAAACGAAACTCTAAATTATAACACATCGAGACATCCCCTCCGATCTTGTCTCCCGTTTCGGGATCGCGCGGGGAGATGTATGCAAACTTATAACCTCGAACCGTATTCAGTCCTCCGAGGAAGAACTTGTCATATACGGGGAGCTCTCCTCCTGAGCGCTTCTCCAGATACCCCCATCGACCCTGGGCCATGAAAACCGTGCTCAAGGGAAGCGGGAAGAACCATGCGGACCGGGCGTTGTATTTGTTAAAGTAGTTGTCTCCTGCCAGAATCCCGCCCGCGTACTGAAAAGTAATACTGTTAATGGACCCTTCGCTTGGATTCCATGCCCGGTTCACGGAATTGCGCGTGAGGCCAAAGGTCACAGAGCTTGTGACGCTGCGCCCCTCCATGTCCTTCAGAAGCTGTGAGGCATTGTCGGCTACATTGGTGACATTAGAATCCTCATAGCCGTATTGAACGGAGCTCCTGGTGTATTCATCAATCTTCGTCGGAAACCCGAAGAAAAGGGAGCCGCCCCAACTGTCTTGGCTGTAGTCGTCGTAGTCCCTTGTCCAGTTGTACCCGCGGGCTTCCATGGAGATGGGGTAATCCAGCAGCCAAGGTTCCACGAACCGGACGTCGAACTGAGTCGAGGTTCCCCCGAGCCGGACCGACGCTGAGAGCCGTTGCCCGTTTCCCAAGAAGTTGTCCTGTTGAATCTGCGCCATGCCCACCAGATGGTCAACGGAACTGTAGCCAGCGCCAAAGCTGAAACTGCCTGTGGGCTTCTCCTTCACCTTGACATCCATCACCATGAGATCCTCGCGGCTCCCTTTCTTGGTCTGGATATCCACGTTCTCGAAAAAGCCAAGACGATTCAGATTCTGGGTGGATTTCGACACGGCCTTTCCAGTGAAGTATTCGCCTTCCAAGGCCTTCAATTCACGGCGGATAACCTTGTCTCTCGTCGTCTTGTTCCCAGTGATATTGATCCGCTCGAAACGGACCTTTTCGCCTCTCGAAAGGTCATAGGTGATATCAACGGAATGGACCAGGTCGTTCTCCTGCGTCCTGGGGGTGACCTCGGCGTAGGCGTAGCCTTCGTCCGCATAGACATCTTTCAATTCCAGGATGTCTTTTCGAACAACCTCGCGGTTAAAAATCTTTTCTTTACCGATGGACACCTTCTTTAACAGCTCTTCGGCAGGCATGATCAGATCTCCACTGACCGCTACCTTCCCCACGGAGTATTGATCGCCTTCTTTGATCTCGAAGGTGACGGTGAGGCCTTTATCTGGATCCACAGCAACCTTGGGCTCTCCAACCACCGCCTTGATATAACCGTGATTGTGATAAAAGGCCGTGAGCTTAAAAACGTCGAATTCAAGCTTTTTTGAATCAAGCACGCCCGAGTCTGTCAGCCAGGACAGAAATCCGTGCTCGCTTGTCTCCATAATCTTTTTGAGGTCTTTGTCACTAAACGCCTTGTTGCCGATGAACTCAATCTTCGTGATATAGATTTTTTGACCCTCATCGATCACATAGGTCACGCCAACCTGGTTGTTCGCCAGCGGCTCGCTCCGTTCCTTGATCTCCGCATTGTAATAGCCCTTCTTGCGATAGAATTCTTTGAGACGGTTGATGCTCTGTTTGATTTCATTTTGGTCAATAATGGTGTAAAGCTTGACCCCCACCTCATTCTTCAAATCATCGGTATCAACCTTTTTGTTGCCGTCGAAGGAAATCTTCCCGATGGAGGGCCTTTCTTTCACGTTGAAGGTGACGATCGTCCCGTTGGGTCCTTCCGCCGTTTCGATGCTCACATCGGTAAAGTAGCCCATCCTGTAGATCTCGCGCAGGTCCTTGTCAAGTTGCCCATAGTCGAGCCGTTCGCCCTTCTTGGTCTTGACGACGGCCAGGATGGCCTCGCGCTCGATGCGCTGGTTGCCGCTCACCCGGACGGCGTCCACCTGTGCCAAGCCAACGATCTGATTTTCGAAACTTGATGCAATCTGGTCTACACTCTCACGCAAGGCCTCCGAGTGGTCCGCAACGGCGAAAGCGACAAACGGCGGTTTATGGCCGCTCGCGTCAATGAGCTTTGCATCCAGGCTCAAAACCTCGCCAACCTGGGTCAAACTCCCGGCGACCAAGTAGTCTGCCTTGAGCGCCTGTGCCATTTGCATGAGGCCCTGCGAATCAGAGGGCGGCGTGAACGCCTGCGGGAGACGGTTGACCTCTTCCAAATCGACCACAGAGAGACCCTTCTTCTGCATTTCCTGGATCAACATCTCCTGCAGTCGGAGCCGGAGCTGATCGAGGGGCTTGGGGGCGTTCACGACGAAAGGCAAAACCGCTAACCGGATCTCATCCGCCGCGAACGATTCACCGAGACACATGAGGCCCCAAAGGGTGAAAAAAAGAGCAGCCAGCCCCAGGAGACGGTTCGGCCCCGGGGTCACGGCTCCGATCCATGTCGCGTGCCTTTTCTCTCTACACTCGTATCCTACCACCCACAATCTCCATTTGCGTCGACATGCCCGCCGCCAGTTTCGGGTTGTGCGTGGCGACGACCATCGTTAGGCTCACGTCCTGATTCAAATCAAAGAGCAGCTCGGCGATCTCCTCTCCGGTGGCCCAGTCCAGGTTACCGGTCGGCTCGTCGGCCAGGATCAGTTTGGGATTCATGACCAGCGCCCGGGCAATGGCGACCCGTTGTTGTTCGCCACCCGAGAGCTCACCGGGCCGATGCATAAGACGATGGCCCAGCCCCACCCGGTTTAGAATCCGAGTTGCCATTGCCCCGGCCGCTTCTCTCGAAACCCGCCCGATCAAGGCAGGAATCATTGTGTTTTCAAGTGCGCTGAACTCCGAAAGGAGGTGGTGAAACTGGAAGACAAAACCGATCTCCCGGTTCCGAAGACGACAGACACCTGGCTCGTCCAATGCGTAAAGGTCCCTGCCCATAAACCGGACGGATCCTTCCGTGGGGGGCTCAAGACTGCCCATTATGTGGAGGAGCGTCGATTTCCCCACACCCGAGGCGCCCATCACCGCAACGCTCTCGCCCCTTCGCACCACCAGGTTTATGTCGGCCAACACCCGAATGGGCTTGCCGTGGTGCAGGTAGGTTTTATGGACATGGTCAAGCTCGATCAACCGGGCGCTCCAATTTCCAAAATATAGGTCATATATGACTTAAAGGACCTATATTTGAAGTCTGAGTTATTCATATCTCAGGGCCTCGACCGGGTTCAACCTGGCGGCGTACCACGAGGGGTAAAGCGTTGCCACAAATGAAATGAGGATTGCCGCCGCTCCCACGAAAAAGACATCTCCGAGCTCCACCTTCACAGGCAGGGTGGAAATGTAGTAGACGTCTGCTGGTAATTTGATGAACCGATACTTGGCCAACAGGTAACAGATGCCAAGTCCCGAGGCCAATCCGCTCAACGTACCGATCACTCCCACCAAGATTCCCTGGATCATGAACACGGACATCACCGATTTGGCGGATCCGCCCATGGCCCTGAGGATAGCGACTTCCCTGGTCTTTTCCATGACCACCATCACCAGGGTGCTGATGATGTTAAGGGCCCCCACCAGGACAATCATGGTCAGTATGATGAACATCGTGATCTTTTCCAGTTTCAACGCCGAAAAAAGACTCCGGTTCATCATCTTCCAGTCCTTGGTCCAGAAAGGATAGCCCAGATGCTCCTGTATCTTCTTGCCTGTCTGTTCGGAATCATAGGGGTCAGACACCTTGACCTCGAGACCGCTCACCTGGTCCCCCATCCCGAGAAGCTCCTGCGCCACCGAAAGGGACACATAGACCATGGAGGCATCGTATTCATACATCCCGGATTCGAAAATGGCCGACACCCTGAACTCCACCGTGTTGGGGACCCTGCCCATGGGGGTGAGCTTTCCCTCGGGAGAGACGACCTCCATGAGGTCTCCGGGATAGACCCCAAGCTGCTTCGAGAGCTCACGCCCCACGATGATGGGTGGGGGCCCCTCCTGAGACCCCTTGAGGGAGGAGAGGGAGCCCATCTTGATCATGTCATTGATTCCGATCACAGCCCCGGCGGAGTCTGGGTCAAGTCCTCTCAGAATGGCACCGGAGACATTCCCCGCCCGTTTCACCATGACCTGCGCATAAATGAACGGGGTGGCCGCCACCACCCCTTTCACCTGGTCCACCTTCCGGGTCTGCTCCTCATAATTGGGGAACGGGCCTCCATAGCTCAGCACCAGAATATGGGAATTGACACCCAGAATTTTGGACATGAGATCAGCGCTGAAGCCGTTCATGACGGAAAGCACCACGACGAGCGACATCACCCCGACCATGACCCCGAGCACCGAGATGATGGTAATCACGGATATGAAGGCCTGTTTACGCTTGGCCTTCATGTAACGCAACCCCAAGAATAGCTCAAAGACCATGGGCGAATCAGTCCTGTCTGGCCCTCATCTGAGGGAAGAGGATCACGTCCCGGATGGACGGGGAATCGGTCAAGAGCATGACCACCCTGTCGATGCCAATCCCCTCCCCGGCAGTGGGAGGCATCCCGACTTCCAGTGCCGTCAGGAAGTCCTCGTCCATAAAGAGGGCCTCCTCATCGCCTGCCTCGCGCTGGGCCACTTGCTGCTCAAACCGTCCCCGCTGGTCCACCGGATCGTTCAGCTCCGTAAAGGCGTTGGCGATCTCTCTTCCGCCAATAAACAGCTCGAACCGATCGGTGATTTGAGGGTCCCGATCGTTTCTCCTGGAGAGCGGTGATACGTCTATGGGGTAACCAAGCACAAAGGTCGGGTGAATCAATTGTGGCTCAACCAGCAGGTCAAAGAGCTTGGTCAGGATTTTCCCGTGGGTCTCTTTCTCGGAAAAGTGGATCTCTTTTGACCGGGCGAACGCCGCGGCCGAGGTCCTTTCCCGGAGGGCTTCTTCCGGAACGCGCCCAATTTCACGCAACGAATTGAAAAAGGAGATCCTTTTCCATGGAGGGGTGAAGTCGATGGTCGAGTCCTGATACTGGATCACGGGTCGGCCTACGATCCGTTGCAAAAGGTCCGTGAAGAGCGCCTCGGTGAGGACCATTAGGTCCTCGTAAGTGGCATAGGCCATATAAAACTCGAGCATCGTGAACTCGGGATTGTGGCGTACGGAAATGCCCTCGTTCCTGAAATTCCTGTTGATCTCAAAGACCCGATCAAAGCCGCCGACAACCAGTCTCTTCAAATAGAGCTCCGGCGCGACACGCAGATAGAGGTTCATTCCCAGCGCGTTGTGAAAGGTTTTGAAAGGTCTGGCGGTCGCCCCACCCGGGATCGGCTGCATCATGGGGGTTTCCACCTCCAGAAAATCCTTTGCAACAAAGAACGCCCGAATGGCCTCGATGATCCGGCTCCGTGTGATGAACACCTCGCGGACCTGATCGTTGACGATCAGATCCACGTAACGTTGCCTGTACCTGGTCTCCACGTCGGTCAAACCGTGCCATTTTTCGGGCAGAGGCCTCTGAGACTTGGAAAGGAGTTTCACCGTCTCTGCCATGATGGTCAGCTCACCGGTGCGGGTCCTGAAGAGCCGCCCCTTAATGCCCAGGAAATCCCCCACGTCCATCAGCTTGAAGACCTGGAATTCCTCCGGGCTCACCCTGTCTTGCCTCACGTAGACCTGGATTTGGCCGGTGCCGTCTTTAAGTTGGGCAAAACAGGCCTTGCCGAAATCACGAAGCGCCATGATTCTGCCCGCCGTCGAGAACGGGACCTGACCCTCCACCCCGTGGGCGTCCACTTGACCGAACCGATCAAGAATGTCCCGGATGGTGAAATCTCGACGGTATCCGGCAGGATACAGATCGACCTCCATTGCCATCAGGGTTTCTGTTTTCGTTTTTCTGTCTTCCGTTATGGCACCGGTCTTTTGAGCCACGACACCCTTTCCTCTCTCTCTGGTCTGAACGCTGAAAGCTGAAAGCCCCATCCAGAAATCCCCGATTTATGGATGGACACTGGACACGATCCATGAGGCGACCTCCCGACAACCCGCGACCATCATGGGCTTTGGCACGCGGGGGGTTTTCCTGCCCGGGCGCGGAAGAGGGCTCCTCAAGGAAAGCCTTGATGGGATCGCGGCGGAATCCCGTGCCCTGATTGAATTCGGACCTGCGGGAGCTTGATTGAACAGGGATTCTTATTCCAATCGGCACCTCGAGTCAAGGCAAAAGGCTGAGGAAGCGGGATGCATGAGAACGAAAACAGCATAAACAAGCATGGCAGTTTTCTTTGAAATGACAGGGGATTGGTGATATAAGGGCCAAGTCCGCATGATCCATCAGCCGGCGCGATGGAAGGCCGGGTTCCACCCCGGCCGAGTGCCTCGTAAACCGGGAGCCAGCTGCCACGTGTCAGGTTTCGGGTTCCAGGATTTGGGGTTTGTCACTTTGAGGTCGACATACGGTGATTTCACAAAGGAGGTGTTTGAGATATGGCAAAGTTGCTGTGGAGTCCTTCGGAGGAAAAGGTCAAGAACGCCAACATGTACCGCTTCATGCAGTTCGTGAACCGTAAGTATGGAAAAGACTTCTCGGAGTATGAAGCCCTTTACCAGTGGTCTGTGGAAAAGATCCCCGACTTCTGGGCCGCCATGTGGGAATTCGCTGAGATCAAGGCATCGAAACCCGCATCACAGGTGGTGGATGACTTGACCAGGATGCCCGGGGCCAAATGGTTTTCCGGGGCTCGCTTGAATTTCGCGGAGAACCTGCTTCGTTACCGGGACGACCAGGTGGCCCTCATCTTCAAAGGGGAGGCTCGGGAGCCCGTCAAAATGACCTATGCCGAGCTTTACACCGAGGTGGCCCAGGTGGCCTACTCGTTGAGGGCGCTGGGTATTCAACCGGGCGATCGCGTCGTGGGCTTCATGCCCAACATGCCGCAGGCAACCGTTGCCATGCTCGCTGCCGCCAGTGTGGGTGCCACATGGTCCTCATGCTCCCCCGATTTCGGGATCAAAGGGGTCCTGGATCGCTTCGGGCAGATCAGACCCAGGGTCTTGTTCACCGCGGATGGTTACTCCTTTAAAGGGACGAGCTTCGACTCCCTCGATCGAATCAAGGCCATCCTCAAGGAACTCCCCTCTATTGAAAAGGTGGTGGTGGCGCCATACGTCACGGATGACCCGGACGTGGGCCGCATCCCCAATGGCGTGAATTACGGAGACTTCAAGGCCTCGGAGACCGATCTCGAAATCCGGTTCGAGCAGCTGCCCTTTGCCCACCCCCTCTATGTCATGTATACCTCCGGGACCACGGGACTCCCCAAGTGCATGGTCCAGAGCGCTGGCGGCATTCTCATCAATCAGCTCAAAGAGCTCGTGCTTCACACGGACCTGAAGCGATCGGACACAATCTTCTATTTCACCACCTGCGGCTGGATGATGTGGAACTGGTTGAACTGTTCCCTGGCCGTCGGCGCGACGCTTGTCCTTTTTGACGGAAACCCGTTCCACCCCGATCCTGGGGCACTCTGGAAATTGGCCCAGGACGTGGGGATCACCATCTTCGGAACAAGCGCCGGATACATCGCCGCCCTCCAGAACGCAGGCGTGCGGCCAGGCGCCACTTACGATCTGGCCCCGCTCAGGACCATCCTGTCCACGGGATCGCCCCTTTCCGTTGAAGGGTTTGAATTTATCTACACGGAGGTCAAACGCGACCTCCACCTCGCCTCCATTTCGGGGGGTTCCGACATCAATGGTTGCTTTGCCGCCGGCAATCCCATGGGGCCGGTCTACGCCGGTGAGCTCCAGTGCCGGTGCTTGGGCATGAAGGTGCTTGCCTTTGATGAAAACGGACAACCCGTCATCAACCGCCAGGGTGAGCTGGTCTGCACGGCGCCCGCCCCTTGCATGCCCATCTATTTCTGGAACGACCCTGAAAACGAGAGATACAAGTCCGCCTACTTTGATGTCTATCCCAATGTCTGGCGCCATGGGGATTTCATCGAGGTGAATGAGCGGGGGGGGGTCGTGATTTACGGGCGCTCGGATGCGACCCTCAATCCGGGCGGCGTGCGCATTGGCACCGCGGAGATCTACCGGCAGGTGGAAGGCATGGAGGAAATAGAGGACAGCATCGTCGTGGGTCAGGACTGGAAAGGGGATGTACGTGTCGTCCTTTTCGTAAAATTGGCCCAGGGTCACTCATTGACGGAAGACCTAAAGAACCGGATCAGGAAAAACATTCGGGCCAACGCCTCTCCCCGGCATGTCCCCGCTAAGATCATTGCCGTTCCGGACATTCCTTACACCCTCAACATGAAAAAGGTGGAACTCGCCGTCAAGAAAGTCATCCAGGGTCAGACCGTCCTCAACAAGGACGCCCTCAGGAACCCCGAGGTACTCGACGCTTATGCGGGCCTGAAAGCGCTCCAACAGGACTGAACACATGGACAAAATGGGCGGACACACCCTCGCAATGCTTTTCCCCCATTGTTTCATAGACCAGGACCGTCTGAAGGGGGCAATCGGGCTTTTCGGGTCCCTTGAAATCTGTCTGCCATGGGAAATGAACCTGAAGGCGGATTCAGTGATCGAAGAAGCCGCCCCCTTCATCAAGCTCCTGAGACCTCCGGAAGCGCTCAAGCCAGGACTTGGCTTCGGGAGACGGCTGGCTGAATACCGGGAGTGGATCAGAACCCATGAGGACAAGTCCGTTCTCGTCTTCCTGAGCTCACTTCCGCACGATGATTCCTCCGAAGAAAAGAGCTGGGAGATCCGCAAGCGTATGCGGGGGGAGCTCGGGCAGGCAGAAACGATCCATGAGGACCAGGCGCTCAAGTACCACCTGGTCCTCCATTTTGCAACAGAGACCGAAGAGAGCCACCATACGGCCGAATCTCTCATCGACGTGATCAAGGCGTCGAGGCCTCCGCTGAGCGGGGCACTCGACGCCGAAGAAGAACCTCTGGGTCTCTTCGATGATCTCCCCTCTCTCAAGGACCAGTCCTTGTGGCAGGGGTATCAGTGGACTCAGATCGTGGAGGCCTGGTTCGGCCTCTTCTACCAACACCTGGCGGATAAAAAGATCCTCTTGACCCTGGACCCTCGCCTGACAGACTTCCTTAAGGAACGATTTGAGAAGGCCCTGGGAGAGGTCTCGAATCGCCTTTTCCCTGAGGTGATTACGCTCCAGCTCCCCCACGTCCCCCCGGCGCTTCCGATGGATGAGAGATCAAAGACGGGTCAGAGGTTTTTCCGGGAAGAGGGATTGGCCCGCCTGGAGGCCGCCCTCGGGAAGGAGCGGGCCAAGCAGGCGCGATGGTCAGGGATGCCGTTGAACGACCCCATTGTCAGAGGCCTCTTGGGAAAAACGCTCATCGTTTTGGAGCCATGAATTTGCCTCTGGACAGCGGATCCCGATCGATGAGAGGTTTCGTCGGCAAGGCGCCTGTTAGTCGAATTTTGTGAGGCCCTTTCCTTTCAGCTCCGGCAGAATGCGGGCTTTTGATGATGCCAACTTAATACTGAGCGTCTTTGCCAGGAGGCGGATCTTCTGTAGACTCTCCCCATTGGATTTCGTCGTGCAGATGGCGAGGGAATTTCCTCAAAAGACCATTTATGTGACTTTCAGCGGCGAGAAAAGGCACATGGATTTATCCAAGGGTTATCTCGAACCCCGCGGCGTCCCAACCTTTCCGTTGATCGACGAGCCCTTCGAAGCGCTCTCCATCCCGGTCCGTTTTAGAAAGGCCCTGGATCGACCATAAGGGGAGATGCACTGTCAGACATCTCCATCCTGCCATTCATAAGTCAGGCCCGGGCCTCACATCGCTGACCCAAGGGACGGCATCAGGAACTGAGTCTCCATTGGACAGGTTCATCCTCGTGCACAATAGCGATGGCCCGAAGAGGAGATCCCGTTCCCTTGCGTATCCGCAGAGGCAGGGCAACGAAAGTAAACCGCTTGCCAACCAACTTGTCGAGATTGCATAGATTTTCGATGTGGGTGACCCGTCGTTCTCTGCATACGGTGTGGCACGGGTACGTTTTGTCCAGAAACATATCCGGGCTGGTATTATCCACACCGAAATTAATGGCGCCCTTGTTAATAATAAATTCTGTCGCTTCCCTCGTGAGACCGGGCTGGTGTGTGGCGTATTCCGGCGTCCCGTAGTACTTGTCGAAGTGACTGGTATAGAAAAGAACCGTATCTCCCGAGCGAATATCCAGTTTCCAGCGTTTGAGCTCAGACTCGATTTTTTCCGGACCGAACTGCGTCTGAACGGGCACGTCACTCACATCGATACAAATGGCTGCAGTGACACAATGAGGCAATGGTATTTCATCTACCGAAGGCGCATCGGGGTCGGTCGAAAGATGGCTTATGGAGTCGATGTGCGTGGGTCCGTGGTCACACATCATGATACCGCTTGACCGGTAGGAAAACCCTGTTCCGATCATGCGTTTGGATTCGTCGTGAGACATATGCTCCCAAATAACCGTTTTCGCGTGACCAGGGTAAACCGGCATCCCCGTATAGATTTCTTGACTCAAGTCGATCATCTTCCCTTTTACCTGCATGATTTCACTCTCCTTACTTTCTGGGTCAAAATTATAAGATTTCCCTCTTCCCTGTTCCCATCCATGGGTCATGCCGGGTCAAGAAGAGATTCCTTCAGGCCGCTGCCGGTCCAGACACCGCGCTTGTCGCATGCTTTCTCTCAGGCTTCGTCCTCGTACACGTTTGCGATGCAACACAAAAAGGTGGCCTCTTTCGTATCACTTGGGTTCACCATGCTGTGCGGCTCCATGCTGGGGACAAATACGAAATCGTTCACACCAATTCGTTTTTCCATCACCTTCTCATCGGTTTTCGGGTCATGTGCATAAACGATCAAATTCCCTGTCAGCATGTACATGGTTTGTACGTAGAAGTGGTTGTGGATGGGGATCGTCCCTCCTGGCCCCACGGTGAAGAACCTGAGGCCATAATCAGGCGAGCTCTCATCGAGACCCGCTTGAGAAAGCCACTTGATCGTCACGCTCTTTACCTCCAAGGGCGTTCCTTTATAGGGGAAGCTTTCGATCTTCTTTGCGGCGACCGCTTCTGCATTCAGTATCTTCATCGTTTTTTCCTCCAGTTTAAGAAAGCGCGTTCACACAGCCCGCACCATGTGCTTAAACGTAAATGCGTCTGACCCGACCTATCCACACGAGCACATAACAGGGCACGCATCATCTTGTCCACACACTCTAGGCAAGGCAAAAAACACCCCTAAACCCTGTACTTGAACCGTTCCCAGAATTTCTTGTCCCGCTCTTGCCAATTCGGGCCGAACCTCCTATCGTAGTAAGGCCCCAGCCTGACTAACCAGCGCCACCAGGAATGCTCCCCTTTCTCCCTGGCTTCCAAAACATCATTCAATACTAAGGGTATTTTGTCAATTTCCTCCTTTGGGACATATGAAGCAGCGCCTCTCTTAAAGGATTTCACCGTGTCTTCAACGCTTAGCGCGTGCGCTGTCAGCATAATAGCAAGAATCTCTTTGTCCTTTGCGATTTTTAGAAGTCCGTAGCCGTCAATACCCATGATGTCCAGTACGGCGATGTCGAAATGCTGTGTTTCAAGCAGCGCTTTCGCTCGGTCGAATGTGGTTGCCTTCACAACCTCGCACATCGACAGGATTTCTTCCAATGTTTCCAGGACATCCGGTTCGTCATCTGCTATTAAGACTCTCTTGCCCGGCAACAGATCCTTCTCCATTTTCTCTTCCATTTCCTACACTCCTCTGAGCAACACAATGGTCATAAGACGCGCTTTTTCGGATCACGGAATTCCAAAATCCGCAATGAATGGTCAACTTCCCGCCCGACGATCACGGCTTTGAGCTCTAAGCAGGCTTAACAAGGGAAACTCGACCTATTGGAGCCCCCTTCATTTTCATTGTCCTTTCGGCTTCAGAAAAGGAAGTTCTTCTTCCTTCCACCCCTGAAACTTGCAGTGTCGTATCCCTTCCGCATCAGATGGGTCCCCATCGGATTGGTAGCTACTTGGAATGGCGGGAAAACAATTCCTGCATAAGGACTTAGTTGGGCAAAGGGGCGGTTCTCCCTTTATGGACTCGATCAGATCAATGGCCTGGTCCAGTTTCTCTTTGTCCCCTTCGGCAGCAATGACAACTGACCCTTCCGAGCCCTTCAAACCGCCGCTGCCCACGTGAAAAGCCGTAAGATCGAAAAGCACGTTAAAGGCGTCTATTTCGGTAACAACCTTAGCATTCACCATGGGAATCATCCCTATCCTGATCCCCATGGAATAGTATAGGGTATCCTGACCCAGGTGGTTGCTTGCCTCCTTCACAGATGGGACCAGTTTCTCAAGGCCAACAGGAACGACGAGGTGGCAACCCCTTGCACTCAGTATACCATAAGCAAACCCGATGGTTCCACCGCTCGGATGCGCAACGTAGGCGCCCGCATTCCCTTCACGGTCAACCGCATTCGCGCCCTTTATGAAAACCGAGCCGTGATCAAAGCCCTTCAGTGTCTCCTCCATGGTCAGTTTGGGAGGAACCCGGCTCCCTTTTCGGATCACAAGCATCGGGGGTTTTTCCTCTGCCTGGGTGACGCAAAGGGTTCCATTGATCACCAGTCCTGAGATGAAACTGTCCCGCTGAGGGCATTCGCCCATGATCTCCTCGGCCACCCGCACGTTGGTGGAACCATGACCTATCACAATTTCCGAGTTTTTCAAAGCGTACGTCACCTCGGGCAAGCGGGCCACTGCCTTCGCGATGAAACGCTTTGACTCAGCCGGTGTAAGGACAAAAAGAGCGCGCACCCTACCACCCCTCTTCAACATTGCCGTTACTCGATCCGCTTTTTCGCCCTTTTTCCCTTGGCGGGCAACCCGATAAGGGCCTTGGCAAGCTTCACCTTCTTATCCAGTTCTCCCTCCCTCAGGATCATGATTCGTTGGGCCTGAGGAGAGCCCGCCCCGTGCATGGACTCTATCAGCGCCGTGCCCCCCGTCATGGCCTCGATCAGGCGGGCGATCTTGACCCGGTGCTCCGTTGGAATCTCCGAAACACCGGAGAAATATTTTCGGACCAGATGGCCCACGTCCTCGCTTTCCAGATCGTACTGGCTCGGCAAGGTGGCGATAAACCCCCCTGCCAGATCGAGGGCCAGCCTGGCCACCTCGAAGTGGAAGCGCGTCACGTTCTGTTTGCAGACGTTGGCCAGCATGGTGTTCACCATGTAAGCCCCCGACGGCGTGGGGCAGCCCTCCGCGGAGCACGCAATGGAGGAGCTGTAAAGGGTCTCGCAAAGATGGATCATCTCGGTGATCTTGTCTTTCACATGGGACCCCTTGGACGTACCCTGGATCTGCGTAAGGTAGGTCACCGCCCCGGTCAGAACATCCATGAGCCCGGTCTTGCACGCACCGTAATTGGCACGGTGGTGGGCCGCAAAACGGTAAACGAGCGTCCCGGCAAATTCCGTCTGCCCGTCCAGAAAGACCCGCTCCTTGGGGACAAATACATCTTCAAAGGCAATCACGGCCTCCCCGCCCACCGCCGCAAAAGTGGGTTTCCCCGAGTCAATTCTTTCCCGCCGGTCCCTGCGATCATCGCTCGCCTGCCGGCCGAAGATCATGGTGACCCCAGGGGCATCCACCGGGATGGCGCAGACAACCGCATAATCCTTGGATCGCTCGTCCATGGCCGTGGTGGGCATGACCAGGATCTCATGGGAATTGACAGCCCCCGTCATGTGCAGCTTGGCCCCCCGGATGACCATGCCGCCATCCTTCCGCTCGACGATGTGCACATACTGATCAGGGTCTGCCTGCTCCATAGGACCCTTCGACCGGTCCCCCTTGGGATCAGTCATGGCCCCTACCACCATCAGGTTTTCGTCCTGAATCCGGATGAGCCACTCTTTGAAACGTTCAAAATAGTCCGTTCCATGCTTCTGGTCCACTTCATAGGTCACGGAGTAAGCCGCGTTGATGCCGTCAAAGCCCACGCAACGTTGAAAACACGTCCCCGTCTTCTGGCCCAGCACCCTCAAAAGCTTCACCTTCTTGATCAGGTCCTCCACACTCTGATGCACGTGGGTAAACCGGCTGATGGTATGACCGGTCAGGTGCGAGACGGCCGTTGCCAGATCCTTGTAATTCGGTTTGCTCGCCAGGGCATAGGTCATGGCCGCTGCCCTCACGTGGGGCGCCGTGGCCGGATGCCGGGTCACATCCTCGATCCTCTCACCCCTGTAATAAATCCTGGGATGGATTTTCCTCAGGCTTTCCAAATATTCAGCACCGTTTTTAAGCTTCATCATTTCCCCTTTCAGCCATGCGCATTGCGCTTGCTTCAGCTTTTCCCGGAGGGCTGAGATTTCTCACGCAGGGTCCGCCGCAGAAACTTCCCTGTCAGCGTCTTCGGGATCTCTTCGACAAGCTCCACCTTCCGTGGGTACTTATAGGCCGCCATGCGGCTCTTACAAAAAGATATGATCTCTTCCGGGGTCACGCCACGGGCCATCCCGGGCTTAAGCGCCACGTAGGCCTTGACCGTCTCCCCCCGATAGGGGTCCGCCTCCCCCACCACGGCCACTTCCTTCACCGCAGGGTGCTGATAGATCACATCCTCCACATCCCTCGGCCACACCTTAAAGCCGGAGGCCACAATCAGGTCCTTTTTCCGGTCCACCACATAGAACCAACCCTCCTCATCCATCTTCCCCACATCACCGGTATAAAGCCATCCGTCACGAATGGCGTGCCGGGTCTCTTCCTCCTTTTGCCAATACCCCGGGATGACGATGGGTCCCGAATCAACGATTTCACCCACTTCGTTTGGACCAACGGACTGCGTGCCGTCTTCCAGGTCCATAATCTTTACCACACAGTTGGGAACGGGCAGACCCACGGAAAGGGCCCCGCTTTCAAGGTCAACCGGCGCCCGCTTACCCCAGGGCACTAGGTGCGAGGGAGAATTGGTCTCGGTCATGCCGTAGGCGTTGTAAATGTAGAGCCCCGTCAGCTTCTCGAACTGCTCCACAATGGCCGCTGAAACCGGCGCCCCCCCACTGTAGGCCTTGACAAAGGAAGAAAGCTCCCTTTTCTGAAGGTCGGGATGGTTCATGAGGGCAATATAGACTGTGATGGAGGCAACCGTTGTGGTCACGTGCCATTTCTCGATCAGCCTCAGGGCCTCGCTCGCATCAAAACGATAGAAAAGCACCACCGGAATCCCTGCCAGCGCGGCAGAAGCCAAATGCGCCACCTCACCGGTCACATGGAAAAGCGGGGCAACCCCCAGCACCACGTCGGTTTCATTCAACTGCAGCATGGCCTGGTACACCCGGGCGTTGAAGGCAATGTTGCCGTGGGTGTTCATGGCCCCCTTGGGAGGACCGGTGGTGCCAGATGTGTAGGTCAGATACGCCACATCGTCAGGACCCAGACCCCCGTCCGGGATTTCCCTGTCCCTGTACTTTTCAATCAGGTCAAACAGGTCCAGGGCGCCTTCCTGCGGCCGCTTCTCAATCCCTTTCAAAAGGCCGGGGACTTCCGCGCCCGGTGCAAGCATGTCCAAAGGAGACGTCGTGATCACCTGCTCAATGGATATCTTCCGCAGCGCTTCAAGATCCAGCGATTCCGCGATGTCCTCCTGTGTCACCAGAACCTTGGCCCCGGCATCCCGGCAAAAATAGGACACCTCCTTGTCCTTGTACATGGGGTTGATCGGCACAATGATGGCCCCGGCCTTCCACCCCCCGTAAGCGGCCACCATGAACTGGGGCACATTCTGGAGATCAACAATCACCCGATCCCCCCGCTTGACCCCCAGTGCGGTCAACCCGGCTGCAAAACCGCTCGACAAATGGTCCAGCATGGAATAGGAAATTTCGTGGTCAAAATAATAAACCGCCGCCTTTTCCGGCCTTGCACCCGCTGAATGCTTGAAATCCGCCAATGCCGTGCTCCCAGAAATCTCCAGATCCTGCGCAACATGATCAGGATACTGCCTTATCCACGGTCTCTGATGATAAATGGATTCCCCCATCATAGGCCCCTCGCTACCAGGCGGTCCAGCCGCCGTCAATATATATGGTCTGACCCGTGATAAAATCCGAGGCACGTGTTGCCAGAAAGATCACCGTCCCCTCAAGCTCCTCAGGCTGACCCCACCGGCCCATGGGCGTCCTTTCATTGATAAAATTGAACCGCTCAGGATCGTTGCGAATCTGCGCCACAAACTCCGTCTCAAAATACGTAGGCCCAATGGCATTCACCCTCACACCCTTCTTGGCCCACTCAAGCGCCATCACCTTGGTGATCTGATTGACCCCACCCTTGGAGGCCGCGTAGGCCAGCTGCATCGGCAACACCACCTCACCAAAAATGGAACTCATGTTGATCACCTTGCCGTAACCCCGCTCGATCATCTGCGGCACCACCGCCTGCGTCACCAGAAAATACCCCTTCAGGTTCGTATTGATGACCAGATCCCACTTCTCCTCCGGATACTCCAGCACCTCCACCCGGTGATTGACCCCCGCATTGTTCACCAAAATGTCAATCTTCCCAAAACGGTCCAGGATCTCATCGACCGCCTCCACAACGGACGCCTTGGAGGTCACATCCATATGAAACCCCTCGGCCTCCCGGCCAAGACCCTTGATCTCGCCTGATACCCGCTTCAGGTCAGCCTCCGTCCGGCCGCAAACCGCCACGTCGGCCCCCGCCTTCGCCAGCGCCTTCGCCGATACCTCGCCAAGCCCTCGCGTAGATCCGGTCACCATGGCCACCTTCCCCTTCAAATCAAATATCTCTAAGCTCATTTTCCACCCCCGACCCCATATGCCCTTACGCTTAAGATCCTCGTGCAGGCCTCAAAGCCCGCTCAAGACGCCCCAACCCTCCCTTTTCGCGAAATTGGAAAAGCCATTAAGATCAGTAAGATATGCCCTTTTCGATTTTCAGGGACACAGACCGGGCTATTGCCCCTTTAGCGAGCGATCCATTCGGTTCAACTTTCATTGGTTCTTTAGCCCTTTTTGAGATCGCGACCGCCACGGCGTCGGTCAGACATCTAATGAGGATGCTCCGATGGTGGCCGTTTCAGGCGATAAAATTGCTCAACTCGGAAAAAAATTGTTGACAGCCTAAGCGTATATGTGATCACATATATCATATCAACTTTTTGATGCAAAGCAAAATAATTAGGTGGCTATAGCCATTCGTTTTTCCCGATACGGCTTCGTAAAGTCTTTGTATGTAGCGACCATAATAAATGTGAAATTAACAGACTAATAAATGCTCTCCATAGGTTAGGCGATCAAAGGTGCAGCAAAGTGACGCTCTTTAAGAAGGAGAAACGCTTCTTGGAAAAAGCGGGAACTTTATTCGTCCGATCTCATGTTGCTGCGCGGCTTAATCGCATACCGCTAAAACGCCAAGGACCAAGCACGCTCGATCTCGGAATTGCAAAAAATTACTTGTCCAAGCAAACCCCATCCTGTATACAATTCCCGATGGATCGGGAGGGTCGCTTGGTCCAACTTCCAGCCTGTGGAAAAGAATCCAAGACACGGATTGGCGCCTTGCTTTCGGATTCCCTGCTCGGATTCACGTACCCAACAAATAGCCCTTGGTTCGCCCTGGCACAAGGTAAAAATCACAGCCTCACCTTCATAACGCGTGTTCACACGGATTTAGGTACAGACACCAATCCCCTTTCAGAACAGACTTGGGGATATAACAGCCCTCTTCAATAGTTACCGGACGGTTCCAGAGAGGAGAGCCCGATGGTTCGTCTCTTTTCAAATACCCGGGCATAGAAATTCCAGCAGAATCTAGTTTCTTGCGTTAGTCGATGCGGATGCCCCCCTTGTCTGGTGAAATCGGGGATCCCGTAAAGACGGGGCGCAGACTCCACTGGGAAAGGAGGTGAGAGGCATTTCCATTATGGCTTGGGGACATGATTCGCTTTACTTGGCGCGTACCCCAGGTATCATTCTCTAGGTTCGCTTGCGCTTCGAGGATAAACCAAACAAAAAGATGGAGGTAGATGACCATGAAGGCGGAAGAATATGAAAAGATGGCAAAAGGGGCTTACGAGCGATACATGACCAAGACAGTCCCGCCAAAGGATAAGCCTGTCTATGAAGGGCCGCTGTCCAAGACACCGGAGGGGTTTGAGCACCCTACCCTTGACTGGGATAAGTATGCCTATGCCAAAGGGTGCCACACCCAGGCCGTGGATTGGGACGAAAACATCAACTACCAGCGCATGAGGACTTACCGGCTCGAGCGCACCCGGGAACAATTGAAGGCATTCAACGTGGGGGCGATCCTTTCCGTGAATGAGTGGAATACACGATATATGAGCGGAACCTGGACACCCCACTGGACGACGCCTTCCTCCGGTTTGAGGTATTGCCTCTTTGCAGCCAATGCCAAAGGCCCGATCATCTATGAAAACGCGGAGATCGGGTATCACACGCGGCAGATGTGTCCCTGGCTTGACAAGGTGAAGGTGGCCATAACAGGTACGGGCTGGAGCAGCATCATCATCGGTCCCGGTGCCCAAAAGAAGCAAAGAGACAAATACATCAAGCAGATCGTGGATGATCTCAAATCCTACGGCATGGACAAAGAAACCCTGGCACTGGATTTCACCGATCCGGGAATCATTGAGGGTTTCAAGAGTGCCGGGATCAAGGTGAGCCTGGCAGGACAGGAATTGATGTTCCATGCCCGCAAGATCAAGAACCGGGATGAAGTGGAATGTCTGCGCATAGCGGCGGCCATTTGCGACGCGGAGTTTCAAGCGATCAAGGACACGTTGAAGCCCGGGGTGCGCGAGAATGAGATCGTAGGGTTGATGCACAAGGTGGCCTATGACCTCGGAGGCGAGGTGTATTCCGGTATTTTCTGCACATCCGGTGAGTTCAGCTGGCCCAACCCGCGCGAAACCTGCGCAAACCGCATTATCCGTCCCGGGGACATTTTCTATGCCGATTGTTACAATACGGCGTACATGGGCTACAAGACATGCTACTACCGGACATTCTGTCTAGGAAAGCCGACCCAGCGGATGAAAGACGACTACGCCCGGACAAGGGATTGGCTGTATGCTTCCATTGACGTGATCAAGCCCGGGATGACCACCAGGGAAGTGGCTGAAAAATGGCCTCATTCCCCCGATGTCTGGAGCGACATTTTGATCAAGCATGAGGATCAGACGGCCGGAAGCAACTGGATGCACGGGATTGGCCTGACCCTCTATGAGCTTCCTTTAGCCTGGCGCGAGGTATCCCTGGATAACCCGCTTCCCCTTGAAAAGGGCATGACCTTTGCGATTGAGACCCAATTGGGGACCATCGGGGTCGGCGCTTCAAGAATCGAAGAAATGATCCATATTACGGATACCGGAACGGAGATCCTGACCAAGTGGCCTATCGGAGAGATCACAATCGTTGATTAACAAGATGCTCTTTGAAAATCTGCAACGGCTCTTCCCTGCCGGACCCAGTGGGCTTTGCGGGATGAAGGCAGGGAAGAGCGACAACCCTAAGATACGTCATTGATTTTGAAATGTCGTTTTTCGGCGATAAAGTTTCCCCCCCAAGAACCATCTTAGCTAGGAGGAAGAAATGAAACTGAAAACATGGCAAACTGGTCTGGGCGTCCTGTGCGCACTATTTATTGTGCTTTTGATCCAGCCCCGCGTCGAATCGGCTCAAAAATCCGTGAAAATAAAGCTGGCCTCGACCTGGCCTTCTCCAGAGACCTCGATGATGAGCGAGGTGGTCAAAAGCTGGGAGGATGATGTCACCAAAAAGACCAACGGGGCAATCACCTTTGAAAACTTCTGGGGATGTGCCTTAGGGTCCCCGCCTGAGCATATAGAATTGGTGAAAAACGGCGCTGTGCAGGCCGCCACTTTTCATCAGTGGTATACGCCCACTAAGTTCCCCTTCGGAGATTTTGAGTATGTCTTCCCCTTCGGGCCGACCGACTACGAGCTCGTTTCTAAAGCGGGAAGACAGATCCGCACCGAGTTCCCTGAATTTAAAAAGGAATTCGACCAGCAAAACGTCGTGTGCATCTCTAAGCTAACCTTTGGGGTCTACAATTTCATGAGCAAGGAGCCCTTAAGAACCGTGAAGGATTTTGAAGGGAAAAAGGTGTCCCTGATTGGCAGGTATTTCGGAAAGTGGCTGCCTCCCGGTGCTACCGCCGTGGTCCGACCAGGACAGGAACGTTATGATCTGTTGCGGTCCGGAGTGGTGGACGCGGACCTCCTCCCGTTTGACCTGCTGTATGCCTTTAAAATTCAGGAGGTGACCAAGTACTATGACCAGGTGGATCTGATTACCTGTAACGGCAATGTTATCGTGATGAACAAGGATACCTTCAACAGTTTGTCCCCTGAAACTCAGAAGATCGTTTTGAAGGCGGGGGAAGAGGCTGAGATGCGTGCAGTCCGAGAAATCATCCCAAGGTGGTTAGACAAGTGTAATAAGGAATGGAAGGCCGCCGGGATGGAATTCGTTGTTTTTCCGAAAGAGGAGAAGGTCAAATGGGCCAAAGAGGTGCCAGATACGGCCGAAGAATGGGCGCTTGAGATGGATTCCAAGGGTCTCCCTGGCACAGCGCTCGTCAAACGCTGGCAGGAGATTACAACCAAAATGGGGTATGATTGGCCTCGTCACTGGGGACCCAAGTGACGGATGTCTTCTCATACCAAATGATCTATCAAATCGGAAGAAGCGCTGAAGTCCTTTTCAGGGCTTCTTCCGATTTCATTCTTTGCTTCGATTTCCCCTGTGGCCTGCCGAAATCAACCGTTTTTCCATTCGGCAGGAAATCTCAACCTCATGCAGTAATGCTCAGGGAGATGTCTTCGCGATGTTACGTCAAGCTGAAAAAGGCCTTCAAGCAATTGACAAGGTAATGGTTGTGATCTCGTGGGCGGTCACGCTCTTCATCACCTTCATGATCGTGATCGACGTGTTTTTGAGATTTCTCTTTAACAAGCCACTGCCGGCGTCCTGGGAGATCAGTGAAGTCGTCATGCCTTATATTGTCTTTTTCGCGCTTTCCCAAGCACTGGCTGTTGGGGCCCGTGCAGGTAACCATTGTGACGAACCTGTTTAACCCAAAGGGCCAGCGTGTCTGTGAGATCACTGCCACCTTGATCTCTTTAATCGTCTGTGTGCCGCTGACCTACTGGTCTTGGCTGCACTTTTGGTCAGCATACCGTATTGGAGAGGAGATTCTCGCTGCGATCTGGATCCCCTGGTGGCTGGGTAAGTTCGCCATGCCCGTCGGATTGGGGGCGTTTACATTGCGTTATTTTCTAAATCTCCTCAATTTGCTCATGATGGATCGAATGGTATTGATTGGAGGGGGGGAGATTGAATAATGGATCCGTTGGTGATTGGAATCCTTGGAATCGTCTTCTTATTTCTCTTGCTGGCTGTGGGTGTTCATATCGGTGTCGCGCTCGTGGCCTCGGGGCTTTTCGGGCTATGCGTCCTGACAGGTTTTGAAGCCGCGATCAAGATGATCGTTTCTGCCTTCTACCACAAGATCTCAACCCCTGCGCTCATTACCCTCCCTCTATTCATTCTAATGGGTGTCTTGGCGAGCGGCGGAGGGATAAGCGATGACATCTATCGCACTTTGAACAAGTGGCTGGGGAAGTTCAGAAGTGGGTTGGGTATCTCGACGGTTCTTGCCTGCACGGCCTTCGGCACGGTCTGTGGATCCTCCCTGGTTACCGCAGCCGTTTTTGCCAAGATCGCCGCTCCACAAATGAGGCAAAATGGATACAGTAAAAAATTGGCCTACGGGATCTGCGCGAGTGCCGGATCCATCGGCATGCTCATTCCTCCGAGCATCCTGGCCATCGTTTACGGGACCCTGAGCGGTGTCTCCATCGGCAAGGTGCTGATGGCTGGCGTTGCCCCTGGTATTCTTTTGGCAGCGGCGTTCAGTGTCAACATTATGCTGATTGCCAAATTCAATCCCGCCGCAGTGGGCCAACCGATGGAAGGTGTGTCCTGGTCTGAACGGCTGATGAGCCTCAAAGGGTTCTGGTCCATTGCGGTTGTTGGGATCGTCATTTTCGGAGGCATGTACGGAGGTGTTTTCTCACCCACCGAAGCAGGAGCCGTCGCCGCCTTTGTGCTCATCATCATTTATATCTTTGTCACGCTGCCTAAACTGAGCCGACTTGAAAGCTTGCGCGAGATGGGCAAGGCGCTGACCGACACCTCCATCACCTCGGCGATGATCTTTTTGGTCATGGGCGGCGCGACGGTGTTTTCACAGTTTATTGTCCTCTCCGGCATCACCACAAAGATGTCGGACCTCTTTCTCGGTACGGGTTTGGGGCATTATCCGATCGTCGCCATATTTACGTTCATTGTGCTTATCCTGGGTTGTTTCCTGGACGGCATTTCGATTCTCTGCATTACCATACCGGTCTTCAATCCCATAGCGACCGCAGCAGGCGCTGACGCCATATGGTATGCAACCATTATGATTCTATCGATTGAAGTCGGTCTGATCACCCCCTCCCTTGGGGCTGAATGTGTATGCCGCCAAAGGCGTTGCCGAAAAGGATGTCAGCCTGGAGGACATTTTCAAGGGAATCCTTCCCTTCTTCCTTGGAATGATTGCTGTGCTGCTTTTACTTTATGCCATCCCTCCCATAAGCATCTTTCTGCCCAGTTTTGTTGATTAACCATGTGGGTGGCAGATGTGAGCCGTCATGGCTTGCGGCCTAGGCTTTGAGGGGGAAGACAATGCTCCGTCGAAGAGGCAGGAACGGGGAAACGATCACATAGAAGGAGGTGTTTGCTATGGAACGATACGTGGTCAAACCCATTTGCTTAGGGCAGATTGATGCGGATCAATCGGGATTCACTTACATGGCTTTTCCAGGCGTTCCGCTTGTTCTGGATGTGGCCTACTTTTTGATAAAAGATGCACCCAAGACCATTCTTTTTGATACCGGGTCTTGGGCGGCACTCATGGCCAAATATTGGCCCGGCAAGGGGGTGGATTTTCAGACCTTTGAGGAATCATTGCAGAAGGAAGGTATGAGCCCCGATGATGTGGATATCATCATCACCAGCCATCTCCACCATGATCACATCGGAAACCATTTCAAATGCAAGAATGCAGAGGTCTATGTGCAGATTGAAGAGTGGGCTTTTGCGAGAGCACCCCATCCCCTTCAGGCCCAATACTACCCGAAAGATCTGCTGGATCAGATTTGGAACATGAAGCTTCGTCTCATCAGAGGCGACCATGAGCTCTTTCCAGGGATCAAGATCCTGCATACACCCGGCCACACACCCGGGACCCAGTCTGTGTGGATACCAAGGAGGGCAAGACCGTCATCCCCGGGCAGTGCAGCATCTATCAGACTTTCGAAGACCCTGGTTGTGTACTACCAAGAATCACCCTTTCAGGCATTGGGAGGTGTTTACCCAATCCATCGCTACGGATATCAAC
>CAWHLE010000019.1:0-81590 GCA_963830155.1 uncultured delta proteobacterium | reverse complement strand
GAAGCGTCTTATTCATAATGCTGATCGTCCGATCTCTTTGATAGTGGATGGCCATCCTGCGCACAAGGCGAAAAGCGTAAGACGGTTTGTAGAATCCGAGAAAGATCGCCTACAGCTTTTCTTACTCCCGCCCTATTCGCCAGAATTGAATCCAGACGAGAGGGTTTGGAACGATCTAAAGAACAACGCGGTTGGCCGAAAATCAATTGATTCACCCAAGGAACTTCACAAAATTGTTACAGGCCACATGCGAATAATCCAAAGATCACCCGATCGTGTCCGTGCCTATTTCCAAAACGAGACGACAAAGTACGCTGCAATGTAGTCCATTTAATTATGAGACGGTTAATAAGGTAGGTTTAACTGACCACCCATCCGGCCCTCAAGAATATACGAGAGATTGACCAAGAGGTCATACAGAATCGTTATTTTTTCGAAAGAAGGTGACGCTCAGAATTGGAATATGTACATCGCGTAGGCACTTAAATCTGCGTTCAAACGATTTCTGACCATGGCTTTCCAAACCGGAAAGCCGATCGCTATCCATATTTTGGGCTCATTCGGCTAAATCGTACCTTGAGTGATGGAAACCATCGTTCCGAATTCATAGAGTTCCATGTTTTTAAGTCTGTAGGCTTTCCTATTCATGTCATTGATCGTGTTGCTTGTGCTTCAGCGGACCAGTAGATATGCTGAGGTTGTGTATTCGAGGATATCCTTTGCACGAGCTATTGGCCTATTGGCGAATTTGAGGCTGATTTTTTCGGCCACTTCTCCTGCCTCAGGCTTTCTGATTCTTTAGGAAAGCCTTGACATTTCTTTTGTTATGGATTCCTAGAGCGGCTCGTGCTCAGTCCGGGTGTTTTCGGGGTCTTGCGGATTTCGGAGCAACAGTCGGCGGCGCGTCTATAGTTGTTCCGTATGCCGTTGAAGCAGGGGTTACAATCATGGTTAGGTTCACAGATGTCAATTTGTTATTCGCGATAAGCTATATTTGTCGCAATGCGGAAGATGAATTTAAGCTTCATTATGTAGACGGTGAAATCTATTTTGGGAGGTCAAATGATGGGTGGACGATTAGAAGGCAAAATCGCAGTCATTACAGGTGGAACCAGTGGTATAGGCGAAGCAACGGCTGAAGTTTTTGCAAATGAAGGTGCAAAGGTCGTTATCGCCGGCCGTTCAGAACGAAAGGGAGCTGAAATCGTTGGTCGTCTGGGTGAAAACGTGGTTTATCAAAGGACTGACGTGACGAGAGAACAGGACATAAGAGACTTAATCGACTTTACTGTTGGTCATTTCGGAAGACTCGACTGTCTGTTCAATAACGCCGGCGGACCGGATCGCGGCACACTTGAAACCGTAACCTCAGATGATTTTATTTCCACCATGACCTTACTGGTCGGGAGCGTTGTTTTCGGCATCAAGTACGCGACCCCGGTCATGAAGACCCAGGGTTCCGGATGCATTATCAACAATTCCAGCGTTGCGGCCATACGAACCGGACAGGGAGGGTACCTTTACAGCGCTGCAAAGGCGGCGGTTACTCACATAACCAAGATAGCCGGTGTAGAGTTGGGATCCCATGGTATCCGCGTAAACTGTATTTCTCCCGGAGCTATCGCCACACCGTTTTTTTGGGGCGGATCCCAAGTCGCGGGAACTCTTGATCCCGCGGAAAACCAGCGAAAGATGGAAAAGCTCAAGCGAAACCTTGCGAAGGCCACAGCTTTGCCAAGAGCTGGGCTAGCCAGGGATATTGCGAGTGCAGCTCTCTTCCTTGCTAGCGACGAATGCAGTTTCGTTAATTGTCACGACCTCGTTGTGGATGGTGGCCGAACTTCGCTCTTCTATGAAAGGCCGTGATGTTTAATTGTATCAAAGTCGCAGATTGATGAGAGCAGTTAGCAGGGACTTCAACAGCAGAGTTGCTGATTTCGCAGGTCTTTATCGGATTGACAGCCGGTGTAGGCGGATTTCCTTTTTTTCATGGATGATATGCAGATAGATTCCGAAGTTCGGTACCTGTGACGCTTGGGATTCATAAGTCGATTTTGGGTCGATTTTGCGGCGGTTTGGAGCGCTCCCACCCAGAGCCAGCGAAAGTCACGAAAGCGCAAGGATTCAAGCGTGGAGATGGGTTTTCGGCCTGCCATGGCGAACTGGTTTCTCCCTTTTTCCGGGTACTGCCTTTTCAATCGGATGCAGCTGTGGTGGAAGCCCCTGCCATCGGTCCTTCCACCTTTTTGGTCAGGGGTGCATTTTCAGGGGCAGAGGGGAAAAAGAGCATAAAGGTCGTGCCGCCGGAGCTGTAACAGTCACCTTCGTCATGGCAGGGTTCACAATCATGGATGTTGCCTGGACAGGCTTGGTCCTTCTGGGGGATAAATCGGCATCGGGTGGACTCCATGTTAAGATCAAACCCGTAACGTTCAGAAAAAACCTTCATTCGTAGGAGATCGGCGCCTTTGCCGCCGGCATCAAAATCAAAATGATGCTTTGATGAGTAGCGCAAGGTCTCCTGCGTCGGAGAAAAACCCTCAAATATCCTTCTCTGGTCATCAGCGGTAATCCCTACCCCGAAGTCTTTGACGACCAGTTCAACGCCTATCCCTTTCTCGTGCACGAAAAGCGACACCTTTCCACCGTCAGGCGTGTTTTCCACCGCGTTTTTGATCAACCCGTCAAAGACCTTTTGCATGACCGCGGGAGGCATCCATATTGGCGGCGTCTCTTGGAGGTCCTTCACGACTTCGATTCTGCGATGAGAGAAGGCAGACATTAATGCCTCGATTCTCTCCCGGACGAAATCGGCGAGGGAGATTTCCTCCATCTGGCTCTCCTTGGGCCCAAACTCTTTCTCTATGCGTTCCCTTAGCCATCGGACGATTTCTCCTTCCCCCACCTTTTCTGCAACCAGGGCTTCCAGTTCATCACTACACTGATCGAGCAGGAATCGAAGCATGGAGTAAGTCCTGTATTCACTACCCCTCATGATGTCCCCGACCTGGTCCTGTATCTCTATGATCCGGTCAAGGTTTCTCTTGGCCCTTTCATAGGTTGCATGCCAGCCGGTGCCAGGAACGGCCTCGAGCTTCTTCGAAAACAGATTCAAAGAAGCCAAAAGGATGGAGACAGGGGTCCTTAATTCGTGGGAGAGGTGGTTTATGATCTTATCCTTCGCCCTGTTGAGACTCGATACCTCCTCATAAGCCTCCTTCAGCTCTTTCGAAAACCTTGCGTTCTCAACGGATAACGCCACGGTACTCGCCATCATGGTCAGAATCTTTTGGTCCTTTTGGTCAAACCGTCCCACCTTCTTGTTAATGGCAGCAAGCACACCGATGATCCTCTCTCTTGCCCTCAGCGGAACAATGAGCAGGTTGCGGGTATGAAAACCGATGGCTTTGTCCAATCCGTCGTAGAAATCGGGCTCACTGGAGGTATCTGTCACAATGACCGCCTCACCCGTTTTAAGCACTTTTCCGGAAACGCTTTTGTCGCCAGGATGTCGTATCTCTTTGATCTGTCGCTGCGCCGAGGCATCGTCATAGGCAGCGCCGAGAAAATGGAAGTCGTTCTTGTCTTCATCAAACAGACCCACCGTGGCCGCTTCAGTATCCAGGAGCTTTTTGACCTCGCTGCTGATGTAATCCAACCGGTCCCCCAACACGGGATACTGTGGCAAGGCCCTGCTCACTTGAAAAAGGGCCTCGTTGATGCGTTCGATTCGTCTCTCTTCGGTCACATCCCGCAAAATGAAAAGCGCTCCGAATCCATCATCCTCGCCCTCGGAAGGGATCTGGCCTCGGATCATGACGTCCAAGGTGTGGCCATCCTTGGTCGTCCGTTTTGTTTCAATGGTGCCGTCTTTTTCTCGCAGCAGACGCCTGAAATCCTCCTGTGTCTGCGATTTGAGTCCGGAGGGGACCCAGGGAATGGTTCGGCCGATCACTTCTTCAACCGACCAGCCAAACACCTCGCTGAAGGCAGGATTTACGTAAGTCACTTTTCCGGCCAGGGAAAAGACAACCATTGGGTAGGGGACGAAATCCAGCAGATTTTGTGTTCTCCGCTTCGCCTTTCTCCCTTCCTCGAACGCTCGCTTGTAGCGAATTTCTGCCTCTTCGAGCGCACTGATCGTCTTGAATTTCTGAGTGACATCCCGAGCAATTCCCCGAAACCCCATCTTCTTTCCAAGGTGGTTCTTGACCAGATAGGCGGTAAGCTCGATGATTCTCCGATTTCCATCCTTATCCCTTGTCTGCCATAGAAGGTTGGAAAACCCTTGATGGTTCACCCAGATCTTGCTGATGGCTTCATTGAGCTTCCTTGCATCTCTACTGTCCATAAACTTGGCAAAGTTCTGGTCCTGGATCGCTTCTCGCGGATATCCCAGGACCATGCAGAAGGAGTGGCTGAAGCTCGTAAAATTGCCATGATGATCCGTCTCATAGACGCCGTCACCCGTCTCCTCAATAAGGGCCCACAGTCGGTCGTCCATCGCATCTCCAGCACTGCCCTTTATCCCCGAAAAGGGCTGGTAAAGCCGCATTATGCCGTGCACCATCGCGGCATGATAACGCACAAAAAAAACGAACCCTTGGCCGGCAGAAAGCCATCGAGCATATCCGATGGGTGCTTGCTGACAGTATTAATCGAACTCGACCTGCGGATCAAGTCTGTGGACATTACGGATTTCATGAAATCCGAGGCGCCCCCCCCAGAGAAGCAGTTACTTGAACACTCTGCGTGAATTGGAAAGGGGTGGCCGCTTCGTCTTGCCGCGACCGCTGTTGCAACCTGAGCTCTGTGTCCCGCGCCCGTGCATACGGCCCTACGGACCCCGAAAGGCGCCGGCTCTCTTTAGATGGAGCGCATGGGGATCATCTCCCATTACGACATCGAGGCATGAAAAGAGATGGTCAGGAGGATTGCGCAGGTGACGAAGGATTAACGTCGGACTTCAGCCTTCTAGCATAAGGTTCGATCAGCCGAAGCCGCCCTCTCTTGTTTTTCCTTATTTCAATGATCGGAGTATATCCTGATCGGGTAATAGCTGGATACCTTCTGCCGGACAGGCTTCCTTACATGCGCTGCAAAGGATGCACTTGGACGATGTCAGAATGGGCGGGTGGTGCGCGGTCAATGCGTCAGCCGGACAGGCATCGACGCAGGCCGTGCAGTTGGGTAGGCATCTGTCCGCGATAAAGACGGGACGCTGCGCTACACGCTCAGCATAGAATGCCCTGCTCGTCTTACCCCCTCCGACCCCTGAAAGGTAGCAATAGGTGGCTTCCGGCGCAATGGTCGGCCGCTTGAACCCTTTCACAGGCGAAGCATCCCCGATGATCTCCATGGCGGTCAAATCCGTTTCGCCCAAACCTAATTCCCTGGCAAGCCGCAAGGTGGGGACTTCGTCCACGTCAAAACCGACCAAACGGGCCTCCACGGAATCCAGTGCCACAGCGTCTGCGGCCGTCAGGACCTTGTTCACCCAATGGGTTTCAGGCGAACAGGGACCGTAGCCCTCCATTGCGAGGATCGCATCCATGATAACAAGGTCCGGCGGCCGCAGACGATACATTTCAATCAGAATGCGGGCGAAGACCTCGGGGTCCCCCGAATGGAAATGATACCAGGATTTTTGAGCGCCGGCTAACAGCCCGTAATTGTTTTTGATCCCGCCGCTGATCATGGTCAACCCGTGAGTCTTCATTTTGGGAAGCGAGATGTAGACGTCCGCATCCAAGATGTCCTTCAGCACAGCCACCTTGCGCGGAAACGGCGCCTGGAGGGGAACCAGAGCAAGGTTCAAGGAAAAATTTCTGTAATAAGGGGATGACGCCTCCGCCAATCCGGTCGTCTCGAAAATATAACCGGAGTTGCCGTAAGATTCCGTTCCCACCGAATCTCCGACGATAATCTGTGCGGGATCGAGGGTTTCCAAATGCCGGATGACAGCTCTCACCAGCGCCGGGTGCGTTACGATGGGCTCCTTATCCGGGTTGCAGGCACGCAAGGCATTGACCTTGACGGCCACCTTCTTGCCCTTGATCTTCAGCGGGAAAACCTCAAAGGCCCGTTCCACCGCTTGGGCGCAATCGGCATAACTGCTCTCCATGATCAAAACCTTGCCCATTTCATCTCCTCGCAACTTGATGGAAGCAGGCAAACGACGGCCGGACTGCTCATGCCGCCGGCCTGCAAACTGTCTTCAACGCGGCACAGGCCGAGCCCCTCAATCGTTCTCGAATCGCCGCCTGATCGTGTTTAAATCATCCCCAGCAGCCAGGGAACAGATCAATTTAATTCTCGCCTTGAGACCGGTCAAACCCCGGCTCATGATCGACCCCCTCCTTGCGAGATCCGATTCCGACCCGGTAAACGCGTAGGTCTTGGTCAATACAGATCCTGTAAAGCATCTCGATGTGACCACCACCGGAATGTTGGCCTGAACGGCCCGTTCCATCGCATCGGCGATGGCCGGGGAAACGTGCCCGACGCCGCTCGCCTCCACGACAAGCCCCGCGACGCCGCTCTCAACGGCTTTGTCGAACAGAAAACTGTCCATCCCGGCGGCAAAGCGGATTAATTCGACGCGGGGAAATGGAGGCTTTGCCGGAATCGTCTCCCTGCCCCTCGGAATCCGGCGGACCCACGCCTGATTTTCAACGATCCAGCCGAGGGGCCCCCATCCGGGCGAGGTAAAGGTCGCAATGTTCGTGGAGTGGCTCTTCTGGACCTCCCGAGCAGCATGGATCTCCTCGTTGAGAACAACGACGGTCCCCGTATCGGCGAGCTCAGGGGTGGCCGCAGCAATCAGGGCATGATAAAGGTTGGCGGACCCCTCATAGCCGAGCTGATTGGCGGAACGCATGGCGCCTGTCACAACCGACGGCCCCAGATGGCCGGCCGTCAGATGGATAAAATAGGCGGCTTCTTCCAGGATATCGGTCCCCATCGTGACGACAAAGCCGCAATTCCTCTGAGCCGCGTGAAATCGCATGCGATCTGCGATCTCCCACAACGCTTCCAGAGAAAGATGCGCGCTGGGAACGTTGCAAAAGTTGTCTACGGACACCCGAATGTGGGGATATGGCAAAGGAGACAGATTGTCCAAGAGATCGCTTCCGCTGAGGATGGGGACTGCCCCTGATCCGGGAAGCCGTTCACCCATGGCTATGGTACCCCCTGTCGCCAGGACGATGATTTCGTCGATTGCCATCCCTTTATTTTTCCTTCAAGCCGTGATTTTACACTGGATTTACCCTCACGAGGAAACGCCCCCCACTGCGGCCCGCGAAACGAATCGCCCCCAACCTGGCCGGCCGCAGAGCCGCCGGTCTTCCATAACGATTTGCCCGCGGACGAGCGTGGTCAATACGTCTCCCTTTATGCGGCGACCGGCCAACGGAGTCCAGCCGCATTTGGAAACCACATCTTCATTGCGCAAGACCTCCTCGCCATCGAGGTCGACCACGATCAAATCAGCGTCGTATCCCGGAAGCAGAAACCCTTTTCCATGTGACAATCCGTAAATTCGAGCTGGATTTTCAGACCTGACGGCGGCGACCTGTTTGATGTCGATCTTCCCGCGGGCAACCCCATCCAGCAGGACCCGCGTTGTGGTCTCGAGCCCTGGAATCCCAAAAGGGGCCTTCCAGACATCGTTCAGGCCGGCCTCTTTTTGTGCCTTCGGAAAGGGACAGTGATCGGAGTTGATCATATCTATCCTGCCCCGGGCAAGCATCGCCCACATCCCCTCTACGTCCTCCCGCCTTCTTACAGGCGGGGTGAACTTATTAAACGGCCCGTTCTTCTCGAGATCGTCCGTGTCGAGGAACAGATATTGCCCACAGGATTCGCTGTATATGCGAACGCCCCTTGCCTGTGCATCGGCAAGGGCGACGATGAGCTCGGGAGTACTTACGTGGGCCACGATGACCCTGCAGCCCGTGATCGCGGCCAGCCGGACAACATTGAGAACCGATAATTCTTCAGCCTCACGGGATCTGTACTCGATCACGCTCAGGGGATCCTTGCGGCCTTCTCTTCTCAGTCGGGCTTCGTTGTGCTTCAGTATGGAGTCATCCTCGCAATGCAGTTGAATGATTCCGCCGAAGGACTTTACTTCTTCCATGATCGCCTTTAAATCCCCTGAAAGAAGGGCTTCGGCCCCATGCAGGAAACAGGTAAACCCTTTGAAACAAACGGCTCCTGCATCCCACATCCCCCGAAGGTTTTTCAAATTGGACAGATTCAGCCCTCCCATCAGGGCGAAATCCACCCCCATTCGATCCCGCAGGTATTCCCGCTTTTCTTCGAACAACCCGGCATCGAAAGTCTGGGGATCTGAGCGATGATGGTCGATGATGGTCGTGACCCCTCCTCGGGCGGCTGCCATCGAACCGGTCCAGGCATCCTCCCGGTCGGTGTAGCCGGGGTCCATCAGGTGGACATGACCGTCAACGGCGCCCGGAAGCACGTACTTTCCTTTCACAACGAGGGTGCGGGAGACCGGCACCTCAGATAAATCGGCGCCGATTGCGGCCACCTTGCCTTCGCGGATCAAGATGTCGGCCCGGGTGCAGGCAACGGAGTTGACGAGGATGCCTCCTCGGATCAATATATCGCTCTTCACGGCTCTTCCTTTCCAGAGATAGGTTGGTGGTCTTGGTCGAGAGGTCTAGCTCTTAGGCTGCCGCCTCATTCCGGCCATATCTTCAAGCACTGCGCACACGGCCCCAGTGTCCTGAGCTCCCCTGCCATCGGCCAGGGCCTTGGCGTAGATCTCGGCGGATTTGGAGAGAAGGGGTGTAGGGCTCTGGAGCTTTTCGGCAAAAGAAGCGATGATGTCCAGATCTTTTTGGAAGACGCCGATTTTCATCGTGGCCTCGTCGTATCGCCCGGCGGCCATCATGGGGCCCCTCACCTCGAACATGCGGGAAGTACCTGCACCGTCGCTGATCACCTTGTAAATGGTCTCCGGGTCCAAGCCGGCCTTCATGCCCAAGACGAAGGCCTCGGCTGCGGCGACGTTATGAATCGCCACCAACAGGTTGGCCACGAATTTCATTTTGGAACCGTTTCCGAATTCCCCAAGATAGTAGACCGCACGGCCAAAACCATCGAAGACGGGACGGCAGACTTCAAACGCCTGCCGGTCTCCGGATGCATAGATAGCCAGGTCTTTACGGGCGGCCTGGGCGCCTGTTCCGCTGAGGGGGCAATCCAACAGGTGAATGCCGGCTTGTTTCAGGGCATCCAAGGCCTCTTTTTTCGCCTCAATGGGCAACGTACTGGTTTCGACGACGATACGCCCTTCTTGAGAGACCGCTCCGAGACCCTCCTTTCCCTTCACCGCCTGTTGAAGGGCGGCTACGCTGGGCAAGGAGGTGATCACAATCTCCGCCGCTTCCCCTACCTCCCTACAGGAAGAGGCACCGATTCCCTCTCTTTCGGTCAGAGCCCGGATCCGTTCAGGATCAATGTCAAAGCCGATTACCGAAAAGCCTCCCTTCAAAAGATTGGCCGAAATGGCAGATCCCATGATTCCCAGCCCGATTACGCCTATGGTCGCATTCATCAGTGCCTCTCCTTATCGTCTTCAATAATTTGCTGCCGTACAATCCGGTGGGCCTGATCAACAATATGAGCAGCATGATCGCAAAGGGCGCCATCTGCGCAAGGGGCGCGTAGATAATAGAGCCCAAAGAAGTCACCTGGCCAACAATCAAGGCCGATACCAGTGTTCCTTTTATGCTGCCCAGTCCGCCTATGATCACCACCATGAATACAAAAGCAAGCACCTCAAGACCCATTTGCGGGTCCACCATGATCAGGGGCGCGTGCAATCCTCCTGCCAACCCCGACAACGCCCCCGCAATGATGAAGGTCGTGGTGAACAATCTGTAGACATTGATGCCCAGGCCTTCGACGTGCTCGACGTCTTCAACCCCCGCCCGAATGGCTTTGCCTGTAATGGTCTTATTCAAAAAGGCCCAGATGCCCACGTAAACCAGGAAGGAGATCACAATGACAACCACCCGATAAACGGGGATTTCCGTGCCAAGAAACAACAACCGGGCTTCAATGGGAGAGGGTACCGGGCGGGGGACTAACCCCCAGACTAATTTTATAGCCCCCACCCCGGCAATCAACACGCCGAACGAAGTAATCATCGTAAAGGTAATGTCTCTTTCGTAAATGCGCAAAAAAATAAAGCGTTCAACACCGAAACTGACCAAACCGGCAACGGCCATGCCTCCCAATACGCCGAGCCAGGTACTGCCGGTGACCGCGTATATCGAAAAGGTGATAAAGGCTCCGATCGAATAGTACAGCAGTTGATCCAGGCTGATAATGCGCATAAGGCCGAAACAGAGCGAAAGCCCAATGGCCATCAGAAAAAAGATGCTACCGATGCTCAACCCGAAAATGATGCCTGAAATCAGTAATTGTGTATTCATCAGTTTAGCTCTTGAAATTTCTTCGTCTTCCGACGGCCGGTCCCGAAAAGGGCACCTCTGAGAAAGGGCTCCAAAGTTCCCCAGATACCCCTTTCACCGGCGAGCATAATGAAAACCAGCAACAATCCGATGAACAATTCCCAGTTGGCGATATACTCACTGATCAGATCTTTCATACCGGTATATGCAAAGGATCCGACGATGGGGCCGTACAGCGTTCCGACTCCCCCCAGCAGAGTAACCACAACCACATCGGCAGCGCGCGCCGGACTGGTGAGATCGGGACTCACAAAACCGAAGTACACCGCATAGAGTGATCCCGCCAGCGCCGTGGTCGTATTCGCAATGATGAAGGCAAGCCAGCGAACTTTATAGTTGTTGTAGCCGAGAAACTTCAATTTGTCGTCGTTGATCTTTGCGGCAAGACAGGCAGCGCCGTAAATCGAGTCATCCAAATACTTGTAAAAGCCCCACACGCCGAAAGCCGTTAAAAAAGCAAAGACAAAAAAATCTTTGGGGTTGGTCAGATCCAGAAGCGGAGTCGAAGACATCCTCATCAAATACCAGAGGCCGTTGTCTCCCTGGGTAATTCCTGCCAGAATCTTTTCGAGCAGATAAAACAAGATAACGGCCAATGCGAGGTTCACCAGGGCGAAGTAATCACTGCGCAATCGGACGAAAAAAGGACCGACGATCAAGGTAACGATGAATCCGCCCACGAGTCCTAAAAGGATTCCCACGTAGGGATTTGTCCCAAAATAGAAAAGATAAAACGCCGTACAGTACGCGCCAACGGCCAGGTAGGCGGGTTGTCCGAATGAAATGAACCCCACGCGGCCCAGAAGGAAATTGCAGCCGATCGTATAAATGGAAAAGATCACGATTTCAATGGCAAACGGAAGCGGCAAGAACACCCGAACCATGGCCAGGAAGAAGAATGCCACCAGCAGCCCCCAAGACCACTTGATGACTTTACCCATCTGACAACCTCTCATCGGCAAACGGCATGCTTTTGGCTACCCCAACCATCGGGCGCATCTGCAAGCGATGACCTGCGACACACGGTTTTCATTGTTGGTTCCTCTTACGGTTTCTCAGCGCCTCTGAACAGATCGGTATGATGTTTGAAGCGGGCATTGAGGCTTGTTTCAAAAGCATCCCGCTCAGGCGGTGTTCTACAGATACTTCACACAAACGTTGCTTTTGATGTCTCCCTCGTCGGTAATCTCGCTGACAATGCTTCCCTCTTTGATCGCATATACCCTATGCGATATTTCACAGACCAAAGAGAGATTCTGTTCAACAATGACCAGGGCCGAGTTCGTGCTCAATTCATTGAAAACTTCCCTTAACTGCGAAACGATGCTTGGCGCCAGTCCTTCCGTGGGCTCGTCAATGAGCAGAACTTTCGGATGGCCAATGATCGCCCTTCCGATCATCAGCATCTGACGTTCTCCCCCGCTCAGGTAGCCGCCCTTCCGGTCCATTAAGGTTTTCAGTTTGGGGAAATAACCGAGGACAGCATCCCAATCATAGTCCTTGACGGCATAACTGGCGAGTTCCAGGTTTTCCCTGACCGTCAAATCGGAAAACACCTTTTTGTCCTGAGGAATGTACTTGAGCCCCAATCTGGCGATATCATAGGACCGAAGACCGATCAGATCGGTACCGTCATATTTGATCGATCCGGAGGTCGGTTTCAAGAAGCCGGCTATGGTCTTCAACAACGTGGTTTTGCCGCCGCCGTTACGGCCTACGCAAGACACGACTTCATTGGGTTTGACATGCATAGTGACGTCAAACAATACTTTTGACTCCCCGTATGAGACGTTCAATTCATCCACGGCCAGGATGTCGTTGGCTGACATGCTTCGCTCCGCATACTAAATGATCCGAACAAACCGATTCGTCCACCAGGCACTAAGATCCGCGCCTCAATCGATCTGCCAATAGCTTTTTCTCACCTCAGGCGCATTGAGGCATTCCTCATAGCCGCCGTCGGCGATGACTCTTCCTTCGTGCATCACGGTGAGTCTTTCCAAGAAGTCTTCCACCTTGGAGATCTTGTGCTCGACAATAAGGATGGTCTGTTTCCGGGCATGCCTCTTGAGGACGTCGATGAGGCCCTTTATCTCCGATTCGCTCAAACCCGCCAGGGGTTCGTCCAACAACAGGACCTGGGGTTCGGCCAGGATAGCCATGGCGATCTCCAGTCGGCGCTTTTCCCCGAGCGAGAGATGTTTGACCTCTTTTTGGGCCACGTCACCCAGGTTGAACGTATCAAGACAGTTCTTTATCTTCTCCTCCCGTGCATACCGTTTACGGGTCGTAAGGAGTAGATTCAGCAAAGAGGATTTCCTGTGGGCTCGAAAAAAGGACAGAATGAGGTTATCGATTACTTTCAGGTTGTCGAAGGTCGACGTCAGTTGGAAGGTACGCATCATCCCCATGGAGACACGGCGCTGCGGCGAGTCGGTCGTGATGTCTTTGCCCTTATACCAAACCGTTCCTTCATCCGGCAGATAATAGCCTGTGAGGAGATTGAAGAAGGTCGTTTTCCCTGCGCCGTTCGATCCGATAATCCCGGCCACTTCATTTTCCATTAGGGTATAGCTCACCCTGTCGACAGCCGTCATTTCACCAAATCTCTTGGTTACCTTTTCAGCTCGAATGATTTCAGCGTTGCCGTGGCTGCTCACGTCGACCTCATTTCGGAATTCTGCCCCGGCGTCTGAAAGAACCGCCGGAGCAGACTCATCCTCAATAGCCCAAAGACTTCAATGTCGGCATAACCGAATCGCCGCCTTGATAGCCTTCAACGGTAAAAAGATCCCATTCGTTCTTTCGCTGCTCGGGACCCTTACCCTTGACCAAAAACGCGGCATACTTATACACCGCTGAATGGTCGGCGCGCCAATGGGCGGGGCCTTTCACGCTGGCAAACTTTCCGTCGTTCGCCATAAGGGCGGTGGAAACCTTTGCAGGATCAAAGGATCCGGCCGCCTCAAAGCCTCTGAACATTTCCATATAGGCCACGTAAGCGATGGCGGCATAGGCGTCGGGGGGGGCGTTGTACTTCGCCCGGTAAAGATCCGTGAACTCCTTGGCACTCTTCGCCACGGCTTCATCCCCTATGCCTGCCAGGTCGTAATAGAAATAATGCATGGAATAAACCCCATCGAGGGCCTGCGGGGGAATTCCTTTGGCTACCACGTTGGTGATAAAGGCATTAAATATCGTCATCTCTTTATTGAGGCCCATTTGGTAGCATTGTTTCAGCAGGGCCACCGCGTCTCCGGCAAACTGGGCGGAGATGAATACGTCCGGTTTGGCGGCTCTGACCTTTTCCAGAATGGTGGTGTAATCGCTGGTGCCCTTTGACACTTCATCGTACCCTACGATCTCAGCGCCGTATTCCTTGGCTGCTGCGTAAACGCCGTCCCGGATATCCCATCCCCAACTATCCGCCCGGGCGAGAAAGAAAATCCTTTTTTTCCCAAGGACCTTGACGGCGGCCGAGCCGTCCATGTAGCCGACGGTCCACGGGCTGTAGGCGGTGGCGAAGGTACACTCAGCCAGGGTGCCCTTTTTGAAGGCGTCCTTGGCCATAACGCAAACGGGAAAATAAGGAAGGGGGTTCTTTTTTACAAGGGCGTTGATGGCGAACGCAAGCGGCGCCCACGTCTGACCCCCCACGGCCTTCACGCCGTCGGAAACCATATAATTAAAGCGTCTGACCCCCACGTCCTGCTTTGCTTCGTCGTCGGCCACTACCCCTTCCACTTTGACTTTACCGCCGGGCATGTTCAATCCGCCCTTCTTATTGATGACGTCAATGGCCAAAAGGGCCCCTTCTTTTTGGGTTTCTGCAACCGCCGCAAATGTTCCTGTTAAGGGAAGTAGGACTCCCACCTTTATTTCTTTGGGTTGCGCTGCAATTGAACTACCGAGCCCGAAAGAAAAAAACAACAAGGCAACAGACAGTAAAACGGAGATTCTTTTCATTGTTCCCTCCTCTTATAGTTTTTATGAAGGCCAAAACCCAAAGCCGCTTTAGGATCTGATTTGCCCACCTCCTTTCCGGTAAAGCAGGCAACCGAGTTCCATTCGGTCGAATTGGAAACCAGCCAGCCCAAGACTCTCTCGAACGGTAGGCCCGTGCCTGATCAAGAGTCCTGTTCGACTTTAATGAAATCAGCCGATAAAGGAGGGCAGGTAAAAAACTCGAGGAATCGGAAGTCTTTGCTGGAACGATTGACAAGGGCATGTTTTTCCCCCGCGGGGATCAGCAACACATCTCCGGGATGCACGACCGTCTCCTTTCCCTCAACGATCTCGACTGCTTCGCCGCTTATGGGGATCAGGATCGATTCACGATCCTTGTGATAATGGTATGGGACCTGACTTCCGGGGACGAGCAGTCCAAACATCCCTCCAATGTTTTTGAACCGGTCCCCGTCCAAGCTTATTTCCGGTCTGTAAGGCGCTCCAGGCGCAGGATTTTCGATGTTTCGGAGGTCTTCAAACTTGATGATCTTCATATCCACTCCCTTGACTGTTCGCGGTATTCGCGACAAACCTTTCTCAGCGCAATTAACCTCTCTGAGCCTGAAGTGCGGACAGCACCTTTTCCGGTGTGGCCGGCAAATCATAGATTCTCACGCCCACGGCATCATAAATGGCATTGCAAATGGCTGCTGCAGTGGGTACAAGTGTCGGCTCTCCAACTCCTTTTGCACCGAAAGGACCCGTTGGGTCATAGTTGTCGACGATATCGACTTCCACATCCGGTACGTCCATGGTGGTGGGCATCGGATAGTTGCTCAAACTGGGATTGATCTGCCTGCCTTCGTGATAAAGGACTTCCTCGGATAAAGCGAAGCCGACTCCCATCGCAACGCCGCCCTGGACCTGTCCCTCTACCAGCATGGGGTTAATGGGCGTTCCGCAATCGTGTGCGGCCGCAATGCGCAAGACATCGACCTGCCCTGTTTCGGTATCTACCTCCACTTCGGCGATCTGGGTGGCATAGACGTAGGTGTTGAATGGTTTGCCCTGGCCCGTTTCCGCATTCAACGGCGCCGTCGGCGGATTGAAGGATCCCGTGGCGATCAAGGGTCTTCCCTGTATCACCTGACTGTTGAAAACGACCTCTCCGACGGACAATCCCTTTTGTGGAAAACCGACCACCCGGATGCGCCGATCAGAGATCTCCAGCTGGTCGGACTGAACCCCGAGCATCCTGCCGGCCGCCTCACACAGCATTTGTTTCAACTCAACGGCCGCCCGCCGAATGGCGTTCCCGGTGACATAGGTTGTCCGGCTGGCAATGGCCCCGCTATCGACGGGTGTCGTATCCGTATCTGCGGAAACGACTGTCACATCTTCTGCCAAAATGCCCAGCTCCTCGGCCGCGATTTGGGACAGTACCGTCAACGAACCCTGGCCGGTTTCCACCGTTCCCGTCAGAAGGACAGCCGTGCCGTCCTCATTGAGCTTAATGGTTGCTGTGCTGGGGTTGGCTTTTACCATGAAGCCGATGGGATACCACATACAAGCCATACCGAACCCGCGCTTCCTCATTCCTTCGACTCCCTCCATCCAAAACGATTCGCGGCGGCCAGCAGCGTCTTCTTAATCGCCACGCTGTGTAGGACCTGCCCCGTGGGACTTACGGCGCCCTCGTAGTAACAGTTGAGCAATCGAATCCTGAGGGGGTCCAACGATAACTTTCGGGCGATGCTGTCCATGTGCGATTCATAGGCAAAGCAGACTTGCGGCGCGCCGAACCCCCTCATGGCGCCGGAGGGCGCCTTATTGGTATAAACCGCATATGCCTCGGCCTCCAGGTTTTCAATATTGTAAGGCCCGGCCGACAAGACGATGGCTTTCCCCAAAGTGGTCTCACTCCATGAACAATAGGCGCCGCCGTCGGCCACAAGGCGAATCCGGCGGGCCAGGATTCGACCGTCCTTTCGTACGCCGGTCTTGTAGTCCATCAGGAAAGGATGCCGTTTGGTGGTGGAGGCGAATTCCTCTTCGCGACACAAGACGCTTTTGACCGGCCTGCCTGTCTTTCGGGCGAGCAGCGCCACGACCGGCTCTACGGTGATCTCGTTTTTGCCGCCGAAATTGCCTCCGACCTGAGTCGAGATGACCCTCACTTTGCTGATCGGCAGGCCCAAGACGGCGGCGATGTCGCTCCGGCCCAGTGTGATGCGGCCCAAACTGGACCAGACCGTCAGGCGACCTGCGTCGTCCCAAACGGCAATGCACGCATGGGTTTCGATAGGGGCATGGTCCACCATTGGGGTGGAGTAGCGTTCTTCCACCACCAGATCGGATTCAGCAAAAGCCTTTTCCACATCGCCTTTCCGGATTCGGTATTGGAAATAGATGTTGCTTCCACGCTCGTGGACCTTCGGCGCCGTCTCCTCCATGGCCTCCAGGGGATCGAAGACGCCCGGCAGCGGTTCATACTCCACATTTATCTTCTTCAGGGCATCAAGAGCGATCTGCTCACTGACAGCCGCCACAGCCGCTACACCGTCCCCGATATGTCGGACTTTATCAGCCGCCAGTATCGGCTGATCCAGAAGAGTGGTGCCAAAGGCGTTTCGGGAAAAATCCTTGCCCGTTACCGTAGCCAAAACGCCGGCTGAGGCCTCGGCTTCACGGGTATCGATGCTGACGATTCGGGCATGCGGATGCGAGCTGCGCAAGATCCGCGCATAAATCATCCCGGGAAAAGAAAGATCGCCGATGTACTTTAGACCGCCTGTTGTCTGCGACAAGGTGTCCACGCGCGGGAGGTCATGCCCGACAATCGATGTTTTCGGACCGCGGTCGGAACCGAATCCATCGGCTTCTTTATAGGCGTCAGAGGCATCTGAAAGTTTTTCATTACCCATTTCGGTCCTCATTCAATCTCATGCCGGCGTCGCGGATCTGGCGCCCGGCACTCAACACGGCGCCCACAATTTTGGAGTAGCCGGTGCAGCGGCATAGATTTCCGGCAAGCGCCTGCCGCACCTCAAGGGCCGTAGGGTCCGGATTTCCATCCAGCAGCGCCTTGGCTGACAGGATCATACCGGGGGCGCAATATCCGCATTGAACCGCTGCACGTTCTACGAATGCCGATTGAAGCGGATGAAGGTGTCTGGGATCCCCTAGGCCCTCGATGGTGGTCACCGAGGCGCCGGCCGCCCGAACGGCCAGGACCAAGCAGGCATTGACCGCTTTGCCATTCAGCAGTATTGTACATGCGCCGCAGTCCCCCTCATCGCACCCTTTCTTGGCGCCCGTCAGCCCCAGGGTCTCCCGCAACAGATCGAGAAGCGTGGTCTGCGGGTCCACCGATGCCTCCTTCCACTCGCCGTTTACATGTATTTGAATTTGAACCAAAGCGTCATCTCCCTTACAGCGCGATTTCCCGTGAAAGTGCCTCTCTGATCACCCGGCGGGTCAGCACCATGATGAGCTCTCTTCTGTACTGCGCCGAACCTCGAAAATCGTCTATCGGACTGGCCTCGCCCGCAGCAATCCGGCCGGCCTCTTCAATGGCGGCAGAGCCAATATCCTTCCCATTCAGATAAGCCTCTGCCATCCGTGCCCGGATCGGCGTGGGGGCAACGGCCCCCAGGGCAAGTCGGGCCCGATTAAAGCGCTTGGATTCCTTATCGATTTCAACGCAAGCGGCCGCATTGACCAGTGAAAGGGTCAAGGCTTTGCGCCGGCCGATTTTTTGAAAGCTCGAGGCCTTGCCCAATTCCTCCCGCGGAATGAGGATGTTTACCAAGAGTTCTTTCGGCGTCAAGAGCGAGCAGCGGGGCGCAACGAAAAACTTCTCGATAGGAATCCGCTTTCGACCGTCGGCATCGGCAACGGTTACCATGGCGCCCAGAACGAGAAGCGGCGGCGCGCTGTCCAAAGACGGGACGCAGGAGACAAGATTGCCGCCGATGGTCCCCAGTTGACGAGTCTGGGCCGAACCGACGGAAGAAGATGAAGCGGCCACAGCCGGCGCTTGATTTCGAATCAGATGCGATGCCACAATTTGGGCGTGCGTGACCATACTGCCGATCAGGAGGCCCTCGTCAAGCATCTCAATCCCGTTGAGCTCAGGAATTTTGGAAATGTCAACGAGCAGCCGGGGGCTAACCATGTTCTGCTTCATTCGCACCAACAGGTCTGTGCCCCCCGCGATGGGCGCTGCATCAGGGATGTTATCGGAGAGTACCCGGAGCGCCTCATCAATCGTGTCAACCGTTATGAGATCAAAAGGTTTCAAGGCTTCATCCTAAGTCAGATAAACGTTGTCGAAATGAATGGCCCGCGGGTCCGCGGCAGGTCAAGGATCGTACCGAATTTTGTTAGCACGAAAAAAATGCAATGTCAATACACACAGTGCACTGTGTTCACTGAAAGTAGATTTCGCTCGGTTCTTCTGGAGGCCTTCCCAAACCGTTACCTCAGAGCTAAGCTCTGCCTGATCATTTCAAGCGTGTTGACTGGCTTTTTCCGGAGAACAAATAAGGTCGACGATTTCCTGTGTCTTTAAAATCGACGGCTTCACCCACGCCCTTCGCATTCTTCGCGCTTCCCGGAAAATAATCCAGGCGAATCAGACGATAAATCTTTATTTACTACCATACTAAAAAAAGCACTTTATTTGATTACTTTAGATAACCATGCACGATCTTTATCCCTGTCCTCGGCGCTTTCTTCTTGACAGCGTGTTTAATTATGGTAAAAAAAGTACCTGTCAGCGAACGGTTGGATTCGGCCGCTGATAGAGAGCGGGACCTTCTTCTCGGAAAAGACGCTTGTAGAGTTCACGATTGAAGCATCATCTCACAAAGCCCCTTCTTAATCATATATATTCTGGGGCGTTCAACTGTCTTTTCAGCTGCGCTGGCGAGATATTGCTTTTGACTTGGCCCCATATTGAAAGGCTGAACCTGCTTCTGCAAACGTCAGAATAAAGCAGTAGAGATTCGTTTATATAAAAAGCCGAACACGACTTCCGAAAGAACGAAGCCTTTTCCACGAGCATTGGTAGAATGGATTCCGAACGGCCATTTCCCCTCATCCAGGGTAGGGGTGGTTCTTGGTCACGTACCATGTAAGAGAGTACCGTCCATGAGACTCTCAGCGACCAAGCAACAGATCAATCTGCGATGCTTCCGAATGAGCACCCGCTCTTATCTTTTAGCAAAAAAAACGACAAAAGAAAAAGAGGGAATGAGATCTCTTTTCTATAGGTGAAAGACGACTCATCAAGGTCAAATCGACAAAGGATTCCACTATGCTTTATGGATATAAGGGCAGACTTCTGCACATTGATCTGACCCGGGAATCGTCTCAGGTGATATCTCTGCCGAAAAAGCTCTTGAGCAAATACATAGGAGGACGAGGACTGGGAGCGAAGCTTTATTGGGATCTTATTCATCCTGATGTAGATCCCTTAGGTCAGGAAAATATCTTTATGGTCCTTTCCGGTCCTTTGAGCGGCACCATGGCCCCCGGGGTGGGCAAACACCTTTTGGTCACGAAATCACCCACCACCGGCGGCTGGTTAGAGTCTTATTCAAGTGGCCGAATTGCTCCCGAGATGAAGTTTGCCGGGTTCGATGGTCTGCTGATAACAGGAAAGGCCAAGAACCCTGTTTGTCTGTTGATTAAAGATGAAGCCGTGGAGTTTCGAGATGCCACAAGTCTTTGGGGCCAGGGTTCTTTTTCAACCGAGAGGTATGCTAAAGATCATTTCGATAGGGACTGCGGGGTCCTTAGCATTGGACCGGCTGGAGAAAACCTGCTGAAGTTCGCCTGCGTGGGCAGCGAATTCTTCAGAAAGGCCGGCCGCGGCGGTGCAGGGGCCGTGATGGGATCCAAGAATCTAAAGCTGATTGCAGTAAAAGGGAGCGGAGGCATCCCTTGTGCAGACATACAGGCAGTCTATGACCTTGTTTTAAAGCATTATCAGAAGTTCAGGCTTAGTCCGGTGGGCAGTGCCCGTCACAGATACGGAACCCCGCTGACCTTGAATATCACGAATGAAGCGGGGATGCTCCCGACCCGGAACTTCTCTAGAGGCCAGTTTCACCGCGCCATAGGTAAAATAGATAAGGACGGGGTTGAAGCCCTGACAGTTTCGGATCGGGCCTGTTACGCTTGCTTCATGTCTTGCTCGAAAAGGACCCGGGTCGATGACGGCCCCTACAAAGGGCTTGAACTGGAAGGGCCCGAATACGAGACTCTGGCATTGATGGGACCAAATCTCGAAGTCGATTATCTGCCTGCGATCATGAAGGCGAACCGTCTTTGCGATGACCTGGGGATGGATACCATTTCGGCAGGGGTGAGTATAGGATTCGCCATGGAATGCTTTGAGCGGGGCATCTTAACCGAGAAGGACACGGGTGGGCTCAAGCTCAGATTCGGGAATTACGAGGCGGCACTGGAGCTTTTGGAACTGATGGCTTACAGAAAGGGTTTTGGAGCTTTTTGCGCACAAGGCGTCAGGGACATGGCGAAGACCCTTGGGCGGAACACCGAAGATTTCGCCATGCATTCCAAAGGGATGGAGATGCCGGGCTACGACCCGAGGGCGGCTTGGGGGGCCTCCGTCACCTATGCCGTGACACCCCGGGGCGCCTGCCACCGCAGGGCTTGGCCCCCGGCCAAAGAGGTCCTTGGGGATGCTTATCCTTTCACAACCGAGGGAAAGGCAGAGATCATCAGGGATCTGATGAACGAAAACTGCGTCATGCACACCCTCATCGTCTGTGACATGGGGGGTAAATTCATTCCGTTGGGCGTGCAAGACTATACCGACTATCTGAACGCCGTAACAGGTTCGAATTACACCCAAAGCGATATGATTGAAAGAGCTGAGATGATCGAGACGCTCATAAGGCGAATCAATCTCCGTGAGGGAATGGGTGCCGATGAAGACGTTCTTCCCAAAAGACTCTTAGAGGAGAGCCATCCTGACGGTCCGACGAAAGGAAGAAAAATCGGAACAGACAACTTCTTGCGAATGCGGGAGGCCTATTATCTCGTACGTGGATGGGACGAGACAGGCGTGCCTACCCCCGAAACGATCGGCAAACACGGTCTGGAAGAAGGACCGGACATCACCCTGCAAAGAGGGAACGAGGATTGAGAGTCAAAGTGGCCACAGCGGGGACCCTCACCCGCAGCATACCCGACGGCAGGGTCGTCATCGAGGGTTCCAGCCTTACGGTGCGCGGCCTGATCGATGCGCTGAAGACAAAGTATGGACCGGCCCTGGAGGAAGAACTTCTCGACCGCGGGAACCTCAGGGAAGGGTTGTGCATGCTTGTCAACGGCCGAAACATATTATCACTGGTTCAAAAATATGAAGCTCCTTTACGGGACGGCGATGAGGTGCTTATTGCCATAGTCGTCGCCGGAGGCTGAAAGAAGAAGGACTTGTGGGACGCGTTCTAACAATCAAAGCGGAAAATTGTACCGGATGCAGGATGTGTGAGCTGGCCTGTTCAAGCTTCAAGGAGGGACAGATTTCTCCGGGGCGATCGCGCGTCAGAGTCATAGCTGATTCCCTGGAGGGGTGGTCGAGGCCTGCGGTCTGCCTGCAATGCGACGATCCCATGTGTGAGTCAGTCTGCCCGGTTGGAGCCATTTCAAGGACGAGGACCCCTCAAGGGGATCCATTCGTTGGAGTGGATGCGGACAAGTGCATCGGCTGCCAGCGGTGCTCTGTGGCTTGCCCGTTCGGGGCGATCGTCTTTTTTCCTGAATCCAAGGCTACTAAATGCGATCTCTGCGGGGGTTCCCCCAAATGTGTGGAGTTTTGTTTTTATGACTGCTTAAGCTTTGCAAATCTCTCCGACGAGGAGTATGACAAACGGAGAAGGAAGGTAAAGGCCTTGACTACAAAGGCCTGCAAGGAGATAAGCAGTCAGGAACCCATGAAGCGCCGAGCTGCATTTTCAATGGCAGCTTCCAAGGTTTATACGGCACTGCCGGTGAAAGGGAAATAGGAAGGATTGGGGTTAATGCACAAGGAGGAGGAAGATGAATCTAAAGAGAATCGATGGTCACCGACATATTCTTTTTAACGAGGCGCTCACGGCTGCGAGCAAATTGGATCCGATAAAGTCGACCAACATTTACCCAGCCGGCGTGCTCGAAAGATCCGAGGAGATCAATAGGAAGAAGGGGGAGGTCTGGAACCGCAAGATGAGTGATTTCGATGAAAACCTCGCGGATCTCAAGGCGTCGGACATGGATACGGCCATCCTGCAACCTACTCAGACCATGTTCTTTTACTGGGCGGAAGCGTCGGCGGCGGCCGAACTGAGCCGGATGGTCAATGAATTTACGGCAAAGGGCGTTCGCCGACACCCTGAACATTTTTTCGGACTGGCGACGGTTCCTCTTCAGGAGGTAGGCTTGGCAGTTGAAGAGCTCACTTTCGCCATTCAGAAGTTGGGGCTGAAAGGGGTGGTTATCGGTTCAAATGTAAACGGACATGGTTTTGATGAAAAACAGTTTCAACCGTTCTTCGAAAAGGTCGAGGAGCTCGATGTGCCGATCTTCGTGCACCCGAATAATCCGACCGTGAGCGAGCGGGTTCGTAATTACTATCTGACCAATTTCTTTGCATACCCCGTTGAATCCGCCTTGATGGCTGCGCAATTGGTGTTTGGAGGCGTCCTGGATCGGCATCCTCGTCTAAAGATTTGCCTGTCCCATGCAGGCGGCGTGTTGCCCTTTCTGGTGGGTCGGTTGGAGCACGGCCAGTCCGTGCGCCCCGAGGCGCAGGAGGGCTGCCAACACCCATTTAGTTATTATCTGAAGAATTTCTATGTGGACACCATTACCTATAGGCCCGACACCTTGCGCTTCGTTTTGGAAATCATGCCGGAGGGGCACGTATTCATGGGAACGGATTATCCCTACGATATGGCGGATGACCGGCCGGTGAATTCTGTGAAGACGGCGGTATCGGGTGAAAAACTGCAGCGTGAGATCTTCGGTGAGAATCTGGCTCGAGTCTTGGGGTTATCTTGACACATTGCCCAAACAACTGGACTCTCCAGGGGAGAGGTAGCATCCTTCGCAAAACAGATGGCCTTTTGGACCCCGGGTTCCGGGCGGGTGCGTCGTAAGGCTTTATCGAGAAGGTAAACTGGGAGGAGGGTTTTTCATGTCAACGGTCGAAATTGTTGATCGGTCAAAGATGGTTTCGGCGCTAAAAAGGCAGCTCACCATTGACCGCGGGAAAACAGCAATTGTTGCAGTCGACATGCACAGGGGGCATTTGGATCCATCGGTTGCCACGATGCCTGCTGCGCCCGAAGATTGTGATCGCGTGATATCAGCCGCAAAAAGCCTTCTTAATTTTGCTCGATCTAGAAACATTCCGGTAATTCATGTCATTTTGATTCACCGTAACATCCCGGGGTTTGGCTCAGAAGGAATGAAAGTGGGATTTTGGAGGGCGATCCAGGAGTTCCTCGCGGAGGAAGATCGACTCAGCCCGGGCCGCAAGAGTACGACGGCCTCCCACAATTTGGAGGGCTCGCCCGGGACACAGATTATCCCTGATCTCTATGCGCCCACAGATTATGTCATAAGTAACAAGAAGCGTTTGGATTGCTTCTATGGTACCGATCTGGAAATACTTCTCCGAACGGTCGGAATCGAAACCATCGCGCTCATGGGCATCAATACGAATACCTGCGTCTTGAATACGGCCTTCTCCGCATTTAATCGCGACTTTCAGGTAATAGTGATCTCTGATTGCGTGGCGAGTATGTACGGGGAGGATCTTCACATCCTGGGGTTGGAGAATGTGAAGAGATGTTTGGGATATGTTTTGACCGGACAAGAGTTCCGGGAAAAGGCCGGATAAGCAAAAGGGCCCGGATTTGAAGCGGCTTCCGCCATTCTGCCTGGGAGGTACGGCACGTCTTCTGTACGATCTTCCTAGGTGGCTTGGGGAGATGGTGCGATTCCCGATTTGAAAGCCGCCGAAGTATTTCCGTCATTTGGCCCGCCCGTTCTGAGTGGGCTTAGTATTACGACTTATGAAGATCTAACAACTCGAGAAGGAAATAAAATGGATGCTTTTTGGTTAGGCATTGCCGGTACCATCGCGCTTGTCGTGCTGATTATTTTCAGGTTTCCGATAGGGTTTGCCCTCGCAGGGATCGGAACCGTCGGGGTCATGTTAATTTTTGGCGCCGATCAGGCACTCAGCTATATTCCTTACCAGCTGTATTCCCACATTTCGCATTTTACCTTCACGGCCGTCCCCCTCTTTCTCTTAATGGGGTATTTTGCATTCAACGCGGGGTTGACCCAGGAAGCCTATGACGCCGCGCGGGCCTGGGTGGGGAAATTGCCGGGGGGGCTTGGCGTGACAACCATCGGCGGTTGCGCCCTCTTCGCCGCCACCGCAGGCTCAAGCCTGGCCGAATGCGCCGCCATGGCGAAAATAGCCGTCCCCGAGATGCGCAAAAGCGGCTACAGCATGCGTTTTGCGACCGGGCTAGTGGCCGCAGCCGGTGGGATGGCCGTGGTTATTCCTCCCAGCATCATCATGATCATCTACGGCGTCATCACCGAAACATCCATCGGGGAACTCTTAATTGCAGGCGTTATTCCCGGGATCCTGTACTTCGGCGTTTTCGCCCTGGCCATCGTCGGTTATGCCTGGATGCGACCCCAATCGGCACCGCGGGAACAGAACATAGACACCTCCTGGAGGGCGCGCCGCCGATCAATCGGAAAGATCTGGGGCATCGCGGTGCTCTTCGCCCTGGTGATCGGAGGAATTTACGCAGGGCTGGTCACCCCGACCGAGGCGGCGGGACTGGGAGCAGTGGGCGCGTTTGTGCTGGCCCTTTTGAAGAAAAAAGTGGACTGGACGACATTCAACTCCGCCATTGTCGATACGGTCAAGGCAAGCTCTATGATCTTCCTTCTTCTCGGTGGGGCGTCCATTTTCACCATATTCCTATCCGCCTCAGGAGTCATTGCATCAGCGACGAGCGCACTGATCGATTTCGGGCTCGGACCTCACCTTCTGCTGATCGCTCTGTTCGTCTTTTATATTATCCTCGGAATGTTTCTTGATTCCATCTCCATAATGGTGCTCACTCTGCCGCTGGTCATGCCGATCCTGAAAAGCCAGAATCTAAGCGTCATCTGGTTCGGCGTCATTATGTGCATGATCGTGGAGATCGGCTGCATTACCCCACCGATGGGCCTCAATGTGTATGTGATTAAGGGCGCCCTTTCCAAATCCGTTGATTTGACGGATATCTTTGCAGGTGCCCTTCCCTTCGTGATCTTGGAAGTCTTGATCGTCCTGGTGTTGTACTGGTTTCCGGGCATTGCGCTGTGGTTGCCAGGCATGATGATTAAATGATAGAGCTAACTGGCGGGTAAACCGAACACTTTTACCCGGAAGCGCCTTTCAATGAATGAAAACGCGGACTGAGCCACATCGACTCGATTAAGGGGGAACTCAGATGACGAAACTTTTGTACAAAATTGAGCGCCCAATTGCAGCGTTCGAGCTATTTGTTGCCGGTCTATCCATCGTCTTGATGGCCGTGATCGAAATGTTGAACGCTTTCGGCCGCAAGTTGTACATGCCCTTTCCCTGCACCCTTGAAACGGCAGAATCCCTTATGATCACGATGGTCTTTTTGGGGATAGGATATGCGGCTATGCAAGAGGAACATACACAGGTGATCATTTTGACCAGAAAATTTCCTCCCAGGATCAGACGCCTTATCGACGCGGCTGCCTACCTATTCGGGGCCGTTACCTTCGGCATTCTGGCTTATGGGAGTTGGCCGATGGCTTGGCGCTCCATGACGCAGCTTGAGATACGCATCGGGGTGTACAATTTTCCTATCTGGGTGTTCAGGGTGTTCTTCTTCCTGGGGTTAGTCCTGATGACGCTCCACTGCCTCATAAATGTCATCAGATTTGTGTCTCAAGCGAGAGACCCTTCCTGGCAAGGTACGGACTCCGTTCCGGTCACGGAATCCGAGATCGGCGACCATAACAATGCCGGAAGTTTGGCTGCTTGAGATGCGGCGTCTCAGGCTGGCATTGCGATTTTTCTCGCGCGGCGTCAATACAGGAAACCTGGAAAGGAGGTGAAATATCGCTTTGTTGTTTCGGAAGGCCTTCGTAAAAATCGGTGAAATATCAAAGGGAGGTAAATGATGGAAGGAAAGACTCGGTTCTTGGTTTTGATGGCAACCCTGGCATTGTTCCTGACGGTTGTCTGCGTAGGAAGCACTTCCCCCGTCCTGGCGAAGGAATATTTTAAGGAACTGAGGGTGGCAGAACCTCTGCCGCCCCAATCGTTTGCTGGGCAGATGCACCAGTATTGGGCCAGCGAGCTTGAGAAGCGAACCAAGGGGAGGGTCAAAGTCAAATTTTTCTGGATGGAGTCACTGGTCAAGTGGAAAGACATGCTTCAGGGGGTTTCCTCCGGCATAGCAGATGTGGGTACAGTCGCTGCGACCTACCATCCGAGCGACCTACCACTTTATATGCTCCTCGACAATCCTCTGAATGCCGTGGACTATTGGGCAGGAAGCAGGGCATGCACGGACGCCTGTCTGAAGCAGCCCGACTTGGTTGCCGAACTGAAGAAGAACAATTTGAGGCATTTGGTGCCTTGGAACAGCGGGGGATTCAATTTCTGCACCAAAAAGAAGTGGACGTCATTGTCCGAGTTGAAGGGTAAAACCTTCCGCAGTTACGGAGGCGCCCAAATAGACTATCTGCAGAATTTGGGAATCAACCCGATCTTCATGCCCTATTCGGAGATCTACGAGGCCCTCCAAAGAGGCACCATAGACGGAAACGGAACATGCGTCCTTCAGCTCAGCGATGCCCTCAAACACTACGAGACCATCGAGCAGTGCACCGACATGCAGGCCGGTTTTGTGGTGGGTGGGAGTTCATTGGTTATGAATTATAAAGTGTGGGAAGGGATGCCGAAGGATATCCAGAAGATCATGGACGAGCTCGATTATGAGATGGCGGCTTATTGGGCCAAGTCGCTATACGAAGTCGAGGCCAAGATTAGGGATAAGTGGAAAGACAAGTACGGCATTCTTATGAATGAAATCTCTCCCGAACAGCTCCAAGTTTCCAATGCAGCTGCTGAAAAGGCAGACCAAACCTTTATCAAGAACCTTGAATCAAAGGGACTTCCAGCCGAGAAGGTATGGGACTATTTCCGCGGCAGAGTCGTAGAATACCAAAAGGAAGTCAAAGCCAAAGGTCACCCCTGGGACCGAAAGTAGGGGCCCCGTCTCACAGAGCCTCCTTCTCAAGGAGGCTCTGGGGATAAGAGGAACCTGACAAAAGCCGGCGGGAACCAGGACCGAGGTCATTCCAAAATCGCCTCGGCGGCCAGCCTCGCTGCCTTTCCAGTCACAAGGCCGCATTTATCGTGGTAAGGTTTTGTAATGAAAGCCGCCAAATCCTTAGGGTCTCTCATATCCCAATATTTGCCCGTTACCCTCTTTTGGACGTCTTTGCAGGTCACACCGCCAAAGTCGCGCTTAAACGTCTCTACAAAACAGTACCCCCGCTCAACCGCCTCTTTGTGCCTTTGACTGGCCTGCGACGGCTTGTGGCCACTTTGCGGTAACAACACCTCCATTTTTTCCGGGCCATAGACCAGACTGATGGCCATCACCCCGGCAATGACTGCGCCACACATCTCTTGGTGATAAGCGACTCCGCCTGTAAGGGCATCCGTCGCCTGAAATACCGCCTTGAATGCCTCTCCATCACAAAGCCCTAAAAATCTTTGTATGGCGGCAAGGGTGCTCTTTGCGCACCCTCCGTATTCCTCCTCATAGGATCTGGCGGCATTTTCAATCTGGTTTAAAAGATCCCTTTTTTCCTCAGCGCCCAGTAAGGCCAGTTTCTTAAACATGATTTCTTCCATCAGATTGGATACTCCCCCCGGAAAGCCTCCCATCGTCTTGCGTAGACACGCTGTCCGCTTTGCATTTCTGTCGCTCTTCCGCTACCAGACCATTGGAATGTAGCCGTTCTTTATGGCATCGGATACCAACCTGCCGACATATTCTACCCTTATCTTCAGGGCCTCCAACTCACCCGTGACACCGTAATCATCAGCGCACCACTTACAGGCCAATACCTCCTTTCCGATGTCCCTATACATTTTGACAAATTCCTGGAGTTCGGTGTCTGAAACGATGACTTCCTCCGAAGGGCCGAAAAGGAACAATTTGGTATCATCCATGAACCTTTCGGTCACTGTCCGCCTGGCATACTGAAGCCCCGTCTTGACGACCCGCCTATCACCGCTTGAAAGGATGATGCATAATTTATCACCCATTTCTCTTTGTTTTAACCTCAGAACAGGGAACCGGATTGGAAAGATCTCCAACTAAAAATCAGCCATCGCCCCACCGAGGCGATGGCTGATTCCTCATGACGCCGAAAAGATTAGGTTCTAATCCAGAAATTTATCATCAAAGGGAAACAAAGTAAACAATACAGGCCCTTCGGGAGTGATTACCACATCCTGCTCCAACCGAACCGCCTGTTCCAGGCCGGGTTTGCCGCTGTAAGTCTCTATGGCCATGTACATGTTCGTCTTGAACTCTGCCGGAAAATCAAAGGAGAACCCTCTGGATATCCACATCCCTTCATATAGGGTCAGGCCGATACTGTGACCGAATTGAAAGAGGCTGCAGGTCTTATAGATGTCGTCATCATATTCCGGGAAATGCTTGGCGGCATCGGCAGTAGTCCTCCCGGGCCGTGCCTCCGAAACCGCGGCCATCGTCGTATCCATCGCCTGCTTGTATAACTTCTTCTGCTCGGCCGTCGGCGCCGCGTCCCCACAAATAAAGGTTCTGGTCACGTCCGCGTAGTATCCGCCACAAGGGCCTCGACCGCCGATATCGGTAATGACGAGATCACCCCTGCGGATCGGCTTATCGGACCACCATCTGCTGTAGGGGTTGGTGTTCCCCCCGGAAGCTACGCAGAAGGCCTGTCCTTCTTCAAAACCGCGGTCGGTGAAAAATTTCATGATGTTGCCTGCCAATTGGCTCTCTGTAATCCCTGGTCTCTTCAGCCATTCATTGCGTATCATATCGAGGCAGGAATCGGCAAGGGCAGCGGATATTTTACAGCATTCGAGCTCGTCTACCGTTTTTATCAGCCGGGCTTCGGACATTGCAGGCCAAGCATTAACCAACTTCACCCCTGCTTCCTCAAAGGCTGAATGGACCCACATATCCATTATGTCGACCCCAATTTTCTCACCGAACACTTTCTTTTCCTTCAGGACTTCCACAACGCCGCTCACCATGTTCTTGACCTGCCGTTCCGTGGCCCCCTCCGACCACGTCCAGGTAATGGCCGGTTTCACGCTCCCGTGCAGCCAAGGACAATTGAGCTTGGCCCTCTCCATATCGGAGCCTACCGTCTCAAAAAGGATAGGCTCGCTGTCCCGGCACAAAACAGCATATCGAATAAAGATGCTGTATTTCCACATCCCCTGATACACGCCTGTCACGTATCGAACATTGGCGCCGTGATAAAGGACCATGGCCCCCAGACCATGTTTTTCCATCGCCTTCTTTGCCTGGGCAAGCCTTTCCTTGCGCATCCGGTCGAAGTTGATCCTCTGCTCCCAGTCGGCGCCTGTAATACTGTAAAGACGTCTGGGAGAATAGTGATGTGGATATTTTATGTACGAATGGTCAAGCCCTGATCTCCTGATTTCAATCTCGTCTTTGCCGCTCATGTCTTTTCCTCCCCTGATTCTTGTGTTTTAAAAAATGCCAACCGAACTTCAAACACTCAAAATGTCCGTATCCGGGGTCAAGGGTCTTCAACACCCAGCGATCTGCACATTGAGTAAAAGATTCATTTCAACTTCTTGTCCCCATCGGTTATCTTCCCGATATAAACATAATCCTCAGGTTTATAATCCCCCGCGTCGGGCGCGGAATACACGCCACAGATTTCAACTTCCTCTTTAGGGTCGGCGTTACGAAACCAGTGAACCGCGTCCTTCGGAATAAAAACCGCCACCCCCGGAGAGATCTCATATTCCTCTACTTTATTGTCTCCATGCTCAATGCCCACAATGCCGCGCCCCCGGATACCGAATATGACCTCTTCAATATCAGCATGGTAATGTTTCTGGTGCGCCGAGAACCCAGGCGGAAATACCGTTCGAAAAAGAGAAAGCTCTTCGGCGCCGCAGATCTTATCGGTTATGAGAAATCTGATATCCATATTCGCGAAACCGATTTCGCTTTTTGCAGAAGCAGCTGGTTTAACGTCGTCTATGCCCACCCTGTATTTATACATATAGAATTTACCTCCCTCTTCCATCGATTTTTGATCTTAGACCCAAATCAATCACTAAAGCCAAATTAAACCTTTTCGCTTCACATAGTTCGCAGGTCGATAACCACACCTTCTGCAAGCCCATCAGAAGCGTCCACTTCAGACCTCAATTCCGGGAAAGATTGAATTGCAAAATCAAGCATACCCAACCACGGGCGAAACAGCTTAGATTATGCAGTTTCCTCCCAGAGGCAAAAGGAGACTGCGCCTTCCTCTACTTGCGCCATTCTTTCGGATAAGTGGAGCCTTTCCTATCAAACTGCCCCATAGTCTCCCGGTCGATTAAGTAGTGATCAATCTGATAATACAATGGAGGCTTGAGCTCTCCTTTGATCTCCTTAAGAACCATTCGAACTGCCTCCCGCGCCATTTCAATATGATCGGACATGACTGTCGCCTGCAACAAACCCTTTTCCATATATTCTTCCATGCCTGCATCCAGCATTTGCCCGACGATAATGATCTCACCCTTTTTGGCCCCCGAGGCTTGAACGGCCTTTACGGAGCCTACAGTGAGAGGAGGTGAGAAGCACGCAATCGCCTTCAGGTCCGGATGGGCCTGAAGAATGCCTTCCACCGTCTTCATCCCCGCGTCCGGGCTGGAAGGTGTCCATTCAGTTATGACCTTGATTCCAGGAAAATGTTTCGCATACTCCACAAACCCTCGATGTTCTTCTTGACAAAGAGAGACAGCGGAAGGACCCGGCAGTAACAAAACCGTTCCTTTACCCTTTAACTTCTCAATAATATACACGGCTCGAAGTTGGCCTACCAATATGCCGTTTTTCATAATCCTGAGCACCGGCTTTTTTGTGAGGGAATCCAAGTTGTCTATCACCAGAGGAATCCCCTTGTCGATAATTTTATCCACGACGGGCACGGTTCCTTCTGCGCTCGTTGCCCCCAAAATAATACCGTCTACGCCTCTCTGCATAACGTCCTCGATTTGTCCGATCTGCTTATTGACGTTTGCGTATCCTCCGGCATCATAAAACAGCATCTTTACACCTTGCTTCTCACATTCCGTTTCGTACCCATATCTCTTTGCAGTGAAATAAGGGTCAACACCATTCGGGACCATCACTGCGATCTCAATCTGTTTTGAGAAGACAGGTTCATTCCCCATGATGAGGAACCCCAAAGAAACCACCAATGTCAACGCTCCAGTCAAAAAGCCCTTTTTCTTCATTTCAAAACCTCCCTTATCAATTGATGTTTAGGAACGACTTCTGATCACGCTCGTTAAACAGGCAATGATGATTACGGCGCCGATAATCGCCTCCCGTGCAAAGGAGGATACGCCGGAGACAATGAGGCCGTTATCCAAGAACACAATGACCAGCGCCCCTAGAAGTGCTTCCCATATCCCCCCTTTCCCTCCCAGCACGGAAGTTCCGCCAAGTACGGCGCCGCCGACTGCAAGAATGAGCCAGGATTCACCAAGGTGCGGGAAACCCATACTCAGTCGCGCTGTCAAGAAAAAGGCACTCAAAGAAGCCATCAGAGCGCTGAGGGTATATACGACGACAATGACGGGTTTGGTCGCGACGCCCGCCATATACGCCCCGTCGACATTCGTCCCGATCAAATAGACTCGGCGTCCAAACGCCGTATACTTGAGGAGGTAATACAGCAAGAGGCCTATGATCACGGCGAAAATCACAGGGACAGGGACAGGTCCTATCATTCCACCACCAAACCAAAAAAGTCTTGCCTGATCGATATCGGTTAAATTTGTCAGCGTCACCCCGCCTGTGTAAACCAGTTCTGTTCCTAAGGCGACGAACAAGCATGCCAAGAGTAGTGAGGATCGGCGGTATGCCCAAATAGCCGATCAGTACTCCGTTAACAAGGCCGCATGATGCCCCGAATAGGATACCCACCACAGACCCTGCAAATGCCCCAAGGACATATATACTGCTGATCGTAGCCACACTGACTAGACTCATCACTGATCCTTGAGACAAGTCAATGCCGCGCGCAAGCAGGGCGAAAGTCTGTCCGGACACGATCAAAAAAAGGATCGCCGCCTGACGAGTCGTTTGTATCATGTTTCGCGTGCTGAAAAACGCGGGGTTGATCAGGGTGAAGACGATCAGCATGGCAATGAATGCCATAGGAAGTCCATGCCTGGCCCAATCGATTCTCTCAACTAGCTTCATGGCAAATAGATATCCATTTTTGTTAGGTTAAATGTCATATACCTTTCATTCATAAGCAGGTTATCTATTACGGGCCAAACCCAAATAGCAGAATACAAGGACCACAACGCCGACAACGACCTGCTGAGCGAATGTAGAAATACCCATTAAATTCAATGAATTACCCAAAAAATGGAGGATCATGAGTCCGATGACTGTTCGCCCAACATTCCCGGTTCCGCCGAATATGTCGTTTCCACCGACAACCACCGCGCCGATAGATTCCAGGAGAAAGGTCCCTGCCCCCACCTGGGGTTCTCCCGAGAGCATTCTTGCGGTCAGCAGCGAACCGGCTATTCCACAAGAGAGTCCGCTTAGAGTGAAGACGAGGATCTTGGTTTTTGCGTAACTAATCCCGGCAGTCTCCGCGGCTTCTTCATTTCCGCCCAAGGCGTATACGTGATTGCCGAAACGTGTGTGCCGTAAAAGGAAATGCGTCAGAAGAAACGCAATTAGGGCCAGGAGTATGACGAACGGAAAATGGAAAACTCTCCCCTCCGCCAGGAAATGGAAACCTTGCACTTTGGTCTGCTCAATGCCAGCAATACTCCTACCATCCGTGAAATAGAGCGCCAGCCCCCCGGCAATGTAAAGCATACCCAGTGTAGTAATGATTGGATTGAGCCTCACAATCCCGATAATGATCCCGTTGATCGAACCACAGAATGCCCCGACTCCAATGCCGGCCAGCACGCCCAGCCAAGGGTGACCGGCAGCAGTCAATGCCGCAGATGCCATACAGGTAAGGCTGACCAATGAACCATGAGACAGATCCATCCCCCCCGATAGGATGACCAGGGTCTGGCCGTACGTGACGAACACCACAAAGGACATGGTCGCTAAGACGTTGAGGATATTGCTCACGCTCAGAAAATTGGGCGCGGCGATTGAGGCCAAGATCAGGATCGCCAAAAAGGCAGTAAGAACCCCATATCTCTCCCAGATAAGTTCCCCAGTCCACAGGCGCGGCTGGTTTAATTTCAACAGCGATGGCATTATTCCGGGAATTCATAGTGCTGCCTCTAAAATTCTTTCTTGGTTAGCCTCTTCTCTCGACATCTCAGCGTTAACCCGGCCTTGCCTCATCACCAAGATACGGTCGCTCATCCCAAGTATTTCAGGGACTTCGGAAGAAATCATGATGATCCCTTTGCCGGCATCGGCCAGTTCGAGCATGAGATTATAGATTTCCTCCTTAGCGCCCACATCGATACCTTTGGTCGGTTCGTCGAAGATCAAGATTTCTGAATTGGTAAACAAGGACTTCGCGAGAACTACCTTTTGCTGATTACCGCCACTTAAGGATTCGATTTTCGTCTATACGGAAGGTGTGCGGATATTGAGTTTGCCCACAAATTCTTCTGATACCTCCCTCTCCTCCCCTATCTTCAGCCCCATCCGTCCACGAAGAAGCTTCAAACCAGCGCTCGTGATATTGTTTGCGACGCTTAAGATCGAAAACATTCCATGTTTTTTCCGGTCTTCCGCCAGCAATCCTATACCGGCTCTAATTGCTTCTCCTGGAGACTTAAATTCCACGACCCGACCACGGCAAATCACGCGTCCGGATTTAACGGGAAGCGCCCCGAAAACCGCGTGCACGACCTCAGTCCTTTGGCTCCCACCAGACCACTGATCCCGAGGATCTCGCCCTTTCTCAGGGCGAAGCTGACATCCTCGAAGACTCCGGGCAGAGAAAGGTCCTCGACAGACAAAATTTCTTCTCCAGAAGGTCTCGACTTCCACGGATAGACGCTTTCGATATCCCGGCCGAGCATCATCTTGATAATTTTCTCCACGGTTACATCAACAATGCTTTCGCATCCGACGTGTTCTCCGTCTCGGAAAACCGTCACTCGGTCACCTATCCTCTTGATCTCTTCCATCCGATGAGAAATATAGATTATGGCAACGCCCTCTTCCCTCAACTTGGAAATCCTCTCAAACAACTCTTCCGTCTCCTGCTCGGAAAGCGAAGAGGTGGGCTCATCCAAAACAAGGACGCGGGATTTGACCGCGAGCGCCTTGGCAATTTCTATCATCTGATGATCCGCGACCGCGAGATTACCTACCCTTTCCCTGGGATCGATATCAACATGGAGTCGCGCGAGAACGGACTTCGCCTCGGAGTAAATCCGCGCCCAATCAATCCGCTTTATCAATCTTCCCTTCGTAAATTCCCGGTTTAGAAAAATGTTTTGTGCAACGTCCATTTTGTTAATCAAGTTGAAATTTTGATAAACGATGGAGATACCCATTTCCAAAGCCTGATCAGGGGTCTTTATGGAAACAGGGTGACCGCCAAAAAAGATCTCACCTCCGTCCGGTTGATAGACCCCGGCTAAGATCTTGACGAGTGTCGATTTTCCTGCCCCATTGGCTCCCACAAGGACATGGACTTCGCCCTCGTAGAGATCTAAATCCACCCCCTTCAAGGCCTGAACCCCTGGAAATTGTTTACTGATATGTTTAAACTGCAGAATGGGTGTCGAAGTCATCTTGACCTCTTGAGGGTTTCAGGTTCCATCGTTACGCCTTCCCTTTCCCAAGAAAGGTCGAGCGGGGAGAGATTCTCTAAGGCGTCCGACTCCAGGCGCCTTTTTCTTCATCACACTTTCTAATTGAACCTCCCCAGCTTCCATCTAGAAATGGCCTTGCGTTTTGAAAACGTGGCTCCCCTCGGCTTCCCAGTGGATGAATGGGAGTTCGATTGTGGCTATTCTAAGAAATTTGACTTGAGGATATTCTCCTTAAACATTAATTGATGATTCCTCACAGACTCCACCAAAGCCTCTTCATCTCCTCTTTTATAGGAGTCAGCGATTAGGTTGTGCTCTTTCATGGAACTGGAAAAGCGATCCCCAGTGTAAAGTGATAACGACCGCAACATCTTTACCTGTCTGGATAGCATCTGAGCGATTTTGATGACATACTCATTTTCAGTTAATTTGTGGAACATCTCATGGAATTCATCGTTGAGTTTGAGATAGGCATCATAGCTCTTTCCACCTAACTCGCGCTCCATTTCATTTAACAATTGATCAATTTTTCGGCAGATTTCTTCATCCTTCTTCTTGAGCGAAAGCCTTGCAGAAGCCGGTTCTATAATCAGCATGATGTCAAAAAAATCGTCAATACTCTTACGATCTATACTCCGTACGAAGTAGCCCTTCCTGGGCACGAGCTTAACGATCCCTTCTCCCTCTAACTTTCTCAAAGCCTCTCTGACTGGCGATTTGCTGATCCTCAGATTTGCCGCGAGCTCCGTTTCGATAATTCTTTCTCCAGGCTTCATGGAACCGCTTAAAATTTCATTTTCAATTATGAAAAAGATTCTATCGGACAAGCTCAAGTGATCATTAAGTAACTGTTCCATCTATTTCCTTATAACATCAAGTCATAAAACATAAATGCATTAAAAAAGTAATTTTAAATAAATATTATATAAATAAGTTCAATGTTAATAGCTAACTCGCCGGAATTTAAACGATAGTCGACTCTATACTACCGACTGCCGATTTTTGTCAAGTCGAAAATTCGCGTTTTGACCCTTTTGCTCATCTGCGCGGACATGCTTATTCATGCTTATTCTCTACCGCCAGGCGGCATAAATGAGTGAAACGTCACCCCCGATCGAATGGCCGAAGGTTATCCCCTTGACGGGGCGATGTGACAAAACTCAATACCGCCCAGCACCACGTACCGCCTTCAATGGGGGTTTGGATTAAAAATCTTAGATGGGTGACGTCCCAATCAAATGGTGAATACCTTTGATCCGTAGACCCACCCATGTCCTTCACCGGACGCAAAGCATTTAGTTGTAACCCAGAGGATTGGACTATTCTTAGACGACGCGAATGAGGGAGGAAAGCCCTTTTTGATGGGCAGGAGGGGGAGATCTCCTCCCCCTCTTCGGGTGTGTCATTTCTTGGATGGAATAATGGGGACCAGGACGTAAGGCTGCTTGTCTCGATCGAAATGGAGCGCCACATCGCCACTGAAAACCTCGGGAGAACGGTCGATGGGATCGTTATGAAGGAAAGGCCCCACACCTGTAAAGGGGTTTTTCATATTTGAAAGCCCCTGATCGACGCCGCCCGGGTAAACGTAGTCCCTTCCTCGCACAGAAAGCGCAATATAATACCCCTTGGGGACGACGATGGATGTGGGCCAGATTTCCACATTCAGCTCCACCTCCTGACCGGGTAAAAGAAGCTGCTTCTCATCATGGGTATGATAGGGTCGGTATTCCGTCGACAGCTTTTCGTCCAGTTTGCGGTGAGATGCCCTCAGCCACCCTTGCGCCACCGGCGTGTGGGGATCGACCGCGCCCGGGAAGACCACCTCCTTCAAGTCGGGTGCAAAAACCCGGAACACGAGGAAAAGGTCGGCATCTTCGGTAGAAGAAGACACCCACAACCTGGCGGCCAATGGGCCTGTAATTTCGGTCTCTTTCTCCAAAGGCTCCGAGAGGAATGTCACGCCATCGCCAAGACCCGTGTAGGTGATAGTGGCCTTCTCCGTATAGGGCTCGACTTTTAGACTATAGCCAGGATGGAGATAGAACTTTGTCCACCGGGTACGTGCGATGGGCCATTCATCTTCGAATCGTTCCACGAATTTGTCCACATGCCGAACTTGGAGCTGCACGCGTGGACGCTTGTTCCAGCCGTTCTTCTCGCCTTTGAGGTAATAGTCGAAAAAAGCCTTCTGAATCTCTCGGCCATAATCCGTATAGAACTCGGTCCAATGTTCGATCCCATGAGATTCAAGCCACTTCTCTTTGGACGCAGCCTGTGTGAAGGCCTCGAAATTGCCGCGAGGGTGAAGTCCTTGCCCCCCCCAGTTGGCAGAAGACAGAAATGGGACCACCACTTTAGACCAATCGGGTGAACGCGATTTCCAGTACTCATCGTCCATGGCGTGATCACGCGCTGATCTACCAAGGTCTTCGCGATTGGACCCCAGCTCTTCGTCGGTGAGTTCCAATGGGCCGGACACCCAATCGCCGTTCAAACGGCTGCGATAACCACGTCTGCCCCTACCGTGTTGCACACTTTTCACCTGCATGTCATACCAGTTTTCCATGAAGGTGCACAAAATACCGCCATGATGAGATACATCACGGTAAAAATCTGCAGCACCTTCCCATGCGCACATGGCGGCCAAATGCGGAGGCTGAAAAGGTGCGACCTGCCATTGGTTCATGGCGTAATAAGAAATGCCGTTGAGTCCGATCTTGCCGTTCGACCATGACTGCCTTGCCGCCCACTCGATGCAATCATGGAGGTCCTTGGCTTCCCTGGGCGACCAGACTTCCACATAACCAGGCGAACGACCGCAGCCGCGCGAGTCTACACGAACGATCGCATAACCGTGAGAGACCCACTTCTCCGGATCGGCCACTTCCCAGCTCTGGTACTTGTTGGTTGACCCTGCGGTCACGTCTGGATGTTCTTCGGCCATACGCGTCCAGCAGGAGACGTAACCATCCTGGAAGGCGAGATATTTGCCATATGGCCCATACGACAGGATAACGGGAAATTTACCCTCTTCGACGGGGCGATAAACGTCACACCTGAGCAGAATCCCATCATCCATCTCAATGGGGACATCCCAGTCGATTTTCATATTGTCCCTTGCTTCTGTTTTGTACTCGGCGCTCATTATCTCCTCCTCTCGTTTACAATAGATTCGATTATGGATCTTTCGTAGGAACATCCATTGCACCTGAAACAGCTGGTCATGTTATCCTAGTTACAGTGCTTCATCCAGAAATTTCATCAAATCAATCACCCTGAGGCCCGTTTCTATCTCCTTGCCCGTTTTTGCCCGCTGCATATCGCAGGCAGGATAGTTGCTCAAAATCACAGAAGCCCCCGTTTTCAACACCTCCTCCATCCTTAATGACCTTTCCCACTCCTACTGGGGGACCCGTTGCGACGAGGAATAGATTTGCTGCAAGCAGGGTGAACACAATCACAGCCCTCCCTGCAACTTGAAAAAACTTCCTGAATCCCACGGCGTTTTCTCCTCTGTCTGACTTTAGTGATGACGCCTCGGATAGGTCTATCCCAAGCCTACTGGATGGTCTATCCGCCATCCACGGCCAGGATCTACCCGGTGATCTTGCCGGAAAGATCCGAGGGCAGAAGAAACACGGACTAAGCCGCTTCTTCCGGTTCAGCCACTTCGCCCAAGGGAATGCTGTGAAAGATCAACAATTTTGCTTCTTAGCATGATTTGAGACATAACCGCGTTTTTTTCAAATGAACCATTCAGGCCCAACAACGATCGGCGGCAGAATCGGAAGCGTCGTCTTTTTTAGATCTGAAAAGTTCGAAGAAGGGGGGTGGCAGGCGAGTAAGAAACCCAGAGATACAGCGATGCAGTGATCGACCGATTCTACAGCCCGAGATAGACCTTCTTGAAAAGATCATTCCTCAGCAGTTCCTCCGAACGCCCTTCCATGGCAACCTTGCCGTTTTCCAATGCATAACCCCTCCTCGCAAACTCGAGCGCAAGGGTCGCATCCTGTTCAACGACAAGAACCGAAATCCCTTCTTCTTTATTGATTCGGCTTATGGCTTCGTAAATCACTTTCTTCATTATTGGAGCAAGGCCGAAAGATGGCTCATCCAGCATCAGGAGGGTCGGTTTGGACATGAGAGCTCTTCCAAGCGATACCATCTGCCTTTCCCCACCACTAAGGGTACCCGCTATTTGTCTTCTCCTTTCACTGACCCTTGGGAAGAGCGCATAAACATAGGAGACCTGCTCAAGCCTTTCATTCTTGGTGCGCAGGTGGCCCCCGACCAGCAAATTATCCTCGATATTCATCTCCGGGAATACTTTACCGCCTTCAAGGCAAAGCGTAATGCCCAGCTTCGCTCTCTCTCTGTAGGATACCCTGCTTATATCTGCCCCCCTATAGAGGATGCTACCCCCCCTTACTTGAAGGAGACCGGAAACGCATCTAAGAAAGGTGCTCTTCCCTGCACCATTCGGCCCGACGATTCCTAAGACTTCTCCCAGTTTCACTTCTAGATCAAGCCCCATGAGGACCGTGGCATCACCATACCCAGCCTTTAAGTCCCGCACTTTCAATAAGGTTTCCTGCACCACTATTTGATCTCCCCGCCAATATAAATTCGTTGAACATCGGGGCTGTGGGATACCTCCACCGGACTACCTTTGAAGAACACCTTTCCCTGATTCAACACGATCACGCTTTCAACTAGAGGCATCAGGTGTTTGAGTTTATGGTCGATCAGCACCAAAGTCACAGCCTTACTCAGTTCCTTGATCAGTGCCGAGGTCTCTTCGCATTCAGCGTCGGTCAATCCGGAAAAGGGCTCGTCAAGAAGGATGATCTTCGGCTGGGTCGCCATGGCCATAGCGATTTCTATCCTTCTCAAAAAGCCGATGGGTAGGTTGCCGCTTTCCGTATCACAATATCCCTCCAATCCGGCAAGCCTGGCGAATTCAAGGATTCTGTTGTTGATGATCCTCTCATTGTACCGCCTGAGACACGCCAATCGGATATTTTCCCCGACCGTGAGCGCTCTGCAGCATTGTGGAACCTGAAATGTCCTCACGACGCCACGGTTTACGATCTCATGAGCTCTCAGCCCGGTGATGTCTTTCCCCTCTAGAAAGACTTCTCCTTTGGTTGCCTGCTGATATCCTGTGACAAGGTTAAAGAAAGTCGTCTTTCCGGATCCATTCGGTCCGATGATCCCGGTGATAGCCCCCCGGACAAAGCGAAGATCGACTGCGTCGACGGCAACGAGTCCCCCGAACTGCTTCGTCAGTCCGCTGGTCCTTAGAATAGTCTCTTTATCTTCCCTTGTTTCCGACATCTGCACTCCGTCGTTTGCCGCCCCTCCATAGGAAATTGAATGCCGAATCAACATACCACGTCATACCTTTTGGGAAAAAAAGTACGATAATCAAAACAAGAATATAATAGGCAAGAACCCTATACTGTCCAATGGCCCTCAACAATTCATTTACAATCGTCACGATAACCGCCCCCAGAATAGGGCCGGACAATGTCCCGACTCCGCCGATAATGCACATCACCAGGGCTTCTACAGACATGTGCACTTCGAGATTGGCAGGTGCGGCGATCTTGATCACATGAGCGTACAGAAAGCCGGCCACACCCGCGAGCATACCACTCAGAACGAACATCTTCAGTTTGACATTGGCGGTATCGATGCCGCAGTTCGTCGGTGCGACCTCGTTACTCTGGATCGCTCGAAGGATGAGGCCGGTGTCGGAACGGATCATCCGGCGAAGAAAAAAGAAGATTACCCACACAAAGGTGTACGCGATATAGAAATCTCTTGTTCTTGAAGCCGAAAGTCGGCTGAGGCCAGGGATCCCGAGATCAGCGCCGAAAAGGTCAGGAAAGGCATACAGGACGTTTGTAATGATGATGGGGAAGGCAAACGTTACCAGTGAGAGGTAGTGTCCTTTGAGCCTTATGGTCGGTTTCGCAACAATCAACGAAATGAGTACGGAACACAAGATGCTCAACGGAAAATTTACGAGTGGCGGCCAATTGAGCTTGACATTGAGGATCGCCGTTGTATAGGCAGCCACCCCAAAAAAAAGCGCATGGCCGAAACTGACGATCCCTAAATAGCCGCCGATCAGATCCCAGCTCATCGCAAAGATAGAGTAAATGAAAAAGATCGTGAATGTCTTCAAATAATAAGGATTATCGGTGAGGAAGGGGATGCAGGCGAGCCCACCCAGGATGAGCGCCCATCTCTTGTTCTTTGCGAGCATCGAGGCATGAAACCTCGCAAGCGCCATATTCATACCTGCACTTCAAGTGGTCCCAGGGACTTGCCGAAGAGCCCCTGAGGCCTGAACATGAGAATCACAACCATGATCAGAAGATAGACTCCGCTCTTGATATACGATCCTTCAGCAAACGAAAGGGTTGTGGCATACTCGGTAAAAGCAATGATGTAGGATGATAGCAAGACCCCGCCGAAACTCCCCATTCCTCCCAGCACCACGATTACGAAGGAAAGCACGGTGATCTTCATCCAGATTGCAGGGTTTAACGATTGCAGAGGGAGATAAAGGGCCCCCGCGACGCTTGACAGGAAAGCGGCGATGGTTATGGTTACAAATTTGACAACGTTGATGTCAATCCCGCTGAGTTTGGCTACCTCCTCATTCTGCGCAACCGCTCTCATCGCTCTGCCGATAGCGCTTTTGTTTAGGAAAAGGATGAAGCAGCCAAAAACAGATAATGCGACTCCGGCCGCTAAAACAGCCTGCTTGATCACAGGGATGTGCAATATCATGAACCCCCCGGGCAGGATGTTGGGCAGCCCGTAGGTCGTAACCCCATAGACAATAAAAAGGATTTCGGAAACGGCCCCTCCCACCGCAAAGGTCGAAAGAAGCGTTTTAAAAGGCGACGCGAGGGCTGGATAAATGATGACATAGGACAGTGCGCCGAAAGCAGTGGTTGAAAGGATAGCAAGCAAAACAGCAATGGTCATATCGTGGAACACCATGTAGTAGGTGTAAACAAAATACCCCGATATCATATAATAGACGCCGTGCATCAAGTTGAGTACTTCTGCAACACCAAATACCAAAGAAAAGCCCAAGGCAATCACACAGTATATCGACCCTGTTATGAACGTGTATATGATAAGGTTCAGTACGACTTCCATACCGCCTCCACCTGAACTCACCAGGGGCACTTCATTCTCTTGGAAGAGTCTTTGTGCGGAAAAATGAACACGCACAAAGACTCTTGAACCTCCGTTTATTTCTTTAACTTCATCAACGCCGGAGGAAGAACGATGTCACTGCTTTTCAGATCTTCAGGGTAAATAACCTCCTGCTTGCCTCCTTCACGCCACTGAATTCCGATATTCGTGAGATAACCCTTCCCAAAAACAGAGTTATGCGTCTTCGGATCAACCTTATTGACGCCCATAACTCCCACGTGCTCAATACCCTCAAGGACGGTGATCAGTTGGTCCGCGTTCAACGTTCCGGCCTTCTCAATGGCTTCTTTCAGAATGAACATGTTGTCGTATTCGGCATTTCCTCTATAGGTCAGAGGCGGATGGCCCCACCGTGCGACATGGGCATCATAGAAGGGGATGGTTTTGGGCGTGAGCGCAATCCGAGGCGTTGCGAAAGTCCAAGATATGCTGTAAATCCCCTTGCCAGCCGTTGCTTTCCAGAAGCCCCCCAGGTCCTGGGCAACGCTGTTGTATCCGGTTGATACCAGGGGGAGGTTCATATCATAGATCTGCTTCACCATGGCATAACCTGCTTCCCAGGAAAAACAAGCCCAAACCATGTTGGCGCCCTTCCGTGTGGCTTCAGCCAACTCTGTGGTCAGATCCGTAGCTTCCCTGGATGGCCTTGCGGTATAAACCACCTCCAGTTGCTTTTCCTTGAAGTTCTCCTGTGCCATTTTTACCACAGGTTCCGCCCATTCAGCATGCTCGGCGAGTATGGCCACTTTCACATCTTCGAGCGGAATGTTCAGCTGCTTCGCTATTGCTTTGGCCGTCTCTACTCCTATGCCGACCATTCCGACGCCAAGTTGCAACGAATCGAGAGGTTCAAATTTGAAATAGTATTTGTATCTGGGATATTTTTTTTCAACGTTTTGCCACAACTGGACCCCGGCTGCACCTGAACTCAAGAAGATCTTCTTGTAATCCATGGCCACTTCTTGTATAGCGAGGGTCAATTCAGTCACGTTTGCGCCTACCAGGAAATCCACCTTGTCAATTGCACAGAGCTTTTCCGCCCCGGAAGAAGACGTCCCCGGCTTGCCTCCATCATCGGCGAAGAAGAGTTCGACAGGCAACTTCTTGCCTTTGTCTTTTACAAAAATACCCCCGTCCTTGTTGATCTGCTCTTGAGCCAAAACGGCGCCCTCTTTTATGCTTTTGCCACTCAAGTCGTTGTAATTGTGGATCACACCAACCTTGATCTCATCGCTCGCCTCCGCCAGCCCCCCCACTAAAAAGATCATGGCCAGGCAAGCAATCAACCTCACTGTTAAACCGACAGCCACTTTTTGAACTTTCATTTCCGACTCCTTTCCCTTTAGTGATTTTCGCCGACTTTCCTGTCCAAAACGACCAACTCGATAGGCTCTAGACCATTTGTCCTTCCCCTCTGTGTGTTTTCAGTCAGTTACAGCCATTTTTGTTTTTCAGGAGGTTGGGTTACAGTCCAATCTATATTCTCCCAGGCTGCCTTCTGAATTCTGATCGGCGGTTGAAGAGGATAACCCCCAGGCGACAAGGGCTGAGTGCACCAGGCCAGCATGGATCCCAGCATTGGGCAAATCACCCTTCCGATCTTGGAGTGTTGCCCATGGCTCCCCATGATGAAGGGCACCTTTAGTGCCTTCTTGAGCTCCAGGGTAGCCTTCAGCGTGATCAAGAGGTCATCAAAAGAGGTATCCACGCGGACAATCTTCACCATGTCCGCCCCTCTCTTTTCCATTTCAACGCCCATTGAAATGATTTGATCGATATTCAACTGCACTCGCGAGTGGCAAGACAACAATACCTCCCCACCCATCTGATGGACCTGATCTATCACGCTCTTTTGACGTTCTACCGCAGATGGGTTGGTCGTCCACTCCCTGGGCTTCGAATTGGAGTTGAGCGAATACTCGCGTGCAGCCTCACTCCATTCGGGAGGCCCGGGAACAGGGTCAAATGCGTCGGCCTCGAGATCAATCCCATCCGCCCCCCATCGAAAGGCGTCCAAAAGCAGTTCGATTCGTTTCTCTTCATCCAAGTTCAAGCGTTTTTCGTAATCCCAGCGATAATAGGAGACCATAATGGGCTTTATCGTCGACTCGAAGACGGGTCTGAGCACCGACTCATTCATGTATTGCTCATCCAACATCATCAAATGCCACTGATACGAATCCGTTCCATCATAATCTGAATGCCAAATGGTTCTCCTGCAGTCTATCGGATTCTTATCGGTGATGATGGTACAAATAAAAGGCTGCTTGATCTTGCTGAACTTGATCTTTTGCATCCCTCAACCTCCGTTGCTCTTAACGCCTGATCACTGTATAGTTGTCCACCGACAGCTCCACCATGAAACTTAGCATCTCCGAATGACACGTTCAAATGCCCATATGCTGAAATCACGGGTCACAGGAACGTCTGTAAAATTCCCCCTGGGGAGTAGGGCAAAGGTTGCCCCCTCCTTAAGAGAAGGCTTTGCCGGACTGGTTTGCGTCTCCTTCGAAGGCACAGAGTCCCCTCGAACTTCGCTGTTATCATCATCCGCATCCGCGATAACCATGTATGTGTCCGACATCAAGGCAAGGACAACTGGCTACGTTCAAGCTCGCCGAACAAGAATCAGGCGGCTCGCCTTCACTTCGGCAAACAATACTCTTTCCAATTCGGACCCGATGAACGTTGATATTTCGGATTATACCGTTCCTGTCCTACCTCCCTGTTGATCTCGCATCTTAAGCCCAAAGCACGCCTGGTCCTCTGGAGACAACCCAGGCACCTGATGCACTTTCGTATCTTCTTTTCCTCTCCGTTGGCGACTTTGTTGGGCCACTCCGGATCTACGATGAGGGGTCGGCAAAGGGATACCATGTCGGTTTTCCCCTCCTTTATGGCGTTTTGAACGCTTTCGGGTTTATGGATCGACGGCGTGATAACCGGGATTTTTACAAACTGTTTGATGACCTCAGCCTCGGGAAGCATCGTTCCATCCTCTTCGGGCACATACCACTTTACAGCCTCCCAGCAGCCCGACGTGAGATGAACATAACTCAGTCCATGGTCCTCCCCGATCTTCGCAATCCGGCTGGACTCCTCGGGAGTCATTCCCCCGCTCATATGCTCATCCCCCGTCAGACGCACCCCTACGACGAAGTCGGGACCCACCTGAACTCTGGTCTTAATCAATGCATTACGAAAAATTCGTGCCCTGTTTTCCAGGCTGCCCCCGTAGAGGTCTGTCCGGAGATTGGTTCTGGGAGAGAGGAAGTTGTCCCCCAGATAACCATGGGCGAAGTGCAGTTCAGCACCGTCGAATCCCGCTTCCTTCATCAATCTTGCCGTCTTTGCGTAGGCATCTTCTATCCACCGGATTTCTTCGATCGTAAGTTCGATCGGCTCCGGTAAGTCCCTGTAGCGGTCCCACAACGACGGCAGACCCTTTCGAATCTCGTATTCCTTTGATTTCGGAGGTACGTTTTCAGCCGGAATCTGAACAATCGGCAATGGAGATGGGGCCTTGGATACGCTTCCTTTTGCTGTTTGCCGACCCACGCCGCCTGCAAGGATCTGACCGAAGGCTTTTGCACCAAAAGCATGTATCGTTTCCACGGCTTCATTCCAAACGGGCAGGTGTGCCTTTTCGGAAAGCATCGGGAAGAGTACGTGTGTGGGGCTCCCCGGAAAGAGGTTTACCGCTGGGGGAGTCACGAGAAGCCCTACGCCGCCCCTTGCCCTGGCACCCAAGAACGCGAGAAATTCCTCGGTCGGATACCCGGCCATCGCAAAATTTGTGGTTACCGGCGCCATGGCCAGTCGGTTCTTGATTTCCACATTGCCGATCTTGATCGGTTCAAATATCTCGCTGAATCTGTTTTCTTGCATTCCTTCAACTCCTTTGTGGAAAAATTAACTGATCGTACTAAAGCCGAATCGTCCTCCAGTGAGCAGGTCCTACAAAGCCTATCTTCCTCCCCCGGGCTTTCTCATAAGGGGGAACCCATTCAAGCCTCATGAAATAAAAGTCCCCTGCTCCTTCTCACTGCGCCAGTCCGAAGAAACGGGGCAACACCAATGAGAGGAAAGGAACATAAGTGATCAAAATCAGAGCCGCCAACTCCACTAACAGAAAGGGAAATACCGCCCTTGACATCCTTTCAAGCGACACGCCCGTGATCCCACATAAGACAAGCAGGCAGAGACCGACAGGCGGCGTGATAAAACCGATCGATAGGTTGATAACGACGACCAGTCCGAAATGGACGGGGTGTATGCCGACCGCGGTTGCAAGAGGAAGAAGCAAGGGGACCGTGATAAGAATCGCTGCTGCTGGTTCCATCAGGCAGCCGAGAACAAGGTAGAAGGCGTTCAGGAGGATAAGAAAGATATAGGGGTTGCGTGAGATCTCCAGAAAGTTGTCGACGATCCTTTGAGCAATCATATCTGCGGCCAAGACCCAACTCAGAATACCGGCAGATCCAATGATCGTCAGGATCATTACGGAAACGATGACCGAACGCGAAAGAGCGCCATACAATTGTTTTACGAAGGTCTTTGGGCTGTAGATCATTCCAAACAAAAATGCATAGCTGACCGCAACGGCAGAAGCCTCGGTTACGGAAAACACCCCTGCGAACACCCCTCCCAAGATGATGACCGGCATCAGCAATGCCGGAACAGCCTTTGCGGTTCTGATCAAGACCTGGTTGAAAGGAAGCCTCTCTTCCCTTGTCGGGTACCTCCTCCTCCGAGCCAGGATCCAGGTTGGAATCATAAGCCCGAGGATAAAAATCACACCGGGAACAATTCCCGATATGAAAAGGGCTCCCACTGAAATTCCTGTTATTGAAGCAAGGATCACCATCAGAATGCTTGGAGGAATGATAGGTCCCAAGACAGAAGAGGAAGCGATAATTCCGGCACTGAAATCGAGGTCGTAGCCCTTTTTTTCCATCTCCGGGACCATCGTGGTCCCAAGTGTGGAAGCGGCGGAGGTAGCGGATCCGGTGATACTGGCAAAAATGCCGCTTGCGACGATCGCTATCTGAGCCATCCCTCCGCGGAATCTGCCGACGAAGAGATCCGCGAATTCAACCAATAACTTCGTTATTCCAGCGACGTTCATAAGTTCGCCGGCAAGCACGAAAAACGGGATGGCCATAAAAGAGAAGATATCCAAGCCACTGAAGTATTTGATAATGGCAAGCTGCATTGGAACATCTAGTAGAAATATTCCAATGAGCGCGGTAATTCCAATCGAAAAGGCTATCGGCACACCAATTATGAGAGTGACAAAAAAGACAATAGAAAGAGTCAGTGCCATGTAAAACTCCGCTTTATCAATATTTCTGGCTCTGAGTTCTAAACGCCCCGATATCCCCCAGTAGCCGATCCAGCGTGGATATGATCAAAAGGAAGGCATAGAAAGGAAAGCCCATGTATACCCACCACAGATCGATATGAAGGGATGGGCTGATTTGCGACCGCACAACGAATAAGTATTGAATTCCAAATAGACCAATGGCCAGGCCGAAGCCAATGACAAGTAAACCGGCCAGGACTTGAAACCCGAGCCTTAACTTCGGAGTGAGCCTTTCTATGAAAATCGTTACTGCCACGTGTTTTCCGTTTTGCATCACAACACCCACCGCGAACAGAGCTAGCCAGATCATCAGGTAGCGTCCCAAGTCTTCGGACCAAGGCAACGGCTTCAAGAGGACGTATCGAAAGAGAACACCCAGCAGGATCACGATCGTCATCACGCAGGAGAGGAAGACAGCAAATAGATTCGCGGCCCTGCTTAGAGAAAGAGAAAATCGGTGAAACATCGGTATCCACTCACTTTCATAACCAGCAGTTCATTGCGCTAATTCATACCGTATGGTCGACACTTCCACATCATTTCGGGCAGAGAGGGAATCCCTGACTTCAGGAAGTTTTAAACCCCGGCTTTCACCGGGGTAACGATTTTTGATCAGATTGATGATTCTTACAACCAATCACCACCGGAATCTTTCAAGGGCAGAAGATGCTCGAAGAAATCCCTCCCCCCTCAACTTCGGAATCGGGACCCTGTGGTTCACATAAACGGATCGCTGGAGATTATTTGGAAAGCTTCTCGATTTCCTTTATCAGGCCACTTCCCAGTTGCGCCTCATACTTTTCTTGGACGGGTTTAACCCTTTCCTGAAAGGCTTCTTTATTGACCTTGTTAATCTTTACCCCATACTTGTTCTGCATTCTGTCAAGGGCTTCCTTTGTCTTTACGGGGCCTATTTCTCTGCAATAGGTCATGCTGTCCTTTCCCGCCCGCTTGATCGCCGACTGAATGTCAGCAGGGAGTTTGTCAAACAGTTTCTTCGAAGCCAGCAACAAGCAAGGCTCCACCGTATGTTCGGTCAGGGAGTAAAACTTACAAACCTCGCCAAGATTGAAGGCATCAAAGACCGTGGGATCATGATCGCCGCCGTCGAAGACCTTCGTCTGCAAGGCGGTGTAAAGCTCGGTCATTGCGAGCGGGGCCGCACTGCCGCCCATGGCGTTTATCGTGTCGATGCAGATGGGATTTTGTCTCGTTCTAATTTTTAGACCTTTAAGATCTTCGGGCTTCTCGATGGGTCCCCTGGAATTGTAGATGTTCTGTGTGTTCATGTCCCAGTAGGCGAGTATGATGAAACCGGCCTTATTGGCTGCTTCTTGAAGCATCTGACCGGCAGGGGAGTCGAAGATTCCATAGAGGTGGTCCAAGTCTTTAATGAGATAAGGCATAGCAAAAACGCTGAATTCGGGCACAAAGGCAACGGCATTGCTGGCAGCCACTTTCCCGAACTCAAGGGAGCCCATTTGCAGTTGTTCGCAGTAGTTTCTTTCATTTCCTAGAACGGCCCCAAGAAAGACCTTGACTTCAGCCTTGCCGTTCGTGAGTTCCCCTACCTTCTTTGCGAAAAACTTCTGACATTCCGAGTGGGTGAACCCTTCACGGAAAATTTCCGCGGTCTTCATATTGTACTGAGCAGCTACGGCGTTGGAAATTGGAAAAGAGATAAGGAACAACATCCCTAAACACATTGCGAGAATTTTCTTCTTCATTAAAGACCTCCTAAGCACTATTGAAGTTTCTTTAAAAAAAAAGATCCGATTTGTATTCCACCTTCCTTTTAAAGCATCACCTCCTTATCCTAAACATCCTATGCAAGAGGAAAACAAAAGTCTGTCTATTGAATGAAACCCCTTTTCTTAAGGTCTGCCGCAACATCTTCAAGGCCGTATTCCACCAGAGTTTTCTCAGTGGGAATCCCTGTGCGTGCATCCCACCCTCTTTCACGGTAGTAGTCTTCAAGAAGTTCCTCGCAGTCTTTCTCCGAGAGCGGGTTACCGAAATAGTCTGAGAGGACCAGGGTTCCCCTATCGCTGGTTTCCAAGGGCTCGAACCACCTGTCCGGGAATGCGTCATCTTTTCTTGAAAACCCCAGCCGCACATTCAGTGCTTTTAGCAGATGCCAATTACGTCTCGCTGCCCTTCTCAGTTCTTCAAGACTTGTCTCGAACCCTGTCACGGCAGAATAAATCTCCGGCCAATCCTCTCCTTTGAAAAAATTATCCACTCGGCCTCTCAAGCACCCCATGCCCACAGAGTTCATGAAGCCTACCCAGTCTTCGCCGTAAGGCGTCATTCTTGCAATATTGAAATAGCCGGGCCGCGGAAAGATCCTCTTGACGGCATCCTCGGAAACGCCTCTATCTTCCAGCCATTCCTTGAACTTTTCGGGTGGGGTGTCTCTTGACATATACAGGGTGATTGCACCTTGGGGTGCATGAGCACCTCTGGGGTTGACAACCTGGCTGAACTCAGGGCCGCTCATGCGGTTCATTCTGGGATCGTAGAGAGGCTCCATCCCTTTGACCTGGACCGCGTATTTTTCGCACCCCCGTCCGATGTCTTGAATGGCCTTTTTGAACCCCTGAGAGAGAATCCCACCGAGGCCCTCCTTCGTGCTCGCTTGTTCCGATAAGTACATAGTAGTGTCGAAATCATGCTTCAGATCCACACCACCTGTATCTTCTTTAGTCAGAATCCCTTTTTCATAGAGTTCCACCGCCCAATCGATCAGGGCTGTAAAGGAATGAATACAAAGACCGGTGAACTGGTAGAACTGCTGCGCTTTTACATTGTTCTCGTAACTTCCTACCTGACACCGGGCCGCCATATGGACAACCCGGCCGTAAAAGGACGAAACCCAGGCTTCGGTGCCGGCAAACTCTCCCTTCTTGACCCGCAAATGATCCTTGCACCCAATGGGGCACGTCGGGTCCGAGATCCTTCCGGCTTTGATGTTCTCCAGATAATACTCCGGGCTGTAGATCCGGTATGCTTCCTCAGTCGGAAATCTCCCAGTCCAGTTGCCCGTAGACATTCCGTGTAGATCCGCCCATCCTGAAAAACCGTCCATGGTCCCCAAGTCTACTAACTTTTGGTAACCGGAATAGGTCGCAAACCTATCCAGGATCATCCGTATACGCTTAATCAGGCGGACAGGATCCGCCACTGTGATTCCCTTGTTCCCGCAGGCAACCAAGGCCTTGAGGTTCTTGGAGCCCATGACAGCAGGCAGACCTCCTTTCCCCCAGGTAGTCAGTTTGTCTATGAGGCATACGCTCGTATTAACCAAGCGCTCACCGGTAGGACCCATGGCGACCACTGCATACTGTCGGCCTTCCTTTTCCCAAAGCATATCCGTGGTTGTGTAAGTGTCCCTGCCCCATAGATCCCCTGCGTCGCAAATTTCCACATCATCCCCGTTGATCTTGATATAGACGGGTCGTCTGGCCTTGCCCCTGATGATGACCTCATCATAGCCTGATAGTTTCACATTGATGCCGAAATCTCCTCCGGCAGTCCCAGGGGATATGGTTCCTGTCGAGGGCCACTTAGTCATTACAGAATTCTTGTTCGAAGCGGGCGCAGCTGTGCCGAGCATTGGGCCCATTCCCATAAAAATCATGTTCTCAGGAGAATACGGGTCGACCTTAGGATCCAGAAGATCCCAAGCGAACCGACAGTTCAAGCCGAATCCGCCCAAATACTTCCGCGCCATATCGAGGTCCAAAGGTTCCTTCTTGATCTCCTCCTTCGTCAAATCAATATAAAGAACCTGACCCGCATAGCCTCCAACTTTCATCATCCTTCTCCTTCATGACCTCAAAAAAGTGTTACTTACCTGCCGTATACCACTTCAAATAGTCGCCCCAAATGCTCAGCGCCTTTCCGTCGTTGCCGCCATCCCCATGAATCCAAAGGCAAATACTCCAGGGCACCATACAGACAAGATTTTACACACTCTGGATCTCCGCCGCAAAGATCGCACTTCATGGCGCATTTCTTAACGTAATGATACAAGACTCCTCCGAGGGGACAGGCCACCACGCACGTCTTGCACCCCACGCATAAATCCTCGTTGACCAAGAGTGCACCTGTCGTCTCGTTACGAGAAATGGCTCCCATGATACAGACATCCGCACAGATAGGATCACTGCACTGCTGGCATACCACGGGGATGTTCTCGTTGGTGCCGCCGCCATTCGTCTTTATGACCCCTATCCTGGACAGGTTAAAATTGCATTCCCCGTCATGGGTGAGAGAGCAGATCATTTCACACGAATGGCAACCGGTACACTTCTCCGGTCTAAGAACCAACGTCTTATCCATCATAATCTCCCGCCTTTCTTCTTCCCCTCTTTGGAAAAAAAGGGCCGACTCGGCTGAACCACCCTTTCCGAGATATCGATGCGCCTGTATCGAATATCCTCTCCATACTTTTCAGATCTTTCCTTTGAGACATCATACTTAGTACAAGACCCAGGTCCTTTTCCACATTGATGAACTGTGCCCCTACACATCTGTCCTCGAAAATGACGATACGAAAGTAACGGTCTCCTTCTTCTTTATCGATGACCGAAAGGCCCGTCGGATCATGGCCCTTCTCGGGGCAGGACATGCGCATGGCAGCTTCGGTATATCCGAATCCCACCACGTGATTTCCGAACAGATCGACGTTCAGGATGTTTTGAGACCCTGGGTAATTCCGAGGAAGACCGATACAGTTGCGGGCGACGATCGCCCCCTGGCGCTTTGCGTTGTGCCAAAAAAGGTTGAGAGAGGGCCATCCTGTCAACACATCGTCAGTTTCTACACAATCGCCACATGAATAAATCCCTGGAGAACTTGTTTCCATATGGGAATCGACACGAATCCCGCCCTTTTCACCAAGCTTGAGACCCATTTCTCGCGCCAGTGTTACCCTAGGGCGCATACCGACAGCCCAAATGAGGGTATCGCATTCAAAACTCCGTCTGCTGGTGACCAGTCCCCGTACGTCCTCCTCACCAACGACCATTTTTGCGCTTTCTTCGAGGTAAACCTCTATGCCCTGTCGCTCAATGATCTCCTTTACCTTCTCAGCGCCGCGTTTGTCTAAAGCCATGGGCAGCAAGTTTTCGAGCCTTTCGACGACCGCGACCTTGTATCCTTTCAGATGAAGGGCAATTGCCACCTCCAGACCGATTGCCCCGGAGCCCACCACCACTGCTCTCCTTCCATTGTGGGCCAACAAGTCGTCGGCATCCTTGAGGCTCTTGAGTTTGAAGATACCCTTTTTCCACCCTCCGAAGAGGACAGCTTCGCTTCCCGTTGCAAGTACCAGTTTGTCAAATGAGAAAATCCGGCCGTCACCTGCAACGACCTTCTTCGTTACCGGATCGATCTCCTTGACCGCACAACCGAAAACGGTTCGGAGGCCAAGTCTCTTGTAATCTTCGAGACCCCGTACAAATACCCTTTCCCTGGCGATGCTTCCCGAGATGTAATTGGGCAGAACACAAGCAGAATAAAGTGGAACGCTCTCTTCGGAGATGATGGTCACATCGCAACAGTCATCCAACCGCTTTATGGTGGAAGCGGAACTGAAGCCTGCTATACCGTTGCCGATAACCGCCACTTTGCTCTTCGCCACGGCGCCAGATCCTCCACTCGATTACGTTCCCGGGTCCTGCCCATCTAATTCGGTTCCAGTGCTTCATCCAGAAATTTCATCAAATCAATCACCCGGACGCTGGCATCCATTTTCCCGGCCGTTTTTGCCAGCTGCATGTCGCAGGCAGGACAATTGCTCAAAATCACAGAAGCGCCCGTTTTCAACAACTGCTCGACTCTTCGCATACCGACCCTTTCAGACAATTCAGGATGCGTCGCCTCAAGCCCGCCGCCACCGCAGCAACTCGACCACCTGCCGCACTGTTCAGAATCGGGCTCCACAAACTCCACCCCCTCGATACAGTTCATGATCTCCCGCGGCTCATCGATAATTTGAAGATATCTCGATAGCTGGCAGGGGTCGTGGTAGGTGACCTTCACCTTCTCCTTTACTCTTGGGCGATGACCCGTCTCCTTGAGTCTCCTAGCAACCACCTCCAGAACATGTTGAACCTCCAAGTCATATCCCTCCACGAACCGGGGATAGACATGCTTGAGTGCGGCGGTGCATCCCGGTACAAGGCCTATCAGCTTTTTCACCCCGAAAGACCTAAAGATCGCGTAGTTCTTGTTCGCATGTCCTGCATACTCCCGTTCAAAGCCCCCATAATACATCGGCGAACCGCAACAGGGCTCATTTTCGTGCAGATATCCGACATCGATCTCAAGCTTTCGCAGCACATTTATTGTGCTTACCAGGGTCGGCGTGTAAGGGTCTTCCTTTGCCGCCGTCATCTTCGCAGTAATATTGGTGAGATTGACACCTACCCTCTCAAAGGCTTTCGTGATTCCTACGACTTTCCCCAGGCCGAGCCCCATCTTCCCAGCGCTTTTCAGGGCGCCCATCATCCCCTCCACATACTTCATCTGCTGGTACCCGCATCCGGCGAAAAAGGTATACTCGCCTTCTCTGGGAAGGCCGAGGTCTCTCGCCCAAAGGGCCCTGCTCTCTGAAACCCCCGTTAGGTTGTCTTTGTCCAGAATGTTCTCTTTGATATGTAAGTGACCGGCCGGGATGATATGTTTGGCGGACTGGCTCATGATTTCTTCCCCCCCTCGGTTTCTGCAAGCTTCACCAGGTATTTTCTCGCTTTCAGGATCGTATCCGCAGGACGGCAATCGGTGGAAAGCGCTTTGCATCTATCCTGGCATCTCCTACACGTGGTGCAGGAATAAAGAATGTTGCTCAGGTCTTCCAAACTCCCCAGCCCGTGTTTAATGTAAAGGTTAATTGCCATGAGCCGCCCGGGTGTGCTCTGGGTAAACCAACCTTCATAGGTCGGACACATGGCCACACACATCTTGCACTTCCAGCACCTTTGAACACTCTCCGTTATCTCCTTTTCAAGCTGTGCCCGATCGACATCACTCATAACCTTCTCCTTCCAGGTTGCCGGGATTAAGGATATTGTTAGGGTCGACCGCCTTTTTCATGTTCATCAGCATGCTGTGGGCAGCCAATCCGTATCTCTTTTTAAAAAAGGGAATCCGTGAGGCCGTCTGCCCGATCTCACCGGAGGCGCACCCCCACATCAGGTTTATTTCACTTTCCAATTGCACAGCTGCCTTTCCTATCCTCATCCGCTCACCCGGCGGCATGCTCACCGGAGCCACCCACATACCATGAAGATCACATGTGCCGACGTGGCCGTAAATAAACAGTTTGGCTCTTTTTAAGTCGCTGAAATCGTGCCCGGTTTCAAGATACTCGATCACATCGGCAAGATGACTGAGGGGCACAGCGGATTCCACAGAACCCACCATAACCAGCTGCTCATTCCCCTCAGAGGCCTGAAGAATATTCAAGATGTTGTCGCGGGCATCCCAGTAGTCGATCTGTTCTTTCCTGGATCTCACGACAAAGGCATCTATGGCGTTTTCCGCCTTGAACACCCTCACCATTTCTTCCGCCTGCCTGTGTGCCTCCTCTTTCGTGTAAGAAGCAGTTATGGCCAGGCCCATATGTCCCTTGGGCTTTCCAAGCCCCCGTAACTCAAAGGGGGCTTCTGCCGCAACCTTGTCTAAGAGCTCTCCATACAATGGAGGAGGCAACTTTTCGCGGTAGTACCTTTGAAAGGCCCGTGCGATGTCCGTCAATTTCGAAAAGAACCCGACAATGTAAGCCTTCTCAGGACTAGGAAGGACCCGGAGGCGTATTTTGGTGATCACCCCGAACAGACCTTCGGCGCCGACAAAAAACCTGGTGTAATCGAGACCGGCAGGCCTGCGTATACTTCGGGTCCCGGTATCTATAATCTCCCCGTTAGGAAGTACGACCTCCACACCCATTACATAATCGATGATCTTTCCCACGCAGATATCCACCATATGCCCTATGGTATTTATGGATACGGCCCCTCCTATCGTTGAGGAAAACTTGCTGCCTATGGTCATGGGCAACATGTACCCTCTGCTGAGCAACCGTTTTTCCAACTCATAGAGGTTGAATCCGGCGCCCAGCTCGTAGTACATGTCTTCCTCATGAGGCTCTACCGTAGTCAATCCCTGGGTACTCAGCAGAATGCTGCCCGGTCGTTTCGGCTTCGGCGAACCCTTAAATGCGGTGCCTGCCCCATGAATATACACGGGAATTCCCTTCCTATTCGCATACTTCAAAACCTCGGATACGCCTTGCACGGATACGGGTTTCACAACTGCAAGGGGTATTTTCTCAGGGTCCAGGTCGGGTTGTGCGGCATCCTGCCCGTAACTTATCCTTTCGAATATGTTATCCGAGGCGTTTTCTTTTCCGACTATTGATACCAAATCGCCTATCAGACGCTTGTTTTCGCCCACTTTGCGTTACCCTCCATTTTCATAGCGACGGTTTCTGCCTTCAGTAGCTGCAACGACGGTCGTTGGCCCTGCTCCTTCTGTATGAAATTCTCAATGAATCCAACCGTATAATTGATGTGGGATATCAGAAGCTTCTTGGCCTGGTCATAAGAACCTCTGGTCAGCAACTCGAAAACCCGCTCGTGGGTATCCCTGGACTCAAGGGTGAGCGTGGATATTTTGGTGCAAAAATACTGATATCTGGCCAAGGTGGTGACGATCGAATCATAAAAATGGATTATCCGGCTGTTACACGTTGAAGCCACAAGCTTCACATGAAAATCAGTCAGGCTCCTTAGGTAAGTAACGGTTTCATTTTGATCTTCATCGGAGAGAGGTGTCAACTGGGATGCCTTTGCCAAAGAAGAGGAGATCTCCGGCAGATCTCTTACATTTCCGGCCTTGAGAAGGTCAATGGCGTAGCACTCGATCATCTCCCTGGCGCTGTAGACCTCCCTTAGACGCTTGGTGGAAATCCCCGTGACGTGAGTTCCCTTCCTGGGAATCCTCGCAATCAAATGTTCATTTTCCAATACACGAAACGCCTCACGCAGTGGGGCGCGACTGATATTAAGACTGGCGGCGAGCTCTATTTCATTGAGCTTCTGGCCCGGAATCAGCCTGCAGGTGATGATGCTGTCTCTAAGGTGTTTGACGACGCTTTCGGTTAAGCCCAAGAATTCCAAGATTCCATCTCCACTCATTAGGAACATGTAGGCTGCCGATTGTCGACAATATTTCATGATCATTTCTTCGTCAAGAAAAATTCTAAAGTCCACCCCGGACAGGCAGGAAACAAACAGGTAGCCTGCAGCCATCGCAAAAATGTCCTATACAAGGGACTGGGCACTTACTAAAATACCGCTTATAATGTCTTCATCCTGGCAAACAGGAGGCATCAAGTATGAAAACATCGATTCTGAGTCGGACCGGAGTATCGAAACAAGTAATTGATTTGATTGGGACGTTTGGTTGATTTGATTCTTTAGCCGGTTAGACGACCGTCGATGGGAGATGTAACCATGTCATTTCTCGATGGCAAGCCCCGGGTTGCCGAGGATGGGTTTGGTCTGAATCGAGCCACAGTGGAGTTGGGCATGCGCGAATTCCGGGCCAAGATCCTGTGTGTCAATGACTTATCAGCCCGACGCAAGCCGAAGGCAGAGGAGAAAGATCCAAAGTTAGTACCTGACGGCATCCTGGAGCCGGTAATTGGGAGATCATTCCTTTTCATTAGAAGTAGCTACAAAACCCGCGACTTGCTGGACAGCGTCAGCGCCGTGTTGAATCGGGCCTCCAATTTCATCCGGAAGGGGCTTCACGCCACTGTGCATCTGCTAAATGCTGTCTATGAGAAGGGTATCAAGATTTGTGGAAAAGAAGGGTCAAAACCAGAATAACGGTTACAATGTTCGGAACACCTACCTTTATCACATCATTATGTCTCATAAAATGGTATAATAAAACGTTCTATATCGCTACATCTCCTGGGTCAGCGGCGGCACCCGGAGATGAAAATCACTAACCCTTTGAAAGGCGTCTGCAATTCGGAGAAGCGTCGCCTCCGCGAACGGACGCCCGACGAGTTGGAAGCCAACCGGCAAACCTTCCGCGAAGCCGCATGGCACACCGACGACCGGTAGGCCGACATAATTCAGGCCACGGGTGCAATGCGTGATGACAAGTATCTTAGCAGTGACGGCGCCGCTATCGCCCTCCGTCGTCTCGGCGATGCTTGGCACTGGAATCGACACCGCCGGCAAGTGGATCGCGTCGGCTGAGCCCATAGCTTTCGCCAGGTATTCAGCGGCGATTTTGCCGCGCAACGCGAGTGCTTCGGCGTAGCGCGTCGCAGGGTAGTAAAGACCCGGTTCCAGCCGGGCCACCACCTGGTCGGCATAATCCTGAGGACGCTCCGAAAACCACTTTCGATGGATGGTCGCGGCCTCAACCGTTAGCAACAGATGGGCCATGGCATTTACCAGAGCCATGTCAGGCACGCCGGACTCTACGATCTCCGCGCCGCAACGGCGCAATGTTGCAAGCGATTCATCAAGCGCGTCCTTCACCCCCTTGGTCACATAGTCGTAATAGTAGCCGCGCGGCACAGCGATCCGCAGTCCTTTACAGTTTCCCGTTAGGGCCGCCTCGTAGTCAGGAACTGGCTGTGTCGATGCGGTCGGATCGGATGGATCTGCGCCCGCAATGACCCTCAGCAATCGCGCACAGTCTTGAGCCGTTCGTGCAAGCGGCCCGATGCAATCGAGCGACCAGGAGAGGGGCATCACTCCGGCGCGGCTGACGCGTGACCAGGTCGGCTTGACACCGGTAATACCGCACATGGCAGCCGGATGGCGGATCGAGCCGCCCGTGTCTGATCCGAGCGAACCAAATACGAGTCGTGCCGCTACCGATGCGCCAGAGCCACTGGAGGAGCCCCCTGGAACATGCGCAATGTTCCACGGATTTCGGCAGTGACCGTAGTGTTCGTTGTACCCGGTCGGGCTCATGGCGAACTCGGCCATGTGAAGCGTTCCGACATTAATTGAGCCCGCTGCGCCAAGGCGGTCAAGTACCGTTGCGGTGGTTTCGGGCACAAAGTCGCGCCGAATCTTCGAGCCACCCGTACAAGGGTGTCCCGCCCGATAGAAAAGGTCCTTGTGGGCGAGCGGCACGCCGTGCAGCACCCCGAACGGTTTGCCTGCGGCACGGGCTTTGTCGGCGGCCACCGCCGCTTGAAGCGCCTCGGTCTCATCCAGCGTGATGACACAGTTGAGCACCGGGCCGAACTCCTTTAGGCGCGCGATAGTGCGTTCGGTCACCGATAAGGCGCTCACTTCACCACGAGCGATCGCCTCGGCCACTTCTGTCAAGCTCAGTGTCTCCACCGCAGTCATCGCCTGTCCCTCAAGAGGAATGCCAGAAAATCGCCTGGGTTGTCATCGAACTCAAGCATAGAGTTTGAGGCTGAAGCGATCCGTTCGTTAGTCTGCTCGACCACCGTTGCGGCTCGATCGATTCGTTCGAGTGGAGTTGGGACGTGCTGCAGCGCGGTAACGATCTCTTTCAGAGTCTTTTGCCTCATGGTTTCGTGTTCAACTCGTTAGGGTTATACGCTAGCATCCTTTCGGTAGCTGCAAATTCGAGCAATGGTGCCGTCAGTCGGACAAAGCGCCGGTGTGTAAACTTTCTCGGGCCTCAGGCCAGATGAGCCATGATGCTCTGGATGGTAATGGGCATGACAGGCGGCGGTGACAGATTCAAGTCGATCAACACACGGCGCGTAATTTCAGCCGGATCAGGTGAGGCCCCCTTCCCTTCCGCGGCCCGTTTTACAAGGGCATCGACTTTTTCCAGATATATCAGGCTCGCCTTGATTGCCATTGAGATTTCCGGGCCTTCAAACGGTCGTTCAGCGCAGGAAGAGTACATCTTGTCAACACCGGGTAACTTTAACAATTTTCCCAGTGAATGACGGGTCTGGGCCAGGTCTAGATAAAGCGGCAGTCCTCCCAACGGTTGAAGCGCATCTCCGACAAGCAACGTTCTTTCTTGGGGGCAAAACAGAGAAATGGAGCCGGGTGAATGGCCAGGGGTGAAAATGACCTGCAGGGTAGTATCGCCGCCCAGATCGATCTCGTCGCCTTCTCGCAATTGGCGTTTAATTTCAACAGGTTGTCCCGCAAGAGTGTAGAAACCGTGAATAGGACGTTCGCGGTACTGTCTCCCGAGATCCTCAATCCACGGGACAGCCGCGACATGACAGGCGAATTCCGGATTCACGTTTGCCTTGAAATAGCTGTTACCGCCGATGTGATCGGGATGTTCATGGGTGTTGATGATCAAGGCGATTTCTTCAGGTGATTTTCCCAAAGCGGCAAAAGCATCCACGATGGTCTGCTCTCCACCACACGGCCCTGCATCCACCAGACAGGTTCTATCGCCCGCCACCAGCCAGACGTTTACATAGCGCTCTACTTTGACATCATCGCTAACCGGCAAAAGGAAAGGAATGCGAATCTCAAATATCTTGGGGCTCATTGGGCACCTCCCGATTAGACAACCACCCGGTGGCGGTTGGTTTGAATTGGACCCATGGTTTGAAGGAGACGTGAGGGAGATTTAAACATTAGTAAGTTCACCTTCTCTTCAAACCGCCTGTCATTCGACCTCGACAAAGTCGGAGGAAAGCAATGGACAGGTAAAAAGTTCGAGAATCCGAAAATCTTGGTTGGAGCGATTAGCAAGAGCCTGTTTTTCCCCAGCAAGGATCAGCAGGACACTTCCCTGCCCCACAACTGTGTCTTCCCCTTCAACAAATTCGACCCCTTCACCGCTGATGGGGATCAGAATCGATTCACCATCCCTGGGAAAATGATACGGGACCTGACTGCCGGGAACGACCAAGCCAAACATCCCGCCGAGGTTTTCGAACCCCTCCTCTGCCAGCTTGAGTCCATTCACAAATTAAAAACGTGCACTAGCGATTCCCACGCCATGAATGATAATTCCAATCAGAATCAATCAATTACGCGGATTGACGCCGAGATTGCGGAAAAAGGCCATTTCTGGATGGAAACCAGCTTGATTTCAGGCCGCTAAGCCTTCCCGGGGGCCGGACTCTCTATGTTGCGCAGCTCTTCAAATTTGATTATCTTCACGTTCGTCTCTCGCACCGATTTGTATCGTAAATGGAGCTGAAGCATACCGATATGGTAGAAGTAGAAATAAACGAGATGATTGTCAAGCCAAATCGCAGGAATTACTATTTAAGAATAAAAGTGTGATTTCAGTTAAATTTATTTCGTTGACGGTACATCTTATCTTTGCTATCAGCAGTCGCATGGCTGGTGCGGACCGGCACCTCAGCCCTTTCGGGCTTTGATCTGAAAGACGTTCGGCTGACAAAATCACAACCTGCATAAATGCCGCCTGAGCGCATCTTTCATAGGGGTGGCTCTGGAGGACTACCCGGGCCTTTAATTGTCTCTGTCGTTTCCGGCAACCCTTACGGCAACCGCCCGGAGATATTGAATCTACGAACCTCGTCCGGAGAAACCTTCTTAATGCTTTCCCTCTCTTTCAATACGTTCGAAACCGTAAGTCTATGATGTATGAAGAAAATTGATACAGGAGGAAAAATTCATTGACGGAAGACATCCGTAAGAACCGAAGCGAGTATTCGTCTCCTTTTCACCGTCCCGCCGTGAAACTTCCCGGCGGGGCCAGGCTTGGAGTATGGTTCATCCTTAACGTCGAAAAATGGGATATCGAATCCGGGATGGCGAGATCTTATCTGCCCGCGCCTCAAGGTGCTCAGACGCCAGCCCCCGACATCCCGAATTACAGCTGGTTTGACTATGGTCTCAGAGTAGGCTTCTGGCGGATCAAAAGGGTCCTCGACAAACACCATGTAAGGGCGACGGTGAGCTTGAACGCACCCGTGTGCAACACCTATCCCGACATGGTCCGGGCAATGACCGACAGCAAATGGGAGCTCCTTGCTCACGGTTACGAACAAAGAGCCATTTTTCTTGAAAGGGACGAACGATCCGTCATTCGCCAATCAAGGGAGACGATCCGTGATTTTGCAGGCAAAGCCCCGCGTGGATGGATGGGGCCCGGGCTGCACGAGACATTTGATACCCTCGATATAGTGGCAGAGGAGGGATTCGAATATGTTGCAGACTGGGTAAACGATGACCAGCCTTACCCGATGAAGGTCAAAACCGGACGGTTGGTTGCCGTACCCTATACCTTGGAGTTGAACGATATTCTCATATACATTGTTCAGCAACACCGTTCGCCGGAAATCTTTGAAAGGGGCCGCCTAGCCTTTGATACCCTTTATTCCGAGGGAGCGGAAAGTTCGCGGATCATGGGAATTGCTGTTCATCCCTACGTCACTGGCGCGGCTCACAGGATCATGTATCTCGACATGCTGCTTGACTACGTCAAACTGCATGAGGGCGTAATCTTCATGACCGGCGAGGAGATTCTGGACTGGTATGATGATGTGGTAGCGAAGGCTCAATATGCATAGGAAACTGCTTAGCGCCCGGATTCTATTTGCGGACATGCACTAGGTTAGAGGAAAGACCGCCTTAAATCCGGCCAAAGTCCTTAGAGGACATTAGAAAAGAAGACCAGACAATGGCTGAAGCGAGGGATCAGATCTGTTCACAGCGGACAGGGTAGTTCCCATCCAGAAATAGTCCTTTTGTCCGCGCCTCGCTTAGACTCCCCACTCTTCGAGTGGGCCCCTGGTTTCCGCCACCTCTGCGTCAGTCTGTCCCACCTATATCCGGGGCGGGATGCGGCTCATTGTCAATAGGCCTCCGGGCAACACCCTATGGTATCTTTGCTTTGATGCTTAAATTACCAGGGCAGCCCGGCCTGTGATCTTGTTAGCCAAGATCTGCTGATGGGCCTCTTCCGCCTCTTCCAAGCGGAAGGTTCTATCGATAACGGGCTTGATTTTCCCTGATTTTACTAAGTCGACAGCCTGAATCAACTCCGCCATTGAAACGTAACGGGATCCATGGATCTCTAACCCTTTTGCCAGCACCGCAAGAGGATCGACCCTAAAGGTCGGCTCCACCTTGAAGACCTGTGGGGGGCGAAAGCCCAGGACAACCAGGCGACCTGCTCTCGCCAAGCTGAGAAACCCTGTTTCGAGCGTTTCCGAAGAGGCTACAAAGTCCAGCACCGCATCGACCCCTCTTCCCTCTGTCAACCGATTGACTTCTTTTGCCATGTCTGCGGCCCGGCAGTCGATAATCTCATCAGCTCCCAAAGCGCTGGCTTGTTCCAGTTTTCTCATTGACAGATCCGCTGCAAGGACCCGACCTCCACAGAGCTTTGCCATCTGAACAGCGTGGATCCCAACACCTCCGCCTGCTCCTATGATGAGAACATCATCCCCAGGCCCCACCCGCGCTTCAACCTTGCAGGCATGAAGGGGGGTGGCAATGGCGTCGGAGATGATCGCGCCTTCAGTGTAAGCGATCTCCTCGGGGAAAGAACATAGATTCAAAGCAGGGACGCTCATGTATTCAGCATACCCTCCATCACTGGCCATACCCACATATCCCCTGAAATTCTCACAAAAAGTCTCCCTTCCGCTCCTGCAATAACGGCAGGCCTTACATGTTAAATAAAAATGGCAGACGACTCGATCTCCTTTCTTGACGTTCCGCACCTCGCTTCCCACTTCTATCACGTCCCCTGCCACCTCATGTCCTACGATTCGCGGGAACTTTGTCACCAACTCGGGAGTACTTTTCATAATTATAATCGTCAATCCCACACCCGCCGCCCTCACACGGACAAGCGCATCGTTGGGGCCATACTTTGGAGTGTCGACCTGTGCGAACGTTACCGGACCCCCCAACTCGTGAAGCAGCATTGCTCTCATTCCATCCTCCTGATGCAAGCACTAGAATTACATCTCAACCATTTCGAAGACCAAGGTTGTTGCAGCTCTCAAGGCCTCCGGCGAAACCTCAAAAATGACGGTGGATCTCTCCATTTTTCTTCATTAATGCCGCCGCCCCTCCTCCCATATCACAGTCCACCCGGTGTCCATCTATAAATAGAATACGAACACGAACCCGTTTCCAATTCAGAAATGAGATTTCTTTGTCAAGGTCAAGAAAATCGAGCGGCTGTGTGGAGGCCCATGACAAAACGTCCCACAAAAAACCTCTCAGATGGACGCAGTGATTGGCAAAGAGACCATTTCTAGATGGAAACAAGCTACTTTCTCTGATCACTCGACAAGCATGCGATGTCAAGAAAATAGGTCTTATTACGGCCTCACAATCCGGTTGGATCCTGTAATGAAATGATATTACACCTGAATTGAGTCACGACAGGGTCTCAATTCTGCCAATCTATGCTATAGTCGCCACGTGATCTGAACGAGCCAGACCAGGTATTCGTTTGCTACGGACTTAACGCCCTAAAAAAAACTCCACGGTAATGCTTGGGAGGCTCGCCAGGTTGAGGTTGCACCTGCGCTCTCTCACAGAGAAATGCCGAGAGGTTCTGCGGAGCACCACCGGTCCCTGTGTGTGCGTGCGAAACCCCAAGAAAGCCATGTCCCGTTTGCGGAGGCGCAAAGTGGGAGGCTCAGACGACCGTTCGCCAAGGCAAGACCTTGGCCCATGGGCCATTTGCGGCACGAAAAAGCGGGCATTCCTGCGCCCATGGCTGTCACCATCCAAATAGGAGCAAAATCACGACCCATTCCCTGACCGTGCTGCTGCTTCCTGCCGGCGTCGTGGTCTACGACGGGATGGTATGTGTCGGAGTCAAGCGCTTTCATGAGCACCGACAGCGCGACAGGATCCGCACCACGCTGATCGGCCTCAGATATCCGCGAGCTATTGACGTGATCCTTGGACACATCGAAACACATCCCCCCAATCTCTGGGGCCACGCGATCCTCTTGGAGCAAAACGCACGCATGAGGGTGCGGCTCGTTAGTCGCACCAACCACCTCATCGAGAATCGCTTCAAAGAGTTGAAGCATGGCAAGCGACGGCGAAGCGGTCAAAGAACCCCGACCCAGGATCTCGAACACCTACCGGCCGAGGCTTTGCTCGTTTCCAATTTGCAACGACAGGACTATGTCCTTTCATATTATGAAAAAACATCGCACCGAGACAATATAAAGATTTACTTGACAAACCAGAATCTTTTAAACTATTTTCACTTTTATCTAACAATACAGTAAAAAATGATGTCTCCTGCTCATTCCGATTCTGAAATTAACCTTCGGTGACATCCGGGGCCTGCACCACACCGAAATCAAACAAACATTGCGATTGTAACCCCCTTTGATGACCCTGCGAGATATCAGGGAGATTATATGTAATCAGGAGTAAGCCGAATGTCCACAACGTTGCTCGAATTAGGGAAAAGAATCCGCCAAGAAAGGCAAAAACGGCAACTTACGCTTGACCGCCTTTCTCAAAAAACCGGTCTTTCCAAAAGTTTTATCAGTCAAATCGAAAGAGGAAACACCCAGCCTTCAATCACGTCATTAAAGAAGATCGCATCCCATTTCGGCTATAGTGTGGTCAATCTATTTCCTAACGGTACCGACAGCGAGGCCAGCTGGGGTTATCACCCGAGAGTTGCTGACGACACCTTGAAACACACGACTTATATCAGCGAGGTGTCGGTGCTCCGCGCCGGTAAGCGCAAAAGGATGGCTTTACCCGGCTCCAACGTGGTGTACGATTTGTTGACCCCCGATATGAACCGGCAGCTGGAGGTCATGTTAATGAGGGTCTGCGAGGGCGAGAACTCCGGCAAAGAACCGATGATGGACCCTCTTGGGGAAAAAATGTGTTATGTCATGAAAGGGGAGCTGGAGGTAACCGTTAACCGGGAAATATTCCATTTGGAGGAGGGGGATACCATCTATTATCCAGCCCATGTTCCTCACTCTTGGAGAGCCCTAAAGGGAGACCCGATTGAAGTTATTTGGATCTTGACACCGCCCTCATTTTGATTCCGGCAATTAGGGTCTGTTAGAGCCGGTGAAAATCGTAGTTCAGGGGTCTGACTTTGGCCGAGAGCCCCGTCCCCTCATTACTCGAACTCGTTGCCCCAACCCTTGTTCTGTAAACCCTTATCAGGGTCTCAATAGACCGCTTTACAGGCGCTGATCTTTAACCGGCAGCAACAGGGATCCCCATTCTGATATCGTCACCCCTGTACCTCTCCTTGCGATGATTGTCGTCTCTTCAACGGTCCCAAACCTTATTTTTCATCTCCAGGGATGCCCCCCCCTAATGACCAATAATACGATTTTTCCCCGCAGCCTGCCACAGCGGGAACTCCGCTTCTCAATGGCAAACTGACGGGGAGTCTTCGAATTTTAGGAAGATTTAGATTTACCGTTTCTTAAGCCCGCTCGCTAACCCGTTGCCGGCGGCCTATTTCCTCATCGCCTCTTCCATATGTTCCATCATGGTGAACAACACCGGCCCATCAGCGCTGACCAGCACGTTTTCCTCCAGACGGCATGTCTGTTGAAGACCGGGGTGGCCTGCAAAGGTCTCGATGGCAAAGTACATATTCTCCTTGATCTCTGCGGGGTAATCCAAAGAATAGGCTCGAGAAATCCACATCCCTTCGTAAAGGGTGATGCCGATGCTGTGAGCGAACTGCTGCAGGGTTACCGTGCCGTATTTGTCATCGTCGTACTTGGGGAAACAGGCTGCCACGTCGGCTGTGGTATTGCCCGGCCGGAGCTTTTCCAGGCCTGCGTACATGGAGTCGTATACTTCACGGTATAGATCGATCTCCTGCTGCGTCATCTTAGATGCACACTTGAAGCAGCGCACGAAATCGATGAAATAGCCGGATGGGCCGACCGCGTTGATGTCCACGATGATCAGATCACCCTGCCGGATCATCTTATTTGTCGCCCAACGACGATAAGGACTGGTGTTGCCCCCTGACGCGACAATGATGTCATAGATAATCTCACATCCGGCTGTGAGCATGAACTCGTGCACCTTGGCTTCGATGTCGCGTTCAGTGACCCCGGGCTTAAGCCATTCGTACTTGATTTTCCACATGGCCGCATCGCCAATGGATGCGGCCTGCTTGAGAAGCTCGATTTCATCCCGGGTCTTGACGACGCGGGCGGCCGACATGGCCGGCCAGCCGTTGACAATATTGAGACCTGCATCCTTAAACGCCTGAAGCGAGGGCATATCGAAGTTATCGATGCCGATCCTTTCCTTCGCAAGACCGCCTTCCTTTAAGACTTCCAGTACACTTTCCACCATCTTGCCTGCCATATGAGGTACGGCGCCCTCGGCCCACTGCCAGGTGATTGCAGGGCGAATGCGGTCTTGCATCCACGGCAGATCGATTCGTGCACAATGCATATCGGAGCCGGCCGTCTCGAAAAGCACCGGTTCTCCACCCCGCGGCAGGACGACGTATCGGATGTTGATATTGTATTTCCAATTGCCCTGGTATGAGCCGGTTACATAACGGATATTGGCGCCGGCATACAGCACCAAGGCCCCCAGGTCAAAGGCTTCCAGCTGCGCCCGTGTTTTCTCCAGCCGCTCACGGCGCAACCGCTCGAAGTCAACGCGATACTGCCAGTCCACTCCGGTTTGGCTGTAAAGCCGCCGTGGATCCGTTTCGTGTGGTTTCCCGATAAAATAGTTGTCTAATTCGTATCCCATGAGATCCTCCTCTTCAATGGTGGCATTAAGGTATTGTCAATAAGGCAATCTTTGCACTCAGAAGCCCGCCCGAATGCTGTGGTCGGGATTGCCTAAGCCTCGATGGTCAGTCGCCTTTTCACTCCTCGATGGTAGGGAAAATGCTCAGTACCGGCAAAATATAATTTTCGCTAAGTTAAGAGGTAGCAACTGCTTAATATCTTGTCAAGAAAAAAATCCATTCTCGGAAAATCACCCTCCTGATATGGCGGCGCGTCACATTTACCAGTGAAACTATCAAATTCTGAAAAACCACCATAAGCCGGTGTTTAGTGAGAGGAAAAAATTCACCTGATATAAAATTTCTTGACATTCGATATGGACTCCAATAATGAAATGATGTTATCATTGTTAAACAGCTCACCTAATTGAGTTACTGACCTTGGGTATGGATGTCGAAAAGCGAAGCCGGACATTTTCCCGCAAAGACTTCCCGGGTGTTTTATGGTCCTGCCGCCGCAAGGCCACCCATACATGTCAAAATAGGCCTGGAAAAGGCGAATCATTTCGCCGCCACATCGTTAAGTAAGCAACGGAGGCTACACCATGAGTGCAAAAGGAAAGGTTGACGCTAAACAACCCTGGAAAACGAAAAACTGGTATGTGAGCCCTTGGAACTACCTGGATGAAGTGACTAAAGACTTTACTCCCCCCAAACAAGTCAAGGTGCATGACATCACCCTCCGTGACGGAGAGCAGCAGGCGGGAATCATCTTTACGAAGGATGACAAGATCCGAATCGCTGAGAAACTTGCCGAGGTCGGGGTTCATCGAATCGAGGCCGGTATGCCTGCGGTGTCGCCCAACGATGAGGCAGCCCTCAGGGAAATTGTCAAGCGCAACCTCAAATCCGAGATATTCTGCTTTGCCCGATGTATGGTTGCCGACGTCGAGTTGGCTGCCGACTGCGGGGTAGACGGGATCGTAATCGAAATCCCTTCAAGCGCTCACCTGATCGAAAAGGGCTACAAGTGGCCTCTCGAAAAGGCGATTACCCTCTCTATAAAGGCCACCTCCGCCGCGAAAGCAGCTGGACTCAAGACTGTCTTTTTTACCATCGATGCCACCCGATCCGACATGAACTGGCTCTTGAACTTAGTAGAGAGAGTGGCCAAGGAAGGCCATATGGATGCTTTCACGCTGGTTGATACTTTCGGCGTGCTCTCTCCTCAAGCCGCGACTTACTTCGCCAAGAAAGTCCGGGAAAGGTTCTCGAAACCTTTGGAGGTCCACTTTCACCCTGATTTCGGCATGGGGGTGGCCAATACCATCAATGCCGTCCTTGCCGGCGCTGAGGTCATTCACACGACCGTACTGGGCATAGGAGAGCGCGCAGGCAATACCCCGATGGAAGAGACGGTCCTGGCATTGCTTACCATGTACGGAATAGACGTGGGTATCGATTACAGCAAGCTTAACGAATTAGCCAAACTAATCCAACGCCTTTCAGGATTCGAGGTGCCCAAGAACCGACCATTTATAGGTGACAATTCGTACAATATTGAATCCGGTATCGTTACGGGTTGGTATCGCAACGTGTTTGAGTCCGATCCGACCATTGTCTTCCCGGTGCATCCGGATTTCGTGGGCCACGAGCCGCCTGCCATAATGATGGGGAAGAAAAGCGGCCTGGACAACGTCAGCATATGGGCGCAACGATTGAATATCGATCTCACAGATGACGAACGCATGGCGGTTCTCAAACAGGTAAAGCTGAAGTCCCACGACCTGAAACGGGTGCTCACCGAGGATGAATTCGCGAAAATCTCCCGAGACATAAAGGGCTGATTCCGCATTTTCCAGGCATCGGATTGGGCTTCTGCAAAATCTGGGACCACTGGGGGGCGTCCGGGGGGACCGACCCCGAAGCGGTACCTCGATTTGAGAATACGTTCTCCTTGCCTGCAAACTTATAAAGAACTCCGTTTGTCGAAAAATCCTCTCATTCTTCCGTCGAGGGTCGGGGATTGTGGCCATCGGCATTCAGCGGGAGCTGGACTGAGGGGATCAGCGGTGATCCCCCCCGTTCAGCTCCTTCGAACAGAGGTGCCATGGAATCGAATATTAAGCAATCTCTCATCAAGATCGTTGGTCCGGATAATTTCACCGACAGTCTAATTGATTTGGTCAGCTTCAGCTACGATGCTTCGGGTCTCAGCCAACGACCCGACTGTGCCGTGTGGGCTGGAGGGACCGATCAAGTATCAGCGATTCTCAAGCTTGCCAATCAGTATAGAATTCCAGTTACCCCGCGCGGTGCCGGCACCGCCTTGACCGGTTCAGCCGTACCTCGAAAGGGCGGCATCGTGCTGGACATGAGCAGAATGAACAAGGTTCTAAGGATCAGCATCGACGATCGGCTGGTGATCGTTCAACCCGGCGTAGTCTTCGATCACCTGAACCAGAAACTTGCTCCCTTCGGCTTTTTCTTCCCGCCGAATCCCGCCTCAGGAAAAGCGGCAACTATCGGGGGTAACGTGGCCACGAATGCGGGCGGTGTCAAAGGAGCCAAATACGGCACAACGCGCGACTATGTTCTCGATCTGGAAATTGTGCTTCCGGACGGATCAATTCTCAGAACCGGCGCCCCCACCATGAAATACGTATCCGGCTACGATTTGACCAGGCTTTTTGTCGGTTCGGAAGGCACGTTGGGAGTCATAACGGAAATAACGCTAAAGATCAATCCGAAGCCCCAGGCGGTGACCACCTGCACCGCTCTGTTTGACAAATTGTCTTTAGCCGGCAAAGCGGTCAGTGAAATCATGCGTTCGGGAATCGTTCCCAGCGTACTGGAACTGATGGACCGCCCCAGTCTCCAGGCTGTTAACAAAGCCACCGATCTTAATCTGCCCGAGGTGGAGGCCATGCTCCTGGCGGAAACAGACGGCTACACGCAACACGAAGCCGACGCCCAGATGCTGAAAGTGATCGAGGCATTTGAGAACAACGGCGGCTTCGGAATTAAACGCGCCTCATCGGCCGAGGAGGCTGAGAAGCTCTGGACCGCACGCAAGGCGATCTACGGCATCCTGACGCGTTTGAATTATAACGTGATGGCGGAGGACTTGGTCGTACCCATCAGCAAAGTGGCTGAAATGCTTGAAAGCATACAGGAAATAAGCAAACGAACCGGTGTTCTGATGGGAACTGTGGCTCACGCGGGAGATGGAAATATCCACCCCACGATTGTATATAACGGCACAGATCCGCAGGAGGTCGCACGGGTCAAACAGGTGGAAGCCGAATTGTACAAGCGCGTTCTCGAATTGAATGGAACGCTTACAGGCGAGCACGGCGTCGGCATGTCCAAAGCAAACTACATGGCATCCGAGCACCAACCGGTCTTCATGGCGCTGATGAACAAATTGAAGCATCTATTGGACCCCAATGCGATTCTCAATCCCGGAAAGCTGGGACTGGATGTTTAGCCAATGGGGGGACTTTGCTCCCGAATCCGCCCCCCGGAGTGTGAATCTCCACGCTTTGCCGATACAAAACGATGGAGAATTTCCCAAATGAAAGGAAGTCTTGACAGATCCGGCGTTCCCATGCAACTCCGTTGCGAGGAGGGAGGGCTGCACGAATCCGTCCTGTTGTCCTGTTGTTGAGATTGCCTTTGGAGGTGACGGATAAACGGTGATGAACTTGGAAGATTGATGGAGTACATGAGGTTTGAGCCGATCAAGCGTCTTCCATTCCCGGATCCCGCAACGCACAAGCTTTTGTTTTCAGATCAGCCGACCTGCAGGAGTGATCGACCCTAAGCCAAATCTCAATTCTCCTGAAATGAAATCGGGTAAATACGATGGAAGAGAAATACCTTTTTGAAAAACAATATCGCGACCAGATTTTGCGGTGTTCCTCATGCGGTTTTTGCCGGGCGGTCTGCCCCCTTTTCGGCACCACCCTTCGGCCGGCTTACAATGCCAGGGGGAAGATGCTCCTTCTAAAGGAAGTCATGGACCACAAGATCGAACTGAACGCCGAATTGGCCGAGACGCTGTGTCAGTGCACCACCTGCGCCAGCTGCTCCAATGATTGCCCGTCCGGAGTAAATGTTCCTGAAATCATCAAAGTCGTCAGGAAAGACCTGGTAAACATCGGATCCTGTCACCCCGCATTCATGGCCATGAACGAGGTGCTGAAAGAGCATACCAATATCTATGCCGAAGATGAGCCGGAAGACTTTGGAAGGGAACGCAACAAAAAGGCGGAATACGTCTACTTTATAGGTTGTGTGGGCTCCTACCGTGAAGATGAGGCCACATCGGCGACCCTGAATCTGCTGGACCGACTGGATGTCGACTACACATTGATCGACGAAGTATGCTGCAGCGGCGTGCTGGAAGACGTGGGGTATCAGATCAACGATGATCTGGCGCGTAAGAACATCGAGCGCATCATCGCAACCGGCGCCGGGACGGTTATAACAGGTTGCCCTTATTGTTCCAGGACTTTCAACAATAAGAGCCAATATGCCGAACTCGGAAAGAAAGGCGTGACAGTGTTACATATCAGCCAGTTTCTGAAAGACTTCGACTTCGGAGTTCAGACTGATAAGAAGGTGACCTACCATGATCCCTGCGACCTCGGACGACACTGTGGAATTTACAGCGAGCCGAGGGAAATTATCAGAAAAATCGCCCCTAACTTTGTTGAAATGGAGCATCACCATGCTTTCGCCCTTTGCTGTGGGGCTGGCGGCGGGGTGCGGGGGGCGTTTGCAAAGAATTCCATCGACATGGCACGCCGCAGATTATCCGAGGCGGAAAATGTCGGTGCTGAAGTCGTTCTGACAGAATGCAATTCCTGCGTGCACAATCTTTTTAATGCCAAATTGCGAAGGCAAGAATTTCAGATCTACAACGTGACACAGTTTGTGAACCTATTGATGGACCAAGCGGAATAAATAGGAGATTGGACTTCGGGAGCGGTTGCCGGGATGGTGCTCGATATTCCTTGTATTTGGTCTAAACCGATCTCTCGGGAAAAGCGCCAAACCCATCTCAAACGTAGGAGTCAACATGGCTATTGAACGAATCAATCCGCCGGATGTCTACGAACCCAATCGCAACATTTATACTCAAGTCATCAAAGCAACCGGCAGTGTTCAGGTGCATTTAGCCGGAATGGTACCCTGGAACACTGAAAAAAGCACTATCGGAAGAGGCGACATGGCAGCGCAGGTTGCAGCAGTTCTCGAGAATATCGAGAGGTCCCTGGCAACCGCGAATGCCTCGCGGAAAGACGTCGTTCGAATCAATGTCTACACGATCGACGTCGAACGCTACGTCAATGAGGGTTCACCTGTGTTGACGAAATTCTTCGGTGATACCAAACCGGTTTCGACCACGGTCGAAGTATCACGATTGGTTCATCCGGATTGGCTTGTCGAGATCGAAGCCACAGCGATTATCGACTGACGAAATCTTTTCGATTATTCGCATCCCACCTTGAGCCTCGTTAAAACCGTATGCCTTAGCCTTTCGGGCATCGGCAATTAACCCCTCAATGTCCTTTAGATCAACCATCCAAGGCGAGTCCAGGGGGGGAACGATGCCGGCCGCTCGCGAAGCAACGGGCAACCGACTTCGAGGATACTCCAGTTCTCGGCCCTCCCGCGTCAGACTTATCCCTAATTCCGCAGTGAAATCCGCCGCACCGAGCGCAACCATGGACACGCCATCATGTTCGGGCCTTGCGCGAAGAATGGAATAAATTTCTTCAAGGCCTCTTGCAGTCTCGCACATGGAAATAACCTCTAAAGCGCCAACCTCTAAGCCGTTGCACTTTTCCGTCTCAGTTAGGAGTCTGTCGATCTCAGAGATGTCCTCAATTCGTTCCACTTTCGAGAGCACAATCCCCTGTAAGTTTCTGGACCCAATTGCGACCAGATCGTCCTTTGCGTAAGGGGTCGAAAGGGCATTAATTCTCACATAAGTCCTTTTGCCGGGATATTTGTCGAGGAGTTCCCTCACCTTTACGCGGCTCGACTCCTTTTCGGCGATAGGAACAGCGTCCTCCAAATCAAGAGCGACTGCGTCGGCATCGAGATGGATGGCCTTTTCCGCACGATCCGGACGATTTCCGGGAGCAAAAAGCAATGTTCTCAACGGCTTCATTCCCCTTACCCCTTCTCAGTCATGGGCACCAAAAATGATTCAGTTTCAAGTTCGCCCCGGGTTTCGAGGTATCTGTTCTATCTGACTGCTCGGTCAAAGAACGGATTCTTCCCCCGTGCAGAGAGGGGAATTCCCATGATTACCGTCGCTTCCGGCATGTAGTTCAAACGCTTTGATGCGGCGCCTATACGATAGAAGATCCGGTTGTCTACGTTCATCATGCTTGCTGTTTTTACTGCGGATCCCAAAGCGATCCCCAAATCCAGTGCCTTGAAGAGACAAGTCGGGCCGTCAAAGTCCTGCCCGAGCTTCCTCTCCGCTTTTTCAAACTCATCGCAAGAGTTGTAACCGCATGCCCCGCAGTTGGCGATGTACCGTTTTGTGCCCCGGACGCCGATGAGAACAATCGCATCTGCCCCTTTAATCTCTTGCGCTTGCCGACGCCAGGCTTCTACGCCTCGTTCACTCCCTATCTTTTCCATATCCTCAGCCAGCGCTAGTATCTCAGACCCATACACAACCGATGTAAGGATATCGTCCACTCCCCCGCTCTTTGGGGCGGTTCTTGCTGAAACAACCATGATCCTGGCCGTTTGCATGATACCCTGCCGTTCCTCTTCTTTGCCATCAAGAATTGCCATGGCTCAATCCTCCATTGAATTTCTTCCACCTTTCAGCCATTTTTAGGTGGAAATCTGGATTCCGTCAACCCAAATATCCCGCTTCTCTTGTTTGAATTGGAAAGGGAAACCGCTGGTCCGCATCCCTACAAAATAAAGTCTCCGGCAAACTCATCGGCCTGCCGAAGACTCCATGGAACCGGGACACTTCTATCTGGTTCTAAGCCCTATCTCATTTCTTCATTGCTCTTTCCGCCTCATACTTCTTTAAAGCTTTTTGATAATAATCCCATACTTGTCGGACGCCTTTGTGACCTTCCGACTCTTGCTTTTTAAACATCTGTTCGTTGGCGATGTTTCCGGCCTCAAGAATGAATTTCTGGTCTTCCGGGGAAGCATCTTTGAAGACCACTCCATGTTTGGTTTCCCATTCTTTCCTGGTTGCCCCCTCATCTTCCATGAGTGTCTTGGCATAGCGAACGCCATATTCTTTTCTCAGATCAAGAAACATCTTTTGAATCTCTTTAGGAAAGGCATAAAATTTCTTTCGATCCATATAGAATCCCGACGCAAGTGCCCCGCCGTTGCCGTGTGCTCCCGGCGGGTTGTTCGCATACACGCACTTGACCACTTCGTAAAGTTTAAACGCGTTGCTAAGGACAATGGCCATATCACCTATGGCATCGATCGTCCCTCTCTCGATCGCTTCATACAAATCCCCGAACGGCATGAAGATGGGGTTGGCCCCGAGATTCTTGTAAAACTCGGTTCTCACGCCGCCGTAGGTCCGAAGCGACTTACCTTTCAGATCCTTTACGGTATTGAGGCACGTTTTGGTTCCTGTCGGTGCCATGCCACTGGTGTGCGGACAAATCAGAATGATATTCTCCTTTTCGAATTCCGCCTTCAGATTGGGTTCGTTTTCCACTGTGTCAATCAGGGCCAATATGGAAGCAACATAATCATCCCCAAAATTGAAAAGGTTGTCCAACATGAGATAGTTCGGCAATTGGCTCGGAAAGTACGTGCTGCTGACCCACGCCATGTCGGCCATACCGGACTGAATTCCGGGAAGCGCATCTTTCCATTTTACCAAAGAATCCATCCAGAATATGCGGACCTTGATCTTCCCCAGGGTCCTCTTTTCCACTTCGCTTGCCCACCATTTGTGTTGTTTCCCGAACCATGAGTTTTCCGGCACGGCATCTGCCATCTTCAATGTCATAGGTTTCAACTCTTCGGCCATGGAAGCCGTTGACAGAAAACCGACAACGAAAATCAAGCTTACTGTAACGGCGGTCAAAACGACGATCTTCCTCATCTCCCTCCTCCTCTTCCACAATGTTGGCGAACATTGGACCCTTCAGTGATTTGGCTCTCGAGAAATAGCCGCTTTTCGTCTTCGGTCCTGACCACCTCCTTTCCTTTCCGGCACCGCAAAAATATCCAGACCATACCACCTATCAGCCACCTTGCTACACCCTATCACCCTTCCCGGCCCAATTTTCCATAAAGTATCCTCAATATAGATGCGCTCATGCGATGCATTCATTACGACTTGCTCGACTGCTCCATAAGTCCTTCTGTTTCCAAAATTGGCCGGGAATCCTCCGCGCTTCGCGCACCGGCATACGTAACCCGCCCAAGACCCAAATAAACGTTCTTTATGGTGTTGAAAGCCAATTGGATCGTAAACAGCGTCATTCCTACGGCGAACAACGTTTTGAAGGGCCAGAGGGGAAAGCGATAGACTCCTATGCGCATCTCTAAAAGTCCGATGGATTTTGCCGCCTCTCCCCAAGCTCCGGCAGCCAGATATCCGAACACCAATGTGCCGGATAAATTCGCGAAGGCGTCAAGGAATTTCTTTGCCGATAGGGGAAGTCTTCGCGTCGCGATGGTGACGTTCACATGACCACCCTCCAGGGCCACGATGGGCACGCCGAAATATACCGAGATAACCAGCAGACTCTCCACCGATTCCAAGGCGCACGGGAATGGAAAAGACATCTTTCGGCCAAAGGCGTTAAGCACCTGTATAATCGTCATCAACATGAGGGGAACAAAGACGATATATATCCCATACTGCTCGAACTTCCGCTCATAGAGTACGATAAACTTTTCCATAAAACTCCCTTCCCTGATTCGACTTAAACACTTGCGATCTGATGGATTACGTCGTTCACTCACTTCCCCATCATCATGTTCGGCAACCAAAGAGACATTTCGGGAAAGAGACAAAGAACAAAAGTAATAAATATCATTAAGAAAACAAAGGGCAAAGCACCTGCGAAAATGTCGTTCAAATCCACTTCATTCCCCAGTGCCGCCTTCATGACATAGATGTTGAGGCCCAGAGGGGGCGTAATCGCACCAATAACAGACACCATAGTTATGACGACACCGAACCAAACGAGACTTCCGCCATGGGCCTGAATGATTGGAGCGACAACTGGCAAGGTCAAAACCATCATCGATATGGCATCCAGAAAGCACCCCAAGATCAGGTACAGAACTATCAGAGATCCAAGTATCCCCCAAAATGGAAAACCCGTCTCGGTTACCCACGTGGTAATGGAGGAGATGACGCCGGTTACCGATAAGAATGCTGAAAAAATGGAGGCCGCCCCAATGAGGAGAAAGATCATAGCGCTCGCCTTCGCGCTATCGACTGTTGCCTCTTTCAGCTTGGCCCATGTAAGCCTTTTTCTATAAATCACTAGTAAAAAGGCGCCGAGGACGCCAACTGCCGCCGCTTCATCCGGGGTAGCCCAACCCGCATAGATCGATCCAAGGACAAACGCAAAGAGAAACGCGACAGTCCAGATATTTACAATTGCAACCCAACGTGCTCTCCAAGAGGTATCGATATCTTTGGTGTCGGGGGCATAGGAAGGTTTACGCCAGCAAAAAATGACGATCGCAACAGCAAAGACGAAGGCGTAAAAAATCCCGGGTATAATACCTGCAATAAGCAGTTGGCCGATGGATGTCTCTGTCATTACCCCATAGACGACCATAATGATGCTAGGTGGTATCAGAACATCCAACCCCCCCGCTGCAGCCACCACCCCCAACGAGAGCCGCTTGTTATACCCGCATTTGATCATTTCCGGAACCGATATTTTTGAAAAGACCGCACACTCCGCAAGGCTCGATCCGGTACAAGCACCGAAAATGGCGCAGGCATAAACAGTGGCCACGGCCAGACCTCCCGGAATCTTTCCGAACCAAGCTCTCGCGGCATCATAGGAGTCTTTTGAAAGGTCTGCATGGAAAGCAAGATAACCCATCAACAGGAACAGGGGAAGTGCCGAAAGCGAGAAGTTTGAGGTATGGGAGTAGACCTCCAAAGGGATGAACTTAAATACCGTCGCGGGGCCGGAGACAAAAAACAGTCCTACGGTCCCGACGGCAGCCATGGCATATGCGATCGGAAATCTCAGAAAAATAAGGACGATGAACGCCAAGAATCCGAGATAGCCAAGTGTCAGTTGCTCCATATCAAAAATCCTCCATCGCAAAACTCCCCTTACCTTTGACCAATTCCCAAGCAAAAAGTTTCACATGCTCCCATAAAACTTGAAAAGAATACCACATCAGGAGAAAGGTTCGGAAATGGCCACTGCGATGTCCACATGCGTACTTCGATAATTCAATGGGACCGAATGGACTGTTCATACGGCTCCGGTTATGATCGGCAATAAAACATAGGGGGGTCGGCTCCGACTCACATGCAGCGTTACCCTCCCGCCGAATACTTCCGGTGGACGATCGCGAGAATCGTTGTGGAGGAATGGCCCCACTCCGGTGAACTCGTTCTTCATGTTCGATAATCTCCCGCCGCTACCTCCAGGATACACATAATCTTTGCCTCGTACAGTGAGACCGATCCTGTAGCCGGCTGGGACAACGATACAGGTAGGCCAAATCTCTATATCAAGTTCGTAGACCTCGCCGGGTTTAAGCATCTGCCTTTCATCGTGAGTGTGATAAGGAGAGTATTCCGTGGATAGCTTCGAATCGAGCTTCCGATGTGAGGCCCTTAGCCAACCCTGACCGATAGGAGTGTGCGGGTCAAGAGCACCCTGGAAAACCACCTCTTTCAGATCAGGGGTGAACACACGCAAAATGAGGAATAAGTCCGCGTCCTCCGTCTCTGAGGAAAGATACAACTTGGCGGCCGAAGGGCCGGTTATTTCCGTCTCTTCCCTTACGGGTGCCGTCAAGAATGTCACCCCTTCGTCGAGGCCGTCATAGGTAACGATTCCTTCCGTCGTCGCTGGCGCGGTGACAAGGCTGTGGGTGGCGGCGTCGAGGTAAAGCTTTGTCCAATGAGTACGCGCGAGGGGCCACTCATTTTCCATGCGCATAACAAATTTGTCGACGTGACGGACCTGCAACTGAACGCGCGGCTGGTTTTTCCAACCCGAGTCATCCCCCTTGAGAAAATGGCCAAAAAACCGTTTCTGAAGGTCCAGGCCGTAGTCGGTATAGAACTCGGTCCAATGCTCGATGCCGTGCACCTCAAGCCATTTGTCCTTTGTTGAGCAACGCCCAAACCCTTCGAAATTACCTCGAGGATGAAGACCCTGGCCGCCCCAGTTAGCCGAAGACAAAAGAGGGACGTTTATCTTCGACCAATCCGGCATTCTCGACTTCCAGTATTTATCACTGGCAGAGGGGTTCCCGTAAACATCCTCGCCGTAGTCACAACGGTTTGCGCCCAATTCTTCTTCCGTCAAGGTCTCCGGTCCGCTCACCCAGTCGGCGACCATTCGGCTGCGATGACCTCGCTTGCCGACACCGTTTTGTACGGTCGTGACCTGCATGTCATACCAGTTGGCTGCGAAGGTAGAGAGAATCCCCCCGTGATGAGTCATGTCCCGGTAAAAATCCGCAGCCCCTTCCCAAACGCAAATGGCCGCCAGGTGCGGCGGTTGCAGCGATGCAACCTGCCACTGGTTCATGGCGTAATAGGAGATCCCGTTGAGGCCTATCTTCCCGTTGCTCCAAGGCTGCACCGCCGCCCATTCAATGCAGTTGTAAAAATCCTTTGTCTCTCGGGGCGACCAGAGGTCGATGTACCCGGGCGACCGGCCACAGCCGCGAGAGTCGACGCGAACCACAACATAGTCATCAGGCACCCACTTCTCAGGGTCCACCACTTCCCAAGATTGGTATCTGTTGCTCGACCCTGCCGCAACGTCGGGATGATCTCCAACCATTCGCTCCCACGCGGTCACGTAACCATCCTGGAAGGCGAGGTACTTGCCATAGGGACCGTAAGACATGATGACCGCAAAGGTACCCTCCTTAACCGGCCGATAAACGTCTGCTCGCAATACAATTCCGTCGTCCATCTCAATCGGTACGTCCCAGTCAATGCGCATCCCTTCCCTAACTTCGCTTTTGAACTCATTGCTTTTCCCCTTCATGAATGTCTCCTTTCAAACATAGCGGCTCAGATTAAAATGAACGTCGTACGCTGCAATTTGATGAAAACCCTGGGAGGAGAAAGGTTTCTCCTTCTCGCGCGACGCCGGCAATCGATAGAGATCGAAACCGAAACGGATTCATCATAATTGCACACGGAAAACGAAAAAAGTTTATGAAATACTGACTCAGGAACAGGACTACCAAGCCTTTGATCGATCTATGATTTTCAGATTCTCTCACTTTTATTCAAGACGAACCCAGTATAGAGAATCTGCTTGGGAGTGAAATAGTTCCCCTCAATTTGCGATTCATGTTGGATGAGGGGGTTTGAGCGCTGGCCGAAAAATTGGATGAGTTTCACCTCCATCGGTTGATTGGAAGACAGGTCGTGAGTGGTTGAGCCTTGCGAGGCATATCGCAGGCTAAATACAAAAGCCTCCCCCTGTGTACTGAAACCGGCTGGAGGCTTCGTCATAAAGAATTTTCTCTTGGAAATCCCCTCATATTCCCTTCACAAAGACTTGGGTTTATTGGTTTATAGGACTTCCCAACAATCTTTATATTTTTTTTCTGATAGCATTTTTTGGAGAACCATGTCAAATAATTTGATTACGGGCGCGTTCCATGGGTCTTGTACCTGCAGAAAGCATCTTATATTTGGCGCCATCCGAATCCTCCGTTGTCGGTCATGACAGAACTTTTCGAAGCGGACCGCAACATGGGCATGGGCACGCCGATTCAATCTCCAAAAGAGCTTCAATCACTGGGAAGGGGGCTTGTTCCTGCGGGAGGCTTTTTTGTGCACCATCCAGCAGGAAACCTTTTCTGCAGGCCATTTCATCAACCTGCGAGGGTGCCCGTTGACCGACCAACGACTTTCTCAAGTTTTCCAACTCATTGGCGATATCTTCCAAACCCAGTCCCACCAGTTTCCCTTTGGTAGGTAAACCGGTCGCCGGTTCCCATCCTCGAAATGCGGAGCATTCATCCAGCATCGTTCCCAGATTAGCCACCTGCCCCTTCACAAAGCCGTCCGGCATGAAATCCTCCAGAATGCGGTCAGGCAGTGTATCATCTCGCCTGGTCAATCCTAATCTAACATTGTAGGGCCTTTCCACATTTGCGGCCCGCTCACCAATGCGCAAGATTTCCTCTTCTCTTGGAGCGGGCCCTGTTCTGGGATTGTAGAATTTTGCGAACATTCCCGGGATGGAAAACCGCTCGGCACCATCAGAAAACATCCACGATTCGCCGGCGAAAAGGCAGATTTCCAGGTTGCTTTTAGAGGCGAGCAGGTCTTCGTACCAGTAAACAACTACCCGTTCCCCTCCCTATACGCGATCTTTTTCAACAGTCCGAGGATCACATTCTGATCTGCCCACTTCAGCCTCAAGCCATCGGA
>CAWHLE010000018.1:0-76558 GCA_963830155.1 uncultured delta proteobacterium | reverse complement strand
GGTACACGGAACTACAATGACTGAACGCCTTGAACTTGATTGAATTTCAGAATCAGCGGGCCGCACCCCATGAGGCAACGTAACCTCAACAAGAGCAGAACGATCCATCCAGCAACTAACACATGTTTGCCGAAAGAAGACCGATCGTTGGTGGATCGAACAAAACTACAAGGGCATCTGGTTGATTTGATGCAACTATCTGCATTTGAATCGCCCGCCAGAGTCTAAATTTTTGTGGCAAACCGAATACCAGACTTGAAAAAAAGCAGGATAGAACTTTTGAGAGCGGTTGTGTATAGGTTATGACTCAGTGCACTTCTTGGCTATCAATTACCACTTCCTCACCGGGTTTCATCAAAAGAACTCTTATCGCAGGACAAGTCCCTTGACATATTTCTTTAAAATACGGCCATTCTCCGGATCAGACGTATAATGTATAGGAACTGCGAGCCGCACACCCAACCACATCGCTGCCATCGCCGCTTCTCTGGGTGACATTTCGGTGAAATAGCCTGGGAAACCGCCCACTGGCAGAAGCGCAACATGAGGACGATAAAGCTGTCCAAAGAGCTGAAGATCCATGAAGATGGACGAGTCCCCCATAGCATATATCCTCAACCCCGAAGGAGTTGTGATCAAAAAGCTCATGGCTCCGCATGACAGATAAGAATCTCCGGACTTAAAGAAAGAAGGGTGATCGGCTTTAAGCGCCTTTATCATTGTCTGGTAAAGTTCTATTTCTCCTCCCCAAACCAGAAGCCGAGTCTGCCTTTCTGGAACGCCCTTTGACACAGCATGGACTTTCACATCAGGACCACAAACGAGTACAGCTCCTGATAGTTTTGCAATTTCAACGGCTTCTCCCATGTGATCGAAAGCACCGTGAGTCACCAGAATCAGATCTGTATTAGTGAATTCCTTTAGGGATAAGGCACATTGCGGATTGCCCTTTAAGAAAGGATCAATCAAAATGGTTTTGTCGTTTTCTGTTGTCAGCTTAAAAGTAGCATGTCCAAGATATTTGAGTATCGGTTGCCGCATGCTCTTTGCTCACTCAAACAGCAATTTTCTGTTACTGGGAATCGAAACATCGCACCATGAACCCCTGAGGGGCCTGCAAGCTGGTGAATTTGAAAACAAAGGGCTAGCACCTCATGTAACATTCCTCAAAGAGGTATGTTCCCATGCTTCTTTGGAAGCGAAACCTTCTTCTTGGTTTCCAATATCTCCAACGATCTAATCAGGACGTTTCTGGTTTCAGACGGTTCGATGATATCATTAATATGCCTAAGGGAAGCAGCCTTTTTCGGATTTACTTCGCGTTCGTAGTACGTTTGGTAAAGACGTTCAATCTCATCTTCAGTGGCCGCGTTCCTCATCTCTTCCCTAAAAAGAATACTCGCTGCAGTCTTTGGAGACACGCTGCAAATCTCCGCCCCCGGCCAGGCGTAGACCAGATCAGCTCCTATGTACCGGCTGCCCATGGCTATATATGCACCGGCATAAGCCTTTCTTATGATGACGGTTACCTTGGGAACAGTCGCTTCAGCATAAGCATGAAGCAATTTCGCCCCTTTATAAATCATACCACCTTGCTCCATTTCCTTTCCAATGAGATAACCAGGCGAATCCTGAAATGTAATCAAAGGAATATTGAATGCATCACAAAAGCGAACAAATCTTGCCCCCTTTTCCGCCCCCTTAATGTCTATTACTCCGCCCAGATACTTCGGCTGGTTTGCAACTACACCTACGACCCTTCCAGCCAACCTCGCAAATCCCACGATCATGTTCTTTGCGTGGATGGGTTTGAGTTCAAAGAAGCTACCCATATCCACAATATGAGCCAATAAGCTCTTCATATCAAAAGGTTTCTTGGTTTCTGGAGGAACAAGTTGGTTCAGAACTCCAATTTTTGAAAATTCCGGTTGCCAAGCTTCGCGGGGCGGCTTTTCTTGGCAACTCAAAGGCAAATACTGGAAAAGTCGACGGGTATTTTCGAGCACCTCCTGTTCGTCCTCAGAGAGAACATCTATAAGCCCACTCACACGGGCGTGCATCTCTGCTCCCCCGAGCTCTGTGTCAGTGATTTCAGTTCCGGTCTGCGCCTTAACAAAAGCTGGGCCAGCAATATAGATAGAACTCTTGCGAGTCATTAGAATAAAGTCCGTCAATCCGGGAGAGTACGCCTGTCCTCCGGCCACAACTCCTAAGATCACCGAAATCTGAGGGATCCAGCCAGAATATAGCGTATTTCTTCTAAATAATTGGCCAAACATTTCCATAGGACCTAAGGTTTCATGCAATCTTAACCCGCCTGAGTGGCATATTCCAATGACAGGTACTCCTATTTCGGCCGCAGTATCCATTAAGGCACAAATCTTTCGCCCATGCATTTCCCCAAAAGTACCGCCTAAGGCAGTAAAATCTTGAGCATAAACTGATGTCTTTCGCCCATTTATTGTTCCAAAACCTGTCACAACTCCATCAGCAGGGATTTTTTTCCCATCCATCCCGAAGTCTCGGTAGTGATGGCTCGCAAAGAGATCGAGTTCGAAAAAACTGCCGGAATCAAGGAGGTGGTCGATGCGTTCCCTTGCTGTGAGCATGCCTTGATTATGAAGTCTGGCAGCTTTTTCAGAAGGGATTTCCCGAAGAGCTTTCCGCTTTTCATGCAGCTTCCTAATTAAATCTTCACCCATGCCAAAATTCTCACTCCAGTAGAAAAATAATTAGCAGAATCACTGCTCGATAAGTATTGCGATTTGTAAAAACTGCTGTTATGATTTGATCTGAATTAAAATTAGATTCTGAATTTTATCACACAAAGAAAGTTTCGACAATGAAATTAAAAAGACTTCCTGAAAAGGATGCCCGCAACGAAAGCAATGATGATGGCGACCACACGCAAAGGGCGTATAGTGGCATCAGGAACATGATGTTTCACAATGATATTGCGCCGGGGCAAAAAATTTCGTATCGCGAGTTGGCTTCGCGTCTCGGCATGAGCCCTACCCCTGTCATCCAAGCGCTAAATCGGCTCGAATGGCAGGGTTTGGTCCGTCGTGAAAGAAATCGGGGCTATTACTCGGAACCCATAAGTGTAAAGCAGGTTGAAGAAATATATGACCTGCGTGTTACCGTTGAGGTCTCCCTAATTCCCGAGATAATCAAACACCTCACACCGGAGCACTTGAAACGCCTAAAAGATGCGTTGACGGCCTATCAGTCAGCAAACAGAGAAGTTTATCTGAATGAACGGCTCCTTAAGGACATGGAGTACCATGTGACTCTGGCATCTCTTTCAGGGTATCAAACCCATTTGCAGGTTCTTCGCTATCTTTTTGACCTGCTTTATCTGCGCAACAGGGGCAGCGTTCTCTTTAGCATCCCGACGGAAACTGTAGACAAGGAACACATAGAGATCTTTGAGGCAATATGTGATAAGAACGTGAAACGGACCCAAGCAATTCTCAATAAGCATATTGTTAATAAAAAGATGCTAGTGATCGAGGGTTTAACCCGCATAATGGAAGAAAAATCCATCAGCCGCATCTGACCTCTACAGTATCAATTCAGAGGTACTATCTCTCTGGGTGTACGCGTCAGCAGCTTGCCGCCCTTATCTGTAAGCAGAATGGTATCCTCTAGTTTAACGCCCAAGCCACCTTTCTCAAGAATATGCATTTCAAGGGCCAGCACCATCCCTGGCAACAGGATCTCTCGAGAGCTCTTCGAAAGCAATGGTGGCTCGTTCAACTCCAATCCAACGCCATGACCTACAAAGTGCGCGCGCTTACCCGAAGGAAGGAAAAGAAAATACTTTTCAACTCCCATCCCACGCGCAGCCTTCAGTGCAAATTCATACGCGTCTCCAGCAGATTGGCCAGGTCTCATCGATTCCAAAATGTGATCAGCAATCGCCCTGAGCGAGAGATGCAAATCCGCGGCTTTACGAGGCACTTCACCAAATACAAACATTCGCGTCTGATCTGAATGATAGCCTTTAACGCAGGTGGAGATGTCGACCAATATCAGTTCTTGTTTTCCTATGCGCCGCAAGCTCGCGCCAACGGGTAAGGCCGGTGACAGTCCAGTGCCCGTTATGGTCATAAGTGCACCGCTCGAATGATGGATGTTCGAACCTGAGGCGAAAGATCCCCTCCCCATGAGCACATCGTGTCGGCGAAAAAATGTTACACCTTCGTGGCCGGCTAGCCTTTGTGCATTTTCGACGGTGGCTGCAAACTCCAATTCAGTACAACCTTCGAGGGGTAGCCTCCTGACCGAATCATAGCCAGCATGTGCTACTTGGCAAGCTCTTTCAATCAACTTTACTTCGGCATCAGATTTCACCATGCGTTGTGCCAAGATTTTCGGTGAAATATCCACCAATTCCATGCCGTGAAAAGCGTTCGTATATTCCGAAGACCAGGACATTGGCAAAATGTCCAATTCGGTTCCGAGTTTGAGGCGCTCGTTCGCCTTTGGCACCATCACGCTGCAAATTTCACGAAGACCTCTCGATCGGTCAAGTTTTCCAGAAGGAATAAAAGTCTCGCGTTTTGCCGCTTCCAGACCTTGTCTTACGAAAAGACGAAAATCATGAGGCGTGACAACCAGATAAGATGGGTGTGCGGTACCAGTGTAATAATAAATGTCGCGCGAATAAAAAAGCAAAGCACAATGAATATCGTTATTATGCAAAAATAGCTGAAGCTCAGTTAAGCGCTTCGAAGTCATTGTGGATCCGACATGTAATCATTTGTCCAGTGTTCTTATGATTTACTGCTTTACGAATAGCAGGACTGGGTCTGGGAACACTACAAATAAGCCGACCCCGGCTATCAGCATTAGAACGTAAGGCAATGCCGCTGCCCAAATCAATTCCATGCGTTCTGTCGGTACTACCCCCTGTAAAGTGAAAAGGTTAAGGCCCATCGGTGGAGTGATCTGACCGATCTCAATAAACATGGTCATCATGACACCAAACCACACCGGATGAAACCCCATTGATTGAATCATAGGATATACAAAGGGAAGGCTGAGAACCATCATGGACGTTCCGTCCACAAAACACCCAAGTACCAAATACATAAGCCCGAACATTATCATCATTCCGAGCCTTGGTAACTGCAGTCCGGAGATCATTTCCACCAGTTGGCTTGTCAAGCCCAAGCTCGAGAGAGCTAAAGACATTATCTGGGCACAAATGATTATGAACATGATCATTGCAGTAATTTTTGTTGAGGAGAGACAACAACCCCACAGCATGCGCCAATCAAACATGCGCTGATGCCCAATTGAAAAGAGAACCGATGCTAAAGCGCCCACCGCGCCAGCCTCGGTGGGCGTGGCCCAACCGAAATATATGCTCCCCAACGTGAAGAAGATTATGATCCCTGCAGGCAAGAGTCTGAGAAACCCCTTAATTCTGTCTGAAAATCTAACCTCGTCACCAAAATAGACTCGCTCAGATCCGACCAAACTGGGTTCCAGTTTAAGGCGTACAGCCACATAAATGATAAAGATGACAGCCATTAATAACCCAGGTACTAGACCTGCTAGAAACACGTCAGCCACTGAGACCCCGGTCATTCCGCAATAAATGAGAGCCGTTACGCTAGGAGGAATCAGTATACCAAGTGTGCCGGCGCCAACAATCGCACCATATATCAGCTTCTTATCACAGCCTATGCGTTCGATTTCTGGAGCAACCAGGGTACCGAAGGCTGCCACATTTGTAATGCTAAGTCCGTTTAGGGCCGAGAAGATAGCCGAACCGATTATGACTGTATAAGGAAGAACCCCCCGAACCAGTCCTGCTAAGATCACGCTTATTCCCCGAAAGAAGAGTCCTCCTATCCCGGACTTAGTTAACACCTCGCCCATAAATACGAATAAAGGGATTGCTGAAAGAGTAAAGCCTGTGGCAGTGTTCCATACTGTATAGCCAATTCCAGATACCAGGGCAGCGGTACCTCCTTTTAGGAACAGCAAAACCGCGCCCACAGCGCCGAGGGCGACAGCGATCATTACGCCCATGGGGAGGAGGATCAGAAGACTTGAGAGAATGAGGACCGGTGTCACGGCGATTTCTCACATATTGGGGTTAGATGACGACGGGCCGGTCAAGAGTCTGTGAAGAAGGCTAAAAAGTATCTGGAGTAAAAAGATCAATAGACCTATTAATACGACGGCCTGGGGCAAGAAAAGGGGGGTGTTTGAGGGTCCGTAAGAGGTCGTGCCGAACAGGTAACTCTCCCAAGCCAATTTCCAACTCGCCCAAAGAAGGATGGAGCCAAAAGCTAACGAAATGAGGTCATTAGCGATATTCACTACATGGCCGGTTGAGGGCGGCAGCTTTCGTAGAATCAAATCCACATTGATATGCCGGTTTTCTCTGAGACACTGGGCAAGGGACATGAAAATGACAGTAGCTTGGAAGTAGCCTGTATACTCGTCACAAATAGTCGTAGAACGAGAAAAAAATTTGCGCAAAACAACCTCGGTAACAATCAAAAGGATCATAAACACCACAGCAAATCCGGAGACTCGATTCGCCAGTTCCGAGGCCAACTTTACACCCGACGCTATCTTTCCTCTCTCTCGATTCATTGCCAAAACACGCCAAAACGTGGCTCAACTCCGATAGGCAAGAAGGGGCTGAGCCACGAGTCCTATCATTTAGTAAAGCTTTCTCCCAGCCACCTTTGACATCCTAATGAGAGCCTCCTTACCATTAGGAACTCTTTCAGCCCATTTGTACCAGGATTCCTTGGCTTTTTCTGATAATTCATCGAATTCCTTATCCGACACGTCTCGGACAACGACCCCTCCTTCCTTAAGCTTAGTGAGTTGGTCGCCAAGCTGAGTAGTGCTGTAAGATTGACATCGCTCGGCCAACTTCTCTGCACTCTCGGTCATGACTTTCTTATGATCGCTAGAAAGGGTATCCCATTTCTTCTTGCTGATTAACAAATGATCTACAGGGAAAGCTGCCTGAACCCGCCACCCTTGCTTGCAGACTTCATACCAGTGCATTGTCAGTAAGGTGACCGGTGCTGTGTATGCACCGTCGAGCACACCTCTCTGTAATGCACTGTACACCTCACCCGCAGCCATTGTGACACCAGCAGCACCGATCTCGTTCATAGCAGCAGTAAGGTCCGGACCATAGGTTCTTATTTTTTTGCCCTTCCATTCATCAATGTTCTTTACCTCCATTCTGAACCAGACATCCTGTTCGGGGTAAGTCCATCTGGAAAGCACATGGGAATTCCATTTGGCCAATTCCTGCTCAACAATATCCCCGAGTGCGTCATACATCTGCAGAGAGATCCGATAATCTCGTTTTGAATTAAGAAATGGCAGATCAGGCCCAACCAGGAGAGGGGAATCCCCGGCTACATAGCTCGGCAGCATTTGCACCATGTCGACAGCCCCTGATCGCATGATACGCAAAAATTCATTGCCTTTGAAGGTTATTTCGTCTACCCCGAAAACCCTAATATTCACCTCTCCTTTTGTTTTTTCTTTAACTTCCTCTGCAAATTTGATCATCTCTTGAGTGAAAGAGTGGCTGCGGCTGACATAACAGTATAGGTCCAAGGAGACCTTTTGTGCGAATCCTTCCGCTGAAACGAAAGAAATTGCTAACGTCAACACGATGGCCGCCATGATCACCTTCAGTACTCTCTTTCCACGCATGATCTCCTCCTTTGAAATGTTCTTGGGTTAAATTAACTGCATTTTCAACAACTAGGCATTTGCCTCGCCTTGAATCTCCTCAAAACAGGCAAGGGCACTTTTTGTCGCACTACCTATTCCAGAACCCGTCAAATAGGTAGCGTCACCAGCAAGGTATAGTCCGGGGACCCCTGGAACATGGAATCCAGGTCGATGCGGGCCCGTTAGCCGGATCTGCGCCAAAGGAAGTATGTTTGGGTAAATGAGCCTTTGTATCCATTCCAGATTTGAATCAAAGTCGGGCCATATCTCCCTGCAATATTCAACTAATTCCTGATGGCGTTTCGCAGCCAGATCCATTCGCCCATACGGCATTGGCCCGTGAGAATCGATAAACAGTAGGTGGTGCCCCTTCGGAGCTAAACTTGGATCTACGAGAGTCGGAATAGTTACGATACCATGCCAATCCATTCCAGGCCTATCAAAGGTCCACTGGAAAAACTGCCCTTCAAAATTGTCAATCAAAGAGGCCTTCGTACCCACAATGATTCCATTGTAGAGGTAATTTTCAGCACTTATTTTTTTAATCTTTGATGACAGGTGATCCGGAAGCATTTCTTCAGGAAGAAAGCGGGGTAACGATGTGAGTGGTGCAGTGTAAACAACGAGCGGCGAATGGAATTCCAACTCCGCGATATAAGAGGGACGAGATATCTTAGCCCGAACTCCTTTAATCCTCCTATCATCGAAAAGAAAACTTTCGACCCGTATGTTCGTTATTACTTCGCCGGCGTTTCTCTTGATGACCGCTTCAAGGCTATCAGACAAGGCTTTTATACCCCCCTGTTTTGGATAGCAGATGGTAACATCCGAAGTAAATGCATCGTGTAATGTCTCGAGGAAGGCGCCAGCAGAAACTTTCTCCAACGGTTGTCCGGAAAATCCTGTGATTTTCATAAAAAAATCCAGAAGACCAGGCTCTCCGAAATTTTCCATTACCCAGGTCTCTGCAGAGATTTCGTGAAATTGAGCGATTTCTTCCCTTTCCATCTTGGATACGGCCTTATAAAGCTCTCTAAAGGTCTGCGAGAGCTGAGATCCAAAGCGTTCGGCTGACGTTGCCCTCATAAAGGCCCTGCTATCCAGATCAAAGTGCATGAGCGATGGCTTAATAGGAATCAAGTTGAGTTCTGCACTTGTCTCGTTAAGAAGTTTACCCATGCCGCTGGAACTTGTGCTCGCAATGGCGTGTAAGCCGATATCTACCAAGTAACCATTGAATTCAAAGGAGGCGGATCGTCCCCCGAGAACAGGTTCTTTCTCCAGTAAAAGGACTTTGCGGCCTTTGCACGCTAAAAGTGCTGCAACCCCTAAACCTGCGATACCAGCCCCAAGAACTATAGCATCATAAGACTTCATTGAATTCATTTCTCCGTCGTCAAATTTTATTTGGGATCTATCTTCTCTTTTCCAACCTATCCCAAGCATTTCCAATTCCACGTTCCTTCAGCTTCACCTTTTGGATTTTCATTGCGCTGGTGGCCAACGGAAACTCCTCAACAAATTCCAAGTAACGAGGGACCATAAAGCGAGGTAGATGTCTTTCGCAGTGGTCAACGATCTGCTCTGGGTCAGGTGAAGCTCCAGGTTGCAATTTGAGGTAAAGCTTTATGTCCTCCTCGCCAATCTCAGATGGCACTCCCACCGCAGCGCATTCCACCACCTGGGGATGCTGCCTCACACATGCTTCCAGTTTGTCTACTGGAATAAACTCGCCCTTAACTCGTATTCCTTCTTCAATCCTTCCCAGAAAATTCAATGAGCCTTGTTCGTCCATGTAACCCATGTCACCGGAATGAAACCAGAAATTACGGCAAGCCTTGGCAGTTTTTTCAGGCATGCCGTAATAACCCGAAAAAATGGTATGAGCCAGTTTGTCCCTTATGACGATCTCTCCTTCCATGTTTGGAGGAACGATCTCGTCATTCGGGTCCCATATCTGCAAATCAATGTCATCCCGTGGTTTTCCAGCCCATCTGAAATCGTGGCTCGATTCGGGTCCGAAAGGGCTCATCGTGCAGAAGCCCCCAGCCTCAGTGGAACCATACATGGCCAGCGCCATTTTTAGTCCGAATCGTCTAACAAAAGGGGCTGCGCCTTCACCCACTAGAAAAATTCCCGCCCTCGCAGGATTCTCTGCATCGTCTTCCTTCGGGAGTTGCTTGAGAAGTATATTCATAGGAGTGATATGCAGGGTAAGCACCGTAGCCTCGTAATGCCTGACCCATTCCCAATACTGGGAAGCACTAAATCGGCTTTCCAGGACAGCTACGGCTCCGGCCATCAGCGCGCTGAAGGTGCCGATGTAAACATTACCATGATAATTGGGCAAACAGGACAAGAATCGGTCCTCTGGTTTGGCTTCTAAGAGGTCGGCGATTCTCTTTGTCATGGAGAGCAAGTATCGATGGCTGGTTACACATGGTTTTGGAAGTCCAGTGGTCCCGGACGTGAAAATGAACTGCAGCGGTGTTCGAGGAGGTATATCGATATAACGCAGAGGTGAAGGCGGTGCGTTAAGTAACTCCTCGTAAGGTATCATCCCATCGACTGAAATTGGTCCTCCGGCATGATCGTTAACCAAAACTTGAGGTTTCAAGTTCTGAAAGTCGTCTTTTACATTTTGGTAGACATTGTAAAGACTTGTGCCAACAAGCACCGCCTTTAATTGTGTGACGTTGAAAGCATGACGCAGGAGTTCAGAATCGTATTGCGTGTTCACAAACACATTGGCTGCACCGAGCTTGGCAATTGCAAAATACAAAACCAGCCATTCCAGACAATTGGGCATGAACCCGCCCACTCTATCCCCGGGCTCTATACCCAAGCGAGAAAGCGAGTTGGCGACCCTGTTGGTGAGTTCCTCAAATTCTTCGAATGTAAACGCCTTCTCCTGGAACACAAGAAAGGTCTTGTGAGGGTTGGCATTGAGTCTTTCTTCCCAAAAAGTCCGAACGTTCATCCGACATCTTCTCCTGAAGTCACCTGACCTCCGGCAGAGCCAGAGGCTTGACGTTTGCTGACCCCTCAAAGGAGCCTGATCGCAAACGGAAAAGCCTACAACAAGCTCGCCATGATTCGGTCTGATTTTGGCACTGCCATTAGTCTTTTCGACAAAAGTTGAACTGCACCATACTCCCGGAAATGTCAAACTCTGGGAGTCCCCCCGGCAGAGCCGGGAGTTTACCTAAGGGGAATTATTGAATTTTAGGACTGCACGCTAACCGACGTTGCAGTGTTGGTAATCAATTCAAGTTAACAGCATGATATGTCTTTGATATTGGCCGTAAAATTGAGCATTCCCCGATTACTTAATAAGGGTTCAGGCTTAGGAATTTCTTGGTACTTGGATTCCAATGAGGTCATTTTAAGATTCGAAATCTAATTAGATTTTGAATTTTCCTTAAAACTTTTTCAAGAACTTTGTCAAGAGTTTTTGGATCTTTCGAAAGTTTCTATTCGTACTGAATTCGACTTAAGCGAGATTACTGTTTGAAATTTCATTGAAATTCTGTATTTCTTCAGGAAGTGTTTGCATGAAATGAAGCGGGATGTAGATTTTCAGATTAAATGGACCGATATTTTCTGATTAGTTGGGACTGAAAGAAGGATTATCATAGTAGTTGGACCGGGGCTGATCCGTTTGAAGGATCAGCCCCGGTTTGTTTGAAGGGTTGTTATCAGAAGACTTCCGTTGAGGCGAGACGGACATGGTCTGAGGTGACGGTGAGGGATTTTTCTTTGGCAGCGGCGATGAGCGCACCCGTACCAGATGATTGGCCTTTCTGAAGAGGCCCCCCGATCCCTGATGGATGGCCGTGACGGCAGCCTGATCGAAGAGGTTGTTCTTGATGCCTGCCACAGAGAGATGGTGGCAGAGGTAGTGTTCCATATCCTGGCGATTGACGCCTTCGAGATGGCTTCGGGCGACGATTCGGGATGCAAGGGGCTGAGAGGTACAGTAGGATAGCTTGTCGATGACACTTGACTGTCCTGCCAGGACGATGGGGAGGTAGGGTTTGGAGTCGCCATCGAACTGGGTGAGGATATGAAGCTCTGCGAAGACATCGAGACGAATGAGGGATGCCCCGTCAATGATGAGGACAGCCTTCACCTTTTTACCCAACACCAGTTCTCGGATCTCCCGTTGGAACTGTTGGGTCATGCGGGTGCGTGAGGTGCCGAAGCTGTCCATGCCGAGTTCCCCCCAGGATCTGACGATAATGCTCCAGGGCAAAGTCTTCCAGGCAGTGGGATTCGCCATTCCAGCGACCATCCGCGAGCTATGAGTCCGTCGAGGCGGACCAAAAAGCGTAAGGTAGTGCCAAAAACTTTTTATGGTCACCTATCTTCGCAAAATAAAGGAGCTTATTTCAAGTAACTGTTAAACAGGAGTCAGACCCTTCCGGATCATCCCCAGGGCCTGCCATCCCTATCAGCCCCAGGATAAAGAGAAGCATCCCAAGGTCGAGGTCTATACTTGTACCGAATCCTTCTAAGAACCAATAGATTCGTACGGATCTTGCGCCTGTCCCAGTGATAACCAAAAGACAATAGATTCCCCACGGCTTTCCATAAACCCCAGTGTTATGGAGAGCCGTTGACCAAACGGTCCTCACAAAAGATATGGAGGTGAGAAAAATGACGCAACCGAAAGAACGCTTTCAGTGCGGAGCCTGTGAGGTATCAACCTTCGAGAACGAGCTTAAAAGAGACGGCCAACCTATCAAAATCAAAAAAGTGGCCATCCAAAAGAGATACAAGGATGATGACGGCTGGAAGAGCCATTCAGCCGGCCTTCTGGAGAGGGAATTTTTGAAATATTTAGGAGCTGGGAATTTGCTCGAACGTAAGTGCATCGTTTGGAGAGCTAAGTCAGAGGGGGCCGTGAGGGCAGAGGTATGCCCGAATTGGGTGGGTGGATGCCATTCATTGATTTATTCGGCCGCACCACGCTTCAAGTAGTTGGTTGCTGAACCCTGGGAACCTGCTGCCGGCGGTTTTCTCAATGCCGCCACACGGAAACCAATCCCTCATCCAATATTAGTCGCGGATTTTGGGTGCAACCCCGCTCTTGACAGTTGTCATGGTGTATGGTCTTATATTTGATTGTTTTCCAGGGAGCAACGTATCTCTCGCTTCTCTCATCCAAATGCCTGCGTAGAGCTTAGGTGAATTTGATTCCGTACCTCATCCGCAAAGGGCTGAGAGTCCTATGAAAAAATTTTTGTTCGCGTTCATTTTCCTTCTCTTTCTTGCCGCATCCTTTCTGAGCGGGATCCGCTACAACCACACTGCCGGCAGCAAAAATCCTGACGACGGCGTGCGCCGGGTCCTTTACTACGTCGATCCCATGAATCCGTCCCACACCTCTGACAAACCGGGGATTGCCCCCTGCGGCATGGCACTGGAGCCGGTCTATGCCGACGAGGACGCAACCGGGTCACAGAGCGCGATTGGGCCTATGGCTCCGGGGACGGTAAAAATCTCTCCTCAAAAACAGCAGATGACCGGGATCCGGATCGGCGCGGTCGAAGTCTCGTCGCAAACTCACACGCTCCGGACGCTGGGGAGAATCGCTGCAGACGATAACCGCGTATATCGACTGATTTCAGCCACCGACGGCTGGATGGCGGATGCTGACCAAAGCACCGTTGGCAGTCTGGTTAAAAAGGGAGAACTGATGGCCCTTATTGACGTCTATAACAATGATTTTTTCGCCTGGCAGCAGCGTTATCTCACGGAGCTCGGTTACATGGGTTTTGCAAGACAGCCCGGCACGCCGCTTCCGGAGATTTACCAAAGGAGGACAACGGACCCCGGCCTGCGCATTTCCAGAGACCGGCCTTCCGTGGAGCCTCCCGGCATGCAAAGACCCGGGCTCCAGCAACCCACCATCCCGCAGCCCGGGACAACACAAAATATAGAAATGAAACAAACCCAGACCAACAAAGACACAAAACCGAATCCCGTTCCCCAAACACCCGAAGCATCCCCGCAACCCGATGTGGCCCATCCTGAAGAAATGCAGAAAGACGTCATGGCGCTATTCGGGCTGGAAGCCGCTGCCCCAGGACAACCCCAAATGCAATCCCACGAAGCGACGCCGCAGCCCGGAGCGCCGGTGCATGCGGGACCGCCGTCTCATCAAATGCCGACCGGCGCAGGGCAAAAGCCCGAAATCCAGTCACCTGAAGCGCATCGCCACACGGATAAGCCTCTGATGACAAAGATGACCGTCGCGGAATACTATGCCAAGAAGGCCATGCTCGAGTTGCTGAACCTGGGGGTGGGGGAAAATCAGCTCGATGACTTGGTGAAAAGTAAGCAATATGCGACCTACGTCGAGGTCAGGTCGCCGGTCACAGGCTTCGTCCTTGCGCGTAATGTCTTCCCCGGTCAAAGGGTGGACAAGGGCACTGAGTTTTTCAAGGTTGCCGATCTAAGCCACGTGTGGGTTGTGGCGGATGTGTTCAGTGCGGAAGCACAGTACATCCGGCCCGGCATGCATGCAAAGATCTTGATTCCTGAGCAAAACAAGACCGTTGAGGCTACCGTGAGCGACATCCTGCCGCCTTTTGATGCGACGGCCCGAACCCTGAAGGTGCGTTTGGAGGCGGATAACCCCGACTTTGTACTGCGTCCGGAAATGTTTGTAGATGTGGTTTTCCAAATCCCGCTCCCTCACGCCATGAACGTGCCGGCCGATGCCGTCCTCGATTCCGGCCGCCGGAAAATTGTTTTTGTGGCGCTTGAAAACGGATATTTCGAGCCGCGGACCGTAGAGACCGGGTGGCGCTTCGGCGACCGGGTTCAGATCGCCGAGGGACTCATGCCCGGAGATCGAATCGTCGTTTCGGGGAACTTTCTCATCGACTCCGACAGCCGGATGAAACTAGCGGCCGCCGGGCTTTATGGGACACCGGAAAAGGATCCGGTATGCGGCATGGAGGTATACCCGAGCGAGGCCAGGCCGGCACGGTTAACAAGCGTCCTGGAGGGGAAGACCTACTACTTCTGTTCTGAAGCATGCAAGACGCAGTTCGAAAAGGAGCCCCGTCCCGGCAGCCCGAATTTTTCCCCGCCTGCGGGAGCAGTTAAACCTGCAGGGGCCGACAATGCAACGGGGTCAAACAAGACCGAAGTTGCAAGAGACCCCGTCTGTCTCATGGTCGTCCATCAGGGCAGGTCGAAGGCTCAAGGATTGATGAGCGAATATAGGGGGAAGACGTATTATTTCTGCAGCAAAGAATGCAAAGATCAGTTCGACCTGGCGCCTCAGCCCTACTTGGCACAAGGGGCTGTAAGCCAGGGGCAGAAGGATGCTCCCAGCCAAAGGGAGCCCGCTCATGATTAACCGCATTATCGATTTTTCTGTAAACAACCGGTTTATCGTCCTCCTTCTGGTCGCCGCCACCTGTGTAGCGGGCTGGTGGTCCATGCGCACGGTCCCCCTGGACGCGATTCCGGATTTGAGCGACACGCAGGTGATCGTCTATTCGCGCTGGGACCAAAGTCCGGATGTCATGGAAGACCAGGTGACCTATCCCATCGTGACGGCCATGCTTGGCGCGCCGAAGGTGAAGGCCGTTCGGGGTCTCTCCGATTTCGGCTACTCCTATGTGTATGTCATCTACGAAGACGGCACCGACATTTACTGGGCCAGGTCGAGAACGCTGGAGTATCTTTCCGGGGTGCTGCCGCGTCTTCCCGAAGGGGTGAAGACGGAATTGGGGCCCGATGCCACCGGGCTGGGCTGGATTTTTCAGTACGCACTGGTAGACGAGTCCGGGCGGCACAGCCAGGCCGAACTCCGTTCCTATGAGGATTGGTACCTGCGTTACTATCTGAAGGCGGTCCCCGGGGTGGCGGAAGTTGCGCCCATCGGCGGTTTTATCAAGCAGTACCAGGTGAATGTGGACCCCGATCGGATGCAGGCCTACGGGCTTTCCATCCGTCGTGTCGTAGATGCGGTGCGGGGGGGGAACAGCGAAGTCGGAGGCCGTCTCCTGGAATTCGGCGGGACCGAGTACATGGTGCGAGGTCGTGGGTATGCGAGGACCATCGAGGATTTCGGGAACATCATGGTTACCGCCGCTAAAGACGGCACACCTGTACGCGTCAAAGATATCGGTCAGGTGGTTCTGGGACCGGCCCTCCGCAGGGGCGTTTCCGACCTTGACGGCACGGGCGAGGTCGTTTCGGGTATTGTGGTCATGCGGCAGGGAGAAAACGCCATCGAGGTCATCGACCGCGTCAAGGCCAAACTCAAGGAGATCGAACCTGGGCTTCCTTCCGGTGTGAAGGTGGTTCCCATCTATGACCGCTCGGAACTAATCCATCGATCCATCGACAACCTGAAGTCCACCCTGATTGAAGTGATCCTGACCGTGGCCTTCGTCATCCTACTCTTCCTCTGGCACATCCCGAGCGCCGTCATTCCCATGATCACCATCCCGGTTGCGGTCTTGCTTTCCTTTATTCCCTTTCGGATGATGGGGCTTACCGCCAATATCATGTCCCTCGGGGGCATCGCCATCGCCATCGGCGCCATGGTGGATGCCGCCATTGTGGTGGTCGAACAGGCCCACAAGAAGCTGGAGGAATGGGAACGAAACGGACGTCGGGAAGATTATCGGACCGTGGTGGTGGGGGCCGTGAAACAGGTGGCCGGCCCGAGTTTTTTCGCGCTGCTGGTGATTGCCGTCTCTTTTCTCCCTGTGCTCACCCTAGAGGCCCAGGAGGGCCGTCTGTTCAAACCCCTTGCTTACACCAAGACCCTGTCCATGCTTGTGGCGGCCTTACTGGCGATCACGATGGATCCGGCCTTGCGTCTGTTTTTCACACATCTGAAGAAATTCGACTTTCGGCCCCGCTGGCTGTGCAGAGGGACGAACGCGGTGGTCGTGGGGACCATCCATTCCGAAGAGACACACCCGATCAGCCGCATGCTGATCCGTCTCTATCAACCCGTTGTCGAGTGGTCCCTCCGCAGGAAGGGGATCGTGCTTTCAGCGGCCCTTTTCATGGTGATTGCCACCATTCCCGTCTTTATGAAGTTAGGCTCGGAATTCATGCCTCCCCTCGAGGAGGGCTCGATCCTCTACATGCCTTCCACCATGCCGGGCATTTCCATCACGGAGGCGCAGAAACTGCTTCAGGTGACGGACCGGATCCTCAAACAGTTTCCGGAAGTGGATCGCGTTTTGGGCAAAGCCGGCCGGGCCGAGACCTCCACCGACCCGGCGCCGCTTTCCATGCTGGAAACCGTCATTACGCTGCGCCCCAAATCCGAATGGCGGCGAACGGACACCTGGTATGCATCATGGGCCCCTGATTGGGCTAAGGCCGTATTCCGCCACATCACCCCTGATCATATCTCACAGGAAACGCTCATCAGTCAGATGAACGACGCCCTGAAACTTCCCGGGCTTGCCAACGGATGGACCATGCCGATCAAGGGGCGGATCGACATGCTGACGACCGGCATCCGGACCCCTGTGGGGCTCAAGATCTCCGGATCCGAGGTCGGCGCCATCGAGGAGATCGGCTCCCAGCTTGAAGCCCTCCTTCCGCCGGTCAAGGGGACCCGAAGCGTGTTTGCCGAACGCACCGGGAGCGGCTATTTTCTCGACTTCAATTGGAACCGCGAGCAACTGGCCCTCGCCGGGCTGACCATGGAGGAAGCTCAGGCGGCCGTCCGGAATGCAATCGGCGGAGAAACCGTGACCACCACCGTCGAGGGACGCGAGCGCTATCCGGTCAATGTGCGCTACATGGCCGACTTCAGAAGCGACCTGCAGGCACTCAGCCGGGTCCTGGTATCGACCCCCCGAGGGGAGAGGCAGATACCGGTCGGGCAGCTTGCCGAAATCAAGGTGGTCAGCGGCCCGTCCATGATTCGAAATGAGGACGGGATGCTGACCGGATACGTTTACGTGGACATGGCCGGGCGGGACGCGAGCGGCTACATGGAAGAAGCCGGGAAGCTGATCAGGGAGAAAATCAAGCTTCCCCCCGGCTACGCCGTTTCGTGGAGCGGTCAGTATGTGGCCATGCAGAGGGTAAAGCAGCGGTTGGCGGTGGTTCTGCCGCTCACTCTGTTCCTGGTTTTTCTGCTGCTTTATCTGAACACCCGCTCGATCACGAAGACCTTTATCGTTTTGCTCGCAGTCCCTTTCTCTGCCGTCGGTGCGGTGTGGCTGCTCTATCTTCTGGGCTACAACATGAGCATCGGGGTCTGGGTCGGATTGATCGCCTTGCTCGGCGTGGACGCCGAAACGGGCGTTTTCATGCTCCTTTACCTCGATCTTTCCTACGAACAGGCGAAGAAGGAAGGCCGCCTCGGGACCCTGCCCCAACTGCGCACTGCGATTCTCGAAGGGGCCGCCAAACGCCTCCGCCCAAAGTTTATGACCGCAGCCACCATGTTCCTCGGGTTGGTTCCCATCATGTGGTCCATCGGCGCAGGCTCCGACGTCATGAAACGGATCGCCGCCCCCATGATCGGAGGCGTCTTTACCTCCTTCCTGTTGGAGCTGCTCGTGTACCCGGCGATCTACGAAATCTGGAAGTGGCACGGCAGACCACGGCCAGAAAAAGTTGCCTCGCTTTGAGGCCGTGCCCCCGACTTTGTGAAAGGATTCCATTGATGTTCAGGAGGCATTCGAACATTCTCTTCCTTTTCCTTCTTGGGAACACCCTTCTGCTCTGCCTCATGTTCATTCATGCGAAGGCCAGGCAAGAAAGTGACAGACCCTTGCTTCACGAGAGAAGAGAGATCGTGAAGGTCCTGGAGCTCACGGATCTGTGCCTCTTTACCGAGGCGCGCTACACCCGCCATCCCACCCTGGCGGACCTGAACACGCCTTTTCAGGACTACCCGATGTCCTTCGAACATTTTCCATCAGGTTCCATTCTGGCGCCGCCTCCCCATCTCACGAGGCCGGCGCATAGGTAAGCATATGGAGACCATAGAAAAGCAGAGGAACATCATAGATTTTATGCTGGCTTCCCTCTGGAGGAGGAAAGGAAAAAACGGCGCCCTTATTCTCGTATACGCTTTTGTGGTCTTTCTCTTGGCATCAGTGATGTTCTTTGCCCGTTCCATCAAGGAAGAGGCCGAAATGGTCCTGCGTGAGGCCCCCGAAATGATGGTTCAAAGACTCACGGCGGGCCGGCAGGATCTTGTCCCCGCCAGCTACATGGACGCCATCAGGGAAATAAGGGGTGTGCAGTCGGTTAAACCGCGGCTGTGGGGCTACTACTACGATGCTCCAAGCGGTGCGAACTATACACTCCTTGTCAATGAAGACTTGCAGGAGAAGGCCGGGATGATCATTATCGGAAACGGCGTCTCCCGGAACCTCTCCGTCAGGAAGAACGGGGCCGTCCCCTTCAAGACCCACGACGGATCCTATCTGCCTTTAGTGGTAAAGGGAATCCTCTCTTCCACTTCGGAGCTTGTGACGTCGGATTTGATCCTGCTATCCGAAACGGATTTTCGGAAGATCTTCAACATCCCTAAGGATCATGCCACCGATCTGATCCTGAAAGTCAGGAATGCAAGGGAACTTCCCACCATCGCCGCCAAGATTACGCAACTACTTCCGGATGCGCGGCCCATACTGCGGGACGAGATTATGAGGACCTACGAGGCCGTTTTCGACTGGCGCGGGGGGTTGATTATCGTGATCCTGGCAGGGGCCTTCTTTGCCTTCATCATCCTGGCGTGGGATAAGGCAACGGGATTGAGTGCGGAGGAAAAAAGAGAGATCGGCATCCTCAAGGCAATCGGCTGGGAAACATCGGATATTCTGTTGATGAAATTCTGGGAAGGTGCTGCGGTATCCCTCTCCGCCTTTCTGATGGGGGTCCTTGCGGCTTATGTGCATGTCTTTATTTCCCCGGCAGTCCTCTTCGCGCCCGTGTTAAAGGGGTGGTCGGTCCTCTATCCGAGCTTCAGGCTCACCCCCTTTATAGACGCCTATCAGCTGATGACCCTCTTCTTCCTAACCGTCATTCCTTACACGGTAGCAACCATCGTGCCGTCATGGAGATCTGCCACCATCGACCCGGATACCGTGATGAGGGCGTGAATCTCTCCATTGATTCTCTATTTGGACACGGGACAGGGTTAATTTTTTAACTTGAGACCAAGTAACATCTTCTCATCTCTGCGGTGCTTTGGCTCCGGGTCACTGCTTTACTTACAGCCGGAATCGATATTCCCATTTAACATTTGCACCAAGCACATAGGGCGCCGAGATGTTGGTTTTTGCTCGGAAAGAGAGGAAAAGCTCGTCCGGGCAAATCTCCGGCCCTGGGGAACGTGAGATGGCCAAAAACAAATCCAACTTCTTGCCATGTGCCTCGGCTAGTGAGATGGAGCGTTCTCTTGGCTTCTCGCCTACGTCAGAACGGCCAGATCATGGGAATAATCCACATGCCCATGAGGAGGACGAGCAGATTCAGCGGGATCCCCAACTTGAGATAATCTCCGAACCGGTAGCCGCCCGGACCGTAGACCAGCAGGTTGGTCTTGTAGCCTATGGGGGTGGCATAGCAGGCGCTGGCCCCCAGGCAGACCGCCATGATGAAGGGCTTGGGGTGAATTCCTAGGGCCTGTGCCGTGGATATGGCAACGGGGAGCAGGAGGACCGCGGTGGCGTTGTTGCTGAGCAACTGGGTGGCGAAACTGGTCAGGAAAAGGACGCCCCCCATGACGTAGAGCGGGGAAAGATCGTGGAAAAGGGCCAGGAACTCCTTGGCATAGAGTCGACTGGTCCCGGTCTTCTCCATGGCCGCCCCGAGCGCGATGGTGCCGATGATCAGCAACAGCACATTGGGCTGGAGGCTCCTGTAAGCCTCCCGCAACGGAATGCACCCCGTGACCATCATGAGGAAGGCCGCTGCGATGGCGCAGGCCATGATGTCCGCCAGGCCGGCAGTCGCAGCCGTTATAAGCGCCATGAAGATGACTATGGCAAGCGGCGCTTTCTTCTTCAGGACGATCCGATGATGCACGTCTTCGATGATGATGAAATCGGGGCCCTGCCGGATGCGGTTCAGCTTTTGCTGGGGCAACCGCGCAAGGAGGATGTCCCCGACCCGCAGCTTGAGGGTCCGGATTTTCTGTTCACTGTAAAGGAGCCTCCGCCGCTTAACCCCGATCACGTGGATCTCCGGGTCCTGGAGGAGATCCGTGTCGGTCAGCCTTTCACCCAGAAGGGAGGACTGGGGCGGGACGATCAACTCCACAAGGATCGGCTCGGACTTGCGTCTTTCCACGGCGGCGTCTTCAGGCAAATGGGGCAGCTGTGCGATTTTGTCATGGAGGAGGGAAACCAGGTCGTTGGCCGAGGCCTTCACAAACACCAGGTCCCCTGCGTCGAGGCGGATCTTGTCCCGCTCCGGATAAAAAATGCGGCCTCCACGGATCACCTCGAAGACCTCCAGTCCGGGATACCTGTCTGAAAAGACCCGGCCTGGGTCCTCTCCGATGACGCGGCTACCCTCGCCGATGAGAAGCTCCGCCAGATAACGCCGGTCCTCCCGCTCTTCCAACTCACAGGTGGGGGCAGCGTGGCTCGGCATGAAGCGGTGGGATGCGAAAAAGAGGAAGGCCATCCCCAGAAGGGCGATGGGAAGCCCAAGAGGTGCGAGCTCGAACATGGTGAAAGCGCCGTACCCATAAGCGTCACTGAGATCGCTCACGATAATGTTGGTGGAGGTCCCGATCAGGGTGCAGGTCCCGGCCAGGATGGAGGCGTAAGATACGGGGATGAGAAACTTGGAAGGGCTCAACTGGTACTCGCATCCCAGCTCCAGGACGATGGGGATAAAGAGGACGACCACGGGGGTGTTGTTGATGAAGGCAGAGGCCCCGCCCACGACAACAAGACTGATGGCCAGGGCGAGTTTCGCGTTTCCCCTGGAGAGCCTGATCACATGCTCCGCAATAAATCCCACCGCGCCGGTGCGGATCAGACCCATGCTGACGAGGAACATGGCCCCGACCGTGATCACGGCCGGGTTGGCAAACCCCTGGACCGCCTCCTTGGGGCTCAGGACCCCGAGGAGCGTCAGAGCGGCCATGATGCCAAGCCCCGTCACGTCGATGGGGATCTTTTCCGAGATCAGGAGATAAAGGGTGGCAAGGACGATGAGAGAGACGATCCACATGTCCAAGGTGCGCCTTCCGATCCGCGCGCCATCCGGAAATGAAAGGATTTCCTAATGGCGCGCTCAGCCGCTGGTGTTCCGACCCGAGCCGACGCTTGCTTTTCTTGGGCGTTTACTGACCGCTGACAGCTGATTGCTGTGAGCTGTCCTCATGGGCCTTTGAAGTCAAATCCCTCCGAGAGGATGTCATCCTTTACGGCGGACACATCCCGCCCTTCCGACATCCACCGTGTGATCTGGTTGAAGCCCGTCTTGTCCCCCAGCATGATGCACCCGATGACGCGGTTGTCTTTCAGAACGATCTTTCTGTAGAGCCCCTCGCCCACGACCACCTTAGACTCGTGCTTGTGATCCACGTCGATCTCGCCGGCAGAGGCCAGATCGATGCCAACCACCTTCAGGACATTTGACATGGTGGTGCCCTCGTAGGTGGCATCCCCGCCTGCCATGTTCAGGCCTGCGATCTTCCCCTGCTCCATGGCGGCCGGCCAGATGCCATAAGGGATCCCCTTGAATTCCGCCACGTCACCTGCGGCATAGACGTCCGTTTGATTGGTGCGAAGCCGTTCGTCCACCTTGATGCCCTTGTCGGTTTCCAGTCCAAAGGGTTTGGTCAGGTCCATGGCGGGACGGACCCCGGCCGAAATGATCACCATGTCGGCTGAAAGCCGCTCCCCCCCTCAAGCAGCACGGATTCGGCCCCGTTTTTCCCCGTGATCTCCTGGGTCTTTGCCCCCAGCCAGAAAGAGAACCCCATATCTTCCATCACGGTTTGAAGCCTCTTGGCGCCCTCCAGATCCAACTGCCTGGGAATGAGCCTCGGAAAGAATTCCACCACCTTCACCTTCGCCCCGAGCTTTCGAACAGAATTCCCCGCCTCGAGCCCCAGGAGACCGCCCCCGATCAAGACAATCTCCTTGGCCTTTTTTGCACGGGCCAGGATGGCCCGTCCGTCCCGGATCGAGCGGAGGGCAAAAACGCCTTCCTTGTCCGAACCCTTAATAGGTGGAACAAAAGAGCGGCTCCCGGTGGCGAGCAGGAGCTTGTCAAAGGGAATCCTTTCTCCTTTGGCGGTGACGACGAGCTTCTTCGAAAGGTCCCCATCGACTACCTTGGTGTTCAGCTTCAATTCGATCTTCTGTTCCCCGTACCAGATCTCCTTCTTTGCCACGAGATCCTTTTCTCCGACCTCTCCGGCGATGAACTCAATAAGCCTGATCCGCCAGTAAAACGGCAGGTCCTCCTCCGTGAGCATGACAATGGGTCCCGTCTGGTCCTGTTTACGGATGTTTTCCGCGGCCGTTGTCCCGGCCACCCCGTTTCCGACGATCACATATCGCGCCATATGGATACCCCCCTTTTTGGAAAAGTGATCAGTAATCAGTAAGTAGTGATCAGTAAAACCCTGATCGTTGACTTGTAAGCACTAATCGATTCAATGCAAAGTGCTCAGTGGGGAATTTCAGAAAACCGTTCGAATTCGATTGATCGAGGATCACCTTAACATGGCCGGGAAATCCTTTTCAAGGAAGGGCTCCCGCCCTTGCACCTTGCACACTGGACCTTGCACCTATCTTTCATCTCACCTCCGGGTATCTCTTAACAAGCGCCTGCGGTGGAACCCCAGCCAGAAATCGCGACAAGAGGAGCCAGTTTCTGAACGTTCCAAAAAAGAGGCCTTCCCTTTTCCAGCGCCGGCCGGAGCTCAGGACCCGCCCTCGTGCGAGCCTGAAGCCGCCCATCGGGTTCAGGCGTCTCACCAGATCCACATCTTCCATGAGCGGCAGACCTCTGAACCCGCCGGCCTTGAAGTACGCCGTCCGCCCCATGAAGAGGGCCTGGTCCCCGTAGGGCAGACGCAGGAGGCGGGATCGCAGGTTGGCCATGTGGGACACGAGCCGGAGCCACGGATGGCCCCCGGAAATCTGGAGACGAAAGGCCCCGAAGACCATGCCGGGCAGGGCCAGCGTCTTGCGAATCTCTCCATAATAATCCGGAGGAAGTTGGGTGTCGGCGTGAAGAAAAAGAAGTATCTCTCCTCGCGCCCTCCGGGCACCGACATGCTGCTGAAGGCCCCGATTCCTTTCGGTTGAAAGGACATGGGGGGTGAAGCGTCGCGCGATTTCAATGCTCCTATCACGGCTCCCTCCGTCCACAACAATGATCTCATGGGGCCCGGCCGTGAGAGGGTGGAGTGTTCCCTCGATCACCGTCTCTTCATTCAGCACAGGAATAATAATGGAAAGGGTAAGACAAGAATGGCGTCTCCAGTCCCCGATCTCCCCATTACTCCAATACTCCATCACTCCACTACTCCATTTCCAATTTCGTATATGTTATAAGCCATGGAACGGATCACACGGTCGGGATGCCGCATGACCGCCTTAGCCCAAATCTTTGCCGGGGAGACCCTTCGTTGTCGGGATTCAACCTTTACAGCAGCAACCGGCTGGAAATTTTGGCCGAAAAACTCTCGGACCTTTTTAAAAAGGACCCGCTGCCCCCGCTTGAAAAAGAGGTGATCGTGGTCCAGAGCCGAGGCATGCAGAGGTGGCTCTCTCTTGAGCTCGCGAGACAGCTCGGTGTCTGTGCCAACATCTGGTTCCCCTTTCCCAACGCCATCGTTCACCGGCTGTTTCAGGCGGTGTTCCCGGAGCTGGCCGACGAAAACCCCTGGGACACCGATGTGATGACCTGGATCCTCGTGGGCATGGTCCCGGCCTGGCTGGGAAAGCCGGGCTTTGAAGAGGTACGGACCTACGTGGGTGAATCGCCCCACCCCCTCAAGCTTTACCAGCTTTGCCAGCGCATTGCCAGCACCTTTGACCAATACCTGACCTTCCGCCCGGACATGTTGCTCGGTTGGGAGAAAGGGAAGGACCATCACTGGCAGGCAGCGCTTTGGCGTGGTCTCCGAAGCCATCACACCTCGCCCCATCGTGCCCGCCTGAGGGAGGCCTTCCTCGATCGGGCCCGCAAGGGGATGCTGGCTGAAGCCCGCTTCCCCAAACGGATCTCCCTCTTTGGCATTTCGACCCTCCCCCCCTTTCACATCGAGACCTTTGGGGCCGCTGCCCTCGCGACCGATGTCCACTTGTTTCTCATGAACCCCTGCAAGGAGTACTGGCTGGATATCGTCTCCCAGCGGACCCTGGCGCGCTTGGAAGACCGTATGCACGAGACGGAATCGGAACCGGAACCCCTTCACTATGAAACGGGCAACAGCCTCCTTTCCTCTCTCGGCATCCTCGGGAGGGAATTCCTCTCCCTCGTAAGCCGACTGGATCCCCTGGAACACGAATGTTACGAGAGCCCGGAGATCGTGGATCTCCTGTCGTCGGTGCAACACGACATTCTCACCCTTTGTGAAAGGGGCCGGGATGGTTGCGAGCATCACGCCAAAGGCGTGATTTCCGAAGGGGACACTTCCATCCGGATGCACTCCTGCCACAGCCCCTTGCGTGAGCTGGAGGTCCTGAAGGATCAGCTCCTCGCCTTCTTTGAAGAGGATCCTGACCTCTCACCCGGGGATATCCTGGTCATGACCCCGGATATTGAGACATACGCCCCCTTTGTTGAGGCTGTGTTCGGTGATATGGTCAATCCCCGGGCCCGGATCCCCTTCACCATCGCCGACCGCTCCCTTAGGGGTGAAAGCCGGATACTTGACAGCTTCCTGTGGATGCTCGACCTGAAGGAGTGCCGTTTCACCGCCCCGGAGGTCATGGACCTCCTTGAGTGCCCTACCGTTATGGAGCGCTTCGGGCTCTCGGAATCGGATCTACCGCTGATTCAGCAGTGGGTGGCCGACGCGGGGATCCGCTGGGGGATCAGCGGTGCGCACAGGGGCCAACTCGGCCTCCCTCCCCTGCCCGAGAACACCTGGACGGCCGGTATCGACCGGTTGATCCTTGGCTATGCTATGTCAGGAGGCGAGGAAAACCTCTTCAATTCCATGAGCCCCTATGATCGGATCGAAGGCAGGGACGCCCTGATCCTGGGACGTTTTGCAGCGTTTCTAGACGCCCTTTTTGAGCACGCCGCCTCCCTCGCAGGGGAACGGACCCTTACTGAATGGTCGATCCTTTTAAAACAAGTGCTGGAACGTTTTTTTTTCACAAATGGCCAGGATCGAAACCAGGGTCTTGTCCTCCGAAGGGTCCTCGACAGGCTTACGGCCCTTGAGCAAGGGGCCGGCTTCCGGGGGAAGGTGGATGTCCAGGTCATTCGGGCCTGGCTGCTTCGCTCCCTTGCCATGGACCCACGTGGTCTTGGTTTTATCACGGGCGGGGTCACTTTTTGCGCCATGCTGCCCATGCGGTCTATCCCTTTCAAGATCATCTGCCTCCTTGGCATGAACAGCGTCTCCTACCCGCGGCGCTTCACACGGCCGGGATTCGATCTCATGGCCGCGGACCCCAGGCCGGGAGACCGATCGCAGCGAAACGACGACCGGTATCTCTTTCTGGAGGCGATCCTGTCCGCCCGAAAAAAACTCCACATCTCCTATGTGGGCCAGGACCCCCAGGACAATTCGAAAATGGTCCCGTCGGTCGTGGTGAGCGAGCTCATGGACTATATCGAAAACGGGTTTGCGGTCCCTGGCAAGGGAATCCTTGACCACGTCCTGGTCCGCCACCGTCTCCAGCCCTTCAGTCCAACATACTTTGCGGGCGCACCTCCGTTTTTCAGCTATTCGGAGGAGAACTGCGAGGCCGCACGCGCCTTCCTTGCGCCGCGGGAGTCCCATCCCTCCTTCATCACCCATGGACCGGACCCTTCCGCCTTTCATCAGGAGTCCATCCAATTGGCCGACCTCATACGGTTCTACGCCAACCCAGCCCGGTTTCTCCTGAGACACCGTCTTCAAATCGAGTTGGCTTCAGACACCTTAAGGCACGAGGACACGGAGCCCTTCTTCCTTGATGGGTTGGGCCGATACCTCCTGGGAGAAAGGCTTCTCAAGGGACAGATATCAGGCGTTGACCCGGAAACCATCTTGAATGCGGCGAGGGCTTCGGGCCTGCTCCCCCACGGTACGGTCGGCCTCTGTGCCCGGGATAAGCTCCGAACGGAGACGGAGGGGTTCGCCCGTTTGCTCGCCCCATGGATCCGACAGCCCCTTGCGCCGCTTCAGCTGGAGAGCGAGGTGGAAGGGGTTCGAGTGGTCGGCCGGATCACGAACCGCTTTCCCGGCGGGTTGGTTCAATACCGCTTTTCAAACATCAGGGGACGAGACCTCCTGCGCCTCTGGCTCTGCCACTTGCTCTTAAACCGCTGCGGACCCGATTCGTCCGAGAAGCAGAGCCTGCTTTTCGGGAAAGATGGATCCGTCCTGTTCGAGCCCCTGCCCATTGGCGAAAAGTCCCTGGAAGACCTGGTCCTGATCTTCGAAAAAGGTTTCGTCAAACCTCTCCATTTTTTCCCTGACACCTCGCTCGCCTATGCCCGGGCCATCATCGAGCGAAACACCTCACAGGAAGCGGCCATGGGCTCGGCAAGGCGGGTGTGGCAGGGCGATGGCGAGTATAGGGCCGGGGAGTCCGTCGATGCCTATTATCGCCGTTGTTTTGAGGACCAGGACCCGCTGGATGAGGAATTCCGTAACCTGTCGCTCACGGTATTTGGGCCTCTTTTCGCCGTTCAAAGACCGCTTTCCGCAGAGCCCTCTTCATTTGCGAGTGAAGGGCCATGACGCCATACCTTGAATTCGACCCCGTCACCGTACCTCTACAGGGGACCCATATCATTGAGGCCAGCGCCGGCACAGGGAAGACCTACACCATCTCCTCCTTGTTCGTCCGTTTGATCGTGGAAACGGGTTTAACGGTCAATCAGGTCCTGGTGGTCACCTTTACCAAGGCTGCCACGGAGGAATTGAGGGAGCGGATCAGGGGGCGCATCACCGACGCCATGGGGGCCTTTGCAGGTAATGGGCATGAGGACCCATTTCTCGACCAACTCGCCAAGGGGAACGAAAACAGAGATCGGTCCTTGCGCCGCCTCAAGCAGGCCCTACAGGCCTTTGACGAGGCGGAGATCTTTACCATCCACGGTTTCTGCCAGCGGTTGCTGGCCGAGCATGCCTTCGAGACCGGGTCCCTCTTTGAGACGGAGCTGAAGACCCGGGATGCGCCGTTTCAACTGGAACTGGTTCATGACTTCTGGCGGACCCACCTCTACCCGGCGGAACCGGAATTCGTGAATTACGTCCTTGGGAAGAAGATCAAGCCCGATACTCTCCTCGGCCAGCTGAAACGGGTCTCCTCTCACCCTGACATCAGCCTGATCCCGGAGGTCGTGTCTGGTGGACTCGACGGTCTCGGCCCCTTACGGGAAACATTTCAGGCCTTGAAAGAGGCTTGGCCACGGGAGCGAGATCCGGTCGTCCAGACCCTCATGGAAGCACCCCTCAATGGCAAAATTTACGGAACCCTCGCCTCCAGGGAAAATGGACCCACGACCAGGGAGCTCAAGATCTCCGATCTTGTTTCGGCCGCGGACCGTCTCATGGCATTCGCCCACGTCGACGTCACGGTTCTCGATTCCGTTGAAAAGCTGAGTTACAACAGGCTTTCCGGGGCGACGCGCAAGGGGGGATTCACCCCCGAGAACCCGGTCTTTCACCTCTTTGACAACTTGCTTTCGGCCGGGGCGGCCATCAGGGAAGAGATGGATCGATCGATCCTGAACCTCAAGGCCCAACTGTTTAGAAGCCCCCACGACCGGTTGAAGACTAAAAAGCGCCGGCGCAATATCCGCACCTTCATCGACCTCCTGACTGACACGCGGGACGCCTTGAGGGAGAGTTGCGGACCCGCTTTGGTCCGGGCCATCAGGAGAAAATACGGGGCGGCCATGATCGACGAATTCCAGGATACGGATCCCGTCCAGTATGAAATCTTCAAGGTCCTTTTCGGTGCTGAGGGATTTCCCCTCTTCCTGATCGGCGACCCCAAGCAGGCCATCTACGGCTTCCGGGGGGCGGATGTGTTTACTTACATGGACGCCGTAAGAACGTTCCCGGCCCGCTATACCCTGAGGGAGAACTGGCGGTCGGAGCCCGGGCTGATCACCGCGGTCAACGCCCTGTTCAACCTGAAGGAGAAGCCGTTCCTCTTCGACGAAATTGGTTTTGCCGATTCGAGGCCTGGCGAGAAGGAGGGCAGAGAGAACTTGACCTTTGACGGAAGGGTTGAGCCATCTTTCCGCATATGGCTCATGGAGGCGGAGGAGGACACACCATCGAAGGACCCAACCAAGGAAAAGGCCAGGGAAATCATCCCGTGGGCCCTCTCCCAGGAGATCACCAGGCTCCTTCGTCTCGGCAGGGAGAAGCGGGCGTTCATCGGAAACGAGCCCCTGAGGGAGCACCACATTGCGGTATTGGTGAGAAAGAACCGGGAGGCCCGCATGGTGCAGGCCGCCCTTGTCAGGAAACGGATCCCGAGCGTGCTTTTCAGCGCGGGAAGTCTCTTTGAGACCCGGGAGGCCACGGAAATGGAACGCGTCATGGGGGCAGTGGCCGCACCGGAAAACGAGCCGGTCCTAAGAGGCGCCCTTGCCACCGATATGCTGGGGTTCGACTTCCAATCCCTGGCAGGCCTTCTGGAGGAAGGCAAGGGTCTTGAAGAAATCGTCGAGCGGTTCAGAGGTTACCACGAGACCTGGATGAATCGAGGCTTCATCGTGATGTTCCGTTATCTCCTTGAGAGGGAGGGGGTCCGTGCACGGCTCCTCTCTTATGGGGATGGCGAACGACGTCTTACCAACCTGCTTCATCTTTCAGAGGTCCTTCAAACTGCGGCCTTGGAGCACCACCTGGGCATGCGGGGGCTGCTCAAATGGCTCACGGATCAACGTGAATCCGGGGCCAAGGAGATGGATGAGCACCAGCTCCGCCTTGAGAGCGACGAGGCGGCGGTCCAAATCGTCACGGTCCACAAGAGCAAGGGACTGGAGTACCCCATCGTGTTCTGCCCCTTTCAATGGGACGGCTCAAGGATCGGGAATGAGGAGATCGCCTTTCACGATGAATCCGCGCACCGCCGGTTGACCCTGGATATGGGCTCTCCGCAGTCCCAGGCGCACAAGCTCCTGGCGGAACGGGAGGCCCTCGGTGAAGACCTCCGGCTCCTCTACGTGGCGCTCACCCGCGCGAGAAACCGCTGCTACCTGGTGTGGGGAAAGATCAGAGGTTCAGCCATCTCCGCCCCCGCTTATCTGTTTCATGGCCCTTTTGCGACGCCGGGGAGGGAGATGGAAGAGACGCGACGCCGCGTCATGGACCTGACCAAAGACCAGATCAGGGACGACCTCCATCTTCTTGAACAGGCAGCCGGTGGGACGATCGGGGTATCCGGCCTCCCTGAATTGGAGGAACCCCGGTCGGAAGGCCTGGAACAGGGAGTCCAGGACCTGGCCTGCCGCAGGTTTTCGGCGGCCGTGGCCCAGGAGTGGCGCATATGGAGCTTCTCGGCGCTCTTCGCCCATGAGCCGCTGGGAGCGGATGATCCGGACCACGACGCAGGCTCGGATACGACAGCAGCCGCTGAAAGGGAACTGGCGTGGCTCCCCCGGCCGGAAACCCTTTCAGGGATCTTTGAGTTTCCGAGGGGGGCGAGGGCCGGCACTTTTCTCCATGATGTGATGGAGCATCTTGATTTCGCAGTCGAAGACCCTTCAGCGGCGAGATCATTGATCGATTCGAAGCTCAAGGAGCACGGCTTTGAGGCCCGGTGGGCCGACGCAGTTGCTGAAATGATCCCCAAGGTCCTTGAGGCACCACTTGATCCAACCATTGCGGGCCTGAAACTTAAAGGGATTGAAAAAGATCGCCGTTTCGACGAATGGGAGTTTCACTTCCCCTTGAAGCGGGTGAGCCCCGAGCGGCTCGGGGTTCTCTTCCAAGACCATGCCCTGTCGGATAGGCCCATTCCGGAGACCATCGGTTCGCTGCGTTTTGCGCCGATCAAGGGGTTCATGAAGGGATTCGTGGACCTGGTCTTCGAGTGGGGAAGACGATTTCACCTCATCGACTGGAAATCCAACTTCCTCGGCCCGGAGCCTCAAGCTTACAGCCAGGAGACCCTGGCAGGCGTCATGCAGAAGGAGGCCTACCATGTTCAGTCGACCATTTACACGCTTGCCCTGGATCAGTACCTGCGCTCCCGCATCCCCGATTATGATTACGAGACCCACTTCGGGGGTGCCTACTACGTGTTCCTGCGGGGCGTGGATCCTGAACTGGGAGCGGATTTCGGCATATACCGCATGCGGCCTTCGGCTACGAAGATCGAGACCTTAAGAGAAGCGTTGATGGATGTGTAAAAATGAAGGGGCGCAAGGCACAAGGCACAAGGCGCACGGCGCAAGGAAATCCTATGAGCGATGAGCGATGGGCTATCACCTATCAGCGATGAGCAATGAGCTTTCCCAACGGTTGCGGGCCTTCGGTGTATTCGAGGATATCGACATCCATTTCGCCGCTCTCATGAACCGGCTGTCAGAATCCCCGAGCGATGATCTCTTCCTCGCTTCGGCCATGGCCAGCCGTGCGGTGCAGCAGGGTCACGTCTGTTTGGATCTACGCGCTGTTGCGGAAACCCCGTTGTCCGATTCGTCAGGGGATGGCCCTCTGCTCCTGTGTCCGCGCTTGTCAACGTGGCAAAGGACGCTTGAAAGGAGCGACGTGGTGGGGAGACCTGGCCAGTACCGGCCCCTGATCCTTGACGACCGCTCCCGACTCTATCTTTACCGATACTGGAACTATGAGCGGTGCCTGGCCGATGAGATCCGGGCAAGGGTCGCCGCGAGCGGGCGGGAGTTCGATCCGGCTCAACTGGCACAGGCCTTCTCAAACGTCTTCCCGGAAAAGGATGAGCGAACCGTCAATTGGCAAAAGGTGGCGGCCCTTATGGCGGTAATCAAGGGGTTTTGTGTCATATCCGGAGGTCCCGGCACCGGAAAGACCACGCTGGTTTCAAAAATTGTGACCCTGATCCGCCAGTTGGAAGGCGAGGGCAACTGGAGCGTTGCCATGGTTGCACCCACTGGCAAGGCGGCCGCACGGCTCCAGGAAACCATGAAAAGGACCCATGGATCAACCGCCAAACCTGGCGCGGTGACAGACGGCGCCGACGGTGTCGGGATCGGGGCCATCGGGACCATTCATCGTCTCCTGGGAACGATCCCCAACTCGCCTCGGTTCAGACACAACCGGGAAAACCCTGTCCCCTTTCAACTCGTGGTGGTGGATGAGGCCTCCATGGTGGACCTGCCCTTGATGGCAAAGCTCGTCGAGGCCGTGGGCCGCGACGCGCGCCTCATTCTTCTGGGGGACAGGGACCAGCTTGCCTCCGTGGAAGCGGGCGCCGTGCTGGGCGACATCTGCGGCCGATCCCAGCTCCACGGGTTCTCGGGGGCATTCTGTGATTTGTTTGAAGCGATCTCGGGCCAGCGAATTCCCGGGCCTTACCACGCGGGGTCCGATGGTACGGGATGGGACTGGGTGGTGCATCTTGAGGAGAACTATCGGTTCGGGCCCCAAAGCGGCATCGGCGCCCTGAGCCTCGCGGTTAACCGCGGGCAATCCGACGCAGGCCGGCAGGTCGTCACATCCGGCCGTTACGGCGACGTTCGGTGGAAGGACCTCCCCACGTCCAAACGGATGATGGCCCAACTCCGTGACAGGGTCCTGGAGGAATACGGAAGATATCTGAAGGCCGATGATCCCCTCGATGCCTTTGCCGCGCTCTCCGGGTTTCGAATCCTCTGCGCCCTTAGGCAGGGGCCTTATGGGGTGGCCGGCGTCAATGGGATGGCCGAGCGGATCCTCTCGGATGCGGGGCTTATCAACCCATTGGAGCGTTGGTACCGGGGGCGACCCGTGCTTATCACGGGCAACGACTACAATCTCGATCTCTTTAACGGTGATACGGGGGTCATCCTGCCCGATCCTGAAGCAGGAGGCGAACTGCGGGCCTTCTTCCGCTCCCCTTCCGAATCGATCAGGCGGCTTCACCCCGCCCGGCTTCCCGTCCATGAAACGGTCTTTGCCATGACGGTCCACAAGAGTCAAGGCTCCGAGTTCGACAGGATTCTATTGATTCTCCCGGATCGAACCAGCCCCATTCTCACCCGCGAGCTCATCTATACGGGTGCCACCAGGGCGAGGAAATCTTTGGAAATTTGGGGGGTCGAATCGGTCTTTTTGGATTCGATTCATCGTCAGGTGGAAAGGAGCTCCGGCCTGCGGGATGCGATCTGGGAAGAAACAAATTAAAAATCGTGCTTCTCTCGCAGAGAACGCGAAGGGAATGAAGGATTGAAAGACCATGGAACTAGAACGAAACTCACCTCCTGTTTCGGTTTTGATCTATCCTCAAGTTTATTGTTTTTCTCTGTGAAATTCGCGTGCGCTGCGTGAGACAATTCCTTTTCTTTTTGATCCGCCGAAGTTCGTCCCGTCAATCCTGCCTCAGTTCTCCATTCCTCTGGTTCCTCCAGGCCCCTCTGTCCCCATGAGGGCGCCAATCATCTCCTCGGCCTTGATCTCCGATTTGCCTATGACCAGGGCGATCTCCTCCGGGCTCAGATTGAGTGCATTCCACGATCGCGCCTGGAAAGGCGGGACAAGGCTTTCCCCGCTTGTGCCAAGCGCCAGCGCGTTTGCCACAACGTCCGAGAAGTGGACAATCGTGGTTTCAAGCGGGTGAAGTCCGCTCTGCGGATCATGATGGCACCGGATGATGTCTTGGAGGCGTTCCGGAAACCGCCACCGCCTGAGCACCTGCCCTCCGATTTCCGCATGATCCAACCCCATGACCTCCTTTTCCGCCTGGGAGAGCATGGTCCCTGAATGTCTCGCGCGAGCCAGCACACCTCTTGCGTGGACTGGTGCACGCTGATAGAGCAGCAGCCGGCCGATATCATGAAGAAGCCCCGCCACAAACAGGGTTTCCCGGCCGCTCAACCCTTTGAGCTCCGCGATGCCCCTGCTGATGACCCCGCAAGTCACGCTGTGCCTCCAGAAGCCCGCCATGTCCACCATTTGGTAAGGGATGTCCCTGAAGGCATAGATGACCGACACCGTGAGGGCCAAGGAGTAAAGCTCCTTCACACCGATGATCGTCACGGCCCTTGAAATGGTCTCAACGCGGGAGGGAATACCGTAATATGGACTGTTGGCCAGCCGAAGCAGTCTTGCCGAAAGCGCGGGGTCGGCCCCGATCACGTCGCCGATGGCCTGAGCGGAGCTGGTCTCATCGCTGAGCAGATCCACGAGACGGCTGAAGACCACGGGAAGGCTGGGGAGACCGCCGTTTCCATCCAAAAGAGCAGCAAGATCCGGGATCGGTTTCAGTCCCCCCACTGAGGAGTCTTCGGTCTTTTCAAGGCCAACGTCGAGGCCTGCCCCTTCCTCCATTGTCAGGGGCGGGTGTCCAAATGGTCCTCCGTTCCCATCCTCCCGGATCGCCCGAAGGATGCAGATTCGCCAGAGGGTCTCAGCGGGTTCCTGGGTCAGATCCAAAAGACGGAAACGGGTCTTCACTCGTTTGGCGATCGCTTCCCGGATTTCGTTTCTTCTTGCCTCTGCCGCGTGTCTCTCCTGATTCGCAGCTATTGCCGCATTTACACTTGCCCTTTGACCCGCTCCTTGATCCATGGCACCTCCCGCACACCGACACATTCGCCATACTCATCGAGATCGGCCTGAACAGGCGCCATCTTAAGAATGGAATCTGGTCGGAGCGTTTTTGTCAATTTGATGGGAGATCCGGATCCGGAACAGGATCAAATGGCTTGCGGAGTTTTGGCCTTCGCAAATTTGTAAAGAGGTCGTCTTCGGCATGAGCTCGGTATTTCCCTGCACCACCAAAAAGATACACCTATTCCAATCTTATAATAAAGGATTGAACCCATTCAAACCCCGTTGATTTCATGTAAGCTTAAAATGTTGGGTTTTCCTTGACTCATAATTTTTGGGGCAAGACGAAGAACCAATGCGCTCGGCTCCATGGCTGGGGGGATAAGTGCGCATAACCCTTCTCGAAGGAGATAGACATGCTAACCGGCCCGGAAACAATGGATCATCATCGATACGGTATTGCTGGGCGTAGTGGGGGCCCTCAGCGCCCAAGTATTCACGCTCATGTTGAAGGGAGCCGAAGCCCTCTTCCTCGGCGGGTTGGCGGGATATACCCCTCCGGGATTGCCGGATGAGGGGGGCGTGCTCAAACAGGTGATTGGCCCGCATGGCTTGTGGTTGATTCCCGTGGCCACCACCCTGGGGGGCCTCATCTCGGGTATTCTGGTTTATAGCCTGGCACCCGAAGCGGAGGGACACGGCACCGACACTGCGGTGAAGGCTTTTCACCGTGCCGCAGGCTTTATCCGCGCGCGGGTAGCTCCGCTGAAAGCAGTGGCTTCGGCCATAACCATAGGGTCAGGCGGAGCCGCCGGAAGGGAGGGACCGACGGCGCTGATGAGTGCGGGGATCGGATCGATATACGCCACCCTGGGCAAGCGTTCGGACGAGGACCGGCGGCTCTTGGTACTCGTTGGCATGGCCGCCGGGCTCGCAGCGATTTTCCGCTCACCCATTGGGACCGCCATTTTTGCCATCGAGGTGTTGTACGCAGATATGGAATTCGAAGCGGCCGCTCTGCTTTACACCATGCTTGGTTCCCTGGTGGCCTATGTCATTAACGGCGTGTTTGTGGGTTGGCAACCCCTTTTCCAGGTGCCCCAGGGACTTGAGCGTCCCTGATGTTCACCGATTATATCTGGTACGCGCTGCTCGGTGTAGGCAGCGGAGTGGTGGCAACGCTTCTGCCGATGGTCTTTTACGGTCTGCGGGACCTCTTTCACAAAGTGCCTGTTCCGCCGCACATCAAGCCGGCCATCGGCGGCTTTGTGTGGGGCTGTTGGCACTCGTTCTCCCCCAGGTGCTGGGGGGAGGTTACGGTTGGATTCAGGAGGCAATCGATGGCCGCTTGTCGCTGATGGTACTGCTCGTCCTGATTTTTGCCAAAATGGCTGGCCTTTGCCCTGACCGTTTCATCCGGCGGCTCCGGCGGCGTCTTTGCACCCAGCCTGTTCGTCGGGGCGATGGTCGGCGGATTCATGGCCGAGCTCTTTCATCAGCCACCGGCGCCTTTCGTTATCGTGGGCATGGCGGCTGTTTTTAGCGGTGCCGCACGGGTGCCGATTGCCACCCTGCTGATGGTAACAGAGATGACCGGAGGCTATCAATTGCTTGTCCCTGCAGCCCTGGCCGTGACGCTGAGCTACCTCGTGCAGACAATCCTTTCCTCCCCTCTCAAGTATCGGAGTCTTTACGAAGCGCAGATGCCCTCCAGGGCCGATTCGCCCGCCCATGATATGGAAAACTTTTGCATTGCCCTGGACCTTATGTGCAAGCCATGGGTTAGTGAGCCGAACAAGGTTCGCCATCTGGATCTTATGACCCTGTTGAAATCGGGGGTGGCTGTGAACCTGTCGGAGGAAAAGCAATTGACCATTGGTCTCCTTCGGCCGGAAAGCCCCTGGGTTGGCAAACCGGCCCGATTCGGGTTCTTTGGAAGAACTGGGAGGCGATCTGGAGATTATCGCTATTTTGCGCGAGGGGCAGATTCTTTTGCCCCACCCGGCACCCTCCTTCAGGCGGGGGACCGGTTGCTGGCGATCACCTCACCCCACGCGAAAGAGCGGCTTGAACAGCACCTTGCACCCCTGCCGTCTCAGTGATCCTTCTGCCATGCGGTCTGTCCGGGAGTTAAATTTTGGGGCAACCCAATTGTGAAGGAGGAACTCGGGTTCTGAATGAGACAGGGCAAAGAAATAGCGGGGCCGATCTCTAGGCGAATCAGAAAGGCAGAGCAGAAGTTAACACAATCCTCCATCAGGTTTACCCCTTTGTCTCATCCATTCTTCACCTGCAGGATGTCCTTGACGCCATTTTCGACCTTCCTGCAAGAGAATTCAGGTTGGATGCCTGTTCAATCCGGTTACTGGATCATCACGGGATATTGAGGATCGAGAGCCACAACAGGTTGAATAAAAAATGTGTAGAAAAAGCATCAAAAAAGTACACGATTCACAGTTACACGGGAGACGGTTTCCTCACGGGCAGAATCGTCACTGTGAATGATACCGAGCAGATTGATAAACCCGTATCCAAAAGTCCCATGGTTGACGAGCATATCAAGTCTTTTGGCGTCACCCCCATAAAGGGTCCAGGGAGAATTCATTGGCGTGCGGGTTACCTCCTTCAGCAAAAAGAATTACTTCCATGAACGTTTTAAAGATGTGATCTATACCATTTCCACTCAGATAGGCATCGCTATAAAGATTTCAAAATTATACGAATATACGAAGAAATTCATAGCTTGAATCGGGCCCTTAAGGAAAAGGTAAAAGATCGAACCGCTGAATTGGAAGAAAAGACCCGCCCATTGGCGGAAGCTGAAACGTTTGCCGCGTTGGGAAAAATGATGCCCTGCAGTGGTTGGCCGCCATGTGCGCCCATGTGCCCAAAAAAAGGCGAGCAGATGGTCCGATACTACGGGTATTACATTCCCGCCGTCGGGCGGGATCGGGGAAGCCGGAAGAAGGCCGACCAAGATGGATTGTTGCGTTGCATCTTGCAGCCCGAGGAATCATGCAAAGCGTGCCGCAAAAACTGGGCAAGGCTCATCCAGAAGATTTACGAGGTAGACCCCCTCACCTGTCTAAAGTGCAACGGGCCGATGTGCGTCATTTCCATCATCGAAGACCAAAAGGTCATAAAAAAAATCCTCAAGCACCCCGCCCCAGCGGGGTAAAGCTCCGACCTCCCCACAAAACGCCTGGGCCGCCAAAACCGACGAAACACCATATCGACTATTTCACCTCACAGCGCCCTGATTCGGATAAGTGGCTTATGCCGAAAGTCACGTCTTCAGCGTGATCGACCCGGAGTATGCCGAGACGTTTCCCTCCTGCGCTAAGCACCTCGCGCTAGGTAACCCTCCCCATCATTGACCCATACCGGACGAATACAAACCTCCACAACATCATGTACTGGCCTTTCCTTTGAAACACAAGACTGAATTCCGCACAGTCCATGTCCGAATAGGAAAGTTCTTATCACCATTACCCATCCACCTCCTGTTCACAGCCGGGAGATTGGACGGGCCCTTCTTGCTCATGCAGCGGGTAAGCCAACCACATTTGTGGGGAGTCATCAGGGCATACGGGACGATCCAAGAAAGCCCTACGAACCAGAAAATTCCGTAGAGGTATGCCCACAGACCCTCGGTGCTTCGGTTGCGCCAAAAGTAGAGCCCTGCCTGAATGCTTGCCGATACCACGATTCCCATCAGGATTTGCCCCGTGTACGTCGCCGGATTTGAGAAGAGACAGACGACTGTCGCCAGAAAGAGCAATTGCGCCTTGCTCAAAGCCAATACTTGGAGGATCAGGTTGATCCGGGCGCCAAGCATGGGGCCTTTTCGGAATTTCCGGAAGATGAACGAACTCATGACATACGTCTCTCGAATATTGCTCCTGGCCCAACGCAAAAACATCCTGCAAAGGTTTCTGTAAAGGATGGGAACATCGGTGTAGACGACGGCATCCTGTTGAAATCGGACGTCATAGCCTTCCTTCAGGATAAGGTTTGTCATGGCCCGGTCTTCTCCGATGTTGGCGGGTCGGCCGAAAAAGGTCTGGTTGATCCACCTGGGCAACACTTGCATGACGACTTTCCTCCGGTAGGCGGAAAGGGCGCCAGGCGTGCACACGACGGTGTTGAGCACGCTCTGGCCCGCTCGCACAAAATCGAAACTGAAAAAGAAGAGAACATCCAGCATGCGAGGAATGGTTCCCTTCGAGCGATTGAGAACCCTGACGTTTCCGGCCACAGCCCCGACCCTTTGGTCGTGAACGAAAGGGCTGACCAGCATGCGAAGGGTTCGGGGCTCGACAATCGAGTCGCTGTCGACGGTCACGATCACTTCGCCCGAGCTTTGCTGAAAACCCGCATAGAGGGCGTGGCGTTTGCCCTGGTTGAAAGGCTGGCGGATTGTCGTGATTCGCCCCAGGATTCTCTGGGCCTCGGTGATCCAATGCCAAGTGTCGTCCTCGCTCCCGTCGTCTACGGCGATTATCTTCAATTTTTCTTTGGGATAATCGCTTTCCACGAGGCTCTTGAGGGTCGAAAAGACTAACTTCCCTTCATTGTAAGCAGGGACAATGACCGTGCACGTCGGCAGACTTCGCACATCGCAGGGACGAGCCGGCCGGTATCTGAAAAAAAGGATCGCGTGCCAGATCAGGGCCGATGTATTTATGAGCAGAAAAACCCCTCCCAGAATGAAGAAGAGGCTTCCCCAACCGGACTCCCACAGGAGATATCTTGCCATATAGACTTTTTCGAACCGCGATGTGAAGCCATAAATGACGACCATAACGCTAAGAAAGATCAAGCACTTGCCGATTTGATTTTTCAACCTCTCAAGATTTTGGTTTATAGCGCCGAGGTATCGACCGCTGAAACAAGCTGGATTTAAAATCCTCATCCTGAAAACCTCCGTTTATTCAACACAGATGTCTTCTGTGCCGAAACTCAATTTTTGACCCGCCTGAGCAGAGCTCGTCGCGACAGGCCATTCCTGCCATGCGATGACGCATACGGGCCATGGACAACCCTCACCGACATGCCAACCTGGCATTTTCCCTGAACCACCAGGCTAGATCCGGTACAGTTCGATTCCGAATAAGCGATTTTTTGTCACCCCACCACCCAGGGCGGGCATTGCTCACCGGGTTCTGGAGTTGGGAACACCGTAGGCCTTGATAAAGCGATCCAGTTGCGACTTCTGCTCGACCAAAAGCTCACCGAACTTCAGCCCGCAAGATTTTGGTCTTCTCATGCCTGGATCGTCGGCTACAACTTCGTGAATATGAACGACTTCATACGGGATCTCTTTGACGCAGAGGTATGCCCCAGAAATCCCGAAAATCTCCAGATGAGGGGCATGACGCCAATGTCTCCCGTTGAAGTCGCTTTCGAACGCCGCGCCGCCTCTGCTGATATCAGCGATCTTGGCAATCTTCGTGTAGTAGCGATCATCGGCTGATGTAAACGCAACTATTGCCCCGTCTCTGGCGGAAAATCGCTCAAATTTTCTTTTTTCTATGAGGTTCGTCATTTGGTTTCCGCTGCCGGAAGTGGCGGACGTAGCCATCATATTCCTGAAAAACCTTTTAAACTTAGGCCGTAAAGTGGCTTACCCTGTCGACCTCGTCTGACGCTCCGTCGGCCCTTTTATCCCGACGATTCGGATTCAATTCTACGATAGCAAACAGTATAACCATCCTTGCCCGGCGATTTCCATTCATCCGAAGGTATGTTTTTATATAACTTTGGATATAGCGCAGAAGGAATAAGATAAGGATCAGAGGGAGTAAGGGCGGAGGAAAGAGGTCAAAGGTCGGGGAGCAGAAGTCAGGAGAAAGCAGCGAACCAGACCTGAAACCTGAAATCTGACACCTCGAATCGCCGCTTTCAGGTTTAGAGCCTTTAAGGAGATGCTTTTGCTTTGCTCATGCCTGGCCTTTTTCGCGACCATTTTTTTTGAATTTGTTTCGGAATTCGTGTTTCGATATCCGGATTTGCGGCTTATCCGTGGTCAGGGCTGGATCCACGCTTTGTTCTGGCAGACAAGGATCAGATCCATTCGCCCATCCACTTCGAGCTTTTTATAAATGCTGTGGAGGTGAATTTTTACAGTGCCCTCACTGATGAAAAGCTTCTTGGCGATTTCTCTGTTGCGAAGGCCTTTGCAGATCAGGCGCACGATCTCGATCTCACGGGGTGACAGGGCCTGGCTCATCTCTTTCACGGCTGCCTCGTGCCGCATCATCTTCCCCATGGCCCGCTGAAGAATGCCCCGCTCCAGCCACTGCTCTCCGGCATGCACCTTGCGGATGCACTGCACCAGCAGCGGAGGTGCCATTTCTTTGAGCACTACGCCCTGTACGCCGAGCCGGACCGCCTCCAGCACCTCTTCGTCATCGATGGCAGCCGTCAGGAGCACCACGCGGGTTGGAATCGCCTCCTTTTGCATCTCCCGGATGACGGCCAGGCCGTCTTTTCCCGGCATCCGGATATCGAGCACCAGGATATCCGGCCGGTGCCGGCGCACTGCATCGAGGGTCTCTTGACCGTCACGGCAGCGGTCAAGGACCTGAATCTCTTTTTCCGTCCGAAAGAGGCCCTCCAAGGCGTCGAGAATGAACGGATGGTCATCTGCCAGAATCAATCGAATGGGCATTTCTAACCCCCGTTTTCCGAGAGCGGAAGCGCGATCTTCAGATACGCTCCGCTTTTCGTGGATTCGATACTCAATGTGCCGCCCAGATTCCCCACTCGCTCCTTGATCGTCGATGGCCCAAGCTTGAGGGAACGTAGTTGCTCATGATCGTAGTGGCCTTGGAAGGAGAAGCCGCGCCCGTTGTCAGAAACAGCGATGTGGATCCAGCTGGCGTCGGATTCCATATTCACCTTTACAGCCGATGCACCTGAATGTTTTGCCGCGTTTACGATGGCTTCGCGGACGATAAAGTAAATCTGCTCAGCCTGGTCCTCCGGTATGGTTGAATCAAGAATCCCTATTTTCATTTCCACTTTGAGCAGCCAGAACCGTCGGATGTATTCGCTAAGTTCCTCAAGCCGTATGCCCAGGCATGCAGCCGAATCATAGCATACCGGGTGGACGGGTTTCAGCTCTTCGACAAGGCATCGCACCGCCCGTTGCTCTGAAAGGAGCAACCCCTGCGTATCAGACAGCTCCTTCCTTGCCCCGAAAAGGTCTTCATCCATGAGGCTCTGCACGGATTGCAGGCGGAAAGCGATGCCGGTAAGCGACTGGAGCAAGCCGTCGTGGAGGTCCCGCGCCAAACGGATCCGCTCTTCGGCAGCCGCCGTATGTTGAAATTGACGTAGAAGGTAGAACTGCTCCAGGCTTGTGGCCACCCGGTAAGCGACAATGCTTCCCAATATCAGGTCATCGGAGGTCATTTTTTTCCTGTCCAAAAGAAAAAGGCGACCCTCTAACTCACCTTTATCCAGGTTCAGGGAAAGTACGGGACCTATTTCGAAGCGTGCCTGAAACTCAGGATGCAGGGCAGGACCCTGAAGAGGTCTGATCCCGGCAGCGGAACGATACAGCACCGTTGCCTCGGCGGACCCGGCATCCGAACAGAGAAAATCACTGTTGGCAAAAGGGACGGCAACCAGGGCACCGAAACGGTCCGGCGGCTCCTTTATCCATTCGAAGCGGTCTTCGGACCAGAGAGCGAAATGCCGCCAGGGTTCCTCAGGCTCTTCCCATACCATAACCGCCCGGGAGATGCGAAGCACAGAAGCCGCCTGTGCAAGCAAACCCTGCACCAGGGCCCCGGCATCGTGCGGCAGCGAACCCGGCCATGCTGCCAGCTTCGAAAGCTCCCCGTGCCAACGTTGCTCGTAAGCGCCCAGATAGCCGAGAAGGATCGCCACCACGACCAGGTAGACGCTTCGGATAATGAAACCGTTCAGCTCGAAGTTAGGATCAAGAAGGAAACCGGATGCATACAGGCCCATACCGATAAATGCCGCCAGGGACGCAGCCGTGGTCCATAAAATGCCGACCCAGCGCCAGCGGATGGCCGCACACATTAAGGAGAAGACGAAATAAACAAAGAAAGGACTCGTCGGCCCTTCGGTAAGAAATATAAATACGGAAAAAATCTGGAGATCCAAAATGTGTGTCAATAGGCCAAGGTGTCTTGAGGGGCTACGCATGCCCCTGACCAGGACTACAAGCATCAGGGAATAGATGGCGTAACCTGACAGAAGTCCGTAGGCAATTCCGGCATACCTTTCCGGTTCCGAAGGATCCATGCATATCGCAAAAAGGGAAAAGGAGGCGAGCACCAGTCTTGCCGCAGCAATCAGGAATTCGGCACGGTTTTGCGGAAAGTACTGCTGCCTGTCCATTCCCCATCCGGAGAATATGGCCAGATGATCCGTTAAACGAGGTTTCTTCATAGATTTTCTGATGACTCCCGATGTCAAAGGCAAACACCATCAGCATAGGCTCAAGAGTTGCCGTAAATCAATAAGAAGTTGAAATATTGAAATTTTTTGGATTCTGAAACGAGTCTCACGCGAGCTTGAGCTCTTAATCTGAGCCTTCCATCCTATGGATTTCGTTATAGCCGACGCATTTCCAGCGCATCCATCCTCCTGCTTCGCGTCTCCATTTTCTCTTCCGTCCTGTGGATAACTTCTCTTGCCGCCCGACAAGCACCTGGGGTTATGGGAGGTTAACCCGGCAAAAGTATGGCGGGTAAAGCCTTGACCTCCACACAAAGCGACAAAGCCGCCACCCCCCCCCCCGGAACGCGATATCGACTATTCCACTTCACAGCCCCCCGTGCTTGCTCGCCTCTGGATGGTCGGACGAGTGGCTATCACTCGACCCGGGGTATCCCGAGACGTTACCCTCCTGCGCCATGCACGTCGCGGTAGGGAACCCTGCCCATAATTGACCCATACCGGCAGAAGATAAGCATGCACAACATCATGATCATGGACAGGCTTTATCCTTGACGCGCAGGGTCGAATCCCATATAGTCCGAGTCCGAAAAAGGAACTTCCTGTCACCGAAACTCTGCATGAGCTACCTCGCCCGCTTGCTCGTCTTCGCCTCCATCGAGAGCTTCGCCACCGTGCTGGTGCAGCGTGGTGTGTACTTCTACACACGAGATACGCTGGGCTTCGGGGAGAACCAGAACCTCCTCCTGGCGCTGGGAATGGGCGCCGTCTATGTGATAGGGGCTTTCCCCAGCCATCGCGTGGCCAAGCGGTTCGGGGAGAGGCAATCCCTTCTGGGCGTTCTGATCGGTCAGATCGCAATGCTCATATCGGTCTGGCAAGGGCCCCAGGGATGGCTGCTTGCAACTGGGTCGCTCCTCTTTTCGGGCTTCAACGGGATGATGTGGCCCATCGTGGAAAGCTACATCAGCGTGGGACAGACTCCTCTGGAGGCCTCACGGGCCATTGGGAAGTTCAACATCGGCTGGTCCGTGCCGGTGCCGCTGGCCGTGTGGTCCTCCGGCCCGATCATCCAACACCTGGCGGGAGGCCTATTTCTCTGCGCCGCCGGGGGCATGGCACTGGCCCTGATCCTCGTCCTGCCTCTGCGGGCCGTGCCCGAGCACCTGGCCACGGACCATCCTGAACGCCCCGGTCCCGAGCGCCTTCGCTGGCTTGGTGCCCTGCTGATCTCCAGCCGATCATCCATGGTCGCCGGGTATGCCATGCTTTTCGTGCTTTCACCGTTGCTGCCCTTTCTTCTCAGCCAGCTGGGCTACACGATCGTGACCCAGACCGCGCTCGCCGGTTTCCTGGATGCCGGCCGAGCCTCCACATTCGTACTGATGCAGGGCACCCAAACCTGGCATGGCCGGCGGTCTATTCTCGCCCTGGCGGCGATTCTCCTGCCGATCGGATTTCTGCTGGCGCTCTCGGCGGGTAGAGGGGGTCTGATCGCCCTGGGCCTGGTCGTGTTCGGCGCCTCCCATGGCGTGGCCTACTACGCCAGCCTCTACTACGCGATGGTGATCGGCAACGGGGCCGTCAAATCCGGGGGGACCCACGAAAGTCTGATCGGCGCGGGGTTCGTCCTGGGCCCGGCCGCCGCCCTGACGGGAAGCGCGCTCGGAAACCTCTGGCACCAGGCAGCCCTCGGTATCCTGGCCGGCGTAAGCCCTATCGTTCTCGTCGGTGCCGTGGGGGGCCTGTGGCCCCTCGTGCGTAAGGGCCGGACGGGGTCAGACCTCCGCGATCGCGATCCAGCTATCTAAAGCTCGAAAAATATCGGACTGCGGGAAAAAGTGAGAGCCTCCCGGATAGGATAATTCCGAGCTCGCTTTCAGCTTTGCCTAGGGACAGAGTTTGGCGAGTCGCTTGCATTGCAACCCACTCGCTCAGACCCGTTCACCCTTGACTTGTACGCAGGCAGTTCTATGATAATGAAATTGGAGCCATAAAGTCGATCGCAGTATGCTACGCGTGGTCCATGTTTGATTCGGGAGTGATGGATCCGCTGGAAAGGAAGGACGAAGGAGTGAAATTTAGAAGATGGCCGAGGAATACATGTATCACGGCACATGGCAGCCGGCGGCGGTTTGGGGACCATCCTGCTTGTGCGAGTGGCCCTGTATTTTGGGATAGACCCAACAATCATTGTGAACGAGAGCCAATCGCCGTTGCCAGGACCGGGCACGCCATGCTGATAAAACGCGCCGAATTCTCGATGAAGGTGACGTCGAAGAAGCCCTTAACGCCGCCAGCAGCATCGGCGATGACCGGCTCAGCGCCGTTCTCGCGGCTACGTGACTCCTGACTCCTTTACCCACTGCAGCTCCGTTCGGCGTGTACGCTGGTTCAAGCGCTGCATGGAGACCGGAAACATAGGCCAGTGCAACACATTTCAGACAGACCGGCTGTGAGATTTCTACTTCAGCCATAGCCCGGACGTTCTTTAATTTTCCTGATTGTTAAGCCCAACAACCTTTGCCATAATTCCCCAAACGGCCTCAGACATGGCTTCAATTTTGGCCATCATCCTAACGATGAAGGCCTGTTTGGGGTTGAGCGGTCGATCTCCTGAATAAGCACGGAAAACCCGATGCAGGTCTTTTTGAGTGTGTCCAGGCCGGTCTCCGATTTGAAGTTGTCCGGTTGCATCAGCACTTGTCAGCTACGTAATCCCTCCTCGATGTTGCGGACCATCTCCCGGATGGTCTCTTCTCCCTCCGCTTCGCTGCCAACGGGGATCAGATGGCCCTCTCCGGTGACGTAAAGGCCACCATCGAGGTGGAGGATTCTCAAGGGGCCGCCGGTGCTAATCTCGGTGCCGTCCTCAAAGCGGATGTTCATGGGTCGGCTCCCTTATTCTACCGGTTTGGGCGTTTTCCATCCGCTGATTTTCTGTCCACGCTCCGCCTGTTGTGCTGCTCAAATGGAATTATCCCATATACGGGGAAATGAGGAGCCCACGCCAATAAGAACTTATAGCGCCCCAGTAGAAAAAAAAGACTGATAAAACAATCAAGCCTCTTAACATCCATGTGTCCCAAAAAGGAAAAGAACAAGGGTCAAGGAGGTTATGATATAAGCATTCGCATATCCGTTCTTTTCTCCTCCTCTCACTCGGGTTTCACGTCTATTTCGTTCTTTTGCAGCCAGTTCCAAAGGTTCACGGGGGTGCAGCCGTATTTGAAGGCGATGCGGGTCTTGGGGACGCCCAATTTCAACAGGCCGATGATTTCCTCCCGGTGGGGGTCCAGCTTGCTTTTGCCGGGGCCTTTGGGGCGGCCCAGCAGCTTGCCCTTGGCTCTGGCGGCCCTGAGCCCTTCCTTGGTGCGTTTGCTGATAAGGTCCCGCTCGATTTCGCTGGCGATGCTAAAGGCCATGGCCAGGACTTTTGATTGGATGGCGCCATTCAACTCCCAGCCGTTTCGCAGGTCATAAACGCTGATTTCCTTCTGTTTGCTGACGGACAAAATTTCCATGCATTCGAGCATCGACCGGCCAAGGCGGGACATCTTCGGCACAATCAGCCTGTCCCCTTCCCTTAAGTTGTCAATCAGGGGGCCGATTTTGCGCTGTTTCCAAGATGTCTTGCCCGATATGCCCTGGTCCTCCACAAACTCGACGTGGCCAAATTGCCGATCATTGGCAAATTCAGGATGTCGGCCTTGTCCGTCTCGGTGTCCTCCCCGTCGGTCGAGACCCGCAAATAGCTGACGGTGCGGGGTGGCCTAAGATCGGATTTCGTAGCTCGTTTGCGTGGCATGGCTAAAACCCCTCCTCCTTAATCTGGAAGGTTTCGACGATTCCCTTGAAATCCCCAGCATCCAATGTGGCATTTACCTGGCGGCAAATGACGCGCAGCCTTCTCCGAGAGGCCAGTTCCGCTCTTTGATCTCTTGGTTCACCTGATCCAGTTTCCCCGCATCTAGATCCGAGTCTTTCCACAATTCGTAACCGCGTCTCTGAATTCTGACAGGCACTAGCTCTCCTGCCGCAATCCCCCGGACCTGGTCCCCGGATAATCCAGCCATTCTGATCCAAGGAAATTTCTCTTTCGCAATTCTGATGGCCTGATTTAGGTTCATTTCGCTTACCTCCCATGTCTTAAAATGTAAAGGTTAAACGCATATCTAAATTATACTTTATAATAAAACGAAATTCAATTTTATTTTATAATTTACTTACTTTTTTATAATGTCCATTTTCATTTAATCATTTCAGGGCCCTAACCCTGGGTTCGCCTGTAAGGATGCTGTCCATAAACGGGTCAGCGCTTTGGCCAAAAGGGATCTTCCCGGTTTCCTTCAGCCTTGGGTCACCGTGCTCAAAGTGGATTGTGCGCCGGGGCACCTGGGCCTGTTCCCCTTCCGGTTCCTCAGCCGCTTCCGGTTCGGTATCAGGTTCCCGAGTCTCCTCATCCACCCTCCAAACGGGGCGCTTGGCGGGATGTTTTCAACAAACAGCCGTGTCTTTATCACAAAGGATGAACTCAGGATCATTACCCGATGGAAGGCCCCCCGGAGCGCAGGCATACATGGAAAGCAACCTAGAGGAGTATGTAAGGGAGATCTCGGGATTTGCCCTAAGGGCCACAGACCGAACGGGCACGGATAGAAGTCTTGACCGCCTTGGATGGGTCCAGTGGCCCACGGCCTCGGTGATCCTGCATTTTTTCCACTGTGACCCCTACCCCATTATCGACTTTCGGGCGCTCTGGTCCGTGTCCCTGCCGGTGCCGGTCCAATATACCTTTGACTTCTGGTGGCCTTATGTCCGCTTTTGCCGAGACCTGTCAAAACGTACCGCGCTGGACATGCGGACACTCGACCGGGCGCTTTGGCAATATTCGAAGGAGAATCAGAAGAGGAATCAATTCTTTACATCCTTGACCCCGCCGTTTCCGGGCCTTGCTGCCCTATGCGCCAAAGGTGAAAAGGGTAAGGGTTGAAATGGCGGAATTCGTATGACAACAGTCCAAGCAGATTTGTTTGAGTTACGCACTTCATTATCGATTATTTTTTCTGAGGTCTCAGGCCATGTGCCTTGGATGATTATCATCCAAGGCCAGAAATAGAGCGGGGAGCCTAGAGAATCGGCTGAAATGACCATCGCGGCATGACTATATAACCAAAGAGTGGATGTGTTCAAATAATTTTCGTGAAATCAGCAGCTTGTCAGCGTCACCATGAGAAATCGGCCATTAGGTTCTCTGGGTATCTTGGGTCCAAATCAGCTTCGTGAGACAATTTTGTTACGACCTTCAACAATTAGCTGAAAACAGATTTTTACATCTCGAATCGATAACCCAAACTTGGAACAACTTAAGGCCAAAGTTTGCACCCTTGGAAAAGTGTCGAATTGCATCGGCGCTTTTATCAGGATACGGAAGGAAGTGAAACTATGCTTTTCTCTGATTTCTTGTTCCCGAGCTATCTCCGCGGACCCAAATCCTATCATTGCTGAGTCTATGGTAACTTGAAAGCGACGAAAAGCATTTGTAGGTGGTCTGGAATCCATGAAAAACTTCAATCATACCAAGGCGCGTGATTTCGTGGACGTAATGGTCAAGAGCACTGACAGTCAGTACTATTTGTGCACGCAGAATGTCGTTGGACATCCACGACATGCATTGTGAACCGAGAAATGCAATTTATAGTCCGCCAAGCTACGCACACGCTCAATATCTGATCGGAATTGTTGAATACCTTATCATCTGGATTATCATAATAATCCGATCAGCACCCACTGAGAATAGCTTGTGAAACCGCTGCATGGATTTTTTTGTTATCTCTAAAACTACCCCTGTTTGTTCAAGCTGCTTATCTGACAAATCAAAAATTGGCGCTTTATGTTTCTGTGAAAGCGCAATTAGACTATTAAAATCTGACATTTGGATCAGCGGCTTTGTCGGTTGTACACCGGCAGCTCTATATATTTTATCGGGAAAGCATTGCATTTTCTTTTAGCACAGGAACAAGTTTATTTCGACACGACTTCTTCTATTTCCTGTATTCCATTTCTGAAAAGCAGCGGAAGGCGTGGTTCCCTCTCTTAGACGATATTTTTGAATGATCGTACCAAGAAATTAGGGAACTTATCAGGATATAGTGCTTTCTGGACTTTAGATTGACTTTTCGTCTGTGTTGACCACTGGCCCACTTGGCTATATAGAAGCAAGGCTATCCGACGCCAGAACTGAAAAATAGGTATGGTGCATGGAAAATGAAATAGTTACTTTTCATTAACAAATTTTGATTTATTGGCCCAAGGCCGGTCTGATGTCGAAAGGATCATGTATGGATGATATTTTTCGGCGGTAATATCGAATAAATACGGAGCGACCCTGGCAAATTTTGAAGCATGACCGGAACCGGCCAATTCCTGGGCTATACCGAATGTTACTTAGTATCTGCAAGACCAATTGTCCAGGCAGTAAGAACATATTTGCCTGGCCTTTCATTTGTACAATATAACAGGTCCAATAGCTTCAAGCGAACTCAAAGATGGTGCTAGCCAATCGCGAATATTTCTTACTCTTCTCCCTATAAATCTCCTTAAATTCATCTTTTTTGAATCCTAAACCGTGCGCGTATGGTTACATTGTCGGGTCGCAATCAACGATGATAACTTTCTTACCTTTTTTTGCTAGCATCCATCCCAAATTAAAGGTTGATGTTGTTTTGCTTACTCCACCTTTGTGATTAAAAAGTGCAATTTGTTTGGCCATGTAAGCCTCCAGTATTTACTCGGAAATCCTTTTGCGACTCGCCGAACGCAAAAATCAGCCGTGAGTGTAACGAGTCGGCTGCATTGCCTTGCTGGGCAATAAATCACTCAACATTTGCTTGAACTGCTGATCCAAGCTGTGGACCGGCTACCTCGATGGCCAGGTCAATTATTTCCTGTATGTTTCGGTGGCTATAGTTGGTGCCAAGCCACCAGCCTGGCACTACCTCAACCGAATGTTGTTCTCCTAAGTCTGGACGGTCGGGATATAATTCCCGTTTGTCTTTTGCCAAGTATCGCCGTTTCCTGCCATGTTTACGAGCAGCAAATCTATCAAGAAAACTCTTGTCCTCTCCCGCCAGAAGCTGAAAGATCATCGTCATGACTTCCCTCGCAGACCTGGCTTTATACGACTTGCCCTTGAAAATAAAATTGAAGCGATCATTGGTGCGAATTCGAACGGTTTGACCGCCCGTGCTGGGTCTACGGTTATTAGACTGAACGGGAGGCAGTAATGGTTTGACCGACCCGGTTTCTCCTGGCCCTACGTGTTCCACTCTTGTCTTAAGGAACCGACTACGGCATCAGGGTCAGGCTTGTACCCGCATAGGCTTTCAACTTTTTCTGCCAGTAGATCGAGAATGAGCGAGTCTTGTTCTTCAAGTAACGAATGCCATGCCTTTGGGAAGGTGGCCTCGGTCTCACGGTCTCGCGCTACATTCTGATAGTCCGAGCGCGCTGCACTGAGCGCCTCTCCCGAACAAAGCCGGTCATATGCCAGGTATCTGTTCAGCCTTGCGCTTGCTTCTTCAGAACTTCGCTCCAATAAATCCACCTTATACACTCTTCTCTCATCGTATCGGCCCTGTTCACCCGGAAGATAGAAGCTCCATTCTTGCCCGTCCGTGAGGATCATCGGCACCCCGATATGAAAAGCGTATTCGAACAGTTGGCGGTCAGCTCCTTCGGAAATCCCGTCACCTTCATCTCCCAAGAATACCGCCGCCCACTTATCCGGATGACATAGGGCATAATCAACCCTGCGCCCCTCAGGATTAATCGGGGGTAACCACTGAGGTATCAAAGACAGGCCAACCAAGTTCGTGGAGAGCGGGAAGAAGGATACCCTGAGACACGGCCGCCTCCGAAAGAAATGCGCCCCGCCTCAACAGGCTTTGCGCCCTTTCAATGAAGTCTTTGATTGGCACTCTATCCTCCTTTCTTTCTTTGCCCAACAGTGTATAGATTTATCCGCATAAAACGCGGACCCGTGGTTTTCTGTCCGAATAAAACCCCTTCGTTTCTCCGATGGTCTGAGCAATATATCCATACGAAATCAACGACTTACGCTTCTGTGGATGGCTATTATGGTGCCTTATGCGGATCAGCACAAAAACCTCCTCTGGAACCTCCAAGTGCGTCAACGGGACTGCGAACACGAGCCGATCCACGATTGAGTAAGTGATATTCGAGTCTTTCTATAGATTCTTCCATGATACTTGAATCCCGGCGAAGTCAAGGATTTTTATGACATTTTCAGTCACAAATATCAAAAAAAGTCTATCGTACTGTAGCCGAAAGTCGGCGGGGCCAGCATCTTCCCCGGAATAACCGTAATCTTGAGCGAGCCGATAATTTGCCAAAAAAGAGAAATTTTCTTGCAAATACTCGCTGGTCGGGACTTCGGCCTTCCGCCCCTTTTTGACCCGCCGGATCTGGTCGGGGGTCCCTTGCCTTTATAGGTGATCCGGGGCTTTTGTGGGATTTGACAACAGATGGGTAATTCAGGCATTCAGGTCCCGGCCCTGGCGTCTTGCCTTTCAATTTCTACATCGCCTAAGCAGTGAAGAGGGAGGTGGGCAGGTAGGGATGGAGCCAAATTATTAGATCTAATAAATTGGCCGGTATCACTTTTCCGTGATGTCGTATTCCCGACTTTTCGTCTCTCGTTCACTATGGCCGCACACCGGAGGATGTGGGCGTCATCCATATTACCCCTGTTTTTTTGGACCGCTTGAGGTATGGAGGGCCAAGAAAAGGGTAGTGGGTCAGTTTGAATTTTAATTGGCACAGAAGCTGCCGGGTGCACGATCTCTATTTTTTGAACTTCAACGCGAATTCTTGGATGTATTTACTTGATGCAGTATTTGGAGCGTCGGAAAAAATCTGTTCCCAATGTTCAGGAGCAATATCGTCTTTGAAGTACTTGAGGCAGTCTAGTATCAACTGTAAACACTTAGAGGATATGGACTGACTCATAATTTTTATTTTCTTAGAAATCCCACCGCTTAACAGTTCCTGGATACTTATTTCGATCAATTGAGGGAGTTGCACGTAGGTATCGAGTAGAAAGCCTTCTCTTTTTTCTTTGGTGATGAGGAACACTTTTCGTTGTGGGTTGCACCCATCTCTTGTCCCTCGATAAAATCCCGGCTTGTCAGAAGTTGTTTTCAGCGCCAAACAGTAAGAGCCTGAGCAGAGCACGATGAAGAGCTTATCACTCTTGCTTCCATCTTCAAATTCATAGTCTTTGTAAAATAAAACGTCACCTGTTTTTGGCATGCTCAACTAGTGGGAGATAATTCAAAGTTTTTTATGACCTCAAAATGTTCCTTAAGGATATGCTTTATTTCCTCACTGTTAGATTTCACTTCTGAATCTATCGCCAATTCATAATCAATGGGCGCGTTCCTTCCTTTTGTATGATATGTTCGTTACCACGGTTGGTTTTTTAGGTGAGAAATTTCTGACATTTGACTGGCCGTGGCTTCAAGATAGATGAATGCTAGTTGATCCAATATCTTCTGTTCTCTTGGAGTAAATACTTTCATATCTGGATCAACTTTAGCCTTAAAATCGAGTTCCTTGTATTCCTTATTCATGCTGTCCTGATGATCAATGATGGCTAATTGTTTTTTGAAATCTTCAGGGACATTTCCATCTTTTATTTCAAGCCAAAAACTCTTAGGAACCGGTCCGTTTTCAAAAGCATTATATTGAAGTCCAATAGCTGGATACCCAGTTTGCTTAACATGCGTGAAATCAAAGAAAAAGAGGAGTTTTGATAACTTGGTAGTATTTAAGTGTTTTACGCCTTTCTTTGAAAACAGGAGTATAGCATTTAATAATTTTCGTCTATATTGATTCATAATAAATCTGATTATGGCAATTTTTATTTTTATATAAATATAGTATCGAAAAACACGGGAAGCAAGTTGAATATTTTTTAGCCAAACATATACTCATGGTCAACGTAATAATTTTACAATACTTTCAATATCCCAAATATGATCAGTTACTTTTGCTTACATGGCTAGCGGCGCAAAACAGGCCGGGCTCCAGGCCGGTAGCCCCCTTATCCAGGGTAAAGGCTGATCTCTTGCCCTCGAGTATTTCCGCCAGTCAGGGCTCGGTTAAAAGGGCCGATCTTCGGCCTGCCTCTACCCTGGATTCGGATGGCCGGGGATCGATGCCGTGCCTAAACTCAAAGCACATACAATCCCTTGTCTCGCAGCGCTCGATCTCCGACGGATTCGGCACGGGCCAGACCTTTCGCCCGGATCTCGGCCCACCGCAACAATCTCTGCAAAAGATCCTTACGTTTTTGAGTAGCTCCGATTTCGTGGTCATCTGTGGTATCCTCCCTCTCTATGTATGATTCAACTCCCGATGGCGCTCTAAAATGGCCTCCCCTGATCCAAGGAACCCTGATAAATCGTTACAAACGATTCATGGCCGATGTCCGCCTCCGTAATGGACACGTTGTGACGGCCCATTGCCCCAACTCGGGCAGCATGGCCGCCTGTTGCGAGCCGGAGCGCCCGGTGTTTCTTTCCCGCCACAACTCCGCAAGCCGAAGGCTCAAATACACGTGGGAGATGATCGAGATGCCGGGATCGTTAGTGGGCGTCAATACCTCGGTCCCGAATCGTCTTGCACGGGCCTCGATTTTGGCGGGAAAGGTCCCCGAGCTTGAAGGTTTCGACTCTGTGCGAACGGAGGTACGGTACGGCGAGAATTCGAGGGTGGACTTGCTGCTCGAAAAGGGAGATAAGTGCTGCTTCGTGGAGGTGAAAAACTGCACCCTGGTGGAGGGCCGGACCGCCTTTTTCCCGGACGCCGTCACCGAGCGCGGTTTCAAGCATCTGGTGGAGCTCCAGCACGAGGTCCAGCGGGGGAATCGGGCGGCCATGTTCCATATCATCCAGAGGATGGATGCGGAGGTCTTCAGCCCGGCCGATCATATCGACCCGGCATACGGACGAGAGTTGAGGAAGGCGGTCAAAAACGGGGTAGAGATCCTTGCGTATGACGCGGCCATCGATCTCGACACAATTCGTCTCAACCGTCCACTCCCATGCCGGCTTTGATAGACATTATCTCTCGCAAAGCCGCGGAGATCGCAAAGGAAAGATATATAAATTTTTTGTCTTTGACTTAAACAAGTAAGTTCTCGGCGTCTTGGCGCAGCAGGTAAATCCTTTTCTTATGAAATTCATTGCTGACTTACACATCCACAGCCGGTTTTCACGGGCCACCGCCAGGAACCTGGACCCGGAGCACCTCTCCCTCTGGGCACAGAAAAAGGGAATCGCTGTCATCGGGACAGGGGATTTCACGCACCCAGGCTGGGTGACGGAGCTGAAAGAGAAGCTCGTGGGGGCGGAACCGGGCCTTTACAGGCTCCGCCCCGAAATCCGGGAACAGGTGAACGCGGAGGTCCCTGCCTCCTGCCAATCGCCTTCGCGGTTCGTGCTTTCAGGGGAGATCAGCTGCATCTACAAAAAGGCGGGAAAGACGAGGAAGGTCCATCACCTCATCCTCATGCCGGATTTCGCTTCCGTTGAGCGTTTCAACGACCAACTGTCCCGGGTCGGGAACGTGGCATCCGACGGCCGGCCCATCCTGGGGATCGATTCCAGAGTCCTGCTCGAAATGGCCCTTGAGGCAAGCGATCGGGCCTTTTTCATCCCCGCACACGTCTGGACGCCCTGGTTCTCGCTCTTCGGCTCCAAGTCGGGATTCGACACCCTGGAGGAGTGCTTTGAAGACCTCTCCCCTTACATCCATGCCCTTGAAACGGGCCTCTCATCGGATCCCCCCATGAATCGCCGCCTCTCGCAGCTGGACCGCTACCTCCTGGTCTCCAACTCCGACGCCCACTCGCCCGCCAACCTGGGAAGGGAGGCCAATCTTTTCGATACGGGCTTGAGCTACGGCGAGATGGTTGGCGCCATGACCCGGGGAGAGGGGTTTTGCGGCACCATCGAGTTCTTTCCGGAGGAGGGGAAGTATCACCTGGACGGTCACCGCAAATGCGACGTGCGGCTTGAGCCTTTTGAAACGAAGGAACTGAACGGCCTCTGTCCCGCGTGCGGCCGCCCGCTTACCGTCGGGGTGCTTCACCGCGTGGACGACCTGGCCGACCGAAAGGAATCCGCCAGAAGTACGGTGGACCTCCCCAAGCCCTTCTTCAGCCTCATAGCGCTTGCCGAGATCCTCTCCGAGCTCCTCGGGTGCGGCCGTGGTACGGTCAAGGTCGAAACCCTTTACGAGCGGCTGCTGGCCGAACTGGGCCCGGAGCTCCCAATCCTCATGGAGCTGGACCTGGACCGGTTGGAGAAGGCGGCAGGTCCGGTCCTTGCCGAGGCCATCGGGCGAATGCGCAAGGGAGAGGTCATTCGGACGCCGGGCTATGACGGCGAATATGGAACCATCCGGTTGTTCGTCCCCGGTGAAATAGGGAATGTGACGGGCCAGATGGCGTTTTTTCAACCACCGGAGAAGCCATCGCCCGTTGAAGCCTCCTATGGGCCGACAAAGCGCGCCCATGCGGCCACGCTGCCCGGACAAAGCTTTCCGCCCCAGGTTGCCCCGAGTCGCGAGACTCAACACGACGATCCTATTCTCGGCCCTCTCAACAACGAACAGAGGGAGGCCGTTTTAAGCAGTGACGGCCACCTGCTGGCCGCAGCCGGCCCTGGCACGGGAAAAACGGCCGTCCTCACGCATCGAATGGCCTACCTCATCCGGGAAGGAACCGCCGCCACCCACTCCATGCTGGCCCTCACGTTCACCCGCAAGGCGGCAGGGGAAATGGCTCAAAGGTTGTCGGCCCTTCTGGGCCAATCCACGGACGTCCGGGTGGAGACCTTTCATGGCTTCTGCCTGCAGGTCCTCCGCGCCGAACCCGAACATAGTGCCCTCCCCCCGGACTTCTCCCTTTGCTCGGAGCGTGAGGCGGAAGAAATCGCTCACCAGGTGGCAGACGAGGGCAAGCTCGGGAAGCGGATCGTGACAAGGTTCCTCAAGGCGTTGCCCCGTCTGAAGATCTCAGGCAGCCGCCCCGCCGGCGGGGGAACTGCCCAAGATGAGCTCCTTGGGTTCTTCGGCCGCTACCAGGCCAGACTCAGGGCACTTGGCATGGTGGACTTCGATGACCTGGAAGTGGAGACCCTCCGCCTCTTCAGGGACCACCCCGAGGTGTGTCATCGTTATGGGGACGCCTTCAGGTGGGTATTTGTGGATGAATACCAGGACACAAACCCGATCCAGGCCGAACTCGTGAAGACCCTGGTATATGGTGGGGATGGCAGGGTCTTTGCCATCGGCGACCCGGACCAGGCCATCTACGGGTTCAGGGGAGCGGATCAGGCAAACTTCTTCCGCTTTCCCCTCGACTTCCCGTCCACACATACGATCAGCCTCACCAGGAACTACCGTTCATCCGGGCCCATCCTTAAGGCCGCGGCCGCCATCCTTCAAAAAGACCAAGCCTTGACGCCTTCTTCACCCGGCGGAGACCCGGTCATGCTGAGCCCCTGCCGCACCGAGGCCGAAGAGGCGGAAATGGTGGTGGAACAGATCGAACGGTTGATGGGTGGCACCTCCCATTTTGTCATCGACAGCGGCAGGACCGGGCCGGGCGAGGGCGAAGCCAACCTGGGCTTTGGCGATTTTGCTGTCCTCTACCGGCTGAACGGACAGGGTTTGGCGTTGGAGGAGGCCTTTAAGCGGGCCGGGATCCCCTATGCCAGGTCCGGCGAAACACCACTCGTCGCCCGGTACCCCGTCAACCTGCTCTGGCGGTTTCTCCAGACCCGCACTTACCCGGGAAACCCCTACTATGCCAAGGCCTATGCAGACCTTCTGTCCGCCTCGGGCCTGAAACCCGAGACCCTGCTCCAGGAAGCCCTGCTCCCCGGGACGCCGGCAGAGGCCACTGAGACTGCGGTTCGCTTTCATGGCATCGACTGTGAGGAAGAAAGAACGAAGGAACCCCTTTCAGGGCTTCGCCGCTTTGCTTCGGCGTTTGGGGGTGACCTGAGATCCTTCGTGGACGGTCTTTCCCTTGAGCGCGGGATCGACCATGCAAGGCTCCCCGGCGACCGCGTACCGCTCATGTCCCTTCACGCGGCCAAGGGGTTGGAGTGGCCGGTGGTCTTCATCACCGGATGCGAGGATCAGTTGCTTCCCTGCACGCTGTTCGGGGACCGGGACGACGAAGAAGAAAGACGGCTCCTTTATGTGGGCATGACGCGCGCCCGCCAGAGACTCATCTTGTCCTGGGCGCAGAGGCGGACCCTCAGCAGCCGAATCCTTCACATGGCGCCCTCCCCGTTTCTATCCCTCATTCCGGGGCACATCTGCCAAACCCTGGAACGCAAGCGGCCAAACCCGAGGGCAAAGTCAGGGAAGCAGCTTAGTCTGTTCGGCTGAGGCCTAAAGTGAGCGCTTCTTATCTCTTGCCGGCCGCAGGGGGGTGTCTCGGGAAGGCACAAGAGGTGTTCTATGCTTGAGAGGTTCCCTTCTGGGCTGTCCGGAAATAAATGCAGGAGGTTGGTGCCGTTAATAATAGCTGTGTCATATGTTGCGGCTCAAAAGAGATACCCCCCTGCGGCCGGCTCCTAATTTGGTGAATCGCTCAATTTAGGGAAGAGTTCTCAAGATAGAGAAACAGGATCAGGAGCGACGTCCCCAGTGCGACCATTCCTGTGACGATGGCCCCCACTCGCCTGTCTTCCTGATTGCTGAAGGTGGTCACAACGCCCCCAAGGACCGCCATGAGAAACGAAATCAGGCAAGCCCCTCGAAGCACCAATATGGCCTCCCTGGACACATTCATGAAAAAGGACAGGAGAAAGGCGATGCCCACGATCGCACCCATGGTCTGTTTGTCCCGGTTCCTGTTGAACATGGTCACCAGGCCGCCCATGACCGACACCATGAAAGACACCACTGAAATCAGGTTCCGCACCCCACCGGACCTCCCTTTCTGGTCGATCGCCTGGCCCAACCCTTCGCCGTTTGACTTGGATGGGGCTTTCTCCTATAGTTTTTCCGCTCCAAGTTAACGACGGGCCTTCAACCTCTGTCCGCCCGAGGACGGGGCCATCGCGACCCGGGCTATAACCTTCGTTTGTGGACACCACGCGATCACCATGAAACGTTAGTGGGGGTTGCGCCAGGGAGTCAAGGGAAAAGACCATTGGAAGATCTAGCCGCCAATCAGCCGCGCGAACCGAACATGGTGAAGGCCCGGATCATCGCCATCGGTCTCTCATTTGCCGTCGGCGCGACCCTGATGGCATTCAAGTTTTATGTGTATGACATCACCAACTCGGCAGCGGTCTTATCAGACGCCCTGGAATCCATCATCAACGTGGTGGCGAGTGGTCTGGCCCTGGTGGCGATTCTGGTGGCCGCGAAACCCCCCGACGAGAGCCACCCTTATGGCCACGGGAAGATAGAATATTTCTCGGCCGGTTTCGAGGGTGCCCTCATCATCCTTGCGGCCTTCGGCATCTCCAAGACCGGGTGGGCGCACCTATTTCACCCCACGGAGATCCCTGAGCTCGAAAAGGGGCTCTGGATCCTCCTTGGGGTGAGCGTCGTAAACCTCCTGCTGGGTCTCGGACTGATCCGTGTCGGAAAGAGGACGGACTCCATCACCTTGATTGCCGACGGCAAGCACGTGCTCACCGACGTCTACACCTCCGCCGGGGTGCTCGTGGGCCTCTTCATGGTCCACGAAACGGGCCTTTTGTGGCTGGACGGCGCTGTCGCCTTACTGGTGGGTCTGAACATCCTGTTCTTGGGATGGCGATTGATCCGGCAATCCTTTTGGGGATTGATGGATACGGCAGATGAGGCGCTCTTAGAAAAAATAGCGGGTCTCATCCACGAAAAGCGAAAGGACCTTTGGATCGACATCCATCAATTGAGGGCGTTTCGGTCCGGGGCCTTTGTCCACATTGACCTCCACTTGATCCTCCCGAGAGATCTGAGTCTGGAGGAATCCCACCGCGAGGCCAAGGATCTGGAAAAAATGATCGTGGCCCAATTCAGCGGAAGGGCCAGTGTCCTGATCCACACGGATCCATGCCTGGACCCCGATTGCCCCATCTGCAGCAATCACTTGTGCAGGCAGCGCGCCCAGGACATGGAGGAACGGTTGACCTGGGATGTCAAGACCCTGACCAGCCAGGGAGGTGCTGGCGAAAGGAAGGGGAGTCCGAACATTCATTCCTAGACTGTGGAAGGTCCGGTGGAAGCGGGATGTAGATGAACGGTCTCCCACCGCTTGTCCAGGAAGTAAAGGATGGGGACGGTCATCCTGGAAAACAGGAGCGATGCGACCTCTCCCGCCATTAGCGAGATGGCAAGGCCCTGAAAGATGGGGTCAAAGAGGATCACCGAGGCACCCACCACGACCGCTGCCGCCGTGAGCATCATGGGCCGGAAACGGACGGCCCCTGCGTCGATCACGGCCTGATCCAGCGCCATCCCCTGCCCGAGTCTCAACTCGATGAAGTCGACAAGAATGATGGAATTTCGCACCACGATGCCTGCCCCTGCGATGAACCCGATCATGGACGTGGCGGTGAAAAAGGCGCCCATCAACCAATGGGCCGGCAGGATTCCGATCAGGGAAAACGGTATGGCCACCATGATGACAAGGGGCGTGGAATAGCTTTGAAACCAGCCCACCACCAGGACAAAGATAAGAACCAGCACGATGCCGAAGGCGATCCCGAGATCCCGGAACACCTCGTAGGTGATGTGCCATTCCCCGTCCCATTTGATGCTGTAGCGACGATCGCTCTCCGGTACAGCGGCCGTGTGTTGCGCGATCCGGTAACCTTCCGCCAGGGGGAGGGCATCAACCTTTTTGCGCATCTCGAGGATGGCATAGACCGGGCTTTCCTTGGCCCCGGCCACATCACCGATCACATAAACCACCGGCATCAGGTTCTTGTGGTAGATGGACCGTTCGGGAGCGGTCTCTCGAACCTTGACGAGGCTTGAAAGGGAAATCGGGCGCCCGTCGGACGAAAGGACTTTGACCGCCTTGAGACGATCGATTCCTGCCCGCTGGGCAAGAGATGGCCGCACCTCGATGTCCACGTCTTCCAGCTCCTGAGGGATATGGAGCAAGCCCGCCTGTGAGCCGCTCAGCATGAGTTTCAGGGTCTGGGCGATCCTCGCAACACTGATCCCGTGAAGCGCCGCCCTTTCCTGGTCCACCTCAAACTGGTAGCGCAACTGGTCCTCTTCCATCAGCCAGTCCACGTCCACCACCCCGGCTGTCTCTTCCATGATCCGACGTATCTCCAGGGCGATCTGGCGCTGACGGTCGTAGTCGGGTCCGTAAACCTCCACGACCAGCGTTGATAGCACGGGCGGCCCGGGCGGCACCTCCGCGATTTTGACCCTGGCACCGTAGTGGTCGGCGATTGCCGAAAGCGGAGGCCGGACCCGTTTGGCGATTTCATGACTCTGCAACTTTCGGCGACCCTTGCCCACGAGATTAACCTGTATGTCCGCCTGATAAGGCTCGCGCCTCAGGTAATAGTGACGCACCAGGCCGTTGAAGTTGAAGGGTCCGGAGGTCCCCACATAGATCTGAAAGTCCACCACCTCATTGACGGTCCTGAGATAGTCCCCCATTTCCGCTGCAGCGGCAGCGGTCTCCTCCAATGTGGCGGATTCGGGCATATCGATGATGACCTGGAATTCGCTCTTGTTGTCGAAAGGGAGCATCTTGACCCGCACGAGACCGACGCCTATCAATGCGCAGGCACCTGCCAGCATACACACCACGCCCAACAGGAAGGCCCAGCGCCAATAGGGGTTGTGGATCAACGGCCCCATGACCCGCCGGTACAAACGCGTGGCCCAGTCGTCTTTGGCGCGGGCCGACGCGGTCCCGCCATGTCTTTCTCCACCGATCAAGCGGAGCGAAGCCCAGGGCGTGACAATGAATGCCACCAGCAGGGAAAAAACCATGGCCGCTGTGGCGCCAACCGGGATGGGCCGCATATAGGGCCCCATCAATCCTCCCACAAAGGCCATGGGCAGGATGGCCGCAATCACGGCGAGTGTCGCAAGGATCGTCGGATTGCCGACTTCGTCCACCGCCTCGATGGCGACCTCCTCTTTGGGCCGATCACGGTTTTCTTCCATGCGGAAGTGACGAACGATGTTCTCCACCACCACGATGGCGTCATCCACCAGGATTCCTATGGAAAAGATCAGGGCGAAGAGCGTGATGCGGTTGAGGGTGTATCCGTGGAGATAAAAGACCGCAAGCGTCAAGGCCAGCGTCACCGGGATGGCAATGGCCACCACACCCGATTCTCTCCGCCCCAGCGTGAACCAGATAAGCGCGGTCACGGACACGACCGCGATCATCATGTGGAAGAGGAGCTCATTGGATTTCTCTTTGGCCGTTTCACCGTAGTTGCGGGTGATCGTCATTTGAATATCATCCGGTATGATGGTGCCCCGCAACGTTTCGAACCGTTCAAGGACCCTCCCGGCGACCGATGTGGCGTTGGTACCCTTGCGCTTGGCAATGGAGAGCGTCACCGCCGGCCACGCGCCCGTGGGCGAGGTCGTAGGCGTTATTTGCTTCTCTCCGGCTGCAGGGCCGGTCCCGAAAAAGACATACTGATCCGGTTCCATTGGCCCGTCCACGACTGTCGCCACGTCCCGCAGATGGACCGGTTTTCCGTCATGGACGTGAACGACGACCGATGCCACATCCTCGGCGTTGCGCAGAAACTCTCCCGTATGGACGATGATCCGTCCCCCACGGGAGGGGTAGCTCCCCGCGTCGGATGCCTGGTTGGCCCCGCACACCATGGCCGACACCTTCTCCCCGTCCAGATTGAACGCTGCAAGCCGCACCGGGTCCAGCTGCACTTCAACCCTTCGTGGATTGCCTCCCGTAATTGTGGTAATCGAGACATCGGGCTCACGTTTGATGTGGTCCTCTACCTCGGCCGCCACGCGGCGCAGCATGTAGTGATCCCAGTTTTCACCCCAAAAGGTCAGGGCCAAAATCGGGACATCGTCGATGTAGCGCGGCTTGATGAGTGGCGGGCTCACACAGCAAGGGATGCGGTCCATGTTGGCCATGAGCTTGGACTGAAGCCTTACGATGGATTTTTCCTCGTCCTCCCCCACATAGAAACGGACAACGGCCATGGACATGCCCGGGCTCGACGTGGAATAGACATACTCCACCCCTGGGATCTCCCACAGAAGTTTTTCCATGGGTTTGGTGACCCGCTGCTCGACCTCCTGGGCGCTGGCGCCATCCATCCGAACGAAGACGTCGATCATAGGGACGATGATCTGTGGCTCCTCTTCACGAGGCAGGGCCATGACGGCCGCAATTCCGAGGATCATTGACGTAACGATGATGAGTGGCGTGAGCTTTGATTGGATGAAAAATTTTGATATGCTACCGGCCGGCCCTGCCTTTGCGTTCATGGCCCGGCCTCCACGCGGGCCCCGTCCACCATCTGGGGCGGAGGATCCACAACGAATGCGTCCCCGGGTTTCAAGCCGGAAATCACCTCCAAGAGATCCCCGAACGCACGTCCGGTCCGCACCAGGCGGAACCGGGCCGTCTGATCGGGCGTCACCAGATAGATCCCCGTCAATTCCCCCTGGTGGACGATGGCCGTAGCCGGAGTCAGCAAAAAATCCTCCTCCCCCGTGGCGATGGCCGCGCGGACGAACATCCCGGCTCGAACCCCCTCGTCCCGGGGAAGATCGACCTTGACGACGAAGGACCGACTTTGAGGATCGGCCGCCGGCACGACGACGCCAATGAGGCCTTCATGGGAGCGGTCGCCCTGTGCAGGGATCATGACCGTCACCTTCTCGTTCACTTTCACGGCGTAGTAATACGCTTCCGGCACAATGAGCTCGGCACGATAGCCTTCGGCCTTCTCCAAGGCAAAAAGCGGGGTCCCGGGGGATGCCAGGTCGCCTTCTTCTATCCATTTCGCCGTGACCACGCCATCATAGGGGGCGAGGACCGTCGCATCCTTTACGACCACCGCCGCCCCCGAAACCACGGCCTCCGCCTGTTTCACACGCTGGCGGGCCGCTTGAGCCATTTCATGGGCCTCCGCCAGAGCCGCGCGCGACTGGCGTTCACGCGCTTCCACTTCATCGAACTCCTGTCTGGAAACCGATTGGTCCCCCAGCAGGTTCTGGTATCGGACATAGGTGGTATGGGCCAGGTCGAAGGCGGCCTTTGCCGATTCCACGGCAGAAAGGGCTGCGGCCTCAGCCTTCCTTGCCTCGCCGAGCGAGGCCTCGGCCTCCCTGAGCCGACTTTGAAACGTCATGTCATCGATGGTCGCCAGCAGCTCACCCTTCCTGATGGCGTCGCCCTCCTTCACATTCACCCTTTTGACCACTCCCATCACCTTGCTCGAAACCGTGGTGGCCGTCCCGGCCACCACGGTGCCCACCGCTTCGTAGGTGCGGGGCTGGTGGGTGATGCGAGCGGCTGCCACCCGGGCCTTGACCGCCGGCCCGGAGGCCGTCACCGTTCTGCCCGGTTCAATCTTCTCTTCACATCCCCAGATCAGTGGGATCAACAACAGAAGCATGGAGAGATGGAAGACATTCTTCCGCATAGAATGACTCCTAGCTGGTCACTGATCACTTGTATTTTCCCCGCCTTTACTGATCACTGATGACGGGTTCCCTGCGAGCCTAAACGTCTCGTCCAGCAGCCCCACGGCCAGCGCCAGTTGGACCCTTGCCGCCTGATAGTCGTGCAGGGAACGGAATCGGTTGGTTCGGGCCTGCTGTAGGGTCAGTTCCCCGTTTAAGAGATCCAGGATGGTCAAAAGCCCTTCACGGTAACGGTTGGAGATGATCCGCAAGGCCTCCTCGGCCTGGTCCACCGATGCCTCCGCCACCTGGATCCGCCGCCAGGCAGAATGGGCAAGGACAAAGGCCCTTCTCGTTTCCATGGAAATCTGCTGTCTCAAATTTCGCCGCAACGCCATCACCTCTCGCAGGGAGGCCTCCGCTTCGCGGGCTTTGGATGAGTCCCGGAACCCTGAAAAGAGGTTGAAGCTGAGCACTGCGCCAATGGTGTAGTTATCGGCGCTGTTTTCAAAGGACCCTGTGTTGATTTCGTAGTTGCTCACGAGGTCGAGGGAAGGGAGGTTTGCCGCCCGCTGCTTTTCCGTCTCCTCCCGGGACATCCCCTCCTGCACTTCCAGTTCCTTCAAGTCGGGTCGTTTCGCAAGCGCCTCTCCGACCCAATCCTCAAGGGTCCGCACGATGGGTTCGCCAGGCTGGAGCGTACCGGTGATTTGGTAGTGAGAATCGGGGAGAACGCCCATGGCCACGTTCAGCCTTGCACGACCCACCGTCACTTCTGCCTCGGCATCAATGGTTTGTTGTTCCACATCCGCGATGCGAACCCGGGCCTGCAGCACGTCACTTTTGACCACCAACCCCCTCTCATATCGCGACGCCACCAGTCTGAGGTGGGCCCGGGCCGTTTTAAGGGTTTCGTTGGCCAGCTCCAGACGTTGTGCCGCCAAAAGAAAACCCAAATAGGCCATGGCCGTATCCGCGATCACCAGTTGACGTGTCCTGGCCGCCATGAGATCCGTGCTTTCTTTGTCCAGGTGGGCCTGACGCCAACCATACCATGTCTGGCCTTTGTCGAAAATCGGCCACTTAAAGGCCATGCTTGTGGCGAAGTTGTTGATACCATTGGGATGATTCAGGCGATCGGGGGCGAAGTCTTCCGAAGCGATCTCGCCCTGGTTGAGCTTCGTGCCAAAGGCGTACATAGGGTTATCGGTCCGCTGAAAGGATTCATTCAGGTCCAGACGCGGCAGGAAGCCGGAAAACGCCTGATTGATCTTTTCCTGGGATACCTGCTCACGGAACCGGGCCGCCTCGATGCTCGGGTGGTTTTCAAGAGCCATCTGAATGGCCGCAGCCAGATCGAGGGTGGCCGGCTGCCCGGATTCTTGCGAAAAGGCTAACACCGCCTGCCCCCAAGCGAGAACAGTCATAAGAATGATCAAGACATTCTTCATCTTCTTGCATTACCGGATAGGACGCACGAAAGGACCCTCCCTTGTTGGCAAATCCGCTAACAGGGGTTCCTGTCGTTTGCCCTTTTTATCGCTGTGTCCCATCGTCGTCAAGGAAATGAGTTCCCATCTTGAAATCCACCCGCAGCAATATTAGACTCATCCAGTCCCCACCGGCGGTTTCCCGTGAGCGCTGTCATTGAAACGGGGGATGAAGACTTTCCCAAAGCCGACTTGGCCCCGACGGGGGGAGGATTTCTTGCGGGCCCCTTTATGCCGGAGAAACGAGACCTGATTGCATCGGAAACGGGCCAGCATGGCCTATTCCATGCGGAGCAGTGGCGCGCCACTATCTTCCGGAAGATCCTCAGGGTCTACCCTGAAGAAATGAAGCTGCTCGCCTGGGTCACCCTGATCCAGTTGATCATGCGGATCAGTTCCATCCTCATCAATAACTATGCCCAGACAGCCTTTCTTAAACGTTTCGGCGTTGAATATCTCCCTGCCATCTTCTTGATCGAGGCCTTTGCCACCTTCTTCCTGGCAACCGGTGTCGGCGCCTTAATGGAGAGGCATGGGAGCGTTCGGGTTTTTACGGGGCTCTTCCTCTTTTTCGCGCTTTGCATGGGGATGATACGCTGGATGATTCCGTTTGGATTCGTCATGATCTATCCGGTGCTCTATATCCTCAAGAGCCAGGTCGTTGAAATCCTGCCCATCCTCTATTGGGACATCCTGAGTGATCTATTCACCACGCAGCAATCGAAAAGGTTGTACACCCTGATCACGGCAGGCGGGGTGCTGGGCACGACGCTGGGAAGCGTCCTCACAGGCCCCATCGCCAAACGGGTCGGGATCGATAACGTGCTCCTGATTTTCGTGGTGGGAATGGTGATTGCGGCCATCCTGAACCAACTCACCGAGCGGGTCGTGGGCGGGCGGATTGAATCCCGAGAGGATGGCGTTAAAAAGGCCAAAAGCCGAAAGCCGTTCAGAGAAAGCATCGCTGAAGTCATTGCGGCCGTAAAGGAATCGGCCCTTCTGCGCTATATGGTCATCATAACGGCCATCCCTAACATCCTCCTTCCGTGGATGACCTATCAATTCAACGTGGCAATGGACAATTACTATGCCTCCGAGCAGGGCGTGCTCAGTTTCCTGGGATTGTTCCGGGGAATTTCCAACGGGGCCATGTTCGTGATTCTCCTTTTTTCGGGTCGTTTGATTTCGCGGTGGGGTGTGGGGACAAGCCTCCTGTTTCACCCCTGTAACTACCTCATTTCATTTGCGGCGATCTTTTTTCGGTTCGATCTGATCACGGCCGTTTACGCACGTTTCACAACCGAAACCCTGAAGACCACCCTCAACAATCCGGCCAGGGCCATTCTCTTCAATTTTCTCCCGCCCAACATGCGGGGAATGATCCGGGTGTTTCTGCGAGGGACCGTTGTCCGGGCCTCCGACTTTGCAGGTTCGGGGTTTCTGATGCTCACCAGAGGAATCCTTGAGCCCCGCTTGCTTTCCATCGTGGCGGCCCCGTTGGTCATGATCTGGATCTGGACCAGCGTGAAGCTCAAACGTCAATATCCTTCTCTGCTTGCGGCCTCCCTCGCCCGGCCGGGGATAGACTTGACGCATTTTGAAGATGAAGACTTCGGCACGTGGATCAGCGATCAGAAATCGTTGCAAACGGTGGTAGAGGGCCTTAAAGACAGCCACTCTCAGACGTGCCTTGCATGCGCCGAAATCCTGGCAAAGGCCGCCCCCAAAGGTTGGTCCCGATGGATCGTGGAGGTCCTGCCGGAAAAGGATTCGCACACCCAGAGGGCACTTTTGAACTTCCTGCATCCGGAGGACAGCCAAGACGTGATGGACCTCCTGGTCGCCATGGCGCGCTCCGCATCACCGCCACTGCTCGCCCTCTTGCTTTCCACCCTCAGGCGGCTTGACGCCGGAACCGCCCTGCCCCTCATGAAGGAGATGTCAGGACATCCGGACCCGGACGTCCTTGTGGAAGCCGTTTCCGGACTCCTCCTCAGCAATGATCCGGAGGGACAATCCTTTGGGCGTCAAATCTTGGACAAGTGTCTGAAAGGAGGCGAAACCTCGGTCCAGACGGCCGCCGAGATCGTGGCCAGGACCGGCAACGCCGCCTATGCCCAGGTGGCGATTGGCTGGTTGGACCACCCCCTGCCCGAGCGAAGGGCGGCGGCCATTCGCGGTCTGCTTCTTATGGAACATCCGGACACCCCAGGATTGGCCCGCACCGGTTTGAGAGACCCCGCCCCAACCGTCCGAAAGGCAACGGCGGAAGGAATCCTGGGTCTCGGAGAAAAGGCGCCCATCGAGTGGTTGACCGACCTCTTGTCTCATGAGGACGCGACCATACGAGGCCAGGCGGTCAAGGCCATCCGACAACGAGAGCGATCCATCCCCAAGGCCCTGTTTCCGCTGCTGGCCTCTCCCTCCAGGACCGCCCGTACCGAGGCCCTTGCCATCCTGAGGGAGATAGAGGCCCCGTTTACTGAGCTTACGGGTTTTATCAGACAGCAACTGGAGACCCCCTATCGTCATCTTTCTCTTATGCAAGCCGTCAAATCAAACGAGGGTTGGGCCTTTCGTCTCCTGGAGCGGCATCTGATGGAGACCAACCAAGAGATACAGGAAGTGGTCCTAAGGGTCCTGGGTCATTCCAAATTCCCGCAGCACATGGGAGTGATCCTCAAAGCGCTTTACTCGGGCGACCGCAGGAGCATGGATAACGCTGTTGAGTTTCTGGAAACATCCCTTCCAGACGATCTGCGAAAAATACTTATCCCTCTCCTCGAAGAAAGGCCGCTCGAGGAGAAACTAATTGCCGGCCGACGCGCTTTTAAGACGGAGGCCGTGCCTTTGAACCGGCCGGATTGGCTCTTGAAGACCCTGTGGATGGATGAAGACCCGTTGACCCGTGCCCTCACCGTTTATGCGCTGGGAGAGACCCACGGTCAGGTCCTCGGGGGCATGATCGAGGCCTCCCTGGCATCGGGCGGACAGGTGCTTGAGGATGCGGCCCACTGGCTTACGGCAAAAGAAGGGCCCGATTCTTTTCCCGCGGCAGGGTCCTTGGAGGAGGCGCTTCATCTTGTGCACCGGATAGAAGCCATTGGCAATGTCCCACTTTTTGCCAACCTAAACATTCGAGAGCTTGCGGCGCTCGCCATGGCCTCAACGTCCGCTCAGGCCAAGGAAGGAGAAGTCATTATTCGAGAAGGAGAATCAGGACGGGTTCTGTACATTCTTCTGAGCGGGCGAGCGGCGGTCATCAAGGGATGGGGGACGTCGAATGAGATGATCCTGGATTGGATCGAAGAAAAGGGATTTTTCGGTGAAATGGCGCTCATCGATGGTCAGCCACGTTCGGCCACGATCAGAGTCACCTCGGCCGCTTCTCTGCTCGTGCTCCGTGGCGAGGATCTCACCCGTCTCATCAGCGACTATCCGACCATCCCGATTCGGTTGTGCAAGGTCCTTTGCCAACGCATCCGCACCCTCCATCAGAGAGTCACCTTGCAGAAGCCCCGCAAACGTGGACCTCCAAGGGCCAAGACGGCCGCTGATTTATGCCGCCCGGTCTATCGTGCATCGTTTGAATCTTGAAACAGCGATTTTCCTGAGGGAGGCCGCCGTCGGCCTGTCGAGACTGAGTCAAAGGGGTAAGTGCAGATCGCCGGTGGCTTGGAACGCAATGCCTGCAGAACTCGCCAATCACGTCCATAGACGTCTTTTCGAAACTGGACCGTGCCGGAGGGATCCACCCAGGCCGTCCAGTAAAGGAGATGGACAGGGATTGGCGCCGGCAGCCGGACGGTTTGTTCCCGACCTGTTTCGAGGGCCGCCATGATGGTCTCATCATTCCATTTGAGGTCGCCCGCAAGGACATATTCGGCCAGTTGTATCGGTTTCTCAATGCGGATGCATCCGGAGCTGAAGGTACGCACGGTCTTTTGAAAAAGCTCACGGGAAGGGGTGTCGTGGATGTAGACGCCGAATTTATTGGGAAACATGAATTTGATGCTGCCGAGGGCGTTCCATGGCCCGGGATCCTGCCGAAGGCGGTACCTGAAATTGCGCCGGGTCACTTTGGACCAGTCAATGGCTGACGGATCGATTTCTGTCGCCTCAGCCCCCCAGCCCTCAAACACCCTGAAGTGCTCCCGCGAAAGATAGCCCGGATCTTTCCGTATAAGGGGAAGTTTATCCAATCGTGCGATCTTGGGCGGCACATGCCAAGAGGGGTTTAAGACCAGATAGGTCATCTTGCCGCTAAAAACCGGCGTCCTGCGATACCCCATCCCAACGATGATCCGCATGTCCATGACCCTCCGACCGGCTTCAACCACCTCCAGTTCGAAATTGGCCAGATTGACAAGAACGTAGCGATTTCCAAGATCCTTTGGGAGCCAGCGCCAACGTTCCAGATTGACTTGGATCTGGCGGAGTCGATCCTCCACTGCCACATCGAGCGCCGAAAGGGTTTCACGGCCCACCACGCCGTCCTCTTCCAAGCCGTGTCGCTCTTGAAATCGGCGGACCGCCTGCTCCAGCGTCTCATCAAACTCGGGGGCATCGGCGCTGGCGCCCTTTTCCAGGTCCCCCGTTGCCAGGAGCCGCTTTCGAAGCTTGACGATCCGGTGTCCTCGCTGGCCCTTCGTCATCTTCGGGCCATCCGGGACCTTGACCCATCCGCCGCTCACTTCAATCTGGCGGTAGGTCTTGAGTGCTTCCCGAAGCATGGCATAGCCAGGATGAGCGGGGAGCAGATCGCGCAGCGCCCCTGCGACACGGTCCTCGGAAAGGGCCCGTTCGAGCACGGTGGCGAGGTCGGTCTCCCGCCGGTTTGCGAACCACTCAGGATCGACGGTTTCAGGGTTGACACGGCCCGAAAGCAGGTGGGAGGCATAGATCAAAAACCCATCGGTCAGGAGCAGTTCAAGGTCCACGAGGATCGCCGGATCCGCGTCCGCATCAGACCCGCGGCCGTAACCCAACCGGTCAAGATTTCGCGAAATGGCGGCGAAGTGATAGTCCTCCAGGTTGAGGCCTTCATCCCCAGCCTCGCCAATGGCCCCCATGAGCTCCAGGGCCTGTTTTCGGGGACCTCTCTCATCGGTCCATGCGGGCCGGTAGTCTCTTGCCTCGTAAAAGGGGGCAAGCGCGGCCGATGCGTGGATCCATTCATCGCAAGCGGAAAGGCTCTGGTCCGCCCGCCCGGCCTCGATCCGGTTTCGCAGGGCCTCGCGCACCTCATCGGAAACGGGCTGGGCGTGACCGTTCGGCAATAAGACCCAGCCATAAACCCAGCCCAGAATGATAATAAGAAATGGTTTCAAAACCCGTCAGTGCTTAAACGCCCGCTGTCCGGTAAAGACCATGGTCACCTGGGGATCGGCCTCATTGCAGGCCTCGATCACCTCGAAATCCCTCAGAGAACCGCCCGGCTGGACAATGGCCCTGATCCCCTCCTTGATGCCCACGTCTACCCCATCCCGGAATGGGAAGAAGGCATCAGAGACCATGGTGGCCCCCACAAGGCCGGCCTTTGCCTCCCGGGTTTCCCGGTCAATGTCCTCCAGGATCTCCCGATCCCTTTCCCCCGTACGCACCTTCAGCGCCATCTCATTAAAGGGAAGGCCGTGTCGTTCGAAGCAGAGCCAGTCCGCATACTTGACATAGGCCTTGTAGACCGCGATCTCGGCCACGCCGACCCGGTCCTGCTCACCGGTGCCGATGCCGACCGTCACCTGATCCTTCACGTAGATCACCGAGTTGGATGTAACCCCCTGCTCCACCTGCCAACCGAAGATCATGTCCGAATATTCCGCTTCCGTCGGCCTTCTGGCGATGGTGTAGGTCTTTCCCTGGTAGGCCGCAGATGCCAGGGTGAAGTCCTTGGCGGAACGGATGCGGTTAAGCGGAGACTGCTGCACGATGATCCCTCCATCCATGAGGCTCTTGAAGTCCACGAACCGGGCGTTCTGATAGTCAGCCAGACGCTCGATCTTCTTTATCTGGATAATCCGAAGGTTGGCCCGTTTGGCCAGAATCGGGACTGTGCCCTCTTCAAAATCAGGGGCGGCCACCACCTCCAGGTAGTTCCGGGCGACGAGCTCCGCGGTGGCAAGATCCACGGGCCGGTTAAAGGCGGCGGCTCCGCCAAAGGCGGCGATCCGGTCGGCCATGTTGGCCCGCCCATAGGCCTCCGCCAGGTTGTCCCCGTAAGCCACCCCGCAGGGATTGTTGTGCTTCACAATGACCGCCAGCGGTTTTTCCATGAGGTACTTCATGATGTTGAGGGCGTTGTCAATATCCGTGAGGTTGATCTTGCCCGGGTGCTTCCCCTCCTGGATCATGTCGTCTTCGGAAATGGCCGAGACAAGCCCTCGATTCGGTTCAATGAACCGGCACTGGCCCAGGACCAGATTCCCGTTGACGAGCTCGTAGAGCGCCGCCTCCTGCCCCGGGTTCTCGCCGTAGCGGAGACCCTTTTCAATGAGCTCAGCGGTCTTCTCATCAGGGAATCTCCAGGCTCTTTTCCGGTATCTCAGGACCTGGTCACCAAAAGAGATGGTCATCTCAGGGGGGAAATGGTCGTCCATCACCGTTCGGTACATCCGCTTCAGATCATCAGTCATGGTGGCCTCGCATTCAGTAAGTTGTGGGTGATCTCCGGTCCTCTGCTTATGGCAGGTTACTACAAAACCCTTGTTAAGCAGGGTGCGCAAAAATGCTCAAATGTAAGGCGCGCGAAGTCCTTAGAAATGAGGCGTACGTAAAGGTACGTCGCAGTGACGAAGGATGAGCGCAACGCAACAGATGGGCGTTTTTCCACACCCTGCTAGCTCTTCTTCCGCTCAATATAGGCGTAGGCGTTGTGGTTGTGGATGGATTCGAAATTCTCGGTCTCCACGGCGAACCAGGTGATGTTGGCGTCCTGATTCAGTTTGAGTGCGATTTCGCGGACCACGTCCTCCACAAACATGGGGTTCATGTATGCCTTTTCCGTGACGAACTTCTCATCCTCCCGTTTGAGCACGGAGTAGACGTCGCTCGAGGCGGACTCTTCCACGATCTTGATCAAATCCTCGATCCACACGAACTTTCTGAACCGGACCTGGAGCCGAACCTCCCCCCGCTGGTTATGCGCGCCGAACTGACTGATTTCCTTCGAGCAGGGGCAGAGGGTCGAGATGGGGACATTGATCGTCAACACCAGATCGGTTCCCTGGCTATGATTGAGCGCCCCCTTAAACGAGCACCGATACTCCATCAACCCCTTGATGCTGGTGACAGGCGCCGGCTTGCTGATAAAGTAGGGGAAGGTGATCTCCATGTGGGCGCTTTCGGCGTTGAGCCGCGTCTTCATCTCCTCCAGGATCCCGGAGAAATTCTGTAGCGATATGCGGCGGCTGTGTTCGTTTAGGATCTCCACAAAGCGGCTCATGTGGGTCCCCTTGTAATACCGGGGAAGATTCACGTACATGTTGATCTCGGCCACGGTCTGCTGCTCTCCCAGGTTCTTGTCAAGGACCGTGATGGGATACCGGATCCCCTTGACCCCCACCTGGTCGATGTCGATGTTTCGCCAATCCTTATGGTTCTGAATGTCTTTCATTCTCCTAAATCATCATCCTTGCGAGTTCTTAAGCATTCGAGAAGTATGGGTTTTGCGCTTCCCAAAGTCAACCAAAAGGTCAGCGAAGCTGACAGCCGCCAGAGGCTGACGGCTATCCTGTTTGGCGAAATAACCGTGCGTTCACCTGCCCTCCTTCCGACTTGCACGGCACGCCTGTTTCTCTGATTTCACCTTGATTCTCAATTCCTTGTGGGTTAAATTGCCTGTGTGTTCCTCGGCGACCCTTAGCCCGGAGAATCCATCGAGTTCCGCAACGATTGTCTGTAGCTGAAACCTGGTCCCTGACTTCTGACCGTTGACCTCTGTACGGGGCGTGGCGCAGCCTGGTAGCGCACCTGCTTTGGGAGCAGGGTGTCGGAGGTTCAAATCCTCTCGCCCCGACCAAAAACTCATAATAAAAATAGCAGGTTAGGAACCGACTAGCCTGCTATTTTTTTGGCCGAAAGCGCATTTTTGTACCCTATTTGTAACCTATGTGTATCCCGCTCCGTCGGCCGCTTCGCTAACTGATTGATATTATTCACCCCATGTGCAGCACCCACAGACGGTTTCTGAAAAAGGGCAGAAGAGAAAAGTGATGTAATTTCTGCTGGTTAATGTTACTCAAGTACCAGAGAGAACCTGACGATCAACAGGGTCACATAGGGGCTATGCCGTGTTCCCCAACAAAGAAGGGGCACCGGTTTTGGAGGCGAATCTCAGCGGCTTATTGCCACCAGACCCAACCTCGAATTACGGTGCGATCAATTCAGGAAGGGGCCCCTTCCAGGCACTTCGCGTAGTCACTGGTACAATACCTCAGAGAAGCAATGAGGAGACAAAGTCCAGGCCTGGGTGTCGATTGGGGCCTGTTTCTGGCCCTACAATGCGCGCATGCACGGCGCCTGGCCGATTCCTAATGCCGGCGTCAAGGCGCCGGCCGGCTATGTGGAGTTTCAAAAGGAAATTTTGCGGCCGACCCCAACCAGCAGCAGAGCGCATGTACACCGACATCCGCCGTTGGACAGTTGCCCAGCGAGGGGGCACTTTGCCGCGCTGGAGCAGCCCGACCTCGCACACCAGATCCGTGCGTTTTTCAAACCTTTACGATATGGCGCGCTAGATGGCGGTTACCTGCTGAGCCATGTCTTCATAATTCCCGAACCAACCCCGAGGTATCTGCACGGATCTCCAATCAACCCGAGACGGACCTCCTCATCTCTTCCTCGAACTCCTTGAAGAACTGGGTCCCTTTCCTTCCAGTCGGGGCCAAAACCGTATGTGGAAATAGGCGCCGAGCCGTTCAAAGAGTTTCTGCCAGACGGGCTTTCCTTCGCCCCAGAACAACATCCTCCAGATAGGTTGCAAGCTTCCGGGAGTTTCTTTTTCAGAGCATTGATTAAACGGCCCCCAGCTTGATAAAGCTTCTCCCGCCGCCTCCGCTCACCAGGCGAGCGCTTCGAGAGGTCTTCCCCCACCTTCCGTACGTCTCCCCATTTTTGAGAAGTTCGGAGCCCGTTGACTCCCCCGATGATGTCCAGAATCACGATGTCGTATGTGTAGCTCAGGAGGTACTGAAGCGCCGTGTCGTAGTCCTGGGCCTTGTGGACCAGACACATGTCCAGCTCTTCCGCCACCCGCTTCCAGCACATCACGTTCATCGTCGACAACCAACACTATCTTATCCTTCAGAACGCTCTGCGAACCCATAGCTTTTACTAGAAAGACCTCTCTTCATGAGATAGCGTCATCAGATTACTGACCTTTTTGGCATTCCAAAAATAACTTCCCGCGAAAACTTATCCCAGAATCGGCAACGCCTTTTTAATGCCAAACACCTTTAAACAACTATCAAATAGCCTCGAAAAGCTCCCCCACTCCGTCATCGTTAAGTACCTCCCAACACCACGTGTTAGAGTGAACTAAGATGGTGTCCTCCAAGAATCGAACACCACCCCACCCAGGAATGATCATCTTGGGTTCCAATGCCAGGCCATCCCTTCCTGTAAGAACTCTTCAGAGGAGGGTGTAATCAATGGGGGCTCATCAATTTCGAGCCCAACCCCGTCGTCCCACGTAGGGAAAATGATAAAAAGGCCTCCGTCCATGAAATATTTTTCGTAGCCCGCAGCATCAATTTCTCTCCAACCCGCAAAGTACAGTTTTTTTGACCATGACACCGTCATGGATCCTCTCGATCATAGCCTCTTGTGCGCGGCAAAGGGCGTTAAAAACCCTTTTCTGCTCCTCGTTCGCTCTGCCCCAACGACGAAGGTCCTGGCTTCATCAACATTATACCCCTGGTAAGCAACTCCTTTATTTATGCAAACCAGATCCCCATCCTCAAGCACCTTAGAGAGAAGGTCCATAGGGCCGGAAAGGTGTAACCCCCCAGCCAGTTTCACACATCCGATTAACCCTGAAATTTCAGTCGTGTTATAACCCGAAGCGAACACTCCCCAATCCTCATGGCGCTGCGGGTTCCAATTTCTCAGCAAGGGATGATTTCAACCTCCCACAAGGATTCTTCACGCCACCCTTCGATGCGAACCTCTAGTTCCGTTTTCCCCGGGCGAATCGACTTCGCGGCACAATCTTAATCCGTGATTTGAAATCTCCGCTGCCCTTTTAATATACTCGACCTCTTTGGCCAGATTTCAACTCCGGAGAGACATCACAAGAGGCGTCACATTCTTAAATTCCGCCTCAGGCATTTCCTTTACCTAACCTTCTGGTATATATTCACGGGCAACACATCGCTCTCTATCCCAATGATTCCCTCTGTCAAGGCCTTTTCCCCTCAAGTGCCCTTACCACAGTTGGCAGTCCTACAGATGGTATTCAGGTTCTTTATCCATGAATCCTTTCTAGCCCTTGCCATATTAATCTGTACAAAAAGACAGGCTTCAAATCTACCGGGGACAAAAACCAATGATGGAGTGAAGCGTCTACACCACAAAAAATAATAAACATCTACGGCGTTAATGATAACCACTGTCAGTGTGTCGAATTTACTGTTCATCATCCTTTCTTTAGAGACCATACAATCAAGCATAATCCAACAATTCTTCTCTATCGAAAATCATGATAATCAGTCTTGAAAATATTCATTAGAAAAGGGATAATTTCGCCTGAACGTTCCTTCGCCGTCTCAGACAGTCTAGTGAGTAGTATCGAATAGATCTGAAGCAATCTGGGCACAACACCGATTGCCTTCACCACTGGGCGCGGTTCGCACTCAATTTCACATCGGCCATCAATCCCGTTGGAGGATATGAGGTTTATGGTGACCAAAAGGCGAGTGGAGGCAAGGGTCCTTTATCAGGGTTGTCTTTTAACACTTCTACAACTCCACCAGCTGCCGCAGATCACTCGCCTTTGAAATGGGCTTCTCGTTTCCAAGACAAGCCTTTATTCCTTCCTTGGCGTCCTTTGTTCCTCCTTAATTGAGTGAATGCCTTGCAGGCATATTCGTAGCCTTCCATACCTCTGTTGACAGCCTCTTTGATAGCTTTCAGGGGATAAGGGAGGCATTCTCTTAATTTCATTGCCCATTCTTACTTGCAGCCTCCATCAAGGTATCATGAGGCACAACCTTGGCCACCAGGCCCCATTCGTAAGGCCTCATTTGCAGTAAGACCCCGATTCGTCATCAAGAGACCTCCTTTGCTCTGAATCTGCCAACTTCTCCCGGAAGTCGAATAATACCATATGGTCAGAGGAGCCCCAGGCGATGAGCCG
>CAWHLE010000017.1:0-312310 GCA_963830155.1 uncultured delta proteobacterium | reverse complement strand
AAATGCGTAACACTTTAGCTCTTTGAAAAACTACGCGGCCATTTTGAGGGGCTCCTCATCGGCCGAGTCCTTGTCGCCCATGGTTGATTTTGCCATAGAAAGGACCACCTCGACGGGGTTTTTCCCCTGTAGCTCTGCTGTCGAAATAGTGTCATTAAAATGGCCTGAGTCTTGGCCCCCTGATCGGATCGGTTCTGCTGAGAGACCTTCCTTGTTAGGACAGGTTTTCTCATCTGTTGTTCTGCATGGTTGTTGTATGGGCTGACGTTTTCATGGTCAAGGAAGGTGAAAAGCTCGGCCCTGTGACGTTTCAGTCTTTTGACGAGCCTTTTGGCGTCCTTGTCCTGATGATTGGCCTAAAGAATTTGCTCCAGGCGATAAGCAAGCCTACCTTTGAGGCGATCGAAGCGCTGGGGCGCCAATTGGGCCTTTTTGGTGGAAAGCCGGACGGCGTCTTTGAGCAAACGAGCCAGGGTTTTGCGGAATGCCTTCCAGCTCGGGGAATGGTTGACTTTGTCCACTTTGGCCAGTTCTGTGAAGAGATGATAGAAACACCTCTGCTTTGCCAGGGCGCTGATCTTGTTATAGGCGCCCCAGAAGTCACAGATGAGGATTCCCCTGAAAACGGTGCCCAAGACATCTTTGATGACAGGGGAGCCCCGGCTCTTGGTGATCAGGTAGTAGCAGAGCGATTTGGTGGTGAAGCACCACAGCCAGTGGGTGATGCCGTTGAGGCGCCATCCGGTCTCATCGGCATTTAAGACCCCGCTTTTGGAGATCATGTCTCCGATGTGTGTATAGGTGGGCTCAAGGAGGGATGCCAGGTTCTTCCAGGCCTGGGTCAATCCCCCTGCGCTGATTTTGAAGCGGCACACAACCGAAAGGAGCTTGACGATATTGCCGACACTGACCCCGACCAGGTAGTGGAGCCACGCCGTGAAGACCACCAGGCGCAAACCGATCATGCTGTTGGGCAAGGCATCCGTTACGGCAGGGAAAACGACCTTTTTGCACCTTGAGCACCAATAGCCATGGACCGTGTGCTCGGTGACCTCTGGGGCTTCGATCGGGGGAATGTCTTCGGTATAACGCTTGTATTCCTTTATGGGATTTTTGACAGGCCCATGGCACTCGGGACAGCATCTGAGGGTGTGCTCTTTGAAATGATCCACTGTTTCAGGCCGAAGGCGGGCTGAGCCCGGGATGACCTTTCTTTCTGCCAGGGGACTTTTTCCTTTTCGCCCGTGGAGGAGGCTTCAGATAAGTGGGCATCATGCCCGAAGGGGTCGTGGGACTTACTTCGCCAACGAGTTGGTCATACTTTTCCGCCTTCTCGGACAGCGCCAGGATGACATGGACGGCCTTGTCCTGTGGCAGCGCCAAAATGGCTATGGCCTCATCCCTGGTCATCCAGAAGATGCCTCCTGAAATGACGGTGCAAGGGATAGAGATAGAGCGCTTTTGGCTGACCGTGATAACGATAACGGTTCCCCTTCTTGGCACTGCCTTTGGTTTGGCCCACAAAGACCCAGTTGGCCGCCCGGTAGCAGGTACCGGAAAAACGGCTGATGTCAACAAAGGTCTCTGCCAGATAAATGGGATGGCCATAAATCCTCTGCCAGTCTGAGCTCAGCTGTCTGAGGCTCAGGGCCAGGACCCTGGAAGCCAGGTGCTTGACCCTCACCCAGTCGGGGATCAAGAACCGGGTGTTGTTGGCGATCAGATGAAGATTCCTGCGCTTTGACCTCTTCATCCCAACCGATGAACTGGTCACGGGCCTTGATCTTCCAGGCAGCACTTGCCCAGGAAAGACAGGCCACCACCTGACCATTGATGCGAACCAGGTACCTGAGATGCTCGCCCACCAGCTTGGGGAGCCCCAGATAATGGTAATGGTGAACCAAATAGTCCCATAGGTAACCGTCTTGACCGTTGACGACTTCCAGAGAGCAGCGGCCGTGTTCACCGACTGCTCCACCCATGGGGTGTACTTGAGGAAAAGCGGAACCTGGTCAAAGGATTTCTTCTTGAGGTTGTTCTTGGGCCTTAAGCGTGGGGGAAGCTCAATGAGTCCCCGCTCTTCCAGGCGCAACAGCAGGTCCCGCGCCGCATACTCTTTGTGTTGTCCGTTGGGTTGAACCCATTGCCAGGCATCGCACAAAGCCCTGGAAATGAAGCTTCTGCCCCGGTTGTAATGCTTGGAAATAAGAGACCGAATCAATCGGATATCCTGGACATCCAATTGCCGGGCTCGATATCGAAAAACAACCTCTTCCATGTAGACCCCCACTGTGGGGACCTACATAGCAAAAATTAGATTCTGACGCCAGCTTTTTCTTCAGCAAGGCATCTTTTTCTTTCAAAGGCGCTAAAGTGTTACTGAGAAAAGAGGTCGGGGATGGCCAATAGAGGAGATATTAGGGACAGTCGTATCATAGCTGCTGGCTTTTTCCGCCCGCTGACTCTGCCGGGTGTTGCCATTGACGACTCTTGACCGCCATGAACCATTCTGTAGGCACTCAGGGTGGGAGCAGAAAGCTCATTTCATTTTAGGTCGCGTTAAGAAACACGATGCCTTGATCGAGGTGGGGTTGAATGATCATTATCCGATGGGAAAGATTTTGCATGCTTTAAAAGATCATGATACCTGTGTGATACATAAACAGAAGTCCTTCCGTCGAGGGGGCTCGGTTTATGCAAGAATTATTGCGGCAAGGGATTGCGCCCTGAGATAGAGGCAGGATGCCCCGCGGTTTGTGAACTGAGTGTTATGCTGTAAGCATATGAAATGCGAATTTCTAGCAAAGCTGGTCCATATGAATGAGAATATAGAGCATTTATGAAATCTGACGAAGCGTGCTACCTGGAAGAAACACAAGAGAACGATTTTATCAGGAAACCATATATTCAGAATCGTTAGGCGACAAACGAAAGGACGACATGGTAGATGAAAATACGTTATGCGATCATCATACTACTGGTCTCATTGGTTCCTTTGACAGGCTGTGAGGCTACCCATCATGCCGCTACTCAGGAGAAGGCAGTTGACACAGGAGTCAGGGAAGTCGTCTATTCAACCAAGCCTGAGACCCTCAAGGGATACCTATGCCGCCCCTCTGGCTCAGGCCTGTTCCCAGCGGTCTTGTACAATCATGGCGGCCTGGGCGACATCATTGGCGGTGCTCCGAAAGAAACCTGTGAGGCCTTAGCGGCGGCGGGCTTCGTTGGGTTCGCTCCAATTCGCCGCCAGACGCGATCGATGGCCGGGCACCTGGACGACGTACTAGCCGGGCTTGAGTATCTGCTGGGGCTCGACTATGTGGACCGCAACCGGATCGGCATGATAAGTTTTTCTCGGGGAGGTGCGCTCACATTCATGGCCGCCGCGCGGGCAGTCCCTATCAAGGCGGTGGTAATCATGGCCAGCGCGAATCCGCCGTCAGAAAGCGGTTTCACATTGCGGGATGCGGTAAATATCCGGGTTCCGGTTCTTCTACTGGTGGCCAAGAACGATACGGGATCCCGGAAAACAATGGGTCAGAATACACTTGAGGGCATGCGGCGCATGTCGGCAGCGCTGACAGCGGCTGGCAACACGCCGGAGATGATTGTTTACCCCCCCTACAATAGCGACGGACACGAAATGTTCTTCGAGATTGGCGCTTACTGGACAGACGTCGTCGGGTTCCTGAAGAAGTATCTGTGACACTTATCAGTGACGTCTAGCCTAGCTGCTTCAGGCGACGGCACAAAAACCGAGTCGCTCCTGGGGATCCTACTCAAGTATTATTATCCGATCGGAAAGATCTTGCGAGTTCGAAAAGATCATGATACCCGGAGGATACATGAGTCGCAGTTTTTCGCCAAGTGGTTTCGGTTGATGCAAGAAACCTTGATCGCGCGCGGAATTCTTTACAGACAATTTGGTTTCGGCTAGTGCGCTGAATTAATGCCTCTGATGGGGCTATCGGCCTTTTGAATCGGCTCGTCCAGGGGTCCTGAATATGAAATTGGTCCTATACATTCTTCTAGCGATCTGCTTGCTCCTATTGGCTGCGTTTTGGTGGAACAGAGGCTCACCAAAAATCATAGAGACAATACTTATCGTGATAGTTGTTATGCTCTCAGCGCTCTTCTATGTTGCCCAGCCGGAAACAATCCAGAAGAAAATCGATATCCTCTATCTCCGGAATCAAAGGCAGAATGAACTTCTGTTTCCATCGAGAGACAGATTAGGGGTATACTATCTTTACCAGCGCATTTTTTACTCCACTTATTCCAAGAAGCCTGAGACTGTCGAACACAAGAGCAAACTTAAGCCCTATGACTTCAAAATTATGGATCGTGAGCTCACGGATCTACAAGCCATAGTCCTGATCAATTACATGTCGATGTGGATGCATAAGTTCTGGTATACAGACAAGGAGACACTTCTTACGCCTCCTTTCGCTGAGGAAGCAGGAGGTGGACCATTAGGTGCCGAGGATTTGCTCAAGGATGTGGTTGTTTATGATGATGCTGCTCTGAAAAAAATTGGTTTTGAAGATAACATGTTCTGGGACGGTAAATTTCAGGAGTTTCATTTTACTCTCCCGAAGGGCACAACTATTAAATATACGACAAATTATGGAAAAGCAATCTCTGCTTGCGCATTCCACTGAATTCGGCCACTGATTCCAGGCGAAGCTGGCCGGCTGAGGTGGTCTTCCAAAAGAGTGTGTTTTTCACTATCAAAATCCAGATTTTGAATCGTGGAGGCGCGATGGGCCTCGGTGACCTTGGGTATTACCTTGGCATTACTGGTCTGTCTGAAGAGTTGAGCGGAGAAAATCCAAACTACAGGGACTATTTTCATCACCATGTTCAACTTCGTTGTTCCGCTGACTTCAAAAGGATCTCTGAGGGCCATCCCAAAATGACGGTTTACAAGGAATGGACCAAACGACTGTTTGAGGAGCTATACAAGCAGTTTGACTGGTCGGTATGCTATGAGGGTCTGAAAGAGCGCCAAGTATTTATGTCTGGTGTGAAGATGTTGAGAGAAGTGGGCAGAGATGCGCAGGATACCCCGGGTCTTGCCGTTGACGACTCCGGTCCGCGATAAATGATTGTGGCGTTTATAAAACCGGGAGCGGAGAGGTCATTTCATTTTGGGCAACCGCCAACCATGACGGCCAGATCGAGGTGAGGTTCAAGATTATTATCCTATCCAGCGGAATTATAGAGTGAATTTCTTAAAGTATACCTAATCGATACGAGACTTGATTTTACCTGACGGCGAATGGTAATAATGCAAGAATCCTTGATTTAACGGTTCGGTGATATCATAAATCCTGGCATTATTTGGATTTTCTCAATATATCTGGACGGCTCATAAAGCTTTGTTCATGCGAGAATGATTGGCGGGTCTGGTTGAACCCAGTATCCCGTCAATTCGATTTTATGGAGGCATGCGCTCAGGGTGCATTCATGTTGGGTATGAAGCCTTCCTGACAACGCGCCGAAGCATCTCGGCTACCATGTGAAAAACGGAAAATGGATGCGCACAACTACGCAGGCGCCTGAGAGATTTCATTGTTTGTGAAAAGGATAAACTTGTATGCAGCACAGGGCTTAATGGAATGCATTTAAAAGGAACAACCGTTTTACATTTAGGAGGAAATCAGTGAGGCAGATTACCCTGAAATGTTATTATTTCGCAACGGTTTTCGTTCTTCGGATTATTGCCTGTGCGGGCACTGAGCTGACCCAAACGTGGGTGGATGAAGCCCACCGGGGAAAACCTGTATCGGACATTCTGGTAATTGGGTTAACCTATAAAGATAATGAGGAGGTTCGCAGATCTTTTGAAAATAGTTTTGTTAGACAGTTAAGGGCAGCTGGGGTAGAGGCCGTATCGAGTATGGATGCCATTTCTATTCCTGCAGGTATGAAACTGGACAAAGAAGAGGTATTGAAGGTCGTTAATAAATTCAATAATGATGCACTGATCATTACCCATTTGGTCGGTAAGGATGAAAAGGAAGCTTACAGGTTTTCCGGTGGAGGTTCCGGAGGCTATTACGGCTACTATGGGTGGGCTTATAATTATAGCCGTCCTGGATACTCCCAAACGATTAAATCTGTCCGCTTGGCAACAAAACTTTATGATGTGAAAACGGAAAAACTCATATGGTCTGGAGAATCAAAAACATTGAAGCCAGACTCAACCAAGGAGGCGATTAATGATGTTATTAGCGTGGTGATTAAAGATCTACAAAAGAACAAGCTCCTTCCACAGAAGTGAAATTGCATATACACTGGCCCTATAGTGGCTAAGTATAAGATTCTTGCGTTGTAATTTTTTTTATTTAGACAAGTACACAATATGTTGAGGCTTACGGAGTAGGCTTAAAACCGCTGATACCTCAAACCAATCGGCAAATTCGTCGTCAGAAATAGCATGCCTTGGGTCCGGGTCGGACCATCGTAAGTGGTTGAATAGTGGCGGGAAACAGCGGTCAAGAGAGCGATTCTGGCCCTTAAACGGGCGTTTTTGGGCTGGAAAATGTCATTCTAAGGACAAACTTTCATGCCGAGAGCAAAGCGGCATTACATACCCGGCTACGTCTGGCATATTACCCATCGATGCCATAAGAAGGAGTTTCTGCTCAAGTTTGCCAGCGACCGGCGTCGGTGGCTTCAGTGGGTTTTTGAGGCCAGGAAGCGTTACCGCCTTAGCGTGCCCAATTACACCGTGACCTCCAATCACGTTCACCTTTCCCGGCACGGGATTTCGTGGACTCAACTTGCAGGGATGATGGTGATAAGACATAATACCAAAATCGATCCAATTGATTGCGGGGAGAACTGGACAGGCATTCAATCAGAGAAAGAGTTGGAAAGGAGCCTATTGGGAAGATCGGTATCAGTCTACGAAAGAGAAGCTTGGGTTCAAGGCGAAAGAGCGTGAGGTGATCGGAGGCGATGGGAGCTACCACCTGAAGGAATCCCCGGCCCCTTACTTGGGCTATTTGGCGCTTCAAAAAGAGCCTCTAAGGCTTCATGAGCATTTCTGGGAAGAATCTGTTTGGGAATCAATATGATAGCGCGACCCGCCAGGCACGCCTCGGACCCAGGTTTTCTTGTCTCAGAAAGGAAGGGAAATTGAAGAATGAAGGCGAACATTGGGGATACGGTTATTTATTATGAAACCTTTGGACATGACTATCCGTTGGTTCTCATCAGAGGGCTGGGGAGCAATGCGGACCACTGGTATGAACAGGCGCCGGTCTTTTCTCGGGAATACCGGGTCATCGTCTTTGACAATAGGGGCGTCGCCCGTTCGAGTGATCCGGGCGGGGAGCTCTCCATTGTAATGATGGCCCAAGACGTCATTGGTCTGCTTGATTACCTCAAAATCGAAAAGGCCCATGTGTTTGGGTTATCCATGGGGGGCATGATCGCCCAAGAGGTGGCCATTCAATATCCGGAACGGGTGAATGGCCTTGTTCTTGCCTCCACCCACTGCGGCGGCCCACATCAGATCACAGCCAGCCCGGAAGTCTTTGGCTTGATCATGGATATGATCCGCACCGCCAGCGATGAGTCCAGGCTGAAAGCCGCAGCCTGCTTCTTCGATAAGGAAACATTGGAGAAACGGCAGGAGGTGGCAAGAAAATACTCGGGAATCTCACTTAAGCAGCCAGTGACTGCGAAGACCCTGACGAGGCAGTGGGAGGCCATTCATAAGCACGACGCCTTTGATCGTCTGCCGCGAATCAAAGCACCCACGTTGGTTTTGACAGGCGATCGGGACGTACTTATTCCGCCTGAAAACTCGAAGATCCTCGCCGAGCGGATTCCGGGCGCTGAATTGAACATCATTCCGGGGGGAGGCCATCAGGTGCTGGTGGAGCAGCCGGAAGCGTGCAATTCGGCCGTGCTGGAATTCCTGCGGAAGCTGAATTAGGCGTATCCGTCGGTTATGGGGGAAGAGGCACGGGCATAAATAGATAAATAAGTCATGGGTCATTTGAAAACAGAAAGCCGAGGGAGGGTGGCTAATTACTTATTTATGGGCGTCCTGCTGCCTCTATGGGCGGAAAGTCCGCCGTCCGCCGCCGCCTAATCTCGCGTTCGACGTGGACCGGACGGTGAATGCAATGCGACCCATTGTTAACCTGTTCGAGTACGAGCGCCTGGCCAAGGCCCGGATGACGCAGATGGCCTTCGACTATTACGCAAGCGGGGCCATGGACGAGATTACCTTGCGGGCCAACCGCCAGGCTTTTGATGAGATCTTCCTGCGCTACCGCGTCCTGGCCGGTGTCGGCACACGCGACACCACCACCACGGTGCTGGGCCAACCGGTGCCGATGCCCGTGCTGGTGGCGCCAAGCGCGTTCCACTGTCTGGCTCATCCGCTGGGGGAACGCGCCACAGCGGCGGCTGCGGCGGATGCCGGCAACATCTATGTGATGAGTACCCTGTCCACCATAAAGATGGAAGAGGTGGCCCAGCTCAGCACCGGCCCGCGCTGGTTCCAGTTGTACGTCTACAAGGATCGGGGCGTAACCCGTTCGCTGATGGAGCGGGCCGAGGCCGCCGGTTTCACCGCCCTGGAATTCACGGTCGATGCGCCGGTGCTGGGGCGGCGCGAGGCCGACGTACGGAATCACTTTCACCTGCCCGATGGCCTGACGGCCGCCAACCTGGTCGATCCGGAGTCGGGCCAACTGCCGGAAGTGCCGGGACATTCGGGTCTTGCCGCCTACTTTGCTCGTCTCCAGGACGACAACCTAACCTGGAGCGACTTGGAATGGCTGCGATCGCGTACTCGACTGCCGGTGCTGGTTAAGGGAATCAGCCGCGGCGACGACGCGCAACGCGCCCTGGACTGCGGCGTGGAGGGGATCATCGTCTCGAATCATGGCGGCCGGCAGCTGGACACCGCCCGGCCCACGATTCACGCCTTGGGCGAGGTGGTCGAGGCTGTTGCCGGTCGGGCGGAAGTTCTGATGGACGGCGGCATCCGTCGTGGGACGGACATTCTCAAGGCGCTGGCCCTTGGAGCTCGGGCGGTGCAGGTCGGACGGCCCGTGCTTTGGGGCTTGGCCGTGAACGGGGAGGCCGGTGTGCGCCACGTGCTGGAGTTGCTGCGCACCGAGTTTGATTTGGCGATGGCCATATGTGGCTGCCACAATGTCGCCGAGATCACGCACGACTTGATTGCGTGACCGTGTCGTACCTGCCGACGATAACGGTGCTCTCCCGTGTCCGCGATGCAGGGCCCTGATGCTCTTGTAGCACACGGGCTTCTCTTAGCGGGCACGCCGAACCAGGCTCTCCAGCGGACGCCGGCCGCGATCCTGGTTTCTCAGAGTTCACTGTCGCTCAGCGCGCCCGGCGCTGCTGAGCTTGATCGTTCGACAATTATTATCCGACGGGAAAGATCTTTCAAGCTTGAAAAGATCATGATACCAGTGGGATACATAAACCGAAGTCTTCCGGTCGATTATGGTCGGTTATGCAAGAATGTTTGTATCAGGGGCCTTATGACAGATCGACTTCTGTCCAGCTTCGAATCTTCTCAGTATCCGGAAACTGCCGATAGTGGAATTAGAAACACTATGATCTAAGCTCACGGTCGAATGAGGAGGAAAGATGGAGGAGGCAACCATTGTCTGGACAGAGTACATGGAATACCGGTTGAAGTTGCGCGGCTATGATGTTGCTACTGTCGAGCACATTCTGCGATACTCCTCTGAGCGGTATGTGGACACGGTGACAGGGCGTCTGGTGGTGATTGGCCGGCATGTGAAGCTCCTGGTCATGATCCCATATGAGCGTAGAGGAAGCACGCTGACACCTGTGACAATACACGCGACGAGCCGTCATCAAATCAATTCTCGACTCAAGTCTGGGAGGCTCAAAAATGAGTAAAGCACGTTTGGCATACTTCGAGAAGGAGGATATTCTCCATCTTGCCATCTCGGATGAGGCGGAGGCTGGTAGTGTGGAGGTCAGTCCGAATATCACGGCTGAACTAAATGACAAAGGTGAACTGATAGGTATCGAGATTTTGAGTGCGAGCACGTTCATCAGAGATTCCGTGCTCGAGTCTGTTCAGGCCAAAGTGCTTGACCTTACCGAAGCTAAGGTTGCCTGACAAGATCTCGGTAATGCCCACCCCATGAGACATCCGAACACGTGCCAGTACCAGACCGGCAAAAATCGTCCGGCTGGTGCGCCGTATGTGGGGCTACGCTCTACAATACTTTGATTGCAATGCGGCAAGCCGGTAAGAAAATGGGCCTGGTTAAAGGATTTTCCCCTTCTTCTCCAGCGATTGTTTCCAACCTTACTTTTTTACTGGTGTCCCCTTTCGGTTGCAGGAGGATATGATGAATATTCAACTTATCAGAAATGCCACGATGAAAATTGCGTATGCCGGGCGAACGGTACTACCGATCCAATGCTCTCACCGAAAGGAGCGCTTCGGTCTTTCGCCAACATTGCACCGAATCCCACCATTGATCTGCCATTCCCGGCTGAAGAAGTTGTGCAAGGGATCAACAGTGTGTTGGTCACACATACTCACCCGGATCATTTTGATCGCGTCGCGAGAGAACTTTTACCAAAGGAGATTCCGGTATTTTGCCAGCCGGGAGATGAAGGCCGTATGACAGAGGATGGATTTCAGAATGTCATTCCGATTGAGTCATCTCACACCTGGGAAGACATCACCATCACCCGCACAGGGGGGCAGCATGGGAAGCGGACCAATCCTTGAGCGCATGGGCAAGGTCTCCGGGTTTGTCCTGGAAGCTGATGGGGAACCGACCGTGTATTGGGTCGGGGACAGTATCTGGTGCGAGGAAGTGGAACAGGCTATTCGTACGTTTCATCCGGACATCATTATCACCCACTCCGGCGGGGCCACGATTCCCGGATTCGACCCGATTCTGATGGGTACAGAGGATACCCTCAGGGCAGTCAACGCCGCTCCGAATGCAACCGTCGTGGCAATCCATACGGAGTCTTTGGATCATTGCCCGGTGACACGTAGGAACCTTCAGAAAACGGCAACGGATGCGGGCATTTCGGCATCCAGACTCATGATCCCGGCGGATGGAGAAACGCTCTCCTTTACGTAACCTGACATCTTATATGCGTGCGCTGCGGCAAGCCGGTGAGAAGGTAGGCCTGTGTAAAGGATTTTGCCTAATCTCCTTAGATTGGTCCCAACTTATTTTCTTGCTGGCGTCTCATTCAGATAGGCTTCCCTGAAACAGGCAGACAGCAACCTGTGCATCCCAGGAGGCGTGATTTTCGCTGTTCACGGATAATGCCCTAACAGGGAGAGAGAGGAGAGTCATTCCTTCAGGAATGCGAAAAGGATGCTAGACTTGATTTTGCCCCTTTGCAAGTGCTAATAATTCGAATATCCCCGAATGTGAACGTGGGTATCGCCTTAATAACATTGGGAAAGCTTGCTTCATGCCCATTCGCTCAATGGTAAATATTCCGGGAAGTACTAAAGTTTTGAGAGTTGGGCGATCTGAATATTCCGGACAAAGCAGAGAAGCATTATGGATATAGAGGGGATAATCGAGGCCATAGGTAAGGATAGGATTCGCATAAGTGACCATGCCGACGAGGAAGCTGACGCAGATGACCTCACATTCGATGAGATCTATTTCTCGGTGCTCCACGGAGAGATCATTGAGGCTTATCCGGCAGATAAACCCTATCCGAGCTGTTTGATCTTCGGTAAGAGCTTCAGCGGGAAGCCCATTCACTCGGTTTGGGCCTATAATGAGGAAAACCTGTGGGCGGTAATGGTAACCGTGTATCGCCCCGACCCTACCAAGTGGATCAACTGGCAGAAAGGAAAAGATAATGATGCCATTTGAGAAATGCCCAGTATGCGGGGGTGAAATGGTAGCAAAAGAGGTCGAAAAGATTTTACGAGGCGGCCTTAACACGGCAATCGTAAGCGTAAGCGCAGAGGTATGCCTTGGGTGTGGAGAGAGATTATACTCACAAGAGACGGTCCGATGTTTTGAGCTTATCAGAGAAAGACTCAAACACGATGAGGTGGCGGATTTTCAACCTATGGGACAGTCTTTCCGAGTGACGAGCTGCGATTTGGAGAGCCTTGCATAGCCGCAAAGATGGGAGTCCGCAATGTGCCCATTCTGTTTGACCAAGTATACGCTGGCGTGCTGCGGCCGTTAAGATTCTAAGTTCACAGATCCCTTTGATGGGTGGCAAGTGCGAATCGATGGAAGATAATATCCTCTTGAAATGGGAACAACAAAGAAGGGTCAGGTTCAATCGCGGTTCGTGTCTGATCAGGGCCGGCTTAAAAAGTCTCGTGGCCGGGTCCACGTGCCCACTCCACATTTTATGTGAACCATCTATTCACTTTTTGGAAAATACTCGTCGATCGTTTGTCTTACTTGGTCCAACCAGGCTCGTCTCTGCTCCTCCGAGCTGGTGACGATGACACTGAACACCCTCCGATAGAAACGCGGAACGCCGCACAAATCGAAAATGCAGTTCTTCCAAAGGGATTCGAGAGGGTCGCCGAACACCTTCTTTTCCCGTTCGGTTTCCGTATTGGACGTATTGAACACAACGACTGACTTTGCTTTCAATAATCCTTTTGGTACGCCTTCGCCCTTGTCGCCCTCAAGGAATTCGTAAGCGACCCCCGGCCGGATGACCCTGTCAATCCATCCTTTCAGAATGGCGGGAGGCTGGCCCCACCAATTAGGGTGCACGACGACAATGCCTTCTGCCTCTGAGATTTCCTTGCAGGGGGACTCAATTTCAGGCGGCAGCGGGGCATCTTTCGGGATTTCTTCAGCCGGCAATATCGGGTTGAATTTTTCCTCGTAGAGGTCGTGGAAAAGGACCGTATGGCCGTTTTGATTCAGAGCTTCAACCACCGTTGCGGCTATGGCGTAGTTGAAGCTCTTCTTGTCGGGGTGTGCAAGGATAACGGATATTTTCATCGGGGTTCCTGATAGGGTTGGTATGCCGTTTCTTTTTCCATCAAAAAGACGCTTGAGACACCCCCTCACGTCGTTTCCTTTGGTGTCGTGCAAAGGTGCGTCGCGGGCCAGGGAGTCGCGGAGCCTGGCCCGCGTCAAAGGCCTGGCGGGAGACGGATCAGAAATTGAAGACCGTCGCGTTCGTTGCAAGATCGATGAGGTGCGGTGCCCCATTAAGACCCATGTTCGTGAAGAACTTTGCCTCGTCAACCTGACGGGCCTTGGCGCATGGGGGTCAGACGCTGACCGGGACTTCATGTTCCACCAGGTAAGGGAAATAGTCCTCCGGGCAGTCCCCGGTCCTGCTCTTGGCTTTGAAATCGCGTGTTTTGTCCGCCCACAAAACGCCGTCGTCCATCAAGAAGAGATTGACGGTGTGTCCCTTCGTATGCGTAACCTTGGCCAGTTGAAAACACCGCGTGGCCGTGTCCACGTCACCATTTCTCATTACAAAGACGAAATTTCCCATAATTCAACCTCCTTTCTTTCTTTAGAGCCGAAGCGATCAATCATTCACCTTAGATCCAGGCGTCTGCAGGAGCCGTTCTGTCGCCGCCCGTGCTGCCTGTATTCATTGTATCCGCGGCTTCCACGAGCATGGCGTGACATTCAGTCTTTGCCGAGGTCTTGTGCTCCACGCCTTTCGGAACCACGAACAGCTCTCCCTTTTTGACGACCACATCGCCGTCTCGCAGGTGGATCGTCATTTCTCCTTCCAGCACCATGAACACCTCATCGGTGTCCTGGTGGTCATGCCAAACGAAGTCTCCCTGGAATTTGACGAGCTTGAAGTGATAGTCATTCATCTGCGCGATGATCCTGGGAGACCAATGGTCGGAGAAGGTTCGAGAGCTTTTCGCCGAGGTTGATCGATTGTTTCCTCATATGCCATCCTCCGGACTCAGCCAACGGGTCGGGATTTCACGATTCCTCTTCGTCAACCATAACCTCCCACATTTCATTCTGATGGAGCCAGATGGGATCTGCATTCGCGCGGATGAATTCGTCGATATCCATGCCGTCAATCGTCTCGGGCCGTTTGACTCTCTTCTGTTTGCCATTGACGAAGATAGTCATGTACTCTTTCCGCCGCCGCCTCTTCTCAGCCTTCTCCTTGGTGGTAAGTTTCTGTTTGCCCACAATGGCCTCAAATCTGAAGATCCCAGACCCGCCATCCCGGTACGGCCGTCACGTCCAGCGCCAGGTCAAAGGCGGCGTCCACGGAACAGGCACAGAAGTCGGGATTGCCGGTAACAGGGCCCGAAGTGAGGCTGGTGCCAGCCTTCGACCCCGGCCATTGAACGAGAATGAGAACAAAGAACTCATAGCTTAAAATTATCAAACTATAAACTTGATGGTCTCGTAAAAAGTCGGGAATCGTTTAAAATCCCATTATGAGCAAATGCTCACATACTTGAACTGATTGGTGAAAAAATTTCGCATCTGGCTCCAAAAGCCTTCAAAAGTTCTTTGAAAAGTAAAAAAGCTCTATAAGGCGTGGATGAGGCTCCGCTATCAGCTGTGTTACAGGGGTCTACCCCCCTGCGGAGGGCAACGGTTGCTGCCCTAAAGAGGTTTATCCCGATAGCCTTTAGGATCGCGCAACACCGCACGGCCTCAAACCCACGATGAGAGCGATCACGATAAATGATGGAGGTCTGATCAGGATATTTGATGGATGACAGAAGGCTCCGCTGTGGTCGAGGCTTGATCGATTCGAATGGGGGTTCACGGTTTTCTCTTCCTTGCTGCATTTGCGGCGGCCTGCATGTCGAAGGCCTCGAAGAAGAGCTTCTCATCGATCTGGGGGATTTCCCGGCTGAGGGCGAGAGAAAGTAGCTCATTGGCCATGTTCATCAAGAGACGATAGTTGCCTGCCGCATGTTCACAGAGGGCGTTTTGGACTTGGGCATTGATGAGATTGGGGTTGCCGGCTTTTGCCAGGAGATGGGTGAGACACTCGCGCAATTGCTGAGGTGTGGCGGGTTCCATGCGAAGCCGTGTGCGGATGCGACTGGCGATGGGCAACAGATCGGTGTGATGGAGGCGGTCGGTGAGGCGGCTGTCCCCGGCGAGGATGACCAGGAGGATGGAGCGGGAGTCCAGATGGGTGCTGGAGAGCAGGCGAAGCTCAGAGAAAACGGTGGTGTTCATCTCCTGGGCTTCATCGATCATCAACACGGGCCGATAGAGAGATGCCTCGATCTGGGCCTGCCATTTTTCCCGAAGCGCTTTGGCCCCATTCCAGCGGTTGTGAGGGGATAGGGCCACGCCGAAGAGATATCCCAGTTCGCGGTAGAAGTCGAGTATGGAGGCCTGGGGGCGAGTGAGGATGCCGACCATGACGTCCTGCAGACCACTGAGCCGGTCGGCAAGGATGCGCAAAGCTGCGCTTTTTCCGCTTCCCGGTTCCCCGCTGACCAGGGCGAAGCCGCCTTCCCCCACCTGGTTTTCGATCCTCCAGCAGAAGCTTTCGGTAGGGGGAGTGGGGAAGAAGGCCGAGGTGGGGATGTCGGCGGAGAAGGGGTTGAACTTGAGGGAGTAAAGGGCCAGCAATTTCTTTTTCATGGTTCACCTTCTTTTTCATGGGCACATTCGTCTTTGGGCAGGTATGCTGGGGCAAGCCCCGTGGCGGCATACTGGGCGATGAGCTTGCGCAGCAGTGGCGCCATGGCGTCGCCCTCAGTCTCTGGTGCAGAGGCGGGCACGGCGTCGATGAGGGGCTGCTTGGTTCGTCTTCGTCCATCTGCGTTTTTGTGCTTGTCTTGTGGATATAATCGACAGAGCAGGTACCCGCTGCGGGGGTCAGCGAGGTAGACGTGGGAAAGATCCCAGGAGGCCAAGCGTAGGGTTACCCGTTTCAGATGGCGGTAGCGGGAAGGAAGCTCAAAGCGGATGCCTTCGACGCTGAGCGTGCCGTCTGTTTGTCGTTGGGTGCGTGAGAGCTGAGCGGTGAAGGCCTGATGCAGTTGGGCGCTTTGCGGGCAGGGACGAGCGAGGTCTTTTGCGGCCAAGAATCGACCCAAGGGGGTCTGATCAATCTCGGAGTGCATGCTGCGGTTGTACTCGAGCTCGATCCAGGCCAGGGTCGCCTCATTGAGTTGAGCCAGGGTGAGATCCTTGCATTTCTCCAGCATGGCCAGCAGCCGGCCTTCGACCTGGGCCCAGAAGACCTCTTGCTTCCCGTTTTGATAGGCACTATAGGGCAAGGTCCTTTCATGGACAATGCCCAGACGATTGAGGCCCTGGACGGTCTCGGCGGCGATCATGGCCGAGCCGTTGTCGCTCATCAGCGCCCGAGGCAACCCTCGCTTCTCGAGGCCCTGGCAAAGCCCGTGCACCAGGTTTTCTGCCGTCTCCGAGAGATACCACTGGGCATGAACGCATAAGCGGGAGTGATCGTCGAGCACGCCCAGCAATTGCACCCCAGCCCATTGCCCGTCAGGGAGGAGGACCTTGAGAGATCCGTGATGAAAGTCCAGATGCCAGAGCGCATTGGCGTATTGGCTTTCATAGGAGCGGATCTCCAAGGCTTCAAAGCGCTGTTCGGCGGCCTCTGCCCCGGGGGTGTTTCCCCGGCCCTGACGCCGCCGCTTGAGCAGTCCATGGGCCTTCATGAAACGGCGAAGCGACGCATACGAGGGCATAGCACCCAGCTTTGGGTCCTGCTCCACCAGCACCGCCAGATTGTCGCCATGGAGTTGGTAGCTCCAGCTCGGATGCTTCCGATACTGCTCCAAGAGCACCCCCCGCAACTCCGTGGTCAGGCTGGGATGGGTGCCGCAGTCTTGGCGGATCTTGCGCCCAAGCACCCCGACCGGATCCTTCGGCTCGCCGAGGGCCAAGTAATACCATCGCTCGATGGTAGACAGCGCAAACTCTACCCCTTGCCCCGTGATCGGATGGCGCCACTTCTTGCGGGCCAGAAGCGCCAGTTCCTGTTGCAGTTCCCCACGCTCAGGCGGGGCGGCCAGGAGCGGCCCGATCACACTGAACCGAAAATGCGCCCATCTTTCCTCCCTTCCTGATGTGTCCTTTGCATCTGGCATTGATCTACCCCTCCTCTGCGAGATGCCCCCTGCTCTACAACACTTTTCTCCTCTGAGTCGAAGGGCATCTTCTGCGGGAAGGGAAAACCCATCACATAGCGGCCCCCTCTTTATAAGAACTTGTCGTGATCGGCGAGAGAAACTGCATCAACTTCATCAGACCTTCCCTCTGCCAGGCCCCAAAGGCTTCCACCAAACCCAACGGCATTTGCCCCTCCACGATCGGCCGCCGCAACCGGCCCTGTTTCCCTCTCCAAAAATCGCTCCTCACAAACGTCACTTTCCACCACTGTCGCCAGTGCTCCAGCGTCCGGCGGTCAATGTCCAACACCTCTCGAAGCCGTTTCACTCTTTGCTCGTTCACGCCATGCATCATGGCCGAAACCAGAACCACCACGAACCCCACATAAACCTTGCGACCCAGAAAGCGAACCGACGCAGGCGTCTTGCGCTTGCGGCAACCCTCCCGCGAACAGCAAAAACTGTGGCGCTTCTCCCATGCAGGGCCTCCTCGAGGCTTTCTCCTATAGTCGCCTCGATGCACGGCCCCCCCGCAATGCTCACAGCCCCCCGCCTGCGCCCTCAACGCCAAATCCCTATCGACTTCCTCCAGCAACTCGTATAGTCTCCTGTCTCGGAGTATCTTCTCCATCTGGGTCCTTCTCCTTTGATCTGCTCTGAAAACAAAAAACCTCACGGAGCTCCCTCAAGCTCCGTGAGGTAGGACCCACTTCTATCACGAATTCCGATGGACTTTAACCCCCCTCCATCACCTACCTTGACCCAAATCGCTTCCCTTCCCCTCAATTATCCAGACGATGCTCATTGTTGGAATTTGCGGCCGATCGGTTTGTTTCTCTACTGTGACCTCGCCCTATTGAAAAACCCTCATCCAGAGATTGTCCTTGAGTCTCAGAATGAAGTTGCGCTTTGCATTACTGGCTAGTCTTGTCATATATTCTGAGGAATAAGTCGGATCGAGAAATGGTTGTGACGCTAAGGCCCAGTCCTCACAGTCATACCCTATTAGATCCATGTATGGAAAATAAATTTGCCTGAGCGCTTCAACATCTGCTTCCGTAAACCAATGCCGCCAGTCACCGCTTGCCTTCTTGCGCACAACCTTTGCTTTTCCGGTCGACTGCGGCACCGCGGCGTCAGCGTCCACATGAAAGCCGAGATAGGAATTCAGAGAATCAAAACGGTTTGCTACCATATTTTCATACCTGAACAGAAACCAGTCGGCACCAAGCGTTCGTACAAACCCAAACATATCCGCATAGCGTTTGCCCTCTTCTCTTATGACCTCATCAATACTTCTCTGGTATTTGCTATACCCGGTATAGCGACAGATATCGAGAAAAGATATTCTCCTGGGGCTTTTCTCCTTTTTGATGACTAGGTCTAAGTGAGCATGATACTGGTCTTTGGCCCCCGCGTGCCCCGATGCCAACGGTATAGCATTCTGCTAACTGCAACGTCCCGTGGATCTCTCGCCATCCAGATCTTCCGATCGTAATGCTCGCTCTTTAAATGATCGCGATAGAGATCAAAACTCTTCCCCTTGCGCGGCTCATAGGTGTGTTTGTAAACCGCGTTCTCGTATCGACCAACATACTTACCGGGTTTTCCCCCTGAAAATGCGCGGCAGTTGGAAAGCCCACCGGCGGCCTTGTATACCATCGCCGTTGTACCGGACTTTGCTAACCCAAGTATAAAAATCTTCATTTATATCCTCCAGTACTTCAAACTAAACCCAGGCTTCTCACTTCACCGGTTCCCTGTACCAGAACGCTTCTCCGTCAACCCTGCCGACTCCTAATAGTCCTTGCTCCCCAGCCGGAGACCGAGATCCCTCAACCAGTTCGCGCTACAGTCTCATGTAACGTTCTAAGCTTTTCTTCCACATCCAGTGTTTCTTCAACCCATTTGCGTCCATGGAGTCTCAGACTCATATTGAATTCACGGTCCTTAACCGTGCGAATTATCCCCGGGGCTAGTGGCTATCGTGGGCCGACATTATGTAACCTCTATCACCACCTCTAAATCGGGGGCCAGCCCAACAAAAAAAATGATAACACCCTGGATCTTCTGCAAGCCATTGCCTCAATCACCGCATTCGGCATCCCCTCTCTGTGTAATGGAAAAACAAACAAATCCGATGTCTTTAGATAGGCCGACACACTCTAAACGCACTCCAACAAATGAATGCGGTCTTCGGCTCTGGAATCGGAGAAAAGCCTTTCCACCTTCGATCGTAATCCTTGAGCCTTGGGTTATTCTCGGCGTGCATCATTCCAAAGAGGAAAAGGCGGGCATCCGCAAGACGTCTTATCGCCTTAACCATGCCTCAAGTAGCAAATCAATGCCTTTTCGTGGATGAACAGCGCCGATCGTAATGAGAACCTGTTATTACTGCACAATGTCAAACGCTCGCGAATCGAACCCCGGTCGGCCCTGTCCATCAATGACTGACAATGTTTCAAGTTTCCTCCCTTGGGTATTACCTCGACTCTCCTACGAACACCCATCTGGACCACACGATCGCGATTCGCAGAGTTATGCGCAAAACATATATCAACGAATGGAATCCATCCTCGGGCGTGATACGGACAGTCAGGGCCCTGCGGACCAACTCTCGCAATTGGTTTTCAGCCAGGAAGTAACGCCCTCAAATCTACGATGTAGAATTGCTATGGGTTCTTCTGCCTTTCATACACCCTCATTTATGAAGAATTCCTTAAGATTTCTGCTCTACAAAAGGATGGGGATCTTGACAGTTCTTATGAAATATCATAAACTTATCTTCTTTTGCACATTGCCGGTTGAAAGAAAATTATCGCCCGGCATCAGTGGCTTTCAAGACAAGGTGCAGGAAATATCGGACGGATGTGCGCACCTGCCATAAAGCACGGACAAGCTTATGGATTCATCTCATCAGGCCAGGGACAACAGCTGATGATCAAGGCAGACTTCTCGTTTCGAAGAGCCCAAAAAGTACTGGTGGCGTGAATCAGGATCGGGCGTGGTGCAGAAATGTTCAGAGTGGAATGGAGAAGATGCGAGGAATTTAGGGCAGACTATTTGTCTGGGAGGCTTGAAGCATCGGATAAGCATAATGGGCAAGTAAGAGTAAGAAGGTGGCCCTTATGGCAAATTTTAGGAAGTTATCTTTATGAACGGTCCAAGATCTGGTTCTTCAATCCCGATGGGGCTCCATAGGTAAAGAAACCAGTACGCGCGTCCATGCTCCACGGCTGCTTTCTATTCGTATTTTCCCTTTGTGCATTTCAACAATTCTTTTGACAAGCGTAAGACCCAAACCCGACCCACCATAAGTCGGTGACCGTGATTTCTCTACTCGATAAAACGGCTCAAAAACACGCGGCAAATCTTCGGGTGGTATTCCGTATCCAGAATTGAAGAGACTAATTTCGATTCTCTTCCCATCATGGGTTAAATTAAGATCTATAATTCCGTCCGATTCAGAGTTATATTTTATGGAATTATCAATAAGATTTATTAATAATCGATGGAGTTTTTCTTTGTCTGCTACTATTAAGACTTCATCGGGAGAATTGAAAGACACTTGAATTCTCTTTCCTGTAAATACATCTTTATAATCCTCCAATACCGAAGCCGTTAGATTCCGCAGACAAAATTCTTTGACATCCAATTTGTCCGTGGCTTCCATGTAGGACAAGTCTAGTAATGATTTAACCAACCGACTGAGTCGTCTTAAAATGTCGGCATAATGAATCAAGCTGTCTCTATATCCTTCTGGCAAGTCCTTTCTGCTAATTGAATCATCCATAAAGAGCATGAACAGAGTGATAGGGCTTTTCAGCTCATGAGAGGCGTCCGCAATGAGTTGCCTTTGACGGACAAATGAATTCTCCAGTCTATCGAACATGTAATTAAGGGACTTAGACAAGACATAGAGCTCATCGCGACTTTTCCCAAGCGGTATCCTAGTATTCAATGCCTTTTCGCTAATTTCACCAGCCAGCTGATTAATAGTACTTATAGGCTTGAGAATCCTGCCGGCGACAATGTAGCTTAAGAAAACCAATATCAGAGTGCCGAAAAACAACCCAATTCCAATAACGTAGGCAAGCTCCACGATTTCCTTATCTAACTTCTCAATTGGTTCGCCGATACGAACGGTGAAAGGCGAATCTTGAATATCAATATTGATTCCTCTCGCCCTTATCGTCATGGTTCCATCACCATCAGGGTCTAGATCTGTTCGCTGCTTTGGAACTGGAACTTTAACCGTGAAGGAATTATTAGATTTTTCACCCCAATAAAAAGGGAAACCTGTAGCTAGCTGGCTTTGATATATCACCTTGTGGTGCAGATCGTATACTTCAATCCAGTACCTTCGGATATCGGTGAATGGTTTGTCGGGACTGAATGAAGATAATCCCGAATGAGGCAATATAACCATACGAGTTATGATCTCAGCGATAGTTCTAAGTTCGGTGTCTGTGGATTCATAATACAAGTTCCTCATTTTGATGAAAAGAATCATCGAAAAGGCTACGCTTGCTAGAACTCCTGCTGCAGTGACCCAGAGAGTAACTTTATATCGGATCTTCATTCCTTTTCTTCCTGAATAATGAACCCAAATCCACGTATAGTCCGAATGATCTTTGTATTCTCCAGCGGATCAATCTTTTGCCGTAGATTCTTGATGTGGACATCGATGAAATTAGACATGGTGAAAGGATCAAAATTGTCTCCCCAAACGTGTTCGGCCAATGTATGCCGGGAAACAGCTTGGTTCTTGTTGTAAAGCAAAAACTCCAATACAGCGAATTCCTTTCTAGTTAAACCGATCTTTAGACCGTTTTTTAGAACCTCACGTGTCTTGGTGTTCAGAGAAACATCCTGAATTGTTAGGAGCACGTCTTTCTGATCAGCCGCGCGGCGCAGTATGGAACGAACCCTAGCCATCAGTTCGGCAATCGCAAACGGTTTGGGCAGATAATCATCCGCGCCTCCGTCCAGTCCTTTGATCTTGTCATCCACACTTCCTCTCGCCGACAACATCAGCACAGGCGTATTGATTCTAGCGTTTCGAATTTCTTTCAAGACGGTGAGTCCATCAACTTTTGGAAGCATGATATCGAGGATAATGAGGTCGTACAAGTTATCAAAAACTTTATCTAATGCCTCCTGCCCGTCGGCAGCGGTATCCGAAGCGTATCGTTGTTGTTCGAGAAATCGGGAAATTCTTTCCATCAAGTCAAAATCATCATCAACAACCAAAATTCTCATTGTAATCTGTGCTCCTGTATCATCCGATCCGTACATCACCGAACTGCTATTACCGACGACGATTTCGATAATGACCGGGCTCGATAGTACCATATACAGGCAAGCCTTGCAATGAAGCTCGTCCAAGGCTCTTATTGAATTGTCTGCAATATATGGCGAGGCATCAAATCAATTGGACCGGTCCAGATGGTAATAAAGATAGAACGAAGAATCCAGTTTTTCGGCTTTTTGCCGCCAACAGTGGCGGCCGCTTTGGTACGATATTCCAGCAGGGTTTCGGATGGAATGATTTTGATCAACAAAGTTGTGCCTAGCGGAAGAAGAATCAGATCATCCAGGCACCCAAGGAACGGTATCGGCAGAGATTAAATCTACTGGGCTAAAGGCGCGATTATTGCGGCCAGGAAACGTGCGTACCACGGTGTCCTGGGGTTCCTCATAGCGAGATAGACACTGTCAATTTCGTTTGAGCTGTCTTGGCTTTTGTTTTTACGAATCAATAAGTATTCAGATTAGCTATTTACAAAATGCTTTGGCTTAAAAGAAGTGCTTATGGAGTGGTTAATCTGAACAGCCGAAGTGTGAAGAAATATCGTAACGGGTGGATTTCCAAAAATCTTATGGTCAGTTTCTTGTCCGCAAATGCAGTATGCTGTTGATTTATCAGTAATTAGATGGAATGAACGTGATTTATGCCAGGTAAGAACCAAAACGCTACGTCCGCAAGCGGAATCGGGTGGCCTCGGATAGAGGAGGGATGGTCGAACCCGCTTGCTCCAAATCCCCGTACCTGGGGATTTCTTGATAACATCCCACGGGCCTGATGGTGCTTTGGGTCACCCTATATCAAGTTGAAAGCACATGAATTCCATTTCTTGGAAGCCCCAGGAAAGATAGCAGATAGACCCAGGGCCAAGGTGCTCGGATGTTTGTAGGGAAACTGAAAGGCTTCCGTTTCAGATTCAAAGGTAAATTGGGCACTCCATCGGTACAGGGTTTTGCGGATCGGGCAAGCAGTGTGCGGCCACCCCTCTTACTAATGGCGCAGATCCTTATCTCACCCCAGCCCCGCCTTGCCAGGGAGTCGGTTATAATATCTTTTGCAGACTGATAGTAAGGACGTAACTTTGTGAACCGTTCCAGGGAGAACTCGGGATCGATCCTCAAGACTTCTGCGCCTTCAGAGCATGCCCCCTTCCGATAAAAGTTTTTACGTAGACCCGGAATACCCGTCGGATCTCTGTCTCTAACATCGAAACCGAGAGGTGGCTTGAAGGTACGCCTTCGCCTTTCTTCTGCAAAAGGCCCACTCTCATCAAAGCACAAGACTCGGTTGTCCTTCGCCTCGTAGGCGACAATACCAGACCGGAACGCCCCACTAAACCGTATTCCTCGCCCGGACCTCCTACAGGATGTGATGAGGTTGCTTGACGAACATGAGCACACTCTCGTATATTTCACCCTACAGAAATCAAGGTCTTATCAGCAAAGGCAAAATGAGAATTATTCCAAACAAGCCGGGCATGAAACTTCTGAAGTACTTGCTCCACAAGGTCTACAAAATCAACGTGCCTGACCATAAAAAATGCGAAATATACGAAGAAATTGTCCCGATTCACGTTGTTTCCTCAGATTGGGGGGAGTTTAAGTTGTTTTGCCCCAGCCGCATGGTATTCCACCGGGCGAAATCTTTCTTTACCAAAGAGCCGGAAACTGTGGAATGGATCACAACCTTCACCTCTCAGGAGACGCTGTTCGACCTGGGAGCCAACGTCGGATTGTATTCCCTGCTGTCGGCGAAGGTTGGTGTGAAAGTTGTCGCCTTTGAACCGGAGCCTCAAAATTTTTCAGTCTTGACGATAAATATTTACCTCAATCAGCTGTCGGATTTAATTGTTCCGCTGAACTTGGCCATTTCCGATAGAACGGCTATTGACCTCCTCTACATGCCAGTTTTCGGTGTCGGAAGGGCGTTTAACCAGTTCGGGGCGCCGCCAGCATTGAGGTCCGAACCGGCTTCTACTGCTGCCAGACAATTCGTAATGGCCTTTACGCTAGATTCGTTCCTTGCGGCGTTCCCGAAATTTTTTCCCAACCACATTAAAATTGACGTAGATGGCTTGGAGAATTTGGTTATATCCGGCGCCAGCAAAACTCTTGAGAACCCGGCAATCAAGTCGTTATTGGTCGAGTTCGATTCCAGGGCTGAGGCCAGCAAACAGGCAATTGGATTTATCCAGTTTAAAGGTTTAGGATACACTCTAAGAACCAGCGTAACGACCAGAATTTTTTTAACTACATTTTTAGGAGGCCTTAACTGGTGTGGGCGTGTCGCTGTTCGTCCTAAAAGACCCAGGCGTGATCGCGAATTAAAAGGCAGGGCGAGCTGTCGCCTTGTCTTTTTAATTTAAATCTGTAATAGCTTGCCAATACCACGGGCCTTGAGGCGTTTTGTGGCACCAGATAGGCAGGAAAAATCACAGTTTCATCCGAACCTGTGATAAGAAGAGTATATGCTGGATCAATGAGGTCGAGATCGGGTCAGCGCTTTCCAGCAAGGAACGCTTACAGGCCTTGATCATGGTAGGGTTAAAGCCAAATCGGGTGCCCAGCTCGGCCATGGTTTCGTCATTGTGCAACGGCGGGGGCATGGGCCTTTATGCCTTATCATATTGTTTGACTTTTTGGGATCCGTTTTGCGCTCAGATTCTTCCTTTTAAGACTGACTCACCGCTTATTACATTATCCAACTTTCCGGGACCAGCGCCCACAGAGCGTCAAAGGAAAAGTGGAAAAAAAGTTCCGTTTCGCAAGAAAGTCGAGCATCAAAAGACATCAGCGGTGTGTCAATGGCTGCCATATTCATCTATCAGAATTCTCGGCGATCTCCATTTCAAATAGCTGGAGTTCTGAATTGATGCCTTGTTACGTAAAGATGAAGCAGCTAGCACAGCTTTTTCGTGCCTGATGGACTGCATGACCCTCGGGACCAGGGGCACCTTGTAGAGCATCCGATTCACTATACAGCGTCTGGACCCCTGTTGCCAGCGTGGTCTTCGAATCTGCGCCCCCACCTTGAATCCCAGAAAGGGGTAGGTATTGGCGATCACGAAAAGGACCACCCCATCCATGCTCCAGGCCAGGGTCCGGTCAAGGCTGTTCCGCTTATGTTTGAAAACCGTGGCCCCGCAGCGCACGCACTGGGCACGCCCATGCGGGGACCTTTCCGATCCGCTGAACCAGGTCGCAGTCATGACATGCCATGACGAATTCGCAAAAAGTCGAAAGGTTTACCGTACCATCTTGACAACCGGGACTTTCCACGTGCCGTCGATGATGGACGGTGCCTTCTTCGTCGGCCAGTAAAGCCGCAGCATCAGGATGAACCTTCCTTGCGGAGCCGGGAGCCAGTTCGATTCCTTGTCCTGGCCGGGCGAGTCCTTCTGGATGTAAAGATCGATAGAACCGTTTTTGTTCACTTTGAACTTGTTGCGCGAGCTGAGCGTGTATCGATTTAGCGGATTGGCCACGAAAAAGTACTCGCCGTTGTACATGGTGAGCGACCAGAAACCGTTGACCGGCGGCATCCGTCCCTTGTCGAAATGCATCACGTACTTGTTGGCGCCGTCATAGGGCTTGCCGGCGGCATCTACTTCCGAGGTCGGATACACCGCGTCCTGGGGGCGGTTGGCTCCGAGGCCAATGGCGGTGACCAGTGCCCGTTGCAGATAATCGCCGCCGTAAGTTCCGGTCTTGGTCGTAAACACCCAGCCATTCTCGAAGGTACCCGCCGCCTTGAAGTGGGCCATGATCTTTTCCTGCGCCGGCTTGGGCACTCCCTTCACGGCTTTCACTACTGCAGGGTCTAACTTGTTGATATCGAAATCCTTGCCGGCCACGATACCGATCTTCTTCATCTTTGCTATCATTGGAGCATCCGCCTTGGCCAGCGGATTTTCCTTCATGAGGGTTGCCAGGAGTTTGAAATAGGCTTCCGGACTCAAAGCGTTTACCTGGTCACGCACCGGCGTCTTCATGTCAATACCGGGGTCGACCTTGCCTGCCGGTGGGGTATACGGCGTGCCGTACGAGCTGAGCGGGACGATGGAAATCTCGTCCTGCATGGCATGCACGGCTGCATAGTCCTCCGGGGTGCCGGTGCAATAGATGCGCCCCAGCAGCCAGACAATGCCGGTGGGCGATTTATACTGCTTGACGCCCTTGGGCACCTTGCCTTTCCAGCCCGGGCCGGTGATGAGATACTTTTGAGCTTTGGTGCCTGTGGTGCGCTTGCCGGGGGCCTGAAACACGTCGGTCCAGCCGTCGAGCATCGGCATCAGGTAGTAACGGCCTTTGGCATCTGGTATGCTCAACACCCAGGCCTCCTTGCCCACGTCCATCCAGCCGGTGGTGTAGAGCGTGTCGGCGTTCGGCGCAGTGACGTCCCTGAATGCTGCCGTCGGATATTCGCGCATGCGGACCAGTTGCCCCATCGGAGCCCGCGTGCCCTCCGGCTTCTCCACGTTGGTCATCACCCGTCGGGTCATCTCCATCGTCACGAGTGGGTAGCCATAGATGTATGCATCGATGCCGATCTTTGCGGCGTCCTGTTCACTGAGTTTACTCTCTTGCTTTGCCCAGACCGGCGATATCGCTAGAATAACCACCGCGAAAATAGCCAAGGTTGTCAGGTTAACTGCTTTTGTATTCATGTGCATCCTCCATAAGCGGGAAATGTAGTCTTAAGTTCCGTTCGGCAACCGGTTTGCCGGGTCCGGCTCGGGCGTCGGAATTGTCAATGTTAAATGCACCATAAATCAGAATAACTGCGATCGTCCTGGTACCCGATCACGGTAAGCTCAAAAAGATTCATCGAGTTAGGCCATTCTTTTGGTAATTCTTAGCCGCCAGAAAGTAAATAGGGTAAATCATGTATTTTGGAGGCAAAGACAGTAGGTAACTGAGCCCAAGGCTTCTTGAACCCTTTGTACCCGATCCGGGGGCCATTAGAATGCTGTCCCGGGAGGCCTCCGACTTTGAAAAAAGCCCGGTTTTCTCGTAAGGAAAGCAACTGATTGAAATTAGATGGAATTCCAGGTATCTTGATACATACCACGGGCCTTGCGGGATTTTGTGGCACCAGATAGGCAGAACATATCACAGTTCCATCCGAACCCGTGATATGAAGAGTTGACCTGGATCAAAAGGGTGGAGATCGGCAGCACTTACCGGCAAGGATCGCTTACAGGCCTTGATCATGAGTTCCCGGAGGCACATATTGGTCAGGCTTGCAGTCAACCGCCGCATAAAGGCCGTCGTCCATACAGAAGGGCAGGGATTTATCCTCATGCGCGATCTTCCACTCGCAGCCGATTTTGCGGAACCCGAGCGTTTGGCGAAACCAAAGCTCTAATGCCCATTACCTACCGATTTTGGCAAACACCAAGCTTCTTTGATTTTGCAAAGTCGTGCAAGCATTCCTTGGTATTCCTTGGTAATTGCATCCCTTTCCGTTACGCCGCGAAACTGGATGATGTATCCATGGGGGCCTTGAAGTATGAGGAACGGATACGGGGTGTCCGGCCAGCGCCCATGCTGGCTGAAGTAACGCAGTTGTTCGGGCTTTGGGATTGCCCCGCCAATGTCTTCATTGGATACATTCGGTGCGTAGTACATCACGTGAGGAATGTTAGCGGTAGCTACGTCCTCATTTTCATCCGGATTCGTGTAAGTCCTAAGAATTGGAGACAGCATATATGAGACGCCGGCTCGTTCCGGCGCTTTATAGTATCCGTTTTTGAAGCTTTCTTTGATGATTCTTTTGAGTTCTCCGGGAGGAGTTCCTTTAGCCTGCATTTCTGCCGCGTCAAAGAAGACTCGCATCTGTTCCTTGGCGCCTGCGCTATCAAAGGAAATCGGGTAGAGAATATCATCTCTGTATTCTGTTAAGGGCCAGGCCCCTCGAAACGCATCATCGCCGGTCCGTGCAACAAAAGTGTGGAATCCATTCGTGCCCTTGCGGGCAACTTCAAAGCCCTTGTCAGGGTTTAAAACATATACAGTTGCATTGTCCCTGAGGTGCGGCGGCAGTGCGCTTAGGGCCACTTGAATTTCTAAATCTCGCGGCAACGGCTCGATCTTATTCATCGCCTTGGGAGTCCGTTTGTCTTCCGCGCCCGCCATGAACGAGAACAATAGACCCAGGGTCAGTATAATGATCGTTGTCTGAGTCTTTCTCATCTTGACCTCCCTATTTGCCTGTGAAGTTTGATTCTTGCCGCCATTTCAATTTTGTTAACAACATGGTCTCGATTTTCTATTTCCCCACCATCTGGGCGAGTGCGGCCTTGGCCCCTTCCTCTATTTCCTTCGGTGTTAGATCTCTTGTATGGGTGGCGAGGCTCCAGCTGTAGCCGAAGGGGTCCTTTACCGTGCCGACCCGGTCCCCCCAGAACATCTCCTTGACATCCATCTCGGACTTGGCGCCGGCCTCCAGGGCTCTCCGGAAAGCTTCGTCGAAATTTTCGAGGTAAATGTAGAAGGTGACGGGAGAATCCACCATGGTTTCCGCGCTCTTGCAGGGCGCATAGAGATTTTCCTCCCCCATCATGATGATCGAGTCGCCTATCAGGAGCTCGGCGTGCATGATCCCTTTGCCCTCGGGTCCAGGCATGGCAAACCGCTCCTTGGCGCCAAAGGCCTTTTTGTAAAATTCGATGGCCTTACGAGCATCCTTGAACACGAATATCGGTGTGACGCTGTGAAATCCCTCTGGTATTGCTTTTGTCATGGAACGCCTCCCTGCCTGTCGGTAGATCGGCTTTTCCTTCAATCATCCTGTTGGCCGTGCGGATCTTCAATTTTCACGGATCGACCTATACGAGAGCTCAACCTGTGACGAGCATGGACTGTTTAAGGGTTTGTGTCGATGGGGTCGAAACCGTATTCGGCCATGATGAACGATGTATTTCTGGGATGGACGGAAAAAGCGTTGTGTCTTGCGGAGCGCTTTGGGTGAGGTCGACTTCGGCTAGACGTTATGGAGCCCCTCTTAACCCCGCGCCCTCACTCCTCAGATCTCCACGTCCAGATTTCTTGATTTCAACCAAGCAGAGGAAATGAGTTAAGAATTGCAGTTTTGATATACCGATCACAGCCTCGCTTAAACCTGTGATAAGAAGAGTATATGCTGGTTTTATCAAGCTCTTTGCTGAGTAAAAGTCATAACACTACCGGCAAAGGATACCGCGCTTAGGATACCTCCGCACGTTTGTCATGTCGATGATGTGTCAAGTCAACAATTCAATCATTATGTTGAGAGTAAGAGAGAATTGAAGCATGCCAAAGATATCTCAGGGACGTTAAAAATCTGAGCCTTTTCAACGCTGCCCTTTGGTGACGTTCTCCCTCTTGAACAAAAGACACCCCGCCCCATAGTGTAGTGGATGGATTCGAACCCCCCATTCATGGCCTTCTGGCAAAACCACCACAAATGTTTACTGGAAGAGAGAGGTACGGAGTGAGCGAGTAAGGATGCCATTGACCCACCAGCGCGGCGTGTGTGACTGCGAGATTATAATCGGAACTGACTGTTGCCATCCGCCTGGGGCCTCCTCAGTCCGCTTTTGGGTATCAATAAACCATTTGAAGGTAACAGCACCGAAAAGGGTTAACAATATTGCAGCGCCGCGTGAAAATCCTACAGGGGCGTCTTGGCCATGAAATCAACGATTACCCTTGCGAGCTCCTCTCCCTTGTCTTCTTGGAGAAAATGGCCCGCGCGTTTGATAGTCGTGTGTGGTTGGTTTTTGGCTCCCGGAACCCTGTTTAAGAAGACTTTGTCACCCCCCCGGGTGATGGGGTCACCGTCGCTAAAGGCCGTGAGGAAGGGTCTTTCGAATCCGGACAGGACATCCCAAGCCTTTCGATTGGCCGGGGTCGCCGGATCATCCGGGGAGATAGGCACCAACGAAGGGAAAATGCGGGCCCCTTCTTTATATGATTCCTCCGGGAAGGGCGCATCGTAGGCCGCCAGGATTTCCTCAGGCAGATCCGAAAGGGTGCCCATGTTGATGATTGCACCGACGTCGAATTGGGGAACCTCTACGGAAAACTTGCGCCACGCCATGAATGCATCGGATATGGGAAATTCCCCTGTGGGCAGGCCCGTGTTGGCGACTATGGCCCGAGCAAATCGATCCGGGTCTTCAGCCAAAAGCCGCAGCCCGATCAGGCCGCCCCAGTCCTGGCACACAAGGGTGATGTTTGTCAGGGCTATTTCTTTCAGCCACGAATGCATCCAAGCCACGTGTCGGTTGTACGAATAGTCGGTGCGCTTGGCCGGCTTATCCGAACGGCCGAACCCGACAAGATCCGGGGCCACGGCCCGGTATCCGGCCTGAAGGAAAAGGGAGATCATTTTGCGGTATAGGAACGACCAGGAAGGTTCACCGTGCATCATCAGGACCGGTTCGGCGTCCTTTGGACCTTCATCCACGTGGTGAATCCGTAAGCGCCCACCTTCACCATCCGGAACCTCGATGTAATTGGGTTCATAAGGGAAGTCCGGCAGGCCGGCGAAACGGTCATCAGGGGTGCGAAGTACCTGCAAAAAAGACTCCTGTCTGTCTTCTTTTAATTCCCAAAGGCTGGGTCCACCATTGCCAGATGACATCTCTCAGGACTGTCAAGGTGAGTCCTGGATTTTCCAGAATCCCCTCTTGAGCTACCTCTAGCTGATCTGGATTGAATTGTCACCCTAAAAAGATTGGCAAAATTATTAAGGTTATCCTTGCCTTATGGGACCGAGGTCGACAGCGCCCACTGCCCGGAATTGGCCTTCAATAATCCTTTCACCCCCCTCAGTCATCAGGGGATAAAGCCTTCGGCTCGAAATGCCCACTTGACAACCTCTATCTCACATGTACCATAAGTTGTACAGGAGGTCCAATATGGATGCGATAACCTATACAGCAGCAAGGCAAAACCTTGCAAAAACCATGGAAAGAGTATGTAGGGACCATACTCCGGTCATTGTAACGCGTAAATCCGAGAATTCTGTGGTCATTATGTCTCTCGAGGACTACGAAGCCCTTGAAGAGACAGCCTACCTTCTACGTTCGCCTAAAAATACACGACGGTTAATTGAATCTATTTCCCAGCTCAAGAACGGACAAGGAACTGAAAGGAAGCTCATGGAGTGAAGCTCATCTTCTCCGACAACGCATGGGAGGATTATCTCTTCTGGCAAAAGACTGATAAAAAAATTCTCCGGCGTATCAATACCCTTATTAACGAGACCAAACGTAATCCCTTTGAAGGCATTGGGAAACCGGAACCCTTAAAACACGCCCTTTCTGGTTACTGGTCGAGGCGAATCAGCGATGAGCACAGGTTTGTCTATAGGGTTTCCGGAGATGCCATCCATATCGCCCAGTCGCGATACCATTACTAAGTTCTCGCAAGTCCGGCAAGAAAAAGATCTGCCGGCCTGTGACTTCCGATGCACCACTGGTGCGTCGCTGTGATGGTCTCGAACCCCTCGGTTCCATCCGTGTAGGATACGATATCCGTGGCTTGCACCACACCATCTGAAATGCTGCCGCCGAGAATGGTTATGGATTCGATGAAAGGTCCGATCGCCAGGACATTGATGGTACCGGTAATGCCGCCTGCAGGGCCCACTTCGACGGTGCCCTCTATTGTCGTTCCGAAGAGATCCCCCTGCAAGGTCCACGTCATCCCCCCCTTTTCATGCAGAACGCCGCTCGCGGTGAAGGAAGAAGTGAAGCCGGCGCTAAATCCCTGTGCCGTCAGCATGAGAGTACCTGGAGGTCCCTCCACGATCGTCCCAACTCCGGTTCCCGACCCGCCGAGGGAGGGAATCATCGAGCTGATCTCATAATTTCCAATGATGGGGCCTATGGGAGTCCGCCCGACAAAGAAGGATGCGGTTTTTAGGTCCAGCACGTTCAGCGTGCCATCGTCCACCCTCTCCGTCACCTCGTCACGGTAGGGTTCCCTCTTTGACGAAACGCTATGTATTTGGATTCCAGAAGTGAATGGGGTGGATACCGTATTGGGTGAAAAAGGAGACAGTATATGACGAAAAGTGGGTGGATGGGTGGGCCATGGCCTTTCAGCGCGGGAGATTCAATATAGGGTATTTTTAGAGGAAGGAAGGTTGAGGCCTGGCGAAGGTTGACAAACAAAAACCCCTTGATTTCATTCAGGGAAATCAAGGGGTTGCGTTCATCTTGGTAGTCCCAACGGGACTCGAACCCGTGTCTCCGCCGTGAGAGGGCGATATCCTAGACCGCTAGACGATGGGACCTGACCATGGCTGGGGGACTAGGATTCGAACCTAGGTTAACGGGGCCAGAACCCGTTGTCCTGCCACTGAACGATCCCCCAGTGAGCTTTTAATATTGGGAAATGCCCCTAAAATGTCAAGGGAAATTTCCGCCGCCTCCCCTAGACCACCTTCCAGCACCTGACCCGATGGCGCGGACCCACTTCGTAGAAGTCGATTTCCTCTTCCCGACACCGATCCTCCACTAGCGGACATCGACCTTGAAAATGGCAGCCAACCGGCGGGTTGAAGGCGCTTGGGGGCTCGCCCCCGAGGGGCTTCATTTCACGGTCCCCCTCGGGTTCGGCCTTGGGGACCGCGGCCAGCAGGGCCAAGGTGTAGGGATGATACGGATTTTCGAACATCTCGTCGGCCGGCGCGTGCTCCATGATGTGTCCCAGGTACATCACGGCGATATGGTCGCTCAGATAGCCGACCACGTTGAGGTCGTGGGTGATGAAAAGATAGCTGAGTCCGAGCTGTCCCTGGAGATCCTTGAGCAGGTTGATGATCTGGGCCTGGATGGATACGTCGAGCGCCGAGACAGGCTCATCGCATATGATGAGCGTCGGCTCAACGCTAAGCGCCCTTGCGACCCCGATGCGCTGTCGCTGTCCGCCGCTGAACTCGTGGGGATATCGGTCTGCGCTTGACGGCACCATGCCGACCTGTTCGAGGAGCTCTTTCACGCGCGCTTTCCGGCGGGCCCTGGACATGCCGGCTGCCCGCAGCCCCTCCTCCACCGTCAGACCGACCGTCATCCGAGGGTTGAGTGACCCAAACGGGTCCTGAAAGATGATCTGCATCTCTCTTCGAAGGGGCCTCATCTCCTTAGGGGTGAAACGGGTGATGTCCGTCCCCTGGTATAAGACCTTGCCCTCGTTAGGCTCAAGAAGCTTCAGGACGAGGCGTGCGACCGTGGTTTTCCCGCAGCCGCTCTCCCCCACAAGGCCAAGGGTCTTTCCCGCTTCGATCTCGAAATCCACGCCGTCCACAGCCTTGATCCAGCCGATGGTCCGTTGGAAAAACCCCCGCTTGACGGGAAAGTACTTCTTCAGTCCCGTCACTTCCAGAATCACCTGGTTGTTTTTGTTCCGGCTTGGACTCATGCGTCTTGATTCAGGCTCCTGAAAGACCAGAGGTCAGAGATCTGAGGTCGGAGGTCGGAAAGACCTTGAAGCCTCAACGTCTAGGTCTGTCTGCGATTGAAACTCATTGGCACCACGAGTCCTCCCGTTTGAGAAGGACCGGACACCGGACATGGTGAGCGTTTCCGTAGTCGCACCGGCCCGGATAATCATTCTTGCAGCGCGAGATGGCATGGCGGCACCGGGGGTGGAAGGGGCACCCGGCCGGTTTGCGGGCCGGGTCAGGGACCGTGCCTGGAATGGAGTACAATTTCTTCCCCCGCTTTTCCCTGCTAGGCAGTGACGCGAGCAAGGCCTGGGTGTAAGGGTGCATGGGCTCTTTGAAGATCTGCCGGATGTTCCCCTCTTCTGCGATCACGCCCGCATACATCACGTAAACGCGGTCCGCGATGTTTGCCACTACCCCCAAGTCGTGCGTGATGTACAAGAGCGCCATGCCCCGCTTTTCCTGGAGCGAACGGAAAAGCTTCAGGATCTGGGCCTGGACCGTTACATCGAGCGCCGTGGTGGGCTCATCGGCGATGATCAGATCCGGATTGCAGGCAAGGGCCATCGCAATCATGACCCGTTGCCGCTGCCCGCCGCTCAATTGATGCGGATAGTCGGAAAGCCGCTCCTCGGGAGAGGGGATGCCCACATCCCTCAAACCCTGAAGACAGCGCTGCCGAACCTCCTGCGCATCCACCCGTTCGTGCACGGTGATCGCCTCGGCGATCTGATCACCGATGGTGAAAACCGGGTTGAGCGAGGTGAGCGGCTCCTGAAAAACCATACCGATCCGGTTTCCCCTGACCCGCTGAAGCCCTTCCTCGGTAAGACCAAGAAGGTTCTTCCCATCAAACAGGGCGGACCCGCTCACAATCTCACCCGGCGGGACCGGGATAAGCCCCAGCAGGCTCAGAACGGACACGGTTTTGCCGCAGCCCGACTCGCCCACAATGCAGACGGTCTCACCCTGCCTGACATCGAAGCTCACGCCGTCCACCGCCCGGGCAACCGACTCGTAGCCGTGGAAATGGACCTTTAAATCCCGCACGGAGAGCAGGGGTTTTTCGGCCATCGTCAGTGCCTCTCGCGCAGTTTAGGGTTGAGCACATCCCTCAACCCCTCTCCGAAGAGGTTGAAGGAGAGGACCACGATCAGGATCGCAAAGCCCGGGATAAAAGTCAGCCAGGGGGCATCGAAGATGAACCCCTTTCCATCCGAAAGGATATTCCCCCAGGTGGCGTGCGGCGGCGGCACCCCGAAGCCCAGGAAGCTTAAACCCGCTTCCGTCAGGATCGCGCTGGCAATCCCAATGGTGGCGGAGACGAGGACGGGGCCGATGGCGTTCGGGATCATGTGCCGGAATATGATTCGGAAATCACCAATTCCCAGGGCCTTTGCGGCAGTGACGAAGTCCTGCTCCCGCAGCGACAGGAGCTCCGCCCGCACAAACCGCGCGGCCCCCATCCAACTGGTGAGCCCGATCACGATCATGATGTTGTAAATGGAGGCAGGCAGGAGCGCCACAACCGTGAGAATCAGGAAGAAGCTTGGAAAGCAAAGCATGATGTCCACAAGACGCATGATCAGGGTGTCAATGGAAACGGCCTTTCGTCGAAGGAGGGCCATCTTTCTCCAAGTCGGTTGCTTTCCTGTGGGCTTGAGGATGAGCACGGTAAAGATGTAGACAAGCCCCAGGATGAGAAGAGCCGCCCCTGCGCCACGCGCATCTACACCAAGAAGAACGACGCCCGCAAACATCAGAGCACTCAGCAGGACGTGCTCGATCTTAAGGTAACTGTCCCCGTAGTAACCGGCAATCCCACCCAGAAACACCCCGATCAGGACCGAAATCCCCACGGCCACAAACCCCACGGTCAACGACACCCACGCGCCCTGAAGCATCCTGGAGAAGACATCCCGCCCCAGGTCATCGGTCCCGAAGAGGTAGATTCCAAGGGTCGGGACTTCGTCGGGATGGAGGGCTTGAACGTTTGGGCTTGAAAACGGGGGGCGCAGCTTCTCCTCAAGCCTGACCATGGCTGGATCGAAGAGCGGCTTCGTGCCGGAGGTGAGAAAAAGGCCCGTAAGCGCCACAAAGAGGAAAACGACAAAAATGATGAGACCCAAGACGGAGAGCCGATTCCGCTTAAAGAGGAGCCAGAATTCCTCCATAAGCGTGCGCTCCCGGGCGGCGGGTTTCTGCAATCTTGTGTCGTCGTTCTCTGCCATGCCTGCGACCTTTATTTAAAGTCTGATCCTTGGATCGACGACCATGTAGAGGACGTCCGACACAAACGTGCCCGCCAGGACCAGCACCGCCGACAAGAAATTGACCGTCAGGATCACCGGGTAATCTCGCGCCAGGATGGCCTCATAGGCCATCCTTCCCATACCGGGCCAAGAAAAAATGGACTCGATGATCACAGACCCGCCGATAAGCCCCGGGAGAATGAGCCCGAACATGGTAACGAAGGGAAGGAGGGCGTTTCGCAGGGCGTGTTTGTAGTGCACCTGATCCGACGGAAGGCCCTTTGCCCTTGCGGTGCGAACGTAGTCTTGCCCCTCCACTTCCAGCATCTGACTCCGGACGTACCTTGAGAGCACGGCAATTCCGCCTGTGGCGCCGAGAACGGACGGGATGAGAAGGTGCCAGATGCGATCCATCATAAAAAAAGGCAGCGAGGCGTGTCCCAAACCAAAGGTCTCCATCCCAATGACAGGGACGTGAAGCCGGGTCACCACGAGGATGATGAGGATGTAGGCAAAGAAAAACCCCGGGATGGAGATGAGTAGATAGGAAAAAAAGGTTGCGCTCCGATCGTAAAAGGACCCACGGCGGATGGCCGACTGGATGCCCACCGGGAAGGAAAGGGTCCACGTGAGAATCGTCCCCACGATGAACAAGGGAAGGCTATTCAAGAACCGATCCCATATTTTTTTGAGCACCGGCTGGTTGTCTTTCCATGAAACAGTCTTGCCGGTAAAGAGGTTTTTGTAGAAGTAGACGTATTGGACATAGAGTGGCTTGTCCAGGTGAAATGCCTTCCGGAACCGCTCCACCATTTCCGGAGTGAACTTGGGGTTCATAGGATCCACCTGACTTGGCTTTCCGGGGGCCAGGTAGATGATCAGGAAAGACACAACCGAGACGAAAAAGAGGGTAACAATCTTTTGGATGATGCTGCGCCCGATAAAGGATAGCATGGTTCTCAGCCCTCCGGGTTGAAGACCGGCGCTTCGGGAAGCTTGATCCACTTGTTGAAATAGAAAGTGTAATCCCCGGTCTTGGTCGGCGTGATTTTGCTGTACACGAAGTGGCCCGCCTCATCCTTTTCCCGGATCACGATTCTCTTGTCCAGGACGGCCGTCCACTTCCCCACATAGAGAAAGGTGTAGGGCTGCTCTCTTGCGATGATCTCGTGAAGCTCGTGACAGTAGGCCACCTGCTTTTGATGGTCGTATTCCCGTCTGATCTTGATGATGAGATCGTCTGCGGCCTCGTTTTTGAACTCCACGAAATTGAGCTGGTAGGGATGGGACTGGCTCGAATGCCAGATCTGGTACAGGTCCGGCTCGATCCCCATCTGCCACCCAAGGACCACGGCGTCGAAATCTCCTTTCATCACCCTTTCCTGTATAAATACGGACCACTCCAGCAGGTCGGTCCGTACGTCGATGCCGATCTGCTTCCAGGCGTCCTGGGCAATGGCCAAAACGGCCTTGCGAAGATCGTTCCCGCTATTGGTGATCAGGGTGAACTGAAGAATCTTCCCGTCCTTTTCAAGCCACCCTGCCCGGTTTCGAACCCACCCCGCCTCATGGAGCAACCGGCTGGCCCCCTCCGGGTCGTAGGGCAGGGGGCGGATCGCATGGTCGTAGTAGTCCGTCTGTTTGACAAAGGGCCCTGTAATTCGTTCGCCCTGGCCGTAGAGGACAAATTTGATGATCTTGTCCACATCGATGGCCATGCCGAGTGCCTTCCTGACCCGCAGGTCGTCGAAGGGTTTTCGGCGCATGTTGTAGCCGATGTAGGTGTACCCGAAGGAGAGCCCGGAAAAGGATTGAAACCGGGGGTCCGCTTCAAGCCTCTGGACCTGGTGGGGTTGAACGCCGTAGCTGTCGAGGGTTCCTGCGTAGAACTCCATTTCCTGGGTCAGCAGGTCCGGGATGATCCGGAAGGCATATTGGTGATAGTTGGGAGGGCCTTCCCAGTACTGCTCGAACCGATCCAGCCGGATGTACTGATCCGATTTCCATTGTTCGAACCTGAATGGCCCGCAGCCTACAGGGTTTCGGTTGAAGGTGCTCTGACGTATGGAAAACGCATCGGGATCTTTCCCGGCGCGAACGGCCTCTTCCTTCAGGGCATCGGGGTTCAGCCGGTGCTCGGGGAGAATACCCATGGCCCATGATGAAATGGCAGGCGAATAGAGCCGCTTGTAGGTGATCCGGACCGTCAAGGGATCAATCACTTCCACGGATTTGACCGGTTCGTAGTCTGAGATGCGCGGCGAAAGGTTTTTGGGGTTCATGATGGCCTCGTAGGTGAACTGAACGTCCCGAGCCTCCACTTCATGACCATCTTGAAATTTGACACCCGACCTCAGGTGAAAGACAAGCACCGGGTTGTGCTCGACGGCCGGAAGAATACTTCCGGCCGCGGCGAAGAGCTTCTGCGAGTCAACATCTGTTTCAGGTTTCACGTATCGTTCTGGTCGGAAAGACGCAAAGTAGCCCTTTCCAAGGAGGCCCGCCAGGTTTTCGAAAAGGTCTTGGTCCACCTCCTCCAGGATCAACTTGACGCGGGCAGGCGCCGAAACATGCACTTTGAGCCCGACGTCGGCTGGCTGCGCACTCTTCGCGTCGGCCGGAATCGTGGCATCGTAAGATCGCGGTGGCATTGTCTCGACATCCTTGATGCGGGCAAGCGACGCCCTCAGGGCCGTTTCGAGATCCGTGCCTTTCTGCTTGGCGTCCCGGATCAGGGCGGCCACTTCCTCCGCACCCGCCCGCCCGATGCCTGGGATGTCGAAGGCGTCATTGACATAAAAATAGGCCTCCTCGTAAATCTCCCACTTCCGAGCCACCCGCCCCCGGAAGTTCAGGTCCTTATCGCGGTCAATGAGTCCCTCAAAGACAAGCGCTTCGATCTGACTGCTGGCCGATTCTGCGGAAAGGACCGGATTGAGGAGACTCGCATCCCCGATGGAGGCCGTGATGAAAGTATTAAGCCGTTGCGGATTCCCGCGGGTCTGCTCCTCATAGGTCGGAACCCAGAAGTAGGACTGGAGCAGAATCACCACGATAAGGCAGGGCACAAGGATCAGGAGTCTTTTTACGGTCATTTGGGGGCCACGCCTTTTGAATCTCAGGAAAAAGACCGACCCGCATCCAGAAGATACATGGAGCGCGCAGGCGCTATTCTTTCTTACGGCACACGATAGGGAATCCGGTATGGGCAGTCAAGCAGGAAGGAGAAGGTCCCCCGGTAACTTCGATCCACAAATCGGATCGTTGACATTTCTCTCCGATTCATATAGTCGGAAGGACCAGGCGCTGATGGTTCCGATCAAACACCATGACATGGAGGGGCAAGGATGGGATTCTTCAGAAAAGTCAGCGTGTCGTTCGCAGCGGGTTGTCTGGGAGGCGTCGCAAACGGTCTCGCCGTATGGCTTGCGGGCGTCAAGGGGATCACCGCCTCTTTCGGGGTAAATATCTCCCAACCCCTGACTGCCCCATGGATGTACCAACGCGTGGTGTGGGGCGGCATATGGGGCGCTCTCTTCCTCCTGCCCTTTCTCAAGCGGTCGGTCCTGGGCCGCGCCCTCCTGTATAGCCTCGGTCCCACCCTGGTGCAGCTCCTGGTGGTTTTTCCCTACCAGGCGGGCAAAGGACTCTTGGGACTCCAGCTCGGCAACTACACCCCGCTTTTCGTGCTCGTGTTCAACTTTATCTGGGGCTTGGCGGCGGCCATCTGGGTGGTCCTTGCGGAAGAGAGGTAGATGAAACCCAGGTACAAGGCGCAAGGTCCACGGTTCAAGGAAGAATGGTTTTGATCTTGTACCTTGAACCTGAAACCTTGCACCCTTCTTTTATTTCTACGTCCCCATCTCCCACGAGGATAGGTATTTTTCCTGCTCCGGCGTAAGGGTGTCGATTTCGACCCCCATGGCGGCAAGTTTCAACCGGGCAATTTCCTCATCGATCTCCCTGGGGACCGGGTAGACCCGATTTTCGAGGCTTGCGTGGTGCGTCGCCATGTATTGGGCCGAAAGGGCCTGGTTGGCAAAGCTCATGTCCATGACGCTGGACGGGTGCCCCTCGGCAGCAGCCAGATTGATCAATCGCCCTTCCCCCAGCACATAAATCTTCCGGCCGTTTTGAAGGGTGAACTCCTCCACGAACTCCCGGATGGACCGCCTGCCCATTGCGGCCTTGCGAAGCCCGGCAAGGTCCAGTTCCACATCAAAGTGACCCGAATTGGCGAGGATGGCGCCGTCCTTCATGGCTAGAAAATGATCCACCCGAACCACATTGAGGTCGCCGGTGAGGGTACAGAAGAAATCCCCAAGGGGCGCGGCCTTCGCGATGGGCATGACCTGAAAGCCGTCCATGACCGCCTCAAGGGCTCGCAGGGGATCCACCTCACAGACCATGACGTGCGCGCCATGGCCCATGGCCCGACGGGCGACCCCTCGCCCGCACCATCCATAGCCACTCACCACGAAGGTGCTGCCGGCCAGCAATCGGTTGGTAGCCCGAATGATCCCGTCAATGGTGCTCTGACCCGTGCCGTAACGGTTATCAAAAAGGTGCTTGGTGTTGGCGTCGTTCACCGAAACGATCGGGAACTGCAGGACCCCATCCCTTTCCATGCTTCGCAATCGGATGACCCCCGTGGTGGTTTCCTCCGTCCCCCCCAGGACCCCGGACAAAAAGAGCTTCCTGGCCTCCATGGTCAACCCCTTTGCCCAGGCGGCAATGATTGGGTTGAGCTCCCCCCACTTCTCGAGGGCGATAAAGTGGAGCGAGCCCACCAAGTCCGCCCCGTCATCCATGGTGAGGTTGGGTTGATGCTTGAGGGCCGAAAGAAGGTGGCCGTAGTAGGTGGCGTGGTCTTCGCCCTTGATGGCAAAGACCGGGATCTCATGATCCGCCACCAGGGATGCAGCCACATCATCCTGGGTCGAGAGCGGATTCGATGCGCAGACCACCACCTCGGCACCACCGGCCTTCAGCGTCTTGAGAAGGCTGGCGGTTTCGGTGGTGACATGGAGGCAGGCAGAGAGCCTCAAGCCATTGAGAGGTCTGTCCGTCTGAAAACGGTCTCTGATTCGGGCCAAGACCGGCATGCCCATTTCCGCCCATTCGATCCGCAGCCGGCCCTTGTTTGCTAGATTGATATCCCTGATGTCGTAATCCATCTTTGATCTCGCCCTCCGTCGCCTATTTCACGGCCTTCTTCAGCTCGTCCACCATATCCGTCTTTTCCCATGCAAACTCCGGAAGCTCTCGACCGAAGTGACCATAGTTGCAGGTCTTTCTGTAAATGGGCCGCAAGAGATCGAGTCTTTCGATAATGGCCGCTGGACGAAGGTCGACCAGTTTCTTGACGATCTCGGTCAGCTCCATGCTCGAGACAACGCCCGTGCTGTAGGCCCCCACCATCACTGAAACGGGCTGTGCCCTGCCGATGGTATAGGCCACCTGGATCTCGCACTTCTCCGCCAGGCCTGCCGCCACGATGTTCTTGGCAATATAGCGGCACATGTAGGACGCGCTTCGGTCAACCTTCGATGGGTCCTTCCCTGAAAAGGCGCCCCCGCCGTGATACCCAAAGCCCCCGTAGGTGTCCATGATGATCTTTCGCCCTGTGAGTCCGCAGTCCCCCAGGGGGCCGCCAACCACGAACCGGCCGGTGGTGTTGATGAAATACTGGGTCTCGTCGTGAAGCAACTCGCGGGGGATCACTTCCCGGATCACTTCCTCGATGATGGCCTCTCTAAGGGTGTCATAGTCCACATCCGGGTCATGCTGGGCTGCAATCACGACGGTGTGGACCCTGGCGGGTTTTCCATCCACATACTCCACCGTGACTTGGCTCTTGCCATCCGGGCGGAGCCAGGGAAGCGCACCTGACTTTCGCACATGGGCCAGTCGCCGGGTGAGAAGGTGGGCCAGATAAATGGGCATGGGCATGAGCGGTGGGGTGTCCTTGCACGCATACCCGAACATCAGCCCCTGGTCGCCTGCGCCCTGCTCCTTGAAAAGTCCCGCACCATTCACCCCCACGGCGATATCGGGGGATTGTTTGTCAATGGTGGAGAGCACCGCGCAGGTCTCCCAGTCAAATCCCATGGAGGAGTTGCTATAGCCGATGTCTTTGATGGTCTGCCGGACCGTTTCAGGGAAATCCACATAGGCAACGGTTGTGATCTCACCCGCTATGATGGCCATCCCCGTCGTCACCAAACACTCGCAGGCAACCCTGGCCCGCTTGTCCTGCGCCAGAATCTTGTCCAAAATGTGGTCTGATACCTGATCGGCGATCTTGTCGGGATGCCCCTCGGTAACCGACTCCGAAGTAAACAAAAAATTCAGTGGTCTCGATGAATTCATAAACTCTCTCCTTTCAGAAGCCCCTTTCATACGGCCTCCAGGCCGTCTCAGCCATCCTCCTGCTGGGCATCCCTGCAAAAAAGGTAATCGTCGGGCCTTTCGATAAAGCCAGCCATGGTGCCGACGGCCTAAGAGCCCCCACTCAAAAGTATCCGGTTATCGATGAGCCGGGTCTTTCCAACGCGAACCGCCAATGCCAAAAGGGCCTCACGGCCAAGCGTCTCAACCGGCTCAAGGGTAATCGGATCGCAGATGGAAACATAATCGATCCGGGTCAACGGAAACCCTTCTATGAACGTCTCAAGGGCCCCCTTGAGAACCCGGGCGTCCCGCTCACCCTGTTTCACCATCTCATCGGCCAGATCCATGGACTCCTTAAGGCAAAGGGCAGACCTTCGCGCCTTGGGGTCGAGGTAGCTGTTTCGAGAGCTCATGGCGAGACCGTCGGACTCCCTCACGATCGGGACCCCGATAATTTCGATGTCCATATTTAGATCCCCTACCATCCGGGTGATCACCACCAGCTGCTGATAATCCTTTTGTCCGAACACGGCCAGGTGCGGCTTGGTGATGTTGAAGAGTTTGGCAACCACCGTCGTGACGCCGTCAAAATGGCCAGGTCTAGATCGCCCGCAGAGGTGATGGGTCAGATCCCCGACGCTGACCTTGGTCTGGAATCTGTCGCCATACACCTCATCGGCCCGTGGAATAAAAGCGATGTCCACCCCCACCTGGCCGGCCTTCGAAAGGTCCCCCTCCGTATCCCTCGGGTAGGCTTCGTAGTCCTCGGAAGGACCGAACTGCATGGGATTCACGAAAATGGAGATGATGAGGGTGTCCGCGTGCGCTTTCCCTATCCGCATGAGCTCCAGATGGCCTTCGTGAAGAAATCCCATGGTGGGGACCAGACAGATCGTGTGACCGGCCTGCCTCAAACGCTCGGCCCGTGTCTGCATCTGGCGCACACTTTCTATGACCTCCATTGGGCCTCCCCTCCTATCCGAATGTCTTCAGCAGGGTGCGGAAAAATGTCTCTCGCTGGAAGCGGGATCGCGGTGACGAAGGATGATCCGCCTAGGCGGACGGCGGCGGACAGATGGGCATTTTTCCGCATCCTGCTAGCGCACGATCAGGGGTACATAGTACTGCGTCCCTTTCTTCATCTTCTTGATCTTTTCCACCAGGTCGTCCAGATCGGCTGGAACGTGCACAAAGTCGATCTCTGAGGCATTGATCACCAGAAGCGGTGAGTCATCGTAGTGAAAGAAGAAATCGTTGAACGCCCCGTTGATTCGATCCACATAGTCGGCGCTGATGGCCCGCTCGTATTTTCGGCCCCGGGATCGGATGCGCTCCATCAGGACCTCTGTCCTGGCCTGCAGGAAGATCACCAAGTCCGGCATGGCCACCCTTTGTCGAAGCAGACTAAACAATTGGTCATATAGCCACAATTCACCATCGTCAAGGTTGGTGGTGGCAAAGAGGCGGTCCTTTTGAAACAGGTAGTCGGAGATGACCACCCGTTCAAAGAGATCCATCTGGTTCACCTCCGAGGCATGCTGAAACCGCCTGAGCAGAAAATAGATCTGGGCCTTGAAGCGGAAATTTTTCGGGTCCTTGTAAAAACCCGGCAAAAAAGGATTCTCATCCAGATCCTCAAGCAGCAGTTGGCCATTCAATCTTTCGGACAACCGTTTCGCCAGGCTGGTCTTTCCTACGCCCAGGGGACCTTCAACGATGATGTAGTGCTGCTCCATGGACTTAATTCCGATCTCCGCAATGCACCATCGCTTCGACCCAAATTCCTGAATTCAGGTGATGACGATGCCTTGGTGCTCTTTGACCGTAGGCGATTGTTAACGCATTTCTGAATAAAAAATATTTTAAATAACATCAACCGCTCGATTTGTCAATGAAAGGGCCCCCGCAAGGCAGAGAAACTCATCCAGGTCCAATGTTTCGGCCCTTCTTCCGGGATCAACCGCGCAATGATTCATGGCCGTGCCCAGCACCTCCTTATCCCACCCCCCCCCGCTGCCTGCCATGGAGTTGAGAATGGTTTTCCGCCTGTGGGCAAATGCGGCTCTAACCACTTTTCTGAAATGGGTCACGTCAGGGGTGCCCTTAGGGTAGGGCCTTTGAAAATCCAGCTCCACAACCATGGAATCCACCTTAGGGACGGGGTAGAAGGCCTTCCTGGAGACCGGAAAGAGGAGTCGAACCAGGGCATGATATTGAACCCAGACGGTGAGGGCCCCGTATGCCTTGTTCCCAGGCTTGGCCACCAACCGCTGGGCCACCTCCAATTGAAGCATGAAGATGGCCCGCTCCACCCTCTCCCGTTCAAGGATAACCTTTTCCAGCATTGGCGATGAGATATTGTAGGGCAAGTTGCCCACCACCCGGATTTTCTCTCTTCCACCTCCTGTCAGTGTCAAGAGGTCTACCTTCAGGATATCCTGATGCAGCAGTGTGACATTTTGAATCCCTTCCGTTTTGAGCTTTTCGCCCAGGAGGCGGCATAACCTCTGGTCCTTTTCCACCGCCACCACACGGCCCACGCATGGTGCCAGTGGCAAGGTCAAGGCCCCAAGGCCGGCGCCGATTTCCAGCACCACCTCAGACCCATCCAGCGCCATCAGGTCGATCATCTTTCTCACCACGGTCCGGTCCGCCAGAAAGTGCTGCCCCAACCGCTTTTGCGGCCGAGGGGAACCGTTCGGTGTCAATGATTCTGACGTTTTTCTTGCCGGCCTTTTCTTCTGATTTCCCGCCATGAGGCAATGGACCTGAAGATATAGAAGAATACGAAATAACCAGGGACGGCGAACGCGATTCCCAGCACGATCCCGCCTGTGATAAAAGAAGCGACCACCGTGGTCCCCGCCTGGAAGATGTGCGCCGCAATGGCCAGGGGGCCATCCGCGTGACGAATGGATCTCATCAGCTTCGAGAAAAGCGCTTCTTTCCCGGAAACGCCCAGGAGAAAGGCACCCACCTTGTACGTGTAAAAGTAAAGGAAGTACCAGTTGAGCGGATTGCTGATCCACGTACCGATGGCCGCCGTGATCTTGCTGCTCTTGAAGAGGAGCGCGAGCGCAACCGCCAGGGCGATCTGGAACGGGAGAATGGGCAAAAGGCCTGCAAAAATACCGAGGGCCATGCCAAGCGCGAGCTCGCTGGGGCTTCCTTTGAGCCTCACGAACTTCAAATAGTAATACCTGAGTTGCCTGCTGAGCTTCAACGCACGCTAAATTCTCCCCCCAGTCGCCTTTGCCTCGAACAAAATGATTCGTGAAGGAATCAAACGGCCGCGGTGTGAACCTCGGGAAGATCCTGAATCGGAAACTTGGACCGGGCATCCACGGACATATCGGCCCGCTGCCCCGCCATCAATCGGTGAAAACCCGCCGCGGCGATCATGGCCCCATTGTCGGTACAATAGACGGGCCGTGGAAAGAAAACCCGGATGCGTCTCTCTGACGCAAACTCCTCCAAACGCGCCCTGAGCCGACCATTGCAGGCCACCCCGCCAGCCACCACCAAGGTGGACACGCCGGTTTTTTCAGCCGCTTTCAAGAGCTTGTCACAAAGCACGCTCACCACCGATTCCTGAAAGGAGGCCGCCACATCGGAAAGGGTGGCCTCCGAGCGGGTCCCTTCGTCCGAGTACCACCGCTTCATGTATAAGGCCACCGCCGTCTTGAGCCCGCTGAAACTGAAATCAAGTGAGTCGCCCGAAAGATAGGCCTTGGGGAACCTGATCCGGTCGCGTGCCCCACCGGCGGCCGTCCTCTCGATCACGGCACCCCCTGGGTAGCCGAGACCGAGCAACTTGGCAACCTTGTCAAAGGCCTCACCGGCTGCGTCGTCGAGCGTTTGCCCCAAGAGGGCGTACCGGCCGTAGCCGGTCACGTGGTAGAGACTCGTGTGACCCCCGGACACCGTCATGGAAACAAATGGAAAACCAGGAACCTCATCCTCGAGAAAGATGGAAAGGATATGACCCTCTAGGTGATTGACCGCAACCAGGGGCAGACCCTGGGCGTAAGCCGAGCCCTTGGCAAAATAGAGCCCCACAAGCAGTGACCCCACAAGCCCCGGCCCCACAGTGGCGGCGATCCCGTCCAGATCCTTCCATTTCATCCCGGCACGGGAAAGCGCCGCATCCACCACGGGCGAGATGTTCTTGATGTGCTCTCTGGATGCCAGCTCGGGGACAACGCCGCCGTAAGGATGATGAAGCCTGACCTGGCTTTGAACCACATTGGCGTGCGCGTGGCGACCGTCTTCGACCACGGCTGCAGAGGTATCGTCACAGGAGGTGTCGATGCCGAGAACGATCATAGAAGGCCCATTTCACGAAACCTCTTGTCCACTTCAAAGCCCCAGGTGAGGTCTAATGCGCCCGTACAGGCTAGGCCCGATGCCGCTGACCGTCATCAATTCCTCAATCTTCCGGAACCCTCCCCTGCGATCCCGTTCCCACACAATCCGGTGTGCTAATTTCAGGCCAATCCCCGGGACCGCCGTGAACGCGTCGGCATTGGCAGTGTTGATCAAAATGGGAATGCCGAGGGTCGCTTTGTAAAACGGGGACATCTCCCCCAGGGATAAAATGGCCTTGCCCGCTTCAATCTTTACATCGAGGGTGGCGCCGGACCTCAAAGAAACCGCTCCCGTCTCGGGGTCCCTCCCCATAAAGGCGCCAGAGACCCTTTTCGTGGCGGGCCAGTCGGAGAGATCAAGCGGCTTACAGATAGCGAACACGCCCGGCCAGGCTACATTCCCTTTGAGCTCCACGAAAACAGGGCTTTCGCAACGCAGGGGCTTCGGTCCAGCGACCGGCATCATTCTGGCTGCCAAAGGGAGCACCAGCAGCAAGACAAGGAGGAGGGGAATCCCCTTGAAGGGTCTATGGTTGCTCTGTTGGTTCATTGTCCAGGCCGAAGTCGGTATGGAGCACCCGAACGGCCAGCTCCGTATATTTTTCTTCGATTATCACGGAGATCTTTATCTCCGAGGTGGAGATCATCATGATGTTGATGCTTTCCCGGGCCAGGGTCTCGAACATCTTTTGAGCCACCCCGGCATGGCTCCGCATCCCCACGCCGATGATCGACACCTTGGCGATGTTTTCGTCACCCAATACCTTTTCAGCCCCGATCCGCTCGGCAACTTCGCTCACTTGCTTCATGGTCCTGTAGAAATCGGCCTTGGGAACCGTGAAGGTCAGATCGGTGGATCCGTCTTCGCTGGTGTTCTGGACAATCATATCCACCACGACCCCGGACTTGAAGACAGGATCGAAGATCTGAGCCGCAATGCCCGGCCGATCCGGCACCCTCCGGACCGTAACCCTCGCCTCATTTTTGTTGTAGGCGACCCCTGATACCAGGACCTTTTCCATATCCCTTGTTTCTTCGACCACCATGGTACCCCTTTCTTTCGAAAACGTTGACCTCACATGGATGGGGACGTTGAACTTCTTCGCGAATTCGACGGATCGGATCTCCAGGACCTTCGCCCCCAAGCTCGCCATCTCGAGCATCTCATCGTAGGAGATAAAGTCCATCTTTCGGGCCTTTGGGCAAATGTTTGGGTCGGTGGTATAAACGCCCTCCACGTCGGTGAAAATTTCGCAAACATCGGCCTTCAACGAGGCCGCAAGGGCCACCGCCGTGGTGTCCGATCCCCCGCGGCCCAGGGTGGTGATGTTTCCCTTTTCGTCAAGACCCTGAAAGCCGGCCACAGCCACAATCCGCCCCTTTTCGAGCTCCCTCCTGATCCGGTCGGTGTCAATGCCGTGAATCCTGGCTTTCCCGTACAGTTGATCGGTGTGGACGGCCACCTGGAAACCCAGGAGCGACCTTGCATCATATCCCATGGACTTCAAGGCCATGGCCAAAAGCGCCACACTGACTTGCTCGCCGGTTGACATGAGAACGTCCAGTTCCCTGGGTTCGGGGTCTTCGACCATCTCGCGGGCAAGCCGGATGAGGCCGTCCGTTTGTCCGGCCATGGCCGAGAGCACCACAACCATATCGTTTCCCTGATCCCGGTACTCTATGGCACGCCTTGCAACATTCCTGATCTTCTCGATATTGCCGACTGAAGTACCGCCGTACTTCTGTACAATCAACGCCATATTCTAAAACCTCACTTATACCTTTGCTTATTCCTAACTCGGCAGTCTATTGTTTTTCTAATAATTTGATATTGCTAGCACTATTCCATCGACGCCGTCATTCCTGCAAACCCCGGATCAGGTCCGGGGCTCGCCGGAATCCAGAATGACTCTAATATAGGATGATCAACTGGATGCCGGATCACGTCCGGCATGACGATGGAACCTAGGCCTCTCTCGTACCCAAACTGACCGATTCTTCGGCTTCGCAGGCCTGCCACCTACCGGTTACCTTGGCATCCTCTTGAGTGAGGGATGGAATCGTCATTCCATTCCGCAAATCGCGCGCGCCAGGCCTTCAAGAATCTCCGCGGCCCTGGGGTGGCGGGCACAAAAGAAAAGCGCCCTTGCGTCATCGCCCAGGATCACGAACGTCACACTCAGGGTGTGTTCGGGAAGGATCTCCGGCCAGCGGTCGGCCCACTCGAGCACGGCCACCCCACCATGACTCAAATACTCATCCAGGCCGGTCCCCAAGAATTCCGACAGGTGCTCCAATCGGTAGACATCCATGTGGTAAAGTGTCTCCCGGCCCTCATATTCGTTCATAAAAGTAAAAGAAGGGCTTGTGACCACCTCGTTTTCCGGGACGCCCAGGCCAAGGGCCAGCCCTTTGGTCATGCATGTCTTGCCCCCACCCAGCTCGCCTGAAAGGGCAATCACATCGCCCTCCTTCAACAGCCGGCCCAGTTTGCGGCCCAATTCAACGGTTTCCTGCCTGGAACCGCTGTGAAATGTCAACGTCTTTTCTGTCAAGCGATCAGTGCCCTGATCAGATCGGCCTTGCCGATGACCCCCACCAACCGCCCTTCGTCCACGACCGGGATGGTATACACTCGTTTTTGGCTCATAATCGTGGCGATCTCCTCAACCGGAGTCTTTTCGGAAACGGTGATCACATCTTTTGTGTAGAGGTCCCCCACAGTTGTGGCGCTGATCCGGCGGATCTCTTTTTCAAAGGCCTTCGGTCCCTGAAGATAAAGGACCCAGTCAAAGATTGCAATGACCGTGGGGATGTGGAGCTTGCGATCCCGGCGGATCAGGTCGCTTTCGCAGATGATCCCGATGAGCGCACCATCGTCATCCACCACAGGGACTCCGTTGATGTGATGTTCGTAAAGGATCTTCGCCAGTTCCGTCAGAGGGGTCTCCTTTTTGACGGTGATCACGTTTGACGTCATGATGTCGCAGGCGTAAGTCATCTAAAGTAAGCCTCCTCAAAAAAACGATTACAGGGAGGACTGAAGGGCCCGGCCCGAGCAGAGGTCCCCATGGGGTGGCGGCGAGTCAAGCGGCCATCGGTCCTGAGAAAGGGCCTCCATCAAGAAGGGAACCACGTCCGGCAGTTCTCCGGCCAGTACTCCGACAGACCCCATTCGTCGTGCGAGACGATCCGCTGCCAGGCCATGGAGGTAGCAGCCGGCCGACCCTGCCCACTCCATGGGCCACCCCCTTGCCAGAAATCCTCCGATCAACCCCGTGAGCACATCTCCGGAACCTCCGCTTGCAAGCGCCGGGTTTCCGGTCGGATTGACATAGACCCGTCCGTCAGGCCCCGAGACCAGTGAGCGCGCACCCTTGAGAACGAGCCAGCACCCATGATCCCTTGAGAAACGCGTCGCAACGCCCAACCGATCTCCCTGAACCTCGGCACTGTTGAGCCCCACAAGCCGCCCCATCTCGCCGGGGTGCGGCGTAAGCAAAGTCTCGGCCTTGCGACCATCAAGCACCCCGAGGGCGCCTGCAAGGGCATTGAGGCCGTCTGCGTCGATCACCATTGGCAGGGGACAGTGGGCCACCAAGTGGCGTACCAGCGCCACCGTCTCAGGGTGCATGGATAGGCCCGGACCAATGGCCAGCGCACTTTTTCCAGGAAGAAGACCCTCGATGGCTTCCCGTGCCCTCAAGGCCAGGCTCCCCTCGCTCGTCTGCGCAAGGGGTACGGTCATGGCCTCGGTCAGCTTGACCTCCATGATGGGGTTTAGTCCTTCCGGGATGCCGAGGGTCACCAGGCCCGCACCTCCCCTGAGTGCCGCAGTGGCTGTAAGCGTCGCAGCACCGGTCTTTCCCATGGAGCCGGCCAGGACCAGGAGGTGACCTCGACTTCCCTTGTGTGTATCGGACCTCTCCCCTTTAAGAAAAGGGCGGAAATCATCCGGTTCGGTCATCCGGATCTTTCCCGGTACCCGTTCGGAGACCGCCTTGGGGATAGAGATATCCACCCGGACCAGCCTCCCCACCCGTTCCGCCCCTGGAAAGACCACCTGGCCGATTTTTACAAACCCGAAGGTAACGGTCAACGCGGCCTTCACGGCCACCCCCATAATGCACCCGGTATCCGCGTTAAGCCCCGAGGGGATGTCAACCGCAGCAACTGGCCTACCCGAGCGATTGACGTCCTCAATTACCTGGCCATAGAATCCTCTCACAGGTGCATGAAGGCCGGTCCCAAGGATGGCGTCCACCACAAACGCATGATTCTCAAGCTCACCACGGATTGAATCCCAGCGCTCCTCGTCAGGGACTTCCAGGATGCGGATCCCCATATGCTGGATGATTCGAAGATGGATGCGCGCATCCCCCGCAATCTTGGACAACTCGGAGAGGACCACCACCGACACCTGGAGACCTCCCGCCTGAAAATGTCGCGCCATCACGTAGCCGTCGCCGCCGTTGTTCCCCCTGCCGCAAAGGATTAGGACCCTTGCGCCCGGCGGCGGTGAAAAATGACCCATAAAGGCCTCGGCCGCACCCCGCCCTGCGTTTTCCATCAACACGACACCGGGGATGCCGAATCCCTCAATGGCGATCCGATCCATCTCCTGCATCTCAGGGGCGGTGACCAGTCTCATCGATCTTCTCCAGGACGACGACGGCGGATCCGTAATCGCCTTCATCCGAAAGGCTCAGGTGGATCGGGCCAATCCCTTCTTGGCTGCAGATCTCGAGGGAACGACCGTGGATCCTGAGGCCGGGTCTGCCCCTCGGGTCGTTGAAGACCTCGATCTCACGCCACGCGAGGCCCCCTTTCATACCCATCCCCATGGCCTTCGAAAAGGCCTCCTTCGCGGCGAATCGGATGGCGTAAGCTGAGGCAGGACGCGCCCTCTGCCCGCACACCCCTATCTCATGGCGAGAAAAAATCCGCTCCGTGAAGCGATCGCCCCAGCGTGCGATCACGCCCGCCATGCGGGGAATGTTCACAAGATCAATGCCGATGCCGTAGATCATCAAAAACCTTTTACCAGCTCCACCATATCCCTGACTGCCCGTTCAAACCCCACGAGCACCGCCCTTGCAACGATGCTATGTCCGATGCTGTATTCCTCGATCATGGGCAAACCCCCAAAGGGCTTGATGTTGGTGTAGTTCAACCCATGGCCTGCACTGATCCCAAGCTTCAGCGCCCTGGCGGATCGCGCCGCCGAAACGATCCGATCGAACCGCTCCCTTCGGCCCTCCGCCAATCTCGCCTCGGAATAGTGCCCCGTGTGGATCTCCACGATGTCGGCCCCACACCCGTGGGCCGCCGCGATCTGCTCGGGATCAGGATCCACAAAGAAGCTCACCTGGATTTCCCCTCCCTTGAGCCTTTGAACCGCACGCTCATAATCCTTGGGCCGGGACCGGACATCCAGGCCCCCTTCCGTGGTCAGCTCCTCTCTTCGTTCCGGGACCAGCGTCACCATGTCCGGCTTAATCTTCAGGGCGATTTCAACCATCTCCTCCACGGCCGCCATTTCCAGATTAAATCTAGTCTTGACCGTCTGCCGAAGAAGCGTCGCGTCCCGGTCGTTAATGTGACGTCTGTCTTCTCTCAAATGGCAGATGATCCCTTCGGCCCCTGCAAGTTCCGCCAGGCCCGCCGCCAGCACGGGATCGGGGACATCGATGCCCCGGGCCTGGCGGATTGTTGCCACGTGATCAACATTTACGGCCAGCCTCGCCATGGTTAACCCCCAATCAGATCGAGAAGCCTTGACTCCTCCCCCCGCATCTTCTCAGCATCTTCAGCAGAGGTCTCGTGGTCAAAGCCAAGGAGATGCAGGATGCCGTGAATCAACAGTCGATCCACCATTTCCGTCACAGACACCCCCAGTTCATCGGCCTCCTTCAAGGCCGTTTCCAAAGAGATCACCACGTCTCCGAGCATGGACGTGGGCGGTGAGGGCTCAGGCCCCCCTGCCATGGGAAAGGCTAGCACATCTGTCGCCCCTTTTCTTCCCAGGTACCGGTCGTTCAGCGTGGCGATTTCAGGGTCGTCTGTAAAGAGCACACTCAACTCCATTTCCCGGCAACCCATCTCCGTCAGGATTTTATTCATTTTTCGCTTCATCTTCCGGTTGTCGAAACCCGGAAGTCTCATGCGCCATGTCGTCTGAATCTCCATCCTCTCCCGCCCCGACCACTCACCTCTCCCGCCAAATAAAGACCGTCACCCACACCGGAACCGGTTGGCGTTTATGCTGAACGGGTTACGCGCTGGTTGCATCAGGTTTTCGCTTGCTGGCCTCCAACCGCTCGTACGCCTCGATAATTTCCTGAACCAGCGGATGGCGGATCACATCTACCCTCGAGAAATATACGAATTGAATGCCCGGAATCCCCTCCAGGACAGACCTTGCTTCCACCAAACCCGATCTCTTCCCGTTTGGGAGATCGATCTGGGTGATATCTCCCGTGATCACCGCTTTGGCACTGAATCCCAGCCGAGTCAAAAACATCTTCATCTGCTCCGAGGTGGTGTTTTGGGCCTCATCCAGGATCACGAAGGAGTCGTTCAGTGTCCTCCCCCGCATAAAGGCCAGGGGAGCGACCTCAATCACGCCCTGCTGGATCAGCCTCGATCCCCGTTCAAAATCCATCATGTCGTGAAGCGCATCGTAAAGAGGCCGCAGGTAGGGATTCACCTTTTCATAGAGGTCGCCGGGTAGAAAGCCGAGATGCTCTCCAGCCTCGACCGCCGGCCTCGCCAGGACCACTCGGTTCACCTCCTTGCGCAATAGCGCGGCCATGGCCATGGCCATGGCCAGATAGGTCTTACCGGTACCGGCCGGGCCAATGCCAAAGACGATGTCAAATTTTCGGATGCCGTCAATGTAGCGCTTTTGATTGAGGGTTTTGGGCGTAATGACCTTTTTCTTGGAAGAAATGAAGACCTCGTCCTGAAATATTTTCTTCAGGTCTGCCGAGGGGTTTCCGCTGAGGATCCGGACCGCATAGTCCACATCGCTTTCAAAGAGCGGATACTGGGCCTTCAGGAGACCGTAGAGCTGTCTCAGGAGATTTTCAGCGAGATCGATCTCCCAGTCCCCGCCCTCTAAAGTGAGGTGATTCCCCCGGGCGTGTATGGAGAGCCCCACTCGTTTTTCCAGCGCCGTCAGATGGCTGTTGTGCTCCCCGCACAATCCCCGCACCAAGTCGGGGTCAGGAAAATCCAGCCTTCTCATCCCCTTGTCATTATGTGTCACCGGAGCGTCTTCCAATGATTCCCCAACCTTTCATGTGGTTACCCTATTTATCATGCGGTACGAGGCTTCGCAACATAATAGGGCCACCTTTTTTCAGGTGGCGAGCTCGCAGACGATCTGTTCGTGCTCCTTGCCCCTCAGACTCAAAACCGGAACGGGGCAGCGCCGAAATACCTTCTCGGCGGTGGAACCAAATAGGACCTCTGCCAGGTTGCTGCGGCCCTTGGATCCCATCACCACCAGATCCGCCCCCTCTTCCTTGACCGCCTCAATTAGCTCCACAAACGGGATACCGGTCCTGAAGACGGTCTTCACCGTCAAACCGCCACACGACGCCTCCTCAAGCAACGCCTGGACCGCCTTCTTTCGATCCGCCTTCTGGTGGTCCACATAGTCCTGGATATTGATTTGAGTGGTCATGTACGCAACCTTCTCAATGGCTGCGATATCCCGCTGGTTGATCACGTTGACCACAATCAACTCGGACTTCAATGCGCCTGCCAATGCAGCAGCGTACTTGAGTGTCTGGCTCGAATAGGCCGAAAAATCGATGGCGGCCACAATTTTCTTGATCTGGGTCATTCAGAACACCTCCTCGCCTGACTCTGTTGGTGAACGGCATGCACTGTGAGCCCCGCTGAAACGCCTTCTGTCTATCCTTCAGCACAGTTGAGACTCCCTGGCACCCTGCACCTTGCTCCTCCCTCTCATATAAATCCGCTTAATTAAAAATTCTAACAAAATCGCATAAATCTTCCGAATAAAATTCAGAAAGGGCTTTTCCCCCTCGGTGCTCAAGGTCCCCATGCCCTTCTCAGAACCCGCCAAGGGAATAAGCGCAAGGAGAGAGGCCGACCCCAATGCGGCTCAGAACCAAGACATCCCTTCTCATGGCCGTGATCGTGGCCGCTTCCGTGGCGGCCGTTGGGACCCTCTTTCTAAGCTTCCTGGAGCAGTCCCTCCGGCAATCCATTTACACCGGGATCGACAGCACCGCACGGACTGCCTCCGATTCGGTTTCACAATTCCTGGATGACAGCCTGAGAGACACCCAGGCCATCGCTTCAAGGCTCTCCACCGAAACCCTGCAAGAGAGGGACGCGGAAACGGCGGAACAGGACCTCCGATCCATGTTCGAGATATACCCCAAGTTTCAAAATGGCATGTTCCTCCTGGACGAGCACGGAGATCTCTGGGCGGATTATCCCCCGCATCCAGAGACCAGGGGGAAGTCCTTCGCATTCCGCCAGTACTTCACCCAGACCATGGCAAAAGGCAAAGGGATCATAGGGACTCCTTACCGGTCCGCGCGAACGGACCAGCCGGTCCTGACCTTCACCGCACCATTGAGGGATGCCTCCGGCAAGCTCATGGGGCTTCTGGCCTGCTCGGTTCAGCTCCTTTCCCCCAACGCGTTGGGGGGCATCCGCAATGAGCGGATCGGTGAGACCGGCTACCTTTACCTATTTGACACCTCCCGCCTCATGATCATGCACCCTCGGGACGAGCGGGTCCTTAAGAGAGACGTGCCTCTCGGAGCAAACAGGCTTTTTGATGAGGCACTCAAGGGCTTCGAAGGAATAGGGGAGACCGTGAACTCAAGAGGGATCCACATGTTGGCCTCCATGAAAAGGATCCCCGGCACCCAATGGATCATTGGCGCCCAGCAGCCCTCAGCCGAGGCCTTTGCCCCCCTCAAGGAAGCAAAGAAAAGGACCGTCTTGGGGATCCTTATCGCTGCATTGCTCGCCGCCATTGTGGGAATCGTCATGGTCAGGCGTATCACCGATCCCATTTCAAAGCTCAGGTTTGCTGCCTCTGACTTTGGCGGGCACGATTTCGAAACGCGACTTAACCACATGCCATCCACCGGAGAACTCGGTGAGCTTGCCAAGACCCTGAAGCACATGTCACGGAAGTTGAGTCAGACCATGTCTTCCCTCAAAGGGGCAACCCGCGATTGGGAGCGCACCTTCGATACAGTCCCTGATGCCGTTTTCCTCATTGATCAAAACTATGGCGTGTTCCGTCTTAATTCGGCGGCATCCCGGCTCGTCGATCTTCCTTTTACGCAGGCCATCGGCCGGAAGTGTTACGAGCTGATCCACGGGCTGGATCAGGCGCCGACCCATTGCCTCCACAAGGAGACGCTGACCTCGGGCAGGATCGCGCGAGCCGAATTCGACGGAATGATCCCGGGGCGGGTGCTCGAGATCACTTCCAGCCCTTTGGCGGAGGACTCCGGCGACATCGTCGGCGCGGTCCTGGTTGCCAGGGACATCACTGCCCAAAAGGAAGCGGATCGGGCCATCCGGGAAAGCGAGGAAAGATACAGAGACATTGTCGAGAACTCAATTGACGCCATTTTTACCTGTGATCGACACGGGAGACACATTTCCTGCAATCAGGCCATGTGCGAAATTTTGGGCTACGGAAGAAATGAAATTGTCGAAATGGGCCTCACGGACATGACCGATCTTGATATGGCCCGGGCGCTTCAAATGGACTTCGACCGACTCTATGACACGGGAACCCCTTTGAGAGATGTGAGCTACGAGATTGTATCAAAAGGCGGACGCAGAATCATTCTCAGAGGCAACGTGCGGTTGATGTCAAAGGGCGGCATGAAAATGGGTTTGCATGGCATCATGAGGGATGTTACGGAGCAACAGGTGCTCGAAGCCCATTTGCAGCGAACGGAAAAACTCGAGGCCATTGGGACGCTCGCGGGGGGCATCGCCCACGACTTCAACAATATTTTGACGGCCATCATGGGCCATCTTAACCTGGCCAAGCTCTACACAGACCAAAAAGACAGGCTCACAAAGACCTTGTCAGAGGCGGAAAAGGCCGTCTTGCGAGCCGCGGGCCTGACCAGGCAGATTCTCACCTTTTCAAAGGGCGGGGAACCGGTCAAGGAAGTGATCGCCATTTCCCCCCTCGTCCAGGAAGCCGCAAGCATGGCCCTGGGAAGGGCCAGCCGCTGCACTTATGAGACAATTTACGAAGAGAATCTTCCCGCTGTAGAGGCGGATCGAGGACAGTTGATCCAGGTCCTCACCAACCTGCTGATCAATGCCAGACAGGCCATGCCGGATGGCGGATTGATACAAGTGAGAGCCGGAAGACGAAACGTCAGCACCGCGGACCGTGTCGGACCTCTCCCGGAAGGCACCTACGTTTATGTGGACGTGCTGGATCGAGGCGTGGGAATCCCCTCGAGGAGCATCCACAGAATCTTCGATCCCTTCTACACCACCAAGCAGGAGGGCAGCGGCCTTGGCCTGGCCACCTGCCATTCCATCCTCACTCGCCATGGGGGCCATATCGAAGCGGCCTCTACACCGGGTGAAGGCACCGTTTTTACCTTTTACCTGCCCGCGAAGGACTCCTTGCCGGAACGGCTTGAGGAAAGAAGTGACAGGTTTGAAAAGGGACACGGACGGATTCTCGTGATGGACGACGAAGAACCCATCCTCGTAGTGGTGGCTCATGCCCTCAAAGGGGCCGGATATGACGTGGATACCGCCAGGGATGGTGCCGGAGCCGTGGCACTTTTTAAAATCGCCATGGATGAGCAGAACCCCTACCGCGCCGTCATCCTCGACCTCACGATCCCCGGTGGTATGGGCGGTCTCGAAACCATCAAAGCCCTCAAGGCCATGGATGGTGCGGTCAAGGGAATTGTCTCCAGTGGTTACAGCCATGACCCCGTCATGAGCAACCCTTTGAAGTACGGGTTCTCCGGGGCCATGCAAAAACCTTACAAATTGACCGACCTCACCAGAACCCTTAGCGAGCTCATTCAGGACGGCGGTGAGCGGCAGCAAAAAGCCCGAGCTGCTGTCTGAGACAGGACCAGCAAGCCGGCAGCACAACGGTACCTTTTCCCTCCTCAAAACGCCAAGAAGTCTCAGTGCCGGATACTTTTCATCCTTTGCGATCCGCGCGCTCTGCAAAGGCTTATCCCGTAACCATCCGGACGTTTCCGTCAGCCTACTCCACGACCCCTTGCTGAAGGAGCGCGTCAATCTCGGGTTCCGAATAACCCATCTCCTTCAAAACCGACCTGGTGTTCGCCCCTCTGGGACCGCTGCTGGTGCCGGCCGCTCCGGGGGTCCGGGATAACCGTGGCGCGGGCGCCGGCTGAGACACGCCATCGGGTTTTACAATGAGCGCTCTCTCACGATTATGGGGATGGTGGGCCACCTCGTCGAGGTCGAGAACCGGTGCCACACAGGCATCTTTCCCGTCGAAGCCCTTGGCCCACTCCTCTTGCGTCCTCGTCTTGAACACCTCGGCAAACCGCTCCGTCATCTCGGGCCATTTGCCCATGTCGTTCTGATGGGGAAGAGTTTGGGGGTCGATCCCCAAGCCTTCAAGAAGTTCGGAGTAAAACCGCGACTCAATGGCGCCCACGGACATAAACTTGTGGTCGGCTGTTTCATAGGTCTGATAATAGGGCGCCCCTCCATCCAGCATGTTGGTCCCGATCTCAAGGGTCATGAGGTGGTTTGCCAAGAGGCCCCAGAAAAGCATCGAAAGGCTTGCGGCACCATCGACCATGGCCGCATCGACCACTTGTCCCTTGCCGGACCGCGTCCTTTCCACAAGGGCCAAAAGAATACCCATCGCGCAGAGCATTCCTCCGCCGGCAAAGTCGCCCAGGATGTTGCAGGGGGGCAGCGGCCGCTCCCCCTTGCGCCGAAAAAGAGAGAGCGCGCCCGACAGGGCAATGTAGTTGATGTCATGTCCGGCCATGCCCGAATAGCTGCCCTCCTGGCCCCATCCTGTCAGTCGCGCATAGATGAGCCTTTCGTTGATCTCGACGGCCTTCTCCGGACCCAAACCCAGGGCCTCCATGACGCCTGGGCGGTAAGGCTCGAGGAGGACGTCCGAGACACGGATCATACCCTTTAAAAGGGTCTTGCCCTCGTCAGTCTTCAAATTCACCCGGATGGATCGTTTGCCACGGTCAAAGGGGTTTTTTGGCATGACGTTTGGAATTTCCGGCCCCCCTTTGGACAGTCGATCCACAACCACCACCTCTGCGCCAAAATCCGCGAGGATCATCCCGCAATAGGGAGACGGCGCAAGCCCCGCCATCTCAATGACCCGAATTCCTTCAAGAGGGCGCATGGTTTCTCCCTTCTTCAGCATCCCATTATTTTATCCTTATGCACCGGCTGCCGATCGTGGCTAACCCTTGCCCGTATAAGGATTTTCGCCCGACTATAGGAAACCGGACAGGGCATGTCAACCGCCAGCCTGACAAGAAGCACCTTTACAGTGCCAACGTCATAGATCATGACGATGTCGTCACAATCCTGACGAATGTTTTGACCTTGTATGCACTGTTTTGACGCCCGTTCAGAGAGCGCTCTGATTCCGAGGCGGAGGACTCATGCTGCCCGATCCAACAGGCCCCACGGAGAAAAAAAAGGGACCGAAAACGAACAGAGAATATTAAGATCGTTTTGGTCCATATTTTTCAAAAAGAAGTTAAAACAATCAAAATTAACCATATAAATCCAGTTGTTGTTAATGCGCGCTCCATCCAGAAATCCCCGATTTATGGATGGACACTAACTGTCCGCGGGAAGGCACGGTGATGTTCCAGAAGACCAAGCTGGGGACTCGGATCGCTTTTGGGTTTGCGTTGACCATTGCGATCGCCGCGCTTATCAGTTCTTCGGGATGGATCAGCCTTTCCAGAATTCAAGCGCAGGTGACGATCTCGGATGTGTCTAATGAAATAGCAGGACTTGCACTCAAGGCGGACAGACTTGTGAAGGTCTTCATGTTGAACGGGGACAGCCAGACAGCTGGGGCCGAGATCCGAGGGGTTGAATCGGAAAGGCCCTTGTTACCAACGAAGTCTGATCATCTCTTCGAAAACCACGCTGTTACCCCGCGGTCAGGAGCCCATGGCCCTTCAAGACCCAGGCGCGTGACCGGAGGTCATCCTGGGACCTCCTTTCCCTTTGACAAACCAGAGGATCGATCTAATATAGGGGTTGATCCAAAACGCCTTCCGCTGCATTGCGCCCAGCCACTCACGGCGTATTTCTCCAGGTCGGCGTGCGACAAAAGCGGGGTGATGATGAGGTGAAGGTCGAGCTCAAATTATGCGCTTCCCTGGCCAAATATGCCCCGGAAACACCGGTCAGCCAGGGCACGGTTGTGATAGAACTCCATGAAGGGAAGACCATTGGGGAAATGTTAAGGGGACTGAAGGTCCCGCTGGATTCCGTCAAGCTCGTGTTTCTCAACGGCGTTCATTCCGACATGAATCAACGGTTGAGAGAAGGCGACAGGGTGGGCGTGTTTCCGCCGGTTGCCGGCGGATGAGGCTGGGAGGGCACCGTGTTCAACCGACCATGACCTGGAGCGCTATACGATCCTCCCCCTGAGCCTGAGCCACGACAGTCTGTAGATCAACTGGAAGGCCGTCCAGTTCTGCGCTCCGAAACGCTCGTGTTAGAAACGTCTCCTGATCCCTCAGCAGTGCTCCAAGGTCCCGCCCTCTCACGCCAACCCCCTTTTCCAAGAGGCCAGGGCCCAGAGACTCGGTCAGGAAGTTGAAGACCTTGAGGGTCAGGGTGCCCCTTTTGAGATCGCCGCGCGGGGCCTCGGGCTGGCAAGTGATCTCTTTTCGCATGGACCTGTAGTATCCACCCCGCCGGAGCGTGGCCCCTGCAACACCCGGCATGGGACCGGAAAGCGCGACCGTTGAACCCTGCTTTATGTTGATACCTTCGATGTCATCGACCGGCATGCCGTCGAGAAAGACCGTCTGGATCATCTTGTCCATAAAACCCTTTTCCAGACACAGATCTCCCCTGAGAAAGGACCCAATGCTCCCACCGACCGTGCCGCTCACCTGGACCCCTTGCTGGAGCAGGCGAAAAAACAGAGGGATAACGTCTCCGGACACGACCAGTCGCACTCGGCGGAGGCGGGTTGGCATTGCGTTTTCATCGGAATCAGTCATGAGAATTGGGCTCATTCCGCCCTAAGGCTCCAAGAGGCCGCAACCAAATTGCCATTCGAAAGATGAATATTGAACCAGGAATATCCAATCACGAAGTCGGTTCGCGGAAGTCTTCACTTCTGCATTAAACATTCCACATTCGATATTCTGCGGTTCGCTTTTCAACTTCTACGCAAATTCGAGGAAGTTAGACAAAAATGGTCCAAATTTAGCGATTCATAAATCAAATGGATGCGGGAAGGGGACCTGAAACGGTGTCCCCTTCCCGCACCCTTTGAAGCCAGAGACCCTTGCCTACCATTTGAAGACCGAATCCAGGTCCTCGTCTTTCACCTTGAAGGTAATGTTGTGAGGCGGCAGACTCTCCTTGTAGAAATACTCGGGCAGCCGGTCCTGTTCCTGGGTAAAACCGGCCCTCTTGTTAAAGTCCCGCTCGTTTTTGAGCACCGATTTCCCGAGCGCTGTCACGTCATCAGCCGTGAAATTCAGGCCGTGAAAGGCGTTGATCATATCGAGAAGCGCCTGAAAGGTCTCAGGCTGATCCGCGACCGCAAAGGCAACGAAGAGGCACATACCGGTGGAGTCTATGGCGGCCGTCGTGATCTGGAGATTCCTCGAAAGCTCCGCCTGTCCCTCGGGGGTGAGCGGATCGACGTACCCACCCACCTTCATGATGTTGGTCATCACCGCATACCCTGCCGTGTGGTCGGCACCCATGGGGCTCGTTGCATAGGTGACGCCCATGCCCTGGATTCCCCGCGGGTCGTAGGCCGGCATGGACTGGCCCTTGACCACCGGGACCCGCTCCACGGCAAACACGCGGCCCGTCACCGCCGCGCCGTTTCCCAGCACACGCCCGAGCGGGGTGCCTTTTCCCACCTCTTTCACAAGATTGATGGCCGCCTGGGCGTCCCCGAATTTGGCGAGCCCTGCATCCATGGCCACCGCGATGGTTGCGCCCATTTCGATCGTGTCAACCCCATAGTCATCGTCAAGGCGATCAAGCATGGCGATGGCGTCCAGATCGTTGATGCCGCAGTTGCCCCCGTGGGCCCAGACGGTCTCGTATTCAGGCTGCTTGGTGAGATAGTGCCCATCCTTGTCGTGAAAGATCCCTGAACAGCGGATGACGCAGCCCCTGTGACACCCGTGTGTGGCGACACCCCCACGGGCCACCTCGGTCTGGGCCTGGGTTTCACCGCTGATGGCCGAACACCCCTCAAAACGACCCCACATGAAGTTGTGGGTGGGATAGGCACCTGCCTCGTTGATTACGTTGGTCAGCACATTGGTGCCGTATGCCGGCAGCCCCTGCCCGGTCGTGGGATTCTTCTTCAGTCCCTCGACCCACTCCTTGTTGGCGGCCTTGAATTTCTCTGGGTCCTTGGGTTCCCGCATCTTCATGCCGGTATCGTCCAGGACGATCACCTTAACCCCCTTGGATCCCATGACGGCCCCCACCCCTCCGCGGCCCGCATGGCGGGTGGGCCTGAGCTCCATGTCCGTGCAGGCGATGGATGCGGCGGACATCTTCATCTCACCGGCCGGCCCGATGGAGATGCAGGCAATCTTGTCGCCGAACTCGGCCTTCATCTTTTCAACGAGGTCGTAGTTGCCGAGCTTCTTCAGGTTGTTGGCAGGTGTGATCTTCACCCCATCCTTGTTGATGAAGATTTTGTACAGTGTCTCGTCCTTTGGTTTTCCTTCCAAGACAATGGCCGCATACCCGAGTCTTGCGAGCACCTGGGATGCCTGACCGCCCGCGTTGGCCTCTTTGATGCCGCCCGTAAGCGGGCTTTTGCAGCCGACCGAGATCCGCCCGGACATGGCGGCGATGGTCCCGCTGAGGAGCCCCGGCGCGATCACGAGCTTATTTGCGGCCCCAAGGGGGTGGCAAAGGGGCTCCACCTCCTTTGAGACGATGCCGGATGTCAGTGCCCTGCCTCCAAGTCCCGCATAGCCGCCCAGGCTGTCCACCTTGATCCGCGGGCCGCCCTCAGCACCCATATTAATCCTCAAAACCTTGTCCATACTTGCCTCCTTTCTCGCCAACTGCCGCCGGCAAAAGGGGTAATATCGTACCTCAGCGACCGGGCGAATCCCGCCATTCCCGGCGCCCGCCTCATTTCACCCTTAGAAGCATAAAGCCGCAACGCAAAGGTTGTCAAGAAAAATAACTAGTGATTTTAGTTAGTTATGTCAATTTAGACATAAGCGGGCGGGCGCAGGAGCCCTTTGGGTCTGGGGGTCCCTGGTTCAGGACGTCTCAGTGGAGGTTATCCGGAGTAAGGTTTCGGCATTGTGGCCCGCGATCAGCCGAAAAGCGTCATGGGAGACGCCCGAATCCCTCATCTCCTTGAGGTACCTGGAGGGCCTGATCAGTGGATAATCGCTCCCGAAAAGGACCTTGTCCGGAACCAGTTCGGATGCGACCTTGTAGATTCGTGGATCGTAAAGGTAGGGCGATGCTGCCGTGTCGAACCATACGTTTTTCAAAGCGTCCCGGACCTCTTTTTTCATCAGGGTGTAGAAGAAAATGCCGCCGCCCCAGTGTGCCAGGACGATTCGGTTTAGAGGATAGGTCTTGAGTAAGTGGTAGATCTGCCCCAGCGTCATGGGGGCCTTTCCTGCGTATTCATGGCCCACGGGCTCGTTGGCATGGAGCAGAATGGGTGCATCCAATGCCGCACAAACGTCCATGACCTCCTTGAGGCCCAGGCAAACCTCATTGGTCAGCCCCGATTGGTAAACGGCCAGCTCGCCCACCCCGGAAAGCCCTTGACGAAGGCACCGCTCGGCCTCTGAAGGCGCATCTCTTGAAAGCGGCGAAAAGGCGCAAAACCCGACAAACCGGTCCTTGTCACGTTCAACCGCTTCCATAATGTAGTCGTTGTGTCGGCGGTAAAGATTGGGATCGTCCCAGGGAAACCCGAAGATAACAGCCTTATGAACCCCATCCTCATCCATGACCCTTAAAAGATCCTTGGCTTCAACCAGTCTCGCCTCCGGAGACCGGTAGAGGAATGCGAAGGCAGGCTCGCTTGAGAAAAGGGATGACCGGGCCCCGATAAATTCGGGAGGGAACACGTGGGTGTGAAAATCGACGATCACTCGAGGAGCCTTGCCAAAGAGCGGTTGAGGGCCTTTGGATTGAATCCGACGATCTTTTCTCTGATCTTGCCGTCCCGGTCGATGACGAACATGGTAGGGATGGCGGGCGACTCCATGCCGAAGTAGTCCTGCATGACCTTGCTGTTGAAACGAAGGATCCGGTAGTTGATCTTGTACTTCTCCTTGAACTCTTTCAGGTACTTGCGGAGATCGTCCTGAGGGTCATCAAGCGAAATGCCGAGGACTACCAGACCATCCTCCCGATACTTGTCCTGGAGCTTCACCAGTTCCGGGATGGACATCCGACAGGGAGGGCACCAGGTGGCCCAGAAGTCGAGCAGTACCACCTTTCCGCGAAAATCACTCAGGGACACGTTTCGATCCGAGAGGTCTTGCAGAGAAAAATCGGGGGCCAGGGGACCGCTTTCTGCGCTCCCCTGGCATCCTGTGACCATTAGAGCCGCGATGGCGGCACAAACCAGCCACCTCATGGATCCTGTCATCATGCGTCGAAAACTCCTTTCAGGCGCAACATGCGTTCGATCGCACCAAACGAGGAGAACGCTCAGGGCCTCAATGGAGCGTCTCCATTGGAACAGTCTTTTTACCGCATGGGCCCCTTTCTTCGCAAGCCATTTCAGATGTGTCACGCCGCCCTCGATCCGCGGATCTGTCAAATCATCTGCTGCGGATCCACGTCCAGCGTGATCTGCACCCCCCGCGATCGGTAGGTCGTCCTTCGGAGCTTGTCCACCGCGTGGAGGAAGTGGGAGCGAAGCGCCGCGCTTTTGCACTTGATGAGAATCTGCCACCGGTGTTTGCCCTTGAGCCTTGAAATGGGGGCCTCCGCAGGTCCGAGCACCTGGATCTCCTTTCCCCGTTTGGTCCATCGGCAGAGGATGTGCCGGAGGGCATCGCCGAAGTCCTGCGCGACCGTCGCGGCGGTGCTTCCTTTGTTGCCTTCGATCCTCACGCAGGCCAGGTGCAAGAACGGCGGATAGCCCAACAATTCCCGCAGCCCGATTTCTGCTTTGAAAAAGGTTTCGTAGTCGTGGGATGTCGCGGCACGGATTGCATAATGGTCGGGGTTAAAGGTCTGAATCACCACCCTGCCGGGCTGGTCCCCCCGTCCTGCTCGGCCCGCGACCTGTGAAAGGAGCTGGAAGGTCCTTTCCGCAGCGCCAAAATCCGGAAACCCGAGCGATAGGTCGGCGGCAATGACACCAACCAGCGTAACATTGGGGAAGTCATACCCCTTGGTGATGATCTGCGTGCCGACGAGGATATCGATCTCCCGCTCACTAAACCGCTTGAGGATCTCGAACGCTTGTCCCTTCCGTCTCATGGTGTCCGCATCCAGTCGTCCAATTCTCGCATCGGGAAATCGTCCTTTTAACTCCGCCTCCAGTCTTTCGGTCCCAAAACCATAGGGATTCAGTTTTGCTTGACCGCATTGGGGGCATATCCGATGGTTCTCGCCGCCCGAGGGCGGAGGGACGTCACGGTGATACCCGCAGTAATGGCAGCTTAGGCGGCCTTGGCTCAGGTGGTGGGTGAGTGAGACATCGCAGTTTGGGCAGCGGATGGCTTTTCCGCAGCCGGTGCAAAGGAAGAGACGGTGAAACCCGCGACGATTCAGGAAGAGAATGGCCTGGTTCCGGGATTGGAGGTTTTTCTGGATCGCCTCCAGCAGTCTGAGGCTGATAACCCCTCCTGCATCATCTACGTTTTCATCCCGCTTCATGTCAACCACTTCCACTGCCGGCAAAGATCGGTTCTCGACCCGGACGGGCATGGAGAGCAGATGATACCGCCCGGTTTGACCATTCTGGTAGGATTGAACGGAAGGCGTGCCGGACCCAAGCAAGACGGGGATGTTCTCCGTGCGCGCCCGCACCACGGCAGCGTCGCGGGCCTGGTAGCGGGGTCCCGCGTCCTGCTTGTAGGAGTCGTCGTGCTCCTCGTCCACGATGATCAGGCCGAGCCTCGGAAGAGGGGCAAAGAGCGCGGAACGCGCCCCGATCACCAGGTCCACGGCCCCGCTTGCCATCCGTACCCACTGATCATACCGCTCTCCCGGGCTAAGGCCACTGTGATATCCCGCCACCCCATCCCCGAGCCTCGACCGGAAAAGGCCTTCCATATAAAGAGAGAGTGCGATCTCGGGTACGATCAGAATGACCTGTTTGCCCGTGGCCATGGCCTTTTCCGCTGCCCTGAAATAGACCTCCGTCTTTCCGCTTCCGGTGACGCCATGAAGGAGTGAGCACGAAAAGCCCCCTTTCCCCACCCGCGCCTCGATATGACGCAGAGCCTCTTTCTGTTCTTCGTGCAGGTGTTCGGGGACATGGGCGGGGACCATGATCTCACCGGCTGGATTTCTGAGGACGGGGGCCTCATAGGTTTCGAGGACCCCCTTTTTGACCCATTTACGAGTCAGATAAGCGCCGTTGTGGTACGCTTCGCTCACCGTCCCCAGCATGAGCCCTCCCTCGCGAAAGACGGTTTCCAAGAGGTCCTGCTCGTTCTGGGCCTTTAGGGGCGTCCTGCGACCTGCCAAGGCATCGTCCAAGGTCAGGCCAGCCTTCGGACGGACAAACCGCCGCAGACGCGGGCCCGCCGTCCGTCTTGCGGTGCGCACCTCCAGACGGATCCACCCTTTTCGCTCCAGTGCCCATACCTCCCGCCGTGGCCAAGGCAGCCGTTTGCCCTGGTGTGTCTCGATCCAGGACAGGATTTCTCTTGGCCTTTCAGAAGGGGCATGGCCGCGTAGGGTTCTTTGGCCCGCCTCAGTGAGGCTGGCAGTGATAAAGCCACCGGGATTCATTCCACCGGGGAGAACCGCCTGGATCAACAGACCGATTGGGTAAACATAGTAGTCCGCCATCCATACGAAGAAGGGGACCAATGGCTCGTGGAAAAGGGGCTCTGCGTCAAGAACCTCTATCACTTCCTTTAACTGGCAGGTCTCCTCCCTTTCGGCCCAGCCCAGGACGTACCCCGTCACATTGCGATTGCTGAAAGGGACAAGCACCCGGTGGCCAACTTTCCCATCCGCCGCCAGCTCCGGGGACACCGTATAGGTGAAGGTCTCCCGAACAGGCGCCACCACGGCGACCTGCACGCATCGGTGTTGATAATCTTTCCGCATCCTTCCCCTGCCCTTTCGGTTCAATATCTGATAAACGGAAAAGACAAGTCAAGGCGGGTGTCGAGGACGGATGGGATGGGTTTAGTCCCTTAAAGGTGAAATTACTCGCAAAACGGTCACGGCTCCAGGTTTCAGTGTTCAGGGGGCAGGCCTGAAACCCGAAACCTGTTTGGTTCTGGCTTGGCCGGGTTAGGTTATTCGGAGCTAGGCTCAGTGGAGTCCCTTTCAAGGTGAAGGGGCACACGATCCAGCACCTCCCGAATGGCCTTGAGGAGGTCTGAGAGCTTGTAGGGCTTGGCCACAAAGGCCGACGCGCCGAATCGCACGGATGCTCTCAGCTGATCGTCTGCCAGATAGCCGCTGGCGATAATCACCCGGGCCATGGGGTTCATGTCCCGGAACGCTGCCAGGCACTTTAGTCCGCCCATCCCCGGCATGTTGAGGTCCAGGATCACGAGGTCCACCGTCTTCCCCTGCCGATCATAGGCCTCGATTGCCGCCTCGCCGCTATTTGCCGTCAAGACGTCATACCCATGCCGCTTCAGCATTTCTTTACAGATATCGAGCAGGCTCTCCTTGTCATCCACCAGGAGGATCGTCTCACTACCCCGGGGGAGGGCCTTGGCCGTCTCAAACCCGGGGGCGAAGCTCTTGGGATATCTCCGCAGTCAAAATTCGCTCTTCCCTTCTCCATTAGGTCCTCTGGTTATTATGATGAGAGCCTGGGACACGCCATATTCGCTTTTCTGAACGGTAACATAATACATCTGGATCAGGGAAGAACAAAGCCTGGTGAAAGATGGACCGATGTCGCCGGCGGGTGAGAGGCGGCCCCAGGGAGGGCACCGCCTGCGCACTTCCCCGGAAGACATGCAAGATAGGATGTGAGCAGGGGCTCACAAGGACGATGTGGTTGGCAGAAGCCTCCGGCATTGTCCATGTGGGCCAGCACTATGTTTAGCCAAGCTCTTGCCTTGAACCTGGGATTTCAATCGACGATGCTCTCTCGGAGGGCCTTTGGGCTCGGCACCGGGATCGGCATGCAACAGTCGTTTTCCGGGTTGTACATGAGCCTGTATGAGACACCGCGGTTTCCCTCCTTATACATGTGGTCCCATCCCTTGACGTAGTAGGGGCACGCGTCATTGAAGCAGATGTACATGAACTCGTTGTCCCAGGTCTGACCGAATGGGTTGTCAGGCACGGCCCATTTCCTGAGTCTTTCGCCGCAGTGGGGGCAGGCCAGGGTATCCATAATGGCCTTCTTTTTCACAGACAAGGATGACTCGTCTCCACACGGGTCACAGAACATATTCACGACGGGCCGTTTCTTTCTCGTAGGGCTGCCGCCCGACTTATCGGCATACACCGCGTAAACCGGATCGCTGGGGATTCCGAAAGACGCGTACTTGTCATCCTTTGGCCTCGGCTTTCCCTTTGATACGAAAAGGGTTGTGCGCTCGAATACGCCAGCCCGCTTAAAGAGTTCCTCAACCAGAAGGACGCGTTCATCCTCGCCGGACTCTCGCCAGACCCGCACCGCCTTCTGCGGGAACATCCGGTTGGAAAAAACAACCATGAAGACCCCGCCTGGTTTCAGCACTCGGCCCACATCCCGGAAAACATCAATGGGCTTCGTGATGTAATCAACGGAAACCGTATTGATGACGACATCGAAGGTGTTGTCTACAAAGGGCAGGCGCGGTTCGTTGTTGAGGTCGTGGATCACGTACTCTGTTAGGGCCGGGTTTTCCTTCAACTCATTTTCGTTGAGACCCAGCCCCACGACCCTGTCCACCCTGATGGCTTGGGGGATATGGGAATCCCAACCGGCCATCAGGTCCATAATTACCGCGTCTTCCTCGAAGATCAAGGTTCCGATGAGCCGCTCAATTGTCTGGCGTGCCTCTGAATCAAGATGGCTGACAAACCGGTCCGTTGTGTAGAAGAGCGCGTCATCGGCTTCATCCTGCCTTGTGAAGGCGCCTTCGGAATACAGGGGGCTCATCCTAGGGTTCTCATGTTTCAAATTCCCTGCCTTCGCATTCATTTCCTTACCTCCTATGAACAAAAAACCGGATGCGCGTATGTCGCGTCACCCGGCTCATGGCCCCATCTCTGGGCGGGTTACGATTCTTTAACCTTTGTTTAAAACAATTTAAGCAACTCCCGCGGCCTGTCAACTCCTGGAGGCTTTCGGGTCCGGGCAACCCTGCCTGCACAGCTTGAAAACGAGACCGCAGGTCTTAGTGTTTTGCAAGGTCCCGTCTTCTTGAAACAGAGTGAAAGAGGTGAAGGCCTGCTGGTCCGACACGGGCATAGCGTCCCTGCCGGAAGGATCCAGTGCGGGGATGCCCCCTACGCAGGGGGCATCGGGCTTGAATGCGGTTACCGGGTCGTTTTAGAGGCAAGGCCATCGCCAAAGCGAGCGGGGCAACAATCAGAGAAGGGCGGGACCGTTTTGCGCCCCGCCGGGCACATGTCTGCCGTATCAGACCATAGCGCGTGAGTCTAACGCACACTGCCGAAAACAAAAGAAATGAAAGGAGATCAACATGGATTTGAAGGCATATTTCGAGAAACACAACGGTTTTGGGGTTCTGGCCACCTCGGAGGATCAAGGGAAGGTGGATGCGGCGGTCTACAGAAAACCCCATATCATGGAAGATGGCACGATTGCTTTCATCATGGCGGATCGGCTGACACACCACAACCTTCAACCCAATCCCCACGCCGCCTATTTATTCAGGGAAGAGGGGACCGGCTACAAGGGTGTGCGCCTTTTCCTGACCAAACTGCGGGAAGAGAAGGACAGCGATTTGCTCTACGCCATTCGCAGCAAACGTTACGCCTCCCAAAAAGAGGAGGGGAAGCCCCGGTTTCTGGTCTTCTTCAAGGTTGACAAGGTGCTGCCCCTGATTGGGGCCGGGGAGGAGGAGGACTCGATCGAGTAGGGTCTCTGTCGATCGAACCGCATGAAGGATGAGGAGGAAATCCTTGAAGGGCTGCGGGCCTATCTGGAGAGGGCGTCCATTCTGCTCGCCCTTGAGGCCATTCCCTGACAGAACCTTTGATGCGCCCGTCGTCAAAGAAAGCGGAACACTCTGTCCTGAGCGTGTCTTTCATGGTCCCGGGTACCGTTCCTTATCGCTGATCTGTTTGTATGCGATCACCAACGTCACGGAATTTAAGCCGAAGACGACAATTGACGATAGTCACTGTGGAACTCTATTGAGATCAATTGCCATCAAAGCCCCGAGGAGGCCAAGGGTTCCGGTTTCCAATAAGAGCGCTGGCTTTCCCAGACATCCCGTCTTCCCCTTGGCCTCCTACCGTGACGCTGGAGGACAAAATGCTTCAAGAAACCACGGGCACCCTCGTTCTGGAGATGGTCCCAAGTTCGGACGCAGAACTGAAAGTCCTGCAGTTCCTCGCCCAATACGCCAAAAAAGTGCCGACCTCCAAAATGAAGGCCCTGATCAAGAAGACCCCGCTCATTTTGGGGCGGAACATCCCCATAGAGAGGGCGCAATCGATCATCTCAGGGCTCGAAGAAATCGGTGCAACCGCCAGTTACCTTCCTGCCGCTCTTGATGTCGAAGAGAATGGTGTCGGGAAACGAGTTGTTACGGATACGCCCCAGGAAAGCACTCATGAGGGGACAATCACTGAAATTGCTCGTGGAGCAACGCACCCTGCTGTCCGTCGGGGACATGACCTCGCCCAAAGATTGGCGGCGACCATCTCGGAAGTTAACAAGGAAGTGTGGCTGATTCTGTCCATGTTCGCCATCATCGCGGCCATGAATTACCTGGTTGTCTCACACCGGGTGCTCCTTGGCCTCTACACCCTTCCAACAATTTTTTCCGCCTATTTCTATGGCCGCCGGCACGCAACCCTTACAGCCTTTTTCAGCGTGCTGCTCGTGGGCATGCTGATGCAGTACAACCCTGCTCTCCTTCAAAAAACCCAGGGAACGATCCTGGTGGACAGCCGGTGGTATGAAATCCTTGCCTGGGGAAGCATCCTGATCGTAACGGCCTATGCCATGGGTACCCTCTATGAGAAGAGCGCCGCCCAGCTCAGCGAGCTTCGACAGACCTATCGAGGCCTGCTGGTGATCCTGCGCCACTTTATCTCCAACGACAAGTACACAGAGAATCACAGCTATCGTGTCTCAATCTATGCGGCGAAGATCGCATTCTATCTGGGCTTCGGCCCGGATCGCATTGAAGATGTCCGTTCGGCAGCGCTCCTTCATGATATCGGCAAAATGGAGATCAGCCGGCAGCTCCTTTACAAGGCCGCGAGCCTGACGAAGGAGGAGTTCGAAGGCATGAAACGCCATGTGGAAAACGGCGCAGAGATACTTAACCCGGTGGATGGCCCTTTAGGCAGAATCATCCCCATCATCCTGGCCCATCACGACAAGTATGACGGCTCCGGTTACCACCCCACCGTCGGCGAAGAGATCCCCCTGGAGGCCAGGATCCTGGCTGTCGCAGACGTATACGACAGCCTCGTGAGCGACCGTCCATACCGCAAAGCGGTCTCGCCCTTTGAAGCCAAGGAGATCATTGAGAAGGGCTCAGGAACCCATTTCGATCCCAAGGTCGTGCAGGCCTTTCTCAAGGCCTTTCGAAGGAGGGAGATGGAGGTCCCGGAACTGGTGGTTTGATAACGATCGAGGGAGGCCCGTTCAGCCCAGCAGCTCCTGCAACGCCGCTTCGATCCGGGGGAAACGAAAGGGATATCCCAGTGCCAACAAGCGCTTCGGCATCACCTTTTGCCCTTCTAGCAGCACCGCTCCGAATTCGCCCATCATGATTTTGACCATAAATCCGGGCACGGCCGGCATGAACGCGGGTTTGCCCATGGCATGAGCCAGGGCCTTAGTAAGTTCTTCATTCCGAACGGGATGGGGCGCGGTGCAGTTCACCGGACCCGAAACGTCCGATTTGTCCAAGAGAAAAAGGTATATGTTGACCAGATCCTGTTCATGGATCCACGAAAACCACTGCCTGCCGCTGCCAAGAGGACTTCCCAGTCCTTTTTTAAAGACCGAGACCATTTGGTCCAGCGCACCGCCGCCCGCCCCCAGGACAATGCCGAACCGGCAGATGACCACCCGTACCCCATGATGCACCGCCTGAAGCGCTTCGGCCTCCCACTCCTGACTGAGATTGGCGAGGAAGTCGTCGCCCGGTGAGCTTTCTTCCTCCAGCGCTTCATCCCTACGAAAACCGTAGTATCCAATAGCGGAGGTGCTGAATAACGTTACTTCTCTTGGCGATCCGCCGGACAGCGCATCCACAAGGTTCCGAGTCGTTCTTATGCGGCTGTCCCGGATGACCTGCTTCACCTCCTTCGTCCAACGCTTAAAAATGGAGGCACCCGCCAGATTAATGATCACCTCGTGGCCTGCAACGGTTTCCTGCCAGGGCCCAGGCTGGGCCGGGTCCCCTTCCACATACCGGACCCCGCCTTGGCCTTCACCCGCAATGGCGGCAGACCGTGTCAGTACGGTGACGCCATGCCCGAGCGCTAAGAGTCTTTTTCTCAGACGGGTCCCTACAAATCCCGTCCCCCCGGTCATGAAAACGTTCATGGCCTGAACCTCCGTCTAAGGCCCATCTGAAAAGGCGCCAAAGGGAAATTGGCCCCTCATGCCCATGCGCGTCAGCGCGAAGTCGTACCGCACCGGATCTTCCGGGCAGATAGTTTGAAAACCCTTTGTGACTTCCACGGCGGTGCATAGGTCCGCGGCGCTCCGCCGTGTAAGTTTCATATGCACCCCCATTCGGTACATGTGCGTGTCAAGCGGGACGATGAGCTTGTGGGCCGGGATGGACTTCCATACGCCCGGATCCACCCGATCCCTGCGGATCATCCACCTCAAATAGAGGTGGAGCCGTTTGCAGGCACTCCCCTTTTCCGGCCGGGGCAGGAGGGAGTTGCCGCCCCCCTTGCACATTTGGGACAGTTCACTGACGAAAAGGGATAAGGCGGGCAACACCGTATCATGTCCGTCCTGGTATCCACACCGAAAGCAAGCGTGGAGCGAACCGAACCGGTTGGTCACACGCCGAATCCCCAGAAGAAGCGCCACAAGCTCTTCGGCCGTTGTAAAGCGATGTTTGAAACCTCGGAAGGCTTCAAGGAGGTCGCCTTCTTCTTGTGAGGCCAGGAAGTCCCTGGGCGACGTCCCCATCTTTTCGAGGACAAACCGGACACTTTTCAGGATTTGAAGGACCCGGCCATAGGCAAGGGATGACGCAACAAGCCCGACGATCTCTCGATCCAATGGGTCCCGGTAACCATACAAAAACTCAAGGGGATCGGGATGCACCCATCTTCTGGAATTGTATGTCCGGTAGATCTGATCGAGCCTCTCACGGCTGACTGTCATCTTCAGCGAAGCCCCCTCGTGTTATCTGGACCATGACCATTGGCGGTCTATTCTAGCCTGATGCAATCGGCGGGACACAATTTAATGGCCTCCCGGACCTCCTCCTCGGAGTAATCCTCAATCTCCATCACTTCGATCAATCCGGTCTGGAGGTTTCTCCTGAAGACCCGCGGGCACACTTCCACACAGGATTCACACCCCGAGCATTCACCCACATCAAGAGAGGGAATCCTTTTCATTTTGCAACGAGCCCCTCAGTTTTGGCGCATGGTCCGCAGGCTGAAGATGCACTTCCCGGGCGGGCCTTCTCCTTCCAGGCCAGATATTCCCCGTGGGTCAGAAAAGGCCCCAAGTTGCCGGCTTGTCCATTCCGTCCTGTCTGACACTGCCTGCACCGGTTCCTGGAGCATCCCTGGCAGGAGATGCAGTCAGGGCATCTTCGGTGCGGCTCCATGGTCTCTCCGCGAATAAACAGCTGTTGGCCCATCATTAGACACCCTGCCCATGAGAGTAAAAAACTACTAAAAGCGATGCCGGAGGCATACCTGTCATTTCCCTATCTAAGAAATTAATTACGGCCGGCGGGTTGGTCAATCACGCCTCTTGAGGAGGGGGCATGGAGCGGAAGTCCGATTTGAAACTGCGTTCCCTTTCCTTCGGACGATTCAAAGAGAAAAGTGCTTCCTGGGTGTTGCTCGATAATGCGCTTGCAGATGGCAAGCCCCAGTCCGGAGCCTTCTTTCTTGGTGGTAAAAAAGGGAGAGAAGATGTCTCCACGGTGTTTTTCCGGAATGCCGCTCCCGGTGTCAATTACGGTGACCTGGGCCTTTCCTTCCGACCTTGTGAGTCGAACCCGCAGGGTCCCTCCGGTTTCTTCCATGGCCTCGATTGCGTTTTTCACCAGATTCAGCAAGACCTGCTTCAACCGGTCCGGATCCGCGGCAACGATGACACCTTTTTCTTCACCCTCCAGCTGGAGGGTGATATGCTTACGCCGACACGTATCCTTCACGAGGGCGAAGATCTCCTCAACGAGCGCCCGCAGGTCTACGGGGCCGGTATCGAGTGGTTTCGACAGGTAAAATTCTCGCAGATCGGCAAGCAGTTTTTCAAGTCTGCTCGTCTCGTTCGCTATGATCTCGAGCTTCTCACGATTTTTTTCGTCTTTTGTGGCCTGGAGGACTTGGCGAGCGAACCCCCCGATCAACATGAGGGGGTTCTTGATTTCGTGACTGATCTCTGCCACCAACTGACCCAGGACCGCAAGCCGTTCTGCCTGGGAGATCTTTTCCTGGAGCGCTTTGGTTTCGGTCAGATCTCTCACAAGCCCCGTGAAATAAGGGGCCCCTTCCACCTCAGTGACGGAAAAGGAGATGGAAACGGGGAATGTCTCCCCATTTCGCTTGGTGCCCATCATTTCAGTCACATGTCCGATGCGACTGGGGACCTTCGTCCTGACGTAACGGTCAACCGCTTTTCGATGGTCCAGGGCACAGGTGGGCGCCATGATCACGGTCAGGTCATGGCCGATCACCTCGTCCCGGTCATAGCCGAAGATCTTTTCAGCGGCCCGGTTGAAGATCAAAACCCGGTGGTTTTGGTCGATGGTTACGAAGGCCTCATTGGTATTTTCAACCGCGTGCTTGAGGATCAGAAGCTCTGGTATCTGGCTCGAACGCGTGCTTTCGCTTTCTTCGCTTTCCATGAGAGGCCCGTTTTAGTTCAAATCGGGCAGCCGAGTTTGGATCTATTCCTTTTCGAACTGCGACTTATCCGCCCCACACACGGGGCAGGTCCACTCATCAGGGATATCTTGGAACTTGGTGCCTGGGGCAACGCCGTTATCTGGATCTCCGTTGGTGGGATCGTAAACATAGCCACAGACGGTACAAACGTATCGGTCCATAACCATTTCCTCCTTTTCTTTGCTCTTATGGGGCCGGAGTGGCTCCCCTTGACTTTCAGCCACTGCCGGCCTACTCTCTTCACAAGCGGAAAAAACCCAGCAACCCTGGGAGTCTTATTTCTTTCCAAAACGTCTATCCGGCCCCAGGATAGGCCGAGGCACCGGAATGAGTATGAAGATAGTCTTGGTCTTTCCTCCCTTTTACCTCGAATCCATGTACAATTTGCCGCCCCTGGGTCTTATCCGTCTGGCAACCGCCCTGGGAGGGGACCCGCATGCGGTGGTTCTGCTGGACTTTGTTCTGGCCATCCGCAAAAGGGACCTCACGATGGGAAGAGGGATTTATGATGAATGCATCGAAATGATCCTGGAGGAACGGCCGGACCTCGTGGGCATATCGGTTCAGTCCACCACCTTTCCAGCCGCCATCCAATTGGCACAGAAGATAAGAGAGAAAGGAAGTGATGTCAAGGTCGTTCTAGGCGGACACAGCGTCTCTTTCGCGGATCGTCTCACGCTTGAGCGCTTCCCTTTCATCGACGCGATCGTCCGTGGGGAAGGCGAGGAGACCTTCAAGGCTTTGGTCCAGGCATACGACGCCGGTGTCACGGAAAGGGGCATCCCCGGTGTGACGTTTAGAGAGGGGGGAGAGGTCCTCCGGAACCCTGATCGCATGCTTATTGAACGCCTTGACGACCTTCCTCTTCCAGACTACCGGTTGGCAGAACCCTTTGCGGTCTACAGGGACGCTTGCGACATCCCTCGGTCCATTGCAATCCTGGAGGTCGGCAGGGGGTGCCCTCACCACTGTATCTATTGCTCCGAATCCATCATGTGGCGCAGACGGACCCGCCAGTTCTCACCTCCCCGTCTGGTGGCTGAGATGGAGGCCCTTTACAGGAACCACGGCGCCGAGTGTTTTCTCTTGGCCTATGATCAATTCACGGCCAAAAGGCCTTTTGTGGAGTCCTTCTGCCACAAGGTCATTGAAGCAGGTCTTAACCATTTGCCATGGTACTGCATATCGAGGCTTGACACCGTAGATGGCCCGGTCCTGGAACTGATGAAGCGGGCGGGCTGTGAATCCATGTGCTACGGGATTGACTCTGGCTCCAAGAAAACACTCCATTTCATCCGGAAACAGATCGACCATGATATCCTTTATCAACGTGTGGCCGAAACCGCCGAGCAGGGGATCATCCCCACCCTGAGCTTTGTGATCGGCTTCCCGGAGGAGGAAAGGCAGGATATCGACGAAACCCTTCTCTTGGCGCTGCGGACCGGGATCATCGGCAATAACCATCCGCTGATTCAGCTCCCAACCGTTCTCCAGGGGACGGATCTCTACAACAGGTACCAAGACCGGCTGGTGCGATGCGTGGACACCTATTTCGCCCTCGGCCTGGAGTTTGATCAGGGCAGGCGGCTTGAATCCGATGAGGCCCTGATTGACGCTCACCCGGATCTCTTCTGCAATTTCTATAATGTCCCTTGTCGGGGGATATCCCTCGAAGACCTTGATCGCGTCGCCAATGGCTTCCCATGGATCGTCCGCTTCTACCCAAAGACCTTCCTGTTGCTTTGCCTGGAGCTTGAACGGTCGCCTTCCAGTCTGTTTCTTTCTTGGACAGAGTGGTTGGGCAAACGTGTGGCGCGGCCGGAAAGACCCTTCTCTCCGAGGGATTGCTACCGCCACTTCCGCGAATTTGTGTCGGAGGTCCTATCTCAAAAAGGCCAGCTCGACAGGGACCATCTCCCTGATATCCTGAAGTATGAAGACCTGTCGGTGGAGGCTGGAAAGTTTCGTGTGCAAAAAGAGAATTTCCACATGGACGTTCATCATATCGAACCCTTCATCCCTTCCACCCATCCTCTGAGGGATCGCAATTTGATTGTGGTGGAGTTTGATTTCCCCGTCGCCGAGATTATTATCGACCTCAAGCTGGGCCGTTTCAATGAAAAATACACACCAAACCCTACCGTGATCCTCTTTCGGCAACGGGGGGATGTGTTGGATACGACAGAGATCAATCCCTTTGGGAAAGACCTCCTTGACCTATGCGATGGCAGCCGTTCCGTTGAGGCGATGGCCAAGAATCTCTATGTGCAGTACGGCCAAGGGATGACGCGGGATCATTTTCATTCCGCCTGTCTCGAGGCTGTTGAGTCTTTGGGGACCATGGGCCTGCTGGAACCCGGCGGGACCGAATAGCCCCTGGAAAGGAGGTGAGAGACGTGCTAAAGGTCAAGAAAGTGGAGAAAAAGATTTCGACCGCGGCGAGCTGTCATGGCCCTGCTAGCCATGCACCCGCATGCCATGCACCCACCTGACACGGTCCGGCCTAGGGGACATGGTTCATGCACCCAACCGTGGGGGGATGCGAAAGGATCCCCCCATTTTATTCCATCATTGAAATCTGGTTCTCGGGCCAGGGGCAGAAGGGCACCCGCTCGATTGAGCTCTGATTGGGGTTGCGCCCGAAGGCTCGCATCAGGAACATGAATCGTTTCCTTACTGACATACTGATCTGCCCTGCCTGCTTGCCCCGTGAAGCACCGCTTCGGTGTCAAGTCTTCGAGATCTCTACGGAAGACATCCTTCTGGGGACGCTTCACTGCCCACAGTGCGGTTCGGTTTTCCCGATAGAGGAAGGGATTGCGAACCTCGCACCCGGGGCTTCCCATAGGCCCAAAGAGAGCGGAAAGCCCATGCGTTACGAAACCACCCCCCTCCTGGTCGCTTACCTGTGGAGTCACTACAGCGACCTGTGGCGGGATGCTGAGGCCAACACCGCTTACAGGAACTGGGCCCGGCTGATCAGCGCGTCAACCGGCTTCAGCCTGGATGCGGGGTGTGCCGTGGGTCGATTCGGGTTCGAGCTGACCGAGAAGAGTGATTTCGTGGTGGGGCTCGATCTCTCAAGGTCCTTCATACGGGCAGCACGCGACCTGGCTCGAGAACGCAGATTGACGCTTGAGCTGCCTCAGGAGGGGTTGCTTGTCACCGAAAGGCATTTTGCCGCGCCCGAGTCGTGGCGTTGCGACAGGGTCGAGTTCATCGTGGGAGATGCCCAGGCCTTGCCCTTTCCAGTGGGCCTTTTCTCGGCGGTTGCATCGCTCAATCTGTTGGACAAAGTCCCGAAGCCCATGAGACATCTTAAGGAATTGAACCGGGTCGCCCGCAACGGAGGTGGCCAGATCCTCGTATCGGACCCATTTTCGTGGTCAACGGAGGTCTCGGAGGTGGACCAATGGCTAGGGGGCAAGAGGGAGGGTGTTTTCGCAGGCAGGGGAATGGATAACCTCATCTCCTGCCTCAGGGGAGAAAAAGGAGAGCTTCTGCCGCCCTGGACCGTGGAAGGCCAGGGCAGCCTGTGGTGGAGGATCCGCAACCACGAAAACCACTTTGAACTGATTCGCAGCCCCTGGGTCAAGGCCGTGAGATAGCCAAGATCTGGAGCATTGGCGTGCTGCCTGATTGCCCCCGGTCCCGCCGCCCCTTCGTCCCCGATCCTCCCATGTTTCAACCGCTTATTTGCCCGCAGCAGCGCCTTTCAGCCTTTCCAGCTCCTTATCCACCGCTGCCTGGAACCCCTCGATCCTCCGGTCTCGCAGCATCCTGCCGTTGACAAAAACGGTGGGGGTCCCCCTAACGCCGGCCTGGTTTGCGTCCGCGACATCCTTTTGGATGAACGCTTTCAGCGCCGGGTCAGAACACTCTTTTTCAAAAACCGCCATATCCAGCCCAACCTTGGAGGCAATCTCATTGATCTTCTGGTCTGACAGCTGATTGTAGGAATTGAAAAGCTGGTCGTGAAAGGGCCAGAATTTTCCCTGTTTGTCGGCGGCAAGCGCAGCGATCGCGGCCTTTTCGGCAAAATTGTGCCCTCTAATCAGAAAGTTCTTGAAGACGATCTTGACATCCTGAGGATATTTCTCGATCACCTGATCGAGTACAGGCACCAGCCTGGCGCAATACGGTCACTGAAAATCCGAGAAAACGGCGATGACCACTGGCGCGTTTTCAGGCCCTTTGAAGGGTGATCCGCTCACGTTGATATCTTTGACCAGATCGAGGGTTACCACCTCAATGGTGCCTTTGGCCCGATCCGTCAGAAACAGGACATCATCCCGTGGCCCGACACTGATGGCGCTCAGGGTCTTTGAGACTTGGACCCTGTCCCTGAGGCCGCCCTCCGCGGAATAGATTAAGATTTCGCCCCGATCGGTCAGAACATAAATCGACTGGCCGCTCGGGGACACCGCCACGTCGACCGGCGTACCCTCCAGCTTCAAGGTCTGGTGAACATTCAGCTCGACGGAACAAATGCCATTGCCCGCGAATCCAATGATGACCAAGACTGCCAAGAACACTCCGATCCTCTTTCCCATGTCCATCTTCCCTCCCTATTCAGGATTGGGCCTTTCGGCCCATGAATGTCATCGCAATGCTTAATTTTTCTCTCGCCCGAATGGTCCCTAACGAACCGGTGGTCGATTTCATCTCCAATGGCAGGTTTCCTGAAAACCGGTGGCCTTTCCATAAAAAAAAGTCCCATCGACCGGTTCTACGGAAAGCCGAGCCCTAGGCCGGGGGACGGAAATCGATGGATCCTTGGTGAGCCGAATACGTGTTGCGGGGCGGCTTAAATCACCATTCGTGCAGCTGTCCCAGCGGACGCTGGAAGGTAAAAAAGAGAGGCTCTTTGACAAGTTTCTCTGCGGCCGCCTCCTGATTGCCGCCCAGGGCACTAAAGGGTAATGATACAATGAAAATAGCAGTCCCCACGATACTGGCAGCAAGTCCAACCGGTCTCATGAGGATGAGATCAAAGGCCATGGCCCCTGCAGTGCCTTCAAACGGTTCTTCGATGTTGGATGCACAAACAGGGGAAATGGGCATAAAGGATACCATAAAAATGGAAACCAATAAGACAACCAAGGCTTTCTTTGCTGGCTTTAACATGGCCCTCTCCATTCGGTGCACTGAAGGATTCAGCTTCCAGACGTGGCCCCATTACCGCGCCGGCTCGCTCGTTCGGCAAAAGGCCCTTTCGCCTTCTTGGAAAAAGCACCAAAAAAGCATAGGTTCAAGCAACTTTGCCTGTCAAGAGTTAAATCGACCCGGAGGCATCGGGACTTGAGCGCAATTCCCATCGATCACCGAGGATCGAGATGGTGATATGGCGGCAGGGTGGTGAGGCGCCCATCTTCGATGGGTTTCCCCATGGCGAAGTGGTAAATGGACTGAAAACCATTGTCCCGGAGTCCTATCAGGCCACACACCGGGTCGTCGAAGAAGCAGCCGATGCCCGTCCCTCTCTGACCATGGGCCTCCGCCTCCAGGTACAGGACCTGGCCAATCATCCCGGCCTCCCAGTGGAGGTGACGGTACCTATAAGGCTCCCGCTCCACGGTCTCCCTGAATCTGCCGATCATGGCGAGCGAAAAGGCGCCCTCACCGGCAATTTCCTGGTGGCAGCTCACCAAAGTGGCCTGCCTGCTGAAATCCCCTTTCATCAACAGATAAAGGGGCAACCCCTCATCAAGGCGCTCCCAAAGGAGATCCCGCGCGCATACTGCCTTGAGTTCCTGGAGATCCCGCGCGTTCCTGAGAAAAAAATAGAGCCCCCTTTCAAGACCCTCCACTCGATGAACAAAGAGTAACAAATGGACCGATGGCTCCCCCACATCTGCGTCAAACGGAGCACACTGGGCCCTCGGAAGGGTCTTGTCGAGGATCGAAAAAAAGGTCTTGGCCTCAATGGATCCCCGTCTATCATAGGCAACCCCGCTTCGTCTCTGCCGGATGATGCGGGCCGCCCCCATCTCCACGCCGAGCGAATCAAAGAAGGCGCGCGCTTCGCAGGGCGTCCTCCTCTCGGCAATTGGGGGTTTAGCCGCCGCGGCCGCCGTCTCGTAGATAATGTCCCATTTCACGGGGGATTCACTGAGGCGGTTTGGCGCACCGGAGGAAATCAATTCAGCAAAGGCAGAGACGTTCTCCGGTTTAAGGGATCGGGGCACATTATTTACGTGGCTTGGGCAGACCACGCAAAGAAAGTCGGGGTGTTCCTGTTCAAGCGGCTCCCATGGGGTCCGACCGAGGCCCAGCATCTTCTCTGCATCCTGATCTGAAAGGCCGTTCAGATAATGGACTTTCCACCCCTGGAGGTTAGCGGAAATACTCAGACAGGCAAGGGCATGTCCCGCGTCATGATTGCAGTAACGAAACGCGCGCTCTCCGTATTTCCATGATTCGCGCCAGAAAATGCTGGTCAAGCCCACCAGAAATGCCGGGGACCCGAAGTGTTCCTCCAACCGGTTCCAGAGCTCGGCCGGGATCTGCACGGTTGGCTCCAGGGCATGATCAAAGGGGCTGTAATGGCACACGGAACTTTTCAACCCCTCAAGGGGAGGGAGCACCAAATAGGCCTCGGATGGGTGGAGATTCCCGCTTGATGGGTTGATCCGGAGCGCCCATTTGGCCCCTGAAACCGATTTCCATGCCGAAAGGGCAAGGGAAAGCTCCAAGAAGGCAGCGATGTTCTGCAGGCTGAACGGGGCGGCCGGATTGTGGTCTCTTCTGTACAAATCAAGGTGGCGAGCCTTGGGGTCCTCCCTCAGGAAGGGCAGAAGGACCCTCTCTATCCCTTCATAGAACCGAAAGGGATTGGGCTGGTTCTTCCAGTCCATGTAGTCAGGGGACCTCGCATACCTCTCATAGTGGTGTTTCGTCCGCTCGTGGTACTCGAGCACCTGTTTTGCGGCCTTCTCATTCATGGGGGCTTCCTATTGCACTGACGTTCCGGCCAGTTGGGCGGTCCTCCCATCACTCCAGTTCCTTGTCCGAATGTGGCCCGGCATTGAGCTCGATCACTGAGAATACTTCAATGGACAGGCGATATCTGGTCTGGGGATATTGTCCCAGTAAGACCTTCTCTCCCCTTGAAAAACCATCCATCACGGCCCCGGGGTCGGCACCGACCAGCTGTCCCATGAGCTGATACCCTTCTCCCGTGTTGGAATCGACCACACCGACTGTTACATGCGGGTTGTCTTCGAGATTGCTCAGGGTCTCGTTACAGAACCACTCCTCGAAGGCCACCCTGTCCCCATCCAGCACACTCATATTCTTGGCGGTCGCCAGATGCACCCGCCCTTTGGAATCCGCCGTGGCCACCACAGCGAGGTTTGCCGCCTCGATCAGGGATTTGACCTGAGCTGGGATCGTCATGGGTCCTCCTTCGCTCGATTCTTTCGTAGTCTCATTTGACGAATGAGAGGGGATTACGCAGAGATGGAGAGATGGCCCAAGTGGTATCTCTTGATCGAAAAGGACAACCACTTCATCTCGCTCAGGTGTTCCCGTAAAACTGGACGATGGCTGCCGTCAACCCCTCGATGGTGTATTCAGTCGGGACGACCTTGGCCCGGAAACCCTGGGCCTCGGCGGTCTTGGCAGTGACGGGCCCGATGCAGGCGACGGTTACCTTTGTCATCCATTCCTTGAACGTCACACGCTCTGCCTCGAACATTTCCACGAAGTTCAAGACTGTTGAGGAACTGGTGAAGGTCACCATGTGGATCTCCCCCCTCTCCAGCATCTTCGCCACAAGTTTCCTGTCTCCCTCCGGCCTGACCGTGCGGTAAGCCTCCACCACATGGACCTCGGCCCCCATCTTTTTTAGCTCCTCCGGAAGCACCTCTCTTGCCTGGGCGGCCCTCGGGAGCAAAATCTTCATTCCCCGGACCGAGAACCTCCGGAAGGCCTCCACCACTGCCTCGGCCCGGTACTCAGGCGGAACCAGATCGGCCCGGATGCCTCGAATCCGCCAGGCTTCGGCCGTCTTAGGGCCGATGGCTCCGATCCGAATGCCTTTGAGGTCCCTTACATCCTTGCCCTTGTGCGCCAACCTCTTGAGAAAATACTCAACCCCGTTCACCGAAGTGAATACCAGCCAATCATAGCGGTCGATCGTCTCTACCGCCTCATCCAGGGGCTCCCAATGTTCCGGGGGGACCACGGCGATGGTCGGAAACTCGATGCATTCGGCGCCTAAGCGCGTCAATTGCTGCAGAAATCCGCTTGCCTGCTCCCTGGCCCGGGTGACGATGATTCGTTTCCCGAAAAGAGGTCTGTTTTCGAACCAGTTCAGCTCTTGCCTGAGGGCCACCACCTCTCCCACCACGATGATGGCAGGAGGTCTGACCCCTTCCTCTGCCGCCCGTTCTGCGATGGTGGTCAAATCCGCCGTAAAAGTCCGCTGGCCCGCCACGGTTCCCCGCTCGATAACGGCAACCGGCGTCTGGGGCGAACGGCCGAATTTCATCAGGGTCTCGGCAATCTGCCCCAGGTTGCCGAGACCCATGAGAAAGACCAGGGTGCCCACACCCGTGGCCACCTTTTCCCATGCGATGTCCGACTGGTCTTTTAGCGGGTCCTCGTGGCCGGTGATAAAGGCCACCGTGGACGTGTGGTCACGGTGGGTCAAAGGGATCCCGGCATAGGCCGGTACCGCAATGGCGGAGGTCACACCAGGGATCACCTCGAAAAGGACACCCGCCTTCACCAGCTCCTGGGCCTCTTCACCGCCCCGGCCAAAGATGAAGGGATCACCGCCCTTGAGTCTCACCACCTCCTTGCCTTCCAGGGCTTTCTCCACGATCAGGCGGTTGATGGCCTCCTGGGGCAGCGTGTGGCGGCCTGCCTCCTTGCCCACATAAACCTGTTCGGCCTTGTCCGAGGCATAGGCGAGGAAGGCCCTGTTGGCCAAGTTATCGTAAACGATCACATCCGCACGGGACAGGCATGCCTGACCCTTCAGGGTCAAAAGACCCGGGTCCCCGGGACCTGCACCAACAAGGTAAACCTTTCCTTTCCGGGGGGCTTCCATCAAACACGATCCCCACTAACCCGCCCTCGCATTTCCAAATTGATCTGGTCCATGGTCCCAACGCGCCTTTCCAGCGGTGCCGCTCAGCCCGCCGCATCATATATTTCGGCCAGGATTCTTTTGCCCCCGGCCGACAAGATGGTCTTCGCAAGGGCGACCCCGATCTCCTCTGCCTTACGTCGATCGCCTCTCAGCATCTGCCTGATCACTTTCGATCCGTCCAGTTCGGCCACCATCCCTTCGAGACGCAGGTCATCTCCCTCCAAAACGGCCAGTGCCCCAATCGGGACCTGGCAACCCCCTTCCAGCGTTTTCAGGAAGGCCCGCTCAGCCAAAACGGCCTCCCTGGTGGGACCGTGGTCCAGGAAACCCAGAAGTCGGCGCGTTTCACGGTCTTTCCGCCTCACCTCGATCCCCAAGGCACCTTGGCCCACGGCAGGGAGCATCCACGTTGTCGAAAGGACCTCTGTAATGCGGTGGTCGAGACCGAAGCGGTTCAAACCGGCAACGGCCAGGACGATGGCATCGTATGTCCCTTCGTCTAGCTTTCTGAGGCGAGTGTCCACGTTTCCCCTGAGGGTCTCCACCCGTAAATCGGGCCTTTTTTTGAGGAGCTGGGATGATCGCCGCAGGCTGCTGGTGCCGACCCGTCCGCCCTCCGGCAGCTGATCCAGGGACGGATAGTGAAGGGAAATCATCGCGTCCCGCGGGTCTTTCCGCTCAGGGTAGGCGGTCAAGGTCAGCGGTCCGGGAAGAATCGCCGGCACATCCTTCATACTGTGGACGGCCAGGTGAATCTCGCCCTGAATCAAGGCCGCTTCGATCTCTTTTACAAAAAGACCCTTCCCTCCCACCTTGCTCAGGGGCGAGTCCAGGATCGTGTCACCGGTCGTCTTAATGGTGACCAGCTCGACCCGGGTATCCGGGTGGGTCGTCTCGATCCTTTCCTTGACCCAATGGCTCTGAACCAGGGCCAGTCTGCTTCCTCGCGTTCCAATCCGTAAGACCATGTCAAAAAAAGGGGTTCCCCCTTTCCTCTTTCTAGTGAGCCGCAAACCACTGGCAATGCCGTCCCTTTCCGAAAGCGGCGCCGATCCGGGGCAAGTTCAACTGGGCCGGTTGAAACACGGGTCAGCGGTTTCCGTCTTATCCTTCAAAAAGAGATGGGCGAGCACCAGATCGTTGGGCGTGGTGATCTTGATGTTCCGTTCGGACCCTTCGACGACCCGGACCGAGACCCCCATCCTTTCAACCAGAGCACCATCGTCCGTGGACTCCCATCCCTCCTGAAAGGCCCTTTCGTGGGCCTCCCAAATCACCGGGTAGGGAAAGACCTGGGGTGTCTGGATGAGCCACACCTGGTTGCGGTCATAGGTCTTTACGACCATCCGGTCTTCATCCACTTCCTTGACCGTCTCTCTCGCAGGGAGGCCGGAAACGACCGGGCCCCATTGCCTTGACTGGGACACTATCCGATCGATGAGGATTTCATCGATCATGGGACGCACACCGTCATGAATCAACACCAGGCCGTATTCACCCCGGGAGGCGAGGATACCCTGCCGGACGGAATCCTGCCGTCTCGGTCCGCCGGCCACGACCCCTCGGACCTTGTTCAGTCCGAAGCGCTTCACGATTTCCCGGTCACAGTATTCCACCTCTTCGGCGGGAATGACCACGATGAGCGCATCCACTGCACCGCTGCGCTGAAAAGGTGCCAGGGTCCAGGCGAGCAGCGGCACGCCGTCGACCTCGATGAACTGTTTGGCCCGAGCCGCTCCCATTCGGATCCCCATTCCGGCTGCAGGGATCACGGCCACCGTTCTATCCATCGCTGCACCTCGGCCACTCATCCCCACACCGCCCAGCGAGCCTTATGGCATCATCCGGTTTTTAAAGCCTTTTTCACTTTCCTGCTCAGCTTCTTCATTCGATTGATGCGTCTGCGCAGGATTTCAACGCGCTTCATGTCTCTTGATTCCCGGGCCGCCCGTTTCTCCACCATGAGCTGCGAGATCTTCTTTTTCACCTCTCCCACGGTGACTGGACCTTTCGCCGGCTTACGAGCCCGCTTTTTTGACGGCGCCTCGTCCTTGATGCCTCTGGCCTCCTTGATGATCGCCAGGAGCTCATCCTTTTTCATGGCATGGACGCCGGTGACGCCCGGGAGCTTGATGGCGATTTCCCGGAGTTCCGGCGCCGTCATTTTTTCGAGGGGTTTCTCAGGTTGATCTGGTTGCCCTTGCTCGGTTTCCTGCCCTTCTGCCTTTTTAATCTCTTCTTCCATCATTTTCCCTCACTCCTTCCGCCATTGATAAACCCTTGCGGGCCTTCGGCCGCAACCCCAATCAAAGCTCAATCGCCCGGATGTCCTCCCGCCTTGCTCCGCCCCTTTGCCGATCTTACTCCTTCTTCTTGAAGAAGGGGCTCAGCAGATCGATGGGAAGGGGGAAAATGGTCGTGGATGTCCCTTCCGAGGAGATCTCCCGCAAGGTCTGAAGGTATCTCAGCTGGAGGGCCTCCGGGTATCTCTGGATGATGGCCGCTGCGTCGGCGAGCCGCGTGGCCGCTTGAAATTCGCCCTCCGCATTGATGACTTTAGCCCTCCGCTCCCGTTCCGCCTCCGCCTGTTTGGCCATGGCGCGCTGCATCTCTTGGGGCAGGTCAATCCGCTTGACCTCCACGGCCGTCACCTTGATTCCCCAGGGGTCCGTATGCTCGTCGAGAATGTTTTGGAGCCTGGTGTTGATCTTGTCCCTTTCAGAGAGCAGTTCGTCCAGTTCCGCCTGACCGCAGACGCTCCTCAAGGTGGTCTGTGCCAGCTGAGAGGTCGCAAAGATGTAGTTTTCGACCTCGATAGTGGCCCTATTGGGGTCCATGACCCGGAAGTAGACCACCGCATCCACCTTGACCGAAACGTTGTCCCTGGTGATGACGTCCTGCGAGGGCACGTCCATGGTCACGAGTCGAAGACTCACCTTGACCATCTTGTCTATGATCGGGATCAGAATAATGAGGCCAGGCCCTTTGGTCTTGATGATCCGGCCAAGCCGGAATATCACGCCGCGCTCATATTCTCGAAGGATCTTGACCGCGGATGACAGGAAAAACAACACCAATACGGCGGCAATGATGTAAAACATGGTGACCCTCCTTTTATTATATGCTCCGGTTGGGAATCTTTCTGACCTTCAAAACCAGACCTTCCATTCCCACCACTTCCACCCGCTCCCCAGGTTCAATCCTCTCTTCCGATTGGGCCTTCCAGTGTTCCCCGTGAACGAACACCAATCCCTCGGGGTCGATGGTGTCCCTTGCGAACCCCTTCTCACCCAAAAGGCCCTCCTTTCCGCTGCTCGGCCTGGCCCGTTGCGCCCTGAAGGCGAGGCCCGCCACCACAACGAAAAACGCCCCCACAAGCAAAATGGTCGGCATCATCAGACTGAGAGAGACGCCGATGTCCTCAAAGAGCATCATGGAGCCAAGGACAAAGGCGACGAGCCCCCCAACCGAAAGCATGCCGAAACTCGGCACCTGGGTCTCCAAGATGAAGAAGATGACCCCAAGGAGGATGAGCAGGAGGCCCGCGTAGTTCACGGGTAGGGCCTGAAAGGAATAAAAGGCCAGAATCAACGATATGCCCCCGATGACGCCCGGGAAAATGGCGCCCGGATGGGCGAGCTCGAAATAAAGCCCTGCAAGCCCTATCATCATCAGGATATAGGAGATGTTGGGGTCGCTGATGGTCCCAAGCACCTTGTCCCGCAAACCCGGCTTGTAATAAACCTTTTTTAGGCCCACAGTCCGCAGGGTCACCTTTTGCCCGGCCACCACCACCTCTTTTCCATCCAGCTGCCTCAACAGGTCGTCGAGGTCCACTGCAATCATGTCCACCACGTTTTTTTCCACCGCCTCCTCCGCAGTGATGGAAACACTCTCACGGATGGCCTTTTCCACCCATTCTCCGCTTCTTCCCCTTTCCTCGGCAATGGACCGGCCATAGGCAGCCATGTCGTTTACGACCTTTTCCGACATGGTCTTGTCGATGTCTTTACCTCCGGCGCCCACGGGATGGGCCGCCCCGATGTTGGTGCCCGGGGCCATGGCCGCAACGTGTGCGGCCACCGTGACCATGACCCCTGCAGAGGCGGCACTCGCCCCGCTCGGCGCCACATATACTGCAACGGGCACGGATGCATTCAATTCGGCCTTCACAATGGTGCGCATGGATGAGGCCAGTCCTCCCGGCGTATCAAGACGGATCACGACAAGGGCGGCCCCTTTCTCCGAAGCGGCCTCAATCCCCCTCTTGACATACATGGCAGAGGCAGGGTTGATCGCCCCCTCAAGGTCCAGGATGAAGACCTGGCCAGGGCCATCCCCAGCGCTTTCGGACACGAGCTGGAGGAACAGCCCGAGGGCGACCAGCAGGAAAATCAAGGGGCGGAAGGCCCGGTGGACACTAGTCATTTGTCTTTACCTCGAGACCAAGTCGGTTCATGATCTTCTTTATGTCCTCCCACACCCGCCGCTTTGCCGAAGGGTTCCGCAAGAGATAGGCAGGGTGGAACGTAGGCATGACCGGTATCCCCTGAAAGGCATGCCATCGACCCCTGGCCTGGGTCATGTGGAACTCGCCGCCCAAAAGGGCCCGGCCCGCCACCTGGCCGAGCGTGCAGATGACGCGAGGTCCCACCAGTTGGATCTGCTGTCTCAAAAACGGAAGACAGGTCTCCGTTTCCTCGTCCAGAGGGTCACGATTTCCTGGGGGTCTGCACTTGACCACGTTACAGATATACACATCGCCCCGTTTGAGCCCCATGCCGTTTTCGATGATTCGTGTGAGCAGCGTCCCTGCCTCTCCCACAAAGGGTCTCCCCGAAAGATCCTCTTCCTCCCCAGGGCCCTCCCCCACGAAAAGAAGCGTTGCGTTAGGCCATCCTTCCCCGAACACCACGCGCTTCCTGCTCTGGTGAAGGGTGCACCGGGTGCAGCTCGAGACCAGGTCTTTCAGCCCATCCATGGAATTGGGCAGGGGCGACGCAGCGTGCCCCTCTAAAGCGCTTGGCGCTGACGCGGCACAAGCCGGTCCATCCGGACGGTGCCAAAGCAGGTCCAGACCCATCTCGCCGTAGACGGTCAAAATCGTCTTCAGTTGAACGATAACCTCTCTCAGCTCATGCCCTGGGTTCACCACGTTGCCCCCACAAATCCTTTATCCTGTCCAGGATCCGATCCGCCACGTCATCCTTTGACATCAAGGGCAGATCCTCTATTCCCCCCTGCCGGTCGATGATTTTCACCAGGTTCGTGTCCACATCGAATCCGGCGTCGCTCCTCGTGACGTCATTGGCGACGATCATGTCCATGTGCTTGGCCGCGAGCTTTTGCCTTGCATTCGAGAGGAGATCCGCGGTCTCCGCTGCGAAGCCCACCAGGATGCAGGCCTTTTCTCCTCTTGACGCGCCAAGCTCCCCCAGGATGTCCGGGTTCCTCACCAGTTTGAGGGTTAGCTCGGCGGCCGTCTTTTTTATCTTCTCACTCGCCATTTCCGCAGGTCTGTAATCGGCCACGGCTGCGGCCTTGATCGCCACATCCCACCCGTCCCGGCTGCCCACCACCGTGTCCCTCATCTCTTCGGCGGTCTTGACCGGCAGGAACCTCACACCGTAAGGCGGCTTGAGGTGAGTGGGTCCGCTCACAAGCGTTACCTCAGCGCCGCGCATTGAGGCCCTCCCTGCGAGGGCATAACCCATTTTGCCTGAAGATCGATTGGTAATGTATCTCACGGGATCGATCGGCTCCACAGTGGGACCCGCCGTCACGAGAATCCTCATTCCTGAAAGGTCTTTGGGAGCGAGAAGATAGGCGGCCCTCTCCAGGATCTCCAAGGGTTCGGGCATTCGGCCCATGCCCTCGGCACCGCACGCCAGTTGGCCCGCGCCGGGGCACATGACATCGTAGCCTCTCTGCACCAGGACGCGTAGATTCTCCTGCACCACCGTCTTGGCGTACATCTGCGTGTTCATGGCAGGGCAGATGAGGACCTTTCCCGTCGCCGCCAGCACCATGGTGGAGAGAAAGTCGTCCGCAAGGCCGTGTGAAAGCTTGGCTAGCATGTTCGCCGTGGCAGGCGCAATGATGATCAGGTCGGCCGTCTGACCCCAGGAGATATGATCCATGGTGGAGTCCTTTATGCCCCACATATCCCAAATGACCCGGTTCCCTGACAGGGCTTCAAAGGTAAGGGGGGTCACGAAGCGGGTGGCATTGGCGGTCATGGCCACGCTGGTTGACACCTCTTCGCGGACCAGAAGCCGCACTAGCTCTGCGGCTTTGTAAGCCGCAATGCCCCCTGTCACCCCCACAATGACCTTCTTTCCCCTCATGGGTTTCCCCTGTGTTCACCGATGCCCAAAACCCAAGAAATCCTTTGACACGCAGAGTCAACTTAAGGATCATTGGCCCGATTTACCGATATCGATCACCTGACAAACCGGGCGAATGGACTACCCCGTTGCAAGCCGCGGGGAATGGACCCTGCGCGATTCATGGCGTCATTTCATCGCGCGCCACTTTTTCATCTGATTTTTATTTAATCCGAAAACCGAAACATTGACAACTGAAAACTCACGCGTCTTTACCACACAGGATCGACGGTTCAAGCCATTTAGGCCTGGCCGCAGGGAGGAGCGTCCATGGAGGAGGCTGGCAAGCGGTTGAGCATCAGGGGTTGGCTTCACTTTGTGGTTAATCACCCATCCTACATCATTGGCGCAATTTTGACCGTCACCCTCGTTTTTGGCCTCCAGATCCCCAAGCTGCGATTTCAAACCTCCATCTATGACCTCACGATCCAGGACCTGCCCGAAACAGCACGCTACCAGGCATTCAAAGATACATTCGGGTCCGACGAGCTGATTCTCGTCGTGGTCAAAACCAAAGATGTGTTCGAGCCCCGTGTCTTTGAAGCGCTGACACAACTGGCCGACAGGCTGTCTCAGGTCCAAGGGGTCAAGCGGGTGATCAGCCTCCCGGGGATCAAAAAGGAGATGGACATCTCAGGAAAATGGGACATCTCAGATTTCAAGACCCGGGTCGAGCCCATAACGCTCTTTCGGAAGAACCTCCTCTCTGGAGACGGAAAGACCACCTGCATCACCCTCGTTTTGGAGGACCTCAAAGAAAAAGCTGGTGTCATCCAAGCGGTGGAGGAAATCATCCAAAAGGAAAAGGGCAGGCTTTCCGCATACCAGATTGGGATGCCGCTCGTCTCCGAGGCGCTGGCTTCATACACCCAGTCGGACTTCTTCCGGCTCCCGCCGATCACATTTCTCGTCATCGCGTTGGTGCTACTCGCCTCATTCAAGCGGGCCAGCGGCGTTTTGGTCCCCATGGGGACGGTCATGATCTCGCTCATCTGGACCCTGGGCCTCATGGCCTGGACCGGAACGCCTCTCACCATGCTGACCATGATCGTGCCGGTCTTCCTCATCGCCGTGGGGACAGCCTACTGCATGTATATCTTCTCCGAATATCTTTTTCAGGCCAGAGAGATGGGCTCCCCGGCGGAAGCCGCCCGCTCGACCTTTGTAGCGCTCGCCTTGCCCACATCGCTGGCGGTCGGAACCACGATCATCGGGCTTGGGTCCCTGCTAGTGAACCGCATTCCCGCTATTCGGGAGTTCGCACTCTTTTCGTGCTTCAGCATCCTGACCATGCTCGTCATGATGCTGGCCCTCCTCCCGGCGATCCATGCCCTCCTCCCCCTGCCGAAAACCAATGCCCCAGCAGAGGGACCATCCGAGGGGCCTCTGGCCCGAATACTCTCATGGGTGGTCACGCTGAACCTCAGGGGGCAGCGGTTCACCCTTCCCTTTTTTGTGTTGATCGTGCTGCTGGGGCTCCTGGGCATCTTTCAGCTCCGGGTAGAGACCAGCCCGGTGGAGTATTTCAGGGAAGAGACCTCCATTCGCCAGCGATTTCACGACATTTACCGGGACCTTGCAGGGAGTTTTCCAATACAGGTCGTGATCGACACGAAGAAGGACAGTTACTACGAATCGCCCGACCACTTGAAAAAAATCAGGGAACTGCAGGCTTACCTGGATACACTGGATGGCGTTGATAAGACCATCTCCTTTGCGGATTACATCATGTTGATCAACTACGCCACCAATCACTATCAACCCGAGTCCTATGGACTGCCAGAGGAACCATTTGAAGTGCGCATACTGGTAAACAGCTACAAGACCATGCTGGGTCAAGACATGTTCGATCGATTCATGACCCCTGATCTTTCAAAGACCAACATCCTGTTGCGGACACACATCTCCAGCTCAAAGGACCTGTTGCGGACGAAGGAGAAGATCATGGCCTATCTGCGTGACCACTTCCCCAATGACTTCGACGTTCAGGTCACCGGATTCGGGATCGTGGTCTCTCAGAGCAGCCAACTCCTCACCCATGGGCAGTGGAAAAGTCTGAGTCTCACCGTTGTCCTGATTTTCGGTATCATGTACCTGCTCTTTCTATCGATCAAAGTGGGACTCATCGCCATGCTCGCCAATGGTTTCCCGATCGTCGTGAACTTTGGTCTCATGGGGTGGCTTGGCATCGAGCTTTCGGTGGCAACGAGCCTTGTTGCGAGCATTGCTGTCGGTCTTGCAGTGGATGACACCATCCACTATCTGGTGAAGTACAATCGGGAGTTCAAGAAGGACTTGGACAAAGAGCGGGCACTCGATGCCGCCATTCGCTCCATGGGCAGGCCCATGATCCTCACCACCGTCACCATTGGCCTGGGGTTTTCCGTTTTGATGCTCAGCCACTTCGAGCCGACAGCGGTCTTTGGGCTGATGATGGTGGTGACACTGGTTTCAGCCCTCATGGGCGACCTGATTCTTCTGCCCAGCCTCATGACGCGGGTGGAGCTCGTAACCCTATGGGATCTCGTGAGCCTGAAACTGGGTAAGGAACCCCAGAAAGGCATCCCCCTGCTAAAAGGGCTCTCGCGTTCTCAGGTGCGCTATATCCTGACCGCCGGCGCGCTCAAAACCTTCAAGAGAGAAGATGTCCTCTTCAGAAAAGGCGAAGAAAGCGACTCCATGTACGCCGTGATTTCCGGGGAGCTGTTGGTCGTGGATGATCCACGGGATTCAAACGCCGGGTCAGGGTCGGTGGAGCGAAAGGTCATCAATGTCATTCGAAAGGGGGACGTGGTAGGCGAAATGGGCATGATCCGCGCGTGTGCGCGTTCGGCCACCGTGGTTGCTTCGGCCGATTCCGACTTGCTTCAGATCAACGATCGGATGATCAGACGGCTTCACTGGCTCTATCCGCCCACCGCGCAGAAATTCCTTTTCAACCTGATGGTGGCGATCTGCGATCGGCTCGAGAAGGTGACCCAATGCTACATTGAAAGCGGCTGTGTCGACACGGTCAGGAACCCCTGCTCGCGCGACCTTTTCGTGAACGCTGTCGAGCTTGAGTGCATTCGCGCTCGCAGGTATGGCAATTCGGCGGTTCTTGTGATGGTCGAATTCATCTCTAATAGGTTCAGTTCCTCTGGGGTGAAGAAGACGGAAGACTGGCTTCACGGAATTTGCAGACTCATCAGAGGTCACATTCGCGCCACCGACTGCACTTGCCTTTATGACGATTTTCACATCGGCCTCCTGATCACCCATGCCACGCCCGCCATGGGACAGCTCATCATGGAACGCGTTCGCGCGCTTCTCTCGATGGTTGCGTCTCGCGATGGGAAAGAGGTCGTTTTCAGTCAGGCGGGATTGGGGATGGTGGGTCTCGACGGAAACTTGGGTCAAACGCCCACCCAATGGATCGATGCCGCGTTGACAGCAGCTAGAACGTCGATGGCCTTTGTGGTGGATTTTACCAGGAAGGAAACATCACCCATGGACTACCAGTAACGCACCTCGCCCACATCCACATGGACAAAACAGGACCTCGGGTAGTAACCCACCCCGCCCATATGCATCTGCACGGCGGCGCGACGAAGCGCCTTAAGTTCACAGCCGGGAACTTGAATGTCCACGGCCTTCCCTTCCATATGGAGGCTCTTCCTGGCGACGCCTTTGTTCTTCTTTCGAAGAAGGGCGTTTGTCTTGGGGGTTCGGTAGCCCGAGATGATGTGAAATGGCCCATCTGACTCAAGGTGGTGATTCATGCCGTAAAGCGTATCCAAAAGCCGTAGGCTAATGGGCTTGATCGCTCCTGCCCGGTAGTCCCTGAGCAGGTAATTCACCTCGTTGAGAACATCGGGGACATAACCGCCTTCGGCCCAATAGACCGCCTTGAGAGATTCGCCCGTGTGGGGGTTGTAGAGGGCCAGTGACCGCTCTTTCCCCTTGGGCATCAGAGCGATAGGCCCCTGCGAGCAACCGCTTGGGCGTCAGGCCCACGATCACAGAGGTCGCCATGACCTTCATGAAAGATCGGCGGCAAAAACCCGTTGCTTCCCTTCCCGAACCCCGGCGCGAGTCAACCATCTGTCCCCTCTCTCCCAATTCTGGCTGAAATCAAAGAAAATGGAGAATTCCCTGTTGGACGATTCTCCGGTTCATGCCCTTCCTTAGAGGGTTTTTTTTCAAAAATCAAGTCTTAAACCTGCTTGAGCCCCGCCGGGGCGACGCATCAGCCGGATCGGTCCAGGGGATTCACCCCTGCATGGCCTAGGAGCCCGATCTCATGGCCGACAACTTCTCTCTTGCCTTGGCCGCGGCCGCACCGGCAGGGGAATTCCGCACGATCTCTTCATACAACGATCGCGCATGTTCATGATTACTTTCATGAACGGAGTGGAAAATCCCAGTCGCATGGGGTATGACACCCCTCTGGACATTTGTGCGCCGCCGCTGGAACATCTGCGTATCGGCATTATGTTGGGTACGTTAAAGACGTGTTTCAACCCCGACGTCCTCCACACTCCCCGGAACTCTGTTCATCGCTTCGGGCGCGGAGGATGCTGCGCGAGAAAGGATCCTTTTAATGAACGCTTCGACTTCGTACGACCTGCTGAAGGAGCGGGACATCAAAGAGCTGGCCACGGTCGCGCGCTATTATCGTCATCGGAAGACCGGCGCACAGGTGCTGTCGCTCATCAATCAGGACGAAAACAAGGTCTTCGGCATCGCCTTCAGGACGCCTCCCTGGAACTCGACCGGCCTGCCGCACATCCTCGAACACTCGGTCTTGTGCGGGTCGAGGAAATACCCGGTCAAGGAGCCCTTTGTGGAGCTCATGAAAAGCTCGCTCAAGACATTTTTGAATGCCTTCACCTACCCTGACAAGACCTGCTATCCGGTCGCCAGCCAAAACACTCAGGACTTTTATAACCTCATCGACGTGTATCTGGATGCGGTTTTCCACCCCTTGCTGACCCCCTCCGTGCTCCAACAGGAAGGTTGGCACCACGAGCTCGATCACATCGAAAAGCCGCTTGCCTACAAGGGCGTCGTCTACAATGAAATGAAAGGGGCCTACGCATCCCCGGAAAACCTGCTGGCGCGATACACTATCCAGTCCTCTGTTTCCGGAGACCCCCTATGCCTTTGATTCGGGCGGAGACCCCAAAGAAATCCCCGATCTGAACTTCGATGCCTTTGAGGCCTTTCACCGGCGAGTACTATCACCCATCCAACGCCAGGATCTACTTCTATGGGGATGATGATGCAGACCGTCGCCTCGAGATATTGGACGCCTATCTGGATGAATTCGAGCCCTTTGAGACGAGCTCTGCCATCATCCTTCAGGCCCCCTTCGCTCAACCCATTTCCGTTTCCAAACCGTACATGGTTGGCGATGGGACTGAGGCTAAACCCAAGTCCATGGTCACGGTCAGCTGGGTGCTGGGGGAGACCGCCAATGCCCGGTTGAATCTTGCCCTTGGTGCCCTCAATTTCATCCTTTTGGGCATGCCCGGTTCGCCCCTCAGGAAATCGCTGATCGATTCGGGGTTGGGTGAAGACCTGGCAGGGGAAGGCCTCGGCACCGAGCTCCGCCAGATCTACTTTTCCACGGGGCTCAAGGGGGTTGATGCTGGAAACGTAAACCGAATTGAGCCGCTCATCCTCGATACCCTCTCGGAACTGAGCCGCGATGGGGTTGGCCGTCTGACGATTGAGGCGGCCATGAATACCATTGAGTTCCGCCTCAGAGAGAACAACACGGGCCGTTTCCCCAGGGGGCTTCTCCTGATGCTCCGGGCCCTGACCACCTGGTTGTACGATGAGGACCCCTTCGCGCTCCTGGCCTTTGAGGAACCGCTGAAGAGTCTGAAGGCCAAGGTCAAGGAGGACGGCCGTTATTTCGAAGATTTGCTGTCTGAGGGCCTTCTGAAAAATCCACATCGTGCCACCCTGGTCCTTGAACCTGACCTGGGTCTCATGGCGCAGTTGAATATGGAAGAACAGAAACGCCTTGAGGCTGTCCGCGCCAAGATGAGCGAGGATCAAGTGGCCGAGGTGGTGGCCGAGACCGCGAGGCTCAGGGAACGTCAGGAAAGGCCGGACCCGCCTGAGGCCTTGGCAAAAATCCCGGTCCTGGAAGTTGCCGATCTGGATAGGAACAACAAACCGATCCCCATTTCCATGGAAGCGCCAGACGAAACAAGGCTCCTTTTTCACGACCTTTTTACCAACGGCATCCTCTATATGGACATCGCGATGGATGTTGGAGGGCTGCCGAAGCGTTATCTCCCCCTGGTCCCGCTCCTGGGCCGGGCCTTGACGGAAATGGGAACCGAAAAGGAGGACTTCGTAACCCTGAACCAGCGTATCAGCCGTGAAACGGGCGGCATCTGGGTGGAGACGTTTGCGTCGGCGGCCAGGGGTCAAGGGGCAGCCGTGTGGCTTCTTCTGCGCTCCAAGGGCATGAGCGATCGCGCCCACTCCCTCGTCGATGTCCTGAAAGACCTGCTGCTCCGCGTAAGACTGGATAACAAAGAGCGCTTTCGACAGATCCTGTTTGAGGAAAAGGCCCGTTACGAAGAAAGGCTGATTCCCGAGGGTCACGGGATCGTGGGCTTGCGGTTGAGGTCCCACTTCGGGCCAGGGCAATGGGCGGCGGAACAGATGGGCGGTATTCATTACCTCCAGTTCCTTAGAGACCTTGCAAAGGACTTTGACGGCTTGTGGAAGGAGGTCCTTGGAAGACTCGAAGATTTGCTCTACCGCCTCATTAACAGACGCCGCATGGTCCTTAATCTAACCTTGGACGAGAAGGCATGGCACGGGGCCGAGCCACACGTCCGGTCCTTGATGGGGATGATCCCTCGGCGTGACCACCAGCCGGCCCCATGGGATTGGGAGACGGCCCCATTTCACGAGGCCATGATCGTGCCATCCCAAGTGAATTACGTCGGGAAGGGTCTCGATCTTTACGGTTTGGGCTACCAATTTCATGGGTCCTCTTTGGTCGTGTCACGATACGTGCGGAACAAGTTCCTGTGGGAGCGCGTGCGGGTCCAGGGGGGAGCCTACGGGGCCTTTTCCAGTTTTGACCACCATTCAGGATCCATGACCCTTGTCTCCTACAGGGACCCAAACCTATTGAAGACACTGGATGTTTTCGATCAGGTGGCCCATTTTCTCGAGTCCATCCAGCTCACGGATGAGGAGCTTGGACCGTTCCATCCTTGGTGCCATCGGTGAGCTGGACGGTTACATGTTGCCTGACGCAAAGGGCCGTGCGTCCATGTTGAGGTTCCTCACGGGAGACACGGATCCGCTTCGACAAAGGATGCGGGAGGAAATGCTCTCCACTCGAAAGGAGGATTTCGTATCCTTTGGAGCGGCGCTTGGCGATCTGAAGGAAAAGGGCATCGTAAAGGTCCTGGGGGGAGCGGAGGCCATACGAGAAAGCAGCGGCCCACAAGCCTGGATGGTTGTACGGTGTCGACGCTTCTCTAGCGCATTTTGCCGTTGAAGTTCTGCCGGCTTCCTGGTTATATACTTACGGGTCGCGGTAGTGGCCGAGCCGGGTCGCGAGGTCCGCAATGGGCTGAAAAAGGGCCATTTATTCGTCGCACAAACGAGGGAGGGAATAGGCATGGAGAAAGAAGGTGCTGGACGCCATGAAGAAGGCCGGGAAACCCGTAAGACCAGGGGATGTGGCGAAGATGATCGGCGCTGAAAGCAAAGACGTCTCGAAGGTCATTGACGCACTCAAGAAAAAGGGCAAAGTGACATCTCCCAAGCGTTGTTTTTATGCCCCCGCCGAGGGCTGAGGTGGTCGTGAAACCCAGGGCCCGGGTTGCCGCGGACAAGTTTGCGTGCACGTTGAGCCGCCCCACAGCAGGAACGAAAGGCCTTGTAGGCAGAGTGAGAAAAGCGCTGCGCCAGAAGGCCCTCAGGACCCACATGGTTTCCGGGGGCGGAAGGGGACTTTGTCTTCTGCGGCCACAGGGGCCAGCTGGTGCATCTTCGCGTCTGCAAAATGAAAAAGCACCGGGCTTGCAACCGATGCCGCTTACTCGGTGGGCCAGATGAGTCTGTTCGACTTGACCAAAGAAACAGGGAAGTGAGCCCGAATCACCCGGCCGATCATGTCTCTGAGACCATCCAACTCCCACATTTTCACAGGAGCGCGCAGGGTGAAAAAATTCACGGTCACCTTTCGGCCTTACGGTCTTTCAGTAGAGGTGGAAGAAGGCCAGCGCCTTTCCGAGGCGGCCCGTAAGGCGGACGTGTTCATCACAAACCTTTGCGGCGGCGAGGGCGTGTGCGGACAATGCAAGGTCCAGATCAAGAGCGGGGCCTTTTCACTGAGCGATCACGCACGGGGGCTTCTTTCTCCCTCCGAAATTGAAAGCGGCGTACGTCCTGGCTTGCCAAACCGCCGTCCATGATCACATGGACATTTTCGTTCCTCCCGAATCGCGGTTGGAGGGGGAGCAGATCATGACCGGCGGGTCCCATGAAGAACCCTCGCTCTCCGACGAGATCCCCATCGTCAGGAAGATCCTTCTGGAGCTGCCACCTCCGAGCCAGTCGGACAACATCGCCGATGTGGAACGGATCTTGCGTGAATTGAGAAAAAGGTTAGGCTGGCATTCGTACGAAATTTCCCTTGCCTGCTTGCAGCAGATCTCGGGAACCCTGCGGGAAAATGATTGGCGGATCTGCGTCACCCTCGCCAAGGACAAACAACATTATCGAATCGTCGATCTTGGCCCCCCTGATTCTGCAGACCAGAATTTCGGCCTTGCGGTAGACGTGGGCACCACAACGGTTGTTGCGCAGCTGATCGACATCCCCGCGCGTAAGGTGATTGCCGTGGAAGGGAGTCACAACAAACAGGCGCAGTTCGGGGAGGATGTGATCTCAAGGATGATTTACGCCTGCAAAAAAGGAGGCCTTGCCCCCGTTCACCAGGCCGTCATTGAGAACATCAACGCGTTGATCGAAAAAATGGTCCAGAACAATGACGTGTCCCCGGAGCAGATCAATGGGGTTGTGGCTGCGGGGAATACAACCATGAGTCATTTCCTACTGGGCCTCACCCCTTGCACTATTCGAGTGGATCCATATGTGCCCACGGCCGACATCTATCCACAGATTGCCGCGAGGGACCTGGGCATAAACATCAACCCAAAGGCCATTCTTGAAACCATCCCGAGCGTCGCTTCTTATGTGGGCGGGGATATTGTCGCAGGTGTCATGGCCTGCGGCATTCCCGACCACCCGGAGGTCAAGGGGTTGATCGACGTGGGCACCAATGGGGAGATTGCCATCGGTAACCAGGATTGGCTCGTCTGTTGCTCCGCTTCTGCCGGCCCCGCCTTTGAGGGGGGGGGACCCGCTGCGGAATGCGGGCCATCAAGGGCGCCATAGAAAAGGTCCATATCGTCGGAGGCCGGGTCACCTATCAGACCATCGGCAACGGACGGCCAAGGGGCATCTGCGGATCGGGACTCATCGACTGCATCTACGAACTGGTGAAGGCAGGAATCATCGGAGCCGACGGCCGTTTTCACAAAAGCCGGAACGATCCTCGATTCGACATCTTAGATGACATCCCGCAATACTGCTTGGCCTTTCCACAGGAAACGGAGGCAGGCGAAGCCGTGGTCATCGCGGAATCGGACATCTTGAACCTCATCAAGTCGAAGGCAGCGGTCTACGCTGCCATCAAGTGTTTGCTGGATTACATCGGCATGGGGTTTGACCAGATCCACACCTTCTATGTGGCGGGTGGCTTCGGGAACTTCCTCAACATCTCGAACGCCGTCGGGATCGGACTTTTGCCCGATATCCCGCGGGAAAGGATCCAGTTCGTGGGAAACAGCTCGCTCACGGGGGCCCGCATGTGTCTGCTTTCCGAAAAGGCCCTTGAAACCTGTTTCAATATATCCAGGTCCATGACGAACATTGAGCTTTCAAGCTTTCAGCCATTCATGGATGAATACATTGCCGCAATGTTTTTGCCTCATACGGATAGAAGGCTTTTCCCCTCGATCCAGTATTGATCCAGTGGCAGATGGTCTGGACCCTGCCTCGAAACGGTTCAAAAGGCCGCTTGACAGGGTCCGGCAAGCCACAGGCGATAGGGTTTGATTTTGATGGCACGATGGGTTCCTGCCCGGGGTTGGATCGCCGGTTTCTATCGCACCATCGTCAGGCCGGGACCTCCATTCTTCATCATGAAAGGGCCATAGCAACATGGAAATGAAATCTGGGGAGGGGGCGTTTGTCATGAATCGTTCCGAAATCGAGCAGGTCCTTGAAGGATGCGAGCTCTTTCGAGGCCTGGACCAAAAAGAAATAGGGGCCATCGCCGGCCTGTGTCAGATGGAGCGTTATGAAGCAGGCGAAGCCGTCTTCAGGCAAGGTGATTTCGGTGAAAAGCTTTACGTCATTGCCCAAGGCCAGGTCTTTCTCGATCGGTCAACGGACCTGGGGGGGCGCAAAGGAAGCGTGCGGATCGGGATGCTAGGAAAGGGGAGGGCCTTAGGATGCTGGTCCACACTCCTTGATGATGCCCATCACCTCATGTCTTCCGCGGTGTGCCACCGGCCAACCTCTCTCCTGGCCATCCAGGGTCCGGACCTTCGAAAGATTATGATTGAGGACAAGAACCTGGGCTTCAATATATTGGAAAAACTTTGTTTCGTCCTTCGAGACAGGATTCATGGGGCTTACGGCGCCATGGAAAAGATCTGATGAATGGGGATGCTGCAAACCATTGAGAGTGATTTGCAGTCCCGGGGTTTTCATGAATGCCATAGACGCTGCCATCTTCGAGTTGACGAACACATCGGCAGACCAAGAAGAAACAGCCATCCTGAAGGAAATCGAGACCATGCTCCCCCTGTTTTCCACAGAAAGAGGAAGCCTGATCCCCATTCTCCAGGAAATCCAGACAAGATTCTCCTATCTTTCCGTCGGTGCCATGAAGCTCGTGGCGGACCATGTGGGCCTTTCGTCTTCCGAGGTCTACGGGGTGGCCTCCTTTTACAATCAATTCAGGTTCACCCCCCCGGGCAGACATCAGATAAAGGTATGTCTCGGTACGGCCTGCCAGGTGAAAGGCGGGGACATCATCCTGGAGAACTTTGAACGGAAGCTTTCCCTCCAGGCAGGCCAAACCTCTGCGGACCGGGAGTTCAGCATAGACAAGGTGGCGTGCGTGGGCTGCTGCGCCCTGGCCCCGGTGGCGCAAGTGGATGAAACCATCTATGGCCACATGGCACCGAGCAAGGTCGAAGGGCTCATATTGGGCTTCACGCTGGAAAAAGACAGGGAAGAGAGGGAACGAAGACGGGATGAGTCCGGCAAATGAGGATCATATCGATCTTGCCTTCGGCGTCCTGCTCAAAGAGGCCTCGAAGAAAAGAGCGCTCCGCTTGAAAGCGGTGGGGCCAAGGATTTACATCGGGATGGCCACCTGCGGCCTGGCCGCCGGGGCCCTCGAAACAAAACAGGCCTTCGAGGAAACACTGGCGGCTCTGGGGTTGAACGCACACATTCAGTCCGTAGGTTGTTTGGGTCACTGCTACGCCGAACCGCTCGTCATCATCGAAAACCCTGACTTCCCCCCCATCCTCTATCACCAGGTCACGCCCGGAAAGGCAAAGATGTTGGTCAAAAACTTTCTGGTGGATGGAGATCCGCTTTTCGAATACCTCCTTGGCGCCATGGAAGAAAACGACCTCATCCCTTCAGCCATGGATTTTCCAAGGTTTTCTCAAGAAACGCGGATCATCACGGAACACTGTGGGCACCTGGACCCAGAGGACGTTTCCGACTACGTCGCCAATGGGGGTTACGCCGGCCTGGTTGCTGCGTTAAAAAGCGGGCCTGAAAGTGTCATCGAGGTGGTGCGCGCCTCGGGTTTAAGGGGAAGAGGTGGTGCCGGATTTTCAACGGGTGACAAATGGGAAATGGCCCGCCAAGGCCAAGATGCGCTAAAGACCGTCATTTGCAATGGAGACGAGGGGGACCCGGGCGCTTACATGGACCGGGCCATCCTTGAAAGCAATCCCCACCAGGTCCTGGAGGGAATGGCCATATGCGGGCACGCCATTGGCGCCCACAGGGGCATTGTCTATGTGAGGGCGGAGTACCCTTTGGCCGTCAAGATCGTTGCCAGAGCGATTTCAGAGGCCACGCGCATCGGTTTGCTCGGGAAAAACATCCTTGGGTCCGGGCAGGATTTCGAGGTGTCCATTTTCCAGGGGTCCGGTGCCTTTGTTTGCGGGGAAGAGACGGCGCTCATTTATTCCATTGAGGGAAGGCGCGGCACGCCGAGGCACCGTCCACCCTATCCGGTGCACGCGGGGCTTTGGGGACACCCCACGGTCATCAACAACGTGAAGACCCTTGCCTCCGTCCCGGCGATCTTGAAACATGGAAGCCAGTGGTTCAGGAGTGTGGGAACCGCCAACAGCCCCGGGACGGCCATCTTCTCCGTTGTCGGCAAGGTCTATCATGCCGGACTTGTGGAGGTGCCCATGGGCACCTCCTTGCGAAAGCTCGTCTTTGACATCTGCGGCGGCATCCCTCACAAAAAGGGCTTCAAGGCCGTCCAGATCGGTGGTCCTTCCGGGGGTTGCTTGCCGGAAGGATTCCTCGAAACCCCCATTGACTTTGATTCCCTGAACAAGGCGGGCGCCATGATGGGCTCGGGTGGCCTTGTGGTCCTGGATGAGGATAACTGCATGGTCAACCTGGCGAGGTATTTCCTCGATTTCACACGCCATGAATCTTGCGGAAAATGCACCTTTTGCAGGATCGGGACCCATCATCTCCTCGGGATTCTCGATCGCATCTGCAAGGGGGAAGGAAGAGACAGCGACCTTGAAGCGCTGGAAACACTGAGCCATGCGGTAAAGGATGGATCGCTCTGCGGGCTTGGGCGCACCGCGCCCAATCCTGTCCTCACGACCCTGAGGTATTTCAGAGAGGAATATGAGGCCCATATCAAGGAAGGGCGGTGTCCGGCCAAGATGTGCCGGGCCCTGACAGCCTATTATATCGACCTCGAAAAATGCGCTCGAGGCTGTGACGCCTGTGTCGGTAGTTGCCCGGTGGATGCCATTTTCACCACCAAGGATCGAAAGAAGGCCATCGATCAGTCGCTTTGCGTTAAGTGCGGGGAATGTCTCACCGCGTGCCCCACACAATACACGGCCGTCAAGAAGGTCTCTCCGGCTGGTCTTGCACCGATAATCGAGCGCCCGGCTCACCCGCAGGCGGTCAAGTCGGACAACGCTTCGACCCATGAAGAAGGCATCACATGATCAACCTGAATGTGGATGGAAAAGAGATCTGGGTGGAAGAAGGGCTCACACTCCTGGAGGCTTGCCTGAAAAACGGCATCTATGTCCCCAATCTCTGTTTTCTCGAAGGCGGCGAGGAACACCCGCAAGCCTCTTGCAGATTATGCTTCGTGGAGATCCAGGGAGTGGGTCAACCCGTGACGTCGTGCACCGTAACGGTCAGGGAGGGGATGTATGTGAGCACCGGCACACCCGCCGTGCGGGAGCTTCAGCGGTCCGCCTTGAAGCTTCTCCTTTCCATGCACCGCGTGGAATGCGCCCGGTGTCCCGCCAACCGGAAGTGTGCGCTTCAGCAGATGGCAGCATTTCTCCGAGTTGGACTAAAGGTCCCGCCCCTCCCCGATTTGGAGGCCCTAAAAGTGGAAGGGAGCCACCCTGTTTTTGACTACCATCCCTACCGGTGTGTTCTGTGTGGAAGGTGCGTCCTTGCCTGCGAAAGGAGAAACGGCCGGCCCCTCCTCACCTTTGCCGAACGGGGGTTGCGGACCAGGGTCGTGTCCATGGCGGATCCGTGCCACCTATCCACGCCCTGCGAAGCTTGTCGCGTCTGTATAGATGTCTGTCCTGTCGCTGCCCTGACCCCCAAAGCGTCGCCTTCAATGGCCCCCTGACCTCATACCTCCCCATTGTGCTGGTTGCCAATCCGCTCCTGCTATGGTATCTTGTCCGAGTGCTCGCGCCCCACCGGAAGGAGGGTAGCGCAAGAAAAACCTCTGCTTTAACCCTCGGGCATCGATCGAAGAGGGAATCGCATCATGGCTGAGAGATCTTGGACCGTCAGGCAGGTTGTGGAGATAATGGAGGTCGACGAGGCGTTCATCGATGAACTGGTCGATGAAAAGATCCTGTGCCCAGCCTGTGACATGGATCCACCGGAGAGGCTTTTTACTGAGGTCGAACTGGAAAAGCTTTGGCTCGCAAGAGTTCTGGTGGAAGACTTGGGGGTCAATTTGGCCGGGGTTGACGTCATTCTTGACATGAGAAGAAAGATGATCGAAATGAGAAGGCAGTTTGACGCCATACTGGAGGATTTGGCCAATCATTTTCGAGAATCGAGGCGATAAACCACTGCTATCCTCCTATGGGGCAACTTAAGACAACCTTTTTAAATAACATATTGATATAATTCAATTTTAGTTTAACTCTGCTTCGATGAATACCCACGCCGTGGACCGAGTTGGCTCCCGCCGGAGGCAGTCTTTGCGAACTGAAAATCTCTTCGATGCTTGAACGCTCGGCGACCAGAAACAAAAATGGATTCCCCCATTGGCCTTCATCAATATGACCGCGTTGGGCCTTCCTTGGTGGTGGACGGGCATGTGGACCTCCCCTATTTCATGTGGACGCATGGCAGGGACCTTGTTTTCAGTCAGTTGACGAAAGGCCCCTTCACCAGAACAAAAGCCCTGGACGCTGGGGTAAGGCTCTTCTTGACGGCCCTCTACTGTGAAGATCGCTTTAACGGGGACGAAGCGCTGGTCCATTTCAAGGAAGTCCATCGGTTCACGCTCGGCCTGCTGGATCAGGTGTCGATTGTTCATGATCTGGAGGGCCTCCGGCGGCTCAGCAATGACCCACAAGAGATGGGAACCCTGTTCATCCTCGAAAATGGAGATGCCCTTGCCGGCAATGACCGTCTCGTGGAAGCGCTTAGGGCGATGGGGATCTGCGCCGTGGGGCTAACGCATGCAGGGCCAAACCGGCTCGCTGATGGCAACGCGGTCCGTTATTCCAAGGGTCTGACCAGGGATGGGGTCTCTCTTTGCAGGACCTTGGGGAAACATGGGGTGGTGGTGGACGTGGCCCATCTTCATCCCAGATGCTTCTGGCACTTGATGGACTTGACGGAGGGTCCGGTCATCTGTTCACACACGGGGGTCAGGGAACGGTTTGACATTCAGAGGAACCTGGATCTGGCACAGGCTGAGACCATTTCCCGGCGGGGAGGGATCGTTGGGGTCACCTTCAATCCGGAAATGCTTTCCGGGGACGGCAAAGCGGACCTTGAAAAGGTCTTTGCCCACTTGGACTCGCTGGTTGAGCGATGCGGCCCAGGGTCAGTCGGAATCGGCTCGGATTTTTGCGGTTTTGAGCAGACGGCCGCTGGCCTGGAGGACATCGGAGGAATAGAGAATTTGAGGGAATGTTTGGCGTGCCATGGCTATCAACCGGAGGCCATCGCCCGTATCCTGGGACTCAACTGGCTTGGCTTCCTGGAAGCCCACCTCTAGCAGCCTGTCGGACTTGCAGATAGGCATCAGCTCAAGGCATTGATATTGCTATGTTTTTTTTATAAGGCTTAAAATGGCGCACCTAATGATTTCACTAACTTACAAAGTAAGTCCGACAGGCTGCTAGTCGAGAGGAAGTGGGGGGCGACTCCCCTGCAAAACCCCATGCTCCAAATTGGATCCTTGACATTGAAGAACCCGCTCATCATGGCGCCCATGGCCGGCATCACAAACCGCCCTTTCAGGATCATTATAAAGCAGTTTGGAGCAGCTATGGTAACTTCAGAGATGGTTAGCGCCATTGGACTTATTAAAGGCCAGAATAAGACGATGGATTATTTGCGGAGCGACCCCGAGGAGCGACCGTTCTGCGTCCAGTTATTCGGCTCGGATCCGGACGTCATGGCAAAGGCTGCGGAGAAGGTCATCCAGGCCGGCGCCGATGCGATCGACATCAACATGGGATGCCCAGCTCGAAAGGTCGTCAAGACCGGATCGGGTGGCGCCCTTCTCCTGGACTGGCGGAAGGCGGAGCGCATCGTCAGGGCCGTCCGTCGGGTCTGCCCCCTGCCATTGACGGTGAAAATTCGTGCAGGGTGGTCTCCCGTCCACGGAAGCCCACTTGACCTGGTCCAGGCCTTGGAAAACGGCGGTGCGGATGGGGTCACGGTTCATCCCCGTTTTGTAACCCAGGGTTTTTCGGGCATCCCCGATTGGAGTCTTATCGCCCAGATCAAATCGAGGGTCTCCGTCCCTGTCATCGGCAACGGCGACGTATTCTCGCCGCACCTCGCCATCAAGATCCGGGAAAAGACCGGGTGTGACGGTGTCATGATCGCTCGGGGGGCACTGGGAAATCCCTGGATCTTCCAACAGACCCTGGATCTCGACCAAGGGCGTGTCCCATTTGAGCCAGCGCCCCTTGAACGGAAACAGTTGATCATGAAGCACTACCATCTTCTTTCCGACGAAATGGGCGAGCGCAGAGCCGCCTTCCATTTCAGGGGGTTGCTCCTTCGATACACCAAGGGGCTTCCCCGCAGCGGTCTGTTTCGGGGATCCATCGAGCAGGTGAAGGATCTTCAATCCCTGGTCGCAGCCATGGATGGCTACTTTTCTTCCATGGAGGGGATTGGGCCATGAAAGTAAAGCTCGCCAGGACCTGCGGTTTTTGCATGGGCGTCCGCCTGGCCATGGAGCTCGTGCTCAACGAATCCAACAGGAAGAAAGGACCGCTTTACACATACGGCCCCCTTATCCACAACAAACAGGTATTAGCGCTCCTGGAGTCCAAAGGCGTCAAGGTGGTGGATCACCCTGAGGGACAAAAGGAAGGTCGGATCGTCATCCGGGCACATGGCATCCCGCCCAAGGACCGCCAAGCCCTGCGTGAATCCGGCATGAAGGTCCTGGATGCCACCTGTCCCAAGGTCGCAAGGGTCCAGGCGATCATCCGCTATCACACCAAGAAGGGGTACACGGGCCTCATCGTGGGCGATGAGGACCACCCCGAAGTCGTGGGGCTTAAGGGTTACGCGGAGGGACCGGTTCATGTGGTGCGGGGCGTGGAAGACCTCTCACGCCTCAAGATCGAAGGCCCTCTCTTCATGGTGGCACAGACCACCCAAGACCAGAATCGCTATGGCAAGGTGGCGGATGCCTTGAAGGACCGCACGCCTGCGCCCCTCGTCTTCGACACCATCTGCGGCGCGACCCGCTTGAGACAGGAAGAGGTCAAGTCCCTTGCGGGCGCGGTGGATGGGCTCGTTGTGGTCGGCGGCCGTCACAGCGGAAACACCCAGAGACTCGTCCAGATCGCCAGGGAAGCGGGGCTTCTGACCTTTCATGTGGAAACCGAAGAGGAGCTTGACAGGGCCGCCCTGGGCCGCATGGACGTGGTCGGTGTCACGGCTGGCGCCTCAACCCCAAACTGGATGATCCAAAACGTCGTAAGAGAAATCGAGGCCATTCGAGGGGCGAGCGATCGTTCTCTAACGAGATGGGCGGCATCGGCCCTAAAATTCATGGTGATGAGCCACTTCTTCGGGGCATTGGCTGCCTTCTGTCTCTCCTACGCCGCCCTCACTCTCATGGGGCTCGCCCCCCCCATGGTCTACCCTCTGATCACCGCCCTTTACGTTTACGCCATGCACGCCTTCAACCGTGTGCTGGATAAGGGGGCCAGTACCTACAACGACCCCGAACGGGCGAGATTCCATGGCAGATATGGAACGTTTCTGGTGTGCCTTGGCGGCGCGGCGATTTTCGCCTGCCTGTTTCTCGCCTATGCCAAATCCGTCCACACCTTTTTCCTCCTCGCAGCATTGAGCCTGCTGGGGGTGCTCTACAGCATTCCCCTCGTGCCGCGAAAAATCCACGCCCGTTACCCCTACGCAAGGATCAAAGATATCCCGGGCTCCAAGACGGTCTCGGAGGTCTTGGCCTGGGTGGCCCTCATCGCTGTGCCCCCTTTGCTCGAAAGCCAGGGAGACCTTTCGCTCTCGGCTTCGGCCCTCACCATCCTGGTGGTCTTCCTGATGTGCCACGTCCGTATCCTGTTTTTTGATGTTCTCCGTATTCAGGGAGACCTCATCGTCGGGACGGAGACCCTTCCCGTGACGCTGGGAGAAAGGCGAAGTCTCGGCCTTATCCGCGCAGGCCTCCTGGCCTGTGGGACCATCCTTGCCTCAGCCCCCTTTTTGGGATGGTTGAGTGGCTTCGCATTCCTCCTCCTGCTCCCCACGTCCACCCTGTACCTTTGTGAGGTCGCTTACCGTCGAAGGCGCGTCCAACCCGGGCTCTCTCTTGAGGCCCTGGTGGATGCCAATTTCATCCTGGCCGGTCTCATGGCCCTCTTATGGCGGTTCGGTCCATGGCCAGGGTCACCGTAATCATTCCCACCTTCAACCGTTCTAAAATGGTCTCGCGCGCGATCTGTTCCGTGCTGGCCCAGGACGTCAAGGATTTCCATCTCATCGTGGTGGATGATGGCTCCACCGATGAAACCCAAGAAGTCCTCGCCTCTTTTGGGGATCGGATCCGCCATGTCCGCCACCCATACAACCAGGGCGTCTCGGCCGCCCGAAACACAGGCATCCGGCTGGCAGACACCTCCTACGTTGCCTTCCTGGATTCAGACGATTTCTGGAGGAGGGAAAAGCTCAAAGAGCAGATCCGCTTCTTCGAGGAAAACCCGTCTGCCGTCGCCTGCCAGACCGAAGAGACGTGGATCCGGCATGGCCACCGCGTCAATCCCAAAAAGCGACATGCCAAACCCTCCGGGGACATCTTCGCGCCGTCGCTGAGGCTTTGCCTGGTGAGTCCCTCCGCGGTCATGGTGAGAACGAGCCTTTTTGACGAGGTGGGTCTTTTTGACGAAGCGTTGCCGGCCTGCGAGGATTTCGATTTGTGGTTGCGGATCGCCTGCCGCCACCCCATCCACCTTCTGGCCAAACCACTGGTGGTGAAAGAGGGCGGCCACGCAGACCAACTTTCGCGGTGCTGCTGGGGGTTGGACCGGTTTCGAATCCGTGCCCTCGTGGAGCTCCTTTCGAACCCTTTTCTGGACGAAGAAAAGCGTCCGCTGGTCATGGATGAGCTGGCACGGAAATGCAGGATTTACGGAAACGGGTGCATGAAGCGGGGAAAAACCGAAGAAGGGGCCTTCTACCTTGAACTGTCCCATCACCCCTCAGAAATGGCCTCCAGAGAGACTTTCCTTGACCCTAAATTGAGGCGATTCACCGAATCTTGAGCCAGCCGCAAGGTATAAGAACCGCTCATTTCAACTTGACCAAAGGCTCTCGAGTTTCAACAACAGCGGGTCACATGAGAGGATCGAGGCAGGCAGAAAGGGAAAACTTACGGAAGTGCCTCCAGGATGACCTTGTGATCCACCAGCGATCACCCGCGCCCGGATCCCTTTTTTTCTCCAAACAGGCTGCACATCTCTATGAAATCCCCGTTTACCTCCAGCACGTCGAGACCTTGCAGCAACAGGGATTCCTGTGCCCCCTCCCTGAGATAGACGGCAGCCTCACACGTGTTCGATCATCTCCATTACGAGTCTCACGACCTGTTCTGCCAGGTGGGGAAGCGGCTCCCCCGTAACCCCCACGAGCCTGACCCTTTCCTGGCTCAAAGGGATCAGGACCTTCTGGGCCGGACTTGAAGCCACGGCACCGGCCATGGCCGGCGTCACCTCCCCCATCATGGCGTCGGCCATAATGATGGCCATGGGCCCGATGATCACATCGACCATGTGGCTCGTCCTGACGATCGCATTCTCCCCCGTCGCCCCCCGATTTGCCCCTGCCTTCATCATTCTCGTTGTGGCAGCGGAATTTGTTCCAAGGGCAAGGATTGTCAAGTCCACAGCCAGGGCATCCCTGAGGGACTTGATGATGACCGCCCCAATTCCGCCCCCCTGCCCGTCCATGATCATCAGTTTCATGTTCACCTTTCGCCAGCTCGCAAACAGCCCAAGCGGTCTTGTCACGGCGCTTTCGCTTTGTTCGCCCCTCAAAAAACCATTGCACGGGAAACCAAATCCCGCTATGAATCACGAGACATGCGCCGGGGTTTCCAGTGGATGTTCCGCCTTAGGGCGCCGGAGATCAATTACGCGCGGGACATTCCGTTTCCTCACCATCATAGAGGGTCAGGGCCATGAGCCTCCATTGGACCTACTTTGTACTCATCGCTTACCTTTTGGGCTCCATCCCCTTTGGCAAGATCATCGCCAGAAAAGTGGCTCGGATCGACATCACCAAGCACGGCAGCGGAAACATCGGGGCCACAAACGTGGCAAGAGAGGTGGGAACGCTCTGGGGCCTTCTCACATTAATCCTCGATCTTCTCAAAGGCTTTCTCCCCGTGTTCTTATTGTCGCGCCACTTTTCAGGCACGGACCTTTCAACCGATTGGAACATCGCCGTGGTCTCGCTTGCCGCCCTGTTGGGCCACCAGTTCTCTGTTTTCGAGAAGTTCCGCGGGGGCAAAGGGGTCGCCACCGCCCTGGGTGTTTATCTGGCCGTGTCTCCGCTCTCCTGCCTCGCGGCCCTCTCCATTTTTGTTGTGGTCGTCTTCGTGTGGGATATCATCTCGCTTGCATCCATGATCTCGGCTGCATCCATCCCGGTTCTCCTCAGCCTTATGGGGTACCCACCCCCGGTGATCGGAGCGGCCTTGGTCACCACGGCGCTCATCGTTTTGAAACACCGGGACAACATCGGCCGTATCAGATCCGGCCAGGAGAGAAAATGGAGGAACCGGACCGGTCATGGGAGCAACTCCAGGAGCCTCTCCAATTCTTCGTCAGAGTAATAGTGGATGATGATCCGGCCCCGCTTTCCCTGGGCCTTTAATTCCACCTTGGTCCCGAGCCTCCGCTTCAGATCCTCCCCCAAGTCTCGCATATACCGAGCCCGCTCGTTTTCCTTGCTCCGGGCTCTCGCACGGAGGGCGCTTCTCTGGGCCAACGCCTCTAGCTGACGGACCGACAGGCCCTTTCTTATGGCCAGGTCTCTTAAAGCCATTTGATCGCTGGCGCCTTTGAGCCCTGCGATGACGCGGGCGTGTCCCATACTGAGGCGGCCGTCAATCAAGTCTTTTTGGATGAGCGGGGGTAGAGCGAGGAGCCTCAGCAGGTTTGCGATGGTGGATCGGTCCTTTCCCAACCGCTTGCCGAGCATCTCCTGGGTCGTTCCAATTTCCTCCAATAGCCGCTGGTAGGCAAGCGCCTCCTCAATGGGGTTGAGGTCCTTTCGATGTATGTTTTCGATAATGGCCAGCTCCAGGGACTCCGTTGCCGTCGCCTCTCGCACCACCACAGGAACCCTGTCCAGTCCGGCTTTCTGAGCGGCGCGCCAACGCCTCTCGCCGGCAATGATCTGATACCCCCTCTCTGTCCTCGTGACCACGAGCGGCGTGATGACCCCCTTCTCTCTCACGGACTCAGCCATCTCGTTCAGTTCCATCTCCCCGAAATCCCTTCGCGGTTGGTTGGGGTTGGGTTCAATGGCATCAACGGGGCACAGGAAAAACCGCTCATCGCGGTCTTCAAGATGATGGGCCTCCGGGATCAAGGCAGAGAGTCCCTTTCCCAGCGCATTCCGCTTGTTCATGTCAAAGTCCCCTTTCCCATGAATTCCTTTGCCAGGCTCAAGTAGCTTTGTGCCCCCCGCGATTGGATGTCGTAGAGAATGATGGGACTCCCATAGCTCGGGGCCTCGCTGAGTCTCACGTTTCGATGGATCACCGTTTCGAACACGCTCCCTTTGAAGTGCTGCCTCACCTCTTCGGCCACCTGGTGGGAGAGGTTGTTTCGACTATCGTACATGGTTAGAAGAATACCTGCAATCCTGAGGGACGGATTGAGCCGCCTCTTCACGGCCCGGACGGTTCTGAGGAGCTGAGAGAGGCCCTCAAGCGCGTAGTATTCGCACTGAAGCGGCACGAGCACCGAATCCGCGGCTGTAAGGGCATTGACGGTCAAAAAACCCAAGGATGGCGGGCAATCCAAGAAAATATAGTCATATTTCTCCCGAAGCGTAGTGAGCCTTTCACGGAGCCTGTACTCCTTGCGGTCCAGGGTGGCCAGCTCCACCTCCGCCCCGATGAGGCTCATGGTCGCGCCCATGACCTGGAGGTGGCGAAGTTGGGTGTCTCGAATCGTCTCCTCCTCAGTCCCCGTGCCCAACACGAACTCATAGAGCCCCTTTTCAAGGGACGCACGATCGATTCCCATCCCCGTGGTGGCGTTGCCCTGGGGGTCAAGGTCGATCAATAGGCATGGTTTTTCGGCCGCGGCAAGACATGCTGAAAGATTGATGGCCGTCGTGGTCTTTCCGACCCCGCCTTTCTGGTTTGAAATGGATACGATTGTTCCCATGAAATACCTGTCGACCTGGCGTTCAGGGGCAAAAAGACCTCGCCTTGCCTGGATGAACCATTAACGTGCGCATGGCGACGCTGGGGAAACCCCTAGGACCGCACCGCTATCTGCCCACATGCCTTTGTTGTGGCGATTTGAAAGTGGCGGGCCGTGAAAGGATCCTTCCGACCGCCGAACCGAGTCGTCTTTCGTCTTGACTCGACATCGGGCGTTTTTGTCCGGTCATCTGTTAGCACATTCATCCATCTTTTCAAAGCGAAAAGGATGTTTCACGTGAAACATTCAAGGGCCTTTTAAAGAGACACTGCTTAACCATTGGATATTGCGCCAATTTATTCGAACCACCGTTATTGGAATCTTCATTGACCCAGCGAGGCTTGCGCATTATGCTTTTGACTCGGACCCGCTCAAAGGTCCAGGCTAGGACGGCCCACATGCGGGCAATATATCACAGAGGTTATGTCCGATATGGAACGCATTCGAATTGATCACGGAAGCGGAGGGGAAGCCTCCCATGAGCTTGTCAAGGCGCTGATCCTTCGCCGCCTAGACAATGAAATCCTGCATCCCCTGGATGACAGCGCCGTTCTTGACTTCAATCCGCTCCGCCTTGCCATGACCACCGATTCATACGTGGTGGATCCCATCTTCTTTCCGGGTGGAGATATAGGAAGCCTGGCCGTCCATGGAACCGTAAACGATCTGGCCATGCAGGGCGCTCGCCCCCTTTACTTGACCCTGGGACTCATCCTGGAAGAGGGTCTTTCCGTCACAGATCTGGAGAGGATCGTCGATTCCGTCGCGTGGGCATGCCGCGAGGCAAGCGTTAGGATTGTGGCCGGAGATACCAAGGTGGTTCCGAAGGGTCACTTGGACAAGATATTCATCAATACCGCGGGCGTGGGGATCATCCCGCAGGGCATCGAGGTTGGCATTCACAATGCCCGACCGGGAGACATGGTGCTCATCAATGGAAACATCGGAGACCACGGAATCGCCATCCTCAGCCAGAGGGAAGGTCTCCAATTCAAAACACCCATCCTGAGCGATTCCGCACCTCTTAACGCACTCGTCTCCAATATCCTACGCCTTCACCCTGAGGTGCACGTCCTCCGGGACCCGACCCGCGGCGGCGTCGCAACGGCCCTCAATGAGATTGCACAACAATCACGCGTGGGTCTCCTCATGTACGAAGAATCGCTCCCCATCGACCCATCGGTGCGCTCGGCCTGTGAGATTCTGGGGCTCGACCCCCTTTACGTGGCAAATGAGGGGAAATGCCTGCTTATTGCCCCTAAAGACGAGGCGAGGCAGATCCTTCAGTGCATCAAAAAGGATCCGTATGGCAAGAACGCCAGGATCATCGGGGAGGTCCTGGAGATTCATCCCGGCAAAGCCCTTCTTAGGACCCGCATCGGAGGGACCCGGATTCTCCCCATGCTCACGGGAGAGCAGTTGCCCAGGATTTGTTAGCTGAATCGCCGCTAAGGCCTGCCCTCGGCCGGCTCGGTTCTCCCCGGTTCAAGCGAAAGGGAAATAGGGCGGTCGAGCAGATCCGAAGGGGACACACCCGCGGCGCGAGCCGCAAGGGGCAAAAGGCTGTTGTCCGTCATGCCGGGAATCGTGTTTGTTTCAAGAAGGTAGACGGTCCTCCCCTTCGGGGTCATGTCCGTTCGGCTCCAAACCTCACACCAAGGACCTGAGGGCCATCATGGCGCAATGCTTCACTTTCTCCGCGAGGGCAGGCCCGCGTCAAAGCACCCCCGATCCCACAAACGGAATCCCAACAAGGGATAAAAGCCCTTGAATGCATCCATCTTCACCGAAGCGCCCGTGCAACAAATTGAACACCACATCGGTCTCTTCCTTTAACTTCATGATCGCCACAAGTCCATCGCGTGGGTCATAAACGCTGACCTGATATTTTTGCTTGTCAAGGGCACGGGCCACCGATTCCCCGCCCTCTACTGACATCCCTCTTTTCGCGGGCCACCTTCCCAAGGACAATGCAATATTGATCTATTTAATATAAAACATTATAACCATATTGATTTTAGTACTTATAACTAAATATACAAGCGTAATACATAATTTTAACGATTCATCTAATTTGGAGGCAGCCGCAGGCGAGTTTCTTTTTTAAGCCGCAACGCCACTCTTTCGAAGCCTGTGAAACGCCCCCAACGAAAGGCTATTGACCAGTGCGCAGTAGACCATGGACGGTGAAAGGCATTTACTGATGACCGAACACGCTATTCCTGGGGCTGTCTGGAAAAAATCCAGAAAACTGATGCCGTTGATAATGGCTGCGCCATATCTTGCAGCTTAAAAGAGACACCTCTCTTCGGCCCACAACGGATAAAAATCGCTCATTTCTGGATGGAGCTTTCAGCCCCGCCGATATCGGCGGGATCAGCATTCACCCAATCTATTGATATTCTAATCCAGGCTCTTGTCCCGCTTCCAGCTGGACGGAACGTTAATGGCGCGCCTCTAAAAACAGCCGTTTTTGATGAGCACTATTCGCGCCTCGCTTGAAAACCCGGAACACGCCCATATTTCAGATCAGCCGATGGTCTCCCGCAAAGACATCCCCGCCGGAGCCAAGAAACAACCCCCAAGAAAATGCAAACGGGAAAAAAACGTCGAAAATGAAAGAATTCAAGAGATGTGCCTTGTTGAAAAAATTATCAACACAAACCCAACTCAAGGATAACCCTTTGGAATTCCGTTCGATTCTCCATTAGGCATTTCGCGTGGCCTGGCTGGAGGTTACGGCATTGCACCGGATTTTATCAATGTGCGCCGCACCTTATTCCCTGTCAGAAATTGAAATCGATCTAAGTCATGGCTCCGGCCCACAAGCTTTGACAGCCTCCCTCCCCAGCTGTAAAAGACCCTCCATCATCTGCATGGGTCATCCGCGCTGACGGACACCACATCAGGCGGATGCTATCACATCAACACCCGTAAATCTTCGGCATATTTCCTGGCTGATATGGAACGTGGCCGCACTTAAACAGGTGGTTGTGGGAGGCTTGGCTTTGACCGGTCACTTGGAAAGGCCCTCCATATGCAAGATCGGCCCGTTTTCTCCACATACCCCCTTTGTCCAGGGAGCAAAGGCATAAACAGCCCCTATCTCCGTCGGCTGTAACGTCACAAAAAAGGAAGCCCATGAGCGGAATTTGGGAAGAAGCAAAAAGGGAAATTAGTCTTTACCTCTCCCAGCAAAGTTTCACCCTCTGGATCAACCCTATCGAGGCCGTGGACTTTCGGGACAATATCCTGACCCTCGGGTGTCCGAACAAATTCTCGCGAAACTGGGTCATGGACAATTACCTCCACCTCATCCGGGACAAGCTTTCAGAAGTGGGTGCGCCCGAGGTGGAGGTTCTGCTCGAAGTGGGTCCACCGAAGAAGAAAATCCCCCCCCTCCGCCCACCGGTCAATGCAGCGCAACTGCCCCTGCCAAGCTTGTCTCAGCAATTGGGCCGAAACGCACTGCGCCTCAACGACGGCTTCACCTTCGAGAGGTTCGTCGTTGGCCAATCCAATGAATTCGCTTACTCCGTCTCCAAGTCCATGGCACATGGCGCCTCGTCCGATTACCGTTCCCTGCTCATGCTCGCCGGCACCGGTCTGGGGAAAAGCCACCTGTCTCAAGCGGCGGGCCACACCATTCTCCAAGGCAATCCCACATGTCGCGTGTATTACCTGTCAGCAGAAGAATTTACCAACGAGCTCGTCTTCTCTATCAAAAACCAACGGGTCGAGGAGTTCAAAGAGAAGTATCGCAAGGCCTGTGATGTTCTCCTTCTTGAAGGCATACACTTCTTTGGGGGAAAGGAGAAGACCCAGATCGAGCTCGGTCATACCTTAGACGCTCTGGCCAGTGAGAAAAAAAAGCTCATCTTCACGAGCTCGCTCCCCCCGAAGGACATTCCTAACATGTCCATGGCGCTCTCCTCTCGCATCTCCGCTGGCATCGTCACTGTCATTGAAAGGCCCGATTACGAAACAAGGATGCGTATTCTAGAAACGAAGGCCGCACAAAACGGCATGGTGCTTCCCGGTGAGATCATCCAGCTCCTCGCCGCCCGTCTCGACAAAGACGTCCGGCAGATGGAAAGTGCCTTGAAGTGCCTGAAGGCGAGATCGGAATTGATGAAGGCAAGAATCGACCTGGCCCTGGCCGAAGAGGTGCTGAAATCCTTTGTAAGCGCCGATCGCCTGGCATCCAAAGACGACATCATCAAGCTGGTCTGCACCTATTACAAGACGGATCCGGAAGCGCTCCGTTCCAAGTCCAGAAAGAAAAACGTGGCCTACCCCCGAAACGTTTACGTTTATCTGTGCCGGCACCACACCGAAGAAACGCTGGAAGACATTGCCAGATCGGTCAACCGGAGTCATTCAACGGTTCTCTACGCGTCTGAAGCTATCGTGCAGCAGATGAGAACCGATGACAAGCTGAGAGGCCAAATCCAGTTCTTGAGCAAGAAAATAGAACATATGAGGAACTGAGCCTCGTCTTTTTCCTGGCCTTATGGCATTAACCGTGTGCCCCGCCTCCAGGCGTGACCGCCTTGGGGGACACCGTGGGAGACGTCGCGGATCGCCCATCCCAAAAAGGCCGAACCCGTACCACCACGCCTCGGATCCATCCCAACACCCCCACACCCTGGAGGCTTAACAAAACCTTTACACGTTCCTTGCAGGATGCTAACAAATAAGACATAAAATCCGCCTTGTTATTATAGCTGTCATCTTTTTAGCATGGACCTCATAACCCGTCAGATCCATGGAATACTGATTGGCAGAACAGCTATGGATTTGCACCATTCCTTTGTCCCTTTATGTTGCCAAGGTGAAAATGGCAAGGATTAAGCCACCTGCGCACGGTTGCCGGCATGGCGTTGCGTCCGCCGTTTGTCCAACACCAAGACTTCAAGATGACCGCCGCCGCGGTTGTTGCCGTCTCCCTTGGCCCTTCTCCGAGCCTTTCATGGCAAGGACCTGAATGGGGGTAACCATTTCATGACCAAAGAAAGAATCCTGATTGTGGATGATGAGGAAGACATACTGGAACTGCTCAGATTCAACCTCACCAGAGAGGGGTATGAGGTCCGCTGCGTTGCAACGGGAGAGGAGGCCCTAAAAGCGGCCCTGGAACCGACGGACCTGATATTGCTGGATCTGATGCTCCCCGGGGTAAACGGCCTCGAGGTTGCGAGATATTTCAGGGCGGAGCCAAGGACCAGAGACGTTCCCATCGTCATGGTGACCGCCAAGGGCGAGGAGGCTGACGTGGTCACGGGACTTGAGCTGGGGGCGGATGACTACATCGCCAAACCCTTCAGCCCCCGAGTCCTTCTGGCCAGAATCCGCGCCGTCCTTCGCAGGAAATCGACCCAACGCCCCGAGGGGGATGCCGTCCTAAAGATTCACGACCTCGTCATCCACCCCGGACGCCGCGAGGTTTTGGTGGCTCAAACGCCCGTGTCGCTCACCTTCACGGAATTTGGAATCCTCAGTTACCTGGCCCGAAGACCTGGGTGGGTTTTCACCAGAACTCAGATCGTGGACGCCGTTCGCGGGGAGGATTATGCGGTAACGGATCGCTCGGTGGACGTCCAGATCGTGGGACTCAGACGAAAACTGGGTTCAGCCGGAAAATATATAGAAACCATCCGGGGGGTAGGCTATCGGTTCAAGGAGACGTGATGCCAAGAATGAAGAGATTGCTCTGGCAGTTGTATATTTCCAGCCTGATCATCACGCTCGTCTCTCTGGTGGTGCTGACCTGGTATGCCTCCCGGTTCCTGCAAAACCAATTTCTACAGAGAACGGCCGAGGATCTGGAGTCACGGGCCCGCCTGGTTGAAAATCAACTTCGCCCCTATCTCGAGCCACCTGACCCGGGAGCCATCGACGCCATCTGCAAGACGGCCGGGCCCACGGGATCCATTCGAATCACGGTCATATCGCCAGCGGGCCAGGTTCTGGGCGACTCCCATGAGAACCCAGCTAAGATGGACAATCATTTAGATCGCCCTGAAGTCATACGTGCTTTCAAAGAGCGCTTCGGCGCCTCTACCCGGTATAGTCGCACCCTGGAAAAGCATATGATGTACGTGGGTGTCCCCATCCGCTTCAACGACCGCATCGTCGCCGTCATCAGAACGAGCATCCCTACAAGCGGAGTTGAGAAGGCTCTCGAGGCCACCGAACTCCGCATGGTTATGGTCGGGCTGTTTATTGCGGTCTTTGCCGCGCTTCTAAGCTTGCTGGCTTCAAGGCGGATCAGTCGGCCCATTGAGGAGATCAAGAGGAGTGCAGAGTGTTTCGCAAAAGGCGACTTTCAGTGTCCCCTTCCTGTTTCCTCCATTGAAGAAATCGGAGGCCTTTCCGAGGCCATGAAAAAAATGGCTTCGGATCTCAGCGAACGACTCGGGGTGGTCATTCGCCAGCGAAACGAGCTCGAGGCCGTCCTTTCCAGTATGGTTGAAGGCGTCATCGCCGTCGACATGCAAGAGCGGGTGATCCGCATCAACGACGCCGGGGCCAAAATGTTCGAATCGACTCCCACCGACATGACGGGATGCACCATTCAGGAGGTGGCGAGAAACCCGCTTCTCCAGAAATTCGTCTCAAAGGCCCTCACAAGCGAAAAGGCTCTGGAAAAGGAAATTCTCCTGTACCACCTGGACGGTGAAAAGACCCTCAACGCCCATGCCTCGGGCCTGCGGGACGGCGCAGGAAAGCGGACCGGCGTCGTGGTGGTGCTAAATGACATCACCCGCTTAAAAAAACTCGAAAACATCCGCAAGGACTTCGCGGCCAACGTGTCCCATGAAATCAAGACCCCCATTACGGCCATCAAGGGTTTTGTAGAGACCCTGCGGGACGGCGCCCTTCACCATCCGCAAGACGCCCTGCGATTCCTGGAAATCATTGACAAGCACGTAAACCGCCTTGAAGCCATCATCGAGGACCTCTTGCGCCTCTCCAGGATCGAAAAGGAGTCGGAGACGGGCGAGATCTTGCTTTCGCCTCACAGCGTCCGGGCATCGCTCAGGACCACGATCCAGCTCTGCCAGACCCAGGCGGCTTCCAAGGATGTAACCCTTTCCCTTTCCTGCGAAAACGAGATCACGGCGAAAATGAATCCGCCCCTGCTCGAACAAGCCGTACTGAACCTGCTGGAGAATGCCATCAAATACAGTCAACCGGGAGGCACCGTGCACTTGCAGGCCATCGAATCGGCCGATGAAATCGTCATCAGCGTCACGGATCGGGGCTGCGGGATCGGGAAGGAGCATCTGCCGCGTCTTTTTGAGCGATTCTACCGCGCCGACAAGGGTCGGAGCCGGAAAGAGGGTGGGACAGGCCTGGGCCTTGCAATTGTCAAGCATATCATCCAGGCCCATGGCGGCCTTGTTTCGGTCATCTCCTCCCCTGGCGAGGGCAGCACCTTCAGGATCCACCTGCCCAGGCCCTTAAAAAAAACAGACCCTCTTCGAGTGGCCCCTGAACGACCTAACCGCTTTTTGGTATGTCGCTAACACGATTCTAACAGTAGAACTCCTATTATGACTTGAAACCAACAAGAGGAGATCAAACTATGAAAACACGTCGTCTTTTTTCCCTAATGGTCGGTCTGCTTTTCTCTTCCGTCACCACCCTGGCCTGGGCAGGCAACATCGTGATCAAAGGAAGCACCACGGTGCTCCCCATCGCCCAGAAGGTCGCAGAAGCCTATATGAAGGAGCACCCGGGTGTAAACATCTCGATCTCGGGCGGGGGGTCAGGAAACGGGATCAAGGCCCTCATCGACGCCAGTACCGACATCGCCGACAGCTCCAGGTTTATCAAGGACCAGGAAGTCAAGATGGCGGTTGGAAAAGGCATCTATCCTGTCCCCTTCGCGGTGGCCTACGACTGCATCGTCCCTGTCGTCCATCCGAGCAACGCGGTCATGAACCTCACCCTGGAACAGCTCAAGGCGATCTACAAGGGCGAAATTAAGAACTGGAAAGAGCTCGGCGGTCCGGATCGGCCGGTGGTGGTGATCTCACGAGACACCTCCTCCGGGACATATGAGGTGTGGGAAGAAAAGGTAATGATGAAGGAAAGGGTGTTTCCAGGCGCCCTGCTTCAGGCCTCTAACGGCGCCATCGTTCAGGCCGTTTCCAAAAACAAGAATGCCATCGGCTACATCGGGCTCGGTTATGTCAACGACTCCGTGAAAGCGGTCATGGTCAATAGAATTGCTGGCTCCGCTGAGACGACGCTGAACGGTACCTACCCCGTCTCCCGTCCTCTATACATGTTCACGAACGGCTGGCCCAAGGGCGATACCCTCAATTTCATCAATTATATGATTCACCCGCAGAAGGGACAGAAGTTCGTCGCTGAAGTCGGGTTTGTTCCGCTGTTTTAGCCTCGGTCCGCTGGAGGCGGTCTATCTCGTCCTCCTCCTCCTTAAGGAAAGGGGATGGCCCGCAGCCATCCCCGCCGCGGGGCGTCTTTTCTGACTGGAGACTATATTCGGTTGTCCTTTTCATGAAGCTCTGGTAACCTTGGCTTGCAGCCGCCAAGGTCCCTACCCGCAGCCAGGTGGTCGATTTTTGAGAAGGGATCAGCCATCTTATTCGTTAACAAGTGGAGCGATGCACAAACCCCTCGCACTCGCTATGCCCATCCAGCGTATGAATCCCTCGTCCAGGGCTGATGGCTTTCTCCGCTCCGGCACCTTTGGAAGACCATGACGCGCCAGTTCAAAGAGCAGCTCATTCGTTTTGCATTTCTGTTGATCGCCCTTGCGTGCATCACGACCCTCGGGATGATTGTTTTTTTTCTCTTTTCGGAGGGAATTCCTATCTTCGCAAAGGTGTCCATCAAGGACTTCATTTTCGGAAAACTGTGGTATCCCACATCCGATCCTCCTGATTTCGGTATATTTGCATTGATCGTAGCCTCCCTGGCGGTGACGTTCCTGTCATCCACGCTGTCCATTCCACTCGGTGTCATGACCGCCATCTATCTGGCCGAGATCGCCTCGCCGAAATTCCGAGAAGTGGTCAAGCCCATGGTTGAGCTTCTGGCAGCACTCCCCTCGGTGGTGATAGGCTTCTTCGGTATGGTGGTCGTCGCGCCGGTTCTTCAAAAAATCCTCAATGTGCCTACAGGCCTCAACCTCTTCAATGCGTCGCTCATGCTGGCGTTCATGTCTATCCCTACCATATGCAGCATTTCGGAAGACGCCATTTACAGTGTTCCGGCTGAGGTGAAGGAGGCATCGCTCGCTTTGGGGGCCACTCACTGGGAGACCATTGCACGCGTCACGATCCCCGGGGCGCTTTCCGGCATCAGCACCGCCGTCATCCTCGGCATGTCTCGGGCAATCGGTGAGACGATGGTCGTTTTGATGGTGGCGGGAGGAGCAGCGCTTGTGCCGAGTTCCATTTTCGATCCTGTCCGACCCATGCCCGCAAGCATCGCGGCCGAGATGGCCGAGGCACCTTTCAGGGGGGACCACTATCACGCCCTCTTTGCAACAGGAATCGTCCTCTTTCTTTTCACGCTTTCATTTAACCTGGTGGCCGACCACATCGCACACAAGTACAAACAGGTGGGGGCCGCAACCCTTTAAACCTATGCACGCTATGATCCGGTTCGTTCGTCGAGCAAATCCATGGACCAGCAAAAGTTGATTGAACCATCCGCTCCGTCATACACCACGCACGACTTGGCCAAAGCCGGCCCAGAATCAAAGGCTCCTTCTTCCGGGCAGACGGTGGCCTCGCTCCTCCGAAGGGCCTCCATGGCGCCAAGAAGAAGGAGGCAAGCGGCAGTGTTTACCCTTTTCAGGACAGCTTCCTTCATAAACGGGGCCGCGCTCGCGGTGATTCTCCTTTTCTTGGTTATCAACGGCTGGCGCGCCATCAACTGGACCTTTTTGACTCAGCCCCCCATGGATTCGATGACCAAGGGCGGCATCTTTCCGTGCATCGTCGGAACCCTTTGCCTCAGCATCGGTGCCATCATGGCAGCGTTGCCCATTGGGGTCGCATCCGCCATTTTTCTCCATGAGTACGCTGTCCAGGGAAGATTGCTGCGGCTAATCCGCCTTGGCATCAACAACCTGGCAGGCGTTCCCTCCGTGGTCTTCGGGCTGTTTGGCCTTGCATTTTTCGTCGTCTATCTCAAATTCGGCACCTCCATTCTCTCCGGGGCGTTGACTCTGGCAGCCCTTACGCTGCCCGTAATCATTGGCGCCTCCGAAGAGGCACTGCGGGCCGTCCCCGATACCTATCGAGAGGCCTCTCTCGCCCTAGGCGCTACCAAGTGGCAGACCATCTACCGAGTTGTACTTCCGGCGGCCCTTCCCGGCGTTCTGACCGGAACCATCCTCGGGATCAGCCGTGCCGCCGGGGAGACAGCACCCATCATGTTCACGGCAGCGGTCTATTTTTCACCCAAGTTGCCCTCTTCCCTGTTTGACGAAATCATGGCCCTGCCCTATCACATCTATGTGCTTGCGACGGCAGGCACCGAGATTGAGAGGACTCGCCCCCTGCAATACGGTACGGCGCTTGTTCTCATCACTTTGGTCCTGGGGATGAATCTGGTAGCCATCCTTTACCGGTCCCGGCTCAGACGCCGCCGTTCATAGAGAGGACGATAAGGCTTTGGCAAAATGACACCTAGTAGCCCAAAAGTATCCGTACGAAATCTCAACCTTTACTACGGCGAATTCCATGCCCTCGTGGGCATCGACTTGGACTTCCAAACCCACCACGTCACTGCGCTGATTGGACCTTCCGGCTGCGGGAAGAGCACGCTGCTGAGGTGTCTAAACCGCATGAATGATCTCATTCCCCGCACTCGGGTCTTGGGGCAGGTGCAGCTTGACGGACACAACATTTACGACCCTGACGTAGACGTGGTTACCTTGAGGCGGAGGGTGGGGATGGTGTTTCAAAAGCCGAATCCATTCCCAAAAAGCATTTTTGAAAATGTCGCCTATGGATTGAGGGTGAACGGAATAAACGGTAAATCCTTCCTGGCGGCGAAGGTGGAGGATAGTCTGCGCCAGGCGGCACTGTGGGACGAAATAAAGGACCGTCTTCATAGCTCTGCCCTGAGCCTTTCGGGGGGGCAACAACAAAGGCTGTGCATTGCACGGGCCATGGCCGTTGAACCCGAGGTGATCCTTATGGACGAGCCTGCATCCGCCCTGGACCCCATCGCAACCCAAAAAATCGAGGAATTGATCCGGCTGTTGAAGCGCACCTACACCATCATTATTGTGACGCACAACATGCAGCAGGCCGCTCGCGTCTCCGACGTTACGGCATTTTTCTACCTGGGCAAGCTCATTGAAGTGGGGCAGACCGAGAACCTTTTCACCCGGCCCCAGCTTAAACAGACCTCCGACTACATCACCGGCAGATTCGGCTAGCGGAGGCCAGGCAGCAAATTCAAGATTATGGAGGCTCCATGCTTCATCTCCAAGTCGAATTGGACCGGCTGAAAAAACGAATCCTTGGCCTTGGCGCCCTTGTGGAGGAGCGCGTGCGCTTGGCCATCAAGGCCGTCGAGACCCGCGATGGTGACCTTGCCAACACAATCATCGAGGCGGATGCTGAAATCGACGATCTGGAGGTCGAAGTGGAAGAGGAGTGTCTGAAGATCATTGCACTCCATCAGCCCGTTGCCGTGGATCTGAGGTTTATCTCCGCCGTGATCAAGATCAACAACGATCTTGAACGGATCGGAGACGAGGCCGTCAACATCGCTGAACGGGTTGCAAACATTGCCAGACGGCCGCCCATGGCCGTGCCCTTCCAGTTCGAACGCATGGCCGAGAAGACCGAGAACATGCTCAAGAGCAGCTTAGACGCACTCATACGTTTAGACGTGGATCTGGCCTATAAGGTCTGTCTCATGGATGACGAGGTGGATGACATGAACCGGGACACCTACGACCGGGTCAAAGAGGCCATCAAGCAGTCGCCTGACCGGGTTGCGTATCTCATCAACCTCCTATTCGTATCCAGACACCTGGAGCGGATCGCCGATCACGCAACCAATATCGCAGAGGACGTGATCTATATGATCGAAGGCATCATATCGAGACACCAAAGGCGCGCCGACAACCCTTAGCCCGGTTTCGTAAAAATCGCACTACAGGGCCTCAGGTTTCCGTCCTGCCATTTAACCCCGCTGACTATGCCATCATCAGAATCGGCCAACCTAATACCGCCAGCCCACTCAACCGCAGATACATCCTGATCCAGCATCGGTCCATTGATCTTGCCCCTTTCGCTCCGCGGGCCTGGACCCCTATCCGCCGCCTTGCCCACACAAACACGCTATAGACCCAAACCCCTACCACTATACTGACACAAGCAGCTTTGACCATTCCTACCTTCCCATAATGGCTTTATGAATATGCGCCATACAGATGTTAGATGCGTGTCAGATTTCAGTTCGTGTTTCATGGGCATCCAATTCCTTGGGCAACCGCTAATCAACATCTAACCGGATCATCATCCGATGCTAACGGTCACAAGCGAAAACAGCCGCTCCAATCAAATCCACTCAGAAAGGAGGTGAACGGCAAAAAGCAGGTCTTCGTAGCATACGGTAGTAGTTTAGAGGGTTTCAAATTCAGATGATGTAGTGAAAAGGAGAAAAGAGAAATATGAAGAAATTGATGTTTGTGTTTGTTGTGTTAGGACTGGTATTTGCTGGTTCCATGAATGACTTCGCCCTGTGCGGCGATGTCGATGTCTTGATCAATAAGCTGGTGGAAAAGGGCATCCTTAGCCAGTCCGACGCCAAGCAGCTCATCATGGAAATGCAAAAGGAGAATGCCAGGCAGGAAGATGCGGTTAAGCGAATCGCCTCCGAAACGGCCACGGATACGGTCAAGAAAGAGGCTAAGGCCGTTGGATCCAAGATCCCCAAGTGGGTGCAGAACACGACCTTCAAGGGCGACTTTCGTCTCAGGTATCAGTATGAGCAACAGGACGATAATGGCAATACCAGCCGAGACCGATACCGATTCCGCTGGCGCATGGGCGCGGACTCCCAAATCACTGACCAGTGGATGGCCGGTTTCCGTCTGGCCTCTGGAGGAGACGATCCCCGTTCCACCAATCAGACCTTCACGGACACCTTCAGCTCCAAAGGTATCAGAATCGACGAGGCCTATGCCAAATACAAGCCGTTCACGTTCGCAAGCGTCATAGGCGGAAAGATGCCCAACCCCTTGTGGGAACCCAAGGATCTCATCTGGGATACCGACATCACGCCGGAAGGCTTTGCCATCCAGGGCCAATACGAGCTTTTCCCCAAGTTCAAGGTCTTCTGGACCCCGGCCGCATTCATTTTGCAGGAGTACAGTAATAACGAAAACGACTCCTGGATGCTCGTGCTCCAGCCCGGAATCGACTGGGGCATGACCGACATGCTCGATCTCAAGGTCGCTTTTTCTCGCTACATGTACGACAACGTCAAGGGGAACAGCCTGGATACGTACAGCTCCCACACCAACACGCGGGTGAACGGGGTCCTCGCGGAAAACTTTAACGCCAACGCCCTCATGGGCGAAGTGGCGGTCAAACTGCCCATGCCTTACCTTCCCTATCTGGCCTTCTTCGGGGAGTACATCCATAACGTCTCCCATGCGAACTATGACACCGCCTGGCTTGCCGGCTTCAAGTTTGGCCACAAGAAGGTGAACGAATTCGGCGAGTGGCAGGTCGTTTATAACTATCGCGATCTCGACCGCAATTCCATCCCCGATTTCCTTCCGGACAGCGATTTCCGCGGCGGTTCAACCAATGGCAAGGGATCCGAGGTGGAAGCGGTGCTTGGCCTTGTAAAACACGTCACTCATCGGGTTTGACTACTACCACAACGCGCTCAACGAAAAGGACGGCGGCGATTCACAGGACGAGGACCTTTTCCAATTGGACCTGATACTTAAGTGGTAGGACAAAAAGGGGGGTTCCCTGTCTTGGCCTTGAGGCGCCAAACGGGGGAACCCCCTTCTTTTTGAATGCTGTTACGGTTGCCCAGCCCTTCTTTATGTGGCGGAGCGAGTCAACTTTCTTATTTGACAGAGATCCCTTGGGGCGGCATGGGGGCCGTAGCGTCGGGAACCGCCCAGCTCACGATGTTCGAATTCCCGCTTTCACCGGCCGCGTTGTAGGCCCTGGCCGTGAAAAAGTAGGTCTGCTTTTCCGTCAAGTTGCCCAGGCTGAGCACGGGGTACTGTGTCACATTGCCCACACTCTTATTTTGATTGAGGTTTCCTTGTGTGGTTCCGTAATAAATTCTGTATCCTGTCACCTCCCCCGAACTCGCGTCCCAGGCAAGCATGGGTGCCGCAAACACCTCGGATACTGGAACCAGCAGAAAGATAAGCGCGGCGACGATCCTTCCGAGCCTTTTTTCCATGGTAATACCTCCTCGAATCCCAACCGGAATGATTTCCCGCAACATGAGCGGTGCCTTAGTACATAGCAATTTTCGGGCCAAACAGAGCCCCACCACTTTGTCCCGCACATACAAGCCCCTTTGCGGCCTTTTCACAACACCACCCGTTCAAATGGAGTACGGAATGGATCACACTGTGTCCGTCAGGATACATCCCCAGTGCCCAGCTCAGCCGGGTAAGCCACCCGAAGGGATACCTCACCCGAAACGACCCGCTTTTCCGTTCCACCCTCTTCGCGAATGACAAGCGCTCCGTCCCGGTCAATCCTGACCGCCACGCCCTTGAAACCTTCTCCATGCCCGATGATGAGGACCTCTCTGCCCAAAATCATACAATGCTCATTTCTGTAACGGAGAATCGCTTCCAGCTCTCCCGAGCGAAGCCGCTGGTATAGGACTTCGAATCGCCTGAGGATGGTTGCCAAGAGCTCGCCCCTGTGGGTCCGTTTTCCTGTCTCATCGACGATGCTGGTTGCCGGTTGAAGAATGTCTTTTTCCTGCTGCGGGCTCCAATTGACATTCAACCCAAGACCTAAGACCGCATATGTGACCAACCTTTCCTCCAAGGCGAACTCGGTAAGAAGCCCTCCCAGCTTTTTTCGGCCCACGTAGAGGTCGTTTGGCCATTTGATTTTCGCCACGAGGCCACATCGCTCGCGGATAGCCTCAGTTGCCCCGAGGGCCAGGGCCATGGTCAGGCCGAACAGCTCTTCAGACGAGCACTTAGGCCGGACAAGCACGGAGAAAAGGAGATTGAGGTGGCCCGGTGAGACCCAATGCCGGCCCATCCTTCCCCTTCCAGCGGTCTGCGTATCGGCGATCACCACTGTGCCTTCAGGGGCGCCCGACAAAGCAAGCTCTTTGGCAAAGCGATTAGTGGAATCGATCCGCGCCAGGTAAACCACATTTGCGGCAAATAGGGAGCCGGCCAGCACCCGACGCACCGCCTCAGGATTCAGATCCTCCCTTTCGATGTTTTCAGAACCCGGTCTCATGGCTTCAAAGGTAATCAATGGCGCCGCTTAGATGGAAAAAAGGCCTGTTTCGGGGCCCTTTTTTTGGGCATGCGACGTGAGCGGCTAGTACTCAAGCTCTGATCTCAATTCACGCGACATGAGATCAGAGACGGCCTTCAGGGGATCCTTATTTTCATAGAGGATCTGATAGACTTGGGTGGTGATGGGCATGTCAACCCCTGCCCTTCTTGAAAGCTCATAGGAGGATCGTGCAGTCCGGATTCCCTCCGCCACCATGTTCATACCCTTGACGATCTCATCGAGCGTCATGCCTCCGGCGATTTTGAGACCAACCGTCCGGTTTCGACTCAGGTCGCCCGTACAGGTCAGCACCAGATCGCCCATCCCTGCGAGACCGGCAAAGGTGTGCGGGTTGGCCCCCATGGCCACGCCGAGGCGCGTGATTTCAGCCAGCCCTCTGGTGATGAGCGCTGCGCGGGCGTTGTTCCCGAACTTGAGCCCGTCGGCTGCTCCCGCTGCGATGGCAATGACGTTTTTGAGGGCCCCCCCCAGTTGGACACCCATCATATCTTCGGTGGTATAGACCCGAAAGAAATCCGTATGAAAAACCTTCTGCAGCCTCGTCCCTTGGTGTGAATCTCTGCAGGCTATGGTCACGGCAGTGGGACACTTGACTGAAACCTCACGTGCGAAGCTAGGCCCCCCCATGCATGCAAAGGTATGGTGGTAGGTCGCGGGCAAAATCGTCTCCGCCACCTGCGACATCACCATCAAGGTGTCATTCTCAATGCCCTTGGTGGCGGCCATCAAGGTCATCCCATTGTCAAGGTATGGACTAAGGGCCGTTAGCACTTCCCGGAAGACATGCGAAGGGATGACAAGCAGTACCAGCTCTTTCCCCCTCACTGCCTCTTCAAATGAGCTCACCGGCCTGAGCGCTGGAAAAATCTCCACCCCGGGCAGAAATTCCTTGTTGATCCGATCTCGCTCGATCTGCCGAAAGACCGCCTCCTCCCGCACCCATAGATCGACCTCGTAACCCTTATTCGCAAGCATGTTGCCAAGCGCCGTCCCCCAGCTCCCAGCACCGATCACCGCAATCCTGGAGATCTCTCCTCCATCCGCCAAGACACCACCTCTCTTCTCATCGAATGCCACCAACGGGGCAGACACCGGTTCTCAATCCTCTTCCACCACCTTTGCCACGCCCACCACCTTTTCTTCCACTTCCAGGTTGATGAGCCTTACGCCCTGCGTATTCCTCCCGATCACCGAAATCTCCGACGCACGCAATCGGATAATCTTGCCCTTTTCAGTAATGATCATAAGCTGATCAGAATCGGTCACCTGGCAAGTGTAGACCACGGGACCGTTTCTCTCGCTGGTCTTTATGGTTAGAATCCCCTTTCCGCCCCTGGCCTGCCGCCGGTACTCGCCGGTGGGTGTTCTCTTGCCGTAGCCGTTTTCGGTTACTGTTAGGATGGTCGATCCCTCGTCCAAAACTTCCATACCCACGACCCGATCTTCCGGCTCAAGCCTGATCCCTATGTTCCCGGTCGCGCCCCTGCCCATCTCCCTGATATCGGACTCGTGAAACCGGATCGATTTGCCTTCTCTCGTGCTGATAAAAATGTCCTGATCACCGCTTGACGTTCGAACCGCAATGAGCTCATCCTCTTCACGGATATTGAGGGCCAAGATCCCATTTGTCCGAGGACGGCTATAAGCTAGGAGCGGTGTCTTTTTCACCAGCCCGTCCCTGGTGGCCATCACTACGTATTTGCCCTCTTCGAAATCCCGCAATGAAAGCGTGGTCGCCACCTGCTCATCCTTTCCCAGATTCAAGAGGTTCACGATCGCCTTGCCGCGCGTCAACCTCCCTCCCTCCGGGATCTCATGGACCTTTATCCAGTAGACCTTGCCCTGGTTGGTGAAAAAGAGCAGATGATCATGGGAAGAGGCCACGAAAAGGTGCTCAACAAAATCCTCTCGTTTTGGCTTGACCCCTGTCAACCCCTTTCCACCCCTTTTCTGGGCCCGGTACACGCTGATGGGGGTCCTCTTGATGTAGCCATCCTGGCTGATGGTCACCGCCATGTCTTCCTCGGCGATCAAGTCCTCCGCATTCACATCGCCCACCTCTTCAACGATCTCCGTCTTACGCTCATCACCGTGACGCTTCCCTATTTCGACCATCTCCTCTCTGATGATCTGGAGCACCAAGGCGGGACTGCCCAAAATCGCACGGAACCGATCGATGCTCTTGATCAGTTCCTCATATTCCGAGTTGATCTTATCACGCTCAAGGCCCGTCAAACGCTGCAGCCTCATGTCAAGAATGGCCTGGGCCTGGACGTCGGAGAACTCAAAGGCGGAAATTAGCCTGCCCTTTGCCTGCTTGGGATCCGAGGAGGACCTTATAAGCTCAATGATCTCATCGAGAACGTCCAGGGCCCTCTTTAACCCTTCCAGGATATGGGCCCTTTCTTCGGCCTTTCTCAGATCGTAGATCGTTCGTCTGACAATGATCTCTCTTCGGTGCGCGACGAAATACTCCAGGATCTCTTTCAAGGTCAGGACCTGGGGCCGGCCGTTGACGATGGCCAACATGATGATGCCGAGCGAGATCTCCAACTGGGTGAACTTGTACAAACGGTTGAGAATCACGAGGCCGTTGGCGTCCCTTTTCACATCAATGACCACCCGCATGCCCTCGCGATCCGATTCGTCTCTGATGTCCGAGATGCCCTCAAGCCTCTTCTCCTTGACCAGCTCTGCAATCTTCTCAAGGAGTTTCGCCTTGTTGACCTGATAAGGGATCTCCGAAATGATGATCTTCTCCTTCAGTGCACCCGTCTTTTCGATGAAGGCCCTCCCCCGGAGCTTTATGATGCCCCGGCCGGTCTCGTAGGCCTCCCGGATGCCCCTGTGTCCCAGAATGAACCCTCTCGTTGGAAAATCGGGCCCGGCGATGCACGTGATCAAATCATCCGTGCTCAGGCCGGGGTTGTCGATGAATCGGATAATACCGGCACAAACCTCGGAGAGGTTGTGGGGAGGAATATTGGTCGCCATACCTACGGCGATGCCCGAGGAACCGTTGATGAGCAAATTGGGGATGGTGGTGGGCAGGATCACGGGTTCAAACAGGGATTCGTCGTAGTTCGGCACAAAGTCCACCGTTTCCTTTTCGATATCGGAAAGGAAGTTCTGCGCCAGCTCCGTCATCCTGACCTCGGTATACCGCATGGCAGCAGGCGGGTCCCCGTCGACCGAACCGAAGTTCCCTTGCCCATCAATCAGCAGATATCTCATGGAGAAGTCCTGGGCCATGCGCACGATCGTATCATAGACCGCCGCATCTCCATGGGGGTGGTACTTACCGATGACGTCTCCCACAACCCTCGCAGATTTCTTGTAAGCCCTGTTGTAGTAGTTCTTGAGGTCGTGCATGGCGAACAGCACTCGACGATGCACCGGTTTCAACCCGTCTCGAACGTCCGGCAGCGCCCGGCCCACGATGACGCTCATGGAGTACTCGAGATAGGACTTCTTCATTTCGTCTTCGATATTGACCAGCACCGGCTCTGTAAGAGCAACCATAATGAGTGTCTCCTCTATCGAATGGCCCTTTTGACCACCACTAAAAACCGCGCCTTAAGGCGCCTGCTGATAACCGTCCGACCCAATCCACGTTCCTCCTCCGCAGTCTCTCTCTGCAACATAGAAGGACAAAAACTCTGGCCCGGGCACCATCTGACGGAATCATATGTCCAGGTCCGTGACCTCCAAGGCGTTTTCCTGAATGAACTCCCTGCGGGGCTCAACCTTGTCCCCCATAAGAATCGTGAATATCTCATCGGCCTCCACCGGGTCTTCTATTCTTACCTTGAGCAGCGTCCTTTTCTCAGGGTCCATGGTCGTAGTCCAAAGCTGTTCCGGATTCATTTCTCCGAGTCCCTTGTATCTCTGAATGGTAAGCCCTTTCTTCCCTCGGTCCATGAGGGACTTGACCAACTCAGCGGGTCCGCTCACCTTCACCTCATCGCCGTTACCAGCGAGACGGCAATCTCCCTGGTTCAAATCCCGGAACAACGGTCCGACATTGATCACATGCCTTAGTTGGGGAGACGAAAAGAACTCCCATGATACACTGAACACTTGACCACCATTTCTCATCTCCTTCACAACGAATTCGTAACATGCCTCCTCTTCATTGTACGCCACATCGCTGAGCTCGAAATCATTCTCCTTCAGTCTTTCGAAAAAGGACTCCATCCACTGGCGGTCCTTGTAGAAGTTGCGGTCCTCCGGACCACTGGCCGCCACGAACTCGATAAACCTCTGTGGGTATCCCCTCTTGGTCAGCTTGTTTAAGTTGTCGTAGAACCGCATAAGATCGCTGAAGGCCGTAACGAGTTTCTTTCCCGCGATCTCTCCTCGATCCCCAAGCAGGATGCGCTCCCTTTGAGAGACCCGCCCGATGATGAACTGATCGAACTTCTCCTGGTCCTTGATGAACATCTCGCTTTTGCCGTCCCACACGCGGTAAAGCGGAGGCTGAGCCACAAAAAGATAGCCCTGGTCAATCAGGTTCGTCATCTGTCTGAAGAAAAAAGTCAGAAGGAGCGTCCTGATGTGGGAACCATCCACATCGGCGTCCGTCATGATGATCACCTTGTGGTACCTGAGCGCGTTGAGATCATAGTCCTTGTCGCCAATACCCGTTCCAAGGGCCGCGATCATCGTTCTGATTTCTTCGCTCGACAGCATTTTATCGAAACGCGCCTTCTCCACGTTGAGGATCTTGCCCCTCAGCGGAAGCACCGCCTGAAATTTCCTGTCTCTGGCCTGTTTCGCTGATCCCCCTGCTGAATCGCCTTCCACAATGAACAACTCGCTTAGATCCGCATTCCTCTCCTGGCAATCCGCCAGCTTCCCCGGCAAAGAGAAGTCGGCCAGAACACCTTTACGCCGCGCCAGATCCCTTGCCTTTCGGGCCGCATCCCTGGCCCGTGCAGCCTCCACCACCTTGCTTAGTATGATCTTTATGACGTCCGGATTTTCCTCGAAAAAGGTGCCCAACCCCTCATTGACCAGGTTCTCAACGATTCCCTTGACCTCGCTGTTACCCAGCTTGGTCTTGGTCTGGCCCTCAAACTGCGGGTTGGGAAGCTTCACGCTCAGCACCCCGGTCAGACCCTCGCGGACGTCATCGCCTGTCAGTTTCTCCTTAAACCCCTTGGCGAGCGGCGACTTCTGCAGGTAGCTGTTGATGCTTCGGGTCAACGCGGACTTGAATCCAATAAGATGGCTACCCCCTTCTCTCGTATTGATGTTATTGGCGAAAGAGAGCAGGTTCTCCACGTAGCTGTTGTTGTACTGCAACGCGATCTCAACGATGATTTGGTCTTTCTCCGCCATCAGATAAATCGGCTTGGGATGAAGAATTTCCTTGTTCTTGTTTAGAAAGTCCACAAATGACTTCACACCGCCTTGGTAGAGAAATTCCCGCTTTTTTCCGCTCATTTCGTCCGAGATCCTGATCCGGACACCGGGTGTGAGGAATGCAAGTTCTCTCATCCTTCTTGCCAAGGTGTCGAAATCGAAATCCGTATTCTCGAAAATTTCTCGGTCGGGTTTGAAATGGATCTTCGTTCCCCTCAGATCCGTTTTCCCAATGACCCTAAGATCACCTTTGGGCTCACCCCTCTCATACCGCTGGCAATAGATTTGACCGTCCCGATGGACTTCTGCCTCCAAAAACTCTGAGAGGGCGTTAACGACCGAAACGCCAACGCCATGAAGTCCCCCGGAAACCTTATAAGACTTGTTGTCGAACTTTCCTCCGGCGTGGAGCTTCGTCATGACCACCTCGAGGGCGGACATATTCTCGGACTTATGATGGTCTACGGGTATCCCCCGGCCGTTATCCAAGACCGCCACACTACTATCAGCAAGAATCTGTATATCGATGGAATCACAGTAACCTGCCAAAGCTTCATCAATACTATTGTCCACTACTTCGTAAACCAGATGGTGCAGTCCTTCCGGCCCCGTGTTTCCGATGTACATGGCTGGCCGTTTCCTGACCGGGGCCAGTCCTTCCAGAACCTTGATGTCTTCCGCATCATACGTTGGCTGTGTCTGACTCATATTAAAGCCTCATGGGCATGATAAGCCCCAGGAATCCTTGATCGACGTTACCTCTTAATACACACGGTTTTGAGTTATCAACAAATCCCAGCTCCACCTCTTCACTTTCCATGGACTGCAAGATATCCACAAAGTATCTTGCGTTGAAACCCACCTCGAGACGTTGTCCTTCGTATTTGACGCCTACAGTCTCTCGAGCCTCGCCCAAGTCAGGATTTGTGGATACGAGTTCCATTGCGTTGTTCTCCAGGGCGATTCGTACAGCGCGGGAACGTTCATCGGACAGTATCAACATCTTCTTCATGGCATCGAGCAGCGTAAATCGGTTCACAACGATCTTGAATTCAACTTGTTTCGGGATCACATTGCTATAATCGGGAAACTTGCTCTCAAGAAGACGAATAATCAGCATGCTGTTTTCCTTTTTCGCCACACAGTTATTGTGCCTAAATCCCAAACGTACCATGCCGCCGTCCCCAGAAAACTTCGATAGCTCTGTCATGGCCTTTTTGGGGATCATCACCCCTTGGCCAATCTCAAGGAGCTCAACCCCGTTGACTTGCTTGTCGATGAGAGAAAGGCGATGGCCGTCGGTTGCCACCATTCTCAGCAGGGTCTCTCCGGCTTGGTCGATCTTTTGGGTGAGAACACCCGAAAGCTTGAACCCCACTTCTTCGAGCGTCACCGCGTAAATAGTCTTACTGATCATTTCCGTTAGGAGCGCGCCTTCCAGCTCGATCGTCGAAACCCCTTCAGGTTCAATGAGCACAGGGAATTCATCCGAAGGCATACACGCAAGGTCAAACGTCGCGACGCCATCGGACATAGATACCCAGTGATTGTCCTTCTCCTTCAGAGAAAAGGTCTCACTCTTGCTCTCTTTAAGTATCTCGAAGAACTTTCTCCCCGATATGGCAAGACTCCCCTCTTTGGATACATCCGCAGGAAGTCTTTGCTGGTATCCAATCTCCAGATCGGTTGCAGAGAGGTCGATGGCGGTACCGCTTGTTTTGAGTAATACGGTTGAAAGTATGGGCATATTCGTCCTTCTTTCGATAATACTCTGGACCCTGGCAAGACCTCTCAACAGTTCGTTTCGATCGATCCTTAACTCCATTGCACTCCTCCCATACGAATTAATGTATTCATATCTGGTAATAACTTAGATAGAGCCTGTTCAATTGTCGAAATCGCTAATATCCGATTGAGATTGTTTCATAAAAAAGAGAAAAATTGTCGAAATCCTGTGAACGTGTTTCAAGAAGAACGGTCCCGAGCTTGGGCAGGTAACGAGTTCAGAGGACCTTTGCGTGATCTCCTTGTTCATGTCGAAGCAACTCTGGGCGTGATCCTGACGCTCCCAGCCTAATCTCACGCGAGAAGGGTATACAGACGATTGAGGTCCTTGAACACCGACTCCCCCTTCTTGTCCTTTTCAGCCTGAATCCGTCTCGTCCCATAGATCACCGTTGAATGATTCTTACTACCAAAGGCTTCACCGATGTCCTTGTAGGAGAGCCCGGTCAACTCTCTGCACAAGTACATGGCAATCTGTCTTGGATAGCAGATTCTCCTGCTCTTCTCTCCGGAAATGAGATCCTGAACAGTGATATCAAAATACCTGGCCGTTACCCTTTGAATCTCTTCCGCATCAGGCCGCTGGGATCTTCTCCCTTTCAGGATGGCCTTGGCCGTAAAGATGTCGATTCTCTGTCCGGAGAGGGAACTGTAACCACAAAGTCTTATGATACTCTGATGCAGAACCTTCATGTTGTCCGTGCCGTTGGCCAAGAAAAGGACCACGTCATCTGCCATGTCCAGACCCTGCCGAGATCCTTCCTGGTGGATGACTTTCAGCTTCGTTTCCTGATCCGGCACGCCAATCTCCGTGAGGATCCCCCATTGAAATCGCGACCTGAGGGGGTCAATCAGTGCCTGGATGAGGCTCGGCGGTCGTTTTCCGGCCAAGACAATCCACTTGCCCCGTTCATAAAGTGCGTCGAAAATCCCGACCAATTCCTCCTGGAGTTTTTGTTTTCCCCCTAGTAAATGCACGGCATCGATCAGAAACAGGTCGAGTTCCCCGTGAAGTCTCCTGAAATCATCCAGCGCCTTTTCCCGAAGCGAGTGAAAGAACTCCACTGCGAGGGCCTCTACGGATATGTATTTAACCCTGGACAAAGGGTTTGCCTCAAGCCTTTGATACGCGATTGCATGGAGAAGATGGCTCTTTCCATTGCTTCCCTTCCCGAAAAGATAAAGTGGATTATACGACGCGGATCGCCCTCCTGCAGCCTCTAACGCAGATAAGTAACCAAATTCATTGTATTTTCCAACAACAAATGTCTCGAAGGTCAGAGATCGATCCAAAGCAGCGGGCATCACCATCGAAACAGCTTTGGACGTATCCATTTGCGCCGCATGGCCCTCTGCCGAGGAATCCGGATGAACAAATCGGACCTCAGGTCTGAAATGCAGCGCCTCATCAAGCGCCTCCCGTATCGGGGCCAGATACTTTTCCTCCAGCCAGCGTTTGAAAAACCGGTTGGGGACTTCGATGACGACCTGCTGCCTGTCCAGGGTCCGGATTTTTGCTCGGGTAAACCACAGCGAATGGTCCGACTTCTCTAGCGTGGATCCCAAGCTTTCAGTTATACGATTCCAAATCTCTTCTTTTTCTGCCATAATCCAATAGAAGCCGAGACAGCGTATTCTATAAATCCCTAAGATTTTAGAAAACTTACAGAAAAATATCAACAAAAATTTCCTTTGAATGGGAGGTTTCATATGAGTTATTCGATTGCCCTGGCCGGCAAAGGAGGGACAGGGAAAACAACGGTGGCCGGAATGCTGGTGAAGTACTTGGTCCAAAAGGGGAAGACACCGGTTTTGGCGGTAGACGCGGATGCGAATGCAAACCTCAATGAAGTGCTGGGGCTCTCGCTTCGAGAGACCCTAGGCCAGGCTAGGGAGCAGATGAAGAAGGGTGTGGCAGCGGGCATGACGAAGGACGTGTTCATGCAAATGAAAATCCAGGAGGCCGTTGTGGAAGCGGAGGGATTTGATCTGATCGTGATGGGCCGACCGGAGGGGGCCGGATGCTATTGCGCCGCCAATTCCCTTCTAACGCAGTACCTGGACAAGCTGATGGACAATTATGCCTCTATTGTGATCGACAACGAGGCTGGAATGGAGCACCTGAGCCGAATGACCACCAACAATGTGGACGCCCTTCTTGTTGTCTCCGATCCGACCAAACGAGGGCTTCAGGCGGCATCAAGAATCGTGGAATTGACCCGGGAGCTTAAGCTCAATATCGGCCGGTACTTCCTCTTGGTGAATCAGGCCAAGGATTGTCAGACGAGTTCCATCGAATCGTTCGTCAAGAGGTATGATATGGAGTTGTCAGGCATCATCCCGGATGATCCGAAGGTGCGCGATTTCGATCTTCAAGGAATACCCACCGTCGAGCTCGACGAAGAAAGCGTCGCCCTGCGGGCGGCCTATAACGCATTTGCTAGGATAATGTCCTTTTAGGACTCAATATTTTGTGTTTATGTCAAAATGGATACAATATGTTGTGTCGCTTTTGCGGCTGAACATATCTAGATCACTATAGAATTTAACTTGACAATGAATAGCCGTTCACCTATGTTTAGAGGCCTTCAAGGCTTCTAAAGGGGATGCTTTTATCCTGCTTTGTAATATATTTCACAAGGTTACTTGAAACACTCAGGTCACACCCCGGAGGAATGGGGTGGAGAACCATTCGCACGGTAATATAGATCCAAGTTCGTCCGCGCCAATCAGCGGACAACAAGTTCAGGAAGGAGGTAAGGAAATTGGCCTTTCAGATTCCTAAGCAACCGTATTCAGGAAAGATAGGTGAAGTGGTACTGGGATCCGGCGGTGGGGCGCTCAGAGTCGGGGGAGAGGAGGCCTACCCGTTTCACATTTTTGAGGGCGCCATGCCAAACCCCCCCAAAATCGCCATGGAGGTGTGGGACTATGATCCGTCCGGGGAATGGCCCGCTGCAGCAGTTGCGCCTTTCAAGGATGTGATTTCGTCGCCAGAGGCCTGGGCCAAGAAGTGCGTGGATCAGTATGGGGCAGACATGATTGTGCTTCAACTCAAGAGCACCGACCCCAACGGCCAGGATCGCGCCTCAAAAGAGGCGGCTCAGGTGGCTAAGAAGGTGGCTGACGCAGTCAATGTTCCCTTGGTAGTATGGGGAACGGCCAACAACCAGAAGGACGAAGAGGTCCTGAAAATGGTTGCCGAGCTCTGCGATGGAAAAAATGTCGCCCTTGCGCCTGTTGAGGAGGGGAACCACAAAGGGATCGGAGCGAGTGCGCTCGGATACGGACACACGGTCATTGCCTCTTCGCCGATAGACGTAAACCTGGCAAAGCAATTGAACATCCTATTGGGGAACTTGGGGGTTAAGAGTGAAAAACTTGTGATTGATCCCACAACCGGTGGTTTGGGGTATGGGTTGGAATACAGCTATTCTGTGATGGAGCGCATTCGGATGGCCGCCCTCACCCAGGAGGATGACAAGCTTCAGATTCCCATGATCTCAAACGTCGGAAACGAGATCTGGAAGTGCAAAGAGGCCGGCCTTGGCATTGAAGAGGCCCCAACGCTCGGGGATCCGGAGAAGAGGCCCATTCTCATGGAGACCGTGGCCGCGGTCTGCTATTTGCTAAGCGGGAGCAACGTGGTGATCCTCAGGCACCCAGAAAGTGTTCGTCTGATTAGGTCCTTCATAGAGATGATGTTCAACGGTGGGATGGCAACGAACCTAAAGGGGATCGCCAAGAACCTGGAAGCAAAAGCGGTTGACCTGATTTCCCTTTCTCCTTCACCCAATCTTGATTTTGGTGGGGCGGAGGCAGAAAAGGAAAAACCTGCGAAGCCGGCACCAAAGGCCGAACCAACCAAAGAGAAACCGGCGCCTCCCAAGCAGCCTGAGAAGAAGGTCGTGGAGTTAAGACCGAAGGAACAGCCGGCCGAGGACAAGGCGAAAGCGGCAGCAGCCAAGCCGAAAGCCGAGCAGGAGGCCAAGGAAGAGGCCAAGAAAAAGGCGGACGCGGAAGCCAAGGCGGCCGCCGAGGCCAAGGCCAAAGCAGAGCAGGAGGCCAAAGCCAAGGCGGAGCAGGAGGCTGCGGCGAAAAAGGCAGAGGCAGAAGCCAAAGCGGCTGCTGAGGCCAAGGTTAAAGCGAAAGAAAAGGAGAAGGCAGAGCTTGAGGCCTTGAAGGCAAAGCGGAGCCAAGAGAAACGAGAGGCCGCACAGAAGAAGGCCGCCGCCGGGCCAGCGGAGGCAGCGGCGGGAGGAGAGAAGAGCCTCGTTGATAAGCTCATTGCTCAATTGGACCGGATTCACAGGCGCGTCCAATAACCAAGACGGCCCTTGAGGCTTAGACTTAAACCCATCGAATCAACCTCTTAAGAAGGGAGGAAAACAGACATGTCGAAGTTGGTGGCATTTGCGGCGATTCAAGGCGCATACAATATTGTTTCAAAAACGGAAGGGCTTTACAAGAGGGCCCTTGAGACCTATGGGGGAAGCCAGAAGCTCGAGTTTCCAAACACGGCCTATTTTTTGCCGATCATTTACAGCCTGACGGGCATCAAGGTCACGGATCTAGACTCAGCGAAAAAACCGCTTGATTTCGCAAGAAAACTCCTTCCTCCACATATCAAGAAGGACTGCCACATCCCTTACCTGGGGCCACTACTGGATGCAGGCATGGCTTCGCTCTTCGCGGAAGAGATTGCGGAAGCCATTCGCTATGTCGAGGAACCTGGTTTTTATCAGCCCTCGGTTGAAGACCCCGACCTTGATAACGGCAAAATCTGGCTCGGCGCGGCCGATGACACCATCATGCGGAAGCGCGGCGTGGAGTTCGTGGACGGGACAGCGCCTGGCTTTGCAGCCATCGTGGGCGCAGCACCAGATTCTGCGACCGCAAAGAAGATCGCTGAAGAATACCAGACCAAGACCATTTACGTTTTCATGTGTGCCAACCAGAATGGCACCACTTTCGCCGAGCAGCTCATCCAGGAAAAGGTCCAGATCGGCTGGAACACGCGGTTGGTGCCTTTTGGCCCGGATATCTCGGCAGCGGTTTACGCGCTCGGTTTCGCAAACCGGGCCGGCATGGCCTTCGGCGGGATTCAGCCCGGCGATTACAAGAAAATGCTTGCCTATCAAAAGGACCGGGTTTTCGCCTTCGTCAACGCCCTTGGCGACGTGAATGCAGAGTGGGCGGCCAATGCGGCAGGCGCCATCAACTGGGGCTTCCCCACCATTGCCGACACCGACATTCCCGAGGTTCTCCCGACGGGTGTCTGTACGTACGAGCATGTGGTGGCAAATGTGCTACACGATGAGATGACTCAAAAATCCATTGAAATCCGGGGGCTCAAGGTTTCCATTGCCAAGATAGATATCCCCTTGGCCTACGGACCGGCCTTCGAGGGTGAGCGCGTCCGTAAGGACGACCTCTACTTGGAGATGGGCGGCGGCAAGACCCAGTGCACGGAGCTCTGCAAGATGGGAGAGATGAACGCGATCGAGGACGGCAAGGTCACGGTCGTTGGACCGGATGTCCCCGACATGAAAAAGGGCGATCGGTCGCCCCTGGGCATCTACGTCCAGGTGGCCGGCCGGAAAATGCAGACGGACTTCGAACCCATTCTTGAAAGGCAAATCCACCACCTCATTAATTACGCCCAGGGCATTATGCACATAGGCCAGCGGGACATCGCCTGGATCCGGGTGGGCGAGCCGGCCGTTCAAAAGGGCTTCACCCTAAAGCACATCGGAACCATCCTTCATGCGAAGCTCCACCAGGACTTTGGAAACATCCTGGACAAGGTGCAGGTGACGCTTTACACGAAGAAGGAAGATGTGGACAAGCTGACCACAAGGGCAAGGTCGGAATATAAGACGCGGGATGAGCGCGTCGAAAAAATGACCGACGAGACGATGGAGACCTATTACTCCTGCACCCTGTGTCAGTCCTTCGCGCCCAGCCACGTTTGCGTCATCAGCCCCGAGCGGACCGGCCTTTGCGGCGCCTACAACTGGATGGACTGCAAGGCCTCCTTCGAGATCAACCCCACCGGCCCCAACCAGCCCGTTGAAAAGGGCGAGTGTCTGGACCCCAAGCTGGGTCAGTGGAAAGGCGTCAACGAATTCATTTACAAGGCATCCCGACAGGCCATCGACCATTACAATTTTTACAGCGTTGTGATTGATCCCATGACCACGTGCGGGTGTTGCGAGGCCATCTGTGCCGTGTTGCCCGGGTGTAACGGCGTCATGACCGTCCACAGGGATTATTTGGGCGAGACGCCATCAGGGATGAAGTTTACGACCCTTGCCGGTGTCATGGGCGGCGGGCAGTCTTCGCCTGGATTCGTTGGGCACTCCAAGTTCAATATCACCCAGAGGAAATTTATAGTCGGCGACGGCGGGCTGTTAAGAATGGTGTGGATGCCCAAGTCGCTCAAGGAAGAGATCCGGGAACGGCTCATCAAGCGTGGCGAGGAAATGGGTGTTCCCGACCTGGTCGACCGCATCGCGGATGAGACCGTGGGTATAACCGAAGAAGAAATCCTTCCCTTCCTCAAGGAGAAGGATCACCCCGCCCTGAAAATGGATCCGATCGTCGGATAACGGGAAGGACGGTTGTGCGCCATTGACCATGTTATTAGATTGCGCTGACATCATATTCTGATCAGGAGTGTGCCATGGGATTGACTGGAATTCAGATCTTTAAATTGCTTCCGAAAACGAACTGCGGAGAATGCGGGGTACCGACCTGTCTCGCCTTTGCCATGAACCTGGCTTCGGGAAAGGCTGAGCTGGACGCCTGCCCTTACGTCTCGGACGATGCGAGAGAAAAGTTGGCGGAGGCCTCCGCGCCCCCCATCCGGCCCGTCGCCCTGGGGGCGGGCGTAAGGGCCTTCAAGATCGGTGGTGAAACGGTCATGTTCAGACATGAGAAGACGTTTTACAACCCCCCCGGTCTTGCGGCCTTGGTATCTTCCAGCCTGGGTGCGAATGCGCTTGACAAGAAGCTCAAGGCATGGAATGCGCTTCAATTTGAACGAGTCGGATTGAACCTTAAACCGGAGCTGGTGGCCCTGAAAGATGATGGAGGGGACAACGCTTCATTTGCCGCGGCGGCCAAGAAGATTGCCGAAGAAACCGAGTTCGGCCTTATCCTCATGAGTGACAAGCCGGAGGCCCTCAAGGCGGCGGCCGAGGTGAGTGGTTTCAAGAAGCCTCTTCTTTATGCAGCGACGGCTCAAAACGTCGATGAGATGGGGGCTCTGGCAAAGGAAAAAGGACTGCCCCTCGCCGTAAGGGCCGATGGGATCGAAGGGCTCATGGCCCTGACCGACAAACTGACCGGCATGGGGCTCAAGGACTTGGTGCTGGATTCGGGATCACGAGAACCCAAGAAGTTGTTTGAGGACCAGGTGCTGATCCGCAGGGCGCCGCTCAAGGCGGGAAACCGTTCACTCGGTTTTCCGACCATCGTGTTCCCCTGTGAGATGGCATCGGATTTGGACGTGGAGACCATGCTCGGGGCCATGCTGATTGCCAAGTACGCCGGCATTGTGGTGTTCTCCGATTTCAAGGGGGAGAACTTGTTTCCACTTCTGCTGGAAAGGCTGAACATCTTCACCGATCCGCAACGGCCCATGACGGTGACGCAGGGGATCTACCCCATCGGCACCCCTGACGAGAAATCGCCGGTCCTTGTCACCACCAATTTCTCCCTAACCTATTTTATCGTTAGCGGGGAAATCGAAGGAAGCCGTGTTCCCAGTTGGCTGCTCGTCATGGATACCGAGGGGCTGTCGGTCATGACGGCCTGGGCGGCAGGGAAATTCGTGGGCGATGCGGTGGCCTCATTTGTCAAGAAGTCCGGCATTGCCGACAAGGTCGCTCACAAGCGGATCATTATCCCTGGGTATGCAGCATCCATCAGCGGTGAGCTGGAGGAGGAACTGCCCGGCTGGGAGGTGATGATCGGGCCACGGGATGCATCGTTGATTCCCAAGTTTCTGAAAGAGCGTACAAAGTAGTTTTGGTCCCTGGCCGTTTCGTGTTAACCATCCATTGAGTGAAAGGGAGAACGCCCATGCTTTTGATCGGAGAGAATTTGAATGTGATAAATCGGGTCATCGGCAAGGCCTTCAAAGAGATGGATCCTCGGCCCATTGCCGAAGAAGCCATCAGGCAAAAAGAGAAAGGCATGGACTGGATCGACATCAATCTGGGGCCCGCCAGAAAGGGCGGTCCCGAGTTGATGACGTTTGTGGTAAAGACCGTGCAGGAGGCCATCGGAGACAGTCTGCCCCTGTGCCTTGACACCTCCAACATCGAGGCCATGGAGGCGGGCCTTTCGGTGCACAAAGGAAAGGCCATCATTAACTCCATCATGTGCAGGCCGGAGCGATACGAGAAGCTTATCCCGCTGGCCGTCAAATATAAAGCCAACATGATTGCCCTTATGTGGGGCCCAGAAGGGTTGCCGAGAGATGAGAACGAACGGGCGGCCCTCGCAGTGGAATTGATCTATGCAGCCAACGAAGCGGGCGTCCCCAACGAAGACATCTTTGTAGACGGCGTCGTCACGCCCGTCAACATTCAGCAACCACAGTTGATGAGCCTCCTTGCCTTTCAGGAGATGCTTCAGGACATTGCGCCCGGGGCCAAGTCAACCTGTGGGCTTTCCAACGTCTCAAACGGCCCGCCGGACGATCTGAGACCCATCCTGAACCAAACCTACATGGTGATGCTGGAGCGAAAGGGCATGTATTCCTGCATCGCCGATGCCTATGACGATGGGCTCATAGAGATCGCGAGAGGGAAGAGACCGGACATCGTAAAGGTGATTCACAAGGTCATGGACCGCGAAGAAGTGGACTTGGGCTCCCTTTCCAAAGAGCTTCAAGACTATGCGAAGACAGCCAGGGTGATCTTGGGACACAGCCTTTACTCAGACTCCTGGCTCAAGATCTAGCCCAGGAAGAAGCAGGACCTACACCCCGAGACGACTGACACGATTTCGTTCAAACGGGGGCCAACTCCGAGTGTGCGACCAAGCTCGGGTAGGCCCCCGTTTTTTTTCTCTTCGGACCACCAGGGTCCCTTTTGGGGCCTTATCCGCTCCATTATTTCGCACGGGACCCGGCCGCGCTGCTAGGCCTTGACACGCAGAGGGTGCGAAGGGTAATTTCTGCCGGATTGCGTTTGTCCTGGATAAATAGCTCCTATCCTCTCCCCGGTGACCGGATGGAAGACCTTCTGGCCAAGTGGTTCAAGATCTATAAGGACGAAATCGGTCTGTTCTTCTGGTCGACCCTGATCTTCTTCCTCATCCACGTTGCCAATGTCCTGTTCAACAATTTCGGTGAGACGGCCTTTCTAAAGCGTTACGGCGTTGAATATCTGCCGGTGGTCTACATGGTCAACGCCGTATTGACCTTTTTCATCATGGCCATGGTCACAGGACTCATGGCGGCCATGTCAGGGGGGCGCTTCCTGGGATACCTGTTGCTCTTCTGTGGAGCCTCGGTGGGGGTTATGAGGTTTATGATTCCGCTGGGGTTTGAATTGATCTACCCTGTGCTATTTGTCATGAAGACCCAATACGAGGTGCTTCTCGGCCTTGTCTTCTGGAATCTGGCCAACGATCTCTTCAACACCCGACAATCCAAGCGGATCTTTCCCCTGATCTCCGCAGGTGGGGTCCTTGGCGGTATGTTGCGGGAGCTTCGGCACGCCGTGGCTGGCGAAAGCCATTTCTATGGATAACCTAATGTGGGCCTATCTGGTGATGAGCGGGTTGGGAGCGATCATCGTCAAGGTCATGGGCCAGCGGTTTCCTTCCATCCTCATCCCAGAGAAAAGGTCCAAGAAGAATGGAAGGACGTCTTTCCTGGGTGAGTTCAAAAAGATAGGGCCCCTGCTCAAAGAGTCAACGCTGGTGAGAATCCTTGTCGTCATTACGCTCCTGCCCAACGTGGTCATTCCCATCATCAACTACCAATTCAATTACGTGGTCGACGAGACGTTTGCCACGGAAGGAAAGATGATCGCCTTCTTTGCGTACTTCCGGGGATTCATGAACATCATCAGCTTTGTCATCCTTATGTTTGTCGGAAAGCTTTACGGGAAGATGGGGCCTCCCTGTCTCCCTGATGTTTCATCCGGCGAACTATTTGATCGCCTTCGGCGCCTTTCTCCTCCGCTTCGATGTTGTCTCGGCCATCTATGCGAGAATCAGCACCACCGTTTTGAGGAACACGATCAACAATCCCGCAAGGGCGGTCCTGGTAGGCCTGATCCCTGCCGCGTACCGAAGCCTGGTCAGACCCTTTCTCAGAGGGACGGTGGTTCGCATCGGGACGCTTGCAGGCTCCGGGCTCGTCATGCTCTCCGCTCAGTGGGTTCACCCTAGGTACCTGTCGGTCGTTGCAGGCCTCTTTGTCATCATGTGGTTCCTATCCAGCATTCATCTCAAGCGGAGCTATTCAAAGATCCTGTTGGATCTCATATCGGTAGATATGCTCGATTTGAAATCCCTCGAAGAGGGGGATGCGACCCATATCTTCAAGGACAAAAACGTGAAATCCCGGCTCATGGAGGGCCTCTGCTTCGGCCAGAGGCGATCAGTGCCTCTGGTATGCGAGGCTTTTGAAGTCTCTGGGGACGCAAGGGCTGGACGGCCACATCCTTTCGCTTCTCAAGGACCAGGACGATAAGACCAGGGCCGAACTGGTCAAACTGCTGTCCCCTGATGCTGGGCCCTCGGCCATTCCGGTATTCAGGGCCCTGGCAGACCCTGAAAAGCCGGACTTGATGATGGCCCTCTCAAGGGCAGCCCTGCGGTTTGACCCCCAGATCGCCTTCCCTTTCCAGGAGGAGCTTTTTGAGAAATGCCGCTATATTCAGGTGAAGGCCTACGCGGTTTCAGGGCTTTATCGCCGGTCGCCGGAGGTCTACCGACCGCTCGTCGATTCATGGCTTGACTCTCCCAATCTGCTCGAGCGTCGGGCCGGCGTGATTGCAGCGGGGGAATCCGGCGACGTGCTTTATGTGGAAAAGCTCCGTCTCATGCTCAGCCTGGAAGAGGAAGGATCGATTCTTCCATTCATTTTGATGGCGCTTAATCGCCTGGATGCCCCCCAGAAGGAGCGGTTGGTATGGCCCTTTCTTGACCATTCGCTCGAATCGGTGCGTTTGGCGGCATTAGAGGCCTTTGAAATCAAAGATGACGAGGGTCTGAGAAAGGCGATCGCGCTCATGGGCGACCCATCGGTTCGGGTCCATGAACTGGCAAAGCAAAAGCTCCAAGCAGCTACCTACCAGAACGGCCAGATCCTGGTGGAATCCATTGGCAGCCCGCGGCGCAAGGTCCGGGAAGGCATGTTTCAGCTCCTTCAGTCGCTGAATGTCAAAGATGTGGAGGTATTCAAATTCGCCCGCGTCCAACTCGAGCGGGCCTATAAGAACCTTTCCCTGTCCGAGGCCCTCGATCGTGCCCGCCGGAATGGTAGGGTTGGGGACCTCCTCATCAAGCATCTTTCAGAACGGAGATGGATCTTGTTGGACAACATCCTGAGGGTCTTGGCAGCACAGGACCGCTCCGGCAGCATGCGCATCATCGCCCGTGGTATGGCCTCTCGGGACGCCCGCCAGCGTGCAAACAGTGCCGAAGCCCTGGAGGACTCCATGGATCCGGCCCTCTCCAAGATGCTCCTGCCGCTCTTGGAAGAGCAACCCGTGAGCCAGAGCCTCGCCCTGGGTCGCAAGCACTTTCATCTGGAGCGGTTTAATGCCAATATGGCCCTGCTTTATTCTCGTTTGCTCTCCGAGCCGGACTGGGTCACGATCGTCTTGACCCTGAACCTCATTGCGGTAGATCCGCCAGAGGACCTAGACTGGGGCTTGGTGAGATCGTTGACCCAATCCGGAAACCGTCATGTGAGCATCGTGGCCAAGCGAATCGTCGATGGCCTCGCAAGTGAAAATCCTTCTAAGGAGGATGCCATGGAAAGTGAGATCAGTCTCCCCGAGAAGATCCTCCACCTCAGGGCCATCCAGATATTCCAGGATCTCTCCGTCAGCGAGCTGGCAGCGGTGGCATCGGTAACGGAGGAGGTGGTATACCCTGCAGACGAGGTGGTCATCAGAGAGGGTGAGCCGGGAGACACCATGTATATGATTATCAAGGGAGAAGTCTCGGTGACCAAGAGTCAGCAAGGGGAGGACCCCTCCCACGAGATCGAGCTTGACCGCATCCGGGCGGGAGACTATTTCGGCGAAATGGCCCTGTTCGAGGATGTGGTGAGGTCCGCAACCATCCGGACGACTGAGGAATCCCGCGTGCTGGTGCTCAACAAGCAGGAGTTTACGGAAATTGTCCGGGAGTATCCGCAGATCGCACTTCACATCTGCAGGGTCCTGAGCGACAGGATCCGGCGGCTGCATCAGAAGATCCAGAGCTACGAAAAGGCTTGAGTCGCTCCAATTTCTCCGCTTGGCAGGGGGTGTGGTCGCCACCGCCTGAAAGATCTGCTCGAACAGGTGGGTTGGGTCCTACAAAAAGGAGAAGGCCTCAGTGGTGGAAAAAGAATCCGAAAAGAACAAGGTCATCCGCATAAGGGAATGGCCTGAGGGAGATCATCCTCGGGAGATAGTTTTCGAAAAGGGGGCCGATGTGATGAGTGACCCGGCGCTCTTGGCGATCTTACTGGGGACCGGCCGACAGGGGAAAAACGCCTTGGGTCTTGCTCGAGAAGTGCTAACCGAGGTGGGCGGCTTTCGCGGGCTCATGTCCTCAACACCTGAAGACCTCCTGAAGATCAAGGGCATGGGCAAGGCAAAGATCGCTCGGATCCTGGCGGCGATGGAGATTGTGAGGCGGCAACTTCGCCAGCCCCTCGAGCAGTCAAATGTCGTTCTGGACCCGGATGATCTTTTCGGATACCTCAAAGTCACCATGGGGAATCTCTCGAAGGAGGAATTCCGCGTCTTGCACTTAAGCCGCTCCAGACACCTCATCGCGGATGAAGTCTTGTTTAAAGGCACCGCAGATCCTGCTTCCGACTACGCTCGCGAGATCGTGGAAAAGGCCGTTAAGAAAAAGGCCGCTGCCCTCATCTTGGCCCATCATCACCCGATCGACTTGCCCATGGCTGACAATGAAGATATCGCCCTGACAAGAGCCATAGTAAAGGCATGCTGGGCCGTTGAGATCCCGATCGTTGATCACATCATCATCGGGAAGAACGGTTTCTTGAGCATGAAGCGGCATCTCCCCGAGATCTTCGAAGGCGAAGATGTGGTCGCATGAGGCAGACTATTTTCCGCGGCCAAGCCGATTCAACACCCGGCGATACGTGACTTGCCGCCCTCCCATATGAAAGAGCCCCCGCTTCATTTAGCCTTCAAGAAAGCGTCCGAAGTCGCCAAGGACTCAAACGGCCGACTTAGCCGAACCTATTGACACCTCTTCATTTTTTAAGTAAATGGTCGTCAAGAAACCCTGATCCCCCATCTCTCATGTCTCGTAGGGGGGCACGAAACGTCCCGGATGCCCACGGTGCGCCTCCCAAGCTCAGGGTTCCCCTGTCATCGACCAGCAGATAGGCCGGCAGTCAACCATGAAGGCAAAATCCGATACAGAACGTTTTGGAAGGTATCAGGCGGTCATTGACGCCCTGCTGGCCAGGGACTCTTTCCATAAGAAAGACCTTTATTCTGATCTGGATGGTGTCAAGAAAACTTTCATCGGTCGTGTGGTCAAAGAACTGGCCAAGGAGGGTTACTTATCGTTAGATGGCGCCAGGTCGAAGCCTCTCTATTTTTGGACTGACAAGAGAAATGATCTCGATGTGGGCCGCTGGATTGACAAACAAGTGTTCACAGCCGCGGTGAGGAGATCTCCTTCGGCAGACAGGCCGAGGGAGAGACTCCTTCGCCTGGGCGTTTCACAGCTCAAGACCTCCGAATTGCTCGCCATCCTGATCCGATCGGGTCTTCAGGGTGAATCCGCGACGCAGGCCGCCGAGAAACTCAGCGCTCGGTTCGGGAATAACCTTCAAGCACTGTCGTTGAAAGCAAGAGGGGAGTTGAAGCAGATCAGCAATGCCGTCGGAGAAACCGCCTACTGTCAGATCATGGCTGCCCTTGAACTGGGGAAAAGGCTCGCCCGTCAAGAGGGAGCCGCCGACGAAAGAGACAAAAAAATCACGAACACGGCCGATGCCCTCGCCTTCTGCAAAAATCATTTCGCCCGGCTCGCGCACGAAGGGACTCAGGAGGAATTTCATGTGGTCCTGCTGGACCAGAAGCATCACCTCATGAGGACAGTCCAGATCACCGTGGGACTTTCGAACCAGAGCCTTGTGCACCCCCGTGAGATTTTTAGACCGGCGATTCAGGAATCAGCTTCGGCTATCATCCTGGTCCATAACCACCCGAGTGGCGACCCAACGCCCAGCCAGGAAGACAAGTCGATTACCAGAGAACTGAAAGGTGCAGCAGAGGTCCTGAAGGTGCGACTTCTTGATCATATCATTCTGGGAAAGGGCAAAGCTTTGAGCATGGCGGAGGAAAAGATCATCTAACACCGAGGCATGCCGAATGGACGAGGCTGAGCTCAACGAAGCCAAGACCCGCAAAACCCTGATAGACAAGGCCCTAGCTGCGGCCGGTTGGGGACCCATCGTCCCCTATAGAGAGGATGCCCTGTGTCCGCATGGGTCTGTTGAGGAATACCCCACTTCCAAAGGTCCTGCCGACTATATTCTCTTTCATCGAGGAAAGGCCATCGCGTGCGTGGAGGGCAAGAAGGTCAAAGTTGCCCCCATGAACGTCCTTCAACAGAGCAAAAGATACGCGAGGGGCTTCCCCTCCGGCCCGTGCAGCCTCGGTTGTTACGGAGCTTTCTATATCCCCTTCATCTATTCTACGAACGGGAAGGTGATCTGGTTTCAAGACCTGAGGAACGAACAAAACCTTCCAAGAGAGGTGGCAGCCTTCCACACGCCGCAGGCCCTTTCCGAAATGCTGAGCAAAGATGAAGCAACAACAATGGATTGGCTGACAAGCCATCCAATTGACAGGACCTTTCTCTGGCCATTTCAGATTGAAGCGGTTGAAGCCATTGAGCAGTCCCTGATGAAAGGACGGCGGCATCTGCTCGTAGCCATGGCCACAGGGACAGGCAAGACCTTCACCATCGTCAACTTGATTTACCGAATGATAAAATCAGGCTTTGCAAAGCGCGTCCTTTTCTTGGTGGATCGGCGGGCCCTGGCAGCGCAGGCTGTGATGGCCATGGCCAGTTTCGAGGCGCAGCCGGGGTTGAAGTTCGACCATATCTATGAGGTTTACAGCCAGAAGATCCGGAAAGAGGACTTGGACGATCATATGAAGTTTGATCTTAAGCACATGCCGTCCCAGTACCTCACCAATCCCTCCAGCAAAGACACTTTCGTTTATGTTTCCACGATCCAGCGCATGCGGATCAATCTGTTTGGCACAGAGGGCATGTTTGGGGCTCCGTCCGGAGACGCGGATGACGATTCTGATGCCGCAAAACTGGACATTCCGATTCATGCCTTTGATCTCATCATTGCTGATGAATGCCACCGGGGGTATACCGCCCAGGAGGAGAGCAAGTGGCGCGAAGTCTTGAACCATTTCGACGCGGTCAAGATCGGGCTGACCGCGACCCCTGCGTCCCATACAAAAGCGTTTTTCAAGCATGTGGTCTATCGGTATGAATATGAGCGGGCCGTGGAAGAGGGTTTCCTGGTGGATTATGATGCCATTGCCATTAAGTCGGATATTACCGTCCATGGCGCTTTCTTGAACGAGGGAGAAGAGGTTGGCCTCGTTGATACAACTACCGGACAGATCCAGTTTGAGTTTCTGGAGGACGAACGTGAGCTGCCCGCGCCGACCACCGAGATCGACTGGACGGCGCCGGACCGAAACTGGAAGATCATCCAGGAGGTGAAGAAGTATCTCTTGGATCAGGAAAAGCAGCTGGGGCATTTCCCCAAGACCTTGATTTTTGCCCAGAACGATATCTCTCATATTTCTCACTGCGATCAGCTCGTCCAGATCTTGAGAGAGGAATTCAACAGGGGCGACGATTTTGTTCAGAAGATCACTGGAAATCCGAATGTGGATCGGCCGCTTCAAAGGATAAGGGAATTCAGAAACCGGGAAAAGCCGGGGATCGTGGTGACCGTGGATATGCTGTCCACAGGCGTGGATGTGCCGAGAATTGAAAACATCGTCTTTCTTCGGCCCGTGAAATCACGGATTCTCTTTGAGCAGATGATGGGCCGCGGCACCCGGCTTTGCCCGGAAATCCACAAAACCCACTTCACGGTCTTTGACTGCTTCAATGGCAGTTTGCTGGACTATTTCAGAAAAACCACGGGAATTACGGCTGAAGCGCCGGCAAAGCCGGCCCGATCGATCCGGGAGATTGTCCAGGCCATCGCCGACAATAAGGATCGGGATTATAACATCGGCGTCCTGTCCAAAAGGCTTCACCGGATCTCCAAAAACATCACTCAGGAAGGAAGGCTTCAGTTCCAATACCAATTCGGCGCAGACATCGCCGAGTTTGCCCGGACCCTGCGCCAGAGGCTTGAACAGGCATGGCCGGAGACCATCAAAAACCTTGCAGAGCGAAAGCTTCCTGGATTTCTGTGAGAATTATCCACGGCCGAAGAAGACATTCGTGCGGGCTGACGGGCCGGAAGATTTTGTCACTTCGCGGGTGATTTTCAGGGCAAAGGACGGCAAAGAGCTGGGGCCTGAGGACTATCTGAAGGAATTTGAACGATTCGTGAAAGAAAACCCGGAACACCTCGAGGCCCTGGAGATCCTGCTGAAGCGCCCCAAAGACTTCGACGCGAGCCAGCTCAAAAACCTTCGGGTTGCGTTGGCCACCAGGCCGGACTCCCTGGTGGACAAGTTCTCCGAAAAGAACCTGAGGCGGGCCTATGCAAAAGAGCTGGCCGATATTATCTCCATCATCCGGCACGCGGCAAAGGGGGACGAGCTCCTCACCACGGAGCAGAGGGTCAACAAGGCCTTTATGAGGGTGACATCGGACCGCCGCTTTAACGAGGAACAGGAAAAGTGGTTGGAGCTCATCAGACGCCACCTCACGGATAACCTTCTCATGGAAAAAGAGGACATTGACTATTTGCCGATCTTCACCCGTGAGGGAGGGTCCTGGGCCAAGCTGAATAAGGTCTTTGGAGGTGAACTGGAAACGGTTATTAACGAAATCAACGCGGCCATCGCCGCTTGAATACCCTCTCTATAGAGAATCTCGTTGAATGTAGAAATCCAGCCTCGATTTTATGAAACGAGTCAATTCCAGTGTTCAAGAACCTTGATTTATGGGATGTCAGACTCGAAGCAGTACTTGCAGGGCTGATTGCGAGACAGATTAAAGTCGCCTTGTATCAGAAGCGCTGGAAGCGATCTCTCGAGTGAGATCACTGGTAAGCTGAATACAAGGATGATCTACTTTTTCATGGAAGGGCGGCCGATCATCGTTGTGCACGAGCGTTCGAAAAAAAGCGAGATAGCTATCCATCCGAGACCGCGGTCCCTTGGACAGGAAGCGGGATTGGCCGCGCGGAAAGAAAGTGAAGAAGAAAACCAATTTTGACCGCTATTTGGAAGAGCATCTCAGGACCATTTCGCTGAACGTTTCAGAAAGGCGGGTGAAGCGTGGGATGTGGCTTTGCAAATAGCTGCGCTAACGCGAAGACTCAGGGCTTTCTCAGGCAGCTGGCGAAACGTGTAGGCACTTCTCAGCAACAGATCGCCCGCCTGGAATCCCCGAGCTATGAGGGACACTCTCTAAGAATGCTCCGAAGGGTTGCTGAAGTTCTTGGAGCGAGCGTTAAGGTGAAGATCTACCGTCAAAAAGAACCAAAGACGCGAGCTGCTGCCGAGGGTGCGAGCAAAATACAAGACGAAACGCTGATTTCCCTTTGTATCCTGCTGATCCTGCCGGGAAGGTTAATCTTGTCTAACTATAAAGGTAACTCATGACTGACATTGTTGGTAAACTCTGGGGATTCTGCCATACCCTCCGCCACGACGGCATCGATTACGGCGACTACATCGAGCAGCTGACCTATCTCCTCTTTCTAAAGATGATCGAAGAAAAGGGGGCGAAGATCCCTGCTGATTATTCCTGGGGTGTCCTCCGGGAGAAATCCGGCACGGAGCTCACTGAACATTACATGGATATGCTCCGGGAGTTGGGAAAACAAAAGGGCATGCTCGGGGACATCTATGCCGGCGCCATCTCCAGGTTCAGCAATCCGGTCAACCTCAAGAGGCTGGTGAGCCTGATCGACGAGGTGGAATGGACTGGGCTCAACGTAGACGTAAAGGCGGCGGCTTACGAAGGCCTTTTGGAGAAGTCGGCATCCGAAGGCAAAAAAGGGGCTGGCCAGTACTTCACGCCTCGAATCCTCATCCAATCCATTGTCCGGTGCATGAAACCCGACCCTCGCAAAAGCAAGGATTTCGGCATACATGATCCAGCTGCGGGGACAGGAGGCTTTTTGGTCTGCGCCTATGAGTGGCTCATGGAACAGACCAAAGGGAGCCTTGAGCGCGACGATGCCAAGCGCATTCTGACCACAACCTATTCAGGTACGGAGCTCGTCCACCGCCCCCGCAGAATGGCCTTGATGAACTTATACCTCCACGGGATTCATGCCAACATCTACCTGGGCGATGCCATATACGAGCCCAAAAAGGGGAAGCTTTATGACGTGGTTATGACCAATCCCCCCTTCGGAACCAAAGGCGCGAACCAGGCCCCAAACCGCGACGACTTCACCGTCTCAACGAGCAATAAGCAGCTCAACTTTGTCCAGCATGTCATGAGCATCCTCAAGCCCGGCGGCCGTGCCGCCATTGTGGTACCTGACAACGTCCTCTTTGCCGACCAGGCCGGCGAAGTCTTCAAAATCCTCACAGAGGACTGCGATCTCCACACCGTACTCCGCCTCCCAAACGGCACTTTCACCCCTTACAGCGCCGGCACCAAGACAAATGTCATCTTCTTCACCAAAGGCTTCCCCACGGAGAAGCTTTGGATTTACGACGCTCGGACCAATGTCCCGAGGATCACCAAGAAAGACCGCCCGCTCATTCCCCAGCATTTCGCCCAATTCGAGAAATGCTTTGGACCGAATCCTGAAGGCCGTTCAAAACGCGACCCAAAACAATCCAAAGAAGACCGCTGGCGTTCCTTCAGCATTAGCGAAGTAAAAACCCGCGATTTCAAGATCGACAGCCTCAAGTGGCTGAAAGACGTATCTCTGGAAAACGGAGATGATATCCTAGAGCCCGAAGAATTAGCAGCGGAGGCAATATCAGAACTCGAAAATGCGATTCAGGAGTTAGCTAGCATAATTTTGATTCTGGAAAATGAGAACAACGGTGCTTCAACTTCTGTCATCAGAAAGACCCAGTGATTGTGGCTGAGGACTGTGTGGATAAGACGGATTCGAAAGAGCGAAACGAGACAATTCATCCTGATCGATGGAAAGTTGCTGAACTCCGCGTTCTCTTGGAAGTAAGATACGGGAAGGGGTTACCCAAGAACAGTCGAAGACCGAATGGAGTACCAGTTTATGGCTCAAACGGGATGGTTGGCCAGCACGAAATCCCTCTCACCAAAGGGCCTGCAATCATAATTGGACGAAAAGGGACAGTAGGAGCAGTACATTTTTCTCAGGCGCGTGCTGGCCGATCGATACAACCTATTTCATTGATGAGTTTCATGGCATTGACCCTAAATTCATTGCCTATGCCTTGAGAAGCAAGAATCTATGTTTCTCTCGATACATCTACGGCGATTCCTGGTTTGAATCGAGAAGAGCTGTACAATCAAGAGATACCACTTCCGCCCTTCGAAGAACAAAAGCGGATGGTGGCCGAGGATTGAAGAGTTGCTTCCGCGCGTTGATGCTGTGCGGGAGCGTTTGATTGCTGGTAAAAGGATCATGAAGCGCTTCCGCCAGTCCGTCCTTGCCTCCGCATGTTCCGGTCGCCTGACCGGGAATTGGAGACGGAGCCAAAAAGTTCTCGGCAACAATCAATGGCCGGAGAATCGTGGAGTGGGAAACGAACTGGAGTCACACGGAGTAGCCTCTCTGCCGTTAGGTTGGGAACGGACCACGGTTGATCACATCTGCAGTGAAATCGTGGATTGCCCCATTCCACGCCGAAATGGACTACAACCGGGAAGATCTGCATTAGAACAACCAATTTTCGCCCTGGGGCTCTCGATCTTTCCGAGGTCCGATATGTCTCTTTAGAAACCTTCAAGAAACGCACTCATAAATTAGAGCCAATGCCTGGCGATGTCCTCTACAGCAGGGAAGGCGGAATTCTCGGCATCGCCTGCATGATTCCCGAAGGGGCCAAGGTCTGCTTGGGTCAGAGAATGATGCTCATGCGCACGGACAGATCGAGATGCATTTCTGCCTTCTTGATGCACACCCTTAACTCGCCGCAGATTCAGAAGATTGTTGGTGAACTGACTGGTGGATCGGCATCACCACATCTCAATGTAAAGGAAATTAAGGAGTTTCCATTGCTTGTTCCTCCACTCAGTGAGCAGACCGAAATCGTGGACCGTGTCAATTGCCTTTTCAACATGGCTGACAAAATTGAAAGAAGGATTCAAGTTGAGCTATTGCGGGCAGACGAAATGGCTCGGGCTATTTTGGGAAAGGCATTCAGAGGTGAACTGGTAGCCCGTCAGGCTCGGTTCCAGTGCCGGGAAGAGTCGGGTAGAGCCGGGTTTTGATCAACGGCGAAAGGTAATCCACTGAGGAAGCATCTGCTGTATTCACCAGGGGCCATTGAACCCATACTTTTGAGAAGCCAATAGGCCTCTTAAATGAAAGCGGAATAGATTATTACCTGGATTTTGCATCAAATTGATCCGAAAACGAGTAAAACGCTTGAATGCCGCTTCCCCGGGCCCCTTGCGAGGTGGCAAAATCGCTCTCTATAACCTCTCAGGGTATGAAAGTAAATCTGACGAACCGAAAAGGCCATGCCAGCGAGCCGTTTCAAAGGCTGCCGGAAACCCAGTAAAATAAGCCTTTCGGGGACCAACATTTTATTGGTTCTTGTAACCCAATGATCTAAATAATGAATTTTGTCGTGCAAGAAATTTCTTGCACGTGGATTTGATATTAATGGGGCAAGACCCAGGTATTAGGTAAAACACGCTCAGGGTTGTTTTCAGATCCCTCATTCCCATAAGAACAACTTGCAGAAGGAGATCAATACAAGCGTGCTAAAAGATCGTTGTTAGAAGATTATGAGGCATTGGGACCATCCGCTGTCACCCTTGAGAGTGTGAAAGAAGAACCGCAATGAAACTTTTTTCTAGCAAATCATCTACCGGAAATTTCTCGGGAGGCACACGCTAGAAGGGGGCACCGCTATGAGAAATTACGCAACCGTAGTCAAAATTGATCTCTGCAAAAGCAAGTTATTCGCAAGGGAACGGGAAACGATTGACCCCGATATAAGGTGGACCGCAATTAAGAAACTCATGGAAATCGCCTCCAGAAGATTCCCTCACGGAGATACGCATCTACCTGAAGGAAGTTTCTATAAGCAAGAGGGGGACGCCGTATACTTATTATCGAAAAAGGCACGGTTGCGATAAGATCAGCGATTGAGTTCATGAAAGAGTGGTACCACGAAGGCCTGAAAAGACAATTTCCCGAGTGTAGGGTGATAATCCATTCTGGTCGAATCGAAACCGTAACGACACCAGGAGGAGAGGACTACTTAGGTAAGGTATTCGAAGACATCTCGGTAATAGAAAAGCAGGTTGGAGAAGGTAAGATTTTTGTCTCCGAACATGCTAGGAAAAATTCTGACCTAACAATCACCAAATTCGTGTTCTACGGTAACAGACAGGTGGCGCCGGGAGAAAGGATAGCTTTATATTACTTAGCATTTTCAGATCCCAGAACCTTTGAGAATGACTCGTTGGCACATCTCTTGTTCATAGCCCATAAAGAGTCAGCGGAAATACGGGACAGGATTTTTTCTTTGTTTCTCGTTGAGTATCTTTTAGAAAAAAACAGCCTGTCAGATCTCGCCGATTTTGAACGATGGTGCAAATCTAAGATTTATCCAGTCATCCCTAGACAGACAACAACATCTCTTTTAGAAAATGCAGATGTCTTCCTGAAAAGTACTGTTAATGGAGTTGCGACGTATGTGCTGCATAGCGAAAAGCGCATGGAACTTGAGGTTGCACGCTCGAAATATGATTAAGGGGTTATTGACGCCGTTGTCACAGTTTCTGACGAGATCTCCAGAACACTGGGCACAAAAACTGCCACAGAAGGGCTTGACTTAAGGAAGATCATGGACGAATACCTTTGTGGCATTTTCTCTGAAATAAGGATGGTCGCTAATTACTTCAGAGACACTGCTAGCTTCTATGAAAGCGACGAAAGAATGTTTAGCAGATATAATTATATCTTGGACAGATACTTGGAGGATATCCCCGATGAAGTTGCACAGAGATGGAAAACTGCCTTTACTGTCGGATTGAAAAAACTTGCCGAAAAGCAAAGTGTCTACATAGCGGCCATATTTCACAACATTTTGGCAGGCTACTATCTGAATCGGTCTTTTCATGCCTCGTCATATCAAATCGAAAAACTTCAAAAAAGGCTTTTAGTACTTGATACTAATGTACTATACGCGCTCCGGTGTGCTTCAAGCAATTACCACGAAAAGGTAAAATACTTTGTCGACAGGGTTACAGCAATTGACGTGAAGTTCAGACTGTACCCTTTTACCGTTACAGAGTTTGAAGCTAGCTTAGAGAGAGTTTCACGTGAATACAATAAGAATCCGAATTCTCCAAAGCTCATCGGATGGAATCCATGGCTTTACCAGGAGTTCAGGTGTCATCCTCACGTTTATTTGAATAGCATGGATGCGTGTAGGATGATATATTCCGTGGCAAAGGGCCGCCCTGTTACCCTTGAGAATTATGCTGCGATTCAAGAAGAATTGGTGAAGAACGGCGTTTTGCTTGAGCAAAAATTTGAGTGTTTTAGTGAAGAGGAAACGAAAGAGCTGTGGAGTGAATTGCGATCAAGCATGCTCAAACCTGGTGATATTATTGAATACTGGCATTTTTCCGATAAGTTAGATAAACCCGGCGATACAATAGTTGAGCACGACGTAAATTTGATGGAGAATGTCAGGCAGAAATATGTTGAAAGGGGTGAAGATGATTTTGGCCCACTGGTTTTGCTCATAACCCTTGATTCAAAGTTACTCAGGTGCAGAAAGGATTACCCATTCGTTATATCCGCTGAGCAGTTTCTGGAGTTCATGATGCCCTACCTATTTCTCGCCGAGATACCAGAGATGGACCCAATGGATTCCCGAACCAGATTCTATCAGCTCATTTGGGCGTCTATACCACATTCTGGAAACCCGACAACAAAGATGTCCTTTCAATGTTCTTCAGCGATCCGGACTCAATAGGTAGTCAGGCACTTGGATCAAATGTCGGCCTTATTGCCAGAACTCTAAGCATGGACAGACTAAGTGAGGTTGTGAAGAAGACTGCTTGCCTTGGAGATGAGGAGAGGGAAAGGGTGATTTCCCAGATCGCTGCAAAAGTTGGTGAGACGATCCTTAGGAACAATGAGAAGGCTTTCGAGTCCAGGAAATTGAAAATGCTAGAACAGCAGCTGGAATTCGAAAGGAGCGAGAAGGAGAAATTCATGAAAGAATCTGAAAAACTGCGCAAGACAGTGAGGTACTATAAGAAGACGAGGAAGGACGATAAACGGAGATAGTGACATTAGGTGAAACATTGATATGGAAATGGGGACGTACTAAGGTTTTTAAGTTTAGGACTTCGGATGGCGCGGTACCAGACTGGCGGGGCTGCGACAACTCTCTTCCTTTGAAAGGCGGGACAAAGTTTTCCGTGTGCTTCGGTTGAATGACGTGAGACAACTGGCAACGGGATGGAGAACATTTGTCTGCACGGTTTGTCACGGAGAGAAATCAGGTTTCATGGAAATAGCGGTTTTATTTGACGACTATTTGACTGGATCGCCCTTTCAGTATTGGCTGGGATATTAGATCGGCACGTGTTGAAAGGGAACCACGCCAGAGGAACTCAGACGGTTTGTTAAAGAGATCCGGAAGCGACGGGGCAAGCTCGACAAGGTCTGGGTGAGAAGGGCTAATAACCCGTTTTTGAGGAATTGAATCCATGATCAGAAGACTCAAGGTCACCGGGTACAAATCCCTGAAGGATGTCGAGGTGCGTTTTCAACCCCTCAGTATCATGTTCGGACCGAATGCGGCTGGAAAGAGCAATCTTTTGGACGCGCTGAGTCTGATCTCTGGGATCGTCACAAAGAAGAACCTCAAAGAAGCCTTTGGAGGGCAGCGCGGACTCCCCTTGGAAAGTTTTTATTACGGAGACGAAGGGTTTGAGAGACTTCGCGAAAACGACAACGCCGAAGCAACCTTCGAGGTGGATGTGGAGCTTTCTCCAAGGGTTGTTGCCGGTGTCGAAAAGCTCATCATGGAAAAACGGAAAGGGATGGAGACGGACGGATCTCCCAAGAAGAGGATCACCGAGAAATTCCTGCGTTACGCGGCGACGATTCAGATTCTCCCCAAAACAGGGCATCTGCGCGTGCTTGAAGAAAGCTTGAGTGCCCTGACACAAAACGGTGAAATCAAGAAATCGCGCATGGCCTTTATTGAGAAACAGTCCATCTCCGGAAAGACGAGGCTGCATTTGCGCATGGAGGGCCAATCTCACCCCAGCTATTTTGACCTTGGCCTGGAACATTCGGTTCTATCTACGTCACTCTACGAACCGCACTACCCACACATCGCGGCTTTCCGGCAAGAGCTTTCGGCATGGCGATTCTATTATTTCGAGCCTCGAACGCTTATGCGCGAGGATGTCCCCCTGGCCGAAGTCGAAGCGATCGGCTCACGCGGAGAGAATCTGGCGGCTTTTTTAAACACCCTACAGTCAGGTAACGGCAAGCAAATGGAAGCCTTCAATCTTTCCCTGGGTTATCTGCTGCCTTCCATCGAGCGAATTAGAATTGAACCCACGCCCCAGGGATTGCTCTCGTTGAAATTATTCGAAAACGGCGTTCCTTATTCCAGCCGGATCATCTCCGAAGGAACTTTGCGGATTCTGGGCCTGCTGGCAGCGCTTCACCCGGCTTCACCCACAACCGTCATCGGATACGAGGAACCCGAAAACGGCGTGCACCCCGCTAGGCTGGAACTTGTGGCCGGTCTCTTCAAGAATACACAGGAGCAGTATCATAAACAGCTCATCGTCAACACGCACTCTCCGATTTTCCCCACCTACTTTGACGACAGCAATCTCTTTGTCTGTCGCAAGGAAAACGGACAAACCAAAATCCTTCCGTTTCAGGGCATGGACCTCTATTCAGGGAAAGGGAGATATCCACAGGGCTGGAAGAACGGATCATTCGAGGCGATTATGGCGGATAAGATCAAGGTCGGATACTTCCTGGAAGATCGGGGGCATGAGATACTGCTAAAGGCACTTGTGCACAGGCTGGCGGCCGAAAAGGGGCTCGAACACGGGGCTTGGAAGGATGATGTCAGGGCGGCGAGGGGTGGCAAATCCATTGAAGCCTTTAAACAGTTTTTGCAGGACACTCGTGCCTTCGGTGAAAATTTTCCTTTTGATCTCCTGATCGTCGCATCGGACGGGAACTGCAAAGGATACGTTGAAAAGCGTCAACAGCTTTTTGGCTATGCGGAAAGGTCGGTTCCGCAATTCCTGGAGCGTGTGGTTTTTGCAATCCCGGACCCTCATATAGAGCGATGGTATATGGACGACCCCCAGGGGTTTAACCGCGCACTCGGCTTTGGGGCCTTGCCGGTACTGCCCTCCTATAAGTGCGAAAAGGGCCTTTATAAGAATGTCATGAAACAGGCCGTCAGTTCGCCGGATGTCTATGTACAATTCGGGGGATATGAGTATGGGGAAAAGATCGTCCTGGAAATGGACCTTTACTCAGCGACAAAGAACGACTCATCACTGAAGCATTTCCTTGACGATCTGAGCGCTGCCCTGGTTAGAATTCTCAAATCAGATTGAGAACGACTCGGGTCGCATCAGAGGGTACACACAATCAGGTTTGGTCGCGCAGATCATGTAATTCGCAGAAGGGAACCGTGGGGCTATATGCCTTTCTCGCCAAGCGTCTGCCCTCCGACCGGAAGTTTTACGACCGCATACCGGCCCTCGCGGAGAAGAAGTATCTGAACGCACTGTGAGATTAGTGGACACCGTTATGAACCGTAAGGCTAAACGCTTTGATATTGAAACCAGGTGATCGAATGAAAGACAAGCCTGATATTGAAGAGGTCAAGAAAGTCGCGCCGGAGGCAAAAAATCTAGAGGAAATCGGCTCCGGTGGGTTTAAGGTTGTTTACAAAGCACTCGTCAGCGGAAAAATCGAAGCGGTCAAGCTAGTCCAAATCCCGAGCGACGAAAGTGACGAAACCGTTCGGGATGAGAATCTGCGTCGGATTGCCCGCGAGCTGGATATCCTCTCGAAGTGCATGAGTCCGTATCTGGTTAAGCTTGGCTCGATTGCACCACGCGCATGCGAAATCGATGCGTTGGAATACATGGTCTATTCCGAGGAATACATACCTGGGGACTCCTTGAGGGAAATGATCCTCAAAGACTATCGCCCGGCGAGGCAGGAGTTAGCTGAATTGGGGGCATGTATGTTAAAGGCGGTCCAGGAACTGGCATTGATGGACGTTATCCATCGGGATATCAAACCCGACAACATCATCAGTACGAATGATTCGATACGGCCTTACGTTTTGCTCGATTTGGGGATTGCGTTTCAGGTTGGCGGGACGCGCATCACACGAAACAGCGCCAGAATTCCAGGGACCCTTTACTATATTGCCCCGGAAATGCTTGATCAAGGATTCCGGCAGAACCTTGATTATCGCGCAGATCTCTATGCGGCCGCCCTGACGCTATATGAGTTTGCTTCGGGTGACAATCCTTTTGCGCACCGTGGTGACCCTCAGTTCACTACTCTCTACCGCATCAAAACACAAAGACCTAAGCCTCTTCGGGGACTTCGCTCAGATTTGCCCGCTGAGATGTGCAGCTTGATCGATCAGTTGATGCGAAAACTTCCTGCCTTGCGACCCGCGAATCTCAATCAATTGATCGGGGAAATGGAGAGATATAGATGAAACTATTCGCTCAAGTAGGCCATGGTGTGGGTGATAAAGTGAAGATGGGCCTAGTGGAGAAATTGATCGATGGAGCGATTTTCAGCCCCAAAGACCTCAAGAGAGATACTATGGTGGGTCGAATCTCGGAGATGCGCCGCGATTACCCTGATGCGGAGATTCTGCTTGATCCACAGTTTTACGTCTGCCTTTTCGCAAATTCACCCGCGATCAATGTCGGTAGTATTCCCGACTGGAGCTGCTTCCGCACATTTCGAAAAGGAGAATTGGAACGTACTCAAACGGTCGACCGTATTCTCGGCGAATACTTCAAAGAAGTTTCCGATTTGGAGGTCACATCTGTCCTTGCCCCCAATATTTACATATCACAGTCATTTGACTCCCGCGAGGCGGTTATCGCGAAGAATTTTGTACGGCAGGCAAGGGAAATCTACGACAAAACAGGCAATAAAAGGCCTCTTTTTGCAAGCCTGATCATCTGCCGTGAAGCTCTTCAGGACCGCAAGGAATTTGAAGACTTTATAAACGATATCACCATGCTGGAAACACGGCCAGATGGGTTTTACTTAATAATCGCGAGTCGTTCATCTGAAGCCTTGTCAGACATTTACCATACAGACGTTGTAGCCAATTGGATGATGTTCAACCTGTCGCTTTCCATAAACGGGTTTAAAGTCATAAACGGCTATTCCGATCTCCTAACGCCTTTTCTTGGCGTTGCCGGGGGTGCAGCAGGCGCCACAGGCTGGTGGTCAAATCTGCGAACGTTCTCAATAGACAGGTTTTTCCCGTCGGGCGGGGGGCGGCTGCCCCTTATTCGCTATTTAAGCAAATTGTTGCTCAACCGGATTACGATCTCAGAAAAAGAAGCTTTGAGTCCCTTGGTTCCCTGTGTATTAAATCAGCTACCACACGATGAGGAGTATGATCCCGAGCCGGAGCGATCGAAGGAGGTACTGCAGTCGTGGGAAGCCCTTAAATCCCTAAATGAAGAACTGCCCGATAATGATGTGACCAAAGGTCTGGGGAATTGCTTTCAGGCCATCTCCCGAGCAGAGCAAGCCTACAGCGAAATCGCCTCATTCGGGATTGTTCTTGACCAGAAATCTCGAGATGAACATGTCCTGCCGCTATTGGATGGCTTGCGACAGTTTAGGGACAGAGCCGAACTGTGAGTGAACTGCCTGTGCGGCCAGTCGAATGGCTCTTTGTCCATATTTAGCAATGTGCTGTTTTATGGGTCGGGGTGTGTACGAACACGTAATAGTTCCGGTCTTTAATGAAAAGCCCCAGAGACCCACTCGCAATTTGCGGAAAATGTCGATTTGGGATTCCACAGTTTTCATTTTATGGCTGGGCAAAACAAGGATGGAGGCGTGAGAGAAATACTTATAGCGATGCGCCTGCATGAGCCCTTTGCGCCAGTCCGACAGTTTGAATTCGAAAGCGCGGACGGTTGGATCCAGCTTTTCAAAATCCAAACGAGTGGATACCTGCATAGACTGGCCGTCGGACCAACTGAGTGCAAGCAAATCAGGGATTCCATTTCCGAACACGGGTACCTCACGAACAAAAAGCGTTTTCCACTTGCTCGTGCCCGAATGGATTCTGGTAAATTTGTCTCGATAGGCCAAGGCAAACTGCTCAGCGAACGTTGCCTCTGGGCTTTGCTTCGTTCCACTTGCAGAAAGATTGTGTTGTGGATTATGGGAATGGTGTTCAAATATCCCCAAAGTATCCACCATTGGAACATCACCTCCTTGATTGTGAACCCGTTGCGCAAATATATCATCGAAACCTTGCATTAGCAACCGATGAAATCAGGAGAGGGGGACCATTTGGACGAGTATTTGATGACCCAGAAAAAAGGGGATGGTGAATGGGCTTAGGTAGTCTAAGCTGACTGTTTTAATAATAACTTTAGTTACAATACGGAAAAATATGAGTCTTGATCTAAAAGTTATAGACCCGGAAAGCAGGGATCACCTCTCGTGCCTTCAAGACAAAAGTCATCGTGATCTTTTCCGCCAAGTATGGGCACTGGGCGAGATAAATATCCTTGAAAAGCCACTGCTTGGTTTCTTCTGTTCTGTAAAATGTCCAGGCGAGCTGATCCTACGGACCTACGACTTGGCTCGGGCGCTTCGGGATGCTGGTGTTCCGGTCATCAGTGGCTTTCATTCCCCCATTGAAAAGGATTGCCTGGACTTGCTATTACGGGGAAGCCAGCCGGTCGTGATTTGCCCTGCCCGAAGCATCGAGATAATGCGCCTGGGCAAAAACATTAAGGGACATATTGACAAAGGAAAAGTGCTGGTGCTCTCGCCCTTCAAAGGGAAAATCAAGAGACCGACCGCTCAGATATCCGAACGGCGAAACCGGTTTGTCGGTGCCCTGGCTTCGGCAGTGTTTGTATCATATGCCGAACCGCATGGGAAGACCGCAGAATTCTGTGACCAGGTTCTTCGCTCGCCTAAGCCTCTTTACACATTTGAAAACCGTTACAGCAAAGCTATGATTGAAAGGGGCGCAATCCCCGCTTCCCCTGAGAAGTTTGGCGAATGGGCAGTTTCTTTACAAAGCGCGGTAACGGGGTCAAGCCTTGACATGTGACACGAAGATTGCCGAATGCTCTTGACCGATATTACCTTACGGGAAAACGATTTCTTCCAGCTTCTGCGCGAAACCAAGGAGCGGCAGTTGGCGGTATTGGCCTTTCGGGATCTTTTGGACATTGCGGTCATCCTCTGACTCTGATCTATGGCTCGAACGGTTCCGGGAAATCGAACCACGAAACATACGAACGACTCGAAAGGAAAAACATGATGAGATCCTTTTTCGAGTATTCCGTGGTTAAAAGTATGAAGGACATCCCATGACCAACCTGCCGGTAAAATCCGATCAGCCCGAGATTATTCTTTACCAAACCGAGGACGGCACGACCAGAATCCAAGTCCATTTTGCCGGCGAAACAGCATGGCTGACGCAAAGCCAGATGGCCGAATTGTTCCAGACCTCCATCCCCAATATCAGCATGCATGTTCGCAACATTTTTCGGGAAGGCGAATTACGTGAAAAATCAGTTGTTAAGGATTTCTTAATAACTGCCGCCGATGGAAAAAGTTACCGGACTAAACATTTTAACCTTGATGTAATCATTTCAGTCGGTTATCGGGTCAAATCGCATCGCGGCACCCAGTTTCGCATCTGGGCCACTCAACGCCTGCGGGAATATATCGTCAAAGGCTTTACCCTGGATGATGAGCGGCTCAAACAGACTGGTGGCGGCAATTATTTCGACGAACTGCTCGTCCGCATCCGGGACATACGTTCCTCGGAAAAGGTTTTCTGGCGCAAGGTGCTCGATATCTACGCCACCAGCATTGACTACGATCCCAACACCGACATCAGCCGGGAATTTTTCGCCGTGGTTCAGAACAAAATGCACTGGGCGGCCCACGGCCACACCGCTGCCGAAATCATCGCCTCTCGCGCCGACGCCGCCAAGCCGAACATGGGCCTGACCTCATGGACTGGGGCCAAGCCCAAGCAGGCAGACAGCGAGGTCGCTAAGAATTACCTGATCGCAGAGGAGTTGGATACTCTCAATCGGATCGTAACCATTTATCTCGACTTTGCCGAGCTTCAGGCGTTGAGCCGCAGGCCCATGTACATGAAGGATTGGATCACCAAGCTGGATGAGTTTCTGAAAGTCAGTGAACGGGATATCCTCAAACATGCTGGGAGAGTCAGCCACGATGAGGCCATAGAAAAAGCGCGATTCGAATTCGAAAAATTCCGGAAGAAACTGTTAGTAGAGCCGTCACCCGTAGAGCGCCATTTCATTGAAGCGGTGAAAGAAGTGAAAAAGCTTGAAAAGAAAAAATTGCGGACCACACGTAAGCAACGGAAGGAGGATAGGGAATGACTTTTTTTTCGTGTATTGGGTGGCTTAAATGAGGTTTGCATGCTGACCGCATAAGGAGAGAAGAAAGGGACCATCCCACTTATTGACACATAATCAGTGTACACTCATGATGTGTTTATACAGGGGAGATTGTTACATGCCTAATATAACAATATCTATTGATGACGCTCTTTTGAAGGCCGGGCGAAAGTATGCTGAAAAACATGAGATTTCGATAGATGCTCTGATTCGTAAGCTCTTGGAACAAACCGTTCAGCTTAAATCAAAAGACTGGCTGAAAGAATGCTTTGATCTGATGGATCGTGCCAAAGGAAATTCCCGAGGAAAGCGGTGGAAGAGAGAGAATCCGTACGATGGTCAGATCATTCGGGGAGTCCGGATAGAGAACCCTCTCAAGGACCTTAAATGACCTTTCAGGAAGAATGGGAGATGACTTTCAGCCCTCCTGTCAAGAAGGGAACAGCGAAACGGGAAAGGGGACTCGCTATTGAGGGATATGTTTTCGTGTAGCGATGAGCTCATAATAAATCATTTATGGTGCATGAACCAAACCAGTTCAGGTGGGTTAAAAGGGAGAAATTCGATGCCAGAACGACTGGTGGACTTGAGATCTGACACGGTCACGCTTCCAACAGCCGCCATGCGGCGGGCCATGGCGGAGGCAGAGGTCGGGGATGATGTATTTGGGGAAGACCCGACGGTAAACCGTCTTGAGAAAATGGCGGCAGAAAGACTGGGAAAGGAGGCCGCGCTTTTCGTTGCAAGCGGGACCATGGCCAATCTGGTAAGTGAGCTCACTCACTGCGGGCGTGGCGACGAAATGATCCTGGGGGATCAGGCCCACATCTTCTATTACGAGCAGGGTGGCTCTGCTGCGGTGGGTGGGATTCACATCCGCACCGTGCAAAATCAGACGGATGGTCGCATCCTCCTGGAAGACCTGGAAGCCGCCATCCGGCCCGACAACGTCCATTTTCCCCGCACCCGGCTGATTGCACTTGAAAACACACACAATCGATGCTTCGGAAGTCCCCTGGATGTTCCATACCTGCATGCGGTGCGCGATCTTGCAAGCCGGCACGGGCTGAGCGTTCACATGGATGGGGCCCGGCTGTTTAACGCCGCCACCAGCCTCAAGGTGGAGCCGGCGGATCTGGCCGCAGAGGTAGATTCAGTGGGTATCTGTCTGAGCAAGGGGCTTGCGGCGCCGGTTGGATCGCTCGTGTGCGGAACGCGCCCGTTCATCGATGAAGCCCGGCGTATGAGAAAAGTGCTCGGAGGCGGCATGCGTCAGGCAGGCGTCTTGGCTGCAGCCGGGATCGTGGCCTTAAACGACATGACCGAACGCTTGGGCGAAGACCATGCCAACGCCCAGCGGCTCGCAGAAGGACTGGCGCAGATCGAAGGATTGGACGTGAATCTCGACACCGTTCGGACCAATATCGTCTATTTCGAAATCACGCAAGCCGGGCCCCGGGCGGAGGAACTGTCGGGCCGGCTCCATTTACAGGGCGTAAAGGTACTGACTGTCGGCGAGCACCGCTTCAGGGCCGTGACCCACTACCACATAACCCGGGAAGACATTGATTACGCCTTAATGGTTTTCTCCCGAGAGGTATCTGCGGCCCGTAAGTCCTTGAAGTCCTAGATCCTCGATCCCTTTGGTCTCGTTCAGACACAGGCAAGTTGCTCTCGTTGCCGGTCAAAGACCGTGGTCGAATAGGCATACCCCAGCGAACAACCCTTGCATATATCGAGATCTCGACGGAAATAACGCTCGATGATCACTTGTCGACGCTTCGAGGTCCGGATCTCATGCCAGCTTTGTTTCGTGAGGCTGCCAAAGCGGCATGTGCCCTCGTAGTCGATGCAGCAAGGTACGACCGAACCGTCCGCAAGGGCGAAGCCTTGAAGCAGGAGCCTGCAAACGGGCCGGTCCCGGTAACGTAAATAGGATGGATGGCCGCGGGAGTATTTGCTTCTTACGTGACCATATTGGCCGGCAAAGATATTTGCCCCGTCGTTTTTGCCCCCGAAGGTCTCAAAGCTCGGCCGCTTCAGTTTGATCCGGTCCACCCCCAGGTCTTTAAGAAACGCGACAATTTCCGCTTCTTTTGGCTGGTTGTAGGGAAACATGATGGTTTGGATCTGGATCAGCGGGCCTCTGAGACCCAGGGCCTCCCGCCCTGCCCTGAGTGCCCGGATCCCCCTCAAGATCGCCTTTAGGTCAGCATTGATGCGGTAACGGCCCAGGTCCTCCTGTGTGATGCCGTCCAGTGAAACGGAGATCTTGTCGAGTCCGCTCGAGAGGATCTCGTCCACCTTCTTTTCCAGCAACATCCCGTTGGTGGCAAAATAGGTGTACACCCCTTTGGACTTGAGGAAACGGATGATTTCAAAAAGGGCGGGGGAAAGGAGAGGCTCCCCCATGAGGTGAAGGCACATGTATCGCAGACGGGGGTTATTGCCCTGTATTTCCCGAATCATTCTCAGGTCCGAATCCCGATAGCCCCTCCTGAGATGATGGGTGGAGCAAAGAGGGCAGCGGAGATTGCAGCGCGTGGTGGTTTCCACCTGGAAGATCTCCGGTTCGTAAGACATGACAAGCGCCACCTTTTCTTCCAGCGGTAACGCGCCAAAGAACGCTTGCGCTTCAAACATGGATTCGTCAGCCGATGAAGCAGCCAGTTGAGCCATCAGCGTCGTCACCGGTCGTTTAATGCTACTGGTTGATAAAGAGGCCAATTTCGTGCCCGGTCCGTTCGTTTTTGAAAGTTGCGGCCAATCGCATGTCGTTTTTGCGTGTGAGCTTTACGGCCGGCAGGTTATCCATGCGGATGGTCACATAAATCTTTTGTGAGGGGGCATGGCTCACCAAACCTTTCAGGAGCGCGTCGCCGACGCCAAGACCCCTGTACTCGGGCCTTACCGCGCTATACCCACGTTCCAGGTATCCTTCAAGGTCAACATGGGTCTTTTGCTCGATCGATTCCAGATATTTATCAGGCGGCCGCTTGAGGGTCATGGTACCGACGACCCTTCCCTCTTCAATCGCGTAACCGATCAGAAAGGCCCGTTTCAGGTTGTCGTCGATCCATGAAGTCCCCACACCTTCTCCCAACGCGATCAACCCTTGAATCTCGGCCAGGATTTCCTGCGGGATCCCCTCTGCCCTTCTAAAAAAGTAAGACATCCGACTCCCACACGCATAGGGGGTCAAATCGCCGGGTTTGACCTTCATGCGGCGCACACGATCAACCCCGTAACGGGCCACGTGGAGGAGGAGGTATTCTCGGATCCGCAGATAAAACCAAAACGGATGGCCATAGAGCTGGTTGATTCTGTATCGTTGAAGCCATGCCCAGAAACCATCCAGGGTCTGTTCGCCCATGCCCGATCCGCGTTCGTAGCGAAATTCGTAGGAAAACAGGTCGCTCTTTTCAGACAGGGCCGAGAGGCTGAACGCCTCCGGATGCTGACTGATATAGGAGTTGCTCAAGAGCGTGAACTTGAAAAAAATCGAGGATGGAAGGATTTCCTGGTTTCGCTGAAGGAACCGGACGGTTTCCCTGGCCTCTTCCTCCGTTTCGGTGGGAAAGCCCACGATGATCGTCGCATGGTTCCAGATCCCGGCCTTGGCCGCGTCATCCAATACCCTGATGGTGTCATCGAGGCGCGTGCCCTTATTCATGAGCTTCAGGATCCTGGGATGTCCCGTTTCTATTCCCCAGCGAATGAGCCGGACCCCGGCCTTTGCGAGAAGATTCAACCGATCTGCGGTAAAGGAAGCAACGGGCTTGCACCAGAGCGATATCTGGAGCCTGAGGCCCATTTCCAGTATCTCGCGGCACACCCGTTCGAGGTAGGGCGGCGTCAGGCAGTCGTCATTCACCGTGAAACAGGTGGCACCATAGCGCTCGTGGAGCGCTTCGATCTGCTCGGCGGCCATTTTAGGTGGAATGGTTTGAAAGGCTTTGTTGTCGTAGCGTGAACAGAAGGTGCACTTGCCCCAATAGCAGCCTTCCGATAAGCGGATCGGCAGAATGGGCGTGGGCGAGAGATAGGCGCCAAGCGGGAGGTCGTCGAAATCGGGCGGTGGCAAATCGGAGATTGGCACGTGGGAGGCCGTTTCATTGAAGACGATACCACCTCCACTGTAATAACCAAGGTTTTCGACACCGCCCAGGTTCCCGTTTGTCTTGAGGTGATGGATCAGGGTGGAAAGGGGCCGCTCGCCGTTTCCGATGATGAGACTGTCGCAGAACTGCGGGAAAAACTCAGGGTCCCGGGCAAATGCCTCCTTGAGTCGCAGGACATGCCTGCCGCCCAAGGTCACGTGCAGCCGGGGGTCGGCCTTTTTAAGGAGCCTCGCCAGGGTAAGGGCACCCCCCAACTGGTGCGAGGTTGTGAGGGAAATCCCCACAAGGGAAGGCGCCCACTGCTTTAGCGTCTTGTTCAAACGATCCCGAAAAAAACTGAGAAAAGGGTTTGTCCCCTCACTATCGGCAAATTCAAGCATATCATGGAGGCAGGTAAGTCCTGGATGGGTGAAAGTGTTGAACGTGAAGGACGCTGGTGAATAGGCCAGAGAGGCCATCGCAAGGAGAGTGTAAAGCGCACTTTGGTCGTGTACCAAAACCGCGGGATCGTAAAAAGTCTGTTCTCCACGGATTTCGTCCATGAGACGTGGAAGCGATTCCACCTTTTTCTCCCAACTGGCACGGTTCTTTTTGATCCCGTTGAGGAGCCGTCTGGAAGGTTCCGGTGCGGCCCCATAGTCTCCCCTCCCCTCGCGGTCCACAACGACGCCGAGCAGTATCGAAAGGGTCTCACGCGTAAGAAGATGGTTTACGAAGAAGTCGAGACTGGCATCGTATTGGCGCACCGCATGCCCGTGGGATTTGAGATAGCCCACCAACGCTGGCAAGGCCAGATAAGGGGTCACAGGGGTCCAGACGGGCGGAAAGATGAGCAGGGTCAGGGGGGCTTCGAATCTGGTATTGAGCGGGTCTGCCATGGGAATCGCCAAACGGAGGCGGTGTCTTCTCCTTGCCCGAAAAGTATGGCAGTGTCCATCATCGATTGTCAATGGTCCATTGGATCCTCCGTCTCCTGGAGACTTAAATTTAAGTTGAGCGACTCACCGAACCGGAGCCAGCCGCAGGGGGGTGTCTCTTTTGAGCCGCAACACTATGACACAGCCATTGCTAACGGCACCAATTTCCTGCGCTTATTTTCAGACAGCCCCAGAAGTGATGCTTTACAGCATAGAGAACCTCTTGTGCCTTCTCGAGACAACCATTGGGTTTTGGGGGCGTTTCACAAGCTTCGAACGAGTTGGACGGCTCAAAAGAGACACCCCCCTGCGGCCCACAAATGACGCTTTTCCGCCCGACTTAAGGCGGCTTGCCAAGCCGGGGATTCGCTCAGTTTAGGGAAAAAGGATTGAAATGTAGCCTGGATAGACTTATCGTTCTTAAACTTCTGCTGGCGGAGATCACCATGCGCATTGGCGTCCTTTCGGCCAGGGGTCCCGAGGCCCACCCCAATCAAAGGCTGATGGCTTCCGGACGGGCGTTGGGCTACCCGGTCACCCTGATTCACCCAAGAGACTGCGTGGCATATCTGAGCGGATGCGCAACCAGTATCCGCATGAAAAGCGCTCCCGATGGGTTGGATGTGGTTTTGCCCCGTATCGGGGCCACTATCAATGATTATGCCCTCACCCTGGTGCGTCACTTGGAGCTTTCCGGTCTCAAGGTGGTCAATAGCTTCCGGGCTATCCTCCTGGCAAGAAACAAGTTTTTGACGCTCCAGACACTGGTTGAGGCGGACGTCCCTGTCCTTGACTCCTACTGGGTGAGCAACATGGAGAATTTCGAACGGGCGGTGGCGGATTTGGGGGGCTATCCGGTGGTGGTCAAGACGCCGGCCAGTCGACAGGGACAGGGGGTCGTACTCGTGGATTCAAAGGCCACCGCAGGATTCATCACGGCCAACCTCCCTGTCAGCACGACCGGAGTCCTCGTGCAGGAATACATTCCCCCCGAGACGCGACGGGATATCCGGGCCTTCGTCATCGGAGGCGAGCTGGTGGCGGCCGTGGAGTTGAGGCCCGGGAAGGGGGATTTCCGTTCAAATATCCATCAGGGTGGGATTGGAACGCGCTTGACACCGACAAGGGATCTTACAATACTGAGTCTAAGCGCAAGCAGGGCCCTGGGTCTGGAAATCGCGGGCATCGATATGATGATCCGGGACGATGGCCGGATCCAGGTGATCGAGACCAACTATTCGCCTGGATTCAATGGGCTTGAGGAAATCACCGGGATTGACATCGCTTCACGGATCATCGCATTTGTGGTCAAAAGGGATGGAGAAGCTCCATGCGCATCGCCTTCCTGATGGATAGGCTTGAATCCATCAATCCTGTCAATGAGACCACCAGCCACCTGATGTATGAGTGCAATCAAAGGGGCCATATGGTCTATTTCCTTGAGCCCCATGACATCTACATACGAAAAAACGAAGTGGTTGCCAGGATGAGGAACATCACGGTCCAGCCCGATCTTTCCATGAAGCGGTACTGGCAGGCCCTGATCCGATGCCTCAAGAAGGAAGAGCTGATCTATGAAAATGTTACGGAGCTGGATGCCCTGTTCTTGCGCAAGAACCCGCCGCTGGTCTATCAAACCATGGAATTCCTTGGTCCGGTCAACGACCGGGTTTTCATGATCAACAGCACCCGGGGCCAGATTCTCGCCAACAGCAAGCTCTACACCCTCAATTTCCCTGACATCATCCCTGAGACCCATGTATCCCGGGACCCCGTCCGCCTCAAGAAAATCATCGACGACTTCGGCGGAGCCATGGTCGTCAAGCCCATCCAGCGGTTTGGCGGTGAAGGGGTGATCAAGGTGAGTGTCAAGGATCGCGAAAATTTGCACTCATTGATCCACTACTATGTGAAGGCCTTTCAGGCCTATCCCGATCGGGAACCCATCATGGTTCAGGAGTACCTGGATGTGGTTCAGAGGGACGGCGATGTCCGGGTCCTCCTCTTGAACGGAGAGATCCTTGGTGCCATGAGGCGACAACCCAAGCCCGGCGAGTTTCGAACCAATATCCACGCCGGGGCCAAGGCTTACAAACACGAGGTCACGGCCAAGGAGAAGCAGATATGCGAAAGGTTAAAGGACAGGCTCGTCCAAGACGGCCTTTACTTTGTCGGGATCGACATCATCGGTGATAAACTGGGGGAGATCAACTGCGTCAGTCCCGGCGGGATCCCGCGCATCAACCATTTCAACAATGTGAAGCTGGAGGCCAAGGTCCTTGATTTCGTCGAGGAGGGGGCCAAGGGTATGAAAGAATAGACGGAAAGCGGCAAACATTCATGGAAGAGGAGGCAAGTGATGGGTCCAAAAGGATTTTGCGGGCAAGGGCTTCGGTCCAAGGGGAGCTGGTTGATGGTTTTAGGCGTGTGTCTTGTGCTGCTTGGTACGATTTCATGGCCCGCGGGGGCGGCGGAATCCAAAATACTCAAGATCGGCCTCCTGGAGGAACCCAAGACCCTGAATCATTGGCTTGCAAGCGATGCATGGTCGCTCAAAGTGCTGAACCAGATGATTGACAGCCTCTATATCCGGGAACCTGAGACATTAAAGCTGGTCCCGTGGCTGGCTGCATCGGACCCTGTTTACGATGAAGCTTCCATTTCCTACACGGTCACGCTTAGGCCAGCCAAGTGGTCAGACGGCTCCGAATTGACATCGGAAGACGTGGCCTTTACGGGAGAGGTGATCAAAGAATTCAAGGTTCCCCGCTATTTGTCCCGATGGGATTTCATCAAGAAGATCGAAACGCCTGACAAACGAACCGTGAAGTTCTATCTGGAAAAGCCCGAGGCGGTCTTTCTCGAAAGAACGCTTACGACCCCCATTGCGCAGAAAAAGCAGTGGCTGAGCGTGGTGGAGGATGCCAGAAAGAGCCAAAAGCCTTTAACCTCCCTTCAGACCCATGCCGTGGAGGCGCCGGCCGCCAGCGGTCCCTTCGTGATGAAGGAATGGCGTAAGGGGGCATATCTCTTTCTGCAGCGAAACGAACACTTTTTCGGTAATGGACTGACCATCGCAGGAAGGTCGTTGGGTCCTTTTATCGACGGGATTATTTTCAAGGTCTACGGGACCTCGGATGCGGCCATTCTTGCCATCAAAAAAGGTGACATCGATATGTTTTGGTGGTCGATCCAGCCCGGTTACCTCGAAGACCTGAAAAAGGAAAAAGATATCCGTGTCTTTTCCAGCGAGAAGAGCGGTCTCTACTACATGGGGTTCAACCTGAGAAAGGCTCCCTTCAACGATGTGCACCTCAGGCGCGCCCTGGGCACGCTCATCGACAAGGACTTTATCATTTCGCGGATTCTCCAGGGCTACGGCGTCAAGATGGCCTCGGTGGTGCCCCCCGGAAACCGTTTTTGGTACTGCCCTGACGTGCCGCTCTATGGTGAAGGGTTGAATCGTGAAGAGCGAGTGCGAAAGGGCTTTGAGATGTTGCGCGATGCGGGATACACCTGGGAGGTTCCTCCTGTGGACCAGAGTGGCAAGGTCGGCAAAGGAAAGGGGATCCGCCTGCCCGACGGTCAGCCCATGGCGGATTTCTCGATTCTCACCCCCCCTGCAGACTATGATCCACAGCGGGCCATGGCCGGAATCATCATTCAGGAATGGCTGAGAGAAATGGGAATGCCGGTCTCTGCCAAGCCCATGGCTTTTAGCGCCTTAATACAGCAGGTCAAAACGCTTCATGACTTCGACACCTTTATCCTGGGTTATGGAAACCTGTCCGTGGATCCGGATTATGTGCGGAACTTCTTTGATTCGGAAAACGACAAGCCCAAAGGATGGAATATGAGCGGGTACCGGAACCCGGCGTTTGACCAAATTGCTGATGCATCCGCTTCGGCGATGGATGAGGAAAAACGGAAGGCCCTTCTTTGTGAGATGCAGAAAATGGTGATCAGTGACCTCCCTTACCTGCCCCTCTATAACCCGAGTCAGCTGGAGGCCGTTCGGACCGATCGGTTCACGGGCTGGGTCGAAATGCTGGAGGGCATTGGGAATGAATGGTCTTTCTGTCAACTGAAACCCAATCCGTGACCCACCAGAACGCAGAATAGCCGGCGCACGGAAGGGCTTACAAGCCCGACGCGCGCCCCATCCAGGCAGGCCGAAACGTAGGCGATGGAGCTAAAGAGATACATCGTTCGCAGATTGATTCAGATCGCCATCATTTTTTTTGTGATCATGACGGTCCTCTTCCTGCTCTTCAGGCTGGCGCCAGGCGACCCTCTGTCCAGGATGGTGGATCCAAGCATGCGGCCCGAGGATGTAAAGCGCCTCATCAGTGAGCTTGGCTTGGATCAGCCCCTTTGGATGCAATACCTCTATTACCTGAAGAACTTTTTTACGGGGCACTTCGGCCAATCCTTCCATTATGGACAGCCGGTGGTCAAAATCATATGGGCAAGGCTGCCCAATACCGTGCTCCTCTTCACCACATCCATCATTCTCTCCGCCCTAGTGGGGGTGTTTCTGGGAAAGATCGCTGCGTGGCACAAGGGAAAGAGACTGGATACTATTATGACCTTGGGGGCCCTGGTTACCCATACCACGTTTCTCCCATGGCTTGCCCTCATCATGATCTGGGTGTTCGCCTTCAAGCTGGGGTGGTTTCCCATCACAGGCATGATCTCTGAGGACGTCTGGCTGGACCCGGCCTCCGGTTTCTGGTCCAAGGCCCTGGATGTGCTTCACCACATGGCGTTGCCCCTCTTGACGTTGTTTTTGATCCACTTTGGGAGCTACTTGCTGATTATGCGGAGCAGCATGCTGGAGACGCTCAAAGAGGATTACATTTTGACCGCCAGGGCCAAGGGTCTTGAGGATAAGGCGATTCGTAATCGACACGCCGCGCCAAACGCCGCGCTCCCTGTGGTGACCAGCGTAGGGCTCAGCCTCGCATTTTCCATCAACGGCGGGGCCTTGACCGAAACCGTTTTCACATGGCCGGGAATCGGCCGAGAGTTGGTGCAGGCGGTCAGCCAGAGTGATTACCCTTTAGCCCAGGCCTCGTTCTTGCTGATCGCCATTGTGGTGCTGTTGTCCAACTTGGTCGTGGATATCCTTTATGCCTATCTCGACCCAAGGATCCGATATTAAGGGAGCCCTTGGCGAAGTAAAGGAGAGGCTGAGCCATATGAAGGGAGGGACGATGCGCAGGTTCCACTGGATGGTTCATTTTAAGGAGGGATGGAACATCTTCTGGCAAAACCTGCTTGGGAAGCTCGGAGTCATTCTCCTTGGGCTTTTTGCGCTGATGGCCCTGGCCAGTTTCCTTCCTCCCATGATTGATCCCATGTATCATCCCATGACAGGGGTTGACCCCAACATCCCTTCGTCCGTCGGGCCAAGCCTGAAACACTGGTTGGGCACGGACTTCATGGGGCGCGACATCCTGAGCCAGCTTCTGGCGGGCGCAAGGGTCGCATTCATGGTGGGGGTTTCAGCAGCATTCATGAGCATCTTTATCGGGACAACGATTGGGATGGTGGCGGGCTATGCGGGTAAGATGGTGGACACCCTGCTGATGCGAACCGCCGACATGGTCATGGTGATGCCGACCCTGCTGGTGGTCCTGATCCTGGCCTCCCTCTTCGGGCAACTGAATATCTGGAACATCGTGCTCATCATCGCCCTGTTTCGGTGGCCTGGCGTATCGAGGGTCATTCGGGCCCAGACCCTTTCCCTGAAGCGAAGACCCTTCATCGAAGCGGCCAAGGTGGCCGGGGGCTCTCATTTGCGGATCGTTTTCCGACACATCATGCCGAATGTGCTGCCCTTGGCCTTCCTTTTTATGACCTTCCGGGTTACGTCCGCCATCATCATTGAAGCGGCCCTGGCCTTCCTGGGATTCGGGGACCCGGGCACGGTGAGCTGGGGCATGATGCTTCAATGGGTCTGGAAAACGGGCTACATGTTCCGGGCCCCTTACTGGCTTCTACCGCCCGGCATCTGCATCTCTCTCATCACGCTCTCCTTCTATATGCTGGGTCGGGCCATGGATGAGGTGCTGGACCCCAGGTTGAGGAGAGAGGAGCGCGCAGCGTAAGATGGCACTGCTCGAAGTGGAAGACCTGACGATCGGGTACAAGACCAAGCGGGGTTACCTCCAGGCGGTGGATTCCGTCTCCTTTAGCCTGGAGCAGGGAAAGTCGCTCGGTTTTGTGGGAGAGTCCGGATGCGGAAAGACCACGTTGGGGATGGCGCTACTGGGTCTCCTGCCTCCGAACGGGTCGGTGCGGCGCGGGCGGATACTCTTTGAGGGCGAGGACCTGCTGACCAAGAGCGAAGCGGAGATGAGGCAGATCCGAGGGAACAAGATCGCCATGATCTTCCAGGCGGCCATGAATGCCCTCAATCCAGTCCAGCGCGTCTCTGACCAGATCTCGGAGGCTATCCTGACGCACAACCATACCCTTGACAAGAGGACCGTGCAGAAACAGGTCGAAGGGTTGTTTCAGCTCGTGGGACTTTCCGTGGAGCGAATGAGAGACTACCCGCATCAATATAGCGGCGGCATGAAGCAAAGGGCCATCATCGCCATGGCCCTGGCCTGTCGACCCAAGTTGATCATTGCCGACGAGCCAACGACTGCGCTGGACGTAATCGTCCAACATCAGATTCTTGAGGAGACCAAGAACCTGCAGAGGGATTTTGGTATCAGCATCATATTTATTTCGCATGACATTTCCATCGTGGCCGAGGTGTGCCACGACATCGGCATCATGTACGCGGGCCAGCTCGTGGAATACGGTGCCAGGGAGGAGGTCTTCGAGTCACCCGTTCACCCTTACACCAAGGCCCTCCTGGCCTCTTATCCCACCTTGAGCGGGCAGGAAGAGGAACTGATGCCGATCCCCGGTGAGGCGCCGAACCTCATCACCCCGCCCACCGGATGCCGCTTTTGTGACCGGTGCCCTGGCGGCAAGGATGCCTGTAGGATTGTCGATCCACGCTGGATTGAGATATCATCCCACCACAAGGCCCTGTGCTATGAATGCCGCTGAAGCCGAAAAGGGATTGAGATAGATGGCGAACGAAGGGGACCAGCTCATTCTCCGACTGGAACGCGTAAGCAAACGCTACAGGTCCCGGGGGACCATTTTTGGGGGACCGGGGAAAGAGATTGTGGCCTTGAACCAGCTCTCTCTGGAAATCCGAAAGGGCGAGATATTCGGTCTTGTGGGGGAGAGCGGATGCGGCAAGACCACCACGGGTCGTTTGATCGTCAAGCTGGAGGAACCTGACAGCGGAGACATCTTTCTGGACGGGCGGGACATCACGGGACTTAAAGGAAAACGCCTGAAGGGCTTTCGAAAAGAGGTTCAGATGATTTTCCAAGACCCCTACCAGTCCCTGAATCCTCAGCTCTCGATCCTCGACACCGTCTCGGAGCCTTTGTTGATACACAAGATAGGAAGCGGCACTGAAAGGAGAGAACTGGTCTGGCGGGCACTGAAATCGGTTGGGCTTTCGCCTCCAGGTGATTTTGTCCATCGCTTCCCCCACCAACTGAGCGGTGGCCAGCGGCAACGGGTGGCCATTGCGCGGGCCACGGTGTTAAAGCCCAAACTGGTGGTCGCAGACGAACCCACATCCATGCTTGATGCATCCATATCGGCCCAGATCTTCAACATTCTAAAGGAGATGAGAGACCGACTCCATGTGACCCTCCTTTTCATCACCCACAATTTGGCCGCGGCCCGATATCTCTGTGATCGGATCGCCGTGATTTACAAGGGCACGCTGGTGGAGAAGGGGGCGGCCGACGAGGTGATCCGGCAGCCAAGCCATCCCTACACCCAGGCGCTCATAGACGCCCTCCCGAGGTTTGGCTGTGATCGGTTGAAGCCATACGACACCCTGTTGAAGGGAGAGAGATCCGGCGTGACCTATGCAGGATGTGTCTTCTACCACAGATGCAAAGTGGCCCGGCGATTGAAATGCAGCCTGGAGCGGCCTGATTTCAAAGAGACAACCGCTACCCATGGCGTGGCGTGCTTTTATGCGGAAGAGTTGGGCCAAGGTGCACCCGCCGAGGCTGATGCATGTTACTACGGGACCTAGGGGACGCAAGGGCCCTTTTCCGTTCTCTGGGTGGAACCATTGCCGGTGTGGGCATGACCGCATTTTCACGGATTACACCGGCCTATTTTCTAGACACCTACCCCATCGTCAGCCTGCGCAAAACCGCCGATCTCCCGGCCCTGCGTTCCAAAAGCCAGATCTTTTGCCTTGAGGAATCGTTCGGGGGCCCCGTACAAGAGCCGGGGTTCCATTCGGGAAACCTTCTAAAACACCCGGCCACTCGGGCCTTTCTTGAGAGGCTTCCTCCTCCCAGGTCCTTGCTGGTCTACCAGAGTTATCCAGAGCTTGAGTCCCTGGCGCAGGCAGAAGGATGGGGGCTGCTCGCGAATCCCGCGGCTTTGAGAACGCGTCTGGCAGGGAGGCGCTTTTTCAGAGATATGCTCCGGTCGCTCAAGATCGAAGGCGTGCCCGGGGCCATGCATCCCCTGAGGGACGTGATCGGACAGGACTATGGGGATTGGTTTGCTAAGGTGGGGCCCCGATTTGTCCTGCAGTTGGCCGAGGTCACGCAAGGGGGTGGGCGAGGGACCTTTTTTATCCGGTTTCCTGCCGATTATGAGAGGGTCAAAGCCCTTCTCAAAGGGGGACGCTGGAGGGGGGCGGAACTAAAAGGTGTGCTCGTGAGTCGATACATCGAAGGAGTTCCGGCCAGCATGGCCCTCTGCATCACGCGCCATGGTGTGCTGCGCTCACGGCTCCAGCGCCAGCTGATCGATCTTCCCTATTGTGATGAAATGGTGGAGCAGGGCATTTTTTGCGGGCATGCCTGGGGGCAGGATCCATGGCCGGACTGGGTCCTGGAGGTGGCAGGGAAACAGGCCCGATCCATCGGAGAATTCTTAAGCCGCCTATCATACAAGGGAATTTTGGGCATCGATTTCGTGGTGAGCCTTGCGGAGCACCGGGTCTATCCCTTGGAAATCAACCCTCGCCTCACGGGCGCATTCCCAATGCTTTCCATGCTTCACGCGAGGCAAGATCTCATACCCTTTGAGGTCTTTCATATTCTGGAATTCATGGATGCCGAATATAGCGCAGATGCGAATGCGCTTAACGATGCCTATTCAAGACCCATTCAGGGAAGCCATCTCCTGGTCTTTTTGAAACGGGCGGGAAAGAGACCTAACCCTGCCTCAATCGATGCAGGCCTTTATGAGATGGATGCGGAAGGGACGCGTTTTATTCACAAAGGGCAGGCCATGGATTTCTCCGACCTGAAGGGAGACGACCAGTTTATCCTTCTTGATGGGCCGCCCCGGACCGGTGGGAATCCCTTTGGATCGACGGACCCGCTCTACAGGCTTTGCCGGCTCCTGTTTCCGGAATCCGTTTTGGAACAAGACGGATCTCTTTCGAAAAAGGCAGGCCAGGCCGTCCGCTGGGCGTGGGACCGGATCGCTGGAGACCCCTCATGACGCTGCCGTTTCTCGTCTCGTTGCCTCACGCTTCGAGCGACCTTCCAGATCATGTGAGAGCCCACATCGCACTGAACGACGAGGAGATACGGGAATCGAGCGACCTGGGCACCCGGGAAATCTTCGGATCTCTTCCGGTTCGAACGGTCCTGGGTGCAGCGTGGAGCAGGCTATTGGTGGACTTGAATCGCAGTCCGACCCAAAGAGACCAGAAAGGTGTCATCGCACGGATCGACTATCAAGGCCGTTCCGTATATCGTGACGGCTTTTTTCCGGATGAGGTGGAATTCGAGCGTCGGCTAAACCTTTACTACTGGCCCTACCATCAGCGACTGGCTCAGGCCATGGAGCGTCCTGAGATAACCCTACTGTTCGACTGTCATTCCCTGGTGGGCATCGGTCCGCCCGAGGCCCCCGACCCGGGAAAAAGGCGATGTGACATCGTGTTGGGCAATAATGGCGACGTGCAGGGAAACCGAACGTCCCGGCACGGTTGGACCACGTGCGGGAAAGAGGCGTTGGGTTGCATGAAGGAGGCCTTTGAAAGGGGCGGATTTACGGTGTCCCTCAATCATCCATACTCCGGAGGGTTCATCACCAGCCACTACGGACGGCTTTTCGCGCACCTGGGCAAGATGGCCATCCAAGTGGAGATCAACCAGGATCTCTATATGGAAAAAGGGCAGAACACGATCCATGCCCAGAGGATCGCTGGGGTCGGCTTGAAGGTGAAACAGGCATTCCAGTCGATCGCAGACATGATCCGATGAGATGAAGCGGGAGCAGATCAATTGTCACTGGAGGATAGTCAGGAATCAGCGTTCCTGGCGGTAATAGGCCTCAAGTTGTTTAAGGTTTTCGAGATATGTCTCCCGGAATTGGAACCCTGGGTAGTGATCCATCTCGCCTAAGATTGGCCCGATTAAAGGCCGGACATCAATACCGAAGGTGTTGACCTTCCGCTTGTCGGCTTCTTTGAGAATCAGGAGGCAATAATAGCTCACAAGCAGCCTCACACCCTCCGACTGGCGATACAGATAGGCGCGGCCCCCGATGGTATTCAAGAAAAAGCCTGCATAACGATATGATACACTGAACGGCGGTCTTATCCCTTCGGGGTCGGGGCAGCGATTGCCTGACATGAGCCATCTGTAAAACACGTCCATGTCAAGCTCCATGGACGCCTCTTCGTTTCGGATCAACTCTATGGCCAGGCGAAGGTCATCGCGTTTGAGGGATCGGAAGAAATAGTAGGTATTTCGCATCATCTGGGCCGGATCCAGGGACTCACCTGCCGGCATGGGGGGCTGTGCCGTCAGCCGCTTGATCGCCTGCTTGAAGCGAACATAGGAACGCTGATTGGAAAGGATTCTTTGTACGTACTCCCGCCCGTCGAGAAACTCAAAGAGCCCCACAAGATCCTTTTGAGCCTGATCACAGGGGCTCACCATCGCTGAAGGGGGCTCGGGGATCTTCTGAGTGAGAGCCTCGCCATTGGCCTCGGTCCCTTTTGTGGGCCCCTCCGATGCGCCTTTTAAGTCCTGCTCGTTCGGGCCGGTCCCTGGCCTTGCCCCGGTTTGATCACGTCCCGGCCCGTTTCCGAGCTCGGTCATGGTGAAATAGCCAGCCAAAACCAGGATCAACGCCAGGACCACCCACCACCAGATTCGTCGTCTTCGCCCTTTCCGCCTCATCTGCCCTCCTCGATGCATGCCGGAGTGGATTGGTCATCGAGCTACTAAGTCTGCCGGTACGCCTTTTGTCCTTCGGCGTAAAGGTCGTTTCCGAGGATATCGTTGACCACTACGGCCGGAAGCTTGTGCACGGTCAGTCTACGGATGGCCTCGGGGCCAAGGTCTTCATATGCCACCACTTGGGCCTCCTTCACGGCCTGGGCCATGAGCGCACCGGCACCGCCGATGGCCGCCATATAAACGGCCTTGTACTTTACCATGGCATCGATGACCTCCTTGGACCGCTTCCCTTTTCCGATCATCCCCTTGAGTCCGAGCTCCAGGAGCTTTGGAGTATAAGGATCCATCCTGTAACTGGTTGTAGGCCCGGCAGCGCCGATGACCCGACCCGGCGGCGCAGGGGAAGGACCCACATAGTAGATCACCTGTCCCTCAATCGGGATGGGGATCTCTTTTCCGGATGCGATGAGGTCCAAGAGGCGCCTGTGGGCCGCATCCCTTGCGGTGTATAGTTGGCCGGTGACAACCACGCTGTCACCGGCACGGAGGACTGAAATCATGTCCGTCGAAAGCGGTGTTACGAGTTCAATGGGCTTTGCCATGACCAAGGCTCCTTTAAAGGATCATTTCCAGATGCCGGCTTGCATGACACTGGATGTTCACAGCAAGCGGGAGGCTCGCAATGTGGCAGTCCATCATCAGGAGATGAACCCCCAGGGACGTGACCCTGCCGCCGAGCCCCTGGGGACCCACACCCGTCTTGTTAATCTCATGCAAGAGCTCATCTTCCATTTGTTGCAGCGAATGGTCCGGGTTCCGGCTCCCAAGTGCCCGAAGGAGGGCCTTTTTGGCGAGAAGCGCACATCTTTCAAAGTTGCCGCCGATTCCGACACCCACAATGGTCGGAGGGCAGGGATTGGGGCCGGCCTCCACCACCGTCTGAATCACCCGCTCCTTGATTCCGGGCCAGCCGGCGGAGGGTGGAAGCATGAAGAGGCGGCTCATGTTTTCGCTTCCGCCCCCCTTGGGAACCACCCAAAGCTTGAGCGCATCGCCCGGAACCAGGTCCATATGAACGATGATGGGGGTGTTGTCGCCGGTATTCTTTCTGGTGAAGGGGTGGCAGACCGACTTGCGGAGGTATCCTTCCTCATAACCCTGCCGCACACCCTCCTCGAGGGCCTTGTTGAAATCACCTCCCGTAATGTTCACTTCCTGGCCAAGCTCCGCAAAAATGACGGCAAGCCCCGTATCCTGACAGATGGGAATACGCTCTTCTCTGGCAATCCGTGCGTTTTCAATCAAACGCCCAAGGATCTCCTTGCCGACCGGCGATTCCTCCTTTTCCACGCCCTCGTGGAAGGCATCCAGGACATCCTGGCCCAGCTCGAGGTTGGCCCGTATGACCGATTCCTTCACAGCTCGTATGATTGTTTCAACCGCTATCTGGCGCATGAATTCCTCCGGTCCCATTTGACATTTCGGACGCCGCCCATTACAAGTGTCTTGCCTTTTCCGGCCGTCTAGCAAGGACCTGCCCCAGGGCGAGCGGCAGGCCATCCCCTGCAAAGGCGAGGCTCAGAGTCTGAGCCCGGCGGAAGGCCGCCGAGGCAATGCAATATACTAAAGATCCGGTCGGGACGCAAACACGAAAGGCTCTGGTTACTTCCTTGACCAGGCGGGCGGGTTTGGAAAAGGGTTATTTTATGGGTGAATCCATTGAGAGGTAAGCCATGAAGGTCCTTCTGACCAACGACGACGGCATTCACGCCCCTGGTCTCAAGGCCCTGCATGATGCGCTCCGCGCCGAGCACGAGGTCCACATTGTCGCGCCCGAGGTGGAGATGAGCGCGGTCGGTCACGCGATCACGCTCACGTCCCCCCTCAGGGTCCAGGAAGTGAAGAACCACGGGTCCTTTTTTGGGTGGGCCGTGAGGGGCACGCCCGCAGACTGCGTAAAGATCGCCGTCCAGGAATTGCTTTCGGAGCCGCCCGATGTGATCCTTTCGGGGATCAATCTGGGGGCCAACGTCGGGGTGAACATCCTCTATTCCGGAACCGTCTCGGCCGCAACAGAAGGGGCCTTCTTAGGCTACCCGTCAGCGGCCATCTCCCTCGACTCAAGGAAGGATCCTGATTTCACCTTTGCGGCGCAATTCAGTAAGGAAATCATCCGCTTCATGAAGGCATGCCACCTCAGAGAGGGGATCGCGTTGAACGTAAATATCCCGGCTGTTCCGCCAGCGCGGATCAAGGGGGTTGTACTGACGCGGCAGGGAGTCGCCCGCTTCGAGGAGCGTTTTGAGCAGCGAAATGACCCGAGGGGAAATGTGTACTACTGGCTTGCGGGTGAAAAGATCATTGGAAACGGCCATCCGGAGACGGACTTCGTGGCCCTGAAGGATCAAAGGATCACCATTACCCCGATCCAGTTCGATTTGACCTGCCACGAAGAACTGAAAAGACTGCGCTTGGGCCGATTCCGATTTGAGGGATTCTCTCGCGCAAGAGAAACCCTGAGACAGATCCGAGGGAAGGTGGCAAGGCACCCTTGGTGCCCTAATCTATAGGGAACCCATTACGCTCGTCATGTGAAACCCCGCTTAAGGCTTCAAACAGGAAGGGATCACGGCGGCAACCGCTGGTTTCCGGCCTTTCTTGGGTTGGAGGGCCGACTCCGGAGAACGACCCGGCATGGGGCCCCATCGGCGCCTGTGATCGGTAGGGGAAGACAGAAGACCTCGTAAGGGCCGGGTGGGACCGATAGGAGGTGGACCCCTTCCAAGATGACCACCCCAGCATTAAGGAGCTTCCGGTGTATGGGTGCGCCGGGATTCATAAAGCGCTCTATGGACAGGTAGTCGATGCCTATCAGCAAAACGCCGCGGTTGACCAGATACTCCGCACCGTCCCTGGCAAGATGCACGTAATCTTCGTGGAAATCTTTCTTTAACAGGCGCGGACCGTTATCCGTCTTAAACAAAACTCGCTTCGCGCGACCCATGGGGGCCTGTGACAAGGTCTTCCGATCCAGCACCGGTTTTCCCCGCAGGTCCAGCACCACGCCCGGGCCCACGAAGGAATCCAAGGGGAGCTCATCCACGGTCTTCCCACCGTCGATAAAGTGGGCGGGTGGATCGATGTGGGTGCCCAGGTGCGTGGACATGGAGAGCGCGCTCAGGTCGAAAGGGTCTCCCCTGTTCCGCCTGTAAAGGGCTTTCATTTGAAAGGGGGGGTCTCCTGGAAAGGTCAGCATGCCTTCTTGAATGGGAAGCGTCGCATCGTAGAGCATCAGGTTTACCTTTCGATCTTTAAGAAGGGCTGGACCATGTCGGTCATCATGTCACCCCAGGCGTAGGCCACTGCGGTCTGGTGTGCGGCGACCCCCAATTGTTTCGCCGCCTGAAGGAGATTGGGGGTCGGTGACCGCCCACTGGGACCCGCCCGTCTTTCGAGTTGACAGCCAAAATCGTCTACTATTTCGCAACGGAGGGTTTCAAGCTCAACCTGGACATCGTCAATTTCACTTTCCTCTTCCTGGGGGTCCTTCTTCAGCGCACCCCCATCAACTACGTTAGGGCTGCCAGCGAGGGGGCCAAGGCCTGCTCCGGCATCATCGTCCAGTTCCCTTTGTACGCCGGCATCATGGGGATGATGTCCAAGTCAGGGCTGGTGGTGATTATCGCCGGCTGGTTCGTGGCCGTCTCCAACGGCTGGACCTATTCCGATCCTCACCTTCCTGAGCGCCGGGTTTGTGAATCTTTTTGTCCCCTCCGGAGGAGGGCAGTGTTGGCCGTTCAGGGCCCCATCATGGTCGAGGCGGCGAAGACCCTTACACCTTTCCATTCCGAAGACCGTCATGGCTGTGGCCTATGGCGATCAGTGGACGAACATGCTCCAACCTTTCGGCCTTGGCGCTCCTGGTCTCACCCACTGAAAGCGCGTGAAATCGTGGGATACACCATGGTCGTCATGATCCTCACAGGTATTGTCATATGTCTTGGAGTCGCTTTCCTGCCGGCTTAGCGGTTCCTCGGGTTCGTAAGACACCATAGAGCGGAGCCGTCGACAGACGGTTCCGCTCCTAGAAACTTCCTCCTCTATCCAACCCAATGAACATCGGCACAGGCTATGCCTGAACCGAAGGCTGGCCCTCGGCCAGGCGCCTGTACATCTCGTATTTCTCCTTCATCTGCATTTCGGCCTTGTCAAAAAGCGCGTCTGCATTTTCCGGAAAGGTCCGGGTCAAGGCCGAGTAACGAATTTCACCGTTGAGAAACGCTTTGAAGTCGCCTTTTGGCTCCTTTGAATCCAGAATAAAGGGATTCTTTCCCTGGGCCTTGAGTCTCGGGTCGTGCCGGTACAGGAACCAATAGCCTGCTTCAACGGCTCGTTTTTCCTCTTCCTGGCTTTTCCCCATGTTGATCCCGTGGTTAATGCAGGGGGCATAGGCAATGATCAAGGAGGGGCCATGGTAGCTCTCCGCTTCAAGGACCGCCTTCAGGAATTGATTCTTGTTGGCACCCATGGCAACGGAGGCCACATACACGTAACCGTAAGTCATGGCCATCATTCCAAGATCTTTTTTGCTTGTTGCCTTGCCACTGGCCGCGAATTTTGCCACGGCCCCCACGGGGGTCGATTTGGATGATTGCCCGCCGGTATTTGAGTACACTTCCGTGTCCAAGACCAGGACATTCACATCTCGACCCATGGCCATCACATGGTCGAGTCCCCCGTATCCGATGTCATAGGCCCAACCATCGCCGCCGATGATCCATACGGATTTTTTGGTCAGGTAGTCCTTACGGTTCAAGATATCGCAGAGGAGCTCCTTGTGGGGTGGTTTTGGTTTGGAGAGCTCCCGATTCAGAAGTGTGACCACGTCACGACCGTATTTCTTGGATGCATCCCCATCATCTCTAAGGTCGAGCCATTGTTTAAACGCATCCTTGAGATCGGGAGACAAGCCCAGGCCCGCGGCATGCAGGACCAGGTCTGCGAGCTTGTCTCGTCTCTGGGTCGCCCCGAGCTCCATGCCGAACCCATATTCTGCGTTGTCTTCAAAAAGAGAATTGGCCCAGGCGGGACCGTGACCCTTTTCATTGACCGTATAGGGGCAGCTTGGGGCCGATCCTCCGTAGATGGATGAACAGCCCGTCGCATTTGCGATGAGCATGCGATCTCCAAAGACCTGCGTGATGACCTTAATGTAGGATGTCTCGCCGCATCCTGGGCACGCCCCCGAGAACTCGAAGAGCGGCTGCCGGAATTGGCTTCCTTTCACCGTGGTCGGTGGCATGAGATCGCCCAGGGCCGGAAGGTCCAGCGAGAAAACATGATTGGGGATCTGGGTATCGGTCTGTGTACCGAGTGGCTTCATCACCAGGGCCTTCTCCTTGGCAGGGCAGACCTGAGCGCAGTTGCCGCATCCCGTGCAGTCAAGCGGGCTTACCTGCATCCGGTAGCGCAGTCCATCCAACTCCTTGCCTTTTGCCTCGAGGGTCAAAAAGCCTTCCGGGGCGTTCGCCAAGTCTTCGGGGCGCGCGAGGGCGGGCCGAATGACCGCGTGGGGACATACGAATGAACACTGGTTGCACTGGATGCAGTTTTCAGGGATCCACTCCGGCACATTGATGGCGATACCCCTTTTTTCGTACTGCGTGGTCGCTGTTGGGAAGATCCCATCCGGTGAAAAGGCGCTTACCGGGAGTTTGTCGCCCTGCTGAGCCAGCATGGGGCGCATGACGTTCTTGACAAAAGGCGGCTCATCTTTCTGAGTGTATGCGGTCTTGCCTGCGTTGGCCCACGAGGCCGGGATCTCCACCCGTTTGAGGGCGCTGACCGCGAGGTCAACGGCCTCCACATTCATCTGAATGATCTTGTCACCTTTCTTCCCGTAGGTCTTCACGATGGCATCTTTCATATATCCGAAGGCCTGGTCGGGGGGGATAACGTTTGCAATATGGAAGAATGCGGCCTGCATGATCATGTTGATGCGCCCGCCGAGCCCCAGCTCCGTTGCGATCTTCACGGCATCGATGTTGTAGAAGGCGAGTTTCTTGCCCGCGATGGTGCGTTTCATGTGATCGGGAATTTCCCGTTCCATGTCCTCAACGCTCCAGGGTGAGTTGAGCAGGAAGGCCCCACCCTCCTTGATTCCTTCGAGAATGTCGTACTGATTCAAGAACGCGGGATTGTGACAGGCAATGAACTCGGCACGCGATACCAGGTAGGGGGATTGGATCCGATGTGGTGAGAACCGCAGGTGAGACATGGTGATTCCCCCCGACTTCTTTGCATCATAGGCAAAGTAGGCCTGGGCGTACATGTCTGTGTTTTCCCCGATGATCTTGATTGAGTTTTTGTTTGCACCGACCGTCCCGTCCGCACCGAGCCCCCAGAATTTGCAGCGCACGGTCCCTTCAGGCGACGGATCGATTTCTCCAACCAGGGGAAGGGAAGTGTGAGACACGTCGTCCAGAATCCCTACCGTAAAGTGGTTCCTGGGCACTTTCCCGCTCAGGTTGTCGTAAATCGCCTTGACCATGGTAGGCGTAAAGTCCTTACTCCCAAGGCCGTAGCGTCCTCCTACAACCACCGGGCTATCTCCGGCCTCGAGGAAGGTGGTGCAGACGTCCTGATACAAAGGCTCTCCTATGGCACCCGGCGCCTTGGTCCGATCCAGGACCGCGATCCTCTTGACCGTGGCCGGAAGCGCACCAAGGAAATGGTTTTTTGAAAAGGGCATGTAGAGCCTTACCTTCACGAGCCCCACACGTTTCCCTAACTTGTTGAGATAGTTGACGGTTTCCTCGATCACATCGCAGCTGGAGCACATGGACACGATGACATGCTCCGCCTCGGGGTCTCCCACGTAATCGAACAGGCGGTATTTGCGCCCAACCAGATCCCCCACCTTGTCCATTTCTTCCTGTACGATATGGGCCACCCGCTCATAGAATGGGTTGGCGGCTTCACGGTTCTGGAAGAAGATGTCCGGATTTTGAGCGGTGCCCCTCAGCTGTGGATGTTCCGGGTTCATGGCCCTCGATTTGAAGCGATCGATGGCGTCCCAGTCCACGAGCGAGGCCATGCTCTCGTAGTCGATCATCTCGATCTTCTGTATTTCCATGGAGGTCCTGAATCCGTCAAAGAAGTGGACAAACGGGAGACTTGCCCGCAGGCTGGACAGGTGGGCCACAAGCGCCAGGTCCATCACCTCTTGGACCGAGGCAGAGGCCAGAAGGCAGAATCCGGTCTGCCTCACGGTGTTCACGTCTGAGTGGTCCCCGAATATGGACAACGCGTGGGCAGCCAGCGCACGTGCTGAGACATGGAAGACCGCAGGCATTACTTCGCCGGCGATCTTGTACATATTGGGAATCATCAGCAGAAGTCCCTGGGAAGCGGTGAAGGTGGTGGAGAGCGCCCCCGCAGAGAGCGCGCCATGGACGGCGCCTGCAGCGCCCCCTTCGGACTGCATCTCCGCGACCCGCAGGACTTGCCCGAAGATGTTCTTGCGGCCGTGGGCTGCCCATTCGTCACAGTACTCGCCCATGCTGCTTGAGGGGGTGATAGGATAAATGGCGGCCACTTCGCTCAGGGCATAAGCGACGTGGGCGGCAGCTTCATTTCCTTCGATCGTGTGAGTGATTGCTTTCATCTGTGCAAATCCTTTCTGGACGGACCAAAAAATCAATTGATTGACGCTCGGGAACCGACCTCTCAAGAGGGACGTTTGGTTCTTGAGTTGCAACGCCCTCGCATCGCTCCCAAAAAACGTAGTTTAAAAGAACACTTAGGCCTCTGTCAACCAATAAAGGGGTCTTGGGGACGTGAGGAGTTCAGCTAGCAGGCCGGGTCCTTGGTGCCGGGGTGTCAGCGACAGCGCGTGCAGGAATGCGACCCTATCTGTCATCCCTCTTCATCAGATCCCGCCTTTCATGCCACGGTGATTTAAAAGGGTCGGCAAGGGGCAGCGCCGGGGTCAGTGAATGAGCTTCAGAAAGCGTTTCCAGTGGGGCCACGACCAATAGATGATGAAAGCCTCGCCCTTGACGGCGCTCAGAGGGACGAATCCCCAGAATCGACTGTCATAGCTGTGATCCCTATTATCTCCCATGACGAAGAGGTGGCCTTCTGGGACCTTCAATGGGCCGATCCGACCCCTGGCGGCAGACCGGCCGGAGGGTCCTTGTCCTTCTGTAAATTGTCCGAAACGGTCATCGAATGGCTTTCCATTGATGAGGATCTCTTTTCCGATGATTTCGACCGTATCACCAGGCAGGCCGATGACTCGCTTGATGAAGTCCTTGCTCTGATCCACCGGGTAGATAAAAACGATCACATCATTTCGTTTCGGCTCGCTGATCGGGATGAGGGTCTTACGCAGGTATGGGATCTTGATACCATAAATGAATTTGTTTACCAGGATATGATCCCCCACAAGGAGTGTCGGCTCCATGGAACCTGATGGGATCTTGAAAGCCTGAACAACGAAGGTTCGAATGAAGAGCGCCAAGATGACCGCAATGGCGGCAGCCTCTGCGTATTCTCTGAATACGCTCTTCTTTTTTCTTAAATTGGTCTTTTCTCTTAGGTCCTCCAAGCAACCCTCCGATGCAATAACGTCCAGTGGACAACATGCCGTGATGTAATAGGTTCGTTTCTTTTCGGCCTCAAAATGAAAACCGGCTTTTTCCCGGAAGGCGCGCATTCCTGTAAAGGGATCCGCACACTGGTCCGAGGCCGACAATGGCAAAGGTTGTGCGAATTTAAACCCTTAACATATGGTTTGTAAAGGTGTTTTTTGTAACGGACGGCAAGGCCGGCCAAGAAAGGATGATGGGGGGCAGCGTGGCGCTGCACCACGATCGCCAAGTATACAAAAAAAGACGCAAACAGGCTTTTAGGAGGGAAATGTATACGCCTTCATACGAGACCGGGTCTGTGGATCGATGTTTAGTGAAAGATTTTGTAAAGGAAGTGGGAGGGCCTGCCGATTGGCTATAAGGGTTAAGGGTGATCGAATCATGAGCATTTGTTACGAACGAGCAATAGTTTTATCCGTTCTTGTTATGGAGATGAAAAAAGCGCCCTCAATGGACGCTTGTTAGTATTGATTGATTATTAAATTATAAAGAATTAATCAAAAAGAAATTATTTGACAAATATGTTTACAATTGTATCATTCCCTCCAACCTGATCCTCTATGAACTTTGACTTGTGCACTGGAGGTAAAAGTGACGCGGATCCTTTTGAAAAAGGTCAGGGAGGGGCAACTGATGAGCAAAGCGGAACTGGCTCGAAAAGCCGGTGTGTCGCCGCTGACCATCGACAGAATAGAGAAGGGCAAGGGCTGTCGAATGGAAACCAAGAGGAAGATCATTCTGGCCTTAGGACTGAAACTTGCAGACAAGTCCAGGGTGTTTCCAGAGGACTGACCGAGCTTAAACCGTCGTCACCTTGACGACCAAGCTCATAAGACGAAAACCCCTTATCTGGCGATCCAAATCTTTACAAGGTGCTATGGCTGTACCTAAGAAAAATCAACTGGTCGGACTGGACATCGGCTCACACTCCATCAAGCTGGTGGAAATCGACCACAGCAAGAAGGGCCGGGTGTTGAAGAATTTCGGTGTGATCGGTCTTCCGCCCGAGGCCATTGTGGAGGGGGCCATCAAGGAGATGGAAGTGGTCGGCTCCGCGATCAAGACCCTCTGCAAGAACCTCAAGGTCAAGAACAGGAACGTGGCGACCGCCATATCCGGCTACTCTGTGATCGTGAAGAAGATCACAGTCGGCAAGCGGGGGGCCACCGAACTGGAAAGGACGATTCAGGACGAGGCCGAGCAGTATATCCCCTTCGACATCAACGACGTGAACCTGGATTACGATGTCCTCGAACCCGAATCGGCGCACGTGCAGGAGGGCGAGGGCCAAACCAAGAAGGAAGATGCCAACCAAATGGAGGTGATGCTGGTTGCGGCGAAAAAGGACATCGTCGACGACTATGTGAGCTTGGTTCAGCTTGCAGGGCTAAATCCCGTCATTCTCGATGTGGATGCCTTTGCGCTTCAAAACGCCTTTGAGATCAGCGCCTCAGAACCCGAAGGGTTTTATGCGCTCGTGAACGTGGGGGCGGAGGAACTCGGCATCAATGCTGTTCGAAAAGGGAGCTCCATGTTCACAAGAGACTCCTCATACGGGGGGTTCCAGATCACAGAGGGGATTATGTCCCAGCTCAAGGTGGGATATGAAGAAGCTGAGAAGATCAAGCTGGGGGGTGTGAAGCCCGGAAAGGACCAGGAAGTCCTTGAAGAGATCTTCACTTCGGTTGTTTCGGGATGGGTTCAAGAAATCAAACGGGCCTTGGATTTCCTGGCTACCACCTATCCACAGGAATCCATCGGAAAGATCTTCCTGAGCGGCGGTTCGTGCCGTTTGCCCGGTTTCAGGCGCTATTTGGAGCTGGAAACGGAGATCCCGGTTGAAGAGCTGAATCCGTTTGCCAATCTCATCGTGAACGAGCGGCTTTTTGATCCCAAGTACTTGAGCTACATGGCGCCCCAGGCGGCTGTGGCAGTCGGACTTGGCTTGAGACATATTGGTGACAAATGATCAGGATCAATCTCTTACCCTTCCGGGCAGCTAGGAAAAAAGAGAACATCCGACGTCAGGTCAGCATCTTCGGTCTCACGGTTCTCTTTATGCTCACGCTCATGGGCTATTTCTTTTATGACTTAAGCGGAACGCTGTCTTCTTTGAAGGCCGAGCAGCTCCAAAAGGAAAAGGAACTTGCCGCTTTCACTGAGACCAGTAAGAAGCTTACGGATCTGAAGAAAAAGACAGCGGAAATGCGGAGCAAGTTGGAGGTGATCCGGGAGCTCGAAAGAAAAAAGAGCGGTCCGGTCCAGCTTCTGGACGAAATCGCTATGGCTGTGCCCAAGGACAAACTGTGGTTGCGATCCCTGAGCGAGAAGTCCGGAGTCCTGGTCCTTGAAGGGACGGCCATGGATAATGAAACGGTCGCCCTCTTCATGACCAATCTGGAGAAATCGCCTCACATTTCCTCCGTGGACTTGAAGAGCACGAAACTGAAGGCATTGTCGCACTACAAACTGGATGTGAGTGACTTCGTACTCAACTGCAGGACATATGCTTTCAAAGAGAATAAACCGAAAGATACAAAGGCTGCGAAGAAGCGCTAGGGCGTAATCGGGAAAGCACAACGAGCGTACAGGATCAAAGATGGCGGATCCCACTTTTTTCGAAAAAATAGAGAGAATCAAGACGGGCCACCGAATTCTGATCTTCGTGGGGACCATCGTTCTTCTAACCGGTCTCTTTGTCTGGCTGGTGGTGTGGCCCAAGACGAGCGAGATTGCCAAGAAGCGACAGGAGATCCAGGGCCTCGATCAGAAGATCTACCAGGCCAAGATCCGGGCGAAAGACCTCGCCAAATTTGAGGCCGAGCTCAAGGAAGTGAACGCCCAATTCCAGGAGGCGCTCCGCCTCCTTCCCAACGAAAGGGAAATCCCCAGCCTCCTTCGAAGCATTACCGAAGTGGGCACCGAAGCTCACCTGGAGTTCCGTTTTTTCAGCCCGCAGAAGGAGCGCGCGAAGGAGTTCTATTACGAGATCCCGGTGGCCATCGAAGTGAGTGGATCCTATCACAACGTGGCCTCATTCTTCGACGCGGTTGGTCGAATGGAACGAATTGTCAATATCCTGGACGTCTCCATGAAGCCCGTCAAAGAGCGGTCAACGCAGCTCATCACGAAGTGCACCGCGGTCACTTACAGGTTTAAGGGTGACTCAGATGTCAAAGATCAGAACAAAAAGGACAAGAAGAAAAAATAGCGCCTGCCTGTTGATCCCTCTTTGTATTCTGCTCCTTCCTCTCGGGGCGGCGGGGTCTCAGGAATTGGTTTACAAAGAACCTCGGGAGAAAAAGGCGCTCCTACAGGAGGTGCAGGAACGGAGTGGCGACGGCAAGACCCCTGTTCAGACATTCCTCTTGCGAGAGCGTTACAATCCTGAAGGCAAGACGGATCCCTTCAAGTCCTTTATTGCGGAACAAGAGGCCGTCGAGGAGAAAAAAAAGAGGAAACCAAGGACCTATCTTGAGACTTTGGATCTCTCACAGCTGGATCTCGTCGCCACGGTGCTCGAATCCAGGGGAAACTGGGCCATGGTCCGGGATGCCAAGGGTCTGGGGCACGTCATAAGGGTGGGAACCTCCATTGGAACCAACGAGGGCGTGGTCACGGCCATCGAAGAGGGAGAAGTGGTCATCAAGGAGAAACATACGGACATCAAGGGCCAAGAGCGGATCAAGGAAGTGAAAAAGAAACTCCCCTCCCCTGAATAGGGCCAAAAGGGAAGAGGGAAAGGATTGATCTAGAAGAACAGGACCATTGGTCTTGGAACTGCAAGGGAGATGACCCATGCGCCATTTCAGGGTGTTACATAACAGGCTCATGTATCTGGCAGGCGGGATTTTGATTGTGGCCGCCTCGTTCCTATGGGGTTGTGCGACTCAGCTGGCAGATCAGGCCAGGATGGAGGCCTCCGTTCCTCCCACCATCGAAGAGATCAGGGTGGCCCCCCAGGAAAACGCCACCATCGTTGAGATCGTCGCCAGTAAACCGGCTCCCCATACGGCCTTCAAACTGACTGACCCCTTAAGAGTGGTGGTGGATGTTCAAGGCATCCCCGGGCAGGGCCTCCCCGAGCTCCAATCGATTCAAGATCCCAATGTAAGTGAGATCCGCCATGAGCCCGGCAAGACCCAGGCCATGACGACGCGTATCGTCTTGAGCCTGCGTCGCGACGTGGACTACCGGGTTGAGGACGAGGGAAACCTGATCCGTGTCAGCCTGAGCGGGCCGCAGGCTGCAGAAAAGGCCCCCTCCATGCAAGCACCCAAAGAAGAGGCCCAGCCCCAGCCTGGAGAAATGAAGACGGAGGAGTCAAGGATCTTTTTCAAGCCAGGCCAGGCGGATGTGGCCCAGATCCTCGGGGTGGATTTTACGATGCTCGATTACGGTAAGTCTCGCCTTTCCATCACTACCGACCGGAAAATCCCGTATCATGTGGAGAGAAAGGGTCCCAAGGCCCTGGTATTGGACTTGGAAGGAGCCACGATCCCCCCATTACTTCTAAGGCATCTCGACTCCAAGTACTTCGAGGGCGCACTGGACCGGGTCAATGGGGCCATTGATCCGGCAAAGAACAGGGTCTCGTTTACGCTCCATTTAAGGGAGATGGTTCCCTTTCATGTGGACCAATCGGACAAGGGATTGTTCGTGGACTTCGGCCGAACGACGGTGGCACCGCCCGAAAAGAAGCTCTATCCTGTGGGATTGCTAGAGGGAAAGAGCGGCTTCCGCGGCTTCCACGAAAATGGTGCCAAACGAGGGCCCGGCTGAAAAGAAGGATCAGGGCGGCATTCCGGGATTGGCCCAGCGAAAATATACCGGCGCGCCTATGACCATGGACTTCCACAACGCCGATGTCACTAATATCCTCAGACTCATCGGAGAGGTAAGCAATCTCAACATCATCTGGGGGCCGGATGTCAAAGGCAAGGTCTCCATGAGACTCAAGAACGTGCCCTGGGATCAAGCACTCGACCTGGTTCTGGCCAACAACAATCTGGGTATGAGACGCGAAGGAAATGTCATCTGGGTCACGACGCGCGCCCAAATCGCTCAGATCGAAGAGGAGGAGCGAAAGAAGGAAGCAGACCTTGAGAAGAAACGGCAGGAGCAGGAAAAAAGGGAAGAGGAACTGGCCAAGAGAGAACCCATCGAGACCCACTTCATTACGATCAATTATGCGGAGGTGGAGAAAATTCAAGGCATCATCAAGAGCACGGTGATGAGCAAGGATGGTAAGATCACTATCGACGACAAAACCAAGACCATCATCATGACCGATGCGGTTTCGAAGATCCAGGAGGCGAGAGACCTGGTGGCGCGCCTCGACCATCCCGTCCAGCAGGTCATGATTGAGGCAAGGATCGTGGAAGCCGACACCAACTTCACTCGGGATCTGGGCGTCCAGTGGGGCCTGCAGGTCCAGCACAGGTCCTCGGTTGCCGTCCCATTCAATTCCGCACCCACCATCGACAGTGCGGGTAATTTACCGCCGGGCCAAAGCCTGTCAAACCCCAGTTTCAGCACCAACCAGCCTATTCAGCCGGGGAACTTCGGACTCCTTTTGAGCTCGCTTTCCAGCAGCGGCCTTACCGCCACCTTCTTGAACACACAGATTCAATTTTCCGAAACGGAAGGCCAGCTCAAGATCCTGTCATCCCCCAAGATCGTCACCCAGGGACAACGAGGAGGCTTCCATCAAGCAGGGAACCTCAGCTGAACCTCCCGTCCGGTACCGACAGCAATGGAAACACGACCTTCAAGCAGGTGGACGCCCTGCTGAGCCTTACAGTGACACCTTCCATAACGCCGAACGGTCGCGTCATCATGAAAGTGAAGGTCACTGACGATTTCCCGGATTACGCGAATACTCCGCAGGGCAGCGACAACGTCCCCATCAGCAAGAAGGAAGCAATAACCACCATGATGGTGGCTTCCGGCGACACGGTGATTATCGGCGGCATCTACAGAGAAAACAAGGCGGTGAACGAGCTTGGCCAGCCGTGGTTGCGTGACATCCCCCTCATGGGTTGGCTGTTCAAGACGAGGACTTGGAACAACTCGAGGACCGAACTGCTCATTTTCCTGACGCCCACGGTCACCCCCCTCACCTAGTCGCTTTTCCCTCAATCTGAAAAATCCTAAACGACAAGCAAACCCGGGTCGGGGAACATATGAGCCTCGACCCGGGCCTTTATGCGATCTTCCTTTCACCGTCGTCTGCAGTTTGATGGATGGACTTCAACCACGGAGAATGGGCGCGACGTCCATCAGGCGGCTCACGTGGAAGTCAGCGTCGAGTGATTCGTTCTTGTAGGCCACAAAGACCGTCCCGGCAGATCGTGCCGTTTGGTGGTCGACCCCCGAATCTCCGATATATAATGCCTCCGGGGCTGAAGCGCCAAAAAACTGGAGGATCTTAAAGATAGATTCCGGATGGGGCTTGGGTTTCTCCACGTCAAGAGAAGACACGACGATTTCAAAATAGGCCTTGAGGTCAAAAATATCGAGGACCTGTTGAATGGTGTTGCTGCGATTGGTCGCAATGGCGAGGCCGTATCTGCCCTTGAGGACTTCAAGCAGGTCTTTCAGGTCCGGTTCAATGATCATGTCCTTCAGAAACGGGGAGTAATCCATTTTTAGGCGATAAGCGAAGGCCTCATCAATGTGAGGCGTCCCCTTGAAGATGCGGCGGATGGATTCATCCGCGGTGTGCTGATGGCAGAAGTTGATTTCGCCCTCGTTCATGGTCGGCAGATTGAACCGTGCGAGAAGGTGATTGTAAAAGTGGATATTTGCCTGTTTCGAGTCGAACATGACGCCATCGCAGTCAAAAATGACGACAGCATATTTCTTGGCAGCTTTCATCTATGGTTCTCTCCTGAATTGGGAAAAGATATAAAAGAAGAACAGCGTCGATGCAGACGGAGAAAAGGAAAAACAGGTCGGGCGTCGGGAAGCGGTCCACGTGATCACGGAAGGCAACGTAAAAGCGCGGTTGACCAGCAACCGAGATAGGCCCGAAAAGGGGAGCCGCCGCCCGTATCGCGATTCCTTGAGGTCCTGCAGAAGATCAGAAATGCCTTTCTCTCATGAAACCAAACACCTGCAGCACGGTCTTAACCAAGGCGATGGTCAGGCCAAAGCCGATGATGGAAAGAGCAAGATAAAGCAACCCCAAAAACAAATAGTGATCCGCGTTCCATTGCCATTCAAAAATAAACGGGAACATTTTGAATTTCCTCCGACGATTTCAAATCACTGAGCGACGGCGTTAAGCTCCTTCTCCTTCGGAAACAGGGGGAGGTAGCGGTACGAGAGCGAAAAGAGGAGGAATCCGTAGCCGATTACCGCTAAGGAAATACCCCATTCCTGCCACGTGGGCAAATAGCTCACAAACCGGTCAAAGGGCATCACCGGGATGGCCAGGGTTACGACCGTGAACACGAAGCGATTCAATACGATGCCCGCACAGTTCATCAGACAGCCGGTGATGAGCCATCCCTGGTTCTGTCTGGCCTTCGGTATATTCAGGATGATGGCAGGGATGATTCCAAGGATCCCGATTTCAACAAACAGGAGCCAGGCTCCATAGGGTCCTTCCTTGTAGAAGTCAGTGAAGGTGAGCCCGGCACGGGGAACGACGCCATAAATCCAGCCCAAGGTGTCAGCGATCTTGAGCACCATGTAAAGTGCCAGCAGAGCGCCGGATATTCTTGCGAGGATCTGAAAGGCCTTCTCGGGGACAAGTCTTTTTCGACCCAGTTTTTCCGCGAGTTTAGTGCAAAGGATGGTGAACGAAGGCCCCGCCGCAATGGCTGACAACACGAACAGGAAAAAGGTCCAAGGCCAAACATAAAACCCCTCCCGAAAGGCGAAAGGCCTTGCATACATGACGCCGTAAAGGCCTCCGAGGGAGCCCTGGTGGAAAAAGGACAGAAAGGTCCCGGTGGCGGCGAAAACCACCATGATTTCGTGGAGGTTATGGCCAAAGAGCCTCAACTCCCTGATTTCCTCTATTTTTCTGTTCTCAAGAATGATGGGGATGTATTCGATGGCAAGCACCATCAGGTAACAGGTGATGCAAAAGGAGACCTCGGCCAGCATGGAATGGACATTCACGTGCCAGAAAATGAACCATCCTCGGATGGGCTGACCGATATCGATTCCGAGCATGGCCACCGCACCGGAATAACAGATGAAACCGATGATCACCGCAGCATTGATGATGTCTTTGAGTTCTTTTTTCCCGATCACGTAAGTGAGAAATCCCGTAAAAAAGGCTCCGGCGCCGAGGGCGATGATGGACAAGTCAAATACGATCCAGAGCGCGAAGGCGAAATAGTCGCTCATGTTGGTCTGGTTTAATCCCTTCCAGAGGCATAAACCAGCTGACAAGAGTCCCCAGAGCAAAAGGCCGATCCAGGGGAGGGTCCAAAGGAAGAACACCTTTGGGGAGCATCTCTTGACGCCTTCTGGGATCAACGCTGAATCCATGGAATATCCTCCTGAAGAAAGAAAAGAGATTTAACCCGTTGAGGAGGTGAGCGGTTTGAACTCACCGGGCAGGTAGTTGTCCGCCAGTCTTCTCACCCAGTCTTTGGAAGAGAGGTAGTAGACCTTGGGCTCCGTGCCCAGCCGTACAAGGAGCCTGAAGGCACGAGGGCTCTTGCTCAGCTTCGTGACCCGATGCTCAGGGTTGTTAAGATCGCCGAAGGTGATGGCCTGGGCAGGACACGCCTCTGCACAGGCCGTGATATACTCGCTTTCCTCAAGCGTTTTTCGGCCTTCTGCGTAAGCCTTTGTCTTGGCACGCATGAGGCGGTGGTGGCAGAAGGTGCATTTTTCGACAACCCCCCTCATTCGAGGCGACACCTCTGGGGAAAGATAGCGTTCGAGACCCTTGGATTTGGGGAAGTAGCCATCCCACCAGCTGAAAACCCTGGCGTGATAGGGGCAGGCCGCAATGCAATACCGGCAGCCAATGCAGCGAGTGTAGATCTGGCTGACAATGCCGGTATGGTAGTCAATTTCCGTGGCCGTAGCCGGACACACGGACACACAGGGCGTGTGATGATGGCAGTGCATGCAGGGCCTTGGGAAATAGCTGATCTCCGTCTGGGGAAATGGCTTTCCGTTGGTGATCTTGTAAAGCGGCATCCATGTTAGCCTTCTCTGGAAGTCGGACTCATCGGGTCGCACAGAGAGGTTGTTTTCCGAGGCGCAGGCAATACTGCAAGTACCGCAACCGACGCACCTGTCCAGGTCGATCACCATTCCATACTTGTTGCCTTGACCATGATCTGGTTGTTTTCCCATGAGGCTCCTCGCATTTACACCTTGGTTAATCGGACGGGTGTGTTCCACCAGACCATGCTTCCGCTGAGTGGATCCCTCCCGGCCTGAACGATCTGATTGGGATTCTCGCCTTTTCCCTGCAGAAATTCATCGTAGGCCGTGTGTCCGAACCCTCGCAGCAGGTAAACGAAACCTGGCATGGCTCCCTCAAAGAGGTTCACCCGGACCATGATGGTGCCATCGGGCGACTCAACGGCCACCCGATCTCCCTGAACCAGTCCGAAGCGAGTGGCCGTTTCAGGATGGATTTCGACGAAGGCGTCTCTTTTTGAGCAGGACGGTGTCCGGGATCAGCTTAAAGAGGTAAGGAGGAGTTGGGACCCAGCCGCTTGACAGGGTGATCAGTTCATAGGGGACCATCCGGAGCGGATATTCCGATCCCATCGGTTCGCGCCTTTCGGACTCGTAATGGGGCATGAAGGCCTCATCTCCCTTGGCGTGAATCCCCATGGCCGCCAGGCCGGCGCCCATATCGCCTTTAGGGGCCGTCTGCGATAAATCCTTTTGGAGCTGGCTTAGGTAGAATTCAAACTTGCCGCTGGGGGTCTTGAAGATCCCCTCCCAGTTTTTGTGGGTGTAAGCCGGCCGATACCAAAACCCGCCTCCGCTCAGCCGATCCCAGAGCTCATCGAAGGACTTGTAGTCGGCCTGAATGGGCTGACCGTCCTTCATCTGTTTCCATGGGGGAAGCGCATTGTTGTAAGTTGTCAGCCCCCCCCCGGCCTCCAACAGGCCTTTGGCCCGCTCCTTGAGCAGCTCGCCATAATCCTCCCATGGAAAGGCCGCAGCCATGGCCCCACCCATCTTTTTTGCGATCCGGATCAGTCCGTCTCCGGTCGACATGGTGCTGTAAAGGGGCTTTACCACAGGTCGCGTTACCGCATAAAACGGGTACTGAAGACCGGACGGCCACACCACGTCCTCCATCTTCTCCAGGTAGGCATGGTCGGGGAGAATCAAGGTCAGCCATATAAGCGGTTTCATCTTGGAATGGTGAAAAGCTCACAATGAACGGGACCTTCTTGAGGGCCTTCAGGAAATCTCCCCCGTCCGGCAGCGTAAAGGCCGGATTGGATGAAAATACCATCAAGAGGTCCACGGGCGAGGAATCACTTTGAACGATGGCCTCCGCGAAGTTGTTGATCAGGCTTCGAGTAAATGGGAAAGACCCCGACCCTGCCTTATCAAGGCGAGGTCTCTGGTGACCTTCGGAAGCGACACGGTCCATCTCGAAGGACGGGAGCGGAGAAAGGGGGAGCGGCTGGTGGAGGAGCACCCCGCCGGGCTTATTAATGTTTCCTGAAAGGGCGTTGAGACTGTGAATGGACATAAACTCATAAAGATCCCCACTCAAGTCCCCTTTCCCCTTCCCGAAGATCGCCAAAGGGGCCTTGGCCTTTCCAAACTCTCTTGCCAGGGAAACGATCTCTGATTCGGCCAACCCCGTAATCTCAGAGACCCGTGCTGGGCCGTACTGGTTCATGACGAGGGTCTTGAAACCCATGTGACTTTGGCCGTCGTTTCCGGCCCAGTCGGCAAAGCCGAAGGAATGATTGTTGATGAACTCAAGATCATACAATCGCTCTTTGATCAAGATATGGGCAACCCCGAGTGCGAGGGCCGCTTCGGTTCCAGGCTTGATGGCGACCCACTGATCGGCCTTTGAAGCCGTCGTGGAGGCCCTGGATTCAACCTGGACCACTTTGGTCTTCCCCTTTCGAGCCCCTTCTTTGAAAAGTGCCCAGGCATTGATCATCCGACCAGGGCTGCCCCAACCCTCTATCAGTCCTGCGCCGAAGCTCAGGACGAAATCTGCGTTTTCAAGATCGAACCCCATGGGGTCTCTATTACCCTGCATGAGAACACTCATGGTCTCATAGGTGTCCTCAGCGCTAGGGATTCGCACATAATTGGGGCTTCCAATAGCAAGAAGAAACCGCTGGATCAGGAGTGAGAGGGTACCCTGGTGGGGGTTCCCGTCTATGGCGGCAACGGCCTCCGGCCTTCCCTTTCCGCGCAAATCGGAGATTTTGCCCGAGAGGATTTTAAAGGCCTCCTCCCAGGAAATGCCCGAGAACTTGCCCGCACCTCTCGGCCCCACGCGTATCATGGGGCCGGTAAAGCGGATATCCTCGTCGTAGAGGAGCTGAAGCCCACCCATCCCGACGGGACAGATGCCACCGGGGTTGACAGGGTAATCCGTCCGGCCCTCGATCTTGACGGCCCGCTGGTCCACCTTTCGAACCTCGATTCCGCATCCTCCCGGGCAGAGCAGACAGACGGACTTGACATGGGTGAAGGCCCCGTCAGGTGGAACGGGGACCCATGGCCAATTCTGGGTCCAGATGGCGATGTCGTCCGTGAGCTTCCAGGGCAGCGGCGTGACTTGGAGCCCGGCCACCCCTCCGACCACGAATTTTATGAAATTTCTTCTGTTCAGTTCCATCCCGCCTCCGTCGAAGCTTTCGCCTTTAGGTTGTTGGCCATGAAGGATTCAAGCGATCAAAAAAGTCGTGCGGCCATGGCGCCATATCATCACTTGTGGCACACGAAGCAGGCGTTGTCTTCTTCGTGCTTCTTCTCGCTGTGACAGTCTGCGCAATCGTCCATCTTCATCCGATCCCAGGAATTTTTCTTTAAGCCGGATATATTGTATCCCCAAATGTTGCGGCTGTAACCGGTAAGCCGGTTGGCCTGGTAAGCAGGAAGGGCTTCGCTCTTGCCGAGGTCGCCGTGGCAAGTTCTGCAATCCATTTCCGCCATCTTGACGTGGGCTATGTGAGAAAAATACACACAATCCGGTTGCTTTGAGTAAACCAACCAAGGAATCTCTTTTTCGTTTGCGACGTATTCGGTCAGAAAATGCTTTTCCGCTTCGGTGTCACCAAGCGGGGATTCCGGGTCGTCATGGCACTCGGTGCACTTGGAAAGCTTTGGGTTGCCTGCAAAGGTCCCGTCAGCCCGAAATTCGTGGCAATACAAGCAGCGTTCAGCTTCCGTTTCCCCTTCGATGCCTTCCACCTGTTCGGGATCCATGTGAAGGACATGATTGAAATTCAGGGGTTGCCGTTCTGTTGAATAGAGCAGCATGGGAAAGATCACCCAGCCGAGGATCAACGATCCCACGAATCCCGCAAGGAAGAAGACCCATCCTCCTTTTGAGGATTTCGGAGACGAATTGGTAGAATGTTCCATGGGATAACGCCTCTTAGATGATGGAGTTGAAGAGCCGGAGCACCAAGGAATCGACAATGGGGCGTATTAACTTAGCGGGCCATTTTTTGTCAAGCAAAAAAGAGGGCCTATCAAGTTGAAAAATCAGCTAAATACTCGAATCCCATCCATGGTGGCAGCTGATTCAAATTCCTCGAGATGCATTACGAATCAAGGCTCAATCTGAACCGGCATGGTCTTGGGAGGGAATCAACTCAGGGATTGGATGCCATGGGGGTCTGGAGAAGGTTTTTCCTGGACGGTGCCAATCCCGCTTGTCTCTTGGGCTGGCGTGACACCGTCCGGATTATGGTTCGTAACTAAAATCTTCTCATCCGTTTTCTCCGGCGCTTGGCAGCCTTTGCCTGTTTCTTCTTTTTTTGCACGCTCGGTTTGTCGTAGAAGCGCCGTTCTTTGATTTCTGAAAAAAACCCCTCCTTAGTCAGCTTTCTTTTCAGATCTTTGATTGCCTTTTCTATCTGATTATTCTGGACGACGACCTTCATCTGGTTCACACCTCGTATTTCAATAAAGCCTAGGAAATCTAGAAAAAAGAAAAGCACCTCTATGAAACCGTTGAGGTGCTTTTTCCAGGCGCGACAAAAGCGATCCCACGCAGGGCGTCTTCAAAAGGGGCTTTCAATCAGCGTCCATTTGATCCCACCTCTTCAGCGCTTCTAACGTCCTGGAAGCACCCATGGCAAAGGGGTGACCCGCCGCCTTGGCGCCGGGGACAAATCCCCAACCAGTGCGGACGATTCACGTTCAAGTTCAATCACCCCCTTTATTCTCTGTATTCGGCCCCTTCTCACTAAGCCGTTGCCAATACGCTGCCTTAGCGCAAGTTATACATATTAGATAGAAGCCATGACCGATGTCAATTCATTTTTACCTCTGAACGCCAGATGCCCTCCGCAGATTAACAGCCGAGATGCCGTATCAATTTCACAACGCTTTCAACATGATGCGTATTCGGGAACATGTCAAGGGGCTGAACCGCCACGAGTTCGTAGGCAGGGATCATCCGGCCCAGGTCTCTCGCCAGAGTTGCGGGGTTGCAGGAAACATAGACGATCCGCTTCGGCGAGAGGTCCATGACCCCTTTAACCACATCCTCATGCATCCCCGATCGGGGCGGGTCGAGCACCACCACATCCGGGACGGCGCCAATTTGTCCAAGCATGTGGCGTGCATCCCCTTGGATGAAACGGCAGTTATCAATGCCGTTCTCTATGCAATTCCTCTCAGCATCCAAAACGGCGCTCGGGCTCATCTCGATGCCCGTGACGAGGCCGGCCCGGCATGAGAGAAAGATAGGGATGGTTCCTGTCCCGCAGTAGAGGTCCAGCACCGTGTCCCCCGCGCTCAGTTCGGCATAGTCCGCAACCGTCTCATACAATCGCTCGGCCGCCGAGGTGTTGGTCTGGAAAAAGGAATTGGCTGAAATTTGGAAAACATAGGGTCCGATCCTGTCCCTGATTCTTGGCAGGCCAAAAAGAAGGAACTCCATGTCCCCGGTAGCAATGGCAGCCTTTCCGGCATTGATCGTGTTTATCACACTTGTCACCGCCGGAAACCGTGCCGCCAGCCGGTCCGCAAGGGGCCCTACATAGGCCGGTTGGTCTTCCGAGGTAATCACGTTGACCATCCATTGGTCAAAGGCCCTGGAATGCCGGATTGTCAGGAACCGCCAGAATCCCCGGTGAGTTTTGAGGCCATAAGGCGGGATACCGGAAAACCGTGTGATTTCTTTTACTTCCCTGAGGATCTCGTTTGCGAGTCCTTCCATGAGTAGACAAGCATCGATATCCAGGACCTTGTCAAATGTGCCTGGGACATGGAGTCCCAGGGCGAAGCCCTTGGAAGGGCCAGGCAGATCCATTTCCCGCGGCAGCAGCCACCGCCTATCGGAAAAGGAAAACTCCATCTTGTTCCGGTAAGCATAGGTCGCGGGGGAAGGGAGCGTCTCTCCAATCAGTGAGTCCTCAAATCCGCCGATGTGCTCGAGGCAGCCTCTTACCAGTTCCCTTTTATAGAAGAGTTGCCGTTCGTAATCCACATGCTGCCACTGGCACCCGCCACAATGCCCGAAATAGGGACAAGGGGCCTTGATCCTCTCCGGGGAGGGGGTGAGTACTTCCGCCACGACCGCCTCTGCGTATTCCCGTTTTTTCTTCACGACCCTGGCCCGCACCCGGTCCCCTGGGGCCGACCCGGTCACGAACACCACCAGACCATCGATCCGGCCGATCCCCCTGCCCCCGACGGCCATGGATTCTATATTCAGTTCAACGTGATCGCCCTTTTTCATATCCGTACCCAGACCTCATTATAACCGCAAAGATTCACGGATGCCATGGCTTCCTTTCCTTAATCTTTCAACCACCTATACCGATATTATGGGTGTAAAGCATAAGAAAAGACAAGATTCTCACGCAGAGGCCCAAAGCCCGCAGAGATAAATGGAGAACAACCAAGTAGGGAAGGGGTCCTGCCTGGGCTCTTTCATCAATAGCGCCTCTGAGGGCCCTGAGGCGCCAGGCCGATGGAATTTTCGCAGGCGGGCCTGGAAAATGGATTGCTTTAGATGGCCGTCCACAATGAATGCCGGTGGGATCGGGTTCATTTCAAAGCCGAGGTAGGTAGCAGCTACATCTAACCTGTAAACTTAATTTACGACTGTAAACTTATTTTCCTACCGCATTGCGGGCCGGAAAGGACGCCGGTCTTGGATATGTAAAATTTACTTAGCAAATGCCGCAACTTGAAGCACGCACGTCTAATTCGCCGCTGGAATGAGAAATGGCACGGCTCTTGCTCAATTAGCGGACTAACGCTCATTTAGAGTCTCAGACGGAAGGGGATAAGCAATGGAACGGTTTTCATGGCCAAAAGCGGACAAATCCGGGTTCTCCCTCGTGGAGCTCATCGTGTCCCTCGTGGTACTCGCTGTGCTGGCCTCGATCTCGGTGCCCGTCGTGACTTCATGGTATCCCACCTATCAACTCCGCAACGCGGTGCGCGAGCTACACAGCAATATGCAACTGGTGCGACTCGAGGCCATTCGCCAAAACACCAGTTGCACCATCACCTTTACCGCCAACGGTTACACTTGCTCCTCTCCCAACAAGACCATTAACCTTTCCGACTACAGTAACGGCGGCATTCAGTTTCAAGGGCCCGGCGGCGAGACTTTTGACTCTGCGACCTTGACCTTCAGCGCTACGGGTATGGTGACAGGGGGGGGCTACGCCTATCTCTCAAACCGGAACAACTCGGCCTTTTACAGGGTGGGCCCGGGCAGTGCCACCGCAGGGGCGATCCGATCTCAACAACAATTAGGGGGGACCTGGCAGTGATTTGGAACGTAATTGGACGAGCAAGAAGGAGCGAAAAAATGAGACCCCAAGGGATACGATGTCAGCGTGGCTTTTCGCTTAACGGAGCTGCTGGTCGCCATGATGCTGACAGGGGTTGTGACCACAGCCGTGTATTCGGCCTATCGCTCTCAGCAGCAGGCCTATGTGAAACAGAGTGATGCCTGCCTCGTGCAACAAAACCTGCGGGCGGCCATTTATCACTTGGAGCGCTCCATTCGCATGGCGGGATTTAATCCCAGCGGAAAACCCATGACTGTCGGGTTTTCAGGGGTGGCGAGCCCGATCCAAAACCAGATCACCCTCGCATACGATACAAATGAGAACGGCGTTCTCGATCCCAATGAAACGTATGGGTTTCAACGCAATGCTACGACAAACACCCTTGACATGACACAGGGTGGCCCAGCGCAGACCGTGGCCGAGTCCATCACGGCCCTCACCTTCACCTTTTTGGATTCCAATAATAACCCGTCAACGGCCAATATCGCATCCGTGATCATTACGATTACGGGAAGCCGTGGTACGCATACCAGCACGCTGACAAGCCGTGTGTTTTGCCGAAATCTTGTGTTGTGAGCATAGGGGAGAATTTCCAATGACTGGAATTTATGGGTCAAAAGTAAGAGAGCAGGCAGGCCTTACCCTTGTGGAGGTGATGGTCGCACTGGGGATTCTGGCCTTTGGGATTCTGGCAGTCGGCTCCATGCAGGTATCCTCGCTTCAGGGCACCGCTGCGGCTGGCGACGTGACAGAGGCGACCCTCGTCGCCGGGAACCAGCTGGATCAGCTCATGGCTGCATCGTTTTCCGATCCGTTGCTTGTGGATACGGATGGTGATGGGGAAGCTGGCCTCAAAGACGCCACGCCGGGTACGGCCGACCAGCCCCCCGTAAATGTTACGGTGGGGGGAAAGACATACACCGTCTTCTGGAACACGGCGCGAAACGTGGGTGTCAATAACACCGTCACGATCGGGATCACCGTGGTCTGGACAGACCGCAGCATGCAGAAGTCTCTATACATCCGGCATGTGAAGCCGAATGTCGCCTCTTAAAAGGAACAGAGCTATGAAACGTCATAGGATCCATATCGCCAATCAGGATGGCTCCATGCTCGTCATTGCCATGCTTATCCTGGTCCTTCTAACACTCCTGGGTGTTTCCGCCTCGACCACCACCGAGGTGGAGCTCAAGATCGCGGACAACGACCGGTCCCACAAGATAAACGTTTTCCGCGCGGAATCAGGAGCCATGCTGGCGGCACAGCAGATGGAGAACGAAACCAACATGACGAACCTTATAAACCTTACGCCGAACTGGCTTCAACCGGAACGAACTTCCTCGATTCGCCAATCCGACATCCAAAGCGCAAACCATCTGGGACCCAGCCAACAACACCTCAGCACAGGGCATGGATGGCAACAACCGGTATTTGGTGGTCTATCGTGGGGTTGCCAGCGGCTCATCCCTGGACATGAGCGCAAGCACCCTTCATGAATACGCCCTCTATGGCCGCTCGGATTCAAGGAGGGGGACCGCCATCGTCCAGCTCGGATACAAGAGACGATTCTAGGCCCAACCGGGTCCCGCTTGAAGGCAGTGAACCAAGAACAAGGAGTGTGGCCATGAGATATCATGATCATCGGATAGAGACGGGCCAGAAAGCCAAACCAAAGAGGCGCGTTCCGTTCGTAGGAATGCTGATGGCATTCGCTGCCTGCCTCCTGGTCCAGCCAACCCATCAGGCCGAGGCGGTGAACATCAGTGACGTTCCCATGGAGACTAAGGTGGTGACCGCTCCGCCAAACATCATGTTCATCTTGGATAACTCCGGGAGCATGGACTGGGAGTTCATGGTGAAAAAGAAGATGGACGGAACCCCCACGGGCGACGGAAGGTTTGAGGATTATTACGCCTACCTCTACGACATTGGAGACAATCTGTTCTCTAGCAGCTCCGTCAACGGCAAGATTCTTACCGGCGCGAATCGGCTCAAGTGGCTCTCCCAGTGGTCCGGATGGAACAAGATGTATTACAATCCGGCCATGACCTATCTGCCCTGGCCCACAATGCCGGATGCCAGTACCTCTACGCCTCGATCCAACCCGGCCAATGCCTCACGCCGACCTTCAACCTGGGTAATACCTATTACTATCTTGCAGCGGCTGAGACCGCGGTGATCGTGGACAACCGAAACGGCTCCCCTCAATTTCACCCTTGAAAATAGTAGTACCCATTGGGCGGAATCCAGCCGAACGCCTGAGTGGGCCGGTAGTTCGATCTACACTGGGACAACAGGTGAAAGGGCCACCTTTACGCCCAATCTCCCTGCTAACCGGCAACTATGCCGTTTATGCGTGGTGGAACTGCTATACGGATCGAGATGGCAATGCGAAGATCACGATCTTCCACAGTGCCGGCACCGATACCGTTTATAAGAGCCAAAGGGCAACGGTAGACAATACGGCTCAAGCAGGTATCTGCGGCGAGTGGATTCCTCTGGGCGAGTATCCCTTTGCAAGCGGAACCGGAGGAAGCGTGACCATTGAGAGACACTCTGGAAGCACAGGGAGCAACACCATCGCAGATGCAGTCAAATTTGTGTTTCAGGACGCCCTCTCCGGAGGATGTGGATATAAAGAACGCCCATTACTACACGGTGGATGATCTTAACAGCAACGGCGAATGGGACGCCAACGAGCCCGTTTATCTTGTAAACTTCGTTGACGGGGTAAGACATTATTACCAGGTCCTGGATAACGACGGCGTCGTCGCCGCAAATGAGCTCTATCCCATCACGGATCTACCCGAAAGTGTGAGGCCAAAGTTCTATGACGACGATGGGAACCCTGTTTATAAGACCGATGCCGAAGACCTCCAGAACTTCGCCAACTGGTATTCCTACTATCGGAGAAGAGAGCTGGCAGCCAAGGCCGCGGTTTCAAGCGCCATCAGCACGCTGGAAGGGGTTCAGGTTGGGTTTTACACCATTAACAGCGGGCTGCGCCAGACGGTGCTGCCGGTCAAGTCACAAGGAAACGCGATAATCGCGGACAACCAGGATAGTGGGTATTCTGCATCAACGTCTGGTTGGTCTGAAGCCAATTATTCCAATGAATACAAGGGTAGCTCCAAGTACACCGGCACATCCGGGAAATGGGCCAGGTGGACCCCTGACCTGCCCAAGGCTGAAACCTACAAGGTGTATGGCTGGTGGAATTACTATTACCATGGTGATACGAATGCCCCTTATACCATCCACCATGCAGGCGGAACGGACACGGTCCGCGTCAACCAGAGACAGAACTACAGCCAATGGACGCTACTTGGCACTTACGATTTCGACGCCGGAACGTCCGGGTATGTTCAGGTCGCGCGCGATAACCAGAGCACGGGAACCTACACCAATGCGGATGCGGTCATGTTCGAGCTGGTCGATAACTCATATTACGTCGATGAGACCAATACCCTGCTAAACCTGCTCTATGACTACGATTCGGAAGGCGGCACACCGCTGCGTCTTGCCCTGAAAGAGGTGGGGAAGTACTTTAACGCGGCAGAAAACAGCAGCCTTGGGGAGACGGGTGACGAACCATGGAAGAGTAATGCCGACGGGGGGGCGTGCCAGCAGGCCTTTGCGATCCTCATGACGGACGGTTACTGGAACGGCGATTCGCCCAGCGTGAATAACCAGGACGGAGACCAGGGGAGTCCCTATGCGGACACTTACTCAAACACGCTGGCGGATGTGGCCATGAAATACTACAAGACGGATCTTTCAAGCGGCCTTGACAACTCTATCCCCACCAATTCCTGCGACAGTGCCACTTGGCAGCACATGGTGACCTATGGGGTGTCTTTCGGCCTGAGGGGGACCCTTGATCCATCGGCCTATCATCCTTGTCTTCTGGACGGCAGCGAACCTGTGTGGCCTAACCCAAATCCGGATAATACAGAATGCCCCGAGCGGATCGACGACCTCTATCATGCCACCATCAACGGTCGAGGCCTTTTCTTCAACGCCTCCAACCCCGAGGAACTGGTGAGCTCCCTGGCAGCGCTCATGGAAAACATTGAGTCCAGGATGGCATCGGGCGCCTCGGTGTCGGTCAACGGCGAGGAGCTCGGCACCGATACGGTGCTCTACCAGGCAAGCTACTCCTCGGACACCTGGACGGGCGAGGTCAAGGCCTTCCCGGTGGACCGAGAAACCGGGGCGATCCTCAGGGAGGAAAGTGACATCAAGTGGAGTGCCTCCGATCAGCTCCAAAGTGTGGCCCCTGACGACCGTCACATAGTAACCTACAATGGCACAGACGCCGGGACGGCCTTCCGATATATCTCTTTGACTACTGCCCAAAAAGCGTCCCTTGACCCTGTTGAGGCGACGGCGATGAACGTTCTCGATTATATAAGAGGGGAAGAGATCGCCGGGTTCCGACCGAGAACGCGAAAATTGGGGGACATCGTCCATTCGGCGCCCCTCTTTTTGGGGAACACCGTTTATGTGGGCGGAAATGACGGCATGCTCCATGCCTTTAATGCGACAACCGGGAAGGAGCGTTTCGCATATGTGCCCAATCTTGTATTTGACAATTTGAAATACTTGACGGCGCCGGATTACGGTGACCATCACCGGTTTTTCGTGGATTCAACGCCCACGGCCCGATCCAACGTCCCGATGGGCGAGGATGATACGGGGACGCTCCTGGTCGGGGGGTTGGGGAAGGGTGGCAAAGGCTATTATGCCCTCGACATCACCGATGCGGACAGCCTGGATAGCAGCTCCAGTGAAACGCAAGTGGCCGCAATGATCAAGTGGGAATATCCGAAGGTCGGCGTCACGGACGACGATCTGGGGTACAGCTTCAGCAGGGCCTTTATTGTAAGGACTTACTCAACGACTTATCCCTGGGTGGTCATCTTTGGAAATGGTTATAACAGCACCAATGGAAAGGCTATGTTGTACATTCTGGATCTGGATGGCAATCTGATTACGAAACTCGATACAGGCGTAGGTGATGCGAACGGGCTTTCGACACCATCGCTGGTGGACAAGAACGGAGATTTCAAGGTCGACTATGCCTACGCCGGTGACCTGAAGGGGAATCTCTGGAAGTTTGATCTTACGGCTGCAGATTACAATCAGTGGCAAGTAGCCTTTGGAACCGACAATAATGGCGACCACAAGATATCGTTTGCGGATGGAGATGTGCCAAAGCCCCTCTTCACTGCGCCTGGGCAACCCATCACCATTAAGCCAGATGTCATGCGTCATTGCGACGAGCATGGCTATATCGTGGTCTTTGGTACGGGCATTTACCTGGATAGTGATCCCTTGGGCGACCCGCCTGTCCAGACCGTTTATGGGATCTGGGACTATGGGGATGACGATGACAACGGAGAGGTTCTCGGCACGTTTGACCGGGCAACCGGTGTATTTTCCAACACGCCTCTGGCCTCTAACGTCACCCTGCTGGAACAGACGGAGCTGCTAGTGAGTCCTGTCATCCGTTACGGATACAAGATCCGGCTGACGACGGATTACGAGCCCAACTGGGAAAAAATTGAGGACACAGACACGGGGCAAGATCCCAACCCGGGTTCGAGCAACGCTGAAACCATCGTGCACGCGGGTTGGTATTTCGACCTTCCGCTCAGCGGCGAGCGGGTCATCAAGGACCTCATGATCCGGGACGGCATGGCGGTTTTCACTTCCTTTACGCCAAATGACTCGGAATGCTCCGGCGGCGGCAATTCCATGGTCCATGAGGTGAACGCCTGCACCGGGGCGAGGCCGCTAAATGAGAAGCCTCAGTTCGACATTAACAACGATGGGGTTATCGACGAAAACGACCTCGTCAACATCGGACCTGATGATGATCATCCGAACTGGGTTGCCCCAACAGGCAAGGAATACATGGGACTCCTTCATCCCCCGGTGGTCCTGACCATGCCGGACCGAAAACGGGAGATGAAGGTCTTCAGCACGTCTGCGGGCACGACCGTTACCCTTTTCGAACGAGGTGAACGGCGAGGGATATTCTATTGGGTTGAAAGGACCGGGAATTGATGGCTTTACTAAGTCAAACCGGCCCGGCGGTTGATAACAAGGCTCAGAATGAAAAGCCACCAATGTAGGAGGAGAGATATGATAAGGCATCAAGCCAGAAAGGCGATACGTTTCGGTCTTGGTCTGACCCTGGGTATTTTCGTGATGGTCGGGTGGGCCAACCTAGCGGCAGCATCCGAACCCCGTGGTGTGCCGGACTACTATCCCGAGAAGTTCGATGGGATCGGACGAATCGACCGACTGGGTGACGATCAGATCGTTATAGATGACGGGACCAAGGGGCTCGCCTCAGGTGTGAGCTTTGCGACCCCCTCAAGCCAGTACGCGAGAAGAGGGTCGTTTCGGGTTGGGAGTTTCGTGGGCTATCTACTGGATAGGGATGGGAAAGTCCAATCACTCTGGCTGCTCAAGCCGACACGGTAATTCATTCCCCTTGCCCTGGCTCGGGGCAGTCACTGAGCCAGGGCCCCATCCGGTTTCGCTGTTTTCGCTCATAAATCTTGTATTCTAGCTGAACATCCCCGGGCAGGCAGGCCGTATCAAACAGGACTTCCATGGGTTCAGCGCCGTCCGCGCCCCCTGGAAGATCTGTTTCCACGGTCTTGCAGGCCATGACCTTGCCTTCCTGGAGGATCTTGAACGCAATGGTCGCATGACTGTCATAGGTGTAATCGTTGATCACACCGCATTGGGCCCGGTAATGGCCCTCATCACAAACGAACTCTTTTACCTCAAGGCTTAAGCCCATGCCCTCCACCAATGTGACCCCCAGGATTACGCTCCCGATCCAAACGGATGCACACAACATAATGAATCTACGCACCATGGCGAATCCCTCCTACCCCGGCCAGGCCGGCACCAGACAATACTGAATATCCAAAACCATGGATTTCTCACGCCCGTCCGCGACAATTCAGTCGGACTAGAGCCTCGGACTCCTCAGAGAGTGAACTAATGCAAGACTAAGACCACTTGACCCTTCAGTTCCCTATATGTCTGCGGGCTCCATGGCAATTTGACTCCTTGGCTGTGCATACTAAAGATCATACGTCCGGTCAAGCATGGGACCCGTTCGGGGATTGACCCTGGATTTCTTTCAGGCCGATCAACAGGCGTTCCACAAAAAAACATTTGTGCCCTTTCGCCTCATGTGGTAAACGTATATGATGTGTGGAAAAATCTCAATTTATGACATCTAGCAGCTTGCTGCGGGGTGGGTCATTTCTCCCGTCAACCTGTTTTGAAAGCGCAAGGAATGTGTGATCTCAGGCCAGATGGATCGCTGAACCAAGGTGGGTCTCCTGCCTTCACATTGGTGGAGATCCTCATGGTGATGCTCATTTTGGGCATACTGGCCGCGTTCGCGTATCCGGCTTTTTCATCGTGGATCCCATCCTACAGCCTGAGAAGTGCGGCCAAGGATCTTTACTCAAACCTGCACCTGGCTAAAGGCGGAGCCATAAAGACCAATCGGCCATGGGCGGTGATTTTTGACCCCAGCGTGAAGCCCGGCAGGTATTTCATTTGCTCCGATGACAAGGGAGACGGCTGGGACGGCCCTCCCGAGATGGGCGGGAATGACCGGGCAGAGGTGACCGTGAACTTGGCGGATTACAAGGGCGATGTGGATTTCGGCCATGGGGTGGCAACGAAAAAGGCGACCGTCGCGGGCGGCACCATCGATAAAGATATCAGCTATACGGAAAGCGCTGTCAAATTCAATCCCGACGGCACCCTTGACGGTTTAAATGGATACGTCTACCTGTCAAACCGGAAGGGGGAGGCATTTGCGGTGGGCACACCGGTGACCGCCGGGGTGGTGGTCATAAAGCGATGGTCTCACGGGGAGTGGAAGGAATGAAGGGAGACAAGGGATTTACGCTCACAGAACTCATGGTTTCGCTGGTAATCTCCGGGGTGTTAATGACCGCGGTGTATGCGGTCTTCAATTCTCAGCAGAAATCCTATGCGGTCCAGGATCAACTGGCCGGCGCGCATCAGAACTTGAGAGCGGCCATGAATCTTATGGTCAAAGATATCCGGATGGCGGGATTTGATCCCCTTAAAGACCCCAATGCCGGAATTAGCGAGGCTGAGGCAAACAAGATTGCGTTTAAAATGAGACCGGACAGCAATGGTGACGGGAAGGTAGATGAGTCTGACGAGCTCAAAAGTATAGAATACTCTCTTGTCGACAGTGGTATCGATGCGGATCACACAATAGATGACCTGGTTAGAAAGTTCGGCGACACGGGCAGGTTGCCTGTGGCACAAAACATCGACGCCCTTGATTTTGTCTATCTGGACGAAGAAGGTAAGCCTTTGGAATTCCCAATCCTTGAACCTAAGCTTCGCGATATTCGGGCTGTGCAAATCACCCTCGTGGCAAGGGCCGAGAAGCCCGACGCAGCCTTCAAAAACGACAACGATTACCTCAATCAACAAGGAGACGTGATCTTGCCCGCCAAGCATGACGGCTTTCGCCGAAAGCGCTTATCCGAGCAAGTCAACTGTCGAAACCTGGCGTTCTGATCGAAGTTGGAGAAGGTTAAAAATGGCACGTCATCTTCTATTCAGGTCCAGGGATGCCTCATCGGAGGGCGGGTTCACCATCCTTGAGGCGATCATCGCCATCACCATCCTGGCGGTCGGTATCCTGGCAGTGGCTTCTTTACAGGGTTCGGCCATCAGAAGTAACGGTTCCGCCGTGGAATTGGCCGATGTCACCGCGCGCGTTTCGAGCCGGCTGGAGGTCCTGTCCATGTTGCCCTATTCGGATGATCAACTGAGCGCGGAAGAGAATCCACATAGGATCCCACCAAGGGCGTCGGATCCATACCAGATGGAAATCAGCTGGAACGTGACCGATTCGCCCTCTGGCGATATGAAAACCATCGACATGAAAGCCAAGTGGAACGACCGTGGCGCTCCCAAACAGCTCTCTTTGCGCCATATCCTTACAAACACCCGATCTTGAGAGAGGTGAGACGTGAGAAAGGTTTTTAAATGTCCTGTGGGTGATGAGGGCGCCATCCTGGTGGTCGCCCTTTTTATGATGTGCATCCTCATGATCGTCGGGATGGCCGCGGCCACCACGGCATTGATCGAGCAGAGGCTTTCGGGGAACCAGAAATTCCAAAAGATGGCCTTCTATGCATCGGAAGCGGCCAGGAATTATGTGGCATCCGAGGGGGACCTTTACGGAGCCAAGAATCTTTCGGTGGGTGAGGACCATGCCCATTTCTTCCCAAACCCCTCGAATCCGTATGTTGCCGACCACTCTAACCCAAAGGACCCATCATCCGCTCGGTATCCTCTCAGCACCGGTCAATCCTTCAATGGCACCGTCGAGTTTACGGGCATTTCTCCGCTCCCAAGGGGGGCGGGATTCGAGCAGGGTGCGTTCAGGGCTTACAATTACCGGATGAAGTGCTATGGCTACGGTCCGGCCAATGCCAGAAATGAGGAAGAGGTGGGGTTTTACCGTGTGGGTCACTAAGTGTGGGGCACTGACATGAGACGGTACTGGGGCCTGATTACCATATGTGTTTCGGCAATTCTACTTGGTGCGGGGATTTCAAGTCTGGCCGACGACACCTGCATCTTCGATGGGAGAACGCTGACGAGACCCACCACCTTTCTTTCGCCTGTCCTTTCAACCAGCCAGAGAGTGGCCTCGGGGAGCGTTTACCTGGCCTTGTTTCTGCCCACGGCAGAGAGATTCTGGGAAGGAAACGTGGTGAAGCTGGGTCTGGCCTCTGATGGTAGTATCGTTGATTCGCTGGGAAATCCGGCCGTTGACGCAAACGGGGTCATCCTTGAATCGGCGGTCCCGTTCTGGCAAACCAAGGACTGGGCGGACCTCACGAAATCCAATGGCATCCCCAACACCGGCAGAAACATCTTTACCTATCTTGGGTCGACCGCTGACCTGACCCTCACATCCAATGAGTTCGCAGCCACCAATTCTGCCCTGACCGCAGCGGTGCTTGGAGCGCCGAGTGCTTCCCCTGAGCAGATCATCAACTTCGTCCGGGGCGCTGACGTTTTCGACAAAGATAAGGACGGTGACACCACCGAGAACCGGTCTGTCATCACTGGAGATGTGCTCCACAGCGAACCGCTGGTCTTTGAGTATTTGTTTCCTGATGGGACATCCAAGACCATGGTTTATTTTGGGGCAAATGACGGGATGCTCCATGCGGTGCTGGACGTCACGGTGGGTGCTGACGGAAACGAGACAAACTATGGTACGGAGGCCTGGGCCTTTATACCGCCGGACCAACTTCACCGACTTAAAGGGATCGTCCCCGATGAAACTGCTGGAGGGGACGCCCACCAGTATTACGTGGATTCCAGCCCGAAGGTGTATTTCAAGGACGTGAACGGAAACGGCATCATCGATACGAGTGTGGATCGTGTGATCCTTGTCTGTGGCGAGCGAAAAGGAGGGGCCAGCTATTTTGCGCTGGACGTCACGGTTCCGGAAAGCCCGGTCTTTTTATGGCGCGTGAGCCGAAGGAATGATGCGGTTTCGGGGAAGGTGGGACTGGAGAACGTGACAGGAATCTTCCAGCAGGGAGAGAGCCTGGTTTTCGCGGGTGGGGCGTCTGCCCGGGTTAGCGCCGTCCTTTCGGCAGACTTGCTGGGTTACGACCAGAGAAGCGGATCAATCAATGTGGCTGAGGTTGTGACAGGCCAAAGCTCCGGCGCTACGGGGACCATCTCCTATTTTACCTATGATGCACCCCCTAACGCAGGGCCTAACGTGGTCATACCCGATCTAGGGGAAACCTGGTCCGAACCCGAGTTTGGTTTGGTCAAGACTTCCGATGAAGAGACGGATAATGGGACGCCTGTCCTGTTTGTGGGCGGAGGTTTCAGCCCAGATAACTCACAGGGAAAGGCGATTCTGGTTCTCAACGTTGAAACGGGAAGTCCCCTCAAGATCTTCAAGAACTGGGTCAACTGGATCAGCGGCATGGACTTCAGCATCGCGAGCAGCGTGGCCCTGGTGGATGGCGACGGAAACGGATTCATTGACAAGGTCTATGTGGGTGACCTTGGGGGCCAGATGTTGCGGCTTGGCTGGTTTAAGGATGAGCACGGAACGCCCTTAGCCTTCCCTCAGGGCGATGAGAACATCAACCACTGGACTGGCCATATCCTGTTTCAGGCAAACCAGCCCTCACCCCCGACGCCGCTACGGAAGTTCTTCTATCCCCCGAGCGTTACGCTCGAACGGGACTATGATCTTCTCCTTACAGGGACAGGAGACAGGGAAGATGCCTGCGGCTTGCTCTCTCAAGACCGGATTTACGCGGTCAAGGATGGGCACGAGTTTGAAGAGAGAGGGCATCCGTTCGGGCTTTCACCTAAGACCTTTAATGAGTCGGACCTCGTGGATGCGACCGATTCAACACGACCCGTTCCCAACCTGGACAATCCCACAGCTGATGTGGATGAGAACGGAAAGGTTGACGAAGGATGGGAGATTCGCCTTGCCTCAGGGGAAAAGGTACTCTCCAAAGGACTGCTCCTGAACAAGGTCTATTTTGTAAATACTTATGCTCCTGATAGCAATGGCGGTATGACAAATCTCTATGAACTGGATTACAAAACCGGAGCGGGCAGATTGCCGCCGAGCTCCGAAGGTGCCGGCCCCACTCGAAGCAGGGTGATCGGCGGTGGGATTACGGCGGGACCGGTACCCGTTCTGATGGAGCGAGGAATTGGTTTGCTGGTGGCACCGGGTGAAGGGGCCGCCGAGGGCGAAAAGGGCGCGGGCCTGCTCGCCATCACCCCGCCGTTTCCGCGGATCAACTTCTTTTATTTGTGGTGGAGGTCCTTGTGAGAGGGGATTAAGCGGGCGCCTGCCGCTTCATCGTTCGTAGAACTTCAACTGGACGGACCGTTGAGCCCATGGTCCCGCGGGTTGCCGGCCGGCCTTGACAACGCCTTCCCGGTTCACGTGGATGTCCTCGTAGGAGGGGTCATTATGATGGCCCCCTTCCAAGGCCCGGTCCAGATAGTCCGCAGCTTCCTCGTACCGCTCCAGCCTGTAATAGACCACGGCCAGGTTGTTGTTAGCCTTTTGATCGTCCGGTCGTATTTCCAGGACGGCCAAGAAGTCCTCCTCCGCTTGCGGATAATTCTCGTTCATGTAATAGGCAAGGCCCCTGTTGATGTACGCCTCTGCAAAGTCGGGTTTGAGATCTATGGCTTGGGACAAGGCGGTGATCGCATCTTGCATGCGTCCTTGTCTAAGGTATTTTGTGCCAGCGGAAAACAATGCGCTTGGGTCTGCGGAGTGTGAGGCCTGTGGCCACGGCAGACACAGAAGGATCGCGAAAAGGCTCATTCTTAATTTTGGCGTTGAAAGTCCCTTCAATCTCTTCCTCCCAACCCGATCGTTTTGACACATAAAAGGGAAATCAAGGATGTGTTTGCGCGATGGGCCTACATCCTTTCATCGGTCAGTAGAAATGGGAACTTGAGCCCAGGCGCGCTATGCCGGGCCAAGAGACGACAAAAGGGATCCCGGCTGCTAGCAAAGGGCAGTGGATGACGCTTGACGGGGGTTGCTTGAGTGGTAGAATCCCCCTTAACCTGCGCGTCCCCTCAACTGAAGCAGGGATGTCTGCGGGGGAAAGAACGTGAGGGCTTCATGAACAGACCAAATGGGGCAGGAACTCTGGGGGTTGAAAGTCTTTGCGCCATCCTCCTTCAAAGAGGGCTCATCAATGAGGCACAAAGAAAAGAAATCCTCAGACGGTCGGGAGAACCATCTAAAGCAAAGCACAGGGCATTTGCGCGGAGAGGAGGTTTCAGAGATCAAGGCCTGGACGACGCCGGGGCCTTTGATGTCATCGAAATGATCAGCGCGCTCAAGTTCGAGAGGGCGGATGACTCTCAGAAGGCATTGGACGAAGAAGCGATTTATTACGCGCTCTCACGGGAATGGGGGCTTCCCTATAAAAGGATCGACCCGCTCAAGCTTGAACTGAATTTCGTCACGGGTGTCATACCGTACACCTTTGCCAAAAGACACCTGGTTCTTCCCCTGGCTGTTGAAGACGGCTGGTTGACGGTTGCGACCCCCAATCCCTTCAATGCGGAGGTCTTGGAGGATATCGCGCGGGTGAGCCATATGAAGGTGAGACCCGTGGTGAGCTCAAGAAGCGACATCATCAAGTTGATCAACGAGTTTTTCGGGTTCAAGCGGTCCATTGCCGCGGCGGAGACACAGTTTTCAGCCCCCACGGTCGACCTGGGCAATCTCGAACAATACGTCCGGCTGAAGGCGGTTGAAGAATTACCCTCGAACGATCAGCACATCGTAAATGCGGTGAACCACCTGCTCTCCTACGCCTTTGATCAGAGGGCCAGTGACGTGCACATCGAGCCCAAGCGAGAAACAAGCCTGGTGAGGATGCGTATTGACGGGGTGCTTCACACGGTTTACCAGCTTCCGCGAAGCGTCCATTCTGCCATTGTCAGCCGCATCAAGAACATGTCACGGCTTGACATGGCGGAAAAGCGAAAGCCCCAGGACGGCCGGATCAAGATGGATAAGGCGGGCGTCGAGGCGGAGATAAGGGTCTCCATGGTTCCGGTGGCCTTTGGAGAAAAAGTGGTCATGCGGATCATGGATCCTGAAGTTCTCTTCCAGGACCTAGAGGGGCTCGGATTCACTGCCAAGGATCTGGAGAAATACAACGGCTTCATCTCCATGCCTCACGGCATTGTCCTGGTCTGCGGCCCCACGGGCAGCGGCAAGTCCACCACCCTCTATTCCACGCTCCGCGGGCTCTCAAGCCCGGAAGTCAATATCGTCACCGTGGAAGATCCAATCGAGATGATCCATGAATCGTTCAACCAGATCGCGGTCCAGCCGGTGGTTGGAATTACGTTCGGGAATATCCTGAGGAACATCCTGCGTCAGGACCCCGACATCATCATGCTCGGGGAAATGAGAGACCTGGAGACGGCCGAAAACGCCGTTCAAGCGGCATTGACGGGGCACCTGGTGCTCTCGACCCTTCACACCAACGATGCGCCTTCCGCCATCACCCGGCTCCTGGATCTGGGCATTCCCTCCTTTCTGATCCAGGCGACATTGATCGGCGCCGTGGCACAACGATTGGTTCGGAGGATCTGTCCTCAGTGCAAGGAGTCCTTTTTCATGGATGGCGAAGCGATGCGGTCCATGGGGCTCCATGCAGGGGGTGAAGGGGCCGTGTCCCACAGGGTTGAGCTGTCACGGGGCAGGGGGTGTGTCCGGTGCAGGGGAACGGGCTACCATGGACGGGAGGGGGTCTTCGAGGTCCTTCCATTCACGGAGTCCATGAAGTCCATTACGACCCAGCATGCGGAGCTATCCGCCATCCAGGCGCTGTCCCGGAAGGAGGGGATGGTCACCCTGAGGGAAAATGCGCTTCTCAAACTGCTCGAAGGCAAGACCACCTATCAGGAGGTCCTGAGGGTGACCTGGGGTGAAGCGCTTTAAACCCCTCCGGGTCGATTCCAATTGGCTTGCTCCTTGGAGGCGCCTGGGGCCTTCCCGGACCGGGGGCGGGATACAAATCGCTCCATTGCGTTTAAGACCTGGGAGGCCGCCTGGGGCGAGGCGGAGCGAAGATGCTGTCACAACTCAATATCTCCGATTTTGCCGTCATCAAGCGCCTTGAGATCACCTTCATGCCGGGGCTCAACATCCTTTCAGGGGAGACCGGCGCCGGAAAATCCATCATCATCAATGCCATGAACCTTGTCCTGGGCGGCAGGGCCTCATCAGAGCTCATCCGGCGCGGCGCAAGAGAGGCGAGGGTCGAGGCCCTGTTCAGCCTGCCTGAAAACGGCCCGGTCCAGACGTTATTGAGAGATCAGGGGATCGATTTTGAGGGCGAGATCATCATCCGGCGGACCATTACCAAGGAGGGGCGAAACCGCATCGCCATCAATGATTCCCTGGCCACGGTGCAAACGCTTGGGATAATCGGCGCGGCGCTTGTGAGCATCTCCGGCCAGCATGAACACCAGGTCCTTCTGCGGCCCGAAAACCATCTCGCCTTTCTGGATTCATTCGGTGGACTGATTGAGGAGCGGAGCCATCTGCAGGACTTGTTTCAGGCGGCCCAGTCTTCGGACAGTGAGATCCGGGGTGTACAGAGGGAAGTGAGGGAAACGGAGGACCAGGCGGAGCTGAGAAGGTTTCAGATCCAGGAGATCGAGAGTGCGGTCTTGAGCCCGGGAGAAGAGGGGCGGCTCGGTGAAGAACGGCGAAGGCTTCAGAACGCCGAAACGCTGCGCCAGATCGTTTTGGAGGGCTATCAGGCCCTCTATGAAAGTCGCGATTCGGTTTCGTCGATCGTCTCGGCCGTCCGCAAAAAAGTGGAAAAGGGCTCTGAAATGGATGTCCGGCTTGGCCCGGTGCGGGACGCCCTCAACGACATCGGCATCAGGGTTGAAGATGCGGCGCTCTTGCTGAGGGACCTTCAGAAGACCGTCGAGCCGGACCCCGTGCGGCTCGAGCAGGTGGAAGAACGGCTCCAGCTTTTGGGCCACCTGAAACGGAAGTACGGAGGCAGCATAGAGGAGGTCATGGCCTGCGGAGATAAACTCGCATCCTTTGTAGCAGACCTGGCCGAAAAGAGGGAGAGGATCAAGATGCTCGAGGCTAAACAGGCTCTCGCCTGGGAAGAGATCCAGCGAAAGGCAATGATCCTTTCGAAGAAGAGGCGCAAGGCGGCCCTGAGACTTGAGGAGGCCATGGAAGCGGAGCTCCGGCAGCTGCACATGGAAGGGACCCGGTTCTGCGTCCATTTCAAGAACGACATCCCGGTTGAAACGGGGAGGGATGAATGGCGGGCCGCCCGGATGCGGGCGGAAGGTCTGGATCAAGCCGAGTTCATGATCTCGCCAAACCCCGGGGAAGGCCTTGGGCCGCTCAGCCGGATCGCCTCGGGGGGTGAGCTTTCCCGTATCATGCTGGCCCTCAAGACAATTTTGGCCCAGTCGGGGTCCGTTGAGATCATCATTTTCGATGAAGTGGACTCAGGGATCAGCGGGGCAACGGCCGAGGTGATCGGGGAAAAACTCCTGAACCTGTCGAGGTTTCATCAGATCCTCTGCATCACCCATCTGCCACAAATCGCAGCCAAAGGGAAGACCCATTTTCTGGTGAAGAAAGTGGTCAGCGGCGGCAGGACTGAGGCAACGCTCCTTGAGTTGGAAGGCGAGGCAAGGGTTAAGGAGATCGCCCGGCTCCTGGCGGGAAAGGAGATTACGGCAACCGCCGTGGCCCATGCGGAAGAAATGCTCGGCTAGCGTTTGGGCCTCACCAACTGGCCTTCCACGAAAGGGCCGCCCTCCGAACCCACGGCCCTGGATCTGTCAGGCATGACCTCTTCCACTTTTATGGTGCCGACGGCCTTTCCAAGGGGATAGATGGCTCGGCCCTCTTTGGTCGCAATGGGTTCAGCACCCGGGTAAACCGTGAATACCTGGCCGGGAAGGATGCCCGCATCTCTCCCACCGCCGATGGTGACGCCGCTTTCGGCCACTGAGAGGATCCTTCCGGTCCAGGGATTTTCTTTCAGCTCCTTTGAGACGGCGTTGGCCTGGCGTTTTACGATCTTTGGCAATACCGATTCGAGGGCCTCCTCGCGCTCTCTGGACACATCCTGAAAACCGTCTTCCTCAAGCGGGAAGGTGATCTCCCCCCTCTCCAAGCTGGTGAGGGACAGGTATCCGCGGTTGACATCGACCACGTTTACCACCATGGAGACCTGGTAGGCGACCACCTTCCTGCGGAAAGGCCAGATCCCGGCCTTTTTTTTGGTCACCTCGACTGGGTTGAGCGCGCCCGCGATCACGGCGTTCATGCCCTGTGCCCTGGCCTTGCGGATCATTTCGGGGCTCGTGATGATCCCGTATTCGACAGGGGTCACGCCTGTTGCGCCCGGGTTTTCTTCAGATCCCTGGAAATGAAGAGAGATGCGGGGGGACCGGCCCAGCAACTCATAGAACTCCCGCTGGGCCTCTGCAGTCCATCGCTCGCCCAATCCGCCCACATCCGTTAAGGGCAGGGCCATGACTTTCTTGGAAAGGGTGTCCCCCTCTGTCCGAAAACGTTCGAAAACGGACCTGGTGGTGGCGCACCCGGCCATGAAGAGGATAAAGGCCGCCGTCAGCAGAAGATAAGCCTCGGTGAAGAGGCGGTGCCGATTCTGTCCCATTTTTCGTGCATCATACGTCGTCCGTGACTTCAATGCGCGTCATCCTTCTGTCAGGTGTATCTTACATCAAAAGCACCGAGCGTTCCTTGCCAGGGCTCAATGGTCTTGGAAACCCGATGGACCTCGGCAGCCGGTGGACCTTTATGACACCAAGCCACGAACTTTTCAACCTTTTCCGCCGGACCCTCCGCCACGACCTCCACAGCGCGGTCCGGTCGATTCCTGACCCAGCCGGACACGCCAAGCGCTGATGCCTGCCTCCTGGTGGATTCTCGGAACCAGACCCCCTGTACATGACCCTCGATGATCAGTCGTACCCTGACGTTTTCCACGATTCTACCCCGCATCAATCGATTCGCCCAATATTTCGAGGAATTCGACCTCGTTGAGGACCCGGGTAGATAGCTCCCGGGCCCTTTCGAGTTTCGAACCGGGGGAATCCCCTGCCACCAGATAATCCGTCGTCCCGCTGACGGAGGAGGCAACCCTGCCTCCCTTCCGGGTGATCAAGGCCTTGGCCTCCGACCGCGTCATGGCACGGAGGGTACCCGTGAGCACGAAGGTCTTTCCGGAAAGGGCAGGGCCTTTCGAAGGGGCCAAGGCCTCCCAATGGACACCTGCCTCCAGGAGTCGGCGAATATAATCCCTGTTTGATTCGTCCGCAAAATAGGAAACCACGCTCTCGGCGATTTGAGGTCCGATTTCATCGATGGCCGTAAGCTCGGTTTCCGAAGCCGCCTGCAAGCTTTCCAGGTCCCGGAGGTGGTTGGCCAGGATTCCGGCCACGTGCTCCCCCACATGCCGGATCCCCAAGGCAAAAATGAATCGGGGGAAGGTGGTCATCTTGCTCTTTTCAATGGCCCGCATCAGATTGGCGGCGGATTTTTCTTTGACTTTTTCGAGCGTCAGAAGGTCTTCCTCTTTGAGTCGGTAGAGGTCCGCCGCATCACTAATGAGCGCTTTCTCGAGGAGCTTTCCGATCAGTTTGTCCCCCAATCCTTCGATGTCCATGGCGTATTTGGAGACAAAATGGTTCAGCGATTCCCTGACCTGGGCAGGACACCCGAGGTTTGGACACCTCAAGACCACCTCTCCTTCTTCTCTTTCAACCTCGGTGCCGCAAGCCGGGCAGCGGCCGGGCATCAAAAAGGTCCGTTCCCCTCCCGTTCTCGCTGACACGATGACCTTGACAACCTCCGGGATGACGTCCCCGGCCCTCTGCACGATCACCGTATCGCCTTCGCGGACGTCCTTCTTGCGGATCTCATCCTGGTTGTGAAGGGTGGCCCGTTTGACGATCACCCCGCCTACCTCAACGGGCTCCAAATGGGCCACGGGGGTCAGGGCACCGGTCCTGCCCACCTGGACATCGATCTTGAGGACCTTGGTGGTCGCTTGGGTAGGCTCGAATTTGAATGCGAGGGCCCAGCGTGGACTTCGTGACTTCTGGCCGAGTCGCGCCTGGATCGTGAGGTCGTTCACCTTGACCACGGCCCCATCGATCTCGTAGGGAAGCTCCCACCGGTTCTCTTCCAGGTAGCGGCAGTGTGACAGGACCTCCTCCAAGGTTCGGCACACCCTGATGAGCGGGCGGTTGATCCGGCAGCCCCATTGCTGCAAGGCGAGCATGAGCTCGTAATGTGTCTTGAAGGTCTGTCCCTCAAGGGTCCCAATCCCGTAACAGAAGACATTGAGGGGCCGCTTGGCGGTGACCTTGGGGTCCAGCTGCCTGATGCTTCCGGCAGCCGCGTTTCTGGGATTGGCGAAGGCCGCAAGGCCCTGATCCAGCCGGCTCCGATTCAGGGTCTCAAAGGCCTCCCTCTCCATATAAACCTCCCCTCTCACCTCCAAGAGGGTTGGGACGGGCGGACCCTGTTTCGGCCTTGAAAGTGTCAAGGGCACCGCCAGGATGGTCTTGAGATTCTTGGTGACGTCTTCCCCCACAAAACCATCCCCCCTGGTAGATGCCACCGTCAGGACCCCCTGCTCATAAACCATTTCTACAGCCAACCCGTCCATCTTGGGCTCCACCGTATACTCCAGGGGCAGCGCTTCTTTGAGAAACCGTTTGATCCTCGCATCAAAATCCAGGATGTCCTGCTCCCTGAAGCCGTTTTCGAGGCTCAACATGGCAAGACGGTGTCTGACCTGGGAGAAGGCCTCCTGGGGCTCACCCCCTACCCGCTGGGTCGGAGAGTCGGGCGTTACAAGGTCCGGGTGAAGCTGCTCCAGCTCAACCAAATGCCGGTAAAGCCTGTCGTATTCCGCATCCGAGATCTCGGGGTCGTCCAGTACATAGTACCGGTGGTTGTGGTACTCGATCTGCCTTTTCAGCGCCTCAAGTTCCTGAATGATCTTTTCCATGGGTCGTCAATACCTTCGTGCCTTTGTGGGCCGCATGGGGGTGTCCTTTTTTTGAGCCGAAACATACTGACACTGCTTTTATTAACGGCACCAAGTTTCTGAATTTATTTCCAGACAGCCCCAGGAATAAAGTGATCAGTCATCAGTGTTCAGTAATCAGTAAATGCTTTTCACTGCTCACTTCGCCGGCGGACTGCTCACTGATCACTAGCCTTTCTTGGGGGCGTTTTAAGGGCTCTGAAGGAATGGAGTTGCGGTTCAAAAAAAGGACACCTCCATGCGGCTGGATCCAGATTAGTTGAATCGCTCAATATAGGCGAAATCATCTTTTCCTCCGTTTCAACGCCTCCACGAGTCCGAAGCAGCCGGTGAGCATCATGTCGCCGAAAGGCGCCGCCATGTGGCCGCCAAGACTCTGGAACCGCGCTCGATTGGGCCCGGTGATGGTCACGGGCTCAAAGGCGGATTGATCCCTTGCCCCTGGGAGGACCTGGCATCCGTGCCCCTCGTCTCCGAAAATCTCCTGATTGGTCAGTTCTCCGCGCCGGAACCGTTCCAGGTGCGCCTTAAGCTTCCCAGGATCAAGAAGGGACGTGTGGTGCTCATAGAATCCCCATGCCCTTCTGCCCTTGTAAAGGGCGGCCACTGTGTGCTCGTTTCCGATGTTTACGATGGTGATTCCCTCCTCCTTCCGGAAGGAAGCCCATGGGTCAAGGAGGGCGCCCAGGATGGCCGCCGCCCCCGTGTCCATCACCCACGCGCCCGGCACCGTTTCCGTCACGGCCTTCATCCGGGTCAGATGCGGCGGCGGGGTCGAGTAAAGGAGGGCGTCAAGGTCATGACCTCTTTCAAGCACCTCCCGCCACTGCTTGAACCGAAAGGCCCGGTTGCTTTCATCCGGAGAAAATCCATGGTCCTGCACAGCGACCGCAAAGAGCCCGGGGAGTGCCACTTCAAAAAGTCGAAGGGCCTTTTCGATGGACTCAAGGTTCACATCAGCCATCTCGATCTCTGTAAGGCCCTTTACCCGGGGTCTTGCCTCCACGATCCGAACCCCCATTCCTTTGACCTTTTCGAGATCGTCGTGAAAGGTCAAGGAGGGTCCCTTGAGCGCGAACACCTTGAGCCCGGCAGCCAGGTGTCGCTTAACGGCCCTGGTACAGGGTCCGCCGCCCATGGTTCTGCCGGAGAGGAAGAGATGGCGGCCCTCGAGTCTTGCCCGGTCGATCTTTGCAGCAAGAATAGCCGTGGCTGAGGGAAGGACCATCTTGGGGCAGTTTTCGACATTTTGGTCTTCACGCCAGACCAATACGTCTTGGGTTCCGCTCCCCACATCAATGGCCAGAATCCCTTGTGTCGAGTCCGAGACTTCTCTTCTTGTCGTTTCAGACATAAAGCTCACCACCGTGGCTCCTAGCGTGTTTAGTAGGGGCCTGAGGTCACCATCAACAGGATTTCCGCAGCGGCACGAGCCCTTTTTTCCAGCAATGGGTCGGAAAATCCGGGGTTCCACTTGAAATCGAAGAGTTCGTCCGATACCACGAGAAGTGCTGCCATAGAGACAGCCCTGAAGAGGGCCACCGTCATGAGGGCCGACATCTCCATCTCTACCGCAAGGACCCCAAGCCGCTGATAGCGCTTCACCTTGTCAAGCGTTTCCCGATAAGGGGCGTCGGTGGTCCAAACCTCCCCCGTGCGAAAAGGGAGCCCTTTCGTTCTGAGGGCGTCTTGCAGGCGACCATTCAACCTTGCGTCGGATTCGGGACGTCTCCCGGGGACCGGATAGTGGGTGGAGGTCCCCTCTTCGGAATGAGCTGCAGCGGGTATCACCAGATCCCCGATTTTAACGTCCGGCTGCAAGGATCCGCACCACCCCACCACCCAGATCCTTGTTGCGCCGAGCGCTATGAGCTTCTCCATGACCATCACGGCCTGAGGTGCGCCGACCATGGGGCCTGACAGTGTGAGCGGTGGCTGATGGTCTCCCGCTGCAAGATAATACTTCCAAAGTCCCCCGTCGCTGACCCTGGCCTTTCGGGCGCTGGTACGTCTTCGGATAAATTCGAGGTGGGAAGGGACCATGACCATCAGGGCATCAGGGCCCACCTGAGGGTCTTGCCTGCCCCGGCGGGGCCGGATGATTTCTTCATTTCCGTCGCGTGGGTGGTTCATTGTCCGGAGAAGGGCTGCCATTTTCCCTCTAACTATCAATCACTACAGGGAATTGCACGGGATGGCAACCGTAAAATGGGCGGACCTCCCCGGAACGCCAATCCCGGACCGATCGGTCCTGATGGAGGCAAGATTTTGATGAAAATGCGCGGAACATATGGTAAAGATTAAAAAATATCAAAGAAGTGCGGCTGTTGATTGGCTGCGGTTGACAAATCGCGCAATAAAAAGTTAAATTAATTGTTTATTTCTCCATAAAGAACCGGATCCATGTTCGAGAGTCTCACAGAAAAGCTCAACACCGTCTTCCGAAAGATTACGGGCCGCGGACGTCTGACCGAGGAGAACATCGCGGATGCGTTGAAGGAAGTGCGCATGGCCCTCCTTGAGGCGGACGTCAATTACAAGGTGGTCAAAAACCTGGTGGAAGAGATCCGGCAGCGGTCCGTGGGCCAGGAAGTCCTCCAGAGTCTGACCCCAGGGCAGCAGTTCATCAAGGTTGTCCATCAAGAGCTGACCCGACTGATGGGCGAAGCCATCCAGGGGCTCAATCTGACGGGAAAACCGCCTTACGTCTTGATGCTCGTGGGGCTTCAGGGCTCCGGCAAGACCACGACGGCCGCCAAGCTTGCCAGGCATCTGAGGAAACAGGGCAGGTTTCCCTATCTCGTGCCGGCGGACGTATACAGACCTGCGGCCATCGAGCAACTGCGCACACTCGGTGAGCAGATCGGGGTTCCGGTCCATCCCTCAGAGCCTTCAGCAAGGCCTGAGGACATTTGTGCCGAGGCCCTTTCCAAGGCGGGGGTATCAGGCGCAGACACTGTGATTCTGGATACGGCGGGCCGTCTTCATATCGATGAGGCCTTGATGGCCGAACTGGTCAGGATAAAAGAAAAGACCAGACCCGCTGAGATCCTTTTCGTCGCGGACGCCATGACGGGGCAGGACGCGGTGAATGTGGCCAAACAGTTCAGCGATGCGCTTGATATTACCGGAATCGTGCTGACCAAGATGGAGGGCGATGCCAGGGGCGGCGCTGCGCTCTCCATCCGTGCGGTCACCGAGCGACCCATCAAGTTCATCGGTGTCGGCGAGAAAATCGATGCCCTTGAACCGTTTTTTCCGGATCGAATGGCCTCCCGAATCTTAGGAATGGGAGATGTTCTCTCCCTTATTGAGAAGGCCCAGGCCGAGTTCGACGAAAAACTGGCCGTCCGGCTCGAAAAGAGACTCAGAAAGAGCGACTTTGACCTGGAGGATTTCCAGGCGCAGCTCGGACAGATGAAAAAGATGGGGTCCCTGGAACAGATCCTGGGCATGCTTCCGGGATTGGGCCAGTTGAAGAAACTGAAGCAGTTCAAGCCGGATGAAAAGGAATTGGTGAGGGTGGAAGCCATCATCAATTCCATGACCAGGGAGGAGCGCCGCAACTACAAGATCATTAACGGAAGCAGGAGAAAGAGAGTCGCAACAGGGAGTGGGACGACGATTCAGGATGTGAATCGACTATTGAAAAACTTTGCTCAGACCAAGAAGATGATGGAACGTTTTGCCAAGAAGGGGCTTAAGAATATACCGTCGATGTTGGGCTGAGCACACTAACCAGAATATAGAGGGGGTGACGACACTAAAATGCCGGTAAAAATCAGATTGACCAGAATGGGCGCGAAGAAAAAGCCGTTTTATAGGCTTGTGGCCGCCAACTCGGAGTCGCGGCGTGACGGGCGGTTCCTGGAGATCCTGGGGTCTTACGATCCCACCAACGACCCTGCCACGATAAAGCTGAACCCGGAGAAGGTGAAGTATTGGCTTGAAAAAGGTGCGGTTGTTTCGGAGGCGGCCAGCGCGATCTTGAGGAAACAGGGGCTGTTGGGATCTCCTGCCAGTTCTAACTGAAGTAGTGGCCAAGCCGGGCACGGAGGTAAATGGAGATGAAGGACTTGATCGCTTACATCGCGAAGGCGCTCGTTGACAAGCCGGAAGAGGTGGTGGTGTCGGAAATTATTGGAGAGCAGACTTCCGTGATTGAGTTGAAGGTGGCCAAAGAGGACCTGGGTAAAGTCATCGGAAAACAGGGCAAGACGGCACGGGCCATGAGAACCATTTTGAGTGCCGCCTCAACCAAGTTGAACAAGCGGTCCGTCCTTGAAATCATCGAATAGCGGTGAGTCGGATTAGGCCCGCCGAACTGATTCCAATAGGAAGGGTTCTTAGGCCACATGGCCTAAAGGGCCTTCTTCGGGTCCGTTCTGACGCGGGCGTTGATCTGCCTTTTGAGGAAGGGGGAATCGTTTATCTCCGAGTGGACACAAAGGCCCCTGAGTGCTTCAAGGTGGTCTCCATCAAGCCTCAGAAGGGGATGCCTCTCCTGGAGCTCGAAGGCATTGCGACCCTTGAACGGGCAGAGACTTACCGAAGCGCCGCCATCCTTGTGGAGAAACGTGGCCTCCGGCGCGACGAGGATGAGTATTTCTGGTTTGAGCTCATGGGCCTCGAAGTGCACCTGGATACGGGAGAGACCATCGGGACGATCTCCCGCATCATTGCGACGGGGGCCAATGACATCTACGTTGTAACAATGGGGAAGAGAGAGATCCTCGTGCCTGCAACGTCGGAGGTGGTCAAGGCCATAGATCTCGATAGCGGGAAGATGATCATTTCGCCCATGGAAGGACTCCTGGATCTAAATGAGATTTGACGTCCTTACCATATTTCCCTGGATGATCTCCGCGTACCTCGACGAAGGGATCCTCGCCCAAGCCCTCAAGAGCGGGCTTATAGAGATAAGGGTCACCAATATACGCGATCATGCCGACGGACCCCGCAGGACAACGGATGACCGCCCTTACGGGGGGGGAGAGGGCATGGTCATGAAGCCCGAGCCCATATACCGGGCCCTCGGTTCCATTGAGAAGGTACCTGGCCGGGGCGTGGTGATCCTGTTGAGCCCCCAGGGGGAGACCTTCCGGCAGGCTACGGCCTGGGAACTGGCTGACTTTGATCAGCTCATATTGATTTGTGGGCGCTATGAAGGGATCGACGAGCGGATCCGGCTGGCGTGTGTGGACCGGGAGCTTTCCATTGGTGATTATGTATTGACCGGGGGTGAGCTGGGTGCGCTGGTCGTGATGGACACGGTGAGCCGACTGATCCCGGGCGTACTTGGCGGGGAGCGGTCAAACCGGGAGGATACCTTCGAAGACGGCATCCTGGAGTACCCCCACTACACGAGGCCCAGGGTGTTCCTGGACCATGAGGTCCCGGGGGTTCTCCTCTCAGGGGACCACGAAAAGATCCGGTTGTGGCGACGGGCTCAGGCGATAAAACGGACCATGGAGAAGAGACCGGAGCTCCTTGAGACGGCAAGGCTCAACGAAGAAGATGAGCGGATCCTTGCGGATCTGAGGACCGGCCGGAGCCAGGGGACGGTTTCATAAGTGAATGGTCCTGGGAATCAGCGATTTCCCGATGGGGTCTTTAGCCTTGCCAGAACGGGGAAATCCGAATTGGGCAAGCACTGACGCATGCGGCTATATATCGGGCTTCTCCACTATCCGGTTCGGAACAAGAATGGACGCCAGATCGCGTCGGCGGTCACCACGTTGGACATCCATGACATGGCAAGGCTTGCCAGGACTTACGAGGTGAGGAAGTTTTTTGTGGTGACTCCCCTCGAGGACCAGCAGTGTCTGGTCGAGCGCATACGAAGCCATTGGACGGAGGGATATGGGGCCACTTACAACCGTGACAGAAGAGACGCCATGGGGCTCGTGGCCGTTTCGGATTCTCTGGAGCAGGCAGCCCAGGAGATGACCCGTTCCGAAGGGGAACGCCCCCTTCTGGTCGCAACGGATGCATCATGGCACGAGGAAAGGCGCATCTCCTACGGGGGGCTTCGCGACTTGATCCACGGTGACCAGAAGGTGGTGGGTCTGCTGTTTGGAACCGCCTGGGGCCTGGCCCCGGCGGTGTATGGTTGTGCCGATTTCATCCTCGACCCCATTTGCGGGAGGGGCGAATATAATCATCTATCCGTAAGGAGTGCGGCGGCCATCATATTGGACCGGCTGGCCGGCGGCGCTTAACACTGAGGAGGCAACATGGACGTTTTGGAAATGCTTCAGAAAGAACAAATGAGAACGGACATCCCGGATTTCAGGCCCGGAGATACCATCCGTGTTCATGCCAGAATTACGGAAGGCGACAAGGAAAGGATTCAGGTCTTTCAGGGTGTCGTAATCCGCAAGAGGAAGGGAACCACCGACGCGACCTTTACGGTGAGAAAGGTTTCTTACGGCATTGGGGTCGAAAGAATTTTCCCTTCCCATTCGCCGACCATCGATCGCGTCGAGATCGTCACGAGGGGCAAGGTCAGAAGGGCGAAACTCTATTATCTGAGAAAGCTCCGAGGGAAGGCAGCTCGAATCAAGGAAAGGCGGGATTGATTATCGCCGACTCGTCATCGACCCCTAAAGGAACCCTTGCGCTTTTTCCGGATTTTCTTTCACCGGAGCGGAAAGACCGTTTCTTCTACGAGGCCCTGGCCCGCAAGGCGGGATACGGCTCGATTTCGGGCGTTGACGAGGCAGGGCGAGGCCCTCTGGCAGGTCCCGTGGTGGCTGCGGCCGTGATTTTGCCCGAAGGCGTTGCGCTCGATGGGATCGACGACTCCAAGCGGATGACCGAAAAAGCGAGGGATGAGGCCTTTCCAATCATCTGCCATTGCGCCCTTGCCTTGGGCGTAGGCGTGGTTTCCCGGGCTTATATCGATCGGTTCAACATCCTCCGGGCCTCGCTTGAGGCCATGAAGCGGGCCGTGCTCTGCATGGACCGAAGGCCCGATTTCCTCCTCATCGATGGCATCCACGAGGTCCCCATCGGAATCCCTCAATGGTGTTTGAAGAAGGGCGACCAGATCAGCGCGAGTATTTCGGCCGCCTCAGTGGTCGCCAAGGTCTACCGAGACCGGATCATGCAGGCCTATCACGAGATGTATCCGGACTACGGCTTCCATCAACACAAGGGGTACGGGACCAAGGCGCACATGGCAGCCATCCGGAACTACGGTCCATCCCCGTGTCACCGCTTGACTTTCAGGGGGGTTTTGCACCTTGACCCGGGAAAGACTGGATTTGGGCAAATTGGGGGAATCGCTGGCGATAAAGAAGGTCCGTAGCCTGGGTTACAAGGTCATCGCCGCCAACTACCGCTGCCCCGTGGGGGAATTGGACCTTGTGGCAAAGGATGGAGATTGCCTGGTGTTTATTGAGATCAAGACGAGGCGTTGGGGAGCCATCGATTCGGCCAAGGCGGCCGTGGATGCCAGGAAGCAGCGACAGGTTTCAAAGGCGGCCTTGGCCTATATGAAATCCAATGGATGCTGTGATGTAAAATCCAGATTCGATGTTGTGGCCGTGAGCCTGGGTCAGGGCGCACCCCGGATCGAAGTGATCAAGAACGCGTTTGAATTGGCCTATTGATTTGGGCCGGCACATCCGGGCCCTTCCACAAGGGCCTGGCCACGACCCGATAAACAGGCACGGATCCTGCGATGGAGTCCAGAAGGGTTGGAACGCTCTACGTTGTGGCAACACCGATCGGGAACCTGGAGGACCTGACGTTCAGGGCCTTGAAGGTCCTTAAGGACGTCTCCCTCATCGCTGCGGAAAACGTGTCACATACGCGGGTGCTCTGCCGTCACTACGCCATTAAGACGAAAGTGACCAGCTACAACCAGCACAACGAAAAGGCCAGGGGGAATGAGCTCATCGGTCGGCTTAATTCCGGTGAGGACGTGGCCCTGGTAACCGATGCCGGGACGCCCGGCATCTCGGACCCCGGTGCCTTCCTGGTGGGTCTGGCGTTGGAAGAACAAATCAAAGTGACGCCCATACCCGGTGCCTCTGCGGTCATGGCTGCCCTTTCGGTTTGCGGCCTTCCCACGGAGGCCTTCGTCTTCATGGGCTTCCTGCCCAACAGGGCCGGCAGGCGTCGAAGGGTCCTGGATCTTTTGACAGCCGAAAAGAGGGCTGCAGTGTTTTTTGAGGCGCCCCACCGGATTATAGAGACACTGCGCGATCTCGGAGAAATCCTGGGGGATCGGACGGTGCTCCTCGCAAGAGAGATCACCAAGGTTTTCGAGGAGATCCGTAGAGGGCCGGTTTCCGATCTGATGTCGCACCTGGGGCAGGATCGGCCCAAGGGAGAGTTCACGCTGGTCGTAGCCGGTGCCGGCCCGGCGACTGGTTCCGAATCCCATATTGAAAGCGACCTTCAGAAGAAGATAAAAACACTTCTTAAGAAGAAGGGGATGACACTTGTGGAGGTCGCAAGGAAGGTCTCAGAGGAAGAACGGCTTCCCTACCGGAGGGTTTACAGGGCCTGTTTGGCCCTGAGGGCGGCCATGGAAGGGAAAGGGGCGGAAACGCCATCTGCCGCTTCAGGCCGATGGAATTGATTCGGAAGCTGACCATCCGGAACGAACTGGGGCTCCATGCGAGGTCTGCGGCAAAGATTGTCGCGCTGGCCAGTTTGCACAAGTCGGAAATTTTCATTCGAAAGGGAGACAAGGAAGTGAACGCATCCAGCATCCTTTCCATTCTCACGCTTTCCTGCCCCAAAGGGACAGAAATTGAGGCGAGGATTGTGGGAGAGGACTCCGCTGAACTCATGGAAAGACTGACCGTGCTCTTTGAGCAGCGATTTGGGGAGGGCAGATGACCGACCTTGATGGCTCCGTCCAGCGGAAGCTCAAAGGAATTCCCGTTTCTCCGGGGATTATTATCGGTAAGGCCCACTTGGTCGATCGATCCAAGGTCAAGATCCTTTACCAATACCTGATTACCGAGGACCAGGTGAACTTGGAGATCGATCGGTTCACAAAGGCCCTGAAGCGGACCGAGGAGCAGTTTCTCAACGTCAAGAACCGCATGCCGGAACAGGTGAAAAAGCACGGGTTCATCATCGAGAGCCACCTCATGATTCTTAAGGAGAGCATGTTGACCGATGCAACGGTCCATAGGATCCAGCAGGAAAAGATCAATGCAGAATGGGCCGTGAAGAAATCGCTCCAAGAGATCCGGCGGGTCTTCGATCAGATCGATGACGCCTACATCCGCGGCCGAATCAACGACGTGGAAAACGTTACCGAACGAATCCTTCGAAACCTTTCCAGGAACGCCCTGGACAGCCTGGCTCAAATCAACCAACGGGTCATCATCGTCGCCCGCGATCTTTCGCCGGTAGACACGACCGAGATGAACATCGGAAAGGTCATGGGCTTCATCACGGATGTGGGGGGCAAGACCTCTCACACGGCCATCATGGCGCAGGCCCTTGAGATCCCCGCGGTGGTGGCGCTTGAATCCGCAACCGAGCGGATCATGGACGGGGACCTGCTGATCGTGGACGGAAACACCGGAGAGGTGATCGTGGGTCCTGACGAGGAGACCATTATCTCCTTTCAGGAAAAACAGCTCGAGCACGAGAGCTACAAGTCCAGCATCGCCCGGATGAGCCATCTCCCGGCCGTCACCCAGGACGGCCACAAGATCGACATCATGGCCAACATTGAATTCTTGGAGGAGGTGGCGGCGGTCAGGGACTATGGCGCCGAAGGCATAGGGCTTTACAGGACAGAATTTCTTTATCTCAGGAGCAAAGGGCTCCCCCGCGAAGGAATCCTCTTTGAAGACTATAAAGAAGTCGCAGAGATCATCTCGCCCTTCAAGGTCAACATCAGGACCCTGGATCTGGGGGGGACAAGTTTGCTTCCGAATTGGACATCTCACGGGAAATGAACCCGGCCCTGGGTCTGCGCGCTATCCGGTATTGCCTCAGGGAGCCTGAGATCTTCAAGAATCAGCTGCGGGCCATCCTTCGGGCCAGTGCCTTCGGGAACATACAGGTCATGTTCCCCATGATCTCAGGGTTGCAGGAGATCCTCGATGCCAAGCGGATCCTCGATGGGGTTAAAGGGGATCTGGATCGGGAAGGGGTAAATTTCGATCATCATATCAAGGTGGGCATCATGATCGAGATCCCGTCGGCCGTGACCATGGCCGAGGTCTTTGCCCGCCACGTGGACTTCTTCAGCATAGGGACCAACGACCTGATTCAATATGCCTTGGCTATTGACAGGGTCAATGAGCATGTGGCCTACATGTACGAACCCTTCCATCCGGCGATCCTCAGGATGATCAGCCACGTGGTGGGTGTGGCGAAGCGGACCGGAATCGGGGTGGCCCTGTGCGGTGAGATGGCCGGCGATCCGCTCTGCATCCCGGTGTTGCTGGGCATGGGGCTCACCGAGCTGAGCATGAACTCCCGGGCCATACCCATTGCCAAAAGGGTCATCCGCTCCCTTTCCATGAAGTACGTCCAGAGGGACTTCAGAAAGGCCATCGAGCTTGAGACACCCAAAGAAATCCGTGGATATGTCCTTGAGAGAATGAAGACCCTTGCCCCCGACCTCCACGAAAAGGGTTATTTTCATGGGGGCGAGAACTCGAGCCGTAAACTTTCGTCGCTTAATGCTTAGCAGTTTGCTCAAAAAGGTCCAGATACAAGGCGCCCGAAACCGAGGCCACACACAAAGTGTGGGGAGTCCAAGCAAAGCGCGGACAAATACCAGGGGCTGACTCCTTCTTATGTCTAATAAAATCGTATGCCAAAATAGGAAGGCCCGCCACGAATATGAGATTGACGAGGTCTTTGAAGCGGGGATGATCCTCCTGGGACCGGAAGTGAAATCGCTTCGCGAAGGCCGGGCCAACCTGGTGGACAGCTACGCCAAAATTAAAGGAGGCGAAGTCTTCCTCTACAGCATGCACATTACCCCCTATTCTTATTCCCATCACATGGAATTGGAAGCAACCCGCACGCGGAAACTTCTGCTTCACAACAGGGAGATCAAGCGATTGATCGGCAAGACCCAGGAAAGGGGCCTGACCCTTATCCCCTTGAAGGTCTATTTCACGCCCAAGGGGAAGGCGAAGGTCGAATTGGCCCTGGCCCGTGGGAAAAAGAAGTACGATAAGAGGCGGTCCCTCAAAGAAAAGGATTTGAAGCGGGAGATAGACCAGGCCAAGAAAAGGTACGAACATTGACATCCGGCATTGCTGCGCCTATAATTATTCAGTGTGGGTTTATAGGTGATCGCGCTGTTTGCGTGTCTGAAAACCAACGGATTCAAACAAGGGGGCGAAACGGCTTCGACGGGGGTAAAGGAACTCAGGTTGCATACCGAGGTTCATCTGCTCGTAAAACGGGTGAGCATAAACACAAACGCAGACGACTATGCGTACGCCCTGGCCGCTTAATTGACGGCCAGCGTTCTCTCAGCTTTTGCCTGCGGGGCTGATGAGAGCGCCGACTTGCAGGCTGGCAGAGCCGATGCACCTGTGGATCGGTGATGCGAGACAACACACGGGTTAGTCCCTTGGCAACCTTGCCTGGTAGGAAACCGAGGGGCGAAACACTATTATCGGGCTAAGTATGTAGATGCCTGAGGAAAATACTTTCGGACGCGGGTTCGACTCCCGCCGCCTCCACCACAAACTGAATTATATAAATAAGTTAGTTTGAACCCGAGGACCAATTGTGCCAAAATTGGTCCTTTTTTTCATTGGTTCCCGCCTCATACTGCCCCTCAAAGGCCGGCGCCGCCAAGCTCTTTGCTTCATCTTCGCCGAGTTGACCCGCCGCTCTGCCAGCCCGGGCTATGGCCGACGCAGTCTTAGCCGAATCAAATTTGGCGATTCTCTTGTCCTGCTCTCTTATGGAATATTGAGTTTCTTGGCAGGTCAGCTGGGCCTCAGGGGACCTTGGTGGTGGGTGGTGAGTGGTTAAGGGTCTAATCATCTATCAGTATTCCAGGGATATCTAGTTAATATAGCAGGAATTCTCGGTAACCATTAAGTTGGGTCCTTATAGATACTATCCAGGCCACAGGAAAAACCTGCCAGGCTAGCTGGCTATTGAATTTGATGAAGCGTATGCCGCTTTTGTAGAAATGATCATACGTGATTTGGTGCTTTCAGGAGATAGAGCTCAAAGCCTGACTCAGGTCTTCAAAAAGATCTTGAATATCTTCGATGCCCACCGAGAGGCGGATCAAATTATCCTTTATCCCTGCCTTGCTTCGCTGCGAATCAGAGAGCCTTCGATGTGTGGTCAAGGCAGGGGGGCAGGCAAGGGATTCAATTCCACCAAGGCTCGCAGCCAACTGAAATATTCGAAGTTTTTCGAAAAACCTCCCAATCGCACCTCCTGTTCCCTTCAACTCGAAACTCACGATTCCTCCAAACCCATTCATCTGTCGTTTAGCCAGATCATTTTGCGGATGGCATTTCAGGCCAGGATAATAAACGCGTTCAACCGCGGGATGCTTTTCGAGGAAACGCGCAACCTCTATACCATTCCTATTGTGTGCTTCCATCCGGACCTTCAAAGTCTTGATTCCTCGCATTAGTAACCAAGCGGAGTGTGGATCTGGGATGCCTCCAAAGACATATCGGGAGAGCATCACTTTTTCGATCAAACCTTCAGACCCCGCAACGACGCCACCCAGAAGATCACTGTGACCTCCTAAATACTTCGTAGCGCTTTGCATCTCGAGGTCAACCCCCAATTCGAGAGGCCTCTGATTGAAGGAGGTAGCGAAAGTATTGTCCATGAATGTGATGACGCCACGTTGTTTTCCAATCCGAGCCACTTCACTGATGTCCATAAGTTTCAAAAGGGGATTGGTGGGCGATTCGAAAAAGAGGATTTTTGTATTCGGCTTGATTGAGTCGCCGAGTTTTTCCGGATCAGTGGTATCCACAAGATCGACGGTTACACCGTGTCGTGGCAGCACATTGACAAAGAAATTAAACGTCCCTCCATAGATGTCGTTGGCAGAGACGATATGATCTCCAGAGGAAACCAAAGAGAATATTGCAGTGGTGAGCGCGGCCATCCCCGATGAGAACACCACAGCCCTTTCGGTCCCCATCAAGTCGGCCGTTTTCTTCTCCACGACTTCAAAAGTGGGGTTACTGAGACGGGTATAGAAATAACCCTTCGAAGGGTCGGCTGAAGCCTTTCTTAGAGAATCAAGATCGGCAAATCCGAAATTGGATGTCTGATAAATCGGCGGAGTGATAGATCCGGTCATAGGACAGATTTTTTCTCCGCTGTGAATGGACTTGGTGGAAAACCCGACTTTTTTTGAAACCAAGGGTTCCTCCTTACAATATGGGAACATCTTGCCTTTCTGGATCGAATACCGTGGACCCGGGCTTACTTAAGGAAATCCATGCCGTCCCTGGTCCGGGGTCCCCACCTCCAGGTCAACGCCGCTTCAAGGATCGCTGGTCCAGGTCTTCAAGGATGCGGTGCATGAACTTCGAGGTCGCAGTAAGGTCGGTTGATACCCTCTCATACACCTCGAAAAGGCGGGAGTAGATTTCGTGATTCTCCCGGTTGGGATGGACTTCATCCACAATTTGAACGCAGGAACGCACCGCTTCCTCCACGCTAGAGAAAATCCCTACGCCCAACCCGCCCACCAGTGCGGTGCCGAAAGAGGAATCGTCCACCGCGGGACGCATGAGACTCGTGCCTACCATGTCGCTCACGATCTGTCGCCAAAGAGGGCTGGCCGCGCCTCCTCCGATGATGCGGAAATCACGAACCCGCACTCCCAGTCGGTCCATCTCCCGCAGACAACTGTAAAGCGAATAGGCCACCCCCTCCAATACAGCACGGATGAAGTGCTCCTTGCCGTGCCGGGAGGTGATCCCGATGAAATCGCCCCGTAGATAGGGGTCCCAGATAGCTCCCTGCAGGTTTGGATGAAAGATGAGGCCTTCGCAGCCCACGGGCGCTTTCGCGGCCAGATGATCCATGAGTCGGTAGGGATTGAGGTCCCAACGGCCGGCCGCGTTTACTTCGCTTTCGCACAGCGTGTCCCGCAGCCAGCGGTAGCAGACTGCGCAAGAAATGGTACCGGCCAGCGTGTACCACTTTGAGGGTAGGACGTGGAAATACGCGTAGACCTTGGGAGGACTGGGGTGCGGTTCGTCGGTTATCACGGCCACGTTGCCAGCCGTGGCGAGCTTCAAAATGCCCTGTCCCAATTCGATGGCGCCCGCCCCGAAAGCTTCGGAGGCTTGGTCGGTGGTTCCGGTGACCACTGGTGTTCCTTCAACGAGACCCAGTTCCCGGGCGGCCGAATGGGTGAGGCCTCCGACCACGCGCTGGGGCGGCGACACGGACGGCAGAAGCCGCATGGGGATGTCCGCCAGACGGCATATCTTTTCAGACCACTCGCGTTCGCGGACATTAAAGAGTAGGGTGCCGTGGGCATCCATGTAATCGGTGCCGATATCGCCTGTCAATCGGTGCCGAATGTAATCCTTGGGCATGAGAATCGTTGCAGTCCTCTCCCATACCCTTGGTTCGTTTTCCCGCACCCACACGAGGTAAGGCAACGTCCAGTTGACGTTTACGGCGTGAAGCGTCTCGTCGAAGATCTCCCTTCCGTGGTCTCTCTGGAGCGCTTCGACCTGGGCGATGGTCCGTTTGTCTCTCCAGAGTATGGCCGGCCGCAGGACCTGGTTGTTCCCATCCAGGAGCACCAGGGTGTGAGTGGCGGCACCGATGGCGATGGAAGCGATGCTCTTTCGGGGGACGGTTCCTCGGGAGAAGATGTCCTCAAGGGTGAGCCGCAAGGCCTGGTACCACTCCTCCGGAGCCTGTTCGGCCCACCCTGGATGGGGATAGTAGGTCGGGTACTCGCGATACCCGCCGGCCTTCACGTTTCCGGTTGAATCGATGATGGTGACCTTGCAACCACCGGAACCGATGTCCACCCCCATCATGCATGCCGTATCCATTTTCAAGTTTCTCCGAGCAAACTCATGAATTGAATATGAGAGGACCCATAACCAGGTGCAATGTCCTAGTAAACGTTTCTGAGGACCGAGAAAAAGCGAACATCGTAACAATCGATTGCTCGATTTTCTTCTGTGGGCAGGTGCCTCGCCCGTCTTTGGGGATCGATCGTTCGGGAATGTTTTCGTGGACTGCAAGCAGCAGATGTATTTCCCCCTTTTTTTTGTTGTACTTACCGCACGGTACAGAGTAGTATTTTTTCCTTAAAACTTCAAGCACGAACAATCATCTTTTATCATATTTTCTCACACGAACCAGAAGAGGCTGGAACTTCACATGTATCCGTTTGAGAGAATCGACAGGCTGATGAAAAAGCTGCGCAGCACGGGGCGGGTCACCGTCGGCGAAGAAGCGCGACTTTTAGGGGTTTCCTACGCCACCATGCACCGAGATCTCGATCGCCTGGAAAAACAGGGGAAGATAGAAAAGGTGAGAGGTGGAGCCATTCTGAGGCAGGGTCTGGAGTACAACTCCCACTTTGAGATCCGAAAGAATAAGATGGTAGAAGAAAAGAAGAAGATCGCTCAGCGAGCGGCGGAATTCGTGCGCGACGACACGGCCGTTTTTCTCGACCATTCCTCGTCGGGATTGTTTCTGGCCAAAGAACTGGGCAGGGTGAACTTCAAAAACCTCATCGTCATCACGAATTCTTTGCAGGTTCCCATGGAGTTTTCCGAAAAGCCGGGCGTGCAAGTGATCCTCACGGGCGGCGTGGTTCAGGAGCAATTCCAAGCCCTCTCCGGAAGAATCGTGCTCGAAACCCTGAAATATTTCAATCTGCACCAGATCTTCGCATCTGTGGGCGCCATCTCCGTGGATCGGGGCTTCATGACCCAAATGCCGTTCATCCATGAGATCTTCGCCGAGATCTTCAGCAGGGGGCAGGAGGTAAACATCTTGGCCGACAATTCCAAGTTCTACAAAATCGGCACCTTCCAGATCGCCCCCCTTGAGGCGGCCACGCGTATCTTCACGGACAAATCGCCGCCACAGTCGCTGAAGGCTAAGATCCTGGAAAAGGGCCCGGAGATCATCGTCTAGCGGGTGCTTTTCCGTAATCTTTGACGATTGTTCTGCTTAACCCAGCATCCAAGATCGGGGTTCTTCGGCTTTGTCCGCTTGGCTGAGACATTCCTATCCATCAGCAGGAGCGCGGCCTGTGGTCAAAACCTACTCCGGTTTGTAAATGCAAAAGACGCAAAGGAGATCGGAATTCCCGACGTTGGTGATGTTGTTCTCCATATCACCGGGGGTGTAGAAAGCAGTCCCCGAAGATATCCTCTGCTCGTGGATCTCTCCTTCGGACTTCCATTGGGCCAACCCATCCCCGTGAATCACAAAAAACACCTCGTCCTCTCCTTCGGGGTGGATGTGCCATCCGCGGCCGTCGCCGGGCTTGATGACGCCGTATCCGAACAACAGTCCTGCTTCCGTGTCGGCGGAGGTGATGAGCCGGCGCCAGAGCCCTCCTCCATTCGGGGGGGTCTTCCCTTCTACTTGCTCGACGGTGACGATTTTTGCATTTTTCTTCATGAACGGTTCCTTTCCCATGGACCGGCTTAAACGATGGCCGGGTGTTCATCCGCTCCCAGGGGCTCGGAGGGCTTGAAGAACACCCCCCGGAATCTGATGAGCGGATTCAAGGTGACATTTTCTTCGTAACGCAGGATTTCTCCCACAAAGAGGGTATGATCGCCGGTGAGCAGGTAGCCACGAACCTTGCATTCTATGTTGGCCGCACAGTCATTCACCAATGGTGCAGAGACGGCTTTCCCGGGCCGGATGGGAATGGATCTCTCCTTGAACTTGTTAACATCCCTCCCTGAAATATTCCCGCAGTAAACCGCCAGGTCCATCTGATTCTCCGAAAGCACATTAATGGCAAACTCCCCGCTCTTCATGATGAGTTCGTGCGTGAATCGGGTGAGCCCCACACTGATGTTGAGGAGGGGAGGCTGAAAGGAAGTGGGAGAACTCCACGCCAGGGTCATGCAGTTGCTCACACCTCCGTGTGAAGCGCTCACGAGCACGATGGGCATGCAGAGATTCCCGCGTGCCTTTTTTGTTTCTGCTGTGTCGATAGACATACGTTATCTTTCCCCCCTTTTGTGTTTTCGGTCAAATCTCCCGCTTACCACGGTTGACCGTTCGATTCTGCTCTCTAGCCTTTCATCGCTCCCGCTGTGAGCCCCTGCACGAAATATTTACTTACGAAGACCAGCATGAGGAGCAACGGGACCGAAATGAGAAAGGCACCGGCCATGATGTCCCCCCAGTTCATGTCGTGCGCCGCCACCATGGTTGCCAGCCCGACGGGGAGCGTCTTCTTCACATCCGATGAAATCATGATCAGACCGAAGGTGTAGTCCGTCCAGGAAAGGAGGAAGGAAAAGATGGACACGGTCAGCAGTCCAGGGAGGGAAAGGGGGAGCACCACCAAAAAGAAAGCTTTGGCCCTGCTTGCCCCATCCACCATGGCGGCTTCTTCCAGCTCGAAGGGCATGGCCTTGAAGAATCCCAGCAGCAGCCAAAGACCCAGCGGGAAGGCGATCGTGATGTGAGAGATGATGAGACCCCACAGGCTGTCGACTATGCCCATCGCAGCGAAGATGTAATAGAGAGGGATGGCGAGTAGCATGGGAGGGAACATGTAGGCAAAGAGGATGCTGTTCATGATAACGTTTTTCCCCCGGATCGCATACCGGGTTAGGACGTAACCCATGAGGATGGAACACACCAGCGTGACGAGGGTGGTCATGAACGCGACCCACAGGCTGTTTTTAAAATTTATAAGATAGTGGGTGTGGTGGAGAAGGTTAACGTACGATTGCAGCGTGTAAGTCTTGGGGATGAGGCGCGCGCTCGAAAAGAGCTCGCTGTATCCTCGAAACGAAGAGATGAACATCCAGTAAATCGGAAAAAATGAATAGACGGCAATGATGATCACCAGAAGGTAGGTGATGCCTTTTCGTGTCCGACTTTGTTTCCGCGCCATGCCCCGGATCCTCTTTACTCTTTCACGATCAGCTTCTGGTAGAGCATGACCACCGCAACCAGGATGACGAAGGAGACGGTAGCCACGGCGGTGCCGCCTCCGATGTCATAGGTCTGGAACACTTTCTGGTAGGTCAGGATCGGAAGGTGTTCGGTGGCGTTCATGGGCCCACCCTTGGTCAAAAGCCATATGACGTCGAATTTGTTGAACATCCAGATTCCCCGCAGGAGGATGATGATGGCCAGGATAGGTTTCAAAATGGGGATGGTGATGTAGATGAACCGTTGCCAGGCTGACGTTCCGTCCACCAGGGCGGCATCGAGCAGAACGATGGGGATGGTCTGCAATGCGGCCAAAAAACAGGTGGTGACGAAGGGCGTCCACGTCCACACACTCACCAGGATCACTGTGAACATGGCCATCCGCGGAGTTTCAAGCCAATTGATCTGGCCGAGACCGAGTTTATACGCACCCAGGGTGAGCACGCCGATGGTACCGTCCATCATCCACTGCCAGGTGAGGGCCACCACGACGGTGGGCAGAATGTAAGGGAGGAGGGTCAGTCCACGCACGAAGGCCTTTCCCCGGAAAGACTCGTTCAGTACCAGGGCGAAAGCGATACCCATGAAAACCTGGAAAATGATGGTGACGATACAGTAGAAAAACCCGTTACCCAGAGCATTCCAAAACTGCGGATCGGCAAAAATGCGCATATAGTTGCTGAAACCGGCGAACTTCGGAACGCTCACAAAAGACTGCATGTCATAGAAGCTCATCCTTATCGCCATCACGAGCGGTAAAAGGATGAACAGGACGATGACAATGATTCCCGGAGATAGAAAGGGGATGATAAGGCGTTTATCTTTCACAGTGTGACTCTACCCGTGCCCAACAGGTCTTTGCAGGGGGAAGGCCCGCGCCTTCCCCCTCATTCATCGATCACCCTTCTTTTGCGATTTCCGCTATTTTCGCGGCCGCAATATGCAGACACGCCTCGGGCGGCATCTTCTTGAGCACGAGATTCTGGAACATTTCGGGCATCACGAAGTTTCTCGGGATCTTCCCGGCCCTCGGATCCACCTTGGGACCCTGCAGGTCCACCGCGTCAATGATGATGTCCTTGCGGGTCAGAAAACTCTTCTGCACTTCCACGATATTCCAGAACTTCTTCACCATGGGAAGAGACTTCCACTTGGGGTCGTCGTAGATGGACATCCGAGTCGGCTGGTAGTGGATGGGAAGGGTGGCGTAGAAATCGATGAGTTTTTCAGTGACCAGCCATTTGAGAAGCTTCGTTGCTTCTTCGGTCAGGTCGGTTTTGGTCACGACCCAGCCGTCGTAACCCATGTTGATGGCGAAGTCTTTGCCGGTGCTGCTCGGATAGGGAAAAAGTCCCAGTTTGTCAGACAGGTGCGGTGCAAACTTTTCCACATGGTGCACAAGCCTTCCCGAATAGGTGGTCATGGCAATCCGTTCGGTCACGAACAGTTTGGTGTAATCGCCCCAGCCGATCTGGGTCATGCCAGGAGGCATGTATTCGTAGAGGGTCTTAAAAAAATTAAGGAAAGCAATCATTTTGGGCTTCATTTCGGGGGATTCGAGGATCACGTTCCAATGATCGTCAAAGAACTTGATCCGTTCCGCCCACATGAATGCGGTATCCGTCCAGTCCACCCACAAGCCATTGCCTATGCCGAGAGCCATGCCGAACATATCATTGATGCCGTCTTTGTTCTTGTCGTAGGTGCAGGCCTTTGAACATTCGATGAACTCGTCCCAGGTTTTGGGCTCCTTCAGGCCCTTCTCTTTGAAGATGTCCGTACGGTAGAACCAGTGGGCGAAGTTGTAATCGTAGGGGTACCACCAGACCTCGCCGTTCATGGGGTACAGGATGTTGGGACCGAAGTCGTCCATGCCGATTTCCTTAATGAGGTTCGTCAGTGGCACGATCCAACCTTCCTGCGCCATGATGGCGATGTTGCCGATGAACAGCTCGTTTCCAATGTGGTAGGGGTTGCCGCCCTTTATGGAGGCGGCCATTTTGGGAAACATCTCCCCTCCCGGGACCGTGTCCATCAGCACTTTCACCCCGGTCTTGCTTTCGTATTCGGCGTACGCCTCCTCGAAAAATTTCACGGTGCCGGGATCAGGTTCCTGGTTGATCATGCGCAGCGTGATGTTTTTCTTGGCATGAACGAACGGTGCGGGCACCAATGAATATGTCAGCGCTGCGGCACCTGCCGCCCCTGCCACCTTCAGGACCTCCCGTCTGGTGAGGCCCTTTCCCCTTTCCGCCACAGTCCCCTGCCCTTTCAAGTCTTTATTCTTTGCCATGCTCCCTCTCCTTTCATGACTAGTGGTTTAGTCTACCTATTTAGATTTCCGACGCTTTCTTTCAACGACGGATGCCTGGCCCCTCGCGAGTAAGGCGGACACCCGTTTCGCTGCTGAAGAAGTGGATTCCTTCCAGGTCGAAATGAAGGATGATGGAATCGCCAAAGGATACATCGGCGACTCTCGGCAATTTGGCGATGAGCGTGGAGCCGGCCACCGTGGCGGTCACCAGGGTTTCGGAACCGAGTGTTTCCACTAGTTCCGCTTTGGAGACGAAAGTTTCAACCCCCGCCCCGGCCTGTTCCTTGGAAATTGAGACATGATCCGGCCGGATGCCCAGAGTGATCGGTTTATTCAAATGATCAATCAGTTTGTCTGCTTTGGAGGAAGGGATGTTTAGAGAAAGGTCTCTATGGCGGAAGACCATGCGGTCCCCCTCGCCGACGAGAGTCCCTTCCATGAAGTTCATGCTAGGGCTGCCGACGAACCCTGCCACGAAAAGGTTGCCGGGGTGTTCGTAGACCTCTAGAGGAGACCCTACCTGCTGGATGAGACCGTCCTTCATAACGACGATGCGGTCTCCGAGAGTCATGGCCTCCACTTGGTCGTGGGTGACGTAGATCATGGTGGTGCTGAGACGGTGGTGCAACTTGGCCAACTCGTTGCGCATCTGTATGCGCAGCTTGGCGTCCAGATTGCTCAAGGGTTCGTCGAAGAGGAAAACCTCTGGATCGCGCACGATCGCCCTTCCCACCGCCACGCGCTGCATCTGTCCGCCGGAAAGCTGCTTGGGCTTGCGATCCAGCAATTTCTCCAGCCCCAGGATGGCGGCTGCATTTCTGACCCGTTTCTCGATTTCCGGTTTAGCAAATTTGCGCAACTTCAGGCCGAAGGCCATGTTCTTGAACACGTTCATGTGGGGGTAGAGCGCATAGTTCTGGAAGACCATGGAGATGTTGCGGTCTTTGGGGGCGAGATCGTTGACCAGTCTGTCTCCGATGTAAATTTCACCTTCCTGGATGTCCTCCAGGCCGGCGATCATTCGCAGCGTGGTGGTTTTTCCGCAGCCCGACGGGCCCACAAACACCATGCATTCGCCGTCTTGGATCGAGAGGTTGAAACTCTTGACCCCAATGACGCTGCCATATTTCTTGGTGAGATTCTTGATGGTGACACTGGCCATTCGTCTGAGCTCCACGTGCCGGAAGGTGTATGTGACTTTAAAGTAAGCAACTTTCCATGCTTAAAGTCAAGGTAAAAAGATGATACGTTCCGATAGAACATGCAAATAGATGATGAAATGCAGCGTGCAACGCGACTCAGAAATGGATGCCCGTTTTTCGGAGGTCGCTTTAAAAGGCAGAAGCGGGCGGACTGTGCCCGGGAGATCTTGTGTTAGAAACCATCATTTTCCATTATGTTATAATTACAGAAACATCTTTTTGTTCTTCTGTAGGGATGAAGATGCTGTGGAATGGAAAATCTGATGTTTCTAAGGCAGAGGTCCTAGAGCGAGGAAGGGGCTTCCGGGGGCAATAACGAGGTTGTTAAATTAATAAAAAGCGTTTTAAATGGAGCCAAACACCTTTGTTCCAACGTCACGCAAACAAATCCATTTCACGCGTTGACCGGCATTATAATGTGCAGCAAAAAAGAGAAATGAGATGAGAAAATATGATTGATTATAACACCACATGAGATATAATGAACTTTCGCGATCTCAGTGGCTAAACACCTAAACCGCCGAACGCTGGCCCCACGACAGAAGGCGCCATCGGCAAATCAGAAAAGGGTGGACCTATGAACGAGAACCTCCTCTTTGACGTCATCAAGAATGAGCTCATGGATATTGTAGGATATGAAGACCTGACCGTGCATGAAGCAGAAAAGCTCGCCTATGGTGTGGACGTGTATCTGGTGCCTCAGATTTGGATGGACAGAGGACTCCGGCCGCCGACTCCAGACTGGATCGTGTTCCCCGAATCAGCGGATGAGGTGTCCCGTATTCTGAAGGTCGCTTCACGTCACCGCATCCCCGTCATTCCCTATGGGGGCGGTACGGGAAGCCAGGGCGGGGTCGTGCCTTTGTATGGGGGGATCGTGATCGACCTGAAGAAAATGGACAAGATCATCAACATCGATGAAGAATCCCTCACGGTGACTGCGCAGGCCGGGATCAACGGATTGCACCTGGAATCTGTCCTCAACCGAAAAGGCCTTTCGCTGGCCCACTATCCCGCCTCTTCGGTCGGGGCCACTTTAGGAGGTTACGTGGCGGCCCGCGGCTCTGGCACACTCTCCACCAAGTACGGTAAGGCCGAAGACATGGTCATCAACATGGAGGTAGTGCTCCCCTCGGGGGAAATCATTCGCACCCTGCCAGTCCCCAACCATGCCTGCGGACCCAGCCTTCTGCAGCTTTTCGTCGGTTCGGAAGGGACTCTGGGCACCATCACCGAAATCACCATGCGCCTCGACCCCGTGCCTGAAGTGCGGCGTTGGCGCGCTTATCTGTTCAAGGATATAAAGGAAGGCCTGGAGGCAGGCCGACGGATCATGACCAGAAGGCTCAAACCCTGCACCATCAGGCTTTACGATGAAAATTCCACGTCGAGAATCGTAAAGCGCGTACTGGGATTCGATGTGCAGGGATCTTACATGGTCACCGGCTCGGACGGGGACCCTCGGTCGGTGGATCTCGAAATGAGCATCATTCACGAAATCTGCACCGGTCTCAACGGCCAGGACCTCGGCCCCGAGTTGGGTGAGCATTGGTGGAAGCACCGCTATGACTTCTACTATCCGCCGCTGACCTTAATGCTGCCTCAGATGTTCGGCACGGTGGAGACCACCACCACCTTCGATAAGATCTACAATCTCTACCGGGCCAAAAAGCGTGTCATCGAAGAAGGGTTCAAGGATTGGGGAGCCACCTATATCGGGCACTTCTCGCACTGGTTCCCGTGGGGAGTCATGGTTTACGACCGGTTCATCATAGAACGACCGCCGAAGGATCCTCACGAGGCCCTCCAGCTCCATACCGAAATATGGGCCACCGCTGCCCGGACCTCCATCCGGAACGGGGGTGTACTGAACGACCATCACGGCATCGGATTCAAACTGGGATGGCTGATGCCCGAACAATACGGTCCCGCATGGCAGGTCATGCAGGGAATCAAGGACACGATCGATCCGCAGGGAATCATGAATCCGGGAAAACTCGGCTTCGCCCGCAGGTAATACATGCAACCCACAGAAACCACTTAAGAAAGGATGCCCCTATGTTTCTCACCAGTGAAGAAAGGTTGGAAACCATAAAGGCCTGTCGCTTCTGCCCCATGTGCTACGCGGCCGACCGGACCGCCAGCCTCATGCGCAGGGAATCCTATTCCCCTCGCGGACGCTCTTCCATACTGTCCGCTCTGGATCAGGGCATGATCCCCATCGACGAAACGGTGGCCGATATCTTCTACACGAATCTGAACGACGGATTGCTGGCCCAGTGGTGCGTAGGAAATTACGACCACGAGGAGCTCGTCATCGACACACGGGCCAGAATTTATCAACAGGGACTGGCCCCACAGCCGGTAAAGGAATTCGTGGAACAGCTCTCCTCCGGGGAAGCCGTACACGCCGGGGCGGGATCGGTTCTGGCAGACGCCGGCGTTTCCGTGGAAAAGCAGGCGGACATTTTGCTGTTCAGCGGATGTTCCACCCTAAGAACAGCGGCCTCCACCATTATTGCCACGGGCAGGCTCTTCAACCAGGCGGGAGTGGGCTTTCAGGTACTGGACGACGAACCGTGCTGCGGATGGCCGCTTTACCAGCTCGGCGATTTCGAGGGTGCGCGTGCTTTTTCAGCGAGGGTGCAGGAAGCGGTAAGAGGATCGGGTGCCAAAAAGGTGGTGGCCATCGACGCGGATTGTTATCGGATGCTCTCCACACGCACCGCCCGTTTCGGTGGCGATCTCGGTGGGGTGAGCGTGGCCCACGCCGTAAGCGAGCTGGCCGATCTTTTGCAAAAAGGAACGTTGAAGGTACGAAAAGCCCTGTCGGATCCAATCACCTACCACGATCCATGTGCCCTTGCCCGGTACTGCGAAGATAACGAAAGCCCCCGTACGATCCTGAAAGCCATTACCAATGGGGAAATTCGGGAGATGGCGACATCGGGAAAGTGGGCCAACTGTTGCGGTGCGGGAGGCATGCTGGAAGTCACCCGGCCGGAACTTGCCGCCCGCGTTGCCTTGCTGCGGCTGGAAGAAGGTCTGGAAACCGGTGCCTCCACTCTTGCAACCGGTTGTCCGCGGTGCGCCGACCTCTTGTCCAGGGCGGCGGCATCCCACGGGAGCGGGAGCATTCGGGTGATGAATCTGGTCGATCTTCTGGCCGAGGCTGCCGTATAATGCACCATCGGGCAAGGGCGGATCAAATGGCCTGAACGTGCGGAGGAGGTAAACCCGTGGAAAAGTGCGAAATCAACGTTAAGGACAGGGTAGCCGTGGTCACGGGCGGCGCACAGGGTATCGGCAAGGTCATCGCCAAGTGTCTTGCCGAAGCGGGGGCCAGGGTAGTGGTCGCCGATCTTAACCCTCCCGCCGGAGAAGCCGGATCGCACGGTTTGAAATTCATACGGACGGACATCACGAATCCGGACAGTGTGGCGGCTATGGCGAAACAGACGGTTTCATCCTTCGGGAGCATCGATATCCTGATGAATAACGCCGGAATCATGTATAAGTCCTTAGTGGAGGGGATCGATATCGAGCAGTGGAGCCGCGTGCTTGCGGTCAATGTCACGGGCGCGGTCATCTGCACCGGGGCGGTCGTCCCTCACATGAAAAAGCAGATGTGGGGACGCATCGTGAACATGTCCTCTATGCAGGCCTTTCTGGGGTCTCCCACTTACAGTGCCTATACCGCTTCCAAAGCCGCACTGAGCGGACTCACTCGGGTGTGGGCGGCAGAGCTTGCCGCCTACAACGTCACCGTGAACGCCTTGTGCCCGAGCTACGCGGAGACCCCCATGATGGAGAACTCGGTGGCCCGGATGGCCAGAGAGAAGAACATCTCCAGAGAGGAGGCTCTGGCCCGTTTTGTCGAACCCATACCGCAGAAGAGAATACTCAAGACTGAAGAGATCGCCTTTGCCGTTCTGTATCTCTGTTCCCCGCTGGCAAGAGGGGTCACCGGCCACGACCTGGTGATCGCGGCCGGTATGGTTATGCACTGACCGGTTCGCCGGGATTTCGTAAGTGGGTCTTGAAACAAATGAAACGCACACTGAGGGGATGAAAGGGGGATGCAGTGGGGCTAAAGGAAACCTTTCTCTTGGGAGTAGATATCGGCTCGGGCAGTCTCAAGAGCACCATCATTCGCGGCGATGGCTCGGTGGTGTCGAGCGCATCCAAGGATCTCCACACTTCCTACCCTCGCCCCAGGTGGTCGGAGCAGAACCCCGAGGACTGGTACGACGCGCTCTGCGAAACGGTCAAACGCGCCTTTGAGAAGTCCGGCCTGAAGCATATCCTCCTGTCTTCGGTGTGCATTACTGCTGCGGCACATACACCGGTGCTCCTGGACGAGAACGATCATATCATTCGTCCCGCAATCTTGTGGACCGATCAGCGAAGCGTAGAGGAAGTCTCCTGGCTCAACGAAAAGTACGGAGACCGAATTCTGGCCGTCGGGTACAACAAGGCCAATCCCACCTGGACACTTCCCATGTTGTTGTGGGTCAGAAACAAAGAACCAGATATCTTCGCCAAGATTTGCAAGGTGATGGTGGCTAAGGACTACCTGCGCTTCAGACTCACCGGCACATGGGAAACAGACTGGATCGACGCTCTGGGCACCCTGTTCCTTGACGCGAAGCGGCGCTGCTGGTCGGAAGAACTTTGCGGCTACATCGGTCTGCCCGTCGAAGCCCTCCCTCCCATCGTGGCGCCCACTGCGGTGGTAGGCAAAGTCAGCGCCAAGGCAGCACGTGATTCATCCATCCCCGAAGGCACCCCGGTGGTGGCGGGTACGTCGGATACGGCCGCGGAGGATTATGGGGTAGGCGCCGTCAATCCGGGCCAGGGGATCATCAAACTCGCCACGGCCGGGAATGCCAATATCATGACCGAAATCCCACACCCGCACCCGTTGCTCTTGAACTATTACCACGTGGTGCCTGGACTCTGGTACACCGTCGCGGCCACCAATTCGTGTGCATCGGCTCACCGCTGGCTGAGGGACCAGTTTTTCAGCGTCGAGATGGCCCAATCGGAATCGGCGGGCAGAGACGCTTTTGACGTCATGGACGAATTCGCCGCCGACGTCGAGCTTGGGTCCGGCGGGATGCTCTTCCACCCTTACCTGCTGGGTGAGCGTTCCCCTTATTGGGATCCGTTCCTGAGAGCCGATTTCATCGGTGTCACCATGCGGCATGGCAGGCAGCATTTCGTGCGCGCCCTGTACGAAGGCATCGCTTTCTCCCTGGTGGATTGCATGGACGCCATGCTGCAGGTGGGCGAAGAACTTCGGATGAAGGAGGTGCGCATCATCGGCGGAGGGGCCAGAAGCGGCGTATGGCGTCAGATCGTTAGCGATGCCACCGGCCTCGAAGTACTGAGAACCGCCGTGGATGACGCCTCCTACGGCTCGGCCATCATCGGCGGCGTGGGTACCGGTGTATACGCCAATGAACGGGACGCGGTGGACAAGTGCGTGCAGGTGGTGAGCAGCAACAAACCGGACCCCACAAGGCATGAGAAATACCGGCAACTTTTCGCCATCTACAAGAAGGCTCAGAACAGGCTCGCCGAAATCAATCACGAACTGCATACGTTTTCCGAATTACTTTAGCCGGGAGAAGAGAAAGGGACAAGGGGATGGAGGTCTTCGGAGCGCCCAACAGATACATTCAGGGTCGTGGAGTCATCGACCAAATCGGCCAGGCGCTCGACCCGCTGGGAGAGCGACTGTTCGTCTTCGGCGATCGGATTGTCCTGTCCATATTAAGAGAACGCGTTTCTCGGGCAGTCAAATCGGTCGGAAAAACAGCCGAAATCGCTACCTTTGAGGGGGAGTGCTGCTACTCGGAAATATCCCGCCTGAAGACTCTGGCTCAAGCAGGAGGCTGTCAGGTGATTGTCGGTTTGGGGGGAGGAAAGGCCGCGGACACTGCCAAGGCCTTGAGCATTGAAATGGACCTCCCAGTGGTTATCGTCCCCACCATTGCGTCCACCGACGCCCCCACCAGCCACAAAGCCGTCATCTACGACGAGAACCACGTGAAGCAAGGGGTTGTGGCAATGAAGACGAGCCCCTCGGTTGTGCTGGTTGACACGGAAATCATCGCACAGGCCCCGATTCGGCATCTGGTGGCGGGGATCGGAGACGCCCTGTCCACCAAATTTGAGACAGAGGCGTGCTGGAAGTCGGGCGCCCTCAATATGTTTGGGGGGAAATCAGGACGGGCGGCGTTGCATTTGAGCCGGCTCTGTTACGACATCATCAGGGAAAAGGCTGAGGACGCCGTGGCGGCGGTGAAAAGCAAGACGGTCAACGAGGCACTGGAGCACGTCGTCGAAGCCAACATCCTCCTTAGCGGTCTGGGCTTTGAAAGTGGCGGATTGGCGGCGGCTCATGGTATTCATAATGGATTCACCCTGATAGGAGATATGAATGGTTCACTTCACGGCGAAAAAGTGGCTTTCGCCGTTTTGGCCCAGATGTTTATGGAAGAAAGGTACCTTCCAGACATCTGCGATATCATAGCCTTCTATCGCAGGATCGGACTGCCTGCCTCCTTGCCGGAGCTGGGCCTGAAGACACTTGACAGAGAAAAGCTCGGCCCTGCGATACGGAAGATTTGCGAGCCGGGTTCATACATACACAATATGCCTTTCAAAGTCGACGAAGAAATGGTTTTGGATGCCATTATTCAGGCGGATAAATTTGGCCGATCTTCGCCATAAGACTTCTTAACTTACGGTTTACCCTCTTCATCAGTCCATTTCGAGGCGGGAGCCGATGAATTTGGCAAACGCGGGGAATGAGGCATGGTGACGTCGCGCGAGACCAGCTTCAAATGCCGTTGGCCACTCTGAAAATTTCTCCCTTAAATAACGTAGTCTCTAAGACGACGCAGCACTAGACGTTTTTCGACCAGCCGTGGATAGGTCACGAGCTGGTTTTTGTGAACCGGCGATACGGCCTCAACGGACTTGATCTGCATAATCACTGCACCAATCAGTTGGTAAGTACAGATATTTGCCAGGGCCGCAACTGGCCGAAATCAAACTTTAATTGCCGATTTCCAGTTGATAGCCCTGACCGGTTGACTAAGACCTAGGTTCTCGTGCATATTTCTCCAGACCCCGGCGCCTATCGGGTCACATCCAACGCCGGTATAGAAAGTCCGCTTTCATGACTCTGACAAGAGAAGCCATCACGCGTTCGGTCTTTGACCGATTGGCTATCTCCAAAACAGCATCGGTCAGAGCGGTCGAGGTCACTTTTGAGATCATCAAGAAGACTCTTGAGGGCGGCGAGGATGTCCTCATCAGTGGCTTCGGGAAGTTCTCCGTGAAAGACAAGCGCAAGCGCAGAGGGAGAAACCCCGGGACGGGAGAAGACCTGATGCTGGCCGAGAGGCGGGTTGTGACCTTTAAGTGTTCCACGGTGCTTAAAAGGAAACTGAATGGTGGGCGTTAGTGAATCGGCCTGGCTGAGATAGAATGTGTGATCTGAAACTGGAGAGTGATTCCGGCTTCCGCGAAGGCAAGGGGGATTGGAGTGGTGCCATAGGTGGTCTAATTTATCGAAAATTCTGGCGGGGTTGAATTCCTGACCGGCCTCCAATTCTACTTTTTGTTTCCGAGTAGATGTCCAAGGAAAAGGAAGCCATTCGATATACGCTTCGCGGAGTGGTGTCGGCCCAGTTGTTTGCGATCCGTCTGTGCCCATGGCAGTAAAAAGGGGAAGGGTTGGACGGCGGCATAAACACTGCTCCCGCTGGGATGATTGGTAAGTCAGGCTGGAAGGGCCTTTCAAATCATTGTGCCACAAATTGTGCCAAAAAATGCGTGATGAAGAGTGAATTCGAGTGATACATGGTGACATCTGGTCCAGAAAGGAAATAATCGAAAAATCCAATTATTTCAGAATGATATATAATAGTGTTTCACTGATTGTCAGCGGATGTCATCGGTCTTTTTATGGGTTCGACTCCCGCCGCCTCCACCATTTAACTTTTGGAAATCATTAAGCATTGTCTTTCTGGAATGGGTTTAAAACCTTTCCCACCATTCTCCTGCCCCTAATGTCTCTTGTGATGCTCATAATGTAGGCTGGATCTTCTTCGAAATATCTTCCGAAAAATTGGATTCGGTGAAAGCATCCCCATCCGTAGCCATTTCGATTTTGAAACCGCTCTGGCGATTTATCTCCACAGAATGATGGATGTTAGTAAATTCTGGGAGAATGTGCAGCAGTCATGAGGAGAAAACCTTGGGCTTTTTTAGTATGAAATTATCAGGCCTGTCAGGTGTGGAGGAATGTCACTTCAGACCGTGAGAGATGCGATTGTGGATCGAGGCAGGAAAAGACGATTGGATCCTTTTCCGAAACGGATGAAATGAAAATGCTCATAGAAGGTGATGGCTCGTTCGTCCTTTGCATCCACGATGACGGCCACCCATCCGATGTCCCGTGTGCTCTGACAACGATTCATCGCGTCCATGAGTAGGAGTTCACCGTAACCTTTTCCGCGCTGATTTTGATCGACGGCGAGGCGGCCCAGGAGGATCGCTGGTACCAGCGGATACTTGGGTAACTTTTTGGCGATTGGTTCGGGGAGGTCATTCAATTGCACGCTTGTGGCCGATAGCGAGTAGAATCCAAGCACGGCAGAACTACCTGTTTCCAGGAGCACGAAAGTGGCGGCCACATGCCTTCGGGCATCCTGACCAGCCTGCCGACGCAAATAGTGATCCAGCGCTTCTATGCCGCACGAAAAGAGCGACCGATTGTGATGTGCTGTGAGCGCTTCAATCAAGATCCTTGCTTGTTGGTCCGCACCCACTTACTGCCCCGCGAATTTACGGTAGCGGCGTGCGGCGGACTGCAACCGAGTGCCCGGCGCCGGGGGATTGAGCAGCGCTTCAACAAACACCTTTTGTTCCTGAGTGGTCAGGGTGATGACCTGCTGCTCCTGGACCACGCGTGTGGCGGCTTCCGAGGCCGCTTGGATGATAAAATCGGAGAGCGTCCTTCCCTGAAGCGCGGCTGCTTGTTTGAAAAGCGCCTTCTGGCTTCGAGTGATGCGGGCTTCCAACCGCTCGGTTCTTTCTTGCGCCGTTTGTGAATGGGTCGAGTCCATATCGATATCCTCCATGATGCTTCCTTTTCTTGTTTTGTACGGCAGATTGCCGGATCATGCAACTTAAAAAAATAATCCATACTTGTTAAGGGGCTTCTGCCGGAATGACGTCTGATAATGCAGAGGTCTCTTCACCACAGGGCTGTCTGTCCACCCGCCTTGTGCTTCCTAGCCATTTCGATCAAATCAAGTAGGCATTACGGGCTCGCTATCTGGTCGGTTTGGGCTTTGAAGGCTAAGTCCAGTTGAGTAGGGATGATGTTGGGCCAGGTCGTGGGGACCTGATCTATGCCCATACCCTTTCTTGCGGCAGGAAACGAGGAGGGGGTTCGCGGGAGCATATAAAGTGCTCCCGCCAGGGTGACTCGGGAGCCAGGCAGGAAGGGCCATCCAAATAATTGTGCCACAAATTGTGCCAAAAAATGCGCACCAAAGGGTGAATTCGAATGATACATGGTGACATCCGGTCCAGAAAGAAAATGATCGAAAAAGCAAATTATTTCAGAATGATATATAATAGTGTTTCACTGATTGTCAGCGGATGTCATCGGCCTTTTTATGGGTTCGACTCCCGCCGCCTATACCAAACACTTCAACTCAATCCCTCCCTCATCGAGGAAGTGCTTTAAAGCCGTCCTCACGCGTTTTCATTTCCGATCTTTTCGAAGTATTGACCTTCTTGAAGGGCGACGTCCTGTCTGAGCCCCTCCTTTTTCAATGGCGCCAAGGGATCCGGCAAGCGGTGCTTCTCATTGAACAAGCAGGGTGAAGATGGTATAAAAAACCCATGTTTGTTGACGCCCACTGTCACCTGGAGATGGAGGCCTTTGACGAGGACCGGGACGAAGTCATTGCGAAGAGCCTCGCCGAGGGGCTCACTTACATGCTCACGGTGGGAACGGAAGAGCGGTATTTTGAAAAAGTCCTGGCGATTGTGGATCGATACCCTGCCATTTACGGGGCCATGGGGATTCACCCGCACAACAGCGACGATTTCACCGATGGACTTGGCAGGCGGATAAGAGGCTTTCTCTCCCACGAGAAAATCGTGGCGTACGGAGAGATTGGGCTCGACTTCTTCCGAGACTATGCCCCGAGAAAGACCCAGAGGGAGGCGTTCCAAAGACAGATTGACCTGGCGCTTGACGCAGGGCTTCCTATGATCATCCATTCCAGGGATGCCCGGGACGAAACCGTCGCTATCCTTGACGAATTCGGTAGAGATCGCTGGGAGGGCGTGATCCATTGTTATTCCTATGACCTCAAGACGGCGCGCCGGTTCCTCGACATGGGTTTCCACCTTTCCATCCCCGGCACGATTACCTATAAGAATGCGGGCGAACTGACCGAAGTGGTCGAATATGTACCTGTCGAAAGACTGTTGTGCGAGACGGATGCCCCCTTTCTCACCCCTGCGCCGCACCGGGGCAAGAGAAACGAACCCTACATGGTCAAGCTGACTGTCTCCCGCATGGCCGAAATCAAGTCCATCCACGTGGGGGACCTTGCTTCGTCGCTCTGCCATAACTTTGTCAAGCTATTTCTGCGGGATCCGCCGCAGACGGATCAGGAAGGAAGAGAATGAAACCGGCCGTTATCATCGTAGACATGCTGGAAGGAAACTACCCGAAGGAAAGGACAGGGAGGGAAGAAGAGAAGATCATCGAACCTGTCCGGGACTTTCTGAGGGTCTGCAGAGAAGGATCCGTTCCTGTGATTTTTGCCTGTGACAGTTTCCTCGAAGGGGATTTCATCTTCGGCGGGCGCATGAAACCCCACTCCATCAGGGGGACTGCGGGCACCCGGCCGCTCCGGGATCTGGAGCCGCAGCCCGAAGATATCGTGCTCGAGAAGAGAAGATTCAGTGCATTTTTCAAGACTGACCTGGACCAGACGCTACGGACTCTTGGGGTGGACACGGTCGCAGTAGGAGGGATCAATACCCAGTTCTGCGTGCTCGCCACTGCCTTTGACGCCGTGTGCAACGATTTCTACACGGTGATCCTGGAAGATCTGAGCGCGGCTTACAAAAGGGAGATTCATCAGGCCTTCGTGGACGCTTATCGCCACAACGTCCTCTATCCTCTCCTTCGGGTCGCCACCTCGGTGGCGTTTATGGAAGAGATAAGTCAGAACGCACAGCCGAACCTCGCTTAGAAAAGCGCTAGGGACTGGGACCTTGAGGAGATGAGGTAATCTCTGGTGCACGTTCATCTTGAGGACTTCTTCCCTTTTGTCTCCTGGATTCGCGGATACGGGCGCCCTCAGCTCAAGCCGGATCTTGTCGCCGGCCTGACGGTCGCCGTGGTGACGGTCCCCCAATCCATGGCCTATGCGCTGATTGCCGGCCTGCCTGTGCAGTATGGCCTTTACGCATCCATCGTCCCCACCATCGTGGGCTGTCTCTGGGGGAGCTCCGCCCACCTGATCAGCGGGCCCACCACGACCGTCTCTCTCGTGGTCTTCAGCACCCTTCACAACCTGGCGCCGCCCGGAAGTACGGACTATGTGAGTCTCGTCCTTTTTCTCTCGCTCCTGGTGGGGGCCCTCAAGATCGCCATGGGGATGGCCCGCCTGGGAAATCTTCTCAACTTCGTCTCCCACTCGGTGCTCCTGGGCTTCATGGCCGGCGCTGCGGTAGTGATCTCTTTCAGGCAGCTTCCCGGGCTGCTGGGCGTGAAGATCGCCAAGACCAGCATATTCTATGAACACCTCCTCTCCCTGGCCCTCAATCTCAACAAGACCGACCTCCTCACGCTGCTCCTGGGCCTGATCACGATCGCGGCCATTGTCACGCTTAGAAAGGTCCGTCCTTACTGGCCCGGTGCCCTTCTCGCGATGATCCTGGTTGGGGCGATTGTGGCCGTCTTCGGCCTTGACGATCGAGGGGTCGCCGTGGTGGGTCCCGTTCCCCGCAGTTTGCCGCCTTTCACCATCCCGGAGGCCAGCTGGTTCAACCGACTGGGAGAACTGGCCCCGGGAGTTCTCGCCATGGCGATCCTGGGACTCGTTGAGGCCACGTCGATTGCCAAATCCATCGCCGGTCAGACCCGTCAGCGAATCAATATGAACCGGGAATTCATCGGACAGGGCCTCGCTAACATCTCGGCCGCCTTCTTCAGCGGCTATCCCGGGAGCGGGTCTTTTATCCGATCGGCGATCAACTTCCGTTCGGGCGCCAAGACGCCCATGAGCGGCATCATTTCGGCCCTGGCTGTTTCGGCCACAGTGCTTCTCGCCGCGCCCCTGGCGGCGAAACTGCCGCTTTCCGCCCTTGCGGGGGTCCTTATCGTTGTGGCCCATGACATGGTGCTGAAAAAAGATATACTTCGAGCGATCAAAGCGACCCGCGGCGACGCGGCGGTCTTGGTGGTCACCTTTCTATCGACGCTCACGCTAAACATCGAGTTCGCAATTTATGTCGGGGTGCTGCTTTCGATCGGCCTCCATTTGGCCAAGACCTCCCATCCATCGATTTATTCCGTCGTTCCGGATGCGAAGAGCGGGAAGTTGGTTGGTTTGGGTTATGGAGAGGCCTGTTGCCAGATGGACATCGTTCACATCGAGGGGTCCCTTTTTTTCGGGTCTGCGACCTTTGTTCTCGAAGACCTCCAGCGGCGCTTGAGAAATCGTCCTAACACCGCGAACCTCCTGATCCGGATGCGCCAGGTGAACACCCTGGATGCCAGCGGGATCCAGGTACTGGAAATCATCCTGGAGGAGACGCGGCGCCGGGGGGGCAGTCTTTATTTTTCCGGTGTCAATCACCGCGTGTTCGAGGTGATCAAGAACGCAGGATTGCTGAAAGAAGCAGGGGAGACCCATTTTCGAACTGCCACCGGGTCAGCGATCCGTCTGGCCATGAGAGAGAATTTCTGTCCGGCCATCTGCGCAGCGTGTGAGTATGACGTGTTTCAAGAGTGCCCGGAGTTAAAAAAGGGGAACTGGGAGATCTTCGGCCAGGGAGTTCGACCGCGGGTCTGCGTCTTGCCCCAATTCGATGAGCGGAAATGGCCGCTTCCGGACGGGACAGTATCGCGCAAGACATCCAAAGAAAGATCTTAAGGGAAGAGTATGAAACTGCTGGCCTACACCGATGGTAAACCGGATTCGATCAGGGTGCTCCGCTTCGCCGTTGCGCTAAAAATGCGTCTTGGGGCCGAGCTGGCCGTGATCACAGTACGCCCAGGGACCCATGCCATGGAAGCCCCACCGCCCCTTGGGGTTGACATCCCCCTGGCCGATTCCCATGTCCTGCCCCAAGGACTCCGAATCCTTACGGAAGCCGTCCGTGTTCTGGCTGCAGGCGGTTTATTGGCGTCCCCTGCCGCCATCGTGATCCACGACATGCCCCACGGCCACATGTTTCCATGCAAGACCAAGACTGGGGAACGCGTGCTCTTCTTCGAGTGCTTCGGTCATTTTATCGAGGCCCTCAACCATGAGATCGACAAAAACGAGTACCATCTCCTGATCATTGGACCACCCCGGCGGACCGGGCTAAAGCGTGTTGTGGCACCCGATGCGTCTCGTCAACTGGCCCTCGATCTCCACACATCCTTTCTCGTGGTGCGCGGTGGGGGACCGGATAGCGGCTACCTGGTCTGTGCCGACGGCTCGCCATCCTCCCAAAGGCAGTTTCCGCTTCTCAAGCAGCTGCTGCCTGCCATCCGAGGGCCGGTCGATATCATTTGGGTGAAGGACCCGCAAGCGGAATCGCATCAAATCCATGACGCCGAGGAGTGTCTGAGACATGCGGCCGAGTGGCTGGAAGGCTGTGAAAAGAAGGGGGTCTTGCATTGCCGCGAGGGTGACCGCGTTGCCGATCTGATCATCGAAACGGCAGGGAGCGGCTCGGTCGTTGTCATGGGGGCAAGCCTCCGTCACGACGTCTATCGCCGCATGATGGGAAGTATCTCCATGGAGGTCTTGTCCCGCACCGACGCGAGCGTGCTGGTGGTGAAGCTCCCCCCGGAGGCCGACAGCGAATACTTCAAGGAACCTTTCACTTGCCGGTGAGAGCAATCCGGGCCAAAGCTGAGACTGATCCGCCCGCGGCGGACTACCAGGCCTTTTCCTTCATAATTCTTCTGATTTTCTCCTCTGTCTGCTTTTCGACCAGAATCATCTTCTTGGCATGAGCGTTCTTTATTTTCTGCGTCAACGTTTCCAGGTCTGCCGGCTTTTCGACGAAATCGGTGGCCCCCAGCTTCATGGCCTCGATGCCCTTTTCGAGTGTCCCAAAACCCGTCAGCAAGATCACCTGAAGCTCGGGCCGGCGCTCTTTCACCAGCTTCAAGGCTTCGAGCCCATCCATCCCGGGCATCATCAGGTCCAGGATGATCGCGTCATAGGACGTCGTGTCAATCTTCTTGAGGGCATCGATGGCCGACGTGCTGGTGTCAACTGCCATGCCCCTGTTCCTCATTCGATCGGCCAGCGTTTCAATGAAGTCCTGTTCGTCGTCTACCAGCAATACTTTTTCTGTCATGGCTGAATCCTCCCCTCCAGGTTCCGATCCAACCCGCAGGTCAGAAACTGACCCAAAGCGGAACTTCCCCTGGTGTTCAAAAATACGCTTATGCCTCACCCTCTTTTTTCGCCGGTTACCTCATGGACCAGGTCCTTCGGTATGCGAAGCCTGAATCCCCCACGATCCGCCTCCGCGAGAAGGGTCGCCCCCAAGAATGTCATCGGCGATCGCTCTCTTTCGGTCAGGGCGTCCAGTCTGCCTAACATGGCCTCATGAACGAGCCCACTGAACACCACACAACCATGGGCGGGCTCATCTGTCACCAGGAGCTGGACGCGCTTTTCCTGTGTGGCAACCGACATGGCGAAATCAAGGCAGGCCCAAACCTGCCGTGCAAGAAAGAAAGGGTTCGTCGTGACCCACACCGCGTCACCGGCATTGGTTTCCTCCAGGGAAACGCACCGCATGGCTGCCAGACGATCGCTCAACGCCTTCACCAGGAGGACCATCTCGTTTAGGTCGATACGCAGAACGTCTTGATCCACGCTGTGTGAAAACCGGTTCATATTCTTGATGATTCCATCGGCCCGCTGGGTTTGTCTCCGCACCTTCTGGCACACGGTCTCAAACCGCTCCAGATCAAGCCTCCCCCCTTTTGGGCCAGGAGCAGGAGATCTTCCATAAGCCCCGCGCTTTCGGAAATGATTGCCAGCACGTTCTTTATTTCATGTGAGATGGAAGCGTTGATCATACCGAAGAATCTAAGCCCATCCAACTGGGTCCTTTCCGGATGGCTCACAATTGACCCCCTTTCTCCTGAATGGCCTCACGAATTTTATCAAGCAGCACTTCGATTTTTACGGGCTTGACCAGGTAATTACCCGGGCCCGCCTCGGCAACCCCGGTCATGAAATCGGCCTCGGAGCCGTGTCCTGTCATGAAGATAAATCTCATTTTGGGGCACCGCTCTTCGATGAGCTTCTTCAGATTCAATCCGCTCATCCGTGGGATTCGCACATCCAGGACCGCAACATCATAAGGGCAGCCCTCGACGGCGGTAAGGGCCTCTTCCGCGCTCACGACCCAGTCGGCCTCAACACCTCTCAAAGCAAGCCGTTCCGCCAGGGTTGAGACAAGCTCCCTTTCGTCATCCACTAAGAGTATCCGCATGTATATCCCTTTCTCCTTGATGGGAGCGCATCTTGATTGGTAAGACCACTGTAAAGGTTGTGCCTTTCCCTAGCTCGCTCTTCACCCGGATGGTTCCGCCCAGTTCTTGCGTCAGCCCATAGGTGATGGAAAGCCCCAGGCCGGTTCCTCCCTGCTTTGTCTTGGTGGAAAAGAAGGGCTCAAAGACCCTGTTTAGATCGGACTGGGGAATGCCACAGCCGTCATCTGAGACCTTCAGCGCAATGTGATCCGTCCCGAACTTCTTGACGCTGATATCCAGATGCCCGCCGTCTGCGACGGCGGCGAGCGCGTTGTTCATCAGATTTAGAAGGATCTGCTGGAGCTTGCCGCGGTCCGTTTCGATTTTGGGAATATCAACGGGGACCTCTATCTTTGTGTGAATACCGCGATAACTGGTCTCCTTGTTCAAGAAACCGAAGATCTCGTTGATTACTTCCTCAATGTGCAGGAGCTCTACGGTGGAGGCACTGCCCATATGTCGCGCAAAACCCAGGAGACGACGCGTAATGGTCGCACAGCGTTCAACGGAACTGATAATGACATCCACAATGCCCAGCAGTTTTTCGTCTTTGCTGTAGCTCTGTTTAAAGGTGAAAAGGTCCTTAATAAGGCCTGCCTTCTCATTAATGATGGCCAGAGGGTTGTTGATTTCATGGGCCACGCCGGCGGCGAGCCTTCCTATAGAGGCCATTTTGTTCGCATACTCCACCTGGTGCAGCATGGCCACACGCCTTTGGTCCGCCTCGTAAATCCTCCCTACCAGGTAGGTGGACCCCCCCAGAACAACCACCAGGATGCCGATGACACTCAGGGTCAGAAATCCAAGCAACTCCAGTTGGACCGTGGTCCAGGATTCCATAAGCTCCGCCTGGTATTTGCAGATCATGAGGATGAAAGGCGTATTCTCGATGTAGGCATACCCCACCAGCAACGCCTTCCCATCCGGGCCGACGACTGTGTGCACTTCGCTCCTTTCCGAGTAGGCGGGGACAGGAATCGGGATTCGGCTGAGGGCCTCTCCATAAAACCGGGAAGGGGTCTGGAGGATGCCCTCACGGTTGATGATGAACACATCCCCTCTTCCGCTGACCTCGATTTCGGCCAGTACCTGGTGGAATCGCTCCGTGTCGATGCTTGCCCGAACCACATAGGAAGGCGCTTCATCCGATGCGTTCCGCATGGCGATGACAAAATGTGGGACACGACGCATGCCCAGGAACACGTCGCTTACGTATATCCCCCGTTCGAGCACTTCCCGGTACCACGCCTCCCTTTCGTATCTCACCCCTTTGAGGTCATAGGGACCCACGTAGGCCCTCTGTATGCCCGTGGAATCGATGACACCGAGATCCGTAAAACCCCCGAACACCTTTTTCGACCGCGCAAGCAATGTCTCTAGTCTGTAGGGGTCGATCATTGAATGGAAGGCGTTGTCGAATACAATGAACTCCAGTGCCGCCTTTCGTTCGCTCAAGAAATAGGATACGGTCCGACGCGTATTGGAGACCAGTCTTGCGGTCCTGAGCTCGATTTCCGAAGTGATGGCCCGTTTGCTGACACTATAGTCGATGACGGCCATGAAAATGAGCGGCAGGAGCGTTACGCTGGCCGTCAGCAGAACCGACTGCTTCCATAGGCGGCGGAAATTGAAAAGCTGTTTGAATGGGCCGGCCGCCACATCGTGATGATCCCAGAACTTTGGTTTAAGCCTGATCTTAAAGGGCATAGGGTCTAACCCGCACTCCCGGCCGCTTGAAACGTTGCACGAACTTATTTCCGTTCGTTCGCCTTGGCCTTCTTCTTCTGAATCTTTTCATTGGCCTTCTTCAGCGTCTCGCCCAGAAGGTCAATATCCACCGGCTTTTGAAGGTATGCGAAGGCGCCAAGCGCCATGCAGGTCTCACGGTCCGTCTCCGTCCCGTGGCCGGTCAGAATAATGACTTCAATTTCCGGACGCGTTGCCTTCACACGGCGAAGGACCTCAATCCCGTCGATGCCCGGCATCTTGAGATCCAAGATCATCACCTCGGGTTCATCTTCGCGGATCAGATGAAGCGCCGATTCACCGTCGTAAGCAACCGCAGAGCCCACATCCCTCATCATCAGCCGCTCTGAAAGGGTTTCGACGAATTCACGCTCATCGTCGACCAGCAAGACCTTTGACGGCATTTGAAAATCATACTTGCGATATATGTCAGCCTGATAGAAACCTTCGCCCACTTTCGTGACGATCGATTTGACCCCGCTCACGCCGGTCGCGATCGACTTGAGCTCTTCCTCAAGCCGACTCAGGAGAAGGACGTGTTTGTTGATGATGAGGGTCGCAATCCCTCCTTTTGCCTGAACGGCCACGTCGTGCCCCTCATCGGCCAGGGCCACCTCCACTTTTGCACCCAGGAGAAAGTCCTGTGCGGCCCTCCGGGAAGCGTCTGTGGTCTTTACCACCCCCTTTTGCAGATTTTCCGAGACGAGTACGACCGACTGTGGCAGGTCTTTCTTATCCGTGGGCAGGACGATATCATAAAGGGTTGGGTCCCACGGGTCCTTCGTGTGCCTGAGGCCGTTCACCCATGCCGTGCGGTCCTCGTCCTGCACGTGAAGGATCTTCAGCGCTTCTTTCTCGTTGAGACCGTTCTCAGTGGATGCGGTTTCGACCCTTGACCGCATGTCTGCGATCAGACAGACTCGGAGCACATGGGCGATGGGTTGGGAGATCAAGTGGTGGATAAAGCCGAAGAGAAGGAGATTGTCTTCAACCAGTCTTTCGGCCACCGCGAGCCGTAGGTGGGCGATGGAGCGTTCCTTTTCATGTGTGAACTTGTTGAATACCGATGTCTTGGCCGAAAAGGCCTTACTGACCTTCTGTCCGGCCAGGCCAGAGGACTGGGAGGCCCTTTCCACGATTTCCTTGTCGGAGATGATGGGAAAACCCGTTTCCGATGCAAGGCGGTGGATGACCTGCTCGGCCCTGCAAAAAGTTCCACTGAATACACTGATGATAGACATGGTGTCCCTCCGTATGGGCGTTTAGCTCGCGGGCAAGCGGCAGACCTGAAGAAGCGGACAGACGGCCTCGTCGCCTTCCCGATGCGTGAGCTCGTAATTGGCGCCGATTGCCTTCTCCATGGTCGTGTAAATATGATCTTCGCCTACCTTTTGGAGCAGATGAGTGCGGTTGAAGACCTTCATGACCGCTTCGTTGACCCCGCTGAGGGAGATCTCTATCCCTGCGCTTCGTACCCGATCGATCAACAGTGACAAGGCCTCTTCTCCTGACGCATCGATATCGTTGATTCCATTACAGACAATGACCATATGCTTGAGCTCCTTGTGCTTGCGCATCCGGTCGGTCACCTTTTCCTCAAGATAAGTGGCGTTCGCGAAAATCAGGGGTCCGTCAAATCGAACCAGGGCCAGATACTTGCATTCCTGCAGGCCATGGGTGTCCGTGCAGCGAAGGGATTGATCGTCGAGCCTCGCCAGGGACACCACCTTGGGACGCATGCTCTTGTACAGGAACACCCCGAGGGAAAGCACCACCCCCACCATAATGCCGCGATCCAGGTGGGGGGCGAAGGCAAGGGTGCAAAAAAAGGTGATCACGGAAATCAGTCCGTCATACCACTGCGCCTCCCAGGCATGGACAAACCCATGAACATTCACCAGACCGATGACGGCCATCATGATGATGGCCGCCAGCACCGATTGAGGGAGATGGTAGAGCAGGGGCGTAAAGAGAAAGAGCACCACCACGACCGTCAGGCTTGTGAAAACGCTTGCCAGCCCTGATACCGCCCCCGATTGGATGTTGACGGCCGATCGGGAGAAAGATCCCGAGGTGGGGTAGCTCTGCCCAAGGGACCCCAGCATGTTGGCAAGTCCCTGACCGATCAATTCCTGGTTTGGATCCAGCCGTTGCCCGGTCTTTGCGGCCATGGCCTTGGCAATGGAAATGGCCTCCATGAATCCGAGCAGTGAAATGATGGCCGCGTATGGGAGTAGGTGGAGCATGACCGAGAGTTTCATGTTCGGAAGACTCAGCTTAGGAAGCCCTTTGGGAACGACACCCACCACTGCGCCCCCGCCTGCCATCACGAGACTTTGCTCGTCAAGGGGGGTGTTCCCGATCTTAAGACGCCAGATACGGCCGTCATGGCTGAGGTCCGGTGGGACCTGGCCCCTTGGGTAAAAGGCTTGGCTGCCATCCGGGCGCATGACCCCTCGAAAAAGGTAGGACCACAGGGCCTCCCGGTTGATATGCGCCGTTTCCTTAAGGGCTTCAATCTTCACGTTCAGGACATTGAGCTCATGCTCCACTTCGAGCACCTTTATGAAATCCCGGGACTCGCGGGCCACGTCCAGGGCTTTATAAACCTCGGTCCGACGTTCACTCAATTCCGGAATGCTCTTGACAGCCCCGTTGAAGTCCCGGACCAGTTTATGGATGTCGGGGCTTTCAATCTGAGCGATGGAGACCCGCCGATCGTATTGAAAGTGGAAGCCCCATGAGAGGGCCGTCGTCACGGCTACCGCCACCAAGACATTCGGGATCCTGGGATACAGCCGCTTGAGCACGTACATGATCGCAAAGGCGAGAAGGCCCATGCCCAGGGTTGGCCAATGGGTGTAGTAAAACGCGGCCTTGGCGACGCGGACAATGGTCTCGTAATGATGCGCCGCTTTGTCCACATTGGCGCCAAACATCTTATCCAATTGGGAGGAGGCAATGATCAAGGCCGCTGCGTTGGTGAACCCATTCACCACCGGGTGGGACAGGAAATTCACCACCAGGCCCAGCCTTAGCGCCCCCAGCGCAAACTGGAAAATTCCGACCATGAGGGCCAGCAGGATCGCATAGGCGATGTATCCGCTGCTCCCTGCGGTGGCCAGGGGCTCAAGGGACGCGGAGGTCATGAGGGAAACAACCGCCACCGGGCCGGTAGCCAGCTGCCGGCTTGAGCCGAAAAGCGCCGCAACCATGGGCGGCAGGAAGGCGGCGTAAAGTCCATAATAGGCGGGCAGGCCGGCCAGTTGGGCATACGCCATGGATTGAGGGATCAGAACCAACGCCACGGTCAGGCCTGAAATCAGGTCTGCCCTGAATCCGTTCAAATCGTAGCCTTGAAACCATCTGAGAAACGGAAAGACGCTGTAAATCATCGGTCACAGCTCTCCTGGTGCATTTGGGGTTTAATCATTAGCTGACATGAAGCGATCAACTCGCCATGAAGCGCCGCCGCGTTATACAGGTTAAGATGTTTGAAACGGACCAATCCATCGACCATAGTGAAAATGAGCAACGCCGTCTTTCTGCCCGAGCGTTCACTGATGGATCCGTCCTTTCTCCCCGCCTCGATCGCCGCTTCGAAGATATCCACGAGACAGTCGTAAACCTCCTGCAGATATCCTCTGCAGGTGGGGTTTACCTGGGCCAACTGGTAGATGAAGTCATGATGAAGCAAAAGAAATTCGTCCTCCAGTTTCCCCGCCAGGTAAAGGTAGAAGGAAATCGACTCCTCCACCATTTCCATGCCGAGCTGTGCGGTCCGGCTTTCTCGGTAATCGCGAAACTCCGTGGTGATCTTTTCTTTCAGTGTGGCAAGGATTTGTAGGAGCAACTCTTCCTTGGTTTTGAAGTGGTAAAAGATGGTCCCCTCCGCCACGCCGCTCAGAGAAGAGAGCTCGGCCACCGAGGACTCCTTGAACCCCTTTTCTGCGAATAGCCTAGTGGCCGTCCTAAGAATGGTATCTTTTCTGCTCATTTTTGAGGTCGCTCGATTACTGACTGAGCACTCACTCAGTAAATATGCTAGGCCTGTTATCCTGTCAAGAAAAAAAAGTGAATTCATGGAGCCACAGAATGGTCTTTTATAAGCGGCCTATTGGGCAAATAGACCGGCGTGTCTGTGAACCGGGTGACGAGCCCGCATTTTAGAGGCCGACAGGGCTTCCAAGTTGGACGAGGGGGGCTTCACGAGTAAAATTCAAACGGTGATTGGGTGGGGAAGGTATAGACGGCGGTGGTCGGATGCGTGAATAGGAATGGCGGGAATTGCATCCGAAGCCGAAGGCAGGGAACCGGGCCCGCGGCACCGCTGGCGATGCAGCCCATCTATCTGTTCAATCGCTGTTCCCAATCGAACTCGCGCGAGGTCACGGCATGTTCCATTCTCTGTATCCGTCGGTCGAGCTGGTTGAATTTCCGCTTCAGACGGTCAGCGGCACCCGTTCGCGAGTGGGCGTAGCTGTCATAAAACTCCCGTTCGTCTTCAGAGTGAATGGACAAGACGGGCTCCGGTTTCATCAAGAGTGCCGCACCCAGGTAGATGATGAGCACAGGCCAAAAGCCCGTGAAAACGAGGAGCAGGACGGCGATCGTTCTCGTCCAGAACACGGAGAAGTCAAAGTAATGGGCAATACCCCTGCATACCCCCAGGATCGCTCCCCGCCTTGAGCGATATAGGCCCCGGTGAGAGATCTCAGACCACTTCATTTGGATCGCTCCTTTCTATCCTGAGCAAGAAGAATGGTTTCAAGGGCCTCCACCCGTTCTTCCATGCGCGAGAGACCCTGGTAAATCTCCTGGATGACCCTGGCCTCATCGGAATTTATCCCATCTTCCCCACGGGCACTACCGCCCTTGAGAATCTGAATGGCTAGCAGGATGACACCACCGATGATGATAAGGGCGACGATGGACCCCCCAAGAATGACCGTCAGCATTTAAACCCCACCAAAGCTTGCTTCAATTCCTCTTTATCTGTATGCGTCCACTTCGAATCTATAGGCACACTGAATCGAACCTCGTCGTGAATTATACAACGGGACCGCCCGCAACGCTCTTTTTTTCCAGGGAAGCCTTCAGTCCCTGAAGCTCTCTTTCAATTTCTTCATCCATCGCAAGGTTGTCAAACTCCCCAGCGAGCCCAACCTGTCCCTTGAAGTTGACCAGGTCGGCGTCTGCCTCCATGTGGTCGATCCGGTTCTCAAGCTGCTCGAACCTGAAGACGGCCTCCACACCGTCCGCACGTCGGATCTCTTGCTGCGCCCGTCTTTTTCTTGTGGCATGGATGTGTCGCTGGGCCAGGGTGCGCTGTTTTTCCCGGGCCGCCTGGAGCCTTTGGTCAAGCTCTCCGATGTCTTCATGATACTGATCCACCAGACGAACGAGCTCCGAGAGCTCCTGATCGAGACCATCCAGCCTCTCAAGGTACTTTCGCTTCTCCAGAAGCGCCTCGCGGGCCAGGTCATCGCGGCCCTTGCTGACCGCGAGCTCGGCATTCCGGCCCCAGTACGAAACCCTGGACTTAAGGTCTTCAAGGTTTCGCTCCATCTTTTTTCGGGTGGCGATGACGCCCGCACAAGAGGCCTTGAGGTCCACGAGCGTATCTTCCATTTCACGGATCATGAGCCGGATCAGTTTCTCAGGGTCCTCAGCCTTGTCCAGCATGGCATTTATGTTGGCGCTGACAATGTCCCGAAAGCGTGTGAAGATCCCCATGGTGAAACCTCCATGTCTTTTTGACCTTACAAAACAGCAGGAATCATGCCATCAACCAAAAAAGTCTGATTTATATTGTGATACTTGCTAGTTAATTAGATTAGGGTGTGATTGCTTTTTATAGTGACTATGGTAATATAAACCAATATGTAGTCAAAAATATCAAATAATAAGGATTTAAGCCATGAAAAACCGCGTCATCGGAAGGGCCCGTGCGTTAAAGGTGGGCCTGGTCCCGAGCGGCGGCGAGGCCTTGGGCCAGTCCGAGGCCTTTTTGGCGTTTCAAGAAAGGGTTTCACGGGTGGCACCGATCAACCGCCCCGTCCTGGTGGTGGGCGAGCGAGGGACAGGCAAGGAGCTTGCCGCCTCCCGTCTCCATTTCCTCTCGGTCCGGTGGCAGGCCCCTTTCGTGACGCTTAACTGCGCAGCACTCAGCCCTACGCTGCTTGAGGCGGAGCTGTTTGGTTACGAGAAAGGGGCATTCACAGGGGCGGAACAGCGGCGCATGGGGCGATTCGAGGCGGCCCACCAAGGCACCCTGTTCCTGGATGAGATCGGCAATATCCCTTTGGTCGTTCAAGAGAAGATCCTGAGGACGGTAGAATACGGGACCTTCGAGCGCGTGGGCAGTTCTGATCCGGTGGAGGTGGATGTGCGAATCATTGCGGCCACCAACGCAGACCTGCCCCATCTCGTCCGGGAAGGCCGCTTTAAGCAGGACCTGCTGGATCGGCTCTCCTTCGAGGTGCTCCGGGTCCCGCCGCTGAGGGAACGAAAGGGGGACATCCTTCTCCTCGCCCATCACTTCGCCGCCCGAATGGCAACGGAATTGGGCCTGGAAGAAAGCCCCCATTTCACAGAGGAGGCGGCTCGGGCCCTGGAGGCACACCCTTGGCCGGGCAATATACGCGAGATCAAGAACACCGTGGAACGCTCGGTCTACCGATCCGGTGCGGTGCTCATCCGGGAGCTGGTATTCGACCCTTTGGGACCGGTTCATGAGGAAAAAACGGGGCGTGAGGGCACGACCGAGAAAGAACCAGAGAGGGGCGCGTCCCTTGAGGGGCTCATGGAGAGACCCCTGCCCCAGGCCGTGCAGGAACTTGAGATCATCATGGTGAAGCGGGCCTTGAACCGAGCCAGGTACAACCAGCGACGGGCATCCGAGATCCTGGGAATCACTTACCATCAATTCCGAGGCCTTTACCGCAAGCATGGAAAGACGCTGGGGGAGGAACACGAGCCTGCGGATCAGGACTCAGCGGGTCCGGGTCCTTGACCCAGCGCCTTTATAGTCCTCCATGATGGTGCTTCGGGAAGGCGTTGCGGCCGTTTCGAAGCCTCGCATCAGGACGATGTAGAGGAGGCCCGATGCGACCAAGCTTGGAATGGATGATCCTATGGCCGTGGTCTTTTGGAGCAAGTGGTAGATTGCGAAGCCCGCCCCCCAGGCGAAAAAGGCCCAGGGGTTGAAGCCCTTGAGATACCAGAAGCGATCCGGATGCGTTAAGTCCTCTCCAAAATAGATGGTCTTGCGGAGCAGGAAGTAGTCGGCCAACACAACGCCAAAGAGCGGGCAGAACACAGATCCGATGAAAAGGAGGAAGCCCTCATAGCCCGTGGCCGGGAAGATCAGGGCCAATGCGGTGCCAAGGACGCCGCAGATCAGGCTTCCGCGCCTTTCCCCAAATTGAGGCCAGATATTGAGGGAGGAGACGGCCGACGAGTAGATGTCAAGGAAGGTGGTGGTGAAGGTGGAAAAAAGAACGATCAGGATGGCCGGCAGTACCAGACCCAATCCCACCATGAGATCGAGGACCATCGTGTCAGGGGTGGCGGACTGGGTTGCCAGGGCGGCGCCAAGACCGATTATGTACATCCACGAGCCCACGATGAAGTAGCCGATCCACGTCCCCCAGAAGGCGGGTCCGGCGGATCGGGCATAGCGGGAGTAATCGCAGACAAGGGGGAGCCATGAAATGGGCATGGCGATAACCAGATCGAGCCCCACCATGAATGGCATGGCGCCCTGTGGCTGGACGGCCAGGAGACGCTCCCACCCATACTGATGGAAGACCACGTAGGTCATGAAGCAACAGAGCGCCAGGAGTCCGGTGACCGCGATCCTGTGGAGCCATCGCCAGTAACGGTGGCCCACCAACGCCCAAAGGGTTGTCACGATCCCGGCCATGAGCACCCACCCCCGAAAACCCAGTACCGGGAAGCTCCATACGGCCTGGGCGGCCTTCCCGCAGATCCACAGCATGACGCCGGTCCAGCCCACAAGCTGTATCAGGTTGAGGATGGTCGCAAAGTATGATCCCCGGATGCCGAAGGAAGGCCTGATGACCACCATCGTAGGGACGCCTGTCCGGGTGCCGATGATCCCCCCCATGGCCAATGGGATGTTGCCAATCAGGTGCCCCAGAAGGATGACGGTGAGTCCCGTCACGAAACCGAGGGGAACCAAAAGTCCTCCGGCCCAGATCTCAGCCAGGGACACGGCGGCCCCGGCCCAAAGCAAGAAGAGGTCCACTCCCCCCAGGTTCCGTTCCTCGCTTGGCACAGGCGCAATCGTGGTGTTCGATTTCATGGGACCCTCTCTCACAATTGGCGTGAACCGCCATAACGGGTGCTGCGGTCCTTCAGGTAGACGAACCACGCATGTTTGAACTAAAAAAACAAGATGTTGAGCGAAAGGCGGGAGACCTACCGGATGGGAAGGCGACGAAACGGCCAAGGTAGGGCCTCAAAAAGATGGCAATACAGCCTTGCATTCAGGTCGCTTTCCTCCGCTGGCATTACCCAGGTCAGGTTCCAAGGGTTGCCACGCCATCGGCGTGACTCTCAGTCATTCCACCCCTAGCGACAACATGTTCAATTTATCACTATTTCAAAAATTTTCCAATGTCAAACTCTTGTGCCTTTGCCATTTTTGCTTTTGCGAGCGGGATATTTTCTGCCACGTTGGTGGAAACGGAATGGTCAGGGCCTCAGAGGTTGATAAGGCGGTCCTGCATCTAATGATCCAATGGAACGTGACGATCGCGTCAGAAGTCATATGGATGCAAGCCCTTGACCGCCATCAACGCGGACGACGCCGACGCTCCCTTGGAAATAGGCCGGGAGGAGACGCCCTCTCATTTCTCGGACTTCGAACTCAGGAAATTGAGATTTTATCCTTTTCTTTCTTATCGAGACTTCTCTATAATTGACAAAGCAAAAGTACTTAAATTATCCAAACTTGAAAAGGGGAGGAAAGAGTATGAAAAGGAAGGCCTTAAAAAGAGTTACTTTGTTGGTTCTCGGATTCATCTTCTTGGTTTCCCCCATCGCGTTTGCAGGAGACTACGACGGGGTCTGGTGGAACCCGGACGTCCTTCCGAACACTTTGGTTATGCTGAGGCAAGTAGGAGGCACGATTGCAGGTGTCGCTTTTGAGTTATCTGCTGATTCGCCGCCTACGGTGCTCGTGGGTACCTTCGACGAAAATACGGCCCAGGGCCAGATGAGCAGCGCAGCGCTGACCCCTTTTCTCGACTTGTCTCTGACAACCACCTTTACATCTACCACTGAAGGCACCGTCACTGTGACGTCGTGCTCTCCCGCGTCGGAGTGTGCGGGTCTGCTTCTGTTTCGCAATATCCCCATACCTGTTTCGAAGGTCTTTTGACATTGGACCGATTTGCGTAGCTCGAACCTTCGAGACACGTTCCGGTTCCCAAACCAGTCACCTGAGCGGAGCTGCGGCTCCGCTCTCTGATTCATGACCCTCCCTTCCCTTTCACTCCCATCCAAAACCGGCGAAATCCGCTACGGACGCAAATATCCTCGGAATGAGCGGCTGAAACCGTTTCCGGCGATCCGCCGCTGGAATGCTCATGAGTGATGCAGGGGGAATCGCGGACCGTCATGGCCGCATGATCAGGGCACGGAGTAGGCCCGGGAGAAAATTTCAGGAGAAAGGGTGGGAGTCACGTCCTGCCGCTTTCACGGAATGAACTTGAAGCCCTAAAAACCCAGTATCGGGAAGCTCCATACCGCCTGGGCGGTCTTTACGCGGATCCACAGCATGACGCCGGTCCCGCCCACGAGCTGTATCAGGTTGAGGATGGTCGCGGCCTATTATTTAAAAAACGCGTAAATTTCAAACTCGGGGAACCCTTCCATTCGGTTGACGACCTTGAGTCATTGCCGTTTTCCCGCACCTCGGCGGACCCGTGAAGAGGATGTTCCCAAGACGACCCTGCACACGTCTAGGCAACGGGCCCCTACCACAGACGGACGACTTTTCTCCCGCCTCTCAGCTCTCCCCTAATCCTTTCCATGTGCCTGAGGGCGGCGATTTCCCTTTCAAGGTCTGAGGGCTTGATCTGCAGCCGCTCAGAAAGGACCTTTGGTTCCACGCCGCCTGTCTCTTCCAGGATATTTAGGATCCGTTTCTGTGTCGGGTTCAATGGTGCCTGGGTGCCGGCCTCTTTCGCGAACGATTTGGCGCTGTGAACGGCCCATGGGTCACAGGTCTTTGGAGGAGAGAGGGCGTCCATGTAACAGTCCTCGCACAGGATCCTGCCGTGATACTCCCTCTCCTCTCCTTGATCCAGCGGATCATGGCATTTGTCACACTTCATGGTTTGCACTCCTTCGGCCCTCCTTTTAAATAGGACTTTTTGGCTGGCCATCAGCATGGGAAATCCGGTTGCCGGGCACAGCCCTTTGTTCCAGATCGGCCTTTTCGTCGCGGATCACCGAACGAACCATCTGGCGCATGCTCACGTTTCCGAAACACATCCATTGGATGAGTCGGTCCTCTTTCAATTGCAGCGCGTGCATGATGGCCTTCTCCGTCATGCCCTTGTGGTAGAGCCGGGCCACCTTTCCGTAGAAGTCCTCCAGGAAAGACAGTTTTGCCTGGATTCTATCCTTTCCGCCTCGGGGATTCGGCCGGTGGGAGCAGAAAAGGGCGTCGAAGTCGAGGGCAAGGACCTTCTTGAGCGAGCTGATTTCATCGGCGATCCTCTCGTCCGCTCGGAAGTATTTCACACGGTCTCCGAGGTAAAGGTCCCCTGAAAAGAGCCAACCCCGCCCGGGTTCCCAGTATGCCGTATGATCCTTGCTGTGGCCCGGCGTGTGAACGGAGATCAGCTTCGTGTGTCCGTTTTCAATGATCTTGGGAACGGGCTTTACGGCGACCGGCCTCGCCCTGCCCCACATGAAATGCTGGTAGGGAAGGAGACGCTGTGCCCGTTCCATCTTATCTGCGGTTCTCACATCCCCCATGACCGGGACCCCGAGCGCTGAGAGGATTGCGGCGGCGTTTCCGCTGTGGTCCTCATGGTAGTGTGTCAGGAGCACCCGTTCGACCGGTCTGTCTTTCAAGATATTGAGGCATGCCTGCTCCATGCGTGTCTGACCCGTGTCGATGACGAGGCCATCTACCACGAAGAAGTGGACCGTCATCAAGGGGGGGCCGGCGGGCGACCAACCCATCTCATAGGCTTCCACGTCATGAAACAGCCATCTTCTGATAACTCTCATGGGTGGGGAGACCCTCTTGAGGGTTCTGGGTTCGTGTCTTTTTTGCCTGGGCTGGAAGTCTAAGGGAATACGAATCGAGGATCAAGCTCAAAGCCTGATTCCGGCAGAATATGGCGATGATTTCACTGCCGTTTGGAAGCGTGAGGCGCCACGACGGAAGGGAGGGCGGCGCCACTTTGCATGGCGGCTTGAACGCCGTCACGCCGTTGGGTCTTGGTTAGGCGGATATCCCCTCTCGGTGCATCGTTCACCTCAGACTGGATTTCGAATTGAAGGATATTGGCCATAAGGGTTCTGAACGCGTCATGATTATTTCTGTGCTCCGAATAGAGGTCGGCAGATGTGACGTCTGCTGATGGGTAGATGTGCCAACGGCTGAATCCGCCATTTCCCTTCATGAGGTCCATGAATCCGGTTTCGCCTTTGGTGCCATTCTTGAACTGAATCCAGAATGTGGAAATGATTCGGTCGCCTTCAGAGGGGCCTCGAGAGCCTTGTGCGGTGTATTCCACCTTGAGAGGCCTGACCCAATATAGGCCGTATCCCTTGCCAAACTGGAGCCCTCCTTCTTGAAAAAGGCGATTGAAGGCCGGAAAATGCGAGACCACGTGTCTTGTGCCCATATGGCAGGTCTTTTCAGGTTTCGGTTTCTTTAGGCCGTTTAGATGTGCGGTCACAATGCGCCTGAATATCCCTGAGGCATTGAAATCCGTCACTTGCTCTTTTTCCTCCTGAAGCTCACGCCCTTTTTCGAACATGAACACCTCGGACCGAGCGTGACTGCAATTTAAAACCTTCCTCGATAAAGAAAACGGGTCCTCAAAATTCGCATGCTCCGAGGTGACCCCTTCCCCCAAAAAGTACCGCGTTACAGGATTGCTCAGCATGGTTGTGGGAATAGGCGTTTTGCTGTTCATTTTGTCTTATCCTTCTAACCGAAAATTAAGTGCCAGTCATCAGGCTTTCTTGGGAGCCGTCATGTTGACCGGCAGCGGGACATGAGCGCGATCCGTGAAAAGCGCTGCCAGGTTCATCTCCATGACGATCAGCATTCGATGCAATGGATGTGCCATGTCCTGACGAACGGTATCATCAGACCTCAAAGCCCATGGTACGCGCCCTTTCTGGGTTGCCGAATTCCTCATGTGGTGCATGCGACACATGAATGTATCCGGAAAACGCACACACCAAGACCTGATGGCGCCTGTGGCCGCAACCAAATCATCGAGAATCGATCTCCCTATAACGGTTCCAGGCGCACCTTCTGTTCCCCAATCTCTGCCCATCATGGTCGTGTCCTTAATCGTAATCCGCTCCCCTTTTTGATTGGACAAATGTCCACTTCGATTAAGCGCGCCGCCTCGCAGGGCAGGACTCAGCACTCCGCCGTGACAGAGGGGCAAGTTCCCTGAATTGAGTCAATACCGGGAGGAAACGAAAGATTCAGCGAAAAATAAAGTTGACACGGCGTTTCCGTTCCCGGTATTTTAATCAAACGTTTGTTTGGAGAATAAAACCCCATGTCCCGGCCCAGATCCCACGAGAAACTTCAAGAGATCGAACGCGTATCCGCCCGCCTTTTCGCACACAATGGCTACCACCGAACGACCATGCGGGACATCGCAAGGGGGCTCCAGATGAACCAGGCATCTCTATATCACTATTTCCCTGGCAAGGAAGACATCCTTTTCAAACTTATGAATGATGCCATGGATGATGCCATGGCCGTTCTTGAAGAGATCTGTGCAGAGAAACGTCCGCCCGAAGAGAAACTTCGTGCCGTTTTGCAGTTCTACACACGCCATTATGCAGGCGACCAGGAGAGGCTCATTTTGCTTGTCCATGAAGGGAGCGCCTTATCTGAGGGAAAGCGGCGGATCCTGGTGGAGAAGGAGCGGCGTTATGTCCAGCTGTTTAAAGGACTTTTTCAGGAACTGGCCGACAGAAATCGGATGAAAGCGGTTCCACCAAGCATCGCGACCTTTGCCTTCTTCGGCATGGTCCACTATACGATCAAGTGGTACCGAAAGGATGGTCCCATGGCCCCGGACGGGCTTGCCCAATCCTTTGCTGAGATCCTGCTGCGGGGAGTCCTGCAGGCCCCTGTGCGCCAGGTATGCGAGGAGGCCATGGGACAAGAAAACATGACGGGAATTCCATTAGAAAGCCCCTGACGCACGGAAGGAGTTTGGGACATGACCGAGCTGAATCCAGCCCTTCAGACCTACCTTGGCATACCGGCCTTTGTCTTTGGGTGGATTCTGTTTGTTCTGGGCGTGGGCTTGTTTCTTTCGCTGCTTTACAGGAGATATCTCCTGCTCCGCGCAGGGCAGCCGGATCCAAGATTCGACGCCTTGCCATCCAGGGTTGCAGACCTCCTCCGCTATGGTTTCCTGCAGACGCGGCAACCCAGGTACCTCTGGGCCGGCGTGATCCATCTCGTCATTTTCTGGGGGTTTGTGGTCCTGGGGCTCCGTTCCGTTGAACTGATCGCCCAGGGTCTGAACATTCCTCTGCCGCTGCCGACGGCAGAAGGGTTCTTCGGCCGGGCCTACGGAGGTCTCAAGGACCTCTTTGAGCTCCTGGTCCTCGGGGCCTGCCTCTGGGCCGCGCTCAGGCGGGCCCTGTTGCGGCCGAAGCGCTATGAGGGAAGCCACGCGGGAGAAGCATACCTCGTGCTCGCCCTGATCTCATGCCTCATGGTAACGGACATGATCTACGAAGGGGGCGGACTGGGTCAGCTGCATGCAAGCTTGAAAGGGCCGTGGATTCCTGCCGCATCAATGGCCGCTTCGGTGCTCTCAGGCCTGGATGCGGATGTCCTCACGGCCGTGCGTCAGGCAAGCTTCTGGCTCCACCTCTTGATCTTCTTCTTTTTTCTCAACCTTCTTCCTGCTTCCAAGCACTTCCACATCGTCACCGCCCTTCCGAACATCTTTTTCAGAAAACGAAAAAAGGGCGCCATCAAGCCAGCCCGATGGTTCGTTGATGACCTCGAAGACCTTGAATCCCTGGGCATATCCAAGATACAGGATTTCACCTGGAAGCATATGCTGGACTTCTACACCTGTACCGAATGCGGCCGTTGTTCAGACAACTGCCCTGCGACCACCGTCGGCCGCCCCCTGTCCCCAAAGATGCTGACCATGAAGCTGAGGGATCACGCCTACCGCCAGTTTCCTGTTTTTACCGCCCACTCGGCCAAGCAAAAGAAGGCATCCGGCCAGGGAGAGGGGGAGTCGGACGGGAAGGCCATGGTGGGGGGCATCATCAGCAAGGAGGAGATCTGGTCCTGCACGACCTGCGGTGCTTGTGAGGAGGAGTGTCCGGTCTTCATCGAATACATCGATAAGATCGTGGACATGCGTCGCCACCTCATCGAGACCGCCCAGAACCCCACCACATTCAACCCGGTCCTCATGAACATCGAAAAGACCGGGAACCCCTTCGGGAAACCGGCCTCCAAAAGGGCGGATTGGATCAAAGAGGTGGGCGGCGCGGGCATCAGGGTGGTAAAGCCGGGAGAATCGGTGGATGTCCTCTATTTTGTGGACAGCTATGGCGCTTACGATCCCCGAATCCAGTCCGTGGCCGCGGCCATCGCCAAAGGGTTTCATCGGGCCGGGCTTGATTTCGGGATCCTCGGACCCAAAGAGAAGGATTCGGGGCATCAGGTGCGGCGGTTGGGAGAGGAAGGGCTCTTTCAACTCCTACGCGAGGAAAACACGGATACCTTGTCAAGCGTCCGAATGAAGCGGATCGTCACCACGGACCCCCATGCCTTTAACTGCCTCAAGAAGGATTACGGTTTGCCCGTGGAGGTGAGCCATTATACGCAGGTGCTCTGGGAGCTCATCCGGACGGGGCAGCTGGCGCCCAAGGGGTACGTTGGCCAAGGGTCCACCGTGACCTATCACGACCCCTGTTATCTGGGACGGCACAACGGCATCTATGATGAGCCCCGTGAAATCATCAACGCCCTTTCCGGCCTCAAATTCGTGGAGATGAAACGGTGCCGGGACAGGAGCTTTTGTTGCGGGGGGGGCGACGTGAGTCTCTGGCACGAGATCGAGGGCGAGCAGGTGCGGATGGCCCAAAGAAGGCTTGAGATGGCCCTGAATGCCGGTGCCGACCTGATCGTGACCGCGTGCCCCTTCTGCCTCATCCACCTTGAGGACGCGGTCAAGACCCGGAATCTGGAGGGCCGGGTCCGGGTGACCGACCTGATGGAACTGGTGGACTCAATGCTCGAGGAGGGTTAGATATGGATATCATCGTCTGTGTGAAACGGGTCCCCATGACCCAGGAGGTGGACTTCCAGATTGATCCGAACAAGAAAAGGCTCCGAAACCCGGATCTCGCCTACGTCATCAACGACTGGGACAACTATGCCGTGGAGGAGGCCGTCCGGTTGAAGGAGCAGTTGGATGGGACGGTAACGGCCGTCACCGTGGGGTCGGCGGAAGACGAGGAAGTGCTGAGAAGGGCGCTGGCCATGGGCGCGGACAAGGCCATCCGGGTTGACCCCGGGGACCGGGTCCTGGATGGGTACGTGATCTCGCGCATCCTGTCCGACGTCATCAAACCCCTGTCCCACGACCTGGTGTTCACGGGAGTTCAGGCCGAGGATGACAACTGTGCAACGGTCGGGATCATGCTGGCCGAGCAACTGGGGTTACCACATGCTGCGGTGGTGACCCATGTTGACGTCAAGGGAGGCGATGCGGCCATAAGAGTGGAGCTTGAAGGGGGCATGGACGAGGTTTCGACGATTCGGCTTCCGGCGCTCTTCACCATTCAAACGGGGATCAACGAGCCCAGATATGTCTCGATCATGGGGATCCGAAAGGCGTCCAAGAAGGAGCTTCGGGTCATGGCCGTGGAAGACCTGGGTCTCAGCGAGGATGACCTGACCCCGCGTGTCGTGGTCCAGGAGCTCTTTTTGCCGCCCGAGACCGCGGGAGCCTCTTTCCTGGAGGGAGATCCCGCCATCGTTGCTGAAAAGATCCTTCGTATTCTGAAAGACAAGGGGGTGAACGTCTAAATGGGCGAGATCATGGTCGTCATAGAACACAGACAGGGGAAGGTCCGGGACATCTCCCTGGAGATTCTCTCAAAGGCCGATGCGCTCTGCCGCAGTCTTTCATTCAGACTGACAGCGGCCATCCTTGCGGCCGACGGCGACTCGATCGTCGAGGGTCTCAAGGCCAGGGCCGACCGGTTCCTGGTCTTTGAAGATGAGCGTTTAGCTACGTTTGAGCCCGAGCGCTACACGGGGATCCTGAGCCAGGTCATCCGGGAAGATCGTCCCTTTTTAACCCTCATGGGCCACACGCCCTGGGGAATGGATCTTGCGCCGGCCCTCGCTGTGAGGACCGGCTTTCCCCTCGCAACGGACTGCAGTGAGGTGTCGGTCGAGGGTGGAAAGCCCTCGGCCGTCCGCCAGGTCTTGAACGGCAAGGTCTTCTCGAGGGTTGGCTTCAAGGATTCGGAAGGGTATCTCATCACCGCGAGACCTGGGGCCTTTCCCCCTGGGTCGCCCGGGACCAGGGAGGGCCGGATTGAAAAGCGGGAGATCCCCCAAGATTTTCCTGAGCCCAAGCGGCGATTTGTGAACTTTGAGGATACCGGGGCCGGGGCGGTCGACATTACGCAGGCTGAGCTCTTGGTTTCCGTCGGCAGGGGGGTCGGTGACGCACAGAGCATACCGGCGATCCAGGAGTTGGCAGATCTCATGGGAGGGGTGGTCTCCTGCTCAAGACCTGTTGTGGACCTGAATTGGCTCCCAAAATACCATCAGGTGGGGACCTCCGGGAAGACTGTGAGCCCCAAGGTTTATCTCGCACTGGGGATCAGCGGGGCGTTTCAGCACGTGGCCGGCATCGCGGGTGCAGGGACCATCATCGCCGTGAACAAGGACCGCAAAGCCCCTATTTTCAGGGTGGCCCACTACGGTGTGGCGGAGGATCTCTTCAAGATCGTCGATGCGCTCAAGGAAAAGGCAAAGACCAAGTAGGACAGGGAGGGGGTACCGAAAAATGGATTTCACGCTCAGCAAGGAGCAGCAGGATATTATCAAGGCGGCCCGGGAGTTTGCCCAGAAGGAATTTCCGGATGTGGCGCAGCAGTTCGACAGGGAGGAGACCTTTGACCTGCGTCTCTGGAAAAAGGCCTGCGATCTGGGGTTTGTGGGAGTCTTCATCGACGAGCCCCACGGCGGGGCAGGCTACGGCTTTCTAGAGCACTGCCTGATTACGGAGGAGTTCTGGGCCGCGGATCCGGGCATCGGCCAGGCCATCCTCTCCACGACCTTCGGCGCCGAGCTGCTCGGGCTGTACGGGTCCGAAGAACAAAAACAGCTGATCCTCCCCAAGCTCGTGTCCGGAGAGGCCATTATGGCCACGGCCATCACGGAATCCGATGCAGGGTGTGATGTGACGGGCGCCACCACACGCGCCGTAAAGGAGGGCGAAACCTGGGTGATCAACGGATCAAAGATGTTCACCACCAACGGGGATTTGGCCCACTATCTCGTCGTCTTTTGTCAGACCGATCCTGAAAACCCCTCCCGTCATGAACGCCATAGCTTCATCCTCATACCGACGGAGACGCCTGGCTACGAGTCCAACAAGATCAGGGGCAAACTGGGCATCCGGGCCTCCGATACGGCGGAGGTGGTCTTTAAGGATCTAAGGGTCCCCGTAACGAATCTGGTGGGTGTGGAAGGCGATGGGTTCCGGGAGCTCATGGCTTTCTTTAACCGAACGAGGCTTCATATCTGCGCCCAGGCCGTGGGCCTTGCCCGCGGGGCCCTGGAGGAGTCCGTCCGCCATGTGAAGAAACGACATCAGTTCGGGGCACCGCTTGCCTCCTTCCAGGTGACGCAGTTCAAGATCGCCGAAATGGCCACCAAAATTCGGGCTGCCAGGAACCTCTATTATGAAGCGGCATGGGGGGTGGACCAGGGCAGGATTGACCACGCGCTCATCGCCATGGCCAAATGGTACTCGGGGGAGATGGCGGTCCGTTGCGCCGACGAGGCAGTGCAGCTTCACGGCGGTTATGGGTTTATCGACGAATACAAGGTTCAGCGTCTCTATCGGGACGCCAAGATCCTTGAGATCTACGAAGGGACAAAGGAGATGGAAAAGACCATCATTTCCCGATCGCTTCTCGGGTAAACGCGCAGGGGGGCTCGCTCCATGGATTCACGGGAACGGCCCCCTGAAAAAGCGATCCGGCTGCAAATGGATCCTGTTTCCTCATGACAGGCCAAACCCCATGGAGGCATATTCCTTGATCCTGGCCTTGGCGTCCTCAATATTTTCTCCCAATCTCCAGGGCTCCAAAAACCCCTCGAGTTTCATTTTCCAGCCATCCGAGTCCTTGTAAACCTCGGCTTCACTGCAGGAAACCCCGCAGCCCTCCTCTCCGATGACATTAATGAGATATCGTGTCAGTTCCGCTCGATCATCCATGTTATCCTCCTGTTCCCTTCTCTACCTTGCCCGAGTGGTTCAGGCAGCGGTAGCGGGAATCACCGGCCGTCCGTATTGGGCGACGGTCTTGCTTTCAACCTAAACACGGACGACCCGATTGCAACGGGACGAGGGGTCGGGAGGATCGCGCCGGCAGTCTACGTATCCAGCGATCAGACCGCATCCTGGGCTATAAAGGCACGAATCAACGAATTAACGAGGCCCGGCTGCTCATGGACCACCCAATGGCTCCCGTCAGGGATGCGCTTCACCGTCAGGTCCTCAACGTATTTTTCCATCCCATGGAGATTCCCGATCAACAGGGCATGGTCCAATTCCCCCCAAATGACCAGGGTTGGGACCTTGACCACAAACATCTCGCGAGGCAGGTCCAAGATAGTGCTGATCCTTTGTTCATCTTCCTTTGACGTGGGTGGATAGAGGGGGGAGACCCGGTAATAATTCAGCCCACCGGTCAACGCGCCCGGCCTTGACCAGGCCTCAATGTACTTGAGACGCACGGACTCGGTTATTTGCCACTTCACGCCAACCTCAAAAAACAACCGATCGATCAGATAGGAAAAATTGTTCTCCGAGAGGATCTTCTCGGCCTCGGGCGAACGCAACGTGAGCATATACTCACTGGCGCGTCGTTGATCAGGGTTGTATAATAACTCCCGCGCAAAGATGGCCGGATGGGGTGCGTTGATAATAATGAGCTTCTCCAGCCACTCAGGATGGCGCATGGCAAAGGACCAAGCCACCGCCCCCCCCCAGTCATGGGCAACCAGCGTAAATTTCTTGTGACCCAAATAGTCGGCCAATGCCCGAATATCCTCGATCAGGGCCTTGGCGTGGTATGCCTTCAGGTCTTGGGGTTTCGAAGACAGGTTATAACCCCGCATGTCAAAGGCCACCGCTTGATGGTCCTTGCCGAACGCCGCAAGCTGATTAACCCATTCGCCCCAAAATTCGGGAAACCCATGGACGAACACCATCAGTTTGCCCTGCCCCACACTGACATAGTGCAGCCGAACTCCATTTACATCCGCAAATTGGTTTTGAAAGGTCTCAGACATGATTTCTTGGTCCTTTCCAATCAAACCCATCCCGTACGGCCCGAGGGGGTTAGATCATTCGTCGTTCGCCGACGGAGCCAGGAGATAATGAACGATTGTCCTATCCGCCTTTGAGAAGGCGTAGCCTGCCAGGTCTGCAGGACGCACCCAAGCCAGCCGGGCACAGGTCAGGGGCTTCGGCTTTCCCGTTCGAACACGAGCTCGGAAGGCATGGAGGGTCATGCGGAAATGGGTAAAGGTGTGCTTGACGGACGTGACGGGCTCTAACACCCTGATCGTGACGCCCAGCTCCTCCAGCACGCGCCGCTCCAGCGCATCCGCAAGAGTGCCCTCTTCGCACCGCTCGCCTCCAGGGAGCTTCCACAGGCCGGGCAGCAGCCCCCGCTCCGGCCGCTTCACGATCAAGAGCTTCCCGGCCCGATCGGTGATGACCGAGGCAGTCATGTCCCTGTGTGGGAGTGCTCTCGTTTTCTTGGGTGTCGGCAACCGGTCTTGGAGGCCTTTCGCAAAGGCTAGACAGAATGCGGTCAAAGGGCAAAGCGAGCAGGAGGGGTTTCTCGGTGTGCAGAGGGTGGCGCCGAGGTCCATGATCGCCTGGTTGAATGTGCCGGGGCCGCTTGTGGGTAGGAGCCGTTGTGCCAGCCCGCGGATCCTGTCCTCCCCCCCCCGCGCGTCGGTCCTTTCCACAATGGCGAAAAGCCGGGCGTAAACCCGCTTGGCATTCCCGTCAAGGGCGAGGATCCGTTTTCCGAATGCAATGCTCCCGATGGCCCCGGCGGTGTAGGGACCGATGCCGGGCATGCGCAGGAGATCGCCATGGTTGGAAGGCAGCTTTCCGTCCCATTCCTCCGCCATCACCTTGGCTGCCCGATGCATGAGCAGTGCGCGGTGGTAGTAGCCCAGGTTCTCCCAAGACTTGACCACATCGTCGGGCAGAGCGGCCGCAAGGGATGTTACGGTGGGAAAACTTTTCAGAAATCCATGGTAGTAGGGGATCACGGTGGCCACCTGCGTCTGTTGAAGCATGATTTCAGAGACCCAGATGGCATACGGGTCACGGGTCTGGCGCCAGGGAAGTTGCCGACCATGACGACGATACCAACTGAGGATTCTCCGGACAAGGGTCGTTTTATTGAAGGGCAGCCTCTCGGCGTGGTCAGGTGGAGAGGGCACGGGCGCGCTCACTTTTTTTTCCAACGCTCAAGCCTCCTTCGGACCTCCTTTTCAAAGCCCCTGTCCGTCGGACGGTAATACGAATGGTTCCTGAGTCCATCCGGCAGATAAGCCTGTTCCACCCACCCGCCCGGGTAGTTGTGGGGGTAGAGGTATCCTCGGCCATATCCGGCCCTTTTCATGAGTCCTGTGGGGGCATTTCGGATATGGAAAGGGACCGGCCTTGGACCTGTCTGGTCGATCTCTTGTTTGACGGCCTTTTCAGCGAGGTAAAGGGCATTGCTCTTGGGTGCGGAGGCCAGATAGACCGCCGCCTCCGCAAGGGCCAGTTCCCCTTCGGGCGCTCCGATCCGGTCCCAGGCCTCAAAGGCGGAGATGGCCATGGTCAAAGCCTGGGGGTCGGCGAGCCCCACGTCCTCCGAGGCAAAACGGACCATCCTGCGGCAGATGAAGCGCGGGTCTTCGCCCGATAGAAGCATCCGATACAGCCAGTAAAGCGCTGCCTGGGGGTCGCCCCCGCGGAGGCTCTTATGAAATGCGGAAATCACGTTGTAGTGTTCCTCTCCGTCTTTGTCGTAGGGGAGGGCCTTTTTACTCAGGGCGGTCTCCAAGGTCTTGAGGTCCACCAAGAGGTGCTGGTCAGGACCGCCGGCGCCGGCTGCCATCGCGTAGGTGGCGGCGGCCTCAAGGTCGTTGAGGGCGATTCTCGCGTCTCCCTGGGAGAGGTCGGCGAGAAACTCAAGTCCCTTTGGCTCAACTTCCACGCGAAGCGCGCCCAGTCCCCGTTCTTTGTCTGAAAGGGCCTTCGTGAGGAGGGAAAGGATATCCTCCCTCCCAAGACGGTTGAGGGTCATCACTCTGGTACGTGACAGGAGCGGCGGGATCACCTCGAAGGAGGGGTTCTGCGTGGTGGCGCCCACCAGGATGATCAGCCCGCTTTCCACGTGGGGCAGAAAGGCGTCCTGCTGGGCCTTGTTGAAACGGTGAATCTCATCTACGAAGAGAAGCGTTGGATTTCCGGTTTCCTGACGGGTCTTTTGTGCTTCGGCGATCACCTGCTTGAGATTGGCCAGACCGGAGGTTACGGCGGAAAACGCCCGGAAAGGGAGGTGTGTGCATTTCCCCATGAGACGGGCAAGCGTTGTCTTGCCTGAACCAGGAGGCCCCCAAAGAATGACGGAGAAGAGATGCCCGCTCTTGAGCGCACGGACGAGCGGCGAGCCGGGCCCCAGGAGGTGCGCTTGCCCCACCATTTCATTCACGTCCCTGGGCCGCATCCTCTCCGCGAGCGGGACCCTGAAACCCTCGTTTTCCATGAGCGCTCTACCCGGAAGGACCATGTTCCATGATGGCACGGCAGAGAAGGTTACTGACCCTCTCCATGTGAAGTGGTTTCGAGATCACCAGGTCCGGTTTCCATCGGGTTACCCAGGGACCGTTGACCTGGGATGGTTGAAAAGGCACGATGGCGATCCGAGGCCCATTTGCCAACTTTCTTGCGTACATCATGACTGGATGAAAGGGCCTGGGATCGAGTGCGGACAAATAGGCCAGGAGAAGATCGAACCGGTGTTTCTTGAGTAGCTTGAGGGCCTCCGCCGGGCTGGGCGCAAGCGTCGTGATGCCACCTTTTCGCTCGATCAGGTGCGAGAGGAGCTCGGCCGTGATGTCGCCCTCCGTGATGATGAGAAAACGTGCGTCCTTGCATCTGGGTCGCGCCCCCTTCCTGGCCTCGGTGAGCAAGCCCTGGGATGCAATGGGAAGTCGAATGGTAATGGTGGTTCCCTGACCCTCCAGACTCATCACATCCATCTGACCGCCGTACTTTCTGATGATGGCCTCTGAGACCGACAATCCCAAACCGGCCTGTGTTTTTCCTTTCGTCGTGAAATACGGATCAAAGATTTTTTCCTGAATCGGGCGGGGAATCCCGTCGCCGTTGTCCTGAACATAGATCTGTGCAAACCCGCCGCTCTCTTCGGTGGTGAGGAAGATATTCCCGCCCGAAGGCAAGGCCTCGATGGCGTTCCCGATGACACCCATGAGCGCCTCTTGGATCGCTCCGGGATCTCCCATGACGCGGGAGACATGTCTCATGTAGGTCTCGAGAAGGACGCGGGGCCCGCCTGACTGGGCCTTTTGATCCGCGTCGACACGGGCGCGCTCCACCGTTTGGTGAACGACTTTTTTGAGGTCCACCGGGACGAAATCAGGACCACCCTCCAGGGCGCACAGGGTCTCAAGACACCGAAGGAGCGCCGAACCCTTTTTCTTTTGAGGGGGGGGTAGTTCCAACCCATCCAGGAGTTGGCCCACTTCACGGCGGATCCCTTTCACCAGCCTGCTTATGGCTTCCAGCTTATCCGCTCGATAGGACTGTCTCTCGCCCTCTTTCCAGGGCTGCAGATCCAACCAGTTGACGAGGATGGTTGTCTTTCCTTCGTGCCGGAGCGCCCTGGTCAGGAGGTGGGAAGGGAGCATCTCGCCGCCCTTGGAGACAAGAAAGATCTCTTCTTGTCCGAATTGAATCCCTTTCGCCGGCCAGCCCCTCAGGAGCCTTTTCGCCGCGTCCTGTGAGTCCATATGGACCAGATCCATGAAATTCATTTCGAAGAGATCTTCCGCTCCGTAACCCAACCGGTTGAGACTGTATTCGTTGGCGTAAAGGATTTTGCCCTGTCTGATCAGCAAGGTTCCCGATGGGAGGGATGCTACCATCTGTTGGCTGGCGGCAAGAGACCGCTTCAGGGCCTGGTTTTCCTTCCGCAGTGTGTCCAGGGTCTCTCGCAGTTTCAGGGCTTGATCCTTTGGGTTTCTTATCGGGCGCATGACAACCAGGTGTATGGTGAAAGGGGAGACGGCAGCCAAGCAATCCAAGTTGCTTTGCCGGTTGAAGCCCAAGGTCAATTACCGTATCATAGAGGCCAGGTTTCTGACAACCGAGAACCCACCGCTCATGTTTGGGGGGCGCCTTGTGCCGTCTGCGGCAAAACGCCTCACCCCGAAGCACACGAAGGACATGAAGCAAGAAGGCAAGTATAGATTTCAGGTTTCAGGTGTCGGGTGTCAGGATTTGGATATTGCTGAAACCTGAAACCTGGCACCTGAATGTCCCGGTTAGGAGGGAGCGAGAGATCGTGTCCGATTCATCACCCTTTGTTCATCTTCATGTCCATTCGGAGTTCAGTCTTCTGGACGGGGCCATCCAGACAAGACGGCTCCTGGAAAAATGCCGGAATTCGGGCCACCCGGCCGTGGCCGTCACGGACCACGGGAACATGTTCGGAGCGGTCCAGTTCTACGACCAGGCTTCCAAGGCTGGGATCAAGCCGATCATTGGGTGTGAGGTGTATGTGGCGCCGGGTGACCGAAAGGATAAGACGTCTTCTTCCAACGGCGGCCCGAGCGCCTATCACCTGATCCTGTTGGTCATGAATGAAGAGGGTTACAAGAACCTGAGCCGGCTGGTCACCTTGGGGTATCTTGAAGGGTTTTACTACCATCCCAGGGTGGACATGGCGCTCCTGAGGGAGCTCAACGGCGGCCTGATCGCGCTGTCGGCCTGTCTCAAGGGCGTAGTGCCCTACCATATCGGGCTGGGTCAGATGGAAACGGCCAGGCAGAAGACCATGGAGCTGGCCGCCATTTTTTCCGGGGATCGCTTTTGCCTGGAGGTACAGGCCAACCGTCTTCCGGAGCAATTGAAGGTCAACGATGTCCTCAGGGACTTTTCCCGGGGGCTCTCACTCCCAATGGTTGCCACCAACGATTGCCATTACCTGAATCAGGAGGATGCCGAGGCCCATGACGTCTTGCTCTGCATCCAGACGGGAAAGAGTCTTGATGACGCGAAGCGGCTGAAATTCTCGGCCAACGAGTTTTTCTACAAGACCCGTGAACAGATGGAAGAGGCCCTCCCTGGGTTCGAGGAGGCCCTGGACAATACCAGTCGGATTGCAGACCAATGCCAGTACGAAATGGTATTTGGCCGATACAAGTACCCGGTTTTCCAGGTTCCGGCAAACAAGAGTCTCAACGAAATTCTGGTTGAGGATGCAACCCGCGGGCTTGAAAAGCGTCTAGCCAAACGAAAGAAGGGGGAGGAGGCCCTTTCCGACGTGGTAGCCGCCGAGTATGGCGAGCGGCTGCGCTATGAGCTCAAGGTGATTCAGGACATGGGTTTTTCCGGGTACTTCCTCATCGTGGCCGATTTCATCGACTATGCGCGCGGCAGGGGGATCCCTGTGGGACCGGGACGGGGCTCTGCTGCGGGCTCTCTCGTGGCATATGCCCTTGGGATCACCAACGTGGACCCCATTAAGTACGGGCTCCTTTTTGAGCGATTCCTGAACCCCCAGCGCATCAGCATGCCCGACATTGACATCGACTTCTGCATCAACGGTCGGGACGAGGTCATTCGGTACGTAGCAGAAAAATACGGCCGTGAAAACGTCTCCCAAATCATCACCTTTGGTACCATGAAGGCGCGGGCGGTGATCCGGGATGTGGGTCGAAGCCTGAATATTCCGCTTGCCGAGGTGGACCGCATCGCCAAGCTGGTCCCTGAAGGACCAAAGGTCAGTCTTGAAAAGGCCATGGAAGAGGAGCCGGAATTGAAACGGCTCGAAGAGGAAAAGGATTATGCCCGTAAGCTCCTAAGCATATCCCGGTCGCTCGAGGGCCTTGCCAGGCACGCCTCTACCCATGCCTCTGGGGTGGTCATCGCAGACAGACCCCTCGTGGAATACCTCCCGCTCTTCAAGGGATCCAGGGATGAAATCATGACCCAGTTCACCATGGACCGGATCGAGCAGCTGGGTCTTATCAAGTTTGACTTTTTGGGTCTCAAGACGCTCACGGTCATCAAGCAGGCCGTCGACCTGATCCGGGAGATGGACGGTCCACAGCTCGACATGGATGAGATTGCCCTGGACGATCCGGCCGTCTACCGGCTCTGCGGTGAAGGGAAGACCACCGGCGTGTTCCAGCTTGAGAGCGGTGGGATGAAGGACCTTCTGAGGCGGCTCAAGCCCGAGACCTTTGAAGACCTGGTGGCGCTCATCGCCCTTTATCGGCCGGGACCCCTGGGAAGCAACATGACCGATGATTTCATCAACCGCAAACACGGCCGGGTGAAAATCAATTACCTTTTGCCCCAGCTGGAGCCGGTCCTCCGAGAGACCTATGGCGTGATCCTTTACCAGGAACAGGTGATGAAGATTGCCCAGATCCTTGCGGACTACACCCTCGCCGAGGCCGATGAGCTCAGGAAGGCCATCGGCAAGAAGAAGCAGGAGGTGATGGAAAAGCACCGGGCCAGGTTCATGGATGGGGCCCTCCGCAAGAACACGGTCCGGGAAAAGGCTGAAAGGCTCTTCGATCTCATGGAGAAATTCGGAGGGTACGGATTCAACAAGTCCCATTCCGTGGCCTATGCGCTTATCGCCTATCAAACCGCCTATCTCAAGGCCCATTATCCCGTCCAGTTCATGGCCGCCCTCCTCACCCAGGACATGGGCAACCAGGACAAGACCATCAAGAACATCGCGGAATGCCGGGAGATGTCCATCGAGATCCTGCCGCCGGATGTCAATGAGAGCCATGCGGATTTCTCGGTGGTGGATGGGAAGATCCGCTTTGGGCTCGGGGCCGTGAAGAATGTGGGGCTGAAGGCTGTTGAATCCGTCATCGAGGACCGAAACCTGAACGGGCCCTTCCGGGACCTGCTGGATTTCTGCAGGAGGATCGACAGCGCCAAAGTGAACCGCAGGGTGCTCGAAGGGCTCATTCAGTGCGGCGCCTTTGATTTTAGAGGGATGCCCAGGGCCCAGCTGTATGCAGGCCTTGACGAGGTGGTGCGGTGGTGCGGATGCAGCCACGACCCCAATCAGCTGAGCATGTTCGGGGGGTGGATGGACCAGGCCAGTTCCCAGGGGGGGCCATTTGAATACCCACCGGTTGAGGAATGGAGTGAAAAAGAAAAGCTGAGGCGGGAGAAGGAAGCCCTCGGCTTCTACATCACGGGACACCCCCTTTCCAGGTTCAGCTCGGAAATCGGACGGTATACGAGCTGTCTAATCCAGGATCTCCCCAACCAGCCCGACAAGTCCCAGGTGAAGGTGGCCGGAGTTGTGGAGCGGATGAAGATCAAACGAACCAAGAAGGGGGACAAGATGGCCACATTCAACCTGGAAGACGAAACAGGCGCCATCGAGGTGATCCTCTTCCCGGACCTTTTCTCGCGGTGTGCGGTGCTCCTCAAGACGGAGGACCCCCTGCTGATCTCCGGATACGTGGAGCTGGGGGAGAACACCGCCAAGATCATTTCACAGGATGTGGTCACGCTGGAATCGATCCGTCAAAGTGCCATCAGGGTTGTGGAGATCCCCCTGGCAGGCGAAATCATCTCAAGGGGCCTCCTGGAAGATTTGAGGGATCTGGTGTTCAAACACCCTGGCGACTGCAAAATTCGGTTCAAGGTCTCTCTGGACCGCGGAGGGGAAGTAAGGGTCAGTGCCCACGATCGTTTCAGCATCGAGCCTTCCCAGGAGCTCATCCACGAGATCGAGGCGTTGATCGGGTCGCACGTGCAGGCGTGGGGGACCGAAAGCATTTCCTTGAATTGAAGGGCCTACTGCCCTGGCGTATTTGAACCGCAGAATATCGACCAATGAATGATGAATGCAGAAGTGAAGGGCACTTTGTAATTCGAAATTCGTTTTTATGTGAGACGCCAAGCCGTGAGAAGCCCATATCTTCTCAGGACTCCAGGTCGATGGAACGCCGGGATGGCTTGCGGCCGAAGGTCCGCTCTTGGAGGCGGGCGTAGTCCTCAGGCGTATCGATGTCCTGGTCGTCGTATGCATCCCCCAGGTCCACAAGGCAGAAGTTCTTTTCCGGGGCTTGAAAGAGGTGGCGGGCCCCGGCATCACCGCAGAGCTTCATGAGCGCAGGGTAGGTCTTGCGGCCGAAGATTACGGGATGGGAACGTCTGCCTTTCACCCGGACCGCCCCCATCAGGCAGTCTGAGGAAAGGTAGCGGTGGATGAGCAGATTGATCACGTCTGCGTTCACAAAGGGCATGTCCGCCAGGACGATCATCACGTGATCATAGTCCTTTTCCACCTCCGGAAGTCCCGCCCGAATGGAAGCACTCATCCCGGAGGCGTAATCCGGATTCACCACCAGGCTCACTTTCGGGTTCCGGCGCAGCGCGCCCAGTGCCTCTGCGATCCGGTCCGACTGATTGCCCAAGACAACCACCACATTATCCAGGTCCGATCGGACGCATTCATCCAGGACGCGCTCCACCATGGGCCTCCCCTCAACAGGGAGGAGAAGTTTGGGATGGCCCATTCTGGTGCTGGCCCCCGCAGCCAGGAGCAAGCCTGCCACCTTCTCGCCGTGCTTCGAGACCATGGATGAGCGACCGCCCTAGCCTTGCCCTGAGCCAGCGCGGTACCCGGCGTCAAAGGCCTTGAGGTTTATTTCGGCGAAACGGCCGGGGCTTTCCTGGCTCACGGCCTCTTTCAGCTCCTGGTAGCTTAGCGGTTCCTGTTCAAATGCCGAGAAAAACCCGAGGACAGTCAGATTGAGACACATGGGCGCACCCAGGGACATGGCGATATGGCCTGCCCGGATTCCCCTTGCTTGGATGTCCCTCTCAGAGAGAAACCGCTCGACTTCGGGTCGGGGAAAGGGGTCCTTAGACATATTGGCATACATCCTGGCGCCCGGTCGGAGAAACGGGATGTTCCGGTAGGCCTCGTTTTCCTCAAGGGCAATGAGTACGTGGGCGGTGCCAGCCCTGATCAAGCTGCTCCGGGCATCGCCAAGCTTGAGGTGGGAGACCACTGACCCGCCTCGCTGGGCCATGCCGTGGGTTTCGGCCCCAATGACCCTTAAACCCTTCCGCATGCCACAATGGGAAAGGATTCGGGTCATAAAGAGGATGCCCTGTCCGCCTGTCCCTGCCAGGATGAAATTCACGCTCTGCATTATGGGGCCTCCACGATGGCCCCCCTGGGGCACACCTGAAGACAGACGCCGCACCGGGCGCAGAGGGCCTGATCCACGGCCGCGCGGCCAAGGGTGTTATCCCGGTGAAGGGCGGGGCATTCAAACCGGTCCACGCAAAGACCGCAATCATCGCAGTCCTCCGATACTGAGACCGCCGTCTTTTCCGACAACGACTGGTCCCTAAAGGCAATCAAGCATGGATGTCTGGCAATGACCACCGCAATGCCCCCATCCGGCCTCTGGACGTAATCGTTGGCCCGCTTGAGGAGGGACGTCATCTCCTTGATGTTATACGGATCCACGACCTCGAGAAAATCAACGCCGCAGCCGGATACGACCCGCTCTAGTGAGACAGCCTTCCCCGAGCTCCCATCGGCCCTCGTACCGAGGGCCAGTGTGGGCTGCATCCCCGTCATGGCCGTGGTCTGGTTGTCAAGAATCACCAGGATGAAGCGGGCATCATTATAGACCGCATTCAACAGCCCTGCGGTCCCTGAATGAAAGAAGGTCGAATCCCCGATCGTGGCCACAATGGGCTGACTCACACCGTCCTGGGCAAAGGCGTGATAAAAACCCGATGCCATGGTGATGGCAGCTCCCATGTCAAGACAGGTATCCACCGCTCCCAGATTGAGCCCCAGGGTGTAGCAGCCTATGTCGGAAGTGAAAATGGCCTTGGGGGCGGTCTTTCTTATGGAATAGAAAGCGGCCCGGTGACCGCACCCCGGGCAGAGCCTGGGTTTCCTCACCGGGAGGTCCAGCGTGCCCACAAGGGCCAGGGCTTCCGATGAAGCCTCCTGACCAAGAGGGTCGAGTGCGTGCGCCCTCAGCACCGTGTTCATGATCTGGTGAACGACCTGCGGTACGAGCTCGCCTTGCAGAGGAACGTGGCCGGAGAGGCGGCCCAGGACCTTGGTCTTGTCCCTCAGGAAATACTCGATCACGGTGTCCGTCTCTTCCAGGACCAATACAATGTCACAGGCAGAGAGAAATTCATCGGCAAGCCTTTCAGGGAATGGATAGGGCGTCCCGATCTTGAGGACAGGGATGTCGGTTCGCCCCTCCTCTGAAAGGAGGTCCCGAGCCACGGCATATGGGACCCCCCCTGCCACGATTCCCAGGGGATATTGCCTCCCGGGCTCGATGTCGTGAAAATTGAAGGACTTCAGACGATCGAAACGGCGGGCGATCTCTTCGAGCTTTTTGTTCAAGGCTTCATGCAGGGCCAAGCGAAACTTGGGGGTTGCCGCCCATCTGGAAGGGTCCTTTTGGAAGGATGCCTTGTTCACATTTTTATGGAGGGGCTCCCAGGCGAGGCTCTCACGGGCATGACAGACCCTTATGGCCGGTCTCAGGATCACAGGAACGGTGAACGCCTCCGATAGCTCCAGGGCCGCTTTGGCCATCTGCCTGGCCTCTTCAGCGCTCGATGGGTCGAAGACCGGCACCTTGGCGACCCTGGCCAACAACCGGGAATCCTGTTCGGTCTGGGAGGAGTGGGGTCCCGGGTCGTCACAGGAGATGATCAAAAACCCGCCCTTCGTGCCAAGATAGGCGGCGCTCATGAGGGAGTCGGCCGCCACGTTGAGGCCCACCTGCTTCATGCAGCAGGCTGACCGCTTGCCGGCGACTGCCGCTGCAAAGGCGTTGTCAAAGGCAACCTTTTCGTTGGTTGACCATTCCGTGTAGGTGGTGAGGCCTTCGGCCTTGACCAATCGGATGAGCTCCGGGAGGATCTCCGAGCTGGGGGTGCCTGGATAGGAGGTTGCGACCTGGCACCCTCCCTCCAAGAGGCCCAGCGAAATAGCGCCATTGCCAAGCAATATTTCCTGTCGAGTCATGGGGATGGTGTTTTCCTGTTTTTTGCCTGTTCGATCAAATCCAGGAGCGAGGCCATCTTGGCCCTGGGTCTGTTGCAGAAAATCCTTTCCCATTCTTCCTCGGGCAATTCCACCTTTCAGGTACGCTTCCACCTGGAAGTGCTCGAACCAGCAATCCAGCGACTTAGAGCAGGGGAGCCCCATGTTTTCATGGCGACAGTAAAGGAAGTTGATCAGATGGCCCAGCCTGGGGCATCTGATCTTGTAATCGTCAGGGGGCGGTTGGGCCTTTTCGACCATGGTGCATCTCGCTTCAAAGGGTGAACGGTGTAAAGGGCAAAACGGCAAGGTGCGGGAGAAAGCACAAAGAACCCGGAGCCCTCATGGGGCTTCCGGGTTCACTGACCCTCAAGGGCCTGCTAAGAAACACCTTACCGGGGCCGGTACTGTTTCGGTTTCGGGAACGGTTCCAAGACCTTGAGGGCCCGCAAGATGTCTTCTTCTGCCATGGCGTGATCCGCAAGTTTCCCATGGAGATAGGCCTCATAGGCCGCCATGTCCACCAGGCCATGACCGCTCCAGTTGAACAGAATGACCTTTTCTTTTCCCTCTTCCTTGGCCTTCAGGGCCTCCCGGATGACCATGGCGATGGCATGATTGGTCTCAGGGGCGCTGATGAACCCCTCAGTCCTGGCAAAAGTCACGCCTGCTTGGAAGGTTTCCAGCTGGGCCACGGCCTCGGCTCGAATAAGGTTATCCATGAGGAGCTGGCTTATGATGGGCGCCATCCCGTGATAGCGAAGTCCGCCTGCGTGAATGGGCTCGGGAATGAAGCTGTGGCCCAGGGTGTGCATGGGGAGGAGTGGCGTCATTTGAACGGTGTCGCCGAAGTCGTAGGTGAAGAGCCCCCTGGTCATGGTGGGGCAGGAAGTGGGCTCAACGCCGATGATGTCAATCTGCTTGCCGTTGATCTTGTCCCGAACGAACGGCAGCACCATACCCGCAAAGTTGCTACCGCCCCCTGCGCATCCGATGAGCACATCCGGATAGACGCCGGCCATGGCCATCTGCTTCTGGCACTCAAGGCCGTTTACGGTCTGGTGAAGCATCACGTGGTTCAGCACGCTTCCAAGGGAGTACTTGGCCTCATCATCCATCACTGCGGCTTCCACGGCCTCGCTGATGGCGATGCCCAGGCTCCCCGGTGAATCCGGATTCTGATCCAGGATCTTCTGCCCCGCCTTTGTCTCGGTGCTGGGACTTGGGACGCACTTTCCTCCCCAGGTCTCCATCATGATGCGGCGATAGGGCTTCTGATTGTAGCTGATTCTCACCATGAAAACCTTGCACTCGAGCCCAAAGAGGGCACAGGCAAAGGAGAGGGCGCTTCCCCACTGTCCGGCCCCGGTCTCGGTCGTGATGCGCTTGGTGCCAGATATCTTGTTGTAGTAGGCCTGGGGTATGGCCGTATTGGGCTTGTGGCTCCCTGCGGGGCTCACCCCCTCGTTCTTGAAATAGATGCGGGCAGGTGTCTGGAGGTACTTTTCGAGGGCGGAGGCCCTGTAAAGTGGGGTGGGCCGCCACATGAGGTACTTTTCCAGGACCTCCTCCGGGATGTCGATCCACCGTTCCTGGCTGACCTCCTGCAGGATCAAGGGCAGGGGAAAGATGGGGGCCAGGTCGTCCGGGCCAACCGGCTGACCGGTCCCCGGGTGAAGGTCCGGCTCCAGGGGTGTGGGCAAGTCCGCCTGGATGTTATACCACTGACGAGGCAGCTCCGACTCCGGGAGAACAATCTTTTTTGACTCCATACCTCCTCCTCTCTGTCTGTTGGTTATTGTCTGCATTCCGCAGCCGCCACGGCTGCGGAGACGATCCTCACTTGAACAGTGGCGAGCCCTACGAGCCAGGCCCTCTGGTGCATTGCCATCCGGGAAGGCTCAGGAGAAAGCGTCAAAGGCGAAAATCGGGAGTTTGTGCCGTGGTATAATGAAACGATGCACAGAGATAAGGCTAAATCTTTTGCCAGACGAAGTCAATTGCTAATTGGGGATCTTCACCGGGACGGGACAAAGAAAAGGCCCCCTTTTCATGGCGTTGAAAAGGGGGCCTTGAGCCAACCACTTTGCCTATTCACATTCTTTTCGCGAAATGGGTCTCCAGGTGTTTTCCCTCAAAATAGGCGAGCGTGAAATGGGCCACCTTGTCAGGGTCGTAGGCCTTGCAGCTGAAGATGTCGATGTAGGCTGCGTTCGTGAGGTTGGCGAAGTGCCCCGATATGAGGGAGGTTTCAATGAGCTGGACCATCGAATACCCGGCCACCCGTTCCTCTTCTCCGAAGTGGACCACCTGGCACTCCCCGAAGCGCTTCATTTCGATGAGATCACAGAGCTCAATCACATAGCGCCTGATCTTCTCCGCATCCCGGATGATCTTTGGGCTGCAATCGTATATGTCGAGACTCGTCAGATATCCCCACGCGGCCTGGTTTTCAAGCAAAGCAGGTCTTGCGATCATGGAACGGTACTCCTTTGAAAACAAAGCTTATGAAGAGGCATGTATCTATCCATAAGGGGGTTCCTTGTCAACATAAAATTATTTTTTGAAATTTGCTTGACATTCCATGGGAAGGTGTTAGGAAATTTGTATCATTTTTTCTTTTATAATTTGGGCTTTTGGTCGAATAACTAAGAGGCGCGTTGTATCTAATTTTTGTACAGTGATCGAGGAGGACACAAGACGAACCATGGAAAAGGAGATGCTGCAGACCGAAGAATATGAGCCCCCGAGTACGAGCCACGCACTCGGGGAAATGCGGACGGGCTTGACCCCTGAAGTCCCCGTCCCTTCTAGAGGCAATCCAAAAGTTGTTCCGATCCGGAAGACCCCCCTTTCGCCCAGGTTTAGATCCAACCCTCACACCTCTGCTTTTCGAAGACGATTTTTCCCCGATGCATCCCCATCCGACTGGAATGATTGGAGATGGCAGCTCCGTCATCGGTTGAGGCATGTGGACGATCTGGAACGCATCATCCGTCTGTCCGATTCGGAACGGACGGCGATGACCTATCTCTCCAAACAGATCCCCATCGCCATCACCCCCTATTACATGAGTCTCATTGACAGGCTCAATCCGCTTCAACCCCTGAGGCGGGCCGTTGTGCCTGTCTCACAGGAAAACGTCTTTTCACCCGGCGAGGCCTCCGATCCGCTCGGCGAAGACCACGACAGTCCTGTCCCGGGGCTGGTCCATCGGTACCCCGATCGGGTCCTTTTCCTTGTGACCGATTTCTGTTCCACTTACTGCCGCTACTGTACCCGCTCGAGGATGGTCGGAAACGGCAGCCCTTTTGATAGATCACAATGGGAAAGGGCCATCGAATACATCGAGGCCCGACCGACGATCCGCGACGTTCTTCTCTCAGGCGGCGATCCCCTGACGCTCGCCGATGAGACGCTCGACTGGCTCCTTTCCCGGTTGCGGCGCATCAGGCACGTTGAGTTTCTTCGCATCGGGACCAAGGCCCCGGTGGTGCTCCCCCAGCGGGTGACGCCGAGCCTGACCCGCGTGCTCCGCAAGTATCACCCCCTTTGGATGAGCATTCATTTTACGCACCCCGACGAATTGACCCCGGAGACCAGCCAGGCGTGCGAGCGGCTTGCCGACGCAGGCATTCCGCTCGGCAGCCAGACCGTGCTGCTGGCAGGTGTCAACGACCGCGTGGAGGTGATGAAACGGCTGGTGCACGGCTTGCTCCGGATACGGGTTAAGCCCTACTACCTTTATCAATGCGACCCGATCCTGGGCTCCGCCCATTTCAGGACCCCGGTTGAAAAGGGGCTTGAGATCATCAGCGGACTCCGGGGATACACAACGGGTTACGCCGTTCCAACGTACGTGATCGACGCCCCCGGCGGGGGCGGAAAGATCCCGATCCTGCCAAACAGCGTCGTGGGCCGGGATGGAGATGACTTGCTGCTCGTCAACTACGAGCAAAAGGCGTTTCGCTACCCCGACCCGCAGCCGGCCTGTGAGGGTGGGATTTTCCCATGAGGGTGGGGATCACCTACGATCTCAAGGAGGACTATGTTTCCTCGGGCCTCTCGGATGAAGAGGCAGCGGAGTTCGACCATCCGGCCACCATCGCGGCCATTGAATCCACGCTCCGGGACCTGGGCTTCGAGACGGACCGGATCGGAAACCTCAACCGCTTGCTGGATCGTCTGGTAGATGGTCAGCGGTGGGACCTGGTCTTTAACATTGCCGAAGGGTTGAGGGGGATTGGCCGGGAGGCTCAGGTCCCGGCCCTGCTTGATGCCTTCGAGATCCCTTATACCTTCTCCGACCCGTTGGTCCTCTCTCTGACGCTCCATAAAGGGATGACCAAGCACGTGGTCCGTGACCTGGGGATCCCGACGCCGGATTTCTATGTGGTGGAGAAAGAGGCCCACATCGGGAAGATCGCCCTCCCCTTCCCGCTTTTCGCAAAGCCGTTGGCAGAAGGGACGGGGAAGGGTATCGACGCCACATCAGAGATCCAAACGGAAAGGGAGCTCACGACGGTCTGCCGGAGTCTGCTCAAGAGATACAGACAGCCCGTGCTGGTGGAGCGGTTTCTGCCGGGGCGTGAGTTCACGGTCGGCATTCTCGGCTCGGGAGAAGAGGCAGAGGCCGTCGGGGTCATGGAGATCAACCTGAAGGAAAACGGGCCTTATTCCTACTGGAACAAAAGCCACTGGGAAGGGATCGTGGGATACAGCCCGGTTGAAGGCGAAACGGCCCAAGAGGCCGGAGAGGTATCGCTTGCCGCCTGGAGGGGACTCGGGTGCAGGGACGGCGGCCGGGTCGACCTCAGGGCGGATGAAAAGGGCGTCCTTAACTTCATGGAGGTCAATCCCCTGGCCGGCCTTCGCCCGGACTACTCGGATCTTCCCATCGTTTGCACGCTGGCCGGTCTCACCTACAGGCAACTGATTGAACGGATCATGGAATCCGCCCTCAAGCGAGTCCACAACGTTATTTCGACCTGACAGGTTCAGAATGTCTTCCAATCTTGATTCTCCCTGGTCCATCTCCCGCGAAGATCGCCCTGAAGGAAAGCGGCGCTTCGAGGTCGTAACCATTTGAAAATTCACCATCCCCTCTGACGCGACTCAAATCGTGCACTACATAATATATAGATGAAAGCCCTGATTCTCCACGACACTATCCCTGAGACGGCGCCTCAGGATCAAAAGGACGGACTGGTCCAGGCCGCCATGGTCGCCGATGCGCTGAGACGACTCGGCTACGATCCATTGGCCGTTCCTTTTTCATTGGATGTATTGTCGTTCGTGGACACCCTCCGTTCCACCAGGCCCGCCTTTGTTTTTAACCTGGTAGAGTCGGTGGGCGGATCAGGGAGACTGATCCACGTGGCCCCGGCCGTCATGGATCAACTTGGGACCCCGTTTACCGGGGCAAGCACGGACACGCTCTACCTCACCTCCAACAAGGTGATCGCGAAAAAGGTCATGGCCCTTGCGGGGCTCCCAACGCCAGAGTGGTATTCAGTCGAAGGACTAAAGGGAATTCAACTACCTCACGAGGGCCCTTACATTATTAAGTCGGTCTGGGAACATGCCTCCATTGGTATGGCGGAGGACTCCGTGCTGAGCACCAAGGACGGGACGGCGCTTCTTGAAAGGATGAATGGCAAGGCGCATCGGTTCGGGGGCGAATGGTTTGCGGAACGCTTTGTGGAAGGCCGGGAGTTCAATCTCTCACTCCTTGCATCCAACGGGCGACCCGATGCGCTCCCACCGGCTGAAATGGTCTTCCGACACTATCCGGCGGACAAGGCGAAGATGGTTTGCTACCGGGCAAAATGGGAAGAGGCCTCCTTTGAGTATCGCCACACGGCGAGGTCTTTCGACTTTGAAGCAGCGGACGGCCCCCTGCTTGAGGCGTTGAGGCGGCTGGCCGTGGCCTGCTGGGATCTCTTTAACCCCCGGGCCTATGCGCGTGTGGATTTCCGTGTCGACGGCGAGGGGCGGCCGTGGATTTTGGAGGTAAACGTAAATCCATGCCTTTCGCCCGATGCGGGCTTTGCAGCCGCGGTCGAGCGTGCGGGCTTGAGCATGGAAGCGGTGATCCGCAGGATCATTCGTCATTCCGGATGCCCGGAACCTGATTCGGACTGATATTAATATTAAAGACATGATGCTTTAATCCGGAATCACGGATGGTTCGGTCCGTGATGGTATGAGAGGTCATACCAGGAGAAGAGATGTTTCGAATCCGCCGTATTTATGACGACGTGCTTCAAGGGGACAAGGAGGCCATCAACCAGGTTCAAAAAATCCTCAAGGAACAATTTCCACTGGTGTCAGAGGAGACCAGTGTGAAACTTCCCGAGGCGTTGAAGGACCCCCTCAAGTATCGTTTTCGCTCCATCCTGTTTGTTGCAGGGGGGGTCAAGGGCACCATAAGGGGCTTTGCGCTTCTCCAGCACGCCCCTGATCTGGAGTTCTGCTACCTGGACTTCATCTCTGCGGCAAGGCACACAACGGGAGGCGGGATCGGGGGGGCCCTCTATGAGCAGGTCAGGGAAGAGGCCCGCTCCTTCAAGGCCACCGGGCTCTTTTTTGAATGTCTGACGGACGATGTGGATCTGTGCCTGGATCCGAGTGTCCTGAAGCAGAACAGCGACCGGTTGCGCTTCTACGAACGCTACGGCGCAAGGCCCGTCGTGAACACGGCTTACGAGACCCCCATCAAGCCCGAGGACGTATGCCCCCCTTATCTGGTTTTCGACAATCTCGGGACGGGCAGGACGCTAGCGCGTAATCGTGCACGGCGCATTGTAAGGGCCATTCTGGAGAGGAAATACGGTGATGTCTGTCCGGAAGGCTACATTGACATGGTCGTTCGCTCCTTCAGGGACGATCCGGTTAGACTTCGGGAGCCCAGATATATTAAGTCGAAGGAGCCCCTCGCCGCGCGGCCGACCAGGGCCATGGGTACGGCCATCGCCCTGGCGGTCACCGACAGTCACCAGATCCATCATGTGCACGACAGGGGCTATGTGGAGTCGCCCGTCAGGATACGCAGCATCCTCAGGGAAATCCAGCCGACGGGGCTCTTCGAAACATTGCAGATCCGTCACTTCTCGGAAAGGCACATCAAAGCGGTCCATGAAAACGAGTTTGTCGACTACCTGAAACGGATTTGCGATTTCATCGGTCCTAATGATTCGGTCTACCCCTACGTCTTTCCCATCCGCAACGTGGCGCGTCCGCCCAAGGAGCTCCCCATCCGGGCCGGTTATTACTGCATCGACACCTTTACGCCACTCAACCAGAATGCCTATCTCGCCGCCAGGCGTGCGGTGGATTGCGCACTGACCGTGGCAAAGAAGATTCTTGAAGGCTTTCGCCTGGGCTATGCCTTGGTGAGACCTCCGGGCCATCATGCCGAGCGTCGTTCCTTCGGTGGATTTTGCTATTTCAATTCCTCTGCCATCGCGGCCCACTATCTCAGCGCCTACGGGAAGGTAGCTGTTTTGGATATCGACTATCACCACGGCAACGGGACCCAGTACATCTTTTATGGCCGCCAGGACGTACTGACCATTTCCATTCATGGCCATCCGAGGTTTGCCTACCCCTATTTCAGCGGGTTCGAGGATGAAAAGGGAGAGGGCGAGGGGACCGGCCAAAACCTCAACATCCCGCTTCCTGAGCATCTGGCCGGAGAAAAATACAGGGAATCGCTTGGGAGGGCCATCCGGCGCATCGTCCGGTTCCACCCCCACTTCCTGCTGGTGGCCTTTGGCGCGGACACGGCCAAGGGGGATCCCACGGGCAGTTGGTCACTTGAGCCGAAAGACTTCAGGATAAGTGGAAGGATGATTGGGGCCATCAGGCTTCCGACCATGGTGGTTCAGGAGGGCGGATACCGGATTCGTTCTCTCGGAACCAATGTCAGGAATTTTCTCGTGGGGCTTTGGGAGGCCGCCAACGCCACCACATACAAGAGAGGGCCGGCGGCTTAGACGCGGAGGTGATCCTGTGAGCCATGATGAGATTGTTTTTCGTGAAGAAGTGGTGTCTGCAGACCTTGAGCGCGTGCGCCGCATTATCGAGGAATCTGGATTTTTCCATCCCAACGAGGTGACGGTTGCCCTCGAGCTCGTAAATGAAAGGCTGCTGAAAGGGATTGAGAGCGGTTATTATTTTCTTTTTGCGGAGCTCAATGGGGAGGTGGCGGGTTACGCCTGCTACGGTCCTGTCCCATGCACGGAGGCAAGCTATGATGTTTACTGGATCGCGGTTCAAAACGATCTGAAGCATCATGGTCTCGGGAAAAGGATCCAGGAGCGTGTGGAGGCCGCCATCCGAAAAATGGGCGGAAGGCGCATCTACGTGGAGACATCAACCCGGGACCTCTATGGGCCGACGCGATCTTTTTACCGACGGGTGGGATTTTATGAGGAGGCCGTTCTGGCCGATTTCTACGCCCGGGGGGACGGTAAGTCTATCATGGTGAAGGTGCTTGAAGCCTAATGCTAGGAGGGCCGTGCGCGGATTTGGCCGAAGGAATAAGGCCGATTGAAGACGCTTTCGAACTGGTTATATGTTTTAATGAATACAAGGGAAGGTGATTGCCTTTATGACGTCGGATGAAGATTCAGGTAGTAAAACCAAGAAACCCAACATCAAGATGCGCCAGATGGAGATCGATGACGTAGCGGCGGTCTTCCATCTGGGCGAGAAGCTGTATCAGGCGGAAAAGACGCCAAACCTCTATCGAACCTGGGATGAGTATGAAGTCATCGACTTCTACCAGAGCGACCCCGAGTTCTGCCTTGTGGCTGAATCGGAAAACACTCTCGTGGGATTCGCCCTGGGCACGACCATTACCAAGAGCCACTCGGCCTGGAAGTATGGCCACCTGGTGTGGCTGAGTGTGGACCCGGCTTGGCAAAGATTGGGGGTCGCAGAGAAGCTCTTCCATCGTTTCAAGGATCTTATGTTGGAGGACGGTGTGCGGATGCTCATCGTGGACACCGAGGCGGAGAATCTTCCAGCGCTCTTTTTCTTCAGGAAAATGGGCTTTGGAAACCCGCAGGAACACATCTACTTGTCCTTGAATTTGGCCACCGAGATCCAACTCCTGAAGAAGCGAAATGGGAAGAACGGAGGACCGCTGGAAAGGCGTCAGCGCAAGGAACATGGTTAACCCGTCCATCTCTCTTCAACCCCAACGGCTTCGAAAGCTCCTCCAGCGCATGGTGGATATCTATAGTCCGTCGGGTAAAGAAGAAGAGATCCTCGAATTTCTGAACCGGTACCTGAAGCGGCAGGGTCTCACCGTCTTGAGCCAGCCTGTGGATGAAAACCGCTACAACCTCCTCGTGATCCCCAGCGAGGCGGAGGTTCAGTTGGCCCTGGTGGGGCATCTGGACACGGTGGCGGCCTATGATTTGGATGACTTTGGTTACGCAGAGGAAGGAGATCTCATCCAGGGATTGGGCACGGCCGACATGAAGGGGGGGTGTGCCGCCATGGTGGAAGCCTTCCTGACTTTGCAGGAGGCGGTCCACGACCCGTTGCCCATCGCACTCTGTCTGGTGGTGGGGGAGGAAGAGTCCGGCGACGGCGCAGAAAGTCTGGTGGGGGAATACCATTTCCCCTGGGCCCTGGTCGGGGAGCCGACCAACTTAAAGCCCTGTTTGAGCCACTACGGCTATATGGAGATGCAGCTCTACACCAGCGGAAAACGGATGCATGCCTCGCTTGCCACCACGAGGCAAAGCCCGGTCGAGACCATGCTTCGCATGATGATTCCCGTTACGAACTACTTCTCGAGAGAAAGGCCCGGCCTGGTTTATAACATTCGGGATCTCTTCAGCTCCCAATCGGGTTTTGTCGTGCCGGACTGGTGCGAGGCATGGCTGGACGTGCACCTGCCCCCGGAGGCGCCCATCGGGGAGATTGCCACCGACCTTGAGGACATCGTCGAGCGGGAGCGCGCCGACAACACGTCCGTGGATGCGGGGATGCGGGTGGTCACCATCGATGCCGGCTACGACTTGCCCGAAAAGGGTCCTTTGGTGGAAGGGCTCAAGTCATTGTACGATGAGCGGGGGATGATGTGGGAGCCCCAGGCCTTCAGGAGCCATTCGGATGCAAACCGGCTGTGGGCCGCAGGCATCAAGTCTCTTCTTTTGGGACCCGGACAGATCGAAAAGGCCCATGCACCGGAGGAGTCGGTATCTTTCAGCCAAGTCCTTCAAGCGGGCGAGCTCTACGCTGGGTTGGCCCTGAAACTGATATCCAGATAACGCCGTCACCCCAGGGGATGATGGGCAGCTCCCCTCCGATGATCACCCGATGGCGACGCACGAAGATCGTTCAGGAAACGGTGAAATGGGGGTCATGAACAAAACGTCCCGCATGACAGGGGGCGCGGTCTCCGGTCCGCCCGAAAAACGAAGCAACGATCCCTTCAATTCAGGTTTGAATTGGCAGACTGAGGCAGGCGCCTTGCTGCTAGTGGCCGGAAGATGAGGCCCTGGGCGGGAATAGCTTTCCAGAGATAATGGTGCCGTAAAGCCCGATCATGACCAATTCTAACACCAGGACGGCCCACCAGCTGTAGAGCAGGTCGTAGATGAGTGCCCCGAAAACAAAACCGGGGACGATCATCACAATTCCAATGCCGATTTTTCGAAATAGGTCCATTCGGATTCCCCACGTCGAATAGGAAACTGATCAACCTTAGCCAACCTTGGCAGAGACTCTATACCTAAGAACTTGATAGGGGTCAAGCCCTTCCGTGAACCACAGGGCCCCCGAGGGTCTTTGGGGTGATGAGAGAGAAGCGTGGATTCATATTGCCTGCCGTTTTCTTATGGGTCACTGATCCGCAGGACGGGCTTAATGGTGGTGCCACGCTTGGCATCGGCCATGGCCCGGTTAATGTGGCTGAAGGGGTAGAACTTCACGAGCCGGTCAAAGGGGAAACGCCCTTCCTGGTAGAGATTGATCAGTCTCGGGATGAAGCGCTGCGGCACGGCGTCGCCCTCGATGATACTTAGGGTCTTGCGCCCTTCCGTCAGATCATCCCTTCCGCTTTCGCCCGTAAAGATCGCCACGACCCCGTTGGGATTCAATACGTCTATGGCATGCTGGTACATCTTCGGGCTGCCCGTGATTTCAAGCACGTAATCCACGCCGCGACCGGTGATCCGGGTGATGCGGGCGGCCACATCGTCCTTACGGCTGTCAATGGTGTGGGTTGCGCCCAAGGCCAGGGCGAGTTGAAGCCGCTTGGGTTTGATATCGACCCCGATGATCGGATCTGCGCCGACGATGCGTGATGCTATGACCGCAGAGAGGCCCACCGCCCCGGTACCGAAAATGGCAATGCTTGCCCCCTTCCGGACCTTCAGCGAGTTCATCACCGTGCCGGCCCCGGTCTGAATACCGCATCCAAGCGGCGCCAGGAGCTCCAGAGGCAGGTCTTTGGTGACCTTGACAAGATTCTGTTTGGTTGCCAGAGCATGGGTGGCAAACGAAGACTGGCCGAAGAAGTGGCCGCGTACGCCGCTCCGATCGTATGCACTGCTTCCGTCCAACCGCTCGAAACCGAAGTTTGCGTCCCAAAAATGGACGCACTCCGTAGGGCGGCCCCGCCGGCAAGGAGGGCACCGCCCGCAGGACTGATATGATAGCACCACGTGATCGCCGGGCTTGACACCCTTGACGTGCTTTCCGATCCGCTCTACCACGCCTGCACCCTCATGACCCAGAACAAGTGCGCCGTCGGACCTGTCCCACTGGTCGCAGAATGTGATATCGGTATGGCAGATGCCGGAGGCGACAAGCCGCACCAGGATCTCGTCGTCCCTGGGGCCATCCATCTCGATGGATTCAATTTTCAGGGGACCGCCCCGCTTTCGCAGAACGGCCGCCTGGATCTTTATTACTTGCGCTTCCGATTGAGGATTCATACTCGAGCTCCTTTCATAAGGACCTTCCAGCATGGATCCGCTAACAATACAAGACTTTTCCGCAAAACCCATCCATTAAATCCTGCTGAAGCGAGATTCCACAGCGCGTTCAAGACGGCTGATGTCCCGGATTTCGGAGAGTTGCCCCTCCCGTCAATCCTGGTTTTTCCATCTTTATCTTCAGTCATAAAAGCTGGAGATACTGGCAAAACTTTCCGGGTTTGGTGAAATACCGAAAGCCTTTCTCTCTCACGCTTTTTGCTTGACCAGGCATTATATATTATTATATTTCTTAGCTAGATCGATGACTATAATATAATGATTCATTATGTGGAGGGTCCCATGAACTCCGGGAACGGCAGACACAGTGCGCTGGGCGAAAAGATCAAGCAGGCCAGAGAGGCTGCCGGTTTCTCTCTGACGGCTGCGGCCAAAATGCTTGGATTCAAGAACTACCAGACCCTGTCGACTGCTGAGAAAGGAAGCAGGAATCTTACCGCGCACGAGTTGAGCTCCATGGCCCGAATATACGGTCGCTCGCTGGACTTCTTTTTTGATGAGGCAAACGGGCGCGATCCCGTGCCCTTGTGGAGAAAAAGTTCGACCACGAATGTCAAACAGACGGAAAGGAAGTTCATCAGTTTCCTGGAGAACTATGCCAACTTGGAGAACCTGTTCGGGTTGCGGCGCCGATGGAAGGATATCCGGAAGACCCACAAAAGGGCTGATTTCATAAGAGAAGGGTTCAAGCTTGCGAGTCGGTTAGGTTCAGAGATAGGCATCCTCCTTTCTTTGGGATCCCGGCCCGCCTCAGCCTTGCTTAATGCCCTTGAGAACCAGTTAAGGATAAAGATCCTACATCTCCCCTTGGGAAGCGGTATTTCAGGGGCCTCCCTTGTGGATGAGGGTCTGGGTGCCGGCATCCTCATCAATTCCGAGGAAGTCCCGTGGAGAAGGAACTTCGATCTGGCCCATGAGCTTTTCCACCTGATTACCTGGGGCGTCTTTACCCATGAAGAAGTGGGGGATGGCAGCGTAAGAACCAGGCCAGAACAGTACGCTGACGCTTTTGCGGGTAGCTTGCTTATGCCGGAAGAAGTCGTTCGGGACCGCCTGGGCGACATTGTTACGGCGGGACAGATTAGAATTGCCGATGTCATCGAATTGGCAAAGGAGTTCGGTGTTTCTACAGAAGCCATTCTATGGAGACTGGTCAACCTGCGGGTCCTATCAAAGAAGGAAGTGGAGAAACAACTGGCGGACCCGGCTCTCCGGACAACCGACCGTGCCATGCGGCGGCCGCTCTCCGCTCAGGAAACGCCGGAGGAGTTTCCGTCAAGATATGTTTTCCTAGCGTACAAGGCCATGGCAGAAGGCAAGATCTCGCGGGGAGTCCTTGCCAGGTACCTGGATATTGATGGTGCTGAGGTGGACGAGTATCTGAGCATGCACGGCTTTGCGGAAGATGCTTATGAGAAGATTGCTTCTTCTTGATGCCGATGTGGTCATTGACTTGCACGTCATAGGGCTCTTCCGAAAGCTCGCCAGCGCTTATGCCCTGCACGTGACAGAAGAGGTTTTCAAAGAGGCCAGATACTACAGAAAGGATGGGCGAAAGGTCCGGCTTGATATCGAGGGTTCGGTTGACGTGATCAGGGATGTCAGTCTCGACTCTCTCAGGAGAGTACAAATGGAGGCTCGTGAAGCGAGGACCATCATTGACCCCGGAGAAGCCACATCCATTGCCGCCCTGCTTGAGAGACAAGAAGACCTGGTGTTTTGCGCCTTCGACAAGGCGGCGATCAAACTGATAGCCTTCATGCAGCTCGAAGACAGATCCATAAGCCTTGAGACCGCACTAAGAAATGCAGGGATTCATCGTTCACTATTTCCGAGACACCTGGATAAGGCCTTTAAGGAAAGCATTAGAGAAGGAAAGGCGTTACGAATCCAGTTCAAAAACCTGACATAGGTCTCAACCGCCCAAGATCATCCATTGTCTATAAAGGTTGCATATCCGCTCCGACGCGCCGCCAAGGGGAATGAATCCCGAATTCCGCCTAGAACAAGCTCCGATGAGGTTGGTTTCTTTCGTTG
>CAWHLE010000016.1:0-719966 GCA_963830155.1 uncultured delta proteobacterium | reverse complement strand
AAGTAGTCATGACTTGAAGGCGTTCCCAGATATCGAAGAAATTCCGTTCGAATTGCGTCTTTTCTCAAGTCCGGGATTGTCCAGTGTAAAGGGATTCCTAAAAGACCAAATTGTCTTGACATAAAGCGTTTTTTGGTATTTCATCAGGAAAACTTTCCCATCAACCATTCAAGCTCTATTCAGGAGGTTATCCTTGGAAAAACCCCTCAAACTGTGCATGCCGATCTCCTGACAGAATTTTGTTCCGTCAGGAGTTCCCCATTTTGCCAATTTCTAATCTCAAATCGGTTGTGAGATATGGACGAAAATCCGTTGGCCAATGGCGAATAACCTCGCTCTGATACACAACCATGAGGTATCAAAAATGAAATGCTCGAAATGCCAATTTGAGAATCCTGAGGGGGCGAAGTTCTGTATCGAATGCGGCCAGGCCATTGAATTTCGATGCCCCAACTGCGGGACGATTACTTTAGCCAAGGGAAAATTCTCCATGGAATACGGCCAGTCCCTGGATGTGCCGAAGGAAGTCCCTCAGATCGACTACTCCGCCCCCCAGTCCTACACCCCCAAACATCTGGCTGACAAAATCCTCACTCCAAGAGCGCTCCATGGAGGGCGAGCGAAAGCTGGTCACTGTGCTTTTCGCGGATGTGGCCAATTTCACCGCCCATTTCCGAGAAGCTGGACCCGGAGGAAGTCCATGAGATCATGGACGGGTGTTTCAAGATCCTGATGGACGAGATCCACCAGTACGAGGGGACCATCAATCAGTTTACGGGCGACGGGGTGATGGCGCTCTTCGGGGCCCCGGTGGCCCATGAGGACCATGCCGGCCGGGCCTGTCATGCCGCCCTTTCCATACGGAAGGCCATGGAAGAATACGGCGAGAGGGTCGCAAAGGAATACGGGATCGAGTTCGCCATGCGCATGGGCCTCAATTCGGGACCGGTGATCGTGGGCGCCATCGGCGACGATCTCCGCATGGATTACACCGCCGTGGGGGACACGACAAATCTGGCGTCCAGGATGGAGAGTCTGGCCCAGCCCGGGACCGTCCTTCTCTCCAAAAACACCCACCGGCTGATCAAAGACTACTTCGACGTGAAGTCCCTGGGCAAAGTGGAGGTGAAGGGGAAGGCCGAGCCTCAGGAAGTTTTTGAGCTGATCAAGGCGGGCGGTGCGACGACGCGGATCGAGGCGGCCATGGCCAAGGGGTTGACGAAGTTTGTGGGCCGGGAAAACTCCATGGCCGCCCTCATGGAAGCGTACGAGAAGGTGAAAAACGGCTCAGGCCAGGTGGTGGGAGTCGTGGGGGAGGCGGGGGTCGGCAAGTCCAGGCTGCTTTTGGAGTTCAGGAACCGGCTCCCCCGGGAAGAGTTCAACCTATCTGGAAGGCCGCTGCATCCATTTCGGCGGCGCCATGCCCTATCTGCCCATCCTCGACATATTGAGGTCCTATTTCGGACTGGTGGAAGGAGAACGGGAGACACTATCGAGAAAGCGGGTGACAGAGAAAGTGCTCGGGCTTGACGAGAACCTGGCGGACGTCCTGCCGCCGCTTCAGGACCTTTGTCGCTCAAGGTGCAGGACGAAGGCTATCTCAAGCTCGAACCCAGGCAGAGAAAGGAAAAGTTTTCGAGGCCCTGCGGGATTTGATTGTTCGGGGCAGCCAGGAGCGGCCTCTTGTGCTGGCCGATCGAGGACCTCCACTGGGTCGACAAAACGACGGAAGAGTTTCTGGACTACTTCATCGGCTGGATGGCCAACCTGAAAGTCATGCTGGTCCTGCTCTACCGGCCCGAATACACCCACCAATGGGGGAACAAATCCTACTTCAACAGGATCGGCGTGGACCAGCTTACCCTGAAATCGAGCGCCGAACTGGTCAGGGCCATCCTTGAAGGGGGAGAAGCCGCCCCGGAGCTGAACGACCTCATCTTGAACCGCGCCGCGGGCAATCCGTTTTTCATGGAGGAGTTGACCCACACGCTCCTGGAAAACGGTTCCATCCGCAAAGAAGAGGACCGGTATGTCCTGGCGTGCAAACCCTCCGATCTCCAGGTGCCGGATACGGTCCAGGGGATCATCGCCGCCCGCATCGACCGACTGGAGGAGAACCTAAAGAAGATCATGCAGGTGGCGTCGGTCATCGGCAGGGAATTTGCCTTCCGCATCCTCCAGACTATTATCGGCATGCGGGAGGAACTCAAGGCCCATCTCCTGAATCTCCAGGGACTGGAGTTCATTTATGAAAAGAGCCTGTTCCCGGAACTGGAATACATCTTCAAGCACGCCCTGACCCAGGAAGTGGCCTATAACAGTCTGCTTTCAACAGGAGAAAGATATCCATGAGAGGATCGGCAGCGCCATCGAGGAGACTCTATAGGGAAAGGCTGGAGGAATTCTATGAGATGCTCGCCTACCATTATTCTAACGGCGACGATTTGGGAAGAGCAGTTCAATACTTGAAGTTATCCGGCAACAAGGCCAAAAGAACCTATTCTCCAATGGAGGCGTTCCGTTTTTACCGGGATGCGTTCGGTATCCTCAAGCAAATGCACGAGACAGATCAGAATAAAAAGGAACGGATTGAAGTCTTTCTTTCGATGAGGCATCCGATGGGACTTCTGGCTTACCCTGAAGATTCTTTCGAGTTGCTCCAGGAAGGCGAGGCCCTTTGTAAGGATCTTAAGGACAAGAGGAGTGCGGCGATTTTACACAGCTATTTGGGCATGTTTTATTCGGTAAAAGGAGACGCCCCACTTGGGATAGAGTATCAGCAGGATGCTTTTGAGGCGGCGGAGAAGCTGCAGGATAGTGAAATAATGGTTAGTATCGGCGCCAACCTTTGTTTTTCCTATGATTTTGCAGGAGAATACAGAAAAATAGTGAAAACAGCCCCAAAAGTCATTGCATTGCTTGAGAATAAGCCGGAGAAGTTTGAATTTTTCGACACGACCGTGGATTTGCATCCGGTGCTGCTCGCCCTCTACGGACATGCCATGGGATATTTAGGGGAATTCGCTCAAGGAGAGAAGGCATGTGAAAAAGCGCTTTTTCTCGCACAGCAAGAGGATAACCCCTATAGCATAGGCATGGTAGAATTTCTGTATGGCTGTCATTTCATTCCGAAAGGAGACGGGGAAAACGCTGTAAAACACTTGCAGAAAAGTATCGGATATTTCGAAAAATTGCAGTCGCCATGTGGGTTGCCTGGAGTCTTCTCGCCATGGGATACAATTTGCTGGGTAAATCTGGTAAGGCCTTAATATGTGGGAAAAATGCTTGAAATGCAGATGAGCGCCGAAATGTCGGGTTTCTTGTCTCTCGGACATCTGGCTTTGAGTTCTGTTTACTTGGACTTAGGCAATTTGAATGAGGCGAAAATTTATGCCGAGCAGGCTCTAAATTTGGGGCAAATGAACCATGAGAAATATTGCGAAGGCAGTCATGGATTCAACTTGGCAGAGTCATTGGAAAGATGGAAGGATCCAAAATAGATGAGGCAGAAGAATACGTGCTGAAAGGAATGAAAATACTGGATGACCTGGAATCCAAACCCTTACGCTATGGGCTGCCTCAGCCTCTGTGAGGTTTATTTCAATTCCGGAAAAAAAGAAAAGGCCTTGAAGCCTTGAAAAAGTCTGAAGAGATGTTCAGCCGGATGGGAATGGATCACTGGGCTTAAAAAGCACGGGATATTCTGGCGAAAATGCAATAAATAATCGTGTTCGAAGTGCCGTTGGATATTCAAATTAGCTCCCATCCTGCATTTTTTGGAGTCCGCAATGAAATGCCCAAAATGCCAGCATGAAAATCCTGAAGACGCCATGTTTTGCAATGGGTGTGGCCACAAATTGGAACTTGCCTGCCCGGAATGCGGGAAGGTGAATCCTCCTGGCAGTAGGTTTTGTAATGGATGCGGCCATGATCTGAGAACCCGAAGAAAACCCCGCCCATCGACTTCAACCGACCCCAATCCTACACCCCCAAACACCTGGCCGATAAGATCCTGACCACCCGCAGTTCCATTGAGGGGGAACGGAAACTGGTGACGGTGTTCTTTGCTGATGTGGCCAACTACACATCCGTCTCAGAGAAGTTAGACCCGGAAGAAGTCCACCAGATCATGGACGGCGCTTTTAAAATCCTCATGGATGAGATCCACAAATATGAGGGCACCATCAACCAGTTCACCGGTGATGGGGTGATGGCCCTGTTTGGTGCCCCGGTTGCCCATGAAGATCATGCCCAAAGGGCCTGTTATGCCGCCCTATCCATTCAAAAAGCCATGGGGGAGTATGGTGACAAAATAGAGAAGGATACGGGGGTAGAGTTCAAGATGCGCGTCGGGCTCAACTCAGGGCCGGTGATCGTGGGAGCGATTGGGGACGATCTCAGGATGGATTACACGGCCGTTGGAGACACCACCAATCTGGGTTCAAGGATGGAGAGCATGGCCGACCCGGCACCGTCCTGGTATCCGGGAATACCCACCGGCTTGTCAGGGATTTCTTTGAATTTAAGGTCCCTGGGCAAATGGAGGTGAAAGGTAAGAAGGAGCCGCAGGAGGCATTTGAGCTGATCAAAGCGGGTGAGGTGGGAACCCGGATAGGGGCCTCGGTAGCCAAGGGTCTTACCCGGTTTGTGGGCCGGAAGAACTCCATGGCCACCCTTTTGGATGCCTTTGACAAGGTGAAATCAGGGTCAGGCCAGGTGGTAGGGCTTTTAGGAGAGGCAGGCGTTGGGAAATCCAGGCTGCTGCTTGAGATGAGGAACATGCTGCCTCAGGGTGAATACCATTATCTTGAAGGGCGTTGCCTCCAGTACGGCGGTTCCATGGCCTATCTGCCTGTGCTGGATATCTTGAGGTCCTATTTTGATATCAAGGAGGGGGACAGGGAGTTTCTTATCAAGAAAAAGATGGAGGAGAAGATCCTTGATCTTGACGAGAAGCTCAAGGGTGTTATCCCGCCCTTTCAGTCCCTCTTGTCCCTCAAGGTGGATGATGAAGATTTTTCAAGACTCGAACCCAAGGAGAAGAGGGAGAAGACCTTTGAGGCCCTTCGGGACCTGATGATTCGGGTGAGTCAGGAAAAGCCCCTGGTTCTTACTGTCGAGGACCTCCACTGGATGGACAAGACCTCGGAGGAGTTCCTGGGCTATCTGACGGGATGGCTGGCCAACACCCCCATCATGCTGCTGCTTCTCTATCGTCCCGAATACACCCATCCCTGGGGGAGCAAGTCCTATTACACCAAGATCGGCCTGGATCAACTGGGTACCGAGTCAAGCAGTGAACTGGTTAAGGCCATCCTGGAGGAGGGGGAAGCGGCCCCGGAGCTCACGCAGCTGATCCTCAATCGTGCAGCAGGGAACCCCCTGTTTATGGAAGAGTTCACCCATACCCTGCTCGAAAACGGCTCCATCGAGAGAAAAGACGAGAAGTATGTCTTGAGCGGAAAGGCCTCTGACATTCAGGTCCCCGACACCATCCAGGGGATCATCGCTGCCCGGCTCGATCGGTTGGAAGACAATCTCAAGCGGACCATGCAGGTTGCATCCGTTATCGGCAGGGACTTTGCCTTTCGTATCCTCCAGACCATCACCGGCATGCGAGAGGACCTCAAATCCTATCTTCTCAATCTTCAGGGACTTGAGTTCATCTATGAGAAGAATCTGTTCCCGGAACTGGAATATATCTTCAAACACGCCCTCACCCAGGAGGTGGCCTATAACAGCCTGCTTTTAAAGAGAAGGAAGGAGATTCACGCCAGGATAGGAAGGGCCATAGAAGAGCTCTACGCCGAGAGGCTGGAAGAGTTCTACGAGATGCTGGCCTATCACTATTCCAGGAGCGACAGCCTTGAAAAGGCCTGCCGATATTCCAGGTTATCCGGAGAAAAGGCAGAAGGAAACTATTCCCATAGGGAGGCCTGTGATTTTTACAAAGGCGCCATAGACCTTCTCAACAAGTTGCCTGAAACCGCGGAGAACAAAAAGGAAAAGATGGAGATCCTCTATTTAATGGGGCCGCCTTTGATGTTTTTGGATTACCCCGAAGGCACCCTCGGTCTGTTCCAGCAAGGGGAGCGGCTCTCAAAAGAGTTGGGGGATGAGAGGTATCTTGCAAGGTTCTACTACGCGATGGGCATGTATTATTCACATAAGGGAGATCCTCAATTGGGGATGAAGTATTCAGAGGATGCTTTTGAAGAGGCCCGAAAGAACCGGGATATTGAATTGATGGCGCCTCTTGCATTTGGTCTTTCTCTTTCCTACAACCTAGGCAGGGGAGTATTACAAAATAGTCGATATGGCGCCGGACGTCATTGACCTGATTGAAAAAACAGAAAGAGAATCCGACTTTTTTTCTTTGGGAGGGAATCCATATTCACTACTCTGCTCGTATTGCGGTCTGGGCATGGGCTATTTAGGGGCCTTTGATGAAGGAAAGGCCTTTCTGGAAAAGGGTCTTCGTAATGCGTCTGAAATAAATGACATGATAACTTTGGGATTTGCTGAAATGCTATACGGCTATTTTTACATTGCCAAAGGGGACTGGGAACCTTCAAAAGAGCATTTTGAAAAAAGTATCAAGCACAGTGAAGAGGCGAAATGTGCCTTGGGATTCCGCCCTGTCCTGGAGCGGCCTGGGATATGCGTGCGCTATGCTTGGAGATCCTGAGACCGGCAAAAGGCATGCGGAAAAGGGCCTTGAGATCCACCGTGACAGCGGGGCTGAGATGTTTTTGTCCATGGCTCATTGTCACTTAGGTTGGATTCACCTGGACCTGGGCGATCTGAAAATGCCCGAAGCCTTGCGGAAGAGGCATTGAGGTTGTCTCAAAAGAATAATGAAAAGGCAATAGAAGGGTGGTCCTGGCTCTTGCTTGGGAGGATATTGGGGAAAACAGAGCCTCTGGAAATCAATAAGGCCGAGGAGTGTATCCTGAAAGGAATCGAGATTTGCAAGGAATTAAAGATAAAACCATATTATTCTTTAGGGCATCTGTACCTGGGCGAACTCTATCTGAATGGCGGGTGAAAAGGAAAAGGCCATAGACAACCTCAAGAAGGCGGAAGGGATGTTCCGGGAGATGGGGATGGATTATTGGCTTGGCAAGGCGCAGGAGGTTTTGGCTCGACTGTAAAGCCAAATGGCCCATTTCCGCTTTTGGTGTTTGGCGTAGTTCCTACGTTCGCACTTCTGGTACAGATGGTCACGAGGCGCGTCACGCGTTCACGATTACAGGCAGGAAAAATGCCTTGGCTTGCTCATCCCAAAGTCTGGCCACCTCCCATGGGCCTCGGGCCGATTTGATCTCTTTGATAGACAAATCGTATCTGGACCTGGGACCACGACAAAGATGGGATTGGATACTCGAAGGAAATCGGAGTCTCATTATTCTCAGGTTTATTGAGAATCGACCGTCATCTCACGTCAACCCCGCCTTGCGGAGTCCATTAATGATGAGATTCCATTTGTCCCGGTTTTTGGGGACAGGCCATTTCACCCAATATTCGACGGAAAACTTGGGATTCAACCTGAGGAGTTCTTTTGCTGCCGCGTGGGCCTCTTCTTCACGGCCTAAATGCCCATAAATGCTTGCCGGCCAGAAATAGCCCCACATGCTGTCGGGATTTCGTTCCTTCAGCCTCTTGAAATAGGAAAGCGCCTCTTCATATCGCGCGGCAAACGTATATGCGGCGCCGAAATAGATTAACTGCCATTCATCTGGAAAAGGGCTGAGCCGGGAGCCGTTCTTTAACATAAAAATGGCCTCCTCCGGCCGGTCTGCCCACATTAAGGAACCACCGAGGTTAATATAGGCAGTAGCACTATTTGGAGCAAGGGCGACAGCCTTTTCTCCTTCAGCGATGGCCTCGTCGTGCTTTCGTTGTAGCAGACAGATCCAGGCCAATACGAAGTGAGGGTTAGCTAAGGCTTCATCCAGACCGATGGCCTCCTGAGCCAGCTCAGATGCCCTTTTCAGATCTTTGGCAGGAGACTGACTCCAGCCGTTAGAGACCTCTGCATTATAGATCATACCCAACAAGCTATATGCCAATGCAAATTTCGGGTCCAAGGCAATACTCTCTTCTGCCATCTGCTGGGCTCGTCGATTATTTGGCTTATTTGTCGCAAGCAGAGTGCGAGCCTTAAGATATTTCAAATAGGCATCCACATTGGTCGTACCCTTTTCATGTGTCAATTCCTCCCACCCAAGCAACTTGCCCATTGTGGCCGTTAGAATTTTAATCGTTATTTCGTCCTGAATGGCAAATATGTCCTTCAGATCCCGATCATAGTTTTCAGCCCATACGTGTTCACCTTTTGTGGCATCGATGAGCTGGGCTGTAATCCGAATCCGATCCCTGGACTTCTGCACGCTCCCCTCCACCACATATCTAACCCCCAATTCCCGGCTCACCTGCTGAACCATCACGGGTTTCCCCTTATAGGTGAAGGTCGAATTGCTCGCGATGACAAACAGTTCTGGGCTCATGGCCAGGTTCGTTATGATTTGTTCGGTGATGCCATCGGCGATGTATTCCTGTTCAGGGCCGCCGATGTTGGTAAACGGCAGCACTGCTATAGAGGGCTTGTCGGGCAAAGGGAGCGCCATGTCTTTTTCAGAAACAGGCTCGATCTGCGGTGCTCGTAAATAGAAGTGCCAGACAGCCGCAGCCGCTCCCACAACCAGAACAGCTGCTACAGCAATCATGGCATTGCGCCAGGTCTTTCCCACGGCCTTCTTAGCCTTGACCACCCTGTGCGCCGCAGCTCCGGGATAGGACAGGACGCGATAGGCCCGGACCGGTTTGTCAATGTTCTTGACCTGATGCTCCCCAAGGTCCTCATACTCCAGCCCGATCTTGTTCTCGATAGCGTCATGGACTGTCCCGGAGATACAAATGTCACCTGCCTCTGCCAGGCTCTCCATCCTGGCAGCAATGTTCACCCCGTCTCCGTAGATCCGTTTCCCCTCCTCCAGGACATCCCCCAGGTTGATCCCAATTCGGAACTGCATTCGACGGTTTTCCGGCAGCTCGGTGTTTCGCTCGGCCAGTTCCCGCTGAATTTCGACCCCACAGTTCACGGCATCTACCACACTGGTAAACTCCGCCAGGATGTTGTCCCCGGGGGAGTCCACCACCCGGCCCCGGTACTGTTCTATGAGATGCGTCATGGCCGTGCGGTAGGTAGTGATGGTGCGAACAGTGGCCTCCTCGTCATCGCGCATGAGGCGGCTGTAGCCTTCCACATCCGCACTGAGAATGGCCGTGAGCCGACGCTTAAATCCTTCCGTGGCCATAGGAGCACCCCCCAATAATGCAAAAGCCCCCACGCGGATATAGGTATCCACCGGAGGCTTTGCGTTCACCACCTTCTGGAAATCTTTTCATGATTTCCTCCCAGAAGGTTAAGGTTATGCTGTTGATTTTACGTAAATTAGATGGAATGAACTCGGTTCATTTCAGTTAAGACTCAAAACGGGATTTCTGTCAAGAAGAATCGGCCGGCCCCTAAAAGGGGAGGTACGTGAAGCCGTTTTCTCCCATTCCCGAAACCTGTGGTTGTTTGCCAGGAAAGCAACTACCCTGAATCACATCGCAATTACAGATATCTGGATAAGAAGATCGCCATAGTGTCAATGTATCATCACCCAACTGGAGAAAGGGGCAAACATGTTGCGGGAACTCAAGGCGCTTTGGGGTGCGCTGGAATCCGAGCGAGACGAGTTAATCAAAGAGATCGAATCGTTTACTGAGGACCAGCTTCGGGCTCACCCTGGTGCCGACGGATGGAGCATGCTCCAAACATTGCAGCACCTAGTCCTCGCCGAGCAGGGCATGTGTGCGTCGGAGGCCGAGCTGTGCAACAATCCTGTGCGCGACCATCTCAGGCCGGGCAAGCTCATCGGCAAAAGATGAGCGACCTTCTGGGAAGCGTTTCTGCGGGTAACTCTGAAACCGTGATGTTCAGCCACCCGGCGGCAGGCCCAATGACGGCCGCTCAGGCCCTGGACCTGACGTTGGTCCACTTGCGCCATCACCGTCGTCAAATCGACCGCATTCGTGCCGCACTGAATGCATGAAGAATGTTCGGCAGGAGAAAACCCGGGCCTCGGCCCTTTCGTGCCGAGGGTCCATTCAGGCCTTCTTCCGGAAATTTGAGGTGACCCACTTCCAGTTCAGCATCACGTGCACCACTGCAAATACAAAAAGCAAGACCCCACCCACGACGTGCAGGTCCTCGAAGAACTCCCAATCGGTCACCGCGAGCAAAAGCCCGGAGAAGGGCTGGTTCAGTATAAGAATTGCCAGAATGGGGTTTACGATTTTCAGTGCCGTATTCTTGTTCATGGTGTACCACCCCTAAAATGAGGAATTTCAAGAATTCCTTTTTGCGTTTTTGAATAAGGAGCTCTTTTTAAAAGGGTGCCTGGACACTTCCGCAATACCCCGTCAACTCCACATAAGCGCGACCCGTGCGCGCGCCGCTTACCATGGCGGCTCCCTCCCAGTAGGGGATGGGCGACGGGATCTCCTGGTCCTGGACTTCCGGAAGAACAGTCAGTTGTTGATCACCGAAAGAAATAACCCACCCGGAGGGATACGTGCAGCCTGTGCCAGGGCTCGTCCACTGCGTGAGGGCGGCTACCTGGAATTGACCCGGTTGCAGCGTCTCGTAACTCCCTTCCGAATCCACAATGGTTCCGCCTGAAACCGCGCCTGTCTCCTGATCCCTTATGACAAAGAGCATGATATCCGTGCCGTCGTCCAGTTGAATGCCAAACCAGTCCCACCCGATATCGAGGACTTTCAACAGGTCGCCCCACTGATGGTCAAACCAGGCTGTGCCTTTCACGGGTATTGTCTCACCCTCCTTTTGGATGCTCCCCTGGGCATCCAGGCGAGTTCTTGAATAGTAATAGGTGCTCAATCCGGGGACCAGTTCACCGAACCCACTGTCAAGGTTGAGGATTGGAGGTTTGGCAGGCATAAGGTCCAGAGCCACCTCATAAGCACTTGCCGATCCATTCAAGACATCTTCCTTTCCATCCGAAGATAGAAACCCTGATAAATCGCCGGCGGAAAGATGGAGCCCATCGGCCATCTCCTCCGGATACCCCGGGATGATCTTCACATTGTAGCTGAACGTGCCTTGGGTGATATCGGTGATAGACTGATGTGCCATGATGTAATGCGTGCCAAGCCCTTTTACGAGAAAGAAGACCTCCTCGAAGCCATAGCGGCCACCCTCAGAATCCTCGAGATGCCCTGTCCAATACCACCACTCAACCGGTGAGTCATGCACCCCATCGTCTTCGGGGAGATAAACGCTTACTCTCTTTATCTTTGCATAGGTCTCCCACAAGTAAAATTGATCGGTTGTGCCTTGAGGGGTAACGAGCAGGTAAAAGAAATACGTCCCCTCTGGGAGCAAGGACGTATCGATAGGGCCGAAAAGTTCTTCTTCGATCCTGGCCGCCCCGCTTCTCCAGGCCACCAGTCCATCCGAAAGCGGCCTCAGCTTTCCGTCTCCATCCAGAAAATACAAAACATCCGCGCCGATGGCCGGTGCGTAGAGCCCGAAAAAGACATCCACGTTCCCGGAAAAGCCAGGAAGGCTGATCTGAACGGACAGGGTTCTTCCCCCTTCAGCGTAAGGTCCTATTCCGATCGGTTTGGTTTCGGAAGGTGTGCTGCCGACCACCGGCGAGACAACCGGAAAATAGGAGAACGTTGCTTGATCCTGTGGAACCGGGAGCGTATCAGCGAACGAGGCGCCATGGGGCAGCAGCAACGATAAGCCAATCAGCGTGATTCCCGTGAATCGGTTATATCGTGGGGACGGTACCATCTTTCTCCCTCTTCGAGACTCAGACAACGTAAAAGCGCCTCAATCTCAAACCTGTTGGCCGCACTTCCCCAGGACCAGGTCCCGGGTTTCACGACAGGCATTTTCCGTTTCACTCAAGGGCACGTTGATGAACGTGGTCTGGTTCAAGCGACTTTCCCACAGATTGATGACGGCGTTTCCAGAATGGCCTACCAATTCGTATTCCGCCATGTAATCCAGGTTCGTCGTTCCGTCAGACCACGGGTGCGTTCTTGATTGCAGCCAGACCTCTTCATCGCTGAGCAGTCAAAGGTTTGATGCCTTCTTACAAGTATCGGTTTCAGGACATTTCCTAAATCTCAAGGACCATTCCGTCCCAGGCCATGCTGATCTTCAAGGCGCCGGGACCCGGCCTTTGGGAGGCAAAACGGATTGTTTCCTTCAGCAGACCGTCCAGGTCGTCATCGGTCAGTACCGAATCCAAGTGGAAAAGGCAAAGATGTTTGACCCCGGCCGCTGTGGCGAGCGCCACACCGATCTCACTGCTCGAGTGCCCCCAGTGCTGTTTAATGGTGCATGCATCGCTGTGGAAATATTGAGCGTCGAAGATCACCAGGTCCGCATCCTTGAGAAAGGTCACAAAGGGATCAGTGGCAGCCCACTTGCCCTCGCACAGATGCTCGGAGTCCGTGGAATAGACGACGGTTTTTCCATCCCTTTCCACCCTGTACCCATAGGACTTTCCGGGGTGCGACTGCTCCTTGGGGGTCACTCGGAAACCCGCGATCCCCTGGGTGTGCCCGGGTTGAAGGGTGACGAAACGGAGGTCGGCGGAAATATCGTTGAAATAGACCGGAAAAAAGGGTGGGCCATGCTGCGTGGAGAAATACCTCTCCATGGATTCGTGGCACCCATAGACCGTGATGCGGTTTTCCGCCGCATATAAGGGGCTGAAGAAGGGAAAGCCCTGGATGTGGTCCCAGTGCAAGTGGGATATTAGGATATGGAAATCTTGCGGGATGATTTGGCCAGGCAACTCTTTCAGGCGCTCATCATAATCCCGGAGGCCGGTCCCTGCGTCGCAAAGAAGAAAGCCGTGCCCATCCCTTATCTCGACGCAAGGGGTATTGGTCCCATAGGTGGCCTTCACGCTAAAGGGAAGCCGTTTCTCCACGAATCGTTTCAGGTCACTCCCGGGACCGATCCTCTCGGCCACGGCGGCCTTCAGGGCCCGGAGCACCTTTTGGCGGACGCATTCGGCGGTCAGCGATGCCGCGATGGAGCCTCGTGTCCCCCAGAAGCGTACTTCCATAGTGCTATCTCTTGCGTGGTGTCTTGTTCCCAGCCCCTGCAGGGGACCCCTGTCACGCCCGTGCGTTGGTCCGGAACACTAGCTCGGCGGGACCAGGCTGAAGACCCGGACCTTCTCTCTCACGTTTTTGAAGTCCATGGCGCCCCGATCATGGAGCAAAATCTCCTTTTGGATTCGTTCCGCCGTCTCGGGGCCGGCAAGGATGTCGCCCTCGGTGGCAGCCGATGCGATGCGGGCCGCGAGATTGGTCACCGGTCCTGTGGCCGTAAAGGTCATCCGCGTCCCGGCGGCCCCGCTGAACTTGGTCATGCCGACCGAGGCGATTCCCGAGTTGATCCCCATATTGACGTGGATGGGGTCGAACCGGCCTTCCAGTTCTTTATTGATCTCCAGGGTTCGCTTACGAATAGCCAGTGCGGCTCGTGCGGCGTCCAGTCCGTTCTTTTCCTTGAGGCCCTGGAAGATGACCATCAGTCCGTCGCCCGCCGTTTCATTGATATCCCCTTCAAAATTGTAGATCACGTCCAGAAAGCTTGAAAAATACTTTTCGATGATGAAGTTTAGCTTTTCCCGGGTCAGATTCTCGCTGATCTTGGTGTAACCCGCCACGTCCAGGAAGAGCACGGAAATATCCACATCCTGCTTTCCCATGAATGGCGCTGACGGGTCCTTTTCCACAATGCGTCTCACGGTCTCCGGAACAAAGGGCCTCAGGTGGGCCAGGATCTGGTCCATGTTGAGCTTTTCCTGGGCCATCCTCCAATGCCTTCTCGCATTGACAATGGCATTGGTTGCAAGCTCCGTCAGATCTTTGAGCAGGACCACATCCTTCTCGGTGAAGGTATGTCCTTCCTTGGCAATGAGCTCAAGGACCGCAAGGGGTTTGTCGCCGTCGTAAATGGGGAGCGCAATGTCACATGGCCTGCTGATGGGCACTGGGGGCGCCCCGGAGGAATCGCCCAACGGCATCCCATTGTCACCGGCCTCTGACGTCTTCGGCATCTCTCGCCCGATCTCGCAATCACGACACTTTCGCTGATCTCCTGAGAGCGCGCATTGAAGGGTTGACTGACGCGATATGGCCTTCTGAATGGTGTCCCGGCCCCGTTTACAGAGTTGACAGTTGAGTCGGTCCTTGTAAACGCCGCAGTGAAGGGGGCGCGTGTAGCGGGCGGCGTCGGGGTCGAAGATGAGCAAACAAGCCTCCTTTGCATAGGGGATGGTCGCCTTGGCCTCGTCGCGGATGAATTCCAGGATGTCGCCGATGTTTAAAGACGACGTTACTTTTCTTGCCACCCGGAATAGATTCTCGAACCGATCCTTGTAAAGGTCTCTCGCTTCCATAACTTTATGCCAACCATTTCCCCGCGGTAACGCCCTCGCACGCGGGCAGTGAAAACCCCCCACCTCTCCGTAAAGAGATACTTTGTGATCTTAATACAGAAGAGTAGGGGCATCGTCAATCATTGATGCTTAATGAAAACAGCACCTCGTGTCCATCCATAAATCGGGGACTTCTGGATGGAGCACCACCTAATGGCCTAACCCGGCCAAGCCGGAACCAAACAGGTTTCAGGCGTCAGGATCTGGGGTTTACTGAAACCTGAACACTGAAACCTTAAACCAAAAATCGCGACCACTTTACGCGCAATTTCACCGCTCAGGTTTGAATTGTCCCGAACCTGTCATTCCGGTTGTCAAACCGGAATCCAGGCATTACGATACGTTAGGATTCTGGATGTCACGCCGATGCATGATCCGGGATGACAAGGATCATGCATCGGGCTCAGTCTTTCAAACCCCGCATCCGACCCGTCAAAACAAATGGCTAAACTGACCATAGCCTTCTTTTTCCAGGTCCTCCTTGGGAACAAAGCGAAGGGCCGCTGAGTTCATACAGTACCTGAGCCCGGTGGGAGGCGGCCCATCCGGAAACACATGGCCCAGATGGGAATCCCCATGCTTGCTTCGGACCTCTGTCCGCACCGTGAAGAGACTGCGATCTTGCTTCTCCACGACGTTTTCAGGCTCGAGGGGCCGCGTGAAGCTCGGCCAGCCCGTGCCTGAGTCAAACTTGTCATGGGAGCTGAAGAGCGGCTCCCCGGACACGATATCCACATAGATGCCTTCTTTCTTGTTGTCCCAGAATTCGTTTTTGAAAGGGGGTTCCGTCCCCTCATGCTGGGTCACCTTGTACTGAATGGGCGTCAGCGTTTTCTTCAGCTCGTCCTTGTTGGGTTTTTTGTACCTGGATGATCCCTCTGAACCTGCGGTCCCACTCTTTTCGCTTCCCCAAACCTGCTCCAGGAATTTATCGCGACCTGAGTTCCACCGGTAGAATTTGTATCGCAGTTCACTTTTTTTGTAGTAGTCCTGGTGATAGTCTTCTGCCGGATAAAAGGTGGTCAGCTTGATGATCTCTGTCGCGATGGGCTTATGGAACCGTCCCGATTCTGCCAGTCTTTTTTTGGACGCCTCTGCCAGTTGCCTCTCGTCTTCGTCCTGATAAAAGACGGCCGATCGATATTGGGGCCCCCGGTCCACAAACTGTCCGCCGGGATCAGTGGGATCCACGTGACGCCAGAAGACATCCAGCAACGTCTCATAAGAGACCTTCCCGGGGTCATAACGCACCTGTACTGCCTCCAGATGGCCGGTCCCGCCTGCTGAAACCTCCTTGTAAGTCGGATGGTCCTTGTGGCCGCCCGTGTAACCGGATATGACCTCCACCACGCCGTCAACCTTTTCAAAGTCCGACTCCACGCACCAGAAACACCCCCCCGCGAAGGTGGCTGTTCTAAGATTGCCTTGCTTTTCGCTCATGACTGCTCTCTCTCCTTTTGTATTGGTTGCTGCACCCTTGGAATGCCCAAAGGCAAAGCCCAAGGCCGTGATGAAACCGATCGAGGATACAATCAATCTGGTTTTCATCTCAGACCTCCCCGAGATACGGAGGCTTATGCGCAGCACCAACCCGCATCGTTTCGCGCTTAACATAACCATTGCCTGTGAAAAATCGATCCTGCCACCCTCACGGGCAGGTCCTTGCCGGCTGGCGACGGGAAGAAAAACCGTTTTCTCGCAGAGACGCAGAGATCGCAAAGGTAAAGGCTTGAAGATTTTAAGGGGTTTTGGTTTTAACCTGAACAGTCAGTTCTTTGCGTCCTTGGCGTCTTTGCGAGAGAATTGGTTGTTGTCGGATCAGCCAGGAGCGGTGGATGTCAGGCCTCTGTTTGAAGTCAGGCGGGATGGTCTTTCGCGTGATCTCCTCCCAATGGAAGGCAGAGATGGACCGGTCCAGATTGAACCGCTGAAAATGGGTGGAAAAGATCATAAGTCCGTTCTTATTTAAATGGCCCATGGCCAGACGGATAAGCTCCGGATGGTCCCGCTGGAGCATGAAATTCCTGCGTCTGTCTTTAGAATTGGAGAAGGTCGGCGGATCGGCAAAAATTAAGTCAAATCGGTCCTTGGACGTATAGAGCCAGTCCATGACGTCCATCGTGATCAGGGTGTGTCTCTCCTCGCTGAACCCGTTCAGGGCCAGGTTCTTTCTGGACCACCCCAGGTACTTGTCCGAGGCGTCGACCGACACGGTGGCTTCGGCCCCGCCCATGGCCGCGTGCACCGTCGCGGTCCCTGTGTAGCTGAAGAGATTGAGGAAACGGATGTTTCTTGACTGTTCCCTGATGGTTTGTCGGATGGTGCGATGGTCCAGAAAAAGCCCCGTGTCCAGGTAATCGGTGAGGTTGACCAGAAATCGGCAGGGGCCTTCCCCCACCTCGTGGAGCCGCTCCTTTGAATCCCTCTTTTGGTACTGTCTTTTGCCCGTTTGTCTTTGCCTCACCCGTAAATAGATGGCCTTCGGGCCCACCCCCAGCAGATCCCGAAGCGCGGCCATGATCTCTTTCAGCCGGCGGGACGCCTCCGCCGGATCAACGGTCTTTGGCGCGGCATACTCGCTCACACTGACAAGGCCCCCATAGAGGTCTACGGCCACGTTATACTGTGGAATGTCCGCATCATAAACGCGAAAGCAGGAGACCCCCTCGCGTTTGGCCCAGCCGGAAAGCCGCCTGAGGTTTTTCCGGAGACGGTTGGCGAATTCGGAAACCACAGTCCCGGTTGTTACCCTTCCGCGCGGGGGCCGGCTGATTTCAATGGTTCCCTCGGACCTGGGTTCAGGCTCATAAAGGACCAGCTCGCAGGGAATCGGTCCATTGAAGAGCCGGACCTTTTTTGCCGGCGCCATCTCCCATGTATTGAGGAGGGCTGGGTTCGCAGTGAATACCGCCTTGCGCCATTGATCAAACTGCCGCTTGAGCTTTCTCCCCAAGCATCGGTAAAGAAAGGGCAGTGCGTCGTGGGCCTCGAGCCGTTCGCCGTAAGGGGGATTGACCACCAGCAGTCCATGGGGCCGGCCTTCAACGGACGGGTCCCCGCCGGGGGCATCGAGAAACGCCAGATCCCGCCGCGCCACACGGACCTTTCCCTCGATACCCGCCCGTTTGATGTTCCCAAGCGCCAGGTCCACGGCCGTTTGGCGTGTGTCGTAGCCCGTTATGGGGGGCCAAGGCTTCGAAAGGCCCTTATCCCTTCGGCCCTTGGCCTCCTGAAGGAGCTGCGCCCAGAGGGCCTGATCGTGGTGGCGCCAGGCCAGAAATCCGTAAGAGATACGTCCCAGACCCGGCGCCATGTCCCCATACATGAGGGCCGCTTCTATCAGGAGGGTCCCGGCCCCACACATGGGATCCACCAGACCGGTCTCGACCGGGAAATCCCCCGGCCATCCCCCATTGGCCAGGATGGCGGCTGCAAGGCTTTCCTTGAGCGGCGCTTCACCGCCGAAAGTGCCCCGGTACCCCCTTCGGTGAAGGCTCTCGCCGGAAAGATCCAGACTCAAGGTTGCATCTTCCCCATCCAGGAACAGGTGAATCCGTATGTCAGGACGGGTGGTATCGATGGAGGGGCGCAGATTAAAACGTTCCCTGAACTGGTCCACCACGGCGTCCTTGACCCGAAGCTCGGCAAAATGGGTGTTACGGATGGGTGAGCGTCTGGCCGCGGACTCAACCAGGAACGTCGCATCCGGACCGAAGTGATCGTCCCAATCCACCTCAGCGGCCTCCCGGTAAAGCGCGTCAGGGTCAGGTGCGGAAAAAGACCGAAGGGGACGAAGGACGCGGGTAGAAAAGCGCGACCACAGACACAGGCGGTATGCGGTCTCAAGGGACCCCGAAAAAGCAACGGACCCCCCCACAGGTGTCACCTCGGCCCCGCCGAAGGCGGCGACCTCGTCCCCCACCAACGCTTCGAGCCCGAAGGCACACGTGGCGACAAACCGTTTTTCCATTTCTGGGACCATTTCCCTCGCACTCACCTTTCATTTCAGTTTACTAAATCGAGCGATTCCTATTTCTTGGAGGCCGCAGGGGGGTGTCTTTTTTTGAGCCGCAACATATGTCACAGCCTTCATTAACGGCACCATTTTTTTCACTTATTTCCAGACAGCCCCAGTGATGAAGTGATCAGTTATCAGTGTTCAGTAATCAGTAAATGCTTTTCACTGCTCACTATCTACTGTTCACTGGTCACTTGCCCTTTGTTGGGGGCGTTCCAAAAGCTCCGAACGAGTGGAGTTGCGGCTCAAAAAAAGACACCCCCCTGTGGCCGGCCCTGGATTTGATGAATCGCTCAATTTAGGGGCTTGAAAAGACCTGCGTCGTCGGCACCCAACAGCCCGGCCCTGTAGGAGCGGTCATCGACAGGGGATAGCTGCGCAGCCATGTCATCGGTGATAAGAGAGACGCGTGGCATCTGGTCAATCCTTTCAGCGATCCGCTCCAGATGCTCGTCTTCCGTCATCCACTTCAACCGATCGAAGGGTTTCAGACTCAAGGGCCGAGTGTAACCTCGCAGGGTTCTTTCCCGATCCACGTTGAAGTACGGCTCGAAATAGGACATGACCAATTCCCCGAGGGTTCGGTAGACGGGCTCCCTGAACCTCAGGCCGACGAAGTTGGACTTGGCCAGGGCCCCCCAGCGACGATTCTGTTTGAAGACGGCGAGCAGATGTTCATCATCCCGATCACTTGGGAGCAGATCCACGATCAACGGTGGGTATCCGATGCAGCGAAGGGCGGCCGCCGCAAAGAGTGCCCCGTCGAAACAATGGGCCACCCGGTCCCGCAGCACCCGAAGGGGAGATCGGTAGAATGGCTCTGTGCTGTATGGGATCCCGTCGAGAAAACGCTGGATTTTTACCGGACTTGTGAGTCCGCCCGTGATGCGCCGCTCTTTATGGGTCAGCATCTTTTCAAAGCTTTCGGAAGTCGTCACCTAAACTCCCCTCATGTCACGAATACCTGATTCCCCAAACCGGCCCAACGGTTCCCATGTTCGCACAAAGGGGAGATCCAATTCAAAGAGGAATTAACCACGAAGCGCACGAAAGTCGAAGTGATTCGTGATTCGTGATCAGTGATCAGTAAAAGCCCAACCTCCCAAATCCCTTTCCTTTTTATCGCCAAGCACACGGAGAAAATACAGATTATCGCATCAAAATTGGTTGCCATACGTTCTTAAAAAACGATACAAGGGATTACGACACAGTCAATGCCAAGGGCAGTGGATGAGGTCGCGTCATGAATGAAGGCACCTTTCAAAAGATGGAAAGATCGGAGAAGCGAATGTACGGCCCCAAAGGGATACTGATCTGCGGGTATCCGCCCGATGAGCACGCCCCCCTTGCCCAGGCGCTGGAACAGATCGGTTACGGCGACCGGCCCTTTATCTTTGTGACCGATGGGGACGCTGGGAAGACAGCGGGAGAGGTGTTCACGCTGGGAGATCGCTGTGGCATGGGGCAGCCCTCCCAGATGGCGAGGGCCATGATTATGTCAGGCTTCACCCAACAAGAGGTGCACACCATCATGTCCGCCTACCGAAAGGTGGGCCTTCCGAACCAGCTCTGGGCCACCCTCACGCCCGTATCGGAAACATGGCCCATCGAGAAGCTGCTGGGGGAGCTGGCCGCCGAGGCCGAAGCCATGAAGAAGCGGGGAAGCCAAGAAAAAACGATCTGAGATAAGAGACATGCGATAGGCGATCTCACGTCCCATATCGCATGTCCAAAGACTTCGCTTCTTTTTGAAGCATGAGGAAGAGGTTCCTTCCGAGCATCGCCAGGGACTCCGCATCCAGGTATCGTTCCGCCCGCCTTTGAAAGAGGACCGTGCACTTGGCCGGAAATTCATCGTCCTCATCGTTGAAGAGCACGATGACCGGCACGCGCGGGAGTCCATCAAACCGCACGGAGAGATCGTAGGCAAGGTTCATCTCCGGTGCGTATCCACCCAGTCGCTCTCCTGCCTGGGCCATTAGACCGATCCTCCCTGCAAACGCAGCGGCAAGGGCGCGCTCCACGTCATGGGAGAAGTAGGTGGTCAAGGGGCCTGATTCCTTGAAATCCTTGTAAGTGACCCAGTCCTGACCGGTAGGGGATTCATCCGGACAGATGAGGATAAACTTGCAGAGGATCACGCAGATGTCCAGCGACGGCCGTTTGCCCGAGGGGTCGAGAATGTCACGATCCGACACCCTGTAAGGCTTGCCGAACAACGGAACGACGATCTCATTGTCTTCAACAATCACCCCGAGCCTTTCTTTCAGTGGACCGAGGTCTACCTGCCTGATCCGGGCCAGATAGTGGTCAAAGGTCTTCTCGAAAACGCTTCCCTCTTTTATCCGCATCTGACGGTCCCTTTGCTTATCAGGGTACGGAAAAACGCCCATCTGTCCCGCGGGTACACGGATTGCGCTCATCCTTGTCATCCCGCTTTCCAGCGAGAGACATTTTTCTGCACCCTGCTGGATCGTGCGATACTTTCAAATCGCCGTTGATCGTTTTCGTTTCCAAAAACGCTCAATGACACTTTTGAGGAGTCTGTTCGTAAGATCCGTGATCTCCTCCAGTTTCATGATCTTTGCCGCCACTTGGAGTGCGATGAGAAACCCCACACCCACGACAAGGCTCGTGAAGAGGTTTCCCGCCAGGACCGAGCTGTCAACGGTGGATAGGACCGTTCGCTTCAACGTCTCGAACGCGATCCCCAGGAAGAGGCTCAAAAGGGCCATTCGGGCGACACGGCGGTAGACCTCCCGGCTTCCTTGGTTGCCCGTCCGCCTATTCCAGATGCTGTAAAACACGATCACCTGCAGCAAGGCGGAAAGAGAAACCCCAAGGGCCACGCCTGCCGCTCCCAGCCTATACATGCCCAGCACGTAAAAAGGGATGCTCAAGAACACCGCGGCGGTTCCAACAATGGCAGGGAGGAGCGTGTTCTGCGCGGCGTAATAACACCTTACCACCACCGTCTGCGCGGAAAACGCAAAGGCGCTGATGAGCAGGAATAGGAGGAGATGGGAGGTGAGGGCCGTGGCCGCCGCGTCAAACTGGCCCCTTTGGAACAGAATGAAGACGACTTGGTGTCGGAGCACCATCAGCAGAACGGCGAAGGGGATCACCACGGAGAGATACCGAAGGGTGCGATTGAGCAGCTCGTTGGTTTCGCGGAGCCGGCCCTCGGCCACAAGGCGCGACATGAAGGGGTACGTCGCCGTCCCTATGGCCTGTCCAAAGAGCCCCACCAGAAGAAACATGATCCTGAGCCCGTAGTTGAGGGCCGCGATGGAGCCCTTCGGCAGATAGGAGCCGAAGAATCTGAAGAAGAACTCTGTTGAAAAGGTCATGGTGAGCCCAAGGATCAAAGGGAGGGTGAGTTTAAGGTAGCGCTTCACGTCGGGGTGGTTGAAGGCCAGGCCCACCTGATAACTCATGCCCACTCGCCTGGCTCCCACCCATTGCACCAGGAAATTCCCCACAAAGGCGCCCCCGAGCACGCCCCATGAAAATCCTTCCATTCCCACCCGGGGGCCGAGCAGGAGGCCGCCCGCGATAATGCCCAGGTTGTAAAGCACGGGGGCGAGGGCAGGAAAGAGGAATCGTTCCTTTGTGAATTGGACGGCCATCAGGAGTGACCCCAAAAAAAAGAAAAACTGAGCGGGAAGCGCGATCCGGGTCATTCTCACGGCCAGACCTCTGACGGCCGGGTCCTCGATCCCGGGTGCGACCAAACTCATCAACGGGTCGGTGAAAATGCAGGCCACAAGAATCAGAACCGCCAGACAGGCCCCAAAACCGTTGAGAATGATGGAGAAGACCCGCCAGCCTTCCGACTCCCGTTCCTGGGCCAGATATTCACTGAAGATGGGGATGAAGGTCAGCGACAGAAACCCGGTCGCCACCATGTGATTCAGGAGTTCGGGAAGCACGAAGCCCAGCTGGTAGGCATCCACGCCACCCTTGGTCCCGCCGACATAAGCGATCACCATTTCCCGAAAGAGACCCATGGTCCGGCTCAACAGAATGGAGACCATCATGATCAAGGAAGCAGCGGTGACTTTTTTATAGAGGGATCGGGTCATGGGGGTCGGCCCAACTCGCAGGGCCTTTGAGAAAACATCATCCTATCTTCCCTATGACAACTGGCTCGGAACGTCAAAGGATTTGTGTGAATGGCGCGCCGGCGCCGTGCGGGCATCAAGTCTTGACAGAGCAGCCTTCAAGTCTGATCTTTGCGCATTGCAATTCTCCAACCAAGGGTGATTTTGTGCTTTGATGTGAACACCGAACAGGGTGTGGGAAAATGCCCATCTGCCGCGTTGCGCTCATCCTTCGTCACTGCGACGTACTTCTATGTACGCCTCATTCCTCAGGATTTGTCCGCGCTTTGCTTGGACTCCCCACACTTCGTGCGTGGCCCCAGTTTCGCGCGCCTTGCATCTGGACATTTTTCCAAACCCTGTTCAACAAGGATTTTTCAGCAGACTGCTAAACTGAGCGATCCAGTAGAATTGAAGCCAACCGCATAGAGGACTTCACATGTACCAGCGCGAAGTGATGAAGAAAGAGACCGAAGGGAGGGTCCGGCGCTTCCAGCAGGTGTTGGGCCAACATGGCGTGGACGGGGCGCTTATTGTTCAGAGGACCGACCTTTACTACCTGAGCGGCACGGACCAGGACGCCCATCTGTGGGTTCCGGTCTCGGGGCCGCCCCTCCTGATAGTTCGAAAGAGCGTTGAGAGGGCCAGGCAAGACGCGGTGACCGAACGCATCGTGTCCTTTACAAGTCTTTCGCAGCTTCCGGCCTACATCAGGAAACATAGCGGCGGCTTGCCCGGGAGGATGGGGCTTGAGATGGACGTGCTGCCTGTCAAGTTCTACCTCGGCTACCAGCGGCAGTTTCCGAAGACGGAAATGACGGATATCTCGGAGCTGATCCGGCAGGTGCGGATGATCAAGTCCCCTTATGAGATCGAATGCATGGTCAGGGCCGCAAAAATGGCAGACCGGATGTTTGGAAAGATCCCTGAGTTCCTGGCAGAGGCCAAGAGGGACATTGACTTGACGCTGATGGTGGAGGCCTTTTACCGAAGCCAGGGCCACCCGGGGATCGTCCCTGTCCGGGCCTTCAACCGGGACCCCAGCTTTGGCCAGATCATGTCCGGCAGAAGAGCGGCCATCCCAAGCAATTCCGCGGGCCCCCACGGCGGCGAAGGGTTGGGCCCCTTTTTCTCGCGGGGGGCGAGCCTGCGGAGGATCTCCAAGCGTTCCCCCATCCTGGTGGACTACGCGGCCAACGTGGATGGTTATATCGCGGACCAGACTCGCATATTTTCGATGGGCCCCCTCAAACGAAAGCTGCTGCAAGCCCACGACGTGACGCTGAAGGTACAGGAGGCCATGGTGCGAGAGGGCAAACCGGGCGTCCGGGCGGGTGACCTCTATGATCTGGGGCTTCGGATTGTGGAAACATCCGGCGGCGCAAAGGGGTTCATGGGTTATCCTGACCCTGTCCCTTTCGTGGGGCACGGTTTGGGCCTTGAACTGAACGAACTCCCCCTGATCGGGCGCGGCGTTGAAACCGTTCTTGCTCCAGGCATGACCTTCGCCCTGGAGCCCAAATTCGTCATCCCGGGTGAAGGCATCGTCGGGATCGAAAATACCTTCCTGGTAACGGAGAAGGGTTTAAAAAAGCTCAACCGCTTCCCGGACGATATCTTGATTTGCTGATGCCCCTGTCCCAGGCTGGCAGCTCAGAAAGTCGTGAAGAGCCCTCCTTCCCTGCGCATGATTCTAATTGGAAAGTCAAAAGCTACTCCATCAATCCGCATGAATGACAACGGCGTAGGCATTAAATGCGGCCCAAACGGTGTCGTTTTTCTTAATATCCAGCGTTCGCCTGCGCTTCTCGGTAACTACCGAACAAAGTTCAGTTCCATCGGGTATACGAACCACTATTTCCGTGGACACCTTACCCCGTAGTATCCGGTACACGGCTCCGCGAAAGCGGTTTTCGGCCGTAGAGATCGGTTCTTCATCACCCTTTGTCAGCGTCACCCATGGCGCTTTGACTTCTGCAACCACCAGACTCCCTAGTTTAAGACCAAGCCGGATCTGACTGTCATTAGTAATGACCGAACAAACCCGAGAGCCACCTATGGATACGATTTCGACCACGGTCTGGATGTCGCCCGCTTGAATTCCATCAATTTTTCCGAAAAAGGTATTCCGGGCGCTGGTCTTGCGCCGACTTTCCTTGTCGACGTAATACCTTGCCACCTGCCGTATCTCGTCATCGGAAAATTTCACATAAGCGGCAGCAAGATTGGGTGTCGAATGCCCAAGGACCTTTTGCACGACCGTTAACGGCATGTTGCTTTGCATCAGTTCCACGGCACGGGATTTCCGGATGGCATCGGGCGCCCCCAACGCCTTAGGAAAACCGCAGGCCGATGCCCGCTCGTAAAACTTTCGACGCACGTGCGCGGGGTCCAACCTGAACAAATTCCCCAGAGATTTCTTGAAACCGGGATCATCCAGCGCGGCCTTTATTTCAACGGAAAGCGTTTCGGGTATCTGGACCTTTCTGACTGATCGAACATCCCCGGAGCCTCTCCCTCCGAGTAAAACCTGCTGTCCTATATGATCGATGTCCTTCAAGGGGTCAAGGCACAGGACTTCGTTCAACTTGGCTCCGGTATAGCGGATCAAAAGGAAGATCACCAAGATCCGTTTCCGAGAGAGCCGCACATCCAGCCGGGCTGACTTTTCCGCCCATTCCCGAAATGATTGCTCCAGACGGTTGAGCTGAAGCACGTCCAGGCGCTTGCTCTCAACTGGTATGGTGACGATTCTGGCATGACTTGGACGTTCCAGTACAGACAACTCCCGATTTTTCGCCTTTTTCGGGTCTATCCCGGTGTCTTTGCTATTCATGTGGCCTTTCCATCAAGTGATCGCTCCATCCCTTATCGAGGAGTTATTTTCCGGCATTTATGAACTACTTGAAAATAGGAGGGGGATAATAATAATCGTCTTGACACGATCTTGTGTATGAGGATACATTAACACGAAATATAATATTTTCGTGTTAGTACTGTCAATCGATGATTTTTCAAATCGCTCCGCCATATGTTTTCAGACAGGCAGGATTGAGCTCGGCCCCCGTGTTATTAGTGGAAGTGGAGAAAAAATGCCGGTATTGACCCCTCGTTATAAATTCGACCGTCTGGAGTTCGCAGGTTCATTGGGAGATCTGGGCACGCTTTTGCCCATCGCCATTGCCATGATCCTCATCAACGGCCTGGACGCCACCGGGCTTATGCTGTCCATAGGCCTTTTTTACATCTTGGCCGGGGTCTATTTTCGCGTGACCGTACCGGTGCAGCCTATGAAGGTAATCGGGGCTTATGCCATCGCTACCGGCATCAGCGCCTCGCAGATCGTGAGCTCGGGGTTGCTGATGGGCATATTCCTGCTGATCATCGGCGTCACCGGGGCCATAGATCTCATCGGCAAATATACCCCCAAGGCGGTGGTCAGGGGCGTGCAGCTTTCCACCGGAGCCTTGCTCATGGCCGAAGGGGTGCGTTTCATGGCAGGCACCTCCAGGTTTCAGGTGTTGCGGCACGCTGCCGAGCCATACCTGAACGTGCAGGCCCTGGGGCCGATTTCCATCGGCATACCCATCGGAATTGTGGCGGGAGTGGCCACCCTGCTGCTGCTCAATAACAGACGCTTCCCGGCCGGTCTGGTAGTCGTGATCGGCGGGCTGCTCCTGGGGCTCATTCTGGGCAACCATCAGGGCTTCGATCTCCTGCGCCTCGGCTTCAACCTGCCCCGAATTTTGCCCTTTGGCTGGCCTGCTCATGCCGACTTCACCTTGGCCCTCCTGATCCTGGTGTTGCCTCAGGCACCCATGACCTTGGGCAACGCGGTCATCGCGTACGCTGACCTGTCCCGCGATTATTTCGGCGAAGACTCCTCCCGCGTTACCAACCGCGCTACATGCGTCACCATGGCCCTGGCTAATTTTGTGAGTTTTCTATTTGGTGGCATGCCCATTTGCCACGGAGCGGGCGGCCTTGCGGCCCATTATCGCTTCGGGGCACGAACTGCCGGATCCAACCTGATGATAGGGTTCATCTTTTTGTCCCTGGCCGTGCTCTTGGGCGATCATGCCGTGAGCGTGGTGAGCCTTCTGCCCATGGCCATCCTGGGCGTGCTGTTGTTATTTGCAGGCAGCCAGTTGGCCCTGACCATCCTGGACATGAATGAACGCAAGAACCTGTTCGTGTCCCTGCTGATGCTGGGCATAACCTTGGCCTCCAATCTGGCGGTGGCGTTTATTGTGGGATTCATTGCGGCCCATGCCCTGAAGTCAGAGCGGCTCTCGGTCTAATCACAGAAAAGAATTCAGGAGATTTTAAGAGGAGCGCTTTCATGTTTTTTCAGACGGCCGGTATCGAAGTCTCCCCCTGGGTTCCGCCCCTGGTCGCCTTCGCAATCTCCTTTTTCACCTCCATGGGAGGAGTCTCGGGGGCCTTTCTCCTTCTTCCTTTTCAGATGTCGTTTCTCGGGTACGTAAACCCTTCGGTCAGCGCCACGAATCAGCTCTTCAACGTTGTGGCCATACCGAGCGGCGTGTACCGTTACAATAAAGAGGGCCGCATGGTGTGGCCCCTCACGTGGGCCGTCATCATCGGAACCTTGCCCGGCGTGTTCATCGGGGCCATCGTGCGAGTTGCGTATCTGCCTGATCCGCAAAATTTCAAGCTCTTTGCCGCCCTTGTCCTTTTGTACGTAGGTGGTCGCATGATTCGGGACCTTCTCCCGAAACCCCGATCCGGCATAAACAAATCATCGGTAGAACAGCGATTCCGCGAGCTTGCTCGCGGGCATCGGAAAGCACCTGAAAACTCAATCTGCCCGGAACCGCTTCCAGTAGTGAACGTTACTTGCTTTGATTCAAAACGGGTCGGCTACGCCTTCTACGGCGAGCATTGTGAAGCGCCCACGTGGGGCATATTTGCGCTCAGCTTCGTAGTTGGCATCGTTGGGGGCATCTATGGCATCGGCGGGGGTGCGATCATCGCTCCCTTCTTTGTATCCATTTTCAAACTGCCTATCTATACGGTGGCCGGTGCGGCCCTGATGGGGACCTTTGTTACCTCCGTGGCAGGAGTGATTTTTTACCAGACGATCGCACCGCTTTACCCGAATATGTCCGTGGCTCCGGACTGGCTCCTGGGTTTTCTTTTCGGCATCGGCGGGATGGGTGGGATGTACCTGGGGGCGAGATTCCAGAAACTCGTGCCGGCCAAAGCCATCAAATGGATGCTCGCAGGAATCATCGTCCTTACCGCAGTAAAGTATATTGCGGCCTTCTTTGGCTTATAATGCCTGGTAAGTTAGGTAGTGTCCATCCATAAATGGCTATTTTCCGCAATCTCTGCGTCAGATGCGGATTTTAATCCTCGAAATACTTCAATGTATTCCTGTGGTTAAAACCCTTATCTTTCTTGACCTAGCGAAAACTATCTCATTTCTGGATGGACACTAGGTAGGCTATGTCAGATTCGGCTTTCCATTGCCTTCTCAGAGTATGAACAAAACAATCCCTGGCCATCGGAACCGGGGGAATCATGAAAAGATCGGTTTTTATTGCTATCCTATGGTTGATTCCGGAAGCGGCCGCCTTTTCGTACCGTTGATCCGGTGCCGGTCGACTATCATCACGGCGAAATCTACCTGTTTTCCACCGGGACCCATGGTGCCGACGGAAGGAGCGGGTTAGGACCTGCGGTGGAATTCAATTACGGCATCCTTCCGGTGGTGAGCCATATTCAGCTCCTGTTCTCAGCCGGTCGCGGACTGACGGATTCCTCAAGCAACAGATTCTCCTATGACGTTCCGCTATAATGTGCGTTTTGATCCAGTCTCTGTTTAACATGCAAGATGGCGACCCTGTCTCGAAGCATCGAGCAATGCCATATCCTATTCAAAGGCGGATAAGGCCTTACCGCACAATGAAGACACGTTTAAGGCCCGTTTCCTGTATGATTTTTGATCTCTTTTGCGGGGGGGACCATGGGACAGAAAGAAAAAATCTGGGTGGCTTTGGCTGCAGTAACCGCACTCCTTACCATTGCCGTGGGGTACTGGCCGTATTTCCCCGGCGACGTGGCGGCGGCCCGGCTGGTCCAATCCATCGCACCCGCATCCATCGGATGGGCGAAATGGATATCAGCAACGGCCAAGTCGCCATGGGACCTGGTCCTGCTTGCCGTCACGGTGGGGATCTCCTGGAAGCTTGCAGGGTGGCGTGCCGCCTTGCTCGCCCTGGCGAGTTTCGGCGGGATGTGGGTCCTGGGGAAATGGCTCGGTCCTTTGACTGCCAGGCCTCGCCCCTCACCTCATCTGGTCCATGTTGCCCAGAAGCTCTCCGGGTATTCATTTCCGTCCATTTTTGCCCTGACCTATGCCTCAACAATCGGATTTCTGGCGATTCTGTTCGCGCGAAAGGGATCAGGGGCACTTCGGACAGTGGTGATTCTCGCATCTTGCGCTCTACTGCTTATCGGAGGGGCCGGTCGCATCGTTCTGGCCGCGCACTGGCCAAGCGACGTGAGCCTGTCTTACTTGATCGGCCTCCTTTGGGCCTGTCTGCTAATACGATTCGTTTAGTGAGACGGAGACCATCGGGATCGCGACTCGCTCCCTCCTGGCGACGTGTACATCATATTCTGGAAGGTTGAAACAACTACAGTGGATGTGCAATGAGGTAAGGTGCCTGTCACACGGACCGAGGCTGGAGACCTTGATCTCACTTTACCGGGAAGTGCAGCAGAATAGCTATCCGTGGGCGAATCCATAAGAGGCTCGAGGACATTGAGCATGCGTTTGACGGGGAACGCAATCCAATACTGGAATCCACCTGACTGCTGTCCGGCCCATGCTCCATCCCCTTCGCCCCAAGACCCTCTTCCTATGCTCCATGCTCTTTGCTCTATGCCCCATGCTGCTGGATAACGCTCTTCACAAATTAAACAACTGCTCTTGGAGCTTTACGTTATTGCATTTTAAAAGAGCGTCCCTTCCTGCTTTATCACGGGACGAGATCAGGCAGAGTAAGAGCGATCCAGGGGTGCTTCTGTTCTACAAGCGGACAGGGGCGCGCCGCTGGGTCTGCGCCGTTGCAAGGCGCCTCAATGGCGAAGGATTCCTTATTACAACCATGCCTATCCGGATAGCACAGGTTGGTGCTTTGGGGTATGATCCTGCGCATGTCGAATTACCCTCGGACTATGTCGGAGTTTCAGCATTTTTTCACTGACGAGACGGCTTGCGCCCGCCATCTGGAGCGTATCCAGTGGCCCTAAAGATGTCCGAATGCCCGTCCTATGTTCAGGCCAGTGATCTCTCGAATCCTGCGGAATCAGACGAGCCTGTGCCAACCGGATAGGCATGATTACAACCTATCTTGCGGACGTCGTGAAGGAAGGTGAGCGCATATGGCTGAAGTAAAGGTTCTCTACGACGAAATCGGAAACACCCTGACTGTGTGGTTTGGCAACCCCGCCGACGAGTACGTCTGCGAGGAGACAGGGGAGGAAGTAATACTCATGAAGGACAAGGGAGGCCACGTTATCGGATTTGAGAAACTTAACTATGTGGCCGACCGATCTGTCGGTTTTCAGGTCGGTTTTCAAACCGCTGGGGCGGCGGTGACCGCACAACCTGAGCGCGAACCGGACGCTTAAATTAGCCGGGTGGGCTCTTCGTTCGGCATCAGAGGGCGTGGCGGCCTTCTTTCCGGGCAGATCACCTTCGCGAAATATCGAGTTTGGCGGTCCGGCCGGCCCGGGGGTCGGAACTCGTCAAGTGGTTGTTTCAAATGGGAGGATGGTCATGCCTACGAGGTCGAAATTGTCGATTACCACTAGTCAGGACGTGAGGCGACGCTTACCGAAGCAGCGTCCGCCGACACACCCTGGCGAGATGTTATTAGAAGAGTTCTTGAAGCGCTTGGGGATATCTCAGAGCGAACTTGCGATTCGCCTCGGGGTGTCCTATCCGCGACTGAACGAAATTGTACGGGGGCGTCGCTCGGTGACCCCCGATACCGCCTTGCGTCTGGCTCGAGTACTGGGGATGCCTGCTGACTTTTGGCTTGGGCTCCAACAGAATTGGGATCTTTGGCGCGCAATGAATGGTCCGGGTGCGGACGGGATTTCTCGTCTCGAACCGATTTCCCACTCAGGGTAGAAGGCAGGCTTTCCGTTGTCGATCTCGCGGAAATCATCCGGAGATTATCCCACAGGTCATGGCCAAATTGACTGATTTCCTATCTTCCCATTCTCATCCGGAATACTATTCAGGCAAATTATTTCTGGTCGAGGCGCATAGAATTTGGATTCGCGGATAATTGTGGGGTGGATGGCGACATTATGCTATTCCTTGTCTCGGCGAATCAATATCACATATGGCAAGGTCACGCATGATTCAATGCCAGGTCTGTTGCATACACAGTAAGAAATCTGTGAACCCACCCGTCACTGTTTCAAACCTGAACCCAGGACTTGAGCAAGGGATTTTGCCATGTTGTTAAGAACCGATTCATCCGGAAGGGTGATCGTCAAGCAATGAAAGCCCACAGGCATGCAAAAGTGAGAATGCGGCAAGATTGCGGAGTCCCATGTTCGGGGAGGTCATAAAAAGTCACTCCAGAAAGACGGCGGGTGGACTCTGGGTGCTGAGATTACTGTAATAGCCATAATACCTGGCCATTCGCTCCCTCTTGTTCGGCGCATGGGAGCACATGGCAACCACTCTAAAGCGTCAAGGGCTTTTTCTTCTTTGCCATCCTTGGATTGATAAGAACCGACTGGGTCCTCTTTTCGTCCCATCGCCGTGAATTGACCTCGATCGATTAGTCCTTGCCTCCGGTCAAAAATGCGGAAAATGAAATTGACATGCACGCGTAATGCGTTTAACATGCACGCATCGTGAACTCAAAATATTTTCATACTATTAAACAGTAGGTTAAAATGGACCCAATTAAGATCTATGAGGATTTGAAAGAAAAGATTGTTTGGTTAAAACTGAGTCCAGGCAGCACCCTGAATCAAGTGGAGTTGTCCGAAACCTTCGGTGTGAGCCGCAACCCTCTGACGATAGCCTTGACGCGGCTGGATGCCGAGGGCTGGGTGGTGCGGAATGGATCCCATTTCGTCGTGAGCCCTTTGACCATCGATCGGATGCGGGAAATCACCGAGATCCGTTCGGTGCTCGAGATCCAGGCCAATCTCTGGGCGATGAACCGAATCACTCCGGACGGCATCAAGGAATTGAAGGAGCTCGGGAATGAAATAAAGCTGGCAAGCCCGGCCCCCACCAGAACGGAGATTGTCCGGCTGGACTTCAGATTTCACAGCATTCTCTACCGGGAGACCCGCAATCGAGAGTTAGTCCAACTGCTTGAAAGGCTCTTGAGCCACTACCTGCGCTTTTGGCTGGCAGGGCCACAGGAGATCAAAAAAGATGCCTTCTTTGCGGACACCCTTCAGATCATACACGCGGTCGAGTCCAAGGATGAGCTCTCGCTTCGGGCCTCAACGGCCGTGCATATCAAATCGTCTTTGGATTTCCTCCTGGGTATTTCATAAGGTTTTTTGGGAGAACAAAATGCAAATCGTAAACTGGAAAGAGTGCGAGGACAAGAAGATTGACAAGTTCCCTTACAAAGGGCAGATGATGGAGCTGAAAGGGACGAGTGTCCAATGGCTTTCGAAACATGGTGATGACGGCCACGGCTACCCTGAATGCGGACTGCGTTTCTTTACCATCCAGCCAGGCAAACAAGTTCCGATCCACAACCATTTCTATCACCAGACCATGCACATCGTGACAGGGCAGTTTGAATGCCGGTCCTTCGATCCTCATACGGATGAGCTGATCGAAAAGAGCGTTTGCGGCCCCGGCTTATCCGTTTGCATTCCCAGCATGGAGCCTCACGGAATGAAAAACATAGGGGATCAACCCGGGCATTTTCTATGCTGCATCTGCAATGTGTACGAGGATGAGGAGGGACCGACGAAATGAAGATTTCCAAGAGGTTAACCGAGTTCGACGCCTATCTCGGCACGGCCATGAACGTGATCCTGACGAGAATGAAAGAGGAGGGAAAGGACGTCATCAATCTGGGTCTGGGGGACCCGGACGTAATACCCCCGGAGCACATGAGAAAAGCATTGGCAGACGCCTGCTATGACCCGAATTCCCACCACTATCCCAGCTTCTACTCCTCGCAGCCCTTGAGGGAGGCGATCGCCGGGTGGTACAAAGGGCAATACGGGGTGCAGTGTGACCCGGAGAAGGAGGTCCTGCCGCTTCTGGGTTCGGCCGACGGCCTGTTCCATATTCACACCTGTCTTCTGGACGTGGGCGATACCGCACTGGTTCCGGACCCCTGCTACCCCGCATACGTTGCCGGGGTCAGGATCGCCGGCGGCATCGTGGAGAGCGTGCCTCTCCTTAAAGAAAACGGGTTCCTGCCTGATCTGGATTCCATTCCTCCAAAAGTCGCGCAACGCGCGCAGATGATATGGGTCAATTACCCTAACAACCCCACGGCCGCACATGCGGACTTCGAATTTTATGGGAGACTGGTCGATTGGGCCCGCAAATACAACGTTGCCGTTGTGTCAGACAACCCGTATTCGGAAATCTGTTTTGATGGGTACTGCGCCCCTTCTTTCCTCCAGGTTCCGGGGGCCAAAGAGGTGGGTGTGGAGTTCAACTCCCTTTCAAAGACATTCAATGCGTGCGGCTGGAGAGTGGGCTTCCTGCTCGGCAACCCCGACATTGTGGCCGGCCTGATGAAAATCAAGTCCCATTCGGACAGGGGTATGTTCTATCCTCTCCAGGTGGCGGCGACGGCGGCCTTGACCGGACCCAAGGACTTCATGCGAGCGAGAAATTTCATGTACCAGGAACGGCGGGATGTGGTAATTAAAGGGTTGAAGAATTGTGGAATTGAGGTTGACAGCCCCAAGGGGACTTTCTACATCTGGGCTCCCTTGCCAGCAGGTGTACAGAGCTCCAAGGAGTGGTGTTTTGACATGTTAGATAAGATTGCGGTCTGGATGATTCCAGGCTCCATGTATGGGAAATACGGGGAGGGGTATTTCCGAATTGCATTGACCCATCCCAAAGCCCGCCTGGCTGAGGCCATGGAAAGATTGGCGTGTTTGCTGTAAAGATACCCTATGGGCCAGGACAGCGCTCTGCAGAGGCGGTCAGAAAAGAGGGCAATCAAAGGGGTGCCAACTTGAGTGACGTCAGATACATAAAACCTTCTTTGGAGTGGTACGGCTTGGTTGTTTAAAAATCCTATGCCTTCTTAAAAAAAAACATTGGTGAGGCGAGGTTTTGGATGAAATCAGAGAATCGGCATAGCATTGTAATAATCGTTGTTGCAGCCATCCTTGGGCTTTTTCACCTTTTTACCGGATATTTCGGAGAATTTGCCCCCCTTACCCAACGGTCTTTCCATTTGGCTTTGGTAATGTTCATAGGCTTTCTGTCATGCCGCCGGGGGGCGAGAGCCAGCATTATGGATTGGTTCCTTGCTGTCCTGAGTCTGGTTACTACCGTCTATTTGATCATTGCCTACCCCATGTTGGAAGAGCGTATGGGGGCTCCCATTTTTGCAGATCTCGTTGTTTCCGCTCTTCTTTTGATTCTGATCTTCGAGTTAAGTCGGCGAAGCATGGGACCTACACTTCCGATCATATCAGCCATCTTCCTGATTTATTCAATCTTTGGTGGATATCTGTCGGGTTTTTTCCAGCATAGGGGAGTCGGGCTCGAACGGCTGCTTTACTATATGTACATGACCACCGAAGGAGTCTACGGGCTTCCCCTCGGAGTGATGGCTTCTTTCGTCTATCTCTTTATGCTTTTCGGCTCTTTCCTGGTAAAGAGCGGTGCTGGGGAGTTTGTGACCGATTTGGCGACCGCCATCGCCGGCAGCCGTCCTGGTGGCCCGGCCAAAGTAGCCGTCTTATCTTCAGGCATCATGGGAATGTTTTCTGGAAGCGCCGTAGCCAATGTGGTCACCACAGGGACATTCACCATCCCTATGATGAAAAAGATAGGCTATCCTGCTTATTACGCCGCGGCCATAGAAGCTGTGGCTTCCACGGGCGGGGTCCTCATGCCGCCAATTATGGGAAGTGTCGCCTTCATCATGGCTGACATGATGGGAGTTCCCTACCGAGAGGTGGTGCTTGCAGCTTCTATTCCGGCTGCCCTCTATTATTTCGCCGTTTACATTCAGATCCATTTGGCGGCGAAGCGAATGGGCTTGCATGGACAACCGAAGAAAGATCTGCCGAAAATAACCGCGGTTCTGCGCACCGGCTGGCCTTTTCTTTTTCCCCCTGCCGTTTTAATTTTCATTCTGCTTTATCTTCAGATGTCCCCGGCCCTGGCCGCAGTATATGCCATAATAGCGACTTTCTTCGTTGCTATGGCCCGGTCCAAGACGCGGCTCTCTTTTCAGCAAACCTGGAACATATTCGCCGATTGCGCACGGAGCTGCGTAAACGTCAGCCTTGCCTGCGCCCTCGCTGGGGTGATCATCGGCGTTTGCCTGATAACCGGCCTTGCCGTGAAAATGTCGGCAGGTCTTACCGATTTAGCCGGTGGATCGATACCTTTAATTCTCATCCTATCCATGGTGAGTTCGCTAATCCTGGGCATGGGCGTTACGGCGTCGGTAGCTTACATCATTCCCGCCATGATGGTAGCTCCCGTCCTAATTAAAGCCGGCATTCCGAATATGGCAGCCAACATGTTCATCCTCTATTTTTCCGTTCTCTCTTATGTCACCCCTCCGGTTGCTCTTTCAGCTTATGCGGCTGCCGGAATCGCCCAGAGCGATGCCGGGAAGACTGGTTGGCAGGCCTTCCGTCTGGCATTGGCTGGCTTTATTGTGCCTTTCGTCAGCGTATATTCTCCGGCCCTGCTGTTGATAGGCGGTCCTCTGAATATCCTCTGGGCGATAACCACCGCCATGTTAGGGGCTTTTGCCTTGGGACTGGGGATTGAAGGTTATCTGAATAGGCACCTGCCTGTTTGGGAAAGAATTTTGGTTGGAGTCAGTGGGATCCTGCTCATTCATCCGGGATTGACCACGGATTTGGTGGGTTTTTTCGGTTTAGGAGTATTCGGAATTTTGGGAATTATCTATCGGAAACACGCTCCCAGAGAAGATCTACCCTCTGTGCCAATGTGAGTGAGACACCTACCCCTTGATTAATTAGTGTAGGGCGGGTAGGAGAATAGGGATGGAAGATACCAAGGCACAGAAGAAGGTAATGGCGATGGGGGTAACGGAAGGAGTCCGTAGGACGACTGGAGTTACCCCCATCACTGGCAAAGTCGATCCCCCTGATCCGGAGGTCCCGGAGGCCAAAGCAAGGCGTCGGTTCACGGCGCGATACAAACTGCGCATCCTTGAAGAAGCGGATGCATGTAAAGAGCCAGGGCAATTGGGCGTCCTTCTTCGCCGGGAGGGACTGTATTCGTCAAATTTGACCACCTGGCGAAGGCAGCGTTCCGAAGGGATACTGGGTTCCCTCAGTCCGAAGAAACGCGGCCGCAAAGCCAAAGAGAAGAATCCCTTGGCTGAACGTGTGGCTGTGCTAGAGAGGGAGAATCAACGCCTTCGGCATAAGCTCAAGCAGGCCGAAACCATCATCGAGGTTCAAAAAAAAATCTCACAGATCCTGGGGATCCCCCTGGACAGCCCGGAGAACGACGAGGGCAACTCATGAACGCAGCAGCCACATTGGGCATGGAGGTTGGGAAGAAGCCGGCATGTGAAGCATTGAGGGTGCCCCGTGCAACGTTGTACAGGCACCTGAGCAGTCCGCCGGTTGATCCAGAGAAGGCCAGGAGGCCAAGTCCTCCACTGGCTCTGACAAGTCAAGAGAGGCAGACGGTGGTGGACATTCTCCACTCAGAGCGCTTTCAGGACAAAGCGCCTCACCAAGCCTACGCCATCCTTCTCGATGATGGTCAGTACCACTGTTCCATCCGGACCATGTATCGGATACTGGCCGCCGAGCACGGCGATGTCAAAGAGCGTCGAAGACAGGTCCAACGGCCTGCCTACTCAAAACCCGAGCTTCTGGCCACCGGGCCCAATCAGGTGTGGTCGTGGGATATTACCAAGCTGAAAGGGCCTAAGAAGTGGACCTATTTCTACCTTTACGTGATCATGGACATCTTCAGCCGCAACGTCGTGGGCTGGATGGTGGCCCACCAGGAACAGCAATCCTTGGCCAAACGTCTCATTGAACAGAGCGCTCATCAAGCAAGGCATTCAACCCGGGCAGTTGACCATCCATGCGGATCGAGGTTCCAGTATGAAGTCAAAAGTCGTTGCCCAACTCATGGCGGACTTGGGGATTACCAAGACCCACAGCCGGCCCAGCGTGAGCAATGACAACCCCTATTCGGAAGCCCAGTTCAAGACCTTGAAGTACGCTCCCGGATTTCCTCAAAGATTCGGGTCGATTCAGGACGCCAGGGCATTTTGTCAGGCTTTTTTCCACTGGTACAACAAAGAACATCGTCATTCAGGAATCGGTTTGATGACGCCCGAACAGGTTCATTATGGGCAGGCCTCAGCAGTATTGGAACACCGATCCAGCGTGCTACAAGCCGCTTTTATGAATAACCCTAACCGGTTCAAAAACAGAATTCCAAAACCGCCGTCGCTGCCCGAGGCCGTTTGGATCAACAAGCCTTCGAGCGATGATGTTAGAGTCTAATTCCAGATGAACGGTGTCTCATTTTCATTGACAGATTCCGCTAAAGCTTGAGATAACTTTAGGGGAAGAAAAGGTGAAACCTGTTATTTTCTGCGATGAAACGGAAAAGTAGCTAACCAAAGAAAGGAGAATGATTTATGTTACGTAAAATCAGCTGTTGTACGGTTTCCTTATTGTTTGTGTGCGCGATTGCGGCATCCGGCATTTCAGCTCAGACAAAAACATCCAGACAACGCAACCTCATTATCGCTGGCTCTGCGTCAACCGGGACTTGGTTCATTTTTGCCAACGCGCTCTCCCAGTTAATAAACAAACATCTCCCCGGCATTAATGCCTCCCCCACTCCTTCGGCCGGTACCCCGGAAAATCTGCGCAACTTGGGATCCGGATCAGTGGATATCGCCTTGGCGTTGCCTGATTACCTCCACCTTGCCTATAATGGCGAAGGACCATTTTCCGGGCCTAAGAAAATGAGTAATCTCCGCTCCTTCTACAATACCTATTCGTTCCCACTGCATATCATGGTCCAAGCCCGATCCGACATTAAGGCCATCAAAGACCTTAAAGGGAAAAAAATCGGAACCGGTGTCCCTGGAGCGGGAGAGAGGGATTTGACCCTAAGGGTTCTGGAAGCGTATGGGCTGACCGAGAGGGACGTGCGCCTCTCTCCGCTTTCGGTGGGCGAAAGATGCTCGGCGCTAGGCGACGGAAAAGTGGATTGTTCTTTTGTTCTCACCGGCATTACCTCCGCCGCCATTCAGGAACTGACAACGACGAAGAGCATAAGATATCTTTCTATCGGTGCGGATCAAATGAATGCAATCAACAAAAAGTACCCTTTTTACACCAAGGGATCGATTCCTGCGAATACCCTCAAGGGTCAGTCTGAAGCGGTTTCAACTGTTATTATGTGGGGGGTATTGACGACGACGGCCGAGCTTGATCAAGATTTGGCTTACAATATAACCAAGCTCACTTTCGAGAATAAGCAAGAGCTCGTGGAACTGAACCCTTTATCCAAAGAAATCTCATTGGAGACTGCCACGGTCGGTTTGCCTGTTCCCTTGCACCCGGGAGCGGAAAAATATTATCGAGAGAAGGGATTATTGAAATAGTACTTTTCAGGATGATCAAAGCTCTTGCAAATGGAGAAAAATATGGCTGATCAAAAGGAAATGATCGAGAAGGAGGAGGCCTTCCGGCAAGTCAAGTCTATGATTACCCGGGCGGCATTGATTCATTACGCCTTTTCCAAGATACTGGTGGACGAGCTCGGAGAGACGAAGGGCAAGGCTTTGGCGAAGAAGGCCTCCCAGCTTTATGGGGAGTTGGTTGGGAAACAGGTGAGGGAGAATACACTAGCCAAGGGGCTACCTCTCACCCGAGAAAATTTTCAAGACGACTTGCCGAGCTTGGGATGGGCGGAACGGGAAAAAGTCGAAGTCGACGGAGAAAAACGCTCCCGCGTTTACACCTGTCACTTGGCAAAAGTATGGCAGGAGTTGGGGGCTTCTGAGTTGGGAAGAATTTATTGCTTTGTCGATCAAGCCAAATATAAAGCTTACAATTCCAAGCTGAAGTGCATCCATGTGAAGAATGTCCTCGACGGCGATCCTTATTGCGAACTGGCTGTACGCGAGGAGAAGGAATAGGCGGCTCGGAGCTGAGCGCCAAGCAGGCCTCGGTCTCGATGTCGGGGTTTTCGCAACCTAAGTACACTGGTTCATAAGTACGGTAACGTATTTTTCAGTCTAGGCAGCCAGCCGGTATGATTCGGGCGGTTTACCGTTTGCCTTGCACAACAGACGGTTAAGGTCTTTACGGGTAAATTTCCATTCAAAAGGCTTTGCGATCTCCTCATAGTACTTTTGGAAGCTCAAGATACGTTCTTCAAGTGCAGCGAGAGAAGAAAAGTCATTGGGTGTAAGGGCTTTTCTTTGGAGAATTGAAAAGTAGATTTCGATTTGGTTGAGCCAGCTTGCATGGATAGGACCATGAATAAGGGTCAAATTGGCATACTTGCCCTGTAAACGATCGATAGATTTCTGGCCACGATGAGCGGATCCATTATCAACAATCAAAAAGACCCTTCTTGCTTCTTTGTAAGGATGTTGGCCCATAATTTGTCCCAAAAGGCGATCGAAAGGAGCGATGCCGCCTTTATGTTCGCACAGACCAAAAAGCTTGGCCCGGTGCACATCGAGCGCAGCGATATAAGCCCATGCTCCACAGCGCTTATACTCGTGTTCGACCTTCATAGGCAAACCAGGCAAAGGGGGATAGGTCCTATGTCGTCGTGCCCTGGCCTGGATACTGGTCTTCTCATTTGCGCTCAAGACAAATTCATCTTCTCTGAGAGCTTTGCCGTTCCAAAGTCTGTGATAAAGGTCGAGAATCGGTCCGGCCTTGAAAGCAAAATTAGGATCTCTGGGAAAAATCCAGCAGCGATGTTGCCATGGCTTGATCGCATCTTGATGGAGCCAACGCCATACTGTGCTGCCGCTGATGGAAGCAGTAATACCAGATTGCGAACGTAATTCATAATGTCGTCAGTACTCCAACGAGAAAGAGGAACCCCATATTTTGCCGGCAGCTCACAGGCGATGGCTTTAATCTGTACGACCAAGTCTGGGGGGGAAAGACCGGGGGCGGCCCGGTCGAGAACGCTCCTCCAGGCCTTGGAGACGCTGCTCAAAGAACCGCTTTCGCCACATGCAGACAATTTCCCGTCGAGTATCCAATTTGGCTGCAATTTCATCATTACCGAGGCCCTTTGCGGCAAGGAGGATCATCTTGGCCCTAAGAACAATAAAGTACGGTAACGTATACCTTGATGAGCGATGCAATAATTCACGTCTCTCGTCAGGGCTCAGGACAATGTGGTATGGGCTCTTCCTTGGCATGGGATCACCTCTACAATAGGTATCAACCATGCGCGGTTTTGCGAAACTTATCAACCTCAAAATACGTTATCATATTTATGAAAACCAGTACTAAGGACAGGCAGTTTTCCCGCTGCTGATTCGCATCGTGGGCCGAGTATCACTTACAGCCGTTTGATCTTATGTCGGCGAAGCTCCCGAACGTCTTGAACTCTTGATGCGAATTCGGTTGTGAAAAATTGGCAAGTCCCAACAACAATGCGCCATCTGAATCGGAGGGATTGTAATGGCTGGAATGATTCAAACTGATGTTCTGGTAGTCGGCGGAGGTGGGGCTGGATTCAGAGCCGCCATTGGTGCGAGGCAAAAAGAGTTACGGTAACGCTTTTAAGCAAAGGGCCGTTGGCGCGCTGCGGAGCCTCGCCGATGGCCGGAGCCGATTTCACTATGGCTGGTGAAGACCTGAGCAAGTTTGAGGGATTAAATGGCGATCCAGAAGATACGCATGACAAGGTTTTGAACGATGTGATTACCCAAGGCTGGTTTCTCAATAATCAGAAAATAGTTGAACAGTATATCCGCGTAGCGCCTCAGGTGCTGAGGGAATTGATCGACTGGGGAACAAGGATCGATAGGTCGGATCAGCGCGCGATTTACACCAGCGGTATCGGCATCATGGATGCCCTGTTAAAAAAAGCGAAATCTCTCGGTATCGATTTGTTAGATGATGTACTTTTGCTTGACATTGTTACTCATGATGGGGTGGTTTCTGGCGGGATTGGACTAGATGTCCGGACAGGCGAGTTTGTGCATGTCAAGACAAAGGCAATCGTTATGGCAACAGGAGGCTGGCACAAGTCGTTTTTGGCCAAATACCGGCATGCGTGATTTGTCGGGCGAAGGCATCGCCATGGCGCACAGGGCCGGAGCCGATCTGGGCAACATGGAGTTTATTACTTTCTGTTGTAACGTTTTTCTTAGTCCTCCGATATGGAAAGGCAGTATAGCGCCCTATATCCTTAGCCTGATGCTGGGTGGAGGCCGTTTGACAAACAGTGAGGGTGAAGAATTCTTGCTAAAATATGATCCACTGGTTGTCAAGGTTGGCACATCGACGGAGTGGAACAAAAGCTTTATTTCCTGCATGACAGCCAAAGAAGTTCGAGCCGGGAAAGGGTCGCCCAACGGTGGAGTTTATTACAGCCGGGGCGATATTCCTTGGGAAACAGCGAAGAGACCGGGTTGCGGAGATATCCGAACTGGAAGTATAAAGCTATAGACCTTTCTGAATGGGCTATAAAGCTGAAAAAAAACGAGCCGGTCGAGGTGGGACACGCTGTCGAATACTTCGAGGGTGGCATCGTGGTCAATGATAGTTTTGAGGCTAATCTGCCAGGACTTTACGCCGCCGGTGAATGTGCTCTAGGAGCATTCGGCGCCAATCGTGTTTTTTCCGCCATTACTGAAATGCTCGTTCAAGGAGCCGACGCAGGCGCCAATGCTGGCGAATATGCCGCCAAGGTCGGCAGGGGCCCAGAACCTGATAAGCGCACTTTACAGGACCTCCAGAACAAAGCGGAGGAGCCGTTGCTCAGGGCAGAGGGCTTCAACCCTGCTAATTTTAGAAGAATTGTCCAGGAGGAAGCACACAAGCGTCTGGGACCTGTCCGTAACCGGCAGGAGTTGCAGTCCTTCCTCAGTTTTTTAGGCCTGGTTAAAAAAGAACAACTTCCTAATCTGAGTACCACTTCAAAAAGCCGTGCCTACAATAAGGAATGGCTGGATGCAATCGAACTGGGAAATATCGTCCAACTGCTTGAAATCGCAGCGACCTGTGCTCTAGCCCGCAAGGAAAGCCGTGGAGTGCACTACCGCGAGGATTACCCGGTTGCCTGATAATGAGCAGTGGCTGGTTGAAAACATCGTTCACCGCTCAGGGGACCAAATTTACTGATATCAAACAGCGTCCAGTCGCTGGCACTTTGATGGCGCTGCCCGGTGGAAAATCTCCTTTTCTGGAATTTATGAAAAAGCTGATGGAATCTCGTTCGAATACAGGAGGAAAGCATTAGGAGGTGGTGCTATTATGTCCGATAAGACTTTAAAGGTCAGGTTTTTGCAAGCTGACCCTACGGTGCATAATAAACCTTATTACAAGACTTACCGAATGTCCCTTTCACCGGAAGGGATACGTGCTATGACCGCTCTCGATTATATTTATCAGAATCTTGACAGTACCTTGGCATATTATGATCACGCCGGCTGTGATTGCGGCGTTTGTGCCCGCTGTACTGCAAAAATCAATGGCAAGGTGGGCTTGCTCTGCCAGACCTTGCTTTCAGCAGACTCAATATTGGAACCGGTTTCGGAAAAAAATGTGCTCAAGGATTTCATGACTAAGAAAAGATGAAGATGACCGATCAGCCATGCACAGGGCTTCAAACTCGAAGAACTTGTGGATTGCCTTCGCGCTTGCACAGATTAGAGTGCCAGGAAAAGAGTGCTTTGAGCGGGGTCGCGGTCGTGTACACTAAGCGATTTTGTTTGCAATCGGAAGGGTTCACTCCACGATGCATGATATAGGCCGCAAGGTTAATGAAACCTATCATATTTCCTCGCTATTCCTGAAGTCGGTTTTTGCGAATACAATACCGCTGCGTTCTTGGCGTCTGAGCTGGAAAAAGGCGGCTATGCTGTTCGGACTGGAATCGGCGGAACAGGAGTAATCGGTGAGTTGGCAGGCACATTACCCGGGCCGGTGGTCGGCCTGCGGGCTGACATGGATGCTCTCATCCTGACTGTAGATGGTGCAGAGAAGCGCACACACTCTTGCGGCCATGACGCTGATTCGGCTATGGTCCTTACGGCGGCTCAGGTTCTATCGACTGCAAGACTGGCGCGCGGAAAGGTAAAAATAATCTTCCAGCCGGCTGAGAAAAAATGGTTGGTGCCCTGGCAATGATCGAAACAGGTTTGCTCAATTACCTGTCCTGCTTAATTGGCATCCACCTGCGGCCTATTTCGAGGCTAAAACTGGTCAAGCCATACCGGCCTTGTATAGCAGCGCCACTTTTATTGTCGAAGCAATTGTTAATGGCGTCACAGCTCATGGAGCTGGCCTCATTTGGGAATTAACGTAATAGACGCAGCTGCGGCCATTGTACACGCCGTAAATGGCATAAATCTAGATCCCGCCGAATCATGGTCGATTAAAACCACGAAGTTGCAAGCCAGTGACTAACCCTTAATTCTATACCAGATGTTGCTTCCATGGCCTTTGATCTGCGAGCCCAAAAAAATGGCGTTATGGATGAAATACTTTCAAAGGTGTCCAAGGTTGTTGAGTTCTCGGCCGCTGCCTTTGGCGCTAAGGCCGCTGTAACTATAAAAGGCGGCGTTTCAGCTGCTGAGTATGATTCAGATATGGTTGAGATTGCCCGTGAAGCAATCACCAGCGTAGTCGGCTCAACTGGGCTTTTGGATGCAAGTACGACACTAGGTGGCGAAGATTTCCACTATTTTAGCAAGAGGATACCCAAGATAAGACCAGTATACATAGGCTTAGGTTGCAACCTTACCCCTGGCCTTCACCATGCTGATATGACGTTCGACTTGTCCGCCCTACCTTTGGGCGTTTCGATTCTGGTGGAAACGGTCAAGGGAGCTATATGCAAATTTTGATCTCGTGATTTAACAAAGAATTAAAATAAAGAAGAATTTTAATTTATGGGGTTTCTGTACTGGGTACATCATAGCCTCAGATGTAACAGTTGGAGCGCCTTCGCTTGCACGGGGGTGGGGATGGTAATCTTGTCGAACTCAGGGACACCGTACACATTTGGGCCTGATACGGTCTTTGCAAATTGTCGCCAAATCTTTCAACACAAAGTCTGAAAGCTGTGTACCGGCAGGTCTTCTTTTGTACGTTTAAGATAGGCCTTGCTTGGGCCGATGCCGAACGCTGTGCGGGGGCCACGATGGAACTGGGCTGGGCTTTCGCTCCTTGTGGATCGTCACCGTCGAAAAGGATCGGCGCCGATGCCTTGCGCATATGCCATTCAACATAGTAGCCCAGCATGCAGACCAGCCGACGATGAATGGGGCGTACCTCCAGATCAATAGGTTTGTAGCTTCGGAAGGCGCGTTCCACAAAGCAGGGCTGTTTGTAAGCTTGCACCACACCTTCGGCCTGAAGTGTGTCATTTACCAAAAGCATTGCTCTTTCTCATTTGATAAACAGCTATATCGAGTGTCATACGGGTCACCTCTCTCCGATTTGCGGATGTGCCATGCAGCGGAGGAGAGGCCTTCAACATCGTTGCAGAGACCGTGGAGATGAAAGGGACGGTCCGCACCCTCGATGTCGATGTCCGCAAAGAGATTCCCGATCGGATGAAGCGAATCCTGCAAGGGATCGGGACTGGATTCAGAGGGGGGTTCGAATTGGAGTATAAATTTGGATACCCCGTTGTGGAAAACGATCCGCATGTAACAGAGGTGGTCAAAGGCGCTGCATCCGCTGTAGTCGGCAAAGACAAGGTGCTCGAAGTACCGGCCGGTATGGTGAGTGACGACATGGCCTTTTTTCTTCAGGAAGTGCCGGGATGCTACTTTTTTGTAGGTGCGAAGAATCCTGAAAAGGGCGCTGATCAGCCCCATCACAATTCACTATTCAATATCGACGAAGAGGCTCTGCCAATCGGCGCCGAGATCATGGTACGCTCGGCCATAAGCTATCTTTGCTGCGCCGTCCAATAAGCCGTGGCCGCCCCAGTTGTCACTGAACACCCACCGCCGATCCACTGGTGAAGGCCGGATCAGTGTTCAGAGTTCAGGTTTGGATGGATCGAGGGGCATCACTGAACACTGAATACCGCAGCAGGGATCGCTTGAGACGATCCAGCTTTCGGGGGCAACCTGAGGCCTCCCGACCTGCGGGAGAAGGAATGCAATGAATGTCCTAAAAGAAGTGTTCAAGCATGATGTCTATGTGACCCTGGGCTGCACTGAGCCCACTGCGGTCGCTCTCACGGCCGGCGCTGCCGGCAGAGAAGTAGACGATGAGATCAGGAGTATCTTCATTTCAGTTGATCCCGGAGTCTTCAAGAATGGCTTTGCGGTAATGGTTCCCAATACTGAAGGGCAATGCGGCAACCTTATCGCTGGGGTTCTGGGTGCGTTGATCAGACGTCCGGATTTGAAGATGGAGATCCTGAAAGGGGCAAATAGCGATTCGATTCGAGAAGCAAAAAGAATCATTAATGAGAAGAGAGCCACGCTCTCCTGCGACCACTCAAAAAAGGAGCTTTATATCGAAGTCAGGATTCAAGCAGGGAGTTATACAGTGCGAGCAGTGACGGAACGCCAGCATACCAACCTGATATTAGTAGAAAAGAACGGTATAGAGGTATTTCGGAAGCCGCAGGATGCCGGCGCAGAGAACAGCATGCAGTATGAAGGCGTACTCAAGACAATGCAAATCAGTGAGTTAGTCAATCTCGCAGAAAACATAGATGCATCTGATTATGCTTACGTGAGAAGCGGAATTGAAATCAACCTGGCCGCTTCACGATTCGGGCTTGGACTCAAGAAAGTTGGGCATTACTTGAATGAGTTGGTGGAAAAGCACTACCTCTCGGAGGATGTCTTTGCATCAACGAAAATTCTTACTGCATCAGCTACCGATGCTCGAATGGCTGGAATGAATTGCGCGGTGATGTCCAGCGGCGGGAGCGGGAATCAAGGGATTGTGGCGATTCTGGTTCCGTATAATGTGGGAAAGCATTTGAAAATTGAGGAGGCGAAAATTGTCAGGAGCATTGTTCTTTCTCATTTAGTAAACAGCTACATCAAATGTCATACCGGTCACCTCTCTCCGATTTGCGGGTGTGCGATTGCAGCAGGGGTGGGGGCAGCCGCCGCAATTGTTTATCAATTGGCTGGAAAAGACATACATAAGATCAGCTTGACGGTCAATAATGTGATCAGCGATCTGGGAGGGATGCTTTGCGACGGAGCGAAAGGCGGTTGTGCCCTGAAGGTGGTCAGTTCCACTGAATCTGCGATTCGTTCAGCCTATATGGCGTTAAACAATTACGGCATAACCTCCATTGAAGGGTTTGTCGGCAGCAGCGCTGAGGAAACGATTCGTAACTTAAGCCGTATCAGCGAAATTGGAATGGCAAGGGTCGATGATACAATGATCGAGATCATGGCGGGAAAACCATCGAAAGAGGTTTGTCGATGACCATCATTAGACCTCGTTCTCACTGTTTCAAACCTGAACCCAGGACTTGGGCAAGGGATTTTGCCATACTGTTAAGAGCCGATTCATCCGGAAGGGTGATCGTCATTTTCAAGCGGCCGTCCTCTCCCTTTTCCATGCATTCGGAAAGACGCTTCCGGAAGAGGTCCGCCATCTGAGCGGTGTCTTCGGTCTCCTCGTTCTGAGAAAACATTTCCCCGATAAAGGCAAACGCTGCCCCCATGAGTTGCCCACCGGCAGCTGCAACCTTCTCTTTCCGGGCAAGTCTTTCGGCCTCCTTCTCCGCTTCCGCCTTCAGGCTTTCATCGAGCGGCGCATCCGGTTTCGCCCCAAGAAGGATCTCCAACCGTCTCTTGAGCTCTTCCATGCCGCTCGCAAGATCCACCGCCTTGACCTTGGAATCAGGATCGAGCGCCGCCATGGCGAGCTCGTGTTTCGCGGAAAGGGTGCTCAGAAGTTTTTCTTCCAGCGTCTCTTCCGTCACCAGGAGAAAGGCCTGGACCGGCCGCTTCTGGCCCATGCGGTGGACCCGGGAAATCCTTTGCTCGAGAAGGGCAGGGTTCCACGGAAGGTCCACATTGATCACGGTATTGGCCGCTTGAAGGTTGAGACCCGTTGCCCCGGCATTGGTCGTGATAAAGAGCTTGCAGCTCGGTTCTCTCTGGAAGTGCGAAATCAATTCTTGTCTTTTCTTCTGCGGCACGGAGCCGTCGAGCCTCACGTAGTTGAGCTTTCGTTTTGAGAGGATCGGCTCGATCAGGCCCAACATGGTCGTCCATTCGGAGAAGAGGACGATTTTTCGATCTTCCTCTTCGATCAATTGGTCTATCAGGTTCTCGAATTCCACAAGTTTGCTGGAATACCCGGGCGGTCTCTTATCGACCAGGAAGGTGCTGTTTGCGGCCATCCGGCACATCAGAAGGGCCTTTTGCAGCCTGAGAAGATCCATCTCGGAGATGTAGCGCTTTGAAATGATCGTTTGGACGATCCTCATGTGGCCTTGATGAAGGTCAAATTGCTCCCCCGTTGGCGGGATTCTTCTCACCTCGGTCGTCCGGGGAGGCAGCTCCGTCATCACCGTCTTTCGTGTCCGACGAAGAAGCACGGGCTTGAGCCTTTCACGAAGCTCATCCAGGTTCTTGTATCCCAGCACTTTGCCTCTCTCATCCACAACCCTGTATCGGTTGTAGAAGCGGAAGGCAGGTCCGAGACGCCGATCATCGATGAATTCCACAACGGAATACAGCTCATCCAACCGGTTCTCAAGGGGGGTCCCGGAAAGGACCAGTCCGAAAGTAGATTTCAGCGCCTTGATCACCTGGCTTGTCTTCGCCTCCCAGTTCTTGATCCGCTGCCCCTCATCCAGGATGATGAGATCCCACTTCGCCCTTTCGACGGGGAGCAGATCCCTGAGGACCTGTTCATAGTTACAAATGGTGAAAAAGCAGCCATTCTCATATTGGGCAGCCCTTTCCCTTGCCGATCCGAGGACGAGTTGGCAGCTCAGGTCTGAAAACCGCTGGATCTCCATACGCCAGTGAGATTTCAGTGAGGCGGGACAAATGACGAGGACTTTGGAGATCCCTGCTTCACGGCGTAGCATTTCGCCGACCCCGATTCCCTGGATGGTCTTGCCGAGTCCCATGTCATCGGCTAGCACCGCCCTGCCGGCGCCGACCGCGAAAGCGATGCCATCGAGCTGGTAGGGAAGGACCTCGGTCTTGAGAAGCGTATTTCTAAGAGGATGATTCTTTGGATCTCTTCGGATTTCCTTTACCTTTTCCGCTATCCGATCCTGGTAGAGGGCCCTTCCGATGTATTCCTCGGCATCCGGATAGACCGTGACGTCATGTCCCCGGGATTGAATTTTTCTTATCCGTTCGACGAGATCTCCCACCTCCGTGATCGGACGATTCATGACCGGACGAAGCATCGCCAGGACCCACTTATCAAGTCCGTCCGGGACCAGGATACGGAGCTCCGTCTCTTCGCCATAGCGGAGGTGAACAGCGATGGATGTGATCTGAGAGGGCCTATTTTGGACGGACTTAGGGAACCTCTTCTTCGCCGCTGTCAGGGCGAAGAGAATATGCTTGCAGGTGCCGAGGGTATTTTTCCGAAAATCCGGGCACGAACAGTACGAATCCCCCCTTTCCCATCCCCTTAGCGCCACACGATAGGTCTTTCCGGAAGAACGATTGGTCACCGTATAGTCCGTCCAGATGCCCTTCCCGTCTGCGGATTTCAACAACATTCTCTCGGTCTTCGCCCGTTCGGCCCTCTCCTCGATGGCAAGCGTAACAAGCTCCTCGTCGCTCAGGCTTTCAACGGGCGCCTTTTCAGGGGGCGGCGCGGAAAGCCCCAGTGCCAGCTTTTCCTCCAGGATGAGAGAAAATGCGGCCCCAAGATGTTCACATGCCTTCGTGCACTTGTCGCACCCGAAACGAAGGGTCTTGAGTCTATCGGGTGAAAGGGTGAAGGTCACAGCGGCCTCTCCCAGATCCATTCTCAGGAGATCATCTCCCCATTTTACCTGCTCATCGATGTCGATCTCATATTTTCCGCCCTGCCGGATCAACGGTTCTCCTTCAGGCCCAAGGAGTTTGCAGGCCTCTCGGTAAGTGAGGCGGGAAAGCCTATCTTTGAGACTGAGCATGTCATTTACTCCTTATGAAACCGTTCTTATGCAAAGGAAGGGAGGTCGTGCGCATCACACCATCATGCACCGCCTCTGAATCGTGGAACTTTATCCTGAAGCCTATTGCCAGGTGCCCTACCCAAATCACGAGATTTGGAGACCCCTCTGGCTTGGGAAGTATGAAAGATTCTGCTATGCATGTCAATGGGGCCGATCGGTAATAGAGCTAAGCATAATGTGCCGCATGGCCCTTGCTGCGCATAAACGCCATCCAGCCTCAAACCTCAAGTACCGCTTGACGCCGGACGCTCCTCCAGCCTCCAACCAGCATGCCTTTGGCCTATTATTCCTCTTGAATTTCATTCAAAATCTGCATAGAAAGGGTGAAAGTGTTCGAACGGGGAAGAAATCCATTCGAGCCGGATAATCCGAAGAAGGGGCGGGCAGCCGCCGCAAAGTATTTTGATGGCCGCAAAGAACGGAACCATCCTCAGTCTAATCATCAATGCCCCTTGCCGGGGCGGCGCCCTCCTGCTCGTATTACCATCCTACTTGGAGACACTCGATCTGAGAATTTCAAAACCAAGTTGCCGAGCTTCCTGCTTTTGGGGATTCGAGCATAGAGAGTGTTTCACGAACGATGGTCAAGGGGTTTTGAGACGACAGCAGTCAAGCCCAGCAGCCACGTAGCCGACGAAACCGGGCAATTCTAGAAAGGCAATATCTGGAAGATTTTCTGTCTATTCACTGTGTTCGATTCGAGAAGACGAAAAGATGAAGAAGCGACTCCGCAAGAAAATGCATCATGGCGAGTTCATTGAATGGGGAAGGCAGCTCATCGTTACCAGAAATCGGAAGGAGGGCTTCGACGAATTCCTTGACGCCTTCATCGAGGAAGCCATAGAAGCAAACGGATGCTATTGCGGTGGAGGCGGGATGGAAGCGAGACTAGATATAGTAGTGGAGCTTGGCCGTCGCTCGGACGATCCTGATGCAAGACTCACGAAAATCACGGCATGGCTTGACGGGCGACCCGATGTGCAGAGCTGGAGGACGGGCGATGAGTTTGACATCTGGCATGGGGACTTCCAGGACATTGGGGACAAAATCGAACCATCGGCTGCAGCGGATAGCCAATAAAGCCAGCTCCCGCTGAGCCGTATGTTGCCTAACAAATGCGGAGGATATGCACAGTGGCGGGAGCCATGCGGAGCTTGACAATGAACTCGGCAAAGGCGCTCATCAGAGTGTCGAGAAAAGTCAAGGCCCTTCACCCAGTTGCTGAGGCTATGGCGAGGAACTTGGCTGAATTCAATCCCGCCGGCGGATAACCGGAATGAAGCCAACTTCACGCCGGTTACCATTTCTAATGTTACCCTGCAGAGGGTGAAGAAGGGGATGAAAAGCATGGAAACCAATGATCGCTATCGAAGAGGCTGGGAAAAACTCAAAGAAGTTGACCGAGAGGCTGGGGAGCGCGTCATCGAAAGCCTTAAGGACATCGCTCCGGATTTTGCAAGATTACTGGTTGAATTTCCCTTTGGGGACATATATTCACGGCCGGGATTGGATCTGAAATCCAGAGAAATAGCAGTCGTCGCAGCTCTGACTGCCATGGGAAATGCTACCCCGCAGTTAAAAGTTCATATTCATGGCGCCCTAAATGTTGGATGCACTGAGCAGGAAGTTGTCGAAGTAATAATGCAAATGGCTGTTTATGCTGGTTTTCCTGCGGCGCTTAATGGTTTGTTTGCAGCCAAAGAAGTTTTTGCTGAAAGGGCCAAAGAGCCAAAGTGAAAGACTAACGGAGTTCGACGATCCAGTACCAGGTAAACATGCATTCGATAGCTACGACGATGGCATCCTGGAGAGCTTCGATGGCCTTAAGGAAGAGGTCTCGATCGGTTTTGATGTTTTTGTGACAACGGATCGGCTGAAGTGTCCAGCATGCAGGTATGCACTTTTTTGGCATGCAGATCGATTCCACATTAAATCTGATGTTGTTTGGTGTAAAATTTCATGATGTCTCTTCCTTTGGCTTGAAGTGCTAACTTCCCACAGAGTCATTTTGGCATGCATCGGGAAGAGGCCTTAAAGAGTATCAACCCGTTGCAGGCGGATGGGATTTTTGAATATGGGGAAGGGCTTGACCGCTGGTGAGAAATGAGTTGGCAGAGGGACGAAAATGGACACCGACTAATTGACACCAGTGGGTTATGAGGATGCTGGGTCTGAAAATCAGACCAGGTTTGTTCCGGAGCTGAGCCAATGGGTGCGCGATTTCGTTTGATGACGGCGGAGGACATTCCGGAAGGAATGCGTATGAAAGATGTGGCCGGATGGAATCAGACCGCGGACGACTGGATGCGATTTCTCACGGCAACCCCTGATGGGTGTTTCGTGGCAGAATGCGACGGGCAGGTGGTCGGCACCTCTACAACAATCATCTATGAGGGCAGGTTTGCTTGGATAGGTATGGTCTTGGTAGACGCGGCATATCAGGGCCGGGGAATTGGCACGGCCCTTCTCGAGTGCGCAATCCGGGAGCTGGATTCACGAAACGTTCCTTCCATGAAACTCGATGCCACGCCGCAAGGAAAGCGACTTTACAAGAAGCTTGGGTTTGTAAGTGAGTATGAAATCGAGCGGTGGATGCTGAGACACGAGTCGGCCGCGGATCTTCCAGGGAGGGGGAAAGTGGAAGTCGAGGACGTGTTGAGGCTTGACCGAGAAATTTTCGGAGCCGACAGAAGGGAACTCCTGCGTTCTCTTGCCGAAACTGCGCCGGACTTCGCTTTGGCAGAGAGGCAGGGTGAAGAGATCACCGGATACACGTTCGGCCGCCGTGGTTCACGTGCCGATCATTTGGGGCCATGGGTAGCCCGTAACGAAGATGCAGCTTCGAGGCTGCTCGATGCGTTTCTATGCCGATCGGGCAGGGACCTTATATTTGTCGATTGCGTGCAGTCCAATCCCTGGGCCATACCGCTGGTTAAGGCCCGAGGCTTCGAGTTTTCGCGTCTTTTGACACGAATGTTTCGCGGCCCCAACAAGTACGCCGGCCGCCCGGAATTGGTTTGCGGCGTCCTCGGCCCTGAGTTCGGATAAGGTTTCGACCTCTTCTCGGTGGCTCCACCGGGATTTTCTGTTTTTTCAAGGGGGGAAGGAAGGGAGACCCGATATGGTGGGGCAAGTCATGAAGGAGCGCAAATTCCCCCTGATTGGAATGAAAAACGGGTAAGCAGGTGCGCTCCCACTATGAGGAACCGGGCGAAGAAGAGGCGCTGGCGGAGGATAAAGCGGCCTTTGAAAGTGAACCATTGGCGGCCATGAAAGTCCCCAAGGAATGGGTCCCAGTAGTTCGGGAGATGATCATTAAGTACGAAGCCGAGAAGGAACAACGCGCTTGACCCATATAAGGCCTCCCGGTGTCAAGAGCAGAAGTGGCCTTTAACTGCTGGGAGCGATTCTGACTCGCGAAATTGCGAGCAAAACAGTCACGATTTCAGGTTTCGGTGTTCAGGGGGCAGGCCTGAAATCCGAAACCTGACACCTGAAACCTGTTTGGTTCCGCCTGGCCGGGTTGGGAATGATAGAGTATTTGACGATCGGAATCGTACTAGGCCTGTCAGCCGGTTTCGCCCCGGGGCCACTTCTGACGCTTGTCATTTCTGAGACCCTTCAGCATGACATAAAGGCTGGTGTTAAGGTAGCGCTCGCCCCGATTGCCACTGATTTGCCAATCATCATTTTGACGGTGTTCATTCTAGCAAAACTGTCCAATTTCCGTGGTATGTTGGGCGCTATTTCGCTGGCCGGGGGGATCCTGATCCTCTATATGGGGTATAAGGGTATACGTGCTGGAGGTGTCGAGTTTAGGCTTTCGAAAGAGAATCCAAGATCATGGACAAAAGGAATGATCGTCAACGCTCTAAACCCACATCCTTATCTATTCTGGCTCACGGTTGGGGCTCCAATAATAGCCAAAGCAGCGAATCAAGGGATTTTGGTGCCTTCGGCATTTATAGCAAGCTTTTATGTTTTTCTCGTTGGGTCAAAGATTGGATTAGCCATATTGGTCGGTAAGTCGAAATCCTTTTTGGCTGGCAATTGGTATATGTACACTATGCGTTTCCTTGGATTAGTATTGTGCGTTTTTGCTGTGGTCCTCTTTCGCGACGGCTTGAAATTGTTGGAAATTGTGTAAGGTCAAAAAGGGCTTTCGGAGCTGACAGTTCTAGGCTACAAGTGACGAGACCGTTTCGTCCCCCATGGGATGGCGGGCCGGAAAAGGCTCAAGGAGTTTTTCTCGGTTTTGGTTCGTCTTGATCAGACCGCCTTGGCTATGATGCGAGATATGTTAAGGAGAAAATAGGTGTAAAGGGTACCGCAACAGAAAGGAGCGAAAAATGGAAATACTCAATCTCTACTTTTCTGAAACCGGGAACACTGAAAAGGTGGCGATCAGGATACAGGAGACTGTCAAAGAGCTGGGCCACAAAGTCGATACCTTGAAGGTTGCGGACAAAGATCAGGATATAGACATCCTCAAATATGATTTTGTGTTTGCTGGATCCGGTGTCTATTCACAACTGCCTGGGAAAGCGCTAAGGAATCTTTTCAGAAGGCATCTCCAGGAATATGCTCGGAAGGGTGAAATCAAGCCTGCTTCCCCAAAAAGGCCTTCTGCTAAAACGGTCATTTATTGTACTTATGGAGGTGTTCATACTGGGATTAACGAGGCCATTCCGGCCGTCAAATATATGGGCCAATTGTTTGACCATCTTGGCTACACTATTGTTGCCGAGTGGTATGTGATTGGCGAGTACCATGCCGAGAGTATGCGAAGCCATTCGGTTTCCGGTCGTCTGGGAGATATCCGCGGGCGTCCCAGCGAAGAAGACCTTCGGGATGTGGCGGAAAGGGTAAAGGGCGTGCTTAGGATGTAGCAGTTCGCCGGAGGACCGTGTTTTCGAGAAACAAGTTTTTTGAATCCGGACCCTATCGGTGACTTGGCTGGGTGGTGCGTACTGCTTGGCTTTACCAGGCATTTTCATGGAGCCAATTTGACAGCCAGACTGCCTGATTGCTGCCCTCGATGGTTTTTATGTATTTATCCTTGACTTTCTTGAGCATCTTGTTATTAATCAAATTAGATTTATTTTCTCTGTAATGGCCTCTTTTTTTAAGGGCATGATCGTGAAGAGGCAGAATGCTCTGCTTCTCGTGGGGTTCACCATGGAAGCCTTTCATTTATCGCATCACATAGGTCGTTTCAATGGGATGTCTTGCGGGAGGTTTAGCGTTGTTTCCACTGAGCTGCGCTTCGACCGGTTACTCCTGGCGGAGCGAAACCATTGCCCATGGAAAGGTGGAATCGAGGCCGAGATGGTTGGAGTGCGTAGGTAACTGTTGAAAGAAAGGGGTGTGAACGATGGCAGACACGATCAAAAAGGTTGCGTACTTTGCGCTGGATGTGGCGAACAAACCGGGAGAGGCCTCCCGGGTTCTTCAAGCGCTCAGTCAGGCTGGGGTTAACCTCTTGGCCTTCAGCGGGTTTCCCCGTGGACGCCGTGCACAACTCGACTTCGTCCCTGAGGATAGCGCACGTTTCAAGAAGGCCTTGACCCGGGCCAAGCTGAAGGCGCGCCCCAAAAAGACGGGATTCCTGGTCCAGGGGGAAGATCGTTTGGGCGCAGTCGCAGAGGTGTTGCAAAAGCTCGCGGAAGCGAACATCAATGTGACCGCGGTGGATGCAATCAGCGCCGGCGATGGACGCTACGGGGCGATCCTTTGGGTAAAGCCCCTCGATGTCAAAAAGGCCGCCAAGGGCCTTAAGGCCGCTTGACGGTCCAAGGACTCGCCCTAGCAAAGCGCTTGTGCGGCAGGCCAAGAGGCCATGGCGCCCCATTTCGCGAACGGGAGGGGCACGAGTGGTCACATATGCCGTGCAGAAAGAAATGGCCTGTCATTACAGGTTGAACAATGTTGCAGAACCTTTACCGGAGCGAGTTTCACTGGTGAAAATCGCTCAGGTCAAGTCAGGGTGAATCCAGCGATAGCCTTTTTCGGATGAAAACGACTTAAGCAGAAAGAACACGTAAGGCCTAAGTTCTGGCCGGATATCAGATTTGCAGATGGGCCGCACATCGTTGTGGGGTCGTTGTTTTTTTCGAGTGCTGACGGCTTGGACATTCGGGTCTTAATCGGAAGAGATCTATTTTGTCATCTTCTTAGCGATCTCCGGATAGAGCTTTTCGATGCAGTCGGGGCAGAGACCGTGTGTAAAATCTGCGTTGGCGTACTTTGAAAGGTAGTACTCAATTTCTTTCCAGTACCCTTTATCGTCGCGAATATTCTTGCAGCTGGCACAGATCGGAATCAGTCCACGTAAGGTCTTGATTTCAGTAAATTGAGTGGCCAATTCCGTCGAATGGTCCCACAGCTGCGAGAGGAGCCGTGTGATGATTTCGAGTTCCGGTTTCCTCAGGTAATTGTCTACGAACTTCGAAAACTTGTTGATATGATCCGTGTAATCGTCTTCTGGCGATATGTCGCCAACTTCCTTTCTTAACAATCGGAAAAGGATGGGAAAGGCCGGATTGAGCATGTCGGACTCCAGCTGGAATGCCAAGAGAATCGCCTTCGAAGCATCACAGAGATCAACCCCTTCCGCCAGCATCTTTTCGATCGTTATGTTCATTTCCCGAAGTTCAGTCTCAGTTTTGGCTTGATTGTTAAATGGATTCCTGAGACTCCCTTTTTCAGCAAGGAGAAGGAGCCTTTCCCAGTAAGTCATATGGCGTTGTTCATCCAGCGCAACCTCTAACCAGAAGATCTTGTGCTCGGGAATGGATGCCTTTTCCGATACGGTCCGATAGAGTTTCTCGGCAAGTTTTTCCGCGGAAAGGCACAATTCAATAATTGTCTTCAAGCGAGCGTTCTGCATGACAGCGTATCCTCCCGCAATGATCGTAATGGCAAATAGTGGCTTCTGCCATCATCCCAACTCCGTGAAGTATGCCATATCTTTTGATACTCTTTCCTGCGGTCGTGGGAGGCATACGCCGCGCTCCGTCGTATCCTTTGAAGTCACGATTTCGATCCCCTTCAATCCGGCCACCTTCGCTGCAATTTCCCCGATTCGGTTCACCAAGGTTGATTCGTCCGCCACCGTTGTCTCGGATCTCACATAAATGACGCCCCTCTGACTGCATACCTCAACGCCGGGTTTAATATCCATAAGATAGGTTCTTACCTCCGCAGCCAGGGCCATGTCCTCCATTTCCGCCTTGAATTCAGGCGTGATCTGAAATGTCTTCATCCCTACCGCATCGCATAAGATCGATACGGCATCGTCAACCGTCATTCTGTCGATTCGGATCACAAAATCATAAAGGGTTGAGTCCGATGGATCGATACCGTAAAGCTTTCGTCCCCACTTGCTTCTTTCGGCATCCATCTTTTCAATGGTTTCGAGGGCCCATTTCCTCGAGACACGGTCCCTGTCCATGACAATTTTCAGGCGGTGTTCAAGGGATGAATCGACCCTCACTTTAAGGACCCAGGGTAGATCTCTAACAAGTATTTGTCCAGCGAAACCGTGATAGACCACATTGTCTCTTTTCAGATGATTCAGCAGGGCCGCCTGGATGTAGGCAATGTATCTCGCCCTGCCGTGTGTCCATCTATGCAGGAATGATGGGGCGTCTTCAATGGCTCGGGTCAACTTGATTTCGTCGATGTTATAGTCCCAGGACGCCTTGAGGAGGACCTCCCTGGATATGCACTGGTAACCAAGTTTTTGGGCGACCCTTTCGGCCACCTCCCTTCCTTTAGTGAAAGACCCTCTGGAGATAGTCATAATGGCCATATCCGGCCCTCCTTTTGGATGGCGTCCATGACATCCGTGCCCCTATCTTCTCCGGCATCCGCTGCATCCCGGAGGGGCTAGAGCCGGGCAGGGTGAAACGAAGATCATGTCGCCGGAGAGTTCAGTCCAACATGTTACGCGATGTTGGGAAACATTGGAGGCATTTATCAACTTGTGGAATATAATGATATAATTTAGGGTTATTCAATGGGTGTCAGAGGTTGTCTTCGGAAAGGTAACAAAAGAATGATAATCTGCTGATTTTAAGACTGCTGCGCCATGCCACCAGGATGAGAATGTGCCAGAATGCGAAAGCCTACAAGTGCCCAGACAAATTCACCCGAGACCTTTCTTTCAGCGCCTTCTGGAAACGCAAAACCATCATTCCTCTCACAACGCCTTTGTTATTATGTTGATTTTTCTATAATATTTTAAAATGAATGGTGTTCATTCCAATTAAGACCTAAGGCGGAGCTTGTGTCAAGGGAAATCGCGAAACCCAGAGGACATGTTGAACCGGATGAATGGGATGAATGAATTTGGCTTGCCATTCTCGCCGCTCCGGGCCATTTGTTTTAGTGCCTTAACTGTGAAATCGGGCGCAAAATGGTCGAGATTTTAGAGTTCAGGTTTCAGTGTTCGGTGTTCAAGGGTCATGCCTGAAACCCGAAACCTGACACCTGGAACCTATTTGGTTCCGGCTTGTCCGGGTTAGGATGTGGGGATCAGGATTCGGTTCCTGGGCGCATCTGTTTCGCAGAGAAGGTGATGATAAAGGTGGAACCCTTTCCTGGGGTGCTGGTGGCCGTAATGGTCCCGCCATGGCGCTCCACGATCTTGCGACAGATGGCCAGCCCCATGCCTGCCCCTTCGTATGCACAGCGGCCGTGTAACCGTTCAAAGGGAAGAAAAATGCGGTCGAGTTGATTTTCATCGAAGCCGATGCCGTTGTCCTCCACGTGGATTTTCCATGTAGGGCCGTATCGACCCTGAAAGCGATCTTCCGATGAATGGGCCATTTGGGTCCGAATGCGAATGATCGGCGGTTCTCCCTCTCGGTGAAATTTCAGGCCGTTCCCGATCAGGTTCTGGAACAGCTGGATCATCTGTGAGGGATCTCCCTCCAGGGTCGGGAGATCTTCCACTTGAATTTTTCCGGCAGTGCTCTGAATTGAAATTTCCAGATTCGATAAGGCTTCCCGCACCGAGTCGGCCAGGTTGACCCGGCTGAAGGCCTGTGCCTTTGTCGTGACCCTGGAGTAGCTCAGCAGGGCATTGATCATATTCTGCATGCGTTCGGCGGCCTTTTGCATCCTCTCCAGATAGTCTCTTCCCTCATCATCCAGCACGCGATCGTATTTTTCCTTCACAATCGCCCCGAATGCATGGATTTTTCGCAGAGGTTCCGACAGATCGTGAGAGGCAACGGCCGCAAACTGGTCAAGTTCCCGATTGCTCCTCGCAAGCTCCTTGGCGCTGGCCTCCGAATCATCCTGCGCCCTCTTGAGCGCGGTCACGTCCAGCACATTTCCCAATGTGGCCGGCCTGCCGTTGTATTCACACAGGGCAACCCTGCGCTGAACCCATACTGTTTCACCGTCCTTTCTGATTCCCCTCGCCTCATACTCGGAGGGGACCGCCTCCCCCTTAAGCCGCCCTTCCCTGATCCCCTTTACGAGCTCCCTGTCATCGGGATGTACCACCCCAAGGGCGTCCATTCCGATCAGCTCATCCTTTGAGTAGCCGTAAATCTCTGCCGCCCGGTTGTTGCTGAACTTGATGATCCCGTCCTGGATGATGTAGATGCCGGTAAGGGAGCTCTCGACCAGGGTGCTGTAATTCTCTTGTGACTCGGCCAACAGGTTTTCGGCCTTCTCTCTCTCACGGAGGTGGGTCCGTAAGCCCCGAACCGCGAGACCGATCCCCGCGAGTCCCAGGAGCCAAAGGATTGAAAAAGAGATCGAATGGGTAACGATCTCTCTTCTTTGACTGTTCAGATAAGATGCCATGGGCACGGAGACGCTCACCCCGCCCCGGATGTCGCCGACCTTGTATCCCTGGAAACCGTGACACTTCAAACACTGCTCATCCGCCATCAGAGGGCGCATGAGGCGAAAATGGTCCATGCCCTTCAATTCTGAAAATTCGCACACCTCTTTAAGGCCCGATTCGAATGAAGCCAGCGCGGCCCTTTCCCAGTCGTCAGGGGCGGTCTCTTTCCTGAAATATTTGAGGCTGGTGATGTGGGCTCGAACCCCGTAACGATCCGCGTAATCATCCATCATTTGACGCATCATGTAGGCCGGATTCATCAGGGTGAGGGACTTGCCGCCGGGTGTCTTCACGTCCCGATCGGACACATGGCTCAAGAAGGGGTTGGGCGGAGTTTCTTCGGTTACGGGGACATAGACCCCGCCGTGAGAGGATGCCCACAGCCGTGAGGCCAGGTCTTTGTTAAAATAGACGAGGGCCTCCTTTTTGACCATTTCACGCGTCTGTTGCTTTATGTCGTGAATGGCATGCAAAAGCAGCGCAGTGACGATCAGGGTCCAGGCAACGACAAATGCCCCGAAATACCGGTGGACCCGGGAAGCCAGTGGGGTGAGACCGTCAAAGCCGTTCATTGGGGGGCAGTTTCTCCTCTCGGAATGCGCCGAAGGCCCATCCTGCTCAAAGATCGGCGCAGTGGCCAATAGTGATAAATCGCACGGACAAGCCGAGAAGTCCATGGGGGAAATCCTGTATTTTGACGGTGGGGTCAATCCAGATGGAGAGGAGGGCGCCTGACGATGCCTCACCGTCGGTTGAATAACACAGTCGCGTCGGGTTTCCCCCCTTTGTCTCGATGGGGAGAAAGCGGTACTATGGCAAGATTGAAAAAGTTTTTGTGCTGAGAGAGATTTTTCAAAAAAAATGAAGAACATTTAAAAAGGGAACGAGGAGAGGACCATGCTGACAAGCTTAGAGGAAATCAAAAGGGATAAAGAGCTCGTCAATGCCATTGACTGGGAGATGACTCCGGAACAGGCCGTACGCGTCTATCTGGAATGGGGCAATATCCGGGCGCGCGGCGACCGGACGGTCGTCCGTTCCAAAAGTGATCACACGGTCTACTTTGTCGTGAACTGCTGGTCCAGGCCCTACTACATTTATCTGATCCGGAGAAATTCTCAGGAGGCCCTGGAGTTAGCGAAAATCGAGCTGCCGAAGCGGTTTGAAAAGCCGGTCTGTGAGCTTAAGGGGGTGTATGCGCTTGAGCCGGACATGAAGGAATGGCTCAAAAAGGAACTGGATGCCAATTAGCCCGGATGCGATGGCACCGCAAAAATCCCGCTGAAAGGACATCACACATGAGTCAGTATATGCAGATCGATATCCGAGTCCTCCCTTTTTACGAGAAGGGGTTCAAGACCCATTTTCCCAGGCTCGCAGCGGTCCTGGAGCGCGAGAAAGTCCTGGTTTCCGGGGAGAATGAACCGTCCCTCTATTTTTTGGTGGATTTGCTTCAAAGGGTGGACGTTGATCCGGCGGTGCTGTCCCTGGTCAAGGCGGCCATGCGTCCTTTTCTGAAAAGGCTGACAGTCCTCAAGGACAAGGCGAGGGAAGCGCTCCTTGCAAGGAGACTCAATGAACTGGATCGGCTTCTTTACTTATTGGAGGACGAATTCGAAAACCTGGAGAGTTCTCTGTAGCGCCATGGGCCGGCTTTAGAGGACATGCTTGATCATGCCCGACGACGGGATGCACTTCTCGGCCAGATCCACAAGGTGGCGGTGATGGGTGAAGAAGATCACCTGGGTCTTCTCTGAGAGTCCCTTCAAGACCTCCAGGGCAGCGCTGGCCCGATCGTCGTCGAACCGGATAAGGATGTCGTCGACGATAAGCGGCATAGGCTCGTTTGTCTCCAGATAGGTCTCGATGCCCGCGAGCCTGAGGGCGAAATAGAGCTGATCGGCCGTCCCGTCGCTCATGCCTTCGACACCCACTGTGTTCTTGCCTCCGGGCCGCACGCCCACCAGCACCGGCTGGCCCTGATCATTGAATTCGACCCGCACCCCCTCGAAGGACCCAATCGTCAATTGCGCGAAGCGTTCGCTCGTGATGTTCACCATGGGTCCCTGGTGTCGTTGGCGAAACCGTTCAATGGCCCGTGACAAGACCGCAGATGAAAGTCTCAATCTTGCGTAGTGCTCCACGTCGGATGTCAGCCGGCCGAGCACCCTTTGGCCTTCTTCGGCCAAATGGGCCGCAGCCGCCCCTCCATCCATACGGCCCAGCTCATTTTTTTCTGCCCCGATGGTCTGATCCAACGACGATCTCTCTTCCTCGAGGCCGCCAATGATTTCATCTAAGCCCTCCATCCGGGAATGGATGGCGTCAGGGTCCACCTCCGCGGCCGTCCGGACAAATGCGTCCACCGTTGCACCGCCGCTCAGTCCCAGAAGACGTTCCTCAAGGGTCCTTAACTCTGCTTCGATCTCTCTCCGCTTCAAAGAGCGTGCCTCGACCTCGGATAGTGCCTCGTACGACGCGCAGCCGGCTTCCGTGCACATGGCATCCAACTGGCTTCTAAATTCGCTGATGGCGCGCTCCGCCTCCCTCAACCGTTTTTCCTCCTGGTTTCGCCGTTTTTCAAGGCTGTCGAGTCTCGACCTGGACTCCCTCGACCGGGTGAGTCGCGCGTGCAGCCCCACGATGGCCTCTTCAGCCGGGGTCCCTTCCAGATCGCCTGCCGCCTGCATACACAGCGGCTTGACGCTTTCCGTGAACGTTTGGGCGTCCCTGTCAATGCCGGCGATGCGTTTCTGGCGGTCGCCCGCCTCCTTGACCTTTTCAAAGAGCGTTTTCAGGTCATCCATCACGGCGTTGGCCTGCTCGGGCATGGCGGTCCCATCCAGACCCAGGGGCCGGACCGCCTCTTCCCACAGGGTCCCCCAGCTCGATATCTCCGTTTCAATCGAAGTAAGCTGGGCCGCGGCATGGGCGAGCTCCTCCGTCCGTCTTTTCTTGTCCAAGAGAAGTCTTTCCCGGCTGCTGCGGACGTTTTCCTGCCGCTCGATGATCCGTCGCCCCTTCTCAACCAGGTCGGACAGGGTCTCTTGGCCATTGGGAGGCGGAAGGGACATGGCAACCAACGTGTCGGTGATCTCCTCTTTGTATGCCTCGATCCTGGCCCGCAGGGTGTCCAAACTCCCCGAGCGTTCGCGCACTTCCGACCATTTTTCCAGAATCGCCCGCTGATCCTGGATCCAGACCCGCATTTCCCTGGGTGAGGCAGGGGAGATGGAGGCAGGCTCCCAGGACCTGAGCCACGTACGGCCGATCTCCTCGAGTTCGGCCGTGGCCGCCGCAATCATGTCCCTCACGGTTGCCGCCTGATTGGTCCGGGTCTCGTGATCGGCCGCGAGTTTTGCCCTTTTTGCGACCCGGTCCGCTTCGCGCCGCAAACGGTCCGCGATCTCATCGGCCTGCTCAACGCTTCGCTCGTAGGCATCTGGGAGCATCGATGGTTGGGGGGTACTCAGGAATTCTCGGGCATCTCCAGCCGTCATCCCGCCCTGTTCGAGCATTCCCCTGATGTGTCTCCAGCCCTCCTGCCGTCTGTTCCTTGCTTCGCGCAGATCAGCTTCCGTGGGCACTTCCCCCTGTAACGCCAGCTCTCTCTCCTGGCCTTCGATTTCAAGAAGGGTGGCCTGAAGGTCCTCGACCTGGGACCGAAGCTGCTCGACCCGTCTTTCGGCCTTCTCAAAGCGTTCGGAAAACACATCCACGGTCTCAACGGATGGCAAGGGCAAGCCTTCCAAGGCCTCCAGGGTTCCCGACCACATTGTCTGCCGCCTGAGGGCCCCTCTGAGACCGCTTAACACAGCCGCCACCTGCTCGCTTTCGGATCGGTAGTGACCCTCCAGGGCTGCGACCTTGGCTGCACGTTCGACCACACTGGCCAGATGGTCGACGGCCAGCGGGACAGCCATATCAGTAAGCTGCGTTTCAATGGAAGCCACCGTTCGGGAGAGGGTTGACACCTGCGTCTTGCCCGTTTCAAGCCTAGTCACCAGCCGTTCATACCGCGTCCCCAGGTCCCGGATGCGAAGGACGTCCGCCTTTTTCAACCGAAGTCTTTCGGTCTCTTCCAAGGTCAGGTCCTGACGGAGACCGGCGAGGATCTCAGCGGCCTCGGCCCACAGCAGGTCTCGCTGTGTGACCAACTTTTCACGGTCGCGGGCCGCCTTCTGGTAACTGCCAAGCTCCCGATAGAGGCCTTCGATCAGGTCGCCGCGGTCGAGCACTCCTGCCTCGACCGTAAGCTCAGCGATGGCTGCGTCGATCTCCTGAACAGTTTCGATGGCCTGGGCCCTTCTGGTCTCGGCGAGCCTGAACGAGGTGAAGAGCCCCCGGCGGCGCTCTGAAAAATCATCGGGCAGCAGGATGACATTAGCGTATTGGAGCCGCTCGTCGTGTAGTTCGGTTCGCCTCCCGATGAGAGGGAGGGCCTCTTGGATGCGGGCCAATCGATGATGTTCCTTCACCCTGCCCTCCAGTGCCAGCACCACATGGGCCCTCCGGTCCCGGGCATCCCGCAGGGCCTGGTCGTGCCGTTCCCACTCCTCTCCCGGCAGCTGGGTGTCGCGCAGCCCCTTTTGGATCTCTTTGAAACGTGCAATGGATTCGTTGATACGAGGCTTAGAGGCGTTTGGTTTGAAAAGGGTTTCGGCATCGCCCTGGAGCGCCATCTGCACCTTTCGGAGATCCGAGATTCCGGACCCTGCCGCAAAAAGGGCGTGCCCCAGATGACCTCCACCCAAAAGGATCTCGCTGCCCCCACGGACCAAGTCGTCGTGGCCCATGGAGAACATGGTCCCAAAGAGATCGGCGTCGATTTGGCCAAGGAGCTTGGAGAGCAGAGACTCGTCAAGCGGTGCCGAGTCGTCGCCGGTTCTCAAGGTGCTAACCCTTCCCTTTCTTCGCACGAAATCGAGCGTGGTGCCATCGCTGTGACACAGCAGGGCCCCGACCCTCATCTTCGCGTAGGGGTGGATGAAGTCGTCCGGGGACCGCTCCGAAATGCCGTAAAGGGCCTCGCGAAGTCCACGAAGGGCAGAGCTCTTTCCGGCCTCGTTGGGTCCATAGACCATGTGGAGCCCTGTTTCACCCCCCCGGAAATCGAGCACCACGTCCGTGAACGGTCCATAGGCGAGCAGCATCAGCTTCAGGATCCTCATGGCCGCGCTCCCTCACCCCTCAACCGTTGAAGGAGCATGGGCCGGACCTGGCCAAGCACCGTCATCAGCCACTCGGCGTCTCCGGCGTCGATGCGCTCGTCGCCCTCTTTCAGCTCCCTGGGAAGCCTTGCTACGATCTCTTGTAGTGTCCGCCCAAGTTCCAACAGCTGGTCCGGGTCGGCTTGGATCTCATCCAGGAGAGAGAGGATCTCCCCCACGGGGCCGCCCGCTCCCCCAGACCTGCCCCACTCTGACGGGGATTCCGGCCTGAGCTTGACCTTTTCGATCCATATGCGGCCTGCACCAATCTCCACCGCGGCGGCCCGGATCTCGTTTTTCCACCGCTCAGGATCTGCTGCGAGCGTATCGGTCCCCCGCGAGAGACCACTCACGACCACCCTCGCCACGAGCGGAAGCCCAGGTGTCTGCTCAAGCAATCCCTCCAGGCGCTGCGAGATGGTATCCACCACGTCATGCCCTGACTCCGAATGGGTTCCGTCTGCGACCACCTCCGCCCAACGGATCACATCCAGCGGCTTGAAGGTGGTGGTCGCACGCCCCCGCTCATCAACTTTGACGAGCAGGCAGCCTTTGGGACCGCTCTCGCGGATATGCCGACCCTGAATGTTTCCCGGAAACACGATCCATGGGGCCTCCCTGATGGACTCCCGCTGGTGCACATGGCCGAGGGCCCAGTAGTCGTAACCCTTATTGGTCAAGCCCTCGACCGTGCAGGGAGCATAGGGTGCGTGTCCCTCCCGGCCCGTGAGACAGGTGTGAAGCATCCCGATATTAAACCAGCCCGAGACGGAGGGCGGATAGTTGAGAGACAAATCCTGTTTGACCGCGGGGGTAGGGAAGCTCTGTCCGTGGATGGCCACGTCGAGCTTGGGGAGTTGAAAAGTCTCCGGGCCATGGGCCGGGAAGAGGTGCACGTATTCAGGCAGCCGGAGCGTCTTGGTGATCCGGCTTGCCGCGTCATGATTTCCTGCCACAATGTAGACGGGTATGGACGCTTCCTGCAGACGGCTGACTTGGGACAGGAAATAGAGTCCGGTATTGTAATCCCTCCAGTCTCCGTCATAGAGGTCGCCGGAGATGAGAACGAAGTCCACTTGTTCTTCCAGGGCAAGCCGGACCAGGTTTTCGAAGGCCCGCCTCGTGGCGCTTCGCATGGCCTCAACCGGTGCGCCTTCGTAAAGGTCGAGCCTGTGAAGCGGACTGTCCAGGTGGATGTCCGCCGCGTGAACAAAGGAAAACACGATGCATCACTCCTTTTCAAGGATCTTAGGTGCTCGATCGGGGACAAATAGCAGAAATCGCGGATATCGGGGCTGATGGATGCGCGAGGGCAGGCGCACCACATCACTTTATCCTCCGCTGGTCTTATTGAAAATCCTCTGTTTCGAAGGAAGTGTGACCGTGAAAACGGAGCCACGACCGGGTATGCTTCTGGCTGTAATCGTCCCGTTATGCCGGTCTACTATCTTTTTACAGATGGCAAGCCCCATTCCTGTCCCCTCGTAGGCGTTCCTTCCATGCAGCCTTTGGAAGGGCATAAAAATCCTGCCCAGATACTTATCGTCAAACCCGATGCCGTTATCCGCTACGACAATTTCGGTGATTCCATCGCCGTGTGATATGGACCGCACCTCTATGGACGGCTTCTCGCCCTCCTTGTGGAATTTGAGGGCATTCCCAATAAGATTCTGGAAAAGCTGACGCATCTGCATCGGATCGGCTTCAATCGTGGGAAGGTCACTGACATGCACCTCTCCGCCCGTCTTTTCAATCCTTACTTCCAGGTCGGAGAGAACTTCGCGGACGATAGCGGCAAGGTCAGCCTTTCCGAAAGGCTCGGCTCGTGTGGCTACACGCGAGTAGTCGAGGAGGGATTTGAGAAGGGTCTGCATCCGCTCCGTGGCATTGACCATGCGATCCAGAAAGTCCTTCCCTTCATTCCCGAGGGAGTCGGCATACCCTTGCTTGAGCATTTTCCCGAAAGAGATGACCTTCCTCAAGGGTTCCTGCATGTCATGGGAGGCAATGGAGGCGAATTCCTGAAGGGCCTTGTTGCTCTCTCGGAGTTTTCGGGCATAGGTTTCAAGCTCTGCGGTGCGCGCTTGCACACGCAGCTCCAGCTCATCTCGTGATCTTTGAAGCTCGTCCTCCATCCGTTTGCGCCCGGTAATGTCCACGAGGGCCAAACGGTACTGCTTCAGTCCATCTTTCTCCTCCATTTTGCCCGTCATTGCTGCTTGCATGTGGATCATTTCATCGTTTCCGCCCCTGAGCCGCAGCTCGAATGGACCCTGTACCTGGTCAAATGCGAGTTGCTTCATAAGAGAGCTATAGACGAAAATATCCTCCGGATGGACCCGCAACAAGAGCGATGATCCCACCAGAAGTTCTTCCGATCCTTTGAGCATTTGATAGGCGGCTTTGTTGGCCCTTTCGATAACGCCCTTTTCATTCAATGTCAGATAGGCAACGGGTGCGGATTCGTAAAGATCGAAAAACTCGTTTCTTGATTCCTCGATCTCCGCTTTTGCATGCCGCAGCTCCTGGTTTTGAAGCTCAAGCTCGACCTGGTAGACCTCCAGTTCGTGGGCTAGTCGGAGAAGATCATCCTTGTCGAAATCCAGTGTTTCTCCTCCCTTCTCTCTAAGAAGCTGTTCGGCCTTTTCTCGCAGCCTCCCAAAAGCGTCACTTGATGAGAATTTGTTATTCACTTTTTTCCTCCCTTGAAGGTGCTGGAAGGCCGCTTATATCTTCCATGGCAAGCAGTATTTGAGCCTCCTTTTTATCCTCTTCTTGAAGCATCCGGGCGTTTAACAGGATTCGTTTGAATCCGATTTCCGGAAATCGGTGCTCTACAAAGTAATCCTGAAACGATTTGTTTTGTTCGATGATCTCCTGCAGAAGTTTTCGCAGCGCGGGGATGTCCCACTGGCGGTTACCCAGCTCGAAGAACCCTTTTCCCTCCGTCTCATGGGCCGTTGTCCGGAAGGTATGGTAAAATTTGCGGTTGGCCGTCACCACCCGCATGCGGCTGTCGAGCACCAGCAACGATTCCCGAACCGTGTCCACAATGCTTTCGGCAAACCGTTTTGCCGAGGAGAGGGCCTTCTCGTTTATCTCTTCCAGTTTCTTCTGGGCCATTTTTTGGGCATCGATGTCGATAAAGGTCAGCACGACGCCCTCGATCACATGCTCCTCCGGGCGGTACACCATGATGCGCGCGCGATACCAATGCCCATCACTGCTGCGGATCTCCTCATCGATGGATGTGAAGGTTTTCAGTACCTGACGGGCCTTCTCCGCGAGATCGTCATATTCAAGGTTGTGGGTGATATGGTCCAGGGGACGTCCCACATCGGAGTCGATCAGGTTGAGGAGGCGCGTTGCTTCGGGGGTAAAGCGCCTCAAGCGGAGGTCGTTATCCAGAAAGACAATGGCAATCCGGGTGTTGTTGAGCACGGCATTAATGGCGTTATAGCCGTCTTTCACTTCCACGATCTTATTAAAGAGCTCGCTGTTAACGGTGCTGAGCTCTTCATTGAGGGACTGAAGCTCCTCCCTCGAGGATTCCAGTTCCTCATTGGTGGACTGAAGCTCCTCGTTGGAAGAGTGAACCTCCTCATTGGTCGATCGGAGCTCCTCGTTGGAGCTCTGAAGCTCCTCCATGGCGCTGCGGTAATCCTCTCTCACTCGCATGAGCTCCTTTTCGAGCGCTGCCGCCCTTTGGGTGTCTTCCTCTCCGGGCAGGCGACTTTCCGGCTTTTGTTCCGGGACCTCCGGTTCGGGCAACTCCTCGAAAACCACCAACCGGCAATCCTTTAACGGCGGTTCGCTGATTCGCTTTACCACAAGATCGATCCGCCGGTATGCATGATTGGTCTTGACCCTCACGTCCTTTTCGCGAATCTCAGGGTTCTCTTCATCCACCCGGCGCAGGGCGGATAAGAGTGCAAAGCGCAAGCCCTCCCGGGCCATGTCCGCAATTTGTATAGTGGGTTCCCCCGCAGGCTGTTCCAGGTATTTGCCCGTACGCCCGTGGAAATGGAGGATTTCACCCTTCTGATCTACGACCACGCATGCGGGCGTGTACTCTTCCATCAGCACTTTCTCCACCGCCCCCCTGACGCTTTGTTCCGGTTTGTCTGGTTTCCTTCCGGCTGCCGGCCCCTCCCCGGTCCTTTCGGGCCATCTGGCCGTGGGGAACTGGACCTGCCGGCGGTCCAGATGGTTCTTCTTCCGATAGATACTGTTCTGCTTGCTCAATGGTTCGAAAGAGTCATGATATCGGCCGACACCTTCCGAGGTGCCCAGAAACAAGATGCCGCCGTTTCGGATGGAATAGTGGAAAAGGGGGATCAGCCTGCTTTGGGCCTCCGGCTTGAGATAGATGAGGAGATTGCGGCAGACCAGCAGATCCAGCTTTGAAAACGGCGGGTCTGCCAGGACATTTTGCACGGCAAAGACCACAAGCTCCCGGATGTCGGATTTGAGCCGGTATTGGCTGCCCTCTTTGGTGAAGAAACGCTTGAGACGCTCGGTGTTCACATCGGAGACAATGTTCTGTACGTAGGTGCCCAGGCGGGCCTTTTCGATGGCCTTGGCGTCGATGTCCGTCGCGAAAATCTGTACGTCACGGGAAATTTCCTTTTCTTCCAGACACTCCTGCAGGACGATCGCCACCGAGTAGGCTTCCTCCCCTGTGGCACAGCCCGGAATCCAAACCCGCAAGGCTTCATGGTCTTTTTGAGAAATAAGGTCCGGGAGCACCTGTTCCTTCAAGAAGATAAAGGCCTCCGGGTCCCGAAAGAAGCTCGTGACCCCGATCAGCAGGTCCTGAAAGAGGGCGCGGACTTCTTTGGGGTCCTGTTGCAGGCGCCCCAGGTATTCCGAGGCGTTCCGACTGCGGGTGACGGTCATGCGCCGCTCGATGCGCCTGATGACGGTGTTTTCCTTGTAGAATGAAAAATCGTGCCGGGTTCGGGTGGCCAGAAAGGTCAGGATGCGCCGCAGGTGGTCGGGTTCCTTCTTTTCTTTCCCTTCTTCGGGTTTGTCTCGGATGGCGACGGGATGTTTGAAATACTCGCTCAGGCGCCCGGGGATCTCCGATGGGGTGAGCACATCGTCCACCATGCCTGTTTCCATGGCGCTTTTCGGCATTCCCCCGTGCTGGGCGGAATCAGGGCTTTGAGCCACCGTCAGCCCCGCCTTTTCCTTGATCAGCCGGACCCCCTGGGTGCCGTCGGTCCCGGTGCCGGATAAAATGACGCATGCGGCCAGTTCGCCGCGGTCTTCGGCCAGATGTTTTAAAAAGAGGTCCACCGGCATGTGGAGCTTGGACCTGGCCGGCCTCTTTTTCAGGGAGAATACCCCCCTCTCCAGAACCGGATCGCGGTTGGAAGGGGGCAGGTAGACGGTGTTGGGTTCTGCCGCCATGCCTTCTTCGATGAGCTTGACAGGTATTTTTGTTTTTCTCCTGAGGAGATCCGGCAGCATGCTTTCGTGATCCGGGTCGGTATGGGTGATCACTACGAACGCGAGTCCGCTGTCGTCCGCCACCGCATCAAAGAAGGCCTCAAGCGCTTTGAGTCCCCCGGCGGAGGCCCCGATGCCCACGATCGGAAACTGCCCCTCTTCCATGGCCGCGCGGGAGGGACCCACCGCTTTGAGCGCGTTTTTATCCTCCCTCTGGGGAACGGATCGTTCCTGCGCCTCGCCATCGAAAGCGGTCGGCTCCTCGGGTGCCCGCTCTTTCAGGGTCCTCTCCTCTTCCTGCTCTGCCCGCCTCTGCTCCGGATGGGCACCTCTGCTGCTGGTTTCAGATTGGGCCTTCGGCTCAGTCGTTTTTTTCGGTTGATGGGGTTTTTCCCTTTTCTCCCTGCCTGCCATGCAAGCCTCCATTACTTGGACGCTATGGGTAATTGTCCTGTGGGATCGCGGGACGCGAGGCGATGTTGAAAGACAAAATGAGATTAACAGTTAATGCGCCGGCATACCATCATTATTATGGTGCCGATCGGGGGGCGGGGAATCAGAAGGGATGAATGCGCTCGGTTGCTCCCACTCTCGAATCGTTTGATTTCTTGCCCCTCACAGGCCTCAGGCCGCTTTGGCCCCCTTGGTATCGAATTAATAAGGGATAGCTTTTAGGCCAAGCAAGCAACCACGCGGAAGAACGGATGACCAGGCCTAGAATGGTATCAAATGTGCGGAACGAATGGAAATTGGTCTTTCCGACCCCATAATCCTATTTCACGCACGCGGATCGCAGACACAACATCTCGCGGCCAGATTTTGTTTGATCTACAAGGCGAAATCGCCCATACTCCGTTCCAAGAAAAGGGACTTCTTATCACCTCACCTGCTCAGGCCCCAAAAGATGCGACTTGTTAACGGCTCTATAAGGCCGTTGAGATACCTGAAATGAGGTAATAAACGATGAATACAGGGCATTCCGGCTGGGGTTACATAACATCCTTCAATGGCCACACCCCCCGCATAGACCCCACGGCCTTTGTGGACATTTCGGCCCGTCTTATTGGACGTGTGACCTTGGCATCAGGCGTTACGGTCTGGCCTGGAGCGGTGCTTCGGGCTGACGACGAGGAGATCCGCATAGGTGAAGGAAGCGCGATTTTGGACTTGTGTCTTCTGGAGGCTCCTGCCGGCCGCCCCGTCGTGGTCGAACCGGGGGCGCTGGTCAGCCACATGGTGTGTCTGCACGGCGCAGTCGTGAAAACAGGTGCCATGGTGGGGGTCGGCGCCATTGTTCTGGAGGGGGCAGTTGTAGGCGAAAGCACTTTTGTCGGGGCTGGCACATTGGTGCCGCCCGGCATGGAGGTTCCCTCCGGGGTTCTTGTTTTGGGCCAACCGGGCAAGGTAATCCGTGAATTAAAGCCGGCCGAGCGCGAAACAGTGGGCCGGCAGCTCGCTGATCTGAAAGCAAAGGCGGAAATCTACCGCCGCAGTTAGCGATCGGTTACCTATTGGAAAAATTATTCAGTAGTCGAATCACAGTTGTAAACGATCCGCACCCTAAAGTGGCGATTTTGAAAAATCCCCCCATAGGGGAGATAAGGCCGTAACTCCAAAGGGAGCGGGCCTGGTAAGTTGTGCTGCAATGATCTTTAATCCCACAAATGTAACTGCTCCGACTGATTGGACGTTTAGCCCATAAGAAGAGACACCCCTTTTTCCTGACCTACATATCAATCCGTCCAATCCGTGTCCGATTGAATCGGAATCAGTGGCCAGGTGGGGAGGATTCCATCGGACACGGACTGATTTAGACAGCAAGGATGACTCGAAACTATTTGATCGCTTTGGCGCAGGGCACCGTTGCGACCATGAAGCACCGGAGATTATAACCCAATGCTGATCCAAATCTCCCCCTTCGCAGACAGATGACCCGGCAGGCTTTCACCCCGCAAGCGGTCGCAAACGAGATCGAAAGGGTCCTGACGGAAGTCATCGCGATCCAAAGGCCCTATGTGGCCAAGATCTGCCCTTCGTGTCCGGACCCATGCTGCGGCAAGGTGCAGCACCTTTTTGATGAAAGGGACCTGATCCTGGCTCGGGTCCTTTGCCGGCCCGAGATTACCAGAAAGCGATTTCGCAGGCAGAGAGGGTGTGCCTTTCTGCTGGCAGACGGGTGTGGGCTTCAACCCCTCTCACGGCCTTTCATTTGCCACAGATACCTGTGTCCAACCCTGAAGGAGTCGATCTCCAGCCAAACCCCCAGGCTTCTTGATGAGCTAATCGCTAAGCTGTCCGATTTGGATCGGCTTCGCTCGAAACTCTTCGAATGCTATCTCAGCCATCTCTGAGCCATTATTTAGGCGTGAAAGGTGTTGGGTTTCGCGCAGGCCGTTAATCAAAGCCCAGCTCGGCCAGCTGATCCTCCTCTATTCCAAGGGCATGGGCGATTTCGTGGACCACCGTGATCTCGATCTCTTCCTCCAATGCCTCGATGGTCTCACAGGTTTCCTCGATAACCTCCTGGAACAGAAAAATCCTGTCCGAAAAGGGCGCCGGGTCCATGACGGATCGGTCCATGAGCGGCACACCCCAGAAGACGCCCAGGAGCGGTTCGTCCGCAGGAAAACCTAATTCCTCTAACAGTTCCGAGGAGGGCCGCTTCTGCACGGAAATGAGGATGTTGTCCAGGTGCTGCCGGATCTCTTGGGGAATCCTGGCAATGGCCCTTTGGACGACCCGGTCGAAATCCTTGTCGCTGAGTCTTTTCCGGTTTCGGTGCGGCATAACCGTTCCATTGGCTTTGCCGGTGGGGCGAACCATCAGTCTTCGTTCCTTGAACCCTTCCGGTTGATGGCGTAGTTGCCCAGTTTGCGCGAAAACGGCATAACGATCATCCATAGGAGCGTGAGGCGGGACGGGTCCCGAAACTGGTGGAGCCCGATGGTCATTCCGTCGTGTCCCCGCATGGGCTGTGCCCGGTAGGTCCCCATCAGTCGATCCCACCATGGAAGATTGAACCCGAAGTTGCTGTTCGTCTCGCTGGGAAAGACCGAATGATGGACGCGGTGCATGTCGGGCGTCACCACGCCAAGCCGCAACACACGGTCCAGCTTCAGGGGGATGAAGAAGTTCCCGTGATTGAACATGGCGGTCCCGTTGAGCAGGATTTCAAAGAGGATCACGGCAAGGGCTGGGGCACCCAGGATCGTGATGGCCGCGGCCTTGATCAGCATGGAGATGATAATCTCGACAGGGTGAAAACGAGTCCCCGTGGTAAGGTCGTAGTCCATGTCCGCATGATGCATCATGTGAAACCGCCACAATCCGGGGACCGCATGGAACATGACGTGTTGGAGGTATATGACGAAGTCGAGAAGCACCACAGACAGGACGATCTCAAGCCAGCCCGGCCAGGCCACGTGATTGAACCATCCCCATCCCTGCTTTCCGACCCACATGGCAATGCCCACGGCCCCAGCGGGAAAGAGCAACCGGAGCACCACCGTGTTGATGGCGACGATGGAGATGTTTCCAAACCAGCGACTCACTTTGGACGTGAGCAGCGGTCTCCTGGGACGAAAGACCTCCACCAGCGCAACCATGATGAAGATGGTCACGAAAAAACCCATCCTGATCAGGGCCTCGTGCGCGATGATGAATTCACCACTCATGGGTTGTCTCCTGCCAGGCCGGGCGAGGCCCGCCCCGGATCAGTCCGGATCCTTTCTGTTCGGGCCTCACGCCTCAGGGACGAGCTTCACCCGTTTTCCGGCCACCTCGATGCTGGTCTTGCAGTAGGTGAACTTGTTGATGATTTTTCCATCCTTGAAATGTATCACGTCCACGCCCCGCCTTGTTTCCGGCTTTCCTCTGTGCGCCTTTTCCGGGGAGGGCCACTCCAGCCGCCACCGATACAATGCCTTCTGTTCGGTTTCATCGATGAAGGTCTCTTCCTCTATAAAACGAAAACCCCCGTGGTTCTGAAACCAGGGACTCCATGCCTTTTCAAGGTTGTCCTTTCCCTCGACCCGGCCGCCGGTGAAATTGTCAAAGATCACATGGTCATGAAAGAGAGACATCACCCCACGCAGGTCATGCCTGTCCCAGGCATGATTCCATTCGACCAACGCCTTCCTGATCTCATTTCTTGAAAGCCCCATCATCGCACCGCCTTTCTAGCACAGACGCCAACCTACGCCTTGCGCGTCACAATCTTTTCCCAACAGGACCACTGGCAATCTCCGCCACCATAATCCTTAAGCTGGGAATTGTTGCAGCTGACTCCATTGAGCGCGGCCTCGTCCCCTTTGACCCGCCACTCGGTCAGGAGCATTGTATCTCCCCGTCCCTCGGGGCAGCTCATGGCCATTCTGACCCATCTTGACTGCTGACTCATGTCTTTTCCCTCCTTATTCACTCGTTTGTGGACGGCGTCGCTGGCCATCACTCGGACCACAGCTCTCTCTCGATCTCTTCCATCAGGTCACGGGCGCGCAAGAGAAGCCGGTCCCTCTTGCAACTGATCTCTTCCAGGTCCTTGCCTCCATAATCATAGAACCCTTTACCCGTTTTCACCCCCAGATGACCCTGCGATACGAGATCCTTCAACCGCTCCGAGGGCTTTTCCTCGGTCATCAGCCCGATGGGCGGATTGGAGTAGATCTTGAGCGCAAAATCAAGACCTGCGAAATCGAGGCGGCGAACCACGCCCAGGACCGGAAGCCGGACACCGAGACTTGCCAGCACGGCCTTGTCAATCTCCTCGGGTTTAGCGTATCCGGCGTCCATCAAATGGAATATCTCGCGTCCGATGGCCCTCTGGAGCCGATTGACAATGAACCCCGCGATGAATTTTTCCATCATAACAGGTTTTTGGCCCGCTGCGGAGAGTATCGCTTTTACCTTCTCCATCACATCAGGGAGGGTGGCAGGGCCCTTCACCATCTCGACCAGCGGGATGATGTAGGGCGGGGCGTAAAAGTGGTTGATCAGGAGGTGGCTCTGAAGGGATTCGGGGGCCAGCTCAAAGATATTCAGGTAAGAGGTGTTGCTGCCCACGATGGTCCCCGGGGCGCACCGGGCCGCGGCTTCCCGGTAAAAGTCCCTCTTGACCTCCGGATCTTCGGAAACGCTCTCGATGAGTAACTCCGCCTCGGACAGGACTTCGATGCTTTCGGCCGTGGTGATGCGCGCCACAATCCCGGGGATATCCTTCGAATCCAATCGTCCCATGTCCGACAGGAGTTGGAGGTGAGAACGAATGAGGTTAAGGGCCCGCTGCAAGGCCTCCTCACGGATGTCGAAAAGCACGGTGTCATGACCCGCCCTGGCCATCACCATCGCCAGGCCATGTCCCATGGTGCCGGCCCCTGCCACCACGACCTTCAAGGGGTTGCGTCGTTCTTTGTTGTTAATCAATTTCCCTATCCCTCCTTGAAATAACCAAAATAGTGTCACCTTCTCGCCGGATCAACCATTCAACGGACCTCTCTTCTCAAGAAGCATGGCGTTCAATCCTTGAATTTCTTGTAGATTTGGCTGAGAAGTGTGTCAAGGCATTTGTTGACACCTTATGGAACCCCGCGTCTTGAAGTGTCAAAAACATCTGGTTCGGCCTTGACCACTCCTTACTACGTGGCACAACAGAAGGCCAAAAGCATCCATCTTACGCCAGGCGCAGAGTTTGCAGCGGAACCGGAAATATTGCAAGAACAAGCAAGCGGTCCGGAAATCCTAGAAGGCTTATTGTGGGGCACATGATCTTATGCATTTCGAGGCTCATCGAGGTTCAATTTTTTGTCCAGTGCCTGCTTTTTTTCCATGCGCAACAGCTCGGCACACAACAGCCTGCGTCAACCCCGGCAGCTCCGCAACCGCGGTCCCGGCCATTCCTATCTCCCTGACTGTACGATAATAAGGAGACGCTTTCTATGACATTCACCCGCCGAGGCGAGTAATAATATAATGTCCCCAATCTTTCCCATCGCATTTCCACCGCAAATCGAGCGCCCCAGGGTAGGGGGATGAATTGCGTTGAAGATACACAGGATGTCAGGTATGCTCGTTACGTAGAGGGCCAAAGACAGAGAACAGCCGGCTTGGGGGATAGGACACTGAGATCTCAAGGAGAAATCTTCACGGCAGGCAGGAAGTGAAGTCATGGGGGAAAAGGAAAAGGGTCTCCCAATCGCTCCAGAAATTGATTCCTGTCGGTATCGCTACGGAATACCGCCCCCCTTCGATGCCACTGACCATGACGTAGTGCAGGGCACCGGCACCATCGATTCGGGATCTCCTTGGCATCCTTCACCATGATCACTCCCAAGCCTTCTCCGTAAACTTAAAATCCTAACAGCGTTTCCATCCCCTCCTTACCCCGATCAATCATCATGCGGCCGAAGATCTGGCTGGTGAAGAAATAGCTTTTTAAATTCGCGGCCATCGCGAGGTCCCGATTTTCTTCTGTCGTTTCGAGTGCCGACTTGTTGATGTTGATCCCGGCGTTGTTTACCAGGATGGCGATCCGTCCGAATTCATTTGCTGCAGCATCGGCCGCCGCACGGATGTCGTCCGCCCGGATGAGATCTACCCCTTGGACTATGGCCTTCCGCCCGAGCACGCGGGTCTCATCAGCCAGTGATTTTAAATCGCTCTCCGTTCGGCTTGCCATCACCAGGTCCGCGCCTGCGTCAGCCAGCCCCAGTGCAAGGGTCCGCCCAATGCCGTGACTCGCCCCGGCCACAACGGCAACTTTACCTTTCTCGTTCAAGCTCGGGAATTCTATATTCACCATCTCCAGGCGCATCTAATCTCTATACTCGTTCACCGGCTGGTAAAGTGATTTCCTAAAATCTCTTCATGGCCGCCCATCATCCGAGTTTGCCGATCTTTTCCAGATCGTCGGCCACGTATGCAAGGTCCAACTCGACCAGAGCTTTTCGTGTCGGAAAACTGGTCGCTCTATCCCAGCCATGAAGATCGTAATACTCGTCCAGCATCTTTCCGTATTTCTCAGCATCGATCTTCAATCCGGCCAGATTGCCTGTGAGAATAGGCTCGGAAAGATCTCTGGGCGGCGGCATATCGTCTTTCCGATCAAAATCAGTGAACCTCAGATTCAAGGCCTTTTCCATGTTCACCTGCCTCATCGTGAGCCGCTTCAGATCTTCCACGCTCCGCTCCAGTCCGGTCGCCGCCGAATAAAGCTCGGCCAGCTCGGGAAGATTGGGCAGGTTCGGATCAAAATAGGATGTATTGTAATGGCAGACTCCCAGGCAGTTGTTCACCCGCTGCAAGGCTTCGCCGAAATACACCATCTTGGCCTTCCCATCATATTCCTGCGGCTTGTGTGGATTGTCGATTCCGTAAACCTCCTTAGCCTTTTCCACATCAAGCCCACCGATCGTCTCGATGATCGCCCCTCCCGTGGTGTGACCGCCGCCCCGCGTCGAAGTGGTCGCACCCAGGCTCCACCCCATGGCGCCGCGACATGACTCGTACAAATCGAGCCCCTTGATGTGAATCGCATAATAGTCGCTGCCACGTCCGAGAATATCGGCCGCCCTGGCGCATCCTTCGGCCAGGAGATCTCCGAATCCCTCCCGATGGACCATCTTCCGGATGAGGGCCAGGCTGACCTCGTGGTCGCCCCAACGCAGCGTGAGCCCGCCGGTATCCTTTTCGTCGATGATTCCCCTCTGGAAGCATTCCATGGCCCATCCGATGGATGCCCCGGCTGCATCCACATCCAGGCCGTACTGGTTGCACAGGGTATTTGCCATGAGCATGAATGTCGGCTCCCGAATGGCAAGCCTCCCCTGGAGAGTGGCGACCACCTCCCACTGATTCGATTCCGTGACCAGCCCGGCATAGGGCCCCTCGGTGACATGCATGATTCGGCTGCAGCCGCCGAAGGCGCACCCGGGGTAGCTCTGTTTGGAGACCTGATACTTGTCGACCAGGTGCCTGGGATCAACGGAGGAGGCCATGTCCTCGGGAAGGTGGGTATCCTGGAAGTTCTTGTAGGGGATACCGCAGACTGCCTGCTTCCCCTCCATAATTCCAAGGGTCCCATACTTGTGAAATTTTTCGGTGGAGGGCGTTTTTTTGAACATGCCCCGGCACCTGGCCACAGCGGACATGAATCGTTCCGGGGCGGCGACCCGCACGCCGCGGCTTCCCTTAGCGACAACGGCCTTGAGGTTCTTCGATCCCATTACGGCTCCTGTCCCTCCCCGGCCGAAGGCCCTTCCACGGTCCTGGATCACGCAGGCACCCCGGACAAGGTTTTCACCTGCGGGGCCGATTGAGAGGACATGGAGTTTGGGTTCGCCAAGGTCCTCCCTGATCGCCTCCATGGTCTCCCCTGTCGTTTTTCCCCACAAGTGAGAAGCATCTCGGATTTCAACTGAAGAGTCACTTATCCAGAGGTATACGGGGCTATGGGATCTGCCCTGTATGACGACCGAGTCGTAGCCGGCGCGCTTCAGCTGGCCTCCCAGATAACTGTCGCTGCAAGAGCTGGCCCACCCTCCCGTCATCGGGCCCAGTGTGCTGATATTCATTTTGTTAGCGCCGGGAGCCGTCGTCCCTACCAGCGCTCCCGCACCGACGATGAGCCGGTTTGAAGGATCGTAGGGGGTCACCCAGGAACGCAGTTCGTCATAGAGTATTTTTACGGCGATCCCCGGACCACCAAGCCACCCCTCGGCATAGGCCAGGGTAGGCTCGTTCGTGATTTCTCCACTGCTCAGGTTTACCCGCAATATCTTGCCCGCATAACCTAGAATCTGTTCCATCTTTCCCACCTTTTCCATCCACAAATAAATATCCGCTCAAAATAATTTCGCCTTGCCTCCGATAGACCGCTGATGCGGTCCATAGGGAAGCCGCGTGCTCTAGGCTTCCGCTCTAATCCTCTTTGGAACTCTCCGGTTCCTTGCGTTTCTTGTCAAACTCCTGCAGAATTTTGAAGAGATCATCGTATTCTTTGCAGTATTCCACACAAAGGGGCACATTGAGATCTTTGCACACGTCACAGGCATTCCTCAGATCATTGCTTTCCGAGGCAAGCCAAACGTAGTACCCCGGCCCGTCCTCCTTGTCCAGTATCTGGAGGCTGGCCACCTCGGGATTGAACTCTCCCCGATGGTGAAAAGAGCAGGCTATCTCACATGTCCTGCACCCCCCGCATGTGGGCATGTCGAACTTTATCCCTCCGTCCATAGCCCTACCGGAACCCTTATTCTCACTCTGTGCAGATTCGTTTCTTTTTTTTGTCATGACATCGGCCTTTTCGTATAACAATACCTTTTTCAACTGAAAAAAATTGTATTGACGCGCAAAAAGTCTAATACTAATCATAGGGCCGTTTCTCACCAAAATCAAGGGAAGTAAGGGGATGAAAACCGCGCATCCTTTCGAAAAGGATTCCTCCCCGTCATCCGCAAATAAGACGGAAACCGCCTCATGAAATTTTTTTCATGCTTAGACCAATCCCTTTGCATGGCTTTTGAACAGCTTTCTCACAGAGAAAGCCTTCGAGATATTGAATCATGCTTAGGTGCAGTGCAAAGCAAACCCTAATGCACAAACAACATCGCCACCCTGCCTTGGGCGCATTCGCGTAAACTTAAGGTCAAGAGGATGCAGCCGACGCCTTTTCAGGCGTTTCGGATCGCCGAATACAATTGAGCCTTATGTTACAAGATTTTTTTGAAGCATAGTGCTAAAAAGCCTTGGTAATTCTGGTCCGACTTGATATAAGTGGGCCATGTTTTATAAAAAAATCCACAAAGGATACGTATTCCGCTGAAATGGGCCACCGATTCCAGAGGATTCCGGCCCCTTGTTCGGGAGGAAAGCGGCCGTTTTGCCCTCGAAAAACTCATTATAGGCCTATTTCAGAGGGCAAGATTGGAAACTATTCGTTCAATATCATGTAGTTTGCTTGGCCCGACCTCATCCCCACTCTGCGCTTCGAGACAGGTCCGCGCCCGTGAGATCCTGACGCATCCCCAGGACAATCCCTTCTTCCACAAAGGACCTGTACGCCCGCCTCGCTGCACCCGGCTTCTCTTCGAACATCCCCGACACCCCTCCAGGGAAAGGTCTCCCAATCGCTCCAGAAATCGATTCCTGTCGGTATCGCTACGGAATACCGCCCCCCTTCGATGCCGCTGACCATGACGTAGTGAAGGGCACCGGCAGCATCGATTCGGGATCTTCTTGGCATCCTTCACCATGATCACTTCCAAGCCTTCTCCGTAAACCTAAAACCCCAATAGCGTTTCCCATAAGTGCGTTGACGACGTGGAGGTTGTCGTCTGAGAGAGAGTAGTACCTTGCTTCCAACATTTCAGGCGTAGGTCGGATCGTTCAGAAACCGGTTCATCCCACAATCATCTGACATCAGGGGTTTCCGTCTTTGCTTAAACCGATCGTTCCGGGTCGACAGTTTTTCATGTCAGTTCTTCGGGTCGAATGGGTAGGCACCGGATGCGTTTGCCCGTCAGGGCAAAGACGGCGTTCGCCACGGCCGGAGCGATGGGAGGCACACCCGGTTCCCCCACGCCGCTCGGCGGTTCGTCGCTTTGTACGATGTAAACCTCCACTTTCGGCATTTCTCTCATGGTCAACATGGGGTAATCGTTGAAATTGCTCTGTTCCACGCGGCCTTTTTTCAAGGTAATGGCACCGTACAGGGCGGCCGTGAGTCCGAAAACGATTCCGCCTTCCATCTGGGCTTCGACCGTGTTCGGGTTCGTCACCCTGCCGCAATCCACGGTGCACACCACTCTGTGTACGCGCACCTTCCCTTCGACGCTGACGGATACCTCCGCCACTTGGGCCACGAAGCTGCCGAAGGAGCTGTGTACCGCCAGACCTCGCCCACGCCCTTCCGGCACCGAGGTGCCCCAGCCGGCCTTCTCGGCAACCCGTTCCAAGACGGCCTTATGCCGCGAATGATCACCCAGCATGCGATGGCGGAACTCATAAGGATCCTTGCCTGCCGCATGGGCCAGCTCATCGATAAAGCTCTCGACAACGAACGCGGTGTGGGAGTGGCCCACCGACCGCCACCACTGCACCGGGACGCCGATCTTCGGGCTGTGCAAATCCACCAGGAGGTTCGGAATCGCATAGGGGATGTCCGCTGCCCCTTCTACGGAAGCAGGATCTATGTCGTCACTCATCATCCCCTCGAAGAGTGTCCCGGCCATGATTGACTGACCTACAATGGTGTGATGCCAGCCCGTAATTTTTCCGTCGGTATCGAGCCCCCCGACGATTCGGTCATACCACATGGGGCGGTACCAACCTCCCTTCATGTCGTTTTCTCGGGTCCAGATCACCTTGACCGGTTGCCCAGCGGCTTTCGCCACCTGTACGGCCTCCATCACGAAATCCGAGTGAGGGTTCCCGCGGCGTCCGAACCCGCCGCCCAGAAGGGTTGTATGGAGCTTCACCTGGTCGGGATTCAAACCTGCAACACGAGCCGCAGCCTCTCGATCCAAGGTCTGGCCTTGGGTGCCGGTCCAGATCTCACAGCTTTCAGTTCGCAGATCGACGAGACAGTTCAAGGGTTCCATGGTCGCGTGGGCAAGGTACGGGACTTCATACTCGGCGCTGATCCGTTTGGACGCCTGCCGTAAGGCCTGTTCAACATCGCCGTCTTTCCTGGCGCCCGCACCAGTTCCTTTGGCCAAATCCGCATACTGCTCCCTCATGCCTTCCGTAGAGAGCGACGCAGCAGGGCCTTCGTCCCACACGATCTCGAGTGCTTCCCGGGCCCGGCTCGCCGGCCAGAACCCATCCGCCACCACCGCCACGCCGGTGGGTATTTGAACCACTTTTCTGACGCCAGGATGGGCCATGGCCTTGTCTGCCTTGAAGCTCACCACCTTTGCCCCGAATACGGGCGGCCGTGCAACCACCGCGGTGAGCATGCCGGAGATCTCGGCGTCGATGCCAAAAACGCCCTTCCCGACGGTCTTCTCAGGCGTATCGAGTCGTCTCATGGGACGTCCTATGATCTTGAACGCGGAGGGTTCCTTCAGTTTGACCTCTTGGGGCTCCGGAAGCAGGGCGGCGGTCTCTGCGAGTTGGCCGTAGGTGAGCCTTTTTCCGCTGGAATGGATCACTGACCCCTTTTCAGCGCGGCAGGTGTCCTTGTCCACCTCCCATATGTCGGCCGCGGCGGCAAGGAGCATCTCTCTCGCGCCGGCGCCGACCCTGCGCAACCGCTCCCACTCGCTTGCCACACTCGTACTCCCGCCTGTGAGCTGCATCCCGAATTGGGTGTGGTTAAATGCGGGATCCACCGGCGCCGCCTCGACTTTGATCTTCGTCCAATCGCATTCGAGCTCTTCCGCCACGAGCATGGGCAAGGCCGTGTACACCCCTTGTCCCATCTCGGAATGATTTACGACCAGGGTAACCGATTCATCGGGGCCGATGCGAATGAACGGATTCAGGCTTATGGTCGCCCCTCCATCCGTATCGGCGTCCGTTGCACTCATGGATGTCTTCTGGCCTTCATCTGCCTTCATCCCGGACGCTCGGTGCACTGCGTCGCGGATCCGCTGATAGGTGCCGCATCGACAAATGTTGCCGGACATGATCCGGTCGATATCTTCGTCCGTCGGATTCGGATGTTCTGCCACAAGAGCCGCCGCGCTCATGATCTGGCCTGAGTGACAGTAGCCGCACTGAGGAACATCCTGTTCGATCCAAGCCCTCTGAAGGGGGTGGTATCCGTCGTGGGAGAGCCCCTCAATGGTCGTGATCTCCTTACCCTCCACCTTGGAAACGGGCGTGAGGCAGGAACGGACGGCTTTTCCGTCCACGAGCACGGTACAGGCGCCGCAGCGTCCAATGCCGCATCCATATTTTGTTCCCCTAAGATGGAGCTGTTCCCTAATAACCCACAAAAGCGGCGTGTCCACTTGAACGGCAACCTTGTATTCCTTTCTGTTAACGTCGAGTCTTACCTCGTGAAAGCCTTCTCGCGTATTTCTTTCGTTCATGGGAAAGTCCTCCTTGATGGCCACTTCGGTTGGATCGGGCTTCCGGTAATCTGTGACTTTCGACAAGTCCGGTCCGGGTTGGACAATAAGATCGTGCCCGTCGGTTCTCCGGGGCAGATCACGGGTTATGCCAAATTCATCATATTATAGATGAGTGCGAGATTTTATCATTCCAAATATCTGTCCAACCTCACCCCTTCCGTCTCTTCATCGGCGTGCCTTACGGTTCGCGTGCCCGGTGTTGCGCCAGGGGGAGGACGGAATCATTTTGTTCCTCACAGTTGATCCTATGGATGAAATACAAAATTCCCCTCAATCTGTCACAAATCTGGCTGACAGGTCCCCCTCTACAATTGTGAAGGGAGGAGGAAAAATGCCCCTAACCCGGTTAAACCGGAAATTCCAATATCAAAATCTGAAATCCGGAAAAATACCCAACCTGGACAAGCGGGAAGCAAACTGAAAAGGCCACAAAACATTTCGCCACTTTTGATCGCAAATTTACTGGTATGGTACTAAATCGGCCTTTGCGAAAAAGGGACTTCGAGGAAACCGGGGGCTTCTAAGTGGGAACCGGCCAAAGGGGAATTCGATTCTCGGCTTGAGAGCGGTTCTTGAGGATTTAAATGCATAATTGGGGTGCCTGGTGATCGGGAGGAGGAATGCGAACTGAGGAGCATCGGACCGACAGGGGCCATTGAAAAGTGCTCAGCCAAAAACGTCCGTTTTTGGCTGAGCACAATCACCATCACCTGCTAATACTCGGCTCTGAGGTCCTCGACGAACGATTCGACAGACCAGGTCCCGGTGGCTTCGAATTTTCCATCGGGGATGGCGACTGCGTCACCGGAGATCTGAAGCAGTTCAAAGTGGCTGAGGATTTCGTGTTCCGCCATCATGATCCCAAACCCTTTGAGCAGGGACGGTTCAAAATGGGCCGTTGCCACCTCTTTCGCGGTCTTCGGGCCTTGCTGGAGGATCTCCAGGATGTCGGCGCATCTCGTCACATGGTGCGCCAGCAATTCTTTTACCCTTTCCTTCAGCGCTACGTCGTTCCATTGATGGTTAAAATAAAGCCTGTGGGCCGGCAGGACCGTCAGCTGTGGCATGCGGGCGCTGATTTCTTCGAGCTTCTTAAGGGATCGTATGTAAGCCCGGAGCCCGAAGATGGATTCGCCTTGGGGATATTGGGGACCGAGGATTGGCGCCAGCTGTTCGTAAGAGGCCTCCCGAGTGGGCTGGGGAGATATGTCCGGTAGGACCGTGTCGCCCACCAGAAGCACTTCTTCGCCTAGGAGCAACGCCAGTGCATCGGGGTTGTGTCCCGGCAGATGATAGGCGGTCATGCCTTTTGCGACGGCGGTTTCCGCGTCGCCGATGGCCTCGATCCGCAGTCGGCTCCGCCCCCGGTGGTAGTCGGGGCAGTGCTGGCTTGAGAAGGACTCGGGCATGAGGCAGCGCCAGCAGGAGGCCGGAAAGTCCTTGTTTACCCCATGGGGCGCTTTATCCGGGTAAAGACGGATCAGAAGGTCATAGATCACATGGGCCTTGACGCTTGCTCCGCTCTGTTCAACGATCTCTGGCAGGCCGCCGTCATGGTCTTCGTGCCCGTGAGACAAAAGGACGAAGTCAAGGTCCTTGGATGAGACCCCTGCGGCTTCCATCTCCTCCAGAAGTTTGATTCCCTGGCCCGTCCTGCCCGTGTCCACCAGGAACGGGCGATCCGCAAGCACCAAATAATTCCAGGTCGGACCAAGGTCCCACTCGCCACCATAAGAGTTTTCCGTGGGAAGTCCCAGGATCTCCAGCCCTGACGGGAATCTCATCCGAACGATCATGTGATTTCCGTTCGCTTGCCCTTCCTGAACCACTTTCACCATCTCACGCAGCATTTTTCTCCTCCACTCCTTATATGCACCGGCATCGCCGGATGGTTCCACCAAAAACCCCCGGTGATCTCTGTGACACTCCCGGCCGGCTCTGCCCTTTTAAGGCCATTTCTCCAGTTTGGCAAGCCCTCGCGTCAAGGGTGGTCCAGGATCCAGCCCCAAATTTGAAGGCATCTTGGGCTTCGCGGGGCCATGACGGTTATGGAAAATTGGGGCCAGATGTTGTATGTTGTGACGGTTCACGCCGGGAAGAATTATCGCCAGTAGGTTGATTCGTTGAATCGGACCATAGAAGGAGGGTTGGAACCATGATTTATGTGATTGCCACCGTTGAATTGAAGGAAGGAACGAAGCAGTCTTTCTTGGATATCTTTAAAGGCAATGTTCCCAAGGTCAAAGCGGAGGTGGGCTGCATCATGTATGAACCCGCGGTGGACGTGCCTTCCGGTCTGCCGGTGCAGGGGTCGACCCGGGAAAACGTGGTTACCGTGCTGGAGGCGTGGAAGGACCCTGAGGCCCTAAAGAACCATGCAAGGGCCCCTCACATGAAAACCTACCGTGACGCCACCAAGGATATGGTCAAATCGCTCACGATCCAGGTCCTGACGCCCGCCTAACAAGAGTCACCAAGGCCAAGGGCCCCTTGCGGGGGCAATCGCTCGTGTCCTGGTCCACCCCGCCTCAGAGAGTACAAGCCTTCGCTAGAATTCCCTGGGGCCGAGGGAACCAGGCTTGAAAGTGAGAATGGATCATGCGCCGTAAATGGATAAACAGGAGAAACGGCATCATCATCGGGGGGGTCCTTGCCGCCTATACCCTTATGGGTTTTTTGCTGATTCCCCAACTGGTGGGTCGGCAACTCAAGAAGAGCCTGAAGGAAACATTCAACTGTGATGCCGTTTTTGAGCCTGTGCGGTTTAACCCTTACACCTTTCAGCTTGAAATTGAGAAATTCCAGCTCTCGGACCCCGATGGTCAAAGGCTCGTGGCCCTGAAGCGTTTCCTCGTTAATTTCGAACCGACTAGCCTTTTCCGTTGGGCCTGGACCTTCAAAGAGATCAAAGTCGATTCCCCTGAGCTGGATTTCACCATCAAACCTGACGGGGGCACAAATCTGGATGCGTTCTTCAAGGGCAACGGACAGGACCCTGTCCAGGAAAACAGCCGCCCGCCCCGCCTCCTTTTCAAACAAATCTCCCTGACCTCCGGAACCATCCATTTTTCCGATCAAAGGACACCCACGCCCTTTTCTCTGGATCTGGGTTCCATCGAACTGGCGATGCGAGCGAACTGTCGACCTTAAAGGACCGGAAGGGCCAATACACGCTCTCGGCCAGGACTCCCAAGGGAGAATCCGCGCAAGCTTTGGGGCATATATCGCTTGCGCCGGTCTTCGTTGACGGCCACTTAAAAGTTGAGCATTTTCAGGCTGCGACCGGGTGGTTGTTCGTGCAGGGCCTTTTGAACCTGAAACAGCCTGGAGGGGTCCTGACCTTGGCGGCCGACTATAGCCTCCAGTTGCAAGGGGCTTCACCGGCCATGGTGGCTGAACATGTCAAGCTTGGCCTCGAAGGGCTTGCCCTCACCCTCTACGGAGAAGAAGCGCCAATCTTCACTCTCAGGAAACTCACGCTTGAAGAGGGACGCTTCGACTCGGCCGCCAATGAATTGAAGGTGGGTATTGTGGTCTTGGAGGGACCGAGCGCCAGTGTGACCCTCAAATCGGATGGCCGGATCAACTTGGGGCAAATGGTCAAGGCAAAGATGGATGAGGGTTCGAAGCCCAGTGCTCATCGCCCGATGTTCGCGCTGGTCGATAAGGCCTCCATATCCGGTGGCACGGTTGTTTTTTCCGATCAACGGGGACCCACCCCCTTCTCCATCCGGATGGAATCGGTAGCGATCCAGGCCGACGGCCTTGGGAACAAGCCCGGGACCATGGGCCGGTACGGGTTAACGGCGCAAACCCGCGCGGGCGAAACCCTTCGCTCTGAAGGGACGGTGTCCCTCTCACCGGTCCGGATGAATGGCAAAATGGCCCTGGAAAATGTGAGGGTCGCAACGCCATGGCTGTTTGTGCAAGACCGGCTGAACATGGCCGAGCCTGCCGGCACCGTTGAGGCCTCTGCCCGTTACGGGCTTGACCTCACCCGTGAGACGGATTGGCTGACCGTGGACGGCGCGAGCCTGAAGATCAAAGACATTTCAATGCACCTCAAGGGGGAGGAGAACCCTCTCCTGGCACTTAGCGAGATCAACCTGGTGAACGGGCGTCTGGATTTGGGGAAACGGGCGTTCACGGCCGAGCGATTCGACGTGCGTAAAGGAATCGCTCGGATGATGGTAGACGAGCCCGGGGTCTTTGATTGGGAGCGGATTGCCCGGGAACCGGAGACTGAAGCGAAATCCACGAATCCTGAGGGACCCAATTCGGATGCGGCCCCGTGGACCGTTGAACTGGGGGGGGTCGATGTGGCCGACATCCAGGTCGCTTATACGGACCGGAGCCGCATGAAACCCCTGCGCCTGGACCTTGGTTCGGTCAGCCTCCATCAGGCCTTGACCTTCAGGGCCACCACACCGGCTGAAGTCGTCATGGATGACATGAGCGGGGAAATTCATTCCCTCTCCCTCATGAAAGAAGAGGAAAAAGAGAAGGTTCTGACGATTGAAGCGTTCTCCTTTCAGAGAGGCCGATTGGACCTTCAGTCCCGGTCCATGCAGATGGGTGAAATCCAATTGCGCGACGGCAACGCCCATGTTGTTTTCGATGAGAGGCGAACGCTCAATTGGGCGGAGCTTTTTGCCTCAAAGGGCGCGATTAGGAGAGAGGTTGAGCGGAGCAAGGCCGAGGCGAAGGCAGAAGGACGGCCTTGGACGGCCAAAGTGGACGCAGTGCAGTTAAAGGGGTTTGGGGCGACCATCGAGGACCGGGCCGCAGGTTCGGACGCATCCTTTCACGTGAAGGACATGGCGCTTTCGCTCTCGGACCTCGTAAGCGATTTGAAGCAGCCCATCGGTTTTAAAATGGCCCTTCGTCTGGAGGAGGGGGGAGAGCTGACGGCAAGGGGGGTTTACGATGCTTCCAAGTCAACGGCCGAGACCAACTTCAATTTGGAGGCCTTGGGCCTTCCTGCCTTTACGCCCTATTTGAGGTCTTTGGCCCCGTCTCTTTCCATTGATTCCGGCCAGTTGTCTTGCGGCGGGGATCTCAGCGTCAAGGCATCTGAAGAGGGACCCCTTGGCTTAAGCTTCACAGGACGCTTGGGCGCCCAGAACGTTGGGGTCAAGGAGGTCCCCGCCGGGACCCCCTTGATGGGGATCGAGGCCCTGGAGGTCCCACGACTCCATTTTGGCATTGGACCGGATCAACTGAAAATCCGTGAGGCTCGACTTGTGGGGCCTTCGGCAAAGGTCGTGATCAACCAAGACCAGACCGTTAATGTCATAGAGATATTCAAGTCCGGGAAAGCGGAGGTCGGCAAGGTCCAAAAGGCGCCCGCTGAACAAGGAAAAGCGGTCTTTCCCGTTGAAATCGGCCGCATTGAGCTGAAGGGCGGGACCTTGGACTTTGCCGACTTGAGCCTGGAGCCGCAATTCCGGGCCGACATCCGACAGCTTGACGGATCCTTCAAGCACTTCGCGACCGGCGGCGAGCGCCCCTCCAGTGTGGCGCTTCAAGGGCAGGTCAACGAATACGGTCAGGCCATCATTGAGGGGAAGCTCTACCCGCTTCAGGCCACGAAACAATCCGAGGCCAACTTAAGGTTTCGAAACATCGATATGGCCAACCTCACCCCCTACACGGCGAAATTTGCAGGCTACGAAATCCGCTCCGGAAAGCTTTCCCTCAATCTTCAGTACAAGGTCATGGACAGCAAGCTGAATGGTGAAAACGAGATCATTGTCGACCAGCTTGTCCTGGGTAAGCGTTTGGACCGTCCCGCCCTGGTTGACCTTCCGTTGGAAATGGCCGTGGCCCTCCTCAAGGATTCATCGGGAAAGATCGATATCGGCCTTCCTGTGCGCGGAGACCTCAATGACCCGAAGTTCAAGCTCAGTGATCTTATTTGGAAGGCCCTTGGAAATGAGTTGAAGAAGATTGTCACGGCGCCCTTTGCCTTTATCGGGCAACTGGTGGGATTCAAGGGTGGAGACCTGGATCAGATTCTCTTTGAAGCCGGAAGGTGGAATCTGTCCCCGCCTGAGCGTGAGAAGCTCAAGGTCCTGGCGGATGCCTTGAAGGAGAGGCCTCAGCTTGGGATCGAAATCACAGGCGGTTTTGACGAAGAAGCTGATATGAAGGCGCTTCAGATACTGAAAGTACACTGTGCCATCGCGCTGAAAATGGGTCTTCCCGTCCCGGAGCAGGGGGACCTGGAAAAGCCTCGTTTTTCCAATCCGGCGACCCAAAAGGCCATTGAAGCGCTGTTTGTGGAAAGGGTCTCACCTGAAGCGCTCGAAGCATTAAAGAAAACGTTCTCTGAAGCCGGAGCCAAGGAGAAAGAGAAAGCGACGCAGGGACCATCGGAAGGCCCGAGGCCGCGCAAGTTCCAGCTGTATGGAGAACTCTACAGGCGCCTGGTGGAGATCGAGTCTATATCGGATCAGGACTTGAGACAGTTGGGCCGGCAAAGGGCCCAGGCCGCATCCGAGGAACTTGAGCGACAGGGCGTTTCCGATACCCAACGTATCCGGATTTTGGCCTCGGCCAGCGTCACGAAGGGAAAGGAAGGGCTTATCCCCGCGTCGCTAAAAGTGACGGTATTGCAGGCAAAACGATGAGAGGAAAGACACCCAGGATGGGCGATCAAGGGTTGTTTTTGGATGCTTGGAGTAGACGGCTGCAAGATGAAGGAGAATATTGACTAATCCTGACAGGAATGCTACGTGAAATCGGTAAGCGAATGGGTGAAGGCATCTGGTACGGTTTAGATCAGGGAGGCATGCATGAGCCGGGCGTCTAAGGTTTCTGTGACGGTGCTGGTTTTTCTGGGATGGTTTGTGTCCGCTGGCCCCGCGGCAGCCGAACCAAAAGACAAGGTCCTGATGATGGCCACCACCACCAGCACCGACAATACGGGGCTGCTCGACTATCTCGCTCCTGCGTTCAAGAAGGACACAGGTATCGAGCTTCGCTGGACAGCGGTGGGCACCGGGAAGGCCCTGGAGCTCGGGAAGAACTGCGATGTGGACGTCCTGCTGGTGCACGCCCCGGAGGCTGAGAAGAAATTTGTGGAAGAGGGCTTCGGCGTCGGGCGACGGGAGATCATGTATAACGACTTTGTCCTGATCGGACCGGCGTTGGACCCGGCCGGCCTGAAGGGCAAGGGCGTGAAAGATGCCATGTCGCTGATTCGGTCCCGACAGGCGGTATTTGTCAGCCGAGGTGACGACTCAGGGACCCACAAGAAGGAACAGACTCTCTGGCGGTCCGCCGGGATTCCTGTGCCGGATAAGGAGGCCTGGTACCTGCAGGCCGGGCAGGGGATGCTCGCCACCATCAACATGGCGGCCGAGCGTAGCGGTTACACCTTGACCGACCGGGGGACCTATATCAAGTATGAGGACAACCATAAAGGCCATCCGCCCTTGGTCATCCTATTGGAAGGGGATCCCCTGCTGCTCAACCAGTACAGCGTGATCCCCGTGAACCCCAAAAATTGTCCTAAAGTTCAGCGGGATCTGGCGCTGGAATTCTCAGATTGGATCGCAGGCCAGAGAGGTCAACAGGTGATCAGGGACTTCAAGATCCTCGGCAAACAGCTTTTTGTGCCCAATGCGAAGTAAGCCTGCGAGCGCATGGTCAAGAGGGTCCGGGCAGGGCCCTCTTTGTTTTTGAGGATCAGGTGATGGATTTTCTGTTGGACGGCCTCGTTAAGGCCATTCATCTCTTGCTCTCCGGGGATGCGGAGACTTACTCCGCAGTGTGGGCAACGGTTCGGGTGTCCGGTTTGTCCATGGCCGCAAGCCTGGTTATGGGCATCCCCGCGGGCTTCATTCTGGGGTACTTCGATTTTGCGGGCAAGAAATCAATCCGGGTGGTGGTGGACACCCTCATGGCGCTGCCAACGGTCTTCATCGGGCTCTTAGTCTATGCCTTCCTGACCCAACGCGGCCCCTTGGGAGACTTGGGGCTTCTGTTTACCCTACCCGGTATCGCCATCGGTCAAACCATCCTGGCGCTTCCCATCGTCATCGGTTTGAGCGCGACGGCCGTGGAGAGCATGGATGAGAAGCTCCGGGTCACGCTCCTTTCATTGGGGGCCGACCGGCAGCAGCTCTTTCTGGGCACGCTATGGGAAGCGCGGCACGCCATTTTGGCGGGTGCCATTGCCGCCTATGGCCGGGTTATGACCGAAGTGGGGATTTCCATGATGGTGGGGGGCAACATCAAGTGGCACACCCGGACCATCACCACGGCCATTGCGCTTGAGACCAACAAGGGGATGTTCGGCATGGGAATCGCCCTGGGACTCGTGTTGATCACGATCGCCTTTTTGGTGACCCTTTCGGTCTCCTTCCTTCGAAGAAGGTCTTGACCTTGGCTTCCCCGCTCTACGACATACGCGATCTGGCGCATGCCTATGGCGGCCGACCCGTGCTGACCATCAATCGTTTGTTGATTCAGGAGGCATCGATCGTCGGCCTGATGGGCCCAAACGGGAGCGGAAAGAGCACGCTTCTGCGTTTGCTGGGATTCGTTGAAAAGCCCCATGAGGGACGGATTCTGTTTAGAGGACATCCGGCGGAACCCTTCTCTGTAGACGTGCGGTTTCAGGTGACGCTGCTTCCGCAGGACCCTTACGTCATGAAGCGCAGCGTGTTTAAAAACATTGCCTATGGGCTTGAGCTGCGGGGTGATTCCTCCGAAGTCAGCAGCCGGGTTCATGAAGCCCTTTCCATGGTGGGCCTTTCGGCTGAAACCTTCGCACACCGCTTCTGGTCCGCCCTTTCAGGGGGCGAGGCCCAGCGGGTGTCCCTGGCCGCCCGCCTGGCGCTTCAGCCCAAGGTGCTGCTGCTCGATGAGCCTACCGCCAGCGTGGATACGGCCAGCTCGCAGTTGATTAAAGACGCATCCTTAAGGGCAAGGGATAGGTGGGGCACGACCCTGATCATCGCCAGTCACGACCGGCAATGGCTTCACGAGGTGTGCGATGAAGTGATTCATCTCTTCGATGGCCGGATTTTTGGAAACGGGCTCGAAAACATCGTGTTCGGGCCGTGGAAGCCCGGCCCGGACCGATTCTGGGAAAAACGGCTGGCCGACGGCCAGTCCGTACTCGTGCCTGCGCCGCCTGGGGCCGATGCGGGAGCGATCCTCGATATTGTATCCATCCATGACACCCCTCCCACCCAAACCGATCATCCCGGCGGCAGCACGCTTTCAGGTGTGGTCTCCCGACTGACGCTCGATCCTCACTCCGGAGACATCCTGGCAACGGTCATGGTGGCAAATCTGCCCTTTACGATCAGGCTTCATTTGGAGCAGGCGAAAAGATACAACCTATTACCCGGTATGCGCGTGTACGCTTCGTATCGGCCCGATTCCGTTCGGTGGGTCTAGAGAATGAAGGTATACCTTGGTTTTGACGACACGGACATTCGTGATGCGCCATACGGGACAGGGAAACTGGTGCGTTGGCTGGTGGGAAAGCTGCCTCAACCATGCCGTGCAGAGGGCGTGGTGCGACAACAACTCCTCGTTCACGAGGCGATTCCATTCACCTCCCATAACAGCGCGGCCTGTCTCATAGTGGACATGCCTGACACGGGGCTTCTGGCCACGGTTACCGAAGCCGCCGTGGACCATTTAGAGCACCACGCCCTCCCGGGGAGCGATCCGGGGCTCTGTGTGGCCCGTGAAGACGATCCTGGTCTGGCGCGGTTGATGGATTTCGGCCAACGGTGCACCAGGGAGGTGGTGACGCAAAGGGAAGCGCTGGATGCAGCGTCCCGGATTCACCTTTCGGGGCACGGCGGCACCAACGACGGTATCATCGGGGCGGCCGCCGCAGTGGGCCTGACGGTATCGGGCTGGGCGGGCCGGTTCATTGAATTCAGGGACCTTCGTGCCTTTCCGCAGACTATGTCTGTGTTCGATTTAAACGAAAACGGGATTCAGGTCATCTCGGTCGAGCGCGACGCGAAAGTGCCATCACCCGACGATCGAGTCTTGACCATGGGCTGGGTGCGTCCCAGGCTTCTGGCCCATTGTGCCGTGCTTCTGGTGAAACCGGAGAGCCCCGGCGTGTGGAAGAATGTCCATGAAAAGAGGAAGAAAACCGGTGGCGGGAATGGTAATGGAGGCCATGGGTCTGAGGCGTCTTGACACCGATAAAGTACGCGGAAGGGGATGGAGGCCTTTCGCGCTCAAGGCTTACGGGACCAGCGCCCGGTAGGATTCGACAAAGCGCAGCAGGCGCTTTGTCTGGTTGTCCATAAAATCGACCCAGAGGGCCAGCACCTCGTCGCCATCTTCGGTCAACCGGTAGATCCGCTTCGCGGGCCCTGAGCCCTCGGTGTGCCACTCGGATCGGACCAGGCCCCCTTCCTCCAGCTCTCTCAGGTGTCGATAGACCATGCCAGGCGGCGCGTTCCCTTCCAGGAAGCCGAACTGGTGAATCTTCTGAATCAATTCATATCCGTAGGAAGGCTTCTGCTTCAAGGCCATGAGGATCGTGGGCTGCATGTACCGCTCCGCTTTCCCGGTGCCTGGCTGGCTTGTTTTTCTTTTTGGGCTTGCAGATTTGTTTGACATATATCCTCCAAGGATATATAGTCATCTTAAAACAATTCCATGGAAGTCTCAATGCAAAAGTTCAAACCCGAAAAGAAAGAGGAGGCACCATGACGACCAAGATCTTTGTCCGAGAAAGAGCCAAAATCGAAAAGGGCGAGAAAAAGCCCCGTTTCCGCGTGGTTGGCGTCAGCGGCGGTGACGTCAAGATCTACGCCGAGCACATTCGAAAAAAAGAGCTTGAGATGATTCAGGCGGAAACCGGGGCAGAGGTCATTTACCTGGACATTGGTCGAGGGAAAAAGGACGGCGGCGGGGAAAAAGCCCAACAGGCCTCCAAATGATCCCGAAAGGGTTTTGCCACTTGTGCTCTGGGAGTGGCTCCCGCTCAATCCTTGTAGATGATCGTCCCCACATGTTCCCCAGCCAACGCGGCCAGGATGTGCTGCGGGTGGTTGAGCGCGTCGATGATCTGGAGTTCCTTCAGACACTTGGCCCGCAATAGCAGGGTGAGGATGGGCCGTTCGATGATGAGGTCGTCCAGATCCAACTCGAGAAGCGCCCGGGCCGAGATGCGATCAAAGTATTTGAGAGTGGCCTTCTGATCGGGGCTCACTTTCTTGGGATCTCGGTCGAAAAGTCCTTTTTCGTCTTTTAGGTATATGAGTGACCGGGCCCCGATGTTTTCGGCCAGAAGAAAGGCGCCGCAATCGGTCCGATGGGGTGGGATGGAACCGTGCTCCGCGGGATGCTCGAAAAATCCATAGGGCGGAATACCATAAGTGATGGGGAGATAGCCCAACTGGCAAAACATAGTGAGCTGTTCGAGGTTGTCGCCGTGTCCGATTTTCACCCCTCCGTGCTTGGCCAGGAGGACAGACAGTATTTCGGCGTTTTGCCAAGAGACCTTGTCGCCCAGCTTGGAAAGCACCCCCGTGGGCATGCCCAGATCGACGCCGATGTTGTAAACATGACGGGCCCGGCTGCCACCCCCCGTCATGAGCAGGATCTTGTATTTGTCCTTGGCCTGGATCAGGACGTCCAGGATGGGGAGGAGAGCCTTGGCGCCGCGGTCCATGATGCTTTGACCACCAATCTTGAGGACGTTCACATCCGGATGCATCCGGAAGTAGTCGGCCGCCTCCGTGGTCTTAAGGAGCGTTTTGCTCACAAGGGATTGGCCCATGAGCGGCGATTCGATGTGGAGCCTTCCCTTTTCCGGTTCTTCTTTGATCAGTTTGCCCATCTCGGAGACCTTCCATAAAAGGCTTGCAGGCCGAATTCGATTATCCCTGACTATAGGGAAGTGGTGCCGAGGTGTCAAAAAGTTTCATGTCCTGAACGGTGACAGCAAAGATTCCCGGGGAAATAAACAGGATACACGGGAACCCTTCAGATGGAAGGTGTTGATTAATGCCGCGGTTAGTCTCATGATAGGATTTGCAGGTGAGACGCACTCTCACATTCCGGAGATCCTCAAAGATCGATGATAGATGAGTACAGGGGATTGGAGTCGAGCGTTGATGAAATTCCGGCTGATGGTCGCTTTCATGTTTATTGTGATGTGGACCAGCGTCATTTCGCTAGCCCGAGGTGAAGACCTAAACACGGTCGATCTGGGAGCGTTCCTCCAGGGTCTCAATGCGATGGATCGCCTTGAGTTTTGCGGCGAGGCAGTCCCCCTGAAAGACCAGGAGGTCCGTGAGCGATTTGAAAAGGAATTTCTGCTTATCGTGTGGAATCGACCTCAAGTATATTTGTGGCTTAAGCGATCGCGCCGTTACCTTCCGACGATCGAGACCATGCTAAGAGAAAATGGGATGCCGGATGACTTGAAATACGTGGCCGTGGCCGAGAGCTCCCTTCTGCCCCATGCCGGTTCGCACAAGGGGGCCATCGGTTTCTGGCAGTTTCTCAAGTCAACGGGTATCAAGTACGGCCTGACCATCAACTCAAGGAAAGACGAACGGAGAAACCTCAAGGCCTCGACACAGGCTGCCGTCCGGTACCTTCAGGAACTACACGTTCTCTTCGGGTCGTGGACGCTCGCCGCAGCGGCCTATAACATGGGAGAGGACGGTCTGATGGCCGAAGTCCAGGAGCAGGGGACAAATGACTACTACAGGCTTTACCTGCCCCTGGAGACACAGCGTTATCTCTTCCAGATCCTCACCACGAAACTCATTTTCTCGGATCCCGCCCGTTACGGATTTCACCTGGCCGACGAGGACCATTATCCCCCGATCGAATCTGAATCGTTGCGATTGGCGTGTCCCGAGGACGTTCCCATCCGGGTCGTAGCCCAGGCGGCCCGCACGGACTTCAAGACCATCAAGGACTTCAATCCGGAGATTCGGGGCCACTATCTGTCGCGGGGGAGTCATGAAATTATGGTTCCAAAGGGCGGCTCGGAGGGCTTTGGCCCCAGGTATAATGAACTGCTGAAGAAATACCTGGTCGCTCAAAGCGAGCGGATCTATATTGTCAAGTCAGGAGACAGCCTCTCGGCCATCGCCGATCGATTCGGTGTGCCCCTCACTTCTCTCCTCCTCTGGAACCGGCTGGATGTGAGCCAGCCCATCCAGCCCGGGCAAAAGATCATCGTGTTTCAGCGCGACATGACCTCCGCGGGCAAAGATCTGGATCAGGACGAGCGATGAACCCAGGCGGAGTACCGGTCCCACCGTCGTCTCGGCCGGTCTCCTAGGACCCCCTGTTATGTCTAACTTGACATTGGCGCAGGATCGGAATATCGAGGAAATAGACGGAAAGAAGACCAGAATGAAATTCGGCCTTGGTCTCCCAAGATGGCCGTGACAGGCGGCAAGCCGACAAAGCGTCGCATCCATGAAGCTCAGAAGTGAACGATAAACGTGCCGTGACTCTAACCGCTGTCCCCGCCTCCACCCTGATTCTGACCCGCAACTCCGAAAAGGGAAGACAAGTCTACCTATTGAGAAGGAGCGAGCAAAGCAGTTTCATGGCTGGCCGGTACGTGTTTCCGGGCGGCAGGGTGGATGCCGACGACGGCGACCTCGAATTCTGGAAAACCCATGCGGACCTCAGCCCTGAGGATATGCGTTGGAGGCTTGCGGGCAGCATTCCTTTAGAAGAGGCTTGTGCCCATGCCATCGCGGCCATTCGAGAGACATTTGAGGAGTGCGGCGTCCTCCTGGCACGTCGTCGAAAAGGGGAGGGGGCCCAATGCCAGGGGGCGAATCTACGGCTGGCGCTCGATGGCTCACACAGGAAGGAAAGATTTCGCGAATGGATGACCGCCGGGGATTGGGTGCTTGCCCTTTCCCTGATGAGGCCCTGGTCGCACTGGATTACACCGGTGGTACAGCCAAAGCGGTATGATACCCTGTTTTATCTGGCCTCGATGCCTGAAGGACAGGAATGCGACCCGGACCAGCTTGAGATGACGCATGGGCTATGGGTTGGTCCTGGGGAGGCCCTTGAGGCAAACGCGCGTAGCGATTTGCCACTGAGTCCGCCGACCCTCGTGACGCTTCATGAAATTGGGTTCGGGAATCCATCGGCGAGTGAGCTGGAAAAGAAAAATGGAGACCTGTGGGGACGGGTTCAAACGCCCCGATTGGTCCTGTCATCCATGGGACCGATCCTTTTGCTCCCATGGGACCCTGCTTTCAAGGAGGAGCGTCCCATAGGAAAGGAAAACCTTGAAAAGAGGGTCCTCGGGGTGGGTGTCCCTTTTTCGAGGCTCTGGATGGATCAAGGGATATGGCGGCCGGTGGGTTGAGAGGCAGCTGTCAGCCATGAGCGATCGGCCTTTAGCGTCAAGCGCCCGAGAAACGGGTGCAATGAAAGATAGCAGGGAGACAATCACCAACCATGAGCATACTCAAGGAACTCATTCAGCATGTGGGCCCGGTCCACCAGCGGGCCATTGAAGTCAAGTCATATGCTTTGGAGGATGGCCGTCTGATTGTTGAAGGTTGGCTCAAGGACCGCCGTTTCGCCGACGGCTTCACCTGGGCAGGAGAAAAGCGACCCAAGGGGGTGGTTCACTGGATCGGGGCCCGTCTGCTCATTGGGGGCTGGCCCATCACCATCGAGGCCGCCGAGGCAGAGATGCTGAAAACACCCCACGACCTTTGTCCCACCACGATAGATTCCATCGAGAAAGTGGTGGGTTTGAACATTGCCTCGGGGTTCACTGACCGTGTGAAACGCCTCCTTGGGGGAACGAAAGGCTGCATCCATCTGTCCCATCTGGTGTCGGCCATGGGATCGGCGGCGGTCCACGGGTACTGGGCGCAGCAGTCCAGAGAGAGGCGACCCGTACCCCAGTCTCTGGATGCGGTGCCTGGATTGGCCGTCGTGATCGACAGCTGCAGATTGTGGAAAAAGGACGGTCCCCTGGTGAGCAGGCTGAGGGAGACGATTGAGAGGGGCGAAGGATAAGACCGTTGTGGGGCCAGAGGTACGGGATGTGAGATCTGACATGCGGGATGGACCATGGGGATTTCTTCTCGATCCATGAAAGTTGCTTTTGTCATGGCAACGCTCGGCACTGGCGGCGTCGGAAGGATGCGGATTCATCTGACCCGCTATCTCGCCGAACATGGGCTTGAGACAACCCTATTGCTTGGGTCCCTTAAGAGTCCCTATATGGAGGCGGTGCATCCAAAGGTGCGCGTCGCAAACATGCGGGGGTCCCATTTCCCGTTCAGCATCCCCACGCTCTTGTATTATCTTTTTAAAGAGCACCCGGACGTCTTGATCACGGATCGGGTCCGGGTCAACCGGTCCGCGCTTTGGGCGCGCCGGATCTCCGGCCTGCCGACCCAAGTCTTTACCAGCCTCCACATCCCCATCTCCATCAAGCTGAAGGGACTCAGGGCTCGAAAGCGCGCATCTGTCGAGCGAGCCATCCAGGGGTCCTTTCCTTTCAACGACGGGATCATCGTCAATTCCAAGGGCGTGGCCCAGGACCTCCTCGGACGCTTCGACCTGGTCCCTCAAAAGGTCCACGTTATCTATAACCCGGTGATTACAAAGGACATGTTCGCCAAGGCAAGGGAAACCCCCGCCCATCCCTGGTTCCAAGAAGGGCATGGCCCGGTGATTCTGGGGGTGGGAAGACTTGAAAAGCCGAAGGATTTCCAGACCCTCCTGCGTGCCGTTGCACACCTTCAAGACCAACGGCCTGCCAAGCTGATGATCCTTGGAGATGGAAAGGAAAAGGGAGAACTGAAGGCGCTGGCCTCGGACCTGGGGATCGCTGATCGTGTTGCGCTGGCAGGATTTGCAGCCAACCCGTACGCCTGCATGGCCAGAGCCGATGTTCTTGTCCTCTCTTCCCATTGGGAGGGATTTGGGAATGTGCTTGCGGAGGCCCTCGCCCTCGGTACGCCTGTGGTGGCAACGGATTGCGACTACGGCCCCAGGGAGATACTTGCGGGTGGGCGATACGGCAGGCTTGTGCCTGTGGGTGACGTGGAGGCCATGGCAAAGGCCATCATGAAAACCCTGGATCAGCCAAAGGACACCGATGTCTTCAAGCCCGCGGCAGAAGATTTTACTATAGAGCGATGCGGGGCTCGCTACATGGAAGTTTTTGGATTTCGCCCGCAGCTGCAACGGTAGCGCCATGATTGGGGTCCGTAACAAAGGGTTCTGGAATTCTCACTGGCCTCTCTTGGGAATCGTCCTCATCCTCTCATTGGGCCTGAAGGCTGCCATCCTGATGAGCTCCGCTGGAGACGGGGCCATCAACCGCGACGGGGTCCTTTACCTTTCAGCGGCCCAATTGCTCCAGCAGGGGAGGGTCCAGGAGAGCCTCAAGATCTACCCCATGCCGCTTTACCCTGCCGCCATCGCACTGACACAATGCGTGGTCGGCGACTGGATTCTATCTGCCCGCGTTCTATCCGTGGTCTCCCTCACGCTGGTCTGCTTCCCCCTCTTTTTCCTGACTCGCCAGCTGTTTAACGACCGATCAGCGTTTTTGGCCTGTCTCCTTTTCGCCGTTTCGCCCGAACCCAACGGACTCGCGCTTCAGGTGATCCGTGATCCGGTGTTCCTGTTGTTTTTCACCGCTGCTGTTTATTTCGGCATCCGTTCATTTTCCTCCAGGAGATGGTCGCACACCCTCTGGACCATCTTCTTTTCATGGTCTGCGGCGATTCTCCGTGTGGAGGCGCTAGGGTTGATTGCGATTCATGGGGCACTTCTCCTTTATCTGGCGATCAGGAAAACGGAGGATCGGGCTTTTGGGCTGAAAGGCTTGACAGCCTGGTTCGCATCGGCCCTGGTCCTGATCGTTTTGGCCCTTTCTCTGGCAGGCCCGGATATCCGATCCTTCAATCGGTTCGGTGAGACCCATGAGAGGCTATCAGGGTGGGCCAGGGGGGATTTTCTTGAAAGCTACGAAGGCCTGAAAAGAGAGCTTTTTGAGATGGAGGCACGATCTCCGGTCTCCTTTGCACGGCAGAATTTCGCTGAGATCGCCAGGCATTTCATATGGCTCATCTATCTCATCGGCCTCGTGGAGAACTTAGTCGTTGTGCTCACCCCGACCGGCGCCCTTTCCCTTTTCTGGGCGGAGAGAGGAAGACGAGGCAAGGCGCTTTTCTTTATGGGGGCATTGATATTTTGCCTGTTGGTCGCGCTCTACCTACATCTGGTCGAAATGGATTTCCTGGAGCCCCGGTTCCTCTTTCCGGTCGCGATCCTTCTCCTTCCCTGGTGTGGGAACGGCCTCGCAAACCTCATTGTGAAATGGAGGACAGGGTCGAACGGTCACAGAGTCCTGGCGGTCCTTCTTGGACTCCTGTTGATTCCCTCGCTGTATGGAGACTACAAGGTCTTTCGTGTCAAAGACGAAGCCATCCAGGAGGCCGGGGCGTGGCTGTCCGGTTATTTGTCGAACAGGCATTCCGATATTTTGACCACCGACCTGAGGATCCCTTTTTATGCGGGGAGGCGGATTTACGACGACGATCGCGGAAAGGTCGTTCTTTTCAGGAAAACGGATGGAGACTACAGAGATGTTTCAGCCCTCGCAAGCCGCCGGGGAATCGACACGATGATCATCGGTACGTCGGTCAAGCGAATGGACCTTCTTCCCCCGGAAGACCTCTACGCGGTTGTAAAGCGATTTACCACGGATCGAAAGGTCGTCGTGGTCTTTGAACGGAAATAAGCACCGTTGAGCGATTGCGGCCGGCCCTTTGGTCGGGAGGTAAAAATCGACCGTTCGTCTCAATCCTGACTTATTCCACCTCAATTTTGGTTGCGGTCCTGCAGTCCTGTTTCCTGTCCTTTTTTTCGAGAGCCTCGATCCTTTCATCGACCAGGGACCGGACCGCCTTGAGGAACTCCAGCGCCGACTTTGAGAGGTGGTCGAAAAACGGTGATTCCTTACCCCCTTTCCCCTCGGTGGACATGAAAAACCGGCCGACGGGGCAAACGAAAACCCTTTCGTCAGCATTTTTCTTTTTTGACATGGCCATCTCCTTCAAAGGTGATTTTCAGATGTTCACCGTCAAGTCTTGCCTTAATGGATTGGGCGGCAGCAACTTGACGAGGCAGCATGACGTGGCTCTTGAAACTACCGACACGGATCATCAGTTCATCGGAGATGCGATTCAACTGGACGTCTTCCTTCATGATGAATGGCAGCTTAAGCGTGAGAAGGTATTGACCATTGCACTTGGTCAACTCATAGGGCTTCCCTTCGAAGAAAAAGTCGAGAGGGTTCCGATCGCCGTAGATTTCTTTTGCCAGTCCCGATAGTCGATCCCGGCCAAGGATTTCACCCCTGAAGAGCCCTGCGGGTAGAATCGGCACTGGGCTGAAGTAGTATTCGGCCTCTTTCAGGTATTTCATCTGGCTTGCTTTCCAGTCCTCGAAGAAGCCGTCTTGAAGTCCGCTCGGGAGAAGCCGGTTCATGATGATGGCGTCAATGTGCATCTGGTAAAGCGAAAAGTACATGAAGGCCCTCCGGGTCTCTTTGAGCACGATTTTTTCCGGGTTGGTGACGAGCCGGACACTTGTTATCGTAGGGTCGGTCAGTATGGTGTCCACGCCTTGCAGACGGTCGAACAGTTTTTCAATGGCCTGGAAATAATCGTCTCCCGGGAGAGGGATATCATACACCCGTCTGGCAATGGGACGCACATATTTCACAATGGCCTTTTCCATTTTGAATATCTTCTTCATATACCACTCCAGCGTGGTGGGAATGCTGATGAATCGGAGCGATTCGCCGGTGGGTGCACAGTCGAGCAGAATGACGTCAAACTCCCTGGTCCTCACGTAGCGGTTGATATAAAGGAGAAGGCTCACTTCCTCCATGCCGGGTAAGACCGCCAGTTCCTCGGCCAGGATGTCGTCAAGCCCGCTGGTACTTAGGAGAAGGGACAGGTACTTGTGAATATCCCCCCAGTTTCGTGCAATTTCTTCCTGGATGTCCAGCTCCTGGATCCAGAGGTTTTCAAGAACCGCCAGAGGGCGTCCCTGGTTTTGGTCCAGAATTGGCTTTTCAAGGTCAAAGATGTCCGCGAGGCTGTGGGCCACATCCAGCGAGAGGATGATGGTTTTCAAGCCAACCGATGCGGACCTGATGCCCGTGGCCGCAGCCACACTGGTCTTGCCAACTCCGCCCTTGCCTGCGAAAAAGATGATCCTTGAACCGCCCTTCATCATTTCACCCCGGCAGTCTCATCCATCATATCAGAGTCCCCCAAAACGGGGGTTTTCTGTAAGGGATCCTATCACAAATGGCCTTTTCCCTCCACGGGACAAATAGCGCTTTCACAAGGGAATGTGGTAAAATCCGCTGCCATGGCCCGTGGGCTTGACGAAATCCTAATAAAGCCCAAATTGAGCGATTCTTATCACTTGTGGGCCGCAGGAGGGTGTCTTTTTTGAGCCGCAAGATATGACACAGCTATTATTAACGGCACCAATTTCCTGCATTTGTCTCCAGACAGCCCCAGTAGGGATTCTTTCCAGCATAGAGAACCTTTTGTGCCTTCGCGATACACCCGTTGGGTTTTGGGGGCGTTTCAAAGGCTTCGAACGACTGGACTTTCGGCTCAAAAAAGACACCCTCCTGCGGCTGGCTCCAAATTCGGTGAATCGCTCAACTTGGGTAAAGGTCAAATGGAATGGGGCCAACAAGAGATAAGAAACACTTAATTTTGGTTTCATAAAGAGGAGAAGGCAGTCGTGTGTGATCGTGCCGTTTCGTCCGCTGAAAGGTTTCCCATGTCTGTTTTGGTGTCTCTGCTGCTGTTTTTGATCTTCCCCTTGTCGATGCCCCTCCCCGATGCCGCTGCTGAGCAAGGCAGAGTTAAAAACGTGATTCTTATGATCGTGGATGGGTGTTCGAGCGAGCAGTATACGCTTGCCCGGTGGGTCAAAGGGAGACCGCTTTCCTTTGACAAGATTTACGCCGGCGCGGTCAAGACCTATATCGCCGATTCCGTAATCGCAGATTCCGCCCCTGCGGCGTCGGCATACGCAACCGGCCACCGGACCAGCGACAAACACATCAGTGTGGGCCCGGCCCCGCAAACGCTGAGGACGGTGGTCGCTCCCTCTCCGGACATGCGCTTTAGACCGCTTGCCACACTCCTCGAAGGGGCAAAGCTCAGCGGCATGGCAGTGGGCATCGTCTGCACCTCACGGGTGAGTCATGCCACCCCCGCCGCCTTTTACGCGCATGTGCCGAATCGGGACTTGGAAGACGATATCATGGAACAGGCCGTGTACCAGAACCTGGATCTTCTGTTCGGAGGAGGCAAAAGGCACCTTCTTCCCAAAAGCGGTGGCGGAAACCGGATGGACGGGGAAGACCTCATGGCCGTCTTGAAGCAAAAGGGGTATCGCGTGATCGAAACCCGGGCGGAACTGTTGGGCCTGACCTCCGGCAGGGTCTTCGGGATGTTTTCCCAAAGCCACATGGAAGCGGACATGGATCGGGCCACCTTCGCCCCGCAGGAGCCCTCCCTGGAGGAGATGACCCGCAAGGCCATCGAGCTCCTTTCCAGGTCGACTGGCGGATTTTTTCTCATGGTGGAGGCAAGCCAGGTGGACTGGGCGTGCCACGCCAACGACCCGGCCCATTTGATGAGCGATCTGTCCATGTATGACAGGTCGGTGAAGGCGGCGCTCGAGTTTGCCGAGAAGGACGGAAGGACCCTTCTGGTGGCCGTTTCGGATCACAACACCGGAGGAATGTCCATCGGCAACAACGCTACGAGCGCGCGCTACTCACGGATGAAGCTCGGGGCGTTGGACGAGCCGGTTCCCACGGACACGCTGCTGGGCCCGCTGGGCAGACTGAAATTAACCGCCTATGGGATCTGGCGAAAAATGGGGAAGGATGTCTCACCTCCCAAACTCAAGGAAGTGGTCCATGCCTACTGGGGAATGCAGATCACGGACGAAGAGGCCAATCAGATCATCACGGTAGGGGAGAAATACCCTAAGGTCGCTTATTGGGGCCTGGGGGAAGTCCTCTCGGCGAAATATACATCCATCGGCTGGACCACCCACGGGCATACGGGCGGGGATGTGCCGCTCTTTGCTTACGGTCCCGGACACCCCGTTGGCCTGGTGGATGCCCCCGAGCTCGGAAAGCAGATGGCGGAAGCCATGGGACTCGATCTGGGCCGGTTGACTGAACGGTTGTTTGTGGAGGCAGACGCGGCATTCCCGGCGGGAAAGGTCAGGGTTGAAAAAGATGGGGAGAATCTGGTGGCAAGGATCACCTTGCCTGATAAGACGGCCGAACTGCCGGTCAACAAAAACATCCTGATGACGGCCGGCCGGTCAGTGGAGTTGGAGGGCGTGGTCGTGTTTGCCCCCAACACGGGCAAGGTGTACATCCCATCACAGGCGGCGGAATTGCTCAGGGCCTCGAGGGGGCAGCGAGTTCCGGCATCCCGGTAGACAGGCATAGGCGTTAACCTAAGCAATAGCTTTGGACTGTCAGAATATCGAATATCGAACAAGGAATGATGAACGCAGAAGAAATGTAAGATATTCCCGAGGGAGGTTGATTGGTCCCGCTGATCTTTTATAAAGGGCTTGCCGTCGGTTTTCTCATGTGCGCTCCGCTTGGGCCTATAGGGCTCATGTGCGTCAGACGGACGATCATGGATGGGCGAAGGGCCGGAATGGCTTCGGTTCTGGGGGCGTCAACGGTTGATGCCATCTACTGCTCTGTGGCCGGCCTTTCCATCACACTGCTGACAAGCCTCCTTCAAGGCGAAAGACAGTTGCTCCAGGCAGCTGGGGGCATAGCCTTGATGGCGGTCGGGATCAGGATATTCACGGCCAGCGTTCCGGTGGCTAAGGTCTACAAAGGAACCGACGGCGTGATCCAGGCCTTCGTATCCACCTTTCTCTTGACGCTCGCCAACCCCATGCCCATTCTGGTCTTCAGTGCCGCTTTCACAGTTCTGGGTATCCATGGGTGGAAGGGAGAAACCCTATCCACCGCTATACTCGTTGCAGGTGTTTTTTCAGGTTCGGCGCTTTGGTCTCCCATCCTGGTTACGTTCGTCACGCTATTCCGCCCTCAGTTTAACCCCAGCCGGATGCGGTGGTTGAACCGGGTGACCGGGTCGCTGATTGCACTGATCGGGCTGGCCGCTGAAATAGGGGCATTCATCTCCTGGTGATTTGCGGCCCCTTTCTTCGTTATCCGTCCGTCGAAGTGCGATCTGCTTGACACCCAAACCGGCATGATTATATTCTGAACTGAAATTGCCGTTTGATGGTTAACAAATTGATTTCGTTTATATAAATTTAGTTTTTTCTCTGACAGCCAACCTATTCAAGAGCGTTAAGGAGGTGATCATATGGCGCGTCTTGGGTCTGAAAGAGACAGAAAGTGTTCAAGCCTCTACCCTAACCCCCAGCCTTAAAATGTTATTGCGTTTTGTTTTACAGGCGATGAAATGCAAGGCTCACGTGAGTATCTGAGGCATCCGGCCGTGAAAATTTTCACATCGCGACACACAACCCGTCAATATCGATCAGTGATCCACTTCTGGCAAAAGCGTGAGATTCTTGAAGCGAGTGCATTGACTCATTCATGAGAGGAGGGATGAAATTATGATTATCAGAAGACTCTATGATTGGCCCGCATCGGAATTCCGGAGCCCCTTCGATGAGTTGGAGCTGATGAAAAGGCAGATGGACAGACTCTCTGACACCCTGTGGGGAGGTGCTTACAGGGAACCCATGGCCGGGATCTTCCCGATCGTGAACGTGACGGAAGACCATGACCACTATTACATCAGGGCGGAGCTTCCGGGTGTGAAGCCGGAGGAGTTGGACATCTCGGTCACAGGAAACGGCATTTCCATCTCGGGTGAAAGGAAGATTGAATCTGGGGGGGAAGACGGCATTTACCACAGGCGGGAGAGAGAAGGCGGCAAGTTCAGTCGAATGGTGAGCCTTCCAAAACCGTTTGATGCATCGAAGGTGGATGCCCATTGTGCGGAAGGGATCTTGAAGGTGGTTTTGCCCAAGGCGGAATCGGCCAAGCCCAAGCAAATCCAGGTGAAAACCTCTTGAAGTATCAAGGATGAAAGGAGGGGAGACTCATGGCTGACGAACAAAAGGCGTTGCAGGCGAGAGAAAAGAAGGAAATGGCCGTCCCGGCGGAACAGATGAGACCTGGTCCCACCTTTTTGCCGGCGGTGGATATCTTTGAGTCAGATCGAGAAATTACCTTGGTGGCGGATATGCCGGGCGTCAAGGCAAAGGAGTTGAGCATTGATCTCCGCGAGAGCGTGCTCACCATCGAGGGCCAAGTTGAACCACCCGAATCGGCCAATGAAACAGATCTATTGAGGGAGTACAGGACAGGTAACTACTTCAGGCAGTTCACCCTCTCCGAGATGATTGACCAAGTTAAGATAGAGGCAGAGATCAAAGACGGGGTCCTGCGGCTGAGACTGCCCAAGGTGGAAGAGGCAAAGCCGCGCAAGATCGCGGTAAAGGCTGCCTGATTTGAGCGTCTCCGGAACCCGCTGGCTCCGGAGATGCATCATTTTTTGACTGGGTTGTGGCCATGAAACGCCCTTCCAGGTTTTTGCTGAAGGAAGAGGTCACATGGATTATTACATTGCCCTGGGGGTCAGCCGCGACGCGGACCTCGACAAGATAAAGCGTGCTTACCGGTTCATCGTGAAGAAGTATCACCCGGATGTGGCGGAATCCTCGGAAGATACCAAGCGGTTCCTGGAGATCCGCGAGGCCTATGAAACCTTGGCCAATGAAGAGAAGAGGCAGAAATACAATCAGGAGTTGGCAAGACGGGATTCCGGGTTAAGGGTTTCCAAGGTCCCTGAGGTGATCCGGGGACGCAAGGCGTTTGTGGAGCATTTGAAGCCCTTTGCATCGCCTGCGGATGAGTTCTTTGAAAGTCTGGTTCCAGGGTTTTTTACGAGAGAAAGGCGCTCTATCTCAAAAGATCTATACTTTGAGGCCATCCTTTCACCTATCGAAGCCCGAAAAGGTGGACTTTTCCCCATTACAGTCCCGGTGATCGAACCCTGCCCCCGTTGTGCCAAATCAGGCTTTTGGGAGGACTTCTTCTGTCCCAGGTGTTTTGGATATGGCGGGGTCCTTTCCGAGCGGCAGTTCTCTCTCAGCATCCCGCCGAGCGTGAAGCATGGCACCAGCATCCGGCTCTCCATGGAGGATATTGGTCTGAAAAATGTCTATCTGAACGTGATTCTCCTCGTCGATCCGGAACTCGATGAAGGCTGGTAGACTGTACGTCTTGCGCAGTAGCCACTACAGTCGTGTCACACGTATTCAAATGCCCCTTTCAGCTTCGGAATCACAACCCTGCTGACCCCACCAATCACACTCCTAGAAGAGACGACATATGGGTAGTGTCCATCCATAAATCGAGAATTTTTGGATGGAGCTTTCACCCGTCAGCGTTGAGCCAATATCTTGTTGTTCTTAGATTTTGTCTCGCTTCCACCGGGGCCGATCGCCGATGGCTGATCGCGGGAGTTCAAAAACAGCCGTTTTTGGATGAGCACCGGGTAACCGTATACCATAGAAATGCAACCCACCAACGGCCCTCCGCGGGTTACCATAAGCGCTCGGCCGGCCTTGAAGACTGCTTGAACCGATTCAGTCTGATGAAGACCGTCCTGTCGCCGTCCACCGAACATTTCACGAATTTCAAGCCAGAGATTCATATCTCTTCCACACAGGTATGCTTTCTGCTATGGTTCCGTATTCAATAGCCAAATAGGAAAGCGATTCGGGAAACCACGATCATGTCCAGCTTCAACCTTTTCACCCGCGAAAACCTCTTTGCGCTGGCCTTCTTCTTCATCCTGGTCACGCTGCTCTGGCTTGTCGTTTCGATCCTCAGTCCTTTCCTACCGGACTTCATCTGGGCGTTGATGATTTCCATGACTTTTTATCCGATCTACACACGGGTGTTCCGGCGATTGGGCCGCCGGGCCAATTTGTCCTCGTTCCTCTTAACGGGTCTGGTGCTGATCGTTCTCATCCTGCCTGGTTTCTTTGTGCTCATGAACCTCACCCAGGAGGCCAAAGGGCTTTACCAGACATTCACCAGCACGCCTCTGGATCACAAGACCCAGTGGGTGATCGAGAAATACCGGGCGCTGCAGCTCCAGGACATCCTTGAGCGATGGGGCGTCGAACCGGAACATGCCGAAAATGTCCTTCGTGACAGCATTACCCAGAGTCTGAAAACACTGTCCACACTTATGGTGGACAAGGTCTCGGACCTTTTGAAAAACCTCGCCGCCTTCACAGTCCACATCATTTTTCTGGTCGTGGCGGTCTTCTTCTTTTTCCGCGACGGCGCACGCTACGCCCGCTACCTGATCCAATTGCTCCCCCTTGAGTCGTATCACCAGGACCTGGTTGTCTCCACTTTCTCGAAAACCGTCAGCGCCGTCATGCGAGGGATGCTTGTGACGGCCATGGTCCAAGGATGTTTGGCCGGTCTGGGTTTCGCTGTCGCCGGCCTTCGCGTTCCCGTTCTCCTGGGGCTCCTGACCTTCATCACCTCCTTTATTCCCTTCCTGGGTGCCACATCGGTCTGGCTCCCGGCATCGGTCTGGCTTCTGGTGAATCATCAACCCCTGTGGGCGGTCGGCCTGGCACTCTGGGGATTTCTGGTCATCAGCACGGCAGACAACATTATAAAGCCTCTCATGATCGGTGAAGGCACGAAGTTGCCGGTCTTTCTGCTTTTCTTTACGATCTTGGGCGGATTGAAGCTTTACGGGTTTCTGGGGATCTTTTTGGGCCCGATCATCCTATCCCTGGGAATGGCCTTTCTTTCGATCTATCGAACCGTGTATTTGGAAAAACCCATTGTGTCAACCGATTCTCCCTCTGAGGAGAGCAAGACCGAGGGCCCCATACTGTCGGTCAATGAATCGAACACGGTTAAAGGAGATTAGACGCTTTGTGTGTAATCCTTTGCATTTTGTTTAGCAGTGGAAAAACGAACCGCAAAATATCGAATGTAGAATGTCCAATGTAGAAGTGAAGACTTCGCGAAACTCACTTCGTGATTCGATATTCCTCGTTCGAAGGGCCTCAAACCTCAAGTCACGCTTCAACGTGACGCTCCTCATACCTCAAACCCCATCAGCTCATGGTCGATCCAATCCCGGATTTCGTCCCGAATGCGTCTGAAGGCCTCAAGTTTTTCCGTTTCGGTCCCTTCCACAGCGGAAGGGTCTTCAAATCCCTTGTGGATGCGGTTTTTGCCGCCCGGGAAGAAAGGACAGGCCTCATTGGCCTGGTCACAGACGGTCACCACGTAGTCCAGATCTTGGTCGAGGAACTGGTCAACGCTTTTCGAAGTGTGGTGGGAGATGTCTATCCCGATCTCCGACATGGCACGGATGGCGTAAGGGTTGACCTGAGTGGGCTCGGTACCACCACTCTGGGCTTCATAACCATCTGAATGGTCGGCATTCATGAGCCCTTCGGCCATCTGGGATCGGGCGGAATTGTGGGTACACACAAAGAGGAGTCTCTCTTTGGCACCGGGTTTCGACATTTGATTCCTCTGATTCAAGGGGGGGCTTGGCTTGGATGGGCCACCTCCCATGGGGCTCAATGTGAATCACTGCACCGGGACCGAACCCGTCGACTCAGAAGGTCTCCGAAGACCACCTGAAACAAATCGAGATCCTCTTTGCTTGATTCCCGCGGTTTTATTCCGTTGCGCAAAAAGAAGATCAATTCTTTCAGCGTCTCCGAGTATCTCATGCTTTCCTGGTGGTCCAGCGAACCCGTTCGGATCCGCTTCTGTGCCATTCGCCATGCCGCCACCGACTCCTGTTCAGCCAGGCAAATGATGTCCGGATATTCTCTATGTTTTACTTCCTCCACGAATATCTTAAAGTCACAACTGGGTGAAATCATAATATTTTCTCCAAAAGCCACGGCCCTCGCGGCATGGCAATTCACGTGAAGTCCCGTCTACCTTCCCGTCAGTTAATCAATAGACATGAATTGTTAGGAATTTGTTAGGAAACGTTTTTTTTCCTAACTGCCTTCAATAACCCTTTGTGGTTCATGCAGAACGTTTCGAATTAATCTATCCTGTGGCGCAGCATGGACGAAATGGGCCATCTGACCTTCAAGAGCTATCACAAAGACTGGAAACGCCATGGATTCCTGGCGACTTCAAATGGGTAGGATTGGCGGGCGCTACTAAGAGTCTGGCTGCTTGGAGCGAAGGTCCGGGACATAGCGACAGATAAGTCCATGTCATGGGGTTCTACGCAGATTTCAGGCCGAGTCAAGGATTTCTCGAATTTTGCTTGCCAGTCTCTTGAGATTGAAAGGTTTCCGGATGAACCCGTTGAAGTCCCTGACGAAGTCCCCGGCCGCTTTCTTAGTCCTGATGTGTCCGCTGCACAGTAGCCCCTTGACGTCGGGATGGATGCGTTTCAAGCGGTCGAAGGCATCTGATTCAAAGGTGTCCGCCGAGTCCCCATCGAGGATGACCAGATCTATCTTTCCCAGATTGGGTCCGTGGCGCTCAAGGGCTTCCTTCACGTTCCGTGCCTGTAACACGCGGTAGCCGAGGGTGTTTAAGAGCTTGGCGGTGATATCGAGGACCGCCGCGTCTTGGTCCACCAACAGGATCCATTCGTTCGGGCCGACCGATTGGGGCGGGGGGGTCTTGATTGTTTGAAAGGGGTTGTTTGAGAAAGGCAGATAAATACTGAACCCGGTGCCGGACCCCTTCGCGGTCTGAACCCCTATGTATCCGCCGTGGACCTTGACGACTTTGTAAACGGAGGCAAGCCCCAGTCCGGTGCCAATCCCGCTCCCTTTCGTGGTGAAAAAGGGCTCGAAGATCCGGTCTGCGGTCTCAGGGTCCATCCCGGTTCCCGTATCGGAGACCGTTATCACACTGTATTTGCCCGGTTTCAGCTTGTATGCCTGTGCCTCAGCCCCATCCAGGGTGACAAGCTTGGTGGTGATCGAGATCGTCCCACCATCGGGCATGGCCTGAATGGCATTCGTACAAAGGTTTAAGAGGGACTGCTCGATCTGGGCCACATCACCGTCCACCACGAGTGTTTCGGGGGAGAGGTCGAGGCGGAGCATGATGCCTTTTCTTCCTGCAGTACAGGCCTCGCCGGTCTCCTTTACAAGCCGGTTGAGATCCAGCGGTCTTGCTTCCAGAGGTTCCATGCGGCCATAGGAAAGCAACCCCTTTGTGAGCTCTCCCCCGCTCTTCACCAGTTTCGTTAGAGTGGACAGGACTTCGCGCTTGGGATCGCCGACCGGGAGGTCCTCCAGGAGCAGAGAGATGTTCCCCTGGATGCCCATGAGCAGGTTGTTGAAGTTATGGGCAATGACCCCTGCCATCTGACCGACGGCCTCAAGGCGCTGGAACTGCCGCAGCTGTATCTCCATTTTCCGCTCTTCGGTGATGTCAAAGGCATAATGGAGATAAAGGCTGGGGGTTATGGGGACCCAGTGGGCGTCCCAGATGATTCCAAAAGTTGCCAACTCCAGATGCTGCGCTTGCCCTTTCTCAAGGGCCGTCTGGGCCAGACACCATCGGCAGGGTTTCTTGAACCGGGACCAGCTTTCGAAACAGGTTCTACCAACCGCTGCGCCTGCCTTTCTTCCGGCCTCATTGGTCACCAGGATCTTCCGGTCCGGCGTCAAAAGCATGGCCACGCATGGAAAAGCGTCCAATAGGATCTGGTTCAGGCTGGTCTTTTCCAGAAGCTCGTTCTCTGTCGCCTGGTGCGCCTCGATGACCCGGGAGAGATGGTCCACTTCCCGCAAGTAACGTCTCCCCGCTTCCTGGGCGATCTTGCGGTAATAATCCGCCTCTTGAGATAAACGCTTGGCCCTCTTTTGAGGGTCGGAGAGATCCGCGCAATGTCTACTGTCGGTCTGGGGCATGGCCACTACGCTCCTGTCAGAACCAAAAGCACGCCCGTCCAGTCAAGCCGCCTGCTCTTACGGAGAAGTGGGGCGATTTCGACCCCCGAATAGAAGCCAAAGAGGGGGACGCCATAATGGTTGAAGGCCGCCTGCACCTCCGCTGCCTCTTCGGCGGTGCTTTTCAGGTAAGCGGCAGCCCTTCCGGCGCAGTCCACGTAGATCCCCCAGAGGGGGCGCTTCCCGGCTGACTGTATGCTTCTTAGAAGATCCCACGCGTTACGTTTCGCTGAATCGATCATCCTGGCGCTGTCTCTCACCATGAACTGAATGTCCAGCCCAGGTTCAAGGTCGGGCTCAAAGAGGCAGATGCCCTTGCCGTCCGATGAAACCCCGGTAATGAGCCGGTTCACATAATGTGCCTCGCAAGGGGCCTCAAACCGCCCCCCATAATTGACCCCGATGGTCAGAAGGTCCAGAGGGTGTCTTTCGCGCCAGTCCCGATTTCCAAACAACTGGTCGATCATCTCCACGACGGGTTTTCCGTCCAGCTCGAATAGGACCGAACCCTCCATGTGGGTGATGGTGTGATAAATGCCGTCAAGGGGAGAGCAGCCGTGCATGATGCGGATGTGTGTTTTGTACGGGCCGCCCATGACCACCCCGCACGCCGTCTGTTGAGCCACCTTAAAGCCGCAGAACTGGCGCGTGGGGCCCGGTCCATAGTCACCGACCAGACCGGCCCCTACGATCGGCAGGTGCGGGGAAAGCACCGAGGCCATCCCATCCAGGAGAAAGGAGGAACCAGTCAGGACGGGCGCCCGGCTATCCAGGGAAGGGGTCTTGACCGAATCGTAGAGCAAAAAGAGAAGTCGGTCTTCTGGGCGGCTCGAAAGCCTTTGGGCCAAGCGGGCGCCCGTGGAGAATTCATCCAGGCCGAGGCCCGAGGCAGAGGCGATTCGAACCTCGAGGGCGTCATCTTCCATGACCGCGCAACCGGCGACATCATCACCGTATGAGAGATGGTCATTGGTGATGATGCCAATGGCCGACCCCCCCACGATGGGGACTTCGTCTCCGGCTATCGATCGCAACCCCGCATAAAAGGCGTGATGGTCCAGGGTGCCCTTGCAGAAGGCCAACATCAGATGGGGCTTAGAGATCCCTCCGCTCGAAAGGGCCTGGTCGGCGATGGTCTTGCCCGAATGAAATGCGTTCTCACTATCGCAGCATGCCGTGCCGAACTTCATCCCAGCCCCCCCCAAGGCGCGAAAGTGGCAATCGATGTCGGGATACTTAAGAGACGAATTTCACCACCCTTCGCAGAAAAGGGTTTTGAATGCAGTCGGCGTCTTATAGAACGAAGAATTGTCCATGTCAATCGAACAATCAACAATCTAAAATGAAACAACTTCAACTCGATGACGTTGGAAGAAGGCCAATAGATGGAGCCTGTAAACGGAATTGAAAGCGCCTCTGAACAGGTTCAACATCCTGGGCGTATTGACTTTGCCGGAATTAGCTGAAAAGATTCAGATACCCATGTTCTGCTTGCGACATCATAGAATTCTTGACTTTATCCCGGCAGAGGCGTGTGCGAAGCGCCGTCTGCGCTTTGTTCCACGGTGTGCCCATTTTTTCCTGGGAACGCTGTTGATCCTTTTGATCCTTGGAGATTTCGGGTTTGCCGAACGGCCATTTCCCAAGCCCCTGGGTCTGGTCAACGATTACGCAGACGTGATTCCAGAGCGTTACAAGGTGAAGATCCAGGCGGTTGTCAGCGAGCTCCTCCAGAAGACCGAGATCCCGGTGGTGCTGGTCACCATGCCGGACATCGGCGGCGCTGAATACAATGATTACGTCAACCGCCTTTACAGTGCGTGGGGAATAGGAAAGAAGGGAGAAGACAAAGGGGTCCTCATCTTCCTGACCGTCAAAGAGCGGAAGATGCGGATCGAGACCGGCTATGGCGTAGAGGGTATCCTTCCCGACGGGCTTGTGGGGGGAATCCGCGATCGTTACATGATCCCCTATTTCAAGAAGGATGAGTTCGGTGAGGGGATGTTAAACGGCACCCTTGCCATCGCCCAGGTGATTGCCAAAGATGCAGGGGTCCGGTTGACAGGCGAATTGGCCCCAAAAGCCGCGCCCACGGGGAAGTCAGGTATCTCCTTTCTCCCCATCGTTTTGCTTCTCCTGTTTATTATCTTGGCCTTTAGAAGAGGTGGGATCAGGTCGTTGCTTCTGGGGGCCCTGCTCATGAGTGGGAGAGGGAGCTCTGGCACCGGATACGGTGGCGGGGGTTTTGGGGGCAGCTTTGGCGGATTCGGTGGCGGATTTGGCGGATTTGGCGGCGGCATGAGCGGCGGGGGCGGGGCGGGCGGCAGCTTTTGACGATCAGCCTGGCAAGAGGTGATTCATGAAAAAAGCCAAAATGGATCCCAAAGAGGTGGGGGACCAGGTCATCGCAGAGTGTGAGCACCTCTTTGGCGACGATCTTATCTCTATCCTGATGTATGGCAGCGCGGCCACCGGGGAATATCGCCACGGGTCGTCTGATATCAATTTCATGATCGTGCTCACTGAGAAAGGGATCGATCGGCTAGATCGTGCGTTTGAGGCCGTAGGGAAATGGCGGAAATCGAGGGCCGCCATCCCGCTCTTTATAACCGAAGGATATTTGGACACCTCTCTGGATGTATTCCCCATCGAATATCTCAATTTCCAAATAAATCACGTGCTGCTATACGGCAAGAACATACTCGAAGGGCTCGTCATCAAGCCTGAATTCCTGAGGCTCCAGTGCGAACGGGAGCTCAAAGGCAAGCTAATGCTCCTGAGGGCCGCCTTTTTGAGCACGGCAGGGAAGGGAAGACATTTGAAGAAGGTAGTATCCGATTCACTCCCGGCCATGGTGGCCGTCTTCCGGGCCCTCCTTTATCTAAAGGGCAGGGAAGGCCGGGGTGATCAACGCTCGATCCTTCGGGAAACCTGCGAAGTCTTCGGACTGGAGCATGCCGTTTTCCAGAACCTTCTGGACATCAAGGAAGGCAGGCTTAAACCGAGCGACCGGGACCTGCTTGCGATTTTCAAAACGTACATGGGGCAGGTCCGAAGGCTATCCGATTTTGTCGATCAACTGGGGGGATCAAATGGGCAGGACGGTTAAAGTCATAGGGATTGTGCTTGGGGTCGTTTTTCTTCTGGTTCTCGTTCCACTGCTCTATTTCAAGGCGACGTACAACACGCTGGTGGCCATGGATGAGTCCGTGAAGGCGGCCTGGGCCCAGGTGGAGAACCAGCTTCAAAGGCGCTATGATCTGATCCCGAACTACGTGGAGACGGTCAAGGGTTACGCCGCCCATGAAAAGGAAGTCCTCATCCGGGTCACGGAGGCCCGCTCCAGGGTCGGCAGCGCTGGGACCATCGATCAAAAGATCGAAGCCAACAATGCGCTTTCCTCTGCACTGGCCCGTCTCCTCGTGGTGGTGGAACAATATCCGGATCTAAAGGCCAACGCCAACTTCATCCGTCTCCAGGACGAACTGGCAGGGACCGAAAATCGAATTGCCGTGGAGCGAATGCGTTTTAATGAAACGGTGAGGGCGTACAACACTAAGATTCGATCGTTTCCCACCAACATGATCGCGGGGCTCTTCGGATTTGAGAAGGCAGAATTTTTTGACGTGCCCAAAGAGCGGCAGGAAGCGCCAAAAGTGAAATTTTGAGCTGACAGCGGTCAGCCGCCAGCTATCAGCTTCAGACGGATACGAAACGGCTTGAGTGGCTCGTTCCAATTAGGAAAGGATCCTCATCCCAGCCCAATGGCTTAGGGTTGTCGTTCCAGACCGGGAATCTTGCCGTTTGCACTCTCTGTGTTGTAAAGACAGTCTTGAATCGATTTTGTCTTGGCTGATCGCTGACAGCTGTGAGCTGAAGGCTCAATACGGGAGGATTCAATGGTTCGAGCAAAATTGTGGTTCCGGTGCGCCGCCATGCATGACCCGGTAACCCCCATCATTGTGCGGCCGGCGGTTCTAGGCTGGGAGGCCAAGGAGCGAGAGGTGTCACTAACCATCGAGCGTCCTTTCAAGGGCGACGAGCTCATCATGAGGATGAAGGGGTGGGTGACCGCAGATGTGAAAGGGGTCATCGACACCGTGAAAGAATACGGATATCTCAAGGTCCTGGATGATCGCGATCTGGTGGTTGAAACGGAGACGGATGCTGATTATGACCGGCTGTCCCGCGCCATCTCGGAGCGGTTCGGCGACCAGTTGAACCTGGAACGTTTATGAGCGAACCATCTGAAGAAGCCGTTCCCATCCCCATCGACGGGGTTGTGGATTTGCACGCCTTTTCACCGAAGGATGCGGCTTCCGTTGTGGAAGAATACCTTCGGGCATGCCTTGAGCAGTCCATTCACGAGGTCCGTATCATCCACGGGAAGGGAAAAGGCGCCATCCGGAGAACCGTTCACTCGCTCCTCGAAAGGCATCCGGATGTGCTGGACTACCGATTGGACTCAGGGCCTTCGGGCTGGGGGGCCACGGTGGTTCGGCTCAAGCCTCGGGCGGACTGATATCCAATCAGGAAAAAGCAAAATGAGAGACCTCGATCTCTGATCCTGATCACGGTGTCAATTCGGAACGCCGGTCAGATCAATTCGGCACAATGAACAAGAGCAAACATGACGTGATGGCAGGTAAGCGATTGAACCTCTTGACGATTGGCGGTGGAAGCGGGCAGTTTGTGCTTTTATCCGGATTGAGGGACCTGGACGCCGTTACGGTCACGGCGGTGGTTTCCATGGTCGACAGCGGGGGCAGCACCGGCAGGTTGAGAGACGAGTTGGGAATCCTCCCGCCGGGGGATGTCCTCAAGTGTCTCCTTGCCCTTTCCCCCTACCGGGATTTCGCCCGTAAGATCCTTTTGAAGAGATTCGTCACCGACAGGCGGCTCCATGGCCATACGGCGGGTAACATGCTCTTGACCATGCTCTCCCGTTACACCGGAAGTTTTCCTCGGGGGATCCAGGCCCTTGGCGAGATCCTCGAGATCCGGGGGAAGATTTTGCCGGTCACCGTGGACAGCGCAACCCTTGTCGCGGAGCTAACCGACGGGAGTCGCGTTTTCGGTGAGGAGGCGATCGATATCCCCAGAGGGACGCAGCGTGAGAAGATCCGCGAGGTGTACCTCGTCCCCCATCACAGTGATTGTATATCCGTCTACCCTCCGGTCATCGACGGGATCACGCGCGCGGATTACATTCTCATAGGGCCAGGCGATCTGTTCACGAGCATTCTACCGAATCTCGTTGTCCCGGGCGTGAAAGAGGCGCTGCAATGCGCCAAGGGGAAAATCCTTTATATTCTCAATCTGATGACCAAATTCGGCGAGACCCACAACTTCTCGGCCTTTGACTTCATCGAGAAGCTGGAGGGGGGCATGGGACGGCAGGTCCATGGCGTCATCTGCAACACATTGAAGCCAAGCCAAGATACCCTGGATCGGTATTGCGATCAGAAAGCGGAGTTCGTTGAGTTTAATGATCGGAGCGATCGGTGGGGCAGCCGCAGGATCTATGGGGCGGACTTGCTGGACGCTACCGGTGGTCTCGTAAGGCATGACCCTGAGAAACTGGCGAAACTCATCCTCCGGCTCATATCCGAAACGGACAGCCCATGAACGAACAAATTTCCGGTGGCCTTAAGGGCAAATATTTTGACCTAACCAGATCGATCCCCACGCTTGAAAGGCGGAAACGATGCAATGTCCTGAATGTAAGGGTAAGCTTGAGCCGGCCCGCACTTGAAAATCCATCTTCCTTCGCTGCAGGTCCTGCGGCATTCGCCTTGCCCTTGAGTCCGTGTGGGATCGGATCGATGATGAGCTGGAAGAGGCCCTGGCCGGTATGCGCTGTGATCGGTTTTAGCCTGCGGCGATGTTGAACAGAGTGCTTCGAGGATTCTCCAAGATCATGCCCGCCCCTTCTTTCCCGGATCTCTTCCGCGGCTTCGCTTCGGATATCCATTAAGCGGGTGATTCCTTTTTTTCTCCGTCCTGAACAACACCAAGTGTCCATTCCGGACATCGCGCAGCAGTTCCACACAGTTTCGATTCAGAACAATCAATCCATTTCGAATGGTGAGAGATCCTTGATGCGAATGTACTACTAACCCGCCGGCGTGAGCCTCAGCGAAATGCCAGTCAGCGTTGAGCACCATGTCAGGTGTGATTTTTCTCCCACCGGTAAACTCGCATCGGCGGTATGTTGACAAGTTCTACCTTTGCCTGTGCCTGTCCTAGGATGGGCTGGCACAGGCAGGCAACCCGGTTGCTCACCTGGTATGCCACGAAGCGTCCCCCTGGAGCGAGGACGGCAGAGATCGCCTCAACAATTTGATATCCTGAACCGTGGCTCATGGTCGAAAAGGGGATACCAGAAATCAGCACCTCCGGCGCGCCAAGTCCGTACATCGAGATGATTTCCTTTAGCCTGTTCGCTTCACCAAGGTGAGCAATGAGTCGATCGTCCTCGATTCGGCTCACCAAGGTGTGCAAATGTGGATTAATTTCGATGCTTAGGAGGTTTGCGTGCTCTGACATGGCGCGCAGTATCGCGCGGGTCGTGCCTCCCGTGCCAGGGCCCAGCTCTACGATGGTCTTGGCTGAACGGATCTCGGCGGTCTCCACGACACGGCGTTCAAGGAAACGAGAGCTTGAGATCACCGACCCGATCTGAGAAGGGCGTTTGAGAAATTCCTGAAAAAGGGCCAAACGGCCGTTCATTCGTCCATTGTGGGGCTTATCCTTTGACATTCGCTTAACTCCAAAAAGACCTTTAGTTACGTGTGCAGCTCACCTGCCTGGGTGGATCGCAACGGAGTCCCGCTCTGGTGCAGGCGGTCAGGTTCTCGGCCCTTCCGCAATGTATTGAACCCCTACGATTCCCCTGAAGTCCGAATCTTGAGTCCATACGGTTGCTTCATACATACGTGCGGTTGCGAGAATAATACTGTCTGCCATAGGCATTCGGTGTTCGAGACTCAGTTTCGCTGACAAGATGGAAATGTTTGCAGTAAGGTCCACTAAAGAACCTTGCTGCATAAGCGCCACTGCCTGAAGGGCATCCGATTCATTGCGTTGACGCAGAACCGCTTTGAAGACCTCACAGATCGTAATAGTTGGAACAATAAGCTCTACTGGCCTTTGTAGGGGACGTGAAAAGAAGGAGGCATTGGGGCCGTCTGCGAAATACTCAAGCCAGCCGGAGGAATCAATCACATTCATAGCCTGTCCGGGTCTCTTCCAATAGTGGTGTCAATTCCTTTCAGGAACCCTTTCATCTCGGAAATTTTCCTCAGGGGGACCATTTCGATCCTGTCTCCGTAGACAACCATTTGGACCTTCTGCCCTGGCGATAATTTCAAAGCGTCCCTGACCTTCTTCGGGATTACGACCTGAAATTTGGGGGAAATCTTGACTGCCTCCATACTAAGTCTCCATCGATAGACATATTGTAATATGATAGCCGAAACGAGCTGATAACTCAAGGGGGCTAAAGGGATGTTTTTGAGACATTCTCAAGATAACCCGGGCCCATGGTAAGCGGAAGCGCGGTTGAAAAACAGGCCCTTGCGGATGCCGCATGAACCCGGGGAAGGGAACGATGCTTTATCGATGCTTGCTCCTTGGGGGCGTTTCAAACCGCGCCATCCAGACCCTCGGGATATCACTGGGCGATTCCAGGTTCTTTGCCCGCGTCCGTACTTAATTATTTAAATATAGTATTATCAATTGGTTAATCTGGGACGGGGTTTGAGGTGAAAAGATTGAATCGCTTATCTGCTATCAAATCAGTGGGAAGGGTGCATAATTGCATTGTCAATATCCGGAGCGGACGCTGAGACTCAAGGAACCGGGACCGATAGCAACCGACCGCGATTGTCATCATCCTTGGGTGATGTCATCGATCGTGTGCCCCGGCGCTGCCGCACGATGCCCGGCTAAGAACACCATGAGTCGTGTCTGCTAAAACAGGAGGGCGAATCCAGCCGCCCTATTTACAGATTTCGGCGATTTGTGCGTAAGTCGTCTCCAGCCTGGTATTGAGAATCTTCGCTATCCGTCTCATGAAATAAAATCCCATTTCGAAGTCCTCAAAGAAAAGCTTCTCCAGATCAGCGCCCCTCCATGCAAAAACTTTCGTGTTGACCAATACCTTTGCGTAAATCAGATATCGCTTGCGTTCCATGTCCACAAGAGAAGGCAGACCAAAAGTCATCCCCCGTGTTATTTCGGTGATCCGGACGAGGTTCGAAGTGGACTTTTCGAGCTCGATGACCCACGCGTCCATCAACAACCGAAAAGAGGTGCTCCGCATACTCTCCTTCTTTATAGACGTATTCCCCCGCCACATAATCCCTCACATGGGTAATGGTCTGGATTTTTTTCAGCATCGGGTCTGTGAGATGACTTAAGAGGATAATCCCTTTCAGGTCACTTAGATCGAACATGGTTTTCTCCTTCGAGGTTTCATAGGTTCGTCTTACGCCCAGGGCCGTGGATCCATCGTAGCTGCTTATATCTTTCTTCAATCAGCGCTGTCAAAGGAAGAAGGGTTTCTCTAACCCTTCAAGACGTTCCCGGACCCATGACCCAGGCTGCAATGGTTGCCGCTGGCACCGGGCGTTGGCCCGCCACCTGCGGGCAAGGCGCCTGCCTTCTATGTCGCAGGTTGCCGAACCACCACGTGACGGCCGAGCGCAACGGGTGTGAGATGCGGGTCAGTGCAGGGCGTCAATCATGGCCATGATCTGCGAATCATCAAAGCCCTTCAGGTGAATGGCACCAGACCGACAAGACGCGACGCACAGCCCGCAACCCTTGCAAAGCGTAGACTGGATTTCGGCCTTCCCGCTTTTCTCATTGAATCGCGGCGCGGAATATGGGCACACGGACAAGCAGGTGCCGCACTGGCTGCAGTGAGCGCCATTCACCTCGGCCACCGTGCCGCTTACAGAGACGATCTTGGCCGAAAGCAAGTTCACAGCGCGCGCGGCTGCCGCCTGGGCCTGTGTGATGGATTCATCGATCGGTTTTGGCGCGTGCGCCATACCGCAGACAAAAACGCCGTCCGTAGCGAAATCCACGGGACGCAGCTTCACGTGGGCCTCGGCAAAAAAACCGTCGGCATTCTGGGATACCTTGTAGAACTGAGCCAGCGGGTTTTTCTTTTCAGTGATCACCGCCGAGGCCAGGACCAGAAGGTCGGAATGGATCTCCATGGGGCGCTTGAGAACGCGGTCCGTGAAGCCAACCAAGAGGTTTCCTTCCTTCACCCGAACGTCCAGACCCTTATCCGCGTTATATCGAATGAAATGAAGGCCCCGTCGGCGAGCTTCCCGGTACAGATCTTCTCTCAGCCCGTAGGCGCGCATGTCCCTGTAAACGATGAAGACATCCATCCGGGGATTGATTTCCTTGAGCTTGAGTCCGCTCTTGATGGACTGGGTGCAGCAGATCTTCGAGCAGTATGGCCTTTCAGGAATGCGTGAGCCAACACACTGGATAAAGACCGCCGTGTTTGCCATCTCAAGATCCGGGAGTTGGTCGAGGAAGCGCTGCTGAAGCTCCAGCCCCGTCATGACGCGCGGGTCCTTCCCATATAAATACTGGTCGGGCTTCAGCTCAGAGGCGCCGCAGGCAATAATGGTCACACCGTGCTCGATCATGCGGCTTTCCCGCCCGCTTTTCACTGTGGTTTGGAAACTTCCGGCATATCCATCCACTTGCAAGATCTCGGTGTTTCTGAGAACCCGGATGCGCTCATCGGATGTGACGTCATGGACCATTCGCGCAAGCTGCCCCTGGATGTCTTCACCCCGCCAGGTTTCGAGCAGGGTTGCGGCATTCCCCCCCAGCACGGCCGTTTTCTCCACCAGATAGGTCTTGAACCCTTGCTGGGCCAAGTTCTTGGCCGCAGCCATACCGGCGATACCACCACCGATGACCAATGCCGATTGGTTGATCTCCAGCTTCGGTTCGAGGAGCGGCTCCAGGAGGGCCACTTTGGCCACGGACATCCTCACCAGGTCCTTCGCTTTCACCGTTGCGGCTGCGGGATCATCCTTGTGGACCCACGAGCACTGGTTGCGGATGTTGGTCATTTCGAAGAGATACTTGTTGATCCCTGCGCTCGTGAGGGTTTCCTGGAACAGCGGTTCATGGGTCTTGGGCGTGCAGGCAGCCACCACCACACGGTTGAGGCGTTGCGCCTTGATGACTTGTTTCATTTTTTCCTGGGTATCCTGGGAGCAACTGAACATGTTCTGCTCCACATATGCGACCCAAGGAAGACCCTTGGCGAACGCCACCACGGCGGGAACGTCTACAGTCCCTGCGATATTGGTTCCGCAGCAGCAGACAAAGACCCCGATCCGGGGCGGCTCCCCGCGCACATTGATTTCCTGAGGGGTCTCCTTTTTCTTGGTCAAGGACCAGCGTGCCTTTGCCAGACGGCCGCCGACCACACCCGCCGCCGCGCTTGAATCCACCACGGATGCAGGGATATCCTTGGGTGCCTGGCAAACGCCACAGACATAAATGCCCGGCTGTGAGCTTTCCACAGGCGCGAAACTGCGGGTCTGAGCGAAATGGTATTGATTCAGCGCGACACCCAGACGTTTCGCCAGGTCCACGGCTTCCGGGGTCACCTCCAACCCGACGGACAGCACCACCATGTCGAACGGTTCTTCTACCCGTTTTCCGGCTTCGCTCACGTAGCGCAGGAGGAGCCGACCGTCATCCATAGGCGCCAAGTTGGTGACCTTTGACTTGACAAAACGAACACCCATTTCGTTTTTGGCCCGGTTGTAGTAACGTTCAAAGTCCTTGCCGTACGTGCGCATGTCGATATAAAAGATGGCGGTATCGAGTCCTTCCTTGCTGTGCTCCTTGGCGAGCATGGCTTCTTTAACGGCATAGGTGCAGCATACGCCGGAGCAGTACCCCTTGGCCCCCAGATGTTCGTCTCGCGAGCCGATGCACTGAAGCCATGCGATTTTTTTAGGCGCCTCGCGATCCAAGGGTCTGACCAGGTGGCCGCCGTAAGGCCCTGATGATGAAAGGATCCTCTCGAACTCCAGGCTTGTCACAATGTTGGGGTGTTTCGCGTAACCGTAGGTATCGTGCACCTGAGGGTCGAATGTCTGGCCTCCAACGGCCAACACGATGGAACCCACCCGCAGGTCAAGCGCTTTTTGTTTGTCTTCGTAATGAATGGCACCTGCGGGACAGACCTTTTTGCAGACCCCGCACTTGCCTTTGGTCAGGTATATGCAATGCTTGTCGTCGATGGCGTATTTGAGAGGCACTGCCTGGGCGTATTTGACGTAGATGGCCTTTCGTTTATTGAGATCTTCATCGTATTCATTGTCCACCTTTTTGGGACACTTCTCCGCGCAAAGGCCGCAGGCGATGCATTTATCTACATCCACGTAGCGCGGATACTGCATCACCTTGACATGAAAGTCCCCCTCTCTCCCGGAGACCTCGGTCACCTCGGATAGGGTCAACAACTCGATATTGATGTGCCGGCCGACCTCGACCAGTTTCGGCGAAATGATTCACATGGCGCAATCATTGGTCGGAAAGGTTTTGTCGAGTTGGGACATCATCCCTCCGATGGAGCTCGACCTTTCGACCAGATAGACGAAAAAACCGGAATCGGCCAAATCGAGCGCGGCCTGCATGCCGGTTATGCCGCCCCCGACCACCATGACAGCGCCCACTTTACTATCTAACATGGATTACTCCTCTTTGTCGCTATCGACGAAAGACACAATGTGACTGATATCGAGTTTGTTTCGTCTGATACCCAGCAACTCCTGTTCGATGCCCATGCAAAGTCCCAGGAGTTGAGGATAAAGGATCGCGCCCAGGTAGTCCCCTCCACCGTTGTGGGCCACAATGGATTTCTGGACGGTGTCGAATTGCTGGTGGCAGAAGGGGCATGCCGTGCAAAGGAAATGGGCGCCCGCCCGTTTTCCATCCAGGAGTTTTTTCCTGGTGATGTCAAGAGAGACCCGGTCGTTGATTCCCAGCAAGGGTGCCCCGCAACATTCCAGTCTGGTGGGCCAGTCAACGCTTTCTGCACCAAGGAGGTTCACGAGATCGTCGAACAGGGTTGGAGAAACCGGATCGTCAAACTGGGTCACGTTGCTGGGCCGCAAGGCATGACACCCGTAGTGGGTGGCGATTTTCAATTTCTTGAATGAGGTCTTAAGCTTTTCCTTTATCTTTTCCATGCCGATCTCGCGGTGGAGCAGTGGCAGAAAATGTTTGACCTCGCAGTTGCCGGCATAGTGGAGCCCGTCCATGGAAAGAATGCGATTGACCTCATGCATGAGCTCTGCGTCGCCCCTGAGGGTGTGCTGGGCGTTCCTCAGACTGCCAAAACAGCATTTGCAGAGGGTGAGCATGTCGAGGCCGGACCTTTCGGCCAGGGCTAGATTCCTGGCCGAGGACACCAGGAATGAGCGTTGGTCGAAATTCCGCATCGGATATCCACAGCAGTTGAACTGGCGGATATCCTCCAGCTCCGCGCCTAGACATGCCAGCACGGCGCGGGCAGCGGTTTCATATTGTTGCACGCGCGCCGGTATATTACATCCCAAGAAAAATGCGAATTTCATGACCATGACCTCGATTCAGGGCTGCAAGTTAAAGCGTCTGGCCCTGATGGCCTCACGATGAGCATGGGCCCGGAACGATTCGTCCGATATGGTAAGAGGCGATCCTGGTGTCATCAGGGCGTAGATCAACCGATGCCCGCAGGCCGTGTTATTCCGCCATCGGATTGTTCCCGTTCCTTTACGGCATTGTTTTTCAGGGCATATAGTAGATCCGTCACCAGTACGTTCTGCGGGCAGTGCTCCTGGCACTGATAACAGGTCAGACAGTCCCAGATCATCCGGCTCCCGCCGGCCATGTCCACCAGGCCAAGGCCTAAACAGCACATGATCTGGTGGGGCAGCAGTCCCAATTCCTTTTCAGGATCCTCATAGCTCCCGACCACCGGGCAGACGGTGGTGCAATTCTGGCATCCAAAACAATTGACGAAGGTGTTGGCACGGATCAAGGTCGCTGCATGGCCCAACATCCCTGCCTTGAACGCGATCGGCTCATTATTGGCGGCCATGGCCTCAAGCGCCTTGCCCATCGCTCTTTTTGCTGCCTCGCTCCTCTGCGGGTAATCGTCGGAAGCGAGGTTTTTGTGATACATCCCCACCACGAAAGAGAGAGGAGAAAGCACCAAGGGGGATGCGTAGCCCCCATCAAGCTGTTCTCCCCTCAGGTTGAGCCACATCTCCCTGAGATTGATCCCCGAGGGACAGACCACGGTGCAGCGGTCGCAGCTCGTGCAAAGATAGATGCCTTCCACCAGGGCCTTGGCTTCCTCATTGCTTAAGGACTTCCGGAAGGCGAGCCGTTTGAGCAAGACCATTTTCTCGGAGGGGAGAATGCAGTCATTGCCGATGCTCGCAAAGGCCCCCACCGCAGAGCACCGCAGGCTGCAGGTGTTACAGTGGGTGCAGGCATCCAGCTCCATCACCTGCCGTGTCTGGATGTTTGCCGGGCTGGATCGTTCCGGGTCCATGACGGCGTTGGCCAAAAGGCTGATGGGGGTTGCAATCAGGTGGAACATCTTGCTGAAAGGCAGATAGGCAAGGCCCAGGAAACATGCCCAAAGATGGATGGTCCAAAGGACCGTGGCGGTCCCTGTTCGATCAAGACCGGTGGCGATGGGCGAAATGGCGCGCGCAATGGGATAGCCCGTGAAGGCCCATTGGGGCGGGGCGTGGCAGGCCGCACAGCTCGTTTCATGGAGATCCTCACCCCGGGCCAGGGTCTCGCTGTCAAAAGGGCCCTTAACATCCGGTGACACCAGGCCGAAATTCTGCACCCAGTAACTCTCCAGGGGTTTGACCGCCTCCGGGTCGGTTGAATCCGCGTACTCCTCGACCATGGCCTGAAATGCGCGGTGAGAGGTGATCTTGACCGCCTCCAGAAACAGACCCGACAGGATAATCAGCCCCACCAGGGCAAGGGCGTATTTGTCCATTGCATGGGTCATGAGGCGCGGGATTTTCATAAAGACCCTGCGATAGACTGCGAGCGCCACGCCTGCCATGACCATGAAGCCGAAGAGGTCTCTCAAGAACATAAAGGGATTGAGGGTAGGGTAATACTCGGAGAAGACATGAGTCATCAGAATGCTGCCAAGGGCGTGCATGAGAAGCAGCAGGGTAAACCCCCAGAATATCAACATGTGCATGAGCCAGCGGAGGGAATCCTCCTTGAGCGTGCGGCGTTGCCACAGAACATCCATCACAAGGGTCCCCAAGAGGACGCCGAGCTTACCGCTGGATAAGATGCCGGCCATGCCTTTAAATGCCGAATAGAGCCGTTCTGGGGCGCTAAATCGCCTGGGACCAAATCCCACGGATCGGGTGAACCACGTGCCCACTTTGTAGATGAACCCGACGAGAAATATGGCCAGGGAGGCGTAGAGCGATAGGGTGAATAGCATGCGTCAAACCTCCAAACCCGTCCCGAAAAGGCATCGGCCTTCAAAAGGGGCTGCCTCTTGAACGGGCGCTTAACAATTTACTTGTATAATATTTGCCAGCATGTTATCAAGAGAATATTTTCACAAACTGCTTCAGCAGGAGCATGGACGCATGGCCTCCTATCGCAGTAATATAATGCATTTTTGCATATATTTGGCAAAAATGGTATTGCGTATTTGCAGTTATTTCTCTGCGAAATTTATGAGGATCGAAGAAGGCAAGCTTGCAAGGCTTTGATCTGGCATGAGGAATTCCTGAGGCATGGCCTGGTGCCCTTCATGGCACGCCTCATGCACAACGCATCCTGTTTAATTGTTCGATCAGGGACATGAGGATTTGGAGCCTTGCACAATCAGCGCCGGGGTGTTCATGCATCTGGCGACGCGGCGGCTTCCAGCTTAAAGCTGGCCTTCAAAGCGAGACAGCGGAAAGGATCGTTGTCGGACGAACACGGTCAGGAAAAATACGGCATTTTGATCATCCGACTTTTTCGGACCGAGGTTTTTTTATTCAATCCGTTTTTAGTCGGGAAAGACGGAAAGGGGACCTATGGATTTCCAGAAACGATTGTCATCAGACGAGTTCCTAATCTTGGCGCAGATGAACACACCCAAAGGTGTGAATATCTCTGAAATGGTCAACAATGCTCGTCGCATCAAAGAACGCGTCCACGCGGTTATTATCCCTGACATGGACAACGGGGTAATGAGGATGAGTGCGCTTGCAGGCGGAGCTCTCATGCGACAGCAGGGTATAGAGCCCATCGTGCATGTCTACGGCAGGGATAAAAACAGGATGGCCCTTCAGGGAGACATCCTGGCGGCCCACGTCCTGGGGATTCAGAACCTGGTCGTGGTCCGTGGTGAAGACATGCTTCAAGGCGATCATGTGGATGCGAAGCCCGTAGACGACCTGGATGAAGGGGGTCTGCTTAAGGCCATAAGAACCCTCGAAAAGGGAACTGATATGGCGGGCTTCGAACTGAATGGCAGTCCCAGTTTCACGGTCGGTTGTACCATAGGAAACTGCGCCAATGACGAGGCCCTGGATAACGAGTTGGAGAAGGCAAGGCAAAAGGTCGAAGCGGGCGCACGGTTTCTTCTAACGCCTGCGGTTTTTGACATGGACCGTTTTGCCGCCTTCGCAGGAAAAGCGAAGGGCCTGGGGGTCCCGCTGATCCCCACCGTGTTTCTGCTCAAGACGGTAGGTATTGCAAGATATATGGCCACTTATGAACCCGGCGTGTTCATCCCGGAGCACATGATCAAGCGCATGCGGCAGGCGTCTGATCGCGAAACAGAGGGGCTTGTCATTGCGGGGGAGACGATCAGAAACCTAAAAGGCCTTGCGCAGGGCGTGCAAATTGTCACGCTCGGGTGGGAACATCGTCTGCCCACTATCCTGGATTATGCAGGCCTATAACAGGATGCGGAAAAACGCCCATCTACTGCGTTGCGCTTATCCTTCGTCACTGCGACGTACTTCTATGTACGCCTCATTCCTCAGGATTTCGCGCGCCTTGCATCTGGACATTTTCCCGCATCCTGTGAGCGTGGCTTTGAAGAAAGCGATCGATAACGGATGAGCAAAAGCGAAGTCGGAATATGGATGATCAAGATATGATTCAAACAGACAATAGGACCCTCGTGATCGGCGGAGGCGTCGGTGGTATCAAAGCGGCGCTCGATCTGGCTGAAGCGGGAAGGGATGTCATTCTCATTGATAAGGCACCGGCCATCGGGGGTCTGATGACCCAACTGGACCGGACTTTTCCAACCAACAACTGCGACTTGTGCACACTGTCCCCTCATCTTGCAGAAAGCGGCCGGCAACTCCACATCCAGCTTTTGCCCTTGACCACGTTGACCTCGCTGGAGGGGGAAGAAGGATCGTTTAAAGTCACCCTCGCAACAAGCCCGCGGTTCATTGATGTGAGCAAGTGTACCGCATGCGGCGACTGTCTGAATGCATTTCCGCAATGTGTTCGATTCACCCCTGGCTTGGATCACAGGGCGCCCACCTGCATGCGTTATCCGAGGGCAACCCCCCCTGCCTATTCCATTGACATGGAGAAGTGCCCCGATGTGGATCAGTTGGTTCACGTGTGTCGCGCTGGGGCCATCCTGCCTGAGGACGCTGAGCGTTCCATGGAGATTCAGGTGAGCTCTGTCGTGCTTGCGGCCGGCGCCAGCCTGTTTGACCCCGATGTCTTGGGTGATTATGGCCACGGCGTATTCAAAAACGTTGTCACAGGACTGGAATATGAGAGAATCCTCTCCGCCTCCGGCCCTACCCTCGGGCAGTTGGTCAGACCCTCTGACGGAAAAACGCCGGAAAAGATCGCCTGGATTCAGTGCGTGGGATCGAGAAGTGTCAAAGAACCCTGCCTTTCCTATTGCTCCAGCGCCTGTTGCATGTATGCCCTTAAGGAAGCCATGGTGACCAAGGAGCGTTACCGGGACGACATCGAAACCGTCATTTTCTACATGGACATGAGGACCTCGGGCAAGGATTATGAGCTTTACCTGAATCGAGCGAAGAACGAATTCGGTGTCCGTTTTGAACGTTCCCGGCCCCACACGGTTGAACAGGAGGCGAGGTCGGACGACTTGTCCATAACGTATCTTCATCATGGGGAGAGCGTACCTGCAAAGGAAATCTTTGACATGGTGGTGCTTTCCACGGGCTTTCTGATCCCTCCGGACCTGGTGACACTTGCAGAAAAGCTGGGCATTGAGCTCAATGCGCATCATTTTGTGAAAACGGCTACGTTCAATCCTGTGGCCACATCGCGGCCAGGGATCTATGTGTGCGGTCTGTTTGAGGGCCCTAAGGATATCCCAGAGACCATGGTCCAGGCCAGCGCCGCAGCTTGTATGGCCTCTTCTCGCGTCCAGGAGAAGGGACTGGAAGACGCGGAGGACGATTTCCCGCTTGAGCGGGACGTGAGCCTGGAGGAACCCAGGGTGGGCGTTTTTGTCTGTGACTGCGGGGACAATATCGGCGGTCTCATTGATGTCACACAGCTGGTCGAATATGGCCGCCGCCTGCCGCAGGTTGTTGTCTCGGAGATGAGCGGCCGCGGTTGTTCACGCGAATCCCTTGAACATATTCAGAGGGTCACGGTTGATATGGGTTTGAATCGTGTGGTCATCGGAGGGTGCTCGCCCAGGACCCATGAGACGCTTTTTCAGGACACGATTCGAAAGGCAGGTCTCAACAAATACCTGGTCGAAATGGCCAACATCCGCGATCAGGACACATGGGTTCATCTGGATCGTCCTGCCGAAGCCCTGGACAAGGCCAAGGACCTTCTGCGCATGGCCGTTTCCAGCGTCACGCTGGCGCAACCTCTGACGGACCACGTCCTCCCCATGAACAAAAATATCCTCGTCGTGGGCGGAGGGGTGACGGGAATGAACGCGGCCCTGGCCCTGGCGGATCAGGGGTTCAAGGTGTATCTGGCGGAAAAGTCCGGCCAACTCGGAGGGGTGTCCCGCGATCTCCGCAGGACCCTGGAAGGCGACGATGTGCAGGCCTACCTGACCGACCTTGTGGAGCGTGCCACGCATCATGAAAACATCCAAGTTCTTACGCGGTCGGTGATCGTTGATCACACCGGCATGCCGGGCCTCTTCAAGACGGGAATCCAGGTGGGTCCCCAGATGTTCTACCGGCAAATTACCCACGGTGTCACAATCCTCGCAACGGGAGCCCTCCCAAACCGACCCGGCGAATACCTCTTGGATGAGCATGAAGCGGTTGTGACCCAGCTTGACCTGGACAAGACCATTGAAGATGATCCGGAAAAGGTGAAAAGCTGGCAGAAGGTCGTCATGATCCAGTGTGTCGGCTCCAGGTGCCCTGACAATCCAAACTGTTCCCGCATTTGCTGCCAGTCGGCCATCAAGAACGCCCTGCGATTACTTGATCTCAATCCCAACATCCAGGTGCATGTCCTTTACCGGGACATGCGAACCTACGGCTTTCAGGAAGACTATTATCGAGAGGCGCGACAAAGGGGTGTGTCCTTCTTCCGTTACAGCGAAGCCGAGAAACCCGTTGTGCAGGGAGACGGCGCCAGGGTGATGGTGACCTTCAGCGATCAAGTTCTGGGGAAAACCTTGTGCATCGCTGCGGACTGCATTGCACTCAGCACCGGGTTGATCGCGGATGACGAAGGGTCAGAAGACCTGGCCATGGTTTTCCGTTTGCCCCGGACATCTGACGGCTATTTTCTCGAGGACCACGTTAAGCTCCGCCCGGTGGACCTGCCCGTCCCTGGGTTCTTTGTGGCCGGGACCGCGCACGCACCCAAGACGATTCGTGAAAGCATCGCCCAGGCCCAAGCCGCTGCGGGTCGCGCCCGCACCATGCTCGGCCAAGAGGTGATTAACCTGGGGGCGGCCGTTGCACGGGTGGATGGCAAAAAATGCGCCGCATGTCTCATCTGCGTTCGGGCCTGTCCCTTTGATGTACCATTTATCAATGCCGAAGGCACCTCTGAGATCGATCCGGCCAAGTGCCATGGCTGCGGCATCTGCGCCGCGGCTTGTCCCGCAAAGGCCATTCAGCTCATGCAGTATGAAGATGACCACATTATGGCCAAGCTTGTTGGTCTTTTAGAAAGGGTATGCTAGTGGAACCATTCGAACCTGTCATTGTGGCGTTCTGTTGCCATTATTGCGCCTATACTGCGGCGGACATGGCCGGAAGTATGAGGCGATGCTATCCCACTAATGTCCACATCATACGGGTGCCGTGCTCGGGAAAGGTGGATGCGATTCACATTATGAAGGCCTTTCAAAAAGGCGCAGACGGCGTTTATGTGGCCGGGTGTCTGGAAGGAGACTGCCATTTCAAAAACGGCAACACCCAGGCGGCCCGTCGTGTGACCTATCTGAAACCACTTCTCGACGAGATCGGCGTGGGTGGGGATCGGCTTGAGATGATCACCATGTCAGCCGGCATGGGTGAGCGGTTTGCCGAGACCGCATCGGAATTCACGGAAAAGATCCGCCGCCTCGGCGCGAGTTCGGTGAAAGGGGCCCTGAAGGGCAAAGCGGTTTGCGATTGATAAGCGTACCGAAGGAGAAAGGAAGACAATGATCACTGCCGAAAGAAAACCGATCCAGGAGATCATGGAATACCTAAAGCCCTATGGCCGGATTCTTCTCCTGGGCTGTAATGAATGTGTGACCGTGTGTGCCGCCGGCGGCCGCAAAGAAGTGGGCCTATTGTCCTCCGCCCTGCAGATGGCCTGCATGCAGGGAGGCAAGGTCCTGGATGTGAAGGAAATGACCCTCGAACGTCAATGCGATCCTGAATATGTTGAGGAACTCGCAGGTTCCATCAACCAAGTGGATGCGGTCTTGTCCATGGCATGCGGGTGCGGGGTGCAGGAAGTGGCAAGGCGATTCAAAGAAAAGCCGGTATTTCCTGCGGTGAATACGAAATTCATGGGCGCATCAGAGCGCCAGGGCGTATGGGCCGAGCGGTGTCAGGGGTGTGGTGATTGTGTGCTCGGGTCTACGGGAGGCGTTTGTCCGATTGCACGTTGCGCCAAACGCTTGTTGAACGGTCCCTGTGGCGGTTCGACCCGTGGGAAGTGCGAAATCAACCCCGAGATCGATTGCGCCTGGCAATTGATCTGGGACCGGTTAAAGGCCCTGGGGCTCGAAAGGCGCTACGAAGATATTGCCCCTGCAAAAGACTGGCGACCCAGCCGGGATGGCGGTCCCAGGAGGATTATCAGAGAGGATCTGGCATGATGAAAACGGAGAGCACACTTGAAAAGGTACTAGCAGCCGGGCATCTGGCGGTAACCTCTGAATGCGGCCCTCCTCGTGGGGCCTTGCCTGAAAAGGTCAAGGAAAAGGCCGAAATGCTCCGAGGCTATGTGGACGCCATCAATGTGACCGACAACCAGACGGCTGTGGTCCGCATGTCGAGTTTTGCCGCCTGTTTGATCATTAAGCAAATGGGGCTCAACCCCATTCTCCAAATGGTCACAAGGGACCGAAACCGTTTGGCCATGCAGAGCGACATCATCGGCGCCTATTCCCATGGTGTCAACACCATGCTCTGCCTTTCGGGGGATCACCCCTGTTTCGGTGACCATCCTATGGCAGCGAATGTCTACGACCTGGACTCGATCCAGTTTATCCAAATGGTCAGGACCATGCGGGATGACGGAAAATTCCAGGGTGGGGATGACATTGTCAATCCTCCGAAGATGTTCGTCGGCGCTGCAGCCAACCCCTTTGCCGACCCCTTTGAGCTGCGGGTCGCTCGGCTGGCCAAAAAGGTGAAAGCGGGTGCGGATTTTATCCAAACCCAGTGTATCTATGACCTCGAAAGATTTGAAAAGTGGATGGAGTCCGTTCGGGATCGGGGCCTTCATGAAAAGGTGTCCATTCTCGCCGGGATTACGCCGCTTAAATCGGTAGGGATGGCCAAATACATGAAAAACAAGGTCCCGGGGATGAGCGTGCCGGATGCGCTTATCAAGCGGATGGCCGGCGTTCCCAAAGAAAAACAGCCGGAAGAGGGCATCAAGATTTGTGTAGAGACCATTCAAAGGCTCAAGGAAGTCAAGGGGGTGCGGGGTTTTCACATCATGGCGATTGAATGGGAACAAAAGGTCCCCGAGATCGTGGAAGCGGCAGGTCTCTATCCGCGGCCCTTTGCATGAGAGTGATGAATGCCGGATTGCCGAACGGCCCCCGGTTAAGGAAGGCCGGATAACCGGCGGTGAAACGCACGAAGGAGGATAACCGATGGACAATAAGAAACTTGTCTTGGTGGTTGATGATGACCCGGATCTGGTTGAAGCCATATCCATGAAACTTGAAAGCGAAAACTATCGCGTGGCCAAGGCCTACGACGGCCTTCAGGCCTGGGAGAGGATCAAACAGGAAAGACCTCATTTGATTATCCTGGACGTGATGATGCCCAACAAAAATGGGTATCAGGTCTGTGATGAGCTGAAAAAGGATCCCCAGTATGCCAAGATCAACGTGGTGTTACTGACGGCGGTGGGCGAGTCCGTGACTTCGACCAAGTACACCCACATGGACGGAAAGACGGCCCTCGCAGACGAATTCATTCCAAAACCAGTGGACTTGGACAGTTTGATGGAGGTCGTGAGGGATTACACTCGGTGAAGCAACCACAGGACATCGTGGGAACGGATGGGCCAATGGTCGAAAAGGTCCACCTGGAAGGCATGAACGGCACCCGAGCGCTCGTGCGGGTGAACATCGTGAACGGTTTAGCGCCTGGCGATATGCTGACGGGTTTCCTCCGGAGCCTGGCTCAAAAGCGCATTAACATGCCGTTGTTTATCGGTGCGGAGAGTCATCGCGGGGTTCAAGCCACTTGTTGTATGGCGGATGCGGATGGTATCCGGGTAAGAACAATTGTGGATTCAACCCCGGATCTCAAGGAATGCGCCGAGCTTCAGGGGGCCGCCGCCCTGGTTTCGATCTTTCCACACCGATCCAGCTTGAAGACCGTAGGGCTTGCCTTGATGGCTTTGGAAAAGGCCGGGCTTCCTCTGCATGGCCTTTGTTCTTCCCTGTCCGCTCTTACATTCATCACTGATCACGCCCGCCTTCAAGAGGTGTTCACCGCGTTGCAGGCGCACTTCGATTTTTCCAATAACCCACCTCGTATGGCGGGCTGAACAGAAACACCCATCCATCCTCGGCAAAGACTTTGGAGACAACTGCAGCATATTGGGAGCCCCGAATTAAGACTTACGGATTTCAGCCCGTAAGGGGACTCTCTTTACTGGAGGTCACCGTCGATCCAGGGAGAATGGCCTCTTTGGGGCGCGCGCTGGTTCAAATGGGAGAGAAAGGCATCCATTGTCATTTGACCTTTTCGCGACCTTGTTTTGAAGGGCTGGAAGTCTGCTTCCTCATTCAACGCGATCTGGAGCATTTGGCAGCAGAACACCTTGAACAGCCCTTACAGCAGGATGTTGACAGATTCGCCTATCATGTCTCCCCTGCTGAGCTCGTCTTTTTCCAGGGTCCCCATTTTGGTGATCGACACGGTATTGCAGACGTCGCTGTTGCGGCCTTGGGAGGTAAAGGGGTCGAAATGACCGCGATCGTGTGCTCTGGGGCCTGCGTCTACATCGTGCTGCCGGAGGGTAAATCAGAGGAAGCCGTCCTGATTCTTGCCGAGACCTTCGAGATCCCGAAGGTCTCGTTTAGAGAATCTTCTCAAGCAAGCCGAACAAAGCCATGAACGAGAAAACCATTCAAGAAATGGATTGGCGATGGAGGGTTTTCGACTCCCTTTCCTTCCCTACGCTCATTCTTCGACCCGATAAGGTCATTGTGACGGCCAATCAGAAGTGTATCGACAAGTTCGGTGTGCCGTTGGAAGAGATTGTAGGCAAGACCTGTCACGAGATATTTTACCGTTCCAAGGCGCCTTGTGCCATGAACAGCTGCCCCTTTACAAAGGTTCTGGCTGATGGGGAGGGCCACTCCGTCCTCCGGCAGGTGAAGGATGGAGAAGGATGGGAGCATTGGGAAGACAGGGTCTTTTCGCCGATTCTCGATGAAAGTGGGCAGGTCACGTACATCCTGGAGAGCATCCGGGATGTGACAAAGATCAAGACCCTGGAAAGGGTCCTAAAGGAAACTGAGGCGCTTTTTGAAAAGGTTATCCAGAGCTCTGTAAGTGCGATCGTTGCTGCCGACAGGGACGGCAACATCCTGCTCATGAATCAGGCTGCTGAGGAGCTTTTCGGCTTTTCCGTCCGTGAAGCAAGGAGCGACAAGAACGTCCAGGATCTCTATCCGCCCGGAAAGGCCAGGGAGATCATGCGCGATCTGAGAGATGAACAAAAGGGAGGTAAAGGCAAGCTTCACGCCGCAAAAGTGACGATTCTCAATGCGAAAGGGGATGAAATTCCGGTAGAGCTATCCGCCTCCATCATTTATGAAGCGGACGAAGAGGTGGCAACCATGGGCATCTACAACGACCTCAGACAAAGGCTCGCCGTGGAAAAGGCATTGAAAGAGACGCAAGTGCAGCTTGCCCAGTCTGAGAAAATGGCCTCTCTTGGCCAGCTGTCCGCCGGGGTTGCCCATGAGATTAACAATCCCCTTACCGGTATCCTCCTTTACTCGAGCATGGCCTTGGAAAAGTTGGAAAAAGGAAATCCCCTTACTGAGCATCTGAAATACATTGTGGAGGACGTGAACCGCTGCAAGGCGATCGTTAAGAACCTCCTTTCCTACAGTCGGCAATCCAATCCCACCAAAGAAATTATTCCGCTGAATACGCTCGTAGGGCAGAGTCTGAACCTGATTCGAGACCGCAAACTCTTTGGAAATGTTGTGGTCACGAAAGAGCTCTCCGGAGAGATGATGCTCATTCACGGGGATAGGAACCAACTGGCTCAAGTCATCATCAACCTGGTTATGAATGCCTGTGCAGCCATGGACGGAGAGGGGATCCTTACTTTCCGGACTTACCGGGACAAACAGGACAAGAAGGGTTTTTTGGAAGTCTCGGATACGGGGTGCGGCATCAAGGAAGAGCATCTCTCGAAAATATTCGATCCATTTTTCACGACCAAAGAGACAGGAAAGGGGACCGGGCTTGGACTGAGCACCTCCTATGGCATCGTGCAGGAAAGCGGAGGGCGTCTTTGTGTCAAAGAGACCAGTCCGCGGGGGACGACCTTCCTGGTCGAACTGCCCCTCTATATCCCTTCAGAGAACCCTGATGATGCCATGATACACGGCGGTTTCAGCAACGAGAGGAACGGTTTACCATGACGAAGCACGACACGATGCAGGGCCTTTATACGACCAGAATTCTGGTTGTGGATGATGAGAAGCGCATTCGCGATGGCTGTTGTACCATGCTCAAGGACGAGGGCTTTGACGTTGCCGTTGCAGAGAACGGATTCGTTGGGCTCAAGAAAATCGAGGAAGAGCATTTTGACATTATTCTGCTTGATTTGATGATGCCGGGTCTCCCGGGGATTGACCTTTTGAGTCATGTGAAGACGAAACACCCGGACACCCTTGTCATTGTCATCACGGGTTACGCAACCCTGGAACACGCCATTGATGCGATGAAGAAGGGCGCCTTTGATTTCATCTCCAAACCCTTTTCTCCGGATGATCTACGATCGGTGGTCAGAAGGGCCATCGACTACATTCGTACCCTTGGTGACATTGCCTATGAAAAATCCCGCATGCGCGTGCTCATCAATCACATTTCCGACGGGGTCATGGCGACGGATATGCAGAAAAAGGTCGCCCTTGCAAACCCGGCGTTTCTCAAGATGATCGGGCATCCGGAAGAGAGCCCTATCGGCAAGGCTGTGACGGATCTTATCCAAAACGAGCGGCTGATCCAGGTGATTGATGAGGCGCTGTCCATGCCTGCTGAGATATTTGGAGAAGTGACGGAGGAGTTCGATGGTGGCGTCTTTGGCGACTCGCCGGAAACGGTTATCGCCGTTCGATGTGTGCCTTTCAGAGACAGGTTGCACAGAAACCTGGGGACGCTAACGGTGACGCATGACATTACCGCCCTAAAAAAAATGGATAAACTAAAGTCCGACTTCGTTTCCATGGTGGCACACGAAATTAGGAGTCCCATGGGCTCCGTCCTTGCGTTGGTCAAAGTCGTTCAGGACGGCCTTGCGGGAGGACTTACGGAAAAGCAACAGGAGATTCTCGGCAGGGTTTCAGAAAAGATCAAAGGGCTCGCTGACATGTCGAAGGATCTCCTCGATCTTTCGCGAATTGAATCAGGTCTGATCAGCCTTGAAAAGGAGAGGATCGATGTGCAGTCGCTTCTGAGCGAACAGGCGGATTTCTATCGGGGGAAAGCCGATGAAAAGGGCCTTTCCCTGCTTCTGAAACCTACCGATCAACTGCCCCCCATCCTGGGCAACAAACGTGCCATCGAGGAGGTGATCTCCAATCTCTTGACCAATGCCATCAAATACACCCCGGAAGGCGGAAACGTCGCGCTTTTCGCTGCGCAGGAAGGGGATTATGTGCATATCAGCGTGAAGGACAATGGTATCGGGATCGCCGAGGATGATCTTCCGCGCGTTTTCGAACGGTTCTACCGTATTAAGAACGACAAGACCAGATACATATCAGGCACAGGGCTTGGTCTTGCGATCGTCAAGAGCATCGTAGCGGCCCACAACGGCACGGTGAAGGCTGAAAGCGATGCGAATGGGGGCTCCGCATTTCATGTTTTCCTGCCCATCATGATTACCTAATGCTCATCCAAAAGCAGGCGTTTTTGGATGAGCGCGATCAGCCATCAGCGATCAGCTGTCATAAAAAACCCATAAAATAAAGAGATTGGCTGAGTGCTGACTGCTGAAAGCTTCATCCAGAAATCGGCGATATATGGATGGACACTACCTAGCGCTTTAGGGCACAGGCAGCGCTTAAGCCTGAAAGGCTGCAACGGATCTCAGATCTCCACACTATGGTTTAAGTCAATCCCAAATTGTCTGATCCGGTTCCAGACAGTCACCCTTGAGACCCCGAGAATCCGGGCGGCCTCGGACTGGTTGCCCCCGGCCTGCCTCAAGGCCTGAATCAGGACGCTCTTTTTGTTTTCCTTTCGGGTGAGGGCCGGTTTCCTGACCGGATTCTTTCCTGGCTTTCCCTGATAGATGGCGGGAGGAAAATGATAAGGGTGGATCAATGACTCCAGACAGGTGACGAAGGCATATTCGAAAGCGCTTCGAAGCTCCCTCACATTACCCGGCCACTCGTAGGCCGTCAGCAGGGCCATGGCCTCGTTGGTGATCCCCCTGATGTCTTTTCCGCTCTTCAGCTGATTTGTCCTGAAAAAGGACTCCGCCAGCAGGGGGATGTCGTCGGGCCGTTCACGAAGGGGCGGCAGGGTTATGGGGATCACGTTGATCCTGAAAAAGAGGTCGTCCCGGAAGGTTCCCTTTTCGACCAACATCCTCAGGTTTTTGTTGGTGGCGGAAACGATCCGCACGTCAACCTTTATGGACCGGTTGTCACCCACGCGCTCGAGGACCTTCTGCTCGAGGACCCGCAGGAGCTTCACCTGGGTGGCAAGCGGCAGGTCGCCGATCTCGTCCAGGAAAATGTCCCCTCCGTTGGCTTCTTCAAATCGCCCTTTCCGATCCCGGTAGGCCCCGGTGTATGCGCCCTTCACGTGGCCGAAGAGTTCGCTTTCCAGCAGGGATTCGGTTAACGCCGCGCAGTTGACCTTGACGAAGGCTTTCTTGCTTCTGGGGCCAAGGTCATGGAGGGCGCTTGCCACCAGTTCCTTTCCCGTACCGCTCTCTCCGTGAATGATCACCGGCGCATCTGAGGGCGCCGCATTCGAGATGAGGTCAAAGACCTGTTTCATGGCGGCAGAAACGCCCACCATTCCTTGAAAGCCATCCCTTGCCCGCAGCTCCCGCCGGAAGGCCTCGATCTGGGTGTCCCTTTCAACGATTTCGGTCAAGTCCGTCAACGTCTCGACGGCCCCGAGGACTTTTCCTTCCCCATCATAGAGAACGGAGGCATTCTTCAGTACACGAATGCGGTTTCCGGACTTTGTCACAATGGCGCATTGTTGCCTGCTAACGCTTCCGGACGCAAACAGGTGACACCACTTCTCTCCTCTCCGCTGGCGGGCGTGTTCACAGGTGCTGCAGTTGAGGGTAGAGCAGGACTCACCAACCAGTTCATCCCTCTCGTATCCTGTGATGCCTTCCAAGGCCCTGTTGACCGATACAATGGTACCCTCCTGGTCGACAATCATCACCCCCTCCTGGATCGTGTCCACTACCGTTTTCCAGTAGAGATTCAGCGCCTGTTCAAGCATCTCAAATACCCTGTTAAAGTTTTACATTACGTCAAATAAATTATTTAACATTTAACATAGCCCAGGGCAGGAAAATGTCAAGCAAATCCTGCGATCTCCATTAGGAAAGTTCTGCGGAGTATCTAAAAATTTCGTTTAGATACAAATAGTTGGGCCGATACGCCCGGTCCTTCGCCGACCTTGGCCTTGTTGCTGGCACAAGGCTTGCGTTATCCTTCGGGAAAGACCTTCCCGGAAACAATCTTCCGGCTGACAGGAAGGCCGAAACCATAGACTGAGGAGGATCCAGATGTCAGAAATAGATCTCAACACAGTGAAGGCAGCAACAACCGTTGACGCTCGGGGCAGCGCATGTCCGGGGCCGCTTTTGGAGGCGAAAAAAGGCATCGGCAAGGTAAAGGTTGGAGAGGTCCTGGAGGTGCTCTCCGGCGACGCTGGAACCCGGGAAGACATCCCGGCGTGGGCGGGCAAGGTGGGCCATGAGTACTTGGGTGCGGTCAAGGCGGACGGGTATGACCGGCTCTTTGTCCGGAGAAAGAAGTAGAGGAAGATAAAGATGGCGGCGCGTTCCGACGAAGAGAAGATCCTGATCCTGGCCACGGAGCACTGCGCCTATCCCGGCGCCAACTCTGTGGGCCAGGCGCACAGCTCCTACCCGGCCAACACCTACATCCTCAGGGTGCCTGCCCCGGTCCTTTTCCCGGAGCACTTCTACTTGGATTGTTTCAGGAAGGGGATCAGCGGGATCATCATCATGTCCTGTGGGGCAGAGTGCCCCTACGAAGGCGCCTATCAGGCTCTGGCAAAGCGTATTGACGGGGTCTATGCGCAGATGAAAGCACTGGACCTTGACACCCGAAGGCTACGCCTGACGGCCATCTGCACGGTCTGCAACCGGGCGTTCCTGAAGGAAGTCAACGAGATGAACGATCTCGTCAAAACGCTCGGGCCGCCCCGCTTGGGCAACGCATGAGAACGGAGAAAAGAAGAGATGGGATCAGTTGAAACCATGAGCTTTGACGCCCTGGTGGTGGGTGGAGGCATCGCCGGCCTTCAGGCGGCACTCGATCTGGCGGATCAGGACTACAAAGTGGCGGTTGTGGAAAAAGATGCTACCATCGGCGGCAAGATGATCCGCCTCTCGAAGGTCTTTCCCACGTTGGATTGCGCAAGCTGTATCACCACCCCCAAGATGGCTGCAGCCGCCCACCATCCAAACATCAGCCTCTTCACCTATTGCGGCTTGAGTGCTTTGGAGCAGGATGGCGGAAGGGTTAAGGCACACATCACACAGAAGCCTCGTTACGTGGATGCAGAGAAGTGTATTGGCTGCCGGCAATGTGAATACCAATGCCCGGTCTATGTCCCAGACGAGGAACAAGGGGGATTTTCGGCCAGAAAGGCCATTTACATTCCCTTCTCCAACGCGATTCCCCAGATCGCCCTTTTGGATGAGGAAAGCTGCATGCTCTGCGGGAAGTGCGCAAAGGCCTGTCCAACCGGGGCGGTGGACTATTTTCAGGGGCCACATGAATTCGCCGATTGAGGCGAGCACCGCCATCCTGGCCACGGGTTTCGAACTGACCCCGATGGAGAACAAGAAACAGTACGGGGAAGGTAAGATCCCCAATGTGATCACCGCCCTTCAAATGGAGCGGCTCCTTGCCCCCCATGGGCCTTATGCCCGGGTCCTTCGCCCCTCTGACGGTATGGAGCCGGACTCCATCGCCTTTATCCAGTGCGCGGGCTCAAGGGACAAGAGCATGGGCATCCCCTATTGTTCCAGGGTCTGCTGCATGTATGCCATCAAGCAGGCCATGCTCCTTTCAGGCGCCTTACCGCTGGCAGATATCACCATCTATTACATAGATATTCGAGCGTTTGGCAAAGGCTACGAGCAGTTCTTCCAGAACGCTCAGGCCATGGGCATCCAGTTCGTGAAGGCAAAGGTGGCCACTTTAGGCGAGGCTGAAACTGGGAAGGTCACGGTCCGTTATGAGGCCCAGGACGGCGAGGGGGTCACGACGGCCGATCACGATCTGGTGGTGCTTTCTCTGGGGATGGTCCCTGGGTGGGACCCGGAAGGGCAGTGTTCGGTGTCCAAGGGATCGGACGGATTCATCAAGACCGTGAAGCCCAAGATTGCCCCCACGTTGACCGATCTGGAGGGAATTTTCGTCACCGGCGTCGCTGCCGGACCAAAGGACATTGTGGATACCATTGCCGAGGCGGGCGCGGCGGCCATGGAGGCATCCAAGTATTTGGAGGCATCCACGGCCGTCAAGAAGACCCTGGCGGCTTGAATCGTGGTGTTTCAAAGTGACGCCGCATGATTTGGAGACAAGGTGATGACGGAGAACGGCAACTCGCAAGAGACGAAAGAAAAAGAGAGCAAGGTCGGTGTGTACATCTGCTACTGCGGGGGGAATATCTCTGATCATGTGGACGTGGAAAAGGTCCGCGGAAGGGCGGAAAAGATCCCCGGCGTGGCGGTGGCCCGCACCAACATGTTCATGTGCTCCGATCCCGGCCAGGAGCTGATCGCCGAAGATCTAAAGAATGGGGTCGTAGACAGGGTGGTGGTTGCATCCTGCGCACCCAGCCTCCACGAGGCCACCTTCCGTGGGACTCTTTCAAGGGCCTGTGCCAACCCCTACCTTTACGAGCACGCCAATATCCGGGAACAGGTGAGCTGGGTCCACCACGGAGACGCGGCCACTGACAAGGCCACAAGGCTTGTCGCCGCTGCGGTGGGTAAGACAAAATCATTGAAACCGCTTCAGCCCATTCGAGTGGAGGCCAAGAGGCATGCCACCGTGATCGGGGGCGGTATCGCCGGGCTCCGTGCAGCCAAGGACCTGGCCCAACGTGGGTTTGAGGTGGACCTTATTGAAAGGTCCCCGTTCCTGGGAGGAAGAACTGCCCGGCTGGATCGTTTGGCGCCCACCGGAGAGAGGGCATCGGACCTGGTCTCTGAATTGGCAAGGGATGTATTGCACCATTCAGCCATCACGGTCTCGACCTGTTCGCACGTGGTGGGTTTCGAGGGTTATATCGGCAATTTCCATTTGAAGGTCAGAACCAGCCCACCGGATGATGCGGTGGAGAAAGAAAAAATCAAGCGTTTGGGTGTTCCCGAAAAAGGGATGGGGAAATTTGTTCCTTTCGCCGGCATTTATCCGGAATCCGTCCCGGAAAATACCCGCGAGCGCTCGCTTCATACGGGCGTTGTGGTGCTTGCCACGGGGTTCCGCCCGTATACTCCCCGAAAGGGAGAATATGGGTACGGGGAATCCGATAAAGTGATGACGCTTCCCAGATTCATTCAGGTGCTGGCCGAGAATGTGAACGAAGGGAGATTTCTCGAGATCGAGGGGAGATCCATCCGGAGTGTTGCCATAATCCATTGTGTGGGAAGCCGCCAGATCCCCGGCATCCACGAGGAAGATGCGTCAGGCCATCTGAACGAGTATTGCTCACGGACCTGCTGCGCCGCCACGATCCATGCGGCCAATGAAATACGGGAGCGTTACCGCGGCACACAGGTTTACGAGTTTTACAGGGACATCAGGACCTATGGCCGAGGTCAGGAAGAGCTCTACGAGCGGGCTTCCGGAAACGGAGTGGTGTTTTTCCGTTTTGTGGCGGAGGAACCTCCAGCGGTATCCTCCCATGGCGGATCCAACGGCTACCCGCTCAAGGTCACAGTGAAAGACACCCTGACCTTCGGCGAAGAGATCGAAGTGCCGGCGGATCTTGTGGTCCTGGCGGTAGGGATGGAGCCAAGTCCCGTTCCCGAGCTTGTGGAGATGATGAAGCTTCCTGTGGGCCCCGATCGTTTTCTCCTGGAGGTGCACCCGAAGCTCCGCCCTGTGGAGCTCTCTGTGGCAGGTGTCTTCCTGGCCGGGACCTGCCAGGCGCCCATGGATACGGGCGAGGCGTGCAGCGCGGCCGGTGCGGCTGCGGTCAAGTGTTCCAGCATCCTGGCGCGTGGACACGTGGAGCTGGACCCCTTTGTCGCAGAGGTGGATATAGGGAAATGCAAGGGAACAGGGGCTTGTGTTGAGGCCTGCCTGAACCCGGGCGCCTTGCAGATGGTGGAAGTGGAAGTGGACGGCCGGAAGGTCAAAAGGGCGCAGGTGGTCCCGGCCCTTTGCCGGGGATGCGGTGCCTGTGTTGCGGTCTGTCCTGAAAATGCCATCACCATCCAAGGGTGGACCCTCAAACAATATGAAGACATGGTGGATATGATCGTGGCGGACGATCTGACGGCGTAGTTTCGGGCGCGATATGCCCACTTGTCTATGCACTGCAAGATAAAAGGAACACCAAAAGAAGGAAATGCGGATGATACCCACGGAACCTGAAAAGATTGGACGAAAGCAGGCCATCCAGCAGCTTCGTGAGGATCGTAAGGAAAAGATCGCTTCTGCCACGGCTAGGATGAAGGGGCAGAAACGTGCCATCAAGGCCGTCAAGGAGATCCTCAAAGAAGGGGGCATGACGGTGCCGCAGATCTCCGAGAAGACAGGGATGGCGACATCCGAGGTCCTCTGGACCATCATGGCCCTTCGCAAATATGGGGAAGTGACGGAAGGGGAGAAAGAGGGGAGCTATTTCCGGTACCGATTGACCGACGGGGCCCCGGAGGAAACAGGGCTTTCCCCTGAGGAGGATGAAAGATGACGCTGGTTGATCCCGGATTTGCTGAAGAACTTCAAAGATTTGGCGTTGAGACCGCATTGGATTGTTTTAACTGCGGGACCTGTACGGCCATCTGTCCGCTCATCTACGAACACTTCCCAAGGAGAATGGTCCGCTACATCCAGTTGGGGGCCAAAGACAGGATCCTTGAAACACCCGGTGAGCTCTGGCGCTGCCTCCACTGCGGGCTTTGCACCGAGACCTGTCCGAGGGAGGCCGACCCGGGCGAGGTCATCCTGGGTCTCAAGCGCTTTGTGGTCGCCCATTGGAGGAGGGGCTGATATGTACAACCCAAAGGACATCATCGAGGTGATTGCAGGCAACGTCAAAAAGACTAGGAGCCCTTTCGGGATTCCAAGGCCCCTTGTGAACAACTGGTGGAAAAAGATGGGCCTTCGCCGAGAAGGCGGGGCGCTCCTTTTCACAGGCATGATGTACCAGTTCATGCCCTACATTGAGATGACCACCCGTCATATGGCCAAGCTTGAAGATACGAGGCTGGGGTCCCTTGTGCGGTTTGGAAAATACCAGCCCAAGCGGCTATCAGGCATTGGGCTTGCCATGATCACCCCGGGGGAGGAAAAGAAAAAGGCCAACGAAAACCTCCAGAACATCGCCAAAGTCCTGACGAAGTCCAAAGTGGACTTCTGCTACAAACCGAAGCTGGACTTCTACAGCGGCATCCTCCTCTACGACCTGGGGGACCAGGAAGGGTTCGTGGAACATGCCCGGTTCGTTGCCGAAAGGCTACGCAAAGCGGGAGTGAAAAAGATCATCACCGTTGATCCGCACACGACCTATGCCCTGAAGGTACTCTATCCTGAGTACACGGGCGTCCAATTTGATGTGAAGGCCTATTTTGAGCTGGTCAATTTCAAGTCGAACAACGGCACAACGCAAGTGACCCTGCATGATCCCTGTTTCTACGGAAGGTACCTGGAGCTGTCCCACGCCCCGAGAAAGGCATTGGAGCGACTGGGCGTCCAGTGCGTCGAAGTAAGGAGTTCCGGGAATTTCACAAACTGCTGCGGCGGACCCGCTGAGTCCATCTCTCCTAAGCTTGCTCGGGAGGTCATGGAACGGAGGGTCCAGGAGCTTCAGTCCACCGGCGCGCCCATTGTGGCCATGTGTCCAATCTGCCTTGGGAATCTTCGGAAGTCCGGGGCTCAAGTGGAGGATCTTTCCAGCGTGATGGCGAGATGTGCAGTCCCTCATTGAAACCTCAAACCATTTATGAAAGGAGAACGGTATGGCGGAAAAAGAAGAGAAGGTGCTAATCATTGGCACCCATGCGGCGGATAACCCTGAGAAGGCGGCCATGCCCTTTGTCATGGCAAACGCAGCACTGGCCATGGATGTGAAGGCCATGGTTGTGCTTCAGGGGGACGCCGTCTACCTGGCCAAGAAAGGGTATGCAGAAAACCTTCCGAAGCCTGGCGGTTTTGAGTCCCTTACGAAACTGATGGCCGATTTCAAGGAACTGGGTGGAGAGATCAAGGTGTGCGTCCCTTGCATCAAGTCGCGGAACATTGAGGAGTCGGACCTGATTGAGGGGGCCGCGACCACCGCCGCCGGCCGCTTGATTGCCGAGTCTCTAAAGGCTGATGCGGTTTTCACCTATTAGTGCCTATCCAAAAACGCGTGTTTTCGGATTCACGCAGCCAGCGATCAGCGTTCAGGAAAGTCAAAAGACAAAGATGCAATGACTGAAAACTGATCGCTGATCGCTCCATCCAGAAATCTCCGATTTATGGATGGACAGTTCTCGTCGTTTGACAATCCCACCGAGCCATCATACTCGACATGGGCTCGGTGGAAGAGAAAAGAGGGATTCAAATGGAGCAGAGGCCTGTTCGAATGTCGCCCAACCGCATCCATGACCTGGTCGCCTTTAAAAAGAAGGGCGCTGCCGTCACGTGCAATACCTCCTTTGAAGTGGTTCCGGTGGACTTTCAGCACCGCACGAATCACTATCAGGCCCACGTCTTCATGTGCCACTTCGCAGGAACCGTGGACGGAGACGCGTATCGCTTCAGGAAATGCTACGCGCGAGGCTGTTCCCACAACCTATGTCCGCACGTCTCTCAGGCCGTCATGATCGCCAATAGATACCTTGAGCGGGATTACCGACTTCTCAGAGAGGCAGGCATCGCGTTGGAAGAAAGATTGTTCACCCTGGAGGATATGATCGTCAAGTTCAAAGGTTATCGGGACCAGTACGAACCGACGCTCGCCATTGAAGACTATGTTTACATGGCAAGGGAGGGCAATAAGATTTCATTAGAGGTCGAACCCGAATATGTGCCTGCCGTGGAACACTTTTCGAATTACAAAAACGCGCATATGTTCCTGACGGTTACTTTCGTCGTAAACGTTCTGGGAGGAATGCACCGGGTTGAACGTTGTTTTGCCTGTTATGAGACGGATCGAGAAAAGGAAGAGAAAGGGCCCATGGTGCAGTTGGCTAATGAGCGTCTGAAGGAGCTGTACAGCGAATTTGATCGGGCATCCATCGAATTCGTTGAGATATTCTTCTCTTGAGCCGTTTGAATGTGCCCTAGTTCGGTTGCCGCGCGACCAACGTCTTGGGAACCTTTTCAGGCGACTTTGAGAACCCCTTATGGGCGGGGGAGGCTGCCGGCCTGCAGGGGAAAGCAAGAATTTTCGGTCTTTGGGGGAACCTTTTGGTACACCAATCCGATCACCTTCTCGATACCCGGGGCGGTTTCGTCCCAGTCACGCTTCTCGTGATTAAGAGGGCACTCAGAGAGATGAAGCGTGGCGAGATGATGGAGATTCTGGTAGATGATCCGGATACGAGAGAGGACCTCTTCAAAACCGTGTCCGCTTCTCTTTATGAGCTGATCGATATCAAAGAAGATCGCCTTTTTTGGCGCATATTTTTGAGGAAAAATATCTGAACCGATATTTTGAGGTGGCTCAAGAATCTGCTCGATGTGTTGTTTCCCATGGCTTTCACGCTCTCTTGCGACAGCGCCCATCTCGGCTTTACCATGCCCTAGCTCTTGTCAGTGCTGGTTTTTCACTTTCTGAAGGTAGGGTAGGCTGCAAGAACATATCCCCTAAACTGAGTCATCCTTTGGTTTCGTAAACAGCAAGGGGGTGTCCTCTCAGGCTCGAAACTCCCCCCATAGCAGACAGTCCAACGGGGAGGCCCATTTAGCACTTTTCATCTGCGGGTGCATCCACAGGATTGGGCGGAGAAGGCTAGAGTTAATTGCTCGATAGGTGGCCAAATGCATCGATTGACAGGGCGGATCCAATCATGCGAATGTGAATTCTCAATGCAAACAAAAGAAAGGGGTGCTTCACATGGCCGAGTTGATCATATTCCATAGCGGAAACCCTGCGTGAATGACATGCAAGAAGGCTATAGGTGTAGCCACGGTGATGAAAGAAAGCTACGGTGAGAGATTGGAATTGAAGATGTTCACCAGCGACTCTGAAGAAGCGAAGGGCTATCATTTCAAGGGCTCCACAAACGTGCTGTTTGACAAAGAATCAATACCCATCGATATCGCTACGGACGTGGATAAAATGGATGCATTTCTATCGCAGAAACTGTGAGAGGGGGGACATGAAGACTCTGTTCATCATTACCACCGACGATGGAGAGACGATCTATAACGCAATGCGCTTGGCAAACATAGGGGTAAACAAAGGCGACGAAGTGAGCGTGTTCATGTTGGGGAAAGGCGTCCTTTTCGAACAGGCCGGAACGGAGCAATTCAATGTGATGGATCAGGTCAATCAGTTTAAGGGCGACTTTTATGTCTGAGGGGTCTGCATGAAATCCCACGGTCTTGCGGGATCGAGCGCTTGCCCTATTGCCTGGATGGATGATCTCTATGAATTGTCAAAGGAGGCGGACAAGGTTTTTACGTTCTGAAACATCAAAATCGGGTCATTCTTTAATCTTGTCTGCGGGCCGGTTCCCGGAATATTTCATCCGGCTGTCTGCCTGGTCTGGATCGGCCCTGAGCGCCTTTTCGAGGCACCTGGGGATCCAGGAAATTGATATTTGCATTTCCACCCCTTTGAGGCTAAAATTTTTACATGGTTCAATGAAGGCCTCTTTTCTGTGAATTTGAGAGGTTCACTTGAGAGGGGTTTTCATGTTCTTCCGGTTTTGTCAAACGCTGGGAGTCAATCCGGAAAGGCCAAGGGGTTGCCCTCGGCCAATTAACCGAAGGGAAAGGAGGTGTGTCGATGAAAGATCTCAAGATCGGATGTGCGAGGCCCACTGGAGCGAAGATAGGTGAACAATCCGGTGGAGAGACTTTGAAGAGCCAACCAAGTGTGGAAAAGGAGGGTGCCATGCCAGTCGTCAGGGTCGGCCAGAAGGCCCCGGATTTCGATGCGCCCGCGTATCAGGGCGGCAAGTTTGGTCAGGTGAAACTTTCTGATTATCTTGGAAAGTGGGTGGTACTGTGCTTCTATCCCGGAGATTTCACCTTTGTCTGAGCCACCGAGTTGGCCGCAGTTGCGTCCAAAAACAAGGAGCTCCAGGATCTAGGCGTGCAGGTTCTCTCAGTGAGTGTAGATAGTCATTTCGTCCATAAAATGTGGCAGGATAATGAGCTTTCCAAGATGGTGAAGGGGGGGGTTCCCTTTCCCATGCTTTCAGACGGACCCGGGAATGTCGGGAAGGTCTACGGCGTCTATGATGAGAATGCGGGTGTCGAAATGCGCGGCCGATTCATCATTGACCCCGATGGTATTGTTCAAGCCATTGAGATCGTTACGCCACCCGTCGGTCGAAATGTCGATGAGTTGATCCGGCAGGTGCAGGCCTTCCAACATGTCCGCAAGACCAACGGAACGGAGGCCACCCCTTCCGGATGGCGCCCTGGAAAACCGACCCTGAAGCCCGGTCCGGACCTTGTGGGAAGGGTTTGGGAGGTCTGGAAGGTGGATGAGGCATTTTGAAGTGAGTTTACAGAAAGGGTGGGATCAATGAAGATGCATCATTTTCTGCGAAGTTTGGTGGATTCTGCCCTTTCTCTCCATGGAGGACGTTAAAAGTTAGCTGCTTTTATCTGTTGAGGCGAAATCATAACGGTATGGACCTTGACGTCCAAGCAAGGTAAAAAATGCAGCACGTTACTCTGAGGTTCAATCATGGCGTGCCGATATCATCCTGATCGTGAAACCTACATTGCCTGCCAGAAGATGGGCATCGGCTATTGCCGGGAATGTCTTGAAAACTGCGAGGCGTGCACCGACCCTTGCACTTACTGCATGTTCAGACCCCAGTGTGTGATCTGGGAGCTATGCAGGAAGAGCGAAAAGCGATACCGGCTTGAGAGAGAGGCGAAGGGCACATAAAGGAACGGCCATGAGCGAGAGGTTTGGCGACTCAATGGATAGTGACGTGTCTCATTCAAAAAGGCCCATGAGTCGCTTGAGTCGCTTCACCGCCCGGGGGAGGACTTCTCCGATCGGTTCCCGAAATCTCAGGGGCGTGACGCGATCAAAGGGCGTCTCTCCCTGATTGATAATCACCAGCCTTGCCCCTGAACGCAATGCCTCCTTGGGCATGTCTGCCGCGGGGGTCACCACCAGACTTGATCCCACCACCACAAACAGATCGCTTTTCCGCGAATGCTCAAACGAGCGCATCAGATCCTTTTCCGGGAGGGGTTCACCGAAGTCCACCACACTATCCCTCAGTTGGCCACCGCAAGGGCAACGGTCCCGGCCGCTTGACCGATCAAATGTGTTGCCGCATCGCATACACCGAACTCTGGTCATGTTTCCATGAAGCTCGGCCAAGAGCTCGGGGCGGATTCCCGACTTCAGGTGGAGGTTATCCACGTTCTGTGATATCAGAAAATTGAGCTTGCCCAGCTTTTGGAGTTCTACGATGGCCAGGTGCCCGCTGTTGGGCGCAACCGAGTCCCACGAAACGGTCGTGGGCCTGGGAGGCAGCCCCTTGTCTCTTCGGGTCCACATTCCATCAGGCCCTCGAAAGTCCGGCAACCCTGACTCCGTGCTGATACCAGCCCCCGTAAAGACGACCAAGCGGCTGGATTCGTAAAGCCATTGGGCCAGCATTTGAATCCTATGATCCAGATCCTTTTTCATAGTGCAGCTGCTATTCCCTTCATCTTTGGGCCTCTAAAACGCGCGCTACTCCAGGGAGATCTGCTCCTCCTTGATCGCCGCCTTCTCTTTGAGCAAATTCACCGCATCGACCAGGGCAGGGAAGACGTTTTCGCGGATGTCGCCTGCCACCAGCACCACCATAACATCATCTCCAACGGCCAGATTCCCCTGGTTATAGTCGACAACGACCTCTATGATCCCCGGCCGGTCTCGAATCTCGTCCATAATGGAATTTACGATGGTGCGGTCAAAGCGGATGGAAAGACCCCGGACAGGGCTACCGCCTCGGGAAGTGGCGCGCACGAGGCCGCGGTGAGACGCAATCATGCCCATTTCGCTCAAACGGGGATGCCGCTTAAGCTGTTGATGCAGGGCTTCAATATCGATGGTGCGTGACGACATGGCATCCTCCTTTCACAGGTCTATGAGAGTATAGGCAATTCCCATGAGCATGGCTAGGGGATGATTGGGGTTGGCTAGCAGAACCAGACCTGACATTTATGCAGAGCCATTGCATAATATCCGTATGTGGATAAAAAGAAAATATGAACAAACCTTAAAGACACTCGCCGCGCAGTTCCCGGCCGTGGTCGTCACCGGCGCACGGCAGGTTGGAAAGACTGCCCTGGTACGTCGTGTATTTCCCGACTACAACTATATATCCCTTGATCTGCCGGTTTCCGCCGAGCAAGCGGAAAAAAGCCCGGATGCTTTCCTGAAGGCCCAACCACCGCCGGTCGTCATCGACGAGGTGCAATATGCTCCGACCCTGTTCCGCCATCTTAAGGCAAATATTGACACAGACAGAACACCGGGCCGTTTTATTCTCACAGGATCACAGAATTTTCCGCTGATGCAGGGTATTTCCGAAAGCCTTGCCGGCCGTTGCGGTGTGCTGCGAATGATGTCCCTTTCGGCAAACGAAATGGAGGATTCCGCAGCTACGTTCGAAGAAAAGGGATTCCTCTTCAAAGGCGGATGGCCGGAGCTTCACGCCCGATCCGACCTGGATCCGCACTTCTGGTATGCCGCTTATCTGAGCGCGTACCTTGAGCGGGATGTGCGAAACATCCTCAAAGTTGGAAGCCTGCGGGATTTTGACCGTTTTCTGAGAGCTGCCGCGATCCGAACGGGCCAGATGCTCTCCTATTCCGGCCTGGCCCGGGACGTAGGCATCGCCCCGAATACCGCAAAGCAGTGGATTTCGGTGCTGCAGGCCTCCGGACAGGTCCTCCTGCTCGATCCCTACCACCGAAACCTGGGCAAACGGCTGGTGAAGTCCTCCAAAATCTACCTCACCGACACCGGGCTTGCCTCATTTCTCATGGGCTTCGACCATTGGGAGGCCATCGAGCGTTCTCCTATGGCTGGACCGATTTTGGAAACCTATGTGGTGATGGAAGTGGTGAAGCACTTCGCGTCGGCCGGCAGGTCGGTGCCCCTTTGGTATTGGCGTACCGCTTACGGTGCTGAGGTGGATCTGTTGATCGAACAAGGTGGCCGTTTCATCGCCGTAGAGGCCAAATTCGCGGAAAATCCGGGTCAGGCCGACTTGAAGGGGTTTCAGGCACTTGAGAGTTTCTATGGGGAAAATAGCATGATCTCAGGATGGCTCGCGTCCCGTACGCCATAACAATACCCGATGGCTTCCAGGATTACTGCGGTTCCTGCGGCCCGAATTGCACATTTCATCGAATAGGTCAAAGGTTTGAGTCACCTGGTCAGGTGTATCAACTCGAGATCCAATGAGTCCGTGGGATGGTCTTTGGTCTGGATATCCAAGGGGAAATCGGCCGCAAGAGCTTGGGGCTTTTATCAAGATAGACCCACATTTGGGTAAAAGCCGAAGATCGCTCGGCAGGTCATTTGAAAGACCCCTGGACCTCGTCCAAGCAGCTCAAGAGATCGCGGGTTAGAAAATTCGTGTATGCTTCCAAAATACATGATTCACCCCATTTATCTTCACCAATTTTCAACTTAAATTGTCCCAGTTCTTCTGCAGGCCAGGTGGTCGATGCGCTGAAGGCATCGTCGCAAGGGCGAAAACCGTAAGGGAAGCGAGGGATTGGAGGATGGGCTGCCGAAAGAGATTGGCAGATATATAGTACAAATCGATCTAATCGATTAAACCCCACAAGGAGGATGAATCAATGAGCATATTTCAAGGACTGTTGATCGCTGGGGCGCTCGTTGCCGTCTTTACAATCAATGCCGCCTTGGCGATGGCGCCTTCCGCACAGGCCCAATCGAATGTCGCAATCCCACCGGTATTCATTACAGCCGCCGAAGCTCGGTAAGCAGGAAGCGATGTATCCGATCTATTGGACCGACTCCAGCGGACAGAAGTTAGAGGGAACCCGTCGCTACACATTGCACTTTGCGCCGGGCCTTTATCCCCCCGTTAAGGCGTTCTGGTCTCTGACAATGTACGGCCTGCCCCAGAGCTTGCTGGTGGCCAATCCCGTCAATCGGTACCTCATCAACTCACCGATGCTTCCGGAGTTGAAAAAGGATGCCGACGGCGGACTCACACTGTACATCCAGAATGAATCTCCAGGCAAAGAGCTCGAATCGAACTGGTTCCCTGCACCGAAGGGGCCGTTCTCGATGCACTTGCACATGTACTGGCCCAAAGAAGCCGCATCGGACGGCTTATGGAAGGCCTAGAAAGTTGAGATGGTGAAGTAGATCACCACCCGTCTATTCTGAACCGCGTTGACTTTCTCCCACGAGGGGGTCCACGGATTCAGCAGCGACACGACCGGCAATGTGCCATCATGGAAATCGCAACAGCAAGAATAGCTGAAAGGAGAACAACCATGAATACAAAATCACTACTGGCCGCTGCGCTTGTAAGCGGGCTGGTCTTGTCCAATCCATTCGCACAAGCAAACGACGCGATCCCGCAATCGATGCTCACCCCGGACGTGGTCGAGACCGGCCTCGGCAAGCTCACCTTCAACGACGGCGCTCCGACACCGGAAACCGCTAAGACGGTAGCCGACTTTCTGATTTTCACCAACGGCCTAAACGTCTATAACAACAGCTTCCGAGGAGCCTCGGCCTACGCGCTTCAGAAAGGCTTCCAAAGCATCGGCGCGGAGGACAACACGATCATCATTTTCTCCGAGCTGATGGATGCGAAGTCGCTCTTCCTGACCGCCAACGCGGACACCGTCTATTACCTCGCGGTCTTCGATCTGACTAAGGGGCCGATGGTAATCGAACAACCGCCGAAGAGCGTGGGCACCATCAACGACATGTGGTTCTCGTGGATCATCGACATCGGATTCCCCGGACCCGATCGTGGCAAAGGCGGAAAGTATCTTATTGTACCTCCCGGTTACGACGGTCCGCTGCCGGACAGCGGCTTTCACGTCGCACGCTCGAAGACCAACCGGGTCCTCTACGGGGCCCGTGCCTATCTGGAAAACAACGATCCAAAGCCAGCCGTAGAACTAATCAAGAAGACCATGAAGGTTTATCTCTACACGCCGGGTGGCTTCGGCACAAGCATTGCCACGGCACTGGACGGCAAAGTCCGGCTTGAAGTGAATCCGCCGGTTCCCGAGACCAAGTTCGTCGAGGCGACCGGCAAGACCTTCAACACGATCCCGCCGAGCGATTACACCTACTTCGAGATGATTAACGAGAACGTTCAGCAAGAGCCGGCCACTAGCTACGACGTCGAGCTCGCCGGCCAGCTTGCCGCCATCGGCATCGTCAAGGGGAAGCCCTTCAAGCCGGATGCCAACACGAAGAGGGTTCTAACCGACGCGGCGAAGTTCGGCAATGCCACCGGTCGCGTCCTGAACTGGCGTTTCGGCAAAATGCATCCAGATTGGTTCTACTACGAGAATTCAATGTGGGGTAACATGCTTTGGGAAGGCGGCTACAACTTCGAGACGCCACCGCCGGTGATCACGAAGGAGGGCTATTTCAAGCCCTTCCCGCCGACCGGCGCGCGCACTCTCGATTCGCGGACAGCTTTCTACTACGCCTACACCCTGGACTCCCCAGGCATGATCATGCGTGTTCCCAGGGTCGGCTCGCAGTATCTGATGGGCTTCCTCGACGCGGACATGAATCCGCTCGACGGCGACAAGACTTACAAGTGCACGCTTCCGAAGGACATTCCGGCCGAAGCGTTCTGGTCGTTCACCGTCTATGACAACCAGTCCCGATCGATGCTAGATACCCCGCAGCGCTACCCGCGCGCCGGCAGCCAGAGCTATCCGTCGCCCGCCGCTGTGGGGAGTGCCGATGGTTCCACGAGCATCTACTTCGGCCCGAAACAACCCGAAGGCGTGGAACGCGGCAACTGGATCCAGACACTGCCTGGCAAGGGTTGGTTCACCATTCTCCGCCTCTATAGTCCGCTGGAATCCTTCTTCACGAAGGAATGGCGTGCGGGTGAGATCGAGCTGGTTAGATAAACTGGCGGGGTTGCCAGCTAAGCGGTCCCTAGCAGACGGCGTTACTGCGCCGCCGCTGAACCGTGACGTGTGTGCTGGGCATGGCACAGAATACTCGATTACCCAGCAAGCTGCCTTTGTGACAGCTTATCTGTCACAAAGGCTCATTTGATCTATCTGCTTCACGCTAGGTCACTTCCCTGTCCCAAAGGGGATGGTCTATCAACTTAAAATCATTAAGTATATATTGATTTTTTTTAATTTTGTCGCTATTAAGATCACATAGGTTTTGATAAGTGGCATTTTCATGTAACATTTTTAATTTATCACTATTGGCTGATATTTGGTTTTCTATTATGGTATCCATAGTTTTGGTTCGCAAATATTTCTTGGGATTAAAACCTTTTAAAACCAAACATGGTTATTAATCCGTGTTTGGTGTCTCAAAGGCTTTTTTTTAACCTCTATCCGATCGCCCAAACGGTTCTCGTTCAGATTGTCTCGAAGTGAGTCCGCAAAGGAAGGAGGACCCACCATGCGAACGCGAATTGCAATTTGCACGTGTGCGGTTGCGATGATGCTGGTCACCGCGTGTTCGCTATCGGAAGCGGCAGACCGCAACAAATTGGGCTCCGGTGATCCGAAGGCGCCTTCGCCCAAAACGTCCGGGATCCAGAAACCTGCCGTTTCCCAGACCGCCCACGCAATCCCGCTGGAGGAAGTGCCGGCTCGCGCGGAGGGCACCCGCACCGAGCTCAATACGCTCCTCCCTGCTGAGGCTTCCCGGCAGATGCTCAAACGCATCGGCTCCGAGCTCGATCACGCACTCCCAGAGGTCACGTCGCGTTTGGCGAAAACCCGTGAGGTGCTCGCCGGTCGGCCATCCGTCCGCACCCTGCAGATGCTTGAGGCCGAACTCAGCGAGATGCGGGAACATCTGCGCCTATGGGATGAGGAGCTCGACAGGCAACTCACCGGACTAAGCGTAGTTTTCCAGCGGCTCGACACAATCGCGGCGGTTTGGGATGCGACAGCCGCCGAGGTCTCCCGTCAAGAGGGCGCAGCCACGTCGACGGTGGCTCGCATCGCGACCGTGCTCGGTGAGATCGATCAGGCGCGCTCGGCGGTCGTCAAATGGCGCAACCAAATCCTTGCCGTGCGCGACCGGATATTGGATCAGAGCGGCGCTCTCGCGAACAGCCTCGTGCACGTGCAAAGCGCGACCGAGGTCCGGCTCCGGAATATTTTCCAGGCCGACCGGCCGCCGCTGTGGAGTCCGCAGGTGCGCGCGTCGCTCCGCAAGGAGTGGAAGGCGGGCGGGCCACAGCAATTTTTGCAGTGTTTGCAAGAGAGCGGGCAATATGTACGCGAGCAAGGGCACATGCTCGGCTTCCAGCTCGCGCTGTTTATAGCCTTCGGCCTGGGTCTGCGTGCGCTCCGCGACCGCGCCCGAGCGGGGGCCGAGGACGACTACAACCTGCGTGACGCCAAGGAGGTTTTCGAGCGTCCGTGGGCAATGGCCTTGCTGATTGCTCTCATCCTTACATCCTGGCAACACCCGCTGGCGCCCCGCGGCGCAGGTCTCGTTCCCGCCGCCCTAGCCGCTGCGGCTGTTTTGCAGATCGGCCGACGTTTCCTGGTACCTGCCATGGCCCCCCTGGCCTGGGGATTATTGGTCTTATTCGCGATTGATCGGGCCCGCGACTTCCTGGACACGATGCCCACAATCGAACGCGTCGTCTTCCTGATGGAGATGGTTGGAGTGCTCGGCTTCCTGTTCTGGCTTCTGCGCCCGAGTCGGATCGCTAAAATTCGTGCGCAGCTGCGGGGGACTCAGTTCCTTCGGCTTCTCGGTGTCGCGATGCGGGTGACGGCCGCCGTCGTGGCGATCGCGATCGTCGCCGATCTGTTCGGGTGGGCCGACCTCGCCAGCACACTCGGGAGCGGCGTCGAGCGGGCCGGCTACCTCGGCTTCTTCGTCTTCGTCCTTCTTAAGGTGTTCCAGAGCCTGGCGACCTTCGCTCTCGTCCTCTGGCCGCTTCGGCTCCTGCGAGCAATTTCAGGGCATCGGATGCTCGTTCGTCGCCGGCTCGAACGGGTGCTGAGCGTGATAGCCGTGGGCCTATGGGCCACGCTTCTATTCGGGCAACTCGGCCTGCTCGTTCCCGCGCAAGCTGCAGTCGGCCGAATGCTCCGCGCTGGTTTCTCCGTTGGCGCCCTCTCCGTCTCGGTGGGCGACGTGATGGCGTTCGCTCTTACAGTCTGGCTGTCCTTCCTACTCGCGCGTTTGGTGGACTTCGTTCTCCAGGAGGACGTGTTCACAAGGGTGCGAACCGGTCGCGGCGTGCCGTACGCCATCTCGGGCCTCGTGCGGTACACGCTGATTTTTCTCGGCTTGCTCGTCGGCCTGTCGGCGGCGGGCGTTGAGCTCTCGAAACTTACCGTCATCGTGGGCGGCCTCGGCGTGGGCATCGGCTTCGGCCTCCAAAACGTGGTGAACAACTTCGTGTCGGGTCTGATCCTGCTCTTCGAACGGCCGATTCAGGTGGGGGACTCGGTCCAGCTGCCCGACGCTTGGGGGAAGATAAAGCGCATCGGCATTCGTACCAGCGTGATCCGCAGTTTCGATGGGGCCGACGTCATCGTGCCGAACGGGATGCTAACCTCCGACAAGGTTACGAACTGGACGCTCTCGGATCAGCGCCGGCGCATCGAGGTGGACGTGGGTGTCGATTACGGAACGCCTGCTCAGCGCGTGATCGACCTGCTTGTCGGAGTGGCGAAGGCGAATCCGGGAGTGATCAAAGATCCAGAGCCCCACGCCTACTTCTTCAACTTCGGCGACAACGCGCTTGAGTTCAAGCTCCGGGTGTGGGTCGAAGTCACCGACCGTGGCTACTCGATCCGCAGCGAACTCGCCGTTGCCGTCCAGGAGGCGCTCGAACACGCGGGCATTGGCGTCCCCTTCCCGCAGCGCGATCTGCACCTGGTCAGCGTGAGTCCGAACGCGGCCCCGTACCTGGGCACCGCAACCCAGCCGTCGCCACGCCCAAACCCGACTTCAGCTTCCGACGAGGGGAGCTGAGCCCGTTCCGGAGCTGACCCGCTTTGGAATGCGAACCTGGCGCGAACTCATAGTACAACCGCACCGCTCGGACATGGTATAATCAAAAAAGAGATTCCGAAGATGAAAAGCTGGTAAAAGTGTAGATTAAAAACAGGACATCTAAAAAACCATTAATTATAGATTTGCTCAGCAATTATCGCATCTTCTGGTTATCTTCAATATTTTAAAACCTCAAAATTGCGGATTACTCCAACAAATCGGCACTAACCCTTGATTGCAGATACCTGCTATTTCGCTAAGGCGGTGGTTTGGGCCAAAAATCATAGTCTATCAACTTGATATCTCCAGGCAAATCGGCGACAGCGGCTAGTTTGTTTGGCAAGATAGACCCAGGTATCGGGAGCGGGAGCAAGCGAGTTCAACCACCCTTCTCTATACCAGATCAGCGGATTCATCCGGGTGCGGAATACAGGGTATCAACTCATCCTTATCCAGCATCTTCCGTTTTCCACGACTGACATTACTGCAATAGCCATAATACCTGACCATCTGCTCCCCTTTGTTCGGAACATGGGAGCATTCGTCGTGGCAGACCAAACACTCTAAAGCGTCAAAGACTTTTTCTTCTTTACCGTCCTCCGATTGATAAAGAACCTTTGATTCCTCAGGGACATAGGTCATTCTTTCTTGAGAAAAAGAGGCTCGCACAATATATCGGGCAAGATTTTCCATGGCCTTTTCATCATTCGGCCTGATTCTTGACCCACAGAATACATTAAAACCGGAATGCCGCCAGCTCAGTAGCATATCAATGGGGTCTTCAGTGATCTCTTCTCTGGACAGGAGCATTTTGAAGACCTTGTGCTGGAACAGCGGGTTTTCCAGATCTTGTGAGTTTATTGTCCATTATTGTATTGAACCATCCTGTCATGAAGAGAAAAATCAACATTAGGAGTAAGGGGTACAAGGCCGCAAAATACCTCGGATAAAAAAAAGTCACGGGGAATGAGCTAATATTTATAACAGCCAGCAACAGTAACATTGCCCCCACTGCGGAGGCGAGTGCACAGGTGATCCAAAACGTTTCGAGTCTTTGTTTAAAAGCGTAAAAATATCTCATAACTGGTATTCCCAAAATCATGATTACAAGTGCAGTCGGCGTAACAACTGAGTACAAACGATGCAGAGCATCAAGAATCTTAAGCTTCCGAACTTCCTTAGCCTCAAGACCATCTATGGGGCCGCTGCTCTCGATTGTTACCTGAAGCCCGTTAGTGGTGGAGAATGGCGACCTCTTGCCAAGGGGTACCCCGACCTGGGACTTGCCGGGTTCCCCTAATACAAGAATGCACGTATCATTATATACCCCGGCAGAAGAGGTCATAGGTCCGGAAAGGACAAAACTCCTGAACCCGTCAGAAGCTCCAAGCCGGATTTCTGACGATGCTAACTTGCTTCCCCTTACGTTCTGGAGAGATATGTTTATAATGCTTCCTTCCGGTCCAATGACCGACCCCCTCACTTCGAACTGCGAAGGAGCAAGTCGTTCACGGGTCATTTTCCGCACCAACGCCAAACCCTCTTTGCTTCCATAACTAGGCCAGGATTCCGAAGATACCATTTCAAATCGTGAAAGAAAAACCGCATTGCGGGCGGCACTTTTCAGGAATGGTATAATGTAGTCCGGGTGCCATGGCGGCAGGAGATAGAAGCCTGGCGAGTCGCACTTGATTTTGCCTGAGTCACATGCGTCATTAACTTCGTGGGCCAAATGACTATAGAAGTCGGCGGCTGTTTTTCCCGAAGAATAAAAACCAGCCGCATCAACAGCTTCCCGCAAGGCCCATATGAACGAGCCATGGAATTCATTGTCCTGCATTATGGCCTTCTGCCAGGTTCCGCTGAAATCTGACGATAACCACTCATCCACTTTTCTGGCATAGACCGGATCCATCTTCGAGAGTTTCCTGAAATCTCTCATCTGCCTTCCCCATCGACACGCCACAACATTTTCCATCACAGGCCGTAATTTTTCCGCAGAGGGGCTGACTGTATAAACGCGTCTCAGGGCGTCACGAGAAACTGGAACGGTTGGCTTCCATTCGTCCTGTCGGACCCGCATCAGTGCGCGATATGCATCCACAAAGGGAGAGGATGTTACCTCTGTGACTGCAAAGATGCCATAGATTATTTTATTCTTGGTCGCAACTCCGGTGATAATAAGTCCGGCAACAACGATGGGTATCGTCAGCGTAGCGTATGCCGCCAGCCGCCCCAAATTTATGGCAGAGACCCGAAGCAGTGAAAAAAATAGCAATATGATAACCAAAGGAAGTATCCAGATTCCCTCTTCCCGAGTCAGCCAGAAGGATGCCAGAGCAAGTCCGAGTCCAACGGCCCATGTTATGCGCCAGACGTTATTTACAGTGATTCGAAGTGAAAGCCCTACTGCACAAGACACTACTGAAAGGGTTAAAATTGTGTAGAACCCCTCCCTCATTAACGTATTGCCGACTCCGGCAGCCCATGATCCCGGGTTAAGGGCCAGCAAGGAAAAAAGCACTGCCGGCATCCGAACACCCTGGAGAACCGGGCGCAGAGCAACAAGGCAGAGCAAGCATATCCCGAGGTAAAGAAGTTGCTGTGCGAAGAGCAGTGGGATGCCGATCGTGTGAATAAAGGCGATCCAGACTGAAAACATGGGACCCTTGACGAGGGTTGTAAGATCATAAGGGCCTAGCCACTCACCTCGTTCGAGAAAGCACGCATGAGTGAGAAAGAGTCCATCATCATAAATATTTCCCGGGACTGCGGTAAGACGCTGCCCTGCCACAAGCCAAAGCTTGAGACAACTGACAAAGAAAATTATAGAAGCAAGAAGGGTTGATCCGTGACGGGAAAATGACTTACTAGATGCCTCGGAAGTTTGAGCATCATTCATTCGTTAAGAAGCCTTCTGCAAAAGTATCATAGATAAATTCGGTGATAAGAAGTCCTCTTTTTTGAGGCCGGATTATGGGGGGGGGTTGGCTTGTGTGTCAAGCATGATCTAGGCACAAGATGTTGTGTCCGCAACTTGCGGGCGTAAGAATGGGCACTGGATGCCGGCAAGAGCGTGGAGGTGGAGACAGTGCCAGGGGTCTCGACTGTGTTTGAAAAGCGGTTCGCCTCAGGCGGAGAGGAAATTTGGGTAGAGGGATCCCCTCGACACTGACTTTTTTTTCAAAAATCAGGCAGTGTGGCCCTCCACAGGCGGGTAAACCTTCCGGATACTCCTGGTCAACATAAAGCCACTTATCGGACCCGCCAGACAGATGGCGGGTAAACTCGGGGACCTTGGATACGGCCCGGTCCCTTTGGGGGTGGGCCGGCGCTCCCACAGACCGAGGTACTTGCCGATTTTCTTTATGATGTGTTTATCCTCGATGAAGGGAAGGAAGCGCATCTGCCCGTTTCACTTTGGGCAGGGGAGCGGGGGGTTATTCGTACGTCTTCTGGATGAGCCTTGGCCCTGTTATAGCTGCTATTTTGCAACGTAAATCCTTACTCTCAAAATTGATGGGATTTCAACTGGATATCCAATGGGTCCAGGTGGATTGGACCTCTTTCTTAGAGATCAATGGAGGTGGAAACCTTTTCGGCTCCCACCTTTTTCGTCTACGAGTAGAGATTGTCAATCCACCGTATGGCTTCGACATCACTCACTTTTCCCAGGTAACGCTGTGTCGTGGATAGATTGGCGTGCCTCAGAATCACCTTGCTGACAATCTGTACCGGTACACCCGATCTTGAGGCGTGGGTAGCTGCGTGGCGGCGCAGGTCATGCAGTCTCAGTTTGATCCCTACCATATCCCCAGCCTTATTGACCATTGACCTGGTTGTCTCATAACAAATCGGGAATATTCTCTCTTGAGACTGGATGCCATTCTCTTTCAAATATTCCTTCAGCCGGTCGGCCACTTTCTGGGGTATGAAAACGAGCTCCTGGGCATTACCGCTTTTGGGTTCTCTGAGAGTCAGCTTCCTGTCATTGACATCTTCCGGAGTCAGTTTCAGGACCTCCCCGATCCTCATACGCCTCTGGCCATGAGCTCCAACATAAGCCGGTTTCTCAATTTCGCGGTCTTGAAGATGATCTCGTCCACCGTTTCTTTCTCGACGGTGTTCCAGCGAATGGGTGGTCTGTTCCTGAAGAGCTTCCTCATCATCGGGGTGTCGAAGGGATTCCGGAGGTCTTTGTCGATATTGTTTCTGATGAAGTTGAAAAGGGCGGAGAGTTGGGAGTACCGGATTCGTTTTGTCTGTTGCTTTGCCCCATCGGTCACCCGCCCCAGGAATGACAGGACCTCCTCAGAAGTGAGGTCTTCAAGGTTTCTCTCCCCGAATTCGTCGCGGAACTTCGAAAGGGTCGTTCTGTAAGTTCTGAGGGTTTTCTCTCTTGAGTTGGCCTTGTGGTACTCCAGCCAAATCCTTACGGCTTCAAAGACTCGCATGGTGCTTCCTCCTGTTGAAAAGGTTCACAGAGGATCAAGCCTACCATGCAGGTCTTTGATCTGGAAATAACAGGTAAAATCAATAAATTATAGACCTTCAGATTCGCGCAAGTTAAACCCAGATTTTGTGAGGTGGAGCGGCCGAGTGTAATCATTCCGGCAACATCCGACACCAATCGATTCCGCTCGACATCGGGGGCTCTTGTGTTCTGGGGGTAGTCTGATGACTGAGGAAGGAGATCGGAGAGTGGGTTCCTGGATGCCGGGACCGGATCGATGCCCCCTCCGGTTCCCGGCACAAGCTTCTTTTTGTATCTAAAAGTCTCTGAAGTCCTTTCCCTGCAATGGAATCATTTCTCCCGGGCTCACTCCTTTTCCGACACGTATCAAAGGGCGTGCCTGGGCTATAGTCAGGTCGTTTTCCGTAAACTTCCCTCGCACTATCTTCGCATTCAGGCCCGCGCTCTTTTTCTGTGCATCTTGGGTGCTTCCTCCGTTCTTCTCGCCCACAATTGCGACCAGTTCGTTTATGAGTAGACTCATCTGTCCGGCCTGCGCGTTCATCTCCTGGGATGCTGATGCAGTTCCCTCAGCGTTGGCTGCATTCTGCTGCACTACCTTGCCCATCTGGGCCACAGCCTTGTTTATTTGATCGATGCCTTGGGCCTGCTCGGTTGAGGCGGTATTGATCTCGCTCACGAGTTGGCCGACTTTGCTCACGCTTTCGGCCACCTCCGAAAACGATTGATTTGTCTCATTGACGATTTCAGTTTCCTGCTTGATCTGTTTTACCGTGTCTTCGATAAGGGCGGTGGTGTTTCGGGCGGCTTCGCCTGCCCGCAAGGCCAGGTTTCTCACTTCATCTGCAACCACCGCAAATCCCGCACCCGCCACACCCGCCCGGGCCGCTTCCACGGCGGCGTTCAGGGCGAGCAGGTTCGTCTGAAAAGCGATCTCGTCGATGGCCTTGATAATCTTGCTTATCTTTTCACTTGAGGCGTAGATCTCTTTCATCGAGGCGGTCAGATTCACCATGGATTTGTTGGCCTTATCAATGACATGATTCGCCACATTCATGAGGCCGTTTGCTTCCTTGGCATGCTCGGAATTCTGGCGGGTCATGCTCGCCATCTCTTCCAGGGAAGCAGAGGTTTCTTCTATGGATGCCGCCTGCTCGGAGGCCCCTTCGGCAAGGGACTGACTGGTGGAGGACAACTGATCGGATGAGGAAGTCACCTCATCCGATTCCTCTTTCAAACCTGCAATGACCCGGTTCAGGGGTTTCGTAATCCCTCTTATGAATCCACAGATGGCCAAAAGGGCGATGGCCACGAAAATCAACCCGACCATAAGAATGATGTTTCTCATGGAATTCACGGGGGCCATGTACTCCGATTCGGCGATCGTGAGGACCATGATCCAGCCGGCGGCCTTGATGGGGGCAAAGGCGACGAGTCTTTTCTCCCCATTCGAATCGATGTATGCTTCCAATCCCTCCTTAAAGGAAAGTACCTGTTGGGCTATGCCTTCCATGCCCTTCGTCTGGGCGATGACGTTGGTAAGCATCCTCTCCTTTTCAGGGTGACTGACGGCGATTCCTTCTTTTTCAAGGATGAAGGGGTAGCCGGTTGTCCCTATGTGAACGGCTGATATATTCGTTCTCAGTGTCTCCAACCTGAATCTCGAGATCATGGTTCCGATGACCTTGCCACTCTCCCCCTTTAAGGGCGATGCAAACACCATCACCGCTTCCCCCGTGTCTTTTGCCTTCAACACCAGCCCAGTTACCGTCTTGCCTTCCATCGCTTCTTTAAAATAACTTTCCTTCGAGACATCAAGCCCCTGATATGCACCCTTGGAGACGTCCGCGATTGCGATCCCGTTCGCATCCGTGAGAAAGAAGGTTTCGTAACGGCGCTTGTCGTTGAAGACGTTCGAATCCTTATCCAACAAGAATTGAGCCGTGACGCCCTGCTGAATATACCTTACACATTGAATGAGGGTGGAGGTGCGGGAAAAGCTCTCAAGCATCATCTTCTCCTGTGAAATCATCATGTTAACATAGGTGATGAGGGAGCCTCTCAGGTTCATGATTTGCTCCACCTCGCTCGCCTTGAGGGCGGATGAGGATTTCCACATAAAAATGCAGCCGATCGTGAGGAGGGGAACGATGACGATGATCACTGCCCCCGTAACCAGTTTTGTCCTCAATTTCATGTTCATCATTATTTGGGGACTCCTTTTCGTTTATATCCCGTATCAGAGGGCCACAGCCTGATGGATTAGCACCCGTTTCATTGAGTAAAATCGGCTCAAGATTACATAACTTAAAAAAGGGGCTTCCGCTCAAGACATTGGTTACAAGACTTTTACTCTTCCAATCCTTGATGAAGGCTATAATTCTTTGGTTGAAATGTTCCAGAATGGATTCCCAGGCTTAAGATCATGTACGCTTCTTCTGCACCTTCATTGCCAATCCAAGAAAGTTTCATCAAGGTGTTGGGATAAGGAAGTGATAACGGGCGACACCCATTCCCATGCGCTGTTGGGAATCAGGCGAAGCCGGACATGGGCGATAGCTTGTCGAACGATTTTGAGGAGTTCAGAGGTATTATCGAGACCAGCAGATAGAAACCTGCGTCAGATTTCTGTTACAGACGGAAGGGGTTGAGAGACCCTCCAATAGAATGCGACTGAATGAACGCCCCTTCTTCCGGGGAGTTATCGATCCGGAGACAGTTTCCCCAATTTCAGATATCTGCTTCGCGGAGATCGCAGTTCTTTTACACAAAATCCGTGGCAATTGGATATCTGGTGGGTCCGAGTGGCCTAACGCCCGTGGATCCTGGCTAAAAAGGCCCAAATTTTGTGAGGTGACGCGGACGAGTTCAATCACCCTTCTCTATCCCAGATCGGCCGATTCCACTTGACAGAAACCTCGTTTTGGGTCCTAATCGGGACGAATCGGCTTCATTTCGTTTAGATTCGGTTAAACCAACAGCATAATCCTAACCTTCCGGGAGGAAACCATGGCCTTGTGTTTCCAGGAGGTGGTGAAAGCAAAGGCTCCTGTGGATATCTGTACCCTCTTGGAGGCTTTTAAATTTCTGAGGGCGATGATCCTATGGCAGTAGAAGAATTCAAGTGAAGGCTCTTCATTATCCTAAGTATGGATGTTCCAAGAAAGCGCGTGCTTAAAACTCACGAATTTTATGGCAAATAGATGAAATAAATGGAATTTAATTAGAGGTAAAAAAATAAAAATGAGATTAGGCATATTAACCACGTTGTCGTTTATCTTAGTTTGTAATGTTGGATGTCTCTCTCCTATCGCATTAAGCACAATGGGGACAGCAGGCAGCGACGCTCCCTTTGTTTTTAATCATTTACGCGGGGGCCAAGCCGAAAGCTTTTGCATAGCTAAATATGACGATGTAATCGCTGCGACTTTGCGCGCCGGTGAAGCGCTCTCTCTTAAATTAATAGAAAAAAAAATAGAGAAAGATCAAGTATCTTTTCGTTTTTGCGACGCTAAAAAAGAAAGAATTGATCTTCTGATTGAGCGTCGTTCAGATACGATGACATCAATAAAATTCGATGTTGGATGGTTCGGTTCCGTAGCCTTCGGCCGTATAATGGCCCAACAAATCGTCTCTGAGCTTAATCAATCGGAATCTTTCCTTGAGGATTGGACCTATGAGATAAATTATTAGCCCGCTGACTGTCGAAAGCTATACGTAACAAAATGGTGAATTGGGATTCCTGCGGTATCAAATGCCTATCTCAGATTGGTCATTACTGGGGAAACGAAGCGATGCTGATCTTTAGCCCTTCGTGCATAAAGGGCAAAGAGATGCCATTTTCCGGTTAGCCTTCCTAACCTGTATTTTTGTTCATTGTCTCCGGTTTTTTCATAACCCTTTTCCAGAGTGCGAGCCATATCATTCAAGGCTTTCGCCAGATCTAGGAATTCTCAATATCTCAGTTCAAAAGTCCGTATTCTTCCCTATTCTATTTTTCAGCGTCTTTGATCGCCATCACTGCAGAAATAAGCGACAGGTGGGTCAAGCCCTGAGGAAAGTTCCCGAGCATCTCTTTCCGATGTGGGTCGAATTCTTCAGAGAAAAGGCAGAGATCGTTTCCTGCTGCGAGAGCGGTTTTGAAGACTTCCTGGGCCTTTTTGAGGCGACCTTGTCTTGCCAGGCATTCCGCCAGCCAAAAGGAGCAGGCGAGAAAGGTGCCTTCGGTTCCATCCATCCCGTCATCGTCGGCGGCATACCGCCGCAAGAATCCCTTTTCTTCAAGTTCTTCTCTTATAGCACCGGTGGTCCGGATCATGCGTTCGTCCTGGTATTGGACGAACTCCGTGAGGGGCAGGAGCAGGAGCGAAGCATCCATTCGGGGGAAGCCGAAGGCCTGAATAAAGACCCCCCGCGCTTTATCGTAGCCCCGCTCATCGATAGCGCGTCTTATTGCCTCCCGGGCTTCCTTCCATCTTTCAACGGGTGCCTCGCGGCCCAGTACCTCTGCCAGCCTGATGCCCCGATCGAGTGCTGACCAACACATGGCCTTGGACTGGACAAAATGCCTGGGTTCCCCTCGCATCTCCCAGATGCCTTGATCGGGCAATGGCCAATTTTTCACCGTGGCGTTGACCACATCGACGAGAAAGCCCCAGTAATCTTCATCGGGTTCATGCCCGAACCGGTACCAGGTCCACGCAAGGTCAAGGATTTCACCATAGACATCAAGTTGAGTCTGCCCCTGGGCTGCATTGCCTGCCCTAACGGGTCTGGAGCCCCTGTAACCTTCAAGGCCCGGAATTTCGAACTTCTGCAGACCGCGTTCACCTCCCACGCCGAAAACCACCTGGACTTCTTCCGCACTTCCCGCGGCGGTCCTTTCCACAAAACGACGGAATGCGTCCGCTTCCCGGTGATGGCCCACTTGAGCCAGGGAGCGGACGGCAAAGACCGAATCACGAATCCAGCTGAAGCGGTAGTCCCAGTTCCGGGCGCCGCCCATGACCTCAGGCAAGGAGGTGGTGGGCGCAGCGGCAATAGCCCCGGTGGGCGCGTTGGACAATCCCTTGAGCACGAGGGCCGATCGCAACGCCTCGTCGGCATAGGCCCCTGAGACCTTTGTCCTGGACGACCACTGCTTCCACCATACAATGGTTTCTTCCAGACGCCGCGCGAGTTCGTCGGTGCCGGGAACATCGACCTCGCCCTCGTCGAGCGCTGCCGGTTCCCGGAAGAGAAGCGAGAGATAAAAACGTTGACCCGCGTGAACCGCGCAAGACCCTGCGAGATTGTGCCGTTGATCGAGGTGCAGGGGGATATCCCCGCAGATCAGAAGGCCGTGGCTCCCTCCCAGCGCTATGAAGTGGTCTTCCTTATAGGAGCGGATCCAAGGTTGGACAGCCCCGTAATCGAACCGGGGCCTGATCTCCACGGTAAGATCCATTTGACCCCTGACGGACTCGACGATGCGCAGAATCTGTCTGTGGGGGTGATGCTCTCCTCCTTCGCGCATGGTAAAGCAATCACGGATGCGAACTTCGGCACCCGACGCCTTGTAGGTGGTCTCGAGGATGAGGGTCTTTTCCACATACCGGCGGGAAATCTCGCAATCTTTTTTGGGGGAGATTTGGCAGTAGCCTCCTTTTTCCCAGTCAAGGAGACGGCCGAAACAGCTTGGAGAGTCCGCCCTGGGCATGCAGCACCAATCGATGGAGCATGACCTTGAAATCAGTGCCGATGAATGGCAATCGCCAATGTAACCGTAATCTCCGATAGGTGGATAGCCCTGCTTGGTCATGGTTCGTCATCCTTCAGCGCGAGTCGTCTTTCTAATGTCTTGATTTATGTCAGAAATGTAAGGAAAAGAGAATAAAGGTTATCCAGCATTTTGTGGACAAATTGCCCCTATTCTTGACAGAATGCTTCCCGCAGCCCCTTCAAGACGTGCTTCGTTCCGGGGGGCATCGGGATTGGGATTGATAGACGAGCTTTCAGCCCGGATCAGGAGGCTCGTAGAAAAAAGTCCGGACCACAAATCTATTTTGCTGGTAACTTGTTGGTATCACTGCACGGATGTCGGATACCGGCGCGTAAGGCCTCAAATACAGGAAAGACCTTATTCCCAGTATCCGCCTGGTGGGTTTATGGTCATGCCATGGATGCATTTAACGGGCAAAGCGACCGTTTTTGGGCAGAAGAATATCAACTGCCCGATTTACTTAACTGAATTGCGGAGAACCCTATGGAATCTGTGGGGACCTATGCGATCTTATCCCCTTGGGAACCGGGAATATTCAGTCTGGCCGTTTATGGGTTGATGGTCCTTGCCCTGATCGGGGTATTCCTGTTTGTTTGCGCCTGGCCGGGGGAGAAAAGGCCCTCTCCCGAGAAGGCGATTCCTTACGAATGCGGCATCATCCCCACGGGTTTCGCCCGATTCCGCTATCCCGTTCCCTTTTACCTCGTCGCCATCTTCTTTCTCATTTTCGACGTGGAGGCCGCCTATATCTTTGCCTGGGCCGTCGCCTTCGAGCCATTGGGATGGGCCGGCTGGGCGCGGATCTGCTTTTTCATTGTCATGCTGCTGTTGGGACTTTTCTATCTCTGGAGCAAGGGAGAGCTGGATTGGAGAATAGAGACTTCAAAGCGATCCAAACCCTAGCCTTTGGATCCATGGACCCCGTGGTCAACTGGTGCCGGAAGTACAGCCTCTGGCCCATGTTCTTCGGGCTGTCCTGCTGTTTCATCGAGCAGATGATCGCCTACACCTCCCGCTACGATATCTCGCGATTCGGGGCCGAGGTTTTGCGCGGGACGCCTCGGCAGGCCGACCTTCTGATCACGTCGGGGACCATCTTCAAGAAAATGGCCCCCTCCATCCTGAGGCTTTACGAACAGATGCCGGAGCCCAAATGGGTCATGTCCATGGGATCCTGTTCCAATTGCGGCGGCATGTATGACGTCTACAGCGTGGTGCAGGGCATCGACCAGATCCTGCCCGTAGATGTCTACATTCCGGGCTGCCCTCCCCGACCCGAGGCGGTGCTGCAGGGGCTCATATTGCTCCAGGAAAAGATCATGTCGGAAAGACCGATCCGGTCTATTCTCCATATGACCGGAGGCACCCAGGGTTCTCAAGGGCCGGTTCTACAGGATGGGATCAGCAAATCGAGGGATCCTCGGGGGCCGGGCTACTTCGGCACCGCGGTCCGGGGGACATCCGTGACGCCCCCGCATTTTTGGGAAAGCCGGTCCGATCTCATGTGGACCCCGCCGCGGAATCGAATTGAGCTCCCTGGAGCGGGACAAGGCCCTTGGGGAGGTCTTAAAGAAGAGATTTGGTGATGCGATCAAACAGACAGCCGAGACCTCGGACATGCCGACCTTCCATGTGAGCCAACCCCGGATAAAGGAGATCCTGCGCTTTCTCAAGACCGAGGCCTCTCCCAGGTTTTTGCGTCTCGACGACCTTACGGCCGTTGACGAATCGGCCCGCCGTGAACGAAACGGTTACCCCGATTATACCCTGGTCTATCACCTCCTTTCCTACGAGTCGGCCAGCCGCGTTCGGCTGAAGGTCGAGCTCTCTGGTCAGGAGCCCGATGACCCAGTCCATCACTGACCTCTGGCCCTCGGCCAACTGGTACGAGAGGGAGGTCTTCGATATGTTCGGCATACGATTCAACGGCCATCCCAAACTGCGCCGCATCATCATGCCGCCGGGCTGGGAGGGCCATCCCCTGCGAAAAGGCTATGCGGGCCGGGCGACCGAAATGGCGCCGTTTACCCGGGCCGACGCCGTGAAGTTCCAGCCTCTTGACGCGGAAGAATATCTGATGCCACAAAGCGACGAAGAATACCTTTGAACATCGGCCCCCATCACGTGAGCACCCATGGGCTCATGCGATTCATCATTCTGGCCCTTGGCGAGGAGATCCGTGGCCTTGAAATGGACATCGGCTACCATCACCGGGGGGTCGAGAAGATCGGTGAGCGCCAGTCATGGCACCAGTTCATCCCTTACACGGACCGGGTGGATTACCTGAGCGGGGTGGCCAATAATCTTTCCTATCTGCTTTCGGTGGAAAAGCTGGCGGGCATAAAGGTCCCTGACAGGGCGATGTTCATCCGGGTCATGCTCACGGAATTCTTCCGTTTGAGTAATCATTTGATGTGGTTCGGAGAAATGGCGCACGATACGGGTGCCATGAGCCCCATTTTTTATTCGACTGCGGACCGGGAAAAGATCATGGACATCGTGGAGCTGATCACCGGCGGCAGGCTCCATCCGAGTTGGTTCCGCCTGGGCGGCGTGGCCGCAGACTTGCCCGAGGGATGGAAGGAGGCGGTGGACCATTTTGTAAAAATCTTTCCTTCACGGATCAAGGCATACGAGGCATTGATCACCAGGAATCCCATTTTTGAGGCAAGGACCCGGGGAATCGGGCATCTCTCCCTGGAACAGGCCATCGATTGGGGGGTCACGGGCCCGCTTTTGCGTGCAAGCGGCCTGGAGTGGGACGTACGGAAGAAGATTCCTTACTCGGGGTACGAGGCCTTTGACTTCGACATTCCCGTGAGGAGCGAAGGAGATTGCTACGCACGCTATCTGGTGAGGATGGAGGAGATGCGCCAGTCCCTTCGAATCATCGAGCAGGCCGCAGCAAAGATGCCCGCCGGACGGCACATATGCGAAGATTACCGCTATGTCATTCCCGACAAGAAAGAGACCCTAAAGGATATTGAGACCCTGATCCACCACTTCATCAATGTGACCCGGGGACCCAAGATTCCCGGGGGAGAAGCCTACCTCACGACGGAGATCGCCCGGGGAGAGCAGGGCTATTACGTGGTGAGCGACGGTTTGAACATGGCCTACCGCATGCGCATTCGAACCCCTGACTTCGCCCATATCCAGGCCATGCCGTTGATGGCCGTAGGGGAATCCATCTCCGACCTGGTGGCCATTATCGGATCGGTCGATTATATCATGCCCGATACGGATCGGTAGGAATCCCGTTATGTTACCTGACGAGACCAGAGAGGCGATAAGCAGAAGACTACAAGAAAGCGAGCACCCGCGTGAGGCGGCCGTGGACGTGATGTACCTGCTTCAGAAGCACTACGGCTATCTCACGGATGAGGCGGTTCGGGAAGGGCGCGGCACTCCTCGGCATGACCCCCCTGGAGGTGGAAGAGCTCGCGACGTTTTACGACTTCATCTATCGCGAACCGGTGGGGAAATACGTCATTCATGTCTGTGACAGCACCATTTGCTGGATGGAAGGCCATGAATCCCTCCTGGCTCATTTGTGTAGAAAACTGGATATCCCGGTAGGCGGCACCACGGCAGACGGATTGTTCACCCTTCTTCCTGTCTGTTGCATCGGATTTTGTGATCAGGCGCCGGCCATGCTGGTCAACGGAGAACCTTACGGCAACCTGACGTCGGAATCCATCGACCGCATCCTGGAAGCGCTCAGGCGGGAGCTGCCCGTTCCCGACGAGGTGAAATAACGTGGCCTCAGAGCAGATCATTCTCCAAAATCGGTCCAAAGACGAAACCATCTCTCTGGAGGAATATCGTCGGAGCGGCGGATATGAAGGAATTCAGAAGGCCCTTCGGGACTACACCCCCGATGAGGTCAAGGATATCGTTCTGGATTCAGGACTTCGGGGTCATGGCGGGGCGGGGTATCCTACCGGCCGCAAGTGGAAGTCTCTTAAAGATGATGCGGCCCACCCCCGCTATATTGTTGCCAATACGGATGAGATGGAACCTGGCACCTTCAAGGACCGCGTCCTGGTCTGTATCAATCCCCACACGGTGATTGAGGGAATGCTCATCGCGGCTTATGCGAACGGGGCCCAAAAAGGGTATTTTTTCGTCAGGCCTTCTTATGAAAGGGTGGCCTGGATTTTCGCATCTGCCCTCAGGGAGGCGAGAGAGGCAGGATTTCTTGGCCGCCGGATCCTCGGGAGCGACCTTTCCTTTGACATCGTCGTTCACAGAAGCGCGGGGCGATACATCTGCGGAGAGGCAAAGGGATTGGTCCACGCTCTGGAAGGTCGGAGGCCCCATCCCAATATCGAAGGACACCTGACGGACGCCGGATTGTGGGGGCAGCCGACCGTGGTCAATAATGCAGAAACCCTTGCCTACGTACCCCACATTCTGAGAAACGGGGCTGAATGGTTTAAGGGCCTGGGAAGGCATGAAAAGGCCCCGGGAAACAAGATATACTCCGTCAGCGGCCGCGTCGCCCGACCCGGCGTCTATGAGCTCCCTTTCGGGACCCCTTTGGCGGAGATCATCGAGCATGCCGGGGGGATCATGCCCGGGTTCGCGTACAAGACGTCCATGCCGGGAGGGGCCTCAACCCGATATGTGCCCAAAGGGTACGAGGAAGTGGCCATGGACTTCGATTCCGTCGAGGAAATCGGTCCGGGCCACAGGTTCGGAACAGGTGCCGTCATGGTCTTTGATGAAAAGACCTGTCTTGTCGCCGTCGACGCTCAATCTGATTCAGTTTTTTGCCCGGGAGTCCTGCGGTTGGTGCACCCCCTGCCGTGAGGGTTTGCCCTATATGGAGGATTTGTTGACCCGCATCGAAAAGGGGGAGGGCAAAGAGGAACATATCCCCTTGCTACGGGAGATGGCGGCTTATCAGTCCTATGCGTACTGCGCCTTTGCCCCCGGTGCGGCGGCTCCCGTTCAAGGGTTGCTGGACGATTTCGAGGATGAGGTCCGGGAGCACATCGTTCAAAAGAAATGCCCCTTCAAAAAGGGCAAGTGATACGTGAGCCTATGCCTAAGCTGATCATCGACGGACGGGACATAGAGGTACCAAAAGGGACAAAGGTCATTGAAGCCGCGGAGCGTCTGGGGATCATGATCCCCAGGTTCTGCTATCACAAGGCCCTGGGTTCGGTGGGTGCGTGCCGGGTTTGCGCCGTCAAATTCGTCGAGGGACCGGTTAAGGGAATCGAGATGAGCTGCATGGAGGATGCCCGTGACGGCATGGTGGTCTCCACTACGGATCCGGAAGCGCAGGAATTTCGAAAGTACGTGATCGAATGGCTCATGCTCCACCATCCCCTTGACTGCCCCGTGTGCGATGAAGGCGGCCATTGCCTTCTCCAGGATCAGACCATTGCGGGTGGACACGGAAGAAGACGCTACGAGGGAAAGAAGCGCACCTACCGTGATCAGGACCTCGGGCCCTTTGTGCAGCACGAGATGAATCGCTGCATCCACTGTTTTCGGTGCCGGCGCTTTTACCAGGACTTTGCGGGCTACCGGGACTTGGGCGCCATGCAGATCGGAAACCGTATGTTCTTCGGTCGATTTGAAGACGGAAGGCTCGAAAGCCCTTTTTCAGGCAATCTTATTGATATTTGCCCCACGGGGGTCTACACGGACAAGCCGGCGCGGTTCAAAGGACGTCGGTGGGACTTCGAGCGGGGCCCGTCGGTTTGTATCCACTGCTCGCTCGGATGCAATACGACGGTCAGCGTTCGGTACCGGGAAGTGCTGCGACAGGAGGCCCGATACAGTGAATCCGTGAATGGATTTTTTATCTGCGATCGCGGACGTTTCGGCTTTGATTTTGCCAATCATCGCGACCGTCCCCGAACGGCCCGGATCGGAAACAAACCGGTTCCGTGGCAGGATGGGATTCAGGCTGCGGCCTCCGCCCTGAAAGGGGTCACCGGCAAAGCGGGAATCGGTTCCGTGGCCTGTCTGGGATCGTCGCGTTGCAGCCTCGAAACCCAGGCTTCCCTCAAGCGGCTGTGTCGGCGGCTCGGTTGGCCGGATCCGTTGTTTTTCACGAATGCCCTGACGGCCGGAAAAGTCAGAAGTGCCGTGAATAATCTTGATGGACAACTGGCCGTTTCCTTGCGTGAAATCGAAGATGCCGACTTCATCCTGGCCGTTGGGGCCGATCCCGTCAACGAAGCCCCCATGGCGGCCCTGGCCATGCGGCAGGCCCATCGCAAGGGGGCCCATGTGGCCGTCGTGGATCCCCGCCCGATTTCGCTCCCATTCGCCTTCTCTCATTTCGCCGTCACGCCCGGGGCGCTCGATCTCTTTGCGTCACGGATCGTCCGCTCCGCGCTCAAGGGGAGGGAACCCGAGGACCTTACGGAGGAATGGGCCGGGCGTCTCGATTCCCTTTCCGGAGACGATACGCGTGATCCGGACCTGAAGGACCGTCTGGACCAAACCACGGAAAGACTAGGAAAGAGCAAGCGCCCTGTGCTTATCTGTGGGACCGATATGGTCTCTGAGAGCACGCCTTCCGTCGTTGCATTCCTCGCCCATCTGCTACGTAGGGGCCTCGGGTGGGCGGGGCTTTTTTATTTTCTGGAAGGATCCAATGGTTTCGGCGCAGGGTTGCTCTCTTCCGGGCAGGATGCGTCGATCGTCGAGGACATGGAATCCGGAAAGATCAGAGCCCTGGTGTTGGTTGAGCAGGATCCTTTCCATCATTACCCGGACCGGTCACGGTTGGAGAAGGCCCTGGATGGGCTCGAATTCCTGCTGGTATTGGACTACCTGCCCACCCCGTCCGTCGCCAAGGCTCACATGGTGCTTCCTACCACTACGGTATTCGAATCGGGTTCCACCTTCGTAAATCAGGAAGGCAGGGTTCATACGGTCTTTCCCGTTCATCGGGGAGGAACGCCCATCGCGCAGGTAAGTGGAGGGAAACACCCGCCCCGCACATTTCTTGACTACGTGCCGGGGGGAGACCCCAAAGCCGCCCACATGGTGCTCGACGAGCTCTATGGGACGCTTTCCGGAGAGGAAAAGGGGGGACCTTTCGAAGACATCCGGGATTGGCTGGTGCGGGAAAACCCGGTATTCGAGGCCATTCAAGCCCCCACAAGCGATCTGACGGGCTTTCGTCTCTCCCTTCGGACACGGCCTGCGCCTGATTTTTCGCCGATCGTTTGTCGGGAGCGGTCCGAAGGACAGTGGGGGCTTGAAGTTTTGCTGATAGAGCAGCTCTTCGGCACGGAAGCGCTCTCAGGCTACTCGGCGTTTACACAGAAGGCGGAAACCGCCCCCGCCGCCTTTCTGCATCCGGAGGACGCGCAGCGTCTGGGCCTGGCTGACGGAGACAGACTTTCCCTTTCTCTCGAGAGGGGAGAATTGGTTTTGCAGCTGTGCCTGGCGCCGGCCATGGCCAAGGGAGTCGTGATCATCCCAAGACACCGGCAGCTCGATTGGCGCAAGGTGGGTCGTTTGCCTGTGAGACTGAAGGATGAGCAGTTCCATAAACATCCGGCCTGACTAGGCCGCTGGAATTCCACAAAGGGCTTTTCCCGTGGAAGGGACCTGACAGGAATAGCAATATGGCATTGTTTTTGGGAATCCTTTTCTTGGTCATTAAGATCGGGATCGTTCTAGGCGCCCTATTGTTTGTGGCCGGCTATCTGGTCCTGGGAGAACGCAAGCTCCTCGGGTGGGTACAGATTCGCCTGGGCCCCAATCGCGCCGGCCCTTGGGGGCTCCTTCAGCCACTGGCCGACATCGTGAAGCTCCTGGCCAAGGAAGACCTGGTGCCGGAGGGTGCGGATCGATGGATCTTCCTGTACGCGCCAGCCGTGGTGGCGGCCACCGCCCTCTTGATTTTCGCAGTCGTGCCCTTTGGAGACCAATGGACCGTCATGGGAAAAAGAATTCCCATGGTGATAACGGATTTGAATGTGGGCTTGCTCTATGTACTGGCCCTCTCTTCCCTGGGGGTCTATGGCGTGGCCCTGGGAGGATGGGCGTCCAATTCCAAATTCAGTCTTCTGGGCGCCATCCGAGGGGTCGCCCAGATGATCAGCTACGAACTTTCCCTGGGTCTCTCTCTGGTGCCGATTGTCATGCTGGCCCATTCTTTCAGTCTCGTGGACATCGTAGCGGCCCAGGCCAAATATCCTTTTATTCTGGTTCAGCCCCACGCCTTTCTGATCTTTTTTATCAGCGCCGTGGCGGAATCCAAAAGGATCCCTTTTGATCTACCGGAGGCGGAAAACGAGCTGGTGGCCGGTTACCATACGGAGTACAGCGGCATGCGGTTCGGTCTCTTCTTTCTGGGAGAGTATGTCACCATGGTGGTGCTGGGCTGCCCTTGTGGCGATCTTTTTTCTCGGGGGCTGGCGCGGTCCCCTTCTTCCGCCCATTGTCTGGTTTACCGCAAAAGTATTTTTCATTGCCTTCGTGATGATCTGGATGCGCGCAACGCTTCCCCGGCTCCGGTATGACCAGTTGATGCACCTCGGATGGAAGGTGCTGATCCCTGCGGCCCTTTTGAATATCGTGGTCACCGGCGGGGTGATTCTGCTGATCAAGGGCGGATAGACCCTTTCGTGTCACTTGAAAAGCGAACCGCAGAAAAACGAATATCGAATGTAGAATGTTGAAGTGAAGAATGATTGAAAAAGCTCCTGTTGAAAAACGGGATCAGTGTTGAATAGATGAAAACCACGAATTTCGGCTTTCGCCGAATGCGCTAAAAAGCACTCTGACTTTTTATGAGACGTAGCTGAAAAAGGGTTTCGAGGTTGATTGATGGAAAAGGAGAAAGGGTACCTCAAACAGACCGTTGACATTTTCAGGGGACTGTCGCAGGGGATGGGCGTTACCCTGGTTCATCTCTTTCGCAGAAATATCACTGAAGAATATCCGGAATACCATCGGCCGCTGCCGGCGCGGACCCGTGCCCGCATCATTCTTACTCGGGACCCTGAAGGAGAGGAGCGGTGCGTGGCCTGTTTCCTCTGTTCGGCCGTATGCCCGGTCAGCTGCATCTCAATGGAGGGGGAGGAGCGGGAGGACGGTCGGAGGTGGGCCCGCTGGTTTCGCATCAACTTTGCCCGCTGCATTTACTGCGGCCTGTGTGAAGAGGCCTGCCCGACGCTGGCCATTCAACTGACGCCCCATTACGAATTTTGTGACAATCACATATTGAATCTTGTCGCCGAAAAGGAGGACCTCCTGGTGGATCACGGCGGCAAGGACAGCGAATACAATTTCTACCGTCATGCGGGGGTGAGTATGGTGGGGGACAAAGGCACTCACATCAATGAAGAAGCCCCCGTAAATGTGAAAAGCAATTTGCCCTGAGGCGATGATGACCCTTTACGCTATCCTCTTTTACTTGGTCGCCGCCCTTATTCTGGCCTCAACCGGTATGGCCGTCACGCGCAGGAACCCGGTGCACGCGGTGGTGTACCTGGTTATCTCCTTTCTGGGGAGCGCCTTGCTTTTTTACATTTTGGGTGCGCCGTTTTTGGCCGCGCTCGAGGTCATTATTTACGCCGGCGCCATTATGGTCCTCTTCCTTTTCGTCGTCATGATGCTCAAGGTGGAGGCGGTCGAACGCAGGGGGTTTTCCCTGACCGACTGGATCCCCGCCCTGGTGCTCGGCCTGCTGTTTGTCGCGGTCGTTGCGCTCACGGTCTTCCAGGATCCCGGCAGTCAAGCGGTCCTTCGCCTGGCGATCGCCACGCCCGCAACATTCGGCCGGTTTATTTTCGACCATTACTGGCTTGCGGTCGAGATCATCTCGATTTTGCTCCTCGTTGGGCTCGTGGCCGCGGTCCAGTTGGGAAGAGGCAAAGGGGGAGGCAAGGTCATGGAAACGGCGCCCGGGAAATCCGGCAAGGAGGTCTAGCCGATGATCGTTCCTTTCAGCCATGTATTCATGCTGGCGGCACTTGTATTCTTTCTAGGACTTGTCTGCATGGTGGCACGACGCAATCTCATCATGACGCTCATCGGCATAGAGATCATGATGAATGGGGCGGCCATCGCGTTTTTGTCCGCCTCCTTACACTGGCAGCGACTGGAAGGACAGGCCTTTGTGCTTTTCATCCTCGGGGTGGCGGCAACCGAAGTCTCGGTCGGTCTGGCCATGGTGGTGGCCGCGCACCGGCAGACGCAAACCATGGACCCGGATGCCTACCACGTTTTGAAGTGGTGATTGGGTGAGGCGCAAATGACTTCTACATCGGGAGATGGTCTCATGCTCGCAGCGACGGTGATTGCCCTGTTGCCGCCATTCCTGTCCTTTGCGGTTATCATGGTCTTCATGAGGAGTCGGCCCCGGATGTCAGCCGTCATATCCATCGGGGCCGTGACCGTTTCCATGATCTTCGCCCTTTTTCTTCTCTTCCGGCTCCCCCATCTGGATTATCCGATCCAGTACACCGCACGTTGGTTTGCTGCGGAGAACTTTACCCTTTCTTTCGGATTTCTGCTGGACCCCACCAGCCTGCTCATGGTCGCCCTTGTCGGCGTGATTTGCTTCCTGGTGCAGGTGTACTCCTTAGGCTACATGAACGAAGATCCGGGGTTCGCCCGCTATTACGCGTTTCAGTCCCTTTTCGCCTGGTCCATGCTCTCTCTCACGGTCTCCGCTTCTCTCCTTCAGCTCTACATGTTCTGGGAACTGGTGGGGTTGAGCTCCTATCTGCTGATCGGGTTCTGGTACGAAAAATTCAGCGCCACCCAGGCCGGGAAAAAGGCCTTTGTCATGACCCGCCTCGGCGATGTGGCCTTTTTTCTAGGCGTGCTTTTGCTCCTTCTCCATCTGGGGGACGTGAACATCGTGAAGATCAACGGGGAAGAAACCGCCCGCGCGCTCTCTCCAGCCCTGCTGAGCCTGTCCGCCCTTCTTGTCTTTGGCGGCATTGTAGGGAAGAGCGCACAGTTTCCACTCCTCACCTGGCTTCCGGACGCCATGGAGGGTCCCACCCCGGTCAGCGCCTTGCTTCACTCCGCCACCATGGTGGCCGCCGGGGTTTTTCTGTTCGCCCGGCTGTTCCCTTTTTTCAGCCACTCCCCGGATGCCATGTCCGTCTGTCTCGCCGTCGGCACCCTTAGCATGCTGATGGCGAGCACCATGGCGATGGTGGATCCGGACATCAAAAAGGTGTGGGCCTATTCCACGATCAGCCAGCTGGGCTACATGCTGATGGGGCTTTCGGCCGGCAGCTATTTCGCCGGGACCTTCCATCTGATCACCCACGCAACATTCAAGGCCCTGCTTTTTCTTTGCTCCGGGGTCTGGATACACTATATCGAGAGCAACGATATGTATGAGATCGCCAGGAAAAGGGGTCGAAGCCTCAAAATTCCCATGGCCTGCACCGTTTTGGCAGCGGCCAGCCTGGCAGGGCTTCCGCCGATGTCAGGCTTTTTCAGCAAGGAAGTGATTATCTCCGCGCTTTTCGGTCTTGAAAATCCCGTGTGGCTTCTGGCAGCCCTTTTGGGCATTTTCATGACCGCCTACTATGCCTTCCGGCCTATTTTCATCATTCTCTTCCCCCGGGAATCAGACTCGGAAGAGATCAAGGTGCAAAAGAAGGGACCCTATTGGGCCATGGCCTGGCCTCTGTTGGTCCTGGCCGCCCTGACTTTGCTCCTCGGCTTCTTTGAGTCCACGATAAAGCACTATGTCGAGGCCAAGATGCCGGAAGAGCACGGCTGGCTTCTTGGGGTGACCGTGTGCCTGGGCCTCCTGGGCGTCGCGCTGACATGGCTGGAGTTCGGCCGAAGGACGGCCCCCCGAATCGGGTTCGTGGAGCGCGTGGGGCCAGTAAAGCGATTCTTTCTGGAGCGATGGTTTCTCGATCGTTTCTACGGCTGGTTTGTGAGAAACATTATCCATCGAGCCTTTGCCGATCTTTTTGCCCGCAATGACCAACAAGTGATCGACGGGGGGATCCACGCGTTCTGTCGATTTACCATCGCAAGCGGTCGGGTGGTTTCCTTTCTTCAGTCGGGTCTCCTTCGGTACAACTTCATGGTCATGCTCGTTGTCGTGATTCTCCTCGGACTCTATTTCTTTCTCCCTCTGGGTGGGACCCCATGAATGTGACATACGCCCAATTTCCCTTTCTTTCTGCGCTCCTGCTGAGCTGTGTGGGGGGGTTTCTGGTCATCCTTTTTTTGCCCGCCGGGCGCAGGGACCTCATCCGGTGGGTGAGCGCCGTGTTTTCGGGACTTTCCCTGCTCCTTTCGATCTACCTTTTCGTAGCCTATGACAGGGGCCTGGGGGGGGTGCAGTTTGCTGAAAAGGTCCTCTGGATTAAGCCTCTGGGCATCAGCTACTTCAACGGGGCCGACGGCTTCAATCTCCCCCTCATTCTCTTGACCGGCATCGTCCATTTCACCGGGGTGCTAACCATGTGGGAACTGGACGTGAGGGTCAAAGAGTTCTTTGCCCTCTACTTCGTGCTGATCGCCGGCGTGTTCGGCTTTTTCATGAGTCTGGATCTGTTCTTCCTGTTCGTCTGGTTTGACGTCTCCCTTTTCCCCATGTACCCGCTGATCGTCATCTGGGGGACCACCCGAAAAGAGTACGGGGCCATGAAGCTTTTCCTTTATCTGCTCGTCGGAAGTGCCCTGATCCTTCCCGGAATCCTCTATATGGTGGTTCAGGCGGGTTTCAATAACTTCGATATCCTCAACCTGATGCGCGCAGGCGCCCTTTCGCCCTATCAGCAGCGATTTGCGTTTCTGTTTCTTTATGTGGGCTTCGGAATTCTCGCCGGCGTATGGCCGCTCCATACCTGGTCTCCCTCCGGCCACGTAGCGGCCCCGACGTCGGTGAGCATGGTCCACGCTGGCGTGCTCATGAAGCTGGGAGCCTTCGGCATCCTGCGAGTCGCGATTCTCCTGTGTCCGGAGGGTTGGCAGTATTGGTCGCAGTTGATGGCGATCCTCGCGACCATCGGGATCGTTTACGGCGTCTTCGTGGGGCTGACCCAGACTGATCTCAAGTTCGTGGTCGCCTATTCCAGTGTCTCTCATATGGGGATCGTAGGTCTCGGTCTTTCCACCGTGACGGCGGAAGGCCTGAGCGGCGCCGTCTTTCAGATGTTTGCCCACGGGATTATGACGGCCCTCCTCTTTTCATCTGTAGGGTACATTCATGACAAGACCGACACCAAGCTGATTCCGGAACTGGGGGGCATGAGCCGGATCATGCCGGTGGCTTCGGGCTATTTCATCGTGGGGGCGCTTGCCGGCATGGGGGTGCCGGGGTTTGCCAATTTTTGGGCTGAACTGACCGTCTTTGTCGCTTCCCTGAAGGTGTATCCCGTTGGCGGCGTTTTTGCGATCGCAGCGCTCGTGGTGAGCGCCCTTTTTATGCTCAGGGTGGTTCAGAAGGCATTTTACGGTAAGAAGAATGAGCGTTTCGCCCACTTGCCCGATGTCTCATTCGGGCTGGGGGTCCCCAGGATGATCCTCGTGGCGGTCCTGCTTCTTTTTGGTTTCTTCCCGTCTCTCATGCTGGATGTGATCCAGGTCTCCGTGATTCCTTTTATGGAGGGATTGGCCCGATGAAATGGGTGCTGATCAGCCCTGAAATCTATTTTCTTCTCATTGCCGTTGTGTTCTTTGTCCTGACCATGATCCACGGGCAAAACGCTCGGCGGGACTATAAGCTCGCCCTGGTTTTCGCCCTCGCAGGCGTCGTGATCGGTTTGATCTCCGTGCGGCTCGATGGATCGTTCTATGAAGTCTACCGGGTGGACCTTTTCTCTCAGGTCTTCAAAGTCCTCTTGACCATGGGCTTCTTTCTCGTTGTTTGTATCTGTTCCGAGCTTCGCGGAATCAGCGAACGGCGCCATCCGGAATTCTATCTTCTCCTCGCGCTCTGCACCCTGGCCATGATGATGCTGGTGAGCAGTGTGGAACTTCTCACGGTCTATCTCTCCCTGGAACTGACCAGCTACTCGCTCTACATCCTTGTGGCCCTCCGAAAAGACTACGGGATGGAGACCGGAATGAAATATTTCTTCATCGGGGCCGCCACGTCGGCTGTCATGCTCCTGGGCCTTGCCTCTCTCTATGGCGCCACCGGCACGACGCTGCTTCCGGACCTGGTCAGGATGCTTCCGAATCGCATGAACTCTCCTATGGTGCTGATCGGACTGATTTTTACGCTGTGCGGTTTTTTCTTCAAGCTTGCCCTGTTCCCCTTCCATGTCTGGGCGCCTACGGTATACCAAGGCGCCCCCAACCAGGTGACGGCCTATATTGCTACAACGACCAAAGTGGCTGCCGTGGCGATACTCATGCGTTTTGTGTCCTTGGGCGCCGCCAACAACAGCTATCTTCCACATATACTGGTGACGCTCGCCATCGCCTCCATGACGTTGGGTAACCTTGCGGCCATTGTCCAGAAGGACCTGAAGCGGCTGCTTGCCTATTCCGCCATTGCCCACGCGGGATATGTGACCGTCGGCATTCTCGCTATGAGCGAAAGCGGCTACGCGGGGGCCATCTTCTATGCCCTGGCCTATCTGACGATGAATTTTGTCTGTTTTCTGGTTCTGGTGAAAGTGGCTTCCAACGGGGAAAATCTTGAGATCGTGGGACTGGCAGGACTGCATCGCCGCTCACCGCTCCTCGCCGCGGCCATGATGGTTGGCGTATTCAGTCTGGGGGGCATCCCTCCCACCATCGGGTTTACCGGGAAGTTTCTGGTGTTTATTGCGGCCATCCAAAAGGGCTATTTCTATCTGGTCCTGATCGGAATGATTAATGTGGTCATCTCCCTCTATTATTATGCACTGGTGGTCAAAGCGGCCTACCTCATTGAACCGGAGACTGACCGACCCGATATCTATCTTTCCACTCCGGTGAAGCTCCTTACCGTGGCCATGCTCATCATCATCGTTGTGGGAGGGATCTATCCGGACCAGCTCTATTCAGTGGCGTTGGCTGCAGCCAAGATCCTGATGTGACGGTCAGGGCTCTGTGATTACCATACAAGGGATTCCCTATGGCGAATTCCCGTGGGATACATATCGGGACTTCGGGGTGGCACTACGACCACTGGAGGGGTTACTTTTATCCCGAAGGCCTGTCCAAGAATGATTTCCTGGCATTCTATGCGGATCGTTTTCAAACGGTCGAAATCAACAACTCCTTCTATCAACTGCCCAAAAAGGGAACCTTGGAGAAGTGGCGGGATGGCGTTGAGGCCGGGTTCGTCTTCGCCGTAAAGGCCAGCCGGTACATTACCCACATGAAAAAGCTCAAAGATCCGGAGAAGACGTTGGCGCCGCTCCTGGAGGTGATCCATGTTCTGAATCCCAAGCTGGGGCCCATTCTTTTTCAGCTCCCGCCCAGGTGGCGGTTCAACCTTGAAAGATTCAGGGATTTCCTCAAGGCCTTGCCTGTCGGGCACAAGTATGCGTTCGAGCTCCGGGACCCGAGCTGGCATGATCCTCGTGCTTATGAGGCCATGGCAGAGCGGGGTGTTGCGTTTTGTATGTATGAGCTGGCAGGGTCGCGCTCACCCAGGGAGGTGACCGGGGGTTTTGTGTATATCCGACTTCACGGTCCCGGCACCGCCTATAAGGGCGAGTATTCGACGGCGTCCCTTTCGGGTTGGGCGGGCGCCATTTCCAAGTGGGTCCGTCAAGGGAAAGAGGTATTCTGCTACTTTGACAATGACGAGGCGGGATATGCACCCAGGGACGCATTGAGGCTTCAGAAAATGCTTATGGATGGTTGACAGCAATGGATTTCATGAAGAATTCCGGACCCGTTTTCGGGACATTGAGGGGGCCTGAGTGAAGGGGAAATCGAACCCTGGCTGGGCTGGAGGAAATAAGGCCGCACATCGAATTCGAAGTTTCGATGCGCGGCCGTTATATCTTCTTAGGGTTTCGGTACCTCAATGGTTGCGTAAAGCGTGCTCCCTCCGCGGTTGACGAGGAGAAGAATCGTTCCCCCTTTTTGATACTTGCTGGTCTTGGCCTTGAATTCATCCAGGGTCTGAACCTTTTCCCGATCCACCTCCAGGATCACATCTCCGGGTCTCAGTCCAGCCTCTGCACCCGGTGAGCCGGCCTCTACTTTCACCACGACCAACCCGGAGGTCTCAGGAAGTTTGTACGCCTGAGCGATGTCGGGCGTGATTTCCTTCAGGGTGATTCCCAAATCAGGCGCTTCTTCTTCGGCGACGGCTGCCTGTTCCGCCTCTTCCTTCATCTGACCCACTTCGACCTCAAAGGTTTTCTTCTCGCCTTTTCGAATCACCTCCACACTCACATGCTTGCCGACAGGGGTTGTGGCCACGATGGAAGGCAGGTCATGCATTTCCTTGATGGGTTTTCCGTCAAAAGAGACGATCACATCCCCCCTTTCAATACCGGCCTTGTCCGCCGGGCCGCCGGGTGTCACCTGGGACACGAGCGCGCCCTGCTCCTTTTTCAGATCGAACTTCTCGCTGATTTCGGGCGTGACCTCCTGAATCATGACACCCAGCCAGCCGCGGACCACCTTGCCCTTCCTCAGTTGGGGGAGCAGCTCCTTGGCCATGTTGGCGGGGATGGCGAACCCGATCCCGATGTTTCCTCCTGACTCTGAAAAGATGGCTGTGTTGATGCCCACCACCTCGCCCGCGGTATTCAAGAGGGGACCGCCGCTGTTCCCCGGGTTGATGGATGCATCGGTTTGGATGAAGTCGTCATAGACTCCTGCTCCGATCCGCCTGTACTTCGCGCTCACGATTCCGGCGGTGACCGTGTTTCCAAGCCCGAAGGGGCTTCCGATGGCGACCACCCAGTCACCCACCTCGAGTTTGTCCGAATCTCCCCAGGGTAGGGGCTCCAGAGCACCATCCGCTTCGATGCGGATGAGCGCAAGGTCCGTCTTGGGATCGCGGCCCACAATCTTCGCTGGGAATTGACGGTCGTCGTTGAGCTTAACCTGAATCTCTTCCGCATTGTCCACAACATGGTTGTTGGTGAGGATGAATCCGTCTTTGTCAATGATGAACCCGGACCCAAGTCCCCTCTGTTTGAATTCCTTTGGGAGCTGATCCCCGTAGAATTTTTTGAAAAAGTCGTGAAAAGGATCATTCGGCGATCCAAATTGAAAAGGCCCTGTTCCCTTCACAACTTTCACTGCGCTGATGTTTACGACGCCTGGACTCACCTTCTTGACCAAATGAGAAAAGGAAAAGGGACAGGGGCTCGTTTCGGGCTGACCCGCAGCGGTGGCTACTGAGAGGGACCAAGCCGGGCTGAAAAACCAACTCAGGAAAAAAATGGAAATCGACATCACCACGGCAAAAAGGTTGCTGCCCATTTTTGTTTTGGTGTTCATCATTTTTAACCCTCCTATTAGGAATTTTGAAATGTGAGATGTGAGACCTGCGTCATGAAGAGCTCCATCCCGCATCCCATGTCGCACATCGATTTTTCGCTGTCTTCACACGCCCTGGCCCGTAAGATAAGATGAAAGGGAAGGGAGCTGACTATGCTGAATCCTTCCACCCATGCTCTCCCACAAGACTGACGAATTGAACGGGGCCGAGACTCTCCTTAACGAGTTTATTTTTCCTCTTGGTGGCCTTGATCAAATCCTGACCCATCCGGCCTCCAACGGGAATTACGAGGCGCCCGCCTTCCGCCAACTGGTCAAGCAGTGGTTGAGGGATATGCGGTGCGCCCGCGGTGACGATGATGGCATGGTAAGGTGCGTACTCCATCCATCCAAGCGTGCCGTCAGAGACCTTGAAATGGATGTTCCCGTAGCCGATGTCCTCCAGGACCTTCTTTGCCTTTTCCGTGAGCGGTTCGATCCTCTCGACCGTGTAGACCTCTTTCGAAAGCTCGGCAAGGATTGCGCACTGATATCCGCTTCCCGTGCCGACTTCAAGAACCCTTTCAGAGCCTTTCAATTCCAGGGCTTCCGTCATAAGCGCTACGATGTAGGGTTGTGAAATGGTCTGATTATAGTCGACGGGTAAAGCGTGATCGCCATAAGCCGCGTCTTGAAGATGTTCGGGCACAAAGCGTTCTCTCGGGACCATTTCCATGGCCCTGAGCACTCCAGGGTCTTTGATGCCCCTGGCAACCAGATGGCGATCGATCATTTGCCTCTTGGCAGCCTGAATTATTTTCTCATTTTCCATGTGGATCATCCCAATAGGGCCAAGCCGGACCCAAACAGGCTTTTCGTTTTGTCTTACAATTCTGCCAATGACTCCAGAGGTCAGTTGGCTGTCGTCAGGCAAGGCAAGAACTAAAACCTGAACACCGAAACCTGAAACCAAAAATCCTGACCATTTTATACCCAATATTACCGTTAAGGCACTAAAAGGGCATTCCGTTTGGGCCGGCACCAGTCAAAATTTTCTCTTTTAATATGATCCGCATCGGCGGGATCGATGAAAATGGGGTGGATCCTGTAATTTCCGCCGCCAGAGGCCGTATTGAGGTGAAATGAGCGAAAGACCTTGTGATGGGGGATATGAGGATGGGTGTTTTCACCTAAACTGAGCGATTCTTGTCCCCTGTGGCTGGCTCCAAATTGAGTGAATCGCTCAACTTAGGTTTCAACCTGCCATGCGTCTTTATCTTTGTTTCGGAAACGCCGCGCGCACGATCTCCAGCCTCGGGAAAAGCGTTGCGGAAATGGCCGAAAAGGCTGAAGACCTCTCGGAGATGCCCTGCATCGGAGAGGATCTGGCCGGAAAGATAAAGGAAATCCTTAAGGCGGGTTCCCTTGCTCAATTGGTGGAGGTAGAAGAGGAGACGCCGGCTGAATTGAGCAAGCTCATGAAGATTCCCGGGCACGGGGCCGGACCCCTACTCCTTGATGAGCACGGCGTTTTCCGGGCAGCGACGGGCGGCCTCCCGGACCTTCCCCTCCAGTTCGTGCGGGATGGGGTCGATGGTGACCGTCGCCCTTTTGCTTCCTTCCTGAAAACGAAAGACCTCGGGGCATGTCTTCACACACCCTCCAACCGTCCTGCATTTAAATTGATCGACCTCGGCTCTCATAAGTCTCTCCAAAACGACTTCTGCCTCAAATGGCACATAACATTTGTGAGAATCGCTTCGTTCAGGTCATAATTATTTTTGGCTCCGCAAAGAATGAATGGGGCCTTCAGTGTATTTGTCCCAGAGAGGGGTTGTACTTGCAGATTCATGGCTGTTTCGATGACTGAGCGGGATACGCGATGTGTGATGTAAGCGGGGGAGGGGCCATAGGGGCATTTTCAGCTCTTGGCTTATCCTGCAAAAGGTGTAAGATAGACCACAGTTAAAGGAAAAGACACCAAGCCGTCTAAATCATCGACGAAGGAGGGATTCCATGTTTTTTGAACTTCGCGAGTATCGGATCAAGGACGGAAAGCGGGACCGTTGGGTCAAGCTGATGGAAGAGGAGGTCATCCCCTTTCAGGTTTCAAAAGGTATCGTGGTAATTGCAAGCTTTGTGGCCATGGAGGAGCCCGATCTCTACGTCTGGATCCGGCGCTTCGAAAGCAAGGAAGAGGCCGAAAGGCTTTACAAGGCCGTCTATGAAAGCGACTTCTGGAAAAAGGAGATCAAGCCCCTGGCCGACGAGATGCTGGACCGTGAACGCATGCGTGTCGTCCGGATCGAGGCGACCCCCAAATCGGTCATCCAATGACCGAAAGGCAAGTGATTAGTGAACAGTTAACATTGAGCAGTCAAGGGCATTGACTGATGACTGAACACTGATGACTGAACACTGATCACTTCTTTTATCTCCATTCCACCATGGGCGGGTTGCGATTGGGCAGTCGGTGGTACTTGAACTTGGGACGTCCTATCATCATGGCGCCCACAACCTTTCGTCCCTCTGGAACGGGCACGGCATGGGCGAGCGGCGGGTAGGCATTGTACGCGGTGTAGAAATACCCCGACCAGGTAGCCCCCAGCCCCAGGGCCGGCGCATAGAGCTCGATGTAGCTTAACGCCAGGGCCGTGTCCTCGACGCCGTAGCGCCAGGCCTGATCCACATGGGCGATGATCAGATGGGGCGCGTTTCGCAGCATCCTGTAGCGGCCTTCTTCCCAGCGCTTCACCAGACGGGGGTATCTGAGGGTCTCGGCCACTTCCGGGTCTGCCCGGATCAGGCTTTTCACCCAGTCGATGAGCATCACATCCAGTTTGGCCACCTTTGAAGGGTCTTCGATGACGATCCAGGACCAGGGCTGCATGTTTTTGGCCGACGGGGCATGACAGGCGATGTGAATCAGTTGTTCAATCTGCGCCCTTCCAAGGGGCTCTGGCTTGAAGACCCGAATGGACCGGCGCGACCGGAGGAACTGCTCGGCTTGTTCGGGAGAAAACGCGAGCTCTGCACGGACCGGTGGGCACGCCTCCGCGGGGAGCCAATCGAGGCTGAAGGCCCCCGTCGGGCAGACCGCCACGCAGTGGCCGCATCGGAGGCACACCTCGTCAAAATCGGGCGTCGGCTCGGGAAAGGCATCTCCCTTCTTAAGTTGGAGAACCTGCGCCGGGCACTCGGCCACACAGATCCCGTCTTTGTTGCATTTTTTCTGATCCACGATCACCTGGGCCATCTGTTCCTCCCCTCATTTTTCAGAACGATCTTTTTATATTCTGTGGAAATCAACGGTTACCAACGCTCGCGACTCGCCCCAAGCTTCCCGATGGGGCCGGACCCACGATTTCCGTAGAAATGTACTTCAATCCCAGTAGCCAATCAACCCTCAGGAATCCCACAACGAAGCTCATGAAAGCACACGAGGAGATAGAAGGGTAAGGGCAAAAAGATTCAATCGTTCTTAGGCCGTCGGAGGGTCAGGGTCATGAGCACGATGAGGACCGGCAGAAATGCAACGAAAGTCAAGGCGGTCCGGATGCCGTGCTGGTCGGCAATCCTGCCCAGGAGTGGGGCGGCAAGCCCGCCGATGGTCACCGCGACCCCGATGGTGATCCCGGATGACAAACCCACGTGATTGGGGAGGTACCTCTGACCCATCACGATGGTCGGACTGAAGGTGGAGGAGAGCGCAAGGCCGATGGGTATGAGGAGAAGCATGGCAGCCGTGGGGTTTTCAACCCATATGAGAGCGGGCAGGACTGGGATGAGCAGGGTGGCTCCGATCAGCATCACCTTCAGGTGATCGAAGCGGTCGGCCATCTTTCCGCCCAGGAGGTTTCCGAAGACGGCTGCTGTCCCCATCACGGTGAGTGCCGTCCCGCCGGCGGCCTTTGACTGGTTCAGTACATTGATCCAGTAAAGGGGGATAAAGGTATTGAGCCCGAAAAAGACAATGGACCGTCCGATGACGACGACGGTGAGTCTCGCGAAGGCCTTCCACTCGTCGATCCCTGGCTGCGAGTCCGATCCGGACCCCCCCTTGGCGCTTGCCCCTGGTCCCTGAATCGCTGAGAACTTGGGCAGTTGGAAGATTATGATGACGGCCATGAGTCCGACAGGGACGAGCAGGGCAAGCGTGCCTTTGATCCCCCACTGGAGGAGCACTATAGTGGCAAAGAGGGGGCCCACCGCATAGCCAAGGATCCCGCCCACTCCAAAAAAGCTCATGGCGGATGCCTTTTTATCCCCAGCGGCGAAAAAGACGAGGCGGGCCGCCTCAGGGTGAAAGGCCGCGACGCCGAGGCCGGCCACAAAGGCAACGAGCAGGATCAGACGATAGGTGGGGACGATCCCGGTCAGGGCAATGCCAAGCCCTGCAACCGTGAGTCCCAGCGGCATGAGCCAGGGTTTGGAGAACCGGTCCGCAGCGTGACCAAACAGCGGCTGGACGATGGTCGAAGAAATATTGGCGGCGAGCACGATGCCCGCCCCTGCCGCGTACGAGAGGTTGTGGCTGACGATCAGGAAGGGCAGGAGCGCGGGAATGGCACCCTGATTGATGTCCGTGATCAGGTGCGCTGCCGAAAGAAGCCCTATCACACGATATTTCATTGATTATACCCTCTTCATTCGGACCATTGGCCCTCAGACTTTGACGTCGAAGGCGCGGCAAAAGGCCTCCGTGACGGCCCAAAGCCTTTCATCGAGGGTTGTCTTCACGAGTTGGACGATGGGATCCGGGATTTCCCCGTAAAAGGCATGGGCGATGGACCCGGTGATGCAGGCAAGCGTGTCACTGTCCCCTCCGAGGGAAACGGCCTGCCGAACCGCATCCTCATAGGACTCTGATTCCAGGAAGGAGATGATGGCCTCAGGGACCGTTCCCTGACAGGACACGTCAAAACCGTATACGGGCCTGATCTGGTCCACGGACCTTGAGAGGTCATACTGAAATCGATCCGCGATCTTTTTTCTGATTTCATCTTTGGACGATCCGGTTCGCGCCAGAAACACGGCCAGGGCGGCGGCCTGGGCGCCCTTGATGCCTTCGGGGTGATCATGGGTGATTTCGGCCGTTTTGTGGGCCTCTTTGAGGACATCCGAGATGGTGGTGAAGGCGAAGCCTACGGGGCTCACGCGCATGGCGGCGCCGTTTCCCCAACTGTGGTAAGGCCTTGGAGCAGGGGAGAAGAGCCATTGGATGAATGCGGCGCCGTAACCGGCATGGGGATATTGCCGGCCGAGCGCCAGTACCGCATCCTGATAACCCTTCTTCTCTAGGATCGCCTCTGCGATGGCGATCGTGAGGACCGAATCATCGGTGAAGTGACAATCGGGACGAAAAAGGGGAAAGTCCTTGTGCTTGAAGGGCCTGCGCTCGTACACGGAACCGATGATGTCCCCTGCAATGGCGCCGATCACGGCCTGTTCCCCGTTCGGATTGACCATGCCACGCCCTTTAAAGGGGCGGGCCGCGCCCTTTCGTTTCGTGGAAGGGGCTGACCCTCTGAGACCGGGGGCTCTCCGGTGCCACTGGAACCACCAAGAAGATTCTCGATCCCGGCGAGCGGGGGCGGCCGCTGAAGACTTCTCATGGCATCGTTTCCAGCGCTTGTTCCATTTCGGCCCTTACGACACCGTCCTCCGTCTTCCGCCTCGCCTCCAGCGCCTCCCTTGCCTGCCTACCTGACAACCTGCCCAAGGCCCAACCACACATGGCGCGGACCTCTTCGTATGGGCTCTCTTTCATGGTGGTGATCAAGACGGGGACGTTCTCCCTGTCTCCCAGGTTTCCGAGGGCCCTTGCCGCGTTCATCTGCCACTTGGACTTCCTTTTTCTGGAGATGTAAAACATGAGGGGCCAGACCTTGTGATGGTAATGGTCATCGCTCATGGTGAGGAGTGTTGTGAGCGCAAAATCGGGGGCCCGCTCTTGAAGGGCCGGGTTTTCCGGGAGGGTCTGATTCATCCACGGCTGGTTTCGCGGGCAGACCTGCTGGCATCGATCGCACCCGTAAACCCATGTGGACATTGGTTCTCGCAATGGCAGAGGGGTAAGGCCGTCTCCGTAATAGCTGTTGAACGCGATGCAGAGCATGGGGTTCATTTTGAGAGGTGCATAGAGTGCCCCTGTGGGGCAGGCGGCCATACAGGCACTTTTGCACCATGTCGGGCAGCCAACCTCGATGGACGGTGCATCGGGCTCAATGGGGGCATCCAAGATGAGCGGGATACTCTCAAGCCAGGATGCCCCTTTCATGCTCCTTCTCGCATAGACAAAGCAGTTCTTTCCATAAGTGACAAGTCCTGCCCGAGCCGCTGACATGCGTGCGGGCAGCTCCTCCTCGAACCAGAAGCGGACCCCCTCGCCCTTAAGGAAGGCAAAATAGTCCATGAGCCGTTTGTGCTCCAGCCCCTTTTCCTTCCTTTCGTCCACCTGGTAGCAGCGGCCGAAGGTCCCGATCAGTTGGGGCGGGAAGGCGCGGCGGTGATAGTTGCGGATGAGGACAAGGAGGGACTTGGCCCATGGGTGTTTTTGCGACAAAGGCGGCCCCGCGAAGGACATTGAAGTGGTCCGTCTGGGCCCAGCCATACATCTTTGAAGGTCGGGAGTTGACTTCCGTGATATACAAATCCAGGGGATCGACGCCGGTAAAGCCCGCATCCTCGAAACCCAATTCCAGTGCCTTTTCTCTGAGACGTTCTTTCAAACCCATGCCTTTTGATCTCCGTCATTGAAGATTGCCCGTCGCGGGACCGGATCCTTACGTTCCTGGTGCGTACTCTGTTTCAGACCGGTATGCCTCGGAAGGCCTTCGAGGGTCATCTGCAATCATAATGCGGCAGAGCGCTTATGTCAAAACGTCCTGTTCGGCACAAACGCAGGTGCACCATTCTGTATGACCGCTCGTTGGTTTGACTTGGTCCTGAACTTGCTCTAGTCTACCACCTGCACGCTTGTTGGCTGAATCGCAGGAGAGTGGAGGAATGACCAGTGAAAAAAATGGATTATATGGTTGTCGCCGAAAGAGCGATGAAACAGATTAAGGAAGGGGCGTTTCTGACCGTAAAGGCAGGGGACGCCATCAACACCATGACCATCGGATGGGCCGCCATCGGGTACGTCTGGCGTAAGCCCATCTTCATGGTGGCGGTCCGCGACTCCAGACATACTTTCGGAATCATGGAGCAGGCGACCGACTTCACGGTCTCCGTTCCGATGACCGACATGAAGGATGCGATCCTGTTCTGCGGAACCAAATCCGGCCGGGACCATGACAAGTTCAAGGAGTGTGGTCTGCACATTAAGGGGTCTCAAAAAACGGTCACGCCGATCATTAACACGCCGGGGCTTCATTTTGAATGCAAGATTGTTTTCAAGGCGCCCATGGACCCGGCCCATCTGGCCGCGGAATGCGACACGATTTATCCTCAAAAGGATTACCATACCCTCTATTTTGGAGAAATCCTGGACTGCTACGAGCTCTAAAACCGATGGAACCGACAGGTCGGCCGGTTGGATGGATGGCCCGAGGTGGTTTCCAGCGGTCGGGAAGGAGATAACGAAATGGCTGATTTTTCCGATCTCTTGAAGGAGCGGCGCTCCATTCGGGATTTTCAAGACAAGGATGTCCCGTTGGACCTCGTCAAAGAGATGATCAAAGAGGGCTGCCTTGCCCCGAGCTCGGCAAATGGGCAGCCCTGGCGATTCATCATCGTGAATAACAAGGAGTGGATCGAAAGGCTTTCTGATGAAAGCAAGAAGAATCTCCTCGCCTTTCTTGAGACGAACCCGGACTCCCCGCTCAAGAAGTATGAACAGGCCCTGAAGGCCAAAGCGTTCAATGTGTTCTACAATGCCCCTTGCCTTGTCTTCTTTGGTGGTTCCTCTGCGGTCCGGTCCATCCAGGTGGATTGCGCGCTTGCCGCGTGCTATTTCATGTTTTCGGCCGCACAAAGGGGATTGGGGACATGCTGGGTTGGTCTGGGGACAAATGTCCGCGATCCCCAAATCAAAGGCCATATGGGTATGGACGAGGATTACCAGATTGTGGCCCCCATCATCGTGGGCTATCCTCGAAATATACCCGACATCCCCGAAAGGACGGCACCTCAGATTCTCAGGATCGTATCGTAGCTGGATTAAGAAGCTCTTTTATCATTTAGTTCAGGTTAACCAACAGGAGGATTTGGATGTTCTTTTACTGGCGTATCGTGGAGGAATTGAAGGAATTGAACGAGATCGTGATTTTTCGGGATCCGAGCTTGCAGAGGATGTTCAAAAGGTGGGTCACCAGACACTATGAGGCCATCTCCGATGAAGAAGGGCAAGGCGTCTATTCCCATGCCGGAGCCATACCCTCTCTGGCCCGTGATCTCTTTGAATTAGCAGAGAACGCGCTCGCGGGGGCGGCCCGACCACGAGCGCAGCGGGTCCGCGAGCCCTTACTCAAAACCCGGCGGAGGGACGAATTCCTGATATTCGCGTTCCAGCAGGCCGGCGAAATGAATGCAGGTGTGGTCCCCGTACTGCGGCCCAACGATCTGAATCCCCACCGGCAAACCGTCGTCGGTTAATCCGATGGGTGCCACGGTGGAGGGAAGGTAGAAATTGCATGAATACCCTGCCCAGAACATCTGGGTGGTGGAGGGCTGGGGCTTTCCGTTGACCATGATCATGCGCTCCCATCGTTCGCCCTGCTGATTGTGCGGGAAGGCCGCGGTCGTAGCGATGGGGCACAAGAAGAGATCATACTTCTGAAAGAACTCCGCCCACGCAAGCCGCATGCGATGTCTCGCTTCGTTGTGTGCGAGCCACTGCTTATGGTACATGGCCTGGCCGCGAATCATCTGCGCCTGATAGCCCTCATCGTCTGGTTTCAGTGACTGGAGCGCCAGGAGGTTTTGCTTGAACGCATCTTGAGTCATGCGCCCGCAGGTGGCCGCCCGGAGAAGCTGGATAAAGTTGCGATGGGCTTCACGGGAATCAATGTCAGGCCTGGCGTTTTCAGTAACCTTCACCTTGCTTTTTCTAAAAAAGGCCACGAGTCCGCGCAGCTGTTCCTGCACTTCAACATCCACTTCAGCTTCGGGGTCATCGTAGACCACCGCAACCTTGAACTCCCGAAGCGCGCCTTTCTTGGGTCTTGGGAGCCTGAGCTGCCATCCGAGACCGTCGATGTCATCGGGCCCCGCCATGAGGTTGAGCGCCAGGGCCAGATCCGCCGCACTGCGTGCCAGCGGGCCCACCACGGAGATATCGCTCTTGGCGACCACTCCGGGAAGGGCCTGGCCACGGGGAGATGCGATGCCATAGGTGGGCTTGTGGCCGTAAACGCCACAGTAGTGGGCGGGATTTCGAATGGAAGCCCCGATGTCGCTTCCGGCCTCAAGGCCGGTAAGTCCGGCGGCCAGCGCTGCGGCCGAGCCACCCGATGAACCGCCGGGCACGCGGGTCACGTCCCATGGATTGTTGGTGGTCCCGTAGATGTCATTGAAGGTCTGCCAATCGGCAAGGTAAAGGGGCACGTTGGTCTTGCCGATGAGCACGGCACCGGCATCAAGAAATCGGTTGACCGCAAGGGCATTCTTTGAGGGAAAGTTGTTTTTGTATCCCGGCACGCCCCATGTGGTCGGCAACCCTGCCACATCAAACGACTCCTTGATGGTCATCGGCACCCCATGAAGTGGTCCCCATGGCTTCCCCTTCGTCAATGCACGGTCCGCCTGTTTGGCGCGCTTTCGGGCCTTTTCCGGGTCCGTGACCACGATGGCGTTGATCGTTGGGTTAAAGCGATTGATGCGTTCCAGATAGAGATCGAGCAATTCAAGGCATCCGATTTTTTTCGTGCGGATCATGGAAGCAAGTTTTTTGGCCGAGCGAAAGGGAATATCGAGCATGAGGCCTCCTCTCAAGAAATCATTCAGGCCGAGAAGGGATTTCTCGGGCCAGACGACAGGGACGACTATAACACACGGGCCGTGCCTAGGCAAAAATCAAGGGCAGCAAATGGCAGACGATTCTTTCCATGTTGAAACCCAGTCTTCGGCATCCATATCCCGGCGCTTCGCGTCGGGCGCGTTCAGATTTGGGATTTATTCCGCCCGGTTTCCGGAATCTTCTCCCAGGTTGTCCCAATGCCAGACACCTTGCGTCGGATCTTTAACCTTGCGCTGCGGATAGAGAAAGCGCTATTTGTGCCCGTTACAGGGGCTTGAGACCGGGATTTGGTTCGAATGATTCTGCCCCGGCCTGGGCCGCAGGGGCGGTCGGCATTCATGGCGGTTTGTGTGTGGAACCATGAGGATTGAACCGGGAGAGGATTTAGACGGCCCTTCTCCGCGAGAAGGTATTTTCTACGGCTGGTGGATCGTACTTGCCGGGACGGTGATATTTGTCGTCTCAAGCGGCATCGGGTTTTATGGCCATGGAGTTTTTCTGGATCCGATCCGGACGCTGCACGGCTGGTCCAAAGCGAACGTATCCTCCGCCATCACGCTCTATTTTTTCACAGCCGGGGTCACCGGGATTGCGGTCGGCCGGCAAGTCGACAAATTCGGGCCGACCCGGCTGCTGGTTTCAGGCTCCTTGGTGGTGGGCCTCGCGTTTATGCTTTTGAGCCGCGTCCACACCCTGTGGCAGCTGCGTGCGGTCTATCTGTTGATGGGGATAGGGTGGAGCGGGACATCGGCGATTCCCGTCAATGCGCTGATCATAAACTGGTTCCTTCTTAAGCGCGGCCAGGCCATGAGCTTGGTGATGACGGGGCTGAGCGTCGGAGGGATTGTGATGGTGCCCCTTGCCGCCTTCCTCATTACGCGATGGGGACTGAAGGTTGCATTGCCCATTCTGGGTGCCATGTTCTGGGCCGTTATTATCCCACTTGCCGTGTTCGTGATCAAGCAGAGGCCATCGGACGTCGGTCAATTTCCAGACGGCCGATCTGCATCGCCGTCGTTGGGCCGTGGCACCGTTGGTCATCTGAGCTACGAGTCGCAGATGAGGAAATGGACCGGCCGAGAGGCCATGGGGACCGTAGCCTTTTGGGCCATCGTCGTGGCCTTTTTCCTGGCCATGACTTGCCAGGTGTCTTACCTGGTGCACCAGGTGTCTTTCCTCTCCGGGTATCTGGGGTTTGCAGGCGCGGCCTCGGCGGTGAGCATCACGGCCGCCGCCAGCATCGTGGGCCGGTTGTCCATGGGGGTTTTCATCGATCGCCTGGACAAACGGTACGTTACCATCGGTCTGCTTCTCACACAGGCGATTGCGGTTCTCGGCCTGGCCTATTCAAATCACATCGCGGTCCTCTACCTTGGCACCATGGCCTTCGGGTTGACCATGGGCTGCCTCGTGATGATGCAAACCCTGATCATCGGAGAGTGTTTTGGAATGAGCTCCTTTGCCACGGTCGTCGGTCTGGCCGGGGTGTTTGTCCAGACCGGAGCTGCAATCGGTCCCTGGATTGCGGGGGTGATTTACGATGCGACGCAAAGCTATCGGATCGCGTTCACGATCTTTGCAGCCGCCAGTGTGCTGGCCATGTTCGCCATTGTTTTCGCGAAACCCCCCATACCGGCGGACCCTCGGAGCCCAGCAGTCTAGCGGTTTCATCAGCCTTTCATGATAACGCGAGAAATGATTTTTTCGAAGGAGAGTGTCAATGAAATTGTTTGAGCCAATGGCCATACGGGGGATGGTGTTGAAAAATCGCATCGTGATGCCTGCCATGCAGCTGATGCTTGGGCTCACAAATCGGCGTGCCCGTGCCTTTTACCTTGAGCGTGCACGGGGTGGGGCGGGCGCCATCATCATGTGTGCGACCTCGGTTGATCTCTTTATCGAGGATCAGGCATGGGGGCGGCCTGACGGCGTCCGGCGGTTTGTGGAAGGCATGAAATCCTTCACCCGTGAAATCAGGGATGCCGGTTCAAGGATCGGCATCCAGCTCTGGCACGGAAACCAATTGCCCGCAGGGAACGGCGCGTTGTTAATGCCCGGTGCGGAAGGCGTGGCCCCTTCGGCCGTGGACAGCCTCCGTCCACTGACAGGGGATGAGATCCGGTCCATTATTCATAAATTCGCCCTGGCATCGGACACGGCAAAGAAGGCGGGCTTCGATTTCGTGGAAGTGCACGGGGCCCATGGCTATCTGCCCTGCCAGTTCTTTTCCGGGGCCGACAACAAGCGAACAGACGAATACGGGGGCGACGTCCACGGACGAATGCGTTTCGGGCTCGAAACGGTTGAATCCATGAGGAGGACCGTCGGGAGGGACTTTCCCATCTTTTACCGGATCGGTGCTGAGGAGAGACGGGCAGGGGGGATCACCCTCATTGAGAGCCAAGCCTTTGCGGTCGAACTGGAAAAGGCGGGGGTCGATGTTTTTGATGTCTCTATCGGTCTTCCGACGGGCCGCAGGGCATCACCGACCCGGCGGGCCAGGATGGGCACCTTTGTTCACTTGGCCGAGGCCATCAAACGGTCCGTGACCGTCCCCGTCATGGCCGTCGGACGGATCAATGTGCCCGAGGTCGCAGAGTCCATTCTAACGGAGCGGCGGGCAGAACTGGTCGGCATCGCTCGGCAGTTGGTCGCGGACCCCTTCTGGCCCAAAAAGGTCATGGAGGGCAGGGCCGAGGAGATCATTCCATGCAATTCCTGCAATGGTTGTTTCAATCCCATGCTGAGCGGCAAATGGAAACCCGGCGACCCGGTTTGTGCCGTCAACAAGCGCGCCGGGAGGGAGATCGACGTATCCCTGAATGGGTGACAGGCCCAGAAGGCCAGGGAATCTGCTCGCCTGCGTAGTTTGTGCGGTTGTCAAAACGGAGACAACTGTGGTGTAATGCATCCCTGGCGCACCTCAAGGCAGGAGGAAACGACTGTGAGCATGGATACCAAGTCACTCGTTGAAAGCGACATCAGAACCATGATCCACCCCTATGCGAACCTGGCCCTCCATCGGGAGAGGGGCCCTTTGATCCTTGAGCGCGGCAAGGGCATCTACGTCTGGGACCGGGAGGGGCGGCAGTACATCGAAGGGCTCGCAGGTCTTTGGTGCACGGCGCTCGGTTTCGGGGAAGAAGCGCTCGTGGCGGCTGCCTCCGAGCAGCTCAGAAAGCTATCTTACTACCACCTCTTCGGCAACAAGAGCCAGGGCCCGGCCATCGAGCTCGGTGAGCGACTAAAGGCCATGGCGCCGATGCCGGTGTCCAAGGTCTTCTTCGTCAACTCAGGCTCAGAGGCCAACGACACCCAGATCAAGCTGATCTGGTATTATCATAACGCCATTGGCCGACCGAAAAAGAAGAAGATCATTAGCCGGCTCAGGGCCTACCACGGGGTGACCGTGGCTGCCGGGAGCCTGACGGGGCTCCCCATGGTCCAACGGGATTTCGACCTCCCCATTGCTGGAATCCTCCATGCCGACTGCCCCCATCATTACCGTTATACAGAGCCCGGAGAGACTGAAGAAGCGTTTGCCACGCGCCTTGCGGAGAACCTTGAGCAGCTGATTCTCAAGGAGGGGCCGGACACCATCGGGGCCTTTATCGCAGAGCCCGTCATGGGGGCCGGCGGCGTCATTGTCCCTCCAAGGACCTATTTCGAGAAGGTTCAGGCTGTCTTGAAGAAGTACGACATCTTCTTTATCGATGACGAGGTCATCTGCGGCTTCGGCCGCACCGGCAACATGTTCGGATGCGAGACCTTCGGCTTTACCCCTGACACCATGTCGCTCGCAAAATCCATCTCCTCTGCCTACCTCCCCATCGGGGCTGTGCTCATTTCGGAGAAGATCTACGAGGCCATGCTGGACGAAAGCCGAAAGATCGGCACGTTCGGGCATGGCTTTACCTACTCCGGCCATCCGGTGTGCGCGGCGGTGGCCCTCAGGAACATCGAGCTCATGGAGGAGCGGCGCATCATGGACCATGTCCGAAGGATTATGCCGCGTTTCCAGAAACGGCTGAAAGATCTGGAGAACCATCCGCTGGTCGGTGAGGCGCGGGGCATAGGGCTTATCGGCGGCTGCGAGCTCGTGGCCCACAAGGCGGAAAAGCGGCCTTTCAAACCCGAGCAAGGGGTGGGCGCCTACTGTGCGTCCCGTTCCCAGGACCATGGCCTGATCCTGCGCGCCCTTGGCGACACATGTGCGTTCTGCCCCCCTCTGATTATCACCGAAGCCGAGATCGACGAGCTGTTCGAGCGTTTTCAGAAGGCCCTCGCGGATACCGAGGTTTGGGTAGAGAAGAACGGGTTTCGAAAAGGACCCTGACAAGGAGCAGCCTTATGGAATTTGGACACATCACGTACCAACCAGGCAAGGTGGCACGCATCATTTTCAACCGCCCGAAAGTTCTCAATGCCCAGGGGTATCAATTGCTGGAGGAGGTGGACCAGGCCTTTGAACGGGCCGCATCGGATGGTGCTTGCGGGGCCATTGTCCTTTCGGGGGCCGGCAGGGCCTTTTGTTCCGGCCATGACCTGGGAACCGAGGAGCACCTGCGCCATTGCGAGGCCCACGGTTTTGCAAAGCCGAACGACCCGGACTTGCGGCGGAAGGTTGCGGACATGTACGATTTTTACGTGAAAAAGACCCTTGCGTGGCGCAACTGCCCAAAGCCCACCGTGGCCATGGTCCATGGGTATTGCATATACGCGGGGTGGATGCTGGCTGCGGCCATGGACGTGGTTTTCGCCGCGGAGGACGCCCTGTTTCTCCCTGGTATGGTGGAGTATTTCTCTGCACCCTGGGATCTGGGGCCGCGGAAAGCAAAGGAGATCCTGCTGGAGCACCGATTCATCACGGCGGCGGAGGCACTTGCCTGCGGCTTTGTGAACCGGACCTTTCCGGCGGACCGATTGGAACCGGAAACGCTCGCCTATGCGGAACGCGTGGCCGAAAACACCCTGGCCGCTCCGGCCTGGACAAGGACCATCAAGGCCGCCATCAACCACATGGAGGATGGTATGGGATTTACCTCCGCGATTGAGGCCGCCTACACGAGCTTCTGTCTCATGTATGGGCTTGGGGCACACTCATCGGTCGGCCCCGAGGGAGGCGGCTTTGCCCGCACCGACGTGGCCCGACGGAACTTCGCCCGCTCCAGGCCCTGGCTTGAAAGGCAAGGGCTGTGCGAAGCGGACACTTCAGGGGAATAGAGATGCCCCAAGCCTGCCTGCCATCTCCGGGGGATTCTTGAGGAAGTTTCGGAATGCGGCAGGGTCGGTCTTATAAATTCCAATAGCGTCCAGCGAGCCCTTATTCCTGACGAAGAAGACACCCTTTTCCAGGTAACGATATCGTTTGAGTGCACTCCTCGATTTCAAATCTTTCTCAATGAGCCCTGGCGGTAAAGTGATCAGCCGGGTTGCCAGGACATGAGGGCTCAGATCGTGAACCACACCCCCCACGATCGCCTCTTCCACCGCCGTCCACTCTTCGACAATCGCTTCTACGTCCTTGTTTTCGATCACGCCCGATCGTTCTATCTGTTCCTTGATCGCACGTTCCGTTGAGGCCCTCAACGCGATATGTAAGGTCTCCTCTATCGGCACCATAAGGGCGGTGTACGGGTTCGCGGCTGTGTCTCGCCAGAGGGTGTATCGGTCGTGGACGAAATGGCACGTGCCGTCTTTCCCCACGGATATGCTGCTGGTATAAGAGCCCAGTTCGTCAAGAAAAATCTTGGACCCCACGTTAATTCCGAGCTCCTGCTGTCTTTCGTTTGAGAAGATAAAGCTCGCTTCAAATTCCTTGGCCACATTGTTGACCACAAACGCGGTGATCCCGCCACTGTCCGAAATTTCGGGGCGCTCCTGGGAAAGGGTCTGGATCTTTTGATAGGGATTAGGAAGGTTCGTCCGTTCAAGCACCTCTTGTATGACGTCCTTACAGTAGCTTTCAAAGAGGTTTGCGTGTTCCTCAACATGCTCCGGTACAAACAGCAATCGTTGATCTACTCTGTCGAGGCGCCATCTAGGGGTTTCACAGGCCAGGTCGGCCTCGATTTTCTTTAGAAGCGCCGGGTGGGTTTCAAAATATTCAATGCTCGCTTTTTGAATATCGGGATCAAATTCTCCTTTGGATTCCTTGAATACAAACAGGGGTGTCTTCTGATCCTGCAACTGTACGAGGTCCGTCAGCTGGGAGTAGTCCTTTGGATGCTGCTGGGCGCAGGATAATCCAAACAGAAGGATAATGGTGAGCAATATGGAAAGCCTTAACATAGTATTCCTGCCAGGTCTTGCAAACATTTCTATCTCCCGCAAGGTAAAAACATCTCTGATCCCTTGAGCAGCATAACCTGAAATCCTCTGGATGGCTCTTTTTCGCCGGAGCAGTGGTTTAGACCATCCATTAAAAAGATCCCAAGGTTCCGTAAGGAAGGATGTGGTGAGGAATACTGAAACCCATTTCGGAGAACCCAAACCGTACAGAAACATGCAGAAAGGCGATAAGCGCGCCTCCAGGCTTCACTGGTTGATCACGCAAACGGCTATGCCTGGATGACAAAGCTAACTGAATTAAATATTTGATAATTTAACACATGTCGACTGAAATGTAAAGGCACCGCCTATCTTAACTCCACACTCCCTGGAGGAGAGTGGACCGGATACGCTACGCCGATGAGGCCATTGGAAGAGGCGTCCTTAAACGGTTTACAAAATATGGAATACAGCAATACGTGTCACCAACGCTGCATGGCCGCCCTGCATGCGAGTCCTTTACATTATCCCTTTTGCCCTTATCATGAATCCAGGAGATTAAAGAGACGATCTCCGAGTTTTCAGTCTGTTTGGTCTGAGTGAGGAGGTTTAAAATGGAAATGAACAAAAAGGTATATGCGGTAATGATGATGGTTGTGGCTACCCTGTGGGTGTTCGCTATGGCGGAGCCCGTCATGGCCGACCATTATGGCACTTTCGAAGGAACGGTCACCAGTCAGGGACAACTCATGACTCATAATGGTAGCGAATACACGCTCGTTGGTCAACAGGCAGATCAAATTAAGAATAACGTGGATCAAAAGGTGAAGATCAAGGGGCTTTTGAGGGAAAATGGGGGTCCTTCTGACCTTTACAGCGGATCTACCATAGAGGTGTACAGCTACAAGTGGATGAGCGGCATGAATTCGGATAAGAACATGTGGTACCCTTATTGAGTGATAATGGTAAGCATGCATGATAGATGGCCAGACGCTTAACGAGAAATTGTGTGGCTAAAACGATGACGCAGAAAAAGCATGGCAGAAGGTGGAATGCGGATAAGTTCATCCACATGGCTTAAAATATGGTGAAAAGTAGACAGAATGAAGAGGGGAGAAATACTTGGCTCCCCTCTCTTCAATTTATTACGGTACTCCATGGCAGTGACGCCTTTTAGCGTTCTGCAGATCATCGAGTGGGGTTTGGGCAAGGACGTTCATCCCAAGGATCTCCCTAGTCCAACAGGAGCCACACAGGAACAAAGGATTTTCTGGCACCGCTCACGTTCCACGGGCGGCCTTGACGAAGATAATTCCCTCGCGCAGTGGGCCAAAGAAGCATGTTTTCTGAGGAGCCGGGAATCGTATAGACAAAACAGCCTGCCCCGAAAGTCTGAACCACGATCTCCAGGTTTCCATCCCCGTTAAGATCCATGACGGTTGGCGCCGCCGGCGCGCCCTTGCCGTTCCCATTGGTTCCCTGCACGGGAAGGAGGACGTCGTGAAGGACCCTGCCTTCCCTGTCAAGAATCATCAAGTATCCGTGGGGCTGATCCGGCGCCAGATTATCCGGGTCTCCGAACGTGGTGAATACGATCTCGGGTACATTGTCCCGATCAAGATCCGCAACCATGATCTCTGATGCATACATCAAAGCTCGCCCATGTGTGATGTTCACGCGCCAAAGGAGCCGGGCATCGGGCGAGATGCAGTAGACATAACCGTCATGGGCGCCATAAAGGATCTCGGGTCTTTGGTCCCCCAGGATGTTCACGACCGTTGGCGCGGGGGGATTGGTGGGGGGGTACCATGTGTGTCCGGCCCGGCTCAGCGGATAGCCGGAGGAAGGAAGTTGTTCCCATCCAGGCAGCCGGCGTGCACTTCGTGACCCGTCTTCGTATGAGCCCTCCAGGACCATCAATGAATGATGTTTGGTGTCGTAGGGCTCGTCCTTTTCCACATTGGATACACAAACCACTTCATTTCTTCCGTCTCCGTTCACATCCGCGACACAGGGCGGCGATTCGGTCCATTGAAGCCATTTATCATTGCTTGGATTCGGCCATGGGCCTGAGTGAAGGTGGTAGTGGTTCTCTTCCACCACCGGGTCAAACCAGCGTATGAACTGACCCCAGTTGAGTCTATTCCCGAAATATTCAGAGGAGCGGTTCGTGAAATAGGGGCTCGCCAACATGCTCACCCCGTCGTGATGAAACACATTGATCTGGTGGTTGTCGAAGGTGACCACGATCTCCTGAAAGGGGTCATCATCCAGGTTGCCGATGCCCACGTTCAGGCCAAAACATCCGTAACCGTGGTTGCCGGCCCCGTTTGCGTCTGAATCATTCCCCGGCCCGGTTTCCATGTTGTACCTCGGCCAGGCCTGGTAGGAAAGCCCTGGCGGCTGGTAGGGGGTCCCATCCGGATTGAACACAAATACCTGTGCCCCCCCTGCGGTCTGGGTGGTGGTGGCCACGATCTCTATCGTTCCGTTGCCATCAAGGTCTCCTCCAGCGAGTCCTCGCACCTCCGGGCATTGGCCTTGATCGCAGGCCCTGACAGGCCAACCGGATTTCACCGTCAAATTGTTGTTTTTCCACTCGTAAGCCGCGACTTTACCGTTGTTGCTCGCAACGACGATTTCGTAGATACCGTCGCCGTCGAGATCTGCGCACACCGCCGGCGGATAGATTCGTCCCTCGTGGGGATAGGATGGGCCGGACCTTGCGCGGGCCAGTTGGTTCAAATTTTTGTCCCAGACGAAAATATCGTAATAGGTGCCCACCAGCTTCCGCGCCCCTGTTCCAAGATCGTGGATAATGGGCGAACCGAACCAAGATGTGCCCGTCCCCTCTAGGTGGGCAAGGAGTTGGGGGGATTGGACCGCGGCCTCCGCCCAGGGAGTGATCCAAAAGAGCACGGAAACAAAAAAAGAGCGCGTTATCAGCTGGTTCATCATTACTGCCCCCGTGCTATACTGGATTCAGGTGCGAGAATGCTTCGGAATTTCTTCTTTGAAAAAAATCCATAAGAGCCACCGCGATTTGTCTGCCTTGCAGGCCAGACAAAGAATCAATCGAAGTACACTCTGCAAATATCCTGCCATAAAGGCATTCAGGTAACGGGGGCGAGTCGATCCCCCTGGCCAAGGGAGATCGACCTGGCGCCGACACCACGTTTGAAGTCAAGAAAAAAGTCATCTCATGAACACCATGGAAACGGCCCATGCCTATTGCAGCACAGGGCGATTCCTCAGGGCATTTGGGAGTAAAAACGTTACCTTGACAAAAATGCATCATTCCTCTATTGAGAGGTGAACTATCTGACCGTCGCCTTACCAGGCTGCTGAAATGCCCATTTCGCACAGGGTGTGTGAAAATGTCCAGATCCGAGGCGGGTAAGATTCCGGGGCATGAGGCGTATCCCGCTGAAAAGCGGGATAACGAAGGATGAGCATAATCCCGGGCGCCGCAGGACAGATGGGCGTTTTTTCACAAGCTGTCCGGGTAGAGATGACGATGGCAAAGATCCCGGGAGAGAATTAGGGCGAGAGGAATAGAATGAAACTGCCCGAGTTCGAGCTTATTTAACCCCACTCGGTGGAAGAGGCTTGCTCGATCCTCGGAGAGCATGGATAGCTAGGAAGGAGGGCATGAGAATGCAGGTATTGGTACTAGGAGGAACGGGCGGTATGGGTCAAGGAGTCGCCCGGGACCTCATTAAGCAGGAGCAGATTAGGAAAGTCATTCTCGGTGACATAAATACGGACCCAAATAGAGTGCAGGATAAGTTGCGTGCCAGTGAAAAGGTATCGCTCAGGAGAATCGATGTAAACGATCACAACGAGCTGGTCAACGCGATCAGAGAAGCCGACGTTGTCATCAACTGCGCGGGGCCGTTCTACAAGACGGCCGTGGCAGTCGCCAGGGCAGCCGTTGAGGCGAAGGTCAACTATATAGATATTTGCGATGACTATGAGGCGGCTGAAATCCTTTTTGTTTCCGATATCGATAAGGCTGCCAGAGAAGCAGGAATCACCGTTCTGACAGGAATGGGGTCGGATCCGGGAACAAACAACGTCATTGTCAAGTGGTACGCGAATCAACTGGATCGCGTGGACGAGATCGCCTTATTCTGGGTCGTCAGTATCGCCGAGCTATCGGGTGCAGCTTGGGATCACAGCCTCCATATGACGATGGGGAAAATCCCGCAGTATTTGGATGGTAAGCTGGAATATGTAGAGGGGGGTACCGGTGAGGAGACGGCTGAATTCCTTGAACCCCTCGGCACCTGTCGGGTTCGCTATGTGGGTCATCCTCAGCCGCTCACTATACCCCGCTATATCAAAGGCGTAAAAAACGTGGTGATCAAAGGCGCACTCATACCGCCGTGGGTAGATGAGCTTATTAGAGAGCAGAAAGAGACAGGCTTCCTCAGTAAAGAGCCAATAGAGGTCAAAGGAACCAAAGTAACCCCCTATGATCTGACTTTGCATCTCTGGAATGAAATTCCCAATAATCGGGATAAAGGGCCTTTCTCTTCCGGCTTGAAAGTCATCGTCAAGGGGGAGAGAAATGGAAAACAGGTGACCTATACAGCCGACATCGTGGGTAGGATGGCGCCGGGTACTGGCCTTCCCGCCTCGATCGCAGCGCTCATGCTGGACGCTGGCGATGTCAAGGTAAAGGGCGTGGTTGCCCCGGAAGGCTGTATCGATCCGGAAAAATTCATTGCAGCATTAGTAAAAAGAGGCGCCAAGATACATCAAACGGAAACGACAAAATCGATGCTTGTGCTTTAGTCGGCTCTGGCTTGTCAAAGGAGAAAATATATGAAAAGTGCTGGGAGACTAAATATCGAAAGAAGCCTTCGACATTTTGAAGAGGCAAAAAAATTGGTTCCCGGTGGCGTTCTGGGCGCCAGAAAACCCAGCGACTTTATCGAAGGAGAATATCCGATCTTTCTTGAGTCCGGCAAGGGAAGCAGATTGACCGATATCGATGGAAATGAATATGTTGACTTTCTCTGTGGCTATGGGCCGATCATCCTGGGCTATAGAGAAGAAGAAGTTGATGAAGCGGTTATTAGGCAAATCAGAGACAAGGGTTTCTGCTTCACGCTCACACAGAGGTATCAGAATCAGCTGGCGAAAAAACTCAGCGAACTCGTCCCCTGTTCAGAAATGAGCATTTTTTTGAAGACCGGTTCAGATGCCACGACGGCGTCCATCCGTATTGCAAGGGCCTACACAAACCGGATCAAGGTGATGCGATGCGGCTACCACGGCTGGCATGACTGGTGCGTTGAGATGAAAGGCGGCGTGCCCGAGAAGCTTTATGAGGATGTGCATGAATTTCATTACAACCGCCTCCATGAGCTCGATGACTTGATGGCAAGATATGGCGATCAGACGGCGGCCATCATCATGACTCCTTTTGGGCATGCCCTCCATCAAAAAATGGAAGAACCTGACCCTGGGTTTCTTGAAGGCGTGAGAGAAACCGCTACCAGGTATGGCGCAGTTCTGGTGTTTGATGAAGTCCGCACCTGTTTCAGGCTCGCTATGGGCGGCGCACAAGAGCGTTATGGCGTCATCCCCGACCTGACGGTCCTTGGAAAAGGAATGGCCAACGGGTATGCAATAAGCGTTGTTACGGGAAAAGCTGAAGTGATGATGGCTTCTGCCGAGAAGCTTTTCATATCTTCCACTTTCTTCCCAAACAGTGATGGTTACGTTGCTGGCCTAAAAACCATTGAAATTCTCGAACGTGACCATGTCCTCGATGCGATTTGGGAAAAAGGCGGCCGTTTTCTGAAACAAGTCCAAGACATCATTGACAAGTATGACGTTGGGGCCGAGCTAAGCGGTGTTGCACCGATGTTTTTCATAACCTTCAAGAGGGACAAAGCCGGTACCCATAGGGGCAAACGCGATGATTTTTACACTCAGCTCATCCGTCGAGGAATTTTTTTGCACCCACACCACCATGGCTATATCTGCTACAGACACACTGAACAGGATCTGGAAATGACGGCGAAAGCAATCGACGAAGCTATGGCCTATGTCAACGAAAAATATCAAGATAGGGCCTAGTCCGGACTGGATTGAGTTTGTTGCCGTCGTGTAAGGGCTTGCCCGAGCAGGGAAGCAATTGACGCCCCTGAGATCGAACGAGACCTCTTCAGCGGGTGACGGCGATGCCTATTCCGGCGGGAACACGATACCCGACAACAAAGGCGTCCACATCATCGCGGAGAACATATGACCTGTCATCCGCGAGAGCGCTAGAAGGGCTGAGAGGGGAAATGCCCCACCTCAGCCTGCCAAGGATTTCAAGTTTTTCTCCACCTGATAGGTGTCGGGAAAACCTGCCTGTCTCCCCACCTGCGCAGCTAACTTGAGTAGCTTTGCAACCTGCTCTTTTTAACCTAGTCCTGCCAAGACCTGACCGAGGCTTCCAGCTCTGTGAAAAAGCCCTTCGGCATTGTGAGTTTTTAATGCGATGGATAGCGCCTCAGACCAGTAGTCCAAGGCCTTATTGACATTTTTGGCCTCAATGGCGATATGGGCCATGTTGTGAAGGGAGGAAATCATTCCTGGTCTGTCCCCGATCTCCCTTTGATTTTTGGGGCTTTGCTCAAGATACTTTGGCGCCGTCTCACAATTGCAATGGGCACGGATTATCAACCATTTTATAAATTGAGAATGTTGTATATCATTCCTGTTTTATGTATTGACTTACTGCCCGCAGACAAGAACTAAAGACAATTGATTTGAAATTCGATAATGATGAAAATTATTAATTTCCTTTAGGTTAGGATACTCTGAATGAAAGTCCGAGACTTCAATTTCACGAAGGTTGGCGGAGAGGATGTGGTTTTGAATTCTCTGCAAGCGACAATCACTCTCCCATGTGAAGCGTTGAGAGAAATTAAGAGAGAGAATGGAGAGCACTTTGGATAGGCAGTTCTTTGAGCAGGGAGCGGTGCCCCCCCCTTACAGGAATGAAAAAATTTCCAGGGAAGGGAAAGGGGCCGGGAAAAATATTCCAGGAACACGGGCTCCGCCGGTTTGCCGCGATCGCCGTATATGGGCGCCAATCAAGGATTTTCGTCTTTCCTCTCCATTTGGCATCACTTTCGCATAGGAGGACCATACCGGGCAAGTTTACCAATTCTGGATGAGGAGATCTTGCGATCATGGCAGATGGGAAGAAGAGCATGTTGGCGCTTCAGGATCCACTGAAATCACCAGAGGTGGCACCCTTTTCGGATTCGGGTGATCGCGATCCGGATTTTTCGTCCGAACTGGAGACCCGGGACTTGGAATGGATGCTTAAGAAAGGGGCCTTCGGGGAAACGGTGACAGGGGCATGCGTTTCGATCTCTACGGAATTCGATGGCGAGGATCTAATCGCGCCGGAACTCCGGGGAAAGGGCGGGCATTTCTCGGGTGACCGAACGAACAAAGGCCTGCACTGGTCTGTGCCCTGGTCGGATCTGATGATGACCATGTTCGTTTTTTTTGCGGTCCTTTACGTATTTCACAGTTCCAAACAACAGGCGTTCTCCGACGAGCCCAAGGTGCGAAACGTCCCTCCGGCCATTGTGACGCAGGCTGTGACGGGCTACCGGATGGAGAAGTCCGTTGAACCCGTATCGAGCATGACGAAGATATATGACCTGAGCCGGGAGACGGTTCGGGCCAATGCCCTGGAGGGATTCGCCTCCGTAGAGCTTACACCGGACAAGGCCGTAAGCATCATCCTGAAGGGCGACCTGCTTTTTGACAGCGGGAAGGCAGAGTTGAGGCCGGAAGCGAGACGGTCACTGGGGGAAATCGCTGAGATCCTCCGGCAGACACCTCACGCGGTAAACCTGGTGGGGCACACCGACGATGTGCCCATCCGCTCGGAGCGGTTTCCCACCAACTGGGAGCTTTCTGCGGCTCGTGCCTGTGCGGTGGCCAGATACCTGATGGATGAGATGGAGCTTCCTTCGTCTCGGTTTTTTATCACCGGATATGGACCGCAGCAGCCGGTCAGGCCCAACGACAGTGCTGAGAACCGTGCCGCCAATCGGAGAGTGGAGATTATCATCACGAAAGAGAAGCCTCGCGTGGAACGCGGGGGCCTGGCGATGGTCCAAGGTTCGGAGTGAACGAAGATATTATCTCGCAGAGATCGCAGGGGTATGAAGAATTGAAAGACTATGAGGGGCACAATGGAGCGTAAAAACGTAGTGGGTCTTGGCCTCTGTGTGGGTCTGTTCGTGCTGGGATTCTTCCTTCAGGGGAACATCGGACTTTACTTCAATCTGGCCGGGATACTGATTGTAGTGGGGGGCACCTTGGGGGCCACGATGATCAGCTTCCGGGTGAAACGTCTTGAGATCCTTTACCGGGTGCTGCGCGGATGCTACCGGACCAGGGTCAAGGAGCCCCACGAGATCGTGGAGATCCTCGTGGATCTGTCTGTCAAGAGCCGACTAAGGGGGCTTCTCTCCTTGCAGGAAGACGAAGATGAGACCTCCATCCTTTTTCTTCGCCGTGCCCTTGGGTTTCTTGTTGACGGCTACCCGGCCCAGCAAATCAAAGAGATCCTGAGCACCGAGATGTACTTTTTCAAAGTGCGCCGCTACGAGTCAGAGCGGGTCCTTCGGACCATGGCCGAGATATGCCCCGCATTCGGGCTGGTCGGGAGCGTCGTGGGCCTGATCGGGATGCTCGCGGGCGTGGGCGATCAATCCATCTTCCTCAAAACCCTTCCCATCGCCCTGACCTCGACACTCTACGGCGTCGTCTTTGCCAACTTCCTGTTCATGCCGCTTGCGTCCAACATCCGAGAACGGACCGATCGTGAGTTGCTTCTCCAGAAGATCATCATGGAGGGAACCGTGGCCATCGCAACCGAGCTGAACCCCAGGGTGTTGGAGATGAAGCTCAAATCTTTTCTCACGCCGTCGTTACGGAAGGGACGGCTGGTGTCCCTCAAGAGGATCCAGGAGAAGTTCAAGATCAAAGCCGGGGCCCCCGGTGACCGGCCGTCCACCGTGGCAGCAGTGGGCCATTAATATGCAAGTGCGTACTCCATATGTACTATGCCACCAAGGCATGAGGAGGTGGCGATAGGCGGTAGGAGCTTCCCGCCAGGCAGGACTTGGGGCAGGAAAAGCATCGGATTCGGTTTCGACCCTCTGCGATCTTGGCGTCTTTGCGAAAGGATTTTTCTTAAAAGTCCTTCAATCCATGTTCTCGCAGACAAGCCGGGCGAAGGCGGAACATGAGACCTCTTCTGAATTGTCCATCAGGCGGGCAAGGTCGTAGGTCACCGTTTTTGAAACGAAAGTCCGTTCAAGGCCGTTTTCGATCCGTTCTGCCGCCTCGATCCAGCCCATGTGCTCGATCAATTGCAGGGTCTCAGGTTTCCCCTCTTCGAGATCGAGACCGGCATAGACGTTCTCGGTATTTTCCCGAAAGACCACCATGTCCACTTTATAGGGTGTTTTCACGGGGCTTGGGACCCCGGGGAAATGACGCACGGGGCGGACACAGGCATAGAGGTCCAACCGCTGCCTTAACGCCACGTTGAGGCAGCGGATGCCTTTGCCGACCGGGGGTGGACAAGGGGCCCTTGAGGCCGACCAGAAAGTTTCGAAAATCAACCAGGGTTTCTTGGGGAGCCGGTTCCCTGTTTCCCGATGGGCCTTTCCTCCGGCCGGGACCTCCTTCCATGCGATCCGCCGCCAGCCGGCCCAGCAGGCCTTGACCGCATGATCGATCACTGCTTTCGCGGCGCGCCAGATATCCGGTCCGGTGCCGTCACCCTCGATAAATGGGATCACCGGCCGGTCAGGGACCATCAGGCGGCCATTTGCAAAAGAAATCTTCTCCATTGATCTTGACCGCTCCATCAGGGTGGGGAAGAACGCCCATCTGTCCCGCGGGTACGCGGGATTGCGCGCATCCTTCGTCATCCCGCTTTCCAGCGGGATACGCCTCATTCCTCAGAATTTGTCCGCGCTTTGCTTGGACTCACCACACTACGTGTGTGGCTCCGGTTTCGCGCCTTGTCCCGCTTTCCAGCTGGAGATATTTTTCCACACCCTGTGCAACAAGGCTTTTCAACAGCCTGCTATAGGTTCATGGATTCGTCCTCCCACGTGTTACAGGATCAGAACGATAACACGTCCGTCTGAAAGGTCTTTTCTTGAAAGAGGTGGACCTTTATCCTATACATGAAAGGAATTAAAAAGTGCCGCGTGCGGAGCAGACACCACAGGCCAAATGGAGCAGGAGGTTTAGGGATGGGAAAGATCAGGACGGCCATCATCAGCGTGACCGACAAGACCGGGATCGTTTGGTTCGCAAAATCGCTTTCTGGATTCGGGGTACAGATCCTTTCAACCGGTGGGACGGCCAAGACCCTTCGTGAGGGCGGGGTGTCGGTGACCGACATCTCGGCGTACACGGGGTTCCCGGAGATGATGGACGGGAGGGTCAAGACCCTTCACCCGAAGGTGCACGGGGGGCTTCTCGGGCTCAGGGACAATCCGGAACATGTCGAGGCCATGAAAACCCACGGGATCCGGCCTGTGGACATGGTGGTCGTCAACCTCTACCAGTTCGAAAAGACCGTGGCCAAGCCGGGGGTTACCATCGAGGAGGCCGTTGAAAACATCGACATCGGTGGCCCCTCTATGCTCCGCTCCTCTGCCAAGAACTTCAGGCATGTGACGGTGGTGGTGGACCCGGCCGACTACGAGGTGGTGCTGAACGAGATGAAGACCTCCGGAGGGGAGACCACGCTCAAGACTCGGTTCTGGTTGGCGAAAAAGGTGTTTGATCTGACCCACCGCTACGACGGGGCCATCAGCCGCTACCTGGAGGGGCTGGATCTTCCGGGGTAGGGCGCCTTGCCTTTTCTGGGCAGGGCATGTTCTTCGAGACGTGCCTCTCTTTTCTTTCGCAGTAGATGGCCTGAAAGGTCCTGCAGCTCCCTGAGCCATCCAGTGCGTCCTGTTCAGGCCATCGGGCGTGGAGGCAGTTCAAATCGCAAAATTCCATTCGTCTCTCCCATTGAGTGGATCACCGCCTCTGCTACAACATCGGCTTGCGGGTTGTCAAGACCCTGACGCCGACCTGTGTTCATAATTTGACCTTGATTCGACAGAGCGGGGGAAATATCGTAGAATGATAAGAGTTGAAAATCCTAACTTCTCCATAAACACTTTGAATCCATTTGCTCCCAATTTGCGAGGGGAGCGGCGGACTTATATTCCCGCTTGAAATCCCCCTTTAAAGGGAGACTTTGAAAACAACTTTGGACGGGGTGAAGCAGGGTCGGGAAGGCGGCGCTGGTCACGGACAAGTGGAGGAATAATGGAAAAGCGACATAAGTTTTCCATCTGGTACGTGATGCTGGGCGTATGGATCGTCCTGTTGATCCAGAGTTACCTGGCTTCCGTCTTAGCCATTAAGACGATTCCTTACAGCGAATTCCTGACGCTTCTCAAAGAAGGCAAGGTGACGGAATTGGCCATCACCGAAAACCAGATTCAGGGACGTCTGAAACCTGAGGGCCAGGGCGGCGAGCCAGGACAGCCCTTCAAGACCGTGAGGGTTGACCCGGAGCTTTCCGCTCTACTTGAAAAGTACAACGTGAACTTTAAAGGGGAGATCCAATCTACCGTCCTCAGGGACCTCTTCTCCTGGATTTTCCCCATCGCCCTTTTCATTGGCATCTGGTATCTCTTCATGAAGAAGATGGCCGGCCAGCAGCCCGGGTTCATGAGCCTGGGAAAGAACAAGGCCAAAATCTATATGGAAAACGAGCTCAACGTTACGTTCGAGGACGTGGCGGGGGTGGACGAGGCCAAGGCGGAGTTGGTGGAAATCATAGAGTTTCTCAAGGACCCGGCCAGGTTCACGGAGCTCGGAGGCAAGCTGCCTAAGGGGGTGCTGCTGGTGGGCCCCCCCGGCACCGGAAAGACGCTGCTTGCCAAGGCTGTTGCCGGTGAAAGCCATGTCCCGTTTTTCAGTCTGAGCGGCTCCGAGTTCGTCGAAATGTTTGTGGGACTGGGTGCGGCCAGGGTGAGGGACCTCTTTGTCCAGGCCAAGCAGAAGGCGCCCTGTATCATTTTCATCGACGAACTGGACGCCCTGGGGAAGGCCAGAGGGTTTGGCGCCATGGGCGGCCACGATGAAAGGGAGCAGACCTTGAATCAGCTGCTCGTCGAAATGGATGGCTTCGATCCCAAGGCCGGGGTCATCCTCGTGGCGGCCACCAACCGGCCCGAGATCCTTGACCCCGCGCTCCTGAGACCGGGACGGTTTGACCGCCATATCCTTGTGGACCGGCCGGACAAGAACGGCAGGGAAGAAATCCTGAAGGTCCATCTCAAGAACATCAAGATCCCCAAGAACCTGGATGTGGAAAGATTGGCGGCCATGACGCCCGGCATGGTGGGCGCGGATCTGGCCAACCTGGTCAACGAGGCCGCCCTGCTCGCGGTGAGGCGGAAGAAGAAGAAGGTGAGTATGTCTGAGTTCGAAGAGGCCGTCGAGCGGATCGTTGCGGGACTCGAAAAGAAGAACAGGCTGATCAATGTCAAGGAAAGGGAGACCGTGGCTTATCATGAGCTGGGTCACGCCATCGTGGCCCTTTCCATGCCGGGGGCGGACCCGGTTCAGAAGATTTCCATCATCCCGAGGGGGATCGCGGCCCTGGGCTACACCATGCAGGTGCCCACAGAGGACCGTTTCCTGATGCGGCGGACCGAGCTTTATGGGAAGATCGCTACACTGCTCGGGGGGCGGGCCTCGGAGGAGCTGATCTTTGAAGACATCTCGACCGGTGCCCATAACGATCTGGCAAAGGCCACCGACATCGCCAGGAGCATGGTCAAGGAGTACGGCATGAGCGAAAAGTTGGGTCAGGTCTACTTCGCCAGGGAGCGGAAACCCCTCTTTCTGGATGCGGGACTCCAGCCTTCCACCGAATACAGTGAATCCACGGCCGAGCTCATCGACCAGGAGGTAAGGAGCATCATTTCCCAACAGTATGCCAAGGCCCAGGAAATCCTCAAAGACAAAAAAGAAGTCCTCATGAAAGGCGCGGAACTGCTCCTTGAGAAGGAAAAAATTGACGGAGAGGAACTCAAGGCCCTGATGGAGGGCGGCTCAGAGAAGAGTCAAGCGGCCGGGACATGATGCGCAGAGCCCTGGGACTGCAGTTGAAGAGCAGGTCAAGGGCGGAGCAATTCGGCAGAAACGGTCCCCAGAGCTGGGGGTAAACGGGCGGTTTGGGGTTGAAGAGGACAAGATCGATCCCCTGGTCCCGGAAGGCCTTTTCGCCCAGATACTTTCGAGCGCTCCTCTGCGCAAGAAACCCGGTGGCGCCGAGCTCAAGACATGTTCTCACTGAAAGGTGCGGTTCAGGCCCGGTGGCGTGCAGATCCGAGAGGCGCACCACCTTCGTGGGGATCCCGAAGGCGCCCATGAGATAAAGGATGATCTTCACGTTCAGGTCCACCAGCCTTTCAAATTCTCCCAGAAAGACCTCTTCCAGAAAATCCGCATGGTCTTCAAAGAAGGGGGCCTTGCCGTAGGCCGCCCGCAGGCTCGCCAGATGCTTTCCGACCCAGCCCCGTTCATGGCAGATCCGCACCTCGTCAATCCGCTGAAGCCCCAGTCCTTTCTTCCGAACCGGAATGCTCATCCACAGGGTCCCCTGGTCGTTCTTGAACCGGTTGCGGGTCAACCAGGTGGATCCCCGGGGAAACTGGACGCGATCCATCAGGACCATGACGTCCGAAAGCAGCGCCTTTTGGAAAAAGCCCGAGTAGGGTGCGAAATAGGGCTGGTGGGCCGAGATTCTCACGGGTGTGGATCCCCTGGGAGGTTGAAGGCGTTACGGCGTGACGGCAAGAAAACCATTATCTCGCAGAGGCCGCAAAGAACGCGGAGGGGAATGAAGCGCTGAACATGGTCGAAAAACCCACGATGGCCACGGCCTAATCCGATGCAGATGCCATCTCCGCTAGCCGTCGGGATGTATATTCGCCCACATCAGCGAGGCCGTCAAGAGGCATGAAAGAAAGGGCGTTTGCAGAGAAGAGGCAAGTGACCGACGCGGGGAACTCCTCATCCGGGAGATAGAAGACATAGACGAGCGCGATCTTGGGCAAAGGGAACAAGAGCAGGGAGAAGTCCCCAGCGAGGGACGGTGCCCCGTCGCCTCCCTCAAAGGCCGCCTTGATTTGCTCCGACAGGACCCTGATGACGCAGACATGGGGGATGAGCCGCCGCTCACAGTTGGCACTGAAGGCCTCCTGGTAAGGCATGCTGTTCGGGAGATCCCTGAAGGCCTTGAAGGGCGCCATTCGTATCGGTTCCGAGCCCACGTGGCGCGCATACAGGCTGACCAGGAGGCCCCTTGGCCCTGTATCCGAGGTGCCCGAGAAGCGCACCGATTCCTGTGTGAGGCAGCAATCCTCTCCGAATGCCCGGAAATGATATGCCGAGCCCTCCTCCCTGGCCGGGAGCCGCTCGTGAAGCTTCGACGCAGATCCGCGGTAGACCTCCGAGAGATTTGCAAGAAGGAGTTTTTCATAATGCGTGGTCATCGTCTCAAACCAAATCGGAGACATGAACCATGGCCACGTTTCCATCGGTCCATTTGCACGTCGAAAGAAATCTTTCCATGGCCTTGACCGTTTGCGGATAGGGATGCCCGATGCCTATGGCCCAGCCGTGGATCTCGGCCCTTCGCTTCAGCTCGAACAGGTGGCGGCCAATCACTTCTTCGTCCGGGCAGGTATCCAGAAAGACGTCTCTGAACCCCGCCCGCATCTTCAAGGCCATGGCTGTTTTGAAGGCAGTGGAACGGGGAGTCGTCAGGCTGTCGATAAAAAAGAGACGCCGTCCGCTTATAACCTGGAGCGCCTCCGTGACTTTTCGCGAAGAGGCCGTGAACCGCGAGCCCATGTGGTTATTGACCCCCACCGCCTGCGGAATTTCATCCAGGTTGGCATGGATGATCTCCTCTATTTCCGAACAGCAACATTTCAGGTATAGCGCCCCGGGACCAGGGTCTTGGTCCTCGCAGATGGGCTCCATGGGTTGATGCAGCATCACATCATGGGCCGATGCAGCGATTTCATCTGCCAGGAGCGAGGAAAAGGGGAGGCGCGGCAGGATGGAAAAGGTAAGAGGGACCCCCAGCGCCAGGAATTCCATTGCCCGTTCCACGCTGTTCCCGATGTCATCGATGATGATGGCCATGCGGGGGGGTGGTTCCTTGAAGGCCGGTTTGGCCGGCCCGCGCACAGTGGGGAAGACCAGAGGCTGGTGGGCGTAAGCTCTCGACAGGAATGGAAGGCCCAGCAGCCCGCCCATCATAAGCTCGAGCCCCCTGAGAAGAAACCGCCTTCTTTCGACTTGATGGACCCCTGTGTTTTCCTTCATATTCCTTGGGATCGGTTTCTATACAATCCGTAGGGGTAAAGTCAAGAGAAAATACCATATGTTGATCAAGAATCGTTCTTGTTGGACATGCCTCGGGTGACCGGGTACACTGCCGTCCGATGACAACAATGAAAGCCCAGCAGAAGTGGATCGGGAAGGGGGACCCATGGAGAATCGGCTTCTAAACCAGATGCGGTCTGAGGCGCGAGAGATTTTCAGAAATGCGGTTCGAGCGGTGGACCCCTATGCGGCGGTCAAGCGATTTGTTCGGGTGGATGGATCCAAATTGGTCCTGGGACCTGGGTCAACGACCCAGGCCGTTGTGGATCTCGACCGCTATGACCGTGTCCTGGTTGTTGGCGGTGGCAAGGCCACCGCCCCCATGGCAAAAGCGATTGAAGATCTCCTGGGAGAGCGGATTCAGGCAGGCATCATCAACGTGAAGGTCGGCTTTACCCAGCCGCTCCGTTTCACGCGCATCGTGGAGGCGGGTCATCCCGTCCCCGATCAGAACGGGGTCGAAGGCGCCAAGGCAGTTCTGGAGCTTCTCTTCGAGGCCGGGGAAAGGGACCTGGTCTTCTCCCTTATCTCCGGCGGGGGCTCGGCACTCCTCCCACAGCCCATCGAACCCATTACGCTCGCCGAAAAGCAGGAGATAACCCGAAAGATGCTCGCCTGCGGTGCGACCATCGACGAAATCAATGCGCTCCGCAAGCACATCTCTTCCTCCAAGGGGGGGCAGATGGCCAGGGCGGCCCACCCCGCCACCGTGGTGAACCTGATGCTCTCCGATGTGGTGGGCGACAAGATGGATGTCATCGCCTCAGGTCCCTTTGTCCCGGACCGATCCACCTTCGAAGATGTGATCCAAGTCCTGAAAAAATATGGGTTGAAGGACATCCCAGAGACGGTCCTCGATCACCTGGAGGCCGGCGCAGCCAAGCGCATCCCTGAAACGCCCAAGCCGGGCGATGCGATCTTTCGCTTCGTTCACAATTTCGTGGTGGGCAGCAACATCCTGGCCCTGGAGGCGGCGGCCGAGCGGGCAAAGGCACTGGGCTACCAGACCCTGATTCTCTCTTCCATGGTGGAGGGGGAGACCCGAGAGGTGGCGCTGGTTCACACGGCCATCGCAAAGGAAATCCTCAAGACGGCGAGACCGCTTGCACCACCGGCATGTGTGATTTCAGGGGGCGAGACCACGGTGACCATCCGGGGGAGCGGGCTCGGGGGCAGAAACCAGGAGTTCTGTCTGGCCGCGTCTCTGGACATGGCCGGCCTCGAGCTCCGTGTGGTGATCCTGAGCGGCGGGACAGATGGAAACGACGGCCCAACCGATGCTGCAGGCGGCGTGGTGGATCCGTTGACCAAAAGACGGGGGGCGGATCTGGGGGCAACGGCCATGGACTATCTAAAGGACAACGACGCCTATCATTTCTTGGAGAAGACCGGGGACCTTCTGATGACCGGCCCCACCAACACCAACGTCATGGATGTTCGACTTCTCCTGGTCCGGTGAGCGGGTCTCCTCACGGGGCTACTGTTCCTGCCACCGCTGGAGAAGATAGGGCTTGGCCATCTCAAAGGTGAGGCAGTCCTCTTCGATGGTCTCTTCCGCCTGCTTGATGGACATCCGTCGGGTCTTCCGAACAAAAGACAGGGTCTTGCCAAAATAGAGCGGAATGAGGGAATCCATGATCGTCCCGCGATCCAGGGCCTCGGCTTTGAAGGCCACCGCCATATCAAAAAGGACCCTGGCCCAGAGGTCCGTCGGGAAATCGAACTCCGTCTCCTTCATCCCCATGATTTCCATCACCTTCTTGAACACGTCCTCGGTCAGGATGACTTTCCAGGTCTCTTGGTACCTGGTGCCCCCATCGTGAAACTTGTTGATCAGGTTCTCGATGTTCACCTCCACCTTTGGAGGCATCTCCACCTCGCCCAGGCCGAAGCCATAAATGGCAGTGGGTCTGCTGTATTTGACCTTGCTCCATAACGGTTCAAGGTGGATCATGAGGGAAAAGATGGTGCCGACCACCTGCCTGAACATGGGGCCCAAATCTGAGCCTGGGTCCTTGGTGCGGTGGATTTTGGGCCTCCCCATGAAGGCCTGTGAGATTTGGGCCCGTTCGCTAATCGCGATCGTCGTCATCCAGATATCGATCCCGAAGTTTGCGACCGATTCGTCCCATGCCTCGGCCTTAAGGTATTCCGAGGCGAGCTTTCCGGTGAAACCGAAGTCGCCCCCGATGGGCTGACGCACCCGCCTGCCGTATAGACACCGGGTCATGGGATAGGCGATGCCGTTGGTGATGGTGCCGTCATACTTGTGGCGGATGTAGAGGGGCGCCACGTAGGAAAAACCGTTGAAGAGCGGCTCGGCCAGGTGTTTGATCCACTCGGGCGTGATGCTCTTCAGGTCGGCGTCCACCACGACCACCGCCTTGGCCTGCAAGTCCACCACCTTTCTGAAGAGGTTCATGAAGTTGCTCCCCTTTCCGCGAACCCCGGGGGGCGTGGTCACATAGATCTTCGGGGTCTGGGTCTCTGTGTCGAGAAAGACCTCTTTTGTCTGATCAGGAGAGTCGTTGTCGCAGTTGATGATCACGGAGGATTTGTCCCCAAAATACTTGAGGAGTCCCTTGTCGGCCTGTGTGGTGGGATAGCTGATGGAGTCGGCCTCCTTGTGGGAAGGGATGCACACGACCAGTTCGGCCCTTTTTACACCATCGGGGTTCACTTCATCCTGAAACGGCTCGCCCATTTTGAGTCTCCAATCGGTTAAGAGAGAATATCCAACACAGCTTGGTTCCAACCCTTCGGCCCGATTTCGTCGGTCACGATCAGCCTTGGAATTTTCTGCCGCAGCTCCGGAAATGCGCGTCGGGACCGTATGAGAACGGGATAAACCGCCCTTTCGAGCATGGGAAAGTCGTTGGGGCTGTCTCCCAAGGCCACGGCAATCACGTCAAGCCTGGACGCGCGGTACCACCCCATAACCTTCTCCATGGCAAGCCCCTTGTCGCTTGTACCGTGGAGGTGTAAGAAGCGCCCCCCCGCTGTGACACGGAGCCCCCTCCTTCGGGCGGCACGGATAAGGGATTCCAAATCGGGTCTGGCTTGGCCAAGGACGACGAAGGGCTCATCAAAGTCCCTCTGGGTGGCAAGACGCGCCTCATGGGGTCCGAGGCCGGTGAGCCGGGAGATTTCACCCACATCCATGTCCGAAAAGCTCCGGATGTCCCAACCCAGCTCTTCCCGGATCAGACACAAGGCGGAGACCAGCTCCGCGTAAGGGGTCCCGAGCGCATACTTCCAAAACCCGGCCTGGTAAATCGCGCCATCGGGCGGATGATCAAAGGCCTTTTCCGGGACGAAAATCCCGCCACCGTTTTCCGAAATAAAGGGGGCCGAGAGGGCCATCTCCGCGGCCAGAACCGCCATTTCCGCAGCGGTCTTACTCGATACCATCACCACGGGGACCCCCTTCCGACGACAAAGGGAAAGGGCCTTGGCAGCCTCTGCCCAGCTATACGTATCTTGATCGAGCAAGGAGCCGTCAAGGTCGGTAAAAATCACGTAGTAAAGGGTGGGGATCTCCTTCGGACTGGGCTCAACAGTCATATCATCCGGGCGCTTCAGGAAAAGCGCCTCTTTTCCTCCTCGATCACCTCGATCAAATCAAAGAATATGCGCGGAAGCTTGCTGGAAACCCGTTCCCAGGAAACCGTCTGCGGCATCTCAAAGACCGACTGGCGGGCATTTTCTTCGGCGGCCAGGATCGCCTGGGCAAGGCCCTTTTCCAGGAAGGGCTTGAATTCAGGGTGGGTGTTCACAAATCTCAGGAACCGTTCCGTCATTCTGTAGGGCGACGTGAGAAGGTCGCCCGCCTGCACGATGGCGTTCCGAAAGAGGTCCCTCACGAGAAACTCCTCCAGGTCCCGGTTGTGGGTCAAATTGCTGAAACCCGCATCATCCGAATATTTTTTGATCTGGAGCTCGGCCATGGCCTGGTAGGTGATGGCCAGGTCCCGAAAGAAGGTGTCCGCTATTTCGAGACCCTCCTCGATAACCAATGCGTTCATCAGGGTGGTGACGATATCAATGGCCATCCGGTAAAGCCCACGGTTCTGGTCCGCGGGGGATGAGTCCTGGTGTTTGTGATCAAAGGCCTGCTCCGAAAGGGCCACCTGGGCCGTGGAGGAAGCCTTTCGGTAAACCTCGATCAGGGTGAAGATCTCTACCCCCCAGTTGGTGGCAAAGCGCATCCTCTTGAGCAGATCCACATGAAAGGCCACCTCTCCGGACAGCTGATAGTGGAAGCTCAGGAGGAAATCAATCAAACGGAGCATTTTATCCTCCTGGCTCTCGGTGAACTTCCGTTTGAGTGCCAGGAGGAGGGGGTCCAAAAGGAGCCGTTTCACACGGCCGTACATCTGCCCGTTGGAAAGCCTGCCATAAAAGGCCTTGGAAAAGTCGTAGTTTAACACCACCACCGGATAGAACAACCTGTGAAGTTGAACGCGCCTGAACGTCCGGATGTCCGCGTCGATCAACCCTATGGTATGGGAGCCCAGGGCCATGGCGATCCCGAAGCTCAGGAACATATTCTTGCCCTTGCCGGGCTCGTTGATGTTGAATCCAGCCTCGTTCAGCTGATCGTAGATCCCGGTGAAACCCGGGCCGTCGTTCCATTGGATCAGGTAATGACGGATTCCGAATCCCCGGATCAGGTCTCTGAGTCGGAAGGCTTCCGCTTCCGTGGCCCGATCAAGGCCAAAGATGATCGCCGAAAGATAGGTTACATCTTTCAACTGCTTCAGCATATTCTCGAACACGGGAAGGTTGGCCGGGTCGGTGTATTCGCTCGCAAGGAGTGGGATGACCAGAACGGTCTTCTTCCAGCGGGAGTGGAGCCTGATCTGGTTTCGCAGGTGTTTGGGATCGTCACGCAGGATATGGAAAGTGGTGATGCTGGCACTCTTCTGTGAAAAATCGACCATGATTCTCTTTCTCAGCCCTGGCTCGGGATTTCACTGTTCGACGTTTAACGATCGCGGATCTGTTCATCTTGCGGCTTCGGCGCGTTTATCCGTAACCAAAACCCGCCCCTTTGTCAACACTCCAGTCCCGCCCTGGATGGTGGAAACCGATGTCAGACAAAACCTTGCGCCTTGCGCCGGCTGACTTGCGCCGATCTTTCACCTCGATGACGCTGGCTTCAACAGATTAAGATAGGTTAGGGGGTTTCCCATGATGGCCCGGTAACTCCTCATACCGGCGACCACGTCCGTCATGGCCTCGCACATCTGCCTTCCATAGACCCGGAAGACCCACGGCCGGATGCGAGGGAAGTCATAAACCGTGCGGGCCACGACCCTCCCCCATTTGAGCTCCGACAAGATGTGTTTCTTCAAGGCCTTTTCATAGGAACGCTTCACGGTCTCTTCCGTGAGCTGCCCCTCGATCAGGGCTCGTGCCGCCATTTGACCGCTCAGCAGCGCGAAGGTGATTCCCTCTCCCGTGACAGGATCTGCAAACCCGGCCGCGTCTCCTGTGAGTATGGTGCGGTTCTTGACAAAGCCCCTTGCCCTCGGACCCAATGAGATCACATAGCCGTGGGTGCGCATGGGAAGACCCTGGAGCCCCAGGGACTTGAGGTAATGTCTGAAAGGTCCGTTCAGATCCGTGGGCTTTCCCCGTATGACGCAAATCCCCACCGAAAGATGATCCCTCTTGGGAAACACCCAACCATATCCTTTGGGTATCAGACCGAAATCGAACTGTGCCCGGTTTTGCCACCGTCTGAGGATGCTTTCGCCGACGGAGATCTCCGCTTCCATGGCCGGCATGAGGTGGCGGTTGGGTCCGAAGCCTGCCCGTTTCGCAACGGTGCTGTTTGCCCCGTCCGAGGCCATGACGAATCGGGCCGGGTAATGCCCATGGTCGGTCACGATTCGGACATGGTCGCGGAGCGGGACCAGTTCTTTAACCCGGCAGGGACATTTCAGACTTGCGCCTTCCGACTGGGCCCTTGAAAGGAGTTGGAAGTCTAAGACCTCCCGCATGGTCATGGAGATGATGGGCTCGTCCCTGGTGATGGTGATGGAGATTTCGGCATGTTTCAGGTTCATTGTAGCAGCGCAACACTCCTGTTCGAAGACACCCTCCATGTCCGTGGGGAGGAGTCGGCGTGCCCTGGCGACAACCCCCCCGCCGCAGGTCTTGTACCGGGGTACCACCGATTTTTCAAAGATGACCACGTCCATGCCTGCCCGCGCAAGGGCAAGTGCCGCCGAGGCCCCTGCAGGGCCGCTTCCCACCACCGCCACATCGAATATCCTATTTGAATGGCTTTCATTCATTCCGAGCTTATTGAGCTGGGTTTACGGATTATCGCATATAGGGCTATTCCCGAATCGGGTGCTCCATCCATGTCTGGCCCTTTTCCCTTGCGCAAAAGAGCGCAAGCTGATAATTTTATATAAGAAATCGGCCCCACGCCTCCATGCGGGGGGGTATTGAGAAAGACGAGCCACGAACGAGTGGTAATTCATCGCCTATGACAGAAGTCACGCCATCCCTCATGATGCCATCCATTCAAGCCTGCTTCCATCTTATGGACAGCTATGAGATGCTCAATCACATCCGGGCTCACTCGGTCATGGTTGCGAGGGTGGCCCGCGTCCTAGCCAGGTCCCTCAAACGCGAGGGGATGGCGGTTTCCGTTTCGAAGACGACGGTTGGCGCGCTGCTACATGATATCGGCAAGACCGCCTCCCTCGCAACGGGAGGGGATCATGCGGAAATGGGAAGGCTTATCTGCATTCAGAATCAGTTTTTCGAGGTCGCCGATATCGTCGGAGAACACGTCAAGATCAAGCATTATAGACCGGAAGCAGACCTTTCGGAAAAGGAAATCGTCTACTATTCGGACAAGCGTGTGAACCACGATCAAATTGTGAGTCTCGATGAGCGGTTGGCTTACATCCTTGAGCGCTACGGCGGAAATCACGAGTTGATCCACCAGAGGATCCGGGACAACTTCGAGCTGTGCCGGCGGGTCGAGGCCAGACTGTTCGACCTTCTCGACTTCGCTCCCGATTCCTTGCCCCGACTCGCAGAGAGAGAGGGGCTTTTTTGTTCGGTTCGCACGGAGAAGAGTCAGAGGCTCTGAATGACAGGAGGCAACGGTGTCCATCCGCTTGATCGCAAAGGAGTTCTATCAGCTTCACCAAGAGGTGGAGAGATTGGAGCGGGAAATCGAAGCCACCCCTTACGAACGGCGGGCGGCGCTTGCAGAAGTACTGCGGAAGGCGCGGGCCGAGAAGGACCGCATGGGGAGGGCACTTGAGGGAAGCAAAGAGCCACCGCCCGCCAGAAGACCCCGCTAGCGACCGCATTCAATGCGGGATGCCGGATGTCAAGATAATGAACTCGCAGCGTGGTCCAAACCCAATGGCTATCAAACGGTCCGTCGTCTCGGCGGTTTTTCTGCTTGTCCTGATTTCCGTGCTGTCGCCGGTCCCCTCGTTTTCCGCGACGGCGGAAGTGGCAGTCATTCACTCCCGCGACATCTACCCCATTGGTGGTACCTTTCCCATCCTCATTCGCATCCGGATCTCCGAGGGCTGGTTCATCCACTCGGCGGTCGAAAGCGACGCCCTGCTGATTCCAACCAGGCTCGTGATTCCGCAAAACGAGGCCTTCTCGGTTAGAGATGTCCGGTTCCCGGAGCCCCAGAAAAAACGTTTCGAGTACTCACCCGTTTCTGTTGAAGTCTACTCGGGAGAAATTTTTGTTCCCGCCACCCTGCTCATAAACCCGAATGTCAATGCCGGTGAATGGACCGCCAAGGGCCGCCTCACCTACCAGGCCTGCTCGGACAAGGTCTGCCTCCCTCCGGAGACGGTCGAGCTGCCTCTGAGTGTATCGGTTGCACAGGGGCAGGATGCTTCCCGTTTGATCAACCAGGCCTACTTTGACTCGGCCGTCGACCCCCGGCGGAAGTCCGCGAACATCAATGGCAGGGTGTCCGCCGTTGGGTTCTGGATCGCGCTATTCGGTATATTCCTGGGCGGGCTCGGCCTGAACCTGACGCCCTGCATCTATCCCCTCATTCCCATTACGGTTTCATACTTTGGTGGAAAGGGGCAGGGGAGCCTCCCGGTCGCCATGGTCAATGGGGTCGTTTATATCCTGGGCCTTTCGGTTACCAACTCGATTCTTGGGGTCGTGGCCGCCCTTTCCGGAGGCATGCTTGGGGAAGCGCTTCAAAACCCCGTCGTGCTGGTCGTCATTTCCATGATCCTTCTGATGCTGGGCCTCAGCTTCTTTGGTCTGTGGGAGCTGAGGGTCCCTTCCGGAATCCTTCAGACGGCTTCCCGAAGTTTCACCGGGTATTTCGGCACCTTTTTCATGGGGCTTACACTCGGAGTCATGGCGGCGCCCTGCCTGGGTCCTTTTATCCTCGGCCTGTTGACCTATGTGGGGCAGACGGGGGATCCCTACCTGGGCTTTACCTATTTTTTCGTCTTGAGCCTCGGCCTTGGGCTTCCGCTGTCGGTTCTCGGCATCGCTTCAGGTGCCGTGGAGCGGCTTCCGCTTTCAGGCCAGTGGCTGGTGTGGATCAAGAAGTGCTTCGGATGGGTCCTGGTTGGCATGTCCGCCTATATGATATGGCCCCTTATCCCCACCACATCGTGGAAGTACGGGCTTATGAGCCTTGTCCTGCTATCAGCGTCTATTCACCTGGGCTGGTTGAGCCGTATCGGCCCAGGTTCAGGACGCTTCAATGGGTTAAGGAAAGCCGTGGGCGTCCTGCTCTTGGCAGCGTGCGTCGCGACCTTCCTTTACGGCTACCAGGCAAGGCCAAGCGTCCAGTGGAGCACCTACAGCGAGCCGCTTATGGCAAAGGCGATTCGGAAAGGGAAGCCTGTGATCATCGATTTCTTTGCGGAGTGGTGCGGACCCTGCGTGGCCATGGACAAGGACGTCTTCGGCGATCCGGAAGTGGTGGCGCTGAGCAGCAAGTTCATCACGGTGCGCTTCGACCTGACCAAGAAGCATCCGGATCAGGAAGCGATCCTCAAACGGTACGGGGTCAAAGGGGTCCCGACCGTCATCTTCCGCAACAAAGCGGGCAACGAGGAGAAGGAGTTGAGAATCGAGACCTATACGAATCGTGAGGAGGTCCTCAAGCGGATGAAACATTTGTTGGAGGGCTCGCCCTCTGCCCCCAAACGTCCGGCGCCTGAATTAAAAAGGCCGCCCGGTTACAGCCCGGACGGCCTCAAAGGTTAAGCAATATCTTGCGGTCTATGTAACCTTTCCGCAGAGCACCAAACCTGGCGCACGATCGATCTCTTCAGCGTGGTCGGTCCTCATGACGGCGAGTGGGCGGCGTGGGTCTTCTGGACGAACGCCAGAACCGATTGGTTAAATTCCTTGAAACGCTCGATCATGACCATGTGACCGGCGCCCGGGAGGATCTTCAGCTCGCTTCCCGGAATGGAGGCGTGAAGAGATTCCGAAAGAGGAGGTGGCGTCAGCTGATCCCTATCTCCGCAGACGATAAGGCATGGCTTTCGGATGGAACCCAGATCACCCCGGCGGTCGAACCGGTTGCAGGCGGAGAAATCCCCCAGCACCGCATGCTGACCTGCCGCCTTTATGAGACTCGCCCCCTCCCGGACCATAACAGGGTCGGCGTCTGGGGCGTAGGCATACCTGGCGATGGTGTCAACGGTCCCTTCGAAGTCCCGATCGAGGCCTTCGAGGAATGGAGGCGCCACACGGAGCCTGGCCCCCGTCGCCGCGAGGATGAGCCCTTTAAACCAGTCAGGTCTTGAGATAGCCGCATCCAATGCAATGGCGCCGCCCATTGAATGACCCATCAGGAATACGGGAAAGCGAAGGAAGATTTCCAGGATCTCGGTCACCCACAGGCTGTATTCGTGAAGCGTTTCCTTCACCGGGCCTTCGGTCTCGCCGTGGCCCGGGAGATCCAAAGCCAGTACGTTGATACCATCCGGAAGCAGGTTGATCTGGCTGAGCCAGGTCTGGGAGCTGCCTCCTGCCCCGTGCAGCATCACCAGGGTGGGTCGATCTTCACGGAAGCCTGAAGGACCTGTCTTGAAACCGATCCCTCGCTCCGCCAGCCTTTCTATGATCATGGATGTCCTGTCCTTCCACTCTAGGGCGGCAAGGGGCCGCAACCAAAATGCCATTCGAATATCGAAGAAGGAATGCCGAAACACGAAGTCGGTTACCCGAAGTCTTCACTTCTGCATTCGATATTCTGCGGTTCGCTTTTCAACTTCTACGCGAGTTCCAGGGAAGTTACACAAAAAGAGGGTCTAATGCCACCGGATCAGGGCGCTGCCCCAAGTGAGGCCGCCGCCAAAGACAGGCATGCAGACCAATTGATGCTTTCGGATGGATCCGTTCCTTACGGCCTCATCCAGGGCGATGGCGCAAGAGGCCGATGAAATATTGCCGTATTTGTGAAGGGTCAGATAGAACTTCTCCATGGGGATATTCAGGGCCTTGGCGATGGGCTGAAACATCCGGAGGTTGGCCTGATGGGGGATAAACCAGTCAATGTCCTCCACGGCCATTTGATTGTGATGGGCCGCCTCCTCGATGGTTTCGATGAAATGGCGGACGGCCACCCTGAAGCTCGCGTTGGCCTCGATCATGTTCAGGGTGTGGAGGCCTTTGTCCACGCTCTCATGGGAGATAGGGGTGGTCCTTGATCCTCCGCCCGGCATCAGGAGGCCCTGTCCATTTTTTCCGTCCGTGTGCAGGTGGGTGGAAAGGATTTCGGGTCCGGATCTCCCCCTGGTGAGGACAGCGGCGCCAGCGCCATCTCCCCACAGGATACAGGTCTTTCGGTCCTTCCAATTGAGGGTTCGGGTCATGACCTCGGCTGCGACGACCAGGATGCGCCTGGCCGCCCCTGTTTTCAGGTACTGCTCCGCCACGTTGAGCCCGAAGATGAATCCCGAACAGGCAGCCGTCACGTCAAAGGTCACGGCCTGAGACGCATCCAGTTTGGCCTGGAGCCAATTGGCGCCAGACGGGCAACAGGTGTCGGGAGTGATGGTTGCCAGGATGATCAGGTCCAGGTCCCCGGCCTTGAGGCCGGCCATGTCCAGGGCCTTGAGGGAGGCCTCATACCCTAAATCCGATGTGGTCACATCAGGCGCGGCCATCCGTCGTTCCTTAACGCCGGTCCGCTGCACGATCCATTCATCCGTGGTGTCAAGCCCCATTTTCTGCAAATCAAGATTGGTCAGCACCCTTGGCGGCACGTAAGAGCCCGTGCCGAGAATCCTTATTGAACCCATCTGTCAGTTAGTCTCCGCTGAAATGCCCAGCTCTTTCTCTTTTTTTGCCACCAGCAGGCGCGTCTTGATCACCGTGTCCGGTATGAGACTGATTGAATCAATGCCGCACTCCACCAGGAACTCCGCAAAATCGGGAAAATCGCTTGGCGCCTGACCGCAAATACCTATCTTTCTCCCCTTCTCCTTGGCCACCTTAATCACCTGGCTGACAAGGCGTTTCACCGCCAGGTTGCGCTCGTCGTAGAGGTGCGCCACAAGGGCAGAATCCCTGTCGAGGCCCAGGGTGAGTTGGGTCAGGTCATTGGAGCCGATGGAAAAACCGTCAAAAATCTCCGCGAACTGATCCGCGCAAATGACGTTACTCGGAATTTCGCACATCACGTAGACTTCAAGTCCCTCTTCCCCCTGGGTCAGCTCGAACCGTTTCATCAGTTCGATGACCCGCTTGCCCTCTTCGGGGGTCCTGCAAAAGGGCACCATTACCTTGATGTTATGCATGCCCACGTCGTTCCGGGCCTTCCTGATGGCCAGGCACTCCAGCTCGAAAGCAGGCATGAAGGTCTCATCGTAGTAACGGGAGGCCCCCCGCCACCCGATCATGGGGTTGTTCTCTTTGGGCTCATAGAGGAACCCGCCCAGCAGGTTTTCGTATTCATTGGTCTTGAAATCGGAGAGTCGCACGATGACGTCGTGCGGATAAAAACCCGCCGCGATTCGGCTGATTCCTTCGGCCAGTTTATCTATGAAGAACTGTCGCTTGTCCTCGTAAACCGTGGTGAGCTCCTCTATCCGATAAACGACGCCCGCGATTTTCTGATCGTTCTTGGCCTTTTTCTTGAGTTTTTCAAACTCCAGCAAGGCAAGCGGGTGTATGCCGATGTGGGAGTTGATGATGAACTCTTCCCTGGCCAATCCTACGCCGTCGTTGGGGATCATCCCCTGGGAGAAGGCCTTCTCCGGCATGCCCACGTTCATCATGATCTTGGTGCGGGTTGTGGGAATCCGGTCCAGGTCGATGGTTTCCACTTCATACTTGAGAAGCCCCCTATAGACGAGTCCTGTCTCCCCCTCACAACAGCTGACCGTGATTTCCTGACCATTCTTGATGATCTCGTCGGCATTGCCCGCTCCGATCACACAGGGGATGCCCAATTCCCGGGATACGATGGCCGCGTGACAGGTTCTCCCGCCTTTGTTGGTAACGATGGCCGAGGCGATTTTCATGATCGGTTCCCAGTCCGGATCGGTCATGGTCGAAACCAGGACCTGTCCCTCTTTGAAGCGGTCCATTTCCTGCGTGGACTGGATCACGTTGGCTGTCCCCTGGCCGATCCTTGTCCCTACGGCCGTGCCCGATACGATGACCTCCCCCTTTTCTAGCAGGACATAGTTCTCGTAGGTGTTGGCGTTTTTCTGGGAGTGAATGGTTTCAGGACGTGCCTGGACGACGAAGAGCTCTCCGGAGCCGACGTTTGCGCCGTCCCCGTCTTTGGCCCACTCGATATCCATGGGCTTGAAGTGCCCGGCCCCCATGCTGTAGTGCTCCTCGATGATGCACGTCCACTCTGCCAGTTTGAGAATCTCGTCGTCGGTCAGGACGTAGCGGTGCCGCTCCGACAGGGTCGTGGGGACGTTTTTCACCGTGGCATCATCTTCGGCGGAGTAAACCATCTTTACGTCCCGGTCACCCACCTTTTTGCTGATAATGGACCGTTTCCCGGCCTTCAATGCGGGCTTGAAGACATAGTATTCGTCGGGGTTAACCACCCCCTGGACCACGTTTTCTCCGAGGCCATAGGCCGCAGTGATGAATACGGCATCCTTGTAGCCGGTCTCCGTATCGATGGAGAAGATGACACCGGAGTAAGCGGAATCGCTTCTCACCATTTTCTGGACCGCAATGGAGAGGGCCACGTCAAACTGGCCATAACCCTTGTCGTGCCGATAGGAGATGGCGCGGTTGGTGAAAAGGCTTGCGAAGCACTTCCGGCAGGCATCGAGCACACTTCGTCTTCCCCTCACGTTGAGGAAGGTATCCTGCTGGCCCGCGAAGGATGCATCGGGCATGTCCTCGGCCGTGGCCGAAGAACGGATGGCCACATCCAGATTGTCGAGTCCTTCCTGGCCAAACTCGGCCGCTAGGGTGTCGTAGCTGGCGAAAATGGCCTGGGTCAGATCAGGCGGGAACTCGGCATGCCGGATAATATCCCGGACACTCCTGCCCCTGCGCATGAGCCCGGAAAGGTCGGAGGTGTCGAAATCCTTCAGGATTTTTTTGATTTCTTCCTCGATCCCCGCGTACTTCAGGAAATAACGATAGGCGTAGGCGGTGATGGCGAAGCCGTTTGGGATCCGGATGCCCCTTTCGTGGAGTTTCTGATACATCTCACCCAGCGACGCGGTTTTTCCTCCTACCAGGGGCACATCTTCTATCCCGATCTCATTGAACCACAGGATGAATTTTTTGGGGCTCCCTTTTGCCATGGAAAGGCTCCCTTTTCTTTCAGGTTCAAGGGTCAAATCAAGGCTGCAATTCGCAAATGGCTCAGAACTCATTAAAAAGACGAGACTTTTCACAACTAGCATTAATGGAAAGGGTTGTCAATTCTCAAAATCTGGGCTATGAAAAAGAGGTGTAAGGTACAGGGTACAAGGAAGAGGAAGTAGAGAGGGTGGCCTAATCATATGGCCGTGAGAGGGAGGAAGTGAGTGAATGGCGAAAGACAACATGATCTATCTTGACCACAACGCCACGACCCCTCTGGCCCCCGAGGCGGTGGAGGCCATGATGCCTTTTTTGAAAGGGGAGTACGGCAACCCTTCGAGCGGCTACGACCTGGGTCGGCGCGCCAAGGATGCGGTTGAACGTGCAAGGGCGGACATGGCAGGGCTTATGGGGTGCAAGCCCGCCGAGATCCTTTTCACCTCAGGGGGGACCGAGTCAAACAACACCGTCCTGAAGGGCGTCGTGGACTTCTTGAATCCACGGGCCACCCACATCATTACCTCCGCAGTGGAGCACCCCGCCATCCTGAATCCCCTCCTGTACCTGCTGGAGCTCGGGGTCCAGGTGACCATCCTGCCCGTGGACGGCCAGGGCCGGGTGGCCCCTGACGGGGTTGCCCGGGCCATACGGCCCCAGACGGCCCTGATCAGCATCATGCTCGCCAACAACGAGACAGGGACCCTTCAGCCTATCAAGGAGATTTCCGAGGTGGCCCGGCAGCGGGGTGTGCCGCTCCATACCGACGCGGCGCAGGCCCTCGGGAAGATCCCGGTGGATGTCAATGGACTGGGGGTCGATTTCCTGACCGTGGCGGGCCACAAGCTTTACGGCCCCAAGGGGGTTGGCGCGCTTTTCATCCGCCAGGGGAGAACGCTGACGCCACTCATGCACGGCGCGGCCCAGGAGGGTGGGAGACGGGCGGGCACAGAAAACACCCTCCTCGTGGTGGGGCTGGGGGCGGCCGCCCGGGTCGCCAGGGAGAGATTGGACCATGATCCGGAAGCCATGGCGGCCATGCGGGACCAGCTGCAGGTCCTGCTCTTCGAAGGGGTCCAAGACCTGGTTTTAAACGGCCATCCGAGTGCGCGGCTTCCCAACACCCTCAATGTCTCCGTGCCGGGGGTCGAGGGAGGCCGGATTCTGGACGGCCTGCCCGGTCTCATGGCCTCCACGGGTGCTGCCTGCCACGACCGATCTGTGACGCTCTCCCATGTGCTGGCCGCCATGAAGGTCCCCCCGAAAATCGGCATGGGAGCGCTTCGGCTGACCGTTGGGCGGTCCAACACCATGGCACAGATGGATGAGGCCTCCCGGATGATCATCGTCCGGATCAAGAGGCTGAAGGAGGAGCGCGAATGATCATAGAGAAACCGGTATGCCGGCCCTCCTTCAGCGCGGTCCCCCTCAACCCATTTCCTGACTGCGTGGACTGCCTGGCCGGTCTGGCACAAAGCGCGGTCGCCGTGGTCTCCGGAAACGATCCCGAGCTGATCCTTCGTGCCAAAGGCCTGGCCGAAGAGATCATGGAGACAGCGTATGATCGCCCGACCAGTTCGCCCGAGATCGCCAACCGAATCCTGAGAAGCATCCGGGCCATGTTCGGGGTGGAGGACCCTTACGCATCGTTCAAGGTCCAGGAGATGGCTCATGCACGGAAGATCATTTCGAGGATCGGGTCTCTGAGAGGCTTGGGTCTGAGACGGTTCGTTGAGCTGGCCGCCCTGGGAAACAGCCTCGATTTCTTCACCGACCCCAATGAAGCCCTGGCCGGGGTTCCGGAGGCGTTCCTGCGCGGGATCACCTTTTATCGTGACGACATCCGCGAACTGGACGACCTCCTTTCCAGTTCCCTCGGGCTGGTCCTTTACCTTACCGACAATTCGGGAGAGATCTTCTTTGACGTTCCGCTCTACGAGCACATCGCTGCACGGGCCGGGCGGACGGTTCTGGTGGTAAAGGGTGGCCCCGCCCTCAACGACCTGACGCGCAGCGACCTGAATTCAACGGGACTGGGCGACCGGATCAAAGAAATTGCGGATACGGGCACGGACGGGGCGGGGATTGATTGGGAGAACGTCTCTCCGGGGTTCCTGAGACTGCTATCCGAGGCCGATCTTGTGGTCTCGAAAGGGATGGCGAATTTCGAGACCCTGTACCCCAGGGCCGTTGGGCGAGCGGTCTTTTATATCTTCAAGTCAAAGTGCCGACCAGTCCAGGATTACATCCAGGCCCCACCCGACAGTTATATGGCGCTCTTGAGACGAGATGGGCGCGATCACAGGACCTGATTTTTTGACACACCACCACAGGGCAGGGCCGTTTTCAGGTATTGGGCAGGGTCCACCAGTTCCTCAGGCCTTGGGGTAGCCAGAAGATTGCCGCCCAGATAGTTGGGCAGATAAGGCGGCATGACGCGGTAGACCTCCAGGTGCAGCATGCTCCCGAGACCCGCCTCTTTGAGCTTCTGAATGTAGAGGGGGGCATCGGACCTGACGGCCCGGTCGTTGAGAACCATCCCCACCTGGCCGATCACGTGACCCGCTTCGACCGGTTCCCCCGGAAGCACGGCGGTTGTCCCCAATTCGGCATATTTGCAGAAATGACCGCTCTCATGCCGAATCAGAACGTAGTAGGTCTCGTTCCAGTAAGAGATGGCCTGGGGTGAGGTAAAAAGGGCCACCTTCACGACCTCGCCGGCCTCGACGGCCACGACGTCGCTCCCCGCAGGCGCATGGATGTCCATGCCACAGTGCCGCCTGTCGCCACGATCCTCCCAGAAATGGCCGGGGGCCCCAACGGCCCGAAATTCGGCCTGAAGGCTCCCTGGTACCGGCCAGCATCTCATATCAGATCTGTTCCCTCCCTTTTGAAGGTGAGAATTGTCTCACGTTTCCAAGTTGAGCGAGCCTTATCCCCTGCGACTGACTCCAAATTCGGTGAATCGGTCAATTGTGGAAATTAATGATAGTCCGCAAAGTTGAGCAATTCAAGTGCCTCTTATAGGGGCGGGCGAATTGGCCAGGAGGAAGAAGGGGGCGTGATTGGAAGTGAATATGGGGGGAACCCGCCGCAAAATAGCTGAAACATCCGGGTGCTTTTTGAAAACGCGATCCAGGAAGTGTCTCACCAGGGGGCGGTCCCAACCTTCAGGGTGTTTGAAGTCACTATAAAGCGAGAGGTCCCCTTCATAGAAGGCGTTGGTCTGGAACCGTTCCGCGTCAGGGCCGAAGGTTGGCAGATTGAAGAGGGCCAGATTGAGGAAATCGATGTATGACGCATGTCTCACCGTGAAGTCCAGGGTTCGTTGGGCGCGCTCACGCGTCTCGGGCGGCGTTCCGAACAGGAGATAGACGTAGGTGGCGATCCCCGCGTTTTTGAGGTTTTTAAGGGCTGCGGATGCGATTTCGATCTGAACCCCTTTTCCGAGCGCGTCGAGCACCGCCTGGTCCCCGGATTCAATTCCCAGTTTGAGCATGACGCCGCCTGACCGTTTGAGGGCCCGGCAGAACTCCTGATCCAGGAAGAGATCGGAGACCCTGGTGAAGCCGTACCACGGCACGCCGGGGGGTCGGTGCACGATCTCCTTAAGGAGTCCTGGGCTCACGGCGTTGTCGAGTAGATGGGCAAGGAGGGGCTTTACCTCCCCTTTGAGGGTGCGGAGGTCGTCCAGCACGGTCTCCGGGGCCAAGGGCCTGTAAGGGTTTCTTTCGGCCCGCTCCGGACAGAAGGAGCAACGCTGCCAATAACATCCGCTTGACCCGCTGTAAGGGAGGATCGGACCGGGCGACAGGTAGGCCTCCAGGGGGAAGGCGGTGTAATCGGGCCGGTCATGGCCCTCGCGCCATTGGCACCCGAGAAGTGAGAGGAGCGGCCTTTCCCCCGGGCCCGGGACAAGGTGATCCACCAGCCCGGAAAAGGGGTTGCGCCATCGCGGTTTTTTCATCCAAGAGGTCACGAGTCCGCCCCCTAAGACGATTGTGAGCCCGGGAGCGACCTTCCTGATCCACCCGATCATCGCAAAGGTGCAGAGGGCCTGACTCAGGTAGTTGAGGGAAAATCCCACGGTTGAGGGCGCGTGACGATTAAGGAGACCGGTGAGCCGCTCCTCGAAATAGGGGCGGAATGGGTTATTGGACGGATCTTCCGCAGCCCGGATCAGGTCTCTGCTCCTCACGGGCGACAACCGGTCGTCCTGGTAGTTGGCAAGTCCAACCCTGACCCCGTTTTGAGCCCCGGATCTCTCAAGGACCCGGTTGACCTCGGTTACGATACGGCTGTAATGGGCCGCGTTCCTGTAACCGTCCAAGCCGCGCAGCCATCTCAAATTGTCTTCAAGGTGGCGGCATGCCCTCCGGGTATAGGTGTCTTCGATTTTCAGCGGCCGGCCAAGCAGGTTGAGGGTCCCTTCCAGGTTGGCGTCAACCACTTTGTAAGACACCCCATGGCGGTTCAGCGCCCCTGCGAGCCTTGCGAGCCCCGCCGGCGGCTCACAGGCCTTGGCGATGGGTGGGTGAACAAGCAGTATGGACATGCAGATTTCAGGATTCCGGTTTGTAGGAAAAGAGGGGCTCCGCGATTCTCTCCCCCTTGCACATGGGACAACGCGTCGGCCTCGTGAGACGTTCCCTTTTCCTGAAGACGAACCCACACGTCTTGCAGGCCGCAGGCGTGAGCGTCAGACCTTCTTCTTTGGGACGGCCCGATCGCCGGATATGGGCCAAGTGATCCAGGACCTCCTTTTCGCTCAGGCCGACCAGTGCGGAGATCTCTTTGGCCGATGCGGGCCGGCCAAGGGACTGGAGCTCGGAGGTGATGGCCGTTCGGAACGTCTCGGACCTTTCAGCAGGTGCGCGGAATCTCTTGACTACCATGTCTGGCCTGTCGAATGACAATGGATCGCGTCGGTATTATGCGGATCGAGGGGGTCGATTGGGAGCCATCCATTTTGTCGTATACAACCATAAGGGTCATGCATCGAAAATGTCAAGGAAACCATTGACACTCGATCCTTTTTTCCCTATAGTGCGCGGTTACAACGGACCGCCGCTAAAACGGGCTGCGGCGGTCCGAACGCATTGGAGTTCCCGCTTTGAGGAGACCCGGTTTGAGCAACCATCACACCTTCGCGACGTGATTCAGGTCTCTCTTCCTCGGAAGGAACACCGATACCCAATGAAAATTGATCGGGTGCATTTAGAGCTCGGACCCCAAGGCAGAGGCCTTTCATCATCGAGAAGAAATCGCGTCTCGTTTCGGAGGTAACCATGAATTACACTAACAACAACCACTTCAAGGAAACGGATCCGCCCCACCGCGTATTGATGGGACCTGGCCCGAGCGAGGTATCGCCCCGGGTGCTCCAGGCCATGGCCTCCCCCTGCATCGGACACCTGGACCCTCTATTTTTGGCGATCATGGACGAAACCCAGGCGCTTCTGAGGGGTCTTTTCCAGACAGAAAACGAATTGACCATCCCCGTTTCGGGCACAGGCACCGCCGGCATGGAGACCTGTCTCGTGAATCTCCTTGAACCGGGGGACGAGGCTTTGATCTGCGTCCACGGGGTATTTGGTGCCCGGATGTGTGACATCGTCAACCGCGTGGGTGGACGGCTTATCCGGGTGGATGCACCGTGGGGCCGGAGCGTAGATCCTCAGACAGTGAAAGAGGCCATCAAGGGAAGGCATCCCAAGCTTGTGGCCGTGGTCCATGCCGAGACATCCACCGGTGTGAGGCAGCCCCTTGATGATCTGTCTGCCATCGCCCACGAGGCTGGGGCCCTTTTTGTGGTGGACACGGTCACCTCCCTCGGAGGACTGGAAGTGGCCCTCGACCGGATGGCCATTGACGTCTCTTACAGCGGGACCCAGAAGTGCATTTCTTGCCCACCGGGTCTTTCGCCCGCCTCGTTCAACGAGGCCGCCATGGCGGTCATCGGAAAGCGCAAGACCCCGGTCCTGAGTTGGTATCTGGATATGAGCATGGTCAAGAGCTACTGGGGCGAAGAGCGGAAGTATCATCACACGGCCCCCATTAACATGATTTTCGCCCTTCGCGAGGCCCTGAGGATTGTTTCCGAAGAGGGCCTGCAGGCCCGCTTCGCCAGGCACAAACTGAACCATCGGGCCTTGGTTGCCGGCATTGAAGCCATGGGGCTATCCATGTTCGTCCCTGAGGCCGAAAGACTCCCCATGCTGAATGCGGTCGCCATTCCGGAAGGGGTCGACGACCTTAAGACCCGAAAGGCCCTTCTGAACGAGTTCGGCATCGAGATCGGCGGGGGGCTAGGCGCGCTGGCCGGCAAGATCTGGCGTGTGGGCCTCATGGGTCATTCCTCCACGCCCAGAAACGTGTTTCTCTTTCTTTCGGCCCTTGGAACCGTTATCCAGGCCCAGGGGCTCAAGGTGGGCCCCGGAGCGCTGGTTGCGGCATCGTCGATTTACAACGGTGCACAGTCCTAAAGGGCCTGAAGATGATATGAAAAAGCACGGTGCGTGGAAGCTGGCCCTCTGCACTTGGATGATTGTGACGGGGTTTTGCGGTGAGGCCGAGGCGGAGCGAGATTGGGCCTTCAGCCTTTACTGGGCCCGGCTGACGGATGGGACCCTGCAAGAAACGGCAACGTTTCAAACCGGGTTCACGGACGCCGATCTGGTGGTCGGGGCCTTGTCAAGAAGGATAGGTTCTTTCAAGGAATATATCGACTTCGAACTGGAAGGTCAGGTGGCCAAACACTTCCGCGACCAGGACCACTGGGAGTTCAACGGCCTCGTGGTGGCTCGCTGGCTCCCTTTTCCGTGGGACCATGTCATCGACACCAGTTTTGCCGTCGGAGAGGGCCTCTCCTACGCTACCCAAACGCCCGAGGTGGAGGCCCGGTCGCACGACGAGACCTCCAAGTTCCTGGACTACCTCATGTTTGAATTCGCCTTTTCCCTCCCAAGCCGGCCCGAGTGGAGTCTCATCACCCGGATCCACCATCGCTCAGGGGCCTACGGCCTCTTCGATGGCGTCCATGGCGCATCAAACGCTTGGGGGGTGGGTCTTCGATACGCTTTTTGACCTAAATTGAGCGATCCCCCATTTGGAGCCAGCAGCAGGGGGGTGTCTTTTCTGAGCCGCAAAGTATTTCACAGCCATTATTAACGGCACCAACTTCCTGCGCTTGTTTCCACACAGCCCCAGAAGGCAACCCATCTAGCATAGTCCACCTTTTGTGCCTTCCCGAGACACCCCTTAGGTTATGGGGGCGTTACAAAGGCAACTGGAAAATTGGAGTTGCGGCTCAGAAAAGACACCCCCCTGCTGCTGGCAAGGAATAAAGGATCACTCAGCTTAGGAAAACGATGTTTTTCCTCGAAGCGCCTGACGACAGATCTCGAGGTGAGAGGCCGCTTCTTTGGAATTGGGGAACTTCAGGAGATGGGGAAGCGCGTCTTGGTATCGACCCAGATTCATGTAGCTGATGGCAAGGCAAAGGTGTATCGACTCGCTCTCGGGGAAGTGGTGGATCCCTTTTTCCAAGGCGTCGGCAGCGGCGAGGAACTCTCTGCTTTTCTGCCTGACCATGCCCAGCCCCAGGTAGGCCCGATGGTCGGGCCCATACTTGAGTGCCTTTAGGAAGAGGCGTTCGGCCACCCGTTCCTTTTTTTTAATGGAAGGCACGTTGGCGTAGTCGCCTTCGCTGAAGGTCATGCCCAGCCTGGATAGGAAATCGGCGTGGAGGGGATGGAGGTCCTCGCGGTCTTCCAGGTCGATGGCGTCCACGTAACCCGGGAGCTTTTCGTGAAATGTTTCTCGAAGGCGTTTCCCAAAGGCCAGGACCATCTCGGCGGACAAGCGGGGATCGGTTTCAAAGTAGAGGATGTCTTCAATCCGCTCTAGCCAGATGTCATCTGAAAGGGTTTCACGCGCTTTGAGCTTTGAATAGAGGGCGGTCCCAGGATAGAGGTCGAGCACGTAGAAGATAGCGCTCAAAGGCTTGATGTCATCCATGAGATCCAGCGTCTCCTGTATGGTATCCCAATCCTCTCCAGGAGAGCCGTAGATGAAGTAGGCCCGCGACAGAATGCCGTAGCGGGTGGTAAGGCGGAAGGCCCTCTGGATGTCCTTCCTCTGAATGTCCTTGTTGAAGAGCGTCCGGATGCGGTCCGATCCGCTTTCCACACCATAGCTGATCTGGATGCAGCCGGCCTTCCGCATCCAGTAGAGGATCTCCTCGTCCACATGGCTCACCCGCGAGATGGCCACCCAGCTGATATTCAGCCCCCGCTCGAGGATTTTCCTGCAGATGGAGACAACGTGCGCCTTTCTCGCTGTGAAGGTATCATCGGAGAAATAGAAAAAACGGACGCCCCTTTGGGTGAGTCGTTCCAGTTGATCCACGATGTAGTCTGCCGAATGGAACCGGACCTTCCGACCCCAGAAGAGCGGCGAACCGCAGAAAGTGCAGTTCCCTGGGCACCCGCGGGTTGAGGCAACGTGCTGGAATTGGAAATAGAGGGCTGGGTCGGGCAGTTGGTCAAGGTTATCCATGAGGGTAGGGGGGGCCGTGAGCCGCGGCCTCCCCTCTTCTCTGTACGCAATCCCCGCGATGAGATCGAGGCTCTTTTCGGACCGGTTCTCAATGGCACGCACAAGTTCGAGAAAGCTTTTCTCCCCTTCTCCCAACACCACGTAGTCCACTTGCGGAAAGTGAGTCAGCAGGTGCTCCCACAGAAAGGTGGCGCCTATACCTCCAAACACGGTTTTGACGTGGGGAAGGAGCGATTTGGCAGTGCGGGCCAAGTCGATGGCCCCCCACCGGTTGGCATGAAACACTGAAAAACCAATTATGTCCGGCCGTTCCTTCGACAGCGTCTTATCCACTTGGGCCACGGATCGATCGGCCCGGGACCAGTTCAGGATTTTGACATCGTAGCCCTTCTCCCTGAGCATGGCCCCCACATAGTAGAGACCGATCGGCACTACGGTGATCTCTTCTTCGTGGACACGCTGCTCGATAAAATAGGGGTAGATGAGTAGGATTTTCATGCTCCGAAAACCTGTGTCTCCTGCTCTCGCTTCATGCCGTTTTGCCGCTCTTCGTTTGTTTTCCTCAAATTGATCGATTCAGCGACAATGCAATGGGCCGTAGGGGGTATCCTTTCATACCCCGCAACATTCGGCCCGGGCGTTATTAACGGCACCAACTCCCTGCATTATTGCCGGACAGCCCCAGAAGGGAACCGTTCCGGTCGAGGTTACCTTTTGAGCCTGCCCGTCGCCTCCTGCTGGTTATGAGGGCGTTCCAAAGGCAATTCGAGAATTGCAGTTGCGGAGTATGAAAGGATACCCCCTACGACCCATATGACCAGTGAATCGTTCAATCTAGTTTCTCATGTTATCATGAAATCGCCGCTCAATCTGCCCCACCTCGCGCATTCGGCCCGGATCCAGGAAATGGACGTAAATGGGACTCGATTTCCGTGAAACACCAAAGATTTTTTTTTCAAGCAGATACAGCGCCTCGACCGACTTGTCACACACGGGATATCGCCGATCGTCCAGGGGAATCGTTGAATCAAAACGGACCCGGCAGACGTTGTTGATATCCACAAGTTTGAGAAGCCCTTCCCGGGTCAGGAGGAGATTCCCGACGCCCGCAAGGTCAGGGGCATGTCCCGCCTCGAGGATCATCCTTTTGACCCTTTTGATGAATTCGCGGATATGGGCCTTTGCCTTTGACGCCTGGCCTTCGGGACCTTGCGGATGGATGGGAGATGGGAATCTTTGAAAGAGGGGTTTAAGCGGGTCTCCCTCCCCAGGGCTCCAAGGGTCGAGGATCTCCCCTTCCACTACTTCCTGAAGGCCGCAGAGGAGGATATCCAAAAAAGTGTACAACCTGTAGTGCGCCAGAAACTCCTCGGACCTTGCATAATAGGGATAACCGAGGAAGGTCTCGATGATTTTGACTTTCCTGATTTCCTCTTTGGCTCGAGCCAGGCCATCAAACTTGGCCCTGAAGAGCCTGAGCATTTTTAAGGGTTTTGCCTTTGGAAACCACCTGACCCCGTCCTGGATAACGCCCTCTCTCTCCTTCGCAACATCCAGAGGGTCCAGAACCTCCAGGATGTGCGAGCGGAGACCCGTTCGGTGATGTCGCCTGAATATGAAGGGACAAGGGTCTTTGATGAAGTTGAGACCCAGGACATCCTCGTGGGAGAGATAGGGTCTGTCTCTGATATCGTCTTGCATGATGGGGCCCTCGATGCTTTTATGCACACTCTTCATCCGAATGCAAGATCAATTTGGGGAAGGCGGGCATGTGTCAGAGGGCTTAGATAGAAACGGTCATGACGAAAGACCCGTGTCCTTGCGTCATGACCGCACGCTTGTCCCTTGTCAAGGTGAGGGCCAGGGGTCTAGAATTTGAAGATGGCGTCGACCTGCAGTCTGGTCTCTTCCCCGCGATTCTGATCGTTGTTCTTGAAGGTGGGGGAGGCTGGGTCCCAGTCCTTGATATTTTCCGTGAGGAAGAGGGAGGTCCCAAGCGTGAGCCGATCGAAGGGCAGATACCTGAACATCAGCTTGTGGCCCTTGCGGTTGGCCCCGTAGAAATCCTGGTCGTTGAGCGAACCGATCACGGCATCCTGCTCGATGCGCGCGTATTTGTAAAGCAATGACCAGTCGCCTTTTTTCTTCTCCTGGCCCAGAAGGAATCCCGCATAATAGGCACTGTCATGGCTGCTTGGCACGTTTTCCGCCCCATTCACCACGTAGTCGAAGATGAGTTCTGTGGGTACGGGGCCAAGATTAAACTTAACGGCGGAGATTCCCTCCCACAAATTGTAGTTGTATTTGTATTTGACCTGCCCGGCGGCTTCGGGATCAGGCTCGTAGGTGTTACCGCCGCCTCCTTTGAACTGGGCACGGTTCAGGTACTTGGAGTTTTCCATGTTGGTCCAGTTGTAGTTGCTCCCGGCAAGGGTGAGGGTCACCCGGCCGATTTTCCAGTCGAAGCCGGCCTGGCTTAAGAACAGGTAGGCGTCGTCGGTCTGGAAGTTTTGCTCATTGACGCTCATCTGGCCAAGTTGGACAAAGGGTTTGAATTTGTCCAGACCGGAATAGGTGTATTTTTCGTATGCCCCCTCCGGGTTTACGTCCGGGTCCCACATGATGTCCGTGTGAAGGAAGGTGTTTTTGAACTTGCCAAAAACGAATTCCGATCCCTTGAGCCAGTTGGGCATGTAGGAGGCATACGCCCTTCCGATATAGATCGCCTTGTCGTTGAAGTCGTCTGTGAGCGTCTGGTTGCTGGTGGTGGGGTCCTTTTGGGGGTCGTCATCGGTCGTGAGCATGAAGTGGGTGGCGATCTCATCGGTGATGTCGCTGTCTACATAGAGCCTTGCCCGGATTCGGAACCGGTCCCGATTGGCCAGATCGTCGTGACTGCCGTCCGCTTCCTGCTGGGTCCGATCATAGATCCCTTCATATCGAGTCCGCAGGTCTCCTGAGAGCTTGGTTCGTTTCACCCAGCCCGGCACCGCGTCCTTCCAGGACTTCTCCGCCTCTTTCACCTCCGTTTTGACGGCCTTTTGAACGTCCTGTTGTTGGCTATCCTTCACCTCATCAATCCGGGTCTTCTGACTGTCCATCTCCTTTCTCAGTTTTTGAATCTCCTCCTGCTGCTTCTGGATGATGATGGTCAATTCGTCGAGCCGCTTGAGGAGTTCTTCGTTGTCCATTGCGGCGAAAGCCGATGTTCCGTATGAAATAAAGAAAATCACCGTCAATCCCAAAAAATACCATTTACGCATTGCCTGTCCGCCTCCCGTTTTGCTCATGATGTCATGGATACGCCCCGCAGATTCGTTAGGCGCAAAGCTCCGCTCACTTATACCCTTCCAAAAAGGGCGTATGCCTTCATAGACCGCGGTTTCCCCGCTGTTACTCTCTCAATATCTTTTCCATCTCGAAAAAGAGGTCCTGTTCCCGGATGACGCCCACCACTTGCCCCTCCTTCAGGACCACCATTCTTCTTGCATTGTTCATCTGCATCGTGTAGGCGGCGGTCATGAGATTGTCATCGGCCTCGACCGAAAGCGGTGCGGGGGACATGACATCCTTGATTTTTTTGGTGGCCAGGATTTTGATCTCCCGCCGGAACATGCCCTTCCAGAACATGGGCGAATACTGGATGCTGTCGGCCGTGGCGGGTTTGGGGGCCGATAGGTAGGGTGGCATGATGGCCGAGAGGAGATCGGTGATGGCGAGGATGCCCTGGACCCGTTTTCGTTCATCGATCACAAGGATGGAGCGGTGCCCGGTCTCCATAATCCGGCTGGTTGTGACCTTGGATGTGAAGGACTCCCTGAGCGCTTCAATCGCCTCCTTGATGGTCTGTTCGCCGCTCAGGGTCGTGTACTCCTCCAGGGGAACCATCACGTCGAAGGCGCGTTTTTCTTCCGGGATAGCGCCTTTTCTCCCATGCTGCGAGGCTTCGGTGATCTTGGTGCTCAAGAGATCGATGTCGCAGGGTTTTGCAAGGTAGTCAAAGGCCCCTTCCACAAGGGCTTCTCGGGCCGACGGCATGGCCCCGTGGCCAGTGAGCATGATAACCGGCAGGTCGGGATTGCGCTTCTTGATCTCCTTCAAAGCCTGGTGGCCATCCATTCCCGGCATCTTCACGTCGAGGACCACAACGTCAGGGGCCTCCTTCAGCTTCTGGATGGCCTCCTCACCGCTTCCAGCCACAATCGTCGCAAATCCCCTTCGATCGAGGATTTTTTTGGTGGTTGCCCGAAACTGTTCTTCATCGTCCACCATCAGAACTTTTATCTTCTGGTTCATTATGCGCCTCCTTTGAGGGTGTGCACGTTATCGGTTCAAGTGTATAAAGGTATCTAATGCCTTTGAAAGGGTTGAAGCCACTGGATGAACAAGAGCAGGACAGCCGCCATGACCAGGATCAGGGCGCAGGCCCTTGTAACCGAGATGCGCCCCGCCCTCACCAGTCCCAGCCCCACCAGATAAAACCGCCAAAGCCCTGCAAAAAGGGCCGTGCCGGGGATCCAGGAGACGAGGAGCGTGACGCTCGCAAAAGCCGCGATCCCGAAGATGGTCTGAAAAGTGAATCGGTTTTTGCAAAGGACCGTCGTTGCAAGGTAAAGCACAACAGCCATAATCCATGGCGTGAGAAAGGCGTTGGCGAAGTAGATCCCTGCAAGCAACCCCCTTTTTTCAGGGCTCAAAAGGGCCGCCAAGACGCTGAAGACACCGCTGCAGGCGAAAAGGAAGATCGCCGGTCCCCCCAGGGTAGACGCCTCGGGGAGGTTCTGGAAAAAAGACCCCGGCCGGAGCAATACCCCTTTCACGCTCGCAAGGAGTTGATGGAACAGGTTGAAGCCTTTTATGCCTTGGCCGCTTTCAATCATGGTCCGTGTCTCAAGCATCCTGTTGTCCTATCTTCTCTTCAATGCGATCAATCGGTTCTTTCCAGGGATCAGAAGGGCGCAAGCCCCTTCCACCCCATCCAGCTCCAGTAAGTCGCGGATATGAGCACGAGCCCTGCCATGTTGGTGAACCACAAGATGACGCCCACCCTCAGGAAGTCCTTGGCCTCCACCACCCCGCTCGAATACACGATGGCGTTGGGCGGGGTGCCGATGACCAGGCAGTAGGCGAAGGAGGAGGCAATGGCGGTTCCCATGGTCATGAAGGGGATCATGCTGGTCCCGGGGTGAACGATGCCGGCCATGGCCAGGGTCACGGGACCGACCGCCGCGCAGGCAGGACCATCGGCCATGATCTGGGTGACAAGCCCCACGATCACATTGCCCGTGAGGAGCAGGCCAAATCCTTTGTCCAAACCAAGTGGCGCCGCGAGACCCACCATTTCCCGCGCGATCCAGTAAGCCCCTCCGGTTGAGACCAGCACATAGCCGAAGATGATGGCCCCTGCATAAAGCCACACCACGCCCCAGTCGACCCGGGTCTGGTAGTCGCGCCAGTTGACAACGCCTGCGAACATGTAGGCGATGGCGCCCATCACGGCGAATATCCCGACCCCGAAACGGATGCCGGTCAGACTATAGATCACATTCTTTTCGGTGATCCAGCAGAAGAGCGTCGCTACGAAGATGCAGATGGAGACGATCTGTTGGCGTGTCCACTTCCTGCCGCTCCGGTTGATCTCTTCCTTGACCAGTGCCATGGCAGCGCTGAGGTCCCTCACCTTGGGCTTGAACCGCCAGTTGATCACAATCCAGCATACGGGGATCAGGAAGGCCAGGAAGGGAATGGCGTAGAGGCACCACTCGCCAAACCCGATGGAGAGACCGAACATCTGCTCAGCATAGCTCATCATGATGATGTTTCGTGCTGCCCCTGACGGCGCAAGCGACCCTCCCAGGTTGGCGGCCATGGCAATGGTAATCATGATCATCTTGCCCAGTTCCGGGTCGTCCTCGCCCGCGGCCGACGAGGAGGCCGTGTAAAGGAGCATGCCGATGGGAAGGAACATGGCCGCCAGGGCGTGGTCCGACATGAACATGGTAAGGGGCGAAATGACCAGAATGATGATGAGCGAGATCCATTTGATGTCGGGATTTTTCAATTTTCCGAACATCATCATGGCGATCCGCTTGTCGACGCCCGTCTTCACAAAGGCGGCGGCGAACATGAGGCTCCCCATGATGAACCAGGTGGCATCCGACCAGTAAAGCCCTGCAATGTTGTGGCGGTCCACGATCCCCGTACACATGGCGATAATGCCGATGCAGAAGGCCACCATGGGGAGCGGTATGGCCTCCGTGGCAAAGCAGAGGACCACGAATATGACGATACCGACCGCCGCTTTGACCTTGAACCCTGCCTGGAGGGCCTTCTGCTTTTCGGTGTCCTTCAGTTCTTCGAAGCTGAGCTTCTCAGTCCTGAGCTTGAACCCTTCCTCCATGATCATCTTGAACTTGTCTGGCGGGATCTGTTTCGCAAAGGCCTTGACCTGGTCCAGGTGTCCCTTGGTGCTGGGAATTCCCGCGGACTTGCACCACTTCTCATCCCGCTTCATGAAGGCACCGTGGCCGAAGGAGGATGTTTCGACGCTTTCCACCATCATCCGGACCATCTGGATCTCCCACTGGGCCAGATCACCCGCCTTCTTGGCGAAGAGTTCCTTTGAGAAAAACTCCTGCATGTACTTGGGCCCGAAGGCGTACTCGACGCCCACATCCAGCATGCTGTTTGGCAGCGGCATGAAGATGAAGAGCAAGAGCAGGCCCAGCGGAATAACGAAAAATTTCCAGTTGATGTACCTGTCATAGCCTGACAGTTTTTTCTTTCCGTCCGTCATTTTTGACCCCCGCTTCCAACATAAGACATTTTATCCAGTCAAGATAAACCCTGTTCCATTACGGATATCCTTATTCAAATGAGAGAAGCATCAATCCCCGAAAAGCTTCGAGCAACCCCAGAAAAGAAACATGCCGATCGTCGCGTAGAAAAAGATGAGACGTTCAACTTCTCTAGGGACCCTGATCGATCCCCGTTTCATTCCCTCGTGCGCTCTTTCGTCCATTAATCCATCTCCCTATCCTGATCCTGAACGGACACTATTCCGTGTCTCTCAGAATTTCCCTTGGGGATTTCATGAAATGTCGCGTCTGGGCCACCCGGATTTTCTCCTCCAGCACCTTTCGCTTTGAAAAGGCCTCTTCGGCCTTGCTGACCAGCTCGTCGATGTCGGCCGGTTTCATGAGGTAGTCGGTGGCCCCGGACTTGAGACCGTCGACGGCGGATTCCACGGTGGCATGGCCGGTCAGCATGATGACCTCCACCAGGGGGAAGCGCTTCTTGATCTCCTTGAGGGTGGCGACCCCGTCCATGCCGGGCATTTTCACATCCAGGATCACCACATGAATGGTTTGAGTCGCCAGGGTCTCAAGGGCCTCCGCACCGTTCGATGCCGTAACGACGTCGTAGCCCTTCCTCGCGAGCAGCTTTTTTGTGGTGGAGAGGAATCGCTCCTCGTCATCCACCATCATCATTCTCATCTGTTCCATCTGTTTCCCCCCTCTCTGGGCGTCTTTTAAAAGCCTAAAATGAACGATTCTTATTCCTTGTGGGCCGCAGGAGGGTGTCTTTTTTGAGCTGCAAGATATGACACAGCCATTATTAACGGCACCAATTTCCTGCATTTGTTCGAGATAGCCCCAGAAGAGATTCTTTCCAGCATAGAGAACCTTTTGTGTCTTCTCGATACACCCGTTGGGTTTTGGGGGCGTTTCACAGGCTTCGAACGAGTGGACTTGCAGCTCAAAAAAGACACCCTCCTGCGGCTGCCTCCAAATTTGGTGAATCGCGACTTAGGAAAAAATGTTTCGCCTCAGAGGCAAAAAAAAGCGCCTCTTTTCTCAAGCCTTGATGGCGGGCAGTCGGATGGTGAAGGTGGTTCCGACCCCCTTTTCACTTGCCACCTCCATCTCCCCGCCAAGGCGGTCGATGATTCCGTAACAAACGGAAAGCCCCAGCCCCGTTCCTTTACCCACGGGTTTGGTGGTGAAGAAGGGCGAAAAGACCTTCTTAAGGTTCTCCGGGCTGATGCCCGTTCCGTTGTCCTTGACCGATATCCGTACCTTGCCGTTCTCCTCAGGGCCAGCCGAGACCGTCAGTTCCCCGCCCGATGAGCCGTGCCCGGCAACAATGGCGTCGATGGCATTGTTGTAGAGGTTGAGGAAGACCTGCTGAAGCTGTGAAGGATCCGCGTGGACCTGCGGCATGGAATCAGAGATTTCCTGCCGCAGCGCAATGCCATGGACCTCGGCCTTCTTGGCAATCATGCTGGTCACTTCGGGGATGTATTGTCGAAGGTCCACATCCACGGAGACGGGCTCGGTCTGACGACCGAATTTGAGGATCTGCTGTGTAATCTGGGCACAACGGTTGATCTGCAACTTGATCTGTTCCATGGAGTCCAGGATCTCGTCCAGCTCGGCGGACGCCTTCAACTCACCCTTTTCCTTCAAATCCCCGAATATGGCCTCCATCAGGGTCTGTTCGGACTTGATGATCTGAAGCGGGTTGTTGATCTCGTGGGCAAACCCTGCGGCCATCTCACCGAGCTCGGCCAGCCGCGTGGCCCGCACCAATTGGTGCCCCAGTTCCTCCTTCTCCGCATCGGCCCGTTCTATCCGCTTCACGATTCGATCGGTCATGTAGAAGGCAGCGGCCACGATGGCGATGCCGCCAAGGAGGATGATGATGAGAATGAGGTAGGAGGCCGTTCGCAGGGCGGAGAAGGCGTCGGCCTGCTCCTGCCTCACCACGAGCATCCATTTTTTGTTCTTGAGCCAGGTGGTGGCGTAGACGCATTTGTCGCCCCTTGTATCGTCCATGATGAAGGTTTTTATTCCCTCATGGGGTGTTAGACGGTCAATATTGTCCGGAGCCTGGTCCATGAGGTTGCCCCCTGACCGCCGCTCCGTTTGAAAGACCCCCTGGGCGTTCAGGATATAGGCCTCGCCGGTCTTCCCGATCCGGACCTTTCTCACGAGGTCATTGAACATGTAGGTATCGATGGTTGCCCGGAGGACCCACTTTTTATCGTTTTGGTTCCTGGCCAGCGCGATGATGAAATGCGGGATTCGCCTGAATCCCAGAAAGATGTCGCTGATGTAGTATCCTTCGCTCAACACCGCCTTGAACCATTCCTCGTTCCCGTAGTCTTTCCCCACCAGTTTGTAGGGCCCCTGGTAGGCCACATGAATGCCTTCTTCGTTGAAAACGCCTAGGTCCACAAAGGCCGGGGACTCCTTTTGGAGTCTTTCGAACACCCTGTAGAGCGTTTCGGGGTCTGCCAGGTCGTTGTAAGTGTAGGAAGAGAGGACGAATGCCAGGTCTGCCTTTCGTTCCATGAGAAAGCTGTCGATCATCTCCCGATGGTCCTCCACGATGCGCCGCATGGAGGCGATGGTCTTGCTTTCAATGGAGTCGGTGAAATAGTAGTATCCGATGGCGAGAACCAAGACAAAAGGAATGACAGGCAGGACGATCATGATGGTGAGGATGATCTTCCTGATGGTTGCGTAGTGGTGTGGTTTCATGTTTTCCTGGGTGACCTCCGGTGCGGATCGCTTGCCCGAACCGGTCCCATGAGATCAACGCTCATGCCTGCGTGGTGTCCTGGAGCGCGCTTTCTAGCTGGGAAACGCAACCTTTGTGCCAAATGGAACAAGTCGAGAGACCTTCCTAAGTGGCTGGAGTAAGGGAGGTATTGAGGAATGGTCCAAAATTGGCCTGGGCGGCGGTCGATGGACAGTGTCGGGGATTTTTACAGGCTGTAAAGAGAACTTTGCTGTGTTTGATTTTGAGAAGAAATGGCCAGGCCGGCGTCAAGAGACCGAAAGGGACCTATTGGCAGGGGCACCGGACCTGGCGACTCCTTCTATTCGTGCTTTTCCTGCTCGAAGACCCTGCCGGGAAATCTCATGAGTTCCTTGATCTTGGCGCTCCGTATCTTCTGTTCGTGAGAGTCCTTTTTCTCAAAGGCCTGGGCGAGCTTCGTCATGAGCTCCTCCAGCTTGATGGGCTTGAGGAGATAATCGAAGGCGCCGATCTTCATCCCTTCGATGCTGGTTTCGACCGAGGCATGTCCTGTCAGCAGGATCACCTCTGCCAGTGGCTGTATTTTTTTCATTTCACGCAGGGCCTCGATGCCGTCCATGCCGCCGGGCATCTTAATGTCGAGGATCACCACGTCGAAAAGCTTCTTTTTCATAACCTCCAGGGCCTCCTCGCCGCTGCCGCAGCCCGTGGTGTCAATGTTCCGCTTGTTGAGGCGGTTCACAATGGTTTCAAGGAAGTCCTTTTCATCGTCCACCACTAACACTCTAAAATAGTCCATGTAGCCTCCTTCCGGCGCTCGCCAATCGAAGGGCGGTGCACAAAGGTTAAGATCTGAAGTATTTTAAATCTTAATGCTCAAATCGGAAACAAAAAAACGGTGAGGTTAGCGGCTGATCAGCCCACCATAGATCACTTCTTCTCCGGGATCACAACGGGTATTTCCACGGTGAAGGTGGTGCCTTTCCTCGCCTGGCTCGAAAAACTGATCTTGCCTCCCAGCTTTTCCATGATGTTGTAACTGATCCATAGACCCAGACCGGTTCCTTTTCCAGCCTGCTTGGTTGTCACGAAAGGATCGAAGATCCGCTTCTGCATCTCAAGAGGAATGCCTGGGCCGTTGTCGACAATTTCAACCGTGATTCGACCTCCCCCCATGCGACTCAGGACCTCCACCCGGCCATCCTTTCCAATGGCATCAATGGCATTGGAGATGAGGTTCAAAAAGACCTGCTGGAGTCGAGACTGATCGCTCGCGATGATGGGGATGTCGGGCGCAAAATCGGTCCGGATGTTGATGTTATTGATGCTGGCGTAATTCTCAAGCAGGCCGATGGTCTGGGTAAGGGTCTGATTGACATCCACATCCTCAAGTCGGGGCTCCATTTTGCGGGCATAGCCGAGCATGTTGTGAACGACCTTCCTGGCCCGCTCCACATGCTCCTCGATCTTCTTGATGGAGGTCTTGAACTCATCCAGATTCTTTGTTTTCTGAAAATCCTCTTCCATCAAGAGGTCTTCCATCCATCCGGTCTTCTGGATGATCACGGCAAGGGGGTTGTTGATTTCATGGGCAACCCCTGCCGCCATCTTTCCCAGGGCCGCCATCTTGTCCGATTGAATCAATTGGGCATTGAGCTCGTCCATGCGGGTGGCGGCATCCTGGAGACGATGGATGGTGAGGCGTGTGGTGAATATGGTCGCAAGAACAATGGCCAAAACGCCGCCCAGAATGATGATGATTTCCACATTCCGTGTGGCAAAGAGGCCGGTCATCTCCTCGGCCGCGTCCTGGCTGATGACCAGCAGCCACTGCTTGTTCTTGAGCCAGCTTCCTGCATAAAACAGCTTTCTCCCCTCGACGTTTTTTTCTTCGAAGACGGTGGTCGTCCCGCTGCTGAACATCGTGGTATCGAGGTTCGAGTCCGAGAGAACATCCCCCTTGAAACGAGGCCGCGTCTGATAGATGCCTTCTGCGTTGATGATGTATGCATCGCCGGTCTTGCCGAGCTTGGCGGCACGAACGATCCCCCCGAAGATGTCCGGATCAATGGTGGCCCGCAGGATCCAGCTGTGCTCGCTCTCCTGACGACGGACCGCGATCACGAAGTGCGGCAGCTGTCTGAAGCCCATGTAGACGTCGCTGATGTAGACGCCTTTCCGCATGACCTCCCCGAACCAGGGCTGTTCATAGTAATTGAGCCCCTTGAGGTCGTATGGCCCCACATAGGCAAGGTGTTGTCCGGCGTTGTCAATCACCCCAAGATCCACAAAGGCCCCGGCCCTGGTGTTCATGATCTCGAAGACCTTTGAAAGGTTCTTTTCATAGATCAGGTCGTTGAAGCTTCGGCCGTCTGCAATGGCGCCCATGATGGCCGTCCGCTCCTTCAGAAAGAGATCCACCGCCTCGGCCTGAACCCTGGCACGATAGCGGATCTGTTCTTCGATTTTGTCGTGAAACATCCGGCTAAACTGGACATAGATGGTCGCGCCGAGCACCACGAGGGGTGCGAGGGAGACAAGCAGGGTGATGAAGATGATCTTTCGCTGAAGATCCGAGTAAAGCTTCGTTTTCATAGGAGACTAAGCTGTCTTCGTTCGCCCACGCCAGCCCTCGGGGATGGCGTGGGGAAGGGACGAGCGCCACGAGTGAAGTGCGGTGTCCACTGTGCCCTTCTCTACTTCAAAACGGGCCACGACAGGAATTGCCAGTAGCCGAAGATCGTCCAGAACCAGAGCACCAGCCATGCCAGGATGGTGATGGGAAGTCCATATTTTACGAAATCGAGGACGTCAAGAAGTCGCTCGCCGGTTTCGGGATCCCTGCCCATGCCAAAGGCGATGGCGTTATTGGGGGTGCCGACCACCAGGAAGTTGGCAAACGAGGATGAAAAGGCGCAGGCAAGACCGATCTTCCAGACGTGAGTGTTGGCGAGATCCGCCATGGGCAGGACGATGGGACCGAGGGCCGCCACCGTGGCACCGTCGCTCATGAAGTTGGTCATGGTGCCGGTCAAGAGGCTCACTCCGATGGCCAGGTGGTCACCCTTGGCCATGAAATCCGGAAGCGTTTCGACAAAGCTATTGGCCAGCCAGAGGGCACCGCCGCTGGACTTGAGGGCGACCCCCATGGCGCTTGCCGCCGCATAAAGTCCGACCACGTCAAAGGCCACGCCCTCCTGAACGTCGTCCCAGGTGATGATTCGGGCAAGGAACATGGCCAAGACCGCATAGAGGGTTGGGCCGCCGAGGCCGGCCTCTTCCCCCAAGATGATCCAGGCGGCCACCAGCAGGACCAGGATCACGGCCATGACGGCTTCCTTGCCGCCGAATTTCGGCATTCTGGCCACCTCGGCCTTGACCACCTCGCTGGGGTTTAGGCCCTTGACCTGGAATTTCCCTTTCAGCCGGATATACATGTAGCCGCCAATCACCACTCCCATGAGGGGGACGAAGGGCATGCCGTATTTCATCCACTCCAGGAAGGAAATGGGCGTGCCATAGCTCATGAAGTAGCCCACCATGATGGCGTTCCGACCGCCCGCCGCGGGAGAGCCCGGGCCGCCATGGTTGGCCGCGAAGCATATCCCCAGGAGGAGAAACACGGCCAGGGCATGGTCTTTCTGCACGCCGTACATCCGGCAGGTCACCTTATAGACCCCCATCAAGACAGGGATGAGAAGGGCGACCAGGGCGTGCTCGGACAAAAAGCTTGCAGAGATCGCCAGCATTGGCATGAAAACGAATGCAAACGCCTTGGCGCTCTTGATCCGGCTCAGGAGCAGGAGCCCGATCCGCTTGTCAAGGCCTGTCTTGGCGACCCCGACGGCAACCACCAGGATGCCGAAGATGAAGAACACCGCATCGGACATGTATGCCCTGGAGATGTCGTTGATGGGCAGGATGGTGAAGAGGTAGAGCATCACGGCCACAAGGAGATCGGTGCCGCCGAGCGGAAGGGCCTCTGTCCCCCAGAGGAAGACCGCCAGGGCGAAGATGGCCAGGGTGACCTTGGCCATCTGGGCCACCTGGCTATTTGTCAACAGGGGCTTCGCCTTTTCGCCGTGCTCCTCTCCACTGGCCACGGGTTTCTGTTCGGCAGCACCTGCCTTTTTGGCCGCCTCAAAGGCCGCGGGTCTGAGTTTCTTGTTGACGCTTTCAGTGATGGTCTTGGTCCCGGATGTGAGCGAAGACCCGGGAGGGCTGATTTTGCTCACCAGGTCTATCATGCCCTGTGGGGGCGGGAGGCTGACGACCGCCGCAAACACGGCGAATGCAATGAGCAAGAGGACCGGTTTGTGACCCGGCCTGCTCGCCCAGATGGATCCGGATTCATGCTTGGTTGCAGCTGCAGGATGATGTGCCATACCTCTCCTCCTTGGGCTTCCTGAAAGTTTCCACTGCCACCGGTGACAGACCCTGTAGACGTCGTTGTGTCATTTCCTTGGCAGGTCTTTTTAACGGGATGGATGGGCGTCCTCCGTGATCCGGGCATTCCCACATCGCCGAGAAGAAAGGCAAGGGCTGTGCCAACGGCAGAAGGCGGAGGCCTCAGAATAACCCTTCAATAACAATCAGGAATATGCAGTAGGATTTGAGGGCAGGGGGGCTGGGTCAGAGCAGGGCTGTCAGCATTTTTTACAGATTGTAAAGGCTATTCCGGAGGGTTTTCCATGCCTTGCAGGAGCTGCTGGATTTCGTTGTGCATCTTGGCACGGTAATGATGGACGGAGGTTTCGTTGGCCATGACCATGTCCAGCTGCCTCGTGTGCATGGTGAGGTAGCCCAGAATCTGGAGACGTTTGATCATGAAATCCTTCTCGCGGTCCTCTATGCGGGCAAGCAAATGGTCCTGCTTGGTTTCGACCCTGAAATCATAGTGTTCGAGCAGTTGGGCGATGAAAAGGACCCGTTTTTCCTTGCGTTCAAGGTCCGCGGCGCCTCCTTTGAACAGAAAGCTCACATAGTTTTCGCCGGCCCGATCGCTTACCAGGGCTTCCACCGTCGAAAAATGGAAACCGAGGCGGGAAGTGAGGCTGCAGTAGTTTTTCGATATCATGAAGTAGTTGCGGTCCGCGTACTGGGAGCGCAGCCCCGGGACCAAGGCCGTGTTGGCCGTGGCCTGAAACATGACGGACATGAGCCCTTTGCTGTCTATCGGTGGGGGGCCCTTCCATGGGAAGGCCGTAATGCCCCGCCATAAGGCGAGCATGGGGATGGAGACGATGTTGTCGATATGGATGGTCCGGGTGTCCACCTCTTCCCGGAAGCCGTCGTCGAGGTTGAGGACCCACCACTGCATGGGGACTGCTGCGCGGAGCTGTTTGCTGGATCTTTCCGGAAAACGGTGGTCCTTCCCGAACTGAAACATCTCATGGACCGCCTTTTCGTGGCAAAATCGGGTGATATCATGGAACGTTTTACAGTTGCGCGGTTTAAAAGTGGGGGATCCGGGATCCAGCAGGTTCAGCGGGACGATATGACCGGCGGCGCCCGAGAGCGCTTCGAAAACGGGACTTCCCTCCATGAGATTTCTCGGGCGAACCAACCGTTTTGCTAGGACCGTTTCAACGCATCCTTCGTATACGGACGCTGCGTCCGCATCCACGGTCACCACCCGGCCTTCTTCCAGTTTTTTCAGCCCGTCCTGAAGCCCGAAGATCGCGGGGACGGAAAACTCCCGCGCCACATTGGCGAGGTGTCCGGCAATGCTCCCCTCCTCCGTCAGGAGCGCGGATGCACGATTCAGAATCGAGGCCCAGCGGGGCAGGGCCTGCGAGGTCACCAGGACCGCCCCTTCGGGGAAACGGAGTGCGTCCATGTCTTTCTTGACGATGAAGACCGGCCCAGATGCCGCCCCGGGACTCACCGTCGTGCCTCCCCGGACGATCAGATGCGCCTCTAAGACCGGATCTGTCTGAAGGGTCCTGGACGCCTGGGTGGTCTGGATCTGCTGAAGGGGCCTGCATTGAAGTAATAGAGTTGTTCCGTCGGTCCGGACGGCCCATTCCATGTCCTGCGCCACGCCATGGTGCATTTCCAGTTGAATGGCCAGCCTGGCGATTTCAATCACCTGTTCGTCGGTAAGCGAGGGATCGCAGCGCTCCTGCCCGGTGATGTCCAGCCTGCAGACGCCTTCGTCCTCGTAGCATACGTACTTCTGTTGCTTATCGGGGATTTCCCTTGCAGAGATGGAAGGCGGGTCGGTCCTCGCGACCATGAAGAGATCCACGGGCGTGCTTCCATCGACGACGGGCTTGGGCAGCCCCCAGACCGAGTTGATCACCACATGATCGTCCCGGAGATTCACGGGGTTTCTGGAGTACGTCACCCCTCCGGAGCGGGCGTCCACCATGGCGATCACTCCCACGCACATGGCCACGTCTTCATCCCGGATCCCTCGGTTCAGCCGGTAAGTCATGGCGGGCAGACCATATTTGCTGGCGAGGATTTCCTTGTATGCATCCAGGATGTGCTCCCTGCTCACATTGAGCTCGGAGCGGTACTGACCGGCAAAGGAGGTCCTGACCAGGTCTTCCCCAAGGGCACTGCTTCTCAAGGCGACCCGAACGCCTTTCCCTTCCTCCTGTTCCAGGGCCTCGTACTGTTCCAAAATGGTCCGCTTCCAGATCATCGGGAACCGGGGCACGGATGATCAATTGCTGGATATCTGCGCTCAGACCATAGAGTTGATCCAGTCGATCGAGGCTTGCAGCCTGTATCCGCCGATCGATCTCCGACGGAAGGTCATTGTGGGCCAGGAACCGATGATAGGCCTGGGCCGTGATGACGAATCCGCCGGGAACCCTGAGATGAAGGCGGTTTCTCATCTCTCCCAGGTTCGCCATTTTACCACCGACCTGGTCGGCCATGTCCTTTGTGATCTCGGAGAGGGGAACGACGAGGGGGCCTTCCTTGGAGTGGGTCACCGTCGAAAGGAAAGGGTTGATCCCTTCTTGGATCTCCTTGAACGCATCAAAGAGCGCGTCATACTTTTTTGGGGACAGCTCATTGAGGTGTTTGACCATCTGGAAGACATTGATGGAGATGGTCGTGCATCTGGAACGAACGAAATGCATGCCAAACGGTGAGAGACCGTCCAAAGTCCTCTCCATTTCAGCCATCACCTGTAGGGCCTTGTCGTTTGCGGTAAGGAGGAGCTTGAACTGATGGTACCGCGCCTTGAAGTCGGTGCGAAGCGCTTCCACCGATTCAACGCTTTTCGTATTCTCCTTTCTGAAAAACGCCTTCAAACGGACCAGCATGGATTCACTCGGCTCCCTGGGCGGGCCATTCAGTGGTTATCACTTTTCAATAAGTATTTCACAAAAAAGGGCTAAAGGCACAGGGGATACCGGTGGGTGCCTTTAGCCCTTTCGAGCCCCTTTCCATCAATGGCCGAATTTGAGGCCCAGCCCCTCGAACATGAACAGAATGGCATACCCGTACCACACCGTGTAGATTACGTAGAAGATCAGGGAGAAGATGACGACCCCGATCTTGTCTCCAATTTTCTGGGGCTCGATTTGGTAGTAGTTGTAAGAGGTTTCAACGGCCTTCTGCCTCGTCAGGCTGACGACGTCCGCCTCCTTGAATTTTTTCTGCTTGGTGAGGGCCTTTTCCATCTCCTTCAAGGCCTTCCACCAGTTGAAGAGTACCTCCTTTTCCCCATAGTGGTATTTGGAGGACACTTTTTCCCCGTTATTCGTGTACATGATGTCCGCATCCTCAATGGCACCTTCCAGGATCTTGCCCAGGTCTCCGGTCAACTTGAGCTTCAATTCCTGAACTTGGGTCTCGGCGCCTGCGCCCTTCAGGAGCGGCAAAGTCTGCTCCAGCTGCTTCTGGTCCGTCATGCCGAGGGTCATGGATACGGAAACGCCATTGAACTTCTCGCCTTGCGCCTTGACCTTGGGGATGTAATAGGCGGAACCCTTTGAGATGGAGTTGTAGAGGTCATCGAGGTACTCGAGACCGTTTCTCCCGTTAAAGACGTGAGAGAACAAGATAAACAGCACCACCAGGAAGGCCACCATTAGACCAGCGCCGGTGAAAAAGTCTTTCTTGTTTTCAATCATGATTACACCTCCGCCCCTTTGAGCACGCGTATTTTGCCAAGGAAGGTTGCGATGACCCATACCGCGAAGATTCCGATAATGATGAAAAAGGCCACCACACCTATGGTGTCCAGGATCGAGGCCGTCTGCTTGGAGATCGGAATAATCTCCATGGCCCCGAGCTTGCCCGGAAGGGCGAAGATGCGGTTTATGAATCCTGCCAGGACCGCCATGGCGTAAAACCCCCGGATCGTGGTGCCGGGGACGACTTTGGTCACCAAAGCGCCGATCTGGACCCCGAGCAGGGACCCAAGCAGCATGCCCATGGCCAGGGTGTAGAAGATGAAACCGTAGATGGCGTACTGGGTGATGGCCGCATAGCCTGCGGTGAAGATGATCTGGAAGATGTCGGTCCCGACCGTGGTCATGGAGGAGACGCCGAGGACATAGACAAAGATGGGAAAGGTCAGAAAACCGCCCCCCACGCCCATGATACCGGCGGCAAGTCCGACCAGCGCGCCGCTCAACACCAGGAAGATCCAGGAGATCTCCCGGCCGCCCGGCACGAAGTCATAGTCGAACTTGACCATGGGGGGAACCTTGACGGCCTGGAGCTTCATGGGCAGGTTCCCCATCTCGGCGCCTTCCATCCTTCCGCTGGACGCCGACTGGCCAGAACCATGAAAGTCCTTTTTCGGTTTGCTCCTGCGGACCCTGAGAAAGTCGAGCAGGGCATAGGTGCCAAGAAACCCGAGCATGAGGGAATAGACCGTCGTGATGAAGGCATCGCTCAGGACAGGATTGATCTCGTAGAGCACACGGTTGATGACCCCGCCTAGGGTTGCGCCGATGATGGCGCCGATCAGGAAGACCGCGGCAAGCGGCACCGAGACATTGCCCAGTTTCTTGTGGAGGACACTCCCCATGATGGCCTTGGCGAAAATATGAAACAGGTCGGTGCCCACGGCCATGATTCCTTTGATGCCGGCGCTCATGAGGGCCGGCGCAATGATGAAGCCGCCGCCTGCCCCGATACATCCGGTAATCAGACCCGCGCCCAGGCCGATCAGTCCGGAAATGATGAAGATCCCGGTCGAATAAAAGGCGGGGCTGTAGGCCTCCTTGCCTCCAAGCACGGCAGGGAGCGCGCTGGCGATCTGGTCTGCAAATGCGATTCCCCCCAGCACGGCCGGGACGGAAAGAAGCAACAAGAGGAGCAGCCGCCTCCTGTCGGAAAGAATGTTGTTGGACATGTCCAGTTCCCATTTGGCATGCGCCCTTGCGCCCGCCATCATAAAACTACCCCATTGCCTGAAAAAATTCATGTTTTCATCATCCTCCTTTTCCAAATCAAGTCTTTCCAAGACCTGTTGCCCGTTCCATATCTCTGATCTTTTTCACGTGGATGGCCTTTTTCTGGTAGGCATCCTGGAGTTTGTACAAGAGGTCGTCGATGTTGATGGGTTTCATCAGATAGTCGAAGGCAGAGAGCTCCATGCCTTGAATAGCAACCTCCACGCTGGCGTGCCCGGTCAGCATAATCACCTCCACGAGTGGATGTCGCTTCTTGATGGTTCTGAGCGTCTCGATGCCGTCCATACCCGGCATCTTGACATCCAGGACCACCACGTCCACGGGGTTATTCGACAAGAACCCCAGGGCCTCATCACCGCTTTTTACCCCTGAAACGCGCACCCCCCGTTTTTTCATGCGCTTCATGAGGGTCTCCAGAAATTCGACTTCATCATCGACAAGGAGCACGTCGAAATTATTCAAAGATCATCACCTCCTATAGCGCGCGGCTTCGCGGATCTTTTCGATCAGCTCTTCCAGTTCGCAAGGCTTTGTCAGGTAATCAAAGGCGCCGAGCTCTATCCCCTCCCGGGCTGACTGTTCAGAGCCATGCCCGGATAGCATGATCACTTCCATCTCCGGATACATCTTCTTGAAGATCTTGAGGACTTCGATGCCATTCATGTCCTCCATCTTGAGATCCAGGACGGCGACATGAAAATCCTCCTTGCGAACCGCCTGAATCCCCTGGGAGCCGCTGTAGGCCTTCGTCACGTCGATGTTTCGCTTGGACAGGCGGTTGGCGAGTACGTTCACGTATCCCTCCTCGTCGTCCACCAGGAGTAGTTTGATACGGCCGACCCCCGCCTGATCCGCACGATCTACGGGACCATTGGTCCCGGGGTCCTTCTTTTCGCCCATGGGAAGACCTCTAGGCGCGCCTGGAGGTGATCTCCTTCACCCGCGCCTGAATGATCTTTTCTTCATGCTGTCTCTTTTTAGCAGCCGCTTCCTGGACCTTTGAGATGAGCTGATCCAAATCGGTCGGCTTCATGAGATAGTCAAAGGCGCCAAATCTCATCCCCTCAATGGCCGATTCGACCGTGGCATGCCCGGTCAACATGATCACTTCCACCAGCGGATATTGCCGCTTGATCTCCCGCAGGGTCTCGATGCCGTCCATGCCGGGCATTTTGACATCAAGGATCACCACCTCAAGGGTTCCCTGACTCGCCAGCCGCTCCAAGGCCTCCTTCCCGCTGAAGGCCGCGGATACGTTGAGGTCCCGTTTGGTGAGGCGCTTGGCTATGGTCTCCACAAAAGGTACCTCATCATCGACCAACAGTACGTCTGCAATCGCCATAAGCCTTCTCCTCTCTAGATTGTTTTCGGGAATCGTCGCGGTTTCCCTCTCAATACCGTTCACAGGACCTGGTCAAGCCTGGGGCTCCGTAGGCACGGGAATCTTCACCCGGAAGGTCGTCCCTACGTCCACCGTGGACCGGACTTCGATGTCACCCCCCATCTTTTTGACGATACCGTAACAAATGGACAGCCCGAGCCCCGTCCCCTTACCGACGGGTTTAGTCGTGAAAAAGGGATCAAAGATCCGGGGCAGGTTGGCTTTGGGAATCCCGCAGCCTGTGTCAGCAAATTCCACGATCAACATGGGTGCAGCCTGCTCCCGCTCGAATCGGGTGCGGATGGTCATGGCCCCGCCGGTCTTCTCCATGGCGTCGAGGGCGTTATTGATCAGGTTGAGGAAGACCTGCTGTAGCTCCGACTGGGATACCCGAACCACGGGGAGGTCCGTCTGGAAATCGGTTTCGATGGGCACGTTGGCATATTTTGCGCGCTGGGTCGACAGGCCGACGAGTTCCTCGATGAGGTCATTGATCTGGACTTCCTGCAACTTCGCATCGGTTTTCCTTGCGAAGCTCAGCAGTTTGTGGGTGATCCCTTTGCATCGGACACCCTGGGTCCGGATCTGCTTGAGCGCCCTCCTGAACTCGTCCAGGTTCTTGCCTTCACGGAAATCTTCCTCTTCCAGGAGGTCCTCGATCCAGCCGGCCTCTTCCACCATGATGGCCACCGGGTTGTTGATCTCGTGGGCGATGCCCGCTGCCAGTTCCCCGACGGAGGCCAGTTTGCCTGTTTCGATGATCTGCTCGTCCATGGACTGCTTTTCTTTGTCTGCCTTCGCGATGCGGTTGACCATCCGCCTGGAGAGGATGAGCGCCATGGAGACGATCCCCATACCGCCCAGAAACATGATCAGAAGGGCCACCCTTATGGCGTTTCGGAGATCGGAGAAAGCGTCCGCGGTGGTTTGTTGATAGACCAGAAGCCAATTTCCGTCCTTGAGAAAGGATGCGACGTAGATGTGCTCTACACCGGATGGGTCCTCTCTTTCACCGATGAAGACCTGACTTTCGTCGTTGTTCTCGGCCTTCAGGAATTCCACGAATGGTTCCTGTGTCGGTGCGATGGCCCGGGAGGGCTTTGTCTGGAATTCGCCTTTACGGTTGAGGATAAAGGCAAACCCGGTCTGCCCGATGCGGACGGCTTCCACCAGCGCATTGAAGGCCACGAAATCCACCGTGGCACGGAGGATCCACGTCCTGCCGTTCCAGTTCTCGCGCACTGCGATGATGAAGTGAGGAAGGCCCCGGAGCCCGAGGAAAACGTCGCTGATGAAAACCTCGCTTTTCATGGCCTTTTGAAACCAGTCCGCGTCCCAGTAGAGCGCCTTGCCCAACTTGAAAGGGCCCGCATAGGCCACCTGCAATCCCTGGTCGTTCACCACCCCTAAATCCACAAACACGGGCCCGAACGCCTCTTGGAGCATCACCAGCCGGTCCTGTAAGAAAGATTCGTTGACCAGTTCCTCGTAGGAGAAGGTCTTGGCGAGGAGACGGATATCTCCCTGTTTTTCCTTGAGGAAAGTATCGATGCGCTCTTTGTGCTTCTTGACGAGCGTTACGAGATGGGCATGTACCTTCTCATGATAGGAGTGGCGAAACTGATAAAGGATGATGGAGCTCACTAAAAACATCGGAGTGAAAGACACCACGAGCACCGTCAACACCATTTTTCTAGTAAGGGACCTGTAGTAATTCGCGTCCATGGATCCTTTCCATGCGCATAGTTGAAGTTGGACAACTTAGGGTCATTAATTCAGTTGAATTCTAAATTCGATCCGCACCTTCCAGCGTCGTGAAGGTTTTCCCGTCAATCCATTGCCGGCCCCGGGCCTTCAAAGGCACGTTCGAGCCCTCTCCGCTTCCGATGGCAGATGTTCGCCGGTTGCCTCTGATGTCACTTATACTGATTTACTTAAGAGGCTGGCGACAACCTCCTTCAGGTCCACGATGCTGTTTCCATTTTTTTCCACGACGGTGATCGTATCAGAAAACCACAGGCCGTCCAACCGTTCCGGGGAAAGGGTGTGGACCACCACCGGGATGACCGGAATCCGATCCTGGATTTTGTCCAGGATGTCCGATCGGTCCGCGAAATCCGGGTCCAGAATGACCAGGTGGAGCGGCTGCTGATCGTATACCGACTTGAGGGTCTCCTCCCCGCTCCTTGCCAGCTTAACCTTGTATCCATCCGCGGTCAGCTCCCGCAGAAGGAATTCCCTCACATGGCGGTTTCGATCGGCGATTAGAATGGTGAATTCTTGTTCCACGACGACCTCACGCTTCCAACTCTGATTTAGCTCCCTGTTCGCATGCTTCTCGTGCCCCGGAACGAAGGGTCTTGGAGATCGAGATATAAAAGGTCGCGCCCTCCCCTTCGCTGCTGACCAGCCATGCCCTGCCTTTGTGCCGGGCAGCCACTTCCCTGACAATAGCAAGCCCGAGTCCCGACCCGGCGATCCCCCTGGATGTCTCCCGTCTTTGAAACACCTCAAAGATCCTTTGATGGTCCCTTCCCGAGATGCCTGCACCGTCGTCGCTGAAAGAAAGGATGTGGTGTTCATCATCTTCCTTGTAACCGACCTTCACCTGGGACAAGGCGGGGCCGCCGTACTTCAGGGCATTGTCCACCAGGTTCCTGAACACTCTTGTCAAGGCGATCCTGTCTCCAACGATGGAAGGCAGGGCAGGCGTCCCGTCCTGAATGATCTTGCGCTTCCGCAGCATGGGGCGAAACTCGAGGGCGACCGATCGCAGGATCTCGTTGAGGTCCACTTCCTCAAAGTGAAGGGGGGCCTCTTTCGAGGAGACATAATTGTTGATTTTGTCCACGAGCTCCAGGAGCTGTCCGGCCGCTTTCTGGATGTGTTCACAGTGAGTCCTCCCTTTTTCCCCGAGGCCGGCCCCATATTTGTCCAGCAGCCGTTTGGTCAGTGCATAGATGGACGCAGCCGGGCTCTTGAGGTCGTGGGAGATGGAATAGGCGAAAAACTGGACCGTTTCCTGTTTTTTCTTGAGCTCATTGATTTTGAGATCCAGTTCTTCGTAAAGCCTCGCCTGGTTCACGGCGATGGCGATCTGGTTTCCAATGGCCGAAAAAAGGTCAATCTTCTCCCAATTTAACTCAAAGTCTTCTCCCACCGCAAAATTCATTACCCCAACCACTTTGCCCACGGCGATGAGGGGGACGCAGATGATGATCTCAAATCCCTTTCCGATGAGGAGTCGGCGTCGGTCTGTATCTTCCAGGTCCGAGACATGTTGAGCCAGGAACGATTTCGTCCTGACCGCCTTGCCGGAAAATCCTTCACCGATATGCACCCGTTCGAGCGCTGCGGGCTCCATCCCCTGGTGCGCGGCAAGCCTGAGGAATTCCCCTTCTTCATCCAGGAGATAGATCCTGCCCACCTTCATTTGAAAGTATTCAAGCAACCTGGAGAGGGCGGAGCCAAGAAATCCACCGATGTCCCGACACGTGGACAAAAGGCCGCCGACCTCCAGAAGCAAAAGCAGATCCTCGCGCCTGTCCCTCAGCGCGGCCTCGTTGATCGGTATGGATACAAAGGTCTTGTGTACAAGCATGGGATTAAAGCCCCGGCCGCCGGCTAGCTCACGATCCACACGGCCTCAGCCTTTGCCAGCTGGACCACCTTGTTGCTGACCCGGCCCATGAAGAATTCCGTTACCCTCGAAAGGCCCCTTCTTCCGACCACGACGGTGCCATAACCTCCTTCCCTGGCTGTCTTAACGATCGTCTCCGCCCGGCTCCGGGCATCCGCGATGATCCTGGTCTTCACCTGTCCCTCAGGGAAGCCTGACTGGACCAGACGGCTTGTTGCCTGCTCGAGGGCCGGGGATATCATCGCTTCGGCCTCATGGATGTAACCCCGGTCGCTGCCTCGGATGACGTGGAGCAAGGTTGATTCAAGCCCGGACTTGCCGAGCATCTGACCCACGAAATCGACCATCCTCATACCGTATTCGGAGCCATCAAAGGCGAGAAGGAGCTTGCCGCCTTTCGGGTTTCGACCGACGATGAACAGGGGCGTGAAACTGACCCTCTCCAAGAGCTTGGAGGCGATGCTTCCCAACACCAGGTCCTTCAGCCTGCTCACGCCTCTTCGGCCCACCACCACCGCCATGTATCCCTCGGAGGCCTCTCTTAGGATATCCCTGGCCACACCCACCTGCTTCTCCTTAACACAGATCTTGACCCGGTCCTGTGAAAATCCCTCATGAACCAGCCTCTTTTTTGCCTTTGCCAAATGACCTTCGATCGCCTTTTCGTTTTGTACTTCCCAGGCGCGGATATCTCGCATCTTGTCCCCGAGAAGGGGTTGCATCGTCAAGTCCCAGTAAGGTTCCGGTATCTTGGTGAAGACGCTGAAGAGAAGAATGTCGAACAATTGGAGGGCAGGGTTCCCGCAAAGGTACTTTACCGCCTCATGGGCACCCGCTGAGCCGTCCAATGCCACGAGCATTTTTCCGGGGCGTCTGTTTCCCGCCATCAAAAAACCTCCTGATTCAGGGATGTCGGGTCTGAGGGAACCGAGTCCTTGACTGAGCCAAAACGGGGATGGTCCCGGCGGTTCGATTCGTCGTGGGCCGAGACGAGGACCCAGGGAAAGCGTCCTTATAACGTCACCATGAGCACAAGACATGCCAAATCGCCCGGAGTGTTGGATTCGGGATAACCCATTGAATAATAATTTATTTTTCGTTCGACTTGGAAGGGAGTCGAGTCGCCCTCATCGGCACGCTGTCGGCGGGTTTTACATCATGTAAAAAAAGCGTGGATGATGGGGCACTTGCCTGCGGGCTGGATGATTGGTAGATGCTGGTCTGTTCAGGGAAAGCTACGGCCTCCAGGGCGTGCTATTCGTAAATTTCTCTCTTGTTTTCCCTGTGATCGACCACATAAAGGATCGTCGCCTTTTCCCTGAGCTCGTCTTTCAGTCTCGGCAGCTTCAGACGGTCAATTCCGTACATGCGGATATAGACCCTTCGATACCCTTTTGGGACCCCCTCATAAGAGCTTAGGATGCTTACCATGCGGCCCCCATAGCTTCGGATGATATCCGCAACCTCCCTGATGGATCCGGGCCGGTCTTCGATTTGAAAGGCAAACTGAATTCCTCTCGATCCCACACCTGTCAGTGAGATCAAGGCGCGGAAGATGTCCGCCTTGGTGATGGTCCCAACCAACTCTCCGGCGCCATTCAGCACGGGTGCCCCGGATATCTTGTTCTTGAGGAGAAGTTCAGCCGTTTCCTCGATGGTGTAGTCGTAAGCCACCGTAATGGGATCCTTGGTCATGATGTCTTTGACCTTGATCTTGGATATGAGAAAAAGAAGCTCATGGATCTCAAGCGTCGTGGCATCCGAGGCAGAAGAACGCTTGACGTCGCGGTCCGTTACGATTCCGACCAGTTGTCCTCGTTTCATGACGGGAAGCATGTGGATGTCGTGATCCTTCATCAACCGGATCGCCTCCTGCATCGATTCTTCCATGTCCATGGTCACCACGGTCTTGGTCATCCAGTCCTTAACCAGCATGGGCATCCCTCCATTGCTATTTGTCATGAAACGAAAACATCGACGCCTCGCCTCCGTTGTCCCGAAACTGGGTCCAGCGCAACAGACGTGCCGTCGGCCTCATTGGCGATATCGCATTCAACTGCCGGAGATCACAGACAATGCATCCGGTGGTCGAGTCACCTTTTCCTTTGAAAATGCTTTTTTCCGTCGGTCTTCTTTACAACTTGGAAAGGACCAGAGGCGCGCGGGGACGATGATCCACCTTGGCCTGTTTTTCCGCACAGAAAAAAAGGAGATGATGACCATTCACTCACCACGCCCCTGCCTCTTCTCCGCAATGGCGTCGATGCCGGATGCAGGTTCGACACGGTCTATTTCTCGTGACGGGATTCCTTGCCCCAGCTCTTGAAAGGAAAATTGTTAAAAACGTTGAATCCGTTGTAATCGAGCACGCGGAGGTCGTCTTCCTGTTTCACGTCTTTCATGATGACGTCATAGTGCTGACCGTATTTTTCAATGCACATGTTCAAAGGGACTTCCACCGCCATGTATTTCTCGATCCCTTTCTGGGCCATCTTTTGTGAAAATTTCTCGTTAGAAAAATCTTCATAGGTCGTGAGGATAAGAATCGGTCCTGTTCCTGCGAAAACGATCCCTGCCTTCATCTTCGGACTCCTTTCGCCAAAGGTTATTCAGAACATCCCGCTGCCACATACCGTCAGTGGGGTGTGAGAAGACAAGCCTTTTAACTCACTATTAATATACTAAGACAGAGCAAGGCATGTGCCAGAGGCCATGCGCTCGCTCTCCGACCGATCATTTCACCATCATCACCGGGCAGTGGGCAAGGATGCCCACCTTGTAACTGATGGTCCCGAAGCCGAGGGCCTCGCCGGTCGCATCGATTCGGTGCGAGCTCAACACGATCAGATCAATGTCGTTTTCGTGTGCGAACCGAACGATTTCATTGGCCCGGTTGCCATAGAGGATCTCTGTTTGGATCAGGAGATCCCTGCTCACGAAACGCTTAACGAGCTCAGTGAGCCTCTCTTGTGAGTGTGTACGCAGTTTTTCGTAGAATTCCGTGAATTCATCGCCTTCGGCGCCTTCGATGGTTTCGATGACATGGAGGAGGGTGATTTTGCACATGTCTTGAAATGCCATCTGCATGGCAATCTCGACCGCCCGAAGGCTTTTTTCGGTGAAGTCGGTGGGTATGAGGATATGCTTAAACATGGTTTCTGAGATTTCTCGATCTCACCGGGAAGGCCTTTCCGCTCACCCCAGTGGACCAAAGGATTTACCTTCTCAGGGGTAGGTGCCCCCGCTGTCTGCAAATGCTGTATTATAAACCATTTTCAACCGGATTCAACCCATCCGTCCGATGATCGTCTCAGCCAGCAGAGCCGCCCATCTAATTAACGGCAATGGGAATGTGCCTTGGTTTGACCTCAGGTTTTTTGGGGAGGTGGATTTCCAGAACACCTTTCCTGTATTGGGCGCTGATCTCATCCTGATCCACTAAAACCGGTAGAGACGCCACACGCTCGAAAGCGCCGCACCAGCGCTCCATTCGGTGAAAGTGTCTGTCCTTTTCTTCTTCTTCATCCTTTCTTTCGCCCTTGATGATGAGGTTGTCTCCTGAAAGGGATAAGGACACATCTTTTTCATCCATGTCAGGGAGCTCGGCCTTGATCACCACCTCCTCGGCCGTCTCAATGACATCAATGGGAGGAAGGCCCCTTTCCCTGGGCCAAACGGACGGTTCCCGTCCGAAAAAAGAGTCGAACAACCGGTCAACCTGCCGACGGAAACTGGATAATTCTCCCCCGAAGGGGTTCCACTTTGTAATATCCATCAACCATATCCTCTCTCTTCGGATCAAATTCGCCCTCTTTACAGCCTCCGATTGGAACGCATTGTTTGTCAAGATCCTTGCGCACGCCTCCTTTTACCTGAGGCCGCTTCAGGCAGAGGCAAGGCATTGATCGAACCATGACCTTATGGGAAGGACCACCGATCCGCTGGGTTGCCCCCATGGCCGATTTTAATCAGACCCTGCAGGCCTTGATCTGGCGGCAGATTTCCCCGAAAACATCGTTCAAGCGCAAGATGTTCACGATGGTGCTTTTCTCAAGGACCAGAAGAGACTGATGGCGACCCATTACCAAAATGTGGTTCACTCTTTCTTAACGGATGTCTCCAATCTCAATTTGTACTTTTCGATCTTGGAGTGGAGCGTGGGCCTTGACAGGCCCAGGAGCTCGGCTGCCTTGGAGCGGTTGCCTCCGGTGAGGTTGAGTGTTTCTCCAATGACGATGCTCGCGAAACGGTCTATGCACCAATCAAAGAGATCTTTTTCCGCCCCACCTACCAGAAGCTCGCGAACCCATTCCCGGATGGCCTGGTCCCCTTCCTCTGGGGACACGCTGTTTGGGGCCACCTTTCCGCTGATGGCCTGCGAGATGTCCCTCGGAGAAATGGGGGCGCCCCGGTTGAAGATGAGCGCCTTCTGTATGGTGTTGCCAAGCTCGCGGACGTTCCCCGGCCAGGGGTAGGTATTGAGGACGGCCTTGGCCTCGTCCGTGGTCCCTGGGTTGTCCATGGCGGTCTCGGCGGAAAAACGGGAGAGAAAGTAATCGGTCAAGAGGGAAATATCCCCCGGACGTTCTCTCAGTGGAGGCAGCCAGATGGTCACCACCTTCAGCCGATAGTACAGATCCTCCCGGAAACGCCCCTCTGCCAGCGCCGTCTCCAGGTCCCGATTGGTGGCCGCGATGATTCGGACGTCCACCGGGATTGTTTCCCGGCCTCCCAGCCGTTCGATGGATCTCTCCTGAAGAAGCCGAAGGATTTTGGCCTGGATCCCAAATGGCATATCCCCGATTTCATCCAGGAAAATGGTGCCACCGTTGGCCTGCTCGACTTTCCCGACCCTCCGGTGGGTGGCCCCGGTGAATGCCCCCCTTTCGTATCCGAACAGCTCACTTTCAAGAAGGTTTTCCGGGATCGCCACGCAGTTGATGACCAGGAAGGGTTTGTTGTCGCGCAGGCTGTGCTGGTAAATGGCCCTGGCCACGAGCTCTTTGCCTGTCCCCGACTCGCCACGAACGAGGACGGTGGCATCGGTGGTCGCCACCCGGCCCACCGCCTTGTACACATCCTGCATGGCTTTGCTCCTGCCGATGATGGCCTCCCGCAACGCCTTTTGCGGGGCGGCATTAAGCGCCACCGGAGAACGCATGAATCGACCGGCCTCAAGGGCCTGGCCGATGATGGCCAGCATGTCCGGGATCTCAAACGGTTTGAGGATGTAATCGAAAGCGCCCAGCTTGGTGGCCTCGATGGCGCTTTCGGTGGTGCCGTAAGCGGTCATGATGATCACGGGGAGCTTGGATTCGATCTCGTGAATGCGCTTGAAGGTGTCAATCCCGCTCATTCCGGGGAGCCGGATGTCCACGATCACCAGGTCGGGGATCTCATTTCCGATGATCTTGAGCCCGGTTTCTCCCGAGGCCGCACTCTCAACGGTGTATCCCTCCTCCCGCAGGAGCCGCTCAAAGCTCTTTCTCAGTTGATCGTCGTCATCAATAATCAGGATGGTGCTCAAATCTTACTCCTTTACGGGCAGCGTCAGGACAAAGGTGGTGCCTTTTCCATCTTCCGAGCTCACGTCCAGCCAGCCGCCATGCTCTTCCACGATACGGGTGGCGATACTGAGCCCCAGCCCTGTTCCTTCTTCTTTGGTGGTGAAGAAGGGTTGGAAAATCCGCTCCTTAATGGGGGAAGGGATGCCCGGCCCGGTATCGGAGACCCGTATGACCACCACCCGGCCAAGGGGTTCTACATGGCCCTCCTCTTCCTGGATCACGATGCTGCCGCCGCTATCCATGGCCTCGCAGGCGTTTACGACCAGATTGACCAGGACTTCTTTCAACTGCTCGGGATCCTGTTTGATTTCAGGGAGCGGCCGCTGTCTGATCGTTTTAACCCTTACGTTGTAAGATTCCAGGCGGTGCCGGAGGAGATTCAACGTCAGATCCACGACCTCGGAAGGGCTAATTTTCTGTATTTTCAGCTTTGGGGGCCTTGAGAACTCCAGGAAGTTCTCAACGATAGTGTCCAGGTGCCGGATTTCCTCGGAGATCACCTCTAAGTCGTCTTTTTGGATGGCGCTCAGATCCAGACTTCGGCTCAGCGAAAAAAGACGCATTTTCACCGACGTGAGCGGGTTTCGGATGGAGTGCGCCATCCCGGCGGCAAGCTTTCCAACCAGCGCCATTTTTTCAGCCTGGAGGAGGTGCTCGCGGCTCCTTTCCAGTTCTTCGTGCGTATCATCGATGTCTTTGATCAGGCCTCGTACCGTCGAGCTCAAGGCCTTGACCTCGTCCCCAGGCCTCTTCACGGCGATGTCCCCGCCCGCCTCCATGGCCAGCTGCCGAAGCGGACCCAGGATGTGATTGACGAGCACGGAGGTCAGGAGCAGGCCAATCAGCAGGACCAGGAGAAGGGCTGATGCGGCGATCCCCCTGAGGCTTTCAGCCTGTGCGTGGCTCTGAGACTTGGCCCGGTCAATGATCCGGGAGTGGAGATCTTTGTACCGGGCTGTCAGCTCCAGGATTTTACTGAAGTGCTTACGGACCTCCCGGTGCAGTTCCGCCCCGGCCTCCATCTGGCCGGTCTGATAGAGGACAAGCACTTGGTCTTTGGATTCCACATATTGACGGTACTCCGATTCGATTTCCTCAATGGCCTTTCGCTGTCCCTCGTCCTCCACAAGCCCGCGGGCCTCTTTAAGTCGCTCTTTGAAGATTTGGCGATACTCTCCCAGCCGCCTCAGCCATTCAGGGTCCTTGTCAAGCAAATAGTATGAGACGAAGCCCTTCTGATTGATCAGGGCCGTTTCAAGGGCCTCGGCCGTCTGAAAGGCAGCCATGTTTCGGTCGATCAGACGGGTGAGGAGCCCCTCCATGCGGTAGGTGTACCAGACCATGACGACACCGCCCATGAGGGTGATCATGATGAGCATCGTGATCAGCAGATAAATTCGAATTCGCAGACTAAGTCGGCGCCACACGGGCAACTCCATGGAAACTAAGGTTCGATCTCGATCGTGGGATAAAGACCCTCCAAGTCCCCTTCGGGATAGGGCTGTATGGTGTTGAAAGAGATTAACTGGTTGCGTTGGGCATGGCCTCGGTTCTTAACGCCGTCGAAAAATGCACCGTTGGCCTCCAGAATGTGCTCAATCCGGTGCTGGAATGTTTCCACGAACCGTGCGCCGTTCCCTTCAAAGAGCATGGCGCCATGGGCGAGACCGGTTTTTACGGAAGAGAAGTGGTCGAAAGAGAGGCTGTGATCATGTAAATCCGCTTGGTTTTGGATGTACCCCCAGACCATATGGCGCGGGGGGATGGTGATCGGCTCATCCAGATCGATGATCGTGTGGGGCATCACGATGGTCTCGTCCCCCACGGTCAACGGACATTCTTTCTTTCCCCTCAGAAACGCATTGAATCCCACGAAGACCCTCTTGCCAAGGTGCGTATGGATGACCTTGCCGCCGTGGGCGGTCACGTTTTCGCCCTCGAGATGGGAGTGGATGATGTGGCAGTTTTCCTGGGCATTGGCGCCTTTTCCAAGCCAGGCGCTTTCCAGGTAGGCACGCTGTGCCACGAGGACGTTTTGGTTGATGGCGGTTTTGCCCTTCCATACGGCGTAACGGTCAAGGGCCGCCCCGAAAGGGATGGGAAAGGGTGGTGCCAGGTGGACCACGTCGAAGACCTTGACAAAGTCCTCCTTGTATCCGTCGATGAAGTCCATCAAGATGCCGGTCGGGGGCCCGCCCGGTTCAAACCGGATGTATCGGTCAAGGATGGATGGTTCGAAATGGTAGTGGAAGTTGAACACCCCATCCTGGCGGATCCAAATGGTCCCGGGCTCCAAGCGAAGGTGCGACATCTCACCGACCTGAACGTATGCAAACGCGCCGATCACCGAGTCGTGGCTCGTTGTGAGGTCCACCGTGCTGAAGGGCCCGAGAAAACAGCCCTCAACGGTTGAGCCGTGGATATTGGCATAATGGGCCGCAACCGTATTCTGGATCAGGAATTCCTCCAGGTTTTCCGGGTCGTGGGAATGGTTGTGGACCAGGGTCTTGACCAGAAAGCTATCCTTGATGTGAATAACCTCGTCATCGTGTAGGGGAATTCGCAGATTCTCAAACTGAAAGAGATCTCCCTTGCTCTTCAGCTCATCCCCCCGAATATCGCTCTTATAGAGGACCGAGTGTTCCACAAAGCATTTTCCCAAGAAATAGCTGCCGGCCAGGCTCGAGTGGGAGAACCGAAAATGAAGTGGATGGTGCGGGGTGAGGCCATAAAACGCGTAGAATTTGGCGAACTTCTCCGGAGGGATCAGGTGTCGACAAAAGGGTCTCACGTCGAACCCTGGCTCCCTCAGGTTGATGTTGGTCCGCTGCAGGATCCGTTCGATGAGGTCTTCGATCTGTTTCATGCGTTCTCCGGCAGGACCCTACCGCCTTCCTGGACAGAAGCAGGGGGTTTGGCTTATCCCATGGTTCACCCTCTCTGCCCTGCGTCCGAGGCCGGTCGGCCGTGACAAGGGGTCGATTATAAGTCGTCACGGGGGCCTTCTATTTCGGAATCGTCACGGGCATTCCCATGATGGGCCATAGGACCAAGGCCGAAAAACCCACCACCAGCATCAGCAGGATGCTTGCGGGGATGCCGTACAGAAAGAACTCCCCAGGTGTGAACTGCTTCGAGTCATAGGCGATGGCGTTGGGTGCAGCCCCCACGAGCAGCAGGAAGGGCATGCCCGCCGTCACCAGGGAGGCGAAGAAGATCACCTCGGGGGAGACGCCCAGGTATGGGGCGATGACCAGGGCCACGGGCAGCGAGATGGCAATGGCGGCCACGTTCATGATGAAATTGGTCATGACCATGACAAAGAAGGCGATGCCCATCACGAAGACGAACCAGTTGGCCTTCTGGAACATGGCCAGCCAGTTGACGGCCAGCCACTTGGCCGCACCCGTGTCCCAGAGGCAGAAGCCGATGCTCATGGCCCCGGCAAAAAGGAGAAAGATGTTCCAGGGGATGTCTTCCAGGTCGCTTAAGTCCAGGATACGCAACACAAAGAAAAGGACGGTGGAGACGAGGATGATGGCCGTCTTGTCGATGGGCTTGAGGGCCGGGACGAAAGAGCGCAAGGCCATGGCGAGGATGCACAGAAAGACGATTAAGGCCGCGACGATTTCATTGCGGGTGATTGGCCCCAACTCGGCGTTGAGGCGCCTGGCCTTGTCCCTGAGGCCTGGGATCACCTTCTTTTCCGGCTTCAGGAAGATGACGAAAAAACCCCAGAGGAGAAGGGCCATCAACCAACCGATGGGAAACATGTAGTAGGAAAACTCGAAAAACGAAACGTTTTTTCCCACGATATCGTTGAAAAAGCCGATGGCCACGGCGCCCCTGGCCGCCCCGAGCAGGGTGATGATGCTCCCGGCGCCTGCCACGTAAGCCATACCTATGAACAGGGCCTTGCCAAACCTGGTCGGCTTGTCGCCTTCGCCGTAAAGCGCATTGATGGTAAGGAAGAGAGGGTAAACGGTGGCGGCCACAGCCGTGTGAGCCATGATGTGGGTCAGCGCAACAGTGACCATGAAGCACCCAAGGAGGATCATGTCGGTCCTTTCACCCACAATCACGAGCATCTTGTAGGCGAGCCGCCTCGTCAGTCCTGTTTTCGTGAAGACCAGTCCGATCACAACGGAGGCAAGGATAAACATCACGGACGGGTCGGTGAAATCCTTGAAAGCGACCTTGGCAGGACGGATCAGGAAGAGGGCCTGAAGCACGCCGATGGCCAAACTTGTCACCCCGATCGGGACCACTTCGAAGACCCACCAGGTGCCGGCCAGCAGAAAGACGGCCAGTGCCCCTTTCCCCTCTCTTGAAAGAGAGAAGTGCTTTCCGAGGGGATCAACGGCATCCGGCCAGGGTGGGGAATAGTAGACAAGGGCGAAAAGTATGACGCCCGCCAGGATGAAAATCAGGCGTCTCCACTGGATGGAGGCTCCTTTGGTCCCGGGGTTCAGGTCGCTTGCCATCGGAACTTCTTCCTCCTTTGCCAATTACCGAATGGTCTATTCATCCTCTCGGATTTTGCAGGCCTGCATGGCCTGCCACGCCACCATGAACACGTCCGTCAGCCGCAGGATGCCGACGATCTCTCCGCTTCCGGCCTCCGTGACCAACAGGGATTGGTGATGGCCCATTACCAGTTGATGGATGGCCTCATTGATGGAGGCATCCTCCTGCACGTATTCGCCTTCGCCCGGCGCGTACATGACATCTTTGACCTTGAGCTCGGCCGCCTTCTTGCAGATCTCTTCGAGGGGTTTCTCCCAGAGTCTGAAATGCTCCATCATGGACTTGAGAAACGTCTTGCTGAAACCGAACCTCGTCATTGAAGACTCGCCCAGGTCCTTGTAACGAGGCTCAAGTGCCCGCAGCACGTCCATCTGGCTGACTTTACCCACGATCTTTTTGTTCTGGTCGTAGACAAGGATGGCCCGGTGCCGATACCTTTCTTCATGGAATTCCTGCTGGGCCTTCTCGAGCGCCATAACGGCTTCGTTAAGGGTGGCATCGCTTGAACAGGTGGCATATTCGGAAAGCGGAACCATGATGTCCTTTACTTTGAATTCTTCCATCTAGACCTCCTCGGGGGGCTATCCTGTGCAGGGCCCCAGTCGATATCCGGGAAAACGCTAAATTTCCGTGTAAAAGGTGGCCTTCCAAAGCGTGCGCTTGCCCTGGCCATCATATAGGGAGCTTTGATCCACGCTTCTTGAAGTGGCTGATTGAATAGGCCCGGCTTCTTGCATGTGCAAGATGTGGAGGCGTTGGCACGGGAGATGGGTCTCAAAGTCGTTGACCTGATGCTGTCGAATCAAGTAAACTCAATATGTTATCCCTGTCATACACAAGGGGGGTATCTTAGTGACGAAAGGCCTTCATGTCAATGCGTTTGCGCCATTTCAGAGCGTTCCAACGACCGGCGCCACAAAAGGGAAACATTGAGATGGCGAAGAAGGGTTGTTTTGGGGAATTGAATCAGGTCTTTCCCATGGGGCGGGAGGGACTGCGGGAAGTGACGTCATCCTGCTTTGGCTGCGCCGAGATCAAGGCCTGCCTCGAGGCGGCCTTGTCCACACGCCAGGGGCTGGCCCTCCGGCTCGAGGCTTTGGACCGTGGTGGACCGGTGGGCATCGTGGGACGGGTTAAGCACTGGTCGGAGCGAAAAGAACTGGTCCGTCGCATGAAAGCCAAGGAAGGAAAGTGAATCGGGGATGCTTGTCGAGATCACGTGCCCTCACTGCCGTTATTCCGCAAAGATTGCGACGGAGAAGATCCCCGCAGGCGCAACACGGGCGGTTTGTCCCCGGTGTCGGCAGCGTTTTGAACTCCAGGGCCCGGCGAGCGGACCATTAGATGCCTCAGACGGGGACCCGGGTGATTCATCGACGGGTGCGGGAGAGCCTGGAGCCCCTTGGGAGAATCGCGCGTTGTTGGGCGTTTGGCCTTCCATTTTCGCGACCCTCAAGGCCGTGCTGTTCTCCCCGGAGACATTCTTTCATTCGTTGGGCATTAGGCTCGGGGTCCGCGAACCCTTCGCCTTCGGTCTCCTGATGGGTTCGGCAAGTACCATGTTCAGCCTCTTCTGGAAGTTTCTCGTGCTTTCGGGAGGGCTCATGGCCGTGGACCTGCCCCTTTTCGGCCATAGCACCGCATGGTTTGTGTTCCTCATACTCCTGGTTTTGGTCCCCGTCTTCGTCACAGTAAGCATGTTCATGTTTGCCTCCGCCCTCCATCTGATGCTCCTCCTGGTGAGAGGAGGGAGCAGCGGTTTCGAGGCCAGTTTCAGGGTGATCGCCTATTCTCAGAGGGCACAGATCTGGACGATGATTCCTTTTTTGGGCATGTGGGTCGGTGTCATCTGGCAGTTCATCGTCCAGGTAATCGGATTGAGAGAGATTCATCGGACCTCTTACTTGAGAGTGATCGCCGCCTTCCTGATTCCAGTGATTCTCTTTTTTCTCCTCCTGGCGGCTATCCTGATTCCTCTGGTTGTCATGATGATTCAGGGAAGACTCGCTTGAGAGGTCGGATCTTTACATAGAAAGGCAGACGAAAACGGTTGAACAGTAGAATCGACTACGAAAAGGTCTTGAATCCCGCCCAGCTCGATGCAGTGATGACCACGCAGGGTCCTGTCCTCGTCATCGCAGGGGCAGGGAGCGGCAAGACACGCACACTGGTCTATCGTGTGGCCCGACTGGTGGAGCTGGGGGTGGAACCGGAAAGTGTTCTCCTTCTTACCTTCACAAGAAGGGCCGCACAGGAGATGCTGGAGCGGGCAGTAACCCTTTCCGATCCCCGCTGCCGGTTTGTGTCGGGCGGGACGTTTCATGGCATCGCCTTCCGGGTCCTTCGAAGGCACGCAGAAAAACTGGGTTTTTCTAATTCATTCACGATCATGGACCGCGCCGACATGGAGGAAGTGATCCACGCCCTCCTCCCCGAGCTTCAAGTCCCGAAGGGCTCGGCCCGGTTTCCCAAGCGGAGCACACTCGCGAACATCCTGAGCAAGGCGTCCAACCTGGAAGTGACCGTGGATGCCCTCATGGAGGAAGAATACGGCCAGTTCCTTGAGTTTTGCCCCCAAATGACCCGACTTGGCCAACTCTACCGTGATTACAAGCGGGCGCATCAGTTGATGGATTATGACGATCTCATCATTTATTTCCGGGGGCTCCTTGTGGCCAACGAAGATGTGCGAAAGGAGCTGACTCAACAATATGGACATATCATGGTGGATGAGTATCAGGACACCAACGCCATCCAGGCGGACATTGTCCATCAGTTGGCCGGCGCACACCGGAACATCATGGTCGTTGGAGACGACTCCCAGTCCATCTACTCGTTTCGTGGGGCCAACTACCGGAATATGTTCGAATTTCCTGAACGTTTCTCGGAGGTGAAGATCATCAAGCTTGAGGAGAATTACCGTTCGACTCAGCCCATTTTGGACTTCACCAATGCCATCATGGCGCGCGCGTCAGAGAAATACACCAAGTGCCTCTTCACAAGACAGTCGGGCGGTGAGATCCCCGCCGTGATCGACACGCGCACGGAGCCCGAGCAGGCGCTATTCGTCTGCCGCCACGTAAAGGAGAGGCTCGCCCAGGGAAGGGCGCTTCGCGATTTTGCCGTGCTCTTTCGGGCCGCCTACCATTCCTTCGAGCTGGAGCTGGAATTGACCCGCCAGGGAATCCCTTACGTGAAATACGGCGGATTCAAATTCATGGAATCGGCCCATATCAAGGATTTTCTGGCCCATTTGCGGGCCATCATAAACCACGAGGATGCCGTGAGCTGGGGTCGAATCCTGCGGCTCATCAAGAACGTGGGCCATGGAAAGAGTCAGGCCATTATTCAGTGGATGAAGACGAGCGGGGCACCGCCGGATCAGGTTGGGAACTGGCCCGGACAAACCCAGAAGGATTCAGGGCTAAAGGCCCTGTCGCAAGTGATTTCATCTCTGATGTCGCACGAAACGGACCCGAGGGGGGCTGTGGAGCGCCTCCTGGAATACTACCTGCCGATTCTGCGGGATCAGTTCGACGATTATCCCAGGCGTCAACGGGAGATCGAGCAGCTCATTCCCATGGCGGGTCGTTACCGGCGGCTTCGGGCGTTCATCGACGACCTGGTTCTGGAACCACCCACAAGCCCCGCGGATATGGACCCGGATCGAAAGACGGACGTCCTGACGCTTTCCACGGTCCATTCCGCCAAAGGACTGGAGTGGCCGGTTGTCTACATCATCTGGCTCATGGAGGGGCGGTTCCCCCAGGCCAGGGCCTATGTGAACCCCCAGGCGGTGGAAGAGGAGCGGAGGCTGCTTTACGTGGCCTCCACCAGGGCAAAGGAGCGTCTGATTTTGTGTTATCCGGGGCGGGAAGGGGCCGCGTCATGGGGGGGACAAGCCTGGAGCAACGGAGGGGTCTCCTCGTTTGTCGCCGGGCTCCCGCGTGATGTGGTCCGGTACGAGACGGAGGCCTCCCCTTCTTTTACAACCGCAAGAGAGAGGCCTTTGGAAATTTCGCCCGCCCCTCCTGCGGAGCTCAGGCCCGGTGATCGGGTCAGCCACCCGGCCTTCGGGCCTGGCGTGGTTTCAAAGCTGATCGAGGGTAACAAGGTGGAAGTGCTCTTCAGAAATTTTGGGCGAAAACTTCTCCATTTGGGCTATACAAGTCTCGAAAAGGTTTAGCGAGACACGGACTTGGTTTTTCGCAGTGGCAGCTGAAATGGTGGGGACACACGCGACCAAGGCGCTGGTCTCACGGTGATCCGGTTGGCTTATAAAACGTTTTCAAGCGCCGCCTGCAGCTCGTTGAGCAGGGCCACTTGTCCCTTCAAAATTCTTGTTTTCGCCTCGTCCATTCCAAACCAGGCAGCGCGGTCGACTTCGGGAAAGGTTTTATCGTGGGCCGAACCTGCCGGCCATTCCATCGAAAACGTATTGCTCCTGATAGTTGCAGGGTCCGCGTCCCCCTCGAAGGCCCACGCGTGAACCACCTTTCCCCCCGCCTGCCTGATCGGTTTGAGCGGCCTGAGGGGTCCGTGGGGTTCGAGGCCCGTCTCCTCTCTGAACTCACGCCTGGCAGCCGCCAACGGTTCCTCCTCCGGTTGCTGCTCGCCTTTGGGAATGGACCAGGCGCCCAAGTCCTTCCTGGCCCAAAAGGGTCCACCCGGATGCACCAAAAAGACCTCCACCCTCCCTTGGGTCTTGCGGTACATGAGCAGTCCGGCGCTCGTCTTGGCCATGATTTCACCATCTACAAAAAGATGAGCGTTGCTAGGGCGGGATTCCCCAGGCACCGGCCACCGAAGGGTCATTGGTCTCCCAGATCTTTTGATGGAGATCCAGCATTCGGGCCGGGTCTGACAGAAGCTCCCTTTTCTCTCCCGCCGATAGCCTTTCGGGGCCATGGTTCATCGCCTTCTCTTGAATCGTCAGGCGGCGAAGCGCGATCCGTCGGGGAAGCCTTCTCTCCTTTCGGAGCAGGCTTCGATGAAGCGCGTTGACGTTGGGATCCGTCACGGCCCGCACAAAACCATGGGGCCTTGGTGCGGTTCCGTCCGAGTGCCATAGCGGTTCCGCCTGCCTAAGAAGGGCATCCAGTGCCCTTAATGGCGCCGGTGGTTCGATTTCCTCCGGGATCAGGAAAAGCCCGAGCCTTCTCAAGATCCTGCCGATCCTTGGGCTGCTTGACCAGACGGAGAGGGGCACGGCAAAGAGAAGGGGGAGGAAGATGGGCGCGTTCCACCAGAAGAAAGACCGATTGAACAGAAAAAGGAGCCCTCCCCAGAGGAGTGCAGCCGCCACGCCCGCCCCATGGAAGCGGAGCGCCTGCGACCACGCGGTGCCAGGGTCAGTCCGTTTTTGAGTAGACCACCCGATCTGCCTGCCAAGGAGAGTCAGAAGGACGAATTTGGTCTGAAAGAGCATCCGGATGGGTGCAAAGAAGGACGAGAGGGCCACCTCACCGAGAAGACCGGCAAAAAGCCTCGCTGGACCGCCGAAACGATGAGCCTTTCCTTTCAGCGCGATAAGGAGGACGCTCAGCAGTTTTGGCATGAAAAGGATGACGCCGGTGGTGCTCAAGAGCGTAAGTGCCCACTTTGGATGCCAAACCGGCCAGTTGGGAAAAAGCGTCCGTTCGGCGGTGAAATAGACCGGCGTCCTGAATGTCTCAAGGATCGCCTCAGCCGAGCTCAGTCCGATGAAAAGGCACCAAAGCAGGGCGGAGACATAGGACATGACGCCGTGGAGAAAGAGCGCTCGATGGGCAGCCAGCAGTCCACGTCTGAAGAGCAGCCGAACGTGCTGAAGGTTGCCCTGACACCACCTGCGATCCCGCTTTAATTCATCCAGGAGGGTGGGGGGCACCTCCTCGTAACTGCCGTCCTGGTCATGGAGCAGCCACACCTCCCAGCCACCACGGCGCATGAAGGCAGCCTCGACGAAGTCGTGACTAAGGATATAGCCCCCCAGCGGTGGCTTCCCTGACAGCTGGGGCAGGCTGCAGTACTTCATAAAAGGCTCCACCCGGATGATGGCATTGTGACCCCAGAAGTGTGAATCGCCAAGCTGCAGAAAATGCAGCCCCGCCGTGAAGACAGGCCCATAAACGTGGTTTGCAAACTGCTGGCCCCTCGCGATGGGTGTCTCCTGATTGACGGTTTTGGGTGCCGTCTGAAGGATGCCCACTTCGGGATTCGCTTCCATGATCCGGGCCATGCGCACGATGGCTTCCCCCGCCATCACACTGTCTGCATCCAGCACAAACATGTAGCGATAGTTGCGGCCCCAGCGTCGGCAAAAATCGGCGATGTTTCCGCTCTTGCGTTTAAGATTGACCCGACGGCGACGGTAGAAAAGGCGTCCATGGAGGCGGAGGGATTGACATAGCTCTGCCCAAGCGACCTCCTCTTCCACCCATCGGTCGGGGTCGCTCGAATCGCTCAGGATAAAGAAATGAAAAGGTTCTATCTCACCGGTTGCCAGGAGGGATTCGTAAGTGGCCCGCAGTCCCGCAAAAACGCGGCCCACTTCCTCATTGCTGATGGGAAACAGGATTGCCGACGGGGGCAGAGGGATACTGCGTTTTTCCGTCGGGCCGGGACCTATCCCTTTGCGTTCCCAGACGGCAAATCGGTCTTTTCCCCGCACCAGGGTGAAAAGCCCCACCATGGCCTCCCAGAACCCGATGGAAATCCAGGCAAAAAGGATTGCGAACACAATGACGATGGCGACTTCAAGCCTTTTTCCGCCTCCATGGGGCAGGACATCCGCCATGCGGAGGCTTGCGAAGAAACTGGAAGAGAGGATGAGCGCCCCTATGAGGAGTCTTCTTAACCTCGCCGCCTTTTCCCATGGTTTCTTGGGCTTTTTCATAAGGATATGCACGCCGAGCTGCCGCTTGCCGGGCCTCCTTAACCCGACCGGGACTCACTTTTGGTCCGTCGACATAAACCCTCGAGTCATGCCTGGCATGGAAGTGAGGCCGCCAGAGAGGTCACCCTCTGTTCGACAACCCTGACGTCTCAACAATCCATACTTGAACCACCCGCCGTATTGGGGACCCATATTGCTAAAAAGACCGCGGTCGTTCAGCAGCTTTCGAAGGACCTGGATGGTTTCCTTGACCGGATCACCCCGGTTCGCGCGCTGGATCGTCTGATGCGCCCGCCTGAGTGCCTCCATAATAATCTCGTGCCCATCAAGGGTCGGTGCTCCCATGGCCCGCAGATAGCCCAGTGCCCGCCGCTGCGCTCTCTGCCAAAGGGTCTCCTGATCAGTGCCCCTTGCGCCGTCGAGCGCGGAGCGATCCGAGGCGCCGGGACCGGTCATGGGAACTTTCGATGGCAGGGCTGTCCGGCTCATGGGTAGTAGAGATAGCTCCATGTTTCGGTCAATGGTGTCTCCCCAAGTTTCAAGAAGGCCCGCAGTTCCAGCGGTTCCCGCTTGCGTGGAGGCAAAACCCGCTCCATGGAGCCGGGCTCCTCAACAGCCATCTGAAAGACCAGCCGCCAGCCCTTCGTGATTCGGTTCTTGAAGAGTTGTTGCTCGAGCACCTTAGCGCGAGGGTCCACGGTGATGACGGCGGACAAGGGCTTGTCGGGTGCAAGGGATGCCAGCCTCCCCCCTTCGAAGTCGATCACGAACTTCCTGCCGCGTTCCCCCTTGCCGCTTGCCGTCCGGGTCGCAACCACGCGTCCGCCGACGGGGCGGCGGTTGCCCGCGGTGTACCAGACCATCTTATAGGAAAACCATGTGGACTTGCCCTTTTCAGGGGCTTTGGCCGGAACCCAGTAAGCGACGATGTTGTCATGCATCTCGGAATCGGTAGGGATCTGAACGAGCTCAACCCGTCCTTCCCCCCATTTTTCTCCCGGGGCGATCCAGACGCTGGGCCTGGACTCGTAGTGGGCCTCCAAATCCTGGTAGTGATCGAAATTGGTGTCACGTTGAATCAGTCCGAAGCCTAACGGATCAAAGACCTGAAATGAGCTGACCGAGAGCGAACGCGGGTTGATCAAAGGCCGCCATATCCAACGCCCGGCCCCATCGGCAACCATGAGACCGTCCGAGTCATGGACCTCCGGCCGATAGTCGTTGGCGGGCACGGGTTTGGTGTTTTCTCCATAGAAGAACATACTTGTCAGCGGCGCCAGGCAGAGCTTTTCCACCTGCTTGCGGAAAAACAGCTTGGCCCTGACATCAATGACCGTCTCCTTGCCGGGGTCGATACTGAACCGATAGGCCCCGGTCACGCTTTGGCTGTCGAGCAAGGCATAAATCGTCAATCTGACGGCGCCGGGTTTGGGTTTCACAAGCCAGAACTCGGTGAACTGGGGAAACTCCTCCCCGGTAGTGAGGGCCGTATCAATGGCAAGCCCTCTTGCCGAAATCCCATAGTTTTGGCCTTTTGCCACGGCGCGGAAGTAGGAGGCACCCAGAAAGACCACCACTTCATCCAGATAGTTTTTGGTATTGATCGGATAGTGGACCCGGAAACCGGCATAGCCCATATCGGCAGGAAAGGTCGTCTTTAGGTCGTTTTGGCCATAGTCAAAGAAATCGGGCGAAAAGGCGACCGGGCGGACGCCATTGGCGTCGACCTCGTAGATCTTGACGGATCGGGTGTAAAGGAACCCCGGGTGAAAGAACCGCACCACAAAAGGGAGCTTTTCATTGGCCCAAAGGGACTTGGCGTTATCAAAGCGGATGTCCCGCCACTGGTCATAAGTGAGCTTCGCCAGGACATCGGGCACGTTCTTTCCGGATTCCTGAAACGGTTTCGATGCGAGGGCCTTGGCCCGATCGATCACTTTCTGGAGATTGAAAGGCTCTTCGGCATCGGCGGCCAAGGTGGAGGAAACAAAGAGGCCGGGATAGGACCAATAAGCGCAAAGGGCAAAGATGCCCGCAAAGACCCAACGGGTCACGGTTTTTCTAAAAATAAACGCGATTTTCATGAAATGGCCTTTTCTCATTTGGATTCCGTGATCGATCCCCGCCCAAGTTGTGATCGGCACTGGGGACGCAGACCGCCCCGTGGGGTCTTGGAATGGGAGGCTTCACCACCCAGGGATGGATTTAACAGCCCGTTTCGGCATCCATCGGACCGATGTTTCAAGAGCAATGGAATCTTTTAGGGTAGAGTCCGGGTCGTGTCAAGTTGCATCGCTTCAATCAGGAGATTCAATCCCCTATCGTTCACGGCGATTCATCCCCCGGCAGCCCGGTGCGGATTGAGATTTCAAAACCCATGGATTCCAATGCCCTGATCCACCATCGCGCATCGCCCATGTTTTCATAGCGTCCAACGAGGAGGAGACAATGATCCTCTTCATCCCAAACCCAGGGATATTCCAAAAACCGAATGCCTTGGGCCTCGAGCTTCAGCCGAATGCCTTCTCGGATCTTTTCTCGATCCTCAAAGGCCAGATCACGATAGGACGTTCCTCGGATCAGGATGTAATACATGGGCGCCCTCTCGATGTGATTTTGATGACGCTGGAAGGGGACGCTGAATCGCTACCTGACACGCAGGCGCATCATGCCTTTTATAGTAAGCCATTGGCAGGCCGCATGCAACCCCGAGGATCCCGGCCCCGAACGAATGAGTCGTTCGCGATCCGTCCTGTTTCAGTGGAGGACGATCGGTGAAAATATCAGATTTTATTGTTGACAGGACCTACCACCATGTGGTATTAATACCCCAAAAATCCATGAATCAATTAACGAGCCATGTATCAGACGCCCCATTCTACATACCTCTCTACCGTCGATCCCGGCGCGCCTTTGTGCCAGGGCGAGGAAGGTAGCCCCCCCGTTTTGACCGTGAAGGATCTATGCGTATGGATAATGCGTACGCTCCTTCCGGAGCCATGCTTATCTGATCTTTAGTCCCAATCGTTTTTAGTCTGTATGCGTCCGGAAACCGGCGGTTTTCGGGCGCAAGACGTATTTCTAAATTGAGCGATTTTTATACCTTATGGGCCGAAAGGGGGGTCTCTTTTGAGCCGCAACATCTGGGCAGAGTCATTATTAACGGCACCAACTCCCTACATTTATTTCCAGACAGCCCCAGAAGGGAAGCTCTCCCGCATAATCCACCTTTTGTGCCTTCCCGAGACACCTGTTGGGTCATGGGGGCGTTCCAAAGGCTTTGAACGAGTGGAGTTGCGGCTCAAAAGAGCCCCCCCTCTGTTGGCTCAAAATCTCGTGAATCGCTCAGTTTGGGTTGTTATTTTTTTATTTTGGAGGTTGTCCTATGGCGAAGACTATTGAGGAGATCAATGCGAAGATCCGTTCCGGTTCGGTGGTGGTGCTCACGGCCGAGGAGATTATCGGCGTGGTGAAAGAGAAGGGTGCCAAGAAGGCAGCCCGTGAGGTGGACGTGGTGACGACGGGGACCTTCAGCCCCATGTGCTCTTCCGGTGCCTTTTTCAATCTCAAACAGCTCAAAGAGAAAATGAAATTGGGCGGCGGCTCTGTCACACTCAACGGTGTGCCCGCCTATGCGGGCCTGGCGGCTGCTGATATCTACCTCGGGGCGACCGCGATTCCCGATGGGGACCCGAGGAACGGCAACGGCCGGCCCGGCAAGTTCCGCTACGGCGGTGCTCATGTGATCGAGGCGCTCGTGGCCGGAAAGAAGGTCTTGCTTTCCGCCTCGGGCTATGGCACGGACTGCTATCCAAGGAAGCACAGAGAGCAGCAGATCGGGTTTGAAGACATGAATGAAGCAGTTCTCTTCAATCCCCGGAACTGCTACCAGAATTACAATGTGGCGGTCAATCTTTCGGACAAGCCTATTTACACCTACATGGGACTCCTGAAGCCGCGTCTGGGAAATGCGAATTACTGCAGCGCCGGTCAGCTCTCTCCCCTCCTGAACGACCCGTTTTACAGGACCATCGGGGTCGGCACCCGGGTGTTTGTGGGAGGGGCCCAAGGCTACGTGGCATGGAACGGCACCCAGCACAACCCTGACGTTCCCCGCTCCGACAACGGGACGCCCAGGAAAGGGGCCGGCACCCTGACCCTCATTGGAGACCTGAAGGCGATGAGCCCCCAATGGCTTCGAGCGGTATCCTACACCGGCTACGGCGTGAGTCTGAGCCTGGCGGTCGGTGTGCCCATTCCCATTTTGGACGAGGAGATGATGGCCTTTGTGTCGGTTTCGGACGATGATCTGACGGCCCCCGTTGTGGACTACAGCCGGTTTTATCCGACGGGTGAGGGCGCGCCGCTGTTGGGGGAAGTCACCTATGCCGAGCTCAAGAGCGGGCTCATCGAGGTCCAGGGCAAAAAGGTGCTGACCGGGGGGTTCTCGAGCTACGTCAAGGCAAGGGAAGTGGCCGAGCACCTGAAGTCGCTGGTCAAGCGCGGCGATTTTCAGCTGAGTCAACCTGTGGCACCCCTCTTGGGGGCAAAGGTTCAAAGGGGGGTGTTGCCATGACAAAGAAGAAAGTGGTGCTCCTTTTTCCGGCAGACAAAGTGGAAGAACCCATTATCTACCTGTTGATCAAGGATTACGGGCTTGTTGTGAACATCCTCCGGGCCGCCATCGACCCGGGAAAGCAGGGCCGAATGGTGGTGGAGTTGAGCGGGGAGGAGAGCCAACTCTCCTTCGCCTTCAACTACCTCGAAAGCGCAGGCGTGCAGATCGAGCCCTTGTCCCAGGAAATCCAACACGTGGGCGACCGCTGCATGAGCTGTACGGCCTGCGTACCCATTTGTCCCACCGGCGCCCTGGACGTTGACCGGGAGCGCTGGACTGTGTCTTTTCACGCTGAGAAGTGCGTGGTTTGCCTCTCCTGTGTGGATGTCTGCATTTACAATGCAGTAGAAGTGAACCCTGGTTGAGCTCCAGGCGCTGGCCCTGGGGATCGAGTGATCAGTAATCAGTAACTGCCTTTCGCTGTTCACGGACCTTTCTTCATTGGGGGCGGTTGAAAGGCCCTGGTCTCCTTGCGGCCCAGGACGCCAGACCATCGCTCAGTTTAAGACAAAATCAGGTGTGGCGGTTTCAAGTCTCCTTAACTATAATAAGCCGCTCAGGTGGTGACCGATGGATCTGTCAGCTTACAGGGCGGAGTTCCCCATCAGGGAGAGGTATGTCTTTCTGAACCATGCGGCGGTGGCGCCTGTTTCTCACCGGGTTTCGAGGGCGGTTTCGTCGTTGGCACAGGAGATGTGCCTTTGTGGGATTGACGGCTACCCCAGGTGGATGGAGGGGGTCGGGGCTACCCGGCGTCAAGCGGCCAGGCTCTTGGGCGCCGGAGCGCACGAGATCGCTTTTGTGACCAACACCTCCGAAGGGTTGAGTGTGGTTGCAGGAGGACTCGACTGGAGCGTCGGAGACAGGGTTCTGGTCGTCCGGCCGGATTTTCCTTCCAACATCTATCCGTGGATGGACCTTGAGTGGAAGGGGGTTGCCGTTGACTATGTGAGTCGAAGGGAGGGGCGGATTCAGGTAGAAGACCTGGAGAAGGCCCTGCGGCCGGGAACAAGGCTCCTCACGGTGAGCTCCGTGGATTTCCTGAGCGGGTACCGCGCCGATCTGGCGGCCATGGGGGCGTTTTGTCGTCAAAAGGGGCTCCTTTTCTGCGTGGATGGGATCCAGAGCCTGGGCCTTGTCCCCATGGACGTGAAGGGTTGCCAAATACACTTCCTTTCGGCGGGCGGCCACAAGTGGCTCCTGGGGCCCATGGGTTGCGGTGTGCTCTACGTCGCGCAGGAGGTGGTGGATTTGGTTCACCCAAGGTGCGTGGGCTGGAAGAGCGTCCGCGGGGAAAACGACTTCTTCACGATTCGATTGGATTTCAAGGCCGACGCCCTCCGCTTCGAGCCGGGGAGCCTGAATCTCCTGGGGATCCATGGGCTTGGTGCCGCCCTCGACCTGCTGCTCGAAGTGGGGGTGGCGCGGATTTTAGAAGGTGTCCTGGAGGTAAACGATCTCTTTGCCCAAGGCTTACGCCGGAGGGGGTTGAAGATCGTCACTCCGCTTGAGCGGGCGTCCCGGTCGGGAATCCTGAGCTTTATGCCCAAGGCGGACCCGGAGAAGACCTTTTATACGCTCATGGAAGAAAAGATCATGGTCTCAGAGCGAAAGGGACTTATCCGCCTCTCACCCCACTTCTATAACAGCGAGGCAGACGTAAGACGGTTTTTCGAGGTGCTTGACCGCATTGGGTGAAGACCCAAGGGGTCTGTCTGCCTCTCAAACGGAGCGATTTCCACGCATGAAACCGGACGCACCATTCTTTCAGTGTCTGAAATCCCTTTGTTTTCTTTCCAGAAAACTTGGCTGCCGGCCGGCCCCTTCCGCTGTTCCCCCGTCCTGAAACGGAGATCGTCATGGGGCAGGGTGTGAAGTTGGATTCCAAGGGGGTATCATGGGATTTGCGTTTTTTTTATCCCTCACCAGGTGCCCCCGCCATTCAAGAGGATCTGGAACGAGCCCGACACGAGGCAGAGGCCTTTTCGACGCGGTACAGGGGAAGGATCAAAGGGAAGGGACTGGCGCCCCATGCGCTTCTTTCAGCCTTGAAGGCCTACGAGTCCATCCACGAAATGGCCATGCGGCCGTATGGTTTCGCCGCCCTCCTGCAGGCAGCCGATACCGCCGATCACGAGCGAAATTCATTGCTGGAGCGGGTGCGGACGGACTGGTATCACATCAGAAACCACATCCGGTTCTTTGAGTCTGAGATCCAGGGGCTCGATTCGGTGCGGCTAAGCGGGCTGTCGGACGAACCCGCCCTAGCAGGTTACCGCCACTACCTGCTGCGTGCCCTTTCCAAAAGGCCCCACATCCTTCCCGAAGACCAAGAACGCATCATCGAGCTCAAGCATCTGTCAGGACGCAATGCCCTGGTCGGCATGTATGACGTGCTCATGGGGTCGCGCGCCTTCTGCGTGGAAGTGAAAGGGAAGGCACAATCCCTGGGCAGGGACCAGATCCTCTCGCTTCTCCACCACAGGGATCGGGACCTCAGGCAGCGCGCTTTTTCCACCATGTTGAATGGCTTAGGCCAAGATGCGATCGTTTTTCAGCACCTTCTCAACGCCATTACCCGGGACGAGCAGCTGGAGGCGGCGGAAAGGGGCTACAAGGACGCCATGGAACGGGCCTGTCTGGCAAATGAGGTGGATCGGGAGGTGGTGGGTCGTCTCATGGATGTGACGGAGGCTCACTATCCGCTTGCAAGGCGGTATTTCCGGGCCAAGGCCCGGGCCATCGGTCTCGGGAAACTTCGCTACACGGATCAGCTGGCTCCGCTTCGGGGATGTGACGCAAGCGTGGGCTTTCAAGAGGCCAGGGTGCGGATCCTTGATGCCTTTCAAACGTTCGACCCTCTTTTCCACGATTGTGCGAGCGCCTTTTTTGACGAGGGGCGCATCGATGCGGAGATCCGGCCGGGCAAGCAGGGTGGTGGTTTCTGCAGCTGCCATGGGCCGTGGCAACCCCCCTTTATCCTCATGCACTTCAGCGGGACGGTCAGGGACCTCACGACCCTGGCCCATGAGCTGGGCCACGGGATCCATAGCCGCCTGGCATCGGTCCAAACCTATGTGAACTTCCAACCTTCTCCGGTCCTCGCCGAGACCGCATCCACGTTCTTTGAGACGTTGGTCGTCGAGCACCTTCTGGGGAAGAAGGTCCACAAGGATCTCCACCTGCCCCTTTTGGCAAGCCGAATCGAGGATGCCATCATCACAGTCTTCCGCCAAAATGTGTTGACCCGATTTGAGTGCTCCCTTTATGGGCGACGCAAAGCGCAGTTCCTCAGTACGGAGGCCATCTGCCGTTTGTGGATCGAGGAAAACGAGAAACTGTATGGCGAGGATCTGGAAATGGACCCTGCCTACCGTTGGGGCTGGACCATCGTCCCCCACTTCTTCCACCGTCCCTTCTACTGCTTCAGCTATGTCTTCGGATACCTAATATCCCTGTGTCTCCTGTCCCTCAGCGAAAGGGAGGGGAAGGGGTTTTCGAGGCGTATGGCGCGGTTTCTCGGGGCAGGCGCTTCCCGATCCCCCATGGAATTGATCCGCGAGCTGGGATTTGACCCTTCTCAGGATTCCTTGTGGGAGAAGGGGTTTCAGGTCATAGGTCAATGGATCGATGACTTTGAAGAAATGATTTCGGCGCATGCCTCAAGGTCACCTCGAGACTTGGACCCCCAGTTGGACACCACGGCTTCGAGTTGCCCGGATAGAACCCCTTGAAACGCGAAGGAGACCCTTTTGGAAAACAGGCAGATCGTCCACTGGGCGTGGATCATCCTGGCCACCTGTTTCGTGAACCTCTTTATCAACTACTCTGTGCGTCTTGGGTATGGGGTCATCTTACCTGAGATGATCCGGGAGCTGAACCTGACCCGGACCGCGGGGGGCACGATCTTCAACGCCTATCTCTTCACCTACGTGGCCCTTACCCCTCTTACGGGGTATCTCACGGACCGTTTTGGGGCGCGGCCCGTGGTGGCTGGCTGCGCCTTGATCCTTGGATTTGGGGCGATCCTCATGGGCACGGTCCAAAGCCTCTTGACCGCTTCCCTCTTTTTTGGGGTGTGCGGGCTCGGGGCCGCCGGCCTGTGGACGCCCATCATCACAGTGGTTCAGCGATGGTATGCGTTCAAGCGGCGGGGCATGGCCCTCGGCATCCTTTCGACCGGCTACGGCCTGGGTTTTGCGACCATGGGGCTGATTTTTCCATGGGTCGTCCGTCATTACACATGGCGGCAAGCATGGTACGTCCTGGGTATGTGTGCCTTGGCCATGGCCGCGGTCAACGGGTTGGTGCTTCGAAGCAGCCCTGAGTCAATGGGACTCCTTCCCTGGGGAGAAAAGGGGACCCACATGCCCAGAGGATCAGGGGGAACCGGCGCGATCAAGCCCCGCCTCCTATCCGCAGTGCTGAAAGATAAGAATTTCTGGCTCATCGGGTTTGCCTATTTGAGCGTCACCTACGGCCTGTATGCGGTTACGACCTTCATGGTGGACTACGGAAAACATCAGATGGGTCTGAGCCTCGAGAAGGCGAGCTTCCTTGCCACCATCCACGGCGTGTGTCAGGTGGTGGGGGTCCTAACCATCCTTCCGCTATCGGATCACTGGGGTCGTAAGCCAACCATCATGCTCAGCAACGCCTTTATCGCCGCATCGCTTGTCGGGATTATTTTTTCCTCCAGGGACGCGGTCTTGGCACTCTATGTGTTCGTGGGGATCATGGCCGTCTTTTACGGCGTCACCTTCCCGATCTACGGCGCCTGTGCGGGGGACTATTTCCCGAGAGAGCTGATGGGGACGGTCATCGGTTTCTGGACCCCCTTCTATGGGTCGGGGGCCATCCTGGCCCACTGGGTGACCGGGGTCTTGCGCGACATGAGCGGCGACTACCACCAAGGGTTTGGCGTAGGCGCGGCCATGGCCGTCATGGGCCTATTGCTGATGTCTTGGGTCACAAGGCCGTCGGAATCATGAGGTCTCGATGGGGGCTTTGTCCGGCGGGTTTCGATTTTTTTCGTCGGATCGGGGCGCACAGGCCAGACCATCGGAAGGCAAGGGTGTTCGCTGCTGCCTCAGGTCTTCAACGCGGTTGAGCGGCCCTTCGAGCTGGCGTCGGCGGGTGGTAATGAGCGACTCATATTCCGCCTGCGCGTCAGAGATGCGCTTGCCGAGGAGGTCCATTTTCTTCACGAAGAGCGTCCACTGCTTGCGAAATTCCGACAGGAGATCGAGGATCTCATGGGAGGTGCGCTGAAGTGCGAAGTTTTCGATCGCCTGGCGGATGACGGCAAGCACGCTAAAAAGCGTTATGGGTGAGCAAAGGATCACGCGTGCCTTCAGCCCTTCGTCAAGGAGGGTGGGGGCCTGTTCATGGATGAAGGCGAAGACCTGCTCGCTCGGGATGAAGAGCAGAACGCAGTCTACCGTGTTTTGCTCCGGGTTGATGTAGTCGCGGGTTGCGACCTCTTTGATCCTCAACCGGACGTCTCGGAGAAATCGGTCACGAAAGGTCCCTCTTTCCAGGTCGGAGCCGGTTTCCAGATACTTGATGTAGTTGTCGAGGGGAAACTTCACGTCCATGTTGAGCGTGAGGTCCTTGGGGAGCATGAAGGTGAAGTCGGGCCGCGTCCCGATCCCCTGCAAGGATTTTTGTTTTAGGTAGTTGACATTTTCCAGGAAACCCGCTGTCCGGAGCACGTCCTCGGCCATGCGCTCGCCCCATTGTCCACGGGCCTTTGAACTCGCAAGGGCCTCTCTGAGGCTGGCGGTCGTCTGGACAAGGGCCGCCGTCTGGTCCCGGGCGAGCTTCAACTGAGCGGCCAGCTCCCCGAACTTCTCGGCCCGGTCCGTTTCCAACGCCTTGACGAGAGCGCCGACCTGTTCCAGTTCACCGCTCATGCGCCTCAGCTGTTCGTCGATGAGGCCCTTCTTGCCCTCAAGGTCTCTTGCGCTCGTTTCCCTTTCTGTGTCAAGTCTGGCCTTAGCCAGTCTCAGAAATGCTTCCGAGGAACGGTTGAGGGCATCCAACGAAAGGCTTCCAAAACTTGATTTTACATGGGTCAGGACCGCTTCGGTGTCCGCCTTTCTGCGTTCCTCGGATTCATGAAAGAGCCGTTCAGCAAGTGTCTCTGCGGTCCTGGCCTGAATGATCCGCAAGGTAAAGGCAAGGAGCAGTCCCAGGGTCAATCCCGCAACGAATGCGGTCAAAAGCGGTATCCAGTCCATGCGGCCCCTTCAAAAATATCTTTCGGTTCGGCATCGCCGTTCCACATTTGTCCCTGCTCCTTCCCAGCCACCTGCGCCTATGTCCCAGCGACCCTTTCTTTTTCCCGCCAGATGCCGGTCATGTCTCCCTTCGTCAGTCTTGAACTTCATGCAGGCGTCCACCATGCCACCAGATCTATCTAAATCCTCTGCTCGGTGCCTTGTCAAGACATCAAGCCTCAGAACAAATTCGGCTTTTTCAATGGATGTCCCCTGTCTGATGGTGGCGAAAACAGGGCGCATCCAGGGAGGGGGGCGGGCAGAGTGTGTAATTGGGTGCCTGCTACTGGAAGAGAGTTTCCCATGATTTAGAAGCCCCCAATGCGAGAAGGGGCCCATGCTGAGGGGAATTCATAGTAACTTGTTAATATTGTTAATATAAACGAGCTTAGCCTTTCAAGGGAGATGTGGCATGAGGTTTGCTCTCTATATGAGCCGGAAGGCAGGTGAGTCCAGAAATTCTGGGGGGGGTGGATGAAAGTGAGTGTTTCCCATGTCGGTTACGCGCTGGCGTTGGATAATGGTGGAAGGCGTTCAGGCTTGGATCGTCGCAGGTTCTCTTACTCAGGGCACATTCCTGAACGGCGGTCCAGGCAGGAGCGAAGAAGCGGTATGGAGCGGAGAGACCGCGCAGGCAGTCCGGTTGAAGGCGAACGGAGGGCCTGTTTCAGCGATTGCGACAATTATGCCGAAATCAGACTGTGATCTTGCGCTTTGGATGGGCAGGCGTGCCGGCCCACCCAGGGGAGGACATGGCCATGGCGTCCAATTTCAAAGTATTGGTCCACCGAAACGGGGACAACCTGCATTTGAAACTGATCGGCGATTTCGATACCACCTCCGCCAGCCAGTTGATCGAAATATTGACCAGGCTCGGCAGGAATTCATCCAGGATCTTTATCCATACGGCGACTTTGAAAGAGATCCACCCCTTCGGTGCCCGAATGTTCCGGGAGGACCTGGCCTCCAGGATAACTGATCCGGATCCTCTGGTTTTCACGGGGGAGGGAGCTGCCGCGTTGGCGCCATCGTAATCTCCACGCCATCTCTGGGATGCGGCCTACCCTCGGGATTCAGGAAAAGCTTGGGTGTACAGGAGGCACGGCTGATGGCATGCATCAATCCGGACGGGACCCTGACAAAATCGGCCAAGGCCCTTCTCAGCGTCATCGATACCCCCCACTATAGCAGAAACGCTATCCAAAGACCTTGGCGGCGCCCCTCTTCCTGGTGCGGGTAAGCCTGCGCGATATGGTAAATGCAAAGCTCATTCGCTTCCAAGGGGAGACCCGCGTCATCACAGAGACCGGAAAGGAGGCGCTGTCCGTCGGGTGAGCACAACGCAGCAGATGGGCGTTCATCCGAACCCTGTTGGACCGTCAGCGCGTTCTGTCGGTGGGCAACATGACTTGGGGCTCTGTCAGGAGAAACGCTCCCTTTTCGATCCATTCCTTCAGGGTTTGGGCAATCTCAAGGGCTCTCACGTAGGAGGACATGGGTACCGTTGGCACGTCCCTCCCGTTGAATTTGATGACCCCGCTTTTCAGAGCGCCATAGCTGACGCGCCCCAGGTTTTTGGCCTCGCCTTTGGGATAGTCATTTCCGTAATCGACAATCTGGGTGAAGATCTCTTCATCTGACACGCCCGTGAAGCGAGCCATTTCCTCGTCCAAGACAGGGATGGGGATCCCCAATCCTACCGCAAGGGAGCACCCGTAGCCCAGCATGCCCACGCCCGCCACCCATTTTGGGTTCATTTCCTTAAGATTTCCCATGACCATCAAGGTCCCGGCTGGGCTCAAGGGGACGCCGTTTTCACCCCGGGGGGCGTTGGGGTTGTGTTGGGTTCCAGGACCGATGATGTAGCCTTGAGCACCGCCAAGAAAAATGCGAGTGCCTAGCCCCATGGTGCGGTAATAAGGGTCATTGAGGAGCGGGCTGAGCTGGCCGGATGTGGCGTAATTGGCGTTGCCCCCGTTTGGCTTGAGCACCCCCATGTAGGTGTAAATGGTCTTGGCTGAAAGGTTGAGGGCACAGTTGTAATTCTGGTAGCCGTTCCTGGGATTGAAGAGCATGGCGTAAGGCAGCTCGGCCAGGGTCACCTTTTTTTCGGCCTCGCGATTAGGATAGCAGTCCGTACCGTAAGCCGTGGCCTTCAAGGAGATTTTCTTCCCCGCCACAAGGTCGTGAATGACGTGTCCGCCGCCGTACTTGAATTGACCGGGGTGGACCCTGTTCAAGGGGTCATCGAGGGCGGGTTCCGTGGCCCCGATATAAATGTCCACCGCGGCAAGGCCGGCATAGGCAGGCACATCATTCAGGAAGACCTTCGCGGCCTTCATGGTCGGCTTGGTATGACCGAAGTTGATGAAGGCGCCCGAAGAGCACATGGGTGAGAAGGTGCCCGTCGTCACCACGTCTACCTCTCTGAAGGCCTTGGCCGGGCCTTTCTTCTTTACAATGTGAACCATCTCTTCGGCTGTGACCACGACCACCCGTCCTTCCTTGATCTTCCCGTTGATTTCAGCGATGGTCTTGAATTGTTTGCCCTTTGCCATGTGAGCCTCCAGTCGGATGAAGTTAAAAGACCTTATCATTAATAGCCTGCCAAAACAATAGGCGTGATTCGGCGGGACATGATCCGTTTGCTTCGCCTTCGGCCACGGATGGATCGGTCTTTAATCCGACGGCCCCATTGCCGGGTTTCTTGACTTTTGACAAGCCTTTCGCTAACAAGCATGAGAAAGTCACCAAATGGTGCGATTTCGATGGATGCCATGCAAATCGGTCCCGTATCCGTGGGGAAGGACGGTCCGCTCTTTTTGATTGCCGGGCCGTGTGTCATTGAAAGCGAGGACTTGGTCCTGAAGGTAGCGGCCTTTTTGAAGGACGTTTCCATCAAACTCGGGGCTCCGGTCGTTTTTAAGGCCTCTTTTGACAAGGCCAACCGGACCTCTTTACACTCATTCCGTGGCCCCGGACTGGAGCGGGGGTTGGAGATCCTCCAGAAGGTCAAAAGGGAGGTCGGGTTGCCCGTGCTCTCGGATGTGCACGAGCCAGGTCAGATGGTGCAGGCTTCGGCGATCCTTGATGCCATTCAAATCCCTGCCTTCCTGTGCCGCCAGACAGACCTGCTTGTGGCCGCAGGGCGAACAGGCCTGCCTGTCAATGTCAAAAAGGGTCAGTTCCTTTCGCCGTGGGAGATGGGACAGGCCGTAGAAAAGATCCGTTCAACCGGGAACCATCGCATCCTTCTGACCGAAAGAGGCACCTTTTTCGGTTACAACAACCTGGTGGTGGACATGCGGTCGATCGTGATCTTGAAGCGACTCGGGTGTCCAGTTATCTTCGATGCCACTCACAGTGTTCAGCTCCCCGGCAAAGATGGGACTGCTTCCAGCGGCCAAAGGGAATTCGTCGATGACCTTGCAAGTGCTGCCGTCGCTGCCGGGGCGGACGGGGTCTTTCTGGAGGTACACCCGGAACCGGACAGGGCGCTCTGTGATGGCGCGAATTCATTGCCTTTGTCGCAGTTGAAGCCCCTCCTGGCGACCCTCATGGACATCCACCATCTGGTGAGAACCAGAGAAAGACCGTGAGGGTCACGGCGCCATCGTCCTCATGAAGCGGCAGGGCAGGGACCAAAGGGTTTTCTTCGACTCGTGGAAATTGATTCAACCAAAGAGACTGCCGATGATCACTCAAAGCGCACGGGAAGAATGCGAAACCGTTTTCGATCTCCGCGCGCACCGCACCGATTAAGGAGGCGATTTGGTCCCAATGGTGATGCGAGGATTGGGCCACGGCATGGCCTTTGAGAAATCGGCCTTTACAGAGGCCAAAATAGGTTGATATAATAAAATGTTTTCAATGCGCGCATTTATCAAAAAGCGATGGCCCCTCTTGGGTCTCGGGATCATGTTGGCCTGGGCGGTCTCCTATTTGGTCATGTCGGGAAGACATGTGATTGGGGATCGTTTGCTGGGCGATCTGCTCCCGGAGGAAGGCCTCAAACTCAAAGACATCCATTACACGCAGGACGATGCGGCGCACGGGTTGAAGTGGATTCTGGATGCACAGGAGGTGACCCTGACAGGGGACAATGAATCGGCGTTCTTCCGCGATTTTCTCCTCTTGCTCGAATCCAAGGAAAGATCTCCGGTCAGGGTTCGCGGGAAAAAGGGCCATTTCAACAGGACAACGGGTGTCATGGAGCTGTGGGGAGATATCGAGGCCCGCTCCGAGGATGGTTTCTGCTTCAGCACCGATCATCTGCTTTTTAATCAGAAGACCGGTATCATCACCACAGAGAGCGCGGTGGAAGTGGCGGGACCTTTTTTTTCAATCGAAGGCCAGGGGCTTTTCGTTGATTTAAATCAAAAGAACTTGAAGGTCATCTCCAACGTCACGACCCGCGTGGATGAAAAGGCTTTGCTGTAAAATGACCAAGAGAGCATTGATGTGCCTTCTGGCGGCGTTTCTGGGGTGGTCCGGTTTGGTGCCGGCCCACGCTGCTGAAACGGGTAAGGTCTTGACGAAAACGAACAACGTCGAACCCGTCCCCATGGTGATCAAGTCCAACACCCTGGAGGTCAATGATGCCTTGAAAATCGTGACCTTCACCGGAGAGGTGGATGCCAAGAAAGACGATTTTACGATTCTCTGTAGCAAGATGCTGGTTTATTATGAGCAGTTGCCAGGGCAAAGGGAAGGGGAACAAGGAGGGACCAAGATCGATAAGATCGTCGCATCGGGTGACGTGAAGATTAGCCGCGCAGATGGCGGCATGGCCACGGCGGAGGAGGCGGTGTATTATCAACTGGATGACAAACTGGTCCTCACCGGCCGTCCGGTTGTAAAGCAGGGCAATGATTTCGTGGAGGGGGACCGCATCACGATTTTTCTCAAAGAGAACCGAAGTGTCGTTGAAAGCGGCAAGGACAACAAGGTCAAGGCGACGATTTTCCCCCGCCCCGTTCAGAGGTCTCAGTGACCCATCATGACTAGCAAGGGGTTTCAAGCATTCGGGCTTGTAAAGGCCTATAATGGAAAGTGCGTCGTGGACCATGTGGACATGACGCTCGAACGGGGCAGAATCGTTGGACTCCTGGGACCCAACGGAGCCGGTAAGACGACCTCTTTTTACATGATGGTCGGACTTGCACGACCGGACGAGGGCCGCGTCTTACTGGACGGCGCGGACGTGACCCGTGACCCCATGTATCTGCGGGCCAGGAAAGGGATCAATTACCTGGCCCAGGAGCCGTCCGTTTTCAGAAAACTGACGGTCGAGGAAAACCTGCTTGCGATTTTGGAGACCCTCAAGATCACCCATCAGGAGAGAAAGGAACGTCTCAAGCAGCTCCTCAGTGAACTGAATATCGAGCATCTCGCCAAACAAAAGGCATCATCCCTATCGGGTGGCGAAAGGCGGAGGGTCGAAATCACACGGGCACTGGCAACGGACCCCCACTTTATGCTTCTCGACGAACCGTTTGCCGGGATTGATCCCCTGGCCCTGCTCGACATTCAGCAGATCATCCGGCAGTTGAAACAGAGGGGTCTCGGCATTATGATATCCGACCACAACGTTCGTGAAACCTTAAGCGTCTGTGATCGGGCATACATCATCTGTGCGGGAAAGATCATCGAGCAAGGCCCCCCGGATCAGATCGTTCAGAGCGAGGTTGCCCGATGCTCTTATCTCGGGGAGAATTTTTGCATGTGATCAAGGGTCGAGGTCTTGAGGTCTTACGGACAGGTACCATAGATTGCTTCGTGATTGAGAGATGGCATTAGAGCTAAAACAGTCCCTGAGTCTGAATCAGCAGTTGATCATGACACCTCAACTGCAGCAGGCCATCAAGCTGCTTCAGCTATCGAGGCTCGAGCTGCTTGACAGCATATACCAGGAGATGGAGATCAATCCGGTGCTGGATGAGCAGTTCGGGAGCGAGGCCGACGAAGAAGCGGTTACGAGCCCCGAGAAGGACGAGCCCCAACGTGAGCTCTCCGACTTGCGCCAGGTGACCGTTGAGGAGCGGGCCAGAGGCGATGTGGACTGGGAGAACTACATCACTGAATACAACACGGGGTGGGCTGAAACGGCCTACGAGCATGGAGAGGCTCCGCCATTTGAGAATCTGAGCACCACACGGGTGACGCTCTATTCCCATCTCCTCTGGCAGCTCAACATGAGCCGGCTCACGGAAGCAGAGAAGGAGATCGCGGTACACATTATTGGGAACCTGACAGAGGACGGGTACCTGGATATCCCCTTAGACGAGCTTTGCGCAGTGACCGGGCAACCGCCCGAAAAGGTCAGCGAGGTCCTGACTTCTGTTCAGACCTTCGATCCTGTGGGCGTGGCCGCCAGGGACAGCCGGGAATGTCTGCTGATTCAGGTGCGGTTCCAGGGCCTGAATGGGACCATCGTCGAAAAGATTATCACCGACCATCTCAAGGATCTGGAGGAGAAGCGATACGATCAGATCGCCAAGAGCCTCTCCGTCTCTTTCGAAGACGTGGTCTCGGCGGTATCGGTCCTCCGCGCATTGGAGCCGAAGCCCGGGCGGATCTATTCTGATGAGCAGACCATTTACATCAGCCCTGACATCTACGTTTTCAAGGTTGGGGATGACTACCAAATTGTCCTGAATGAGGATGGATTGCCTAAACTGCGCGTGAGTCCCTATTACCGGGACATGCTCACCATGTCGGATGGCCTGCCAGTTGGCACGCGAACTTACATCCAGGACAAGCTCAAGTCGGCGGCCTGGCTCATTAAGAGCATTCACCAGCGCCAGCGGACCATTTATCGCGTGACCGAGAGTATCGTCAAGTTTCAGAGGAAGTTTCTTGATCAGGGCGTCACTCGCCTAAGACCGCTCGTGTTGCGTGACGTGGCTGAAGATATCCAGATGCACGAGTCCACGATCAGTCGGGTGACGACCAACAAGTATGTGTACACCCCCCAGGGAATCTTTGAGCTGAAATTCTTTTTTAACAGCGCCATCAGCAGTGTTGTGGGTGATTCGGTTGCCTCCGAGAGTGTCAAACAGCACATCCGCAATATCGTCAAGTCTGAGGACAACGCCAACCCCTTGAGCGATCAGGAGATCGCCGACCTTTTGAAGGAACAAAATATAGACGTAGCGCGTCGCACGGTTGCCAAATACCGTGAGGGCATGGGGATCTTGCCATCCAGGAAGAGAAGGGAACCCTTTTGAGCGGGCTCCACCTTCAATGACAGCGCGCCTGGTTGGAAGTACAGACCGATTGGAGGGTATCTATGGACATCACCGTAACGTTCAGACACACCGAGCCCGTCGAAAGTTTAAAGACGTATGCCGAAGACAAGATATCCAAGCTTAGGAAATACATGGATGCCCCGCTCGAGGCCCATGTGGTTCTGACGGTTGAGAAATTCAGACATCAGGCGGACGTGAGCATCAGCGTGAACGGGACCTTGCTCAAGGCCATGGAAGAGACGGGTGATATGTATTCGGCCATTGATCAGGTCATGGACAAGATCGAAAAACAGGTGAAAAGGCATCTTGACCGAACCAGAAGCTTTCGAACCGAGAATATCAAGGGCGAGGACCGGCTGGCCAGTGAAGAGGCCGAAGAGGCCATAGCCATGACCAGGGAGGAGCCCATGATCCAAGTAGAACGGATGGACGCCAAGCCCATGGATCCGGAAGAGGCCGCCATGCAGCTGGGTCTGTCCAACATGGATTTCCTTGTCTTTCGAAACGCCGGCACAAAGGTCATCAACGTCATTTACCGGCGCAAGGACGGAAATCTCGGACTCATTGAGCCAGTGGGTTAGACCAGGGCGGTGGTCGAAGCGATGAAATTGTCAGAGATTTTCACCGAGGCACACATCATCCCGGAGCTGAAAGCCAAGAACAAGCAGACGGTTCTGGAGGAGTTGGTGGATGCCCTGTCCAAACGCGAGCCCTCCCTGGACAAGGGGACCCTTGTCCGGGTGCTGATCGAGCGGGAGCGGCTCGGCAGCACCGGAATTGGGGAGGGTGTAGCCATCCCCCACGGGAAGATCGGCGGCATCCATCAGCCTATCATCTCATTTGGAAGGAGCAAGCAAGGGCTTGATTTCGATTCGGTGGACGGACAGCGGGCGCATCTCTTCTTCCTGCTGATCGCCCCCGAGAACTCAGCCGGTATTCACCTGAAGGTTCTGGCAAGAATCGCCAAAATCCTTAAAAGCAGCGTTTTTCGAAAACGATTGATGGAAGCGAAGGGTTCAGAGGATATTTACCGGACCATCGTTGAGACGGACGAGGAATCCTTGGAGACCTGAAGAGGGAACAGAGCCCGGAAAATGGAAGGGGCGCCATGATCGGTTTGCTGATCGTTTGCCACTGCGATTTGGGCAAGGAGCTGCTCTCTGCGGCAGAGCTCATCGTAGGCAGCCTCGATGCTGCAGAGGCGATTTCCATCACACAGACCACTGAGAGCGAAAAGGTCCTGAAGACGATCGCTGAGAGGGTCAAAGCGTTAAATCGGGGTCGTGGCGTGATGATCCTGACCGACATGTTTGGCGGCACGCCGTGCAATGTGAGTCTTTCATTCCTTAAGGAAGGGAGTGTTGAGGTCCTGACGGGTGTCAACCTCCCCATGGTTATCGCCATTGCGCAGCATCGTCACCAGCTCAGTCTGGAAGAACTGGGTGTAAAGGCCCTAGAAGAGGGAAAACGGTCCATCGCCCTGGCGGGAAAACTGCTCGAATCTCAATGAGTCTTTTCGTAAGGATCACCACCCAGAACCTTCTTGCCCACCTGACCGACATTCTGAATATCGAACGGGTTTCGTTTCCCTCCCCCTGGGGCCGCGAAGCCTTCGAGCATGAGGTGAGAAACCCCATGTCCCGGTTCTGGGGGATCTTATCGGATAACGGGCTGGTGGCTTACATTTGCTTTTGGGTGGCCGCAGGCGAGATCCACTTGATGAACATTGCCGTTCACCCGGAGATGCGAAAAAGGGGACTCGGCCAGGCTCTCATGGACAAGTTGGTTCAGATCGGGGCTGAAGAGGGTGTTCGGAAGATATGGCTTGAGGTGAGGCCATCCAATGAGACAGCCAGGACGCTTTACTCAGGAATGGGCTTCACCGAAGTGGGGCGGAGGCGGCGATATTATACAGACACAGGTGAAGATGCCATCGTGATGGCCCTCACTTTGAGCCCCTCGGGGGCCGTTACCGGCAAGACGGGCCTGGGGCGTGGTTCAAGGGAGGCCCCCGAACTCAGCTTAGGCCGCCTCTAGGCCTGTGATCTCCGATCCTGTCCTTTGATTTTTTGTTGCAAAGTCTTGTTTTTTGGATATGATAGTAAAATTCAATTTAAATGGTACTTGATGCGAGGGTTCGGAATTTGAAGATATTAGTGGTTCTCGTACACATTCTTGTCTGCATCGGCCTCATTATCATCGTGCTGCTTCAAAAGGGCAAGGGCGCCAGCATGGGGGCGGTTTTCGGCGGATCCAGTCAGACGGTCTTCGGGAGCAGCGGGGCGACAACGTTCCTCTCCAGGGTGACGACCGCCATTGCCATCATATTCATGCTGACGTCGCTCGGGCTCTCGATTTTCTTTGGAAAAGGGAGGACCTCTTCGGTCATGGAGGGCGTCTCCCATAAGCAGATCCCTGTGGCGGAAAGTCCTGCCTCGCCTGCGGCACCGCAAGACGCGGGGGGAGCAGCGGACAAGCAATGATTGCTTCTACTGTGCGGAAGTGGTGGAACATGGTAGACACGCTATCTTGAGGGGGTAGTGGGCTACGCCCGTGGGGGTTCAAGTCCCCCCTTCCGCACCATGTTTATATCTGGTTTGTCCGTTAGTTTTGGGGAGTTAGGTTCCGATCCTAACTCCTCTTTTTTTGTTGCGCACATTTGGGTATCCATAACGGGTAGGGACATGCGCCGGGCAGAGATCAGAGCTTTGTTTCTCAAGGAGCTGTGTCATACCATCCGATCAGCGAAGGTGACTCGGGGTCATGCGCTCGGCGGTTCATCCGGGCCTGCGCGAGGCCTTTCGTGGCATAGCAGTACTCACACCCGAAAAGGCAGGTATCGTACATGCCTATGTCCTTACTGGCGACGCAGCCACACGCCTTCCGTTGCGCCGGGTCCTTTTTTCCAGGTACTGCAATGCCAAACACTCTGGCAATGAGTTCGTCATCCACGCATTTACCCGCGCGAATGCCGTAGGTGTGGAGATCGTCCTTTTCTGCGCAACTCATGACCTCCATGCTACTGGCATCAGCAATTTCCGCGATCGCCCGCATCAATGCGCCATAGCGATCACGCGCCTCTTTCCTGTGATCCAACACTTCGTAGCCCTTTGCAGCCAATTCGCGGAGGCGGTGTCTTGATTTGCGGTAAACGTCTACGACGCTTATCACGGATCGTCTGGTATGCCCCTTGAGCCTGCGTGCGATCCGCTCGTATGTTTGTAGGTGAAAAGTTGCTTCTGTTTTGGGGGTGAAAACGATAGGGTCGTAGCGCCAAATGACCCTGTCGGGGCCCACATGATCCGCCAGCTCTTGAAAAGCTCTGAGCGAGGCCTCCAAAGCAGGCCCTTTTGTATCGATGACCCGTGGATTGTCCATCAAGGTGACCTGAAAATAGTAGTGGTATCCCCAGCTTTCCAACTGGCGAAGATGACGAAACAACGGGCGGGGGTAACGCGTCCAGAAAACGATCACATCCACGTCCTCAGGGGTGAGCGGCACGCGCGAAACCTGGCCGAGGTTGAAAGGATTCGGCACCGTGCAGTAGCCCGCACGAATACGATTCATGAACCATTCAGCGTAAAATCCTGGTATGTCTGTGCGGCGGCTGGCACTGATAATCATTGGAATAACCGGTAAAGGATGTTCGCTTTTTCCGTGAACAGGCTCATGTCACCTCCCCCGTGAAATTCGTGATCGCCGAGGACAGCCCAAATGCCCAGAGTTGCGGAGAGTTGCTTAAGTGTTACAATCAACTGATCTTCGGGTGGACCATGCCCTTCGAAGATGTCCCCGAGTAAAACCACAAAGTCGGGCTGCTGCACCTTTACCTGGTCGATCCGAGTCGCCAGCCAACGCTCGTCGAGCTGCGAACCGAGGTGCATATCGGACAGGGCCACGAGTACTGTTCCGTCCATAGCCTTTGGAAGACCCCGAATGACCACTTCGTATTTCTGTATACCGGTGGCCGCAGGCCCTGGAAGAGCGCGATCAACGAAAGCACTACGCCGAACAACAAGACCCATCCTCGTAGCAAGGGCGATAACCGGGGCATGAGGAAGCCGAAGAGGGTGGCGAGATCTATTGCGAGGAGAGGAATAAAAGTCAGGAATAGAACGGCCATCCAGTTCATTCCGAGGAATTCAAGGGTTCCGATCAGCATTCCAGTTCCGCTGTGCCCTATGACGCGGCCAAAGATGGCCCACAGGATCATTCCTGTTCCGATGAGGCTCCTTCGTGGCACGTGCCGGTGCACAAATGGCACGGAGGCGGCACGCCACGCGCATGCTTTTGCTGTCCGCACTAACGCATGTTGTGCGGCTATGCAAAAGCATGCTCCGCAAGTAGCACATTTTCTAGCAATTGTCTACCCCTCTCCGTCGGTGTCCTAATCAACGCTGGCCGTAACCGGCGCATTTGTAGTGAGCGCAGCGAACGAAAAATGCGTCCGAGTTCACGGCCTTGTTATGTGTTTTTTCGAGCATGTTCTATCCAAAACGAATGATATTTTTTTCTGTAGCGACTTCGTAACCATACTTAACGCTTTTTGTTCGCCTTTGATTCTCGGGGAATATGTGGACTCGAACTGGAAACCCTGCAACTGGTTGAATTTTCCTGTCACAGAGGAATGCAAGCATAACCTCAACAATGTCTACTATCGAATTCACAACCTGACTCATTAACTCCACAACAGGTACTTGCGGTTGTGGCGTTTTGGGATGAACAACTTCAATTGAGGGTGGAAAAAGTTGGTTTTCTGGATTAATACTGAAATCTGTTGTGGCGATTCTTTGTTCAGTTCTCGGATGTTCAACACCATTTCTTGTGTTACGAACAAATTGAAGAAAAGGCATCATATTTTCTAGTACCTCTGAAAAATTATCGACTTTTTCGGTTTCTTTGCCCACCTCTTTCTGCAAGCTTTCCCACCCGCCTTTGCCAACGTTTGGATTAAATAATTTGGCGATTTTAAATAAGCCATCCAGAGCATGATCAGATTTTTGAAAAAACTCTTTGCATTTATTTGCAATCCCGTTAACCGAAGGCAAAACTACTGAACGGTTTTTACTCACCTTTAAATCATATTTTTCGATTTCGGAACGCTGAGAATCGCTGAAAGCCTCCAAAACCTCTTTTGCACTTGCAATATTCTGAGCGATCTCTAAAACGATGGCCATCGCACGATCTACGTCAATGTTCTTATTCAATATTTCCTTTTTCAATAACTCATGACCGGTCAACAATACTGCACCGACCCAAGGCTCCGCTGAACCATACGGTAAAACTCGTTGAATAGTATTTGGTACATGTATGTTCTTCCGCTCAGGATCTATTTGATCAGCTAGCTTAATTTCATAGATGCCTCTTTCTTTAACGACGTACAAACTATCGGCGAACGTCATCATGCCGGTGATCGGGCTATCATCATCCGTTGTTTTTACTTCTAATGACCCAGCTCCGTCTCTAAGACGATCTATTGGGCGCTTATTGGTATGATTTTTCATGAATATAACAAGTGATTCTATAGTTTCTGGATATCTCCAGAAGTCTAAGGTCTGCGAAGGGCTTCAGCCTCCCGGACCGCGCAATGTTCTGTACAAGGCCGTCCGCCAAAGGTCTTTAGATGTCTGAAATGACGGCGTTTCTTTACTATGCCATTCGAACAGCCTTGAAAAGTGTTTTCTGATGGTCCAGAGGCCAGCTTTCAGGATATCATTCAAAAGTGCGAGATATAAAGGTGCCGGATAGCCCGGGGTGATAAGTGTCCGCCCAAAATTGGAAGCAGATCTTGAGGAACGCTTGCGGAAGAAGGCAATCTCTTTGGCGCCTATGTATTTTACAGAAAATGGTTGCGTTATTCCCTTGATTCTTGCCATAAGCACCGCCTTCCGTATGCACATAGGAAGGCCCTTCCTCGTTTTCTACTCAAACTTCCGGAGAAAGGACAAACCAAGGCTTTTCGGGACCAGGCTGCCGATGTAAATAGAATATCCTCCCGAATTGTAGAGGGAAAAGTTCCGTCAGCTGATACGTTCCGCCGTGGTTTTGCCAGTCTCTCGCTGAGACTGATAGAGTTACCAGGGTCTTCGTTTTCAGCTGCGTGCTTTAGAAGGCCGTCCCTTCTGCAAGAATTCCTATAGCAAGACAAAATCCCCCTAAATCCCCCTTTAGGAAAGTGGGACTTGGGGGAGTACTGGATATGGTTGAACCGGAGCCTTCGGGATGGAAAGTGCGCTCCTAAAGGTTGAAATTGAGAAAGGGTAAGTCTGGCGATTGGGAAGAGAAATGGGAACAGTGGCGCGCCGGCCCGGTAGGGGCCATTCACAAAAGGATTGAGGATCGTTCCTTTCTTTGCGGCCATGAGAATCCTTTCGCCGGGTGGGTGCCCTTTGCTCGGATTATCCCGCTCAGAATCGATTCCCTGGTTGAAGTATTCGCTGACTTTATAGAGGTTATTCCGGGAAAAGGCAAGGTAATTTGTCAATAAGGTCGGAGTCTTACTGCTGGGATATTTCACCACGAAGGACACGAAGGACGGGAAGATGGTTTCTCGCGGAGATCGCTAAGATCGCAGAGAGGTCCTGTTTTTTTGGCTTGTCCGGGAAGACTGGACAAGCCAATATCAGCTCGCCGGCGAACTGATTGGCGGTAGCTGCGATTGGTAACCGAATGGCCTTTGGTCACGGGTGGTGAGCCATCTCGGTCCGGACCCAGGGCAGGCGCTGGAGTCAGTTTCAAGCCCGGAATGACTCAAAGGAGTAAGAGTTTATTGCGGCCGACGGGTTCATTCTTTGAACGAGCCTGACAGGATCATGTATTATTGCTGAGGCTTCTTTCTCTCCTCCTTAATCTGAGATATGACATCTTCCAAAGATATATCGCCCAGCCACTTCTCGCGCTCCTTTGTATAATCTCCTTGGCCGATTGTGAAAAGATTCAGGAATCGAACGGTGTCGACAACACCCAACTCTTTGAAAAGAATGTGAGTAGCCCGGCGACTGATCTCAGCCATCGGTTTTGCTTCTGTTTTCAGACGGTCAAACGGCATTCTTCGAAAACCATAAATTGATGGCGTGTCCCTGAATAGGGGCCGTCAAAATCAAGTTTTCGTAATCGTTTAATGAACTCTCGACGTTTACAGGGCTGCCATCGACTCATTGGTCGGTTCCTTATTTAAGTCATATCCAGCCAAAACTGGAATGGGATGACCTAATTTCAAGCCAACCAATACCCAATCTTCAAGGGTGGAACGTAATTCGTCTTCACACTCTCGTAATGTTTTACCGAAAGCGATGACTCCTTTGCAGGATCGAATACGGCCGGAAAATGTTCCATCTTCAAGCTTGTCATATTCTGCTTGAGATAGAGCATTTTCAATGTAGCCTGTGAGAATAAATCGCAACATTTACATCCACCCCCATGATTCCTTTCGATAGATAGTCGGCCAGCGTTCGAATTATTCCGCTCAGAGTCGATTCCCCGGATGAAGTGTACGCTGCTTTTGTAGAGTCTATTCTACGAAAAATCAAGGTGATTTATCAATAACGTCATGGTCTTAAAGGGTCTTTTCGGTGTTTTTGGTTTTGGAATTCTCTCTGCGGACCCCGCGGGCTCTGCGTGAGATCATCGGTTTTTTTGAGTGCCGGTACGTCGGTTGGTCGGATCGGAAGGAGGCCTTATGAAGTCTGGGCAGGAAACCGGCCATGGTGGTTGGGTCGGCGTTCAACGGCCGGGTGGAGGCAGATGGCGATCCACAAAGGCCTGGATGGCGGAAGGATACTGCGGGGTGAGGCTTGAGCCGCTGTGGTCGGCGCCCTGGGCCACGAAGAACTCGGCCCGGCCGGCGGGGAAGCTGTCCCTCAAGCGCCGGGCCTCGTGCAGGGGAAAGGCTGCATCGTTTTCCCCGTGGATGATCAGGACCGGGAGGTCAATGTTTGGTGCCAGTCGGACGGGACTTACCTTGTCCATGCGGAATCGGTAGAAGAGGTCCATCCAGGCGACCACGGCGGGTGCGAAGAGGAGGCCGAAGATTTGGTTAAAGTTTCGGTACAGGCTTCGGAGCGCCGGTTTGGTCCTGGAATAACAGCCCTCGAGGAAGAGGAGCTTCACCCTCTCGGGATGCATGCTTGCCGCGATGACGGCCCCGGCTGCCCCGGCCGAGTGGCCGTAGAGGAGCACGGGCTCTCCGACCCATTGCATCACCGTTTCGATGTCCTCTGCGAAACGAAAGGCATTCATGAACCGGTTTCGGCTCGATGCACCGTGATCCCGTGCACTGTGCATCACGGTCGTAAACCCCATTTTCCCGAAGACCCTTGCCCTGTGAACCATCCGGTCTCGATTTCTGGACCATCCGTGGGCCAGGAGCACCACCCCTCTTGAGGGTCCCTCCGGTTCGACCCGCCAGACTTCCAAAGAACCGCCATCCACGGAAGGGATGCGTGTGTCCGTCACGCGGCCCCAGTCCGGCGTGTCCTTCACGGGTCTTCTTGGCAGTTGATGGACCAGGTAGGTGAGGATGAGCGTCAGGACAAGGTAAAGCCCGAACAGCATTGTCAGGAATTCAGTCATGGTCTCAGGGGGCTACGGTCGATGGGGTTGATTTTTTCCTTGATATTTTCCATGGGTTAGGCTAAAAGCACTACGGAAAAACCATAGGCGAGACACACGTCATCCTGAACCCATAACCCGTCAGGACCGGTGGCCCAGTCATGGAACATGTTCTGCTCCTCAACATCACCTATGAGCCCCTGCGCATCATCAACTGGCAGAAGGCCCTGACCTTGCTGCTGCTTGGCAAGGTGGAGGTGCTTGAGGAATACGGCCGGGAGATCCATGCCATCAGCTTCAGCATTAAGCTCCCATCGGTGGTGCGGCTTCTCAAGCTGATCAAAAAACCCAAGTCCGCTGTCCGTTTTTCAAGACAAAACATTTATGCCAGAGATAAGTACCACTGCCAATACTGCGGCAGGAAGTTCCCTTCGGAAGATCTCACCTATGACCATGTGCTTCCCAAGTCCAGGGGTGGGAAAACCGAATGGAATAACATTGTCACCTCCTGCATGCCATGCAACCGCCAAAAGGGCGGCCGGACGCCCGCGGAGGCGTCCATGAGCCTTGTTCAGCCGCCGGTTCGCCCCCGCTGGGTGCCGGCCCTCAAAATCACCATCGGCTTCAGGGAGATCCCCACCTCCTGGCGGGACTACATCTACTGGAACGTGGAGTTGGTGGAATAAGACAAAGGTGCAAGGTTCAAGGTTCAGGGTGCAAGGGAATGAGGGTTTCTGATCCGTCGTCAGATTTTATCATTCCGCCCCCCTTTGCTCCATCACTCCATCGCTTAAAGCGCGCCTCGTATCTTTTGGACCGTCTGCTTGATGGCCTCCGGGTCTCCGGGTTTGAGCTCCCAGCTGGTCATGGGCAGCTCAGGGGTATGGGCCACCCGGGGGATGAGATGGAGGTGGTAGTGCAGGACCACCTGGTTGACGCCTTTGCCGTTTAGCTGGAGGCATGCCACGCCAAGGGGAGCAAGGGCCTTCTTCATTGCAAAGGCGATCTTCCTTGAGGCCATGTGGATGGCCGCCAGGTCGTCCTCCCGGATTTCCCAAAGATCGGCGGCGTGACGCTTGGGGATGATGAGCGTGTGTCCCTCCGCGATGGGGTTTATGTCCGCGAAGGCGAGCACCTTCTGGTCTTCGTAGATCTTGTGACAGGGGATATCCCCACTGACAATCTTGCAGAAGATACAGTCTTCCATAAGCATCCTCCTTTCCGTTTCGAACCATTCGCGTGCGCACGGGGCTTCGTCGGCCCATCAAACCCACCCGCTAACAGGGTGGGGAAAAATGTCCAGATGCAAGGCGCGCGAAATCCTGAGGAATGAGGCGTACATAGAAGTACGTCGCAGTGACGAAGGATGAGCGCAACGCAGCAGATGGGCGTTTTTCCGCACCCTGTTACTGGAGGGCGTGCTGGCGCATGAGCGAGTCCAGTCGTGATCTCTTCTCCTGAGATACCTCCCTGGCTTTCCTGATGTTCAGGCTCCGCATCACATCATAGGTCCCGTCTTCGAAAAGGACGGGGACCTGGGTGATGTAATCGGGGTTTGCGCAGCATCCGGGCGCGAAATAGGACCCGGCTCTTCTCGACTCTTTCAGGACCTCCTTTGCCTTTACATACCCGGTCTCCGACAGGACGATCCCAACCTGGCCGTTAATAGCGGCAACCAGGTCCATGGGTTCGTACAACCGTTTTCTATCCATCACTTAAATGGTCCTCGATCGGCTTGCACGCAGTGCGTAAAAATGACGGAATGAACCATCTTATCCCCCGTCCTTCAGCGTGTCGAGGCCTTTGTCGCCTCCAGAAGATCCCTTGAAAGACGTTTCAGGGGGCGCAGTGCCGGGTTTTCGAGTCCATCAAACAGATGATTCAAACTGCGCACGGCCGGCGGGATATAGGCTTCGAAGTAAGCCTTGCCTCTCACCTTCGTGAGGAAACCAAAGGCGCCCAGGATCTGGAGGTTTCTCTGTATGGCCAGGTAGGGGTAATGGCGAAGGAAACCATCGGCCAGGACCGGGTCATGTTCCTTGAGGATTTGGAGGTAGAAATCAAGGAGCAAATCTTTAATGGAGTTTGGCAGGTCCGTGTAAGGGTCGATGAGGAGAGAGGCCACGTCGTAGGCCAACGGACCCAGACGTCCTGCCTGCCAGTCGACGATGCCGATACGGTCTCCTGAAATCATGATATTCCTGGATTGAAAATCCCTGTGGAGGAAGAAGACGGGTCTGGCCCCTGAGGCCATCTCCATCAGGTACAGAAAGGAGGCATCCAACTCCGGCCAATCCCCTTTAAGGCCGAGATACCCGTTGAGAAATGCCTTTTTGAAGTAGTCGGCCTCAAACAGCCGCATGACCGTCCGGTCATAGGTCTGGGTCTGACAGCACCAGGACGGGTCAAAACCCTCGGCGCCCCTTGTCTGCATCCGAAGGAGGATTTCCAGGACGCGTTTGTATATATCCAGGGGATCGCGGGCTGAGGCCGCACGGGTCTGGAGACTCTCTTCGCCCATGTCTTCCATCAGGAACCAGCCCTGGTCCATGTCCACGTGGTGGATCCGCGGGATCGGCAGTCCCTTATTGCGGAGGTGTGTGCCAATGGCCAGGTAGGCCAGGTTCTCCTTGCGCGCGGCCTCATCCATGGGCGGGTTAAAGGCAGCGATGAACGAGGTTTCGGCCCCGGGGTGGCCGATACGCCAGAAGCGCCGTTTGGATCCGTCACCAGGGAGGGGCTCAGGCCGCAGCTGGTTATGATGGGGGAAGCCCTCCCTGCGGAAAAAGCCTTCCACAAAGGCCAGGAGCTGGCCCTCCGCGTCGGGTTCCGCCTTCCTGGACCCGTTGTGGGGGGTATGATCTGAAGCGTCCATACAAGCGTATCTTAAAGAAGCGCGCCACAAAAATCCAGGCCTGACTCGGGAAGATAGAGGGCAGAGGTCGGAGGTCAGTATAGGATTTCGAAGTCTTATACCGCGGAATATGAGGGAGGGTGTTTCTTACATGAAAGCCCCCGGAGCGGAGCGTCAGAGCAAGATGCTGTTGGTTACTGATCACTGATCACTGGTCCCTGATCACTCCCACCCGGCTTTGGCCCGAAAAGTGCACTAAACCCGTTGAACGCCCGGCCCTCCCGAAATGGTGCGGGTTGAAACAAAGGAGATGGTTGATGGATATCTACCTGGCCAGACAGCCCATATTCAACAAGAAGAAAAAGATTTGCGCATACGAATTGCTTTTCCGGGACGGGCCATCCAACGCCTTTCCTAACATCGATGGAGACACGGCCTCCTCAAAGCTCCTGGCGAACAGTTTTTTCAGCATGGGGATCGAGGGCATCACGGGGGGAAAAAAGGCTTATATCAATTTCACCGAGAACCTCCTTCTCAAGAGGGTCCCCATGATGTTTCCCTCTCAGGAGATCATGGTGGAGGTCCTCGAGAACGTAAACCCCACACCTGAGGTCGTCTCCGCGTGCAGAGAGATGTCCCAGGCGGGATATGGAATCGCCCTCGACGACTTCCTCTACAAACCGGACCTGAAGCCCCTCATTTCAATCGCCAATGTCGTCAAGATGGATTTCAGGTCCACGCCCATGGACGAGATCAGCCAATACGTCAACCGTCTGTCCGGCTTTTCCGTCAAGTTTCTGGCGGAGAAGGTGGAAACCCATGAGGAATTCAACAAGGCCTCGGATATGGGTTTTGAGTTCTTCCAGGGTTACTTCTTCAGCAAACCGGAGGTCATCAAGGGGAGGGATGTGGACGGCGGAAACATCAATCTCCTGCAGATCATGGCCGAGGCGAACAAGGAGGACTTCCGGTTCACGGAGCTTGAAACGCTCATCAGCCGTGATGTGTCCATCTCCTACAAACTCATGCGCTACATGAACTCCCCTTACTTCAGGCGGGTCCAAGAGATCGCATCCATCCGTCAGGCCATCGTGATGTTGGGCGAAAGGGGGGTGCGGAGATTTGTCTCCCTCATTGCCATGGCGAAGCTTGCTGGTGCCAAGCCGGACGAGTTGCTGAAGACCTCCATTGTGAGGGCCAGGCTCTGCGAGCTGCTGGGAAAGGAAGCCGGAAACGGCTTAGATGGTTCCGAGCTGTTTACGGTTGGTCTCTTCTCTTTGATCGACGCCATCCTGGACACCCCAATGGAGGCCGTCATGCAAAAGCTTCCCCTCTCGGATCGCATCAAACAGGCGCTCCTGGCCGGCGAAGGGAAGTTGGCCCAATACCTAGGGCTCGCGGCCAGTTATCAGAAGGGGGATTGGGAAGGAACGGCCAAGGCCGCTGCCACTTTGAGAATGAACGTAGAGGCGGTCCCGAAATACTATCTGGAATCCCTGGGTTGGGCGGACAGCCTCTCTTCTCTTCAATAGGACTGACCGATCAAAACCCCTGAGACCTCCCGACCTGACGTGACGACGCTGTCTTCGATCCTGCTTCCCTCCCTTACAATCACGTTATCCCACAAGATAGACCGATTCACCCGGACGGAGGGGGCCAGTTCGCATCCCTCTCCGATCACAACCCAGTCTTCGAGTCTCGCTGAAGGGTGGATGCGGGTGCCAGGTCCCACGAGCATGGTTTGCATTCCAAGCGCCTCCCGGTTGGCCTCCCGGTAGCTCTCAACGGTCCCGATATCCCGCCAGTTGTGTCCCTCAGAAACATGGGCCCTGACAGCGTGATGACCCTGCTCAATCAACCGGCGGTAGCAGTCGATAATGCTTGAAGGCCGACCTTCGGGGAGAAAGTCGAGAAGCCCTGGACTGAGGATGTGAATCCCTGTGAAGGCCAGCCTTCCGGGTTGAGGCTTCGGTGCGATCTCAAGGACATTCATCTCCCTGTCTACGAGCACCTGGTTGAATGGGGCATGGTCATGCAGTACCAGCGTCACGAGGGTTCCGTGTGAAAGATGGTTCCGGTACGCGGCCCCGAGATCGATATTTGTGAGGGTGTCCCCGTTGATGACCACGAAGGGGGCATCGTCCCAAAACCCCGCCGTGTTTTGAATGCCTCCGCCTGTGCCCAGGATTTCCAACTCAACGCGCACCTCCACCGGAACGCCGAAGGGTGTGCCGCCGTCCAGGTGTTTCACGATTTGTTCGTGATGGTGGTGGGCGTTGACGATGATTTGCTCCACACCGAAACGCTTGAGATAATCGATCACATGATCGATCATGGGTCTGTTAGCCACGGGCATCAGGGCCTTTGGTCGGTTGAGCGTCAGGGGCCTGAGCCTCGTTCCCAGGCCGGCTGCAAGAATCATGGCTTTCAAGACAGTATCCTTTTTTCTCTCGCCAAGATCGCCAAGGCCGCTAAGAAATTATCCGTATTATCAAATCAAAATCTTCTGTCTTTTCTTGGCGTTCTTTGCGTCTTTGCGAGATCACCTCGGCTCTGATTGCGCAGTTTGGGGTTGCAAATCCTTCGCCGTGATTATACATCCTGGTCGGTTCTGTCAAACCCAAAACCCAGTCGCCCGGTAAGAGAGGCGCGACCTTTGGCCGCTGAAGGGAGAAATTGTGCAATCCACGCTGGAACTATCGGAATTGGATGAGAAGATCGGACAGATCTTCATGATCGGCATGCCCGGCCCAGACCTTGATCCCGGTACGGAGAAGCTGATCGCTGATCAGGGGGTCGGAGGGGTGATTTTGTTTTCGCGAAACATCGAGACACCCCTGCAGCTTGCCAGGCTCTGCAGGGACCTCCAGGCGTTGGCGCTGAAGACCCGGTCCATTCCTCTCTTCCTATCTGTTGACCAGGAGGGCGGGCGTGTGGCCAGACTGAAGGCGCCCTTCACCCTCTTCCCTGGAAATGAGGCCATCGGGAGCGATCCCATGGCCCTTGAGCGAGCCCATGAGTTCGCAACGGTCACGGCCAGGGAGATGGCGCTGGTGGGTCTCAACATGGACCTTGCCCCGGTCATGGACGTGCGCCGCGGGGAAGCGGAAAAACACCTGGCGGGTCGGACCTTCGGTGATGACCCCCAGCGGGTCGCACGTCTTGGAAGCCGGGTGATCGAGATCCTCCAGGGAGCGGGGGTCATGGCTGTCGCCAAACACTTCCCGGGGCTTGGGCAAACGGAACGGGACCCCCACCATGAGCTGCCGGTGATCCCCATTGACCCCGGCGAGATCGAGACCATCAATCTTCCCCCTTTTGTGGCCGCCATGGAGGCAGGGGTATCGGCCGTCATGACGTCCCATGCCATCTATCCGGCGCTGGATGAAGAAAATCCTGCCACCCTCTCTTTTGAAATTCTGACACGCCTATTAAAGGAGCGGCTAGGATTTGGAGGCATGATCATCACCGACGACCTGGAGATGGGCGCCATCGACAAGCACTGGGGGGTCGCAGAGGGCGCGGCTGCATCCCTTGCCGCCGGTGCGGATGTGCTCCTTATCTGCAAAGAGCAGGAAAAGGTCCTGGAGTCATTGGACCGGGTCAAGACAATGTTGTTTCGGGGAGAGATCCCACTGGAGCGTCTCTTGGATGCAGCCCGAAGGGTCAGCGAGGCCAAGGCGGGATTTCTAAAGGCCCCGCCCCATATTTCACTGAAAACCGTGGCGGCCTATTTCCGGGATAAATAAAGGCAGAGGGAAGAACCAGACAGGTACAACCCTCTGCCCTGATGGAAAGAATCATTAGGATCCAATTGGGTTAGGTTTACAAAGATGCCCGGCCTCCATCGCGACCCTGCCGCAGCCACCACACACAAACTTCATGGCCGCCAGCTTATCTTTGCACATGTGCTTGGGGTCCACCAGCGGTGCACCGCAGAAACTGCATTTCTCCTTGTCACCACAAGGGTTGCAGAGGTGCCCCGGTTCGTCGGCGACTGCCCCACAGTTCTTACAGGTGTACGCCATTTTCCGTTCCTCCTTTCCGCTTCACGGCTGACTCCTCAGGGAGTCGCCAGCTGCAAGATGATTAATGATCTTTTCCCTAAACTATTACCCGATTATGGAAAGTCAAGCGACCCGCTTCAGGACGAGGCCTCTCCAAATCTGGACTCCAGCCTCTGCACGCACATGGATAACCCAAAGGCCACCAGAAAGTAGATGGCAGCGATGGTGATCCAGATCTCGAACGTCAGATAGGTGGCCGACATCACCTCCATGCCCTGGAAGGTCAGCTCCTGTATCGAGACCACCGAGACGATGGCCGAGTCCTTGATGGTGGAAATGAACTGGCCGGCAAGCGGCGGCAGGATGACGCGCATGGCCTGGGGAAAAACCACATGCCGCATCTGCTGGAACCTTGAGAGGCCCAGGGCCGCCGAGGCCTCCCATTGTCCTCTTTCCACCGCCTGGATACCGCTCCGGACAATTTCCGCGATGTATGCCCCTTCGAGCAGTGCCAGGGCGACGACACCGCTCAGAAACGATGAGAGGAGGTGTGGGGGGGCGAAGAGCGCCGAGACAAGCGCGACCACTGGTTCGGGCCACGTTTGGATTTGGCGGTCCAGGCCCACGGCCCTCATGATCTGGTCGCCCATGAAAAAGTAAAGCACGAAGACCAGAATGATGGGGGGGAGATTTCGGATCAGGCCCACGAAACCTGCGCCCACCAGCCGGCCAAAGAGGCGACGGCCCACCCGGCACAGGCCCACCCCTGTCCCCAGCGCCGTCCCGAACACAATGGCCCAGAAGCTCAGCTTCAGCGTGGTGATAAGCCCGGAGAGAAGCGCGCCGGATGACCAGATCCCCGTTCCCGGGTCCCGATACAGGAAGTACCGCGGCATGGCCGACCAATCCCACTGGTAGTCGAGCCCGCTGGATAGGCGATAAACGAGGATGCCCCCTGCTACCGCAAGACCAGCCCCCAGCAGGAGGTCTGTGAGAGAAAATCCTCGTCCATGGCCGGTCAACCGCTGTCTCATCGGATGAGTCTTTCCCATTCGGTGGTCTCAAACCAGTAGTGCTTCCGTTCTTTCAGCCAACCTTCGGCCTCCACCACGCGGATCCAGTTGTCCAGGTAGTTCAATGTATCAAAGTCGCCCTTTCGGGCGGCAAAACCGATGGGCTCTCTCGTGAAGGTCCCCTGAATGGGGAGAAACAGCTTTTCAGGGTGTCTCAGGGCCTGAAAGGCCGGCATGGGTGCTGAGGCCACTACGGCGTGCGCCCTGCCATTCAGCAGTTCCTGGTAGGCCTGGGGCTCGTCGTCAAAGAGCCGAAGTTGGGCGTGCGGCAGCAGGGTCTTGACTGCCGCTGCGGCGGTAGAGCCAAGCCTTGCGGCAATGATGATCTTTGGTTGATTGAAATCTTCAAGGGTCTTGAGCCCCGAGGCAAGCTCCCTGTTGGCCACCAGGGACAGGCCGGTATAATCGTAGGGGATGGAGAAGTTGACCTTCAGGTTCCGGTCGGGCCGGATAGACATCCCCCCAATGACGATGTCGAACTTGCCTGTGAGCAAGGCCGGGATCATGCCGGCCCACTTGGTGGGCACGAATTCCACCCGGACGCCCATGTCCCGGGCCAGCCGTGAGGCCACCTCCACCTCGAACCCGACCCACTGTCCTGTCTTGTCTTTCATGGCCCATGGGACAAAGGTTGAGAGGCCCACGCGCAGGGCGCCGCGCTTGAGCACCTGCTCGATGGTGCTTTCCGCGACAAGCTGCTCCCGGATCTCCCCGCCGTGGACCCTTGGTGCCACGAGGACAGAGATGGCAAGGACCCATATGAATATGAGCAGGCCCTTCTTGTGTCCCAAGCAGTGATTGATCATGCGTTTCCTCCCATGCATGTTGATCTCCTTGTCTTCATATTGCCCGCTATCAGCTATGGGCGACCAGCTCTTCCTAAATCACCTGACTCAAAAACCGTCTCGTCCTCTCCTCCGTGGGGTTCTGCAAGAGGGTCCTGGCGTCCCCCTCTTCCACAACCCTTCCTTGGTCCATGAACACGATGCGGTCCCCCACTTCGCGGGCAAACCCCATCTCATGGGTCACCACGAGCATGGTCATGCCGGAGCGGGCAAGACCCTTCATGACATCGATCACCTCTCCGGTAGTCTCCGGATCAAGCGCGCTTGTGACCTCGTCGAAGAGCATGATCTTGGGGTTCAGGGCCAGGGCCCTCGCTATGGCGATGCGCTGCTGCTGCCCGCCGCTCAGTTCACGCGGATAGGCGGTCGCTTTGTCCGGGAGTCTCACCTTTCTGAGCAGGTCCTGGGATGTAGCCGTGGCTTCCTGCCTCTTTTTCCCCTGGACCACCCGCTGGGCAAGGTCGATGTTTTCAAGGACGTTCAGGTGTGGAAAAAGATTGAAGGCTTGAAAGACCATGCCGACGCGGCGTCGAACGGCTTGAAGGGTCCTCTTCCGCCCGTCCAGAAGGATGTGATCGACGGTGATGGTGCCTGCATCCACCCACTCCAGTCCGTTGATGCAGCGAAGCAGGGTGGATTTGCCCGAGCCCGATGGCCCGATCAGGACCACCACCTCGCCCCTCCCAATCTGGATCGAAAAGCCGGAGAGGGCCACCGCACCGTTAGGAAACGACTTGGTGACTTCTTCGACGGACAGGATCTGGTCAGTGGAATCCTTCATAATCACGGACGTGAACCTCCGACACCCCCTGCCCATGATTGTTGTCTTCTCATGAGGGCCTCGGAAAGGAGGCTGAGCGACAGGGTCATGATGAGATAGATGGCTGCGATGGCGAACCAGATCTCGAATGTCAGATAGGTTTCAGCGATGACCGCCTGACCCTGCATGGTCAGGTCGTAGATGGCGATGGTGCTGACGAGTGCCGAGTCCTTCACCAGAGCGACCATCTGGCCGGTCAGGGGCGGGAGGACCACCCTGGCTGTCTGGGGGAAAACGACCCAGCGCATCGTTTCGAACCGGCTCATCCCAAGGGCGTAGGCCGCTTCGAGCTGGCTCTCCGGGACCGACAGGATGGACGCCCGGAAGATTTCGGATGCATAGGCCCCCTCAAACAGGCTGAGGGCGAGGACGCCTGATGTGAAGCGGTCGATGCCCAGGACCGGAGAGAGGACAAAGTAGACAAAAAAGAGCTGGATCAGGAGAGGCGTGTTTCGAATGATCTCAAGGTAGACCCTGGCCACCCAGCGGGCCAGGCGGGAGCGTGACAACCGCAACAGGGCCGCGGCAAGCCCTATGGCCAGAAACAGGACCATACTGACGGAGACGATTTTGACCGTGACGAAGAGGCCCTTCAAAATGGGGCCGGGGGATAATCCGTCTTGGCTGAAAGTAACAATGTAACGAGGGATTCGATACCATTGCCAGTGGTAGCCAAGGGTCTCCATCCCTCGAGCCATGAGCCATGTGAGACCACAAAGGAGGATAAGAAATGCGAAAAGGTCCAGAAAAACCGAGCGCCAGTGACGTGATCGATCCCTTGACAAGGTTTGGGTCAGAAGTGTTGCCATGGGGGTTATCTCGGGTTTCCCAAACGTGAGGCAGGTGAACAGCTCCTGCCGGGAAGCATAGGTGGGGGACCCACCCATGTCAAGCGGCCTTCAAGCGGCTGCAGGTGACCATTTGTGGCTGCAGCGTTCATAAAAAGGGATGTCTTTTCCGATAAAAACTCTTGTGGGAATGTGAAAAGGTTTTCTTTGCCTTTGGAGGTTCGCATGAAGGTTCTTCATATTCTTTTGGTAAGCCTGGGTCTCTTGCTGGCCGGCGGTTGGACCGACTGGACTCTTGCCGCGGGGGGCGATCAGACAGCAGGCCAAACCGTCGAGTCAAGCGGACGCACCGGCCCTTCAGACGGTGGTGATGAGACGGTGTTACCGGCAGGGCAACTTCCCCGCATTCAGGAAAGACTCATCAATGATGAAGCCGTTTTTCAGAAAATCCAGGCCCTCCAGGACGATCCTGACATCCAGGCGGTGCTGAGCGATTCCGCCCTCATGGAGGCCCTCAGGGCCGGAAATCTTAACGCAGTGACCTCAAATCCCAAATTCATGAGGCTCCTTGAGAACCCTGCCATCCAGGAGATCATGAAAGAGGTGCGCTGACCCGCGGATTTCTCTCCTCGAAACCAGGAAACGACAGCGGCGATTACCCTTCCGGGCAAACCCTCCAACCGTCTGGTGATCCAAGCGGCTATGGATCTTCAGCCCCTGATCATTTTTGTTGACAGGATGAGAGGGTGTCGGTAAAGTTTCCATCAAATGATGGAAACCATTTGTTAGGGTTCTCCCATGGCCACTGCGCTTGAAAAGGCACGCCGGGATCCCGACTCCATGAAGGCGAGGATCCTCAAGGTGGCCCGCCGGGTCTTCGGCGAGTATGGCTACCACGGGACCACCACCCGCATGATCGCCCGGGAGGTGGGCATCGATATCTCCACGCTGTATTACCACTGGGGCGAAAAGGGCGATCTTTACACCACCGTCATCCTGGACATCAACGAAGACCTCCGGGGAAGACTGCGCGAGGTGGAAAAGGTCATCCACGATCTCCCTCTGTTCAGCAGGATGGAGATCGCCATCGACATGATGACCGATTACCTCTTTGAGTTCCCCGAGATTTCCAACCTGATCCTTTTCCGCTATTTCGGCAAGACGCGTCACGACCATACCCTTGACCTCCAGGTCCCGGAATTCGTCTCCGACATCGCCCGTTCCATGAAGCTCAGCGATGACCGGAAGCATGTTTCTGTGGAGGCCAAGATGCAGGTTTTGGCCATGATGAATGCGATCCACAACTTCATCTCAGGCGAAGGTTTCTTCCGGCCCATGTTGGCTCTCGAACGGGAGGCCTATATTGCGCGCGTCAAGGAGACCTTGAAGTTTATCCTGATTCCCGCCTTTGCCGGGAAGGACCAGAAAGCAAAGACCCGAAGCACCAGAGTCAGACCCACAGGGCGCGGTCTGTCACATTGAAATCCAAAGGAGGTAATGGCATGGCTCTGAACCTCGATACCATCGGCAAGAAGATCGGTCCTTTAAAGAAGGAATATGGTTGGAAGGACGTGGTCCTCTACGCACTGGGCGTGGGGGCTGGTTTCGAAGAGTTGGAGTTTTGCTACGAGAACCGGCTCAAGGTCATTCCCAGCTTCTCTATCGGAAGCGTCTTTGATTTCCTTGCGAGCGTAGGGCTCAGCTCGAACGCCAACCTGGCCGGGATCCTCCACGGAGAGCAGGACATTCTTTTTCACAACCCCATCCCAACGGAAGGGACAATCACCACTGAGGGCAAGATTACCCACATGTACGACCAGGGGCCAAAGAAGGGGGCCCTGGTCGCGGCCGAGGCGGACACCTTTCATTCAAACGGCCAGAAGCTTTTTACCAACCTCTTCACGCTCTATTGCAGGCTGGACGGCGGCTTTGGCGGGGAGCCGGCACCCAAAGAGGTCTTCGAGTTCCCGCAAAGGACGCCTGACTTTGAGGAACAGGCCCTGCCTTCGGTCCATCAGCCCCTTCTTTATCGCTTGTCCGGGGACATTTTTGCGCTCCATGTGGATCCGGATTTCGCCAAGGCCAGCGGGTTTGAAAAGCCGATTATGCATGGTCTTTGCACCCACGGGTATGCTTGTCGGGCCGTGATCAAACACCTGCTTCCCGGCGAGCCCGAACGGATGACGCGCTTCAGGACACGCTTTTCAAAGGCCCTTTATCCGGGCGTTCCCATCAAGACCCAGATCTGGAAGATCGAGGAAGGAAAGGCCCTTTTCCGGACCATCAATGCGGAGACCGGGGACGTGATCATCGATCGCGGCATCGTGGAGTGGATGGGCAAGGAAGCGTTGGCGCGAACAAGGCAGGGTCAAACCATTCGTTTTGACGGTGAGGTGGCGATTGTGACAGGCGGGGGGGCCGGTCTGGGACGGTCCTACGCTTTGGAGCTGGCAAAGCGTGGCGGGAAGGTGGTGGTGAACGATCTGGGAGGGGCGCGGGACGGAAGTGGTGAAGGGTCGGTCAGTGCGGCGGACCGTGTGGTAGCGGAGATACGGGCGTTTGGCGGTGAGGCGGTGGCGAGCCATGATTCGGTTGCGACGGTGGAAGGGGGAGAGGCGATTGTCCGCAAGGCGGTGGAAACCTTTGGTCGGGTGGACATCGTGATCAACAATGCGGGGATATTGCGGGACCGCAGTTTTTTGAAGATGGCGCCTGAGGACTGGAATGGGGTGCTGTCGGTGCATCTTAGCGGGGCATACAACGTGACGCGGCCTGCGTTTGCGAGGATGCGGGAGCAAGGCTACGGCCGGGTGGTGTTGACGACGTCGTCTGCGGGGCTCTTTGGCAATTTTGGTCAGGCCAACTATGGTGCGGCGAAGATGGGGCTTGTGGGGCTCATGAACACGCTGAAGCTTGAGGGGGAGAAATACGGGGTGAAGGTGAACACGGTGGCGCCGATTGCAGGGACACGGCTGACGGAGGACGTGATGCCGCCTGAGATTTTTGAACGGTTGAAGCCGGAGTACGTGACCCCTATGGTCCTCTATCTCTGCTCAAAACAATGCCCGGTGTCGGGAGAGATCTATGATGCCGGCGCCGGCCACTACGGCCGAGTAGCCGTGTTGTCGGGACAGGGCGTGACCATCGGTGATGGGACCGTCGTGCCGACCCCTGAGGCGGTCCGGGACCACATCAAAGCCATTTCGATCCTGGAAGGGGCCAGGCCCTACTTTAATGCGACGGTAGCGCTGACGCCGATGCTGGAGGGGGGCGGCGGTGCGGAAAAGGGTCCTGAGCCATCGGGGGGTGGGTTGACGGTAAAAGGGGTGTTTGAGCGGATGCCGGCTGCGTTTCGGGCGGACAAGGCGACGGGGGTGGATGTGGTGTTTCAGTACCTGATATCGGGGCCTGGGGGCGGGGAGTGGCACACGGTGGTGAAGGATGGGACGTGCGAGGTGAAGGAAGGGGTGCACGGAAAACCGACCACGACGATTTCCATGTCATCGGAGGATTTCCTGAGTTTGATGGGGGGTCGGCTCAATGCCATGGCGGCCTTTACGTCCGGCAAGCTCAAGGTGGAAGGGGACTTGATGAAGTCGCAGCTCATTGAAAAACTCTTCAAGTTTTAGGTAGCAGGCCGATGAAAAGGGCTCGTCTACTGCGTTGCCCTCGTAGCGCGTCGTTGCGGCGTACGATTAAGTACGCCTCACTCCACGCACCTTCGGGCGCCTTGTATCCAAGCCCTTTTGATCGGCCTGTGGGGAGCAAGGTGTTTTAGTGCCAACTGCGAAAAGGGCGTTTTACTGATCCGGTTATCTGTCAGTCGTGCGCCGTACGACTTGTGCCGTGCGCCATTTGGACGATTTGAAGCGCAACGGCGCAGGTAACAACGCGCGAAGCATGAGGCAAGAATATTGGAGGAGATACAAGATGGCCATCGGAATCATGTCTTACGGAGGATACATCCCCAGGCTTAGGTTGAACCGCATGTCCATTTACCAGAGTATGGGCTGGTTTGCCCCTGCCATTGTCATGGTGGCCCAGGGAGAGCGGTCTTTCTGCAACTGGGACGAAGACAGCCTCACCATGGCCGTGGAGGCATCCAGGGACTGTCTCGCGGGCATGGACAAAGGCGCCGTGGATGGTCACTATCTGTGCTCCACGACGCTCCCCTTTCGCGACCGCCTTTGTGCAGGGATCGTCAAAACGGCACTCAACCTCCGCGATGACATCGTAGCCCAGGACTTTACCAACGCATTACGGTCGGGGACGACCGGGCTCATGACGGCACTCGAGACGGTGAGGGGCGGCAGCCGCAAGCAAGTGCTTGTCACCGCTACGGACAAGCGGGAGACGAAGGCGGCCTATTTCTACGAGATGTGGTTCGGCGACGGCGCCGCGTCACTGCTGGTCGGCGATCAGGACGTGGTGGCCGAGTATTTGGGAGGCCACAGTGTATCCTACGACTTCGTGGACCACTACAGGGGCTCCGATAAAAAGTATGACTACATGTGGGAGGAGCGTTGGGTCCGGGATGAGGGTTATGGAAAGATCGTCCCCGAGGCCGTAAACGGGCTTTTCGCGAAGCTATCCATCTCCATGGACGATGTGGATACGCTGGTCTTTCCGTGCTTCTTCAAGGCGGAGCATCGAAACATCGCCAAGAAGATGGGCGCACGCCCGGAAAAGGTCGTCGACAACCTCCACGAGGTCTGTGGAGAAACAGGGGCGGCTCACCCCTTCGTCATGTTCTCCTATGCGCTGGAGAAGGCCAAACCCGGCGACCGGATCCTGTTGGCTGGGTTTGGGCAGGGCTGTGACGCGCTCTACTTCCGCGTGACGGAAAACATTCGAAAGCTTCCGCCCAGGACGGGGGTTCGCGGGAGCCTCGATGACAAGAAGACCGTGGATCAGTATACCAAGTTTCTCAAGTTCAGGGACCTGATTCAGACGGAGACGGGCATACGTGCGGAGGCGCCTACCCAGACGGCCATGACGGTCCTCTGGCGCAAACGAAAGATGATCCTGGGGCTCGTCGGCGGTCGCTGCGCCGAGTGCGGGACGCCACAATTCCCCAAGATGGACATCTGTGTGAACCCGGACTGCCAAAAGGTTCGAACCCAGAAAGACTATGAGTTCTCGGCGGTTCCCGCCGCCGTGAAGAGCTTCACGGGCGATCTCCTGGCGGTGTCCGTTGACCCGCCTGCCGTTTACGGCATGGTCCAGTTTGAGGGGGGAGGCCGTTTCATGGCCGACTTCACCGATTGTGATCTCTCGGAAGTGAAGGTGGGGCAATCGGTCCGGATGGTTTTTAGACGACGCTATACCGACCATGAAAGGGGTTTCACCGGTTATTTCTGGAAGGCGGTCCCCATCCCCGGCTCTGAACCCAAAGACGTCGCTGGGCGCGCCATTCGTTTTGATGGTGAGGTGGCGATTGTGACGGGAGGGGGTGCTGGTTTAGGGCGGTCCTACGCTTTGGAGCTGGCAAAGCGTGGCGGGAAGGTGGTGGTGAACGATCTGGGAGGGGCGCGGGACGGAAGTGGTGAAGGGTCGGTCAGTGCGGCGGACCGTGTGGTAGCGGAGATACGGGCGTTTGGCGGTGAGGCGGTGGCGAGCCATGATTCGGTTGCGACGGTGGAAGGGGGAGAGGCGATTGTCCGCAAGGCGGTGGAAACCTTTGGTCGGGTGGACATCGTGATCAACAATGCGGGGATATTGCGGGACCGCAGTTTTCTGAAGATGGCGCCTGAGGACTGGCATGGGGTGCTGTCGGTGCATCTTAGCGGGGCCTACAACGTGACGCGGCCTGCGTTTGCGAGGATGCGGGAGCAGGGGTATGGCCGGGTGGTGTTGACGACGTCGTCAGCGGGGCTCTTTGGCAATTTTGGTCAGGCCAACTATGGTGCGGCGAAGATGGGGCTTGTGGGGCTCATGAACACGCTGAAGCTTGAGGGGGAGAAATACGGGGTGAAGGTGAACACGGTGGCGCCGATTGCAGGGACGCGGCTGACGGAGGACGTGATGCCGCCTGAGATTTTTGAGCGGTTGAAGCCGGAGTACGTGACTCCCCTGGTCCTTTATCTCTGCTGCGAAGGACTGTGATGAGACAGGAATGGTATTCAACGCCGGCGCGGGCCACTTCAGCCGGGTTGCGATCTGCTCCGGGCCGGGAACATCCGTTGGCGACGGCACAGCCCCTCCGACCCCCGAAGAGATTCACGCCAAGTGGGAGGCCATCAACAAACTGGAAGGTGCCAGAGAATTTTACAATGCGACGGTTGCGCTGACGCTAGTTCTGGAGGGGGGCGGCGGTGAGGAAAAGAGTCCTGAGGCATCGGGGGGTGGGTTGACGGTCAAAGGGGTGTTTGAACGGATGCCGGCTGCGTTTCGGGCAGACAAGGCGACCGGGGTGGATGTGGTGTTTCAGTACCGGATATCGGGGTCTGGCGGCGGGGAGTGGCACACGGTGGTGAAGGATGGGACGTGCGAGGTGAAGGAAGGGGTGCACACGAAGCCGACCACGACGATCTCCATGTCATCGGAAGATTTCCTGAGTTTGATGGGGGGTCGGCTCAACGCCATGGCGGCGTTTACGTCCGGCAAGCTCAAGGTTGAAGGGGACTTGATGAAGTCGCAGCTCATTGAGAAGCTCTTTAGGTTTTGATCCGGCTATCTGTCAGCCGTGCGCCCATGGGGCGATTCGGAACGCAACGACGCGGGCCACGACGCAGGGAGATTGCAGCAAGAATAAGGAAGGAGACACAGCATGGCCACCGGAATAAAGGACAAGGTCGCGATTATCGGCATGGGTTGCACCCGGTTTGGGGAGCGATGGGACGTGGGTGCCGAGGAGTTGATGGTTGAGGCCTTTGAGGAGTGCATCCAGGATGCCGCGATCGATCGGAACGAGATCGAAGCGGCTTGGCTCGGCACCTGCATCGAGGAGATCAACGTGGGGAAGAGCGGATTGCCGCTCTCCACAACGCTGCGCCTTCCTTTCATCCCTGTGACGCGAACGGAGAACTTCTGTGCCAGCGGGACGGAGTCTTTTCGGGGGGCCGTCTACGCGGTGGCCTCCGGGGCCTATGACATCTGTTTGGCCATGGGGGTCGAGAAGTTGAAGGACACGGGCTATGGCGGGTTGCCCAACCCGGGCTCCGGTTTTGGATCCCTCAGTTGGCTCTGGTGGCCCAATGTGACGGCCCCTGGTTCCTTTGCCCAGCTGGCGACAGCGTATGGCGCCAAGTACCGCGTCCCGGACGAGGAACTGAAGCGCGCCATGGCCCAGGTCTCTGTGAAAAGCCACGCCAACGGCGCCCTCAATCCCAAGGCCCACTTGCGAAAGACCGTCACCATCGATCAGGTCATGGCCGCCCCCATCATCGCCCACCCTCTCGGTCTGTTTGACTGCTGCGGGGTGAGTGACGGGGCCGCCTGCGCCATCGTGACCACCGTCGAGAAGGCCAAGGCCATGGGCAGGAAGGACTTCGTCACGGTGAAGGCCCTTCAGCTGGCCCTCAGCAGCGGCGAGGAGATGGCCCACAACAGCTGGGATGGAAGCTACTTCATGACCACGGACAAGTGCAGCACCAAGGCCTACCAAGAAGCGGGCATCCAAAAGCCGCGAGAAGAGATCAGCATGATGGAGCTCCACGACTGTTTTTCCATCACGGAGCTTGTGACCTACGAAGACCTTCACATCTCGGAACGCGGCGGGGCGGTGAAAGACGCCCTCGACGGCTTCTACAATCTGGACGGGGGGGTCCCCTGCCAGGTGGACGGCGGCCTCAAGTGCTTCGGGCACCCCATCGGGGCCTCGGGTCTCCGGATGCTCTACGAGATGTACCTGCAGTTCCACGGAAGGGCGGGGGAGCGCCAGCTCGATAACCCCCGCTATGGCCTGACGCACAACCTGGGCGGGTTTCCCTTCATGAACGTCTGCAGCATCGCCATCGTGGGGAAATATGAGCCTTGAAATCCTGGCCATCATGAATTCGAGCGCCGGGGAGATCTTCGAATTCAAGTCCTGCTGCAACGTCAGGGTGTTCGACCAGAATCTGGAGCTGCAGTTGAAAAATACAGACAAACGGCCGCTGGTCATCCCCAGCTATTTTGATCTGATCCTGACCGATGGCGTCCAGAGGATCGAGACCCTCATGCCCCATGGCCCACAAAGGCTTGGTCCTGGAGAGATCAAGGCCTTTTACTGCTATATGGACGAAAGCAAGTGGGAAAAGGCCAGTGGGATCGTTTTTTACGATGACGAGGGGAATCGGTACAAGATGGAGAAGGATAAATAATGGGTGCAAGGCAGATAACTGAGAGGTCCAAGGTGTAAGGTGCAAGGGAAGAAACCAAGACAAAAGGACCTTGAACCTGAAACCTGAAACCTTGAACCTGGCCGTTATCTCGGCCCTGAACCCTGAACCTTGAACCCTGCCATGAGCTATGAGCTGTCAGCTGACCTCTGACTTCCGACATCTGACATCTGGCCTTTCCGGAGGAACCAAACATGGACATCATCCCATACACTGAAGAGCACAAGATTTTTCGAGAGGCTGTTCGCAAGTTTTTTGAAAAGGAAGTGATTCCCTTTGCCGACGAGTGGGAAGAGGCCGGCATCGTGCCCAAATCGGTGTGGCGAAAGATGGGAGAGCAAGGCTTTCTCTGTATGGACGTGGACGAGGTGTACGGCGGGGCCGGTGCGGATTTCCTCTACTCCGTGATTCTGACCGAGGAGCTTGCAAAGACCGGCGTGACAGGCGTTGCCGCATCGCTTCACAGCGACATCGTCGTGCCCTATATCACGGCCTATGGCACGGAGGAAAAGAAGAAAAAGTACCTTCCCGGGTGCATTTCCGGGGAAATCGTTACTGCCATTGCCATGACCGAACCCAATACCGGGAGCGACCTGGCATCCATCCGGACCACGGCCGTAATGGACGGGGACCATGTCATTCTCAACGGACAGAAGACCTTCATCAGCAACGGCATCCTCTGCGACCTCCTTGTCCTTGCCGCAAGGGACCCTTCCGTGTCGGACCCCTATCAGGGGCTTGACCTCTACCTGGTGGAGGCGAATACGCCGGGCTTCGAAAAGGGAAAGAAGATCAAGAAAGTGGGGTGGCACAGCCAAGACACGGCCGAGCTCTATTTCAACGACTGTCGAATCCCCGCGAGCAACCGGCTTGGCACAAAGGGAGGGGGCTTCCTGATGCTCATGGAAAAGCTCCAGCAGGAGCGGCTCATGTGCTGCATCATCTCGGTTGTCGGGGCGGAAAGGATGCTCGACATGACCGTCCGCTACTGTCAGGAACGGACCGCCTTCGGAAGGCCCATCTCCAAGTTTCAGCACAACCAGTTTAAGATCGTGGAGATGGCGACCGAGGTCAGACTGGGCCGGACTTTCCTGGACAAGCTCGTCATGGACCACCTGGAAGGCAAAAACATCGTCATCGACGTGTCCATGGCCAAGTACTGGACCTCGGAGATGGCCATGCGGGTGGCTGACCGCTGCGTGCAACTCCACGGTGGATACGGATATTGTGAGGAATACCCCATTGCGCGGGCCTGGCGGGACACACGGGTCCTCTCCATCTTTGCGGGCACGAGCGAAATCATGAAGACCATTGCCGCCAAGTTCATGGGGCTTTGAGCGGCTGCGCCGCAGCTATCAGCGGTCAGCCGTCAGCTCTTAGCTGTCGATGGAGGCTGTCTTTTGTCCTCCAATCCGGAGATCCACCCTCCCCCTTCCGTATTTCTCTTTGGCAACCATTTTGCTTTCAGAAGCACCATAGTGTACAGTACATCAGCCCAGGTTGAGTCCAGGGACAGACATGTCGATCAATGGGTCTTTTTTCTAAGACCTCTGTGGTGAGAATGCCATGACGCACATGCCGACCAGTGAGGAACTCGAAAGGCGGGTTAGACGGCTTGAAAAGGAGGCCGAAGGACTCAGACAAACAGAGGAGGCCCTGCGCGAGAGCGAAGAGAGGTTTCGCGCCATTGCCACAACGGCAAGAGATGCCATCGTGATGATGGACGGAGCGGGCAGGGTGTCCTTCTGGAACCAGGCGGCGGAGCCCATGTTCGGTTACTCCCTGCAAGAGGTCGTGGGAGAGGCGTTCCATGGACTGATTGCGCCGAAGAAGTGCCATGCGGCCTTTGAGGCCGCGCTCAGAACATGCAGGAAAACAGACAAGAGAGACGCCGTGGGAACCGTCCTTGAAGTGACCGCCCTCAGAAAGGATGGAACCGAGTTCCCCATCGAGCTCTCGCTTTCACCGGTCTATTTTCAGAAAACCTGGCACGCCATCGGGATCATTCGAGATATCTCCGGGCGAAAGACGGCAGAGGAGGAGAGGCTGCGCGTAGAAAAACTTCAGGGAGCCCTCGAAATGGCAGGGACCGTTTCCCACGAGCTGAACCAGCCCATGCAAGCCATCTATGGATACGCCGAGCTCCTCTTGATGGAGCTCCCCGAAGGGCTTGGCCTTTTAGAGACGGCCAGAAAGATCAGGGATCAAATCGAACGGATGAGCCGGATTACGGGGAAACTCACACAGATCGCCAGTTACGTGACCAAGGACTATGCGGCGGGAACCCGGATCATTGACATGGAGCGGGCCACTTCAGACGAGGAAGAGGGTGACCCCTCAGGGCCATTGCGGTAAAATCGTGCGCAAACCGGTCACAATTTCAGGCTTTCCCACCACGGCGGGCTTCAGATTTCAGATCCTGCCTTTGCTGACACCTGACACCTGACATCCCGGACATGGACCGGATCATGAAAGTCATGCTCATCCAGCCGCCGATCCAGGACTTCTACGACACGGACATACGGCTTCAGCCCCTTGGCTTGTGCATGCTGAAGGGTGCGGTCAAGAAACACCTGCCTGACGTGGAGGTGCTGGTCAGGGATTATCACCACCGCCATGGCCGAAGGACCCTCTCCATCCCGCGGGAGCTTTCATACCTCAAGAACTATTACGCCCACCCGGACACGAGCCCTTTTTGTGCGTTTCACCACTACTATCATTTTGGAGCACCGTTCCATGTGATCGCGGAAGACGTGGCGCAGGAGGCGCCTGACCTGGTGGGGATATCAGCCCTCTTCACGCCCTACCACCGGGAGGCCTTGACCCTGGCCCGGGAAATCAAGGAGCGCGTCAACGTGCCCGTCATTGTGGGCGGGTCCCATGTTTCAGCGATGCCCGAAACGGTGTTGTCCCAGCCGGAAGTGGATTTTGTGATTCGTGGGGAGGGTGAACGGCCGCTTGTGGAATTTCTGAACGCCGTTAGGAATGGTGGCGCCTTTGAATGCGTGCCGAACCTGGGCTACAAAGAGGCCGGGCGCATGATCTTGAACCCGATCAGGCCCAATTACCCTATGGAAGCTCTCCCCCTTGCCGACTTTTCGGACCTGCCCGCTGTACGCTACCTCCATGAGAAATCGCCCATTTGTTTTGTGACCACATCCAGGGGCTGCCCGCATCGGTGTACCTTTTGCTCGGTCCACACGACCTTCGGCGAAGGCTATCGCGCCAGGGAGCCGGAAGCGGTTCTCTCCGAGCTGAGAACGCGTTACCGCGAAGGCTACCGGGTCTTTGACTTCGAAGACGACAACCTCACCTTTGACCGGAATCGCTTCAGTACCCTCCTCCAGGCCATCCGTGAGGCCTTCGCCGGAAAAGACGTCCGTTTTGTTGCCATGAACGGACTTTCCTATTTGAGCCTGGATCAGGAGTTGCTTGGGGAAATGAGGACAACTGGCTTCACAGAGCTGAATCTTTCCCTCGTGAGCTGTGCGGCGTCCACCCTTTCCGATCTGAACCGCCCCCACCGGTTGGGTCGCTTTCTGGAGGTGATCGAAGCGGCTGCAAACTTGGGTTTCCATATTGTTTCGTACCAGATCCTGGGGCTCCCCATGGAGACCCGAGATCAAATGGTCGAGACCATGGCCCTTCTGGCGCGGCTGCCGGTCCGGATCGGTGCTTCGGTCTTTTATCTCACGCCCGGATCGGTTCTTTCGGCGGATTTTCCGCCCATGACCGAGTCCGACATGTTCCGGGCCCGCTCAACGGCCATGGCCATGGAGACGGAAAGCTTCACACGGGATGACCTCTACACGCTCTTCGTGGCAGCAAGGATCATCAATTTTCTAAAATCCATCCCCATGCCTCATCGAGCGTTCAGCTTCAGGGACGCGTTGAATTTCGCTGGCAACGGGACCATGCGGGAAAGACTCGGGGCGGGGTTGCTCGATCGGCTCATGGATGAGCGGCGGCTCCACGCGGCCACCCGAGCCGGCTTGAAGCCGCTCGTCCGCTTCGATCCGGACCTTTTTCTCGAAGTTCTGGATCAGGCAGGGGAGATCCGGACCCTTTCGGGGGCGACTGTTTTCATGCGCAAGCCGTGACGGGTCCGTGCACGCATCTTTCACCGGGTGCGGAAAATTTTTGTATTTTGATCCGCATGTTGGTAACCTTTAATCAACTGCGCTGTCGAATATGAGACGGCTGGGCGACCGTTCAGATAGCACACGCAAGCAGAAAAGCGCGCCACAGAGGAGGTCACAATGAAATCCAGGAGCCGGGGCAGCAGGCCCAGGCCGCCAGCCGTGCGCAGCGGACAGGCGGTATCGGATTTGGTCCGTGAGCTGAGAAAGACGACCCCTACCGTTACAGGGAGCGACTATCGAGAGCAGTCCCTCAAGATCCATGGTCTCATCTGTGGCAAGTGCGGCCGGGAATTTGAGGAAAAGAACCGCCACCTCCTCACTGTTCACCACAAGGATGGAAATCACCGAAACAACCCGCCCGACGGATCCAACTGGGAAAACCTCTGCGTTTACTGCCACGAGGACGAGCACAGCAGGGGGATGCTGGGAGATTACCTGGGCGGGAAGGAACGGAAATAGGAATCGATTGCGCTTATGAACAGGAGGAGCTTGGGGTAGATGCATCCCGAACAAAAGCGCATCTTCCAATCCATGAGTCCAGCCAGAAAGCTTGAACTGGCCGAGATGCTATACTGGGAGGCCTGGGACCTGAAGTTCGCCGGCCTGAAGGCGTTGCACCCCGATTGGGAAGATTCAAAGATAAAGGAAAAGGTGCGGGAAATATTTCTTTATGCCCGAACATAAGCTGTTTCAGATTTTTTTGGTGGTCCTCGAAGAACTGGGCATTCCGTATATGGTCACCGGGGCCGTAGCAAGCATTGTCTACGGACCGCCCAGAGTGACTCATGATATCGACTTGGTCGTGCTCATCGACACAGAGCGTGCTCAAACATTCGTTAACGCCTTTCAGCCGGAGCAGTTCTACTGCCCACCCATCGAGGTGGTTCGATTTGAGTCAAAACGTCCAGTGAGGGGCCATTTCAATATCATCCACCATGAAACCGGCTTCAAGGCGGATGTCTATCTGATGGGCACGGACCCGTTGCACCGTTGGGGAATGTCAAAACGACGGAGAATCCAAATTGGGGGCGGGTCCTTCTGGATCGCCCCCCCAGAGTATGTGATCCTTCGCAAACTGGAATACTATCGTGAGGGGGGCTCCCAAAAACACCTGGATGACATCATCGGAATTTTAGATATCTCTTCAGAAGTGGTCGACATTCCCCTGATCCTGGAAAAGGCCGGGAACCTCGGCCTTGAGGCCCAGTGGAAAGCAGTGCTCGAAAGAAGGGGACACAGCCACGCGTAATTCAGCGCTTTTTCTTGTCGACGCCCCCCAGCCCCATCTTGGCCGCTATTTCCGGGTAGAGTTTTTTGAGGCACTCGGGGCAGATGCCGTGGCTGAACTCGGTGTCGGAGTGAAGGGAGATGTATTGCTCGATATTTGTCCAGGAGCCGTCCGTTTCCCGGATTCGCTTGCAGTTGGCGCAGATGGGGAGCAGCGAACCGAGTGTCTCGATGATCGTTGTCTCGATCGCCCGGATCCTTTGACTCAGTGTTCTCAGGAGCTCGATGGCCATGGCTGGGCATTTCTCTATTTCTTTCCTGAGGTCCAGGTGATCCAGGATCAGGACGCCGGATTCCTCTTCCGCCACAACGCTGGCAGACCTGGTCAGCTCATCGATGAGCGCCATTTCTCCGAAGTATTCCCGCGGACCCATGATTTTCAGCTCCTTTTCGTTGGGGCGGCCCAGGTTTTTCACGACCCTGGCCCTCCCGCTTACGATGACGAAGAGCCGACGGTCGCTTTCGTCTTGCCGGATGATTACCTCCCCTGCCTTGAATATGCTCTCTTTTGCCTGCCGAGCCATGTGTTCAAGGTCCGATATCGGCACCCCTGAAAATAGAGGAACGCCCCCGAGGAAACTCGCCTTGTTGATTGTCCCATCAGCTGGTGTCATTTGCACGCCTCGGCTTAAGACGGAAAGTGGATGCATCCTTCCAGAATGTTGCTCTAAATAATGGTTCTGTCGTCTTGCTGTCAAGACTCCAGTCTCACACCCGCCCCGGCGTGTTGCACGAAACGCGTGCACGAATTGAGCTTTATACGGAATCATCCGATGATTAAGGAAAAGGTGACGCCGCTTGAGACAAGGGCACAAATTCGAAGGGTGTAATAGGTCTTGTGTCCTGCGAGCGTGGCGAGAAAAATAACATGAGGAATTTGCCATGACGGGCATAACACAGAGGAAGGCTGAAAGGCTCTACCGGCCAGCGTCGGTGAAATTGACGATCTGCGGCAGGACATTCACGGTACACAACCTCTCCGTTGGCGGCGTCGGCTTTATGTCGGACGGTCCCCTGCCTTTCAAGATCAATGAGCGCCTCTCAATGACCATGGAGCTGGAAGGCCGGCTGGTTGAAATGGGAGGACAGGTGGTGCATCTCTCGCCCATGTCCGAGCTTCGGTCCAATCTGGCTCTGGAGAAAGAGTGCTACCTTTGTGGGATCTCATTTGAGACCCGCGAAACAGGGGCACGGGAAGCGATCGCGCAGCTTTGTGGATTCACGGCTTTCCGAATAAAAGGTGTGTTAAGGGGCGCCCGCCTCTATCCCATTTTTTGCCTCGAACCTGCTGGCATTGAGGCGTCTTCTCCGAAAGAGGGGCCGTCAGGCTCGGCGAATCCCTTTCCCTTGATTTGTCCTGCCAACAAGTGCATATTTAACCCTAAAAAGACCGCCCTTAGACCATTTGTTTGTAAATTTTCTGCAGTTTGTGCAGAAATCCCTGCCGGTGCGCACAACGATGGGGACCCCGAGACTAGGAAAGAGTGTCTTTTATGAATAAAAGGCCGAAAAAGCCCGGTCCGTCCCAGAGTTCACGGACGAAGTCATCCCTCGACAGCTGGGAAGACAAGTACCGGGTCATGGTGGAAAACGTCAACGATGGCGTCTACCTGCTGAATACCGATGGCCGATACATCTTTGTGAACCGTGCGCTTGAGGAACGATACGGCATCCCCAGGGAGAGGTTCCAGGGGTTGCACTACCTCGAGCTTGTGAGCCCGAGGGATCGTCAGCGGTCAAGGGAGAAATTCGAACGGTCGGTTCAGGGAGAAGCCTTGCCCTTGTTCGAGCTGGAGTGCGTGAGCCCCAAGGGCGGAACGCTGTGGATTGAGATCAATCAGCGGGCCCTGTACGAAAAGGGTCGGGTAGTGGCCGTTCAGGGGATTTCAAGAGACGTGACCGCAAGAAAAGAGGCGGCACGTGCCCTGAGGGAATCCGAGGAAAAGTTCAGGATTGTGGCAGAGTATTCGCCCAACATGATCTTCATCAACCTCAGAGGAAAGGTTGTTTACGCGAATCAACGATGCGAGCGGGTGATGGGGTATACCAGGGAAGAGATTTGCGGACCCGCTTTCGATTTCATGACCTTGATTGCGCCGGAATCCGTTGAAAAGGTGAAGGAAAGTTTTTCGAAGCATCTCTCCGGCCAAGAGGTCGAGCCGTACGAATACACGATTTTGAGCAAGAAAGGGGATCGGATGCATGCCATCATCACCTCAAGACTGATCCCATACGGTGGCGATCAAGCGATCCTCGGCATTGTCACAGACATTACGGAGCGAAAAAGGGCGGAGGTTGCGCTCAAGACAACGCACGCGGAGATGGAGAAGCGGGTCATTGAACGCACGGCCGCGCTTGCCCGGGCCAATGAACAGCTCAGGGCGGAGTTAGAGCAGAGGCGGCAGGCCGAGGCCGAGTGCAGTCAGAGCGAGAAGCGGTTCCGGGAGTTATCCGATCTTCTGCCGTCCATCGTGTTCGAGATCGACCGTAGGGGTAAGCTCATTTACGTGAACCGGGCCGGATTCGAGCGATTCGGTTACTCCGAAGCGGATTTCAACCGGGGGCCTGTGGCCAATGTCTTGATTGCTGAAAAGGATCTGAAGAGGCTTCAAAAGAACATGGCCCGCCTGCACCATAAGCAGAAATTGGGTCCCGGCGAGTACGTAGCGAAGGCGGCAGACGGAAGTGAATTTCCCGTCATGATTCACAGCAACGTGATCCTGGATCACAAGGGTCGATCTGTGGGGATCCGAGGTGTCATGATCGATCTCTCTGACTACAAAGAGGCCCAGCAGGCGCTGGCCCAGACCATGCGGCGTTTGCAGTCGCTGGCTTCCGAGCTGTCGCTTGCTGAAGAGCGGATCAGGCGGCAGACCGCGGTGGAAATCCACGATCACATCGCCCAGAACCTTGCCCTGGCCAAACTCCAGCTGGGAAAGATCAGGAGACTCGATCTCCCCTCAGCGCTCGTGACCGCTTTGGAGGAAATCCAGGCCCTCTGCGATGAGAGCATGGAAGGGATTCGGCTGCTCATTTCAGAGCTCAGCTCTCCCGTGCTTTACGAACTGGGTCTCATCCCCGCCCTCAAGGCGCTGGCCTCTCAATTGGGCAAACGGCACGGACTCAAGATCGGGTTCCATGCGGAGCAGGAAAATACAGCACTCAACGAAGATGCAGAGATCCTCATCTTTCAGTGCGTGCGCGAACTCCTCATCAATGTGTCCAGGCACGCGCACACCGATTCGGCAGAAATAAGGACGATCGCAAGGGATTCCTTTCTGGAAACGGTTGTGGAGGACCGGGGCGTGGGCACTGAATTCTCAAGCATCGGCCCCCAGATGGAGGCCGGAGGCGGATTTGGGCTTTTCAGCATCCGGGAGCGGTTGGAGTCCATCGGTGGGCGGTTCAGATTTGAATCCAGTCCGGGCAGGGGGACAAAGGTTACACTGATAGTCCCGATCCAAGGCCAGGAGACCAGCGTGAAAAGACAAAGAGGAGACCGGCCATGACCATCAGGATCCTCCTTGCCGACGATCACAGGATCTTTCGCCAGGGGCTTCGCCGCCTGATCGAAAGCGAGGCCGGGTTGGAGGTGATTGGAGAAGCGGAGAACGGGCGCGGCGCGGTTGACCTTTCAAAAGAAACGTCGCCCCACGTTGTGATTATGGACGTGAGCATGCCCGATCTAAACGGCATAGAGGCCACCCGTCTGATTGTCCATGATAACCCGCGCGTAAGGGTCGTGGGTCTTTCCATGCACCAAAATGAGGAATTCATCGGCGGCATGTTCAGGCGGGCGCCTCGGGCTACCTTCGCAAGGATTGCTCCATTGAGGAGCTCGTGGAAGCCATCCGGAAGGTGAGCCATGGCCATACCTATTTGGGACATTCCGTCAAGGACGTGGTTGTGCAAGGCTATCTCCGCAAGATGAATGTGCCCACTACCGGCCCCAGATCGCCGCTGACGCCGAGGGAAAGGGAGGTACTGCAATTGGTGGCGGAAGGGAAAACCACCAAACAGATCTCGCACAAGCTTCACGTGAGCGGCAAGACTGTGGACAGCCATCGTCGGCAGATCATGAGAAAGCTCGCGATCAATAACGTCGCCGATCTCACCAAGTACGCCATCCGCGCGGGACTCACTACTCTGGAGGGTTAAATGCCTCATGACAGGATATCGTCATTGAGACATTCGACCGGTCTTTATCCCAAGTCGGCCACCATAATTCTGGCGGAGGCATGAGACAGATTTTTCTCTCGCCCAGACGCCAAGAACGCGGGGGGAAGAAACCGGTGACACGTAGGCAGTGATCGGGCAAGACAAAGAATGAATAGAACTTTGCGACCTTTGCGGCTTTGCGAGACAATTTTCTTTGTCTCACACAGAGCTCGCAGAGATGCATTTTCTGGCACGCTCAAAGCGTCATCCAGAAATCCCCAGATTTCTTCTCCTTGATTTGTCCTCAAATAAGTGTATACTTAATGCTCAATAGATTGCGCATTAGGAGTATATCATGGCAAGCGTCAGAATGAACATCACGCTCCCCGAAGAATTGGTGCACGAACTTGACGAGTTGGTGGGCCCCAAAAAGAAGAGCAAGTTTATCTTCGATGCCGTGAGACGGCGCCTTCAGGAGATTCGGCAGCAGGCGATGGATCGCCTTCTGGAAGAAGGCTACAAGGCCGGAAGAAAAGAATCGCGTTTCCTGGCAAAGGAGTTCCAATCCACAGACTTGGAGGGGTGGGATGATTATTAAGAGGGGCGAGATCTATCTAGCCGCTCTCGACCCAGTAGTCGGAAGAGAAATATCCAAGACTCGCCCGGTGCTCGTCGTCTCAAACGATGTGAACAACCAGTTTTCCGGCACGGTGACGGTTCTGCCGATCACGTCGAAGAAGCTTGATAAAATCTATCCGTTTGAGGTGTTCCTAGCCAAGGGCAGCGCCAATCTACCCAAGGACTCGAAAGTCAAGGCTGATCAGATCCGGACACTCGACAAATCACGGATGATTTCGCCCATCGGGCGGCTTGGGGACATGGCATTGAAGTCTGTCGAGACAGCGATCAAAGTCCATTTGGGTTTCCGGTAAGTGTATTTCCTCCCTGTTGCGGAGTCCCGAAATCCCTGTAGGCCTCCCTTTGCAAAGGGATGTGACCTCTTTACCCACTTTTATCCAGGCTATACTTAAAGGTGTGTAAGGTCTACCTTCCCCTTCACTTAAAGCGGTGTAACCTCTATCCCCCCTTTGAGCAAAGGGGGTAGGGGAGATTTTTCCAGGCCGGAGAAACCTGTGATTCGGCAGTGGCGCCCCTACGGGGGGATATGAAGAACGCCTTTTCCATCGCTACAAGTTGAACTTCCAGGATAATTCGCAATTCAAGATGTGACCCCGATCATTTCTTTGGGGGAGGGTGCTTCGGGGCGAACGAAGGTCTGAGACCTTTATATCAGCACCAGAGTGGCGCCATTAAGGCGATCATCAAATGGCTCAATATTGGGCGATCTATGACAGGTTTGCAGTATGTCATTGGGCTGGTCTTCGTACCCTGTATCCGCTCTCGGAGAGCACTATAACAACCGGGCTGGCTGTATTAAGTGTTTCACTTTCGCGTTGAAGAACCTGGACGATATCTCTGACGATTTTGTCAAGATTGAGAATTTGGTAACGAAGCAGCAACACCCTACCTCTTCCCCACAATCTTCCGAATTCTATAAGTCCACCGAAATCCTTATCACCCGAGAGTAGCAACAACTCGTGCTTTTCGGCATACTCAAGGATCTCCGCGTCCTTTCGACTGGACAAGCCCACCTCTATGGCCGTGACCAGATGAATACCCTTTTGCCGGAGGCCGGTTATGATTCGGCGTGCACGTTCTCATCAGAAAGAACGCTTATCACGGCTGATTCCCTTCAAAGAGCCGAACCTCCTCGCCCTGGAATTGGCGGGCTGCATAATCAAGAGCAGAATTCAGACCTTCTTCAGTGAGTGTGGGATAGCCGCGGAGGATCTCCTCTCTCGTCATACCGGAAGCAAGACACTGGAGGATAAGGGCAACCGATATGCGGGTTCCCTTTACAACCGGCTTGCCGCTCAGGATCTCAGGATCAGAAATAATAAGACCGTGATTCATAAGTAATCATCCTCTCTTTTCTCTTCCCATTCAGACCGTCTCTCCTATGTGTTGGGATCATGGAGACGGTCTCTGTATATCACTGACAGTGATTATACTTCTGTGCCGAAGTTACCGTCAACAGGGCTCTACCCCGGTAGATCCCCAGGCCAAGTGGAACGAGACGCAGGCCGCGGGCCCGTTGGGCATCAGCCTCCGAACCCTTTACCGCAAGCCTGAGCAACATGAGTTGATGAAGGGCTAATACTTCAGTACTATAGCATTATGCCCCATCCCGGCGTGAGACTTGCTGAACAAAATTTATCGACCACTTCCTGGAAGGCTTTTTCGCTTGCACCTTATACCAAGATGAAGACCGGGTCCACGGTCCAAGGTTCCAGGTTCAAGGTCCTTTTGGTTTGGGCTTTTCCCTTGCAGCCTGGACCTCGCACGTTGTGCCTGGCATTTATATTCCTTGCACCTTGTACCCATTTTTTATCTGACCCCTGACCTCCGATCTTTCGGACCTCCGGTCTCCCTCCCCCCTTGTACCTTGAACCGTGCACCTTGAGCCTGGCATTTATATTCCTTGCACCTTGCACCTATTTTTTATCCGACCTCCGCTCCCCCTCCCCTTTCTCCTCGGTCCGCAGTGTTCGCAATCGTTGACACTTTTGGAGCACGATCGTATACTTAATCATGTCTCATTTCAGCACAGGAGTGAACCATGCGTTTTGTATCTGTGAGGGATCTAAGGACCAAGGGCCGCCAGGTCTGGGAGGACTTGGCTAAGGAGAAGGAACTGGTCGTCACATCAAACGGGAAACCCATTGCCCTGATCACGGGCGTGAGCGAGGCGAACTTGGAGGAGGCCATCGCGGATCTTCGACGGGCGAGGGCGCTCCGCGCCATTGATGAGATGCAGCGGGCGGCGCTCGATGCAGGGCTAGACAAAATGACCGGTCGGAAAATCCAGGCGAAGATCCATTCCAGTAGAAAGGCAAGAAAAGGATGATGACGCTCGTGATGGACACGAACGTTCTAGTCTCCGCTCTGCTGAGCCCCCATGGGGCGCCCGCCTCCGTGTTGCGCCTTGTGGTGAACGGCGCTGCGCGCATGGCCTTTGATGAAAGAATCATGCAGGAATATCGGGACGTATTGAAAAGGCCTGATTTCCCTTTTATAGATTCGCAGATCGACGCCTTGTTGGGTTATCTTGAAGCAGTGGGGTTGCGGGTAACGCCGACGCCCCTGAACATCAGACTCACTGACCCCGACGATCTGCCTTTCTTGGAAGTTGCACTTTCTGCGCAGGCAGACTGCATTGTGACAGGAAACAAGAAACACTTCCAGGCCGCCCATGATCGGGGAGTCACCGTCTTTTCACCCGCCGAGCTTATTGTCCATTTTGGTCTTTGAGCCTTTTACCCTTTGTCCAATTGAGATGGGTGGTGTTTGCGCCGCAGGGAGCCGTGAGATCCATTTTTCCGAGGTCCCACTTACTGATCACTCCAGCGTAATGACAACTGTTCGGATCTCTAGCAGAGTAAAATTTTTTGTTCGAAAAAAAACTCTGAAATTTCGGTGATTGGATTTACTGATTACTGGTAACTGATCACTCTTTCTTTCTCTGCGTTCTCTGAGGGCTCTAGTCCGCAAGAAGTATGACGGACGGGCGTGAGACAGATTTTTCTGATCGCATTTGCTGATGACTGGTCATTGGTCAAAAGAAGGGCTTCCATTCGGGCGGGTACATAGGGTGGAAGCGCGAGGAATTGCATGAGCGATAAGAGTCTCTGGGGGAGGTGCTAAAACCGCTCAGGCTGCGAATGGACGGGCTCTTTGCTCACTGCTTGTGCAAGCGTTGGCAATCGCTCGATGGTCTTTCCCGATTTCTGCTCGGCGATGCGAAGCTCATATAGCTTTTGAAGGTTCATCCAGAACTCGGCGCTTGTCCCGAAAAAATGCCCAAGGCGCAAGGCTGTGTCCCCGGTAACGGCTCGTTGCCCGTTCAGGATTGCGGTAATTCGGTTGGTTGGCACCTTAAGCTGGCGAGCCAGTTCCGCTGCGCTCATGCCAAGGGCTTCAAGCTGTTCGGCAAGATGTTCGCCCGGATGTATGGCAGTGCGTCCCATAATACACCTCAATGATAATCGTTAACCCATTTATGCTTTACGTCAAGCATGAAGGACTAAAGCCTTGACCAGATCGTCAAGAACCACTTTCTGGAAGGCTTTTTCCCTTGCACCTTATACCAAGATGAAGACCGGGTCCACGGTCCAAGGTTCCGGGTTCAAGGTCCTTTTGGTTTGGGCTTTTCCCTTGCAGGTTGGACCTCGCACCTTGTGCCTGGCATTTATATTCCTTGCACCTTGTACCTATTTTTTATCCGACCTCTAGCCTCCATCCTCCGACCTCCGACCGCTGAACGTCCCTCCTCCGTGCGCCTTGCCCTGTGCGCCCCTCCTTCACCTACCTGTCCTCTGTCACCCTGAGCTCCAGGCTCATGGTCCGCAAACGTCTGGCTAGCTGAAGGGCGATGTTTGTCAGCAGTTTCGCAGCGATCTCCGGCCTTTCCCCCTGCAATTCCAGGAAGCGCTCATGGGATAAACACAGCAGTTCGGAATTTTCGTTCGCAAGCACGCTGGCCGATCTGGTGCCACCATCCAAGAAGGCGATCTCCCCGAAACATGCACCGGGGCTGTAGGTGATCACCCGCTTGTGAGACTCCGTGTCCGGCAGCCGGATCCTTACGCTTACTGACCCACAGCTCAAGAGGCACAGGTCCCTCCCCGGTTCCCCCTCCTCAAACACGGCATACCCCTTTGGCACCTCCCGATGGATGAGCCTCGCCCTGACAACCTCGATTTCATCCGGGGTCAGGCCCTGAAAAAGATCGATATCCGAAAGCGTAATACCCTCAGCCTTTCTTTGTTCGCTTCCGTGAACTTTCAGCAAGCGGTCCTCCGACCACTCAAGCGCTGTGTCCGTATCATGGAAGATCATGTCTTGGCCGACCATGGCGGACGTCCTCAGAAAATGGTGGAAGCCCCGTAAGGGACCCGTCTCCCTCAGGTGGCTTAGAAGGAGGTGCTTCCCATGACTTCGCGCCCTCCTGGCGATCTGACAGATTGTCGCCGCGCCGGTGCTGTCAACCTCGGTCACGCGCCGCAGATTCAGGATCAGATAGGTCACGTCATGCATGAGCTCTTCAGCCTGTTTGGCTAGGTTCTCCGCCGACCCGAAAAAAAGCGGACCTTGAAGCTCCAGCACCGCGATTTTGGTGCCTTCCCTCTGAAGGATTTCCACCTGGTCGGACTTTCTCATTTTCCGGGAATGGAACCGGTCCCCGAAGTATCTTCGTTTGACAAAGGTCTTTCCGATCCTTGAAACAAAGATGGCCGATGCGATCACGACGCCGATGCTGACCGCTGCAATAAGATTGATGCTGAGCGTGGTGATCGCTACGACCAGGTTGATGAAAAGATCGAGGCGGTTCACGCTTTCGCGATCTGTCGTCGTGGCGATTTTTTTGAGCGACCTAAGTGTCCCTCTATCAAATAACGATATACCCACAACAGAAATGATCCCCGCAATCACAGACAGGGGAATCCTTCCCACAAGCGGCCCCAGGATCGTTACCATGAAGAAGATGATGAGGGCAGACAACACGCCGGAAAGACGCGTTCTGGCCCCCGCCCTGAAGTTCGCCATGGACCTGGGGATGGATCCCGCTCCGGGCAGCGCCCCAAAAATGGCGCATGCCACGTTGCCGATCCCCTGGGCCTCAAGCTCCCGCTTGGGGTCGTGCCTCGTGCCTGTCAGCTGGTCGCAGACGACCGAACTGAGAAGCGATTCCAGAGAAGCCACCAGGCCGAGGACCAGTCCTGCGAAAACCAGGTTGGGCAGGATTTCTCTGAAATTTGGCAGCGGGAGTCCCCGGAACAAATGCACCAGCACGTCGGGCCTCGGCCAATGAAAATCGATGCGGCCGATGACCGGCCCAACGGCGGCATCCCCTGCGACAGCCTTGAGGACGTAGTAAATCGTTGTCCCGACCACCAGCCCGAGCAGGGAAGGCGGCACGAATTTGGAAAGCCTTCGGCAACCGTAGATCACCGTGATGGTGACCATTCCCACGAGCAGGCAAAGCGGTTGAATAACGCTAGGATCTGCCAGAATGTAAGCCAGAGGTATGTTCCCCCTTAAACCGACAAGGGGACGGATTTGCTTGTAGACGAGGAGAATCGCGATGCCATTCATGAATCCGGCGACAACGGGCTGAGGCACGTACCTGAGCAATCGCCCAAACCCGAGCAGGCCTGTCAAGATCTGCGAAAGCCCCGCAATTAAAACACAGACCGAGGCAAGTCCCAGCACGATTGCGGACGTGGAAGGGGCGGATTGAGGGAGGTGGGAGCTGGCAAGGAGACCCGTGACGACCGACCCCATGACCAGGGTCAAGGGGGCCTTGGGGCCCGTGATCTGAATGGATGATCCGCCGAGAAGCGCCGCAAAAAAGCCGGAGAAAATTGCGCAGTAAACGCCTAGAAGGGCTGCCTTGGCACCTAGCTCTGCCCCCAGCGGCCCGAAGGCCACAAGCCCATAACCGATCGACATGGGCAGGGTGACGATGGCCGCTGAAACGGCGCCAGTCAGGTCCCCTTTAAAGTGTGTCAGAGAGATGAAAGAAACGTTCCTTTTCGTCAAGAAGATTTCACCAAAATCGTTCGCTTGAGGGCCTGGAGCTCCCTTGAGGGTTCGATGCCCCAGACCTTAGAGAGGATCTTTTTGCAGCGCTCGTATACCGCAAGGGCTTCGGCCTTCTGCCCTGCCACCTGATGACAGACCATCAGCCCGTGATAGAATTCCTCCACACGGTCGTCCGCTTCCAGGCATCGGTGATAGCAGTGGATGGCCTTGGTGATTTCGCCGATCTCTTTCCAGTGATCACAAAGTGTCTTCACAGTCCTGATGAATTTTGTGCGCAACCGCTCCCTGGGCGAGACGTTCCAGGTTTCTTCTGGGTCTCCCGACAGAAAAGATCCTCCATAGAGCGCTATAGCCTTTTCTGTCAGTCGGACGGCATTGAGCCTGGCTTCCGCCGCCTGTCCTTTTCGCCAGGCAGGGTCGGCCTGATCAACCAAATTCTCGAAGGCCCACACATCCACCCACACATATCTCGGATTTAGTGAGAGCCGCCCCTCGCTGAGGTCGATCACATCATGGCGGCCAATGAGCTTGCGCAGCCGGTGAAGGGTGGTGGCAAAAGACCGATGGGCCGTGTCCCCATCGGAATCCGGCCATAGTCCATCCGTCACCTGTGCTTCACTGCTGCCGCGACCGCCAAGGGCGATGATCGCCTTTAACAGTGAAAGAAGCCTTTTCGGCGTTTTGGGGCCCGAATTGATGGGTTTTCCGTCAACGAGGATTTGAAATCTCCCCAAGGTCTGAATTTGCACCAGCCATGGCCAGTTCTCCATGTCGTAGGGCGGCTCATCAGGAAAAAGATCGCGCCGTCTAATGAGGACCTGCACATATTTTTCTTCGGTTCCTAGTTGGAGGGCTTTGGCGCAGAGTCTGGCCATGACCCGGGGCCGCCAGAAAATGGTGTTGAAATAGCTCCAGCTTTCTCCCAATGCCAGGGCTTCGGCAAGGGACTTTCTTATACTGATTTCGTCTCGCTGGTCCAGGTCAAACTCCGCCTTTGCCAGCAGACAGGCGAATTCCGTCTGATAGGTATTGATTTGTCGGGAATCGTTAAGGGCTTCGGTGAGGTACTTGTAAGACTCGTGTGCCTTCCCACTTCTATGGAGCGAAAGTGCGCACCCTAAATAGCCGATGGCGATCGTCTGAGGCATCCCCGAAGTCCTGGAATAGTCAAGCGCCACACTCGCATGAAATCTCGCACCTGCGTCATCTTCCTCGATCAATGCCTTCCACAAGCGCAAGGAATGAAGGAGAGCTTTTTCCCACGCGCCAGCATGCGGGGAATTAGATTCCATTTCCATTAGCAGGCTTCCTGCACGCTTCAGGTCCCCTCTGCTCAACTCCCCTGCCGCCCCTTGCCCTCGGATGAAGCCGCTCAGCGCGCGGATGCCAGTCGTTTCTGCCAGATCTAACGCCTCACTACACGCTTTGCGGCACAAATCAAAATCCGTTTTCAGCCAGGAGTAAAACGTCTCCAGGTCCCATAGACTAATGAACGCCAAGGGTGTGACGTTCTGGTCCCCAGTGAGCCGGCGAAACAGTCCTATGAAATGCGCAGCTTCAGTCAGATCTCCTGAAAAAGATCTGTGGAGAATTAACGGAATCAACAGCTGCGTCTTTGGGCCGAGGCCGATGTCCTGCTCCAGCAAGGTTCTTGCCCATTGCTCCCAAAGCGGGAAGCTCTCGTGGGCTGGCTGGCGCAGGGTTAGGGCATAAAGCATCGCGGCAACGATCAGTGAACTGTTCGGCGTCGCCTCCTTCTCGAAGTGCTCTACCCGAAATCTCTCAACCACCGGGATCCATTCGTCAAAACCCAAGAAAGAATCGAAGGCGTAGGTAATAGAAACCAAAATTCCGGACAACGCCATAAGTATTCCTTTCACATCATTTTTGTCTTCAAAGCACCGGAGGGCGGCTTCAAATTGCCCCCTGCTCTCCTTCGGGTTGAAAGGCATGAGCGCAGCCCCGAGCCAGTAAATGAGCCAGGGAGATTTGTTAAAGAATGCAACCGGAACCTTGGTGATCCATTGCTCCACGGTCCTGTTCCTGCCCTGGGCCAGAAGCGCTGGGGCAAGAGACGGGATCAATCGCGCAAGCTGGTCCACATTTCCGGACCCGAGATAGAGAGACACAGCATCTTCAAAAAAACCCTCCGATTCCAAAATTGCCGCGGTCTGGTCTTGCATCTTTGACAACGATTCAGGCGCTGTGGTTCCACGTCCTCTCACCAAAAGAAAATCGCGGAAAAGCCCATGGTACTGGTAGACAGTCTGACCACTATCATGCCTGTCCGTAAAAAAGTGGTTTCGGCTCAGCTCGGCCAGCATCTCCCCTGCATCTTTCCTGTCCGTCAAGGCCTCTGCCATTGGTGCCGTCATTCTGGGCAATAGGGCCGTCTTTATGAGAAACGCTTGAAGCTCTGCGTTTGCGTGGATCAAGACTTCGCTGGCGAAATAGTCGAAAACCTGCTCGCGAGACGATAAGGCAATGCTCATGGAGCTTACCTTGGCGTGACCTGCCTGCCGGAGCATCAGGATCAGCCCTGCAATCCATCCTTCTGTCTTCCGGTGAATCGCGTCAACGGTCTCCTCAGAGAGTCCCGCGTAGCCCATGGCCTCGACCAGGTCCCGGGTCTCTTGTTCCGTGAAGCGCAGTGCCTCCCAGTCCACAAGGGCAAGCAGTCGGTTTGCGTTCAATCGGGCCAGAACCGGCGGAGGGGGCCTGCGGCTCAACACAAAGATGTGCACCCCCGGCGGGACGACAGAGAGCCCATGCCGGAGGATCTCGGAAAACTGGGGGTCGGTGTCGGCCTCCTGACAATTGTCGAGAACCAGGATCGACGGATCCTTGAGACGATCGAAAAGTTCGGTGAAAAATCTTTTTGTGAAAGTCGAAATACCGGGAACGAACTCGGACGTGAAAAGGGGTAGCGGGGTTTTGATTTCGGGTGAGGCTCTTTGTGCCCCAATTCCCATGTAGTAGAAAAAGGAGGCCGGGTCGTTGTCGCCTTCGTCCACTTGGTACCAGAGACAGGGGATCTTTCTGGCCTCGATGTAGTCGGCGACCAGGGTGGTTTTTCCGCAACCGGGCGGTCCGGTCACCCAGATGACCGGCTTTTGCCGCAGACGGTCTAGAAGATCAAAGAGCCTTTCACGGGGCAGCACCCTCTGGAGGGCAGGTCGGGCCAACTTCGCTAGATATGAGGTCTCATGGTCCATGCCTGCAAGCCTATTGGTCAACCGCTGCACGATGTTTGATATATCTTTACTGATAACACAGCCCTCAAATGAGGTCAAACAACATCAGCTTTCTGCCCGGAAATGTTTCTGAGCACTGAAGATCAGATTCTGTCTGTCACGATATTCCATTTGACAATGGCATTTTGACACGATATAAGATTAAATTATGACACAATATCGCCCAAGAGATATTGGCCCGATGTTTCTTGAGGCCCTTAAAGACATGCCCGTTGTGGCTCTGACGGGAATGCGGCAGACGGGAAAGACCACTTTTCTTAAGAATCACCCCGGACTCGAAGGCAGGCGATACATCAGCTTCGATGACTTTGCTCAACTTGAGGCGGCCAAGTCTGACCCGGATGGCTTCGTAGGGTCGGGGGAAAGGCTTATCATCGATGAGGCGCACAAGTGCCCGGAGATCTTCAATGCCATCAAGAAAGCGGTCGACAAGAAGCGGGTTCCTGGACAATTTGTGGTGTCGGGATCAGCGAATTTCTTGCTCCTGAAAAACATATCCGAGAGCCTTGCGGGGCGCTCGGTTTACTTTGCTCTGCATCCGTTCAGCAGGCGAGAGATTCGAACCGAGACACGATCAATCCCCTTCATACAACACTTTTTTCAGGAAGAAAGTGTCGCCGGGGAGCAGACAGCAAAGCCAATCAAGGCAGAGGAGGTTCTCAAAGGGGGGATGCCGGCGGTCTGCCTGAATGAGGTGTCAGACCCGTTCATCTGGTTCAAGGGATTTGAGCAGACCTACCTTGAAAGGGACGTGCGGGACATGAGCCAGGTCGAGAACCTGATGGCGTTGAGGAGTCTTCTCCGGCTTGCAAGCCTGCGGACAGGCCAACTACTCATCCTGAGTCAGCTTGGAAGGGACGCAAAGCTCACGGCGGCCACAACCTCAAGATACATCTCCTTGCTCGAAACTTCTTTCGTCCTCTACAGGTTGCATCCATTCCTGAGAAACAGGGCCAGCCGGCTGATCAAGTCCCCCAAACTGTTTCTGAGCGATTCCGGCCTGGCCTCATATCTCGCCGGCCTGGATCTTGGGCAAACGATGGTGACGGGGGACCCTCTCTATGGGCCGCTGCTCGAGACTTATGTGGCGGGGAATCTAAGGGCGATACTGGATTCGACTTGGCCCCAGGCCCAGTTGCACTTCTGGTCCGTCCAAGGGAGGCACGAGGTGGATTTCGTGATCGAAGTGGGGCGCTTTTGTCTCGCCATCGAGGTGAAGGCCGCCGCCCGGTGGGGTGAGAAGGATCTCTCCGGCCTCAAGACGTTTCTCGCGGCCACCCCCGGCTGTAAGGCCGCCATCCTCGCTTACAACGGAAAACAGGCGGTCAGGCTCGCTGAAAAAATCTGGGCCATACCACTGGGCCTGGTGCTTTCCTGATCGGGTCATTGTCGCACATCGCAGCGAGGGGCCGGGGAAACTCTGAATAGAGCCTTCAGCGGTCATCTCTCCATCGCTAACCGCTCGCCTAGATCTGCCACCTTGACTGCTTTGTCAAGTTTGATCATTTAGGGAGTAGGTTTACCTAGATTGCTTATTCAGCAAATCAAAAATCGGCCGTTCTTGGACTAGCAGTGACCTCAAAATGGCGCGCATAGGATGAGTCGCGTTCGTTGAAACGGAACGCCTGCCAAAACAGTCGAGCCATAACAATTCTCTTAGAGCTTCTAAGGATTTTGAACCTCAAAAATCAGTACTTCTCTGGATTGACGGGCACTCGCGTTTAGCGCAAAAAGAGGGCAAGTGGCAAAAAAGTTGGTCATTGATAACTGACCACTGCTTTCGTTCTCACGCAGAGGCCGCAAGGCAGGGCTGCAGGAAGTTTTAGGGATCATATTTACTGATAACTGGTCACTGGATCTTTCTCTCGCAGCTGCAAAGTTCGGTCGAGTCGGGTGCCTTCGAAATCTAACGGTGAGCCTTGCGCCGATGTTTCATATTTCTTTCTGTAATCCATATGTAAGCTGGGAGATGATAAATTGAATAGAAACGATTTTCTCCCAAAGATCGCGAAGACAACAGAAGAAGGCAATAATTTTGTTTTTGAAAACTTAGAGGGCTCTGTGCCACTGGTCCGCGATTTTGGCGGACGGGGGTGAGACAAATTTCAACCGCTCAGATTTTCACACAGGGCCTCAGAGATCGCAGAGTAAAATTTTTTGTTCGAAAAACCCTGAAGTTTCGCTTTTGCATTAACTGATCAATAGTCAGTAATGACTGCTCACTAGTTTTTCTCTGCGTTCCCTGCGGGCTCTAGTCCCGCTTGCGGGACGGGCGTGAACATGACTGATCGGCGCACGGCTCAGGGCGTAAGGCTTACGGATATATTCAAATGACTTTCTTTCCCTTGCCGTCTGACGAGAGGTTTCCAAACGAAAGTTGGCTCTTCGAAATTTAATCATGCTCCCTGCGTCGAGGGTCCATCTTTCTTTCTGTAACCAATTTGTAACCTGGTCGGTGATATTGATTTAGTCTAGGACAACCTCACGCGGAGTAAAATCTTTTCTTTTAAGAGTTCCGAAGTTTTTTTTGCATTTACTGATCACTGGTCACCGATAACTGATCACCAGCTTTTCTCTGTGATCCCGGCGGCCTCTAGTCCCGCTAGGCGGGACGAGCGTGAGATAAGCTTCGCATTTGCTTTTTGTTTAATACTGTTTCTGCTCTACCGTGTTTACCATTTTGTAACTAATAGTTAACAGAAAGCTAATAAAAGTAGTTTAAACAGTATAAAAAAGTGTAAAATAATGTATTATGCCTAAAAATAGTATTAAATTTCCAATTATCTGCGCAAAACGCCCGTCGACTATCCACTTCCGGATCAAAGGCTTTACGAATAACATATTTAAATCATTACAAATTTGTCTTTCGCGAGAGAATTTGGCACATTTCTTGTTTAATATCTCCAATGCTCGCGTTTCCGAATGGCCTGTCCATCCATAAATCCAAGATTTCTGGATGGCGTTGATAATCACTTGTCTCATAAATGGCACGCTTTCACGGCGACTAGTTGTTGCTGGCTAATCGCGCTAATCTGTACACTGTTATTTCAGCATTGCGATTTTGCTCAAAAGTTGTCGGCACCAATCTGTCTTTAACCAAATTCTTGTCTCAGTTTTTGCTGATGGCTGAACGCTGACAGCTGATAGCTTATAAAGAACCTTGACGATCAATCACCTCTCGTGCCATAGGGAGAGAAAGCAAGGATGTCCGGCGGCCTTTCGCAAATCAACATACGCCACCTAACGCCGGGAACCCGATTGCTCAATCGATTCTCGCCTGACTTTGTAGCCTTACCTGTCTCCATTTGAAGCGTGGTTTCTATCCGGGACTGCCCGATGATGTATAAGAACAGAATTTCAACGCTTGGCTCAAATCAGAATTTAAACCAACGCCCATGAGGCGATTTAAGAGGTTCCACGAACGGAAGCCTGGGAGGGAGGCTGATCGGGAGCGGGGAGCCTGAGGCCTTGGTTCCCTTAACCGATAGTAATCAACTTGCTTCAACGCAATCGATACAATCGACTTCCTGAAGAGAATTTTGTCACTAGCGATTAGGGAGGTGAACAATGAAGCAATTTTTTACACGGCGCTCCATTTTTGTCCTGTTCTTGTGCTTCGCAGTTACCTCGATTTACCTAAGTGGTGATGCTCTTGCTCAACCGTGTGAGGAATGGGTCGCAAAGGTCGTTTCCGTTCAGGGAGTCGTGGAGGCGCAAAAGGCAGGTGAAACCCAGTGGCAGCAGGTCAAGATGAACGATACCTTCTGTCCGGGCGATAAGATCCGGGTGCAGGACGCGAGCCGGGCGGACGTTGCGCTTGTTAATCAGCCGGTCATGCGTCTCGACCAGAATACGACGATCACCCTGGGGGGTGTTAAGGAGAAGCGGACTTCACTGATTGAACTGGTGAAAGGGGCCGCGCACTTTTTCAGCCGGGCGCGTCAGAGTCTGGAGGTGGACACCGCTTTCGTGAACGCTGGCGTGGAAGGGACTGAATTCGTCGTAAAGGTTGATGAAGACAAGACGTTGCTCTCCATATTTGAGGGGAGGGTGCTGGCCTCGAACCAGGCGGGCAGCCTCTCCCTGACGAGCGGCCAATCAGCAGAGGCGCAGGCGGGGAAGGCGCCCGTATTGCGTGTTGTGGCAAGGCCTCGCGATGCGGTTCAGTGGGCATTGTACTATCCTCCCGTCATCTATGTTCCACCCGGAGACCAACCGACCAAAGAAGATATGAATGACCCGCGGTTCCTGACGCATCGTGCCTCACTCATGCTCGCCGTGGGCCGGGTAGACGAGGCGAGTGCAGATCTGAAGCGGGCGCTGCGCCTGAAGGCGAACTACAGCGATGCCTACGCGCTTCAATCCATCATTGCTGTGGTCCAGAACGATAAAGACAAGGCACTTAAGCTCGCCCAGAAAGCGGTCGAATCGGATGTGAACTCCGGTAATGCACGAATTGCGCTTTCCTACGCCCAGCAGGCCCGCTTTGACCTGGAGGGCGCAAGGGCGAGCCTTGAAGAGGCCGTAAGGGTGGACCCCAAAAACGCCCTGGCTTGGGCTCGGCTGGCCGAAATGTGGTCCTCCTTCGGTGACCTTGACAGAGGGCTTGATGCAGCAAAAAAGGCCGTCGAACTGGATCCAAATCTCGCAAGGACACAGACAGTCCTTGGTTTCGCTTACCTCACCCAGGTTAAAACGAAGGAAGCCAGGGAAGTCTTCGATAAAGCGATTGCGCTTGACCAGGCGGACTCTCTCCCGAGACTCGGCCTGGGGCTCGCAAAAATACGGGACGGAGACTTGCAGGCGGGAGGAAGGGATATCGAGATTGCCGCAAGCCTCGACCCCAACAATTCTCTTATTCGAAGCTACCTGGGCAAGCTTTACTATGAAGAGAAACGCACGAAGATGGACGTAGAAGAGTTTGCCATCGCCAAGGAACTGGACCCAAAGGACCCCACACCCTGGTTTTATGATGCCATCGCCAAGGAGACCACCAACCGTCCGGTTGAGGCCTTGCATGATATGCAAAAGGCCATTGAATTGAATGACAACCAGGCGGTGTACCGCTCAAGGCTTCTGCTCGATTCAGACCTGGCGTCACGGAGCTCGAGTCTCGCGCGGATTTACAACAATCTCGGCTTCCAGCAGCGCGGCCTCGTGGAAGGCTGGAATTCGGTTAATATCGATCCGACCAATTATTCGGCCCATCGATTTCTGTCAGACTCATATTCAGCGCTGCCCCGCCACGAGGTCGCCAGGGTCAGCGAACTGCTCCAGTCCCAGTTGCTCCAGCCTATCAACATCACCCCTATCCAGCCGACCCTGGCAGAGAGCAACCTCTTTCTTATCAGCAGCGAGGGGCCGTCGGCGGCTGGTTTTAACACTTACAACCCCCTCTTCAACCGGAACCAAGCAACTCTGCTGGCCAGCGGTCTAGGAGGTGAAAACGATACCTGGGCTGGAGAAGGCGTCGCCTCCGGCATTTACAATAAATTATCTTTGAGTGCCGGGTACAGTTATTTTGATACAGACGGCTGGCGCAAGAACGCCGACCAAACGGATAAGATTGCCGACGTGTTTGCCCAGTACGAACTCAGTTACAAAACCAGCATTCAAGTAGAATACAGATACCGGAAGGACGAGAGAGGCGACACGGAGTTGAGGTTTTTTCAGGATGATTTCCGGGATAAACTCCACCAAGAAACCAAAACCAAATCCCTCCGCCTTGGTCTTCGACAGGAGATTGCGCCAGGTTCGACTATCATCGGCAATTTTATGGCACAACGGAAAGACAGTAGTTTGCATGACATACCTCCCGTGCCCTTTATCAGCTCCATTGATCAAAATACCGATGACGAAAAGGCGGTTAGTGGAGAGGCTCAGTACCTTTTTCGCTCAAATTCTTTCAAACTCGTCGGTGGCGGAGGATATTTTACGATAAACGCAGACGAGAACATAAATACTGTGATAACTCCTCCTCCGATGGTGATTCCTCCCCCGCCCGATTCTCCTGATTCACCGCCTATAATAATACCCATTCCTGCATTTACGGATACTCAGAAAATCAATAGGGATGTCGATCACACTGACATCTACCTGTATTCTTATATCAACTTCCCGGCAAATGTGACTTTCACTGTCGGTGGTAGTGGCGATTTTTTCAATAGTCACAGTTCAGAGACGCCGGATGAAAACCAGTTTAACCCCAAATTTGGCGTCACCTGGAATCCTTTTCCGGATACCACTTTGCGTGCAGCCGTATTCAGGACCTTGAAACGGACACTGATCACCAATCAGACCCTCGAACCGACCCAGGTGGCAGGCTTCAATCAGTTTTATGACGATGCCGATGCGACGGACGCTTGGCGCTATGGCGGTGCCCTTGACCAGAAATTTTTTGAAAACCTATACGGAGGAGCGGAATTCTCTTACAGGGATCTTGAGGTCCCATATAATGACGTAACTGCAGGTGAACTAAAACACGTGGACTGGGGTGAATATTTAGGTCGAGCTTACCTCTTCTGGACGCCCCAGAAGTGGGTGGCACTCAGGGCGGAATATCGGTATGAGCGATTTGATAGGGACGAAACATTCAACTTAATTGGCATAGAGGACATGAAAACTCACAGTGTTCCCCTGGGCGCTAGCTTTTTCCACCCCAGCGGATTGAGCGCATCGATACAGGCGACCTATTACTACCAGGACGGCAGGTTTCAGAGACGAGGATCGGATTCGTTCGTGAAAGATTCTAGTGATTTCTGGATTGTTGACGTAGCTGTAAATTACCGTCTGCCGAAGCGGTATGGTTTCATAACCATTGCTGTCTCGAATCTCTTTGACGAAGATTTTAGCTATCAGGAAACAGACCTGAATAATCCGCGCATACAACCGGATAGAGTCATCTATGGCAGTGTAACATTGGCATTCCCGTAAGCGACGAAAATCCCTGGTCCTTGAAGCCAGCCTGCCACTGTACGAGACCAAAGCAAGGAGAGAGAAGAGAGGGGTAAGTCCAAGAACCCAGGTCCAAGTCAAAATGTTAAGCGGTTGCGGAAAATGCGGAGAAAGGAGGAAAAGCAAAAATGTTTTCTTGTAAACCTTATAGTCAACTTTTGAAAACAATAAGGAGGACAAAAATGTTAAGAAGAAAGACCTTAATAAGGTTTGTAATGGCGGCTGCAATCTTCCCACTGTTCGCCTACACCAGTGCCAAAGCGGCCGAGTGTGTTCAATTGGAAAATTTTCAAATTTGCGCTGATGACCCGTTCTACCAGGTTGACAGCGACAACAATGTTTCATTCAACTACACGATACAGAGAACGTCATCCACGAGACTGCTCAGTTTCATAGACATACTCATCCCTGGAACTACAGATGTGGGCACCTGCCGTAGAATTCTCGGAGAAAATGTGAATTGCTCTAATCTGGAAACGAAATTTGGAAACTCCAGAGTGAATAACGTGACCTATGACCTTAAGGAGGGGACGCCATTGTCGAAATTCGGAAGCGGCATTAGTGATAAGCGTGCGTTAAGGGCGATTATAGGCGAGAACCTCGGCACTGGTCCCGTGGCTTTTTCGGTAAAATTCAGAAATCAGCTTTCGGCGTCACGGCCAAAATCCGGCTTGACGTACGTTCAAGTAACGAGGCCGATTAACAAGTATGACAGTGCGAAATACCCGGGGCCTGACGAGGTGACCGTCGAAAATTTTGGCCAAGCAATCTACGAAGAAATACCGATCCCTGGATATGACGTGAAGTATCTGGTAGATCACCTAAATAGAAAAGTCTATGATTCTCGTAATCCTACTGAACCTTTAGTGGGGAAACTGATCACGGGTATGAAAATCAATTTTAAAGGACAGGATGGCCAGTTTACGGGCTTTCTTGACATGAAAAATATAACTAATCAGACGCTTTTCCATATTGGTGATGGCAGTTGTTACCCTTACTGCTATAACGGACGCTATTACAATATCTGTTTCTAAGCTGTCTGCCCATTGGGATTGGACCAAGGCACTATGCATTTTGCCGAACAGAAGGAAATCTGAAGGAGGAAAATTATGATAAGAAAGCCATCATTGATAGCGTGTCTGATGTTAGCTGTCATCATATCGCTTTTGACCTTTACGGCGGTGAATTTTTATGCGGCAGTTTCTTCTTCGAGCATGCATGCAGGTTGGGGTTTCGACCTGAGTAATGAGACGTCATGCGATGTCGGATATGGCGGCGACTGGTGTAACGGAGCAGATTTTTCTCTCAATTACAATAGTGGAGGATATTACCTTTTCCAACCGATACACGGCTCGCAAAGCGCTGTCGTAAATCAATTGTTTGGCAGTATCAACGGCGTTCCCTCGAACTTGGACCTGTCATCGGACACTGTTTCTATAAACAATCCGAATAATCAAACTGTTGTGATTCGCACCTCGGATAGCACCTTCTTTAAGGTCGGTGATTTTTCCTATGACTCGATCGAATCGACTCTTTGTCTTTTCATACGAGCAGCTAAATACGTCGGTTTCAGTTCCGTTCGGGCAAGCATCATACATTAAAGTGCCGGCAGGCCAAAAGACCCTCTGTATCGACCGTGAGACCGAGGTCGTCTATGATTGCGATAATCTCTCTACCCCCTTACCGCACTATCCGGTAACAGACATGACGGTTGAGCTTGAAGTTGAGGGTAACACGGAGCAACTGCAGGTTCAAGACATTAAGAACGAGACCCTGATTGAGGCAGGTAGCAATTCGTGTTACCCTTGGTGTTACAATGGGCGTTACTACGTTGTATGTTACTAAGACAGGTGGGTGGAGTTTTGCCATCAATGCCACCACCTTTTTCTCGTTTTCGCTGCTTTGGGGGTCTGGAGGATAGGAATGGCCGTATAGGAGGATCGTTCGGATTAGGATCGGTTTAGGAATGTTATTTTCCATTGGTGTCAGAACAGTCGGTTCGTGGCTATGAAGAAGGCTCACGCAGCGTCGCACGGGATGGACTCGGTTTATGCTCAATGAAGTTTGGGTGCTCATTGGCTGTTTCGGGGTCTCCCGACAGGAGCAGCAAAGGGGAAAGAATGCGCCACAACTCGGGTTGCTCAGGATTTCTGCGTAGGGCTAGCTTCAAAATTTCGATGGCACCTTCGAGATCATACTGCCTGCGCCTGAGCTCTGCCAGTTGTGCCCACAGCTTTGTGCTCTCTCCTTTCATTCCGGTGGCGGCTACTTCAATCCTTTTCCACAAAGCATTTTCGTACGCACACGCGCCCATTCTTCCTTCGGCCATCTTTATGCTGTTCGCATAGTTTTCGGGCGGGATGAGGGGGATGCGAGCGAGCCAGCAGGTCCCGATCAAAGCGGCAATGCTGAAGCCCAGGAGCTGAAACTTTCGTTGCCTGATCCACTGAACGACCTTGACGAGCCAGAAGGCAGCCAAGGGCCAGAGAGCCAGGGTGAGCGGCAGGCGGTAGCGCCAGGTGACAATTGAGAAAACGACGGCCCCTGCATAAGAAAAGAAGAAGATGAGGAGCGGAGCCAGACTTCTGAATTCCGCCAGAGAGGTGAGAAGTCCGGCGAACCCCAAGGGGAGCAGAATTCCGATTCCAGGAAACATGGATAAGTATGGTGATCGTTGTGTCAAATACTGATAGTCTTCGTTGTTGGGCATCTCATAAGCGTTAAGAAGCAGGAGAGTTTTTTTCCCCAACAGGAGCAAAAACTCGGTTGGATTGCCTCGAATATAGTCAAATGCCTTTTCTTTCCAAAAACCTGACACCTCGGAGGCTGTTAGCGGGTGCCCAACCTCTTTCTCTGCTACCCGTTTTGCATCGTGGAAGTGCCCGGCAGGATTTGGTCTTATCCCCTTTACTTCGCTGTAGCCGCCCCAGGCTCCCTCGTGATTTCCAATATAGAGGTGGATGCCGACCGTACTCGTGATGAGGACTGGGTCTTTTGCCACATAGAAGTTTCGGAGGGTAAAAGGTAGGACAGCCAGGGAAAAGCCTACAATAAGACTTCCAGCCTTGTATACCCGGCCTTTCAGGGATTCGGTGCCTGACGTGCCTGGTTCGTCCGCTTGTCGGTTGGATTTCTTGAGCAGGAGCCAGAGAGTGAGGCACACGAGGAAAAGCCCCAGATTGCCACGGATATTGGCTGCGAGTCCCAGCGCCAGTCCGGTGTATAGCCAGGGAATAAAACCTCTGCTCTGACTGGCTCGAGAGATGAGGAGAAGGGAAAGGGCTGTAAGAAACTGTCCCAAAGTCACCTTGAGACTGCTGGTATCGAAGACGAGATAAGGTCCGTAAAGGGCCGACCCCAGGGCGGCGATGAGTGCCGCGCCGGTAGATTGGAACAGCCTCAAAGTAAAGAAGTAGACAAGGGCGACGGTTACGACTCCCAGGACAATGTTGGCCAGGCGGGGCACCCAGCAGCTCTCTCCAAAAACGGCGTAGAGTCCCCCTAAGAAATAGGCATATAAGGGTGGATAGTGATAGACTTCTTTACCCAAGAGGATATCCCCGCCCGCTATCCTTTCACCAAGAGCCTGGTAGAGAGCAGCGTCTAACCCTGCATAGGGAATTCTGAAGTTGGGATAGCCCGCAACTTCGCGCAAATACACCAGCCTCAGGTTTAACGCGAGAAGAAGGATGATTATGAGAAAGAAGGTGGCACGTTTCAGCACGCTTTTCCTTTCAGGGATGAGAAAGAAAACGTTCGGTACTCAATAATAAGGATGTCGCTGTTTGACTGGCCATGTCGCAACAGTTCCTGGTCAAGTTTCAAAATGAGGAGTTGTAGAAGGATGTAAGATATTCTAATTGCTCCTGAACTGCTCTGGCTTTATCAGGATCCGTCTTTGCGTAGATTCTGATGAGTTTCTTGTAGACGTTCAGTTGCGCCGAGTTGATTTCAAGGGATTTCGTGTAGGCAGAGGTGGCCTTCTCCAATTGGGAACCGTTCATCAAAATATCACCCATCAGTTCATATTTCTGGGCTGCTGCAAAGGAATCCTCAGGGACTTTATCCAAGTACATCATTGCCGTGTTGATTTCCTCCTTGTGGAGGTAAATTCTTGCCAGGCTGAGATCCGCGAAGGCGGAAATGGGCTTTTCCAGTTGAGAGGCCTTTTCCCAGTACCGCATGGCCTCGCCTGGAGACTTTCTGGAAAGGACAATGGCGTGCGTGTTGTAATAGGGGGTCGTATCATCTGTTGCCCTGACCGGCAGGAACTCTATTACAGAGAAGCCGGCGGCGACCGCTGCATAGAGAGCAACTCGATTCCATTTGCGAATCTTGGCAAAAAAACAGAGCCGCTCAAAACCCACGACGGTAAAAGGGATCAATCCTGTAGCCAGTGGAAGTCTGTAGCGGGTGTTGCAGAAAAAGACGATTAGGGTTGCAGCGTAGGCGAGGAGGATCAGACCGAGGGCCATTGATTTTCGGGATTCCGGCAAACTTACACTTATACCGGCCAAGCCGAGAGGAAAAATGAACCACAGTCCTGGGAAAGGGATTTTGAAAAACGGCATAAAGTTGGCCATAAACCCTATGTGGTAGTGGTCGCCGGCCTCAAACCGGTTGAAGAGGACAAGCGTCTTCAGCCATAGCTTCCAAAGAAAGGCGCCGGGATTCTCCCATGCCATGCTCAGAACCTCACTGGTCCAGTACCTGGATGCTTCCTGGGGGCTGAGCTTCTTGCCGGTCCTTCTGCTTGCCTCGACCGTGAAGTGAATACCCTGCGCGGACGGCAAGGAGGAGGCGAAGGGGACCGGTCTGTAGTAGGGATCGGGATTTGCCAGGTTGTTTCCCAGGTAGAGGTTGAAGCCTGACTGACTTGGGGTGAAAGCCCATTCGCCTGCAATCCGGTAGTTCCTCAAGACAAAGGGGGAGAGGGCCAAGCCGAGACCTGCCACATAGAGAACAAGAGTTGCCGTCATGGCTTGTGCGGGTGTACCTTGCTTACGCCGAGCTAAGAGGATGAGCAGGGGCATTATCGGGATCAGGAGGAGAGAGTTTGGTCGTACACTCAAAAGAAAACCCGCGGATATTCCGAGGAAATGGATGAAAGTGAGCGAGGTGCGTTCGTAGGATGCTAGAAAGAGGTAGAGCGTCAGCGCGAAAAGGAAGACGGCCATGGAGGTTTTTAGCGGCACAATGCTGTAAAAGATGAAGGGTTTATAGAGGCAGGCCAGCAGGCATGCGGCAAGGCCCACTTTGCGGTTTGCCAACTCCTTGCCGATGAGGTAAACCAGATAGCAGGTCAGTACCCCGAAACCGATATTCATGATCCGTACATAAGTAGGGTCCGGCCTGAAGAGTTTGTAAAGGAAAGCTATGACATAGGCAGGGAGCGGAGATGCCTCATAGATGGTGGAGGAAGCATAGGTGCCATTGACGATTTTTGCCGCCCAGGTGTGATAAAGCCTCTCATCGATGAGAAGGTAGTCAAAGTACGGAGTTTTCTTCAGATCCAGGAGGGCAAGGACTCGAAGGGTCAGGCCGATGGCAAGACATGTGGCGACTGTGAGCCGAGGGTATTCGTCCAAGAAGGAGGCAGGCTTTTTCGCTTGTCCCATGGTTCAACATGTCCTCCATAGAGCCGCATACTTTGTAAATATCCCACTCCTGGCGTCTGATGTCAATAGTGGACACGAATAGCCCTCGTGCGGCGATCCGTCCCGCATAGAACGGCCGTTCATATGCGGCAGGGGTGAGGTGACCGAGTGGATCATATTCAAAAGGATATAAAAAAAAGCCAAAAGCCATCGGTATGATGACAAGTCCGGAAAACAACATTGAAACGGGTCGGCAGGACCATTCCGAGCCCTTGCAAAGTCGGAGAATCGCCGTCCTTATTCCTTGCTTCAACGAGGAGCCCACTATCGAGAAGGTCGTCAGAGATTTCCAGAGGGAACTGCCCGGCGCAATTATCTATGTCTATGACAACAACTCCTCGGATCGGACAGCCGCCGTCGCAAGATCGGCCGGAGCGGTCGTCGGACATGAAAAAAGGCAGGGGAAGGGCTGGGTAATCAGTTCCATGTTCGAACAAGTCGAGGCAGACTTTTATCTCCTCGTGGATGGAGACGACACGTATCCAGCTGAAAAGGCTCACGAAATCTTGGGACCCCTTCTAGAAGGGAAGGCGGACATGGTCGTAGGCACCCGCCTGGAAGACTTCTCGGACCAATCCTTCAGGCCCTTTCATCTTTTCGGCAACCGCATGATCGTCAGGCTTGTGAACATGCTCTTCAAGAGCAACCTGAAAGACATCATGTCCGGATATCGCGGTCTCAACGTCGATCTTGTCAGGAAAGTGCCTGTTGTTTCAAGAGGATTTGAAGTGGAGCCACAGATGACCCTCCAGGCACTCTACTATGGCTTTGTCATTGCGGAAGTTCCCATACCCTACAGAAAACGGCCTGAGGGATCGCAGTCCAAACTGAGGACCTTCTCCGACGGTGTGAGAACGATGCTCACCATCTTCGACATTTTCAAGGCCTACCGGCCATTCCTCTTCTTTTTCATTCTGGGAGCGATTCTGGCCTGCACAGGAATGCTGATAGGAAGCGTTCCTGTCATCGAGTATTTGGAAACTGGAAAAATCGCCCGCTTCCCTTCCGCGATCCTTGCATCAGGGATCATGGTGATCTCCGTGATCTGTGTCGGTATCGGCATGATCCTCGATGCCATCAATCATCGGCTGCGAGAAGTGATCCGTATCATCGCGATGAACAGAGCCCGGCAGGAAAGAGGGGAATGATCGAATAGCGCCCCTCACAAGACCGATGCTCTTCACCGTGGGCGCTCCACGACATTCGTGCCAGGAATGAGCGGAAATCCCTACTCGTTTCGCCGCACCCGCGATTTTGGTGATTGAATGGCCGGCACCAAACGGTATGGAAGCCTTGACACGCAAGACATCCACAGCCTATACTTTAGATGTCGGGGGCCATTCATGTCAGCAGTTTCTTTTGTTCTTCTTTGACATAGGGAGCCTGGAGCGGGTTTCATGAAGTCCCGCCTTTTTAGAGCCATTCTCTACGGATTTCTCATTGGCCTCGTGGGGCTGCTGGTAAGCCTTTTCCCTTTCGCCTTCCACCTCGAAGAAAACATGGGTTTGGGCCTGCTTTTCAAGCTGAGGGGGGTAAGGCAGGCGCCTCCCGATGTGGTCGTCGTCAGCATCGACAAAGAATCCTCCGAGCAGCTCCACGTTTCAGACAATCCCGACAAATGGCCGCGCTCCCTTCATGCCCGTCTGGTGGAAAATCTGGCAAGGGAAGGGGCGGGGGCGGTTGCCTTTGACGTCCATTTCATAGAACCGCGTGTCGCCGAAGACGACACTCTATTCGCAGCGTCCATAAGAAACGCCCACAATGTCGTGCTCTGTGAACCCATGAAGGCCAAGGCGTTTACACTGGGCGGCAATGGGGGAGAGCAGACCGGGGTTCACAGCATCGTGCAAATCGTCAAGCCGATCCCACTTTTTGCGGATGCTGCCGTTGCCACGGCACCTTTCCCGCTGCCCCGGATACCCTTCAAGGTGAACAGCTACTGGGCATTCCAGACAGGAGCCGGGGATTCGCCCACGCTGCCGGCGGTGACCTTTCAGCTCACCTCCATGAACGTGTACGACGAATTCATCCGGTTGTTGGAAAAGGTGAGCCCCGGTCATGCCGGGAAGCTGCCGCCTGATCGGGATACCGCCATCAAGACCATAGGCGTCAAAAAGCTGATCCGTGAGACAAGGGAAATCTTTGAAGCCGAACCCCCGCTCGCTCAAAGGATGCTCGAAGAACTGGAAAGTTCTGAGACGTTTTCTCCTGATGATCATCGGTATCATTTGCTCAATGCCCTCATAAAGCTCTACGGAGGCCCAAGCAGCCGATATGTCAACTACTATGGCCCGCCTCGCACGGTAACCACCTTACCGTATTACCAGGCGCTCCAAATCCGTGATGGGGCCATTGGGGGCAAGCAAGTAGACCTCAAGGGCAAGGCCGTCTTTGTGGGGCTTTCTGAGATCATCCTGGCGGACAGAAAAGACAGCTTCTACACGGAATTTTCCAACGCAAACGGCATATTTGTAAGCGGGGTGGAGATTGCCGCAACCGCTTTCGCCAATATCTTGAATGACACGCCGGTGAGGCCGGTGGGATCTCTCCTTTTCGTGCCGATCATCCTGATCTGGGGTGTTTTGGCGGGCGCCACCTGTCGCATGTTCCCCATTAAGATTTCAGCCCCCGGTTTGGCGGTGCTGAGCGTCCTCTATGTCGCCGCAACCTTGATCCTGTTCAAGTTTTTCAACAGCTGGTGGCCGGTCATCGTGCCGGTATTTTTCCAGGCTCCCCTGGCCTTTGCCGGTGCGATCGGCATCGAGCATTCCAGACTTTTTAAGGAAGTCCTGGTAAAGCTTCGAATGGAGGAGGACCTGTCCTCGGCCCGGGAACTTCAAATGAAGATGCTTCCTGCCAACTGCCCCAAGGTTGAGGGTTATCAGATCGCCGCCCGCTCGACCCCTGCAAGAGAGGTGGGCGGGGATTTCTTCGATTTCATCCAGGCGAAAGATAACAAGATAGGGTTCATCATCGGGGACGTGACCGGGAAGAGCGTCCCGGGCGCCCTGATCATGTCGGCGTCTCGAAGCGTGTTCCGGATGCTTTCTGAAGAGAACTTGGCGCTCGGTGAAATCATGGTCCGCGCAAACCGTCGCATCAAGCAGGATGCCAGGAGCGGCATGTTCGTGGCGCTTCTTTACGCCATACTGGACCCAAAGGAACGGGCCCTGCTTCTCTGCAATGCCGGGCAAACGCAGCCGATTTACTTGGCGCGCAAGACCGGTGAAGCCATCCTGCTGGAGACTCAGGGGGATACGTTTCCATTGGGGATTCTGGATGGGGCCGATTATCAGGAAACGGCGCTTCAATTGGAGCCGGGTGACAAAGTGGTATTTTACACTGACGGGATTGTGGAGGCCATGAATAAAAAGGATGAGATCTTTGGTTTCGAACGCCTCCAGGATGTGGTGGCAAGGGCGGGGAAAGGGTCAGCTGATGAGCTTCTCGAAGGCATCATGAATCAACTCGATAAGTTTGTGGGGGTGGCTCCCCAGCATGACGACCTGACGCTGATCGTTGTGAACGTGGAGGGGTAAGGTGAAGGACCAGCAGGGGGGCAGGGTGACAAAATTCTTGAGGGAGCACAACCCTTTGTTTTTCAGAAAATTGTCCATTCTTCCGAATTAATGCAGTAATTTCCGGTTAGAAAATCGCAGCATCACTTGCGAAAAAAACACGAATGGCACTTTGCCAAAAGAGTATGACAACCTTGGGGATCTCATTGGAATCGATGGTTCTCTGATCGACGCATCTCTTTCCATGCAATGGTATTCACTTGATTTTGATTTATAGAAAGCGCAAAGAACGTTTATCTATTCATGAGGAGGGCGCTTCCCATGTCCACATCGCTCAAACTGAGCATCGTCATCCCTTGTTTTAATGAAGAACTGGTCATTGATGAGACAAGCAGGAGATTGCTTCAGCTCCTGGAAACCTGGGTGCAGGATGATTTCATCACGCATTACGAAATCGTGTACGTGAATGACGGGTCCAGGGATTCAACATTGAAGAAGTTAAGAGAGCTGGCCGATCGCAATGAAAATATAAAGGTAATTTCTTTCAGCAACAACTTCGGACATCAGGCGGCATTGACCGCGGGCCTCTACCACGCATCGGGCGATGCGGTGGTTTCTCTGGATGCCGATTTACAGGATCCACCTGAAGTGATCGAACAAATGATACAGGCCTACAAGTCCGGATCGGAGATCGTTTATGGGGTCCGCCGGGACCGGAAAGAAGATACCTTCCTCAAAAGGTTCACCGCCCTGACGTTCTATAAACTGATGAAATACATGGGTGTCAATTGCGTATACAATCACGCGGATTTCAGGCTTCTATCTAAAAAGGTCCTGCGGGAATTCAAAAGATATGAAGAGATCAACAGATTCATCCGGGGAATGATCCCTCTGCTGGGCTTCAGTCACTCCATCGTAGAGTACGATAGAGAGAACCGCTACGCAGGAGAAACTAAGTACCCGCTGAAAAAGATGTTTGCCTTCGCCATCGAGGGGATCACCTCCTTCAGCAATGTGCCCCTCCGCATTGCATCCTTGCTGGGGTTCGTTATTTTCTTTTGCACCTTGCTTCTTTCCATTTGGGCCCTGGTTGTGAAGTTGTCCAAGGCAAGTGTTCCGGGATGGGCATCGACGGTTTTGCCGGTTTATTTTCTGGGGGGTATCCAGTTGATCTTTTTTGGCGTATTGGGGGAATATATCGGTAAGATATACATGGAAGTGAAGAAAAGGCCTCTTTTTATAATAAAGGAAAAATATAACATTGAAGATTAAATTATTGCTTTTACTTTTATCCTCTTCCCTGCTGGCGAGTTTTGGACAAATATTGCTGAAAATGGGGGCAGATCATGCCGATTCCATAAGAAAATTTTTCAATTTGAACATACTTGCAGGGTTGTCTTTTTATGGTATGAGCACCGTGATGTGGATTTATGCCTTATCCTTTGCAAAGCTCAATATCGTGTATGCATTTAGTACTTTGACATTTGTTTTTGTATACATATTTGCATTCATAATATTAAAGGAAAATTTAAATGTATATGGAATATTAGGGATTATATTAATCATTAGTGGATTATATTTTATTATTACGAAAGGAACTATTCAATGATGAATAGTAAGAAATACATTTATACCATATTCTTAAGTATTATATTACTTGTCACTATGGTCCCTACAGACGGGTGTAGCAACTGTGCAAACTTATGCTTTTGAAAACGTGGAAACCTGTGTTTCCAATCTTTCAAGCAGTATTCAATTGAGAACGATTTCGCACCGAGAGCCCGGAGAGTTAGATCGATCCCCATTCGCAGATTTCCACAAGTTCCTCAATGATGCATACCCAAGAATTCATGTCACGCTGGCCAAGGAGGTGATAGGCGACTACGGGCTCTTGTACACCTGGAAGGGGAGTGATGCGGGCCTCGCTCCGATCATGATGATGGCCCATATGGACGTGGTCCCGGTCGAGAATGAGGGTGAAGCAGGGTGGCAGTATCCTCCTTTTGAGGGTCGAATGACCGATGGGTATGTGTGGGGAAGGGGCGCCCTGGACGACAAGGTGAGTCTGATGGGGGTCATGGAGGCAGTGGAGGCGCTCCTTGGCAAGGGTTTTAGACCTCAACGGACCATTTACCTTGCCTTTGGGCAGGACGAGGAGGTCGGCGGGGTAAGAGGCGCTGCCCAAATTGCAGCTCTTCTGAAGTCGAGAGGGGTGAGGGCGGAATACATCCTGGATGAGTCAGGGGTCATAACGTCGGACGTGGTGCCGGGGGTAACCAAGCCTGTGGCACTCGTGGGAACGGCAGAGAAAGGCTATCTCACGCTCGAGCTTTCGGTCGAAGGTGAAGGGGGCCACTCCTCCATGCCGCCCGCCAAGACCGCCATCGGCATTTTGAGCCGTGCCATCGATCGGCTGGAGGGGAACCCGTTCCCGGCAAGATTTGTGGGACCAACCAAGGAGATGTTTGACTTTGTGGGTCCTGAAATGGGTTTCCCCATGCGGTTTGCCTTTGCCAACCAGTGGCTCTTTAAGGGGTTGATCAAGCGGAGGCTTGAAGCATCCATTTACACGAACGGCACCCTGAGAACGACCTGTGCCACAACGGTCATCCGGGGAGGCGAAAGGCCGAATGTTTTGCCTCAGAAGGCCACCGCCCTGGTCAACTTCAGGCTCTTCCCCGGCGATACCATTGAAAGCGTGATGCGGCATGTGGGGCGGGCGGTGGGGGATGATCGGGTGAAGATCACGATTTCAGGAGAGATCCGGTGTGAGGCATCGAGAATTTCCGATGTTGGGTCTCCCGGCTTCAAAATCCTTGAGAGGACCATCCGGCAGGTCTTCCCGGACTGCATCGTGGCGCCCTACCTGGTCATGGCCACGACCGATGCCAGGCATTACGCCGAGATCAGCGACTGCATTCTTCGCTTTGTGCCGATCCGGGTGACCCGTGAGGACCTCAAGAGAATCCACGGCACCAACGAGCGCGATTTCGATCGAGAATTACAAGGAGATCATCCAGTTCTACATGCAGCTGATCAGGAATTCGGACGGAATGGTGTGAAGCGCGTTTCCTCTCGCAAAGCCGCAAAGGTCGCAAAGAAAACCGATTTTGTATTTTAAAACCCTCTGTGTTCCCTGAGGGCTCTAGTCCCGCTTGCGGGACGGGCGTGAGACGGTTTTTTGATTTCACGCAGGGTTTAGATGGAATGAAGAAGGAACCGAAAGCATAATCAAAGGCGTTATCTCACACAGAGCCACTGAGTTCGCAGAGAAAGACGAAATCCCAACATATTCTACAACTCTGAGGGCGCTGTGCCTCTAGCGAAGCCCCGGAAAGGGACAAGCGGGGGGGAACGTGAATAATCGGCGTACGGCCCAGGGCGCAAGGCGCACGGACTCATTCCAATAAATTTCTTCCCCTTGGCGGTCTCGGCGTCTTGGCGAGAGAAAATCGATTTAATGGTTTGATCCGCAGGAAGGGTTTTCAGTTCTTCATTCGAAAAGCTCCTTATGGCTGCCGAGCCGAGTGGGACGCAGTTCGAAATCGGTGATGGTGTAAATGAGCAGCCAATCGGGCTCCAGATGGCATTCACGAAAATCGCGCCATTCCCCCTTGAGCTTATGGTCTCGGAATTCCGGCGGCAATGGTTCCGGTACGGCAAGTTTTTCCAACACCAGCCGAACCTTTTCAAGATCGCGTCCTTGTCGTTTAGCCCGTTTCAAGTCCTTGCGAAATTGATTGGTCGGCCTGACCGGCAGCATCAGCTGGCCTTGTCCTCGAAAAGGTCGGCAACCCTGGCGTATTTCCTTCCTTTGCCCGCCCTCGCATCTTCCATTGCCTGCAGGGTTTCCGGTTTAGGAATGCGCGGTTCAAAGGGCAGACCGCGATGAGCGATGATCTGCCGGTAAAACATTTCGTTTGCTGCTGAAATGGAAATGCCTAACTCCTTCAGAATTTTTTCCGCCTTCTCTTTGACCTCCGGTGTGAGCCGGGCATGGGTCATGGCAGTTTTAGGCATGCTGACCTCCATGGTATTTGTATACCGGTATGATACACATCGGTACCGGTTTTGTCAAAGCAATTATTACAGAAACCTCAGACTTAAGGATTGGGGCATGCAGGGGGAGCTGAAGGAATTAGAGATAGAAAGGGAACGGTGTTTCACAATTGGAAGACTTCCACTCCTTCGGAGACGTTCTTGAGCTTGAATTTTCCACGCCAGGTGGGGCAGTAGTGGGCTTTGATCCGGTCTGCCGTTTCTCTGGAAATAAGAATGGTTCCCCGTGAGCCCAGGGCACTGATCCTTGCGGCCACGTTCGTCAAGGTCCCTCTTGCCGTGTAGGTCCACCGGGAGCCCGTAATGCTTTCGAATTTCGTCGCTCCCAGCAGGGCGCGGCCTGAGTTGATGCCCATGTTAATATCCAGGGGCCTGTAGAGCTGACTGAACTCCTCGCTGATTTTGACGGTCTGCTCTTTGATGGCCAGTGCTGCGCGGACGGCTTGCGTGGCATTTGTTTCCGGATTTTCGTGCATGAAGAGCACCATCAGCCCATCCCCGGCCGTTTCATTGACATCCCCATCGTTCCTGTAGATCGCGTCCATGAACGCGGAAAAGTGTCTTTCGATGATATCGTGAACCGCGCTTCCACCTACCCTTTCACAAAGTGCCGTGTACCCCTCGATGTCGAGAAACAGCACGGAAAGATCTCTTTCCTCCACTTCGGGCATCGCACCCGTGGGAGACTTATCGATCATCCGGCTTACGGTGGCAGGAATGAATTTGCAGAGATTCGCCTTCACTTTTTCCAGAATCTCGATCTTCCTTATCGACTCCTTGAGCTCCTGAAGCGTCTTTCCGAGTTCAATGTTCTTCGCTTCGAGGTCCTCGTTGAGACGATGGATTTTCTCGAAGGACTTCGCGTTCTTGACGGCAACTGCTAGGTTGTTGAGAAGCGTGTAAAGCAGTTCCTTGTCATCCTGGGTATAATCACCCCCCGCCAATTTGGGGCTCAATCCCACAAGGGCAATCGTATCATGGTCAAGGACAAAGGGCAGGGCGAGAACGATGGGGGCGGAGAAGGTGTCGGAGTGTGAGAAGGTCTTGATTTCGGCCGTGGATTGATAAAGGCCCTTTTGCTTGAAAAGCTGCCGGCAGACCTCACGAAAGGGGTTTGAGTCGTTGTCCCGAATGCCCAACTGAACGAAACGCTCTATTTCAACGGAGGCCACATTGCTCAAGAGCAGGAAGCCTGTAACGACTCCGAAATTGCCCATAGTCATGAGGAGAAAGTTCTTGAGAATCGTCTCCGTTTCTACACTGCTGTAAACGTCCTTGCTGACATCGTACAAGGTTTTCAGGTGGAACATGCGACGATCCAGCTCGTCCCGGACCTCTTGGGCCTGTCGAAGCGCCTCCTGGAGCTGCTGTACGTCGCTGGGGGTGTTCATTTCCTCCTCCAATGTCGTGGAAGAAGAGCTCCGGCTGGGGCTTGGTAAAGAAAAATGGAATCAGTACAGGGCTTACAGAAGTTCAGGACATGGCTTTCAGCGCGTCGTCCACGGACGGATGGATGGCTGTAAATTTGGTGATCCCCACCATGTGAAATATTTTTTTGAAATGCTCTGACAGCCCGGTGATCCCAATCGTTTGATTGTTCATTTTTGTCCGAGCAAGAACCTGAATGATCACGGCGATGCCGCCGCTATTGATGTAAGCCTTGTCTTCGAAGTTAAAAAGGATCTTTTTGGCGCCCTGGCTGTTTGAATTCTTGTAGGCATCATTGATAAAGGGCTCGGAGAAGGCTGTGACGTCACCCTTAATGTGCAACAAGGTGACCTCGCCGTGCTTCTGGATCATGATTTCATTGGGTTGCTGCTGCATGGTCACTCCCTCTTCCCTTTCCCCCTATTTCTCCAATTTCATGGCCATTCTAACCTCGTTGCGGAGATCGGGCAGTTTTTTATACTCGAATTCGTCCATCAATTCTTTCATCAAGAAAACGCCGAAACCCACAGGGGGATCGAGGTTGTTCATGATCCTGACGATGTCGGGATCTTTGGGAGCCTGCTTGAACCCGTCCCCCTCGTCAACAACCGAGATGCGGAGAACCTCGTCCTTGAAACTCATGGTGACAACAACCCGACCGTCCGGACGGCCTTTGTTGCCATGCTGAACCGCGTTGACACAGGCTTCAGCCACGGCGGTCTTCAAGTCTTCAATTCGATCCGGAAGGAATCCGACACCCTTGGCAAAGGCAGCAACCGAGCCCATGACGACGCGTTCATAGCCCAGTTGATTCGGCAGATTGATCTCTATGGTTTGCTGGTCCAAGATTTCTCTAACCTCACTCGAATAGATCGGTGATGAAAGAAAATATACAACTCATGTTCACTAGAAATTGTGTGAAAAGTCAAGCGGATAAATTGAGGTAGCGGCCATTTCGGCCGGATTTTTCGCCCGCTTTGCCAGGGGGAAGAAATGCTAGGAGAGGTGCTCTTCATCTCCTGTGTAAGGTTTTGGTCCGCTTAGTGTCTTACCAGTGAAATTGTGCTCAAAAGTGGCAGAATATTTTGTGGCCTTTTCGGTCTGCCTCCCGCTTGTCCGAATTGGGAATTGTTTCGGATGCCGGGGTTTGAGGAGCGTTTCGCTTGAGGTTTGAGGAGCGTCACGCTGAAGCGTGACTTGAGGTTTGAGGCACAAATTGCAGGGAGAACTCGATCACATATTTCGCAGAGTAGAGCCATGGGGTCATTTTGCAGTAGACTTTTTGGCGTTCTTGGCGAGAGGGGAGGGAGGCATATTTCTCGCAAAGTCCGCGAAGTTCGCAAAGAAAAAATGAGATTCATATTCTAGAATTCTTGGGGACTCTGTGGCTCTAGTCCACCGCACTTCTGGCGGACGGGGGTGAGAAAGATGATGACTCGGCGCACGGCTCAGGGCGCAAGGCGCACGGAATAATTCTAATAACTCTCTTCCCTTCGGCGGTCTTGGCGTCTTTGCGAGAAAAAATGGGTGTTTCTCACGCCATAGCATGACTTGAGGTGTGAGGCACAAATTGCAGGGGAATCACAGCCTAATATTCCAGGCTTAAGGAGATCTTTGTATTTACTTCGACACACCCTTGACTTTAGATTCGGTCTATTCTATCTATTGTTAGCCAAAGTTCGTCTTTGAGTTCTCTTGTCCAATTGTGGAGAGGGAATTGCCGAGAGCTGCTGCCTGCCGTATGCCTCCTTGGTGCAGGCTGTGATAGCCTAAAAATACGAGGCATTTTTTGGACGCAAGGGGCATCGAACCCACATGATTTGCCGCCATATTTTGGAGAAGAGATACCATGGTTTGCAGAATCCCTAGAAGGGGCTGTAGTCAGAACGAAATAATTTCGAAGAGGTGATGAAATAAAAGGCGTCGAGTTCGTGATTGATGAGGGCGGGAAGAAAAAGGCAGTGCTCATCGACCTCAAAAGGCACGGAAAGCTTTGGGAGGACTTTTTCGACACGTTGCGGGCAAAAGAGCGCGAGGGAGAACCGCGCGAATCGCTTGAGGAAGTTAAGAAGAAAGTCCTTGGACGTGCTCAGATGTCACGATACCAGACCACTTTTGCTCGGTCGGCTAGAAAGGCCTATTGGAAAGCCTCAAAGTTCGGAAACCGAAAGGATAATCAAAGGCGTTATCTCACACAGAGCCGCGGAGCTCGCAGAGAAAAGTTTTCGTTTGAAAAAAAACTCTGTGTTCTCTGAGGGCTCTAGTCCGCCGCACTTCTGGCGGACGAGCGTGACTTCAAAATAGAGAACGTGGAGCGATGAGGAGAAACCTTTTGTTAACGATAGCCCAAATTGGATTTTCGCATATGGAGGTATATTGAATGACGAGAATGGAAGAAATCAAGAACGCGGTTGTCTCATTGCCGATAGATGAATACCGACGATTTCGGCTTTGGTTCCTGGAACGTGACTGGGCGCAATGGGATAAACAGATTCAGGTCGACTCGGATTCAGGGAAATTGGATTTTTTGGTGAAAGAGGCAATGGATGAAAAGAATTTCTCCCCCTTGGCGGTCTTGGCGTCTTGGCGCAGAGAACACTCTTTTAATGTTTTGATCCACGGGAAGAATTCTAGTTCTTCATTCGAAAAGCTCCGTATGGCTGCCAAGCCGGGTGGGACGCAGTTCGAAATCGGTGATGGTGTAAATGAGCAGCCAATCGGGCTCCAGATGGCATTCACGAAAATCGCGCCATTCCCCCTTGAGCTTATGGTCTCCGAATTCCGGCGGCAACGGTTCCGGTATGGCAAGTTTTTCCAGTACCAGCCGGACCTTTTCAAGATCGCGTCCTTGTCGTTTAGCCCGTTTCAAGTCCTTGCGAAATTGATTGGTAGGCCTGACCGGCAGCATCAGCTGGCCTTGTCCTCAAAAAGGTCGGCAACACTGTCGTATTTCCTGCCTTTGCCCGCCCTGGCATCTTCCATTGCCTGCAGGGTTTCCGGTCTGGGAATGCGCGGTTCAAAGGGCAGACCGCGATGAGCGATGATCTGCCGGTAAAACATTTCGTTTGCTGCTGAAATAGAAATGCCTAACTCCTTCAGAATTTTTTCCGCCTTCTCTTTGACCTCTGGTGTGAGCCGGGCATGGGTCATGGCTGTTTTAGGCATGCTTAACCTCCATGGTATTTGTATACCAACATGATAGACGTGGGGGCCGGCTTTGTCAAAGCAATATTACAAAAATCTTGGGGTTAAGGATTGGCCCATTCAGGGGAAATGAGGAATTCAGCAATAGAGGGATCGAGGAAGGAGATCATCGAGTTCTACATGCAGTTGATCATGAATTCGGACGGCCTGGTTTGAGGGTTGAGGAGCGTTTCCTCTCGCAGGGCCCGCAAAGTGCGCAGGGTAAAGTTTTTTGTTTGAAAAAACTCCGATGTCGGCGAGAATCTTATAAGAAGAATAGATGATCATTGAGATGTGAACTTATTTTCCAAGGAAAAGGCAGTTCAAAATCTGGTCCAGCCGATCAAGTTTCGGACCGTTTCGGATTGGGGCTTCAAAATAGAGGGTTGACAAGGAATGGGTCAATTGTAATAGTATTACCGGTATTACTGCAAACCGTATTTCGGAGATTGAGCATGAGAGTGACCACAAAAGGGCAGGTGACTATCCCACAGCCTATCAGAAAAAAACTTCGTATCGTTCCAAGTTCAGAGATCGATTTTGTAGAGGAGGAAGGCAAGGTCTATATCGTGAAAAAGGAAGAGAGCAATCCCGAGAGGAGTGCCTTCAGGAAACTGCGAGGGATCGCCTCGGTCAAAATGAGCACAGAAGAAATCATGAGCTTGACCCGGGGATAGGGAATGAAAGACGTGCTCGTGGATTCCAGCGTGATCCTTGATGTTTTCCTCGACGATCCTGAGTGGGGTGACTGGTCAGAGGGAATGCTTGCCAAGCTCAGCGAAACGCGCTCGTTATTCATCAACCCGATCATTTACACCGAGATATCCATTGGCTTTAAACGGATTGAGGAATTGGAGAAGGCCGTTTCAGAATGTGGCTTGAAGATGGCAGCCATTCCCAGAGAAGCGCTGTTCTTGGCTGGTAAGGTGTATGTCAGGTACAGAAAGAGCAAGGGGAAAAAGGTCGCGCCGCTTCCTGACTTCTTCATCGGGGCTCATGCAGCAGTCGAAGGTCTGGAGCTAGTGACCAGGGATGTGAGGCGGATAAAAACCTATTTCCCGGTCGTGAAAATCATAGCGCCGGACCAGTAGCGCGGCCGGATAAGGCACTTGCCCGACTTCTTGGCAGGGGGATGACAAGGCGCTTCACCTGACCGCTATTCCGCCGTGGTGGTGGACCTTCTTGTGACCCTCACTAAAGAAGAGCTGATTCGGAACATTTGCTGGGTTTCGGAATTTATAAAGTGCGACGCAGTCAAAGCGGTTGAAAGCCTGTTTGAGGTTGTCAAGAGCACCCTCGCATCGGGCGATGACGTCCTCATAAGCGGCTTTGGAAAGTTCTGCATCAAGGAGAAGGGAAAACGTAAGGGAAGGAACCCAGAAACGGGGGAGAGTATGATTTTGGCCGAAAGGCGGATTGTGACCTTCAAATGTTCGCCGGTCCTCAAAAGGAAGCTAAATGGGGAACGGGGATAAAATTTTTCTCGCAAAGCCGTCCGCCAGAAGTATGGCGGACAGAGTAAAGTTTTTTGTTCAAGAAAACTTTACAGTCCGAACGTCGCATTTACTGATGACTGTGACTGGTCACTGGTTCTTAACGCGTTCTTGGCGAGAAAGAACTGTCTCACGCAGAGTCCGCAGCCCTCAGGGTTTTAAGATACAAACATGATCTCTTCTCTGTGATCTCTGAGAGCTCTGTGTGAGATAACGCCTTTCGCTACCTTCTATCTCCTGACAATGACTTCTTGGCGTTCTTTGCGTCTTGGCGAGGGGAGCCGGGGTCATCCTGACGCAATTTCCATTGACAAAATGATGGATTTTAAATTATTGAACTTCAATAATTGTACTTCCATGATATGTGCCCTATGGGAAACCCATTTTATCTGCAGGAAATCCCTGTCGAAGCGCCGCTTTGTGACAGGGAAAACGAACTCAAAGAGCTCCAGTCTTACGCTGAGGCTGGGGCGAATGTCGTGATCTTTTCCCCCAGGCGCTTTGGAAAGACTTCCCTTGTAAAGCGGGTCCAGAGCCGGTTGGCCGAAAATGGTGGGGTCGTCATCTTTGCGGATTTTTTTGGCGTGGGCTCTGTGGAGGATGTGGCGGCCAGACTGGCCAAGGCCGTATACGGCTTCACCCAAGGGAAGTCGTCGCTTTGGAAGACGGCGCTTCGCACGTTGTTGTCTTTCCGTCCTGTCCTGAAGCCGGACCCAAGCGGGGGAATCTCATTGAGCGTAGAGCCTGCCAGCGCAGGCAGAGGGGGTCTTGAGCTCCTCGAAGAAACCATTTCTGCCCTTTACGATTTCATAGAGAACGCGAAGCGACCGGTCCATATCGCCTTGGATGAATTCCAGGAGATCGTCACGCTCAAGGAAGCCCTGCAGATCGAGGCCGTCCTCAGAACCCACATCCAGCGCCAGAAGGCGTCATACTTCTTTATAGGCAGTCGGAGGCGGGTCCTTCTGGGGATTTTCAACGAGCGTCAGCGCCCCTTTTTCCAGAGCGCGATCAATTACCCCCTGGGGCTTCTTCCATCAGCGGATTTGGCAAAGTTCATTTCCTGGCAGTTCAGGGAGCACGGTAGACCCTGTAACGAGGAAATGGGCCTCAGACTGGCTTCATTGGTGGGCTGTCATCCATACTACTCTGAAAAACTAGGCTTTTTCGTTTATGAGATGGCCGATGCGGTCACCAAAGACGCCATTCAAGCGGGCCTCCAGAAACTCATCGCGTCGGAGAAGCCGGTTTTTGAGGCGATCCTACAGGGGTTGTCCCCCCATCAGCGACTTCTGCTTAAGGCAATCGCATTGGAGCCTGCCAATAAGATCCTTTCGGGCGGTTATATCCAAAGACACGGCCTTGGCTCGACGGGGGGCGTGCAACATTCCACGAGACAGTTGGAGGACCTTGATCTGATCGAAAGACGGGGGGACCAGGGAGCCTGGCAGTTGGTCGACCCGATCCTGGCCATGTGGCTTAAGGCCACAGCCTAAGTATTCGTCTCGGAAACTTTACAACCAGCAGAATAAATCGGAATAATGGAATGTTGGGACCAAAAAGACTCCATCCCATTAAACCCATTATTCCAAGATTCCATTATTCAAATTGGGGAAAGCCCGTAAGTTCTGGGATGTGGCCCCAAATTCCTGCTTTTTTTGATTCTCTGAAATGGCCGATAATGATATAAGGGATCAGGTTCTGCGCCGGGTCCCGGAAAATCCCAACCTGAATAGGACCTTAAAAGCCATGGAAAGAGACATTAAGACGGTCAGGGTCGTAGACGAACACACGGTAGAGGTCAGTTTGCCCTCCATCCTGGGATACGAGCGCGTCGCCATGGACTGCAGCGCATCTCTGGCCAAGTTCATCGGGTTTTCGCCCGACCGGATCGATGATCTCAAGACGGCCGTTTCCGAGGCCTGCATGAATGCCATCGAGCACGGAAATGGGCTGCGGCCCGATGCCAGGGTGATCGTCACGATGAATTTCGGAAACGATTCCTTTACAATCTCCGTGATGGACGAAGGGAAGGGCCTCCTGGATCTGCCCAAGAAACCCGACATCGAGCAAAAGATTGAAAAGAAAGAGGCGCCACGGGGCCTCGGCATATATCTAATGAAAGAGCTCATGGATCAGGTGGAATTCAACGAGATTACAAATGGCGGCCACGTTGTGAGAATGGTGATCAAAATGGCTAATTGAGTTGTTCCAATCGCCTTTGGTTGCCGAGTTTCTTTCACCCCCGCCATGCGTAACCTGTAGATTAACGTCTCACTTATTCAGCTCATTCAAAAACGGCTGTTTTTGGATTCGCGCGATCAGCCATCAGCTGGCAGCTGTCAGCTAAGACTAAGAATAACAAAAGATTGGCTGAAAGCTGACCGCTGAACGCTCCGTAAGCACGCCCTCGAAATCCTTCCCTTAACGAGGTGCCACGGGCCTTTGGGAGGAGCGGATCATGTTGGAACACCAAAGTGAATTTGGAATCATGCGCCTTGGCGATCTGATCCTTTTTGACATCAGGGGTTACATTTCCGTGGATTCGGGGCCGGCCATAAAAGACGCCTATGATGTCATCGATCACGAGCGAGCGAAGAAGATCCTCTTGAGGGTTGACAAGGATACGTATTTTAACAGCGGAGGGCTCATAGCGATTTTCCAGATCCTCATTGAGGCGAAAAGGAACCACCAAAAAATTGCCATTACCGGTCTTTCCCAGCACTTTGAAAAGGTCTTTCGCATGGTGGGCATTTCAAGGTTGGCAAGCATCTATGAAACGGAGGAGGATGTTCTAAAGGGCCTGGATTTGGACAAAAGCAGCATCCAAATCGCGCCGTTTCGTGCCGGAAAGGCAGATTAACTCGTGCGAGACGCCAAGTCAGGGTAGAAGGTGAGACCGTTTGGTGATACGCTGCAAACATCACTCAGTTGGCTTATAAACGAAGTGGTAGGAGGGAAGGGCGCTTTTATGGGGGACCAGAATCAGATTGTCATCGAGAAGCACGGTGCCGTGACGCTTTTTGACATTAAGGGGGACGTCACCAGCGGTTCGGAATCCTCTTTCAGCCAGGCCTATGGAAATCCGGATGCTCGGGGTGCCACCGGTCTTGTCCTGAACTTCGACGAAGGGGCTTACATCAACAGCGGGGGTATCGCGGTGTTGATTCAACTGCTGGCCGAAACCAACCGGGCCAAACAGAAAGTGGGGATCAGCGGGCTGTCAGATCACTTCAAGAAGATCTTTAAGATGGTGGGGATCACAAAGTTTGCAGCCATTCACGGCTCCGCGGCCGAGGCCATCAAGAGCCTTGCCGGTTGATGCAATATTAGGCCCCTTGTTTGTGACTTCTCTGCTATTTGCGTAGCCTTTGAAAATCGAACCGCAGAATATCGAATAGAGAATGTCCAATGTAGAAGCGAAGGGACCGACTCCTCCAGTAAATGCGGAGTCATGATCACACAACCCTGCGGAGGAAATAACCATGGAATTCTATTCGGGTTATCTCTTTAAGGGGCTGAGCAAAGCACAGTTGGATGCGGTCACTGGGATCGCAAGAAGACGCAGTGTTGAAGTCGGCGAAGAGATTTTCAAAGAAGGAGAGGAGGCAGAGAACCTATTTATCCTTCGCAAAGGCGCCGTCGAGCTGACTACGACCGTAGAAAACGGTTTCGAGCTCCCCATTGCGCTGCTCAGAACACCGGGTGACATACTTGGTTCCTCAGCCCTCGTCCCGCCTTTCAAATACAGCCTGTCTGCCCGATGTGCTGAAGAATCCACCCTCCTGACCATTGGTCAGACAGACTTGCTGGGATTGATGAAAGAAGACCACGTCCTGGAACGGGCCATTTTGTTGAACCTTGCTACGCACTTTCTTGATCGGTTGAAAGAAACCAGGGACGAACTGAAGATCCATTTCAAGATTCTGCTGAAGTCCACCCGGTCCTGAAGGATTCATTCGTCAGGCCGATGAAAAAGGCTCGTCTACTGCGTTTCCCTCGTTCCGGGTCGTTGCGGCGTACGACTAAGTACGCCTCACTCCTCGGAACTTCGGGGGCCTTGTATCCAAGCCTTTTTGAACGGCCTGCAGGAAGCGATGTGTTCCACAGCCCTTGTGGGAATAGCTCTTGAGCAAGCTGGTATTGCCTGAGAGTCGGGCTATGAGGTTGCGTTTCGTTTAGCAATTTCGTGCTTCGAATTTCCAGTTTCCGATTAATCCGGATTGGGCGAGGAGGCGGATGAGATGGCACAGGAGAAGTCACCGGAGACCCGGGAACAGAACTTAGTTTTGCCTGAAGCGATTCAGACGGAGTTAGACCGCCGACTCTTTCACCTGAAAACGCTTTATGACGTGAGCCAGCATCTTCTTGGAACGCTGGAGGTCGAGCAGATGCTCAAGGATTTTCTGCTCATGACCATGGGGAATTTCGGTGTGGTCGAAGGTTTTGTCTTTGTCCAGGACGGTCAACCTCCCAAAGGGCGCCGCCTGATATCCGTGGGCTTTCCGGATAGTGATCGTCCGCTTCTTGAGAAGGCGGCACGCCAGGTCTTGATCAAAGGGAGCCCTGGGAGCGTACTTCTCAGGGAGGAGGCCCTGAGGCGACTGGACTTTCTGGATCCTTTGCTTGCCTGCGGATTGGGTTTCTGCGTGGATGACGCATGCTGCGGTTTGCTCGGCCTGGGTCCGAAACTGACAGGGGAGACCTATTCAGCGGATGACAAGGACCTTTTGGGGACCCTTGTCAACAACCTGGTGGTTTCCCTCAAAAACGCCAGATATTCGGAGGCCCTCAAAGAGGCCTACGAAGAAGTGAGCAGCCTCAACCGGGCCAAGGACAAGGTGATCGATCACCTCTCCCACGAGCTCAAGACACCCATTTCCCTGTTAAAGGCATCCCTGACCCTCCTTGAAAGGAGACTTGCGGGGGTTTCGCCCGACTCCTGGCAGCCCACCATGGAAAGGGCCAGAAGAAGCGTCGCACGCCTCAGTGACATGCAATCCGAGGTGGAAGATATCACCCGGCACGAGGACTACAGTGCGCAGCGACTTCTGAGCACACTGCTGGATGTGTGTGCCGACGAAATCGAGGTCCTGACCGCCGAACAAATGGGGGAGGGGGTTGTCGTCAAAAGGATCCGAGATCGCATTGATGATATTTTCGGCCGGACAGAGAGCGTCCCCGAACAGATAAAGGCCGGGAAGTTTGTGATCAAGACCATCGATGAAATTCGTCCCCTTTTCGCCCACCGGGAGGTTCGACTTATCACCGATGTGTCATCGGCCCGGTCTGTGTTTATACCGATAAATGTGTTCCATAAACTGTTGGTTGGTCTTATTCGCAATGCCATCGAAAACACGCCCGAAGGGGGAAAGGTGGAGGTGGCCGTGAGAAATCGGTCCGCGGGTGTCGAGCTTACTGTTCGAGACTTCGGCATCGGGATAGTGCCGGAGGATCAAAGGCGCATTTTCGAAGGTTTTTACCCGACCCAAGAGACCAACGCTTATGCTTCCAAGAAGCCCTACGACTTCAACGCAGGTGGAAAAGGCGCCGACCTGCTTCGGATGAGGATTTTTTCGGAGCGCTATGACTTCAAGATCGAGATGTCATCGGCCAGGTGCCGATTCATTCCGCTGCCAGGCGATGAGTGCCCCGGCCGCATCAGAGAATGCCCTGACTGCGCCGAAGTGGCGGATTGTTATCGGTCCGGGGGGACCACCTTCAAGGTCTTTTTTCCCCTGAGGTCCGGTAGCCATCTTGCACCCTGACGCGATTTCGGAGGGCGAACACTGGCCTGAACCTTGTCGAGGCAGATCCATGATTCCCAGAGAATGCAAAATCAGCGACGAACAGGTTGGCGATCTCGTGATTTGGGACGTGAAGGGCGATGTGGCGCGTCGATCCGAGCCGGCATTCGAAGAGGCCTACGCGCGACTGTCGGCCAGCAAGGCTACAAAGATCCTGCTTCAGTTTGAGCCCCATGGCTATTTCAACAGCGAGGGGATCAAGGTGTTGTTTCAGTTGATCGCCAAGACCAAGCGAAATCAACAGGTGGTTGGCATCACCGGCCTCTCCGGTCACTTTAAGAAGATCTTCGGAATGGTGGGGATTACCAAGCTGGCGAGACCCTTTGATTCCAGGGAGGAGGCCGTTGAGGTCCTCTCCGATTCGGCAAATGTTAACGGTTGAAAGGGAGTAGGGGGACCGTCCATGGACTTGACTGTGAGGCACAACGGAATCCCGGAGGATGCGCCTTCAGAACTGGACCGGCGCGTCTATCACCTCAAGACCCTGTATGACGTGAGCCGGGAGGTGTTCACTAACATCGATTTCGACACGATCCTGAGGACCTTCCTGCTGATGACCATGGGCAACTTCGGGGTCATCCGGGGAGCCATTTCCACCCATGGAGGGGACACTGCCGGGATAAACCATTTCGTGGTCATGGGCTTCGACCATGAGGAGCGAGAAGCGCTGAAGGCGCGTAGCCTAGAGGTTTTCAAGACGGAGGAATGTACGTTGGCCAGCAGTGTCCGGTTCCGGCCAAGCGGTTTTCCAGCGTCCGTGGCGGCCATTCTTTGCTTCGACCTGGCACCGGACGGCTCAGGCCTGATAATGCTAGGGGACAAGCTCACGGACGAGGACTTCACGGAGGACGACCAGGAACTGCTTGTGACCCTTGTGAACAACCTGGTCATCGCCCTCAAGAATGCCAGGTCTTTCGAAGAGATATCCCGCCTGAATGAAGACCTCCGAGACAAAAATGTACAGCTTGAGAACACCCTTCAGGATCTTCGCGCAGCACTGAGGAAGGTGGAGATCCTTGAGAGCATCAAGGCCAACCTCTGCAAGTTCGTTCCCACCACAGTCACGCGCATGATCGAGGACGCACCCACCACGATGTGCCTGGACGCAAAGGAGCGTGATGTTTCGGTGATGTTCCTGGACATCGAAGGCTACACCAAGATTACCGAGCAACTGGGCGCGGCGGGCGTCAACGATCTGGTGGAACGCTATTTCTCAGTCTTTATGGACGCCATATACAGCAACGACGGCGATGTGCTGGAGACCTCGGGCGACGGCCTTTTGGTGGCTTTCCTGTCGGAAGATCAAAAGGCCAATGCCACTGGGGCGGTCCGCACCGCCCTCATGATCCGTGAACAGACCGCCAAGGTGAACGAGGAATACCGGGGACGATACAACCCGCTCGCCATCAATGTCGGCGTCACATCAGGGCCCGCCATTGTTGGGGCCAATAAGTTCGAGAGCTACACCGGTGCTCGATGGGTCTACGCGACCCACGGTATGACCGTGAACCTGGCTGCGCGTATCTGCAGCCATGCGAGAGGGGGCGCGGTTTTGGCGTGCCGGGAAACCGCTGAAAGGGTAGGGGATCATTTCACGCTTGAGAGCACCGGGAAATACATGCTAAAAAACGTGTCAGCGCCGGTTGAGATCTTCGCCATCGTGTGATGGGGAGAATTTTTCACGAGGATCGGTCCCCACGAAAATGGATATATGTCTGGTGCGCTTGCCCTGTGAAGAATCATTAGTTGTCAGCTTCATCCATCGTTCTTATCCTTGCGCTGTCATCCGCTCATTCCTTTTTTCCGGCTGAATCTTCATTTCATCGACCTTCAAATACGAGATATCCTTTTCTTACTTGGCTTTACCTGCCGCTGAAGCCTTATCATGATTGACAGGACGGGCCATTTCTCCTAGACTCGCCCGCATCACCGGGGGACCATGTGCCCCCAACGATTCATTACGAATATGGCCGCTTTGGAGAGCCAAACAACTGTAAAGGCGGCAAGACCGTATACGAGGTTTATAAGGATGAGGCGAAATGGTCTGCTGTTCGTTCGGGGCGTGATTGTGTTGGCGACCGTCCTGGTTTTGGTTTTCGCGATTCAGTTTGTAATGAGTATTTTTGGGGAAGGTTTTGAGATCGGTCGGGCCACCCATCTTACATGGGATGACGCTCGACACATAAACAATATTTTCAACCGTAATCTCAACCAGTTGCTGGGCACCCTGTTCACGGCGGTTGCCATCGGGGTTTCGCTCACGGCCAACATGTATTCATTTAAGTTCCTGGAGTTCTTTATCAAGGATCGGGTAAATAGTGTCGTACTGCTTTTCGTGCTCATCACCAATGCCTCGAACACCTTCTCCGGCCTCTTGATCAAAGAGGGTATGACGGCATCTTTTAACATGGGTATGATTTTCGTGCTGACTACGCTATGCTTCTCAACCATTCTGCCTTATATGTATTATCTTTTCCGGTTTCTTCATCCTCAGACCCTCCTCTCGCGGCTTGAGAATGAATTCAACAAGGCGCTCCGATCTGTTCGCACGCAACCCAACTGTGCCTCGAAGTTTCGCGGCAGTTCGGAGGAGATGATCGAGCATATCGGGAACATCGCAATCCGTTCCATAGAACGGGGTGACCGGAACACGGCCATTGAGAGCATCATGACCCTTGAACGGATCATCCAATCCTACTGGCTGAGGAAGGCTGCGCTGCCTGATGAATGGTTCAAGGCCGAGAACCACTATTTCCTCGGGTTTTCCACAAGGATGATTGATGAAATCAGCAGTAAGAGAACCTGGGTGGAAATGAAGGCGCTAGGGGAATTCAGGCACATCTTTCAAGCCGCTTCACAGCGGATGTCCGAGGTGGTGAGCTCCGTTGTGGAAACCCTCTGTCGCCTTGGCCTTCAGGATTCTGCAAGAAAGAATGAGGCGGTGCGCAATCTGGTGATCGCCTATTTCAACACCATGATGCGGATGGCCATCAACCGTAAGGATGTTCGATCCGCTTTTCTTCTCCTGGGACAATATCGAAGCTATGCAGAGGGTTTCAAGGGGGAGTGTCCGGAGACAGTCCAGGAGATCGCATACTACTTTCGCTACTACGGGGAGGCGGCAAGGGATGCCCAAATGGCTTTTGTGACCGAAGTTGCGGCACACGACCTGGGAAAGATCGTAGAAGGGGCCTGGGAGAGCGGCGCCTCAAACCGAGGCCAACTTCTTTCTGACTTTCTGAGCTTCGACTGGAAAGGCAAGCAGCCGTTGGCGGGTGTGAAAAAGGCCCAAGCCCTGCTTGCGAGCTACTTCTTGATGCGCGGAGAGGAAGAGCCGATATCGCGAATCCAGGCGACCTTCAAGGGATTGACCACCGGGTTCATCACCACATTGACCGACGATCTTTTGCATGTCACGCAGGAGAGATACTGGGAGGTGAATGAACGCGGCACAAACATGGACTACGTTCCTCCGGAGCGACGGGAGCGGCTTCGGCACTTTCTTGATTCCCTGGTATCGGGAGGGTGACGGGAGAGGAACCCTTTATGAAGCAGCTTTGGCCTTGAGCTGACAGTGGTAGGTGGCGATGGGTTTGAGATTCAGGGCAGCGCGCTTCGAAATGGCCTCCAGGTCCTCGCTCACGCTCCCCTCGGCAATGCCTGCAGCAATCCGAAATTCGATAGGGGCATTGGCGCGCGGTCTGGTGGGCTGGGCCAGCGGGAGCCCGCAGAAGTCATTGGCGTTGAGTTCGGCCACGATACCGTCCATGAGCTTCAAAGCGTCCTGAGCGCCTGTGTTCGGCAGGATGGTTGCGATCCGGTCCCTGGCGATTCGACTCGATATCCCCACCTTTCCGAAATGACGGTTCACGGTCTCTCCCAGTGCCCGCACCACTTCCTGGGCCGAGGTGTGCCCCAGATTTTGGCTAAGTTGGTCCAGGTCTTCCAGGCCGAAGACGATGACGGAAAGGGTTTCATCTGCGCTTTTTTGATCAACGACACGTTGGTATTGGCGGGTGAATTGCTTGCTGGAGTGGAGGCCGGTCAGCTCATCCTGGACGCCCTCGAGACTTTTGATGAACTCGTCAATGATGGGGTGCTGGAAGTGGCTGAGCTCCTCATAGGTCCCCTGAAATGAAACCTTGCCGTCGTAGAGGATCATGATCCGGTCCGAAATGAAAAAGACGTCCGGCAGGTCGTGACTGATCATCACCGTGGTGAACCCGAAACGCTTTTGATTGTGGGTGATCATGCTGAAGATGGCGTTTTTTCGGATTGGATCCTGGCCCGTCGTGGGCTCGTCGAAGAGGACGATCTTTGGGTCGGTGATCAACGCTCGGGCAAGGGCCACGCGTTTTTGCATGCCGCCTGAGAGCTCGGACGGGTACTTTTGCGCGGCATCGGCAATCTCGAGCTGCTCCATCTTTTCCCTCACCCCGCGGTCGATCTCCTTCTTCTTCATTTTGGTGGTTTGTCTGAGGGGTAAGGCAATGTTATCGAAGACCGTCATGGAGTCGAACAGGGCATTATTCTGAAAGCAATAGCTGAACTGCTTCTTGAATTCGATCAGCTCTTTCCTGGACATCCGGTCGAGCGGCTTCCCCCGGAACAGGATGGTGCCTGAATCAGGCCCCAGCAGGCCGATGATGTGTTTGAGCAGCACGCTCTTACCCGTGCCGCTTTTACCGATGATGGTGGAAATCTCCCCTTCGTAGATCTTCATGTCCACCTGGTCAAGGACGGTTTTTGTCTCGAAGGACTTGCTGACCTGCCTGAGTTCGATGAGAGGGATTTTCATTGGGCGCTCCTCATCAACGTTTCATATCCAGCTTTACCCATTCTATTTCCAATTCCCGGAGGCATTTGGTGCCCTAAAGGTGAGATTGCGCGCAAAACCGTCACGATTTCAGGTTTTCCCGCCATGGCGGGATTCAAGGGTCAGGCCTGAAACCCGAAATCTGACACCTGATCCTGCGGGCCCGCGGGACTGATTTGGTTGCGGCTTGTCCGGGTTGGGTGAACGCCAACTCCCAATTCTCCGCTCCGCATTCCGAATTCAACTTGACTCTCCCTGACTACCGGCCTTGAAGTGTAAGGCTTTGATACCGTTCACAAATGATGTTAGCAATGGTTGAAGCCATTCGGGGTTTTCCTTGAAGATGCTCTTGAATTTGTCAAAGCGTAAAATGTAGGCCATGACATTGGTTCTGGCCGTGGCGGTGGCTGTCCTGGGAGATCCGATGAGGAAAGCGATTTCCCCGAAAACATAAGGGGCGCTCAGCTCGTTGAGGATGAGCTTTCCGTCGTCCTGTTCGGTGGATATTTCAACCACCCCGTCGGTCAGAAACAGCAAATCCCGGCTGGTTTCTCCCTTGCGAATGATGACTTCACCTGGCCCATAGGTGCGCATATTTATCAGATCTTCCACGCGCTGGGCCAACTCGGACTCCATCTGCCTCCTGAGCATGTCGGTGGAGAGTGTCCGGGTAAAACCTGAAAAGGAGTTCGTCTCGTCCGCCATGAACCAAATCCTCATCTCTTGCACCACAAGCAAGTAGCCATTCAACACATCAGGCAAGGCACGCGAAGCTCGATCACGCATCTGCTTACCTGAATGGAATGGCGCCCGATCCAACTAAACTCAGTCTAGAGATCGGGCCAGCCTTTGTCAATCGTTTCAGGGGTTCCCCTTTTGCCTGGGGACAGGCCTCCACGGCGCGGGTGAACCCTGGCCCATTCTTCCGGAAACCGGTTTCATGGCTATATAGCGGAAACCATAAGACAACCTGACGGTTGGCCTTTCGCGAGACATTTCAAGAATGGAAACAGAGCGCTGCGGCAGGAAGATCTGGGTCCCAGGGCCGCAAATCGGTTTGCGCTGGGAAAGGGTTCCATGCCAGATGGGTTGAATAAGTCACACCGTTGGGGTCACGGGCCGTCAAAACACGAAGAGGTGGTAGTTGGTGTTCTGGGCGGCCCTGGCGTCGAATGAATGGATCAGGAATTTTAAGAGCCGGTTGGTCCTGATTGCCCGGGAAGGACTGAGCCCGAATGTCTCGGAGGCAGCCTCAACAAGGGTAAGCCCCTGAGCAGCTTTGGAGTATGTGACTCTGAAGGCCCCTGTGCTGCTAAAGACCGCGGTTCCCATGTTTCCTCCAAAAATCTTGTGAGTTGTGATGCCTTCAGCGGGAAAGCCTCTCGACCATATTGGGCATCCTTAACTCAATTCGGCATCTCTTCGTCAAACTTTAATGAATAGGGATGATCTTTCCCCAGGACAGCGGCTTTGTGCAAGCGTAGCACTTGCGCTTACAACGCGCGGATGGAATCAAGATATCTATGGATTTCACCAAAAGTGTCATTAAATCAACATATTATGAGTCACAAATTGGGTCTGTTTTGGGCCGGGTTCGGATTACATATTTCAATGGGCCGAAAGCATTGACCAGATGCTCACCCTCAAGTTGTTGGCGTTCTATTTGCTATAAGTTGTTGTTATGGTTATTATTTTATGACTTTGCAGTTGAAAGCCGGGCGCGTCAGGCCCGGCATATTCCATATTGACAGCGACCATCTCCTTGGCTACCTTATCCCCTCAACAGTCCGCTTCCGGCGAACGTTGCGGGGTGAGGAAGGGTCCATGAAGCGAGTTATCTACCTCTGTGTGACGTTGTCGCTTCTTGTGGTTTTCCTTGGCTCCGGCCACGGCTCGGATTTTCCCTATGTCGAAGGGGAAGCCCTTTTGAAATTCAGAGAGGGTCTCAAGGGGAAGATGGCCGAGCGCATGCGCGTGTTCTCCGATTTTCAGGTCCAAATCCGCAACCACTACTCTTCCACCGACGTCTATCGCGTAAAGGGACAGCCAGGAGACCGGACGGATGATATGATCCGGAGGCTCAGGCAAGACCCGAATGTCCAATATGCGGAGCCCAATTACAAGCGATACCTCAAAGTGCTCACGCCAAACGACCCGCTTTTTGCTCACCAGTTGGCACTGGAGAACATGATGTGCCCAGAGGCCTGGGAGATCGAGACCGGCGATCATTCCATTGTGATCGCGTTTGCCGATTCGGGGATCGATTACGAACATGAGGACCTTCGAAACAACCTGTGGAAGAACTTAGGTGAAGACTGGGTGGGCAACAGCCCGGGAAACAACGGATTGGACGATGATCACGACGGATACGTGGACAATTATTACGGCATCAACACGATCACAGAGGGCGGTGATCCCTTTGACGACGAAGGCCATGGGACCCATGTGGCCGGCATTGCAGGCGCTGAAGGGAACAATCTTAAAGGGGTCGCCGGGGTAAACTGGCGGGTTTCTATCATGGCTCTCAAATTCATCAGCGCAGGGGGATTCGGAAACGTCGGCGATGAGATCGAGGCGATCGAGTTTGCCAAAAAAAAGGGTGTGAGAGTCGTGAACATGAGCTTTGGGAGCGGCGAGTTTTCGACGCCGGAACGGAACGCGATCGCCGATGCGCCTGGGATCCTTTTCATGGCGGCGGCCGGAAACGAGAGCACCAACAGTGATGTGGTGCCCAGCTATCCCGCCAACTATGATCTTCCAAATATCATTTCCGTTGCAAATTCGCTGCAGTCCGACACACTCACCTTTTCCTCCAACTATGGGCCCCAGACCGTGAGCGTGGCTGCCCCGGGCCAGTCTATCCTGAGCACCGTTCCCAACGACCTTTACGACTTCCTCAGCGGTTCCTCCATGTCCACGGCGTTCGTGAGCGGCCTGGCTGCACTGGTCCTGGCAAAGTCGCCTGGAATGACCGTGTCCGGACTGAAAGACCAAATCCTCCGGACCGTGGATGTGGTGCCTGAATTGGAGTCGCGGCTCTTGACGGGGGGCCGGGTGAACGCCTACCGCGCCTTGGCCGAACAGGTCGTTGGGCCGCATGTATACAGAATATCCCCGGAAGCGGCCACTGCCGGCGCCCAAGTGACCTTACGGGGGTCCAGATTTGGGAACAGCCGGGGAAATGTCCTATTTGAATCCAACGTTGAAGGTCCAGTGAGTTCTTGGACCAATGAGAAGATCGTTTGCCAGATCCCCGAAGGGGCCGTGTCCGGGTTTGTGACCGTCAAAACCAGCGAGGGAACCAGCAACGGAGTGGCCTTCTCGGTATCCGAGACCCCGGGGAAGGTGATCCCCACGCCCCGGTTGGTCACGATATTTTTCCCCAATGCGAGCACCGAGCCAGGAGAGGATTATTTCCTTACCGTTTCCAATTTGTACGGCCACCAGGCCATGGTGAGCGTCAAAGTCGTTGGGGAGAGCGGCAACAACACGATCAAGTTCTTTAACCTGAAGCCCTACGGGAAGGTCCTGGTGAGCCTTTTGAGCTTGGGCGTCCTGGGTGAATCCGTTTTTGTTCAATGTGAATCGGAGGAGCTTTTCGGCGCAGTCCTGGCCAGGATCGAATCAGGGACAAACCTTGTCCTTTTCGTGCCGGCCCATGTCTTCATGGAAAGACCTTAGTCAGCGGGCATTTTCTCTTTTTTCGATGGTCGCTTTGCTCATCGCCGCGGGGGCATGTGGTCACAACGGAAAGGTCGCTGCAGATGAGGAAACCATTCTTCGGGAGCGAGTAGCGGCTTTCTGGGCCGCTAAAACCATGGGCGATTGGGAGACGGCGGAAACCTACATCGAGCCCGAAAAGAGGCCTGAGCTGCGCGCCTACTTTAAGTGGCTCAAGGCGTCACCGCAATACGGTAGGTTTGAATCGATCCGGGTAAAGGCGTTGGACATGACGCGCGACCAGGCCCAAGTCGTGGTTGAGTACGCCATCAAGTGGCTTAATCCCGTCTTGGCGGGGGCTCCGATTATGGAAAGGGAGTCGAAGGAGACCTGGCGAAAGAGGAGAGGGCAATGGTTCCTCGTGATGGAAAGGCAGAGTCCTGCGGATCTGTTCAGGAAATTCGACCCGGGCGGGAAATGAGCGTAAGTTTGAGAAAGTGCTTGGGATGATGTCCAGATGGGCTTTCCATGGTTCCAGGATGGATGTCTTTGTACTATTTGACTGAGAGAAAGAGGTGTCAAATGAGAGCCATGATTGTCGTCATCACCGCGCTGCTAATCCTGTGTTCATCTGGGATGACCAAAGCGGGATCGATTGACAGCCAGGATGTGCGGAAAACGATGCAGGTGGGCATCGGTCCCTACGCATTGTGGTGGCCGACGGCCTTGGACGTGGGTGAACCCTATAACTGGACCTGGATCCTAGCCATTGCAAACATGAACGGTACACCGTTAACCCTCAGAGTGAGGACGACTGGTTTCAGCCCTGACCAAAACAATGTGCCTGTGACAACGACATTGACCGTGCCTCCATTCGGGAAACGGTTTCTTCAGCCCAAGGATTTTGCCCTATTCAACACCATTGCCGATATACTGGTGAGTTCCGACGGGGCGGTCTTTGGTGGCACATTGTATCTGCTGGATGCAAGCAGCGGCCGACTGATCACGACGGTGCCTCACATCGTCGTCGAGAATCCCTGATCTTATGGGGCGCGGTGTTGAACGGCGATCAGCAATCAACATGAGCAACGGCATGACATAACGATGGGTTGCTGAAACCCACATCCAGAGATTGACGATTTGTGGATCGACGTCATCTCGAATTCACAGCTAGGGGCAAGGAAGTTACAAAGGAGCGGGATATGCCTTTTTTTGTCATGAAGGATGGGCTTAATAGGTATTACGAAATCCACGGGGAGGGCGAGGCGATTGTGCTCCTGCACCATGGGTTTGGGTGCACCAAGATGTGGAAGGATATCTACCCGGCCCTTGTGGCGCAGGGCTACCGGGTGGTCATGTATGACAGGCGGGGCTTCGGGCGGTCCGACAAGGGGGAGGCGTTCTTCAAATTTTATGTGAGCGACGCCTTTCGTGAGGAGGGGGTGAACGAACTTGAACAAGTGCGAGACGCGCTGGACCTCGATGGTTTTCATGCGGTGGGACAGTGTGAGGGCGGGGTGGTGGCGGCAGATTACGCCGCGGCGCATCCGGAACGTCTAAGGAGTCTGGCCACCTCCTCCACCCAGTGCTTCAGTCCGGTCTCCATGCCAACATTCAACAGGGAAAAGTTCCCGAAATCCTTTCAGGAACTGGATAACGATCTGCGGGCAAAGCTGTTGGACTGGCATGGGGAGGACCACGCCGAGCCATTCTACGAGCAATTCCGGCAAGAAGGTGGCTCCTACGGCACAGGATTCTTCGATCTTCGGCCGACCCTGCCCAAGGTCCGGTGTCCGTCGCTGGTGCTCTATCCGGACCGAAGCATCCTTTTTGAAGTGGAGCAGGGCGTTCACTTTTACCGCCACCTGCCTCAGGGGGAACTGGCCGTGATCCCCCGCTGCGGGCACAACACCTACGAGCAGCGCGCCAGGGAATATGTATCCGCGCTCCTGGCCTTCCTCAAACGGGTGGAAGAGGGGAGAAATGATCAGGCAAGCCTTATGGCCACCTGTCTCGCCCCGCGGCCAGCGAGCGAAGCTGATAGGTCATCCTGAGTTGAGCCCCTCAATTCAGTGCCTTAACGATGAAATTGCGCGCAAACCGGTCACGAAGGCAGGTTTCAGTGTTCAGGCCTGACATCCGAAACCCGAAACCTGACACCTGAAACCTCTTTGGTTCCGGCTTGGCCGGGTCGGGTTATGATAAGAACTTTAACATGGGCATCAACCGGACGCCATGGTGCTCAAGCTTCTCTCGAATGGCTGAGACGATCTGCAGTGCTGTCGGTGTGTCGCCGTGAAGATAAGAAAGCGTTCTCAGTTGCTCGAAAACAGCTTGTGGGACCTCTTCTCGGCAGTGACCGATGTTCACAACGACGGCGCCACCGCTTGCATCCAGATACCGTTTCCCATCTGATGCTTCAATCCACATGCCCTTTGCCCGAGTGGCCACCACCATTGGCTTATTTAATTGACGGTGAAATACCGCCCCGGGAATGAAATTCATATTCTTCGTTCCTCAATGACTGGGCCTCGCTCAATGCCGGACCGTTTCGCGTTGGAACATCACTCTCCCGCCAAATAAACTTTCCCGTCCATCTTGCTTTTTAAGTGGTCCTGCAGGCTATTGTCGCGTCTCAAAAAAGCTCCGGCCTCCAGCCTAACCTTTCGCAACTCGATCACGAGCGGTCTTTATCTCTCGACTTTGCTTTCGTATATCAACAGGGTAGGTGCGAAATGGTTTTCCATGTTCCTGGGACCAGTGAGGCAGCCTCACACCATGGATGTACCATTTCAGAGGCGGGCATCCAGCCACAAAAATGGCATTTTTGTACTTTCTCCTATAAGGTGCGGTGCAATCGCCGACCAGCCACACCTCGTCGGCCTCTATTTGTTCGGGTAAGTTCACCTTTCTGCCAAAGACCAGGGCGTATTTCTTTTGCGGGTCAATTCCGATCGCGTTTTCTGTCTCCTGAATTCTGTAAATGCAGCCCCCACAAACACCCCCGAAATAGGTTGTGACATTCGGATTGTCGCTTATGTATTTGAACATGGGGCGGGTGAAATGTTTGCGAACATTCTCTATTTTTTCGCCTTTGAGCTCAATTTTCGACAAATCGCCAATACCCAGGTTTTGCTTCGCAGCAATCTGTGTTGTAGGTATTTCCATGGCCTGGTAGCCCATAATTTCGGAGGCAACGGCATCAATCGCCACGATATCTCCACTGGCCATCACCAGATCCATCCTGACGAGATCCCCACTGTGGGGTCCAAACCCTTCCATGGCGACGATGCCATCGATGACCGTTAACTGAGGCTTGATGACTTTTATCAAATCGGTAAGGACGTAGGCGAGCTCCACACCGTTTACGCCTCGATGCAAGCCATAGCGGTCTTCCGGGGTGAGAAGGGCCATGAGGTTCTTGATGCCCAGCGTGACCATGGTTACGAAACTGTTCTTCATTTTTGGGGCGTTGATGATGACGTCAACCTCTCTAACGATCCTTGGAATTGTCACTTTTCTTAGGAGAATGCCATTGGGTATCTCAACTTCTATGCGTTCTTCCTCGTCGAAGTAAGAAAGTTCTGCGCCGGCCGCTTCCGACAGTTCTGCGATTCTGGAAATCTCGAAATTATCAGGCGCGTAAAGTCCCCAGCAGGCACTTTCCCCCACCGTCACACTAGATGCGCCCGCCAGTTTCGCAAGCTCCACAAGTGAAGCTACGACTTCGGGACTCGTTGAATCGCCTTTCTCCGGAGGCAAGGGCAGACAAATGTTTGGTTTGATGAGGACTTTATCCCCGGGTTTAACGAACCGCTCTATGCCGCCTATCAACGATAAGGCTCTTTCGACCATTTCTCGGGCATTTACACCTTTAACAATGGCCACTTCACTTTTGTGCTCCATCGCAAGACCTCCCTTATAATCTAAAAATGAGACATGGGTGTTCTTGCCAATCTCCACCTGTTTTTCGATCGACTTCCCGATACCTTATCCCTTTGAGGACATCTGCGAAAAAAAAGATCAAAAAACAATATGTTATAAGCTTGTCATCGAAAAAAAATTGGGCGAAGGCAAAGGGATCGTTAGCGCAGGGAGAATCAGAATTGATCTCCAGATCCGAAATCAGCCGCCTTGAGAGAGACACGCTGCCATAATTTCACTAATCCTACCGTCAACGTCAAGCAGTTCTTTCAGAGGAAAGTTTCTGACGAGGCAAATGTCCGCTGTTGCCACGGCTCAAGCGCCCTGCTCTTCGCATCATCCGTATGCCGCAAGCGAAGACCAAATGGATGTTGACCCAATTGACAGATCCATTGGGATATTCCCCTAACTGTCCGAAAATACAATGTTGTCGTAATTTGACCGGACCTTTTCCTTTCGAGACGACCAGAGGGGCCGTAATGTCCTAAAATCATTCTTGAGCTTCAAAAGAGTTAAAATTTTGGCTTGACTTGGCTGGAAAAATGGACTAGCAAAATTGTCAGACAAAACAGCCTTACAATTCATGCGGTTGTCAAAGGAGAAACAGATGGGTATGCTTCAATATGAATCATATGAAGAGGCTCGGGAGAGGTTTACTTGGGACCAAACCTGGGAGTTGTTTGACGGGAGCCGTGAGAATTTCAATATGGGTCACGAATGCGTCGATCGCCACGTTGGAAAAGGCACGGCCATTCGGATCAAATTCTACGATCGTCATCGAGAAGAATACTCTTTTGACGAACTTTCAGCGTGGAGCTCGCAATTTGCCAATGGGCTGGAATCCATGGGCTTGGAATTCGGAGACAGGGTCGCCATCATGCTGGATCCTTGCATCGAATACTATACAAGTCTTTTTGGGACGATGAAAAGAGGTGCAGTCGCTGTCCCCTGCTACAGCCAATTCGGACCGGAGGCGCTTGAGTTCAGATTGCGGGACTCGGGTGCGAAGGTTCTGGTAACAGATCAGGAAACGCTAAAAATCGGGGCGGACTTATCAAACGTAACGGTTATCACCACGGCCCAGTTCAAGGATTTCATTCAAGGCCATGGAGAACAATACCAGGCCAGGACGTCCGCCAAGGATGTTGCGGTCTATCAATATACCAGCGGGACCACTCGGAAATTCCCGGAGGCGGTAAAACACTATCATCGAAGCATCGTGACGCTGATGCCCGCAGCCATTTTTGGGCGGGGATTCAGGTTGGGAGACCGATATTTCTGCCCCTCAAACCCGGCGTGGGGACATGGATTGTGGCATGGAACCTTGTCTCCTCTTGCCTTGGGCATAGCTGTAGGTGCCTATTCGGGTAAGTTTGACGTAGAAGTCTTGCTTGAGGGTTTGCAGGAGTTTGAAATCGACAACATTGGCGCCGCGCCTACCGTCTATCGCATGATCAAGAACTCGGGTCTTGCCCCCAGGTTTAACCTGAAAATACAAAAAATGCATTATACGGGCGAGCCTATGGATACCAATACCTTTGAATTCTTGCTCAAGACATTCGGCGTTCCCCCTCACAGCGGATATGGTTCAACAGAAGCGGGCGCGCTTATCTATCAATATGCGGGATTCAAACATTGGGTGGTTAAACCAGGATCACTGGGAAAACCCATGCCGGGCGTTGAGGTTGCGCTCATCGATCATGATGGAAACGAAGTTTCCCAGGGGACCATCGGAGAAATCGCCATGAAAAGGCGAGGCCAATGGTTCAGGGTCAAAGATGCTGCCGTAATGGATGAAGATGGTTATTACTGGCATAAGGGCCGAGTGGACGATGTGATCATTTCTGCGGGCTGGACCATAAGCCCGACAGAGGTTGAGGATGCGATTCAGAAACATCCTGCTGTCCTGGAAGTCGTCGTGATTGGGGTCCCGGATAACGAAAGAGGTCAGATTGTCAAAGCTTATATTCTGCCAAAAGGAAAACCCAGCCCCCAATTGAAGAGTGAAATACAAAATTTTGTCAAAGAAAAGCTTAGTAAACATGAGTATCCGCGTGAAATCGAGTTCGTAGAAGGCTTTCCAAAGACGGAAGGCGGCAAGATCAAGCGGGAGGTCCTTAAGAAAAAAGATATATCAAATAATTCTAAGACCTCTTAAAGGGAGCGCAAATTATGCTGCTGTATGAACATGAAGGGAAGAGGATTTTTTCTAAGGCGAAGATTTCCACCCCTGATTCTGTCCTGGCCCAATCTCTCGATGACGTGCAGGAGAAGGCGGAGAAAATCGGCTTTCCTGCGGTCTTAAAAGCACAGGTGTTGAGGGGAGGGAGAGGGAAAGACGGCCTGATACAGACCGCCAAAGACGCGCTCGAAGTGAAAATGAAAGCGGAGAGGATTTTTTCATCCGAACGTGTCGAAAATCCGATGGAAGGCATCCTAATAGAAGGAAAAATAGAAGCAGCCAAGGAGATCTATCTTGGCATCACCATCGATCGATTGGCAAAGAAACCGGTAATGGTGGTTTGTGACCAGGGGGGGGTGGATATTGAAGATGTCGCGAGTCAATCGCCTGATAGGATTTTCACCTCCCACGTGAGCCCGCTCCGGGGATTTCGTTTGTATGAGGCTATTCGCTTGATAAAGATGATGGGAATCGGTGGAAAGCCGTTGTCGCTTATCGCTGATATTGCGACCAAACTGTATGGCGTTTTTGAAGCCTACGATGCGGAGCTCGCTGAGATTAACCCACTGATGATCACCGCCGATGAGAAGGTCTATGCGGCTGATTCAAAAATCGTGATAAACGATGATGCACTATACCGACATCCGGAAATCGGAGATCGATACCGCAACTTGAAGCCCTTGGAGAAAGAGGCCAAGCTCATGGGTCTCACCTACGTGGATCTTCAGCCCGGGAATGTGGCTGTCATCAGCTCGGGTGCGGGATACACAATGATGGTCCTTGATTTAATCAGATCGTTAGGAGGGGAACCGGCCAATTTCATGGACTCGATCGTCGATTCCAGGGAAAGGATGCAAAAGGCTGTGGAGTTCATTGTCAAAAGGGCAAAAACAGATCCTCGGATTGGCTCTATTCTGATGCTGAAAACCATGTCCTACACCCCGTTGGATCGGATGATGGGCGCCATCAAGGACGCGCTAGAAGGAAATCAGTGCCCTGTACCGATTGTATCCTGCCTTCGGGCAACTGGAAATGCCATTAGAAACATGTCAATGGAAGAGGCTGAAGGTCAGCTGAAAACGTTGGGGATTCAACAGCATTCCTCGCTGCGGGACGCTGTAAGAGCGGCTGTCGATATGGCACAAGGAGCGTTGAAGAAATGAGCATTCTTGTTGGAAGGGAAACGCGATTGATCGTACAGGGGATTACGGGAAATTGGGGGCAAAGACAGACCTTGAACATGCTCGAAAACGGGACCCAAGTGGTGGCGGGCGTATCTCCCGGAAGGGGTGGGATGGAGGTCTCTGGGATCCCCGTCTACGATACCGTGCCCGAAGCGATGAGGTCCCATCAGGCAAATACGTCCATCCTATACGTTCCTGCTGCCGGGGTGAAGGAGGCGGCCTTTGAAGCAATCGAAAATGGAATTAAGTTCCTCGTTGTGATTACAGAAAATGTTCCCATTCATGACACGATGAAGATCGTGGAACTTGCCATGCAATATGACGTTTGGGTCATTGGCCCCAATACGCCCGGAATCGTGAGCCCCGGGAAGGCTTTGGTTGGCTTTTTGCCGGCGGCAAAGATCCGGCCGGGGGGCGTAGGCATTGTTTCACGAAGCGGCACGCTCGCCATTGAAACCCTTCGTTTTTTGTCAGAGAATGGCATTGGGATTTCAACCTGCTGTGGGATCGGTGGCGACCTTGTTAGCGGAAAGAGTCAGGTTGATTATTTGACCCTTTTTGAAGAAGATGAGGAAACCAAGGCGCTCGTTCTGCTGGGAGAGATCGGAGGCAACACGGAGGAAGCTGCCGCCGAATATATCAAGCGCATGGGTAAACCAGTCATATGTATGATTGTCGGGAGAACGGCTCCTGCTGGAAAGCGGATGGGTCACGCTGGTGCCATCATATCTCAAGGGGGCGGTTCAGCGGCACGTAAGATTGAAGTCCTTAAGAAAGCCGGGGCCAAAATCGCAGATGACTTCTGGCATTTGGTAGAACTCGTTAAGGAGCTCCAATAGAAGGAGGTGTTCATGGCAGTGAGTGCAGTCGAAAAGGGGAAATCGTCTTTGAGCGAAGGGTTGATTACGGAAGAGGGACTGGCGGAGTTGCGAAGTCGCCTCGGAAAAAAACTGAGGATCACACCTTTTAATACGCTGGCATCAAAGGATGCCATTGGACATTTTGTTGACGGAGTGGGTGATGTGAACCCTCTCTTCAGAGATGAAATTTATGCAAGGAATACGAGATATAAGGGGTTGATCGCCCCCTTTTCCTGGGTTTATAGTGTGTTCCCCACATGGATTCCTCAGGGATTAAAGGGGGTGCACGCTTTCCATTCAGGAAATGATTGGACCTTTTACAAACCAATCTTTGAAGGGGATACCATTACACCGGAGCTCACCTTTACCCATTTTGATGAGAAGGAGAGCAAGTTTGCCGAAAAAATCATCATTGTTCACTATGATGATAACTATTTCAATCAAAGGGGAGAATTGGTCGCGAATGCAAAGGCCTGGAGCGTCAGGGCGGAGAGAAGTACGGCCAGAGAAAAGGGGAAATATTCTGATATCAAACTTCCTCACCCTTGGACGACCGAGGAGCTGGAGGAAATAGAAAGACAGGTGCTGGAGGAAGAGATCAGGGGAGATAAGGTTCGGTATTGGGAAGACGTCACTGAGGGTGAAGAAATGTCCCCCCTGGTAAAAGGGCCACTGGGGATCAGCGATATGATTGCGTATTGTATCGGTTCATGCCCTGTGACGTTGAAAGCCCTTGGGGCAGCCTTGCGCGACTACAGGAAACATCCCGGCTGGGCTTTTCGAGATCCAAATACGGGTGCGCTTGAACCCACTTTTGCTGTTCATTATCACCTGGGTGCTGCAAAGAGCGCCGGAGTTCCATATATGTACGACGTGGGTACACAGCGCCAGCAGTGGTTGATCCAGCATTTGACCAACTGGGCGGGGGATGAAGGCTGGCTGAAAACCTGCTATGCGGAGTATCGACGGTTCGTGTACCTCTCTGACGTCATCTGGCTTAAAGGAAGCGTAACCAAGAAATACTTTGATGAGAATGGCGAGGCTTGCGTGGACATGGATACCTGGGCTGAAAACCAAAGAGGTGAGAACGTGATGCCGGGCCATTCGACCTTGATTTTGCCTTCAAGGGAGACCCATTCATGGCCCGTAGAAAGAAGAGTTTAAAAAACCTATGGCTAAATAGAATTTTTGAGAAAAATGAAAGATCCTATCATTCGAAGCGTTTATAATCGGCTGAGAAATGACATTACCTTCGGACAATTCAAGCCCGGCGTGCGTCTTTCGGAAAAATTGCTCACCCGGGAGTATAACGTCAGCAGGGCTTCCGTTCGCGAGGTTATCGGCCAGCTTGCATCACAAGGGTATTTGACGGTTGAACCCAATCGAGGCGCTGTGGTCGCCAAGCCGTCTTTAGAGGATATTGATGTCACCTACAAGATTTTGATTCGCTGCGAATCCTTGGCCACTTCCTTGTTTGCAGGTAAGCTGAAGAAGGAGGTCATAGGGAAGTTAAAGGGTTCCCATGGAGAAATGAAAAGCGATCCGTACGATTCCAGATTGTGGCTTCAGCGGAATGATTTTTTTCATGAAAATATCTATACGAATTGCGGCAGCTCAGTTCTGAGCGATCTTATATACCATACAAGGCTTAGGATCTACCGATATAGGATGGTGGAGACGGATCCAAAGATTATCAAGGTTTATAATGGCCAGCACGAAAGGATCCTGTCCGCGCTTAGTGATGGGGATGAGAAGAAGGCGGAGGAGTTGATGACCGAACATCTGGAACTGGCCAGAAAGAATCGATTTGAGGTCTTTCGGAAGTTCAGCGAGTTTCTGTAATGCGGAGTGCGGAGCTGCGCGGGTGGTAGCTGCTCGGCATTAAATCAGTTGGTATTCGAGGAACGGCAAAATTTTAAAGAAGGTACTTGTAGTCGGCGCCGGGACCATGGGGAGCGGGATCGCTCAGGTCTGCGCGCAGGCGGGTTTGGAGGTGATCTTGAATGACGTCTCGCCCGAGGTGCTGGAGCATGGTTTCAAAGGCATCGCCTGGTCCGTGGGAAAGCTCATGGAGAAAGGGAAGTTGGCCGAGGGCAAGGAGATTATTCTAGGGCGGGTAAAAACATCCCTTGACCTGTCCAGAGGAACGGACGTGGATATGGCCATCGAGGCGGTTTTCGAGAACCTCGATCTCAAGCGGGAATCCTTAAAGAGACTGGATGAGGCGTGTTCCTCCCATGCCCTGATCGCAAGCAATACCTCGACCAAACCGATCCCGGAGCTTGCAGGGGCCACGGGTCGGCCCGACAGGGCTCTCGGGCTCCATTTTTTCAACCCCGCCCCGATGATGGAAGCCGTCGAGGTGATCAAGGGGATAAACACCTCGGAGGACACCATGCAGGCAGGGCTGGATTTCTTGGCGCGGATAGGCAAGGAGGCCATCCGTGTGGAGACGGACATCCCCGGGTTTCTGCTCAACAGGATTAACCTGACGGGATATGCCGAGGCGATTCGACTGGTGGAGCAGAGCATCGGGAGCGTTGAGAGCATAGACAGGGGATAAGGCCCGCCTTCGGCCGCAGGATGGGCCCGTTCGAGATAGGGGACCTGGTAGGTCTGGACGTCAGCTACAACGGCCTGAGGGCGATCTATGAGGAGAGCAAGGACATGCGTTACTATCCCCCGATGCTGCTGAGGCGCAAGGTCAAGGCCGGCCACCTCGGATGCAAGACGGGCAGGCGCTGGTATACATACGCGGAAGTCAAGCGGTGAGCCATTGGCAGCATGGAGCGTGCCGCCGATAAGATTCGAATTGCAGGAGCGGGTGGAAAATGCAATTTTGAGGGTTTCCAGTATCAGCCAGTCTAAGCGATTGTTTCGAGATTGCAGCCAGTTGATCTCCAGGGGGCACGAATGAAAGGCTACATTGGGAAAATCCTGTGTGTCGACCTTACGGACGGCACCGTTGATCAAATGACCCTTCCCGGCGAAGATGTTCTCCGGTCTTTTATCGGCTGTCTGGGCCTCGGGCTCAAAATTCTGTATCCCATGGTTCCGCCCGGTTCGAACGCCACCGATCCCGAGGTTCCGCTCGTCTTCATGACGGGACCCTTGACCGGCACCAAACTTCCCTCTTCCAACAATACCACATTGGTAACCAAGCACCCGGATACCAATTTCACTTTATGCCGTTCGCATACGCACGGGCATTTCGGTCCCAACCTCAAATTTGCGGGATGGGACGGCTTGATCATCACCGGCCAATCGGAGCGGCCTGTATACCTTCTGATCTCTCCCGACAAGATCGAGATTCGCGAAGCCGTTCACCTGTGGGGACGAGACACCCATGAAACGGAAGAACTGGTCAAAGCGGAGATCGGGCAGCCATCAGCCAGTGTAGCAGCGATTGGTCCCGCCGGCGAGAATATGTGCGCCGGGGCGCTGATCGCGAACGACAGGAATCACCTGTTCTCCCATGGCGGCAAAACGATGGGCGCCAAAAGGCTGAAGGCTATTGCCGTCTTCGGAAACAGGCCGGTTGAGATCCATGATGAGAAGGGACAACGGGATGTACTCAAACGATGGCTTCGGTTGCTGAAAGGAACAAGCTACTCCGCACTGAATACGGCGGGTCGTGGTGGCATTCCCAGAGGCAACTATGCCCGGGTAAAGCAGGCGATCGGCGTCTCGGCGCGCAATTGGCGGACAACCCAGTTTCCCGAGTTCGGTCAAGGCCTGTCCGACCAGGAAATCATTCCACGGCCGTGTTACCGCTGTCCAATTGCCTGTGCCTATGACGCCAGGATTACATCAGGAAAGCACAAGGGCTATGTGGCGACCCTGACCGGGGGTGGGGAAGCGCAGGAAGGCGCGGCTGGCATCGTAGGGGTCAGCGATCCGGGGGCAGTGCTTTATTTGACCGATCTCTATGACAGGCTGGGCATTGACGGCAGCACCGCCGGATGTACTATTTCAATGGCGTTTGAGGCCTACGAGAAGGGATACCTCACCAAGGAAGATACCGATGGTCTTGAGCTGATTTACGGCGACGAAGTTGTCGTAGAAAAGATGATTCGCAAATATGTCTACCGAGAAGGCATAGGAGACATTTTGGCCCGTGGCCCGAAAGAGGCTTCGGAATACGTCGGTTACGATGCCCCTGATTTCACCATACACATAAAAGGGACGGGCATGAATCTCCATGACTGGCGTTCTGCTTGGGGGGTTTTACTCGGACAGATCGTCGGCAGCGGAGCCGGCTGGCCGAGTGCAGCAGCGGACTGTTGGCGACCGGAGCCTGATGCCGGATATCCAAAGATGACCGAACGGACAAACCACCGAGGTAAAGCGGAAGAGGTTGCCCGAGGGGCCATGATCAAGAGCTTGAATGACAGCACGGGCATCTGTTGGTTTGCTACATGGGGCTTGCCCGGCATCGTCCAACTTCAAGCCGATGCTCTGAAGGTCGTGACGGGCTGGGATTTCAGCGAAGAGGATTTGCGCAAAGCTGGCGAGCGAATATTGTTGCTGGAGCGATGTTTTAACGCCCGCCATGGACATACGCCCAGGGACGACTATATGGTTTCAAGGCGCATCATCGATGAACCTCCTGACGGTCCTGGAAAGGGTAAGGCTATCGCCTCTCATCTGAAGGGCATGGTCGAAGAATATTATCGATTCCTGGGGTGCGATGTACGAACGGGCAAGCCGTGGAGGAGTACCCTGAAGAGACTCGCAATGGATGACATAATTGAAACAGTATGGGGCAGATGAAGGAGGGTGTATGCAGGCAGCTTGTCAAAATAACAGGAATAAGTTGGCGATTCTTGAGCCCGGACGGATTGGCCGGTTGGAGATCAAGAATAGAATCGTCATGGCGCCCATGGGTACGACCGGCTTGACCGAGCCTGACGGCCGATTTTCGCCCAGGGCGATCGATTACTATGTTGCACGGGCCAGGGGCGGTACGGGGCTGATCATCACGGGCCTAATGGCCGTAGACAACGAAATCGAGCGAAAGTCTCCACCTCCATGGTGTTACCTGCCGCGTGCCGACGCACCTATCTACGTCGCCCGTCTAGCAGAATTAACCGAAGCGGTACACGACTACGGAGCCAAGATTGCGGCACAGTTGACGGCAGGCGTCGGTCGGGTTGCGAGGGCAACCATAGCCAATTCCGGCTGGGCCGTAGCGCCTTCCGCTCAACCCTGCTTCTGGAGCCCTGGTGTGATAGCAAGACAGCTCACCGTAGCGGATATCGAGGCTCTGATCGATGCAATGGCAAGATCCGCCGCGATTATAGTGCAGGCAGGATTCGACGCCTTAGAGCTTCATGCCCATGAAGGGTACCTCATTGATCAGTTCATGACCGCTTTGTGGAACAAGAGAACCGACGAATACGGGGGCGATTTCTACGGACGGATGAAATTTGTCTTAAAGATTCTTCAAGCCATCCGCCATGAAACGGGCGCCGACTTCCCTCTCATATTCAGAATGTCTGCCCGCCACCACGTGCAGGGAGGCCGTGATTTAGAGGAGTCTATTCTGATCGCACAGTACATGCAGGAGGCGGGTGTAACCTGTCTTCACATCGACTCCGGATGTTACGATGCCTGGGAATGGGCGCATCCTCCAGTCTTAAGGCAACAGACGATAGAAGATGCAGAGGCGATCAAAAGGGCGGTTTCATTACCGGTGATTGCAGTCGGCCGGCTGGACAAGCCCGAACGTGCAGAAAGGATTCTCGCAGGGGGAAAGGCCGATTTCATTGCGTTGGGACGGGGACTGCTGGCCGATCCCGAGTGGGTGAATAAGGTGGCTGAGGGCAGGACGGAGGATTTGAGGCCGTGCATCGGTTGTCATGACGGCTGCCTGGCACGCATCTTCCAGGGCAAATACATCAGCTGTGCAGTGAATCCTACTACCGGCATGGAACGAGAATTTGCGGTTCGCCCGGCCGAGGTCAAGAGAACGGTTCTCATCATCGGTGGGGGTCCTGCCGGGATGGAGACGGCCAGAGTTGCCGCCCTCCGGGGCCACGCGGTTACTTTGTGGGAGAAAGGCAGTCGTTTGGGCGGCAATCTGGTGCCTGCTGGAGTACCGGACTTCAAGTCCGATCTAAGGGACCTTTCGGAGTACCTGATTGCTCAGCTCGGCAAACTGGGAGTCAATGTCGAACTCAATAAAGAGGCAAACGCCGATATGATCGGGGCATTCAAGGCCGAGCATGTCATCCTGGCTACCGGATCCGAGCCGGCCAAGTTGGATGTGCCGGGAAAGGACAGTTCCATCGTTGTCTCGGTATTGGATCTGCTCTTGGCTAAGAAGGATGCGGGACACAGGGTCATCGTGATAGGCGGGGGCTATATGGGATGTGAAACCGCCATATGGTTGGCCCAGCAGGGGAAAGAGGTCGTTCTGGTCGAGGCGTTGGAAGAGGTAATGAGGAAGGAGTTCCTGGCCAATCGGAATTTTATCCTGGCCCTTATGGTCAAGCACGCAGTTGAGGTGCGGACTGGAACGAAGATTTTGGAAGTCACCAACAGCGGCGTTTTACTGGAGGGCGATAGGGGCCGCGAGTCGGTTGAAGCAGATACCGTAACATTCGCAACAGGGCCACGATCCGTGGATGATCTCGTAAGAATCATGAAGGAGGATCCATCGTGTCACGCTGTCGGCGACTGCGTTCTGCCCCGCAAAGTCATGGGGGCAATTTGGGATGGTTTTCGGCTGGCTCGCTTGATTTGAGGCGGCCGCCTGCAGGAATTTAGGAGAGCGGAAAGTGTCACATAGTTGATGAAGTAATAGGTCACAAGGCAGAGGTTTGATAGGTTGAGGATGATCAGTCAATTTTGTTTCATCCTATCCCAAGATTGCTGAACGATTACTTAAATGAGGAGGTGTAGAGATGAAAAAGTGTAGAATGGTTTTTTGCATCGCAATCACCCTATTTATGGCCACCGTTTTACAGGCAGAGGCGCAATCGAAAAGCGAACCCATCAAGATCGGCTACATGAACCCATTTACCGGTCCCGCTACTCTCACAACTTCCATGGACCTGCCGGGGGTTAAACTCGCTGTTGAAGAGATCAATGCCGCCGGGGGCGTTCTGGGGCGACCGCTGGAGGTCGTCACGCGGGATGACAAGTTGAACCCGGAACAGGCCTTGCGCGAAGCCAAGGATCTGGTTCTGAACGAAAAAGTCTTCTGGATTCACGGTATCACCTCCAGCGGCGTCTGCCGTGCCGTATCCGAGTACATGAAGCAACAGAAGAAGATCCTCGTCGCATCGGTAGCCAAATCCGAGAAACTGACCGGTGAATGGGGTCATCGATATTTCTTCAGGGCTACAAATAATGTCCATCAAGAAGTAATAGGAATGGCAAAAGGAGCGAAAGAGATCCTGAATGCACCTAAAAAATTGTATTTGCTGAATCCCGATTACGAGGGCGGGCATTCAGCGGCCCGTAATTTCGTAAAGACGTACAAGGGCGTTGTCCCGGACGTCCAGGTTGTGGGAGAGGCATGGCCAAAGCTCGGGACTCAGGATTTCACTGCAAATATCACCGCGGTTATGAATTCCGGAGCTGAGCTGATGTTTACTTCCTTTTTCCAAACCGACGCACTCACCATGATCAAACAGATGATTGCGATGGGTGCAAACGGAAAATTCGCTATGGCAGGTATCTGGCATGGAACGTTTGCCGTCCTTGAAAAATTCAACAAGGACTTCTACCCCATGAAAACCATAGGAGGAGGGGGCTATCCCTTCTGGGCGATCAACAGCCCCGAGAGCAAGGAGTTCGTCCGGAAGATAAAGGATAAATATAATGTATACCCCGAATACGCCGTCATGAGTTACGCCTTTACGAAGGCCATGGCAGCGGCAATTGAGAAGGCAGGCAAGCTGGACACAGAGAAAGTGATCGATGCACTCGAAGGATATATTATGGATAGCCCTGTAGGCAAGGTCGAGATCAGGGCGTGCGATCACCAGGCCATGTGGCCCAACTTCGTGGGCCTTATCGGCCCGGTGCCCGGTTACGATTTTTACGGCACCCAAAATCCTCAGGTCTATGGTGCGGATGCCTACCGGACCTGCGCAGAGATCGCCGAGGTTCGCGGGAAATGACATATCCATTCGACCGCCGGGCCGGTACGCAAAATGCGAGTCTGGGAGGCCCGACGGTCGGATGAGCTTGCGGGTTCGACATGTTTCAACTGCTGCTAGGGCAATTCGTCAGCGGTCTGAGCGGGGGGATGGTTTTCTTTCTCATCGCGACCGGCTTATCCATGGTCTGGGGAACGCTAGGGGTGCTGAACGTCGCTCATGCTTCCCTTTACATGGTCGGGGCCTATCTTTGCTACACCGTCACCCAAGCCTTCGGGCAAACACCGGAGTTCTTCTGGCTAGCAATTTTTCTGGCTCCGGTAGGGGTAGCCATATTTGGCGGCTTGATAGAAGCGTTGCTGATCAAACGGATTTACAGCAGAGATATGCTTTTTCAGCTAATCCTTACATTCGGCCTCATCCTGATCATCGGTGATCTGGTGAAGCTGACATGGGGGGTCCAGTACTATAAAGTGGATATCCCCTGGCCATTGAAGGGACATTTCAATTTCCTGGGCATAACGATATCGTACTATCATCTTTTCATGATTGTAATGGGGCCTCTGATTCTTGCGCTGCAATGGGTTGTTCTGCAAAAGACCAAGCTCGGACGGCTTATCCGGGCTGTTACGCACAACAGGGAAATGGCCGGCGCGCTCGGAGTAAACGTCTCTCTGGTCTACACATGCGTCTTCATGTTCGCCAGCTGGCTTGCGGGGCTGGGAGGGACATTGATGGCGCCCATATCGTCGGTCTTTCTTGGGATGGATACCACCGTAACAATCGAGTGCTTTGTCATTGTCGTTATTGGGGGGCTCGGAAGCACAGGGGGGGCGTTTTTGGGGGCTATCATCTTCGGTCTGGCGAATTCTCTCGGCATCCTGATCCTACCCCGTTTGGCTATTGCTTTCGGTTTTGCAGCTATGGTGGTGGTATTGACGCTCAGGCCATGGGGGCTCTTGGGTAAGCCCGAATGAGATACCGTTCTTCCGGGGGATATTAGTGCCTTCTTGGAGAAACATACTGCTCGTTGCAATCTCGTTTGCATTCTTTCTGCTCCTGCCGATCTTCATCGGAGCCGGCTGGACGAACCTCGTAATTGAGATATTCATCATGGCCATCGCCGCATCGGCCGCGAATTTCATGACCGGATATGCGGGCCTGGTCTCGTTTGGGCTGGCGGGGTTCTATGGCGCAGGCGCCTATACAACAGCCCTTCTGATATCGAAGCTGCAGATTCCATTTTTCATCGCGTTTCTCGCCGGACCGGTGGGAGCGGCGCTGATATCTGCGGCGGTAGGCTGGTTCTGTGTCCGGAGAACGGCCGTTTATTTCTCGATGTTGACGCTCGCATTTTCCCAGCTCATGTACACTATCGTCTATACGTGGTATACCTTCACCGGTGGAGACGACGGCATCGTCGGCATCAATATCCCAGGGTGGCTCAGCCAGCCCGTCCCCTACTACTATTTCACCCTCGGAGTACTGCTCATCTGCCTCTTCACCATGTGGAGGATCGTCAACTCTCCTCTGGGAAAAACCCTGCAGGCGTTGCGGGAAAATCCGGACAGAACAAGATTCATCGGTATTAATGTCAAGATGTATCAGTATGCGGCATTCGTAATAGGGAACTTCTTCCTGGGGGCGGCTGGTTCTCTCTACTGCGGATTCAACCAGAACGTCTTTGCAGACTTCCTCTTTTGGACCAAGACATTCGAAATTATAATCGTCTACCTGCTGGGCGGTATTTACACCTTCCTCGGTCCGAGCATCGGAGCAATCATTTACATATTGAGCAGCAAGATTATAACCAGTTGGACCGAATATTGGCCTCTAACCCTGGGGTCTATCGTCGTCGTGATAACGCTCTTTTTACCTCGAGGTGCGGGTAGCTCCCTATCACGCATGTTTTCAATCCTGTGTTCCGGCCGCGAGGCAAAGCCCCCAAGTTCATGGATGGGTAAGGGGATCAAAGGATGATTCTCACGGTCAACGAGCTGAAAAAGTCATTCGGCGGAATAGCTGCGGTAGACAGAATCACTTTTGGACTTGATGAGGGCGAGGTGAGTGCCATTATTGGACCGAACGGCGCCGGCAAGACGACCTTGTTCAATCTCATCACAGGGAAGATCAAACCCGATTCCGGAAAGGTCTTTTACAATGTGGAGGACATTACCAGCCTGCCGCCGCATATACTCTGTCATAAAGGGATCGGGCGTTGTTTTCAGATCACCAATATTTTTCCCAAATTAACTGTGTACGAGAACATCCAGGTGGCGGTTTTGTCCAGGAAGAAGTTGAGTAAAAAAATTTTCGCCTGGGCGAACCGGATGGTAAATAAAGAGACGATGGGAATCCTGGAGAGCCTTGAGATTGCAGGTCAGATGGATTCCCTCGGCGGACTTTTATCTTACGGCGACCAGAAACGCCTCGATATAGGGATCGCTCTTGCCTGTCGCCCCAAATTGCTGCTCCTCGATGAACCCACGGCCGGAATGAGTCCGGATGAAACCCATCGGACTACAATGCTGATCAAAAGATTAGCGCGAGATTGGAACTTGACGGTGCTTCTGATAGAGCATGACATGAGCGTCGTATTCAGTATATCCGAACTAATACGGGTGATGCATCTGGGGAAACTGATCGCCGAGGGGCCTCCTGAGGAGATCAGGAAGAACGACGAGGTCCAAAGAATCTATTTAGGGGAACTAGAATGGACCTCTTGACGGTACGAAAGATCAACTCCTTCTATGGCATGAGTCACATCCTTTTCGATCTCTCGATTACGGTCCATAACAGTGAAATCGTCTCTCTTCTGGGCAGAAACGGGGTGGGCAAGTCCACCACCTTGAAGAGCATCATCGGATTGGTGTCGCCCAGGTCGGGCAATATCAACTTGTCCGGCAAAGAGATTCTTGGCATGAGGTCCTATCAGATCGCACGGTTGGGAGTCGGGTATGTTCCCGAAGATCGGATTATTTTTCCGGACCTGACCGTTCTTGAAAACCTCCAAATGGGGACCATGTCCGGTATGAAAGGAGACTGGACGCTTGATTTGATCTCCGACCTTTTTCCGGTCCTGAAATTGCGACACAAACAGAAGGGGGGCACCCTTTCTGGAGGAGAGCAGCAGATGCTGACCATAGGGAGGTCTCTGATGGGCAATCCGATATTGCTCCTTCTGGACGAACCATCAGAAGGGCTCGCGCCCATTGTAGTGCAGAGCATATATAGGACGATCAAGCGCATCAGTGGAGAAGGCATGTCCATCTTGATTTGCGAACAAAATTCTGACTTTGCACTGAAGCTCTCCAGCAGGGCCTACATACTGGAGAAGGGACACATCTGCTGGGACGGTCCTTCCATCGATCTCCAGGTCAACCGGGAGGTAATGAGCAAGTATTTGGGTATTTGAGAGTATCTGTTGAACAAAATGCGACGGAGGATTTATGGTGAGACGCGTTCTTCACTCCAGTATCACCGTGAGCAATCGAGACAAGGCGGTTAGATTTTACAGTGATGTCCTAGGGCTGGAACTTGTTTTTACCCGAGAAAGCAGCGGAAAAGGTCTGTCGGAGGCATTGGGAGTTGCCGATGCACACCTGAAGATCGGGATGATGAAGGCAGGCGAAGACTTCATCGAACTCATTGAGTATGTAAATCTCAATAGCTTAAGGAAAAGGATAGCACCTTCTGATGTAGGCGGAATGCATATCGCTTTTGAAGTGGATGACATAGAGGCCCTAGGTCGCAAGCTCAACGAATATGGCTGTGTGTTTAACACCCCGCCAAGACTGATTGAGGAAGGTCCAATGAAGGGGTGGCTGTGGGCGTACTTCAGGGACCCTGACGGATCACAATTGGAGGCCGTGGAGTTGCGCCGTTAGAGAAAAGAAGGCTTCGGGTTTCAGGGAAGATAGCATCGGACCGCCGGCATGCCGGTGGCACCGGCATACTTCATTACGGGGCATTTGCTCACCCTTAATGGTATACGCCCGAAGAGCGGACAAAATGCGTCAACCATCATTGCAGGAGATGAAATATTGAGAGAAGCGGTCATCATCGGTGCGGTTCGAACACCTGTAGGAAGGTACATGGGAGGTCTGAAAGAGGTACAGGCCTACGATCTGGCGGCCCAGGTCTTGAATGAGGCGGTAAAGAGAGCCGCAATCGAGCCGTCGCAGGTCGATGAGGTCATCATTGGCCAGTCCTATCAGAACGGGGAATACGTCAACATCGCGAGAATGGCATTGCTCAAGGCCGGTTGGCCGGATTCCATACCGGGCATCACCCTGGATCGGCGCTGCTGCACGGGCCTGGATACGGTCTGCTTTGCGGCGATGAAGATCCAGTCTGGGAATGCGGATATCGTCGTGGCTGGGGGAGTGGAAAGCATGAGCAATGCGGAATTCTATGTCCCCGGCGATATCAAGTGGGGGATCGGCGGCAAGAGGGGCATGCCAAAAGGTCACGGCGATCTCTCGATCTGGGGGATCCCTTTCTACGACCGCATCCAGAGGGCCCGGGTCATGTCTCAGCCCGAGGAGCGGTACGGCGTCCTGCCTGCGATGATGTCGTGGGCCGAAACGGCTGCCGAAGAGAAGGAGATCTCACGTGAGGAATGCGATCATTGGTCCCTAGGGAGTCATCAGAAGGCGTGTGAGGCCGTGCGTTCGGGCAGGTTCAAAGAGGAAACGATCCCGGTCAGGATCGTCCGTTCAAGGGGAGAATTCGTGCTCTTCGACGAGGACGAGGGCCCTAGGGCGGACACCACACTGGAAAAACTCTCCCAACTCAAGGCGGTCATGGGCGGGGTATGCACGGCAGGGAATTCGTCGTCCGAGAACGACGGGGCGGCGGCCGTCGTGGTGACCTCGGCGGAGAAGGCGGCAGAGATGGGCATCGAACCCTTTGCAGCGTTGAAATCGTTTGCAGTGGTGGGAGACGATCCCAGGAAAACATACAGGACCGTCCCCAAGGCCGTGGACGAGGCCTTAAGAAAGGCAGGGATGAAGATCGAGCAGATGGATCTGATTGAGATCCAGGAGGCCTTTGCGGCCCAGGTTCTGGCGGATCTGAAGGACATGGGTATCACAAGCACGGGTTACCACAGGATCAACGTTAACGGATCCGGGATCTCCCTGGGACACCCTATAGGCTGCACGGGCACACGTGTCCTGGTAACGCTCCTCCACGAGATGCGAAGACGCAACGTCCGGTGCGGACTGGAGTGTATTTGTGGTGGCGGTGGTCTGGGGATAGCGGCAGTCTTTGCCCGAGGGTAGACGGGTAATAATTGATCGCAAAAGCACAGAGGGTGCAGAGAATGGCAGTGGTATAATGACAGGCTTCGGTGTTATTGCACGAAAGGAGGACATTGCTGTGGAATTCAAGTATCTATTCACTCCATTGAAAATCGGTCGTGTCACGGTTCGAAATCGGATATTCATGTCAGCCCATTCGAAGCAATATGGTGAAAATAACATGATGGGTCGTCGACATGCCTTCTATTACGGTGAGCGTGCCAAGGGAGGGATAGGGCTGATTGTGTGCGATATGTTGCATATTCATCATACCAGCAGTAGCAATTTCTCCAAAGCGTGTTTTGCATATGACCCCAAGGTGATTCCGGGCCTGAAAATGGTTTCAGATAGCGTTCACGAACACGGTGCCAAGATTTTTGCTCAGCTGGTGCATTCGGGGTGCCACGGAGATGGTGGCGTCTATGATGACAAATGGCGTCACGTGTGGGGTGTTTCAGGAATACCTGATGTGAGCGTCAGGGAGGCCTGCAAGGAAATGGAGATTGAAGATATTGAGGAACTCGTTGATGGGTTTGCAAAATCAGCGTATCATGTTAAAGAAGGCGGCTTTGACGGTATAGAACTGCACGGGGCCCATGGTTACCTGATTAATCAGTTCTTTTCACCCCTGTTCAATAAACGGGAAGACAAATATGGGGGGTCTGTTGAAAACAGGATGGCCTTCGCCCTGGAAGTCATCAAGGCGGTCAGGGAAGTCGTAGGGCCTGATTTTGTCGTTGGTATTCGGATCAGTGCCGATGAGCTTATACCTGGAGGCAATACGCTTAAGGATTACCAGGTGATCGCAAAGAGGCTAGAGGAAACGGCCGCCCTTGATTATATTAATGTAAGTAGCGGCACTTACTATACACCCTACATTTTTACGCCGCCCATGCTACTGCCCCCTGCCTTCAGAACCTATCTTGCCGCGGAGATAAAGAGAATCGTCGATTTACCGGTATTTACCGTTGGAAGGATTAAGGATCCACTCCTGGCCGAGAAAATTCTTGCCGATGGGCAGGCGGATATGATCGGGATGACCAGGGCCCAGATCGCGGACCCGGAGCTCGCCAACAAGGCAAAAGAAGGTCGGCTCGACGATATCAGGCCGTGCATCGGTTGCAATCAAGGGTGCATTTCTCGTCTGTACAATCAGAGGGCTGTGACCTGCCTCGGAAATCCTGCAGCGGGAAGAGAAGAAACAATGGGAATCGGAACTCTGAAACCAGCCGCCAAACGTAAAACCGTTTTGATCGTCGGCGGGGGGCCTGCCGGCATGGAGGCGGCACGGGTAGCCGCCATTCGTAAACATGATGTGCAGCTTTTTGAGGAGAAAGATCGGCTTGGGGGACAGGTGAACATTCTTGCGAAAATTCCCATAAGAGCTGAGTTCGCTGATTTGATTCGCTGGCAGTCCGGACAGATTCAAAAACTGGGAGTAAAAGTTGAACTGGGCAGACCCATGGAAGCTGAGGAAATTTTATCGATGAACCCGGACGTGGTAATCGTTGCGACCGGCTCTGTTCCCCAGCGGACGGGTTTTACAGAAGCCCTGCCTTTGAGAGATAGGATGCCAGGGGTAGAGCAGAAGAACGTGTTTACAGTCAGGGATATTCTGGAAGATAAAGTGGATGTGGGAGGAAAAAACGTTCTAATCATTGATAATGACGCAGCCCATGAAGCTTATGCTACGGCGGACTACGTGGCGGAGGCCGGCGCGAAGGTGCAGGTTGTCAGCCGTCTCTATCATGCGGGTTGGGATCTGACGCCGGTCCACGATATCATTCTTTACTACCGGAGATTGTACGAGAAAGGGGTTACGTTCATCCCTGCTCACCTTGTGAGAGAGATCCAGGGAAGCAAAGCGATCTTGTACAATGTTTATGCACCGACCCAGGAAAAGACATTGGAGAACATTGATATATTCGTTCTGGCAATGGGTAAGGATTCGAATAATGGTATTTACAAAGCGCTGAAAGGCAGGGTTCCGGAGCTTTATCGCATCGGTGACTGTGTTGCGCCTCGTCGAACGCATTATGCGATTTGGGACGGCCACGAGGTCGGAAGGAAAATATAGAAAATTGGAAAAACTCGGATCACCAGGGCAGATCTGGGTGCTTGTCCATCATTCAAAGGGCAACATTGCATTCGCAAGCAAGGAAATGCTCCAGGATGCACATGAAGCCGCCCGGGCCCTGAAAATGGAAGTCTGGGCCATTTTGATCGACGGCGGCGAGAATGGGGAACCGTGGGCTGAACAGGTAGGCGCTTTTGGGGCAGACCGCTTAATCCGCGTGCACGCAGAGGGGGGGCCGTATCTGTCAGCGGAAGCCCTCGCTTCCATTTTCGACGAGTTGCGTACTGCATATGGCGAACCACATCTGGTGATTATTGCAAATAGCATTGAAGGACAGGAGATCGCAGCCCGCTTGGCGATGAAATGGAATACGGCCTATGCACATGATTGCGTCAGTTTCTCAGTGAATCTTGAAGGCAAGGTCGAAGCCATAAGGGTTACCCACCGGGAAGATAAAGAGACCATCGTGTCTTTTCAAAAATATCCTGCGATTGTCTCCTTTCGACCCGGTTCAGCAGGGCTTGGTGCGCAGACACCCGGCCCGCTGGTCAAGGAAGAAGATTATGTTGTAGATCTTTCGACAAAACGATTTGATCAAAAGATCACAAAAAGGATTCCAGCCGACCCTAGCAAGGTAGATATATGCGAAGCGGACTTCATTCTTGCTTGTGGCTATGGCGTGATGGACGACGAAACTTTCAGAATATTTCAAGAAGTGGCTAAAAGGCTGGGGGCTGCCGTGGCCGGAACCCGGAGAGCCAATGACAAGGGATGGATCGATATGGAACGGCGCGTCGGTCTAACGGGAAAGACTGTTACGCCTGATGTCTATATGGCCGTGGGCATCTCCGGCGCCCGAGAACATGTGGTTGGAATGGATGGTGCTAAGACGATCGTTGCTATTAATACCGATGCCAGGGCGGAAATTTTTCGTTTAGCCCATAGGGGTTATATCGGAGATGGAAAGGAAGTCATGCTGGCGTTGCTGAAGAGACTCAAAGATTCGGAAACCACCTGACTTAAGGCGGCAAGAGGCCACAACCAAATTGCCATTGGAATGATGAATATCGAACAAGGAATATCGAATCACGAAGTTGGTTCCGGGAAGTTACACACAATGGGTCTAAGTAGGCCCGACGGCGGATGAATGGGACTGCGACGGTTTTGAAAATCAGAGGAATATCTTCTTGCGAATCATCGTCTGCATGAAACAGGTTGGGCAAGGCAATGGCCCTCCGACGTTCGACAAAGGGGAAAAGGAAGGAAACCCCGATTGCCTTCCGTCAGCCGTTAACATTTATGATATTTACGCGCTTGAAGGGGCGATGGATTGTAAGCGAAGAAATGGGAATATTGAGGTCATTGCCTTGACCTTCGGCCCAGGAGGATTCGATGAACTCCTTCGGTATTCTCTGGCGAGAGGGGTTGATCACGCCGTTCGCATATGGCAGGAAGGCATCGCGCCCGATGACCCCTTCACCATAGGAAAGATACTGGCTCAATTCGCGAGACGGTCCGATGTTTCTCTGGTTTTCTGCGGGATGATGAGTGAGGATTCGTGTTCGGCAATGATGCCGGCCATCATCGCAGCGGAGTTGAGCTGGCCCTGGGCAAACCGAGTCATCCGGGTGGAACCCATGGATAAGGATCGTGAAATCCGGGTGGTTCAGAAAGCAGAAAGGGGCGGTCGGCTTGAGGCATCGTTGGGAATTCCCTCGGTCCTGGCATTTTGTCCCAACTTGGATGGGTTTCGATATGTTTCCCTGCATCGGCGACTTCGCAAACAGGATAGCCCGCTTCAGTTATACCGACCGGAAGATCTTGGCATGGTAGGCCATGATGCAAACGGGAGCGAGGCTCCCATTAAGATAAAAAGGATTCGACAACCCAAACCGCGAACCAAGCGCACGGCCATCGCTTCTCAAGCATTGTCAGGAGAAGATTTGATGTGGGCAATGATATCCGGAACGAAGAAGAAGCAGGACGACAATCTCATCCGAGGCGCGCCTTCCGAGCTTGCCGACAGTATCCTCAATTTGCTAATGGAAAAGGGCATGCTTGATCCGTCAAGAATAGTCTAATGATGCCAATTATCAACCAAGACAGCAGCGGGAGCCGAAAATGAGACTTGAAAAGTTGCTTGAGCCATTCAGCATCGGAAAGATGAAATTGAAAAATCGCATCGTGATGCCCCCGATGGCGACGGGTTATTGCAGCGAAATGGGGGAAGTCACAGAGAGGTTGAAGCTTTTTATTGAAGAGCGCGCGAAGGGGGGGGTCGGCTTAATCATCACGGAAATGGCCCCTGTGGATCATGGGGGAAGTACGAAGTATACCTCGCTCATGGTGGATCGGGATGAGCGAATTTCCGGCTTGAGAGGGCTGGCGGACGTTGCTCATAAACATGGGACAAAAATTGCGCTTCAGATATGTCACGGGGGAAGGTTCGCTTCGATCAGGGCAAGCCACAAATTGGGTCAATCCGCGTCGGGATTCTCAGGCAAGACCTTGTGGGATTCCGCCGGCGGAGGAGATGTCGTACGACAACTGACTCCGGAGGAGATCCAGAAAATTGTCAGTATGTTCGGAGAATCTGCAAGGAGGGTAAAAGAAGCGGGTTTCGATGCGGTTGAAATTCATGGTGCGCACGGTCTTCTCATTCATGAATTCCTGTCCCCGTTGGTGAACACGCGTAAGGATGGCTATGGCGGGAGCTTTGAAGGAAGGATAAGGTTTCCCGTGGAGGTCCTGAGAGCGGTCCGGAAGGAAGTCGGAAAGGACTTCCCAATCATCTATCGAATCAGTGCTGAAGAGGGCGTTGAGAAGGGGCTTCGTATAGAGGAATCAAAGCGTATTTGTCAGGTCTTTGAGCAGGAAGGCGCAGACGCCATCGACGTCTCCTCGGGTACCGCTGTGACAGATCCCATTCCTGAATTCCCTCCTTTCCCACCCATGTCATTTCCTCGAGGCATTTTTCTGCGTTACGCAGAGGAGATCAAAAAAGCGGTAAGTATTCCCGTCATAGCGGTAGGAAGAATCAATTATGCCTTTATGGCAAACGAAATACTGAAACAGGGAAAGGCCGATTTGATCGGTATGGCCAGGGGGCTGGTGGCTGATCCCGATTTGCCGAACAAAGTTGCCAAGGGATCCTTGGAAGACATAAGACCCTGCATCGCGTGCATGACCTGCCTGGATCGATTGTTTACCAGACGCCCCATGGAGTGTTTGGGAAACCCGTCTGCGGGTAGAGAGAAGGATTTCGTGATCAGCCAGGCGAAGACGCCCAAGAAAGTCATCATCGCTGGAGGAGGCCCGGCGGGCATGGAGGCCGCAAGAATAGCATCGATGAGGGGACACAGGGTCATTTTATGTGAGAAAAGTGACCGACTGGGGGGACAGCTGAATTTGGCCATGATCGCTCCACATAAACAGGAAATAGAGGGATTGATCAACTACTTGAAAATGCAAATCAAGAAGTTGGGTGTGGAGATTCATTATAACCAGGAGGTCACGGCTTCTTTTATCCAACAGGAAAGGCCCGACGAAGTCATCCTTGCAACCGGCGCGTTTCCTCGTATCCTGGCCATTCCTGGCGCACATTTAAGTCATGTGGTTACATCGTGGGACGTTTTGACCGGAAAGGCAAAAGTCGGCAAAAAGGTCGTCATTGCAGGCGGAGGAATGGTCGGTTGTGAGACAGCTGAGCTCCTGGCTGAAAAGGGGCATGACGTGACGATCGCATCTCAGTCGGACGCAATAGGAAAGGATATTGAGCAAACCATCAGAAGGTATCTTTTGAAGCGTCTCGAGCGTTTTGAGGTGAAGATCCTTACAAACACCATGACCATGGAGATTGAGGCGGACCGCGTGACCTTAGGCACCTACGGGCGGAGTTGGTCTGTAGAATGTGACCATGTTGTTTTTGCCAAGGGGGCGGTTCCAAACAGGGGCCCTATAAACAGCGTGAAAGAGGTCTTTCCCGAATTCTACCTCATTGGTGATGCGTTGGAACCCAGAACAGCAAGGGAAGCCATTTATGAAGGCGGCCGGATAGGAAGGCAGATTTGAAGTACCGAAAGCACCGGTTTGCATGAAATTCGGAAAGGGAGACAAAATGGGTACCGATATCGCAAAGAGGCTTGCCGAGTTTACAGTCAAAACGAAGTTGTCTGATATCCCGCCTGAGACGATAGCTTTTACAAAGGGACTTGCATTAAAAACGGCCGCCGGAATGCTTGTAGGGTCCGCCATGCCGGTCGGAAAGAGGGTGATTCAATCGACCGTTGGGAGGGGACATATTGCGGAAGTGGGGGTCATTGGCAGCGGGCTAAAGACCTCTCTTTGGAACGCGGTGTTGAATAATGGAATTTTTGCTCATGCGGCTGAGCTGGAAGATGACAGCTTTCTGAGAGGGACTGCCTGGGATATTACAAGCTTTCCGATTTACTTCCCCCTTTCTGAAAAATTGGAGCTTTCCGGCAAGGCGTTAATGGAGATCTGTGTGGTAGGGCTTGAGGTTCACTCTCGAACGACCCTTTTTTATCCTCAAGGGTATTTGGGACTGACAGTGATCCCTGGGGCAATGGGGCCGTCGGCAGGGGTTGCCAAAGCATTGATTTTGAACGTAACACAAACCATGGCGGCCATGGGTCTTGCATTGTCAGGCGTCCCTGTCTCCTATGTGAGTTTTGGCACGGATGCCCATTATCTGGAGACGGCACTCCATTGTTTACATGCCTTGATTGCCGCAGAACTGGCGCAACAGGGGTTGGCCGGGAATCCGGATATCACATCATATATGATCAAACTCCTTGGAAAGGAAAGGGTTGATCCTGATAAGATCGCCCATAATCTTGGGAAGGAATGGCGGTTGCACGATATTTGGGTGAAGAAATATCCCTGCTGCTTTCATATGCATCGTCATATCGATGGGCTTCTCGAAATTGTCAAAGAAGAAGATATTTCCCCAGAACAAGTGGAGTCTGTTAAAGTTCATATCTCACATCTTGAAGAGATCTGTGACCGGCCTGAGCCGGAGACCATCGGGGATCTTCAGTTTAGTTTCCAAAATTCAATAGCCTCCATATTGCTGGACAGGGACGTAAACTTCAGTCATATTGACGAAGAGAAGATACTTGCGCCGAGGTTTAAGGAGATGCGTTCCAAGGTAGAGATCGTCTTGCATCCCGATTGGCGTCCCAAGTACGCAATGGAGACACCGGCCCGCGTCGAGTTGATACTCAAGGACGGGAGAAAGTTTTTCAGAGAGAGAGAGTTCGCAATCGGGTCCCCTCGTGAGCCCATTTCGCTCGGGCGGTTCAGATCCCTTTTTACGAAGTTCGTGGGAGGGATATTGCCGGAGCCCAGGATCTCATGGACGGCCGATGCAATCCTTGATCTCGAAAATCTTGATGTTCGCGACTTGAAGGAACTGAACCGGGTCCTGGTATACGAGACGATTCAGCAGTAAACCTCGACGAGTATCAAGGAGTCGACCAATGATCAATGTGATCAGTACGTTTAGTCTGAGGCCGGGCTTTGACCCGGAGGAGACTTATAAGCTCTGGATTGAAGAGCATGTTCCCCATGTTAGAAAGATGCTGAGTCCGGAACTGCAGGGATATGTCATCGGGAAGGTGGTCCACAGCCTGACAGGCGGCGATTTCTACGGAGGCGTCCGGCTCTCCTTCCACTCCCTTGAGGATGCGAAGAGGGCGTTCGGCCGGCTCCTCACCCATCCAGATGAGTTCACTGCCCGGATCTGCAATATCAGGAGGATTATTGTCGAAGAGAGGGACGTAATGTGAGACCGTGGTCTTTGTCGGGGAATGCTTCCGCGACAGGCCTTCCAGGTCCAGATACTTGTATGAAAGGAGGTGAGCCAAAAAAGTTTAAGATGATTTCCTTCTGATGTCTATGGGGTTATTTGAAGAGCCTGCAAAAGCAAAACGGAGGGAACGATGAAAAGAGTGACGGCATGGATGGTTGGTCTGGCAATGATCGGTTTCCTGGTCGCGGCCTCTGGTACCGCGTGGGCGGAGACCCTCAAGATCGGTGTGCTGAGTGCCTTGAGCGGTCCGGGATCCGAATGGGGCCTCGCGCAGGATGGCGGGATGAAGATCGTCGCCATGGAGATCAACAACAGTGGGGGTCTCAAGGTAGGGGGAAAGACGTACAAGATCGAGGTCGTCTCGTATGACGATCAGTACAAGGCGGCGAACGCCGTTGCGGCAGCAACCCGACTAGTGGAGCAGGACAAGGTTAATTTCGTCATGGGACCCATGGGATCGGCCTCGGGTGTCGCGGTGAAGCCGATCTTCGAGAAGAACAAGATCATTGCGCTTTACGGTGCCTATACCAACAAGGTTCTCGACTCGGACACGAAATACATCTTCCGCATGTTTCCGACGTCGGCGGAATACATCGGGCCGATCGTGACATGGATCCGGAAGAACAAGCCGAATCTCAAGACGGTCGCCGAGGTCGAGCCGAACGACGAGACCGGCTGGTTCAGCCAGCGGCTTATCAAGGAACACTATACGAAGGAAGGGTTCCAGATCATCGCCTCCGAGCTTTTCGAACGCAACACGAAGGATTTCGCCCCGCTCCTCACAAGAATCCTCGCTCATAAGCCCGACATCATCGAGCTTGGAACGACCCCGCCGCCGACTGCGGGCCTTGTCATGCGGCAGGCACGCGAACTCGGTTTCAACGGGCAGTTCGTAAAGATCGGGGGACCCGGCGCTCCTCAAATCGTCGCAGCTGCCGGGAAGGATTTCGCCGAAGGCCTGATCTGTTACGGGGTCGCCGACCAAACCACCCAGAAATACAAGTGGCTGGAGGAGCAATACGCCAAAGTCCTAAAACCGCCTATGAACGCCTTCACCGTCTATTTCTACGATGCCTCCAACATGCTCTTCGACGCGATGCGAAAGGCGGGAACGGTCACCGATACCGACAAGGTCGCTCAAGAGATGGAAAAGATCACGCCTTACGATGGAATTCAGGGTAAGATCGTCTGGGGCGGCAAGGAGAATTACGGCGTCAACCATCAGATCCTGACGCCGTTATTCATCGGCACGATCCACGACGGCCAAGAGCAGGTGCTCGGCAAAATCGAACAATAGGACGAGTGGTTCCGGCCGGTGTTCCGGTCGGGACCACCGATTGGAGTCCCATGTACGGACTGCTTTCCCAAATTGTCATCAACGGCCTGATGGCAGGCGTCGTCTACATCCTGATGGCCCTCGGATTTACGTTGATTTTCGGGATCATGCGCGTCGTCAATTTCGCTCACGGCGAATTTTACATGGTGGGCGCCGCTCTAATCTACGGCCTGTACGGTTTGCTGGGTGTGAATTACTTCGTGTGTGTGGTAATCGCTACGGTCGCGGTCGGTCTCATGGGGGGTACCATCGAGCGTTTACTGTTCCGGCCCTTCATCGGCAAGGAACTGAACGGCATGATCATGGCCCTGGCCCTTGCCATTACGCTGCAGGCAGCGGCCTTCATCGTCTTGGGTTCGGATGAACTTGCGGTGGACCGGCCCGTAAGCGGCATAATGAGACTTGGCGGTGCAATCGTTCCCCTCGACCGTCTCGCCGTCGGGGGAGGAGCCCTGGCTGCCCTGGGCTTTTTTTATGTTTTTCTTCGCTATACAAAGCTCGGATTGGCAATGAGGGCCGTTGCCCAAGATCAGGAGATTGCATCGCTCCAAGGAATTCGGCCGAAAATGATCCATCCGCTGGCGTTTGCGATGGGCACAGCTTTTGCTGGGTTCGCGGGAGCGCTGATGGCCCCCATCTACACAATCAATCCCTACATGGGGATTCTGCCGATGCTCAAGGCTTTCGTTGTGGTCATTCTCGGGGGACTCGGCAGCATCCCTGGGGCCGTATTGGGGGGGCTTCTAATCGGGATCACGGAATCAGTCTTCGCCACGATGATCAATACAACGGTTGCGACGATGATCTCGTTCGGCCTTGTGGGCGTCATCATCATTTTTCGACCGAAAGGGCTGCTGGGAAGCTGAGCCCATGAAAACCTCCAAAATCATTGTAACGTCCGCGGTGATCGTCGCCCTTGCGGCGTGGCCCTTTTTTGTGGACGCCCCGTTTTTCGTGCACATCGGCGTGATGGTCTGCATCTACATCACCTTGGGGTTGAGCATGAACCTGATGCTCCGAATCGGGCAGCTCTCGATGGCCCACGGGGCGCTCATGGGGCTCGGGGCGTATTCCTCGGCCCTCCTGGTGATGAGGCTGCATCTGCCTTTCCCGGTCGCGTTCCTCGGCGCGGGCCTGATCGTGGCCGTGGTTGCGCTGCTCGTCGGCCCGGTGTTCCTGCGGATAAAGGACGTTTATTTCGTTCTGCTGACATTTGCCTTCGGCGAAGTGGTCGTCCTGTTGTTTATCGAATGGATTGGGCTCTTCGGCGGGAGCAACGGGCTCCCGGGAGTCCCTCCCCCCGCCCTGTTTGGACATGAGATCCAGACGAGGGTCGGCTTCTATCTGTTCGCCCTCGTACTGTCCCTGCTGTCCTATGTGGCCGTACATGGCCTGTACCAGAGCGAATTCGGGGCGGTCATCCGGTCACTTAACGAGAATGAAGAGTTGACAAGATCGATCGGGATCGACGCGCTGCGCTATCGTCTCGCCACTTTTTGTTTCAGCGCATTCCTGGCCGGTCTCGCGGGATGTGTCTACGGGCACTACTTGACACTCATCACGCCAGACGACTACGGCTTCTGGACTGCCGTCAACCTCGTTGTCATCAATGTGGTCGGAGGAATCGCATCCCCTGCCGGGGTAGTGCTAGGCGCTCTCCTGCTCGTCCCCCTGCCGGAGCTGCTGCGGGACGCGAAGCAGTACCAGGTGCTTTCCTATGGGCTCCTCCTGATTGGATTTCTCCTGTTCCTTCCGGATGGAATCCACGGCCTGTACCGGAAGGTCGCGGGCCGGTTCAAGGGGGTCACGCGGGTCAACGGGAGGGTCGGATGAGGGAGGTCGTGCTCGAGGTCAAGAGCCTTACCAGGTCGTTCGGGGGTCTTCAGGCGGTGCTTGACGTTTCCTTCAACACGACGTCTGGCGAAATACTGGGCGTCATCGGCCCGAACGGCGCAGGGAAGACGACGCTTTTCAGTCTGATCGTCGGGGCGATTGGCGTATCGCGCGGCCAGGTCGGTTTTCGCGGAAGAGACGTGACGGGGCACTCGACCGACGAGATCGCCCGCCTCGGTCTTGTGAGGACCTTCCAGGCGGCTACGGTCTTTCGCGAAGAGACTGTGCTGGAGAATCTGCGGAGAGGTTCCCTTTTCGGGCGGATCGGTAAGCCGGGGTGGTTCCTGAAGAGGGGGAACGTATCGGGATCAAGCCGGAATGCGCTCCGGAGGGCCGAGGAGGTGCTTGAATTCACGGGCCTTGCCAGGGACGCGGGCTCTAGGGCAGGGGATCTTCCGTACGGCAAACAGAAGATGCTCGGCGTGGGCATCGCCCTGGCCTCCGGCCCGCGTCAGTTGCTTATGGACGAACCGGCGGCGGGGCTGAACCCGAACGAAACACAATCGATGGCACGACTGATCGCGCGGATTCGGTCGGAGCGGGGCGTCGACGTGATCCTCATCGAACACGATATGGGGATGGTCACGGAGGTGTGCGATCGCATCCTCGTGCTCAACTACGGTAAACTCATCGGGATCGGGTCCCCTGACACCATCATGGCGAACCCGGAGGTGATTCAAGCGTACCTGGGAGTCGAGCATGACAATTTTTGATATACGTAAGCTGACGGTCGTGTACGGCAAGGCGGTGGCGCTTGACGGCATCAGCCTCTCCGTCTGTGAAGGAAAGATCGCCTGCATCCTCGGGTCCAATGGGGCGGGGAAGTCGTCGTTGTTGCGGTGCGTTGTCGGTCTCGCCCACGCGGAGTCGGGCTCCGTAACTTGGAAGGGGGAAGAGATCACCAACCTCAGGCCTCATGAGGTGGCGGTTCGGGGGATCGCCCTGGCGCCTGAGGGGCGGCGCCTGTTTCCCGGCCTCACGATATACGAGAACCTGTGTGCCGGAGCGTATCTTCGGCGTCGTGATGCCTCCTTCCGTGCGCAACTGGAGAGGGTCTACTCCTATTTTCCGATCCTGCGCAACAGACGGAACCAGGTGGCGGGAAGCCTTTCGGGGGGGGAGCAGCAGATGTGCGCGATCGGGCGAGCGTTGATGGGCTTGGCGCGTCTTCTGCTACTGGACGAGCCATCCCTCGGGCTGGCACCCATCGTTGTGGCGAACCTGGCGGAGATCATCAGGGAGATCGGCAAGGCGGCGATCACCATCATACTAGTCGAACAGAATGCCCGAATGGCGCTTCGGCTTTCCGATTACGGATACGTTCTCGAGACGGGCCGACTTGCGCTGGAGGGGCCGAGTGCGGATCTTAGGCACAATCCGTATGTTACGGAAATCTATCTGGGCGGGCGGAAAGCCGGCTTCGGCAATGGCGCCGGCCGGGAAGTCAAAGAGGGCAAGCAATGACGAGAGCGGGAAGAACCACCGGGGAGGAGAGACGGCTGCTGATCGGGGGAAGTTGCTATTCGGCCTTCATGACCGCCTCCGGGGCCTCGGAGCATTTGGCGAGATTTGCACTGAACGTGACCTGAAACGAAGAGAAAGATTTTTTTTGCAATCGGAAATAAAAGGAGAGGATATGAACCCCGCCCGAAAATTGTTCGAGCCGATCCGGATAGGAAGGCTCGAACTGAAAAGTAGGATAATCATGGGGGCGATGGTTACCAATTTCGGTACGAGGGACGGGTTCGTGACAGACCGGCTGATTGGTTACCATGTGAATATCGCAAAAGGAGGTTGCGCCCTCAATGTTACGGAGAACGCGTACGTCTCTCCTGATGGCAAACGGATACTGAATGGACTGGGCGCGTACGACGACACGCTCATTCCCGGATTGAAGCGTCTGGTCCAGGGGGTGCATGCGGTCGGAGGCATGATTTCTCTTCAGATTTTTCATGGAGGAAGGGAGTGCTCTTCCGAGATTACGGGCGTTCAACCCATAGCGCCCTCCAGTTTGGTTTCACGTTACAGTGCCATCAGTAGGCAAACCGATGTCCCCCGGGAAATGACCCTCTGGGAAATCCAGAAGATGGTGGGAAAGTTCGGGGATGCAGGCAGGAGGGCACGTGAAGCAGGATTCGATTCCGTAGAGATCCATGCCGCCCACGGGTATCTCATTTCGCAGTTCCTGTCGCCCTATTCCAATAAGCGGACAGATCGCTACGGAGGTGATGTCCGTGCAAGGGCTACGTTTCTTATCGAGATCATACAAGATATCAAACATAAGGCCGGGGCGGACTTCCCCGTTCTGGTGAAACTCAACATGGACGACTACGTTCAAGGGGGCATCGTCCCTGACCAGGCCGAGGTTACCATAAGGCTTGCAGTCGAGGAGGGTGCGGATGCGATCATCACCTCGGTGGGCCTGCATGAATCTCGTCCCTACATGATTATTCCTGCCATGTCGGTGGAGGATTTCGTCAACGTGCCTTACGCGAAGCGCGCAAAGAGTGTGGCCAAGGTACCCGTCGGGGTCATAGGCCGAATCATAGATCCCGTCAGAGCCTCGAAGGTTATCGAAGAGGGAAATGCAGATCTGGTCGTTCTGGCAAGGGCATTATTAAGTGACCCTGAATGGCCAAAAAAAGCGCTTGAGGGCAGGTTCGACGATATCCGACAATGCATCGGATGCAATCAGGGATGCATCGATAACATACACAAGATGAAGCCATTTACCTGCCTTCAAAATCCAATGGTGGGGCGGGAGAGAGAATTCGAAATAGTCGGGAGTGAGGAGCCAAAACGGGTTGCGGTCATTGGAGGAGGGCCTGCGGGGCTTGAAACGGCAAGGGTGGCTGCACTCCGCGGCCACCGGGTGACGATTTATGAGAAAGAACAGGAATTGGGAGGACAGATCAGGATCGGCCGGGTGCCTCCTCATCGGGACGAACTCGGAAAGTTGAGCGATTACCTTTCTCATCAGGTGAAGAAGGCAGGTGTTGAGATCGAGTTGGGAACCGAAATCACCCCATCAATGATGAACGGTCTCGAGGCGGACGCCATTATTCTGGCGAGCGGGGCGTTGCCTTTTGCGCCGAGGATCAAAGGCGTGGGCTTTAAACACGTGGTCTATGCCTTTGACGTGCTGGCTGGAAAGGTTTCCGTCGGAAAAAGGATTGTTGTTGTGGGTGGCGGACTTGTGGGTGTTGAGACTGCGGACTTCCTTTGCGAACAGGGCAAGGAAGTGATCATCTTGGAGATGATGGATCAGATGGCTTCGGACACCGGCAGTGCAAACCGGGTCTATTTTGAGGATCGATTTGCGGAAAAAGGGGTTGAAGTTCAGCTTGGCGCCAAGGTTTCAGAAATCGACGAGGAGGGAATAGCCTTTCAGCAAAGGGGGTGGACAAAGAGAATACTGGGAGTGGATACGGTGGTCCTGGCAACCGGAGCCGCGCCGAACGACGCTCTGTGGATTGGCATTGCAGACAAGCCGAACCCTAACGTATTTCGCGTGGGAGACTGTGTGACGCCAAGGAATGCCATGGATGCCATTTATGAAGGCTCAAAAATCGGCAGGGAAATATAGATGAGCGCGTGGAAACGGGAGAGTGGTTGAGATATGGCTCCGATACATCCGGCTGCTGTCAGTTATCTAGGTTTTCCCGGATACTTGTTGACCTGGTTGCTTTTCCTTTCAGGCATTTCGCTGTTTTCTTATATTGTTTACAAGAGGTATCGGCTGATTCGGTCCGGCAACCCCGATCCCCGCTTCGCTTTGATCGGTGAAAGAGTCCGGAGCCTTCTGATCTTCGGGTTCATTCAAAAGCGACAACCCCGTTATCTTGTGGCGGGACTTATCCACCTCACGATTTTTTGGGGTTTTCTCGTGTTGAGTTTGCATTCCATGGACTTGCTGGTCCAGGGGCTGTTTCCCGGTTCCTTTATCAAGTGGGGGGAGGGAACCACTTATGGGAGTGTTAGAGACATCTTCGAACTGGTTGTTCTCGGCGCATGCGTATGGGCCATTTTAAGACGGGCTATCTGGAAACCCCCAAGATATGGAGGGGCAAACCACTCGGAGGCCTATCTTATCCTCGGCCTCATTGCCGTGCTCATGATAACGGATATGTTCTTCGAGGGAAGCGCGATGCCTTTTTCCAACTCCGACGGAATATGGCTTCCTGCTGGCCGCCTTGCCGCTTTCCTGCTGCCTGAAAATGGAGCGGAGATCAGGGTTGTTATCCAACGCATGAGTTACTGGCTGCATTTGGCGGTATTCTTCTTATTCTTGAATCTTCTTCCCTTCTCCAAGCACTTTCACATCATCACCGCCCTTCCCAATATATTTTTCAGAAAGCTTACAAAAGGATCTATCAAGCCTGCCCGTTGGGATATGCCGCGCATTGAGGCGATCGAATCTTTGGGGGTAAAGGAAACAGCGGACTTTACCTGGAAGCAGATGCTTGATCTCTTTACCTGCACCGAATGCGGGCGGTGTACGGATCAATGTCCTGCCCATGCCGTGGGCCGGCCGCTCTCCCCAATGATGATCAACATTAAACTGAGGGAAGCTGCCTACCAGGGTCATCCCGTCTTCAGGTCCGGCAATCGTTCCCATGGCGGAAAGCATCTGCCCCCTATGGTGGGGGGTGCCATTCAAGAGGATGAATTATGGTCGTGTAGCACCTGTGGCGCATGCGAGGAGGAGTGTCCCGTACTTATAGAGCATATTGACAAGATCGTGGACATGAGGCGTCATCTTGTTGAAACATCGGAGAACCCCAAGCGATTCAGCCAGGTTTTTATCAACGTCGAAAAGACGGGCAATCCTTTTGGCAAGTCCCCTGCAAACAGGGCCGAATGGATCAAGACGGCAGGGGGGCCTGCTGTAAAGGTCTTAAGAGAAGGCGATGAGGTAGACCTTCTCTTTTTTGTTGATAGCTACGGTTCATATGATCCGAGGGCCCAGGAGATGGTGACTGCCATGGCAACAGGATTGAACCTTGGCGGGGTTGATTTCGGGATTCTGGGGCCTTGCGAACGGGACTCTGGCCATCAGGTGCGCCGCATGGGAGAGGAGGGGCTTTTTCAACTTCTGGTTCGGGAGAATACTGAAAACTTTAGGCGTATCCGATTTCAACGGATCATGACGGCGGATCCGCATGCCTACAATACTTTGAAGAAAGATTACCCGGACGTTTTTGAGGTCTGCCATTATTCCGAAATTTTTCTGGATCTCATTGTGAGCGGCCGATTGAAACCCATAAGAGCGCTTTCCGGAAATGAAATTTACACCTATCATGACCCTTGCTATCTAGGGCGTCATAACGAGATGTACGACGTACCAAGAAGACTGATTGAGGCCCTCCCGGGCATGCGGCTGGTCGAAATGAAGAAGTGCAGGGACAGAAGCTTTTGCTGCGGGGGTGGGGACGTTATCCTGTGGCATGAAATTCAACAGGAAGAGATGAGAATGGCTGAAAAGAGAATCCAGATGGCCAAAGACGCAGGGGCTACCATCGTGATTACGGCCTGCCCGTTCTGCCTGATACATTTTGAGGATGCCGTAAAGACGATGGGTCTCGAAAAGGAAATGAAGATTGTGGATTTGATGGAGTTGACGCTTTCTACCCTTTAAGCGGCTTGGAGACGACAGTGATTGAGAAAAAGTACTTTTCAAATGACCTCTTGAATGATTTTTCCTGTGAACAGATCAAAGCCTATCAGGAAGAGCGACTCAGATCTCAGATGAGATATTGCTACGAGCGGTCGATTTTCTATAAGGAGAAATTCAAAGAGGTAGGTGCCTTGCCGGGTGACATAAAGACCTTAGAAGATCTCAGACGGTTGCCTGTGTTTATGGATAAGGAACAGGAAAGGAAGAATGCGGTTGAATCTCTTGAGAGAGAAAAGCATCCTTTCGGAATGCATCTGTGCGCGCCGGTCAACGAAATCTATCTGACAGGTACAACTTCGGGTACAACGGGAACGCCGACCTTTACCTACACGTTCACCCGGATGGATATCGACGAAATTGGAAAGGCGCTGGGGCACCGGTTTTCATTGATCGGAGTCGAAAAAGGAGACCGCGTCCTTTTCATCTTTGCCTTGGGTATCTACGCCACAACCATGTCTCTTTGGGGCATAAGAGGCATCGGCGCATTACCGATCGACATCGATGCACGTGCCGGATCGGACTTTATGCTTAAGATGGCCGATCTGACGCGCCCCCGTTACATGGCCACGACGGTTTCCCTTGCGGAGTATTTGATAACCAAGTCCCCGGAGGTCTTGCAGAAGAATGTGTCGGAGCTCAACTTCAAGGGACTCATGCTGACAGGGGAGATAGGCGTGGGGATCTCCGAAATAAAGAATCGGATCGAAACTGAATATGGGTGTCCGGTCTATGACTATTGGGCGCCTGCCGGTCACGCCGTGGCCATCAGCTGTAAATCCGATGCATATAGCGGGCTGCATGGCGTTGCGCCCGATCTGTGCACGAGTTTCGATGACTTGGTGGATCCCAACACGAAGACGTCCATACCGGTTGAGGATGGTTCGGTCGGGGAACTCGTTATCACGTCGCTCAAGCGACAGGCAGCCCCTCTTGTCAGGTTTGGCACGGGAGATATCGTTCAGGTCTTTACAAAACCTTGTCCATTTTGTGGGTTCCCCGGGAAACGCATCAAGCTGATAGGACGATCGGACGACATGCTCATTGTGAAAGGCGTAAACGTCTACCCATATGGAATCAAGAAAGTCGTGGAGTCCTTCTTGCCGAGCGTCACGGGTGAGATGAGGATCGTGTTGGATCAACCGCCACCAAGAGTGGTGCCTCCCTTAAAATTGAAGTTGGAGTTTAGTGGTGACGCAAAAGAGGCTGAACTCGAAGGATTGGCCTCATCGATCGCTCAGGCCATTCATGAGAAACTCAAGATCCGCCCCAGCATTCAATGGGTCGCCCCTGGTCAATTGGAAAAGTCCACAAGGAAGACACCGATATTCGAACATCATTACGAGAGGTGAAAATCAACCATGAATTATGAAATCATTCCACTGGTGTTGAGTCGATATGTCGGCGAAAAGGGTTTTATGACCTATATGCTTGATTACGGAAAGCCGATTGTAAGGCCCTTTGTCATGTGGTACATTAAGGGTCTTGAAAAGAATATCATTGTGGACACGGCCATTGAAGCCGCCGATTATAGGGCGTACCATCCAAAGTTCAAGGATCTTGATTTCGATGCCTTGATGAGTTTTGAGGAAGCCCTTGAATCCGTCAACCTGAGTCCTGACAAGATCGATATCGTGATCCAGACCCATCTTCACTTCGATCACTGCTACAATACGAGAAAATGCGTGAACGCGAAGGTTTTGGTTCAAAAGGACGAACTGGATTTTTTGCGAAACCCGAAGCCCTTTGAGGGCCTTTATCGAAGTGAGCTCCTTCAAGGTTGCCGCGTTGAAGCCGTTGCCGGTGATCGTTCGCTTTTTGAAGGTCTTCATGTTCTTTATACGCCGGGGCACACCGCCGGCGGTCAGTCGGTAAGCGTAAGTTTAGAAAAGGGCAAGGCTGTCATCAGTGGACTTTGCTGCATCAAGGAAAACTTTTTTCCCGCATCGGAAAGTCCCATGGCCGGTGACAGACTGACCATCCTGCCCGGGATCATGGTAAACGCTGTTCAGGCTTACCATAGCCTCCTGCGGATAAAGAGCGTCGCCGATATCATCCTTCCCCTTCACGATCCTGAAATCATGGATACTCAAAAAATGCCATAGATGCACGGCCGAAAAGACGGATTCGGCAACGACGCATCCGGCGTGAATCGAAACAAGCAACGGGGGACGTGACAATTATGGATGAAGTCATATTTGAAAGAGATGAACATATCGCGTTCATAAAGCTGAATCGCCCCGAGCGATTAAATGCGATCAATGGAGAGATGAGGGATCATCTGGTTCAGAGCTGGATCCGATTCAGAGACGATGAGAGCCTGTGGGTGGGTATCGTAAGCGGTGAGGGCAGAGCATTTTGCTCCGGTGCGGATGTCAGGGAAATGGAGCGAGGGCAATGGAAATTCAGGGACTCACTCCTTTTCGGAGACAAACCACTAGGGCCGTCGAGTTACAACCTGTGGAAACCCTTGATTGCAGCAACCCACGGACATGTGAACGGTGCCGGACTATGGCTGGCCTTAGAATGTGATCTCCGAATATCATGCGAGGATGCGCTTTTCGGCGCCAGCGAGGCCAAGGTTAACGTCCCGGCGCTGATTGCTCCCTTTCTCTCCAACTACATGCCGAGAGCGGTCGCAGCGGAGCTTCTTTTCACCGCGAGGCCGATCGATGCTTCAAGAGCATTCCAGTTGGGCCTTGTCAACCGGGTTGTCCCCAAAAACGGCATGATGGATGAAGCGCTGAGGGTGGCAGAATCTATTTGCGAATGCGGACCTCTCTCTGTTTGGGCCTCCAAAGAGCTTGCCGCTCGCTCCGGCCATATGGACCGTCAAAGTGCTCTTTCACTTGTCGAACATATTGCCACACCGGTGTGGAACTCACAGGATTCCATTGAGGCCAAGCAGGCATTTATAGAGAAAAGAAAACCGATCTGGCGGTTGAAGTAGGATTCAACAAAAAGTTTGAATTATGAATGGTGGGCAAGCTGAACCTCTGGGTGAATTTACAGGGGTAAGGCTACCTGGTGCCAAGAGCGGCTGGGGAAGATCCATGGTTATGAAAAAATCGGCATCAAATTCGGAATGATAATTGTTTTCTAAATGAAAATTCGAGAGTTCTGCCGAGGCGCCTGGGGCACAAAAGGGGTCTCAGGCGGCTGAGCGTTTAATGGAGATACAAGCGGAACGAGAGGCTGACGTAGTCGTCATTGGCGGGGGCATTACCGGGGCGGCAATCGCAAGGGAGTTGTCGCGGTACAGGGTGGAGACGGTCTTGGTGGAGAGGGCTGGAGAGCTCGCCGCCGGCCAGAGCAAGGTGACCCTGGGTAACATTTACACCGGTCTAAATATGGTCGGCTCGATGGTGCTAAAAAGCGTTCTGTTGGCTCCCGGCACGCCCCTCCAGGCGCTTTACAAGCCAACCACACTTCTCGAGCGTTGGAGCGAGCAGGGTTTCAAGGATTGGCCTCCCGTTCTCGACGAACTGGGTGTCAGGTACAACTACGAACCACTGCTCATTGTAGCGATCACTGAGGATCAAGTAGAAGATCTAAGGAAATACGTGTCACTCGGCCGCGCGATCGGCGGCATTTTTGCCGATTTCAGAGAGGTGAGCAGACAGGAGATCTTAGACCTGGAGCCCAATGTGAACCAAGACGTTGTTTGCGGTCTTTATGCCGCCGATCACATCATTGATATTTTTCCTCCCGAGGTGGTCTTGGCCCTGGCCGAGAACGCATGCCGAAACGGCGTGAAGATCGTGCTTGATGCTGAGGTGACCGGCGTTTCAGCGGAGGGGGCCTACCAAGTGGTGGAAACAACACGGGGCCCCATCAGGACCCATTTCATTGTGAACGCGGCGGGTGGATGGGCGGACAGGATCGCGGACATGGGGGGAGGCCGCGACTGGGGCCTCCAGTTCAAGAAAACCCTCCTGATGATTTTGGACAGGCGCTTAAGAGGGGTTCTCAGGAGCATGGTGCGCCTGCCCAACAAACCGGGTCTTTTGCAGGTGGTCCAGCGCCGCGACGATAATCTTTTGATTGAGTGCGGAACGTACGACGCAACAGACAGACCGGATGATACAGGGACCATACGTGAAGACGTCGACAAGGCCATGGCGATGGCGAAAACCATCGTTCCAGCCCTCTCAGAGCGCGACATCATAAGTACCTTTACAGGGGTGCGTGTATTTAACACGCGTGATGTGGAAGACCACATTGTCGAGTTTTCGCCGGCCAACCCCAGATTTTTGAATGTAGTCATTCGACTGCCCGGCGTCATCGGAGCGCTGCCGATGTCGCGTCACGTGGTTAGGATGCTGGCGGATGCAGGCCTGGACATGAATGAAAAAGTCGGCTTCACCCCATCGCGGAGCGCCATTCCCAGGGTGAGGCAATTGAGTCAAGACCAGCGTAACGCGCTTATCGCCCAAGACCCCAGATACGGTCATGTGATGTGCCGATGCGAGACGGTCACAGAGGGGGAAATCGTTGAGGCCATAAGGAGGGGGGCTGCGACCCTCGATGGCGTGAAATTCCGAACAAGGGCTACGATGGGAACGTGCCAGGGCAATTTCTGCGGTCCCGGAATCGCGTCGGTTCTGTCAAGAGAGTTGGGGCAGCCTCTCGATTGTATCACCAAGAAGGGATCGACATCCGGGTATGTCGGCCGCAAAGCACGAGGGCTCCGGGCAATGGACGAGGCGGCCGTTGGGCGCAAGGGGAAAAGGGCTGCCTCGCGGCAGGGGGATCCTTTCTAGCAGGGTTGTGGACGGAACGATGAGCCAACGAAGAAGACAAGAATCAACGCGTTTGGATGTGGCGGTGGTTGGGGGTGGTCCGGCGGGGATCTCGGCCTGTCTGGAGCTTTCCAAGCACGCAGACCTGAGGATCGCCCTTTTTGAAGTTGATTCAACGCTTGGGGGTTTACCTCGATCAAGCCATCTCCGTTTCTTTGGATTTCGCGACCTGAAAGGCGCCTATACCGGCAGCGGGTATGCCCGGATTTTGAGCCGACTGATGCGAAATACATCGGTTGACGTCCACACTGAGGCCACGGTTTTGCGTATTATTCCCGGGATACCCGGAAAGGCGCACGTCCTGGAGGTGCTGTCACCCTCTGGCTTGAACGGTTATGAATGCCGGCACCTTCTGCTTGCCACGGGGTGCTTTGAGACGTCGCGACCCGCAAGGCTGATTTCAGGAACACGCCCGGCGGGGATACTGACCACGGGCGGCCTTCTGCAACTGGTCAATGGCCATGGGGCCAAGCCAGGGGAGCGCGCCCTGATCATCGGCAGCGAACACGTCGCGTTCGAGGCCATTCTGACATTGAGGCGGGCGGGAACTTCCATTGTGGGGTTAGTTGAACCTGGCGTCGAAGTGCAGACCTATCGGTTTATTGCAAAGGCGGTAAGCGCCACGCTGGGTTTCCCGATTTTGGAGGACACGACGATAGGAACGATTGTGGGGGATAAACGGGTGGAAGGGGTTGAATTGGTGAGAAAGGAGAAGGGGAGCCTCCTTGTGGACTGTGACACAGTGATCATCACCGGGAAATTCCGGGCCTATGCGCCTTTGCTGGATCAAACCCCAATCGAACAGGACCCCTTGACCTTTGGGCCCGTCGTTGACACGCGCCTGATGACCTCCGTTCCCAACATACTTGCCGCGGGAAACATTTTGCGAGGCGCTGAAATGCACGATCTGTGCGCCCTTGAGGGTAAACAGGCTGCGCACACGATCTTAGAGACGGCTTCCGTGAGCCAACCCGAACCGCCAAAATGCATCCCCATCAAAGGTGAATATCCTATTCGCTACGTGGTTCCCCAGAGAATTATCCCGTCACAGATAAAGCGCCGTCACCTTCCCTCGCTCCATCCGGCGGTTACGCTTCAAACAGCTTATACCCTTAGGAAGCCCGTGCTCGAAGCTTGGTCTAACGGAGAGCGCATCTGGCATCGCTCCTTTGGGCGCCTTATGGGAAATACAAGGGTTGCCCTGCCTCTGCACGAGTTCGCCTGGGACAAGGTGGATTCAGATGAAGGGATCACCGTGACCGCCAGGGGCGGGCTTCCTTTCAGCCCTCGGTGAGATCCCCTCTGACTTCAACCCCCGTTAGGTTTTCCATGAGCTTTACAACGACCGGGTAGTAACGATCGCCAAGGCCCGCAGCCACAGCTGCCTCATAAGTCTGAACAGCCAATGCCCCAAAATATTGGGGGACGTGGAAATTTTCTGCCGTCGTCAGTGCGAGATTGAGATCCTTGATGATGTATTCAACCGGAAAGACGCCTTTCTCGAACTTTCCCTCATAGACAAACTTTTTGAAATGATTCTGCAAGGCAAAGCTATTCGCGGAGCCCTGGCTCAGGGCCTTAAATAGAACGTCCGGCTTCACCCCGGCCTTTACCCCCAACACCAACCCTTCAGATAGGGCGCAGACGTTAATGGCCAAAATGAGGTTATTGACGATCTTTACGACTTCTCCTGCTCCGATTTCTCCCACATAATCAATGTCTGTTCCCATGACTGAGAGAATCGGGCGGCATCGTTCAAAGACTTGCCTCTCTCCTCCCACAAAAATGGCGAGGGTGCCTGCAACCGCAGCGTTCACACCTCTTGCGACCGGGGCATCCAGCATCTTGACGCCGCGCGCTTTGAGTTCCCTTTCGATTTCCCGGGTCGTCCCCGGGTCGATGGTACTCATGTCTATAACCACGGATCCTTCTCGAATGCCGTCGATGACCCCTCCGCTGCCAAGGATTGCCTTTTTGACATGAGGTGAAGAGGGCAGCATGGTGATGATCAGTCCTGTCTTTTCTGCGACGTCCTTGCAGGAGCCTGCACCACTGGCCCCGGCCCCAACTATCACCTTCGTTCGTTCTTCTGCAATATCGTAAACGGTTAAGTGATGTCCCTTGGCGATCAGATTTTTCGCCATCGGGCCACCCATGGCACCGAGCCCGATAAATCCAATTTTCTCATCCATTTTCGACATCCTCCCGAGAAGGAAAGTGTTGTATGACGCATCGCCGCCGTCGTGGTGGTTATGGATAGGAAGGCTGATCAAAGACCCTTGGATCGTGACCGGGAAGCACATAATCGGCAAGTTTTTCGATTCTTATCATGCTTCGGTAATAGTCCTCAAGGCTGTTAAAAATCCCTGAAGGAACATGGGGTGTGGTCTCCCAACACTCGTAAAGCGCCACGGCATCTCCGGCGATGAAGTATCTGCCTTTCTCCGTGCTCACCAAAATGCCCTGGGACCCTGGACTGTGGCTTGGAATATAAACCGTGTTTACTCCCTGCTCAACTTCGTAATCCCCATGGATCACCATCATTCTGTCCAAATAATTCACGAACGGTGGTTTGCCCAAGCTATGATCATAGTAAAGCATGCGGTGACATGGAAAGGGCGCAATAGCGTATTTCACCTCTTCGCTCTGGATGATGAACCGGGCGTTTTTGAAATGGTGGAATCCCCAGGCATGGTCCCAGTGGAGGTGTGTTAGAATAACAATCTTGACATCATCTGGACGAATCCCTGCTGCTTCGAGCGCGGTGGGAATCTGTTGCTCGCTTGATCGGTGCATCGCAAATCCTCGATGTTCCAATACTTGCTCAGGGTTGGGAGGTCCCAGGTCCACGATAATGTTATTCCGGGTGCCAGCCAAGTACCATATGATGCAGGGCGCTTCATAAGTCACTTCCCGGTACATCCGGTACATGCAAGTCTGTTTGGGAAGGGCTTCAAACATGCCAACATTTAGGGGAACAATTCGAACCATGCGTGTCTCCTTCTTGACGGGGGCGATCGTTCTTCCACCCGAGGAAACTACTCCGTGACGGTTTCGACCAATTCGGCCAAGCCGAGCTTCTCAAGGGTTTCCTGGCTGGGGATTCCCGTTTTTTCATCCCACCCTCGCTCTCGATAATAATCCGACAGCATGGCTTCCAAAGGGACGGTATTTCCCTTTGCAGGTCCATCTGGCATGGGTTCAGAGAGCGATCGCCATGGCAAGGTATCATCTTCTCTGGTAAATCCCTCCCTGAGATTGAATAATCGCTCGATGGTGTAAATCCGGTCTGCGATGAGGGTCCTTTCGGCCTCCTGGATATTCCATCCCGTTACCGCTTCCATGAACAAAAATCTTCGATTGTTATCGAAACCGTACCGGGAGAAGCTGCAAAAGACCAGCGAGTCCTGCAGGCAGTAGTTGTTCTGTATATTGCGTGCGATTCTCCCCTTTTCCCTGTGTGTGAGGGCATCCTTTAGATCAACGAGCTCGGCTCGAAATGTGGGACCATAAGAATGGTTTGCCCCTGGGGTGGCTGTCGCATAGATCAGGCCCATACCGACGACGCTTCGGGGATCAAAAGACGCAAATCCCTGGCCCTTGGTATGCATCGCGAAGCGCTCTGAACCTTTCCCGATCTTTTCGGAAACCCTCTTGGTGCCTTCCGCCAGCAGGTCCCCGAACCCTTCCCTTTTGGCTATCTTCTCAATGAGGTTCAGAACAACATCCGCATCACCGAAGCGTAATGGCACCCCGTCTGTGTCTTGCTTGGTGATGAAACCCTTTTGATAGCATTCCATAGCAAAAGCAATGACGTTTCCGGTACTAATGGTATCGAGTCCGTACTGATTGCAAAGATAATTGGCCTTGGTCACGGCTTTGATATCCGTAATGCCACAATTGCTTCCGAGAAGTCCGATGGTTTCAAAATGGGGCCCCTGGAGCACTGTGCCCTTATGGGGTCCCGTTTTGATGATGGCCGTTTTACCGCAGGGAAGGGGGCATCCGAAGCACGATTCATTGTGGATGTAGACTTGTTCCTTGACGGTTTCTGCGAAAAGCCCCTCGATCCCATCGAGGGTAGCCCTGGAATAGTTCATGATCGGCAACGCGCCGGCTTTGTAAGCCGAGGAGACGGTCCCTGTCGTTCCGAAATCGATTCTGCCCTGCGATTGCGTGTCGGCCCTAATGGCTTTATAGGCATCTTTGAGTATGGCTTTAAACAAATCCGGGTTGGCCACACGAACCGCTCCCGTTCCCCTGATGGCGATCGCCTTCAAATTCTTGGATCCCATGACCGCCCCGGCGCCTCCTCTGCCGGCGGCCCTGGATTCCGGGATCACCCCAGAGAAGCGAACCCCATTTTCTCCTGCAGGGCCAATGGGAATGATTTTTACCGAAGGGTCACCCAGTTCATCTCGGATGGAGACCTCTGTTTCGCCGGTCCATTTGCCCCAATGGGCCCGCGCGTCTTTGATCATGACCTTGTCATCGTCTATGAAGATATAGACCGGGGTCTTGGCCCTTCCTTCTACGATCAAACCGTCATAACCAGCGTACTTTAGCTCCGGCCCGAAGGCCCCTCCGCCACTGACGGACCTCGAGAACGAGCCTGAAAGAGGCGATTTGTTAATAACGACGAATTTGGGACTGTACGGTGTTGCCGTACCCTGCAAGGGGCCTGTCATGAAGGCGATGATGCTGTCCGGAGAAAATGCGTCGATGTTAGGTCTAAGCTCCTTGTAGAACAAGTAACTGCCCAGACCTCTGCCCCCAAGAAAGCCCCTGGCTACCTTCTCACTTAAAGGCACCTCCTTTATTTCAGAATGGGTCAGGTCGATTCTTAATATTTTACCGATATATCCGCCGTTAAACATATGGCCCCCTCTCATTCAATTTCCAAGGTGCCTGTCGGACAATACGTCACACACATGGGATTTCCGCCACAGAAGTCGCATTTCGTCGCTGTTTCATTGTAAAATGTAATCATACTGAAAGGGCATGCCTCCTTACACATTTCACATCCGGTGCACATGTCTTCCCTGATGATCCATATCGCGTTTCGCTCATCCCATTGAAACGCTTCGACGGGGCATGCTTCCGCGCAAGGCGCGGGCTCGCATTGCCTGCAGACATGCGGCGTGTCAATAAGGGAAACAGGGGTTTCGATATCAGGATTCCTGTTTATTTCCACACGGAGCTTTGCCCTTCGCGGATTGAAGCCTCCATCGTGATGCGCCATACTGCACATCAGTTGACACACCCGGCACCCTGAACACTTTTCTGCCGTAACTTTTATTCTATTTTTCAATCCGTTAACCTCGTTTTGCTTTTTGCCAAAAACCCATCGTATTAAAATATCATAATGGACGTGACTTAAGCAACACCATCCCCCATATTTCTCTGGGTCGGATTGGGGATTGGATATCCAGCGGCGTGGGACTTGGGGAAGGGGGCAAAAATAGAACTTCCTATGCAATCAAGCGGCGCTGTGACCACAAGCCAATCCCTCCTCTTCAGCCAGCACTCGCGCTACATCTTGCAGATCCAGCTCCTCCAATTTCTCCTTTTTCTGTAAAGATGTTTCCTTATCCCATCCTTTATAATCGTAATATTCATCCTTCATGGGCTCGAGGAAATCTGCGACCTTCATACCCTTGGCAAATCCCTCCAGTATCGGTTCATTCATCCACCGGTCGCATACGGTATCGTCCTCTCTTCGCAAACCGAGCCTGCTGTTGAAGGCCTTCTGGATATTGGTCACCCTATCCGCTGCGGTTATGAGCTCTTCGGGGGTCAGCGTTATTCCAGTGATAGCCCGTATGCCTTTGGAAAGTATGTCCAAGGGGATCTCCTTCAAACTACTATGGCTGCAAAGGAAGTAGCACACGCCGAGGGAATTAGCCATGGCCGCAAAGATTTCGCCAAGAGCATGGCCGGCCCCCTGTAAGGTATATTTAGAGGCTCCCTCTCTTTCTTCTAATCCTCCTCCTTTTGCGATTAAGCCAAAGATGCTTGCGCCATCCGGCTTACCCAGGAACTTTTCCGATACGCCGGCACTTATCCCCGTGCCCTTCAAGTGGTGAGCACCGATGGGGGCTACGGCCATAGCGATGCCGAAGCTCGAAATCCTGGTCGCCCCTTCGTGGGCAGCACCGCCCTTTCCATACATGGCATACGTTAGGACAGACACGTTTTTTGCATCGCCTATCCTTTGAGCCGCCTTGTAAAGCCCGCCTGACACGATGTTACCCAGTTCGTTGTTGCGCCAAGCTGCGTATTCTACGATTTTCTCCATGGCCTCGTGGTTTCCCCACTCAAGAGAAAGGGGCTCGCCCGTCCACTTCATCGTATCTTCCCGGCTGATGATTCCTCTTTCCCACAATTCCATGAGAAAGGAAAGGGTCATGCTGATTTCCATGACGTCCAAACCGTAGTCATTACACATCCTATTGATGTGGCAAATCTCCGGCAGATCGGAAAGGTCGCAGCCGGGGCCAAAGGGATTTGCCGCCCCAAATTCCGGTTTTGGGCCCCACTCACCGGCGTGCCTTCTGGCTCCAGGGCTTTCATTTCCCTTCAGATGATACCATCCACCACAGGCAAAGCCGCAACCAGGCGAGCATGCCTTTGACCGCACCCCTATGTTTTTGTTGTACCAGTTGTGGTCCAGGTTATCGATTTTTTCAGCCGGGACCATTTGGCCTTGATGATTTCGGTATGCAAGCAAACCTGTATAATGTGTATCCCTTATTAGATTCAATGTCCCGGCCCTACGATTATATGCTGAACCCAAATCTCCATTTTTATACTTGCGAAACGCTTCAGCCACTTCGAATAGACCATCAGGATCATATACGGACAAACCCTTTGTTCCACGGGCAGCGATGGCTTTCAAGTTCTTGGAACCGAAAACGCACCCTCCACCCCCTCTGCCGGCCGCTCTATGACAACTGGCCATGATTGAGGCAAAGCGCACCAGGTTTTCACCAGCCGGACCAATGCAAACCGTTTCAATCCCTTCGCCCAACTGCTCTTTGATCAGGGCATCTGTTTCCAAGACACCTTTCCCCCACAAGTGGCGGGCATCTCTGATTTCCACCGAATCATCCTTGATCCATATGTAGACCGGGTGTTCCGCCTTGCCGGTTATAACGATGTGATCATATCCGGCCCAGCGAAGTTGGCTGCTAAAGCCGCCGCCAAAGCTAGTGTCGCCATATAAATTATAGATCGGTGATTTATAGGTAAACTTTGCCTTGCTCCCCGCCCCCAAACCGGTCGATGCCAGGGGCCCTACACCCATGATTAAGACATTATCCGGGCTTAAGGGGTCGATCTTAGGGTCCACTTTCAGAAAATGTTCCCAGAGAAGCCAGACATTGATTCCTTCGCCCCCCAGAAATTTGCGGCGAAGCTCCACAGGTATAGGCTCTTTGGAAATCCTTTGAGTGCTCAAATCAATTCTAAGTAGATCGCCCAGACCGTCCATCATTTCTCCCCTTTCGCAGTAGACATCGATCTTCGATTATTCTTTGCTTGAGAAGGTTCCACGTACTGAAGACAGGACTGCGTGGGCCAGGGCAGATGGGGGAAACGATTCCCCGGCACTTCAGGGCAGAACTTGGCACATACCGGATCGCCCCCGCATAAGTCGCATTTGAGTATCTCTTGATTAGGTCCTACTTGAATGGCCCCAAAGGGACAGGCCTCCACACAGGCAAGACATTGGATACAATAATCATCGTCAATAATAACCGCCCCCGTGTCTTCATCCGTGTACATGGCATTGGGAACAGGGCATGCTTCCTTACAGGGAGAGTCTTTGCAATGCTCGCAGATTATGGGGTAAGGAAGAGGGTCTTCTTTAGAATAACCTACCCTTATCCGTGCCAGGGCCGGCTTAACCATCCCAGTATGTTTCAGAGAGCACATTATCTCACATGTATGACACCCTGTGCAAAGCTCCTTAAGCGCTTTAAGAATCTTCGTTTGTTGCACCAACTGTCCTCCCAACTGGCGGTCTTAAATTACAAATTGATGATTGAATATTGAAGATTTGTGTTTGCGATTGTCGATGGTAGTTTGAAAACTGGATTCCGTGATAAAAGCCGCCTTTTTTTGTTGGCTCATTATATAGAAATTCCCCTTGTGATTCAAAGAAAAAGAAACCACAACATATGTGATGTCAGGCTGGGTTATGGCGCTGAGGGGTTGGAAGATTACAGGGTGGAGTAAGACAGAGCGTTAACGATCTGGATTTATTGGAAAATGACGCCATTTGTTGTTAAACCAGGCACACCGCTCCAGTAGATCCCATGGCCGGTTTTGAAAGAATCCCGATAAACACATAGAGGCGCCACAACATTGACAGCATGACCCAACGGTAGGGATTCACCGCTGGATCAACCGATGCTTTATCCAATGAAGGCATTTCTTTATTCATTACAATGGCTTATCGCCTAAACAAAAAATGTCCCGGGAGCTAGCATTCATAACGGTATGATGTTATACATTCAAGTCCTCAGAGTCTTTTTCTGGCGGTCTTTTGGACCTTTTTGTTCGGATTGGTGATACGTTTATGATCAGGAGATCAATCAATGTCAAAAATCAAAGTCAAAACACCGATTGTGGAGCTTGACGGCGACGAGATGACGCGGATCATCTGGGCGATGATCAAGGAAAAACTTATCCTGCCCTTTCTCGACGTGGATCTCAAGTACTACGACTTGGGGATTCAGAAGCGTGACGAGACCGAAGATCGCATCACCACTGAATCGGCGCACGCCATCAAGGCGTTCGGCGTGGGGGTGAAGTGCGCCACCATCACGCCGGACGCAGAGCGCGTCATCGAGTACAAGCTCAAAAGGGCGTGGCCCTCTCCCAACGGGCAAATCCGCTCGATCCTGGATGGCACGGTGTTCCGCAGACCCATCCTGGTGAACAATATCACCCCGGCCGTGCGCAGTTGGAAAAAACCCATCATCATCGGCCGCCATGCCTATGGCGATATCTACCGAGGGGTGGAGCTGGTGGTGGACAAGCCGGGAAGGGTGGAAATCGTCTACACCCCGGAGGGAGGGCCTGAAAGCCGCCTGTTGCTGCACCACTTCAAAGGCGCCGGAGTGGTGATGGGCATCCACAATCTGGAGAAATCCATCGTCTCGTTTGCCCGATCCTGCGTCAACTATGCCCTGAGCGAAAAGGTGGACCTGTGGTTTTCGGCAAAAGACACCATCAGCAAGAAATACCATGGTTTTTTCAAGGATGTGTTTGCCGCCGAGACGAAAGCGCGTCACCTTGAATTCGAGAGCGCCGGTATCCGGTACCGTTACATGTTGATCGACGACGCCGCGGCGCAGGTCATGAAGCAGGAGGGCGGCTTTCTTTGGGCGCTCACTAACTACGACGGAGATGTTTTCTCCGACGTGGTGGCGGCCGGATTTGGGAGCCTCGGGATGATGACCTCGGTGCTGGTGTCCCCCGATGGCAAGTACGAATTTGAAGCCGCACACGGGACGGTGCGTCGGCATTACTACGAGCACCTGAAAGGCAACTCGACGAGCACCAACTCGGTGGCCTCCATCTTTGCATGGACCGGGGGCATCATGAAGCGCGGCGAACTGGACAAGACCCCGAAAGTGACCCGCTTCGGCGAAACTTTGGAGAAGGCCGTCATCGGCTGCATCGAGGCGGGCATTGTCACGAAGGATTTGGTGCCGCTCATGGCGCCCAAGCCGGCCGGCCATCAGTCCACCGAAGGTTTCATCGATGCGGTGGCTGAACGGCTCAAGACCATGATTTAGATAGCGGAACAAAGGCAGGAGGCCATGACACCCGGCAGCCACTCATTCATCGATTTATCCCACGCCTACGACGTTTTGGTCATCGGCGGCGGGAACGCCGCGCTTTGTGCCGCGATGACGGCACGGGAGGCGGGCGCGACCGTGCTGTTGCTCGAAAGCGCTCCCAGGGCGTTTCGGGGAGGCAACAGCCGTCACACCCGCAACCTTCGTTATTTCCACGAGTATGGGACCAATCACCTGACGGGTCCGTACCTTGAAGACGAGTTCTGGAACGACCTGCTTCTGGTGACAAAGGGCGAGACTAATGAGGAACTGGCCCGCCACACCATTCGTGAATCCAGGAACATCGGGGCCTGGATGGAACAACATGGCTGCCACTTCCAGCCGGCCATGCGCGGCACGCTTCACCTGAGCCGAACCAACGCCTTTTTCCTCGGAGGTGGCAAGGCGCTGATGAACGCATATTACAGCACCGCCGAACAATTGGGGGTAGACATCCTCTATGACGCCACGGCCGAGGATCTTGAAATCCGCGACGGCCTTTTCACCTCGGCCACGTTCTCTCATAAAGGCGGGTCGGGCACGGCGAAGGCTCGCGCTGCGGTGCTCGCCACCGGGGGGTATCAGGCAAACCTGGAGTGGTTGAAGGAATCCTGGGGCCCGCCGGCCGAAAACTTCATCGTTCGGGGGACCCCCTACGACAAGGGCCGCATGCTGCGGGTGATGCTTGACAAGGGGGCGAAGCCCGTTGGGGACCCCCGGCAGTGCCATGCCGTCGCCATTGACGCCAGGGCCCCCATGTTCGACGGAGGTATCGTCACGCGACTGGACTGCGTCCCGTTCGGGGTCGTTGTAAACAAGCATGGCAAAAGGTTCTACGATGAGGGCGAGGACTTTTGGCCGAAGCGTTATGCCATCTGGGGCCGTCTGGTTGCGCAGCAGCCGGACCAGATTGCCTACTGCATCATTGATTCCAAATCGATCGACCTGTTCATGCCCTCGGTGTTTCCGCCGATCGAAGCCGCGTCCATCCGCGAGATGGCGGGCAAACTTGAACTGGATTCGGCCACCCTTGATGAAACCCTGAGCGCCTTCAACGGTGCCGTGCGACCGGGAACGTTTGACCCGGACGCGCTGGACCGTTGCGTAACCGAGGGACTGGATCCGCCCAAGAGTCATTGGGCCCGTCCTCTGGATGCTCCGCCCTTTTACGCCTATCCCCTGCGCCCCGGGATCACCTTTACCTATCTGAGTCTCACCGTGAACCAACTGGCGCAGGTCATCATGCAGAATGGGACGCCGGCTGCGAACCTTTTCGCGGCGGGCGAGATCATGTCGGGCAACATCCTGGGTCAGGGTTACATGGCTGGGTTCGGGATGACCATCGGAACCGTATTTGGCCGAATCGCCGGGAGGGCATCGGTGCGCTATGTCATCGAAAGTCTTAAAAGAAACTGATCGGGTGATGACGATCTGCAATGCCTGCCGTTACTGTGAGGGGTTCTGCGCGGTGTTTCCCGCCATGGAACTGCGCCGAACCTTTACGGAGCAGGATTTGAAGTACTTCGCCAATCTCTGCCATAACTGCCGCGCCTGCTATTACGCGTGCCAGTACGCGCCGCCCCACGAGTTTGAGGTGAACATTCCGAAGACCCTCGCCGGGCTCAGGCTGGAAACCTACCGGGAGTTCAGTTGGCCCGGCGCCATGGGAGGCCTGTTTCGACATAACGGACTTGTGGTCGGACTTATCGCGGCACTTAGCGTCGTGATCGTCATGCTGCTGACCAATCTATTAACAGGACATTCGGTCTTTTTCGGGGCGCACACCGGCGTGGGATCGTTTTACCGGGTGATCCCCTATGGGGCGATGGTGCTGCCGTTTTCGATCTTGGGGCTATTTGTTCTTTACAGTCTGTGGAAGGGGATCGCGAATCTATGGCGAAAAACCGGCGGAAATTCCACGGAGTTGTTGAATCCACGGGCAAACCTTCAAGCGGCATGGGACGCGCTTCGGCTTCGTTACCTGGAAGGCGGCGGTTACGGATGCAACTACCCGGACGAGCGATTTAAAATGACCCGCCGTTATCTCCACCACGCGGTCTTCTATGGGTTCATGTGTTGTTTGGCCTCCACCACCGTTGCATTCTTCTACGATCACTTCCTTGAACAGCCGGCGCCTTATCCGTTTTTGAGCTGGCCGGTGGCCCTAGGCACGCTGGGCGGCCTGGCCCTGCTGACCGGGACGGCAGGGTTGCTTTACCTCAAAACGAAGATGGATCGGGCACCGGCCAGCGTTGAAGCCTTCGGCATGGACATAGCCTTTATGTCCATCTTGTTCTTAGCCGGTTTGAGCGGGCTTCTGCTTCTCATTTTCCGGTCAACGCCGGCCATGGGAACCCTCTTGTCCTTTCACGTCGGTTGCGTCGCGGGGCTGTTTATCACCATGCCCTACAGCAAATTCATCCACGGCGTGTACCGTTACGCGGCGCTGGTTCGCAACGCCATCGAGCAGTCACGTGCCAGACATGATGCATGACGGACCTTCTGATGCCTAAACTGAGCTATCTTTACATATGAGCGTAGGCCACAGGGATGTCTCTTTTCAGATTCGCAACGCCAATTCCAGATGGGCCTGTTGATCGCGCCCAAGGCGTGACTCCGTCCGCTGGATAAACGCCTTCCTGGGGCCACCCCGTATCAACGCCGGACCTTGGTGCCGTTCAAAGTGCCGGGATGAAATGTTGCGGATCTGAAAAGGGACACCCCTGTGGCCCGCTGGGCTGAGAATTGTTCAATTTATGTTTTGACAAGAAGGAGGTGATATTGGAAACATACGAGTCGATCGAGGGTCACACAACTTGCGTCTGTGAGTCAACCATTTTACGGGAGGGTATGACGATGAAAAAGAGAACAAATATTGGCGTGGTGGCGGTAATCGGGATTTTCATTTCTTCAATCGCCATGAGCGCGGAGTTGAAGGATTTCAACTTTGGAGAGATTTTGGCCATGTCCGGCTCCGGGTCCTGGTACGGAACGACCATGGAGCGGGGGACCAAGATCGCGATCGAGGAAATCAACAGCAATGGCGGCGTCGGGGGGTACAAGCTGGTCGGATTCGTAGAAGATCACAAGTCAGGCCTGAGCACGCCCGCCCAAAACGCCTTCATGAAGTTGACGTCCATCCACAAGGTTCCCGCCATCCTCTCTTCTTTCAGCGCCCCCACTCTTTCCATCATGACCATGGCACAGGAAAAGGGCGTGATCGTCTTTAACGGCGGCGCATCGAGCCCCAAGCTGATGAACGTCCCCTATCTGCACAACACCCGCATGCTGGGAAATGCCATCGTGCCGTTTACCCTTCAGTATCTGTGGGATCAGGGGAAACGGACCATGGCGACCATCTATGCCAACCAGACCGCTCCCATCTCCATCAATGAAACCGCTACGGCGTACTGGAAAAAGCTTGGAGGAGAAGTGGTCAGTGAACAGATGCACGAGACGGGCGCAACGGAGTTCACATCAGAGGCTTCCAAGATCAGGGCCAAGAATCCCGATATCATCGGCTGCTGGAGCACAGGCCTGGATGTGGGGTACGTGATCAAGGCGGTGCGGAAGATGGGGATAAAGGCTACTATCTGCGGGACCGAACATTCAGGGGACATGGAAAAGGTCACGGGAGACGCCTCGGAAGGGTACTTGTTTGCCAGCGAGTTTTTCGACGTGAACTCCGATGACCCGTGGACCAAGCGGTTTGTGACCAAATTCAAGGATCTCTACGGGGAAACGGCGGATTTCTACGCCGCCAACTACTACGAACTGACCTACATCTTGAGAGACCTGATCGAGCGGGTCGTGGCCAAAGGCGGGAATCCGCTGGAAGGCGCCCAGCTGGAGTCGGCCATCTGGGACAATCCCAAATTCAAGAGTATCTATGGGGGCTACATTGAATTCAACAAGGATGGCACTTGCTCCAAGCCGGTCGTCCTTTTTGCCATCAAGGATGGCAAGCCTGTCATCGTGAAGAAAAAACAGTAACGCAAACCGGTCGGAAGGAGTGGGGGATAAGCGGTGGACCTGTTCTTTCAGCTTTTGAGCCGTGGCCTTATTACGGGCAGTTTATATGCCTTGCTGGGCGTCAGTTGGGGCATCATTTACAACACCACCCGCACGTTTCATTTTGCCCACGGGTTTGTGTATACCCTTACGGCGTATGTCGTCATCCTTTTGAAGGCATTAGGCGTCCCGCTCATCCCCTCGCTCCTCGCCGGTCTTGTGGCGGCCGTCCTTGCTGGGGCCGCCATGGAAATCGTCGCCTATCACCCCATAAGGGAAAAAAACGCCTCGCAGCTCTCCATCTTCCTGACGGCCATGGGCATCATGATCGCCGGAACGAGCGCGATTCAGCTCCTTTTCGGACCGGACTCCCGTCCCCTGGAGGGATTCCCGGAAACCCTCATATTTATTGGTCCTTTGGTCTTGACCTCTCTTGACCTGCTGGCCGTTGCGGTATCATGGATCATGATATGGCTGCTTTTCGTCTTTCTGGTCCGGACCAAGGCGGGCATGATGATCCGTGCCGTGTCGAGCAACCCGGAGAAAGCGACCTTTATCGGCATCGATGCCAAACGGGTTTTCATCCTGGTCTTCGCGATCGGGTCTCTTCTCATGGCCGTGGCCTCCTGTCTGGCGACCCTGGACAAACCGGCCAACCCCCACATCGGTATCGAGGCGCTCCTCATTTCCTTCATCACGGTGTTTCTGGGAGGTGTTGGGAGTCTCCGCGGTGCGGTCTTGGGCGGTATGATCCTGGGGATTGCAGAAAGCCTGGTGATTCTGATCCTGCCCACGCAATACAAGATGGTCGTCACCTTCTTGATCCTGTTCCTGGTCATCCTGTTCAAACCGGAAGGTCTCATGGGGGAAGTCCGGGCTTCCTAGGGGGAAGGGCATTGGAATATCTGAGCCATACGCTGAATCTGGCCATCATCTACATCGTGCTGACCGTTTCGCTTAATCTGATCCTGGGCTACGGGGGGATGGTCTCCATGGCCCATGCGGCTTTTTTTTGCATCGGCGGGTACGTGTCCACCCTTGTCACCATGAAGCTGGGGCTCGGTTTCCTTTCAGGTTTGGCCGTGGCCACCTTGTCGACAGGGATTCTCGGGGGGTTGCTCGCAGCACCGTTCATCAGGGTCCGGGAGGAGTATCTCCTGTTGTTCACGCTGGCCTTTCAAATGGCCGTGTATCATTTGATGCTCTCTTTGCCTGAGATTACCGGGGGGACTCGGGGATATTCGGCGTGCCGAGCCTTGAGGTATTGGGGATGAGCGCCAGTTCCCCTCAGGGCTTCATCCCTTTCATGCTCGTGTTTGTGGCCCTGGTCTACTTTGTGTGTCTGAAGCTGACCCGATCCCCGTTCGGCAGGGTGCTTAAGGGCATTCGTGAAGATGAGAGCACCGTAAAATCCCTCGGCAAGAATGCCATCCAGTTCAAGATCCTCATTTTCATGGTCGGCACGTCCATGGCCGCCGCAGCGGGGTCGGTCTTTGCTCACTATACGCGTTTTATCAATCCCACGATCGGGAGCCTCGACGAATCTATCCTGATCATCGCCATGGTGGTCCTCGGCGGGACGGCCAATCTGTGGGGCTCCGCGGTGGGGGCGCTTCTCCTCATCGTCATCCCGGAGATTCTCAACTTCCTGCCGGGCACAACGAATCTGATCGTCCCTCTGAGAGGGTTCATATATGGTGTCCTTCTCATCTTGTTCGTAAGATTCAGGCCGGAAGGGATTGTCCCGGAATATTTCATGCGGATGGGACAGACGAGCACGGAGGGTATCGAGAAAAGAGGGTTCGAAACACCCGACATATCGCTACGCAAGCTCGACAAGATGAGCACGGCCCGCACGCACGGCGATGAAACCATCTTGGAGGTCATGGGGCTTTGCAGGTCGTTTGGGGGCATAAAGGCCGTCGACAATTTCTCCATGGGTTTTGAAAGGGGCAAGATTACGGCCCTGGTGGGCCCCAACGGCTGCGGAAAAACAACGGCCTTCAATATGATTACAGGGTTTCTCAAGCCCGATCGCGGCCGCATTCACTACGAGGACAGGGACATCACCAACCTGCCGGCTCACAGGATGGCCGGCATGGGGATTGTGAGGTCCTGGCAGGATGTGCGCATCTTCCAGGGCATGACCGTTTTGGATAATGTGTTGCTGGCAAGGCAGAATCAGGGCGGAGAGCGTCTCCAAAAGCTGTTTTTCGTCCCCTGGCACGTGAAGAAGGAACAGAAGATGCATTTGGAGAAGGCTTTTTTTTACCTGGACATTACGGGGCTGCGCTACCACGCCCTGGAGATCGCGAGAAATCTTTCCTTTGCGGAGCAGAAACTCCTGGCCATTGCACGTTTGCTTGCCACCGAAGCGGAGGTTTTGTTGCTGGACGAACCCTCATCCGGTGTGGACCCCAATTGGGTGAAGAACCTCATGCAGATTATCCGGGAACTGTCCCGGTCGGGGAAAACGATCTGTATCGTCGAGCACAACCTCGAGGTGGTGAGGGAGACTTCAGACACAGTTTACTTCATGGCAGAGGGCAGGAAGGTGGCGCAAGGCAAGGCGGAAGCGCTCATGGCCAACCCGGAGCTGCGTGAAATCTACTTTGGAGTTTAGAAGATCCTACGAGGGGGAGCAACCATTGCTTCTGGAAGTAAAAGCGCTGGATGCGGGGTATCAGACCAAACAAGTGGTCTTCGGCGCGTCGATGACCGTGAACGAGATGGAATTCGTGAGCCTCATCGGCCATAACGGCGCCGGCAAAACCACTTTGCTCAAGACCCTCTGCGGGTTCCTTCGGGCGACCTCGGGAAAGGTCGTGTACAAGGGTAGAGATATCACCAACCGTTCGACGGCCATCAATGTGAAAGAAGGAATGACCTTTGTCCATCAGGAAAAGTCTCTTTTCCCCAATCTTTCGGTTTTCGAGAATCTTCAAATTGCCGCCTATGCCGTGGATTTGAAGGAGGGCCTGGACAGGAGGCTCGAGAAGGTCTATGACCTGTTTCCGATCCTGAAAGAACGCGAAAAACAGATGGCGGCTACGCTGAGCGGCGGGCAGCAGAAGCAGTTGGCCATCGGGATGGCCATTCTCATCGAGCCGGAGCTCCTCCTCCTGGATGAGCCGACCCTGGGCCTTTCCCCAAATCTTGTGAAGGATTTGGCCCGGGTGTTGAGCGAGATCCAGAAGATGGGGACCGCCGTGCTCCTGGTCGAACAGAACGTGAAGATCGCCATATCGCTCGCTCAGCGGATCTATGTCATGCGGACCGGGCAAATCATCCTTGAGGAGACCCATGAGCACATGATGATGCGGGAAGACCTTTGGGACCTCTTTTGAAACCTTTCAGATTTCTTACGCCAATATTGTGGCAGAAGGGTCAAGATCACGAGGCCAGCGAAGATGCTGGCCCAATGATGACCATCCAATTCACTTGATCCACACCCGGCTTTGCCTCACCTTTTGATTCACAGACGCCTATCAATTTTCAAGGAGACAATTATGAAAGCCATCGACCTGTCTCACACGCTCTACGACGGGCTCAAGACCCACGCATCCCATCCACGTGTGATCATCAACGATTTCGTGACCCATGCATTCAGCGCTCCGCGCTACCTTTCACCGTGTAAAGGGTTTGCCACCAAGCAGCTCCTGGTCTCCGATCATGCGGGAACTCACGTGGATGCACCCATGCACTTCTATCCGGACGGGGGAGGTATCGACACCGAGGACCTGCAGAAGTTCTTTGGTCAGGCCCTCCTCCTGGACGTGAGCCAGAAGCCGTTGAGAAGGCCGGTGGACTTGGCTCTCGTCAAGGAAACGCTCCAGAGAGACGGCCTGGAGATCGGCTCCGGAGACATTGTCCTGATCCGTGCATGGCCCGGAGCGTGGGGGACCCATGAATTCCATGAGGCGGCAGGATTGGAAATAGAGGCCGCACGATGGTTGACAGACCAGGGCGTGAAGGCCGTGGGCATCGATCTGGGGAACATCGAAGACAATGCGGACATGACCCGCAGGGTTCACCTCTTCCTCCTGGACAAGGGAATCGCCATCTATGAGAATCTGGCGAACCTTGGGACATTGCCGGTCAAGCGGTTCCTGTTCATCGGGTTGCCCCTTGCATTGAAGGGCTGCACGGGGAGTCCGGTCAGGGCGGTCGCCCTGGTTGAATAGCCATCTCACCGCATGGATCGCAACTGACAGAAATCCGGTTTGGTATTGCAGATCATCCCTCTTAAAACAAGTCTCACTTTAAATATTTCCTTGACATCAATGATGGTATTTTTTCTAATCACAAAAATGCGAGCGTGCCTAGCCTCAAGTCTTTCCGGCTTTGGGGCATCATCTTAACTTATCAAAATTTTGCAGTACCATACCCATTAGAATATGGCATCCAGGACTGCGAACAAGAAGCCACTTCGGGAGGTTCCAAGAATCCCGGCCGGGGCAGCCGTCATGATAACGGTCGCCATTTGGGTTTATTGCAGCAAAGGCACTCACCGGGCCCAGATGTCCATCATTCCGAAAGCGACGGCCATCTCTCAATTCGCCATCCATTCCTATTGCCCCCTCAAACAGGAACAGCTATTCCGCATTCCCGCCGAAATCTTCGGCCGGCACCATAATAAGAAGAAGCTTGATACGCCCCTTGACATCCGGGGAGCGTTCGCAGTGTGAGGACACTGATCCGTCCCAGGGTGAGCCTCTCCCAGTTGGAAAAGAGGCGAGTCCTTTTCATTTATTGATGGACCAAGAGACGAACGCAAACGGCGCGATACCGAATTCAAGGGGTGGTTAAGCCTCCGCCGTGGGATGATCGCCGAAACGCCGAATCAGATTTGGCGAGCCTGACCATTTCCAACAACCATTCAGTCCGGATTTGTGAAGGACGGTTGTGTGAGGCCAGAGGCCCCCCTGGTTTGATCCAGCTCTCCGGCGTTGGCAAAGGTGTAAAGGAAAGGAGGTGATAGCGCTCTGAGCGGCATGGTCTGCGGCATCGCTTTGTCGAGTTAACCCATTAACCTTTCGAGATACTGGAGGTGGAGATGAAGATGGCCAAGCGAGTCTTTCCGGTGACGATTTTTTTGTGCTGCCTGTGCCTAGTGTGGCTCCCCCGGGCCATGGCGGTCAATGCCAAGTTCGACTTCAACAAGATGGGAGACATGTCCGACTTTGATCCCAACGATCCGAAGATGGTTCCCACGGGCGACACCATCAAGATTGCCATCGTCGCGTCTTTCTCCGGGCCGGCCGCAACGGTTGGGGAGATCTACTGGATCTCGGTCCTCTGGGCCGCCCATGACATCAACAAACGGGGCGGCATCATGGTGGACGGCAAAAAGAAACTGGTGGAGGTGATCAAGGCCGACCACCAGTCCAAGGTCCCCGTCTGCAAACAGATATGCGAACGGATGATCCTTCAGGAGAAGGTTAACGTACTTTGGGGCACAAACGGCAGCCATCTGCAGAAGGTCATCAACCAGGTGGCGAATCAATACAAGACTATTTCCCTGGACGCCGCGGCACTCTCCGATGAACTCTATGACGCAGAGAACTTCAGCCGTTATTCCTTCATGACTTCTTTTTCGACCGAGCAGATCGGCCGCGGCCTGGCCTACTATTACGGCCAGATCCGAAAAAAGGAAAAGAAGTTTTACATCCTCTGCCAGGATTATCTCTTTGGTCACTCCATGGCCGATGGGTTCAAGGTGGGTCTCAAGGAATATTATCCTGACGCCGAGATTGTGGGCGAAGACTACCACAAGCTCTTTCTGACCGACTTTGCCCCCTATCTGACCAAGGTCAAGGCCTCGGGGGCCGAGGTCATCTACACCGGCGACTGGATCCCGGATGCGGCAAACCTCCTCAAGCAGGCAAGGCAGATGGGGGTCATGCTTCCCTTTGCCGATATCTTTATGGATGAGCCCAACATGAAGATCGAAGTCGGCGTAGAAGGGACCAATGGGATTGTCAATTTGAACCAGCTTTCAACGGATAATCCTTTTTTCAAGACCCCGGAGCAAATCAAATACTACAAGGCGTGGAATGACCTCTGGAAGAACAAATGGAAGGCCCCATTCAACAGCAACCTTTACAAACATCCGGTCGGCAGCACCGGTTCCTACACGCAACAGACTTACTGGCTCCTGAGCGTCATCGAGCGGGCCGGGAGCACGGATCCCGAAAAGATCATCAAGGTCTTTGAGGGCGACTCCTACCAATACGAAAACGGGAAGGTGATGGAGATGCGGGCCTGCGACCACAAGGCGATCCAAGATCTTGCCGTGACGGTTTTTGTGCCCCCAGCGGAGCAGAAACAGTCGTTCAATATCCCGCCCTATTACTGGTTCAAGGAATGCTCCGATGCGGGCCCAACTTATGTGATCCCGAGGGCAAAGGTCCTGCCCAAGGCAGACCCGAAATTGTGTAAATAGGTATCCGTTTCTCCCATCTCAGCTGTGATTCGTCGCATTTCCATTCCATGGGGCGACGGAGCACAGCACGGACGGCAAAGTAGATTTTTAGACCCCGTAAGGTCCGCTCCGTTCCTCAAATGGAGCCCTTACGGGGTCATGAGACAAAAGAGTGCCCAAGCGGAGCTGTGGCTCCTGAGGGTTCGGACATATTTCGATGGGCCAAAGCGTGGGTGTCTCAGCTAACTTTGGCCACTTTTTTGTCAAAAATTGGGCCATGGACAGGAGGATACACGACAATGGATGCGACAACGGCGATGTATGTTGCCCAGGGCATACACGGGATCGCATATGGAATGCTGCTTTTTCTGGTGGCATCCGGTCTCACATTGATTTTTGGCATGATGGGGATCCTGAACATCGCCCATGCCGCTTTCTTTATGCTGGCCGCCTACTTCTGCTACCAGGTCCTGGCCTGGACCGGCAGCTTCTGGCTCGCCCTGCTCCTGGCTCCCGTCGCTGCGGGCATTGTGGGGGTCGTGGTCGAACGATTTCTCCTAAGAAGGGTCCACGCCATGGGGCACATGGGCGAACTGATCCTGACCGTCGGGGTCATGATGGTCATCATGGACGGTGTCAAGGTCTTCTGGGGGAGCGAGAACCTGCCGGTCCGCGTCCCACAAGCGCTGGAGGGCCTTGTGAACCTCGGGGGCCTGGATTACCCCATCTATCGGCTCTTCATCATCGGTCTTTCCTTGCTGGTATTGGTTTTACTGATCGTGGTCCTTTACAAGACCCGTTTGGGCATGGTGGTGCGTGCAGCCGTCTCGGATGCAGGGATGGTGAACGCCCTGGGGATCAATGTCCCGGTGCTCTTCATGTTTGTCTTCGGGGCCGGCACCTGGTTGGCGGGGCTCGCAGGTGTTGCCATCGCCCCAATCCTGACCGTTTTTCCAGGGTTGGCGGACCAGATGGGAATGGATGCCTTTATCGTGGTGGTGGTGGGGGGATTCGGGAGCCTGGGAGGCGCCTTCATGGTCGCCATGATATGCGGGCTGCTCTCATCCTACGGCGTTCAGTTCCTGTCTCAGCTTGCACCGGTCCTGATGTTCCTTTTCATGGCCGTTGTCCTGGCAATTAGACCCATGGGCTTTTTCGGAGAGAGAGAATGATGAACAGAACGGTTAAGTGGGTTTTCTTGGCAGCCATCCTGGTTCTGGTGGCCATCTACCCAAGGCTTTTTGGCATCTATTTCACCAACGTCTTTGTGAATTTTGCCATCTTTGCCCTCTTCTCGGTCTCCTTTAACCTGCTTCTGGGTTTTACGGGCCTTCTCAGCTTCGGTCATGCCATGTTCTTCGGCATGGGGGCCTATGCCACGGCCCTTGCCCTTGTCCATATCCCGGGCTGCCCGCTGCTCGTGGCGCTCCTGATCGGCTTCCTCTCTTCCGTGATTCTCGCCATGCTCTTATGCCCCATCGTGGTCAGGGTCAGCGGCGCCGCCTTTTCCATGCTGCACATGGCCTTTGCCCAGCTCATGTACGTCCTGGCGCTCAAACTGCGGGGGATCACCGGCGGTGAGGACGGCATCGGGGGGTTTCACATCCCGCCGTTCCGCATCCCGGGCATCGTTTCCATCGACATGACCAATCCGCTCAATTTCTATTATTTCGCCATGGTCGTCCTGATAGGGAGCATGTGGATCCTGTGGTTTTTCACAAAGACGCCTTTCGGTCAGATTATGGTGAGTGTAAGGGACAATGCCAACCGGGTCGATTACATGGGGTTCAAGGTGCCCCAGACCAAGGCGGTCATCTACGCCTTTGCCGGCGGATTTGCAGGGATGGCCGGTGCCATTTATGCCATGTTCAACGACATGATCTCTGCCGACGGCGGGCTCCACATCATGGTCTCCTTTGCGCCCATTCTCATGACCATGGTCGGGGGCGTGGCGAGCTTTTTCGGGCCCATCTGCGGCGCCGGCATTTTCGGGCTCATCACAGAATTGACCACCCGGTACACGGAACGGGTTGAGCTGGTCTCAGGCATCATTCTCATTGTGGTGATCCTGTTTTTCCCCATGGGGTTCATGGGATTCGTAAGGTTCATCAAGGAAAAATGGTTCAGCAAGCGGTGAAGGAAAGGATCGACGGAGGACGATTCATGCATATCCTGGAGACGAAGCGCCTGTATCATGATTTTAAGGGGTTGAAGGTCCTGTTCGACGTCAACCTCCAAGTCCGGGAAGGAGAGCGCCACGCCATTATCGGCCCCAACGGCGCCGGCAAGACGACCCTTTTCAATGTGATCAGCGGGACCTATACGCCGAGCAGCGGTGCGGTCTATTTCAAGGGAGAGGAAGTCACCGGATTCAAGCCTCACCAGATGGTGCGCCTCGGCATGGGCCGATCGTTTCAGATCACCAGCACCTTTTCCAGGCTCACGGCCTTTCAGAACATCCGCATGGGGGTCCTTTCCAGAAGAGGCATCCGCTTTAACCTGTTTCGAAAGGTGGACAAGCTGGACGAGGTCACCAGGGAGGCCGACGAAAAGCTCAAGCGGATCAATCTTCACGGTGAGCGGGATTTCCCGGCCAGTGTATTGTCATATGGAAAACACCGCTCCCTGGAGGTGAGCATGGCCATGGCCACGGACCCGGACCTCGTCATGCTCGATGAACCCACGGCCGGCATGTCCAAGCAGGAGACCCACTACGCCATCGGGCTCATCAGGCGGCTTACGGAAGGCAAAACCGCGGTGATCATCGAACACGACATGGACGTGGTCTTCTCCCTGGCGGACCGAATTACCGTGCTCCATCTGGGAAACATCCTGGCCTCCGGCCCACCTGCCGAGATCAGGGAGAATCGAGCGGTCAAGGATGCCTACCTGGGAGAAATGGAGGATTAGAATGCTGCTGGATGTCAATGATCTGAACACGTACTACGGCGACAGCCATGTCTTGCAAAGCATGACGCTCACGGTGGACGAGGGGGAGCTTGTGGCGCTCCTGGGTCGAAACGGTATGGGAAAGAGCACGACGCTTAAGAGTATCATGGGGCTTGCCAAACCCAGATCCGGGTCCGTTATTTTCAACGGCAAGGAGGTGACGGGCAACCCCCCATTTAAAATGGCCCGGGCCGGTGTCGCGTATGTCCCGGAGGAGCGACGGATTTTCCCGACCCTGTCCGTGGTGGACAACCTGGCCATGGGGATCAAGGGTGGGAGGATAGACAAGAAGAACCCCAATGCCTGGACACTGGAGCGGATTTTCGAGCACTTCCCTTCCCTGAAGGCGCGGCGCGTCAACAAAGGGGCCCATCTCTCGGGCGGGGAGCAGCAGATGCTGACTATCGGCCGGTCCCTCATGGGAAACCCTGAACTGCTGATGGTGGATGAACCAACCGAAGGGTTGGCGCCCTTCCTGGTCAGGGAGGTCCGGGACATGCTGGAGGGCATCGGCAAGACCGGCGTTGCCATCCTCCTTGTGGAGCACAATGTGAAGGTGGCCCTCTCTCTTGCCCACCGCGTCTATCTCATGAAAAAGGCCCAGTTGGCCTTTACGGGCACCGCAGCGGAGCTCGAAGCCAACAAAGAGATCAAGGCCCAATACCTGGAGGTGTAGCCCCTCGTGGAAAACGTAAAGGCCGAGACAGAGGACAAAGCGGGGAAGTCCCGGCCCGTTTCAAGGTCAAGCACCGCCTGGAAATCGTTTAGTCTCCCCATTTGGCGACTTCCAAATTGACTTGATGGTAGGGCTCATGAACTGATAAGCTCCCAGGGGTGTCGGCAACCGGCCGTTATGGGATCGGACGGGGCGGACAACGGTCCTCACTTAGCCAACCTGGCCGTCTAGCCGGCTGGCTTGAAGTATTTGTGTGAAGCGGTCAACCCGGAATGAAAGGAATGGCTAAAATGGAGACGGTAATCACGATTCGCGACTTGTCGGACATTGATGAAATAGAAGAGATTCCGCTCCAGGATCGTGTGAGGGAGCGGTCAACCTACGAACTCATCGAAAAGGGGGCGAACATCAACCTGGATGGCATCGCCATGACGTTCCTGCCGGACGGCAACCATATTGACACACCGCAGCGAATTACCTACCGCCAATTCATGGGCAAAATCAGGCAAACCGCCAACCTGTTTGCGGACCTGGGGGTCGGGAAGGCGGATGTGGTGACCTATCTACTGCCCAACTTACCACAGACCCACTATGTCCTCTGGGGTGCGGAGACGGCCGGGATCGCAAACCCCGTCAATCCCCTGCTGGAAGCCCACACCATCAAGGAGATCTGCCAGGCAGCAGAAACAAGGGTCCTGGTGGCCTTGGGAGAGGTACCGGGCTCCGACATTTGGCAGAAAGTGGATTCCATCCGCCGAGACATCCCATCCCTGAAGGCCGTGGTGCGCGTTATGGGAACCTCCGACGAACCAAACGGGATCTACGGGTTCGAGGAGACCGTGGAGAAATATTCAGCCGACCGTCTGACCTTTGACCGCCAAATCGACCCCCATGACATCGCTTCCCTATATCACACGGGTGGGACCACGGGCAGGCCCAAGCTGGCCCAACGGACACACCACAATGAAATTGTTCTCATGTGGGGGCTCAGGGCCATGACCGGGCTTCAGCCGGGAGAGGCCGTCATGGTCGGGCTTCCCCTCTTCCACTGCAATGGGACGTGCGTAACGGGACTGCTGCCCTTTTCGCTGGGCGGGGAGGTGGTCATCCTGTCGCCGGCCGGATATCGCAATCAATCCATCATGGCCAACTTTTACAAGATTGTGGAACGATTCAAGCCGGTCTTCTTTTCCTGTGTCCCCACGGTCCTCTCGGTTCTTTTGGACACGCCCGTGGGGGATGCCGACATCTCGTCCCTGAAGTACCTGGTCTGTGGAGCGGCGCCCCTGAGTGTGGAGCTCTTTCGCCGGTTTGAAGCCCATTCGGGCATGAAGATCCTGGAGGGATACGGTTTGACCGAATCGACTTGCGCCTCCAGCGTCAACCCAAAGGATGGGGAAAGAAAGATCGGGAGTGTGGGCATCCGGCTGCCCTACCAGCGTGTGAAGGCGGTCATATTGGATCCGGACGGCGGCTATGTGCGGGATGCCGAAACAGGCGAAATCGGTGTCGTTTGCATCAAAGGTCCCACCGTCTTCAAGGGATACGTGGAAGAGGCCCACAATCAAGGGATTTGGGTTCAAGGGGATTGGTTCAACACCGGGGATATGGGGCGGATGGACGAGGACGGTTTTTTGTGGCTTACGGGGCGGCGTAAGGAACTGATCATCCGGGGCGGCCACAACATCGACCCGGCCGCCATTGAGGAGCCCCTTTACAAACTCAAGGGCGTCAAGACGGTGGCCGCTGTCGGCAGGCCCGATGCCCATGCCGGTGAGGTTCCCGTCGCATACGTTGAACTGGCAGAGCAATCCCCCCTCACCAAGGAAGAGATCATGGAATGGGCCCGCGAAAACATAGGGGAAAAGGCGGCCGTTCCAAAGGAAGTGTTTATCATTGACCGGATACCCCTTACGGCAGTGGGTAAGATCTTCAAGCCCGCACTCCGATGGGACGCCTCGGAAAGGGTGTATCAAAATGAGCTGAAAGCTTTGGGCGGGTTGGTCGAGCGGGTGGCGGTCAAGGTCGGTGAGGACAAAGTCCATGGCACCATGGCCTTCATTCGTGTAAAGCCAGCCGGTGGTGTCACCGCCGAAACCATCAGAAATCGTGTTGCGGAGATCATGGCACGTTACACCGTCCACTACGAAGTCATCATGGAGTGAGGGGAGCGGAAAGATCAATGAGAAAGAACAATAAAGTCATTGTCAGCTGTGCGGTCACGGGTGCGATCCACACGCCCACCATGTCCCCCTATTTACCGATCGGCCCTGAAAAGATTGCAGCGGAGGCCATTCATGCGGCAAAGGCAGGGGCGGCCGCGGTCCACATCCACGCCCGCAATCCGGAAAACGGGATGCCCAGCGCGGACCTGAACCTCTATCGGCAGATCGTAGAACGGATCCGTTCGGAGTCGGACGTGATTATCTGTCTGACGACGGGCGGCGGAACGGGAATGACCGTGGAGCAGCGCGTGGCCGTTGTGCCCGAGTTCAAACCCGAACTGGCCTCCTGCAACATGGGTTCCATCAACTTCGCCCTCCATCCCGTGGCCGAGAACTACAACGACTGGAAATTCGACTGGGAAAAGCCTTTCTTGGAGGGCAGCAAGGGGAACATCTTCCAGAACACCTTTGCGGATCTGGAGAAGGTCTGCACCATCATGCGGGAAAACGGCACCAAGCCGGAGCTTGAGATCTACGATGTGGGACACCTTTACAACGCAGAGTTCCTTGTTTCGAGGGGGCTCCTTCAACTACCCCTGTATCTGCAATTCGTCATGGGGATCCTGGGCGGGATCCGTCCAACGCTCAACGATCTGGTTCACCTGACGGAGACGGCCGACCGTCTCTTCGGGCCGCAGAACTATGAGTGGTCCGCGTTCGGGGCCGGACGGATGGAATTCCCCATCTGCACCGCGTCGGTGCTCATGGGCGGAAACTGCCGTGTGGGAATGGAGGACAATCTCTATCTCGGCAAGGGTCGGCTGGCCAAGTCCAACGCGGAAATGGTGGAAAAGATGGTCCGGATCATCGGGGAGTTCTCTCTGGAACCAGCGACCCCTGCGGAGGCAAGGGTTACCTTATCTATTGGAAAGGAATAGATGATGGATTCGAGCAAAGTGAAACGCGTATTGGTGGTTGGCGCAGGGGTCATGGGACACTCGATCGCCCAGGTGTTTGCCCAGGCGGACATAGCGGTCCAGTTGGTGGACTTGAAAAGCGAAATCCTCGAACGCGCCATGGATCGGATCAGGTCAAATCTGGGGACTTTGGCTGAATTCGGAAAGGTGCGCAAGGACCAGATCGAAACGATTTTGGGCCGCATCCATCCTTCCACGGCGCTGCCCGCCACAGGAAAGGAGATCGACTTTGCCATCGAAGCGGTGGTGGAGGTCCCCGAGATAAAGAGGACGCTCTTTTCCAGGTTGGAAGCCCTATGCCGTGAAGACACGGTCCTCGCCAGCAACACATCTTCGTTGGACATCTTCAGCATCGCCGAGGTCAAGAGGCCCGAGCGGCTGGTCGTGGCGCACTGGTTCGCGCCCCCGCACATCATCCCGCTGGTTGAGGTCGTGCCAGGGCCCAAAACACAACAGGAAGTGGTTGGCTTTACCGCCGCCCTGATGGAAAGGATCGGAAAGCGGCCCATGGTCATGAAGACCTTTGTGCCCTCTTTTATCGTTAACCGCGTTCAAAACGCCATTTCACGAACGGTGTGGGAGATGCTGGAAAACGGCTGGGCGAGCCCTGAGGAGATCGATCTGGCCGTTAAACTGACGCTCGGGATCCGCTTGCCCGTTGTGGGAGTGGTGCAGACGTCGGATTTTTCAGGCCTGGATCTGATCTACGACATCATGAAGGCGCAGGACAGGCTCAACCCGCTGGTCGAGGAAAAGGTGAGACAAGGGCATCTAGGGGCCAAGACGTCGAGGGGCATCTACGACTACGGCGGCCGCAGTGAGAACGAAATTCTCAAGAAGCGGGACGAGCGCTATCTCAAGATGCTCGATCATCTGGAGCGGATAAAGGCCTTTGAGCCGATTTAGGTGTTTGTAGCGCAAAGGAGGATGAAATCACATGAATCAGCAAATTCGTAAAGTGACTGTAGTGGGCACCGGTATTTTAGGAACCCAGATCGCCGTCCAGGCGGCGTTTTTCGGTTACGAGGTCTCCGCGTACGACCCTGATCCGAGGTCGTTGGCCAGAAATCATGAAAATCTCAGGTCCGCGCTGCAAAAGGCCAAGGGAACCCCATTCTTAACAGTGGAACAATGGGACGACACTGCAAAGAAGATAAAGCAATATACGGACCTGACGGAAGCTGTGGGAGAGGCCGACCTCGTCGTCGAGGCTATCTCGGAAAACGTTGTCTTGAAGCGGGAAATTTTTGAAAAGATAGATGCAGCGGCCCCACCAAGGGCCATCCTTGCCACCAACAGCTCTTCCATTCCCATTTCAAGGATTGAGAGCGCCACCAAGCGGCCGGAAAAATGTCTAAATCTCCATTTCTACTTTCCTGTGATGGGGACCAACATGGTGGATGTCATGGGGGGGAGCAAGACCGCCCCCGAGATCATCGAGGCCGGCAAGGCGTGGGTCCGCTCCGTCGGATGCGTGCCGCTCACCGTCAAGAAGGAGATCCTTGGGTTCTGCTTCAACCGGGTCTGGCGTGCCATAAAGCGCGAGACCCTCTACATGTGGGGAAATGGGTTTGTGGATTTCAAGGACGTGGATCGGGCCTGGATGATTTTCTACGGCACGCCGCAGGGACCGTTCGGCCTCATGGACAGGGTTGGCCTCGATGTGGTTTACGATATCGAGATGGTCTACTACAACGAGTCAAAGGACCCTAAGGATCACCCTCCGGAGGCCTTCAAAGCCATGGTGGACCGTAAGGAACTGGGGGTGAAAACCGGGAAGGGGTTTTATACCTACCCGGACCCCGAATACAGCAGACCCGATTTTCTCAAAGCATGATGAGTTGAACGACGTTTTGGGATCCAGGATAAAATCTGGATTCCGGGTCAAGCCCGGAATGACGACTTCAGTGAGACTTGTGTTGTCATATATCATGACACCCTTTGCGTTCTTCGCGTCTTGGCGAGAGGAGGGAAAGGCTATCTGCTAAACGGTTCACAGCACAAGAGGCTGATCCATCAATCATCAATGAAAGGAAAATGAAAAATGGGAAGACGTGTATTGCGAACGAAGCTCTGCGATATGCTCGGGATCGAATACCCAATCCTCAGCGCGGGGATGGGCCCCACATTGATCGGGGAAAATACCGGCGCACCGGTTGACCTGGTAGTCGCCGTCTCGGAGGCCGGGGGTTTGGGTGTGCTCGGTGGGAGCGGATTCACGGTCGATGAGCTGCGTGACGCCATTGGCGAGATCAAGCACCGGACGAACCGTCCCTACGGGGTGGATCTCCTTCTGCCCAAGCACCTGGACATGAGCCGCCGGGGGCTGGGGATGTCCGGGATGGACCAGCTGCCTCTCAATGAGGTTCTGAAGACCCTGCCTGAACCGCACCAGAAATGGGTCGCCAAGCTCAAAGAGGAGATGGGACTCCCCGAGACGGACGTGATGGTGAGGATGAATACTACCACCATGCGGCCCCAGGAGGCGGTCAGGGTCTGTATGGAAGAAAAGGTGCCCCTGTTTTGTGCGGGCCTGGGCAACCCGGGCTTCATGGTTGAGGAGGCCCATGCCAATGGCATAAAAGTGCTGGGCATCACTGGCAACGCAAAGAACGCACGGCGTATGGCGGAATCCGGCCTCGATCTGCTCGTGGCCCAGGGCCACGAGGGAGGAGGCCACACCGGCCGCATCGGCACCATGGCGCTCCTTCCGGCGGCCATCGACGCGGCAGCACCCGTGCCGGTCCTGGCGGCCGGCGGCATTGGGGATGGCCGCGGGGTGGCCGCAGCGCTCGCCATGGGCTGCATCGGCGTCTGGGTGGGTACGCGCTTTCTGGCCACCGACGAGGGAGGGGCCCTCCCGGTCAACAAACGGCGGATCATAGAGTCCACTGACGAGGGCACCCGTGTCAGCACCGCCTACACGGGCAAGACCCTTCGAGCCAGCTACAACAAATTTCACGACCTTTGGAACGATTCCGGACTGGAACCGCTCCCATTCCCGACACAGGTCATGATTTCCTCGGCCTTGCTTGCCGCCTTTGTCAAGTCCGGCAAGGACGACTACGTGGGCGGACTGGCAGGCCAGATCTCAGGGATCATCAAAGAGATCAAGCCTGCCCGTCAGGTCCTGGAGGAGATGGTGGAGGAGACGGTGGAGATTCTCACGCGGAGACTCCCCGGGACCGTCATTGCCAAATAGCTGAAAGCTTTATACAGAAATGCCCTTATGGATTCGAGCACGCTTCGTGATATTTGGGAGAGATTGAAATGAGAATATGGTTGCCGCAACTCATCTGGTACGGAAACACGACCCTGGAAATCGATCTGCCCGAGGATTGGGAGGTGGCGTATTGCCCCATGCGTGGGGCGCTGCGCCCCCCCATGTCGATCGAGCAGATGGAAACGGCTATCCGCAATCCCATCAACACGCCGCCGCTTCGGGAATTGGCCAAAGGGAAAAAGAGAGTGGTGATCGTCTTTGATGACATGACCCGCCCCACCAGGACCTATGAACTGGCCCCCATTGTCCTGCGGGAACTAATTGAGGGCGGCGTCATGGAAGAGGATATCGTCTTCGTGTGCGCCCTGGGGACCCACGGCGCCCTCACCATGAACGAGTTCCGAAAGAAGCTCGGTCAGGAGATCCTTGAGCGATATCGGGTCTTCAACCACAATATCTACGAAAACTGCATTGAAATCGGCACCACGAGCCGGGGCACCAAAATGAGGATCAACCGGGAGGTCGCGGAAGCGGACTTGAAGGTGGCCATCGGCTGTGTCACGGCCCATGCCCAGGTCGGGTTCTCCGGTGGAGGGAAGATCATCCTTCCGGGGGTCTCCCATGTGGACAGCATCGCACACTACCACCTGAAAGTGGAGGCCATGGCCAAGGAGACCACGGGCCTTGGGAATTTCGACAACAACATTCTTCGGTTCGAGATCGAAGAGGCGGCGCGCATGGCGGGGCTTGATTTCGTCGTCAACGTGCTGGTGAATGAAAGGGGGGGCACGAGCGCCCTTTACGCAGGGGAGCTGTTTCAGGTGCACAAAGAGGCGGTCGCGCTTGCCAAGGAGGTGTATGCCACGGAGCCCAGGCCCCGCAACAGGGATGTGGTCATTGCCAACGCCTTTGTGAAACCCAATGAGATGGCGATTTGCACGCTTCTGGGGGCGCTTGCCCTCAAAGACCGTGCCGGGACCCTGGTCATCATTGCCAATGCCCCTGAAGGACAGGTTGTCCACTACCTCCTTGGGCGGTTCGGAAGAGACTACGGGGGGCGTCAATATCCCATTGCCACCTTTCCGGCAAGCACGGACGTGATCATTATGACCCCTCATCCGGACAGGACCTTCGCGGACTGGTTCTCGAACCCCGAGGTGGTCACTTTCACAAAGGACTGGGAAAGTACCCTTCGTCTTCTGCGGAAAAGGCATGGGCCGGGGACCAAGGCCGCCGTCATCCCCACCGGCACCATGCAGTACTATGATGAATAATCATCGCGTAAAGGGGGGGTAATCGGATAGGCGATCACGGGAGAGGAAGTCTTCTCCTTCTGTCCTTCAGACGTTCTTCGCGTCTGGCTTTGAGCTCCTTCAGCTTTTCCTGTTGTGCGGGATCCAGCCTTTCCATCATGCGGGAGAAACCCTCCTGCAGGATGCTTCTGATGGCTGCCCGATTCTCCCGATGGCGCCCTTCCATCTTTTGATCCACATCTTCAATGATGGTCTTGAATTCCTGCTTCTGTTCTTCACGGAGACCCAGCTCCCTCGTGAGTCTCTTGAGAATCAGGGTCTTTCTTGCAGCAGGGTCTTTCCAGAAGCGCTCCGCCCAGTTCCTCTGATAAAGCCGCGTCCCAACCGAACCTGCCATTACGCCGAGGATGAATACGAGGGTGACCCCCGCAATCAGTCTCCACTTTTTCATTTCTACCCCTCAAAGCCGAAGAGCTCGCTCAAGGTCTGGCTCCCTCGATCGGCCGTCCACAGGCTCAGGTAGTCCTGACCGGGATCCAAATCCGCGTTGAGGAAAAAGAAGGTGAGTGCAATAACCAGGAGACACGTCACCGGCGCAAGCCGCCACACCAGGTGCTCGAACGCAGGCCAGAACGTTGAACCGGGCTCCAGGGGGCCGATCCGACGGATCTGCTTTATGGCCCGATCCGACCACGCATCCCCGATGTCCTCCCTTTCCCTTGCAAAGTAGGCGTCACGGAGTCGCCCTTTCAAGACCTCGTTTTCCGAAATCCGGGACTTTTTCATGCCATTCTCCTTCCTATCCCAGCACTTCCCTGAGGAGCTTTTCAAGCTTCCTCCTGGACCTGAAGGCCCGGACCTTCACATTGGCCACGCTCCACCCGAGGAGGCTTGCGGCCTCCTTGACAGAAAGGCCCTCCAAGTAGATAAGCTCCAGGACCATCCTGTCTTTGGCGGATAGTTTGGTGAGAACCCAGTCCAGGACCTCTCTTGCCTCTTCTTGAACCGTACCTCCGCTCGATGGTTCTCCCTGCTCTGCCGCCAAGGCCTCTTCCAGCCACTCCTGGTGCCTTTCGGTGATTGCGCTCAAGGGGATTTCCCTGGACCGGTATGCCTTCCGCCAATAGTCATGGCACGTTCTCACGACAATGGCAGAAAGCCACTGGCTGAAATGGCCTTGCCTCTCAAAGGTTGCTAGAGATCGATAGGCCCGCACAAAGGCCTCCTGAACGGTTTCTTCTACGTCACCCCGGTCCACGTGCCTTTGGACGATTTTCAGGACAAGGGCCCTGTACCTTACGACCAGGGACTCAAAGGCATTGACGTCTCCATCAAGAACTTGACGAATGGTCTCAGTGTCATCGGGCCTGAACGGGTCATGCTGCATTTTCTGGTCACGGGACGGGGTGTTTAGGCTCTTCTATCACAGAAACCCTTCGTGAAGAAGCGGGTTTCAACCGATGAAGGGCGGCCCAGGCACGGCGCCGGTGACCTGGGCCGATCCGAACCGCTACTCACCCGGGGCATCCGATAAGCCAGCAAGGCCCTGTCTAAATCTCTCAAACCCCTGTGCCCTTCGCTCTTTCAACAACTCCAGCTGTTCCGGGGTCAACACACCCTTCATTTCGGCCAACATTTTGGCCCTCAAGATAAACTGCTCCTCCCTGACGGCAGATGCCGCCTGAAACGCCTTTCGCGCCTCCTGTTCATCAAAGCCAGGGGCCTGAAGGACTGCTCGGACATTTTTCTCTGCCTCTCTCATGTCACCTCTGAGAGTCGCCATTTGGTCCTGATATTTGTTCATGACATTCATCAGTGCGGTCTGTTGGGCATCCGTGAGCTTGAGCTCAAGAACGGTTTTGAGCCCCATGAATGCCCCCATGCCATGTCCTCTGTGGCCCGGGCCGAAAGGCTCTGCCTGGGTTCCAAAGGCAACCCCCAGAATCATCAAGATCACTGCCGTTCCCATGAACATGTTTTTTGTTTTCATGATGCGATCCTCCTTGCTTTTGGCATTCCCTAAAAAAGAGTGGGCTTCACCATTGAAGTCGTTTTGGGGACCAAAACGGTTACAAAAAAAATGCAGCCGTTTTGGGACAGTGCGATCTGCCTGAATGAGAAGGCCTGCGCTGGGGGGCAAACGGATCGAGCTGAAGGGTGGCGCCTGTCCAGGCAACGCAGATAAGGTGTGACCGGGCCGGTTCGGTCTACAGCATGACCAACGATCCATCCGGTAACGAAGTCGTCGTCTGCAGCCGTGACGCCAAGGGTTCCCTTGATCTCGAGGTCACCTTTAGCCTTAAAAGAGAAGTCGCTGGAAAGGTAGGACAGGGAGACGGCCCATTTGATCTGGACACGACGGTAGATGGACGTTTTCTCTATGTCTTGAAAGCGGGCGCGGGTACCGTTGGGATGTTCAGGATTACGCCTTTGGGTACCCTCATTAAGCTCGGAGAAGTGGAGGGACCATTGAAGATATATGCCCAGGGAATGGTTGCCCGCTGATCATCACGCGTTTGTCATCCAAAGGGGCAAAGGAGGATGTTCTTCTTTGCCCTTGTCCTTGTGCTAGGGCGTTAGATGGCTTTGTCGTTTTTGCCCGCGATGCTGGCATACTTGGTGATCCCTGCCATCTCGAATATCTTTTTGAAATTGTCGCTCAGCCCTTTGATCACCGCCGTCTGGTTGTTCCCCCTGATTCGCGAAAGCAAACCGGTCAGAACCGAGATCCCTCCGCGGTTTGTAGAGCACTTTTCTTCCAACTGGAGAATAATTATTTTCGATGCATTGCTTCGGATTTTTTCATAGGCATCCAGCAGAGCGGATTCCGAGCGGGCGGTCAAATTGCCTCGGATATCCAGAATGGTCGCATCGCCCTGGGAACGTATCTCGATCCGATTGTCTTCCCCGCATCTGGGAGAGTTGAGCCTTTTCTCAGCCCTTGTCAGCGCTGCATCCAACGCCTCTTTTTGAATGGGTTTGTTGATGAAATCGGTGGCGTATAGATCCAGGGCCTGAATGGCCAAATCCATATCACCATGACCCGTGATGACAATCACCTCAGTTGCCGGATCTATCTCCTTGATCCGCTTGAGGACTTCAAGACCATCCATTCCTGGCATCTTGATATCTGTAAGGACAATCGGAGGCCGTTCCGCGTTAAACACTTCAAGACCCAGTTTTCCGTTTTCAGCAGTGAAGACCGTATATCCATAGGCACTGAGGAAAAGGCGGAATATTTTCAAGGTGGATTTCTCGTCGTCAATGATCAAGATGCTTCTCATGACAGGTTCCTCTTATCGTCCCGATCCGGAAGACGGGGAAAGCTGAGTTTGAAGGTGGTTCCGACCCCTTCTTCACTGTGCACGTTGATCTCACCGCCGTGATCGCGAACGATCCCATATACGATGGATAGGCCCAGTCCCATTCCCTTGCCAACCTCCTTTGTAGTAAAGAACGGCTCAAAGATTTTGGCCTTGACTTCCTGTCGGATCCCTGTCCCGGTGTCTGAGACCGTCACTGAAAGGCGACCGTTTTCTCTGAATGAACGGATGGTGATCCGCCGTGTGCCCGACGCTACTTGATCGGTGTTTTGGTTAATGGCGTCGCGGGCATTGGTGACCAGATTGAAGATCACCTGTTCCAGGCGATTGCTGTGTCCAAAAATGAACCCGAGGTCTTCGTCCAGGTCCAAGCGGACCTCGATACTCTGAAGTCTGAGTTGCTGTGCGATGACTGCGATCACATTTCGAATATGTTTGTTGACATCCACTTCCTGCCTGCTGAAATCGGACATCCTGCCAAAGTCCCTGAGGCGGTTAATGATTTCCGAGGCCCTGTCCACCTGTTCGGACGCCTCTTGCACCACCTGAAGGAAGTCTTCATGATCGATGGCCTTGCCCTCTTTTGTCAACATCTTCAAGTATTCGGTGCCGATCTTGATCACGTTCAGGGGCTGGTTCAACTCATGGGCAATGCCGGCCGACATCTCTCCCAAACTCGCCATTTTGCTCGCCTGGATCAATTGGGCATCTTTTTCCAGCATTTCAGTCACATCTGTTACGGAAAGGATGAAGGCCTCTTTGTCCCTGTACTTTGTGGAACAGGCATGAACATTCACGTAAAACGGGGTTTCGCCCTTTCTGAAGTGTTTCACCTTTTCGCTGACGAGGCAGGCGTTCTGCCAACCGCCTTTTTCAAAAGAAGTCACGTTGGAACCGTCATACTCAAATGGTCCCAAATCGGTAAAGGGCTTGCCCTTCAGCGCTTCGCGCGTAAACCCATAGGCCGCCTCCGCACTGGGATTCAGATCAAGGATTTCCAAGGTCCGCGCGTCCAGCACAAAGACCGGGTCAGGGCCGCTGCTGAACAGCTGACGATATTTTTCCTCCGACCTTCTTAACTCGGCCTCCACCCGCTCACGCTCGGCAATGGCCCTGGAAACATTTTCGATTCCCAGGTTGGTGACCTTGCCAAGGCGTTCAATGAGCTCCACTTGAGAAACACTGGAGACCCTGGCGGAGAGATCCCCTTTTGAGACCCTGTGAAGCACATCAAAATGCTCGGCCAGACCGATGGCAAATTCATGGGAGAGCCCGACGATCTCCCCGATGTTTTCAGCGGTCAGGTTCACCATGTGCTTCAGCTTGGAAATAAGCTCCAGTTCCGATGCCTCGGGTATCCTCACATCGGGATTGCCGGATGAAATCTCCTTAAGGGCTTCAAAAACCTCCGACAGGCCAATGGCCATCTCCATGCTGATGCGTTCCAACTCCCTATCGCGTTCTTCAACCTTTTCCTTGTACTCGATGAACTGTTCATTAATAGAACTGAGAACCTCACTCATGGAATCCATATCCATGTTCACTTCAAAAACCAGGCACTTCAGACACAGCTTCATCTTCTCCAATGAGGTGTCCTGCGTTTCTCCCCTGCAGTGCGTCCCGGAGACCAACCAGCATTTCTTGTCAGCGGCCTCATATGCCGGACAGTCTTTGTCATCACAATGATGAAACGCCCAGCATTTTAAATCATGGGGTTTCACGGCATAACTCCTTCTTAAATCCCTTCCGACCTCCCTTTCAGAAAGGGAGGAGAACCCTCCCCCTTTGAAACTGAAGGGGATTCCATTTTCTTTCGAGAATTCGCTGAAAGCTGACGGCTGAAAGCTGACAGCTGATCAGAACTGTATCTGAATCGTTTTCTTCTTTCGCGGCTCTTCTCTCACTGAAAGAAGGACTTTGCCCAACCGCTCGCACCAAACACGGATATCCTTCTCAAACGTGGGACAATCGCCCATCACCTCGAGAATATCCCCCTTTTTCATTTCAGGCGCAATCACGGCGATCTTCAAGACCGGTTGAGGGCACTTCAACCCCAAAGTGTCCAATATCTTTACCGCCATCATCCTTTCTCCTTGAAGCCCAGTTGCGACCACGTCGCCCAGGCAAATAACAGGGTGCGTGGAAACCCTTGTTGCTAATGGGTCGCACAGGCAAGACATGGATCATATGCCCGGAATGCTGCTTCTACGATATTCAGATCTGTCTCGGAAACGCTCTGGCCGTTTGCGTAAGCCCGAGCCGCCTTATCCACCGACATGGAGATCGCCGCAGCGTTATTCTGCGTGGCAACCAGGAGGTTGACCTGTTCGATGATCGCGTCGGCATCGGCCGTGTAGTGGTGAAAAAGTGTTCCTCGTGGGGCCTCACACACACCGACGCCGCGTTTCAAACACGTCTCCGGCAGAGATCTTACCTTCGGATCCAATATCTCCTCGTCGCAAGACAATTCTTCCATTCTTTCTGCCGCATACAGCACTTCGATCAATCTCGCCCAGTGATAGGCCATGGTCTGATGTGCGGGCTTTCCGCCCAGCGTGTCAAACATGCGCTCATATTCGGCCTGGGCTGAGGGGGTAGTCATCCCTTCGGAGACATTCAAACGCGCAAGGGGGCCAACCCTGTAAATGCCGCTCCCGCGGCCGTCGACGAGACCGCTCCAGCCGATTTTTTTGAGATAGAGCGGCTTCATGTAGGTGCCCGGCTCAACCCGTTCCTCCAAATGTGATTCGTAGTCCTCGTGTCCGAATTTAACATATTCCGCCCCGCCTGGATCGATGACTCTTATGTCCCCCTCATAGAAATTCACCCTATCGTTCTCATCGACCAGGCCCATGTAGTAGGTCTTAGGCGCCATATCCTCATGGTGGAGCAACGCCTGATACATCTTATCCGAAAGAACCCTTTCATGAAATACCTTCAGAATGCGCTTTGAAAATTCCACTGCGTCCTTGGCCGCAGGCCGGATTTTCGCCAGCGCCTCACGGTTCAGTCCTTTAGAGATTCCACCCGGAAGCCCGCACACGGGATAAAGGGGACTTCCGCTCAAAAGGCCGTTGATCTCCCGGACTCGTTTCCGCATGACCAAGGCCTTCTTTCCAAGTTCCGCGCCCAAATGGTCGATGAGGCCGAAGACGTTTCTCCTGGCAGGTGGTGCGGACATCCCTGCGATGAAATCCGGACCGCCCATGAAAAAAAAGTGCAGAAGATGGTCCTCGAAGATAAATGCGTTGTACATCAACTCCCGGATTTTTTTTGCGGCGGGGGGCGGATCGACGCCGAAGAGCTCATCCAGTGCCTTGCTGGAGGTCGTGTGGTGGGCCGTGGGACAGACGCCGCAGATCTTTTGGGTAAGGGTGGGCATTTCTTCAGCGGGTCTTCCCTCGCAGAACTTTTCGAACCCCTTGAAGTCCGGGACCTGAAGAAAGGTCTGATCCACATGGCCCTGTGGACGGTAAAAGATGTGAATCTATACCGTGGCCCTCGAGCCTTGTGATGGGGTCGATGGTGATCCGTCTACTCATCTTTGCGCTTGTCGCCCATTGTGGCCTTCAAAAAAGACGTGGCAACGCTGTACCTGTAAAAGAGTCCGGCCGGGTCCGGGATGGACGCCGCCAGCTTCTCCATCGCCTCTTCGTCTTTCGTCTGGGTCATGGATGCGAGAAACGACAGGGACCTGGCCCCGTGGTCCTTGACATTGCCCGTCGGTCCGAAACATCCTCTGCAAGGCATGTTCCCGTTGATGCACCGTGCGCCGCACCCCCCCCTCGTGGCAGGACCCAGGCAGACGAGGGCCTGGTCCAGGAAACATCTGGAAGGATCCCATACCGTCTCAAAAAGACGCTTAAAACGCGTGAATTCAAGCCTCTCCGGCTTGGTATCCTTTCGGGGACAGCTGTGGCAAAGGGCCTTGGTATCGGCCAGCACCGTCCCCTTGGGGGGCAAATCCGAGCTCACAACCATCATGAGAGCCCGCTCGACGAGCTCAGGCGTGGGTGGGCATCCGGGCAGATAGTAGTCCACGTCCACCACCTGGTCCATTGCCTTTACCCGGTCGTGGAAATCCCCGAGCGGTGGCACCTCTGCCTCTCCACTGAATGGATTCGAGGGCAGTACATGCCCGGGGTTATGAACGGTTGTAACCTCCCTGAAAGATCGGCTCAGGATTTCATCCCGTGGATACAGGTTGGCCAGGGCGTAAACACCGCCAAAACAGGCACAGCTCCCGTGGGCGATCAACACTTTGGATTTTGCTCTGAGGAGCTTCGCCATATGCACCTGTTCATCGGTTCGCACGGAGCCGTTGATGAGACAGGCGGAAAGCGCGCCATCATCGAGGGCATCCACATCCCTAAGCTTAGCATCCATTGCCACGGGCCAAAACACGATGTCCATGGCGGCAGATACGTCCAGGAGGCCGCCTGCCAGGTCCAGGACCGATTCCTCACACCCGCCGCAGCTGGAACACCAATACAAAGCGATCTTAGGTTTTTCTGACATAGAAAGGTTCTCTAAAAAAACCCTCCGCTTAATCGGCTTGCGCCTTCATTAGGGGGCCCAGTTGCCTAATGGTCTCCACCATCTCTGAAACGACTTGAACGAATTTCTCTCCTTCAGCCGCCGAGACCCACGCCAGGTGCAATCGCTCCTCTCTGATTCCAAATTGGGGAAGCATTCGCTTTAGCAAGGCATACCTGGCATACCCTCGGTAGTTGCCTTCCTTAAAGTGACAATCCCCCGGAGGGCAGGCCAAGATCAAGACGCCGTCTGCGCCTCCGGAAAAGGCCTCGGTGACAAACTCAGGCTCTGTCCTGCCGCTACAAGGAACGCGAATGATCAGCAGATTTGCGGGATAGACACTACGGGACCTGCCCGCCGAATCAGCGGCCTCATAAGAACACCAGTTGCAGAGAAAACCGACGATTTTGGGTTCGAAAGCATTCATTTCGTTCAATGGAGCTTTCAGCAGTCAGCGTGCATCCAATCTCTTGTTCTTAGATTTTGTTGACAGCTGATGGCTGATAGCGGATATGCCAAAACCGGGCCTTCTGCAGCCGAATTTTTTACCTTGGATCATCCAACCCTTCCTTTGATACCAGGGCCTTTATCTCCGCCGAAAGTTGCGTGTCTGTGTAGTGGGAAGCCGTGATCGCCCCGCCGGGACAGGCGGCAGCACAAACCCCACAGCCGCGGCAGAGGATTTCGTTGATGACGGCACAATCCTGACGGTCGTCATAGCCGATGGCCCCATAGGGGCATAGAGAAGCACAGGTCTTGCATCCGGAGCAGAGACGACTGTCGGCTTGGGCAACCAGGGGCGAAATGGCGAGCTTTTGCCCGGGTATCAATCGGGCAAGGAGTTGAGCCGCCGCGGCTTGTCCCTCCGCAACGGAACTTTGGACATCCTTCGGCCCGCGGGCACAACCTGCAATGCATATCCCCGATCTGTTTGAGGAGATCGGGGCAATGGTGACGTCTTCCTCCTCAAAAAAGGCGCATTTTCCGAGGGTGAGCTCCAAAATGTTCGCGACCTTCTCGGAATCCCTTGCGCCTTCCATGGCAGGCGCAAGCACGACCATGTCGCAGTGAACGACTGTTGAGCTCCCATTTACATCCTTATAATCGATTCGTATGGCGTCGTCATCTTTGACGATGCGGAGGGCGTTGGGAGCATGTAAATGCGCAAAGGACACGCTCCGTTCTTGGGCGACAGCGTTAAAGAATCCCTGGGCCGCCTTGCCGGGCAGACACCAATCCGCGTAAAGCATTTCTATGGATGCCTCTGGCAGCCGCTCCAGACACTGGTGCGTGAATTTGAGCAAATACGAACAGCAGATACCGGAGCAGTGCTCGTCAAAATTTTTGCTCCTTGACCCTACGCAGTGGATCATGGCGATTCTGGACGGGGCCTCTCCATTTTTCAGCCGGATCTTTCCTTGGGTGGGGCCCGTAGCGCTCAGCATTCGCTCAAACTGGAGGCTCGTGACCACGTTTTCTATGGCTCCGTATCCGTACTGAGGCGCCCGGGAGAGATCGAAGAGGTCAAAGCCCGTGGCAACGACCATGCCGCCCACCTTTATCTCTCTTACCTCCTGGGCGGCATCATAGTTTATGGAGCCGAAAGGACATGATTCCCGGCAGGCCGTACAAGCGGCCTCCTGCCAATGCAAACAGTGCTCCCTGTCAATTACCGCCACGTGGGGGAGTGCATTGGCGTAAGGGATGTGGATGGCCTTTCTCTTGTCCAGGTGCTCGTTAAATTCATTCGTGACGTCTACGGGACAAGCCTCCACGCATGCGCCACACCCGATACAGGTTTCCAAATCCACGAACCTGGGCGCCTGCTCGATCTTAACCTGGAAATTCCCCAGGAAACCTAAGACTTCCTGAACGCTTGCAAGGGTGATGACCTCGATGCGATCATGGTGCAGGACTTCATCAAAGAGGGGATCCAGCACGCAGGAAGCCGCATTCCATGGTCGGATAGAGGTCCTCATATCGCGCGACCTTTCCCCCAATGCAGGGCGACTTCTCAACCAGATAGACCCGCCGCTCTGTCCGTGCCAGCATCAGTGCCGCACTAATGCCTGCCACTCCCGCGCCCAGAACCAGGACGTCCGGTTGACATGTGATTTCTTTGCCCTCCAGGGGCTCATGGTGAATCACCCGCTTCACGGCCGCATTCAAAAGGGCCTTTGCCTTCCGGGTGGCGGATGCCTTATCCCGGACCACCCACGCGCATTGTTCGCGGATGTTCGCCATTTGAAGCATATAGGGGTTGAGACCGGCCTCCCTCAGGACTGCCTGGAAAGTGGCTTCATGTTCCTTCGGTGAGCAGGCTGAAATCACGACCCCCGTCAAGCCGTGTGCTTTGATGTCTTCAGCCAGCATCTTCCGCCCTTCCTGGGAGCAGAGGAGCCCATGCTGTTTCACGAAGGCCACGTTTTTCAGGCCCCGGCCATACTTCTCCAGTTCGTCCAGGTCGACGGCGTCCTTGATATTCGGACCGCATTCACAGAGATAAATGGCTACCTTGGGAGGCAAGTCAAATCCTCAGCAGGATTTCAGGGGGCGAATTCCAAAAATATAGTCCATTTCATTACTTATTGCAATCGTGTCCCTCGGCCCGGGCAAGCCCGCCGGAAGCAAGGCAGGCAAGCAGGCGGCGGAAAAGAATGAACCAGGACACGAAGAAACACAAAGGTTAACATCAACGGCGCGTTTTTTGTACAACGTTGGGGTTACATCTGCCTGAAAAGGTGCATGTATCGCTTGCTGATGGTGAGAGATTCGGGATGATCCTTGAGCCGCAGCACGCCCCTGCCTGTAAGCGAACGGCTGACGCGGGATATGAAACGGGCGTTCACGATGGTGGATCGGTGGATCTGGTAGAACTGCTCGGGGTCCAGTTCCTCGACCAGTTCCCTGATGGGTTTCCTGATGAGGGACTCCCCCTGCCGGGTGATGACCGCCGTGTATTTGTCGCCGGCCTTGAAATAGATCACCCCGCCCACAGGGATCAGGCGGATGCCGTCCCCTTGCTGGACTCGGATATACTGGATGTGCTGAGGGGTTTGTCTCTTTGAAAAGCCTGCGATGATACGATCCAAAAGTTCCGCAGATATCCCGGGGAGTTGGCCGGACTTGGGATCGGCGGCCATCTCCTTCTTGAGGCGGCTGACGGTCTGCAAGAGTCTTTCAGGGCTCACCGGCTTGAGCAGATAGTCCACCGCCTCTCTTTCAAAGGCCTCCACCGCATGCTGGGCATAGGCGGTTACGAAAACGACCCTGCAGGCGCGGGTGATCTTTGCGGCCACTTCCATGCCGCTCAGGCCGGGCATTTTGATGTCAAGAAAGGCGATCTCGGGACGGTCCCGTTCAATCAGCGCAATCGCTTCCGGACCGTTTTTCGCCTCGCCGCAGATGACGAGCTCGGGCCAGGCCTCGGCGAGCCTCGCCCGCAGAAACTGCCTGAGGGGGGCCTCATCATCCGCTATGATTGCCTTCACTGGTTTCATGGGGAATCTCCATGATCACTCTAAGACCCGATGGTTGGTTTTCCTCCAGGAAAAGACGCCCTTTCCCGTCATATAGGGCCTCCAATCGCTCCCGGACGTTCGTAAGTCCTACGCCCGGATCCATATCTCCGTTTATTCCCAGGCCCGTGTCCGAGACGGTCAGACGAAGGCCGCCATTGGTTTCCTCAGCCCTGATGGCGAGCTCGCCGCCTGTGATTTTGGGCTCAAGACCGTGCTTGATCGCGTTTTCCACCAGCGGCTGAATCAACATGGGAGGAAAGGGGCGGCCTCGAAAGGGATCGGGGATATCTATAGTATAACCAAGCCTCTCCCCCATACGGACCTTAAAGATATCGAGATAGGCCCGGATCAGGTCCATTTCCTGACCCAGCGTGGTCGTATCATCCCTGGTCCTTGCAAGCGAGGCCCTGAGGTAGCGGGTGAGATCCATCAGCATGTCCCTGCCTCTGGCCGGATCGGAGTCCAGGAGGCTCAGGATATTTGACAGGCTGTTGAAGAGAAAGTGGGGCTCGATCTGGGCCTGGAGGAGCCTCAGGTGCGTTTCCAGGGTCTTTTTCTCAAGGGTGAGTCCCTTGATTTGCTCTTCCTTGAGCAGGGCCTCTGTTTGGGAGATTTTTTCCCGGGAGAAGAAAAAATAGGTGATGGCGGTCCCAAACAGGACGCCCATGAAAAGCATCTGGAAGAAGGGGGTGGCTTTCCCCCGAAGGATCTCGGTCAGGGGGATTCCGGCAATCAACGAGCCCAGGAAAGGACCTGCGGCGGCCCCCACGATCATGGCCCCCAGGACTGCGATGGCATGAACCGCAGGCGATGGGTTTCGCAGGAAAAAATGGGCTGCCATGACGGCGCAGCAGATGCAGAGGCCGATGGACTGAGAAAGGACGAAATTGATCGGGAACCCCGCCCCGAAGCCCAGTTGGGTAAGAAAAAACGCGATGACGGTGTTGAAAAGGATCGTCAGCAAAAGCGTACGGGTGAGACTCTTTCTGTCAGAGGGGTATTTCATCGTCAGACCACCCGGTGAAGCGAGCCAAAAACCGGCCTTTTCTCTAGCCACGCAAAGGACGCCAGGCTAAGCAGTGAAAGGCATTTGCATTTACTGATAACTGAACATCGATGACTGAACACTGATGACTGATCACTGTATTCCCCTATTTCTTCATACCCGGAACCACGCCCGAAAATCAACCTTCACGCCCAGTCGGCCATGATCTGCTCAAAGGTCCGCTCTCCGGCCCTGAGTGCGCCTGTATACCCTCCGCCCGGGCTTCCCCATGCGCTGGCAAGGTAGAGGCCCTTTACCGGCGTCCGGTTGTCCAACCGGTTCATGAAGGCATTGTCCATGGACTGCTCGAACCCGTAAATGGCCCCCTCGGTATTCCCGGTGAATCGCCAGTTGGTAAGGGGGGTAGCGGTCTCTTTCACCTCGATCATGGAGGAGAGGCCGGGAACGACCTCCTTCTCAGCCCTTTGGATGAGGATCTCCGCCCAACGCGCCTTCTCTTTTTGGTAAACGGCCTTTCGGCCCGCCCTGTAATCCGCCTCGAACCGGCGCCAGGGCTCATAACCGCACAAAAAGAGGAGCATCAGACTGGACGTACCCGGACGCGAATATCCTTCAAAGATATTGTCATAGATGGACACGCTGAAAGAACCACTCTCGACCTCGCCCTTCATGCAGGACAAGTAATCGGCCTCCGGACCGCGGCCGGAGCTCACATGGATGCCGCATCCTTTGATCTTGCCCCTCAGGGGCCGGTTCAGTCCGAGCCACACAATGAATGAAGACAGGCTGGGCCGGTAGCGCTCAAGCCGTTTCAGATACTCAGAGGGTACGGCCTCTTTTGGGATCATCTCCCTGAAAGTGGTGAGCGCACTTCCATTGCTCACAACCGCCCGTGCGGGCAGGGTTCTCCCGTCCGAACTCACGACACCGGTTACGGCGTCCTCAACAACCGTGACCTTTTCCGCCCGGGTTTCGTAGAGAATCTTCCCACCATGCCTTTCAATCGCATCTGCCAGAAGATCGCTCAGGTTCTGGGACCGATCCCTGATGTAAAAGGAGCCGTTTTTCAGGTACTCGCCTGTGGCAATGGCGTAGTAGAAGCCCGAGAGCTTTGAGGGCGGAAGTCCATAGTAGCCCCAAAGGGCAGAAAGTACGTTTTGAAGCCCGGGATCATTGACATGTTCATTCAGGAATGCGGCAAAGGTTTTATTCCGGATGTTCCACATCTTGCGGTACTGGAGGGGGAAAAGGAGCTTGATGAATTTGCCCTGCTTTTCGTGGAGTCGATTCGATTCTTCTGAAATACCCACCATTTCTTTGACAAAGGACCGGATGCCTTTGGCTTCGCCGGGAAAGTGCTGGGTCAGGAGTTGAATATAACCCTCCGGGTCCGCCTGAGGAACCGAGATGTCGAGCCCTTGTGCTTTGAGGCGGTACACCTCGGGGAGCCGGACCAGATCTAGTCGATCCAGCACCCCGAGGTTATCGAGGATGCGGGCGGTCGCGTTATGGTTGATGGACGTGCCGTGAAGCGATACTTCGAACGTGTATTTCCCTCCCGCCCGATCAAAGGCGGTGGCATAGCCGCCCGGGATACTGTGTTGTTCAACCACTGTGACGGGAATACCCTGCCTGGTCAGGTAGGCGCCGCAGCAGAGGCCTCCCAAGCCGGCCCCGATGATGACGACGGGATAGTCTTTCTTGTTCCCCATCTTGGTCGCATAGGCGGAGATTTTCTTCCAGTCAAGGGCCAGGGCCATGGCGGTCATGGCCGACACGGTCATAAAAGAACGACGGGATATCTTTTGATTCAACATGGCCGCTCCTCCGTTTGAAAGGTTCGCGTTTTGTTCATCCAAAAGCGATGAGCGAGGTCAGCTGCCAGCAAAAAATTTGAAAACCAACAGATTGGCTGACCGCTGATAACCTCATCGTGCCTCCATGTTCAGACATCCCCCCAGTCTTCTTCAACAGGCATGCGACAAAACGGCCGATTCGGGGGGTGAAGTGGACCCATGGGGAGGGGGAGTCAAAGCCGGTTGAGACGGCACGCTGGCTGAAATCGAATCTATCGATTTGGCCGTTTCCATCGCGGGCCGCCAAGACAACGGCATCGAAACCACCCGACCTCCGTTTAAACATGAAAGAGAAAAGAGTTGCCTCAGGCACCCCGGCATGGGATATTGCCTGCCATTGGGCGGAAGGGATTGGCAATGGACGAAGCGGACCTGCGCGAACTCGTGGAGGCTCTACTGGACGGAGATCAGGCTCGATCCGTGGTCGAGGCGGAGCGCCTTCGGAATGCCGGCGTCGAGATCGAGCGGATCGTCATAGAGGGGATCGGGACGGCGATGGCGAAGCTCGAAGGCAAGTGCACCATCGATGAGTTCAACCTTCTCGAGATCATGCTTGCAGGCCGGGCCGTGATGGGCGTCATGAAGGAGCTGTTTCCGCTGGGGCTTCCCGAGGAGCCGGCTCGGGCAACGGTGGTGATTGCGAGCCTCGAAGGCGATGTTCACGATCTGGGCAAAAACATCGTGAAGATGGTTTTTAGCGCTATGGGATACCGGGTCATCGACTGCGGCAGGAACTGTCCTCTGGCAAGATTGATCGATACCGCGGAGGAGCGTCATGCGGGTGCCATCGCGATCAGCGGGCTGATTACGATGGTGATTCCACAGGTAAAGAGGGTGAGGGATTTGTTGGAGCGGCGCGGACTGGGACACGTCAAGGTCCTCGCCGGGGGAGCGGCGTTGAAGCAGGCGACGGCCGAAGGCCTCAAGGTCGATTTCGTGGCGGAAACCGCCTTCGATGGCGCGCGTTACCTGGGAAAGGAGCTAAAATGAACAGCCTGGCAAGGATCCGAGCCGCCATCCGTTTCGAGGCGACGGACCGGGTCCCGGTGATCGCTCAGGTATTCGCGCACACGGCCCTCATCGCCGGAAGGACGGTTCATGACTATGTACGAAGCGGTAAAGTACTCGCGGATTGCCAGATGCAGGCGCTTGCACGATACGGCTATGATGCCGTATTCGGCCTGATGGACGCCAACGTGGAGACGGAGGCGCTGGGCTCGAAGCTCATATATCGCCGGGACGACTACCCCTACGTGGAATCCCATGCGTTTTCGAAAGACACCAACCTTGAAGCCATTTCCATCCCCGATCCGTCGAGCGCCGGCCGGATGCCCGAGGTCCTCGAAGCCCTGGCGACCCTGCGGGGAGAGGTTGGGGATGAAGCCCTGGTGGTGGGCTGTGTATTGGGACCCATGTCGCTGGCCGGCCAACTTCTTGGAATGGAAACCGCCTTGTACCTGGCCCTGGATGATCCGGAAGGCTTCGAAAGGCTCCTGGATTTCTCCACCCGGGTGGCGGTACGATTTGGGACGGCTCAGATCGAGTCCGGCGCCCACGTCATCCTCGTGTTCGAGCCCGGCGCATCCCCGGCGGTCATACCGACCAACTTTTTCCGGGAATTCGTACTTCCCAGGCTCAAGACCGTCTTTAAGGCGCTGGATGAATCGAGTGCGGCCGCCGGCTGGCTCCATATCGCCGGGCCGACGACCTCCATTCTCCCCTTCTGTGCGGCCACCGGCGCAAATATCCTCAACTTCGACTACTACGTCGATCCGGGTGAGGTCATGGAAAAGGCGCCTGATTTATGCTTCGACGGGAATATCAAATCCCTCGATTTCGAGGAAGCGGACCCGGAAAAAATCCTGGGCGATTCTCTGAGCCTCTTGGATGCTTTCGCCGAGCGGGGTGGGTTCATTCTGTCATCGGGATGTGAGATTCCTCCGGGATCGAAGCCCGAGAACGTGGATGCGCTGGTCTCCGCAGCGCGCCGGTGGAGACGGTCCGTTGCTGATGCCAAATAGGGAAGACCGACTCCGGGATGTTCGATTTTGGATAGTTTAGCCTTTCAACACCAAATCTACCTGGAAGCGTTCATGAAGACCGCCCAGTATCTGGCGAGCCTTCCTGCACACGATGATATCTGGCGCCATATCGCGGAGGTGATGGTGAAGTTCTATGGCGCAGACATGGCCGGATTCGCCCAACGGAGCCCCGACGGCCGGTTGGAGCTTCATCACCTGATATTGCCTCCCGAAGTCCCCCGGGAGCTTTTGGAGGCCAAAGATATTCAGGAGGTCTTCACGGAGGTGCTGGAAACCGGCTTCCTGACCTGGCGTGTCATGGATTTTGCTCGAACGCATACCGTCTTTTTCCTGCCCATGAGCCTGGGCAATGAATCCGCTGCCGTCATGCTGGTGGGTCACGCAACGGTCGGGCCCGTCGCAAAAGAGCTGCTCAATGTCTACCTCGCCGTTTCAGGGTTGGCCGGCAGCACCATCACCAGGCTTACCTCGGAAAGAGAGCTCGAAGCATATGCCGAAAGGCTTGAGCAGCTCAACCGAGAGCTTCGGGAGTTTGCCTTCGTCGCCTCCCATGACCTTCGGGAGCCTCTTCGAAAGATTCAGGCCTTTGGGCATCTCATGGAGGACGGCTGCCGGGAATCTCTTGACCGAGCAGTCCCGAGACTACCTGTTGCGGATCACCCGGTCCGCAAAACGGATGTCGGCCTTGCTCGAGGCCGTGCTCAGCTATTCGCGGGTGACGGAAAAGCCCGGGCCATTCGCCTTATCCGATCTATCGGAAATCGCAAGGGACGCCGTAAGCGATCTAGAGCTACCTATCACTCGTGCCGGAGCGCATGTGGAGATCGGGCCGCTTCCCGCGGCGCAGGTGGATCCGAACCAGCTGCGCCAGCTCTTTCAGAATCTGATCGCAAATGCCGTCAAATATTGTAAACCGGGAGAACCGCCGCACATCCAAGTGCTCGGAGAGATCAAGGATAAGTCCTGCACCCTCTATATTCAGGACAACGGCATCGGATTCAGCCAGAGGTACGTGGACCGCATCTTCAGGCCTTTTCAACGGCTTCACGGCAGGAACGAATACGAAGGAACGGGGATGGGCCTTGCCATCTGCAGAAAGATCGCCGAAAGACACGGCGGAACCATCGCCGCCAAGTCCGAGCCGGGACAAGGCTCGGTCTTTATCGTCACGCTGCCGCTCGTGCAGGGCGGATCGGAAGCGGAAGTGTTGCGCAAGTCCGTTGCCGTGTCTGATTACGACTTCTCATGATAGGGGCATGAGGAGTGGTTCACGGATACGCGACCATTCAGTTCGACCTGAGCTCGCAAGAACGGCATTGACCTTCAGACCGTTGATTCGGTGGAAATGCCGCAAATTGCCGGTTACGAGCTCCAACCTATAGTAGAGGGCTGTCGCGGCAATCTGGAGATCCGCATCGGGGAGGATTGTCCTGTCTCCTCAATACGAGCACGGATTTTGCCGTAAACCTTCGCGGTTCAAAAATGTTCTGTTCCCCGGCCGGCGGCAAAAGTCCCCCTTCCCACACATCAGCTACTTGAAGGGGCTGATGTCCACCCCGCGCGTACGTGCGCGCTCATCAAACCAGGCCATTTCATCCCTGGGCGGGGGCACGAGTTCCTTCGGTTGCTTTCGAACCAGTTTGATGGCCTCCGCGGGACACGTATTGATGCAGAGTCCGCATCCGATGCATCGGTCCCTGATCACCTGGTATGCGTCCTCTCTTGCTTCAACGGCCTTGACCTGGCAACGCTCATCCGCGCAGACACCACAGGCCTGACAGAGATCGGGATCGATCTCCGCATAGTAATGGGCGTTTACGACCCTCGATGCAGGGATGCCAAGGTCATTGATGCTCCTCAGAACCCCGCAGCAGCAACCGCAGCAATTGCAGATGAAATAGTGGCCGCTTTCCACGTTCCAGGTAAGGTGGACCAATCCGGCCTCTTCGGCCTTCTGAAGCACCCCGTAAGCGTCTTCCTTGGAAATGGCCCTGCCGATCCTGGGCTTCTCAAATATGCCGGGTATCGGTGCGATCGCCATGCAGACCTCAATGGGCTTCTCACAAGGCTTATCCAGCAGCCCACGTTCTTTCTTGCAGATGCAGTCCGTTACGAGAAAGGATTGCCCTGTCTCTATGATCGAGGAGACCTTTTCGTAAGACAGCGCCTCATGCTTTGCTCTGATCTCCCGTTCAATGGGGATCACCTGCATGAGCTGGGGGGCCTTGTCAAAGAACTGCCGACCATAGACCTCCATGTATTCTTCCCACATTTCGGCAAGCGCGCGGTCCATATGGGGGAGTTGGAATTCGTAGATTCCGAAGACCCAAGGCACCATCTTGAACAGTTTGGTTCCTCCAAGGTCCACACCGAAGATCTGCCCCCTCTCCCACATGGTCGTCAACTTCTCTTCCAATCCTTCCAGCGGGCGCCCGGTGCGCTGTGAAACCTGTTCCGCCGTCTCGAATTTGAGCTTCAGGTCACAGAAAAGCTCAGCTTCGTCAGGTCTGAAAATTCGCTTGAGGAGCCTTATCTCAACGCCGCTTTCCGTGGATGGGAAACCATTGGGGAGAGTATCCAGCAGCTTTGCGAGTCTATAATAGATCTCGTCCGTCATGGTCCACGTGCCTCCGATTAAAGGGTCAACCCACAACCCCCTCATGCTCCCCGACCCTGCTCAAAAGCGGCGCCTATTCACCGAGGAACCATTGGGGACCGTCAAACACCTGTTTTCCCGGTTCGATGCCCCCATCTTCGGACATCCCCCCGCCTTCTTCAACAAGAATGCGACAAAGCGGCCGATTCGAGGGGTAAAAAAGACCCATGGGGGAACCAGACATCCAGAGTCTCGGCCATAGGGTTACGGCCGTTCCGGAGTATCAGAACTTCTGCCGTCAGTGGCAAAAGCGTAGCGGTTGACAAACATAGGATGCTTACTGGACAGTCCTGGCTTTTCCTCGAGCTTGGCCACGCCATTCACAGATAACCAATTGGTTTGACACGCGAAACACCTTGACACCTGGCCTCCTTCAGCTAAAATAGCCTATAATTCTGGTTGACCAATATAGGAGTCAAGTATGGAGACCTTGTCGTTATCTGAAGCAAAAATGAAGCTTAGCGAATTGGTGGAAAAGGTTCATGCCACGGATCAACAGGTTCTGATCACGAAGAACGGCCGGCCTGCGGCGGTCCTTGTGAGCCCTGACGAGTATGAGGGATGGCGAGAGACCATTCAGATCAAATCGGATCCTGATCTCGTGAACGAAATCAAGATGGGATTGTCGGCCCTCAGGAAAAGGACAAAGCTCTACACCCTGGAAGAGCTCTTCGATCAGTGATGACTGTACGAAGTAAGACCCATTACAAGCTGCGGATTCCGGAAGAAATCGCCCTCTCGATCCGAAGCCTTCACCCTCAGCTAAAGAGAAAGGTGAGGTCGGCGCTGAAGGCCATCTTATCCGATCCTGCTCATGCGGGTCAGCATCTCAAGGAGGACCTTGAAGGGCTTCAAAGTTTCCGAGTGGGTCGCGCAAGGCTTATCTATCGTGTTGCCCGGAACCATGTCATTGAAATTGTCGCCTTCGGCCCCCGCAACACAATCTACGAAGAGACCTACCGAATCCTTAAGAAAGACGCCTAATATATTTAAGAGTACAAGGGTTCGCGAATAACATTCTTACCTGCCAAAGACTCCTTAGAAAGCTGCTGATTTGTCTTTATAACTTCTGTTCACAGGTGACTCCGTCGTTGGTCGACTATTCGGCATGCAAAGCCTCAAGAACAGCCCTGGGGTTTCTCGATGCGATGCGTAACAGTGCTTTGGCGGGACCTTCCGGCTTTCGTCTGCCTTGCTCCCAATTCTGCAAGGTTCGAACACTGACTCCTATCATAAGCGCGAATTCATTCTGCGAGACATTAAGTTTCTCTCGTACTGTCTTGATTTCAGGCGGCTTGACTTCGTACACACGGCTTGGCCCTCTGCGCCCAGCCTTGATCTCGCCAGCTTCTTTGACACTGGCGATCAACTTTTCAAAATGCTCTCTTTTCATGATAACAACTCCTTGACCATTTCACGGAGCAGCTTTAGCTGGTCCGTCGTCAGGTCTTCTTGCTCGTTCTTTCGATATGGAAAGAGCATGAAAATGATTTCTGGAGGGTCCCAGTAGTAAATGACTCGCAATGCCCCCCGCTTTCCAGAACCTGGAAGATTCCAGCGCATTTTCCGTAAACCTCCACCACCTCGGATCAGGCTTCCGGCATCCGGCCGTAGCATCAATACCGACTGGAGCATCCGATAACTGTCATCTGGAAGGAGGCGCTGGATCTCCTTCGTGAAGATCGAGGTCTCGATGAAAATCATGGTAGGATTATACGCCGTTGGCGTATGTTGTCAAGAAGTATCTCTTGTTGGCCAACATGACGATATGCAGGGTCACCGAAAAGGGCCAAGTTGTTATACCCGCCAAGCTCAGGAAGAAGTACGGGATCAGGAAGGGCACCAAAGTGAGCATTTCCGAGAGTGCGGATCAGGGCGTTATAATTCTAAGGCCACTGTCTGATGACCCGATCTATGCTTCCAAAGGAATGCTCAAGGGAGAAACATCCATTCTAAAGGCCATGCTCCGACAGAGGAAAGAGGAGGCAGGTGGTATTCTTCCTCCCCTTTTGAAGGGGGATCGAGGGGGATATGGTTTTTAGACCCTGCCGGCCCGGCGAGCTTCCGGTTTATCTGAAGCGCCTCAATAAGGGGCGGTTGAGATATCCGTCTGTGAGAAGTCATTGCCCTTAAAAAGCAAGGACTCCCCGGATACCTTGGCCAAGGCGTAAGAACAGCAGTCACCGATGTTCAGACCGGCAGGATGGCGCCCTTTGCCATAGGTCCTCCAGGCCGCCCGCGCAACTTCAAATTGCTCGCCATTCAGGGGCACGATCTCAATTCCAACGCGATGAATCAGCAGATCCAGCTCACGGCCACCTGAATCGCCCTTCATCGCCTCGATGACGATCCCGGCCTCAAGCGCTGTAAAAGCGCTGATCATCCGCTTAGGGTCTGCTGCGATCGATTGGGCAAAGAGTTGTGCCTCCGCTTCGCCCAGAAGAATGGCGATGAGGGCAGAGGTATCGATAACCATTATCTGGGAACTCCATGTTGGTCATATCCCAGGATATCGTCTGCCGTTCTCGAATCCTGGTCCGGCAATTGGCTGCACCGCTTGGAGATCTTCATGATCTCTTCGACCGGATCCAGGATTTTCTTTCGACCCCGAAGCCGTTGGAGGCGTTCTTCAAGAGCATGAATAATTGCTTGAGTAAGGGTTTCACCGCTCGCGGCGGCAACCTCCCTTGCCAGTTGTTCGGCCTTCGGATTTCGAATGCTGAGTGCCATACTAACCTCTCGCTGTATTGATTCAATACGAGATTATATACGGGCTCAAAGCTTGTCAAGCTGGAATTCCGTGAATAGTGAGAAACTCACCCATTGACTTCGCTCATCGCCCGGAATGCCATCGGCCCTTTAATTATCGCTTTTGAATTATCCAAAAAGAGTAATGACTCCTCCAGACTGTATTGGACCCTTTGTCTTTGCCTGCTCGAGATACTGGATACTGGGGTCGGCATCGGAATGACGGCCACCCTGCCGATGAGACCACCGCAAGCCTCGTCGTCCCGGACCCCGATCCGGGATCCAGAGGTTGCAGAAACGATAACCCGTCAACATGGGAATACGTTTCGATCAAGGTGGAGGATGAATACCACCAGTTCATTCTTCCCCATGTTATCCGTGCGGAATGAGGGATGATTGTGCCTGATGCCTGCAAACCTCCATGGCCACCCTAGTGGAGAGCCGGAACTCAAGGGCTGGACTTGCCCCCTCGGTTTGCACCTATCTGACCCACGCCCCCCTTCGGCCCTCGGAGTCCCGCTGGAATATAACGGGACAAAGATTGAGAGTAACGCTGTGCGTTACCGGCGCGCGGTGGTCTATCGCGCGGCCGAGTACACGCTCTGGTTTAGCCGGGCGGTCTTGACCTTTTCCAGGGTGGCCCAAAAGGGTCTGAGCATCAGTGATTATGCACTCCCGCGCACTCGATTCTGGAATGCAGCCTCTGCAAGTTTTCGAGTATGATCCCGAATATCGCCAGGCCATGGACTGATTAGATCATTGAAACGTTCAGGGTTTCCTGCGAACAAAGCCCTCGTCGCCTCCTCGAATCCTGGCAGGTTACCGGCCATGGCGGACATGAATCTGTAAGCCACCTCTTGAGAACGACGTACCCTATCCCGGTCGCTGTTAACACGCCTCGCTTCCTCAACGAGCTTGCGAAGAGCTACAGAGGCGCCTCCTGGTTGACTATTGAGCCAGTCCCAATGCCGCGGCAGCAATGTGACTTCTCGGGAAACAACGCCCAACTTGGGGCGACCTGGCCCGCGCTGTGAGCTTTGGTCTGTATTTACGGTTCGGTGGCTGACTCGACCCTTGCTGTTGGTTTCTCCAACCTCTTCAGGACATCTCCCATTGTGCCCCGAAAATCCACCTCGATAAGATCGCTGGTGAAATCGTCAAAAATTAGGACTGATGCCTGTCCATCTCGATCGATGATCTCTTTCACTTCTTTGGCGACTTTCACAAGGTTTCCTGAAGCAATGCAGCGGCTGCCTTCGAACGCAGTACAACTTTTTATATCTTGTTCGTCCATCTCTCGAAATCCTCCTTAATCATGAGTGGACCATATATACCCGGATAAAAAACATTTCTGCTTGGCAGGCAAGAAGTTAGGCGAACGCTCACCGCTGAAAGCTCCGATTTAGGGACATCCTTCCTCCTCATTTTGGAAATGGGGACCTGTCCTCCGGGTTTATGGCTGATTCACGGGTTCATCCTTCCTCCCCCCCGTAAATTGTGGAGGGGGACTTGTCCGCCGGTTTTGTGGCGGATTTTGTATTTCAGTCCCGAGGCTTATACTCAGTTTGGCAGAAAAATCCGAATCCCGCAGGACGTGAAGAATCGAAGATCCGATATGGTTTCCGGTCCGCAAGAAAAAGACTAAGAACAAGGCTTGGCTGAACCGCTGAACGCTGAACCCTGAACGTTTTTTCCACAAAATCCTTGACTTATCGGCCTCTTGAGCGCATTTTTATCGGCAAAAATCGAAGTTATGTAACCCTTTCCAATAACAGCATTAATGCCCCAGTGTTTCACTGTGGAGGCGTCCTTGGAAGAAACAGAGACCAGTTCTCGGTGAGCTTTCGAGGTTCTACACGCCGACTTCTGACCTCTGACTTCCGACCTCCATTCCTCAGGGGGTGGGGTCTTGACTGGATTCCCCTTTCGACCAAAAGAGCATCTAAGCCAGTCTTCACGCCAGGTAGTATTTGCAGGGTATCGATTTTCCTTCTAGGCCGCGTTTGGGGGAGTGCAAAAAATGGCAGTTGAAAGGCGTGTTTCCACGCAGGATGTAAGTTGGTTTCTCGACCTTTCCGCAAATGATCAACTTGATTTGGAACCACCATATCAACGGCGCAGTGTTTGGAGCCCAAAGGACCGGAGATTCTTTCTGGATACGATCTTCAGAGGGTATCCAAGCCCTTCTATATTCCTGCACAAGCAGGTAATTAAAGGCCGAACACTCTATGCCGTCGTAGATGGAAAACAAAGGCTTGAGACAATACTGAGGTTTGCGGAAAACAAAATAGCGATGGATAAGAATTTTGGGGATACCAGGCTTAACGGCAAGAAGTGGAAGTCAATAAAACAAGACGAAGCACTTGCTCGTGCTTTTTGGGACTATGTTTTGCCAGTTGAATTCACGAACATTATCGATGATACCAATTTAGTTAATGAAGTGTTCGATAGGCTCAACAGGAATTCCAGAAAGCTCGTTGAGCAGGAGCTCAGGCATGCCAAGTATGATGGTTGGTTTATAACATTTGTCGAGAGGGAAGCGGAGTCGCCTGATTGGGAAGCGCTCGGTGTAGTTACCACAGCAAGAGCTAAGAGAATGAGGGATGTCCAGTTCTTATCTGAATTGGTGATTGTGCAGTTGAAGGGAATGGTCGGTGGGTTCGATCAGGAGGAAATTTCAGAATATTATGCAAGGTACGACGATCCGGTTGATCTCGACGTCCCTTTTGTTGAGGGAGCCGTCAAGAATCAATTTAACAACGCAAAAGGATATCTTCTGGAGCTGGAGAGGCAAAACAATACAGTCACGAGGTATGCCAGGGATTTCACGAACCTATATACCCTATGGGCTGTTGTATGCCTGAATTTTGATAAGTTGCCTACTCCTAAGGATTTTGCCGACAAATACTCGAAGTTCATGGACGAGGTCGAGAGATACCGGAATGAAGAATACTTTTCGAGTATTGCTGCTGCCGATAAGAAGCCTTCTATCTCTGAGACACTCAGATACTACAAAAATGGCATAGGGGCCAGTACTGAGCCGCCACAACGAGAGGAACGATATAATGCTCTTTTGGCTGCAATGCTGTAGGACTATTGTTCACAATGAAGATTCCAAAATCGCTTCGTGACATACACGCAGACCGAGCAGAGATTTTCGAATGTCTCCGTGAACAGGTTGACAGAGTTATTCATGCTCTCAAAGATTCCCGATGGCATTACGAAAGCCGCCTGAAAGACGTTGAGAGCTTTGCTCTCAAAGTAGAGACTGGCCGGTATGAAGACCCGAGTCAACTGGAAGACTTTTTTGCATGTACGCTGGTAGTGGAAAACCTTGCAGCGATGGCTGATGCCGAGAAAATGATTCGAAAAAGATTTACATTCCAGGAAAGGCGGCCGAAAAATTTGCGCTTCACAACAAAGGCTTCCGATTCTTTCCGCTTCGATGATACCCGATTGTATGTAAAATGGAAAGACGATTCCCTCGCCAGACCTAGTGGGCTTAATGGACTGCTTTTTGAAGTCCAGATCAAAACTTTTCTCGCCCACGCTTGGAGTATTGCCACCCATGACTTGATATATAAGACTGATGAAAAGAGTTGGCCGAAAGAACGGATTGCATTTCAGATTAAGGCAATGTTGGAGCATGCTGAAACATCTATTCAGGAAGCCAAGAAATTGTCAAAATCCGTTTCACTCAAGCGGACGGACGACATCTCGCAGCGGATCTCTGCAATTATTGTTCTTGTCAATGATTTGTGGCCAGCTGTTTCTCTTCCTAGAGACAGAAAGCGCCTTGCTGAAAATATCGATGCGCTTATTCGGAATGTGGGTGTTAGTATGCAGGAATTAAAGGATATTCTCATGACAGAAATGGATCTGGGCAGAGGCCCTAAGACTCTTAATCTGTCGCCATATTCAATTGTTGTACAATCGCTTCTGAATCAGAAGACAAGAGATATGATTGGATATCTTACTGGAGGCAGTCGCAAATTCAGAATATACATTCCGATAGAACTGAATCTTCCAGATGGACTCGATTTGAACAAGTTGAATAATGCCGTAATTGTTAGCGATGTGTAGGACTGGGCCGCTGGCAAGTTGTGTTGCGAGTTTTATTCGTTAATTATATCAAATGGTTATAGACCATTTTATTTAATTCACTTTATTCATGCGTGATATCAGTATGTTACACGTAGCATGCCCGATCTGGAATCGTAGTTGAAATCAGCCGTTTAGATGGACTCGCAACATAAGGCAAGAAAGCAAGTTGGGAAGAGAGCTGAACTTAGGCAAAAGGAGGGGTTGCGGACTGAATGTCATGGAGCTGTTTACTACGTTATGGCTCGCGGCGGAGGGCGGAAGAGGACATTTTTCTGCAAGGGAGATTAGGAGAAATTGTAGGAATGAGTGGCGAAAGGGATGGAATATACGGGTCCGGAGCTCTTTTTGGATGTATATGGGGTCGGGATCTTGGGCAGTCGGGCTTTCATTATGGAGGAACTTGGGACGTTAAAGGAAGCTGCAATCGATTAAAGAAGGATCGCGCGGAGGAGGGAATGAGAGTCAAATCAGTTCAAAGAGATGCCTCGCCTTTTTCTCACCGCCTTGCTTCAAGATGACGATCTTGTCCGGCTCGGAAACGAACCAGGCAAAAGAGCCCCAGGCCAGTTCAGATGCGAGTTTGCGGTATGCCCCGGCCCTGCGGTCCGAAAAGGCCGTGACGAACGCGACATGCTTCGCGTTGAAGCCGGCTTGAACCGCCATATCCAGCAGGGCGTCCATTCTTGGCTGGGTGATCGCCCCATCTGTCGCCACGACCTCGACAAATACCAATAGAGGACTTCTGGGACCAATGTCCACAAGGATTATGTCGGGAAGATTGCGGTCGGCCTTGATGACCAAGCCGATTGATCGTGCCAGCTTGTCGTCCCGTGCCACAACCTTGTTGCCCGATTCACTGAGAAAGACGACCCCTGGACTCTTGAGAAAACGGGCAGTGAAAATCTCGACAACGGCTTTGCTTATGACCGAGCTCGGTCCGGCTGACATGATTCGGGTTTCACCGTTTGGGAAGCTTACCAGAATGTCGGTTCCTTCGCTGGCTGCCACGGCCCCCTGCTTCAGAATCTGGATGCGGGCAAGCGCACCTTGCTCCAGATGTTTCTTTTGCCATGTCTTGATCTTTCTCTTGGCTGTTTCCTCGGAAAGGTCCTCCTCAAACAGCATCGCGAATTGACGGTTCAAGGCATAACGGGGCTTGGCCGAGGTTGTGGGCAATCCGGACCGTCCCACAACCGCACCGGTCAGGATGAGCCCGGAGCGTAAGGTCTCGTCTCTTATGGGTTCCCTGGTGTTCGGTGCATACCAGCGACCGGCGATATCCTTCATCTTCCCGGGAATCAGCGATTCCTCAGCCCATGATAAACGCTCACTTTCAGCGGTCCTGGTGGCCTGGGTATTGGTCATCTTGGTTACCTGATCAGGCCTGAGCCAGCGATCCGTTCCCTCGACGGCACCGACATAAAGCATGACAAAGATGGTCTTTGCCGCCATTTCCCTGATCACGTAATTCCTCTGCGCGAGTCCTTCCGGGAATACGAGGGGCAGGCGTTCTAATATGATTTGTAGAGAGGGAAGAGACGGAAGTCTTTCCCGGGTCATTACTTGACTCCGTATATTCGGGCGACTGTTTCCTCTACCGTTTCCCGCACCGCTCCGTTCCGCAGCAGTTTCTCAAGCGCTTTCATGTCGTCGGGGGAGGGCAAGGGGAGGTTGTTCAGCTCAAAGGCAGAGACCGCCACGCTGCCGCTGATACAGCGAAATGCCATGTCAAGGGCTCTTGTGTTCAGGATGGCCGCTATGACATGGGGAAGAATGGACGGTTTGCCTGCCGAGGGCCTAATCATGTTGAGATGGTTTTCCACCACCACTCCGTCGTATTTTCTGATGAAATCCTCGGGCAAGAGTGCTGCAATCAACCGTTTTTTCTGCTCTTTGGCCGTGGTCCGCTGGACGAGCACACAAGGTTCTCTCGTGAGCAGGTATTGCTGTCCGGAATTCACATGGAAGAACGGCTTGTGGTTTCGGCGTACGGCGCTGAAACTGAATCTTCCTTCCACGGTAACGGATTCAGCCCAGATCAGGGGATAACATTCCTTGCCTCTGTCGCTTCTGAGTTGATCCTTGTGCCGGTTCCAGACAAGCGGTCCGGTGCTTACTGAGAACCCATAATCCGACAGGCGATGCGGCAGAGAGGCTAACCTTTTCAGGAGCGCTACGTGATCCGGATCGCGAGGCAGGAACCATGGCTCCTCACCGTTGGCGGGAAGGGCGAATCTGCCCACCTCCTGGACAGACACCGGCTTCTCAGTGCCGTTTGGCCTGAGAAAATGAACCGTCACCGGCCGCTTCCTCTTTTCGGCCCGCTTATACACGCTAAGCATGGTCTCCTGCAGGACGTCTTCAAAGACCCCCTGCCGTTCGGTAATGAAGTCCATCTTCAAAGGAGGCGCTTCCCGTTGGAGAAGGCTCCGTAGTGCCTTGAAATATTGTCCGCCAAGAAAGGACGTGGGAGTCACGAAGCCGATGATGCCTCCGGACCTGACCCATCTGATCGCCAGGTCGGTGAAGAGGCCATAAAGGTTTGCATGTCCGTAGAGCGACCTAATATAAATGTGACGCTGCAGCTCGGAAAGGGTGATTTTCCCATAAGGCGGATTTCCGATGACCAGATCGTATGGTTTCTGATCGTCCACCGGGAGGGTAAGGGCGTTTCCCGTTTCGACCACATCGGGGAGCCGTTTGTTCGCCCTCAGGCAGATATCGAGGACGGCCGCTTCCAACAATACCTGGGACAGCCAGGCCGCAAAAGGATCGATCTCGAATCCGTGAAGCCTGGTGGTGAGGTTGCGCAGGGCGAATGCCGGATCCGCTGTCCTGAGGGTTTTAAACATTCTCAATGCGGCATGGGCAAGGAAGGCCCCTCCTCCGCAGGCCGGGTCTAGGATACGCCCCTTTTCCCAATCGAATCCTGCCTCGGTCACCATGTCCATGAGGCGCTCTGCCAAGGCCGGAGGCGTATAATAGGCGCCGAGCCTGGAGCGGACGTCGTCCGGGAGCATGACGGTATAGAGGGAGCTGATGAGATAGCCTGCTTGGAGGATCGGAAAGGTTGCGGCCGCGTCTCCTGCGGCGCGGGCGAGGGAGAAGGTTGGCCCATCCGGGAGGTCGAGTGAGACAGAAGGTATACGGATCTCCCAAGAGCAGCGGTGTCGCTTACAGACCTCCTGCCAGTAACGGTTTAGTGCCGATCCGCAGAATGCCTTTGCCAGGTGGAGGCGCGCAGCCGGGTCGGCCACGGTCTCTGCAAGCCCTTTTGCCATTCCCTTACAAGTGGCAAAGGCATGGGTTGCCTCCGAGAGGCGGTCGCTGAAACCCAGCTCCATCTGAGCAGGATCGCTCATCCTTCCAGCCTTCCTGTAAAGTCTTCCGGCGCGCATCCTACCACCCCGTCCCGGCTAGGGTCAATGAATCTCCCTGAAGATCCCTACCACCTTTCCGACGATCGTCACCTCCCCCTCCCCCGGCCGGACAATGATCGGTTCCATGTTGGAGTTTTCGGGCTGGAACCGAATCCGACCTCGCTCCCTGTAAAAGCGCTTGAGGGTTGCCTCGCCCTCGACCAAGGCCACCACGATGTCCCGATTTTCGGCAGTGGGCTGGGGCTGGACAAGGGCCAAGTCTCCCTCCTGGATGTGAGCGTCGATCATGGACTCCCCTTTGACCCGGAGGAAAAAAGTTCCCCGTTTGAGAGAACCGGAACGATCAATCGAGATGTGCCCTTGGATTTCCTCGATGGCAGGCTGTGGCCCTCCCGCCCGAACGGTCCCCACAATGGGGATGGATGGGGTGGGAGCCGAGTCAGTGAGGGAGAGCCCCCGGGAGGTTCCAGGCACCCGCCGGACATAGCCTGCCCGTTCCAAGGCCTTCAGGTGCTTTACCACCCCGAGGGTCCCGCTCACGCCCAGATGGGAGGCAATTTCCCGGATCGAAGGGGGGTATCCGTGGATTTCCAGGTATTGCCGGATAAATTCCAGGACCTTCCTCCTCCGTTCTGTCAGGTCAACCATGGTCTTTCCCTTTAGGTTCACAGATGTGAACCTATCACAGCGAAATGGTCATGTCAAGAGATTTGGATGGATCTCCACTCGCCGGGAGGAAAGCACTCTCGCGGGTGCCTAACAAGATCCCGTCTGATGGAGCTTGCCGGGAAGTGTGGGAGACGCTCTTTTAAAATTTAATTGGAAACATACCTTTGGGATAGATCGCAGGGATATATTCAGGGACTCAGGTGGGGATTTCATGATCATGCCGGGCAAGATCGTGACATACATTGACAGTAAGTGTTCACAGACAATTTTTTGAATTTTAAAAGAGCGTGCCACTCCCCCCACTCCCCTCATGAGGGGGCATCAGGATAAATTTGGTGTAAAGAAAGCTGGCTCTCGCCAGTTCCTTTGCCTGGGGAGAAATGGTATACTGATTTTGTTTTGGGTGAGAATTCAACGGAGGTAATAACAGGATGAAAAACTTGAAAATTGTTGTCGAAAAGCATCCTGATGCCTACGTGGCTTATCCCCTCGGTCTGAAGGGGGTTGTTATTGGGCAGGGTGAAACCTATGATGCCGTTCTAGCGGATGTAAAGTCTGCCATTCAGTTCCATCTTGAAACTTTTGGGCCGGAGGCTTTTGAGATCGATCCTCCTATTCTGGAGGCCTTTGTTGCAGAGACAAGGGATGGAATCTGATGTCCAAGTTTCCTGTGGATGCCCCCATCCGTAAGATCATTGCAGCATTGGAGCATTTTGGATCAGATTGGTAAGAGAGGGAAGCCATATCTCCATGCTCAGGGAGAATCCTGACGGAACAAATACACTTTTGACAATACCTAATCACCCCACCATCAAGAAATCAACACTCCGGACTATGCTTACACAGTCGGGGATTTCCCGCGAAGCTTTTCTAAAGGCATATGAAGAATAGGTGCCATTTAGGGAATGTTGGAACGGGACCTGCTAAGAAAGTAAGTTGGGAAGCAGGCTGTATGCAGGCTATAGGAAGGGTGGCAAGGCAATCCCGGCAATATTCGCTTGAGAGCCGGATCTGGGATGCGGCATGCAGTTTATAAAACCTTGATTTTCGACGTGCTGCTTACCGTACGGGAATGCCGATAATTTCGCATCTCTCCGCCGCGGCGGATGGCCAAGGGTTCGCGGTAGGTGGGGTCGCGCCGTCGGCGGGACTACATTCTTGTCGCCTTGGATCTGCACCATTCTCGGCTTTTGAAACATTGGGGCTAACGTATTCATTCTGAATTCGGTGGAGGTTGAAAAGTACGATGTCGATTCTCTTTACACCATTTACAATTGGCGGTCTCACGATAAAGAACCGATTCGTGCGCTCGGCCACCTATGACGGGGGTGCGGACCACGGTGGTTTCGTTTCGAAGTGGCAAATTGACCTTTACACCAGCTTGGCAGAAGGCCAAGTGGGATTGATTGTCAGCGGCATCTTCAATGTGGATTCCGCTGGAAAGACCTCCCCGGTTCAAAACTCGATCCACCGAGATCGTTACATCGAAGGCTTGTCGAGCCTGACAAACGCGGTTCACGAGCAAGGCTCCAAACTGGCCGTTCAGCTTTTTCACGGTGGCAGGGAGGCCTTTCACCGTCAGGAGGCCTTGGGCCGACGCGCCCTAGGGCCCTCAAGCATTGAGCCAGGTCAGGACCCTTATTTCAAAGGTTCCTGCAGGGCCATGACAGATGAGGAAATCGAGGCCACAATCGCGGCCTTTGGAGAGAGTGCGGCCAGGGCCAAAGAGACTGGTGCAGACGCGGTGCAGGTTCACGGTGCCCACGCTTATCTGTTCTCGCAGTTCCTTTCGCCCCAAAGCAACAAAAGAGGAGATAAATGGGGCGGATCTCTTGAAAATCGTCTTCGACTCCACAAAATGGTTTATCAGGCGGTGCGCAAGGCGGTAGGAGAGAAATACCCGGTGATGATAAAGTTGGGGGTGGCGGACGGGTTTGCCGGCGGTCTTGAATTTGAGGAAGGCCTGGAAGCGGCGGTGCAACTGGCCGAATCAGGCTACGACGCCATCGAAGTAAGTCAGGGTCTCAGAGGACGTGACTACACTGAAGCCGAGTTTCGGCCGAAAATAGTCAAGCGTGAGCGTGAAGCCTACTTTCGCAAGTGGTGCCGTGACGTCAAGGCAAGGGTAGGGGTACCGGTGATCATGGTGGGAGGGCTGCGTAGCAAAGACCTCATGGAGGAGATCATAAGCACTGGCGACGCCGACCTCGTAGCGCTTTGCCGTCCCCTGATCCGCGAACCGGACCTGATCGCCTCCTGGGCCGCCGAAAAGGAGAGAAGGGCCACCTGTATCTCGTGCAACCGCTGTTTTGATCTGATTTTGACCGGAGCCAGGTTGAAATGTGCGGTTGGAGGGGAGGATAGCGCAGCTCCACCGAGCTGATAAACGTCTCACAGTCAGGATAATGAGACGGAAATAGCGGGGCCAGGCCTTGACATGTGGCATCCAGTCTCTTGATGTGTAGGTATTTGGTGGGGACGGTACATGAAAATATGAAAATGAGTTTCCGCAATGGATTTTCCGATTTATAGTTTCATGTACGTGACACGTCGCCTCGCACGTAGTCGGGGCAGAAGAGGAAGTTGATCAGGAGCTGTGTGCTACGTATAATTCGATGACCGAACAGATATGATAAAGGTGACCACTCCAAATGAAACTTCCGAATTATGATAAGGCATAAGTTCCGCAACAGAAACTTACTGAGTATCTTCTTTCCGAAACGCATGCCGTTGGAAAATCCAAAGCAAAATATTTACGAGCCATCGGTTACAACAGGACGAATTCCGATCAACTCCGTGAAGCCTTTATCAGGATTGCCAAATCCTGTGAAATTTTCCAAAAGGTTGAAACTCCTTTTGGCAGAAAGTATATTGTTGATGGACAAGTGGTCACACCAAACGGTAGCACAGTGCGGATACGTACGATATGGGTTGTGGAATCTGCGGATGATTCACCGCGTTTTGTGACTGCGTATCCTGCATGAAATGGAGGGAGAGCTGAGAAATGGTCAGAGAACTAGACACCATTGTGCTGTCACGAGACATTCCAGAGTACGGTCTGAGTCAGGGCGATATTGGCGCTGTCGTTCATAGCTATAAAGGAGGCAACGCCTTAGAAATCGAATTTGTCACAGGAGAGGGAGAAACGGTCGCTGTAGTGACTCTTGATGCCAGAGATGTACGGCCGATGCATGCCAATGAGATCCTGCACGTTCGAGAGCTAAGGGCTGCCTAACAGTAGAGATTGTATCCGGAGGGCGCGTAACGGGGTCAGAACTCGACATGCGACATCAAGTCGATCTCTGAGGGATACGGGGACGCTGGTAAGAAAGTAATTTGACAGTGGTCTTGGCTTATGCCATATGAGGGTGCATGCCAAGATTAGCTCGTTTAGATGCACCCGGGGTCTTACACCACGTCATGATCCGTGGGATAGAGGGGCAGAAGATATTCCTGAGATCGAGAGATTACGAGGACTTCCTGGAGCGTTTGGCAGTCCTTCTCCTGGGGAATGTGGGCGCTGTAAGGATTTTAGGTTTTCGCTCGGGTAATGAGGCCATATCTGAAGCATTGAAATAGTCAATTATTTTCTCATTTATGACCTCGGGACACTCCTATTAATCAGGGTGTAGGACCGATGATACGTGTCCGAGATGAAGAATGATGTGCACCTCATTTTTTTATTTGCGGACAGCGAAGCTTTTTGTCAATATTTTCATGTGTCCATACAGGTAGATAAAGTGGTAAAACTGCCGCAGAGTTTAAACCCGGGATTTCCGCACATGGACGGAAGGATGATTGAATTTAGCCGTGAAGGCTGCCAGGCGTAGGTACTTGAGATCCTTTAGGAATTAAGCACGGGTGCTCGCAAAGGACCTGAGCTCGCCCAGGCGTATTTCAAGGGCCTGGATGGAACGGTTTGAGAAGTCCGCAAGGCGGCAGTACTCCAGAAACTTCCCGCAGTATCGGTAAAGCATGGTGTTTTTCCCGGGGAGCCTGCTTCATTCATAAGGGCATCTTTTCCAAACCTTTTTGCCTAACTGCGGGGTTCAGGGGTTGGGCGCCTCGAGCGGATTTGTGCCGCAAGTCTTGGCCGTTTAGCAAATGACGACAGGAGGGTAACAGTGGCTGATATCCGGGTCGCAGCAATACAGATGCGGGCGAAAGTTGGTGCCGTTGCAAGCAATCTTTCCAGCGCTGAGTCGCTGGTCCGCGAGGCTTTTGGCCGTGGAGCGCAATGGGTCATCCTTCCGGAGTTTTTTACGTCCGCGGTTGCGTTCAGGCCTTCCATGCTGTCTGCATGGCTTCCGCTGGAAGGGCCAGCCCTGCAGCTGATGCGTACGCTTGCCCGCGAGCACGACGGCGTGGTCGGCGGCTCATTCATCGCAAAGTCGGGGAAAGACTGCTTTAACAGCTTTCTGCTTGTTTTTCCTGATGGCCGGTACTTTCGCCACGACAAAGATCTGCCCACCATGTGGGAGAACAGCTATTACATCGGCGGTTCGGACGACGGCGTTTTCGCGACTCCGGTGGGTCCCGTGGGTGTTGCCATGTGCTGGGAGCTCATCCGTTCCCAGACGGCCCGGAGGCTGGTAGGCAAAGTGGATTTTGTCGTCGGCGGATCGTGCTGGTGGGATCTGCGGCTTCCCGTGCCGCCGAAGTATGCAGACGACCAGGCGAGACTCCGAAACCTGCTCCGGCAGGCCCCCGGTGACCTGGCAAGGAGGCTTGGCGTCCCCGTTGTGCACGCCTCCCATGCTGGGGAATTCGAAGGATTGACACCGGGTAATGAGACCGTGCCGTATGTTTCCCGATATCTGGGCGAAACGCAGATCACGGACGGACACGGCAATGTGCTCGCACGCCTGGCCTATGAAGACGGAGAGGGCGTAATTATTGCAGACATCTCTCCCGGCCGCGTCGTGGGCGAGCTGGCGCCAACCCCGGACGGTTTTTGGACGGTTGAGCTGCCGTCAGGGTCGTTAAAGGCGTGGGATTACTTGAACACCATTGGACGAGACTACTACCAAACAAAGTTTCGCCCGCTTCTGGATCGCGACTCGCATCCGGCCCAGAGACAAGATGACGCTCAGCTCCTGTAAGTCCTCCCCCTGTCAAAGAGCAAAAATGCCTCGTTAGGGGGAATGTGTTCTTGTTGTCCCTACGGAGTGTGTGGCGATGGATGATAGAGGACCGACGGAATACGATTCATGGTTTCAAGTACACCCGCATTTCGTGACTCAACCGGGGTTTAGTCGAAGGAGGCACGCAATGAGAATTCCATCCTTGAGGGATAGGGGACGCTGGTAACAAAGTAACTTGACAGTAGCCTTGGCTTATGAGATATGGGGATGCATGCCAAGATTAGCTCGTTTAGATGGACCAGGTGTGTTACACCACGTCATGATCCGGGGGATAGGGGGGCGGAAGATATTCCTGCGGTCGAGAGATTGCGAGGACTTCCTGGAGCGTTTGGCAGTCCTTCTCCCGGAAACGAAAACTTCGTGTTACGCGTGGGCTTTGCTTGAGAACCATGCGCATTTTTTTTCGCACTGGTAAGGAGCCCTTGGCTCGTTTGATGAGGAAGCTCCTTACCGGATACGCGCTTAGCTTTAATCTCCGGCACCGACGCCAGGGGCATCTCTTCCAGAATCGGTACAAATCCATTGTCTGCCAGGAAGATGCTTATCTGATGGAACTGGTTCGCTACATACACATGAACCCGGCCAGGGCAGGCATTGTCGCTGACGTCGGGGAATTCAAGGGGTATTCGTACTCAGGTCATAGCGGATTGATGGGGAAAAGGAGGTGGCCGTGGCAGGATGTGGATCATGTGCTCAGGTATTTCGGAGTAACTGTACGAAAAGCGAGAAATGCATACCTCAATGGCCGGACGGTTGGGGATCAGTGGTCCCGGGGTCGGATATGCGGTTGAAAGGGGAGCGGCCATAGTGCGTGAGAATCATTATGTGCTGATGTAATGGTTTTCTTACTTTTTGACCAGCGTCCCTTCTCCACACGAAACTCCAACTCATCTGGGGATCTCCGCAGCGCATCTTCCATCCGTTTGCTCTCGGTCACGTCCACAAGGGCCAGACAGTAAAGCCTCCCTCCTTCTTTCTCCTCTTTTTGCCCGTGATGGCTGCCTACGCATGCGTCATTTCGTCTCTGTTCACTTTTCTGCCGTCCGGTCCTGGCGCCCCATGGGCACTCCCTTTTGAGGTCCGCGCTTCTTCCTGCCCCTATGGCTCAGCTTCGGGTTCGCACTTTGGGTGATGGGGTCAGATTGGCTATAGCGTTCCCGGGTGTTCTTTTTGATCGGGTTTCTTGTTCTTCTCTTCCATGGAAGCCACCATTGCCTGGTTTTTGAAGGTTAAAGGTCCAACGAAACCGTCGCAAGCAGGGGGGGGTCTGTTCTTAGCATCTCTTTGGACCTTGCAATCAAAAGAAAAAGGCTGTGCCCTTGCGCCAGCGAGAGATTGCCTGACTTGGTGTGAAAGCGGGCACTTTGAATGTGTGGAATAGGTCCGTAACGCTTTGGGATCACCTTCCTATGACTTTGACAGCAGCCGTCTCACAAGGGCATATAGGACACTTCCTAATATTGACCGTGACTTAGGTGGACGGTCGGCTTGGCAATCTACCGGGAAGAAGGTTGCCTGATCCCGGGAGCAGCGTACTTCAGCAGATCTAGGACGGGTTGCAGGATCCTCTCCCAAAGCTCTCGCAGCTGTAGGCCCTTCTTAAGAGAGGGATTCTAGAAAGGAATTAATCATGTTTAGTCTTTCAAAATTGGTAGGTGTCTTATTCGTGCTTTCTCTATGGGTTTTGCCGCTTACTGGATGTGACAACCCCCCTTGGGAGAGCGGGATGGCTCTCACTCTGAAAATAGAGAGTCCTCAGGATGGCACAACTGTTAGTACTCCCACGGTAACGGTGAGCGGCCGCCTCAATGGAACCCAAAGTGCATCGGCAAAGGTGAGAATTAATGGCGCAGACGTGCCTGTTAGGGGCGGCAAGTTCTCCACCAGTGTCACGCTGATCGAGGGCACAAATGTCGTGAATGTTATCACTGAAGGGGGTGGGGCCAACCTAAATAAGAAAGTGACTGTCACCTATGTCCCGGCTAAATAGGGCACCTGCGCGTTTGATCATGTATATAGCGGGGTCATAGTGCCTCGGCAAGAGCCTTTTCAGGCGCCCTCAGTCTTGTCATAGGCGGTCATCAAGATGAGGCGGTGCTTGGAGATTGGCCGGGCATAGAGAATCTGATAAAAATTGGACTGGACAAAGGAGGGAAAGAACAATGTCTCTTCGATTTTGGAATAAAACAGAAAACAAAGAAGAATTGCCCGGACCGAAGAGTATACCGGAAGCGGTGGGTAGGGACTTGATCGTCAAAATGCACAAAGATCCCGATTGGGTTTGGAGTCTCAAGGGTGTCGTAAAACGGCACCAGGCTGATTCCAAAACGAAATTTGATTTCCGAGTCTTTGATGAGAGGGATGCGTCATCAAAAAGCGTCCGTATCAGAAATTATAAGACCCTTGACGAGCACCCCGAACTCATTCTTTTTGATGGATGGTTTGATAAGAAAACATTGCAGGTTCATGTTGAAGAGAAAAGTCCGGCGGAATTCAAAAAGGCATCCTGACATGCTTTTGTGTTGAAAAGTAGGCCTGCCCTCGTGCTAATACAGTGGAGGCACACCCCTTCGGGCGTACCTCTCTCAGAATTTGGGAGGGGTTATGGGTCCATGAAAATATGAAACCGTGCGGGATAGGGGACATCGTATATTCGCTCTGTCAAGGCTTTGTTGAAAAGATAATGAAAACGTCATATTAGGGCCTTGTATCCTTGTTGAGACAGACCATCCCGCCCCGTCCGGATGAGGACGACTTTGTGAGCGGCGAGTCGCCCACCTTGAAATCGCCCCCCACGTTTCATCGTTATCAGTCCCGCGGGACGCCCAGACCTTCCTTGACACACAAGCCAAAACCGACCATAATCCGGATGTGAAAAAGAGACTTCTTATCACCATCACCTGGACCAGGTCGGGCATCTCTGCGGGGCCGTGGCTGCCGGAATCGCCTGCATCGGGCTCCTTTACGGCCGCCGCTCGCCAACAGAGGATCTGACCTGCGTCGATGAACTCTGTTTCGAACTCCATCGCAGATTCACGGAAGAATTCGGTGAGCGGGAGTGCTACCCGTTTCGTGAAAAGTGGATCCCGTTATGGCCCAGTCGGAACTGTGACAATGTATATAAACGGGATGCAGAAATCGCTGTGGAACTGATTCTTGCGGCGCCGGAGCTGATTCCGGAATGCGCCCGAAAGTTTTAACCTGAAACGAACGATTTATTTTTTGCTCTATCGGTCTTATTGCCGAAATGAACCTGAAGGAGGAAATCGCGCATGGAAAATCAACTGTCTCAATTTAGCTTGACGGATAAAATTGCTGTGGTAACGGGTGCCAGCGAAGGTATCGGAGAAGGGATGGCCTTGGGTCTGGCCAGGGCAGGTGCCGATATCATTGTCTGCAGCCGTCGCGAAGAAAAATTAAAACCGGTTAAAAATGAAATTGAAAAGAGCGGAAGAAGGGCTGAAATTTTCGTCATGGATGTCTGCAAGACCACCGATATTCAAGCCCTGAAAGCTTTTATTGAAAAGCGCTTCGGGAAAGTGGACATCCTGGTGAACAACGCCGGTTTTACCGTAACCAAGCCCGCCTGGGAAACCAGCGAGGAAGATTGGGATTTGATGGTCGACACGTCCTTCAAGGGTCTTTTCTTCTGCTGCCAGATTATCGGGTCCATCATGAAAGAAAATGGATATGGAAAAATCATCAACCTCAGCTCCACCTTCAGCCGCAGCATCATTCCGGGCCGTTCGGTATACGGCGGCATTAAAGCCGGCGTATCACACCTTACCGAAGCGCTGGCAGCCGAATGGGCTCCCGACGGCGTCAGAGTGAATGCACTGGCGCCGACTGCCGTCCTGACCCCCAGCCGCCAAAACCTTCTGAAGGGCAAAGTCCTGGAAAAAATTCTCAGTCGTATTCCGCTGGGAAGACTCGCCACGACCGAAGATCTGGTGAATGCCACCATCTATCTGGCCAGTGCAGCCTCGGACTTTGTTACCGGCCACACCCTGTTTGTGGACGGAGGCTGGATCGCTGCCAGTTGACCGGAAACTTGCCGGCGCAGGAATCCGGAACACAATCGTGCCGCTGCCCTTATTCAATTCCATAATACCGTTATCGGCACTGCGGATAACGAGGAGAGGATCCGATGAAATTCGAATACGGCCTGGACCAGCATCCGCCTTTTTTAAAATCCCTGCTATTTGGCCTGCAATGAGGGATAGAGGGACGCTGGTAAGAAAGTAACTTGACAGTGGCCTTGGCTTATGCCATATGAGGATGCATGCCAAGATTAGCTCGTTTAGATGCACCCGGTGTCTTACACCACGTCATGATCCGGGGGATGGAGGGGCAGAAGATATTCCTGCGATCGAGGGATTACGAGGATTTCCTGGAGCGTTTGGCAATCCTTCTCCCGGGAACGAAAACTTCGTGTTACGCGTGGGCTTTGCTTCAGAACCATGCGCATTTTCTTTTTCGTACTGGTGAGGAGCCCTTGGCTCGTTTGATGAGGAGGCTCCTTACCGGGTACGCGGTCAGCTTTAATCTCAGGAACAAGCGCCAGGGGCATCTCTTCCAGAATCGATACAAATCCGTTGTTTGCCAGGAAGATGCTTATCTGATGGAACTGGTTCGGTATATTCACTTGAACCCGGTCAGGACAGGCGTCGTCGCTGACGTCGAGGAGCTCAAAGGGTATTCCTATTCCGGGCATAGCGGATTGATGGGAAAAAGGAAGTGGCCGTGGCAGGATGTGGATTACGTGCTCAGGTTTTTCGGAGCGACTGTTCGAAAAGCGAGAAATGCATACGAAGCATATGTGGAGAAAGGGGGCGAGCACGGGCGGCGCGAGGACCTTACGGGGGGAGGGCTGATTCGAAGTCTCGGGGGATGGTCGGAGGTAAAGCGGGCGAGAGAAGCGTGTAGAGACCATGTTATGGGTGATGTGCGCATTCTTGGTGATTCCGAGTTCGTGGAGTCGGTGCTTACCCAAGCGAACGAAGCGTATGAGCGCCGGTATGAGTTGAAGCGCCGTGGGTATGATTTAGAGCGGATTGCCAGGAGGGCGGCAGAAATCACTGGAATAAGTGAGGAAGAGATTTTTTCAAACGGACGTCAAAAAGAGAAAGTAAAGGCCAGGAGCATTCTCTGCTATTGGGCCGTAAGGGAGGCGGGGATATCGCTTAGGCTACTGGCCAGACGTTTGGGGATAAGTGGCCCTGGGGTCGGATATGCGGTGGAAAGGGGAGCGGCCATAGTGCGTGAGAATCATTATGAGTTGGTCTAACGGTTTTCTTAGTTTCTTGCCAGCGTCCCCCAGCCTCACAGTAGTTAGAGAAGCTCAGCGTCATCTGAAACCGTCTAATTACAAATCCTCAGAACGATTGTGGAAGAGATTAGGGTTCATTAAGGATCCAGTGAGGATTGTCCATTTCCGATGGAAGGATTTTGATAATATAACTGAAACAGATAATCCAATGAATGTTTGGATTAAAAAGTTGCGAGTTCCTAACGAGTAAATCCAGCGGACTTTACTGCAACTCTTTGGGCCCCAGTGAGGCATAGGGGACGCTGGGGGATCCAGATCGTATGAAATCTTTATGACCCGATCATCATGCAAACACCAGAAACTGGTTCTGCTCCCAACCCAAGCCGCAAAACTTCGGTGCCGCCGCTGTCACCTGACCATCAAAGAGGAAGAGCTGGCAAACGACTGCTGTCCGGAGTGTCTCGTACATGGAATCAGACATCGCGATTTCGAGCGGCTCGAACACGAAGACGATCGGGTCCGTTATGGCTGCGAAGAGTGCGGCGCGGTCATAACGGTCCCGAATCCATAAGATGCCTTCTTATCGTCCTAACACGTCCCATTGATCACTCCCCCCAGACTCGGGCTGCGAACCGGCTATCTCTTGAAAACGCTGAAGATCTTGTCCCAGGTCTTCTTTTTAAGAGAAGAGACGCGCTCGAGCTCCGCCGGATCGAGTCATATGCCTTTGCACTCGGAGCACTTGTCCACCGTCATGCCCTTGAATGCAGTGGGAAGCACTGGTAAGAGCATTGGCGACAAGCTGTCGCTAAAATAGAGAGGCGGGATATCGGGATTATCGAAGCGGCCGGCCCTGATCGGGAGGAGGGGGTCTTCTCCACTTACCCCCGGCTCATATGCTGATCCAGAGAGGCGCGTGCTGCATCGACTCGTTTGAGGTGGGACACCCGTTTCAACCCGATCTCCAATTCCCGGGTGAGTCCGTCCAGGGCATCGCACAGCAGTTGCGATTTGACGCGGATCTCGACTGGGAGGAACCCCTGTTCAAGGAAGATGCCCGCGATGAGGGTGGAAACCCTCTCCAGGGCCGCCTCCATACCGGAAGTGACTTCAATTAAGTCGAATCCGAGAATGAGCCCCTTTTCTCCTTCCACCGCGAGGAACATATACGGAAACCTGGGACGATCCCCCTTTTCACCGATCGTGACGGGAAATCCCGAAAAATCGACTTCGATCGTCTTCTTCTTTCTTGGAAGCCTTTTGAGAGCCCCGATATTGGGAGGAATGGGCGGTGCGACAGGTCGGATGGGGCCCGGCTCTGGAATCAGGACCGAGATGTCCTCCCACCGTTGATGTCCTTCCCTATTGAGGCGCCGGACGAGATACCGGCCTCTTTCAGGAAATGAAAGAAGAGAAGAATTTTCGAGGAGCCTGGGCGCAACGTTCAGCAACTGATCGAGCGCGACGCTCAGGCGAAGGACCTCCTCCGGTTCCAGGAACCAGGGGTGATATCCGGGGCGGTAACTTCGGAAAACGGGCCATGCGTTTCTCCCTCGGAACCTCAGACCGAGCTCCTTGATGATGCGGTGATCCTGCGCCTCGACGAAGCCCCTGTCTTCGAATGCGGCCTGGAGGTGGGTAACGTTCAGGAACTGAGCCGGATCGTTTTTTATGTCATCCGGTGCCAGGTTTTGCATCCGGTGGAACGCGTCTACGTCCGGGTATAAGGCAACCGAAAAATGCTCCCCAAGTGCCCCCATGACGCTAACCAATCCTATCTTTGCGGATTCAGGATCTTCGACCCCGAAGACGTCCGTCTCGGACATCCATTCCCATGGGGCCAGCTCTTTGATTTTCACGGCTGATTCGTAAAGCCTTCGCCAATCTGTGAGCTCCATTCTGTCTTCCTCTTTCTCAGGTTTGTAGCGTCGTAGAGATCATTCAGTTCGACGTGAGATCGCAAGAACGGCATTGACCTTCAGACCGTTGATTCGTTGGAAATGGAGCAAATTGCCGGTTACGAGCTCCAAACCATGGTACAGGGCTGTCGCAGCGATCTGGAGATCCGCATCGGGGAGGATTGTCCGCGTTTCTTCAAGGTGAGCACGGATTTTGCCGTAAACCTTCGCGGTTCCGACATCGAAAGGAAGGGTTGTTACGGAGGGGAGAATGCGTTGCTCGATGTTTTTCAAATGCCTTTCAGAGGCCTGGGCCCGATAGGCCCCCTTGTATAGCTCACCGATCACGACCGCGCTCGTAAATTGGTCCTCACGAGAGACATTGGTAAGCCACTCTAAATATGCGTCTGCAGGACGGGCCCGCAAGAGCTCTGAAATGGCGTCCGTATCGAACAGAAACGCCATGGTCAGTGCTCCAAATCGGGCACTTCACGGTGTCCTAAGCGAGGAGATTTCTCCAAGATTTTGGCCAGTTCCTCCGAGTCTTCCCAGCCGCCGGCGATGCTGGCAAGCCCGCCTTGAGGGCCCGCTTTTCTCAAACGCTCAAGCTGTTCGAGGTCATCGGGACGGACTAACGCCGCCACAGGTTTTCCGTGCCTGGTGATTATCACGGAGGACCCTGCTTCCACCTCACGGATGCATTCGGAAAAGGTGGCCTTTGCTTCCGCCACAGATCGACTCTTGTCCATGACTCGATCCTCCTGTTTGGCCTATTGTGACCATTATGACCAAAACTGTCAAGAGAGATGTTGCCCAGCACCAGGTTGGAGGATCGTCACGGGACTTGAGGCGGCAGGCAATAGATCAAAGACAAAGAAACGCAATGAAATGATCCAGACAAAGGGGCAGGTGGTCATAACCGTCAAGCTCAGGAAGAATTATGGACCAGGAAGGGCACCGAGGTGAGCATTTCCGAGGGTGCGGATCAAGGGGTCCCGAAAGAATGCTCAAGGGGGAAACATCCATTGCAAAGTCCCGTCCCTGAGACAGGAAAGAGGAGCCAGGTCGCGGATGACGTTGACAACCAAAGCCAAGGTAATTACAATGTAGCCACGTCATGTTTCGAGGAGATCTTCCATGAGAGCACGCATTGTAAGAATCGGTAATTCCCAAGGAATTCGTTTACCTAAGCCAATTATCGAACAGGCGGGGATATCTGGGGACGTGGATATTGCGGTGGAAAACGAAAAGATCATCATCAGCCCCATTTCAAAGCCTCGATCTGGATGGGATGAGGCATTTGGAAAAGTGGCCGAAGATGGTGATGACCTGCTGATCGATATGGAACAACCGGCATCGCATTCATGGGATGAGACGGAATGGCACTGGTAGTCAAGCGCTTTGATGTCTATCTGATCAAATTGGATCCTATAGTGGGTTCGGAGATTAAAAAGACAAGACCCTGTTTGGTCGTTTCACCCGACGAAATGAACCGGCACATTAGAACCGTTATCGTCGCGCCGATGACAACAGCCGGCAAGGCTTATCCCACTCGAGTCTTTTGCGAATTTCAGGGCAAAAATGGACAAATCGTATTGGACCAAATACGCACGATCGATAAATATCGACTCTCAAAAAGAGTCGGCACAGTAGATCCTGAAATTCAAGCCGAAGTTATTTCGACACTGCAATCGATGTTTGCTTACTAGAATGGCCAATCAACGGTTGCACCGGATCGCCCAATAATTGGACGGGTGCGGCAGCGGGGCGCCGGCAAGAAAGTAAATTCGCCAGGGATCTTGAGCTTATGTGGAGCGATGCCGAAACAATCCGATAAATCTGTGGGCCTGCGATCCAGGGATTTGCCTGTAACCTATTCCCTTCGCACTGCAACCCGCGCCCCACGCACTTTGCTTTCGGCCCTTCTTTCTTTTCTTTTTCGCCGTAGCTCTCTGCTCCCCAAGGGACAGGAAGAGACGCAGACCCCGCAACCATGTTCCCTGTGGTAATCCCTGCACTTGCCCGCATCAAAACGAACCTCGCGTCCCTCGCCCGCTCGATAGTCCACGCCCCTGATGGCGCTTACCGGGCAGGCGTCTACGCATACATGGCATTTGCCGCAAGGTTTGTCGAGGAGCGTGCCCGTCTGGAGGGGAGCATCCGTCATGACCGTGACGAACCGCACTCTGGGGCCGAAACGTTCGGTAACGAGCAGACAGCTCTTGCCGATCCATCCCACCCCGGCCAGGAGGGCGGCAAGCTTGTGAGAGAGGATGCCTTCCAGTTTCTTGAAGTCGTAGGGCGTTGATCCCGGGATGGGATAGGCCTTAAAGCCGCGGCCGGTGAGCCACCGGGAAACATCGTAGGCCAGAAAATCCAGGGCCCGGGTGACCACTTCATATATGTGGTGGATATATTGGCTCCGTTGCCAAGGGTCCAAGTGGTTGTGTTGTTCCACGATAGTGTCGTTGAGCGCCATCCCCAGGGAGACCGCCCGGGGGAGATCGCCGGGCCCATCGTACGTTGTGAGGACAGCCCGCAGCTCGGCTGGGGAGAATCGGTGATTGATCGAGTGTCGGCGGGTCTGCAATCGGCTTTCTCCGGTTCGTCAGGTTTTCGCCGCGCAACGTGCGGGATATGAAACGCTTCTATCTTGCCTACGCTGACGAGGCGATTTGGCAATAGCTGATTCCTTACTCGCCCGATGGCGGATACGGATCTGCCGGCAGGGAATTTTCCGGTCTGGAAGGGATCTCACTCCGACTCGAAGCGCAACAGGACCTGATCGGCCTCCACGGTCTGGCCCGGCTGAATACAGACTTCCTCCACTACGGCGTCACGGGGTGAAACGATTGCGCTCTCCATCTTCATGGACTCCATGCGCAACAGCTCCTGTCCCTTTCGAACGTAATCCCCCTTTTGAACGCCCACGGAGACCACCAGGCCGGGCAGAGGGCATCGAAGAGAGTCTTCACGGGTTTCCTTCCGATCCCTCAACATGAATTGGGCCAATTCCCATTCGGCAGGCGTATAGATCTCGATAGTCCTGACCAATCCCCGGAAGTAGGTCTTGATGTGATTGGCGTCGTACTGCAATCTGAACATGTTTGAATTCCCGTTGATTTTCAATACCAGGCGACGCCGGTAATATTCAAATACGGGAGTGATGACTTCGTACGGCAGGTCGTCAACGAAGATCTTCCAGTGCTGTGTGTGTCGGTCTCCTTCGAGATGGACCCGGAAGATGTCCCGATTCGTCCGGATCACGTAATGATGGATTCTCTTCTGGGTGGGCATCCGCCCCACCAGCGGCATCATCGGTTTGAGGGATTCGCGGACCACGTACTGGCGCGTGTGGAAGACCAGGAGGGCGGCCATGACCATAAAGCGCAGGTGCCCGCGGTCGGGGGGTAGCTTGCTTTCCCCATCGTTGAAGTGTTCCTGTATGAAATCCGTGGAAAGGTCCCCTTGGGCAAAGGCAGGGTGGTTCACGATGGCGTTTACGAAACTCCAAGTTGGCAAGGGATGTGGAGTTTGGGTAATATGAGGCGATGGCGGGCAAATCCAGCCTGGATGCGCACAGTGTTCTAGGCCACCTGCTGTCGGGTACGGCATGGAGAGGGAAGGAGCCGTCGTGGCCCAGTTCTTTCATGGGAGAAACGCTTGAAGTTTGTTCTCACGGCGATTTGTTGGATGTCAGATATAGGATATGAGATGTGAGAGATGGTGTGTCAGATGTCGGAAAGGCAGAAGATCAGGAGGTGGAAGGACGATAAGCGGGATGTGAGGCAAAACAGAAAGGAATTGGCATTTAGAAATGCTGTTCATCTTTCTTTAGAAAAAGCTTGAATTGTATATTATTGCCATATACACTTCCGAACAATGGAAAAGATATTTGAACAATTTTCGGGCTTCCACTGGGATCGAGGGAATAGAGACAAGAACCTCATCAAGCATCATGTCGAAAACTGGGAATGTGAACAGGTGTTTTTTAACAGGCCTCTTCTTGTCCTTGATGATCCAACGCATTCTGTCTCTGAAAACCGATGGGTCGCTTTTGGAAAAACGGATACAGATCGCTTTCTTGTGGTTATCGTTACCAAGAGAAATGACTTGATTAGAATAATCTCTGCCAGAGACATGAATAGGAGAGAGAGGGAATTCTACGATGAAAAGGGATAAAATCATTCCGAACTTCAAGAATGAAGATGAGGAGAGAGAGTTCTGGGCAACTCATTCTGCTCTTGATTACTTTGATATTGGAGATTTCAAGAGGGCGTCTTTTCCCAAGCTAAAGCCGTCGGTGAAGTCGATCTCCATTCGACTTCCAGAGGATATGCTGGCGGAGCTAAAGACCCTAGCAAACAAGAAGGATGTGCCTTACCAGAGCTTAGCAAAGATCTACATTGCGAGACAAATTTCGTTAGAGCGTGGGGCGCTGCATATGGCCCCCAAAAAGAGAGACCGGAAATCTCATGCGCAAGAACAGCATGAACAAGGAACCTCATGAACTTTGGGATCTCTACTTTGTCCAGAAGTCTGAAGCCGAGGAATTGAGAACCATTAAACCTGTATCGCCTCATCAGATCTCTGTTCGGTAACGTGGAGGGCGGTGGACCCGGGCTGACCCGCCTCCAATTTGCCATCAAGCAGTGAATTTCCTATTATTAACCGTGTCATAATTGTCCGGTACTCCGTCATTCCATCTCAAGCCGGCATCCGGTCTGTTTCCGAATGCCGGATCAATTCCGCCATGACAAACGTCAATATTATTACGAGACGATTGATATGCCGGCGGATCGGTCTATTGGGGAAATCGGGGAGGTTGTGAGGATACGCTTATGAAAATGAGTGATTTCAAGATCGGCACCAGACTGAACATCGGTTTTCCGCTTGTCATCGTGCTTACCCTGGCTGTCGGCATCGTGGCGTTGTACCAGATGCGGTTGCTGGCGGGCCTGACCGATCAAATTTACGACCATCCGCTGACTGTAGGCTATGCCATGCGGGACATCCGGTCGGATATCGAGGCCATGAACAGCCTGATGCAGCAGATCCCATTCATTGTCGATCCGGTGGAGCAAAACACGGCGAAGCGTAAGATAAACGATATGGAAGCGCAGGTTTTCGGGAAATTCGATCTCGTCTTGGAGAGGTTTCTCGGGGACAAGCAGGACGTCAGAGACGCCCTTTCGGCCTTCACCGGCTGGAAGAAGCTACGGGATGAGGCGCTCGGGCGGGTCCGTGCCGAGGGGAAGGCAGAATCCGACAGGTCGTATTTTTCCATGCAGGGAAAATACGTGGACGATTTGAAAGACAAGACCCAGGTCATGATCGACTTTGCGGCTGCAAAGGCATCGAGCTTTCGCGATACCGCCCATAGGGAGGTTAGAGGCGCCAGAACCGCAATGATCGCGCTCATTGCGGCGGTCATCCTGCTCAGCTTCGGCGCCGCATTTATCATTACCCGGAGCATCACCTCTCCCCTTCGGGTGATCGTGGGACGAATGAAGGATATCGCCGGCGGTGACCTGGGCAACGATGTGGAGATCGTTCAGAAAGACGAAATCGGGGCGCTCGCCGATTCGTTTCGTGAGATGCAGGCAAGCTTGAGAAACAAGGCCGTAGTGGCCATGGCCATTTCGGAAGGTGACTTCAGCCGGAAGGTGGAGATCCGAGGCAAAAACGACCAGCTCGGAAACGCCATCAACCGGATGACCGTAAGCCTCCACCGGTCGAAAACGGAAAGCGCGCTTCAGGACTGGCAGAAGACCGGAAAAAATGAGCTGAGCCGGATCATCGTGGGCGAAAACGACATCCGGGTGCTGGCAGGCGAGATCATCGGGTTTCTCGCCGGGTATCTCAAGGCTCAGATCGGAACGCTGTATGTCGTGTCCGACCAGGGTGCGTTGACGCTCTACGGAAGCTACGCCTTCAGCAAACGAAAGGCCCTGGCCGCGTCCATCGAACCGGGCGAAGGGCTGCTCGGGCAGGCGTTCATCGAAAAGGAGATCATTTCCATCATCGACATCCCCGGGGATTACCTCCGCATCAACTCCTCACTCGGGGACAGCCCGCCGCGCAATATCGTGGCCGTTCCGTTTCTTTTCGAAGGTCGGGTCAAGGGTGTGATGGAACTGGGGGCCTTCGAGGAATTCTCGGACGAAAAGTTGAGCTTCCTGCGCGACATCGCCGATTCCGTCGCCATCGCCTTCCACACCCTTCAGAATCAGGCGAAGGTCAAGGAGCTTCTTGAAGAAACCCAGCGCCAGTCCGCCCGATTGCAGGTCCAGGAAGAGGAGCTTCGGACCGCCAACGAAGAGCTGGAGGAGCAGACCCAGGCCCTGAGGCAATCCGAGGATAAGCTCAAGCAGCAGCACGAGGAGCTTCAGGTCATTAATGAAGAGCTGGAGGAAAAAAACGATTCCCTGGAAAAACAAAAAGAGCAGATCGCCCAGAAGAACCAATCCCTCGAAGATATCCGACGGGAGCTGGAGCGTCGTGCCCGGGAGCTCGAGGTGACCGGGAAGTATAAATCCGAGTTCCTGGCCAACATGTCCCACGAGCTGCGCACCCCTCTCAACAGCCTGCTTCTGCTTTCCCGCGACCTGGCGGAAAATTCCAAAGGCAATTTGACCGCAGAACAGGTCGAGTCGGCAACCATCATCCAGAAAAGCGGAAGAGAGCTCCTGCAGCTCATCGACGAGATTCTCGATCTCGCAAAGATCGAGGCGGGGAGGATGACCCTGAAGGTCCGCGAGGTCCCCCTGGCGGAGGTGGCGGAAACCATCGATCGCGGTTTCAGGCACCTGGCCGTGGAAAAGGGGATCGCCCTGGAGATCGTTTTGGACCAAACGCTGCCTGAATCCATCCGGACCGATAGCCAGCGGTTGGATCAGATCCTCAAAAACCTCGTTTCAAACGCCCTGAAGTTTACCGACAAGGGATCCGTCACGGTCGAGATTCACCCACCGGCTCCGGAATCTGATTTGGCAAGGAGCGGGCTTTCCCGCAGCCGCGCGGTTGCCTTTTCCGTTCGGGACACCGGCATCGGCATCCCCGAAGACAAGCAGCTGCTGGTCTTCGAGGCGTTTCAGCAGGTAGACGGCGGCATCACCCGGAAATACGGCGGCACGGGCCTTGGGCTTTCCATTTCCAGGGAGCTTGCCAGGCTTCTCGGTGGAGAGATTCAGCTCAAGAGCCGCCCGGGCGAAGGATCGACCTTCAGCCTCTACCTGCCCCTTTCGATCCAGACGGGTAAGGAAGACCGGAAAGCTGAGGCCAGCTCTGCCATTCCCGATGGGGCCCGTGTTTCCCACCGGCCGGCTGCCGAGCTTCTTTCCATCCCCGATGACCGCGACGGGCTCCAGGAAGGAGACCGGCTCATTCTGATCATCGAAGACGACCCGGGGTTTGCCAGGATCCTCCGCGACCAATGCCACGCCAAGGGGTTCAAGGCCCTGATTTCGGTCACCGGCGAAGGGGGGCTGACACTTGCCGGGGACTATCTTCCGGTCGCTGTCATCCTGGACATCAAGCTTCCCGGCATGAACGGCTGGACGGTCTTGAATGCCCTCAAGGAGAACCCGGTGACCCGGCATATCCCTGTGCACATCATGTCCGTCCAGGAAACCACCATCGATGCCCTGCAGCGGGGCGCCATCGGCTTTATGACCAAACCGGTGACCCGGGAGGGGTTGGAGGATGCCTTCAAGAGGATCGAGGAGGTGGTAGATAAAGAGATCAAGGACCTTCTCATCGTGGAGGACAACAGCACGCAGCGTCTCGGGATCGTGAGCCTGATCGGAGACATGGAGGTGAACATCGTCGAAGCGGAAAGCGGCGAGAGGGCCCTGGCGGCGCTCCGAAACGGAGGCTTCGACTGCATGATCCTGGATCTCGGGCTTCCGGACATGACCGGCTTCGATCTGTTGGACCGGATGGCGGTCGAAAAGGATATCGGAATGGTTCCAGTGATCGTATACACGGGCAGGGATCTTACTCGGGAAGAAGAAGCGGAGCTCAAGAAGCATGCCGAATCGATCATCATCAAGGGCGTCCGATCCGAGGAGCGGCTCCTGGACGAGGTGGCCCTCTTTCTCCATAAGACCGTGAGCGCCATGCCGGCCCGGAAAAGGGAGATGATCATCAACCTGCATGACCGGGACGCCATGTTGGCCGGCAAGACGATCCTCCTGGTGGACGACGACATGCGAAACCTCTTTGCCCTCGCGAAGATCCTCTCGGAGAAGGGGATGAACGTCCTCAAAGCGGAAGACGGACAGAAGGCCATGGCCGTTCTCGATAAGCATCCCGACGTGGACCTTGTCCTGCTGGACATCATGATGCCGGTCAAGGACGGATACCAGACAGCGTGTGAAATTCGAAGGAACCGACGGTTCAGCGATCTGCCGATCATCGCGCTGACCGCAAAGGCGATGAAAGACGACCGGGACAAGTGCATCGCCTCGGGCGCCAGCGACTATCTGTCGAAACCCGTCGATGCGGAGCGGCTGCTCTCCATGCTGCGTGTGTGGCTCTACAAACGGCCCGGCGTATCTTGAGGAAGATCTGATGCGCAGGGAGGAAGTGGAAGATATCGAGGTCACCTTGTTTCTGGACGCCGTTTACCGGCGTTACGGTCACGACTTCAGGAGCTATTCCCGGAGTTCCATCAAGAGGCGCATACGGAGCCTTCTTGCTGCGACCGATTCCAAAACGATCAGCGAAATGATCTCCCTCCTTCTCCACGACGAGTCATTTTTCGCCACGGTCGTTTATACCCTTTCGGTGACGGTGACCGACATGTTCCGCGACCCGGAATTCTTCAAGACCCTTCGGGAGCGGATCATCCCGTATCTCAAGACCTACCCGTATGTAAAAATTTGGCACGCGGGCTGCGCCACGGGCGAGGAGGTCTATTCCCTGGCCATCGTGCTCAAGGAGGAGGGCTTTTACGACCGGACGACCATCTTTGCCACGGACTTCAACGATATTGCCCTTGCAAGGGCAAGGGAAGGGATCTATCCTCTGGAGAAGATCAAGGAGTACACCGGCAACTACCAGCGTTCCGGGGGCACCGGCTCGTTCGGGCAATATTACCATGCCGGGTATGATGCGGCGATTTTGGATCCTTCGCTGAAGAAGCATATCGCTTTTGCCAATCACAACCTGGTCACCGACGGCGTCTTCAGCGAGGTGCATCTGATCGTATGCCGCAATGTTCTCATCTACTTCGACAAGGCGCTGCAAAACCGGGTTCTGACGCTATTCCACGACAGCCTGGCGCGCGGAGGGATTCTCGCCCTCGGCAGCAAGGAATCCCTGAAATTCTCCGAGATCGCAGGCGCTTTCAAGGCGCTGAGTGAAGCATGGAAGATCTATCAAAAGATAGGACCGTGAGGGGAATGATGAGTGAGGAATGCGGAATGAGGAGTGAGGAATTAGTAATGGGCGGCGATCGGGCCGTAGTGGTGGGGGTCTCCGCCGGGGGGTTGGATGCATTGAAAGTGCTCCTGCCCTCGATACCCGGCGACTTCATCCTTCCCGTGGTCATCGTCCAGCACATCCATCCGCAGCAGGACCGGTTTTTCATCGAATATTTGAGCCGGTCCTGCCTGCGTCCGGTGCGCGAGGCCGAGGAAAAGGAGGCGGTGGCACCTGGCGTCATCTATTTTGCGCCGGCCAATTACCATCTCCTTATCGAACCGGACAGAACCTTTTCCCTTTCCATCGACCGGAAGGTGAATTTTTCCAGACCCTCCATCGACGTGCTGTTCGAGAGCGCAGCAGAAGCATACGGGTCTGGGCTTATCGGCGTCCTGCTCACTGGTGCCAGCACGGATGGGGCGATGGGGTTGCGGCGGATCAAAGAGAGGGGCGGCATGGCCATTGTCCAGGACCCGTCGACCGCAGAATTTCCCGCCATGCCGTTGGCGGCGATAAACGAAACGCAAGTGGATTGCGTGTTGAGCATACCGCAGATGGGTCGGTTCCTCGCAAAAATCGGGGGAGCCTCCGAGTCACATGCAAGACACGAAGCCACAAGGAAGGAATATGAAGCCCAACATCCTCTTTGCAGCTCAGAGCCTTAGCGGCTGAGCCGTTGCAATTCGAGATGGGGATCGGAAAATATGGCGAAAGCGCTGATCGTAGATGACAAGGAGGAGAACCTCTATGCCCTGGAAAAAGTTCTCAGGGGTCTGGAGGTCGAGATCGTCAAGGCATTGAACGGTGAGGCCGCCCTGCGGGCGACCCTTAACCACGATTTCGCCCTGGCCATTCTGGACGTGCAGATGCCGGGAATGGACGGCTACGAGCTGGGATCTCTCCTGCGAAGCGACCCCAAGACGAGAAACATTCCGATCATTTTCCTCTCGGCGGTCTATTCCGATGAACCGACCATATTCAAAGGGTATGAGTCCGGGGGCGTGGATTTCATCATCAAACCGTTCAACCCCGAAATCCTGCTCTCCAAGGTGAAGGTGTTTCTCGATCTCGACGAGCGGAAGGCAGAGCTTCTCCGGAACCGGGCCGGGCTCGAGACCATGGTCTCCCGGCTCGAGGAGGAGATCGACGCGCGTGAGCGGACGGAAAGGGCCCTGCAAAAGGCCCACGATGATCTGGAAAGACGGGTGGAAGAGCGGACGGGCGAGCTCATGACGGCCAACCGGCAGCTGAGGCATGAAATAGAGGAACGCGAGCGGGCCGAGGAAGACCTGAAGATTTACGCGGCAAGGCTTGAGCTCTTAAACCAGGAGCTACAGGAGTTCGCCTTCATCGCTTCCCACGATCTGAAGGAGCCGCTCCGAAAGATTCAAGCCTTTGCCGACAGGATAAAGAGCGAATGCGGTTCCTCCCTGGATGAGGCGGGAAGGGACTACCTCGACCGAATGGATGGCGCAGCAAGCCGGATGCGCGCTCTTCTTGAGGCCCTGCTCGGCTACTCGCAGACGGCAACGAGGTCCGCTTGTGTCGAGCTCACGGATTTGGCCATTCTGACCCAAGAGGTCGTTGCCGATGTGGAAGTGCTCATCGAAAGCAAGGGAGGAAGCGTCGTCGTCGGAGCCCTGCCCACCGTCGAAGCCGATCCAACCCAAATGCGTCAACTCCTCCAGAATCTCATTACCAATGCGCTCAAATTCAACAGCAGCGAGAAGCCGTTGGTTAAGGTGTATGGCGAGGCGTGTTCGGAGAGAACCTGCCGGATCTTTATCGAAGACAATGGAATCGGATTTGACGAGACCTTTTTGGACCGTATCTTCAAGCCGTTTCAGCGCTTGCATGGCAGAAGCAGTGCTTATGAGGGAACCGGCATGGGGCTTGCCATTTGTCGGAAAATCGTCGAACGCCACAACGGGAGCATCACTGCCAGAAGCACACCCGGCAAGGGGGCTACCTTCATCGTGACGTTGCCGGAAAAACAGCCCCGCTGATGGGGAATCTGAAACCTGACTATTACGTGGTAAAGACCGTCACTCCGAATGGATCGGTGAAAACCTTTGCCGATGACGCCGACGGCAGCATGAGGATGGAACCCGAACCGGGAGTTCTGCCCCCGTATCGCGCTGAAGGGGAAATTGAACCTCGATGAGCGTCGAAATGAATAAAATCATGGGCCGATAAGCCCCTGTCGAAAATAGGGAAAAAGATGAATTTGATTGAGAATAGCAATTTGGGTATGGGCACTGAGGAATTCGGAGCGGATATCGCAATCGTAACGCAAGAGAACTTCGTCAACGGCGTGTATTCTTCAGTGGATGATGCGACTGCATGCAGACTGGACCGGCTGCGCAGCGAAGATGGCATCATTCCAACTTGTAAATTGGGCTGTTGTCACTGTTGCCGGTATCATATCCTTACGAACGTTGCGGAAGCCCACGCTTTGGCGCAATATGTGAAGCGGGAATTCTCATTAGACCAGATAAACGACCTAAGGATGCGAACGCAACAATGGCATGAATGGGACAATTCCAGGCCGGGCAGATATCCGTCGGCCAACATTGACCAGGGGACAGATTTTTCCAACTACGACCATTGCTGCCCTCTGCTGGTAAATGGCGCGTGCAGCGCCTATCCCGTGAGGCCGGTCGTGTGTCGAACGCATTATGTCTGTTCGCATCCCCTATACTGCTGCGCAGCAAACGATCCGGAATCTACAGAAGACGCTCCGGTGGTGCTCACATCCGTTGTGACGGCGGCAACTCCGTTTTCAATGGCAATAAGGGATCATATCGAAAACGCAGGATTAGATTTCTCCCGGTCAATGATGCTTCTTCCGCATTGGCTGGCGATTGAAATGGGTTGGGATTTCGCCATATCGCTGTGATTTCTCGCAGATGCTCGGGAAAGATATAATCCGCCGCCTAACTGGGAAAGAAGAGAAAGGTCTCATATCAGCGTCCAGGATTGCTTTATCCGAGCTCTATGAGGTGCTGAACACCAGAGACATGCAAAATGATGGCAAAGAACCGGGCGCAGACGCATGAGGTCATTATGGACGCAGTCTGGGAACGTGCGGTCAAACGCGGTGATGTCGAGAGGGTGCGTCAGTTGTTGCGGTCTGGTGCTGACGTCAACGCACGGGATCGATACGGCCAGACCGCCCTGATGCTGGCCGCCCACCGTGGGCACCGCGAAATGGTCGATACGCTGATTCAGAGCGGGGCTGACCTGAACGTGACCGCCAAAAACAACCTCAGTGCCCTCATGCTCGCTGTCATCGGAGGGCATGCCGCTATTGCGCAACGCCTCGCCCGGGCTGGGGCAGACTTGGGGCTGATGGGAAGCGGGGCGCCCGGCTTTATGGGAAAAACGGCGTACGGTCTGGCGGTTGCTCGGGGAATGGAGACGCTGTACGCCGAATTGGAATGCGACGAACGATGAAATCAGATTGCGAGCGGTGCGCCGAGCACGAGAAGTTCAAGAAGATTGACGCCGCCTTTCGCGAGGGCAACCTTTCCGCGTTGCGGGACGCGGTTGACGACCCGGACAGCGTGCCGAACGGACCGATGTCGCTCGCAATCGGCAACTGCCTCGAGTACGGCATCTACCATAGTCCGTTGGCGTTCATCCGGACGCTGCTTGAGATCGGCGCTGATCCCAACCCACAGGACCACGCCGGGTTTCCGCCCCTGATTGCCGCGTTGTCGTGTACACGACCCCACCCGGGGGCTCCAGGAAGACCGGACGTCGCCGACATCATCAAGCTGCTGCTCTTATTCGGCACCGATCCCAATCAGCGGGGACTCAATGACTACACGCCGCTGCACATGGCGGTGAGCGAACGCAATCTGCCGGCTGTCGAGCTTCTGCTGGAGGCTGGCGCCGACCCACGTCTGCGGACACGCATCGACGACTGCCAGACGCCTCGGGAGATGGCCGAGGCGGCATCGCTTCTCGAGATTGCTAAGCTGCTTGCCGGGCAAGAGGCCCGACTGCGAAGTTGACGGCACGCGTGTGGATTTAAACCAGTGGCTCTCTGAACACCATCGGGGTCAAGGGGGTCTTTCGTCCTACCGATATTCCACAACTATTTGAAATCATTAGCACCGTACGCCGCCCTCAAAACCCCAAATACAGTCAATACACCTCGTTTTCTGCCAAAATACATGGTTCAGTGTATTTACTCCTTGAATCAGCCTTGGTAGCAAAAGTGAAGTGATCTTGACCAGTGCCATTAGAGGTCCCCGTGACCCCGGGAAGGAGGATCGTGCGGGTATATAAGGGGGTGATTGACCGATCACCACTAAGAGCTCATTGAACACTGTAGCACCGTTTCATATGCGGTCCGTGGAAAGGAGAGGAAACAATGGATGAGAAAAATAAAGGTGGAGCTCTCGATCGACGTCAGTTCCTGCAGGCCATGGGAGGAACCATCGGAGGAATTGCCCTCGGGGCGGTCGGCGGAGGCCTTGGGGTAGCAGAAGGATATACACGGAAACCTTTCCCACGCCATCGAAATGTTCTAAAAAACCCCAATTTCCTTATCCTCATGTGTGATGAGAACCGGTTTCCTCCGGTGTATGAAGACGAACAGATCAGGCAATGGCGAAAGACATACCTGGTGACGCAGGACCTTTTGCGGGAAAACGGCATGGAGTTCAAGAACCATTATACTGGCGCCACGGCCTGCGCCCCCGCAAGGGGTACGATCTTCACCGGTCAGTATCCATCTCTCCACGGCGTCACCCAGACCACAGGGGTGGCCAAGGGTCCGTATGACGCGGACACCTTCTGGCTCGATCCGAACAATGTCCCCACCATGGGAGATTACTTCCGGGCGGCTGGGTATCGGACCTACTATAAAGGCAAGTGGCACGCTTCCGAGGCCGATCTCCCTATTTCCGGAACTCACCAGCCCGTTCTCAGCTACGACAAGAATACGGGTGTTCCACTTCCCGAAAAGGAGCGGCTTTATCTCGATGCTGACCGGCTCGACGGGTTCGGCTTCACCGGGTGGATCGGTCCGGAGCCTCATGGAAAGGCGCCCCGTGACTCCGGATCATCAGCCGCTACAGGGGTGAGCGGCCGGGATATCGGATTTGCCGACCAGGTTGTCAGTTTGATCGATGGGCTTCAACGTGAAGGTAAAAGAGACCCCTGGCTCATCGTGGCCTCATTTGTCAATCCGCACGATATTGCCCTCTATGGTTTCGTCAGCGCTCACGAAGTTCAGGATTTCAAATTTACAGTGGATAATACGATTCCCACCATCCCTGCAGCTCCGACCGCCGAGGAAATGCTGCTCGCTAACAACAAGCCAAGATGCCAGGAAAGCTATCGAATTACTTACCAAGAAGCCTTTCAACCGACTTTCGATGACGAATTTTATCGACAGCTTTACTACCAACTGCAGAAGAACGTCGACCAGCAGATGTTGCGAGTCTTTACCAAGCTCCGGAATTCTCGCTTCTACGACGACACGATTGTCATCTTCCTATCGGACCATGGGGAACTCCTGGGAGCCCATGGGGGCCTTCACCAGAAGTGGTACTGCGCCTACGAGGAGGCGGTCCACGTGCCTTTGATCATCCACAATAAGCAACTCTTCCGTGGCAACCAGTCGATCGAGATGCTGACCAGTCACCTTGACCTGTTGCCAACCATGCTCGGCCTTGCCGGAGCTGACATGAACAAGATCCAGAAGATCGTAAGCCGCGACCACGCGGAGGTACAGCCTCTGGTGGGACGGGACCTGTCGCCGCTGATTCTCGGGGAAGGCGATCCGGAACGGGCGGGGGAGCCTCTTTACTTCATGACGGATGACGACGTTACGAGAGGTCTCGATCAGGTGAACTGGTTAGGCTGGCAATACAATTCAGTCATCCAGCCCAATCACGTCGAAATGGTTATCGCCACGTTTGAGGCGCCCGGAGGCGGGAAAGAGATCTGGAAGTACTCCCGCTACTTCGATAACCCACAATTCTGGACAGACCCCGGGGTAAAGGACGACGTGATGCATGAATTTGGTCCCCAAAATCCTGTGTGGGGGAACATCAAGGAAGCGGTGTGTGACACCACCCAGAAGACAGAACCCCTGCCCGATCAATTCGAGATGTACAATGTCACCTTAGACCCCATAGAAGAGCACAATTTGGCAGGCAACCCCGATTTCGCCGCCAGAGAACAACAACTCGCCGCGATCCTTGATGAACAGCGGTGCCAGAAGCGCCTTTCGCCCAGTGTCGGGTGTGTTCCCGGGATGCCCGCGCCTTGCGGCGTCCCGTGCCAGGACCCCTGAGGACCTTCAGGCGGGCAAGGCTGATCAAGAAAACTATTCTACTCCAAAGCATATGAAGAATAGGCCCCAGCGACTGGAAGATCCGCAATAAAACCCTTAGTGTGATGCAACTGATGGGGTGGGGCATGTTGGCAAGAAAGTGAGTTTGCAGGGGAGCTGGCGCTTGGGTAATATGGAGCGATGGCGAGAGAATCCCGCCTGGATGCGCTCAGTGTCCTGGACCACCCGGTGGCGGGTGAAGTGCTGAAAGGGAAGAGGGCATCGTAACCCTGGTCGGTCTTGGGAGAATCTCTTGAAATTCGTTCATACGGCAGATACACACCTTGGCTTTCATATCACCAAATCACCCGTATCCCACGCCGAGGGGCGCCGAAAACGGTCTCAATCCATTTTCCAAAATTTTCTCAGCGTGGTGGAATACGCTCTGGAAACCGAGGTGGATCTCTTTATCCATAGCGGCGATCTCTTCAACAAATACTACATCGCGCGGGAGACCCTCGACGAGCTGATCCGACCTCTTGTGGACCTTTCCAAGGCGGGAATCCCCATCCTTGTCATTCCCGGAAACCACGAGCGATCGCAGTTTCCCTTTGATCTCTTTCACGGCCTTTCCAATGCCTTTGTTCTCGACCATCCCAAATGCGTATGCCTTCACCTTGGCGGCTACTCCGTGGGGATCGCGGGCTTTCCCTTTATCCGGGAGGACTCGAAGCGGATTTTCCAGGCCGTATTGGAGGAAAGCGGCTATGGGGAGCAGAGAGCCGATTTCAATCTCCTGGTAACCCATCAGACCTTTGATGGTGCTGTCGTGGGGCCGTCGGATTTTGTCTTTGGGGCGATGCGAAGAGACACTGTTTTGCGCCGCACCTGTCCAACGGATTTCGAATACATCGCCGCCGGGCACATCCACCGGTATCAGATCCTCGCGCATCCTCTAAAACCACGGCTCAAATTCGTCTACCCGGGCTCCATCCAGCGGATGAGTTACGCGGAGATGGATGAGGAAAAAGGATTTGTTTATGGAGAGCTTCTCCATGACCGGATCGAGACGAGCTTTATCCACCTGCCGGTTTACGAAATGGAGATTGTGGAGATTGAGGCCGGAGGCCTGACCTCACAGCAATGCGAGGACGCCATCGTCGCCCAGTCGTGGCGCTTCGATGAAAACCGGGTCATCCGGTTCAATCTGGTAGGCGGAGAGAGGACGTCAGATTATCCCGATATGGATTTTGAGAAAACCCGATCCAAATTGCCGCCAGCGCTTGAATGCCAGTTTGTTGTCAGGGCCGGCAACCGATGGATCATTAAATGAGCACCTTAGTGCCTAAGGGTCATATTGTGTGCAAAAGGGTCACGATCTTTGGTTTCAGGTTTCAGTGTTCAGGTTTCAGCTCCTGCCTTGACTGACACCAGACACCTGACACCTGGAGTCATTTGCAGGCGTATGAAACAAAACGAAAAACCTGTTTGGTTGCGGCTTGTCCCGCGGTTAGGATGGGAAGGATCAACGCTGTTAACTTAACGGCGGGGATGGGAGTTCGTATTGAGAGAGGATCACAAGGAGAACTCGCATGGCTGCTGCTGGAGCTCTACACCAGATCATGGTCAAGGGAATTGAGGGGAGGGAGATATCCGAGAACGATTCCGACAGAGACCACTTTGTATGGGGACCCGGGGAGGTGCTTCAGGAGACAAAGACCAAATGTTACGCATGGCCGCTTATTCCGAACCATTTTCATATGCTTCTGAGGGCGGGGCATGTGCCGATCTTAACAGGTACGAGACGCCTTTTGACCGGCTACGCCATTTGGCATAACCGAACCCATGGGGAGGCACGGCCATCTGTTCCAGAACCGTTTTAAATCCGTTTTGTGCCAGGAAGATGTCTATATTGTGGAATTGGTAAGATATATCCATCTTAACCCGATCTGGGCAGGAATTGTGAAGGATATCATAGAACTGGACCGGTATCGATTCAGCGGGCACAGCGTTTTGATGGGGAAGGGGAAGAAGGGGTGGCAGGACACGAAGAGAGCTCGGAACGCCCATGTCGCTTTTGCCGCGACAACTTGGAATATCATTTCCGGCCGTTAGCAAATCAGTGATGCGGGGCCAAAGCCCCGTTGAACCCGCGCACTGCATTATATGGTTTCCCCATAATCCACCAGTTTTACTGGTGGGTCCGAGCTATGCTAAGCGGGGAACATGGTGGTGACTAAATATGAATACCTCCTTAATATCTGGGTGGGTGACCCTAAAGATAAAAGGAGGTATTCAATGTGTGATTTTAAGAGGTTAGCACATGCCATCTGGCAGTGTAAATACAATGTCGTGTGGTGCCCGAAATATCGGTTCAGGATTATGAAAGGAGCCGTACAAAAGTCAGTCACGGAAATCATGAGCCAGCTATGCGAGTGGAAAAGGCTGGAGATTCTGGAAATGAACGTTCTGGAGGACCATGTGCACTTGGTCCTAAGTATTCCACCTAAATTTGCGGTAGCCGACATCATAGGGTTTCTGAAAGGGAAATGTGCCATCAAGATTTTCGACAGGCATCTGGAGCTCAAGAAAAGGTACTGGGGCAGACACTTTTGGGCCAAAGGATACTGTGTGAGTACAGTGGGCCTTGATGAAGAAAAGATTCGAAAATATGTAAGATGGCAGTTGGAAAAAGATAAGCGCATGGAACAACTCAAGCTCTGGCACCAAACTTACCCTTTTAGGGTCACCTTTTATTCCACCCCTTTTAGGGGTGGTTGTTAAAAGTGTTTCTCACCGCCTAATAAGTTGACCGCATCGAGCCGGTGTCTTTGTCTACGAGGATCTTGTCTACGAGAGATCCCTCTTTGGTTTCAATGCTCACCTCATACTGATCGCCCTTGTCCTGAATCTTACCGACTTTCAGGTTAGGATTCCTCGTAGACTTGAGGTAATCTTCCGCTTCTTCCCTTGCTTGCTTCTCGTCCAAAGGTTTCTGAGGCTGCTGGTATCGCGGACCGTATTGGCCGCCATACCCGGGTCCCATACCGTAGCCGCCGTAGCCTCTTCCCATCATCCCAGGTCCCATGCCATATCCTCCATAACCCTGACCCATCATGCCGGGTCCCATGCCATATCCTCCGTAACCCGGGCCCATCATGCCAGGTCCCCCGCCATAGCCGTAACCGGGTCCCATCATGCCAGGTCCCCCGCCATAGCCGTAACCGGGTCCCATCATGCCAGGACCCATGCCATATCCTCCATAACCCTGACCCATCATGCCGGGTCCCATGCCATAGCCATAACCGGGGCCCATCATGCCAGGTCCCCCGCCATAACCATAACCGGGTCCCATGGGCTGCGCATACCCTGCGCAAACACTCAGCATGAGGGCCAATACCATCGCTGTTGTCAAAAATAGTGTCTTTTTCATTTGTTTCCTCCTCTTAGCCCGTGGATTTGTGTTCTTTGTATAATGTGTTATACATGCGTTTCAGATGACACCTGACTGACCGGAACTTCACGTCCCCAATCAGGATGATAGCACGTAACCAAAAGCATATTCCTGCCTTACCTTTGTGTGAATGGGTGATTTGCTGTATTTCCGTACGGAAACGACTGTATCCTGCGACAAGCGGATACGAGAAGACTAGAAACGATGCTCTGGGGCCGAAAGGCGTCTTAGGAACTTCGATGGGGATTAGCAAGCTTGTTCTAACATAGCCAGGAAATCCTTCCCGGTACGGCGCCGCCGTTTCGCCTTGCCCATTTTTCGATTCTGGCCTCTTTGTCGTCCGGGAGCTCGCCGGTCAGGATTTGATCAGAGATCATGACGCGGCCGGAAGACTTCAACCCTCGGGAAACTGCTTTGAGGGCTTTGGCCTTTGCCTGGGGATAACTAAAGGCCCCATTGGAAATCAGCACATCGAATCACCCCTCAGGAAAAGGGAAGGCCTCGGGAGAAGACTCCTGAATGCTTTCACCCAACCCGGGTGTGCTTGCGAACCCATTCTGGTATCGTTTTGAGGTTATAATAATGCCCCATCGTGTAAAAGCATGTGGAAGAACACAGAGGTAAACACTTCTCTTTCACGGCTTGCAATTCTGTTTGACCGAACAGAGGCTCCCAGATTCGACCCCAGTCGTGGTCGTAAGTGATCAGGTCGAAGCAGGGGGCGAGACTGCCGTCCGGCCGGATCAGGGCGCCGTTATGCCCCGCTCTGCAATCCCAGAGCCCCATACGGCCCCGCATCCGTTCCTTAAAGGCCTTGAGTTGCTCGATGGAGTTGACCATTGGCCAGCCCTGCTTCTGTTTTTCGATGAGCCAGTCGAGAAGCCCATCTACTTCATCATACTGATCCGGCCCAATGCTCAACATGTCCTCCTGATGGTTATAGTGATCCACATTGACAATGCTGTGGGGCGGCTCATTGAGGTGATAATCGGTCCCGATATGGTTCTGGTGGGCAATCTCGGTAAGCAGTTTGGCATCCTTGATGTTGTTTCTACAGATATTGATATTTAAGAAAACGATGTAACCATATTTTTTCTGCTGCGCCACCAGGTAGCGGAACTGGGGCTCAATATTGAGGAGGGCTTTGGGGAGACCCTTGCGAGGGGCTACACAGTCCACGGCAAGGTTTATGGCCGCCACACCGGCGCGGCCTACTTCATCGATAAAGTCCCTGTCCATTAGATACCCATTGGTGGGTAAATACATGAAGAACCCGTTTTCCGCACCGTAGCGGATGATCTCTAATACAAAGTCTTTGCGAAGCAACGGTTCCCCGCCCATCAAAGAGAGGACCCGGCAGCCGATGGACTTGAGCCAGTCCACCGAGCTTTTGGCCGTCTCGAGGTCCATGCCGGACAGGTCATTGTTGTATTGAAAACAGTAATGGCAATCTATATTGCATTGCCACTCGGTGTAGAGATAGCATAGAAGCGGTCTAAACTCGTTCTCGTGAATTCGTGAGTTAATGTAAGGAACCACCCAGCGGCGAAAGGCGCGAACTCCGTTGTCAACTTTATAATGCATTTGTTCGAGCATTTTTATTCCCCTTCACGAAGTTGTTATTCCGTAAACCAACGGCTTAGTGGCACGAGGAAATGTGGTCACCCTAAGCCCATAGCGTCAATATTCTGTGCCGGGTGTTTTATAGGGTTAGCGCTCAGCGCAACGTGAGCCCCTGGCTCAAGTGCCGCCATGCCTATTTCTTCTAAACGACTTGTACTCGAATTCAGTTCACGGAATGACTTGGCACAAAAGGATATGGGCTCAGGAATGAATGTTTCCGGGTTGAAGGAGGGTAAATCTGGTTGCTCTCTCTTGCTTCTTTGCCATCTAAAGCGCGCCATGTTCTCACCTCCATGGTCCAAGGCACCCCGACGGAAAAGAGTCAAAAAGTGAATTTAAAAATATTACATCATTAGGAAAAGTTTTTCAATCACTTCGGTCACGTTGTCAAGCAAGGGGAGTCAGTCTACGAAAGAAACTTAAGTTGGAGGCTATGAAGATGGCATATGACAGGTTTTCCAGCATGATTAATCTCTATAATTTCTCGTAATATCAAATGATTATGTATTAACGACTGGTTTGGGGTCTTTTTTTCCCGAGGAGTCCGTCGGCCTGCGGTCCCCATCCCCATGCGCGCGATTGCGCGTGAGAGCTGCATCTTCTCAGTAGCAAATGATAATAAAATACAATATTTTAATTTAATTGAAAAAGATTTTAAACAATTTAACCATTCCGGAAGTTAAGGGACAAAGGCATCCAGCGGACCATTAGTCCGGGGGGAGGTCTTTGTATTTTTCATGCCCCTCGCCTGGCGAGGCAAACCGAAGTGAAAGCGCTGTCCGCTATCTGGCCCGAAGGAGGGTATCCCGCTGTGGTATGGGTGCGCTTCGGCCAAGGACCTCATTGCAGTCGCAGGAGATCTATTGTCTTAAGAATTAACCGAGGCCGGTAGGCGCCCTTTACTCTCACGATGATGACCTTTTAGAAGGCATCAGGGTTTGAATGCCTCGACAAGGCCGTCCATGTGTTCTCCCTCTCGAAGAAGGCGCACGCGCACGAATCCAGCCTTTGAAAGCGCTTCTCGGATTTGGTCATAGGTATATGTGCCCCCGGCGGGGGTAACCAGAAGCATATTAACGGCGAAGACAGCGCCGTCCTTGGGTGTGGTCCGGTCAGGCGTCATAATATGATCCCGGATAACGATTCGGCCGCCGGGAATCAACGCCCGAAACACCTTGGAGAAAAGCGCGACATTCTGATCGGGACCGTTCTGATGGATGATGGCGGAGATGAAGGCCAGGTCGTGACCGCCCGGCAGTTCGTCCGTATAAAAATCTCCAGGCGCCAGAGTGACGCGTCCCAGGACACCTGCATCGCCGAAGTGTTTTCGGGTCAACTCGATGACTTCAGGCCTGTCGAATAAAGTAGCCCTCATCTTGGGTACGGCCTCCAAGAAAGCCAGGGTATAGGTACCAAGCGCCCCGCCCACATCCAGGAGGGCCCTGCACGGACCCGGCCGGATTTCGGCAACCACTCGCGGGGCAAGAGATTTGGCGACGACGTGCATCGCTCCGATGAAGGCCCGCAGCTCATGCTCATCTTTACTGGGACTGGACGAAATGGGTTCCGTCCGGACGTCCAGACCTAGAACCACATTTGTGAGCTCGGACCATCGTCCCCACAGATCGCCCATGTGAAGAACCATGGGAAGCACCGATTCCGGGGCGTCCCTGGAAAGGAATTGGGACACGGAGGCGGGACACTGATATTTTCCTGCCTCCTTGACCAGGAGATTCATGGCGGCAAGCGCATCCAGGAGGATGGCCAAGCCTCTTGAATCGGCCTTCTTCTCATCGGCGATCTCCTGGACCGAAAGCGGAGCCGGGGCGAGAAGAGTGAAGAGATCCATCTCGGCCCCGCTGAGAAGTATCCGTGACTCCATGAAGTTCCGTGCCAGGCTCAACAATTTTTCAGGATTGACGGAATTCATATCTAACCCCTCCTTGATTCATACCGTCCATGTGGGGAAATTCCGGGTATGGACCCTCCGGCAGTTTTACCCCTTTATCTCCCTCAATGGACACGTCCAGAATATTGCCAAAAAATTTTCCTATCTCAAAATCGAAAAAAACCGCATCTCTGAACGTTGCCTTTTTGTTCAGCCTCGACCGGCGCCACCGAAATCGATGCTGCCACAATCAAAAGTGTCACAGCAAAAATCTGGCCGTATCTCTTATGCATATTCGTTTTTCTTGGTTCTCGTCTTCAAAGGGCCTTTCGAAGGAGCGGCCAAAAATCCCGGTCTCTGAACCTCTTCGACCGAACCATTTTTTATCGTCCACACCTGAATAGGTCAATATGATTCTACGATAAGCTTCGATTCGAAAATTGATCCTATCAAGTAGCCAATAATCTCCGCCTAGCACTTAGATCAACCCACCGGTGGGAGTTTGATCCAGCCAAGCTGTCTAAAGGAGCGGTGGGGATTCTCTCGGTCCCATTGATCTTGCTTTTTTGAGAATTCGTTAAGAGGAATGGAAGGGCGTCTAGGGCACCTCATCAATGTGATGCGTGTCAACGTAATAGTTATGGGGGTAGCGTGACAGGGGATGGTTGACACCCTTGATCACCCAATGGTGGAGATCGTCGATGAGGATGCGGGCATTCAGCGGTGCTTCCAATCCCTCGGATCCGGGACGCAGGGAACGCTCTGGACGGGCTTGCACATCGTGATCCAGATGGACAATGAGCTTGATCATGTCCGATTCGTTTCCTGTATGACTGACCGCTGTGACGCCGAGCTCGACCTCGCCACCGGCGTTGAGCAAAAGAGGGACATCATCGGGCAGGATCAGCTCAGTCCGACCGCGGAACTCAATGAAGTCCGAATCGTATGTGACGTCGCACCCAATGGCCCAGTACAGTCTGTAGCCCACCACGCTGGGCGAGGTAGAGGCATGCCAGCGGAGCTGTTTCCTCCTCATCTTCGGCGCCTTCTCTTTCATGACCTCATGACCTTTGGAACGTAAACGCCGATGAAGAGAACCGAACCGTCATGCGGCGAAAAATCATATCCTTCCCCCCCTTTGATCCCTTTTGACCTTGCTGACTCTAGGCGGGCGCCAGGACCCGGATGGTGAGCGATTTGACCATGTCCTTGGTGGCGTCACGGTAGGTTTTCATGTGCGGGGCCCTCGCATGGTTCTTTAGGGCCTCAGGGTCCTTCCACGCCTCCAGCACGGTGACCACGTTTTCACGGGTCGGCCCCTGCACCGGCAGACCGGAAGGCACATCCACCGCGGGTTCATACATGATGCAGCCCACCTCCGCTTTGACCTTGGGAACATTGCCTTTAAAGATATCCAAGAAAGCCTGCTTCGTTCCTTCCTTCAATTCAACGGTCGCAATCACATAAATCATGGTTCCAACCCTCCTTCTATGGTCCGATTCAACGAATCATCCTATTGGCGACAATTCTTCCCGGCGCGAACCGTCACAACATACAACATCTGACCCCAATTTTCCATAACCGTGATGGATCCAGCGGATGACCTGGCAGCAAGCCACCCTTGACGCGAGGACTTGCCAAACTGGAGAAATGGCCTCAAAAGGGCGGAGCCGGCTGGGAGTGTCACAGAGATCACCCGGGGTTTTTGAGGGAATCATCCGGCAATGCCAGTGGATATAAGGAGTGGAGGAGAACAATACTGCGTGAGATGGTGAACGTGGTTCAGAAAGGGCAATGGAACGGAAATCACATGATCGTTCGGATGAGGCGCCACTCGGGCCTGGAGATCGGGGGACTTCCCACGGAAAACGCCTATGGCGGCGAGTGGGGCCTTGGTCCGACCTGGAATTATTTGGTGCTTGCGGATCGCCCGTTTCTGGTGGACACGGGCAGGACGGGCCAGGGAATCAAGATTCTGGAGAAGATGGAAGCCGCAGGGGTCTCATCCAAGGACCTTGCCTTCGTCCTGGTGTCCCACGGCCACGGGGACCATGACGGCGGGCTGCCCCAAAACGTGGAGCGGGGCGGAGCAAGCGTCAAGGCCCATGTGATCTATGACCTTCTGGCCCTTCTTTACCCGGATAAGGCGCCCCCTGTGTCAACAAGGACTTTCCGGCCTCCTGCTGCCGTTGCCTCATGCCCGAGTCCTTCTCAAGCCAGCACTGCCCCGACTACCACCGGGGGCGGAGCCGACTGCGGATCGAGGTCATCGGCGACGCGGAAACCGCCCTCGCAAAAGGAATGACCGCCTATCATCTGCCGGGACACAACCCCGATGCACTGGCGTTGGTCCTAGGCGAAGAGGTGCTTCTGGCGGCCGACACGGTCCTGCCGCACATATCTCCCCACCCCACCCGCGAGGCCTCTTACGAACAGCTGGCGCCAATCCTCGGTCCCCAATATCCCCAAGGCGAATCCATCTTCGGGCTCCGGGCCTACATACGATCCCTTAAAAAGCTCGAAGAAATCGGCGCCCGCATGCCACAATCATGAGTCTATTCCGACTGCCATAGCTAATGCCCGATCGAGGGTCTCCATTTTGGAAGAAGGAAGGGTGCGAATGAAGTGGGTCAGGGACCGTTTGGGGATGCTGACAAGTTCGTCGCAATGGATGCTGCTATCGTGTTTCAGCCCCTGGTCAATTGCCATATACACCTGCTTTGACAGGCCGTCCTACGATGAGTGGACAGGGGTACAGATCGCCGTAGAAAAGCGAGAATCGAAGAGAACTTGACAACTAACCACCACAAAAACACGATACCTCTTCGGATCTTCGGATAACGCCTTATGGACCTGATAGAATTCCCCTCGCCTCATAGATCCACCTGACAGGACAGAACGTCTTCGGCTTCCCTTTTCAGTGCCCCATCACATGCGCACTTAATTGAATCGTAAGAAATCTATTATGAAGGCGCTCAATACTGGTCTCGAAGAAGCTCTCGATTTCTTGGTTCAGATCCAAAAAATTGATGCCAGGAGTTCTCCAATTCTTTCCCCAATCGTGGTCTTTCCGATACAACTGAAACCCGCAAAAAAATATTTGCGTTTGCATTGTTTGTACGCGCCCTTCCTTTTGTCCGGACGAAGCGTATGGACATGGGCACGCTGTTAGTTCTTGATTTCCCTATATCATACATGGATGTCTAAGTTGCACAAACCTTATAACCTAACACCGTTCCCTTTCCCCGAGGGTGAAGCCGTAGTCCTGCCTACCGCGAACCCTTGCCAACACAGAAGATGCAGTATTATCGGCTTTCCCGGAGGGTAAACAACGCGCCGAAAATCCAGGTTTCAAGTATTTCACTGCGAATGAGTTTCTTCGAAAGACATGGTATAACTACAACTAACTGATTTAATTCTATATTTTATATCATCGGCGCGTTGTTTATGCAAGATTGGGGTTCACGCTATCGCACCATACGCGAGCGTCCAGAAATCGCTGAACACGCGCGGCGGCTGCGGCGAATCCATCATGCGTTGCGTGAGCAGGATGCCGATCACTCCTTCCGCAGGATCGGTGTAAGCGGATGTACCGAACCCGCCGTCCCAGCCGAAGCGTCCAGGAGTGCGAAAGAGTTCGTCGCGCTTGGTCTCCACAGCCATTCCGAATCCCCAGCTGCGATTGGCGCCGAAGAAGATCTCAGACCCTTCGAGCTGCTGCGGCGTGAGTTGATCCGACGTCATCAACTCTACGGATGCGCGCGACAGAACCTGCTCACGTCCGTACCGGCCTTTGTTCAGCATCATGCGCGCAAATGCGAAGTAGTCATCGACGGTCGATACCAGGCCACCGCCGCCTGATTCAAATGCAGGCTCCGCGCGCCAAGCGCTGTTTGCGGCGCCGTCGTAGAGATCGAGCGTCTGCCTCTGATGATTGAACACATAGGAGGCAGACAATCGCTCGATTTTGTCGGAAGGGACGTGGAATGCCGTGTCTTTCATACCCAGCGGATCGAAGACGCGCTGGCGCATGAACGCGCCCAGAGACCGGCCGCTCACACGCGCGATTAACATGCCGAGCACATCAGCACTGACGTGATACATCCAACGCTCGCCGGGCTGTGCCATCCAGGGAAGCGAGCCAAGTCGCTTCAGCCATTCGTCGGCCGATGGCGACTGCGATGGCAGCGGCGGACCATCGCCGCCGATTTGAAATTCACGGATCAGCTTTTGAATCGGGTAGGTGTCGGGTATCGCCATCACGCTGCCGAAGCCCATGCGAAACGTCAGTAGATCGCGAACGGTGATGGCGCGTTTCGCAGGGATAGTGACGTCGGGCTCAGACGCAATGGATTGCAGGACCCTGCGATTAGCGAGCTCGGGCAACCATTTCTCGATCGAGTCATCCAGCCGTAGCTTGCATTCCTCGATCAGAATCATTGCGGCCACAGCTGTAATTGGCTTGGTCAACGATGCGATACGAAAGATCGTGTCGTGCTTCATTGGTGCGTGATGACCCACAGACATCGTGCCAAGCGTTTCCATGTGCAGGTCGCTGTGACAACTCACGAGTGCAACGAGCCCTGGCATATCACCGCGATGGATGTAGCCTGACAGCACATCATGCAGGCGCTCTAGTCGTGGTTTGGAAAGGGTTTCTGTGTTCATGCGTGGGCCCTCGGTTGAGCTTAGATCCAATACATCCTCATGTCGGCCCTCCGTTCAAATGGCATATGCATCCATTAGACGAACGACAAGTCCGAAAATCGACAAGGCCGGCCGGCGGGTCGAGCTATGCCATCGTATTGATATTCCTGAATAATCTTCCAAGAAGTACTCATTTTGAACCCTAATGCGTTTGATCCAGATAGCACTCCCCACATTAGAGTCGATGTAGTATTCACTTTTGATCCAAAATTTCATTGACAAGTAACCGATAACCCTCGCAGTTAGCAGGGAAATGGCTCGAAAGACATGCTCTTATGGATGAACCATGCTTCCCAGGGAGGAGGACCACGCTTAACCTATCGTCAGCCCGATATCACTTATCGACCTCCTGCTCGAATTCATGTGAAAATGACAATTCCTTACCCAACTCCTTCGGCCCTTATGCTGGATCGGGCCGTTTCCACTGGTAGGGAAGCTCCTTGATGGTTCCCGGTACGGTCATTGCTTTGAGGGCCGCGAGCGCGTCCAGAATGATCCGCCTCTGGCGGCTCACGTTGCCGGGCTCACCGAACATGCTGCCTCGCGCAAACTTGACGAGCAAGGCACGAGGCGGTTTGATGCGGGCCATCCGGTCGGCCGCGTTCCCCATGGAGATCGTAGGTATCCCCGCTTCCTCGACCATCCGCTGAATCAGACCCACGGTCTGATGGCACTTCGGTCACACCGGCACAAGGAAAAGGACATCGATTGCCTGGGCCTTTATCCGCGTTATGAAATCCGGAACCGTATTTTTGACCAGGGTTACCGCATCGTTGACATAGCCGAAGCTGTAGTTGGTTTCCGCGAGTCTGCCGATGATTCCTTCCTTTTCCAGCTCGATGAAGCGCTGGAGGGGGAAAATGATATTGATGTCCTGTTCGGCCAGGCTGTGATCGTAATGCGGATGGGCAATTCCGAGATCTTTCTGACGCACCGTTTTGGGAAGCTCCCGAAAGGAGGTATCCCCGTGAATCGAAACGGTGTCGTAGGGAGGCTGGCTTTCCTTGAGATAGAGGCCCCCACTAGTAGCGAGAGCGAAAGTCTGCGCGGACGGTTCTCCTTTGTAGGGAGTCCAGGGTATGTCGTCCGAGACGATGAAAGGATACTTCTTTACGATTTTTTCCATTTTGCCCGCCTGGTAGTCCGGCAGGCTTTCCTCCACCCACCTATCGTAGGCGGCTTTGAAGTTTTCAAGATCAAGCGGCATCTTCTTTTACCTCTCAGATTTGATTGTTCCTATCAGGTGCTGAAATGGTCCGACAGCATCTATTCCCACTTTCTTGACATGACCAACGATTATCACATTCAATTTCTTCTGAAACCGAACGATTTGCTCACCAGGTGCGGGCCGCTTCTTGGCCTGAATCTGGTGCAGCAAAAGGTTGGGCAATACATTAGGAAGAAATTGGCAAAGATCGTACACGCACCCGGTTCTGTTTGAAGACGACGATGCTTCCTTTCTCCAGTGCTTCGCGCAAGTGAGGCAGATTAGCGAGAATAGGATCTACCTGCTGACGAGGTCTACGTTCGGTGCCCCGTCGAAACAGAATCACCGACGGCCGCGAATGACCCCACAGAGCAAGCGATGTGCCGAAATCGGTGTCTGCTGATACAAGGATACGGTCTTCTTCCATGGCTTTTGTGAACACCACCGAATCCCCTGCTGCGTGAAGACCGATTTCCCTGACATGCACAGCATCGAAACCTGATACTCGCAGGGTATCGGCAACTGACGGCGATAGAGCATTGTCAATGAGGAATCTCATGCCACATTCACCAAAGGGAGTTCGCGCTCCCTGACAGCTTCCGCAGCATATCGAAGTGCTTCTGTGATGTCCTCTTGCTGCAAGTCGGGATAAGCCTGCAATATCTCATTCATACCCATCCCGTCTGCAATCATGTCAACCACGGTGGCCACCGAAATCCGTAGACCCCGCAAACATGGCACTCCGCCCATCTGATCGGGATTAACTGTTATTCGATCAAATCTCATTTCCTCCCTCCCATAATTTCCGATGCTCAATCGCCATGATGAGCTCAATTATCTGTACGATAAACCAAATGAAACTACAATTCCACTTTCCGATATTACTGCCCTCGGGTTGTGTGAGACCCCTCGGGCCTCAACCCATAAACCCCGCAGTGAGCGCAAAAAAGGTTGAAAAGCATGCCCTTATGGACGAAGCATGCTCTCCGGAGGAGGGGACCATGCTTTACCGATACTGCAGGAAGTTTCTGGAGTACTGCCGCCTTGTGGACTTTTCCGACACAAACCCGGCGGACAATTCCCCGTTTGCGAAAGTAGGAATTAGGGGAGAAGCGGGTATGGTCGAAAGGAAACTCAGGAATGGAACGTGCGCTCTTAGAGATTGAAACTGAGAAATGGTATGTCCGGCGATCAAGAAGAGGGATGCGTACAGCGGAGCACTGCCCCGGTGGGGGTCATTCACGAAGGGATTGAGGAATGTTCCGTTCTTTGCGGCCATGAGAATCCTTTCGACGGGTGGGTGCCTTTTGTTTGGATTATTCCGCTCAGAATCAATCCCCTGGTTGAAGTGCTTGCCGCTTTTATAGAGGTTATTTCAAAGAAAAGCAAGTAATTTATCAATGAGGTCGGAGTGTTACTGCCAGAGTATTTCACCACGAAGGCGCGGAGGGAGCGAAGCAAGAAAGGGATATTTCCTTTTTCTATTTCAAGACCTTTCGCGTTTCTTCGTGGTCTTCGTGGTGAAATCTGCTTTGGTTCCCCTTCGGATGAGGCGCATGATCTGATGGGGTTTCAATGTATCCGGAGTCCATCCATTACGCGCTCGTCTTATTCGCTTGCAATCATGTGGTGGATTAGATAAGGTGAATTAATTATATCCTATCTTTTCATAGACTTAAATGAATGAAGCCCCGGACAGGATCGTCAGAACAGACACCCTCTTTACAGGAAAACCTCTTTGAGCAGCCAGTTGCATCAGAGGCGCCGGAGACCGTAGCGGCGAGTCCTTCCTGGCTTTCCGCCTGGGACCCTGCGCTGACCCATCGGCTGCGGGTGTTGCTCCACACGGCACCGCTTCATGAGCTGCGGTTGGGCGATAGCCGAAGGGACCCGGAGCTACGTCACTATGACTCCCTCGCCCTGGCGATGAAGGTCTTCGACCTGGTGATCGATAGTGCCGGGTTGGATCGGGAGGTGGACCGCAGTCGCGTGGAGCAGGCCCTCGGACCGCTCTTGCTTCAAATGGATACCGCCGCAGGGATGGCCCCCGATCCTTCAAGGCATGAGGCCATGGTGGACCGGGTTTTGGGCGGGTTGCGAAACGATGTAAACCGGCGCCGTCCTTTTGAAGAGGTCTATACTGATTTCGAGGAGGATCTCAGTGCCGTGCGGCGCAAGCTGGAATTCCGCCTCATGGTGGACTATTTCCATCCTTCAGGCGGGACGGTCCTGCGTCTTACGAACGAGGCCATCAATCTCTACCTGAACGCACTGGAGCTCGATATCGAGGACGCCCAGGCGGCCGCCGAAGCGGTGGTCATGTCGCAGTTGGCCCGTGGGCGGTTCGATGAGGCGGTCCAATCCGCCCGCAACGCTCGATGGCAGTCACTACGGTTTGCTGAAAAGGTATCGACCATCATCCGCGAAACGCGGCGCGATGTATCCAGGGTGGATTGGCGGGAGGAGGTGCCCAAGCTTCTTGAAGAGGCCCTCATCCATCTCGATACCCGCTTGACCGTTGAACGGAGTATCTTGACCACCGCGGACGAACGGCTAGAAGTCCTCGATCAAGGCGAGGCCACCACTTCGAAGGTGGTAGAGGTCTCGCGCCTTATCCGCGACTGCCGGCTGCGCCACGTGGAGCTGCATCATCAGCTCATGGGGGCGCGAAACGTTTTCCTGGACGAACAGGCGCGGCAATCGTTTTCTGCGGTTCCGCTGACCCTCCATCCCAACCTGCTTGCCGACATCCTGGATCCGGTGCTGAGACTCGGGCGTAGGGACGCCAAGGCGGTCACAGACGATGTGTTTCCGTCCTTTTTCGGAGGGCAGACCCCCGCCCTCCTCTCTCTGTCCGACCTGGTCCCCTGGCTTCTGCGGCCGCGGCGGGAATCGCCCACCATGGAAGTGGAAGTCCGGGGGACGGACCTGACCGCGGGAGGAATCGATTTGACGCGGTTTCATCCGGCCGACCGGGCCCGGATAGAGGCCTTGATGGCGGGGATCGAGGAACCGGTTACCCTCTCGGCGTTCCTCGAACAACTCCGGGCCTCCGGGGCCTCGCCAACGGCTATGGAGCTTACGACGCTGATTGCGCTACATGCCTTTGCGCCGGACCATGAAGAAGCCCTTCTGCTGCGGGTGGAACGACTGCCGCAAACGCTTTCGGTCTGCGGGTTCTACGGCGATGATTTGACCCTGAACCCAGGGGAGGTTCAAGAGGATGGCGGAGCATAACGAACCTTTTCTTGCCGGGAGGCTGATTCAATGGGGTCTTGATCCCCGATCGAGACCGGCCCAGGAGACCGAATACCAAGGGCTCATCGAACGTTATCTGGATCGGGAACCGTTCCGCAGGCTGGTCCAGGAGGTCTCCCAGGGATTGGGCCTCCTCATCCTCGATGTGGGAGAGCACGGTCTGATATTGGCGCCGGCGGAAGAATCCCTTTTCGCCCTGCGTCCGGCCCAGTTCCGGCCCACTTCCGCCAGTACGGACGACCGCCTCGTGGACGGGCTGGTCCAGCTCGCCATTGCCGCAACCATCTTTCCCCGGGACCGCGATCTGGACGACGATTCGTCCATCGCTCGCCCGGCAACCACGGTCGAGGAGGTGGAAGAGACCCTGAGGACTATCTGCCAGCGACTGGAAGAGGAAAGCCGGGGCCGCCCGGACCCTTCGGCTGCCGAGGAGGATATCGGTCTTTACGAGGCCTGGCGCGTATTCAAGCGCCGCTTGAGTGCCATGGAGACCCGGGATGATCGGAAGGCCCCGCGCACCACCCGGCGCGTGGTCGAATATGGGCTCGACCGGCTGAGGGAATTCGGCTGCTTTACAAAGGCCCCGCAGGGTGATGATCTCACCTTTCAACCCACCTATCGCTACCAGGTGCTCGTCAAGCAGCTGGCGGCGACCGGTGCATTTCAGGCCCTCCAGCGCATCATGAAAGGGGAAGGGGATGCCTAAGCTGGCGAGAATGCGGTTTGTCTCCGTCGGCCACCCCAATGCCAGATTCACCGACATGGTGCTCGACTTTCGGGACGCCGAGGCGGATGCCGTGGATTCCACCATCTGGCTCCGTAACGGCGGGGGAAAGTCCTCCATCCTGAACCTGTTTTTCAGCATGGTCCGACCCGACCGACGCGAGTTTCTGGGGGGGCGTGCCGAGGCCAGGCGGAGGCGCATCGAGGACTACGTTCAGAGAGAGGACCATTCGGTGGTAGCGGCCGAGTGGCAGCTCGATACGCCCGCGGATCAGCTGGGATTCAACGGATTGGTGGATCGCTACGTGACCGGCACCTTCTGCGAGTGGCGGACTGCCGCCGGTGGAACCGCGCTTCGCCGTCTGTTTTTTGCCGGACGCGTCCCGCAGGATCCCTCGCCCATTCATCTGGATGACCTGTCCCTTTTTACGGAGACGGACGGGGTTCGACGCCGCCGCACCATGGCGAGCTTCCGCCAGGAATGGATGGAGCTGCGGAACCGCTACCCCCACCTGGGGCTCGTGGCCACGGAAAACCAGAGTGAGTGGCAAGGGGTGTTGGATGCGGCAGGAATCGACCCGGAGCTCTATTCCTATCAGGTTCGCATGAACCAGCGCGAAGGTGGTGTGGATGAGCTGTTTCGTTTCGACAGCCACGAGCAGTTTGTGGATTTTCTGCTCGAGCTCGTGATCGACCCGGCTCTCGGTGTAAGGGTGAGCCGTAACATCGGGGCATACCGGAGGGAGCTCAAGGAGAGAAAGGACCGCTTGCTCCCGGAGCGCGACCTGGTGGAGGGACTCTCTCTGCGACTCCTTCCACTTGCGGAGCTGGCCGAAGAACGTAGACGCCTGAAGGCCCACTCCATTCAAAGGGCCGCCGCCTCCAGAGGGTTGAAGACTTATATCGCCGAGCGGTCGGAATGCCTCAAAAGAGAGATCGCCGATCTTGAAGAAAAGCTCCGCGCGGCGCAGGCCGCGGCCGGGCGCAACCAGGCCGAGGCCCAGGCTGCCCGGCACCGATCGGCCGCCTTGAGAAGGTTTGCGGCCAGGCAGAATCTTGCCCTGGCGCTAAAAGAGCTTGAACGCATCAAGCAGGAGCAGGCCGAAGCACACCGGCTCGTAAGGATCTGGGAGGCGGCCTTGCCGCTTCGAAACGCCATACGTGCCGAACAGAAGGCGAAAAGCCTTCAGGAGGAATTGGCTCGCCGGCAAAAGGCGTATGCACCCGATCTTGAGCGGCTCGAAGGGGCGGCGGCAAGGTTTGCCGGGGCCCTTTTGCACCGGGCCGGCAAGCTGCGCGAAGAGGAAGCCATCGAGCGCGGGTCGGAAAAAGAGGCCCGCGAAGACGTTCACCAGTGCCATCGTTTTGAAGCCGAATGCCGGGAGCGCCGTGCGGTTGCTGAAACCGAAATCAGGCGAATCCAAGAATTCCTGACCGAAGCGGAACAGGCACAGGCCCGACTGGTAAATGAGGGGGCACTCCTTGCGGGGGAGGACGGCAAGACGGCCCTCGAAAGGATCGGGCGCGGAATTTTCGATTTCCGGGAACGTCGCCAAACTCTTGCCCATGCCCTGGACGCGGCACGTATGAAGGTCAAGGCCATCGGCGAGGAAAGGGTGCGAGCGGCGGATGAAGTCGGCCGCATGCGTGGCCAGGTGAAGACCTCTGAACGGCAACTGGAGGAGGCCCTGCGCCAAAGGGAGGCCCTCGAATCCGATCCGGTGCTGTGCCGGCAGTTGGAGGTGGAATCCGTGGACCTTGAGCGGATGACCGACGCGGTCTTTCTGCAGCTGCAGGAATTCATGAGACGGGTGCTCGACCAGGTCGTTCGGTTGAAGATCGGACGGGCCGAGGATGAACGGGCGGTGATGCATATCGAAGAAAAGGGATTGCTGCCAGCTGCGAGGGAAACCGAGGAGGTCATGGAGCGGTTGCGTGAAAGGCTCCCGGCTGTATGGTCCGGGTGGACCTATGCCGAGGCCAATGCCCCCGGGGCGGAGCGGGTCAGGGGATGGCTGAAGCGATGGCCGCATCTCCTGACCGGGGTGATTGTGCGCGATGACGACTTTGAAAAGGCGGCCGAAATACTTCGAGCCGGCCCATGGAACCCCGAAACACCTGTGGCCGTGTCCCCTCAGAGCGCCCTGAACCGGGAGTGCTCTCCTGATTGGGTGGTGGCGGGGCCTTCCTCGGAAGGCTTCTTCGATCGGAAGGCGGCCAGGGAAGATCTCGCCAGACGCCGCAACCGCCTCGACAGCTCGGGGGCCGACATTCGTCTCCACGAGGGGAGGCGGGAGGAGGTGGAAGAGCTATCGGGCCGTTTGCGCGAGTTCAGACGATCCTACCCCCTGGGGTGGTTTTCCCGCCAGGACCACCAGGTGGAAGCCGAAAGAAAGGATCTCGAAAATCTGGAGCACCGGGTAAAAGGGCTGGAGCAGGAAATGGGCCGCATGGAGGCCGAGATCGAGCAGCATGAAGCGGATACGGCGAAGATCGATGGGGACCTCTCTCTCATGAAAGACCGGCAGGCCGGGGTCGAACAATTTGTAAGCCGCTATGAGATCTATTTGGCCCGGCGTCGTCAAAGACTTGCGGAGGAGCAGCAGAACCTGGCCAAGGCCGCTGAGGAATCCATCCGCTGGCAGGAAGAGGGGAAGGAGGCAGGGCGGAAGGCCGAAATCCACGCCATGGCCGCCCAGCAAAAGGGGGAAGAGGCCCGTGCCGTGGAGGAAGAGCTCCGACGGGTCGAATACGTTTCTGAGCCTCCCCAAGCGCTTGCAGGACCGGTTGACGTGCTTCGGGACCGCTATCAACAGGCCAAATCGGTTTATGAAGAAAAGATCGGGGAAGAAGGCCTCCTCCAGCTTCGAAATCGGGAGTTGGACCAGGCGAAGGAAGAGCGCCGAAAACTGGCCCAAAGACTTGACCGGACCCTGGATGAGGCCGCCGTGCTTGATGCGCTCGTGACCCTTTCGGATCATTCCGAGGCGGAAGCCAAGCGCGATGAGGCTGCACGCACTTTTTCTTCTGCCAACGGGTCCCTGGGCCGGCAGACCCAGATGGTGGAAAGCAGCCACCAGGGGTTGGAGCAGGCCGAGGAGCGCTGCCGGTCGCTTGGCGGCGTGCCGGAGCTTTCCAAGGCAGATGAGCCGCGCGGGCCCATTCAGGCCGAAGAGGCGGCCAAAAACCTGGATCTGAAGGCAGGGGAATGTGAGGCCCGCGCCGCGGTCCTTAAAGAGGAGGCTTTGCAGGCTTCATCGCGTGCCAGGGATTGCCGCTACGGGGCGGAAGCCCTGAAGAAGGACGGTGACCATCTCACGACGGTTTTGGAAAGCTACCGTGAGTTTTTCCCTCCGGAAGCCGAGGTCCAGCAGCATCCGACGGTGCTCCCGGTCGAGGACGGGGCGGTCGCCGACGGGATCAGAGCGCTGGAAAAGGGGTTGCGTGAGATCCGTGAAGAGAGCGGCCGCTTGGACCTTGAACGGAGGCGGGCCGTCAGGGAAGTCCACACCTGGGCCACCGACAAGCGGTTTGAAGCCTTGCAGGGCCAGATTGCGCGTCAATTTGCGCTGTTTCAGCCCGACGAGCTGGAGGAGCGCGCCGAAACGTGGCAAGATGAGCTCCGGCTCCGCATGCAGACCATCGACAGCCAGCTCTCTGAAATGAACCGCCACCGAGACACCCTGATATCCGAGGTGCTTGCCGCGGCCGAAGAAGGTTTGGCGGTGCTAAAATCAGCGGCCTCCCGCTCGCTCCTTCCCGACCATGTGCCGGGGCTTGGCGGTTCCCAGTTCCTGCGCATCCTGACTCACGTTCCGGATCAGGATGCAGAGCGGCGCGGCCGGATCGGAGAATTGGTGGATCTGTTGGTCGATTCGGGCGAAATGCCAGGCGGCATGGGATTGGTGCAGCAGGCGGTTCGTCGCCTGGCCCGCCCCATTCGCGCCCGGGTTTTGAACCCCGACCCGGATCTTGACCGCCAGTCCGTCGACATTCCCGACATGGCGCGATTTAGCGGAGGCGAGCAGCTGACAGGTGCCATTCTGCTTTATTGTACGCTCGCTCAGCTTCGTGTCCGCACCCGGGGGCTTTCGCGCAAACCCTCTACCGTCCTGCTGCTCGACAACCCCATCGGCCGCGCATCCCGGGTTCGATTTCTCGAGCTCCAGCGCGAGGTGGCACGGGCCATGGGCGTGCAGCTGATTTATACGACGGCCGTAAACGACCTCGAGGCCCTGCGATCGCTCCCCAACATCATCCGCATCCGCAATCAACGGATCGACCGCAACACGGGATATCGCGTGATAGAACAGGTCGCCCCGGAGGGCGTGCTCGATGCGGCAAGGATCGTGCGCAGTGAAGACGAACGCAGAGGATAAGGAGGCCGGTAGCTGCGGATTGACCGCCGTGCTTGATCCTCAAAGGTTGGAGCGTTTTGCGGGTCTGATCCGGCGCCATCTTCGCAACCGGATTGACGGGGAAACCCTGTGGCGTATGTTCGCCGCAGCCTTCCCGGTGCGCCCTCAAGGGGCGGAGGAACGTCGCTGGTTTCTAGACGCGCTGATGGGGTTGGCACGACAAGAGGTGATTCGTCTTCCGCCCGCGCGCAGTCCTCGATGGGATCGAAGCCTGGGTCTGGCAGTCCCCGGTTCCGTGGATCGGGTTATGGCCCCGATGACAGCCAAGGACACGAGCTGGCGTCTTTTCCCCTGGCATCCGGCACTGCAGTGGATTGCTGATCTGCCGCAGATCAGCGAGCAGCAGATCGTGTTTCTTCACCGTGTGCACGGTGCCATGGTCGGAGGCTGGTTGGAAAAACCAGCGCCTCTCAAGTACCGCTCCCTTCAGCTTACGGGCCATGAGAAGGGGTTGGCACGCCTTATGAGCACGCACCTTTTCGGGCCGGGACGGCTGAGCCTTGAATTGCTGGGCTGTGTACGGGAGGCCGTTCCCCTGGCCTGGGAGTCCGTTTCGGAACATCCCTCCATGCTCGTATTCGAAAACGCAGGGCCTTTTTGGGTCGCCCGTCAAACACTGGGTAGGATGTCCGATCCTCCTTACGGCATGGTGGGCTACGGAGGGGGGAAGAGCTTTCAGGCCTCTTTGCAGCATCTTTTGACCATTGGACGCCCGCTCAAGTCCATTCACTACGTGGGCGATATGGATGCTTCCGGACTCAAGATTGCGGAGGCGGCCCGCCACGCAGCAGGCAGGATCGATCTGCCGCAGATTCTGCCGGCCCCCGGATTTCATCTGGCCATGCTCGAAGCAGCCGGCCGGTTCGGTTATCCCAAAGGATGGCCTGCCGGATCCGGAGGCGATCCAATAGAGGGTGATGGGGGTTTCCTCAACAGTTTTTCAAGGGATCTCCGCAAGAGGATCCTTGCCATCGTCAACTCCGGCCGCCGGATCCCCGAAGAAGTGCTGGGTCCTGACGAGATGGCAGCAGTTCTAGAAGGAGGGGCGAGACGACGGGCTTGAGACGGCCGATGCATGGGGGGCGGGACTAGAATTTGAGCAGGACTTTTGCCGCGGCCCATCCGATGGCAAAGCAGATGGGCAGCGTAAATACCCATGCCATGAGGATCTTGCCCGCGAGCCCCCATCTGACCGCGGAGAATCGCTTGGTGGCGCCGACGCCCATGATCGAGGTCCCTATCAGGTGGGTTGTGCTCACAGGAAGGCCGAAGTGAGTGGATACCATGATGGTCACGGCGGCACAAGTCTCAGCGGCAAATCCGTGAATGGGGTCAAGCTTCAGCATATTTGTCCCCAGCGTCCTGATGACCCGCCAACCCCCAAAAGCGGTTCCAAGCCCCATGGCCACCGCACAAATGAGGATCACCCAGAGAGGAACCTCCAGCGAGGGGAGAAACCCACCGCTCACCAGGGCGAGGGTGATGATTCCCATGGATTTCTGAGCGTCATTGGATCCGTGACTGAAGGCCATGAAGGCTGAGGAGATGAGCTGGGCCTTTCCGAAGTTTTTGTTAAGGAGGCCGGGGGCGAAGCCCCCGAAAAGAAAGAGCAGGAGTTTCATGAACAGGTAGCCGAGGCACACTCCGACAAAGGGGGAGATCAGAAGAGATAAAAATATCCTGGTTAATCCATGCAAATTGAGAATGTGGGCGGATCCATAGGCGAACGATGCGCCCATCAAAGCCCCGATAAGGGCATGAGAACAGCTGATGGGCATGCCCATTCTTGTCATCCCTGCGTTCCACAAGACAGCGGCGACAAGGGCAGCCACGATGACCGTGTCCGTCACCGCATCGGGGCTGACAACCCCCTCGCCAATGGTTTTGGCCACCGCTGTCGAAAAAAAGGCTCCTAGGATGTTCATGGCCCCGGCCATCAGCACCGCCATCAAAGGAGAAAGCACCCTCGTCGAGACCACGGTGGCAATTGCATTGGCCGAATCATTCCACCCGTTGCTTACGTCGAAGAGGACGGCCAGAAAAACGATCAGCCAGATCATATCAGCCATATTTCAGGACAATGGTTTCGAGAATATTGGCCACGTCTTCACATGCATCGGTGGCGTTCTCCAGTATTTCGTAGACCTCTTTCCATTTGATAATGAGAATGGGATCCGTCACGGTCTCGAACATTTTCCCTAGCGTCTCTCGGAATATCTTGTCATTGCGATTTTCGAGCACGTGGATATCGGTGCACAGGTCTAAGATAAGGGAATACTTTTTCGTTCTCAGAAGACCCAGTGCCCGGTGGATCACCTCCGTTCCGGTGGACAAGGTCTTCGCCAAGTCCGCGGCTTCGTTCGTGGACTCTGGTATTTTGAACAGCTGAGACCGTTGCGCCGCCCCCCACATCAGGTCAAGGATGTCATCCATTCCAGAGGCGAGCGCATAAATATCCTCCCGGTCAATGGGGGTAAGGAATGTCTTGTTGAGCTTTCGAATGATCTCCTGTGTCAGAAGATCATTGTCATGCTCAAGGTCGGAAATGATCTTTACCCTGGAGTCTATTTCACTGAAGTCTTCAAAAAAGGTGACCAACTCTTTCGACGTCTGAACAAGGTTTTTCCCCACCCGATCAAAAATTTCAAAGAAATCCTTGCCTTTGTTGTAGAACGGCATGATTCACCAGCGTTACAGGTTTGATCCATGAAGCGCTAAGACACCCCACGGGGACCTTCAAGGGCCAGGTAAGGAATATCACATTGGATGGCAATTGTCTTGTCCGGAGTTGGGATCGTGCGGGCGCCCATAACGGTCGAGGGTCCGCCTAGGATGTGGGCGATTTCCGTATGGGGCATTGAGCGATCTGCTTTCAGTTAATTTATTGTTTTTGCAGGTTTTTACCACGATAGAGCAGGTTATGTTTCATGCGGGTCTCCAGGCGCAGCGCCGGGGTAGAGATGCTAGTGATTTAATGGAACAAGCGGGGTAGGACGGTCCGTATCGAATGAAGCCATAAGCGCGTGAAACGGATGTGTTGAAGGGATGGGTTTCTCCTTCTCGCGAACAATGATGGTCAGCAACGCGCTGTGGGTCTCTGGTAGGGAGCCTCACGTACTCCTCAGCCCCTCGCAGCCCTATGGACCCCTCCGGGCACGCGGACACCCATAGCCCACAGCCGATGCAGCGGTCGGGATTCCGACCGCTTTTTGGTATTCCAGCCACCGGCTTACTTGACGGTTCCGCGATAGGTCTTGGCGCTTTTCAGGGCATCTTCCATTTGTTCTATGGAGATCAGGGTAGGGTCATAATAGACCCGGTTGATTTCTTTGAAGTCTTTGAATCCCTTTTCAACCTTCTTTATGCCTCTCAGCCCCTCCAGGGCTGCTCTGCCCACATCATATCACTGGACGTAGAACGTGACCACGGAAACGTCCTCACTGTGGGCCTGGATCACACCAAGCCATGCCACAAAAAAGAAAAGGGTCAGAATGAAGCGCCACAACACCATGGACCCGAAAATTTCTGTGGTTTTCATGAATTTTGTCCTCCGATTCATCTGGTATCCATTTCTCCGGCCCTATACCCCCGAAGAGGACTAACGTTGAGAGAAATCCTTCATGTATTCCCCATATCCCTCCTTTTCCAGGTCCTCCTTGGGGATGAAACGGAGCGCTGCAGAATTCATGCAATATCTCAGACCTGTGGGCGGCGGGCCATCCGGAAAGACATGTCCAAGGTGCGAATCTCCGAATTTACTTCGCACCTCCGTGCGGACCGTGAAAAAGCTCCGGTCCTCTTTCTCCACGATATTCTCGGGAACGAGCGGTTTGGTAAAACTCGGCCATCCGCTCCCTGAATCATACTTGTCCCGTGAACTGAAGAGTGGTTCGCCCGAAACGATGTCAACGTAGATTCCCTCTTTCTTGTTGTCCCAATATGCGTTATCGAATGGCGGCTCCGTCCCGTCTTCCTGGGTCACCTTGTACTGCAGCGGCGTCAGCCTTTTTCGGAGTTCCGCGTCGCTGGGTTTGAAGTATTTTGAATGACCCGCAGGACTTCCGGTCTTCTCCATTTCCTGGCCCCAGACCTTTTGCAGGAACTGGTCCCTGCCTGAGGCCCAACGGTAGAATTTGTAGCGCGTACTGTGGGTCTTGTAATAGTCCTGATGGTACGCCTCTGCCGGATAGAATTTGTCGAATTTTAGGATCTCTGTGACGATGGGCTTGTCGAATCGCATGGAATCGGCCAGTTTCTTTTTCGATTCTTCCGCAAGACGCCTCTGCGCTTCGTCGTGGTAAAAGATCACACTACGATACTGAGACCCCTTGTCCACGAACTGGCCGTCCGGATCTGTGGGGTCCACATGGCGCCAGAAGTAATCAAGCAGCGCCTCGTAGGAGACCCTTTTCGGATCATAATAGACCTGGACCGCTTCCACATGGCCTGTCCCGCCGGCTGAAACCTCTTCATAGGTAGGATTTTCCTTGTGTCCACCTGTATAGCCCGAAATCACCTTGACCACGCCGGGGACCTTTTCGAAGTCTGCCTCGACACACCAGAAGCAACCGCCCGCAAAGGTGGCCGTTCGGAGATCATTTGTGATATCCTTCATTTCGGTTTTTTTGTCCATGCTGGCTTCCGGGTTCTTGGCGCAAGACGCAAAGGCGAATGCAAGCGAAGCCAGGATCATCAGCAAAGCAATCATCAAAACATTTCTCATTTTCATCCCTCCTCCCGCGCAGAATTGCGGTTTCTTCTCTCGAAGACGCACGGGTTAATCCTGTTCCATCGTCATTTTGTAGACATATTTCACCCAGTCGTTTCCATAATGGTCCTCTGCCACAACACGAAGCGGAAACCCATGTCTCTCGGGGAGGGTCTCCCCGTTCACCCCATAGGCCAGAAAGACCTTATCCGTCAGGACATCCTCAATGGGGAAGGTCTCCACCTTTTCAGAGGTGCCTCTCGGTCCTCTGAAGGACACATGGCGCAGATCTTTTTCCATACCGGCCCTCTCGATCAAGCCCTTCATGGATACGCCCTTCCATCTTCCGTGATTGGCAAAGAATCCGGGACAGATCAGAAGGATGTCTTTCTCGATGGCAGGGAGGTTGAGGATTTCAGAGTATGCGAGTCGCAGAGGCCTTTTCACTCGACCGTCAACCTCCAGTCGCCATTCGTTCAGGTTCACCTCATAATCGGAAGTCCCCATGGTGCCGAAGTCCTTTAAAGGAGTTGTCTCCAAATTCCTCGTATCCAACGACTTGGGGTCCTTACTGATAAGGCTCTCTCTCTTGGTCCCTTTGGGCAAAATGGTTTTTTGGACCTTTGCGTATGCCCACCGGAGCGCTGAAAAGAAAGGACCAAACAAGAGGTAAGAACCGGCAAAAAGCCCCATAAAAAGTTTAAGAAATTGTCTCCGCTCTTTCATGATATCCGCCTCATTTCCCATGTATTCGCGATAGGTCCTGAATTCATCGAAGGTGCCGTCATTACGTCACCCTTTGTCCACATGATAAGCAGGATCCTTTATCCGTTCATCACGAAAGGATAACTTTTCTGTCACGAAGAACCAGCAGAGAATGAGGTTTTTAGGCGGGGTCGGCGACGGGAAGGTGAAAGATGAAGGTCGTTCCGGATCCGGGACGACTGGTGACCTCTATGGAGCGGTCGTGTAATTCAAGGATTTTTTTGGCAATGGCCAAACCAAGCCCGGAATGCCCCTCCTCTCCCTTTCGGCTCTTTTCCAGTTGATAGAAGCGATTGAAGATATTGGGAAGGGCTTCTTCCGGAATCCCCTGGCCGGTATCACTGACCATAACGGAGATATTTTCTTTCTCAGGTGTTAGGATAAGACGGATGGCGCCGCCTTGAGGCGTGTAGTGAATGGCGTTTTGAAGAAGGTTTTCAAACACGCGCTCAATCAAACCGATATCGGCTTTTACAAAGGGAAGCGTTTCTTCAATATTGGTGACCAAATCAATCCCTTTCTCCTTTGCCTTTAGGTTGAATTTCTGAACCACGTCCTGAACCAGGTCGCTCAGATTAAAAGGCTCGGGATGGACACTGATTTCATACGATTCCAGTTTTGCCAGTTCCAGCAGTTCGCTTACCAGCTTGCTCAGATGCTCACAATGCCTTATGGCTATTTCAAGATAGTGGCGGTGTTCCTCCCTTGAAAGCAGTTCTTCCTTGATGAGCATGGTTTCAATATATCCCTGCAGGGTGGCCAAAGGGGTGCGGAGGTCATGGGACACATTGGCAACCAGTTCACGACGCAACGAATCAGACTTCCGCAATTCTTCCATCTGGTCTTCGATCCGCTCCGCCATCTGCCTGAAGGTCGCGCCAAGGCGATCGATCTCGTCGGAGGAACGTTCTATCGGTTTCACGGGGAGGTCGATCTGCCTTGCCGTCTCTCCCCGCCTGAAGGCATCCATGCCATGTGAAAGCCTCCGAAGCCTTCCCGTCAATAAGGCAAATATGATCAAGCCCGCAGCAAGGGCAAAGAGCAGGCTGGCACCGATCATCCAAGCACTCAATTGAAGGATAAAGCTGCCCTTCAGTTTTTGCACGGCACTGTCGAAAATCTCTCCGCCTAAGATCACATAAAGGTAGCCCTCCAATTTGCCCTGTTCGACGATACGGGCCGCCGTAAAGACCTTTTTCCTATTGAGATCACGGGGGTCATCCCCCCGGAGAGGCATCATCGTGTCTCCTTCGAGCCACCTCTTGATAGGATCCAAATCGACACGTTTCCGCTTCACCTTGGCTTGGGGTGCTGAATATGCGAGAATTTTGCCCGCAGGGTCCAGCAGGTAGATCTCAATACTCGGGTTGATCACCATCAACATATGAAAGATCTCCTGGAGCGCCTTGTGATTCACCCGATTGTCTTTCATAAGAAGCTTCTCAGCAACGATCTGTTCTGCCAGTTTGCTGTTCAGCTTCTGATTCACCTCCTGCTGGTACATCTCCGTGGAGAACACGGTGACCGCCACAAAGGAGAGCCCCACAATGAAGAACAACCCGGCCAATACGGCAGCCAGTTTTGAATATAAAGAGCTAAACATCGGCTAGCCTTCCAGTTCGGCGAACTTGTAGCCCACCCCCCAGACAGTGAGAATGTATTTGGGCTGGGAAGGATTCTCTTCGATCTTTGCGCGCAAGCGATTTATATGGGAATTCACCGTATGCTCGTAGCCGTCGTGACCATACCCCCAGACCACATCCAACAACTGTGAACGCGTAAAGACCCTTCCGGGGTGCTGCGCGAAATAGTAAAGAAGATCAAATTCCTTTGCCGTAAGATCAACGGTCTTGCCCTTCAGGGATACATGCCTCTTTTGCGGATCGATCACCAGCTCTCTTGCGTTCAAGATAGCCTGCTTGCCTTCCCGGGACCCGGACTTCAATTCATCCATGCGGCGGAAAATGGCCTTTACGCGGGCCAGAAGCTCCCTGATGCTGAAAGGCTTGGTCACATAATCGTCCGCCCCCATTTCCAGGCCCAGTACCCGGTCAAATTCCGAAGACTTGGCCGTCAGCATCAGGATGGGAGAATACGTGTTTTTACTACGCACCCGACGGCAGATTTCAAGCCCGTCGATCCCTGGCAGCATGAGATCGAGGATGATCAGGTCATAGCGGTTGGATTCCGCTTTGGCCAGGCCTGAACGGCCGTCTAATGCCAGATCGACCTCAAAGGATAGGTCTCGCAGATGGATCTCCAGGAGATGTGCAAGGTCCTTATTGTCTTCTATTACAAGGATGCGTCGCGGCACGAATTTACCTTTCTGAAATTTGAAAAGACCGCGTGAGGAATTAGCCCAGGGAAGGAAGCCCATGTCATCATTACATATTCTCCATGCGAAGGCAAACCGCCCCACAGCGGTCCCTAAAGGGATGCGAATCGCCCAGGTTGATTTATATTTAAAGAATAGGAGTCGGTAGAAAGTCACGACAATGAGGGAAAGGCACAGGCAGACAGGCAAGCAGGCGGAATGGCCGACTTTATCACAGAAATCAAAAATTTGAACAGGGAGGATCGTGTCATGACAAAAGCCATACGGATGTACGAGACAGGCGGGCCTGAGGTTTTGAGATGGGAGGATGTGGATCCCGGTCAACCCGGCCCGGGCCAAGTCCTTGTGCGGCACGAGGCCGTTGGGGTGAATTTTATCGATGTATACCACCGGACAGGCCTCTATCCGCTCCCGTCTTTGCCCGCCACGCCGGGCATGGAAGGCGCAGGCGTTGTGGAGGCCATTGGCGAGGGCGTCACAGAGGTGGCGGTGGGGGATCGCGTGGCCTATGCCGGATTGCCGCCCGGGGCCTATGCCGAAGCACGGATTATCCCTGCCCATCGTCTGGTAAAACTCCCCGACAAGATCTCCACTCGCCAGGGAGCGGGCATGATGCTTCGGGGAATGACCGCTCGATACCTGCTTTATGGGTGTTATCGCGTAAAGGCAGGCGATACCATTCTGGTCCAGGCGGCAGCCGGTGGGGTGGGGACGATTGTGTGCCAGTGGGCCAGCCACCTTGGCGCCACGGTCATCGGGACGGTCGGTTCCCGCGAAAAGGCCGAGCATGCCAGTCGCCACGGCTGCCATCACCCGATTCTCTACAGGGAGGAAGATTTTGTTTCGAGGGTCAAGACGATCACGCAAGGACGCGGCGTCGATGTGGTCTATGATTCCGTGGGCCAGTCAACCTTTAATAAGTCCCTTGACTGCCTGCGGCCCATGGGCATGATGGTGAGCTTCGGGCAGGCCTCGGGATCGGTCCCGCCGTTCGATCTAGGCATTCTTGCCGCCAAGGGTTCCCTCTTCCTTACCCGTCCCACCCTCATGACCTATACCGCAAAGCGAGAGGACCTGCTCGCACACGCCAAAGACCTCTTCGAGGTGGTGGAAAAGGGGGTCGTGAAGATCGAAATCCCTCAGACGTATCCATTGGCCGAGGCTGCGCAGGCGCACCGGAACATGGAAGGCCGAAAGACCAGGGGGTCCTCTGTCCTGATTCCTTGATCGGGTAAGGACGGGGTGAGGGGGGCCGCCCCTCACCCGGCCTCTCCCCCAAGAGGGGAAGAGGCGTTCAGAACAGCTACTTGCACCTGGGATTTCCCGTCTCAGCGGGAAGGACCGTTATGTCTGCTGCAGGAATAATAAACGGCTTCCCAACATAGGGCAGTCCCGGGAAAAACTCGCTTTTCGCCTGGATGACCCCTGCCACGCCGGGCGTGATCATTTGATGATCACAGGCCCGCATGGTCACCTTTCCCCAAGGCATTTCAAACTCGGCGCCCTCCCATGCCTTGATGACCTTCTTGGCATCGGTGCTTTTCGCTTTTTTGATCACGTCGCCCAGCCACTGGATGGCCCAGTAGCACCGCCCCACGGAGAGTGTCGGATATTGCAAACCGATCTCCCTGTCTTTATACACTTTGTGCCATTCCTCGACAAACGCCTTGTTGGCGGGAGTATCGATCGTGATCATGTAGGAGTCTGCGGTGACTGAACCGATGGCGGCATCTTTGACGGCCTCCATCCGGATGGGGTCGTTCAAGAAATAGTTTCCCGTTATACATTTCCAGCCCAGTGCGGCCCCGGTCTTGATAAGATTGTCCAGGTCCGGTCCATAGTTTCCGGTCAGGACCACCTCTGCGCCCGATGCCATGACCTTGCTGATATACGGCGCGAAATCCTTCAGTCCGATGGGGTGGAAGTCCTCACCCAGCAGCACGGCCCCTGGGATGGTGTTCATTTTCTTTTTGAATCCCTCGGCTGCCTCCCGGCCAAAGGCATAATCCTGGCACAGGATGTAGAACTTTTTGAACTTCGTGTGCTTGGCAAAATAGGCCATGACAGCGGCTGAGTGTTGATCCGTATTGAGGCAACCTCTGAACATATTCTCATTGAACTCGCTTCCCGTAATGCTCGCCGCCTCCGTTCCGTAGGTCAGGAACACCTTGTTGTATTTCTTTGCCACCTTCATCATGGCCAGGGAGATGTGACTGCCCGTTCCCGTCATGATGAAATCAGCCTTGTCCTCCAGAATGAGCTTTGTGGCCTTTCGGGTGGCGATATCAGGTTTGAGCGCCCCGTCCTCGCCGATGACGACGACCTCTTTTCCCAGTAGTCCTCCGCGTTCGTTGAGCTTTTTGGCGGAAAATTGGACGGCGTTGAGATAGCGATCACCCACATCCTTCATGACTCCCGAGAGGGGTTCCACCACACCCAAGACGATTTTGCCCTTGGCCATGGCCTGCTGCGGGGCCACGCCAAACAAGACCATTGTGAGGAAAACACATGCAGCCACGATTGAGCCGGTACGAAAGAAATGTCTTTTCATTTTCCCTCCTCCTTTTTGCCGTTTAGGTTCATTGACATGTTTGATTTCCCCGACACCCTTTGAAAAGTTCCCATCTCCTTTACACTTCGAGATATTGCTTGCGAACGTCTTCAGCCGCCATGAGCGCTTGGGACGATCCATGGAAGACGATTTTTCCCTTGCTCATGATGTAAAAGCGGCTGGCCAACCGCAAGGCGACGCGCATGTTCTGCTCCACCAGAAGAATGGCAACCCCGTGATCGTGGATGTCTCGAACGACCTGTTCGACGGTTTTCACGATGAGGGGTGCCAGACCTTCCGTGGGCTCGTCAAGGAGAATGACCTCGGGATTTCCCATCAGGGCCCTGGCAATGGTGAGCATCTGCTGCTCACCCCCTGAGAGATGTGCGCCCTTCTGTTTGTCCCGGGCCTTCAACGAAGGGAAATAGCCATATATCTTTTCAATGGACCACCCGTTCTCTCGTTGTTCCTGGCCGGGCTTGATCCCCATGATAAGGTTTTCGTTCACGGTCAACCTGGGGAAAATCCGTCGGTCTTCCGGGACGTATCCGACGCCGCGTTTGGCGATCTCATAAGCCGGGAGCCTCGAGATGCTCACTCCCTTGAAGAGGACCTCTCCCGATTTTGGTGGCACCAGCCCCATGATGGACTTCAGCGTCGTGGTCTTTCCCACGCCGTTTCTCCCGAGGAGGGAGACCACCTCTCCCAGGTCGATCTCCAGCGAGATGCCTTGAAGGATGTGGCTCTCCTCATAGAAGGTATTGATCTCGGTGACGGTCATCAACATGCGTCATCCTCCTCCTCGCCCAGGTAGGCGTCTTTCACCCTCTGGTCGTTGCGGATTTGCTCCGGCGTGCCGGAGGCGAGGATGGTTCCGTAGTAGAGAACCGTGATTCGATCGGCAATGCTGAAGACCACATCCATGTCGTGCTCGACAATGATCAAGGCCTTTTCGGCCGTATTCTTTTCGATCAGCTCAACCATTTGCATGGTTTCTTCCGAGGGCATGCCGGCCGTGGGCTCATCCAGAAGAATCACCTCGGGGTCCATGGCCAGGGCGAGCCCGAGCTCCAGTGCCCGTTTGTGCCCATGGGCCAGCTCTCCTGAAATCTCATCCTTTTTGTCCAGCAGGCCGATGCGGTGGAGGATCTCGTCGGTCTCCCCCCTGATGCCGTTCATCCTGGAAAGGCGGGATACGACGTTATATCGAATTCTATTCCTTGAAAGAACGGCATTTCGAATATTCTCAAACACCGTCATGTTCTTGAAAATGTTGGTAATCTGAAAAGATCGGGTCAGCCCCATGCGTGCGATCTTATGGGGCGGCCATCCGGTGATATCCCGGCCTTTGAAAAACACCTCGCCTGCCGTCGGCTTGTACTTGCCCGTGATCAGGTTGAAGAGGGTTGATTTGCCGGCCCCGTTGGGTCCGATAACGGCATGGTGCTCGCCCGGCTCAAGGGCCAGGGTGACACCCATGATGACCTGCAGCCCCCCGAATTTCTTCTCCAAATCCCTGATTTCCAGAATAGCCATATGTTATCCCTGAACCATTTGCCCACTGCCTTTGCTATCGTACCACCCGCTTCACCTTATCCGTTAGGGGGTTCTTTACGGACCCTCTACCTCTTTTCAAAGAAGAAGGCCTTCAACTTCGCGGGAATCAGACCGATCAGGCCCTGGCGAAAAAAGAGGACCAAAAGGATGAAAAGAACGCCCAGGATGAATTCCCAGCGATCGGTCAGGCTGCTGATCATGTCGGTGAAATAGGTAAAAACCGCTGCCCCCAGAATCGGGCCAAAATAAGAGCCGGTGCCGCCCAGAAAGGCCATGAAAAGGACCTGGGTGGACATGCCCAGGTCGATGACGCTCGTGGCGACAAAGTCCTGAAAACAGGCAAAGAGGCTTCCGGCGATTCCGGCATAGAAGGCTGAAAAAGTAAAAATCCAGAGCTTTGAACGGTTCGCGTTAAATCCGAGAAAGGATGCCCTTTCCTCGTTTACCTTGGTTGCCATGACGGTGTTGCCGAAGGGTGTTTTGGTGAGATACCACCCAACCGCCAGGCAAATGAAGACGATGACCAACGTAAAGTAATATATCGCCTTTGTGTCGTTGAGATCCAACGAGACGAACCCCAGGTTGACAGGGGTGTCCGGCAGGAGGTCTCCAATCCCGTCATCCCCGCCCGTGACCGCACGCCATTTCCACGCCGCTGCCCACAGAAACTGATTAAAGGCCAGTGTGAGAAGGGCAAAATAGGCCCCCTTTCTTCTGACACAGAAAAAACCGATGATCACGCCCCCGATCGCCCCCGCGAGCCCTCCGATCAGGATCGCCGCAAGCACGGGCATCCCCGCGATGCTTTTGAGAGAAATGGCCGTTGCATAGGCGCCAAGACCGAAGTAAGCGGCGTGACCAAAGGAGAGGAGCCCTGCGTAGCCGAAAAGGAAATTGAAACTGACCGCGAAGAGCGCGAAGTAGGCGATCTCGGTGAGCATCCTGAGCTGCACGATATTCGTCACGAAGGGCGCAATCAGCAGGAGGACGACGGCTGCCACCAGAAGGATGTTGCGACGAAGGGTTGAAAGGTTCATTCCTTCTCTCCGAAAAGACCGGTCGGCATAACGATGAGGATGATCGCCATCAGGAGGAACTGGAAGACCAGAGCAAGTCTTGGAATGAAGAGCACTCCGAAGGATTGGAGCTCGCCGATCATGATCGAGGCCAAAAACGCCCCAAAGAGACTGCCGAATCCACCGATCACGATGACCACGAATGTATCCACCATCATGTCGAGCCCCATTCCCGGGTAGGTGCTCAAAACGGGGCTCGCAACCACGCCCGCAAGACCTGCAAGGGCCGAGCCGCCTGCGAACACGCCGAGCATGAGCCTGGGCACGTTGATTCCCAGGGCATTCACCATCTCAGGGTCCGAGACGGCGGCCCGGACGTTGATGCCGATGCGGGTCTTCATGAACACATATAACATCGCCGCCAGGATCAGGAACGAAATAAACAGGATAAAGATTCGATAGGAAGGATAGGTGGCGCCGAGAAGGGAAATCGCACCAGATAGAAAGGTGGGCACGTCCACCGCCCTGGGGTAATTTCCCCAGAACCATTTCACCACCTCCCCGATCACGTAGAAAACGCCAAAGGTGATCAGGAGCTCAAAGGCATGTCCGTGGACATGAACCTTTCTGAGAAAAAATCGTTCTACCAGTCCGCCGACGAGAGCCATGGCCAGGGGGGCCGCCAGGAGCGCCAAGAAAAAGTTCCCTGTGACAGCCGCGATGCTGGAGCCGATGTAGGCGCCCAGCATGTAGAATCCGGCATGGGCGATGTTGAGCACATCCATCATGCCGAAGACCAGGGTCAGGCCGGAGGCCACAAGAAACAAAAGCATGCCGTAAACAAGCCCGTGAATAGCCTGGATGAGGATAATGGAGAGACCCGTTTCCATCAGACGATGACACCTCCCGTTTCCCTTTTGACGCGCTTTTAGACAACCGGATATTTCAGTTTGGAATCGCCACTTTGGTTTTCTCGTTACGCTGAACGGTTTGGTGAATCATTCCTCCAGGACGCATTTGTTGTCGTGTTTCAGCCCTCAAACGGTTTGACAATCTGTTGATCCCGAAAGTGGCAGGAACTAAATCGTCATAGATAGGCCTAAACGGGTAACAGATCGTGTGATCCTTGTCAAGGCTCTCCAATGGTTGTCTTTCAGCCTGCCGGGGGGCATTCATTTGCCATTGCACACTCGTCCATTAATGGCCATAATACATATTCGAAATGAACCTGGAGGAAGTGAGATGGGTTTTTCAGGCTTAAGCCACGATGCTGGAGACGTGAGAATTGTCCGGGCCACGTCCACCTTTGATTGCGGCGGCCGGTGCCCGCTGAGAATCCACGTCAAAGACAACCAGATCATCCGGGTGGAGGGCGACGACGCACCGGAGCCCGATCAACTGAGGACCTGCCTCCGGTGCCGGGCCTATCGGCAGATGGTTCACCACCCGGAGCGTCTCATGTATCCCCAGAAAAGGGTCGGCACCAAGGGCGAGGGCCAATTCGAGCGGATCTCCTGGGATGAGGCCCTGGACACCCTGGCCCAGGCCCTCTTGCGGACCAAGGAAACCTACGGTAATGAGGCCATTTTTCTTGCAGTCGGCGGCGGGTATCTTGCTGCCCTTCATGGCGGCGGATTGTCTGCATCCCGGCTTCTCAGCCAGTTCGGCGGGTATGTGACCCATTACGGGAACATCTCGTCCGAGGGGGCGGTCTGGGCCTCCCTCACTCAATATGGGTCTGTCATGGTCGGCCATAGCCGGGAGGATATGCTGAACGCCAGGCTCATTATCCTCTGGGGCTGGGACCCGGCCCGGATGATTTCGGGGACCAACACCATGTACCACCTGATCAAGGCCAAAGAAAACGGTGCCAGGGTCATTGCCGTGGATCCCCGCTACCACGACACGGCTGCCACCGTGGCCCATGAATGGGTCCCTATCCGGCCCGGGACCGACACGGCCGTCATGGTGGCCATGGCCAACGTGATGATCAAAGAAGATCTCCACGATCAGTCTTTTCTCAACAAATACACGGTGGGCTTTGACCGGTTCAAGGCCTATGTCCTGGGTCAGGAGGACGGTATCGAAAAGACCCCGGCCTGGGCAGCGGAGATCTCGGGGGTCGGCGCTGCTACCATTGAGCGGTTGGCCCGGGCCTACGCCACCACCAAGCCCGCCGCCCTGATGGACTGCCAGGGGCCTGCTCGAAGCGGGATGGGAGAGCAGTACAACCGTTGTGCCGCAACCCTTTGTGCCATGACCGGCAATGTGGGCCGCCCGGGGGGGAGTGCCGGCGGCGGTCTCATGGGGATCCCTGTGGCCCACATGTTCCGCATGCCTGCCATCCCGCCCGGAAAGAATCCCTTTGAGCTGGATGGCCCCCCGGTCAAGGGGACCCTCGATATCCGGCAACGCGTGATCAAGCGCGTCCACATCAACAAGATTTTCGACGCCATCCTCCGGGGGAAAGAAGGGGGCTATCCATCCGATATTCGGCTCATGTGGTCCATGTGCAACAACTTCCTGAACCAGACGGGAAACAGCAACAAGGCGGCCCGGGCACTCAAGAAACTGGATTTTCTTGTGGTCAATGAGCTTTTCATGACCCCCCAGGCCAGGTTCGCCGATCTGCTCCTGCCGGTGACCAGCGCCGCCGAAAGAAATGACCTGACGCGTCCCTGGCCGTCGGGTCCCTATTTCACCTTCGTAAACCGGGCCATCGATCCGCTGGGGGAATGCAAGTCCGATCTCGATATCGTCACCGCCCTTGCCGAACGTCTGGGCTTCAAGGATTTCAACCCCCATTCGGAGGATGAATGGCTCAGGATGTTCGTGGAGAAAAACCCCGATACCGGCCCTCTGATCAAGGATTTTGAGACCTTCAAACGGGAGGGGATCCAACGAGTCAAGCTCCCGGAGCCCATCGTCGCCTTCAGGGAACAGATCCAGGACATCGAGAAAAACCCCTTTCCCACACCGTCCGGAAAGATCGAGATCTATTCCCAGCGTGCGGCGGACATGCAAAACCCGCTCTGTCCTCCCATCCCCAAGCACATGACGCGACCGGAAGACCGAAACGATCCGCTCATTAAGAAGTACCCACTTCAGCTTTTGAGTCCCCACCCCAAAAACAGGGTCCATTCGGAGCTCTACAAGGTCCCCTGGCTCAGGGAGGTGGAACCCCACCGGGCCTGGATCAACCCGGTTGATGCCTCGCCCCGCGGGATCAAGGATGGAGACCAAATCCATGTCTTCAACGGCCGTGGCAAGGTCGCCATCACCGCGTGGGTCACGGAGAGGATTATTCCAGGTGTCGTCTGCATCTTTGAGGGCGCCTGGTATGCGCCGGATGAACAGGGGATCGATCGGGGCGGGTGTGCCAACACATTGACCAACGACGACTATTCCGCCGGCGGGGCCTGTGTGATGAACACCTGCCTTGTCCAGGCAGAGAAGGCGTAAGGGGGACCTTCATCATGCAGATCGGCTTCTACTTTGACCAGACCCGCTGCACCGGGTGCGGCGCCTGCCGGGTGGCCTGCAAGGACTGGCATGATATCCCGGCGGGTCCCGAGAACTGGATGCGGGTCCTCTACACGGAAAAGGGCAAGTTTCCAGATGTGTTCGTCAGTTACCTGGCCGCCCCCTGCTATCATTGTCACGAGCCGGTGTGCGGCGCCGCATGTCCGGTGGGCGCCATCACCAAGCGGGAAGCGGACGGTATTGTCGTGGTGGACTCCCAGACCTGTCTCGGCAATGAAGCGTGCGACGAGAAGTGTTTGAAGGCCTGCCCCTACGACGCGCCCCAGTTCGGCCCGGAAAAGGGGGCCAAGATGCGGAAATGCAACTTTTGTCTGGATCGCCATCTCCAGGGAAAACTGCCCAACTGCATCGAAGCCTGCCCCGTGCGGGCCCTGGATGCAGGTCCCCTTGAAGCCCTGGAGAACAAATACGGGACAGCCAGGGAAGGGGAAGGGTTCAGGTATTCCCGGCGGACCAAACCGGCCGTCGTGATCAAGCCGAAACGATGAATGAGATAAACCAGACGTCAAACGACCGAAGCGGGGTGAAGAAAAAGCAGCCCACATGATTGAACTGGCGGCTTTCTTGAAACGAAGTCACTGATACCAAGGAGGATGGAGCAATGATCGATTTCAGCCTTACAGAGGAACAGAAGCGTTTTCTCGCGCTGGCGAGAGAGTTTTCGGCCAATGAAATTATGCCGGTTGCCCTGGCCTATGACCGCGACGGCACCTATCCGGAAGCGATTCTCAAAAAGGCCCACGAGCTCGGTCTCATGTACACCAATATCCCCGAAGAATATGGTGGATCCGGAATGGACTACGTGACCCACTACGTGGTCACCGAGGCCTTGAACTACGACTGTTGTGCCATCGGACAGACAATGGGGATATCGCACCTGGCCACCGCTGCGATCCTGCTTGGCGGCACCGAAGAACAGAAAAGGAAATTCATCGGCACCATGACCAAGAGCTACCGTAGCGCCTGTTACTGCCTGACCGAGCCCGAGGCCGGCTCAGATGCAGGGGCCATGCAGACCGTTGCCGAACGGACCGGGAATGGGTATGTGATCAATGGTTCGAAGTGCTATATCACCAACGGGGTCTATGCGGATCTCCTCTGCCTGTTTGCAACGGTGGATCGGAGCGCCGGAAACAAAGGGATCAGCTGCTTTGCCGTACCCCGCACCACTCCCGGCATCTCCGTCGGCCGGGTGGAAGACAAGATGGGCCACCGGGCCATGAACGTGGCGGAGCTCTTCTTCAAGAACGTTGAGCTGGGCAAAGAAAACCTGATCGGCGAGGAAAGGCAAGGATTCAGACTGGCCATGATGGCCCTTGACCGGGGCCGGGTGAATGTGGCCGCTATCGGCACGGCGATCTGCCAGAAGGCCTTTGACGAGGCCGTTCGCCATGCACGGGAGCGCAAACAGTTCGGTCAGCCCATCGGTCATTTTCAGGCCGTCCATTTCATGCTCGCCGACATGAACGCCCTGATCATGGCATCGAGGGCCATGTACCTCCAGGTGGGATGGATGCTGGATCAGGGCATCCCTTGCACCGTAGAAGGGCGCCTCTGCCAAATGCTTCGCGACCGATGCGGCCATGAAGGTCACGACGGACGCCGTTCAAATCCTTGCAGGGTCCGGGTACATGAAAGGGGCGGTTGTGGAAAAGCTCATGCGGGATGCGAAGCTGACGCAGATCTTCGAGGGCACCAACCAGGTGAACCGTATCGTGGCGGGTCGCGGGCTGCTCACAGGCAAAAGCAAGTTGTTTTAGCCGGTTGCGGAAAAACGCCGCAGATGGGCGTTTTTCCGCAACCTCTACACTAATTTTTTTTAGCAAGGTGCTACGAGGGGATAAACTCGGCGGGTCTCACTTCCCTGAGTGCAATGGCCTCCTCGGGGCAAGTGACCAGGCATACGCCGCAGCCCATACACTTGTCCGGATTCACGGCGGCGGTCTCCCCTTCGCCTTCCATCTGGATCGCATCAAAGTGGCATCGGTCCAGACACGTCTCGCAGGAGGAACACCTCTCCGGGTCCACTTCCGCCCGGAATCGGCTCGGCACCACAAATTTGCCAAGTCCCGTCCTGAGGGAAGGCCAGTTGAGGCAGCAGTCGCTGCAGCAGTTGCAGATCACGTGGCCCGGGGCCCGCTTGTTGTCGCTGACGTGGACCAGGCCTTCTTCCTCGCACATCCTCATGAGCTTGAGGGCCTCATCCTTTTCAAGTTTTCGCCCCGTTCCCCGTTCAATGGCGTAGTCCGCGGCCTTGTCCACCTGCACGCACACCTCCTTGGGTTTGCCGCAGCTCCCGTCGATCACACGGCATGAACAGGGTGTGACCGCGAGGTTTCTGGCATTGGCCACAATCTGTTTGATGTCGTCAAAGGCCAGGATCTGCGTTTCGGGTGTGATGGAGATGTTGACCGGGATCACTCTTACGACCGGGCCTGGCAGGACCTGCTCGATCCGTCGGCTGTATTCAGCGTACTCATCGGCCATGAAAGCCTTCCACAGATCGAGCATCTTTCTGGACGCGTTCAGAATCACGGCGGTGGAGTCATGCATCTGGAGCAGTTGTCGAACCCGGTAGTACCGAGTCCCGTCGGCCTTCTTTGACTTGAAGAGAAGCCCCTTCTTGAAAAGCGGATCGATCATCTTCTCGACCGCCGCCTCCTCAAGTCCGGTCTTTTGGGCGATTTCCTGAACCGAGGCAGGAGGCGCGGCGGCTAAGAGGACCTTGGCCTCGTTTTCGTCCGCCAGCGCTTCGAAGATCCCCGGGATGTATTTGGAATCCCCGGCGCCTACGGCCTCTGCCAGTTTCTGATACACGGTCTTTTCAGTCATCTGATGGATCCTCCCGATTGCCTCGACTTAACCTTATGGCTCGGAGATAGATGTGGCACAAGAAATGTCAGCGTCTTGTCCTTCTTTATCCGTGGTCAGATGGGTTTCATTTTACCATACTCCTTCCGATTTCATAGGCCTTTTCCAACAGCGCCTTGTCGTCCCTGGCCGGCTTTTCGTGGCTGTCCGTATGGATGATTCGACCCACCTCATTGACCCCGAGGCCGGTTCCGGTCATGCCGGCCAGCCATCGAATGGCCCGATCGAAACGATTCGCGTCAGGGTGTCCCTGTGACGTGACCAGCGCATAGGTTTTCCCGGGCGCCAGGGCCGCATCGTAAACCCCGGGTTCCTTCTCACGGCTGATGTAAAGCGAGTAGGCCCGATCCACGAAGATCTTCATCTGCCCGGAGACGTGATACATGTAGATGGGGCTCCCGATGACATAGCCCTGCAGCTCTTGAGGGCATCGAGAAAAGGGCTCAGGTCATCTTCCTGCTTACAGACCCCGGGGTTCTTCCGGCAGCTCAGGCATCCCATGCACCCCTTCAAATGGATATCGTGGAGGCGGACTTCGGTGGTCTCCGCACCCGTTCTGCGCGCCCCTTCCAGGATGGCGCGGACGAGGATGGACGTGTTTCCCTCTTTTCGAGGACTCCCATTGATGGCGATGATCTCCATGTGGCGTTCATTTTCTCCTTTTCATAGGTATGGTTTTAGTGATCCTTAGGTTTGAGCATGACGTTGGCATCTACGGCCAATGGGTTGCCCCCCGACACCACGAAAGGATTGATATCGATCTGCTGGATCTCCGGACAGGCCATGCCCAGATTCCCCAAATTTACCAAGACGTCCGCCATGGTACCTTTGTCAAGGGGCCGTTTCCCTCGAAAACCATGCAGCAGAAGCCTGCTTCGGATTCGATCCATGAGCCTCAACGCGCCGGCCCGGTCCAGGGGGGCCATGGCGAATACGACGTCCGGATCAATCTCCGCCAGGATGCCGCCCAGGCCGAACATGACACAGGGGCCGAACTGATCGTCCCGGAGAAATCCGGCAATTAGCTCATAGTCGGATTTGATCTGTTTCTGGATCAGGATCCTGCCTTGCCCATTCAGTTGCGCCTGCAGGTGATGAAACGCGCCCTCCAATTAGGGACCGATCCGTGATCCCCATGTGTACGAGCCCACGTTCGGTCTTGTGCGGATCACCTGGGGAAAGCCCTTTGAGAACAACGGGAAGGCCCATTCGTTGGGCCGTCTCCCATGCATCCTCAAGGCCTTGGACCCGCTTTTCGTCGACCACCGGGATGCGCCAGCCGGAAAGGAATTGCTTGCTGTCGAATTCATCCCATACCTTGCCGTAGGCGTAGGCGGGAAAAGGCGGATGGTCGGACACGGAACCTGAAACCGTTGAGCCCGCATGGGCCTTCCTGGGCGCTGATTTGTGTTCACTGAATCGGGCGGCGGCCCACAGACTATCCGCGATGATGGAGGCGTCTTCATGTACCGGTATGGACAGGGTCCGGGCCTGCTCTCGGAATCGTGCGCTCCCCTGCTGTCTTCCCATCAGCCAGAAGATGGCTACCTTTCCATAACGGTCGGCCATTTTTTTCAACCCATCCAGATCCGGCATATTTTCATCCAAGCCCGCCACAAAATGCATCAGGAGCACATCCACGTTCGGATCTTTCATCACGGCGGAAATGGTGCGGTCAAAGGCGATGTCCCGGCCGTGCAAACCCACGGCGGGAAAGAGGTCGATGGGGTTGCAGACAGGCATCCATGGTGGAAAGACTTCGCCTGCGGCCTTCTTGGTCTCTGCTGAAAGTTCGGCGACGGGGAGTCCTCGTCTTTCCAGCGCATCGCAGGCAAGGATGCCTGCCCCACCACTCAAGGTCAGGATGGCCGTGCGAACGGCGGGGTTGATGGAGGGAATCATGGTCAGACTGTTTGCCAGATCCATCATTTGATAAACGCCACGGGCCAGGGTGACGCCCGACATCTCCAGAACGCTATTCAGGAGACGCGAGTTCCCTGAGAGGCTGTAGGTATGGCTCTTGGCAGCCAGGGCGCCGGCCTTGCTCTCTCCGCCCTTGAGAAGGACGATGGGTTTGGGAGACGCTTCGGCCAACTGAGCGAAGCGCCTGCCGCGAGGGATGGACTCCAAATAGAGAGCGATCACATCCGTGTCAGGATCCGTCACCAGATATTCGATGAGATCGCATTCGTCCACGTCCGCCCTGTTCCCGATGGAACAGGCCTTGGCAATCCCGATGGACCGACGGCCCAGTTCGGCGAGGAAAATGGCCGACATCATGCCGCTCTGGACGATCAGGGAGATCCGGCCCGGAACCAGCCCTTCCTCACGGATGCCCGGGTGCATGAAGGTGAAAAAGTGCTTCCGGTGCACATCGACGATCCCCATGCAGTTCGGGCCCCAGATACGCATGCCTGCCCTTTTCGCGATGGCGACACACTGCGCTTGGAGCGTCAAACCGTCGCCGCCGGTTTCCGCAAATCCGGCGCTCTCAATAATGACCCGTCCGATGCCTCTCCTCGCGCATGCCTCCAGGACGACGGGAACCGACGATGCGGGTACCAGGACGATGACCAGGTCGACCGGGTGAGGGATGGACTCCAGGGAGGGAAAACAGGTCAGGCCCTCGATTTCTTTGTAGTTGGGGTTAACGAGATAGATTTGTCCCTTGAATCCGGCAAGAAGGTTCTCGATCACGGAGTAGCCGATATTGCGTTTGGTGGCTCCCACAAAGGCGATGGAGCCGGGGTTGAAAAAACCATCCATAACTATCCTCGTCAAATCGTTTGATATGGAGAAATGTTGTGCGGCCTGAAACAAAGAGTCTTCCCAGCAACAGGCAAAACCAATCTCACTGAGCCAGCAGATTCCGGATCACCTTTTCGTAGTGATAGTCGCTGTCGCCGCACGCGTATTCGTAGGACTTGGCCTTGCGGTAGAAAAGCGCGATGTCCGCCTCCCGGCTGGTCCCGATGGCACCGTGGATCTGGACCGCCCGCTCGCTGATGAATTTGTAGTTCTCGTTGACACTCGCCTTCAAGGCGGAGGCTTCTGTGACAAAATCGAGCCCTTCTTCGATCATGGAGGCCACCTGATATAAGTAGTTGGCACTCACGTCATAGCGGATCAGCATGTTGGCCAGGTAATGCTGAATAATCTGAAAACCGCCAATGGGCATTCCGTATTGTTCCCGCTGCTTCGCATATTCGGTTGTGAAATCGATACAGGCCCTGCAGCCTCCCACCATCTCAGCGGCCTTCACCACGGCGGCCTTGGCTTCCATTTTCTCCAGGATCTCCCACCCCTTTCCGACCGATCCGATCACCCGATCCCCGACCACGGAAACGTCCTTGAAGGTCACTTCGCAAAGATTGTCTTTGCCGATGGTGGGCATTTTGGTGATCACGATTCCCGGGTCATTGGCCTCCGCCAAGAAGAGGGTCGGGCCTCCATCATCCGCTCTGGCAACGACGATGAGCTTTTCGCAGATGTTGGCATCCATCACGAACAGCTTGGTTCCACTGAGGAGATAATGACCGCCCTTGGCCTCGGCCCTCATCTGGACCCCTGAGGAAAGATAACTGCCGCCTTCTTCATATTGGGCCAGGGCCATGATCAGGTCGCCCCCTGCGATCCTCGCGATGAACTCTTTTTTCTGATCCTCTGTCCCGCCTTCGAGCAGGGTCAATCCGCATTGGATGACGGTTGAAAAAAACGGGCTTGGGCAAAGGGCCTTGCCCATCTCCTGGCTGAGGGTGACCAGGTCCATGAACGCCGCGCCGAATCCGCCGTATTCTTCGGGGAATATCAATCCCTGCCAGCCGAGCTCTGCCATTTTTTGCCAGAGCTCGGCTGAATATCCCGCCTCGGTCTCCTCCAACTCCTTGACCCGATCGTAAGGACATTCGTTCGCAAAGAACTTGGAAGCCGCATCCCTCAGCATTTCCTGTTCAGGTGTGAAGTCGAGATTCATTTCCAATCCCCTTTCTCATTTGGTGCTCATCAAAAAACGGCTGTTTTTGGATGGGCGCGATCAGCTATTTAAACCTGGGAAGACCCAAGCCAGCCCAGGCGATGATATTCCGCTGGATTTCGTTTGACCCGGCAAAGATGGTTGTCCCGATGACCGCCTGATACCCCTCAACCATGGTGCCGTTGAGCGGTGCCCATTTGGAGTATTCCAACTGGCCATAAAGGCCCATGATCTCGGTCGCAAAATTCACCATGCGCTGTCTCAGTTCCGTGCTGAAGACCTTTGCCTCGGAGGCGGCAGCCGGCGTGAATGCCATCTTTCCCTTTTCCTGCAGCCAGGCGATCCTGTATGAAAAGGCCCAACCCGATTTGATATCTGCATAGAGTCGCGCGAGCTTCTGCCTCACGATGGGGTTTTCCGAAAGAGGCCTACCATCACGCCTGGTGGTCTTGACATAATTAAGGAGCTCCTCGAAGGCGCGCGTCAGCCCTGCGTAAGCCCCTGACCCTGAGCGTTCGAAGTTCATGGTGGCCCGGGTCAGTTTCCATCCGTCGTTTTCAGCGCCGATCAATTCGTCTCGGTGGATTCGTACGTCGGTAAAAAAGACCTCGTTATAGAAGTGGGCGCCGTTCATATACTTGATGGGCCGGATCTCGATCCCCGGTGTATTCATTTCGATGTTGAATACCGACAGCCCCGCGTTTCGTTTCTGGGATGGATCCGTGCGGCCCAGGAGGAACATTCGGTCGGCCCTGTGAGCGGCGCTGGTCCAAGTCTTCTGCCCATTGATGACGTAATGATCTCCATCCTTGATGGCGGTGGTCTTTAACGATGCCAGATCCGACCCCGCATTGGGTTCGCTCCATCCCTGGCAATAGTTGACTTCGCCCTGTGCAATGGGGGCAAGCAGCCGCTTCTTTTGCGGTTCGGAGGCAAATAGCATGAGTGTGGGTGCAAACATCCCAAGCCCGAATGCATCCACCCCGGGGGCACGATAATAGCTTCTGGCCTCGTTGAAGATCGCCTGTTCTATGATGGGGGCTTCCCTGCCGCCGTAAACCTTTGGCCAGGCCATGGTCAACCATCCTTTCGCGGCCAGCTTCTTCTGCATATACCGGTGGAAGGCAAATCCTTCGTCCGTGTCATACATGGCCTCGAGTCCGCTGTGGGTTTGATAGCAGGTGGGCGCGTTTTTCATTTCTTCCCGGAAAAAGGCCTCAAATTGCTCTCTCGAATCGTGTTGTTCTTTGGTCAATTTGAAATCCATCCCTGCCTCCTCTTGCATTTCTTAATGCATGATTAATCGGATTTGGATACTATTATTCTCTCTTGATCCAAATATTGTGAGTCGCTCAATTTGGGTCTTACATGCATTGAGCGATTCATATTCTTTGTGGGCCGTAGGGGATGTCTCTTTTGATCCGCAACATTTGGGCACAGCCATTAATAACGGCACCAACTCCCTGCATTTATTTCCGGACAGCCCCATGAGGAGACCTCTCCGACATCGTTCACCTTTTGTGCCTTCCCGAGACAACCATTAGGTTATGGGGGCGTTCCAAAGGCTTTGAACGAGTGGAGTTGCGGCTCAAAAGAGACACCCCCTGCGGCTGGCTCCGAATCTGGTGAATCGCTCAATTTAGGCCTTATTACCTCACCCCTTCCGGAGGGGACTCTTCGTCGATCGACTCCAGAAGGCCGCCAAAGCACAATAGGTTCCACGGGCAAGACGCCCGTGGAACAGGGTACGAGCCTCTAGCGCCAGAGACATGGTCGGGATCAAAAAGGGAATTTTCCAGCGGGACGACAGGCAAGACAACCACCGCGGTCGCCGCGGAGGGCGCCCATCGAGACGGGCCTGCGGATCACGCCGGAGTTGGCCGAAACCCCAAACAGGAAAGATGCCCTTTTGAATTCGGTTCCCACGTCGGGGCGCCGGTGGACGGAATGGGTGGTCACCACACAGTGGACAGGCCCCTGAAAGACCGGGTTGAAGCCCTTTTTGCGCCAAGAAGTATGTGGAATTTGCCGCTGGGTGTCAACAGGAAACAGGTTTCGACGCCTTGGCCGCGGGATAGGCGAGATGACCATAAACTTGGCTTATGGGATGGGGGAAAGTGAGTTGGATGGAGAAAGAACGGAGGCCTCTCATCGAATCGAAGCCTGCGCGCAGTCCTGAGCGCGACAGGCTTCAATCGCTCATCTTCGCAGATGCCACGTTTCCGACAGACTCCACTATTTCCATCATCAGTGCTGTGATGTCCGCCTCATTAATCTTCAAGGCCTTCATGGATATGTCATCCATCTCATAGAGCAGCCCATCCATTCCGACGCCGATGCCGCTCATCATAGCGATGACGTCAGCCACGTGAACGATGGCGGTCAGGTCGTTTCCGTCGCCCTTGGCCGGCGCGTGATGATACCGAATGGCGCTTAAGAGCGTTTGGGGCACGTGCCAGGCCTTGCACAGCTCGAAGGCGATCTCTCCATGGTCGAAACCCAGAATCTCCTTTTCCGCCAGAAGAAAGGGCTTTTGCTCTCCTGCCATAAAGGCCTGAAATGCCTCGCTTCTCTCCTTGACATACGGATCCAGAACAAGTTTGCCCACATCATGGATGAGCCCCGCGGCAAAGGCATCGTTTGCCAGCGCTGGGCGCTTACGGCTGGCAATGATCTTGGATCCGAAGGCAACCCCTAGGGAATGCCTCCAAAGATCACCTGCAGCCAGGTCGTAGCCTTCCAGGGTGCTGCCAAGGACGGCGGCGCCGCCGGCTAAGGTCACGATCTCGGCCAGGGTTTTGTAACCTAGGAGAACAGAGGCATGCTGAATGGACGAAACCTTTCCCATGAGTCCGTAGTAGGGTGAATTGGCCATCTTCAGGACCTTGGCGGCAATGGCCTGGTCTGTCTCCAGGATGCCGGCCAATTCCTGGGCGCTTGATTTGGGGTCCCCAAGAATTTCGCGGGCCTTGAAAACCGTCTGGGGCATGGGAGGCAATTCCTTCACACTCCGCAGGATTTTGGCCTTGAGGGGGTCTCCCTTCATGGCCGCACCGGCCGCTTCACGTGAGGAGACGGGAGAAGATCCCCGGGGCGCGCCATCCATAGCGCGCCGATCCAGTTTAATGACCTCTTTGCAGCCAGGACAGGGAAAGGACAACACCTCCGTCTTGGGGATGCGTTCCTCGGGGATCCGGTAAACCTTATGGCAGTGCGGACATTCGACTTTTATGCTTGCCACGTCTTTTCCCTCAAGACCAAAGGAGGCCAATGAAATGGGTCTTCACAGTGACTGAAAAGCCTCACCAAATGTCGATTTGTCATAAGTATCGGACGGCTCCGGCAATCAGATTAGGCCACCCGGATCTTTCCCTCATCGATATTGAGTGTAATGGAACGGATTTGAGTCCCGCCTGTCTCTTCGATCTTGACCGAGAGATTGGCCCGTTTCAGGGCCTCTTTGACCGCTTCAACCAGCTGTAGTTGTTGGCTGCCTCCCGAATCCGCCTGCCGCTTGAGCAAGGCGGCCCCCCCGGCAATGGCCACCGACAGGGGCGGTCTGACGCCCTTGCGGCCGAGTGCTGCCATAACGTACGGAATGGCCGTGTCCGCGTACATGACTGGGTTTTTGGGAGCGCGGGACCCCGAATGGGGGGCCAGGATGTGGAGCCCCGCTGCCGTCTTATGGGAGGGGCTGTAGAGGATCACGCCGACACCCGAGCCGATCTGATCGATCCTAAGCAGGCCCGATGTGGCGATTTCACATTTTAGCAGTGTAACTTTCGTCTCCGCCATGGGTGCCACACGAATTGGTGACCTTCTTTGTGGTGGGGAGGCTATAGGGAAAAGTGAAGTCTTGTCAAGCAGAAAGGCCGCCCCTTGGCACCGTGTGTGCGCTTCAACTCAAGAAGAATCCTTGAGTTGACGGGCATGGGCTGAAAGCGGGATAATATGAAATGGAAGCCTTTTCTCCAACTCATCAAACAGAAAAGGAGGTCAGTATGGGCGCAAAGAAAATCTTGATGCTGGTGGGAGATTACGTGGAGGACTATGAGGTGATGGTCCCGTTTCAGGCCTTGCAGATGGTGGGTCATACGGTCCATGCCGTCTGCCCCGGGAAGAAGGGCGGCGAGCAGGTGCGTACGGCAATCCATGACTTCGAGGGGGATCAGACCTACAGCGAAAAGCGGGGTCACAATTTCACCCTTAACGGGACGTTCGATGAGGTGAAGGCCGAAAACTACGATGCACTGGTGATCCCGGGGGGTCGCGCACCCGAGTACATTCGGCTCAACGAAAAGGTTCTGGCCGTGGTCCGCCACTTCGCCCAGGCCAAAAAACCCATTGCGGCGGTCTGCCACGGTGCACAGGTGCTCGCCGCTGCAGGGGTGATCGAGGGGAAGGGGTGTACCGGTTACCCCGCGGTAGGGCCGGACGTGAAGTGTGCCGGCGGCAAATGGGTGGATGTCCCCGTTGATAAGGCGCATACGGATGGCAACCTGGTCACGGCCCCTGCGTGGCCGGCTCACCCCGAGTGGCTGGCGGCGTTTCTCAAGGTCCTGGGAACGAGGATTGAACCGTAACGGCCCTGATTGGGCTGTGGGGTCTTTCATGAAGCCGGCTGGGCGGGAGAAGGCTTTCCCGGAACTCCGGAATCAGCGGCGCGCGAGCCAATCATCTCGTGGGTGCCAATGAAGGCCGTGAGGATCGTGCTGGTCGCTTTTTCCTGTGTGGGGATCTCTCTGTTCTTTGCGGCCGCCCTGGTCTACGAGCAGACAGCCAAGTTCGTGGGCCGATCCCGGACCGCCACGGGGACCGTCATGGAACTGAGTCAGGAGCGATCGATTTCCCGAGAAGGACCATCCCCCATGACCCCACGGCCTTTGTCCAGGGAAAGGAGATCCATGTCCAGGTCGATCTCGCAAACCCCAAGCGGTACCTCATGGACACCTTTTTTCTTCCCGAGAACGTGGTGTCGGTGAGGCAAAAGGAACGATCATGAACATAGCCGTGAATATCGAAAAGACCTGTCGGGACTTCTCCACGCGGACCTGTATCATTGAAGGCGATCACCGGTTGACGTTCCGTCAGGTTGAGGAACGGGCAAGCCGGCTTGCGCGATATCTGGTAGAGGTCGGCGTCAAACCTGGCGACCGGGTGGCCATCTTTCAGGTCAACTGCTTTCAATTCGCGGAAATGGTCTATGCCATCCAGAAGGTGGGCGCCATTATCGTGACCCTGAATTACCGGTTGAAGGGGGAGGAGACAAAATACATCCTCAACAACGCTGAGGCAAAGGTCCTCATGGTGGGCGAGCGCTATGTGCAAATGATGAAGGCCATTCGTCCGGGAATCCCTTCCATCGAAAAGATTCTGTGTATGGGGAAACGAGAGCCCGGCACGGTCCACTACGAAGAGACGTTATCCTCACAACCCAACGGATTGTTCTTCGCCGCTTCCATGAATGATGACGATGTGGCCTGCATCATCTATACGAGCGGGACGACGGGCTTGCCTAAAGGGGCCATGATCACTCACGCAAATCTCCGCACGCCCCTCACCGATACCTACACGTTCCATCCCGGCACCCTGCTGATCAATGTCCCCATGTACCATATCGCCGGGATCTGCAGCATCTTGATTCCACTTTACCGGGGAGACCCCATGATCATCCTGCCCGCCTTCGATCCGGAGGTCTTTCTTGAAATTGTTGAAAGGCAGAAGGTCAATACCACCTACCTGGTGCCCACCATGCTTCAGGCCGTGCTCGATCATCCCGACTTCCCGAAACGGGATACGAACTCGTTGCGCCATATTGGGTACGGCGCCTCCCCCATGCCGGTGAATCTGCTGCTGCGAGCCAAAAGATCCCTTCAAACCGCATTCACCAATTTCTTCGGCATGACCGAAACCACCGGCATCGTCGCCGTCCTTGGACCGGAGGATCATGATCTTGAAAGGGAGAGAGAATCCGTTGAGAAAAAGACGCGCCGACTCTCGGGAATCGGGCGTTCCATCCCAGAGGGGGTGGTTCGCATCGTGGATAACGATGATCACGATCTCCCGGCCGGTCAAGTGGGGGAAATCGTTGTCCGAAGTCCAAAGGTCATGAAAGGGTACTGGCGAAACGAGAAAGCAACGGCCGAGACCATGAGGGGCGGGTGGCTTCATACCGGGGATTTGGCCAGCATGGATGAAGACGGCTATCTCTATCTCAGGGGGAGGAAGAAGGATATGATCATCCGGGGTGGGGAAAATATCTACCCCGTGGAGATCGAGGCCGTCCTCCACAGGCATCCCAAAGTCGCGGAAGCGGCGGTGATCGGCATCCCCGATGATTACTGGGGGGAGGTGGTAAAGGCGGTTCTGGTTCTCAAGCCGGGCGAAGGTGCCACCGAAGCGGAGATCATCGAATACTGCCGCGACCGGCTGGCGAGCTTCAAGAAGCCGTCCGTTGTGGAATTTCGTGATTCGCTCCCCAAAAACGCCATGCAGAAGGTGCTCAAGACCCTTCTGCGTGAGGAAGCAGCGAAGATCAGCCCGTGAAGGCCTTCTCGAATTTCTCCTTTTCTCCGGGAAGCATGCCGTAGCAGTGCTCGTTTCCGGGGAACGTTCCTCCTCTGACCTCGGCCGCGTAAGCCTTCATGGCATGGATGATCGTTCCTGCCACGTCACTGTATTTCTTGACAAATTTCGGGGTGAAGGCCTGAAACTGCCCGATCATGTCCGAGACAATGAGAAGCTGCCCGTCGCAATGGGGGCCCGCCCCTATGGAGAGCACCGGGATGCTCAAACGTTTGGTGATATGGGCAGCCACTTCGGGCGGCACGGCCTCGAGCAGGATCATTTGTGCCCCGGCCTCTTCAACGGCCAGGGCGTCCTGAACGACAAGTTTTGCTGATTCGAGCGTCCTTCCCTGGGCCTTGTGTCCTCCCAGCTGCCCGGAGCTCTGGGGAGTCAGGCCAATGTGGCCCATGACCAGGACCCCGGCATTGACGATGGCGCGGATCTGGACCGCCACGCGGACACCGCCCTCCACCTTGATGGCATCACAGCCCGCTTCCTTAAGGAAACGCCCCGCGTTTTCAACGGCCTTTTCAGCCGAGCTCTGGTAGGACATAAAGGGCATGTCTCCCACGACAAAGGTGTTCGGGGCCCCCCGACGCACCGCATCGGCGTGAACGATCATCTGGTCCATGGTCACAGGCACCGTGCCCGAGTATCCATACACGCACATCCCGAGGCTGTCTCCGACGAGGAGCATGTCGAGCCCCGCGGCCTCCGCGAACTGTGCCGTCGGAAAATCATAGGCCGTGAGAAAGGTGATCTTTTCCCTCTGCGCCTTCATGTTCATGAAATCATGGATCATCTTCTTCTTGCTCAATGCGCCCTCCTTGTCTCACTGGTCCGCCGCACACGCCATGGCGTCGGCCAGGTACATTTCCTGTGTGATCTCCTGCCCGGGCCCCAAATAGAAAAATCCGCTCTGTTCATAGGGCCCACGGATGAGCTTGGCAAAGTAGTCAAGGTTCCCCGGGATCTCTTCGTAGGCCTTCTTGAAAAATGCCGCATTTTCTCTTGCACGCGCTCTTAAAGTTTCGGTATCACCGAATCCCGTGTTGATGAAAGCGATGTGTGTGTAGTGCTTCAGTTCCTCTTCCATGACCCAAAGGGATGTCTCTTCACCAAACTTTGGCGTATATTCCTCCTGCAGGATGCCCAATGGGTCTTTCTTCTCCGCAATCCAGCCCGGGGTGAGATAATAAGTCCCGGGTTTCGCCTCAAAGGCATTGCGATAGGCCTCGGGAGACCCCAGAAAGAGAGCGATACAGTCGTGGCACCGGGGCACGAAAAGGCCCTGAGACCTCGCGGTGACGCCCACGATGCCGTTCGAACAAAGCCCGTAGCCGATGACAATCTGCCCGGCGCTTGGGGCCACCTCATCCACATGTCCCTGAACCAGAGATGCCATCTTTTGAGGGGTCCGATGCAGTCCCTGATCAAGATAGCGGATCTCCACAAGGGGATCGCCATTGCGCACCCGCTCAAGCTCGGGCTCCATGACCCGGCAAGCGATGACCACTTTCAGTTGTCTCGTTTGTTCTTGGTCCACTTCAATCATGCTGTAAAGGAAAACTTCAGGATTGTTCCACGAGCCGGCGCGCCAACTGGACGGCTTCCGCAGCGTCCTTTCCATAACCATCTGCGCCGATTCTCTCCGCAAACCTTGCATCGATCGGGGCCCCGCCGACCATTACCTTGACACTTTGACGAAGACCCTCTGCCTCGATCACCTCGATCACCCGTTTCATCTCCGGCATGGTCGTGGTCAAAAGGGCGGAAAGCCCTAGAACTTGGGGGCTTGCTTCCCGGACCTGTTCCACCACCTTTTCTACGCTGGTATCCACGCCCAGGTCGATGACCTGAAATCCCGCCCCCTCAAGCATCATGATCACCAAATTTTTGCCAATGTCGTGAAGATCCCCCTTGACCGTCCCCATGAGAATCGTGCCCTTGGACCCGGTCCGCGATTCGGATAGCAATGGCTTGATGAGGGCCAGGGCCTTTTTCATCGTCACGGCTGAGACAAGCATCTCCGGCACGAAAATGGCCCCTTCCTCGAATCGCTTTCCCACCACATCCATGGCTGGGATGAGCGCCTGGTTCACGATCCCGTCGAGGTCGACACCGTCCTGGATAGCCCGCTCGACGAGCGATTCGATCTCCTTGTGTTTGCCGCTAACCACCAGCGTTTTGACTTGATCAAGGTAGTTTTCCATGGTTTCTCCATATGGTTCGACTGGAGTATTGGAGTACTGGAGTATTGGAGTGATGATTTTTGGAGAAACCACCGTTAACCAATACTCCACTACTCCAACACTCCATCGCTCCTTCTCAGTACCCCTCCCGTGATGCCGCCACGATGGCCTTGAGATTTTCAAGCGGTGTTGCAAGTGGGATAGCGCATTCGGGTCCGATGATCCTGACACCCGCTTCTATGGCGTACCTTGCCTGCTTATGGACGTCTTCCGGCGTCCCCTGGTAAAGGGTCTGCGGGTTGTTAATGTTCCCCACGAGCGACATGCGGGCGCCAACCCTTTTAACCGCCATCCTGGCGTCCACCTGCCATTCGAAGTGATACCCGTCGAAACCGGCCTCCGCGAAGAGTTCCAGCCGGTCGCTGCAGTTGCCGCAGACATGGAGAATGAGGGGGCCTTCCACTTCGGCCGTGATCTGCTTGTGAACCGGCAGGAGAAGCGCCTCGTAGTGGTAGGGGCCCACCAGATTGCCCGTTGCGTGATCCGCCAGCACCACGATGTCCGCGCCGGCCTGAAACTGGGCCTTGGCAAAGGCGATGGTAACAGGCATGAGCTTGTCGATCATTTTTCTGACGCTGTCTGTCTCGCCGAGCCCGATCTGGAGCAGGAAGTTCTGGGTGCCCGCCATGTGATAGGACAGGGTCCAGGGCCCCATGACTTTGCCGACAATGGCCACCTTTCCTCCCACCCTCTTTCTAAGGATTGAGAGCGCATCCAGGACGACTCGCATGGAAGGCTTTTCCAACAGGGCTTCGGGGACACGGACATCGGAGAAATCCGCGTAAGGGAAGGTCTTGGCATCCGGCATCCGGTCTCGCCCCCCCCAATCCACCTCGCAGCCGAGGGCCGCGGCCTCCTGATCTACGCTGAATTCGGGCATCACCGTATCAAAACCCACCACTTCATGCCCGGCCAGTGCAAGGTCTGCCATGGCCCGGGCGTCCAGGTGGGCCTCCGGGAAAGAGACCCCGCAACGGTCCATGAGCCCATGGCACACGATGGAGGTGGGGTTTCCCACCGGCGGCCGTTCGCCTCGCCTGCCGTCAAAGAGCCCCGACATAACCAGATTGTAGGGTGTTGACTTCATCTCGCGTGTTCCCTCATTCTCCATTTGAACCGAGCGATTCGTTGGTCCCTGTGGCCTGCTTTCATGCGTAAGAATCGCTCAGATGACATTATGGTATTATCACCTCAATGGCCTTTCGAAATCAACCCCTTGGCCAGATCCACAGCCTCGCCCGCATCGGCGGCATACCCATCGGCCCCGATGTCCCGGGCGAATTTGGCGTTGACGGGCGCACCCCCCACGATGACCTTTGTCTTTTCCCTTAGCCCGCTTGCCTTCAGCGCCTCGATCACCTTGGCCATCTCCGGCATGGTGGTGGTGATAAGCGCTGACATCCCGAGGATATCCGGCCGCTCGTCAGCGACCGCCCGGACAAAGGTCTCAGCAGGCAGGTTGATTCCCAGATCTTTCACCTCGAAGCCCACGCCCCGAAGCATGGTGACCACCATGTTTTTCCCGATGTCGTGCAAATCCCCCCTCACGGTGCCGATGATGATCTTGCCGCTTGCCTCCCGCTTCCCCTTTGCGAGATAAGGCTCAAGCACTTTGAGGGCCTCGTTCATGGCGCGAGCCGAAAGGAGCACCTCGGGGATGAACACCTCCCCTGTCTTGAACTTGGCCCCGATCGTTTCCATAGTGGAAAGCATGCCATGGTCCAGAATGTTCTTGGCATTAAGCCCCTTGTCGAGCAACTGCTGCACGTGGGTGCCGATCTCCTTGTGCCGACCTCGAAGGACGTCCTCCCTCACGCTTTCGTATTCCGCAGGTTCAACGGCCCCTGGCGTCACCCGCGCGGCCGCCTGTTCAATTTGCGCCTCGGAAAGGTGCCGGGAGGCCCCAGCCTCAAGGGGCAGCCTGGCCTCCCTCTCAACGCGCTCGCCGATCCGGATCAACCGGTCGAACACCGCATTAGGCGGGGTCGTATCCGCAACGCCCAGTATAAATCGTTTTCCCGGCACAATGACCTTGAAGAGATGATCCAAATATGCCTCGAACTCCTCGTCCGTCACCGACTCTGCCAGGAGCATGTTGGACGGCATGCCTCCAAAGATGGTCAACTTGTCGCTCCATCTCTGATAGTACTCCTCGATCCGCACCTTGGTCATGGGGTATGGACAGATGGCCTCAGCCACATGAATCCCTGAGTCGCGGATGAGGTCCATGAGGCCAAGGTTTTCCCCGTCGCAGTGGCAAAGGGCGATCTTTCCCTTGGCCCCCAGGACCTCTGAGGCTTTCCGGAGCCAAGGCGTGATTTCCTTCTGGAAATAGGCGGGGTAGGTGATCATGTCATCGACATTGCCGCCCCAGAGCACGGCCTCTGCAGGGGAATCGGCGATGATCTTCAGGGCCTGATCGAAGAAATGGGAAACGCTTTCAGCAAGGGCCTGCATCTCCCTCCCGTAGTCGTTGTAATGGAAATAGAAGTCCGTTGCGTCCAGAAACTCTTTCTGGATATGATGCATGGGAGAGGAGGCAAGCCCGACCATGGTGCAGGCCACACCGTCGTCGCCGATGTAGTCCTTCCATTTTCTGAATTCCTCGAAACTGGGGGTCAGTGTCAAATTCTCGAAAAGATATCCCACCACCTTGTAGTCCTCGGGTCTCTTGAGCACGTGTTCATCGATCCAAGTGATCGATGCTCCCGACCGTTTCATCTCGTCGGAGTGCATGACCCTCGTGCTCACCTCGCCCAGAGGCGTGCGGTAGATCACCTTGGTGTAGTCGCCCTCTTTCCGCCCTTCGATTTCGATCTCCGGAGAAAACTTATAGTCGAATACCATTTCCTTCAAGGCGTAGATCCCGAGCGCCCGGTGGATGGTGTCCTCCGGTTTCCGGATTTTCAAGAACTCAGGGACGACCTTGTGAAGGGCCCAGCCCTCAGCCCTGGAGATCTCATCCTGCGTTCGCCCCTTGTGCTTCTGGGGAAGCGTTCCAAAAAGTGAATTGGCGTTGTACCAGAGATCAATCCTTGGAACGTAAGGAAGGACGTCCGGCATTTCGCCGCTTGCCGCCATGAGGATTCTTTGTTTGTGGGTCAACATGTCTCTCTCCTTGACAATGGGCGCGGATACTAGGGGCTTCCTTGCAAGAAGATGCAATGGACGGCCCGGATCACCAAATGAAAGCGCCCGCATTGACGTCTATGAAGTCGGCACCTGCCTCCGCTTGGGCTTTTGCCTCGTTCTGGATAAAGGGTGCGTTTCTCGAAGATATGGCCTGTGCAATGTACTTGCGGGAAGCATTGATTCTCTCGGCGATGATCAGCATGGCCGGCCCCTTCGTGTTCTGCATATGGAGGGAAAGAAGTGTTCTTCGGTCCTGGCTCTTCCGGGTCTGGATTCAGGCTCCCTTTTTGAAATGAGCAATAAGGGTGCCGACAGGCGGTGAATCAAAAAAATTGTATGAAATCGATAAAGTATGCGGCTGGCCTGACAATGGGTCCGACCAATTGCACCATCTCGTGAACGAAGGGGTGCGAAACGCACCTGTCGGGGCAGTCCGGATATGCGGCGACTGAAGACAATTATCTCGTCAAACGCATTGAAGGCAAAAAGGTGTGGGTGCCGTGAGATGGCGCCGAGGCGAGTTTCAACGGCCGCCATCTTCTGAGGCGTCCTGTGGAGGCCCTGGTCGATGTATCGCATCTGGACGCAGGGATCTCCCATCCGCACCCGCTCAAGCCCGGGCTCCATCACCCGGCAGGCGATCACTACTTTCAGTTGCTTCGCTTTTTCTTCGTCCACTTCACTCCATTCGCTTCTGGAACGACTCATGCCTGTTCCATCAGCCGGCGGGCCAACTGGACCGCCTCTGCGGCGTCCTTCCCATATCCGTCCGCGCCTATTTTCTCCGCAAACTTTGCGTCGATGGGGGCGCCGCCGACCATAACCTTCACCGTCGATCGCAGCCCTTTCGCAGCCAACCCCTCGATGACCCGCTTCATCTCCGGCATAGTCGTGGTCAAAAGGGCCGAGAGCCCCAGGATATCCGGCTTCAGCTCTTCGATCTTTTGTACGACGGTTTCGACGCTCAGGTCCACACCAAGGTCGACCACATCGAAGCCGGAGCCCCTGAGGATCATAATGACGAGGTTTTTCCCGATGTCGTGAAGATCCCCCTTGACGGTGCCCATCAAAATGGAGCCCCTGGACAGGGTCTGATCTGCCGTCAGGAGGGGCTGGATGACGCCGAGGCCCTTTTTCATGGTCACGGCAGCGACCAGCATTTCGGGGACGTAAATCTGGCTCTTGGAGAATTTCTCGCCGACGATGTCCATGGCCGCGATGAGTGCGTCATTGATGAGAACGTTCAAATCCATCCCGTCGTCGACGGCCTTCCTGACCAATCCTTCGATATCCATGTACTTGCCGTCGAGGACTGCCTTCTTGATGTCGTCAGTGTGCTGGTTCATTTGAATGATCCTTTTCTGTTAAATGGCGATCGGGTAAGCGCCGAAGGTCAACGCCGCATTCCGCATGGCCATGTAATTCTCAAATTTGGCCCACTCGGGTACGGAATTTCCGGCGCCGACGCAATACCCGCCTCCGGGGGCCAGGTCCCTGATCAACTCCTTGACCCGTCCTTCGACCTCGGCCGTGGTCCCGCTCCGCAGCAGCTCGTTTGCCACGTTCCCTACGAGGCACAGGCGGTCGCCGTACACGTGCTTGACCTTAACGATATCCATACAGGAAGGGTCGATCGGCTGGAGCACGTCCACCCCCATCTCGATGATGTCCTCCATGAGCTGCCAGAGGTCGCCGTCGGAGTGCATGAACAAGATCCGGTCGTTTTTGTGGCAGCGGTCGGCCATTTCCCTGTACCACGGGAACACGTGGTCGCGGAACGCCTGGGGCGAGATCATGGGGCCGGTGCCGAAGGCCAGGTCGTCCACCACCCAGACGGCATCCACGTAAGGCAGTTCGAATATCCGGGTCAATCCCTGAAACTGGATTTCCGCGACTTTCCGGAAAACGTCGGCCACGAGTTTCTCATCCATGATCAGGGACAACGCAAAATGGTTGAATCCCATCAACATCCAGGTCAGCGTGAAGATTTTACCGGAAACGGCGATGACTTTCATACCCTCGGGGAGCAGCGTTTCGACCTTGTAAAAGCTTGAGAAATCAAGCTCTCCGGCGATTTCCCAGGGAAATTTCTCGAAATCCTCTCGGGTCTTGATGAAACTGTGCGTTTCCAGGTTCCAGCCATCGTTCGTGTCCGCGTCCGGCGAATCGGCAAGCATGACGTCCCGTATCACCTTGGAAATCCTCGATTCCTGGGTGACTTTTCCCGGCGTCATCATGCCCACCGTCAACGGGATGTAATCGTACCCGGCCCTGGCCCAGAATTCGACTTGTAATTCGAGGTCCCCGGGCGTCACTTCCCTTTCCAGGAACCGGCTCTGTATGGGGTATTCGATCAATACCTCGCACAAGGGCACCCGGTCCGGTTCCTCGTGTCGGGCTGTCTTTCTGATTCTTTCAAAATCGGGTTTCAGATCCATCACAGCATCCTCTTGCTTGGGTTGAAGATTACGCGGCATCGCCGCCGCCCGGAAATGTACATCCCCCGGGAAACGACTACCGATCCCATGCCCCCGGTTCTACTTGGCCATCAGGGACGGCAGCCACAAGGACATCTGCGGAAATGCCAACGTCAGCGCGAGCGCGACAAACGTCAGCCAGAGATATGGCAGATTGGCCTTGTAGATCTGCCCGACGGAGATCTCGTCGCCAACGACGCTCTTCAGGTAAAAGATGGACGGCCCGAAGGGCGGAGACAAGTAGGAGATATGCATGTTCATGCAGAACACCACGCCGAACCAGACGATGTCGAAGCCCAGGTCTTCGATGATGGGCATGAACAGTGGCATGGTCAGGAGAAGGATCCCGATCCAGTCCAGAAACATGCCCAGGAAGATCAAAATCAGCTGCATGCCGATCATCACGCCCCATTTGCCAAAGGGCAGGGCCATGACGGCGTTTTTTACGAACTGATCGCCCCCGGCAAGAGTATAGATGCCGATGATGGTCTGCGCTCCGAAAAAGAGCCATGCCAGCATGGATGAGACCTTGAGCGTCTCGTAGAGGGAGTTTTTTATCATCTCCAGGTTGAGCCGGCGGTTGATGGCCGCGGTGATCGCCGCGCCCAGGCAGCCGATGCCGGCAGCCTCCGACGGGGTGGCCACACCCGCATAGATGGAGCCCAGGACGGCCACGCCCAGGATCCCCGGCATGATCAACCCCTTCAGCAGGGCCAGCTTCTGCCTTAACGGAAGGTTGCGGTCCTCCTCGGAGGCCGCTGGGGCCCAATGCGGCTTGATCCAGGTGGCCACGATGATGTAGCCGATGAACAGCGTCGCCAGGAGCAAACCCGGAATGATGCCTGCGATAAACAGCTCGCCCACCGACGCGCCCACGGTCATGGCGTACACGATGAACACCACGCTGGGGGGGATGAGGGTGGCCATGCCCCCCCCGGCGCAGATGCTGCCCAGGGCGATCCGCGGATCATATTTTCTTTCCAGCATTCTCGGCAGGGCGATCAGTCCGAAGGTGACGATCTCAGCCCCCACGATGCCCACCATGGCGGCCATGATGACGCAGGAAATGATGGTCCCGATGGCCAGGCCCCCCCGAAAACGGCCCGACCAGATGTACACCGCCTTGAACAGCTCATCGGCCACCCCGGCCTTTTCCAGGATGGAGGCCATGAAGATGAACAGGGGCACGGCCACTAGGGCGTAGTTCAGCATCATGTTGTAGACGCGGCCCACCATCATGATGATGATCGCCGGGCTGAACAGGGTCAGGGAAAAGATCATCGCGGTGGCCCCCATGGTCCAGGCCAGGGGAAGCCCCGTCAGGAGAAGGGTGACGAACGTCAGGACGAGCAGCAGCGTGATCAGCTCGATGCTCATGATTCAGTTCCCCGGATGGCGTATCGGAGATCCCGGATGAATTTGGCGAACCCCTGGAGGAGCAGGAGCAACACGCCGACGAGAAGTCCTATTTTGACCGGGTAAACCGGGGGGTCCCAGGCGGACCCGGAGGTCTCCAGGACGGCAACCGACCGCCCCACGTATTGGACAACCGCCCACAGAAACACGCCCATGTAAAGCGCAAAAAATACAAAGGTGATGGCGTCGATGACCGCGCGCTGTCGGTCATTCAGGCGGCCGTAGATCAGATCGATCTTGACGTGGCGGTTTTCCTTCAGCGCCCAGGCGCCGCCGAGGACATAGGTCAGGCCGGAGCCGAACACCATGCTCTCGCTGACCCACAGAGTGGGGAGATGGAGCACGTAGCGCATGAAAATTTCGTAAGAGATGAAGATTACCACCAGCGCGATCAGCCAACTGGCCGCCTTCCCGGTCCAGGTGGATATGGCGTCAATCACTGCAAGGATCTTGTTCATGTCATTCCCATGGGAGTGTCCGGCAAAGGGGACCGCAGAGCGTGTCCGACAACCTAATCATCCCCTCCCATCGAGGGAGGGGAAATGAGTTGCGGGACAGCCTCCGTACCCCCCTTTAGCGTATTTATGCTCGGAGCCAGAGGCAGGAGCCCCGGGCCGGAAGGGCCCACATCCGAAAACGCATGTCTTCTGATCGTCAGTCGATCAGGCCCAGTTCCTTGACCCAGGCCTTCTGAGAATCGATGACCTTTTTGGTCATGGGGCTCTTCTGGGCGAATTCATCCCAGATCTCCCTGGCAACCGCCCGAATCTTTCGCAACTCCTCGTCGTTCCACGTGTTGATCGTGACGCCCTCTTTTTTCAGTTCGTCGATTACCTTGACGTCTTCGATGGCGATACGCTCGACGCTGTCCCAGCACCACTCGCGGGTCGCGCTGACGAGGATTGCCTTGATGTCGTCCGGCAGCTTGTTCCACTCATCCATGTTCACCGTGAAGTCGCCCAGGGGCATGGAATGGAATCCGGGATAGTTGGTGTACTTGGCCACACGGTAGAAGCCCATGCGGTTGTTCATGGATACCGTGGCCCAGTCGCTGGCATTGATGACGCCCTTGTCGAGGGCCGAGTAAACCTCTCCGCCCGGGAGCACTACCACGGACGCCCCCAGCCGCTGCATCAGCATCGCGGTCATGCCCTGGGGAACGCGCATCTTGAGGCCTTTGAAGTCAGCCATGTTGCGAATGGGATGGGTGGAGACCAGGGACTCGATGCCCCAGAACATGAAGCCCACCGGATAGGCTTTGTAGGGTTTGTAGAGCTCCCTGAGCATTTCCATGCCGCCTTTGTAGTGCATCCAGGCGTCCATCTGCCAGGGATGGCTGTAGCCCGCGATCAGATCGCTGATGGCCGCGAAGGCGGGTTCCTTGCCGCTGAAATAGCCGGGCCACATATGCATGCATTGAATGACGTTGTTCTGAAGCGCATCCAAGGCCTCGAAGGTCGGCACGATGGCGCCCGCGGGATACGGGGTGATTTCCAGGCGGCCCTTGGTCAGGACCTTGACCCGCTCGGTGAAATCGACGAATGTCTTGTAGGAAAGTTCGGCGGCGCTCCAGAAGACCTGGCATTTCCACTTGATGGGTGCGTCCGCCGAAAACGCCGGGACGCCCAAGAACAGGAAAGCCGACAGAAAAACCACTGCATACGTCAGTCTTTTCGGCATCATGTCATCCTCCTCGACCTATTAGGGTTACAGGAATGGTCAGACCGGGCTTGGTTGATCGGCCAGATCAAAACGCAGCGCCGATTTACGTTCGATGTCGCTTACCACCTCCTTTCCTCTGCCAATGGAGCAATAGTCTGATAAGGGCCGGTGAAACATACGGTGAGACCCTGTGGAACTATGTCGAACACCCGCGGCTATTCTTTCATAATAGCACCATTTCAAGGGAAAGGAATCTGCTTTCAAAACGATCTGGTCCGAGGCTGGGTATTTCTTACGAAATCAAGCCCTTGGCCAGATCTACGGCCTCGCCCGCATCGGCGGCGTACCCATCGGCCCCGATGTCCCGGGGGAATTTGGCATTGACGGGCGCGCCCCCTGCGATGACCTTTGTCTTTTCCCTTAGTCCCCTAGCCTCTGAACTTCGATTTTTATTTCCGGGCAGAACGTGTAGTAGAACACCATGATGATTCCGATCCTGATCAGTTGAAGGGCGATGCAAGGAACGACGCCTGAGAACATGTTCGTAACGCGCTCCTCTGGCGGGACAATGCCCTTGAGGTAGAAGATCGCTGGGGCCATGCGCGGCGTCGAATAGCTGGTCTGTATCACCACCAGGAAAAGAATGGAAAACCATAGGGGGTCGAACCCCAACTTGATGACGATCGGGACAAAAATCGGGACAAAGATCAGGAGCACACTGATCCAGCCCGGGAGAAATCCGGCTATAGAAGGCAACCCCAGGAAGAGGAAGACTCCCTTGTACGTGGTAGCCCCTGTCAAGGCCAGCATGATCATGGCGCTGATGCGCAGGCCTCGTGGTTACCTCCTTCCGAAGAGCGCCTTACACTTCTCAGCCGCACCCGGCGCGTCATAGGCGTAACCGTCCGCGCCGATTTGGTCCGCGAACTTCTGGGTCACCGGCGCGCCGCCCACGATGATTTTCACCCTGTCCCTGAGGCCTGCTGATTCCACGGCGGAGATGGTCGCCTTCATCTCAATCATGGTTGTGGTCAAAAGCGCGCTCATGGCAAGAATGATCTCACCGTCCTCAATCCCCTTGACCGCCTCGACGAATTTCTGCGGCGAAACCGAGACCCCCAAATCCTTCACCTTGAAACCTTGGCCTTCAAGCATCATGACGACCAGGTTCTTTCCGATGTCATGGAGGTCGCCCTTTACCGTCCCCACCACAACGTTCCCCAATGTCTTTTCCGTTTTCCCGGCCAGCTTGTCCTTCATTTTCTCAATGGTTGCGGTCATGGTCCGCGCTGCGATCATCATCTCCGGGATGTAAATCTCACCGTTCTGAAACTTGGTGCCGACGGCCGCCATGGCAGGGACCAACCCTTTGCGAACAATATCCGAGGCGTCCGCTCCCGCATCCAGATGGCTGTTCACGATTTCCAGGACCTTGGCGGGCTTGTTGCTCAGCAATGCGTTGACGTAGGCCCCCACATCGATCTCCGCTTCCCTACGGGCCGCCTTCATCCTGGGTTTGGCCTGAGACGTCCAGATGTTACCCTTGACACCCCCTGCTTCCAGATCGATGGGATAGCGGCCAAATTCGAACGTGGCATCGAACATGGCCTTCATATTCTGGAGCGGGACATAGTCCGTCACGGAATTGGACGAGGCTACCATGTAGCCCCCGCCAGGGCCGATGGTGCGGATTCGTTCGTAGACCTCGGCTCTGACATCTTGCGGCGTCCCCAGGGTCAACGTGGAATCCAGATTGATATTGCCGATGAGACAAAGCTTCTTGCCCCACTGATTCTTGACGGCCACGATGTCCATGGCATTTGGCTGGACGGGATTGAAGGCGTGGAAACCGCACTCGACCAGATCATCCAACGCCTCGGTGCAGTCTCCGTCGCTGTGAAAAATGAATCCCAGCCCCTTTTCCCGGCTCACGTCGCCCATCTTCTTGTACCAGGAAAACAGGTACTTTCTCAGGTGCCTGGGGTGAACGAGAAGGCCGGTGTTGTGCGCGATGTCATCCGGATGGAGTGTGGCGCCAACGGAAGGATGCTCGATGACCCGCAGGAAGGTCTCGTATTGGATCCGGCCGATCTTTTCGAAAATGGCCGCAACGAGCTCTTCATTGGTCTCAAGGGCATTGAAAAAGGTCTCTGCCCCCATGAACATCCATACCGGTGTGTAGATCTTTCCGAGCAGGAGAATCGCCTTCATGCCTCGGAGGCAAAATCCTGTCAAATGTGTCCCACTTGGAGAGATCAAAATCATCCACCGAAGGCCAGGGGTATTTCTCAAACTGCTCCCAGTTCGTGATCACCCCTTCGTGCTCGTGGGCCCATTCCCTCGAAACGCGGTCGCCGTATTCGGTGTGGACGGCCTCTCCTTTGGTGGTCATCCCTTCCGGTGCGCGTACCGGCTCCAGGATCCCTGACGAACTGGTTACGAAGTCGAACCCGGCCGTGTACCAGAAATCGACCTCGTCCTGCAAAGTCACGATTTTCCTGCCCAGGAACCCCTCTTTGGGGAGATGGTCCACGTGCCAGTCGCCCAGAGGGACCCGGTCGGGTTCCTCGCACTTCAGTGCGGTCATATATCTTTCAAAATCGGGTTTTGGCTGCATGCTCTCTGCTCCTTTGGTTCTTAAGAATCGAGGGGTCTATTCCAAACGGCCTGCACGGAACGCGGCGATATACTCCATGCAGAAGTCGTCTTTTCCCATAACCGTCAGCGCCGCTCGAAGGGACCCGTAAAGGGGTTTGTCGGTGGGGTCCAGAATCGCCGAATCGAGCCCCCGGGCCACAGCAGCCACCAGGAATGTGCGGTTGACGAGCTTCCGATTTGGCAATCCGTGGGAGATGTTGGTGAGCCCGCATGTGGTGTGGACACCCGGGAACGTTTTCATGATCCCCTCGATGGCATTGAGGGTGGCCAGGGCCGACTCCGGGTTGGTGGCCAGCGGGTAGACCAGGGCATCGATGTAGAGTTGGTCGAGCGCCACGCCTGCCGCCTTCACCTTTTCCACGAGTTGCCCCGCCATCTCTATCTTTGCTTCGGTTGTCTCCGCAATGGCCTCGTCGGACTGACATAGCGCGATGACTTTGGTCTTGTGCTCGGCCACTAAAGGAAGGATTCCTTCCAGTCGAGAGGGTTCCAGCGTGATGGAATTGATCATGGGGGTCTTCTTGACGAGCGGCATCATGGCGCGGATCACGGCCGGGTCAGGACTGTCGATGCAAAGGGGCAGGTCTGTCACCTGTTGAACCGTTTCAATGACCCATCGCAGATGGTCCGCCTCCTCCCCCACGAATGCGCCCGCATTGACGTCGATAAAGTGGGCGCCTGCCTCCGCCTGGGCCTTTGCCTCGTTCTGGATAAAGGCCGCATTTCTCGAAGAAATGGCCTGCGCAATGTACTTGCGGGAAGCATTGATTCTTTCGGCGATGATCAGCATGGCCGCCCCCTTCGTGTCTTCCATCCGGAATTTTTGCCATTCATGACAGAATAACCTTCTCGCAAGGACGCCGAGAATGTCAAGACTCCACTGATTTTATTACCCTTTGCGCCCCGCGGGCCCGCGGGATTTGCGCCATTGCGAAAAAAGAAGATGTCTTTTTGGTCCCGGCCTTTCCAGGTTAACATTCAAGCCCTTCTTCCAAATACAGCAAGCGGGATGCCGGCAGAAGGAAAGTCAAAATATTACAAAAAATCGGCTGGTTACGAATATGGCCAGAAACCGGATCCAATTGCACCATCCGATTTACGAATGGGTGCGAGCTCCACATGGCGGGGCAGCCCGGATATGCGGCGAGATTCTGAAGCGCATCCGCTCTATTTCGAAAACCTGAAAGGGATTTTTGCCACATGGTCAATGTGAGGGATTTCGTTGATGTCCGACCTCAACCAGTCATAGGATGTGTTTGCAGAAGTTTCTTGACGGCATCGGGTCCCCAGCTTCCCGCCCTATAGGGCAAGAGCATATCGGCCCGGTTGCCGCAGGTCTCGCACCCCTCCAAAATGGGGGTGAGAAAGGACCAGCAAAGCTCCACCCCGTCCTGCCGCCAGAAAAGGGTTTGATCCCCCAACATCACGTCCAGCAAGACCTTGTCATAGGCTTCAAGGGCCGGGCCATCATAGCCTTTATGATAGTGAAAATCCATGGTCACCGACCGCAGACGGACTTGCGCCCCTGGGTTTTTCGTTTGAAATGTAAGCGTTATCCTCTCATCCGGATAGACGACGAGGCTCACCCGGTTTGCCGTAATCTGCTCCCCCAGCGTACGTCTGAACATGGAATGGGGGACCCCCTTAAACAGGATCACTACTTCCGTCAGCTTTTTCGCTAATCGCTTGCCCGAGCACAGGTAAAAGGGCACGCCCTGCCAGCGCCAGTTGTCCACATGGATCTTCATCATGGCATAGGTTGGGATCAATGAGTCCGGACTGACCCCCGGCTCATCCCTATAGGCCGGAACATGCTGGCCGCCGATGATCCCCGAGCCATATTGACCGAGCAAGATAAAGTCCTGCAGATTCTCAAGGGGGAAGGGTCGGAGGGCCCGGAATAGCTTCGCCTTTTCGTCACGAACCCTTTCCGCCTCGAAGTGGGATGGGGGCTCCAAAGCGGTAAGCGCCAAGAGCTGCATCATGTGATTTTGAAACATGTCTCTGATCACGCCCGTCGATTCATAGTAACCCGCCCGATGTTCCACACCCAGCGTCTCTGCTGCCGTGATACTCACATGGTCAATGTATTGCCTGTTCCAAATGGGCTCGAAGATAGCGTTTGCAAAGCGGAACATGAGGATGTTTTGGACCGTTTCCTTGGCGAGGTAGTGATCGATTCTGAAAATCTGATGTTCCCCAAAGTACTGGTGTAAAACGGTATCGAGCACAATGGCCGTCTTCAAATCCTGACCGAAGGGCTTCTCCACCACAATCCTCGACCAGCCGCTTCCCCCCTTTCCTTCCTCCGAAAGGCCGGCGGGACCAAGCATCCTTGCTGTCGTCTCGTAGAGGGCCGGGGGAATGGCCAAATAGAAGATGCGGTTTCCCTTCGTCCCGTGTTCCTTGTCCAGACCACGGAGATACTCAGCCAGGTTGACGTATGACGGCAGATCGTCATACTCAATGGACCGGTAAGACAATCGTTTGGCAAAGGATTCCCACTGGGCCTCATCGACCTTTATGCTTTCATCAAGCGCCTTCTTCATGCGATCCCGAAACGCATCATCGCCCATTTTCGTGCGACTGCATCCGACGATCAAAAAGCGGGAAGGCAGGCCTTTGTTCACATAGAGATTGAACAGGGATGGAAGCAGTTTTCTGCAGGTCAAATCGCCTGATGCACCGATGACGACAATCGTGACCGGGTCAAGGGGCCGATCGGGCAGGGAGGGACCTCCGTTCACTTCCAATGCTTCGGGTACACCTTCTATGAAGGATTCGAGGATTGGATCTTGTTCGTTCATGACATTTTCCACCTGCGATTGTAAATGCAGCCAAAATCAATCATGGCCTGTTGCAAATCAATATCTCATAATGGGCCGCCCACGTTCGGTCCTCAGCGTTCAATCGAGAAAAATTCAAAAAGACGATCTCTATCTGTTGAATCCTGGCACCTGCCAGGGCCCTTTCTCACCCACTCGCTCAAAAGCTCGCCGGCCTGGGGTCCGAGAATTTGAACACCAATCGGTTTCTCGCTCTTGTCCAGGATCATTTTGATTCTGCCGACCCTTTCCCCTTCCGCAAGGCTCCGATCGTTGTCCTTAAATGCTTCCGAAAAGAAGGAATAGTCGATACCCGCAGCCTTGGCCGACTTTTCGTTCATCCCGATGCTCGCAAGCTCAGGATCCGTATAGGTGCAGCAGGGTAAGAACGTATAATCAACCTTTCTGGGCAGATGAAAAATCGCGTTGCTCACCACAATGCCGCGTTCGTCTCCGGCGGCATGGGTGAATTGAAAGGCCCCGATCACGTCTCCTGCGGCGTAGATGTGCTTCTGGGAGGTTCGCATCCGGTCATCGACCTTGATGCCCTTTCGGTCGAACTGAACGCCGATCTCTTCCAGTTTAAGACCTTTGACATTAGGATCCCGTCCCACGGCAACAAGGATCTTTTCGGCCCTCAAGGACTTGGTTTCCCCTTCCTGGTCCTTGATGATCACTTCCCTTTCGGTTCCCAGGGCCTTTACGCCGAGAACGAAAGTGTCCAGATGAAAGGTGACTCCCTCTGAGGTAAGAACGGTCATGACCTCATCGGCCATGTCCTTGTCTTTTTTGCTCAGGATATGCCCGCTCCTCTGGACAACGGTCACTTTTGTCCCGAGACGGCAGAAGGCCTGGGCCGTCCGGATCAGGGTCTTGCTGGGCACACACCCGTAGTGGAGGCAATCGCCTCCCAGGTGCGGATCCTTTTCAACAAGAAGGGTCTTTGCACCCAGCTGGGCTGCGCCCGATGCCACGGTCAGGCCCGCCGCGCCTCCTCCGATGATCCCGATGTCATAATCATAGGTTCCCACGGGTTTCTCTTTCCGTCATTCTGTGCCGTATGGCACCCTGAATCAAGACATTTTCCTGTGATGTTGCAGGCGATCCCCATGAAGCCAGGATCAGGGTCAAAGTCAATTTGAGCACGTATGGGACATCTCTTCTCTTCTTTCTGAGAAAGCGCTGAAGGGTGACCATCATGAAAAGGATGATAATGCCGATGAGCCCCAAGATCCGAAGGGCGTACCGAATAAGGTGAGAAGGGTCCGCATCTCTGAAGCCTGCCTCATATGCAAGCGTCCCAATGAGCAATATGACTCCGATGATCAGAACCTTCCAGAAAACACCCATCAAGAGGGTTTCCCGAGCGCTTCTGTCTTCGCTTCTGGAGTGATCGGGCATGTCAGAAGTTTCAAGGGAAGTCATTCCAGGAGTCCTCAAATATCGCAGCCGGTCATCGGATTCATCCATCCTAGAAGTTCATGCCTTCATCCCTATTTCTCGCGGCATGAGCCGTGGATGGCCTTGCAAGTCGAACTGAAGAGCTTGCCGATCCAATCCCGGCTTCGATCATCTGTTATGCCTTTCAGCAGGGCCATGCGTTGCATATATTGCTGTGTCACGTTCACAAAGGTTCCATGACTCCATGTGAGAGGAGAAACGGAAAGGGGTTCACCCGTGAGCGGATGGATCTGCTCGGCCAGGACTCCCGAAGGCAAGGCGTACTGCACCACCCACTCCAGCATCTTTTCAGCCTCTTTAAGTTCCTCGACGGTTGCGGCCTTTCGAATGAGATAGTCCGCAAACCAGAGGGTGGAAATGAACCAGGGATTGCCGGTTAGCTCCCGGCTGACCCGATAATAGTCGTCTTCCTCATACCGGGCCATGCCCCCCACCTTTGAATGAATCCATAGTTTTTGATAGAGGGCCTCCATGGTCGCTTGTACACGTGGATCGTCCGGCATATACATGCCGAATGCAAATAAGCCCCATAGGCCAGCATCGCAACGGGCATCCACTTCCACAGAGGCCCCCTTGCGGTTAATCATCCGGCAAAACCGCCCCAGATCCTCACGCCACATGTACTTTGACGCGCCGTCTCGGATTTCCGCCGCCGTCTTCCTATAAAGCTCAGCTTTATCCGTTTCTCCGAATACATTACAGAAAAGCGAAGCCGCCGTGAGCCCTCCGAAGACGGCCCCCACGGTGTAACTCAGAATGCCCCTTCGCTCCTCCCAGAGATCGTAGGACGGGGAGGGGAGTCTCGTCTCCTCATCTCGGTAAGCCACCATGAAGTCGGCCGCTTTCTTTATAAGGCCCCTGTAGAGCGGTTTTATAAATTCGATGTCCCGATAAAGAACGAAATGATGCCATAGCGCCCAGATGACAAGAGCCGTTTCATCCTCTTGTATGGGAAGCTGCGGACTGTTTCCGTCATACCAAGGGTGCCAGGAAGAAGCGAGGGTTCCGTCCGGATTGTATTTGTGAAGAAGATAGCCTTCCTTTTCTATGACCCTGGCGGCAAAATCGTAGAATCTCTGAGGCGCCATGGGATAACCGGCTAAGTCCATTGCATTGGCCACCAGGGCTGCATCCCTCGGCCAGATGTACGAATAAGTATCACGATTGTAAGCGATCACGTCAGAATCGTTCCCGGCGATAATGCCTCCCTGCCAGTCGAATTGGGTGTGGAGGATGAGAAGGCTTCTATTATAAAGTCCTTGCACCGTCTCCGGAAGATACGTCAGAGGAGGATTCTCCTTGCGGAGCCACAGATGCCAGTAATCCGCCGTTCGATTAATCAAGTTTCTAGGATGCTTGTACTTGACCAGTCCGTCCAGCCGGCAGACCTCAATCCAGTTTTCACCGGCACATATCCAGTAGTAGGCAGTGGCAGAGCCTTTGCCTTCGAGCTCGATCCGCAAAGAGACAACCGAATCGACAGAGCCCTGTGCTATGGGATTGTTTGAGAGAATGCCATCTTCTGCATCTTTAAATGTTCCCTCTTTGCCTCCCGTTTTCTTGACACCCACTGCAAATTGGGAAAGTCGGTTCAGGGATTCCGAATACCCGTTAACCAGGAAATACCTGGATGCCTTGTAATGGACCACGCCCCCTGACCTGGGATCATAAGCCGCCGTATCTCCAACGCTGTTTCCGTAGAGATCAAAATCTTGAGATAGGAAGAGCTCCAACGACCGTTTTTCTGCCAGAAGATTAGTGACGGTGATTTCCCTCAGATAGACATTTTCGTGGAAATCCACTGCGTCTCTGCATGTGGCGGCCAATGGGAGGTCCGGGTGGGAAAGACTGACATGGGTGACAAGCGTATCCGTCTCATAGGTCAACTCCTTCCGCCACTCCTTGTCTATCCATGAAAAACGACCATCAATGAATAAGCCGAAACGGAATCGGTTGCCATTCGCGTGGTTTTCCTGGCCAACATGGGGGAAATAAATGTCACGAATGACATAGTCTTTGTCAAAACAGATGAGGAACTTGTTGTTTCCAACCGGAATGTCTCTTGGCATGTCCTTTTGCTCCGTGATGTCATCGACGATGAAGTGGATGGTCGCGGTCTTCAGGATGGAACCAGGCCTTGATGTCTTCAAGCGCGAGCGGTCTCCCCGAGATTCCCGGGAGGTCCAGGACCCGCTCGTTGTGATAGAAGACCTGCTCCTTTGCCAAAGACCATGATGCCCATGTCGGCGAAGTCGGTGATGCCCCGATACATGGACTCGGAGCGATGAAGGCTCTTTTCAATCTGACGCTCTCTCGTGATGTCCCGAACGTTGTGGATGGAACCCCAAAGCCACCCATCCAGATCATGGTGCGTTGATGTCTTGCCGTCCAGGTAGGCCCCACCTCCCTGGACGCTCGGGCAATACGCGATGACGAATGCATTATTCTCGATGCGGCGAAACTCGGGATAGGTTTTTTCTCATCCCGGGTTTGGCTCGATAATGAGGTTTGAAACGGTCGGCCGTCGAAAACCATAGGAGGGGATGGCATGTTCGTAATTGCCCTTTCCGAGGATACGGTCGGCCGACCAACCCGTCATTTCCGAAGTGGATCGGTTCCAGTAACGGATCACCCCGTCTTTCCCCATGAGAAAGGTCGGGGTCGGGATGAAGTCGATGACATCTCTCAGGCGCTTTGCCAGGTTGAGCCTTCCGATCCAGAGATCGAGCAGTCCGCACACGGTGAGGGTGAAATCCGCCACTTCCATGGATTGGCCGAGGTCTTCCTCCAATGTCACCACGAGCAGGCCAAACAGATGGGTCGCCAGGAAGAGGGGGGATAAAAACCGCGCGGGTGCTGTGCCATCGCCATGATACGGAAGTTGTACGCGTTGGCCCCGTTCCAACTGCGCCCAGTTCGAGACTGAAATGGCCCCAGATTCCAGTTCCAAAGGCGGCGACTCCCATTGACTTTGAGGGTTTTCCCAGGAATCGAGCTGGGTTAACGTTTGTGGCTCCCCCTCTCCACATCGCCGTTGGTAAAGGGACACATGGGATGCGCCGAGTGCAGCGCCCACAAGCGGAAAGAGGAACTTCACTCCTTCCAATGTTCTTTTGGCCCGGTTCAATAGAACCGTTATTTCCTTGAGTGCTGCAAGAAACGTGTAGGGGTGTTCCTTCATGGTGCTTCTATTTGACATAAATCCCGATGGGTTACACCAACAGCATAGGGATGGGCTCGAAGAACTGTCAAGAGAAAAGGCATGATTGGGACGGGGTGGTTCGCAAAGCCATGCAGATCTGGATGGAAGAGCCGGATGATGCGAGTTATAATGGCCATAAATATCAAGGGGGCAAAGATGAAGATCTATGATGGCAAGAAAGAGGCCCGGCTGGGGACGAAAAGAAATCCTGCTGTGGTGACGGTGGAGACCGAAGAAAGAGGGAAAGAAGTCGCGGCGATCTTTGAAGAAAAGGGGTGGGAGTACAAAATCGAGATTAAGCCTGACAAGCCCGAAGATGTCACCGCCTTGGAGATATTGCAAAATACGCCCAAACCCAGGGTCGTTGAAAACAAGATCGGGCGAAACGCCCCCTGTCCGTGCGGAAGCGGGCAAAAGTATAAAAAATGCTGCGGCCGATGAATTTCTTGCTCTTACGCCGTCCAAGGCGCCCTCGCCGGAGATGCCCATGATTGCTTGGGAGCTTCTCGGCCGTGCTCAGGTGCCGGGAAACGATGGTGCGCTGAGTCTCTTCAAGCGGGATCGGGAGTTTTCGATCCGGATGGGCGGCTGCGAGATCATGAACAGCAGGCAGCATGGTTCTGAGGAGGCCCTAGCGGAACTGGCGTGTGCCAGGATCGCAGGCCGCCCCGGAGCCCGGGTCCTGATCGGAGGTCTGGGGATGGGGTTTACCCTGGCCGCCGCACTCAACCGGCTCGGGGCAGGAGGCCGGGTGGAGGTGGCCGAGCTGGTGCCGGCGGTGGTGGCCTGGAACCGAGGGGTTCTCGCGCATCTGGCCGGCCATCCGCTTGCCGATGAGCGGGTCACGGTCCGGGAGGAGGATGTGGTCCGCATTCTGAAAGAGGCGCGAGGCGCCTATGATGCTATACTCCTTGACGTGGACAATGGCCCGGATGGCCTGACGAGCAAGGGCAACGGTTGGCTCTATGGCCATAGAGGACTTGCGACCGTCTTTGCGGTCCTGCGGCCTGGGGGCGTACTGGGTGTGTGGGCGGCCGCGCCCGATCGGGCCTTTGTCGGACGGCTGCGCAAGGCCGGTTTTGCGGTGGATGAGATCAGGGTGCGGGCACGGGCCTCCGGCAAAGGGGCACAGCATACCATCTGGATGGCCGTTCGCGGCGCCTCTGCTCAACGAACCGGCTGAAAGGGATCATCCCCCAGGGTTGCGCCAGGGGCTTCGGGACCCATAGAAACTTCCGGACAAATCGGGGTTCAAATATCGTTGGTCCCTTACCGGAGAAATGGCGTGCAAAACGGTCACAATTTCAAGTTTCAGTGTTCAGTGTTCAGAAGTCAGGCCTGAAACCCGAAACCTGACACCTGAAACCTGTTTGGTTCCGGCTTGGCCGGGTTAGGATGTGAGAAAGGACGTGGGATGCGAAAAAAGGAAAAGGAAATTCGGGAGAAAGCGGCGATCGAGGATGTGATCCGTCGAGCACAGGTCTGTCACCTGGGCCTCTGTGACAACCAAACCCCCTACGTGGTGCCTGTCTGCTTCGGGTATGCGGATGGGTCCCTTTACTTTCACTGCGCCCCCGAGGGTCGAAAGCTCGACCTCATCCGGAAGAACCCCCTCGTGTGCTTCCAGGTGGAGGCCGATGTGGCGCTGATCAGGCACGAAAAGGCATGCAAGTGGTCCGTGAATTACCGAAGCGTCATCGGGACGGGCAGGGCATCACTGGTCACTGATTCCGAGAAGAAGCGGCAGGGCCTCGAAATCATTATGCATCACTACAACGGTGACGCAAAGGACATGTCCCAAGAGGCCATGGATCGCGCCACCATCGTCAGAATAGACGTCGAAGAGATGTCGGGCAAACAGAACGGATACTAGAACCTTTTCCGCCAACGGGCGTGCGGCCAGGCCTGCAACGTCGGCTAAGCCAGGGCCTTGACGATCGCTTCGGTCATCTTCTTGGCGTCAGCGAAGAGCATCATGGTGTTGTCGGCATAGAAGAGCCTGTTGTCGATGCCGGCATAACCTGGCGATAGGCTTCGTTTGATGAAAAAGATCGTTTTTGCCTTGTCGACTTCCAGGATGGGCATGCCGAAAATGGGACTTCCCGGCTCTTTGGCGGCCGGGTTGGTCACGTCGTTTGCGCCGATCACGTAGGCCACGTCGCAGCTTGAAAAGTCGCTGTTGATGTCTTCCAGTTCGAAGACCACGTCGTAGGGGATATTGGCTTCCGCAAGGAGCACATTCATGTGGCCCGGCATCCTGCCGGCGACCGGGTGGATGGCAAAGCGAACGTTGACGCCCTCTGCGGTGAGCTTGTCAAATAGCTCCCTGACAGCGTGTTGGGCCTGAGCCACGGCCATGCCGTAGCCCGGCACGATGATGATCGACTGGGCGTTTTTCATGATAAAGGCTGCATCGTCGGCGCTGCCGGCCTTGGCGGCCTTTCCGCCCGAAGCACTGCCTGCGGCCGCTCCCTCACCGGTGCCGAAGCCGCCGAGGATTACGTTGAAGAAGGAGCGGTTCATGGCACGGCACATAATGTAGCTCAGGATCGCACCGCTCGATCCCACGAGCGCCCCTGTGATGATCAAGAGGGGGTTATTGAGGGTGAAACCGATGCCGGCTGCGGCCCATCCGGAATAGGAGTTTAGCATGGAGATAACGACCGGCATGTCCGCGCCGCCGATGGGAATGATAAGGGTGACACCGATGACGAAGGAAAGGCCGGTCATAAGCCAGAAGGCGGCCCCCTGGGGCCCCCGGTTCATGCTGAAGAGGACGATCAGCGCGATGATGATGAGGCCGATCAGGAGATTGAGGAGGTGTTGGCCTTTGAAGATGACCGGGGCCCCGCTTACCAGTCCTTGGAGCTTGGCGAAGGCCACCACCGATCCCGTGAAGGTAATCGCGCCGATGGCCGCGCCGAGGCTCATTTCAATGAGACTTGCCTGCCTGATGTCTCCCACGGTGCCGATGCCGTAAGACTGGGGGGCGTAAAAGGCCGATGCGGCGATAAGGACTGCGGCAAGACCCACCAGGCTGTGAAATGCCGCCACCAACTGGGGCATGGACTTCATGTGGATGCGAAGCGCGATGACCGTGCCGACCCCGCCGCCCACGATCACGCAGACGGCGATGAGGACATAAGTGGTCGCGTCGGGGGCCAGGGCGGGCAAGGGGCTCTTTGCTACATAGAAGAGGGTGGTGATGATCGCAAGGGCCATGCCCGCGATTCCCACAAGATTGCCCTGACGGGCCGTTGTGGGTGAAGACAACCCCTTTAGGGCGAAAATGAAACAGATGGCCGTCAGGACATAGATGAGAATGATCCCACCGCTCACTGAAAACCCCCTTTCGAATCACGATATTGGGATTTCGAAATTCAACCCCGCGATCCCGTTGGGTTGCGAAGATGCTGCCGTCAAAGCGCTTAACGCTGTTTCTTCTTGAACATCTCCAGCATCCGCTGCGTGACGATGAATCCGCCGAAAATATTCACAAAGGAGATAGCCACGGCCACGTAGCCGATGACGGTGGCCCCTGTCAAAACCGATGGGGCCGCGGCGATCAGCGCCCCCACGATGATGATCCCCGATATGGCGTTGGTCACCGACATGAGCGGGGTGTGCAGGGCGGGGGTCACACTCCAGATCACGAAGTAGCCTACGAAGACGGCCAGGATGAAGACGGTGATGTTGAAGATGAGGGGATCCACCCCTGTCCCAGCGGCGGACCCGGTGAGGATCGAGGGGAGGGCGTTCAAGAGGTCTAACAGCATGACGTTTGAAACCTCCTTTCAGGACTTGAAGGCCGCGTGGACGATCCGGCCTTCGTGGGTCAAAAGGGTCCCTTGAACGATTTCGTCCTCCATGTCGATGCGCAGGGTCTTGGTCTCCTTGTCGATCATGGGGGAGATGAAGTTGAAGAGGTTTTTGGCGTATAGCGTGGATGCGTCCACGGGGACGCGGCTCGGGACGTTCCCATAGCTGACGATGGCCACGTCGTGCACCACGACCACCTGGTCCATCACGCAGAGGGGGCAGTTTCCGCCCGCAGCGACGGCCAGGTCGTAGATCACGGAGCCGGGCTTCATGTCTTTGACCATTTCCTCGGTGACGAGCACCGGCGCGGGCTTGCCCGGGATGAGGGCCGTGGTGATCACGATGTCCGATTTCTTGATGGTATCGTGAATCAATTGCGCTTGCTTTTGCTTGTAGTCCTCACTCATCTCCTTGGCGTAGCCTCCAGAGGTTTCGGCCGCGGCCGCTTCCTCCGAGGGGACCTCCACGAACTTGGCTCCCACACTTTCCACCTGCTCCTTCACCGCCGGCCGCACATCAAAAGCGGAAACCATGGCACCCAGCCGTTTGGCGGTTGCAATGGCCTGGAGCCCTGCCACCCCGGCCCCCAGGACGAGCACCCGTGCAGGGGCAATGGTCCCTGCGGCCGTCATCATCATGGGAAAGATCCGCCCGAATTGGTGGGCCGCGTCGATGACCGCCTTGTATCCAGCCAGGTTGCTCTGGGAGGAGAGGACGTCCATGGATTGGGCGCGGCTGATCCGCGGCACCAGTTCCAGCGCGAAGGCGGTGACCTTCTTTTCGGCATAGGCCGTCACCTGGTCGCGGCTCACCAGCGCATCCAGGATAGCGATGAGCGTCTGCCCGGGTCGAAGCAGGGACATTTCGTCCACCTCCAGGAGGGGTTCCACCATGGGCCGCTGCACCTTGAAGATGACGTCTGCCTCGCCAAAAAGGGCCTGTGGGTCCGCAACGATGCTTGCGCCTGCCTCCTCATAGGCCTTGTCCAGGAAAAAGGAACCGTGCCCCGCGTCCGTTTCCACCAGGAGCGTCAAGCCCATCATGACGAGCTTTTTCACGGTTTCCGGCGAAGCGGCCACGCGCTTCTCTGAAGGCCAGCGTTCTTTCGGGATTCCGATTTTCATGGGAAGGTCCTTGATGATAGGGGCGAAACAAGAAGATGGTGACTCAGGCGATCATCAGACCGCAAACACCCATGCCAGACGACAAAGCAAATGGTGCTTAGGGGCTTATTGACCGGCTTTTCCAAACCTGACCTTTCCATTGGGTGGCAAAAGGCCAAATTCTGAGACGTTGCCCGGACCCTTGGACCCGCAATTCATCGGAGGATGAGGTGTGGCACCCCCGTTGAGTAAGCCGATGGGCCGCATGAATTCTCAAGGTTGGAGATGAATGATGTCCAATTTATACAGGCCGTGGGTTTTGGGTGTCAACCGCAAAAATTCCTCCAGGTCCCCGGGTTTCGAAGCCGCCCTAAAGCGTTACGTCTGTCCAGCACCCTGCTTTGGCGTTGATTCTTGGAGGCCTTTATCCTATGCTCACTGAGGCTGGGCCGAAGAGAAGGTCAAAGATATCAAAGGGGCCACGGAGGGAAAAGGGACATGTCAGAAGGGTTATCCTGGACAGAGGGACAGATCCTGGGGGTGTCAGGGGCCTATTGGCAGACTTGCGCCCTCCATGCCGCCGTCAAACTGGGGGTGTTCACGGCCTTGGGCGAAGCCCGTCAAACCGGCGAACCGCTCGCACGAACCCTCAACGCCAACCCCCGGGCCTTGACCATGCTGCTCGATGCGCTCTGTGCCATGGGTCTTGTGGAGAAGGCCGGAGACGGCTACACCAACACCGAGGCGGCCAGGGTCTGGCTGTCAAAGGACTCCCCAAGGTACTTGGGCTACATGATCATGCACTATCACCACCTGGTCACCGCATGGTCTCAGTTGGACAAAGCGGTCATGACGGGGGGTCCGGTGGAGAGAGGGCCGATCCCCGAGGCAGAAGAGCGGGAGAGCTTTCTCATGGGCATGTTGAATCTGGCCATGGGTCTTGCGCCCCGCCTTGTTCCCCAGATCGATCTGGCCGGGAGACGGACGCTCCTTGACCTGGGTGGCGGTCCAGGGACCTATGCCATCCATTTCTGTATGCACAACCCGAAACTTATGGCTGCCGTTTACGACAGGAAGACCACCGAGCCATTTGCCAGCCAGACGATTCAACGGTTCGGGATGGAGGGACGCATCCGGTTCGTACCAGGCAACTATCTCAAGGACCCCATCAAAGGACCATACGATGTGGCCTGGCTTTCCCACATCCTCCACGGAGAGGGGATGGCGGACTGCCGGCGGATCCTTGAGAAGACCGTGTCGGCCCTAACGCCAGGCGGTCTCTTGCTGATCCATGACTTCATCCTGGAGGATACCCGGGACAACCCCTTGTTTGCGGCCCTCTTTTCCCTCAACATGCTCATAAACACGGATCAGGGCCAGGCCTATTCGCAAAACGAGATCGAGGCCATGATGAAAAGCGCCGGTCTCCGCAACATTCGGCGTCTCCCCTTCAGGGGGCCGAACGACTCCAGTGTGATGGCAGGTGAACTCCCGACCTAGTCGCCCTTCCAGATTTCTTCATTGGAAAAATCGGAAGGGGTTTGTCCATTCAGGTTTTCGAACCGCGCAATCCAGCCGAGGACCCTTGCCTCGCCATAAGCCTCCCTCCAAGCGGCCACGATGATCTCTACGGGGATGCCTGCATGGGTCCCGTTATCGGCCATGCACCCCATGAATCGCCTTTGCTCCAGGTTGAAAGGCTGAAACATGGAGTCGGTGTGCCCGTCGAATTCAAGGGGGGCGACCTGGTGACGTTCGCCGAGGGCTGCGTTGGAGGCGGGCGTGGTCTTCGTGGCGAGTTTCAGGACCGTAGGGTGGTCGCTGTCAATGATGGCGGTGGGTCTGAGATATCGCTCGTCGATGGATGGATTCATTTGATGCCTCTGGGTGAAATGGGAATAATAATCCGAAGCCCCAAGGTTGCCTCTCAGCTCCAGGATTTTCGCCTGGAACCACCCGGTCGTCCGGTCTTATACCAGGTTATACCAGGGTCGTCTGCACCCCTTCAAACCCCCGGTCGAATGCCCCTCCGGCCCCTTTTGCCAGGCCATTTTTTTGTTGACATATAGTTACGATGTAGCTAGATTGTAGTTATATTTCATGGTGACTTTCCCCAATGAGTATATTTTTATCGCAATAATATAAATAGATTTAACCATTTCAATCGGTTGTCTACCCAAGCGGCCGGAGCTTGTTACCATGCCCAATGAAAAAAAGTTAAAGAACGGGCCGGATCCCTCTCCTGAGGCGCAGGTGGGAAAGGTCAAGTTCGAGGTCTATGGCGAAGAGATGGTCGAAAAGGTGGTGAAGCTCAGCGGCAACAGCGGTCGGGTCTATCTGCCTCCGGACTGGGTGGGCTCCCGTGTGAAGATCATCAGGCTTTGATCATGGCAACTCAAACTGAAAACGTCACGGATCAGCCAATGGAGAATCTGCGCATACGAAAAATCGAGATGAGGGACGCCGGGGCCATCCGTCGGATCCATGAGGAGATCACTAAATCGTTGGTGGACATCGACTTCGGGCGGATCATACGGGATCAGGAACATAAGGGCGGGGACGCCAGCTTTGCGGCCGAACTGGAGGGGAAGATCGTTGGCTACATGATCAGCTACACGGTCAATGCAGGGTTCGGCCTGGACAAAAGTGCATGGATCGCGACCATGGGCGTTGACCCCAGGTTCATGGGCCAGGGCATAGGCAGGCAGTTGGCCGAGGCTGTGATCCATGCTTATCGTGAAATGGGGGTCCGACACATCCTGACATCCGTGAGATGGGATTCGGTAGACCTGCTCTCCTTCTTTAAGACGCTCGGGTTTGACCGGAGCGATTTTATCAATTTGTTGAAGGAGTTGGAGCCTTGAGGCCCTGCCGGATTGGCGAGAAGGGTCTGTGGAAGGTCGGGGATTGGATGGTTGACTGGCTGGATGTTGTCCACCCGGTGCAGGAAATGCGCCCGGCGCCAGGAGCGGAAGGCCGCTTTTTTCCGCCTTTGAAGGCAGCGCGGGCGACCATATCGCAATCCGAGTGTAAGGGGTAAGAAAATGAGGTACGCAGAGACCGGGTTTAATTTAGAAGTTGATCTAACCCGAGGAAACATTGAGAGGATGGAAACCGACCCAAGAGACACCGAGCTTTATCTGGGGGGTCTAGGGACGAACGCCAAGATATTGTGGGACAGGGTTCCCCCTGAAGTTGAGCCCTTTTCTCCCGATAATCTTCTCATATTCAGCGCCGGCCTTTTATGTGGCACGCCTGCTACCGGTTGTAATCGTACCATTGTTTCTACTATTTCCCCTCAGACCAGGTTCATGGCCTTTTCAATGATGGGGGGGTTTTGGGCACCGGAATTGAAGTATGCCGGTTATGACAAAGTGATCCTTCGGGGCAAGTCCCCCGATCTGGTTTATTTGTGGATAAACAATGACAAAGTGGAGATACGTGATGCCTCTCATTTGCGGGGTAAGGGCGCTGTTGAAACGGCAACGCTTATTCAACAAGAGCTGAAGGAACCGAGAGCCCAGGTGGCGGCTATCGGCCTGGCCGGCGAAAATAGGGTCTATTTTGCTTCCATCGAGCAGGGCAGGTCCAGTGCCAGTCGCGGCGGAATAGGCGCCGTTATGGGGGACAAAGGGGTAAAGGCCATCGCCGTTCGTGGAACAAAGGACATCAATGTTGCCCGGCCGACTGAATTCATGGAACTCTGTAACGAGGTACTAAAATATATAAAATTTCGAAATGAGAACCCCATTCCGGGGGTCATGCCCATTTTAGCCGGGCTTGGGTCACCCCAAGAGATGAAAGTCCATGATGAAAAGTGGCACACCGAAAATTTTATGTGGGGAAATTCCCGCACCCGCAGAAAGGATTTCTGGAACGAAGAGGTCGCAAAGGAGTGGGCGCAGACTTTGGATAGCATGCGGACCCGGCTGATCAGTTGCTATAACTGCCCGATGACATGCGGGGCAACCATTTCCCCCCCGGGACTTCCAACATACATGATGAAATGCTTCTCGAAACTTACTTATACCATGGCGGCCTTTTCAGACCTGCAATTTGGTCTGGGTATTGCTCAAAGTGCCACGGAGTATGGGGTGGACGCATTCTCCGCCCCGCAAGTGATGGCCTTTGCACTTGAGCTTTACGAAAACGGGATATTAACGGACGATGATTTCCCTGGAATGCCGCTCGACAATGAAGGGAGATTTTACTGGTTACTTGAAAGAATTGTCCGGCGGGAAGGGATTGGAGATGTTTTGGCCAATGGGACCTATTGGGCGGCCAGGCAGATTGGTAAGGGCGCAGAAGCCTATGCTCATAATAACATTAAGAAACATGAGCAGCTGCCTCTCAAGCTGGGAATGCTGAATCCCATTTATTTCCTCATGTATGCAACGGGCGAGAAGATCAACATTACCCAGATTGAAGGGCAATTCCCCCAGGCGCCTTTTGCAACGAGGGAGGAGCGGGAAGCGTTTGTGAAGGATTGGTTCCAGATTCCTGATGAAAAGTTCAAACAGTACTTTTTGGACTGGGAGCTACGCGGAGAAAAATCGATCCCCTATTACCCAACGCCTGAAATGTGTTGTGACATTGTTGACTGGCAAGAGAGGATGCACTACATCGACGACGCCCTCGGGATGTGTGCCGGTTTGTCCTCTTTCCCCCTGAAACCTCCGTATCATTTACACAATTACCCGAAATTCATCTCATCAGGGGCCGGGATCGACATGGATGAAGAAAAGCTGGCGCAAGCCGTTAAGAGATACCGAACTTTGGTTAGAGCCAATAATATCAAGAAGAGGCATGAGGAGAAATGATGAGAAGCCTCCGGAGAACCATTGGAGGAAAAGATTTCCCGACCTTGAAAGGGAGCTCTTAGATACCTATTACAAATTCAAAGGGTGGAATAACGAGGGGATTCCCACTAAAGAGTCTTTACATGAATTAGGTTTGGATTACGTGAGCGAAGACTTCGAAAAGAGAGGGATCTATTCAGACGATGGAGATATACCTTCCAAGGGGACCTGGGCGGAAAAAGGGAAGGAGGGGTAGCGGTGACGGGGGACGAAAAAAAAGAAAGTCATTAAAACAATAAAAGTTGATGCCGACAAATGCAATGGTTGCCGGGCCTGTGAGGTAATTTGCTCCGCCTTTCACGCTGCGCCAAAATACAGCGGCAATAATCCGGCAAGGTCTCGCATCCGGGTGAATCGTGAACCACTCAGAGACATATATGTTCCTGTCTACGCGGGCGAGTATGCGCCAGCCGAATGTATGGGCAGAGACAAGTATGTGATTGACGGAAAGGAATACGAAGAGTGTGCCTTCTGCCGGGCTTCCTGCCCATCCAGAGATCTTTTCAAGGAACCCGATTCCGGTCTCCCTCTGAAATGCGATATGTGCGAGGGCGAAGAAGAACCCCTGTGTGTGAAGTGGTGCTTGGTTGATGCCCTGACTTACGAGGAAAGGGAAGAGGAGGGCGAAGCGCAGGAGGAGAAGGAGGAGCTGGAGGTCGGATTGGAATGCCTGGCAAACAAATATGGGTTGGACAAGATGATGGATGCCGTTGCCCGAATGTCCATGAAGGACTAACGCAATAAGGCAAAATAAGAGGACCAAGAAAGACCGTGGAGACTGTAACCCCCTTCAAAGAGATCATCGATGTCATCAAAGCGAGCGGTGGAGACGCCTTCAAGAGATGCTTTCAATGCGGTCTCTGCGATGTTGTTTGTCCGTGGAACAGGGTCAGGACCTTCAGTATGCGTAAGATCGTCCGAGAGGCTACGTTCGGTTTGACTGAGATAGAAAGTGAAGATATCTGGCGTTGTACGACCTGCGGAAGATGCCCTCAGCAGTGCCCCAGGGACGTCAGACAGATAGATTCCGGGGTCGCCTTGCGCAGGATTGCCACGGAATATGGGGTCTTTCCCCCCTCCGTCAAGCCTGTCCGCACTGCAAGCGCAAGCCTCGTTGGCGAGGGAAACCCTTTGAGTGAAGAGCGAAAAAACAGGGCAAACTGGGCGGAAGGCCTTTCCGTAAAAACGTTCACCGAGGGGATGGAAATTTTATATTTCCCCGGCTGCTACCTCTGCTATGACCCAAGATTAAAAAAGGTGGCGAGAGCCACGGCCGGTATCCTCAACCGGGCAGGGGTGGATTTCGGGATACTGGGGGCCAAGGAGAATTGCTGTGGAGAAAGCATCCGCAAGACGGGCGATGAGGAATTATTCAAGCGGTTGGCCAGGGAAAACATCAAGACGTTTATCGATCATGGGGTGAAGAAAATCCTGGTTTCTTCGCCTCATTGCTACCACACCTTTAAAAACGAATATCCCGAATTCAGGGTGAACTTCGACGTGGTTCATATCTCCCAGTATTTGTTCGAGCTGATGGATGTGGGAAGACTTGAACTCAGCAAACCGTATGGGAAGAAAGTGACTTATCATGACCCCTGTTACCTGGGTCGACATAACGGCATTTATGACGAACCCCGGGGGGCATTAAAAAAGGTCCTCGGGTTAGAGCTGAATGAGATGCCTGAGTCGCGCGTAGATAGTCTCTGTTGCGGAGGGGGAGGCGGCAGGATCTGGATGGAAACCCCGAAAGGGGAAAGATTTTCCGACCTCAGATTGGAACAGGCCATGGGGGTCGGGGCTGAGGTGCTGGTGACTTCCTGTCCGTATTGCATCGCCAATTTTGAGGACAGTCGGTTAACCCTGGATGTTACCGAAAAAATAGAGGTTAAAGATATCACGGAAATTATCCAGGAAGCCATTTAGAGTCAGCACGGTTAAACTGGCAGACCCGGACCCTGCGGGCGCAAGAAGATCTGATGGGGTGTTAGAAAGTGGAAAAGGAACCTTCGGTAAAAGAAAAAATTCAAGAGTTTCGTAAAAGTCTTGGTGACAGTCATTTTGGAGACGTCATGGTGGTTGGTGGGGGGATCAGCGGGATTCAAGCCTCTCTTGATCTTGCCACTGCCGGGTTTAAGGTTTACCTCGTCGAGAAATCACCTGCCATTGGCGGCCATATGGCCCAGCTTGACAAGACCTTTCCCACCAATGACTGCTCCATGTGAATCCTCTCGCCCAAACTGGTCGAGGTCGGCCGGCATCCGAACATAGAGGTCCTGAGCTATACTGAAGTGGATCGTGTGGAAGGGGAGGCAGGAGACTTCAAGGTCAGCCTGATCAAGAAGCCAAGATACATCAAAGAAGACAAATGCACGGGTTGTACGACCTGTGTGGAATACTGCCCGGCGCAATACCCTGATCAATTTAATCAGGAGATATCGAAGAATAAAGCTGTCCATGTATACTTCGCTCAGGCCATTCCCCTTGTCGCCTATATCGATGAAAGCTGTCTTTACCTTAAAGAGAAGAAATGTCGTATCTGCGAAGGCGTCTGCAAGAATGCCGCCATCGATCTTCAGGCAAAAGCCGGAGAATGTGGAAATAAAAGTGGGAGCCATCATTCTGTCGCCCGGCTTTGAGCCCTTCGACCCCAGGGTGAGGGCCGAATATGGTTACGGAAAGTTTCAGAACGTGGTCACCAGCATGGACTTTGAACGGCTGTTATGCGCCACCGGGCCATATGAAGGTGAGATCCTGCGTGGTTCCGACAAGAAGCATCCCCATAAAATCGCCTGGATTCAATGCGTCGGCTCCAGACGGGTCACCCCGGGCGATAACAGCTATTGTTCAGGTGTATGCTGCACGTATACCCAGAAACAGGTGATTTTGACGAAAGATCATGACGCAGAGGCAGAGTGCACGATATTCCATAACGACATTCGTTCCCATGGCAAGGATTTCGAACGATACTACCAAAGAACTGAGCAGCTTCCCGGGATTCGGGTGATAAGAAGCTACGCATCCATCGTAAGAGAGACCCCGGAAAGCAAGAATGTCATAGTAAGATATGCGACTCCCGAGGAAGGCGTCAAAGAGGAAGAATTCGATATGGTGGTATTGTCCGTTGGATTGAATCCTCCTGCTGATCATGAAGACCTGGCGGACAAATTCGGAATCGAGCTCAATTCACACGGATTCCGGAAAGCCATTCCTTTCAATCCTATGGAGACCACCAAGCCTGGGATTTTTGTAAGTGGCGCCTTCCAGGGTCCCATGGATATCCCTGAGTCGGTTTTTGCCGCCAGCGGGGCCGGGGCCCAATGCGGTGAAGCCCTTGACTACAGGCGAGGGAAGCTGACCAGGGAAAGGATCTATCCGGAGGAAAGGGATGTCTCCAAAGAGGAGCCAAGGGTCGGGGTCTTTGTGTGTCATTGTGGGGCGAATATCGGAAGAGTGGTGGATGTTCCTTCCACCGTTGAATATGCCTTGACCTTGCCCAATGTGGTCTACGCTCAGGAACAGCTGTTTTCATGCGCCACCAATTCCGCCAAAGAAATTACAGACATGATCAAGGAAAAGGGACTCAACCGGGTGGTGGTCGCTGCCTGCTCCCCCAGGACCCTTGAACCGTTGTTCCGGGACACCCTTCGAGAGGCGGGAATTAATCAATATTACTACGACATGGCGAATATCCGGGAACATTGCTCCTGGTGCCACGCCAAAGAAAAGGAAGACGCCACACAGAAGGCAAAGGACATCACCCGGATGTCGGTGGCACGCGCCTGCCATTTGGAGCCTTTACAAGAGATCGATCTGCCGGTCAACAAGACGGCGCTGGTGGTTGGGCGGTGGGATCGCCGGCATGACTTGTGCGCTCTCCATCGCCAAGCAGGGACATGAGGTTTCCCTGGTGGAAAAGGAGGCGGACCTGGGGGGAACGGCCAGAAGAATCCATTTCACCCTGGAAGGGCTGGACGTTCAGGCCTATGTGCGTGACCTTGTGCGTAAGGTTTATCAGCACCCCCGCATCCATGTGTATACGGATGCCGTCATCACGGAGGCGACCGGTTATGTCGGGAACTTCGTCACCAAGGTGAAGTCCGAAAGAGGGGTCACAGAGATCAAACATGGCGCAGCCGTCATCGCCATTGGTGCCGAGGAATATAAACCCACCGAATACCTTTATGGGAAAGACGAGAGGGTATTGACCCAGCTGGAGCTGGGGGAGCGAATCGCCAAGAGGGAAGAAAGGCTGATCAACGCCCAGGGCCTGGTCATGATCCAATGTGTCGGCTGCAGACAGCCTGACAGAGATTACTGCGCCCGGGTCTGCTGCAGCCATGCCATAAAGAACGCTTTGAAGCTCAAAGAGATCAACCCCGAAATGGATATCTACATTCTCTTTCGGGATATCAGGACCTACGGGCTTATGGAAGATTATTACCGGGAAGCGTCAGAAAAGGATGTAAAGTTCATCCGCTGGGAGCCGGATGACCGGCCCCAAGTGGAAGCGGTCGAGGAAGAGGGCCGGCCCGTTTTGAGGGTGACCGTGCCCGATCCGATCCTGGGTAAGCGCGTGGCGATCGATGCCGATTACCTTACGTTGTCTGCCGCCGTTATTCCCGCGGCAGGGAACAAGGAAATTTCTCAACTATTCAAGGTCTCTCTGGGACCGGATGATTTTTTCAAAGAAGCCCATGTCAAATTGCGACCGGTCGAGTTTAGTGCGGAAGGCGTTTACCTTTGCGGAATGGCTCACTATCCTAAGCATATACCGGAGGCGATCAACCAGGCCTATGGCGCTGCAGGTCGGGTCTTGACCCTTCTCTCACATGATACCGTCACCGTCTCGGGTTCGGTTTGCGAGGTGACTGAGAAGAAGTGCATGGGGTGTGGGGCATGTATCTCCGCCTGTACCTATGGGGCCATCGAGTTTCGTGAGACAAAACAAGGCAAGAAGGCGGTCGTCAATCCGGTTATCTGTAAAGGAGATGGTCTCTGCAACGCAAAGTGCCCCACAGGGGCTATACAATTAAAACACTTTACCGATGAAGAGCTCTTGAGCCAAATTGATGCGGCGGCTCCAAAGGAAGAGATCATACAACAATTGGATGCGGCGGTCGGAGATGTGTAGAAGTATACGAACGAATAGAGCCCGGATTACTAAGAAAGGAGGTGAGAACGAATGAGTACAGGACTTACATTTAAACCGAAAATATTGGGTTTTGTATGCCATTGGTGAGCATACGGCGCTGCTGACCTGGCTGGAGTTTCCAGACTGCAATATACAACTGAAATCAGGCTGATCCGCGTCATGTGTTCCGGCAGAGTCGACCCGGCATTTGTGCTCAGAGCCTTCTCCAATGGAATGGATGGGGTGTTCATTGGTGGCTGTCGCTTAACGAATGCAACTATACGACTCACGGAAATTACCAAGCACTGAACATGGTGCTTCTGTGTCGAAAAATCATGGAACACATCGGGATGAACCCGGAAAGGCTGAGGATCGAGTTCATGTCTGCCGGAGAAGGAATCCTCTTTACCGATGTTCATGAATGATTTTGGAAAGAAGGTTAAGGAGTTAGGACCTCTTGGTCGAAGCGAAGCCATAGAAGAAAGGGTATTGAAGTCCAAGATTCAGGAAGTTTCGAGGCTGATCCCCTATATAAAAATGGCGAAAAGGGAGAAGCTGGCTTCACGTCTTGAAAACGAAGCGGAATATGACGGGGTTTTCACCTCTGAGGAGATAGACAAGTTATTCGCTGAAGTGGACTCCTACTATATTGATCCGGATAAGTGCCAGGCCTGTATGATTTGCCATAAGAAATGCCCCGTGGAGGCGATTGTGGGTGGCAAGAACCGGATCCATGTCATTGATCAAGACAAATGCATAAAGTGCGGGACTTGCTTTGAAGTGTGCCCGCCTCGCTTTGGATCGGTGAAGAAGATTTCAGGTAAGCCTGTTCCCCTGCCAATTCCAGAAGAAGCAAGAACGATACTCAGAAAGAGTAAAGAAAAATGAGGGAATCCTAAGAGATACTTCTTATCACTTTGTAATCCGGTCTCAAAAATGGGACCTCTTATCATTCCGTTCGAATAATCCAATCATTTCAATTTGTGCCGGCATTAGCTGCCAGACTTGTTACCATGCCCAATGAAAAAGAGCAGAAGAATGGGCCGGACGCTTCTCCCGACGCCAGGGTGGAAAAAGTGAAGATCAAGGTCTATGGCGAGGAGATGGTGGAAAAGGTCGTGAAGCTCGCTGGTGACAGCGGTCGAGTCTATCTGCCGCCGGACTGGGTAGGTTCCCTTGTGAAGATTATCAGGCTTTGATCCACGCAGTTTTTTGGGGCTGCGTAATTTGCATCAAATCCCAATCTGACTTCGGGGAGATATTGCGGCTGCCATCCCCTTCAAAATAATATAGCCATGGGAGGGAACTTGCGCATTGATCTGCACTGCCCAGCAAATATTCACACCACAAATATCTTGGAACTGTAGACGTGATCCATGAGGCGATTCTGAAGGGTTAGACGGGTTCTGTTCCACCGAACATTTTTCCGTCACGGCGTTCCGGTCCCGCCCTTTCAGGGAATGGGACTCCATGGGGGTCCATCTCCTGGGGATGGACGAGATCGACGCCGTTCGAAACCCATAACCGACAGAAGTGGGACACGGCCAACCAAAAGGTGATGGAGGCGGCAAAGCTCAAAGGCCTCCCTTCCATCTGAGGAAGCGACTGTCCCATGAGGGGCCAGGTCGGTCGAGCTTCTACCTTCTTAAATTATCCAATCCGCACCTTGGAGGACCTTATCCTGGCGATCAAGTCAGGCCATTGCGAGGGGATGGCGGGGCAAGGTGGCCCATGAGACGTTTTCCTGAACTCTTTGTTCTTCCTACTGTTTTGCGTGGTCCCGGCTTTCGCAGCCGGCCGCGCATGTTTTCGACCAGTCGGCCCACGCTCATGGTTTCATCGACGGTTACCTCTTCCACCTGCCCGTCCGTCCGCGAACGGTAGAATTTGTTGGGCTCCTTCAGGACGGGCAAGTACCTGCCGTTGATGTCTTCATAGAGATTCAATCGCATCAGCCCCTTTTCAGGGCACGCCTCGTCCACCAGGCCAAGGAGGCCGTTCTTTGAGATGATCTTGTATGCGCCCTTTTTGGACCGATATCCGATGTAACAGGAAGACATGTGTTTCACATACACATCCGCGTCAAAGGCAAAAAGGCGACCGTCTACGCATTCGTAAATGCGGCCGTTTCTGAAAACGATCTGCTCCCCTGACTTGAGTATGGGGCGTCTGGCCGTGAGGTTGTCGGGGGTGTGGGTGAAGAGAAGTTGATCGATGTTTGCGTCGCAGATGTCTTCGTAGTTGGTATGAACAACGCTGTTTTTTCTGGCTACGTCATGGATCACAACGGCCCCTTGGTAGGCCTTCAGGGCCGCCTCGTAACGTTGCCGGCTCCATATCCTTTCCGTGAAGTCATTGATGTCGCCGATAATGACAGATTGCTCCTCGAACGCTTCGCGTCGGATGGTTTCAAACCGCCGGGGACGGTAGGTCTGATAGAGTTCCTTCCAAAGAGACGATCTGTATACCGTGTCTGCGCTGTAAAAAAGAGTATTTCGGGCCGTTTTGAATCTGAACCCGACGGTGGGAACGCCGTGCCAGACCGGGGCCTTGACCGCTTCGACGGTTAGCCCGGCCGCTTCATCCACAAAGGGGTTCTGATCCTTTTCATAGAATTGCTCCGAGCTGAAAGCGTAATAGCTTTGGGGTTCAACCCACTCGCCGGTTTCGTCGTCCTTGAAAAGGAGTCTCGGTCGGTTTGCCACTGGATTGATGACGATTTTGGCCCTTTCCGGGCCGATCGTGTTCCCCGCCCTGTCTCTGATCCGATAGGCGTAACACCCGCTGCTGACCGTCTCCAGCGCGATGAAGTACCGGCTTTTGGGTCCCAAAACCACCTCTTCCACCATATGCTCATAAGGAATGTCGATGACCTGCTTCGAGTCTTGCGAAAGGGATCGCTCTAAGGCGCCTTTGGAGTTTTTGTGATACTCTTCCAGCACGGATTCGGCGGAAATGAGCCGGACCCTGCGACGCGATTTCGAATCGTAATAGTTGTAGAGCACGATGTCGGTGAACCATCGGCGATGATCTTCGTGAGAATGACTGGCGAAAATGCCCTTGATCCGGTCCAAACCCTGGTAACCAAGGGCCGGGAAGACCTGGGCGCCGCACTCAAGGAGATACCGGTGACCATTGACGGTGATCAAATACCCGCTGCTTTCCCCAACGAGAGAGAAAGCGGTGGTATTACCGATCACGTCTAAGATGATGTCCGACTTCATGCCTGCGTAAGCCCCCAAGAACAGGAATCGGAAGATCCGGCCCCGAAATCAAACCGCAAGCGGGTGGTTTCCCGGTCCATCCGTTGCGTTCTTGATATTGTATACCATGACGGGGGTGTGAATCCCCTTGACTCTGATTTCGCCGATGGACTCGGCCTCGACGTGATCCTTCACCCGGCTGTAGGTCCGGTGGGCCACAAGAATCTGGCCGGGATTGGCCATGGACTCGAGGCGGGCCGCTAGATTCACCTGGGTGCCGATGACGGTGTAGTCCTTGAAGTATTCCGACCCGATGCTCCCGAGCGTCATGAAGCCGGTGTTGATGCCGATGCCCACCCCAATTGGTTGTCCGAAGGCCTGCCACTCATGCTGCAATTGGGACACCCTCCTTTGCATGTCCACAGCCATCCGCACGGCGCGCTCCGCATGGTCTTCTAACGCAATGGGGTCTCCAAAAAAAATGAGGAGCCCGTCGCCGATGATTTTGTTCAAGGTGCCGTCAAAGCGATGAATGATTTTGACCATCTCTGAGTGATACTGGGTAAGGATTTGAAAGATCTCCTCGGGTTCAAGGCTGTCCGTCAGAGATGAAAATCCCCTCATGTCCGAAAAAACGACAGTCATGAGCTTTCGCCGCGGCTCGGTGCCGAACTCCTGGCCTTGTCGCAGGATTTCCTCGGTCAGTTTGGGCGAGAGGTAGCGGCGCAATTCATGGTATCTCTGGAGTTGGAGGACCTGGGTGTTGACCGTGGATTCCAGCTGACGGTTCAAACGCAGGAGATCCTGGTGGGCCAGTTCAAGGGCCTGGGTCCTTTGTTTCACCTTCAGCTCAAGGTCCCTGGTCTGCTCGGCCAGCCGTTCCTTGGCTTCTTCGAGGACCATGTTCGTTTTCGAAAGGGCCCGGTAGGCATCGTTTTTGGCCTTGATGGTCATACGGAGGTGATCGATGGTCTCGACCATGCCCACGGCGGAGTGTCCGTGATTTCGCGACCAGTTGAAGAGGTGATAGATCCTGTGAAGAAGGGAGAGCCGATCATAGGTGACATCAAGGATAAAATAGGGCCCGTCGTAAATCTCACCCGATTCCAGGATGACGCAGCCTCCCGCACGAACGGTCTCGGTGGCAAGATATGCTTCCCGTCTGAAACCGGTCTGGTCCGTTTCATCCCTGGAGGAAGGCGCGTGTCTGCCCAGGAATAACCACCGGCCGTTGACAGACTGCGGCTCCAGAACGATCCGCTCGCCCACGGCTCGATACTGGCCGGTCGAAGGATCCCGCAGAATCAGACGATTCCCCTCTGTCCTGGCATCCAGGGCAAAATGGGAAAATTCGGGTTCGTGGTTAAGCAGAATGGTCGGTTTATAAGGATTCATGACCTGGCGGATCGAGGCGGGGGGCAATCCCCAGATGGTGGGAATTGAAGAGAGGATGCCTCTCAGATAGGGATCGCCCATATAGTCCCTGTGCGGATCCATGTCTTCGTGGAATTCCACCTTGAGAACGGTCCTCATTTTGTTGAGACGTCGGTCGTAGGCGGGAGGGACCAGAACCTCGATTTCCTTTGTATCGTCCAGGTTCTTGTTAAAGAAGGGTAAACGCTCGTAACCAACGTTGGGATGGGCGAAAACCCTGGCGAAGACTTGAAATCGACCCCAGGACGCGAGTGTTGCCGAAGAGGCGCCGCAGTTAAAGAAAAAAGAGGCCTCATCGACCAGGCGGCGCGCACGACGGAAAATTTTTTCGAAGTTGTCAAAAGTGGTCCATTCATCCTCGTTGAGAAAGAAGTCACCGGCGCAGGTGTATTCGTCCGCGGGATAAGGCAGACCCTCAAAGAGGTCCCAGCAATCACCCAATTTGCTTGCTACATACGTGGCAATGATCTGGATGTTCCGATTACTGATGCATTCGGGGTGGCTCATGGGCCCATCTCAAATCCGCCGCGGCGGATAAACATTGGCAGACGCTTTTTCGCCTTGACAAACCTGCAAGCCGGGCTATGATAATCCGATTAGCCGGGACGTAGCGCAGCCTGGAAGCGCACCTGAATGGGGTTCAGGGGGTCCGGGGTTCAAATCCCCGCGTCCCGACCATTTTTTACCGCCACCCCTCGACTTGCGAGTACCTCGCCTTCGTCACTCCATCCATTCCGGACTTGAAAGGCTTCCCTTAAGATCCGTGACATGGCTCCATGGTGGGAGCGGCCGCCCATACAACCATTAAGCCTTGCTGATCAGGAAGGTGCGGCGGTGAGCCGTCATGAATTTTTTTATGTGGCCATGGCCCGCCAGAACACAGAACATCCGGCCCTTTTTCGACAAAACGCTTCATGACTGACGCCGGTACATCCAGAATTCCCAGAAGCTTGATGGTGTCTTCGGGCACGGAGATGGCCAGGGACAGGTGTACCGGTTATCCGAATGACTAATACGAAAATTGGCCGAGGAAGACAAGGGAAATGTTCAAAAAAAAGCCCGCGACGTGACCGCCGCGGGTCTGAAAAATGGCATGTTAGTGACCTTTGATCGGATCTAAGGGTTTGTCTGTTAGTTAACAAGCCGCCGCGCTTTCGTTACGCTATGCCTGGCTTCCCTAAGCGCCGTTATTCCCTCCGTAGCAAGTCTGTTCTCATACAGGATGCAAGAGTTGCCCGGCGAAGAAGATGCACGCACACCCGAGGAGCCACCAAAATGCCGCCACCTACTCCCTTTTTCTAGTTTATAGCCCTTGGAGGCCGTTGGGCCGTCCGGCGGCTGATTCCCATGGTGTTGAAGTTGGGCGGCATTTTAGTTTCTGTCATCATGCCATTCTCTAACAACCTGTCCACTCAATCGGTATTGGTTTCGAAAGTCTTTAATCCTTCCATTTAGAAAATAATCCCCGCTCGCCAATTCTCAAGGAGGATTTGTGATAGGTTGCACATCCAGGTAGAATCCGCCTGTACGGATGATTAAGATAGAAAAGTGTGTGGAGGGAAGAATGACCAGGAAAACGAGCGCTCTCCTCGGGGGGGTGATTATCCTTTTCGGGATTATGGCCGCAGCGGGCTCAGCCCATGGTTTTCGGTGCGACGGAAAAATTGTGACAGAAGGTGATCACGCTTACGATGTGCTGGCCAAGTGCGGCGAACCCGATTACGTGGATGCCTGGGAGCAGGAAAGGAGCAGACGGGACTTCCACAGGCCTTTGGAGCCTCAGAAGCAAAGAGACCATGAGCCTTACAGGGAGCCGTCGCTCGTCAAGGAACAAGTGCTCGTCGAGGTATGGACCTACAATTTGGGGAGACAGCGGCTGACGCGCTATCTGCGATTTGAAAACGGAAGGCTTGTGGAGATCACGACAGGAGACTACGGATACTGAAACCTTTCCCCCTGTTCCCATCCGTATCCTGCTAGAGATCCCGTGAAATGCACGGGAGACCAAAGCTGTCGGCCACGGCTTCACAGGCGATTTTTCCGTCAAGGAGGTTCAGACCGCGCCTCAGGGCCGGGTCGCTTGTAACCGCGACCTGCCAGCCCAGTTGCGCAATGGACATGACGTAAGTAAAGGTGGCATTGGTGAGCGCGATGGTTGATGTCCGGGGGACCGCCCCGGGCATGTTGGCGACGCAGTAATGGACGACCCCTTCCTCCACGTAGATGGGGTCTTCGTGGGTCGTCGGTCTTGTGGTCTCGGCGCATCCGCCCTGATCCACCGACACATCCACGATGGCGGCCCCCCGCTGCATGCGTCTAACAAGGTCTCGTGGAATCAGCCTTGGGGCCTTTGCCCCCGGAATGAGCACGGTCCCGATGACCAGGTGGCTGGCGAGGCACTCCTCTTCGATGTTGGCGGGATTTGAGCTGATGGTGACGACCCTTCCTCCCATGACGTCTCGAAGGTAGCTGAGCCTGGTTGGGTTCACATCCAGGATGGAAACGAGCGCGCCGATGCCGGAGGCTACGAGGGCTGCGGCGGTTCCAGCCACCCCTCCCCCAAGGATGGTCACTCGGGCAGGCCTGACACCGGGCACGCCCGAGAGAAGAATCCCCATCCCACCGTTTTTGGCCTCCAGGCAAGAGGCCCCCATTTGGACCGAAAGTGCTCCGGCCACTTCGCTCATGGGCGCAAGGAGGGGGAGGGTTCCGTCTGCAAGCTGAACGGTCTCATAGCCGATGCCGATAATCCGCCTGGCCAGCAGCTTGTCGGTCAACTGCCTGTCAGCCGCCAGGTGGAGGTAGGTGAAAAGGATCTGCCCCGGCCTCATGTGGTCGAACTCGGCCCCGATGGGCTCCTTGACTTTGAGGATCATTTCCACATCGGACCACACGTCATGGGCGGTGTCCATGATGGTCGCACCGGCCTGGCCGTAAGCCTTATCCGGAAATCCGGACCCGATTCCCGCCCCTTTTTCCACGAGCACTTGATGGCCATGATCCGACAGCGCCTTGATATTGGCCGGAGTGGCCGCAACACGTCTTTCGGCTGGTTTGATTTCCTTCGGGACACCGATTTTCACGACAGAACTCCTGTTGACGTGACGCGCGTCTATCTATGATTTAATAAGGGCCCCCGATTCCAGCAGGGCCTTATAGACTTTACATGGGATCGGCTCCCATGTCATGCTAATATCCGATGCGCCCAATGAAATCAAAGCGTAACGCTTCATGAATTCGATCCTGGCGGCATAGCCAAAGAGCCAGCATTTGAGGAGGAGAAGGGAACGTCAATGATCAGGGCTTTTAGCGGGAAGACCCCCATGGTCGCCGATTCAGCCTTTGTCAGTGAGGCGGCTTACGTGGTTGGCGATGTGGAAATCGGGGAGCAGGCCAGCGTGTGGCCCGGTGCGGTGATCCGAGGGGATTTTGCTAAGATAAGGATTGGCAGACTGACTATCGTTGAGGATAACAGCGTCATCCATGCAGGGACTAACTTGGTGATCGGGTCGCAGGTGATTATCGGGCATGGGGCTGTGGTCCATTGTAGGCGCATCGGGAATCATGTCCTGATTGGAAGCCACGCGACCATCCTGGACGATGTGGAGATCGATGACTTTTGCATGATCGGTGCTGGCTCCATCCTCACCCCAGGGACCAGGGTCCCCTCCATGTCATACGTGTTGGGCATGCCAGGGCAGGTCAAAGGACGCCTGTCTGCGGAGCAGATCGCCCGGGTGAAAGAGGGCGCAAGCACCTACGCTCAACTGGCACAAAAATACAGGCAGTCAGGGCTGTGAAACGGGGAATGGGTTTTGTGGCTTAATGTCTGAATTTTCACACATCCTCGCGTCGAAAAATCGACACGTTAATAATTATGTCATGCGTGCCGATGGATATAGGTAGTCACTTACATTTGAAATCCATGGGGTTTATGGCAGAAAATGATCCTCTCGCAAAGCACGAATCCCGCGGACCTGTGGGACGCAAAAAGTAGAAAAACATCTGACGTTTTGCGCACTTGGCGTCTTTGCGTGGCAACAAACGCCTTTTTGGCTCGGGCTTGGCCACCATGCTTGCGGCGGGCTTGTCCGGGGAGGCGCCCTGTTCGATGGCACTAAAATTGCAGAAAATCTAGGTTGCCAGCGCCATGATTCTTCGACCATCGGTGCTGGCAGATCCTCCAAGCGCAGGGATTTAGGGGTTGATTGCCATGAGTGCATATGCCGCTGCAGCAAGTTTCATCGACAGAAGGTCGGAACCAAGGGAAGTTCTTGATCAGTTCTACAGTGTTGAATTCTGCCTTGACGGCCTGGAACTGGCCTATCAGTTCAAGATCTGGAACGTGGCATCCAGGTCCATGTGCGTGGTTGTCAAGGAAGACTCAGAGATCCTCGCACGCCTGAAGGTTGGGGAAGTCCTCAATATGAAATATTACACTCACGACCGGGTCTGTTCCACCACCTGTCTGGAGACAGCCATCCGGCACATCACCAGGGATGACCACGGCCGTTTCAGGGGCCACTACCTGGTCGGTTTGGAGATCATAACGGACTCGGCCCCCCGGCCCAATTAGTGAACGCGTTGAATCGCCTGCAAAACATAAATCTCTCCCTTTTAAGGAACCTGCGTGAGAGCGGCAAGGGCCCGGAGATTCACCGCGCGGAGTCTTGCCTAAAATTTTTCTCCGTGGGCCCTCTGTTCTTCCGTCCCTGCCGGGCCTCTCAAAGACACACGACAACATCGGTCTTGCGCCGCCTGACGGCGCAGGTATACTAGGAAGCCACGGAGCACAGGACACGTCCTTTCACGCGCCTTGAGGATGGGCTCTGCGCCGGGTGTGGAAATCTCCCGCTGAGCGATTGCCTATGAGAGAACCGAACCATCATGCGATCGCAGGCTTTCTCCTGCCCTTTTGCGCCGCAGGCATGGCCGCCTTGGCCGTTCTGGCGACGGGAGAGGACCATTCATCCCTGACCTTCGGTATCCTTTTCCTGGGCATAATACCTGTCATCCTGCTCGGAGGCCTCTGCCTCTCCCTCCGATCCATCCCCTTGATTGTTCAGCGAGGCGACAAGGACTACGCCTATTCGGGTCTTACGCTCAACATTTTGTTCACCTTTATGTACCTCCTTTCCCTTTTGTATTTCTTCAAGTAGCACTGATCACTAGCTCTTCGCTTCGCTCCTCCCCGACCTCTGACTGCTTAACGCCCCTTGCACCTTGTACCTTGAATCCCGCGCCTCGCGGGACACCCATTTTTCATCTCGACCTCCGATCTCCGACCTCTGCCCCCTCACTTCCCAGGGACAAAACCTCTCCATTCGCCGTGGGGGATGAGTGTTTCCTGCAGTGCGTTTTTTTTATTGACAAGTGGGGATTTTGTGCCTAGAAGTGTCAGGCAGTGTCATAAAGTGTCATAAAGTGGGATTAGAGGCCTATCTCCATGTTCAGAGGACGCTCGAGGCATACACTGGATCCCAAAGGACGTCTGGCGGTTCCCACCCGCTTCAGAGACGTTTTGGAGCAAAAAGGTGAGGACTGCCTCGTGGTCACCAATCATGATCGCTGCCTCTGGGCCTTTGCCAGATCGGACTGGCGGACCATCGAAGAGGAGGCCGCCAAGCTGCCCAGGTTCGACCAGAGCGTCAACATCTATCTGAGGTACTTCATTTCTGGGGCGGTGGAGTGTCCCTTGAAACACTGGCGGATTACCATACCGCCTGATCTGCGGGAGATTGGCGAGCTATCCAAAGAGGTGGTGCTGGTGGGACAACTGTCCCGGTTTGAGATCTGGGACAAACAGAAGTGGGAGGAGGAATTCCAGAGGGCGAAAGAGCGGTTTTCGGAGGCGAGTCAGTCCCTTTCCCAACTCGGGCTATAAGGGAGGCCAAGATTGACGTATCTACACCGACCAGTGCTGCTGGATGAAGCGGTTCGGATGCTGATGGGGGACCCGGCTGGTTTATACGTGGATGGAACGGTCGGGACAGGGGGGCACAGCGAGGCCATCGCTGCGCGGATCGCGGGAAAGGGACAGTTGATCTGCTTGGACCAGGATCCGGATGCCGTTCAAAGATCAAAAAGGCGGCTCAAGGACTTGGGCCCCGGTGTCCGGGTTGTCCAGGCCAACTACGCTGATTTGGGCACCGTTTTGGATCAGATGGGGATCAAAAATGTGCAAGGCGTGCTCCTTGATCTCGGCATGTCATCCCTGCATATCGAGCGCTCCGGCAGGGGGTTCAGCTTCGAGAGGGACGAACCGCTTGACATGAGGATGGATCCCAACCGCCAGATCACCGCCAAGGACATCGTCAACAACTTCCCGCTCAGAGAGATTGAGACCATCCTGAGAGAATTCGGGGAGGAGAAGCGGGCGCGTGCCATCGCCAGGGCCATCGACAAGGCGCGCAGCGAGCGTCCCATCGAGACTTCGAAAGAACTGGCCGCCCTGATTACTTCCTCGTTGTTATCCCGTCATCGTTTCGGGGCGAGGCATCCTGCAACCAAGGCCTTTCAGGCCCTGCGCATCGCCGTCAATCAGGAACTTGAGAACCTGGACCGTTTTCTTGAGAAGGCCCCCTCCCTGATCGGCAGCGGCGGAAGGCTGGTCATTCTCTCTTATCATTCTCTCGAGGACAGACGCGTTAAGCATGCCATGATGGGCTGGGAATCGCAGTGTTCGTGCCCCCCAGGATTCCCCACCTGCGTGTGCGGGAAGGTGGTCCTTTTCAGGCGTCTCAATAAAAGGCCGATCCGACCGAGCCCGGCGGAGGTGGCAAAAAATCCGCGGGCGCGCAGCGCCGTTCTTAGGGCTGCAGAAAGGGTTTGACCATGGCGACCCAGAACCGTGTTTCCTGCATGATGATGTCTCGAAACTGCCAGACGGGGGTCCGAATTCACAACCTCCCTCGGAAAGGCCAGTCGCTTCAGACTGACGCCCCGCCAGGTCCTTCTCATCATCGGCTTGCTCATCACCTTCATGGGAAGCGGGATCGGTTATGTATGGTCGAATCACGAGAAGACTCAAATTGGCTATGACAACGCCCAGCTGAAGAAGGAGGAAATGAGGCTCCTTGAAATCAATCGCAAGCTGCGGCTTGAAATCGCGTTTCTGAAATCGCCGGCCAATCTGGAGGCCCATGCGGTCAAACGATTCGGACTCAGGCAGCCTACACCGGATCAGATCGTTGTCTTGCCATGAAGATGAACGAAAAAAAATGGATCCGATTCCGCATCTACTGCGTGGCTGCGATGCTGTTGTCCGGCCTGGGCATCGTCTTGGGGCGGGTGTATCAGCTTCAGGTTTTGCAGAGAGAGCGGCTTGGTGCGCTCGCACGAGCTGGCTACAGGGGGGTCGTCAAACTGCCGCCAAAGCGCGGGACCATCTACGATCGGGATGGGCATGAGCTGGCGATCAGCATCCAGGTGGGCTCGGTGTATGCCCATCCCCATCAGATCAAGGAGAAGCGAGAGACCGCGCACCGCCTCTCGCGTCCCCTGGGTGAAAGCGAAAAGACGCTCCTCAGCCAACTCGAGTCCGAGCGACCCTTCGTCTGGCTCAAAAGGCGGATTGATCCGGAGAGCGCAAAGAGTGTGGAGGCCATGGCCATAGAGGGTCTGGGCGTGACACCAGAGACCCGGCGTTTTTACCCCGGAAAGGAGACCGCTGCGCAACTGGTCGGTTTTGTTGGGGGCGACAATGAAGGTCTGGAAGGCCTGGAACGGAGGTACGACGATCTTCTGAGAGGTCCTCAGGATTCCCTCATACAGATGCGGGATGCCCTGGGAAGGTCTTTTTCCGTCAGCAGACCCATCCCCTACGCCAAGGGACTTCATGACTTAATCCTCACCATTGACAAGTCCATCCAATACAGGGCCGAGAAAGTCCTGAAGGCGGCGATGGACAAGACGGTCGCAAGGTCCGGACAGTGTTTGGTCCTTGATCCGGCCACGGGGGGAATCCTGGCCTGGGCGGTGGTCCCGGGGTTCAACCCCAATGTCTTTTCGAAGTACACGCCCGAGACATGGAGAAACCGGATCGTGACCGACTGCTTCGAGCCGGGGTCAACCATCAAAGCGTTTTTGCTCTCAGCGGCGCTGGAGGAGGGAGCCGTAAGGCCCTCCAAGCTCTATGACTGCGAACAGGGGAGTTACGAGTTTGGGGGCAGAACCCTTCATGATACCCATAAGTACGGCCTCTTGAGCGTGTCGGAAATCATCACCAAGTCGAGCAACATCGGCGCCGTCAAGATCGGCCAGAGTCTCGGCTACGAGACGTTTTGCCGCTACCTGAAGCGATTCGGTTTCGGAACGGCCACCGGCATCGACGTTCCGGGGGAAAGGGCCGGGTTCATCCGGTCGGGAAAAAGCGCCAGGCCCATCGAGCAGGCCACCATGTTTTTCGGTCAGGGCATCACGGTCACATCCCTTCAGATGGCCATGGCCATGGCTGCCATCGCAAACGGTGGAAAGCTTATGAAACCCTGGTTGGTCAAGGCCGTGGTCGATCACGCGGGCCGGATTGTCCAGAAGAACGAGCCGGAGGTGTTGCACCGGGTAATCTCCGAATCGACCGCCCGGCAGGTGGCCGCGATCCTGGAAGGGGTCGTGGAAAAGGAGGGTACGGCACCGGAAGCTGCGATCCCGGGATTCCGGGTTGCAGGAAAGACTGGGACTGGCCAGAAGGTGGATCCAGCCACCAAAACCTATTCCAGGACCAAGTTCACGGCCAGTTTTGTGGGATTTGTCCCCGCCGATGGGCCCAGGTTGGTGATCCTGGTGGTGCTGGATGAGCCGAGGAAGGGGCATTACGGCGGCATCGTCGCAGCCCCAGTGTTTCGCGACGTCGGTTCCTGGTCGCTCAATGCCATCAAGGTCAGCCCAACCACGGCCATGGTTGAACAGAGCGAAAGACCTGAGGCAAGCGAAGCCGGCCGGGCGCTATCCGACGAGCAGGGGGGTGCCATGCGTCAGCTTCAGCTCTCTTTGAGGGCCGAAGCGGGGATTCTACCCGACTTTCGAGGATTGACCATGCGGGAGGTGGTCACCGAAGTGCATTCGCTCGGACTGGATATGAATCTTGAAGGAACGGGGCTCGCTTTCAAACAGGATCCGAGAGCGGGCATCCCGTTGAAAGGGGTCGCCTTGGTAAAGGTGGGCTTTCGTCCCCCGTCTTGAGCCACGACGGCTGAATTGGGCCAAGGGGTAGGACCCTTTCCGGAACGGCCAATTCTCTTTATGAAAAATAGGGATGGTGCAACCAAAAAGGAACAACCATGAGACTCGGCCAGTTGCTTGAAGGCGTGACGATCACAGAGATGGATGGCGACCCGGATGTGGAGATACAGGGGATCGCCTATGACTCCCGTCGCGTCCGACCCGGATATCTCTTCGTGGCCATCAGGGGCCTTGCGCTGGACGGGCATGCGTTCATCGGTCAGGCGATTCAAAACGGGGCCTCGGCCGTTGTGGCAGAGACATTTTGGACAGGGTGTGGCCCCACCTTTGTCCGTGTCGCTGACAGCCACGAGGCCTTATCCGCAATGGCGGTGGCCTATTTCAGACATCCGTTTGCCGGCATGGATCTTGTCGGCATCACGGGGACCAATGGCAAAACCACCACCAGCTATCTCCTGGAGTCCATCTTGCTGGCAGCCGGCCATCGGCCTGGCGTGCTTGGAACCGTCACCTACCGTTATCCCGGCCGCGTCTGTCCCGCGCCGGTCACGACCCCGGAGTCCCTGGATCTTATGGAGGCCCTCAGAAAGATGGCCGACCAGGGGGTGACCCACGTGGTCATGGAGGTCTCTTCGCACGGTCTGGATCAGGGAAGGGTGCGCCATTGCCCCTTTAGGGTAGTGGTCTTCACCAATCTTTCCCGTGATCACCTGGACTACCACCGCTCAATGGATGATTACTTCAAAGCCAAGAGCCGGTTGTTTCGTGGTCTTGCGGAAAAGGTGGCCGGTGGGCCGGTCCACGCGGTCATCAATCTTGACGACCCCAGGGCTGGGGAGCTGATGGATCTCACCGATGCCGAGATCGTCACCTACGGTCTCAATGAAGCGAGCCGTGTGAGGGCGGACCGTGTGGAATTGAGCCGAAACGGCATTTCAGCCCGGATCGTCACCCCCAAGGGACCCTTCGAGGTGAGGTCCACCCTGATCGGCGGTTACAACCTGTCGAACATCCTGGCCGCCGCCGCCGCGGCGCTCAGCCTGGGCATCGAGCCGGAGACCATCGCCGCTGGCGTGGCGCAGCTGCACGGAGTTCCCGGACGCCTAGAGATGGTGGAAAACCCCCGTGGTCTTTCGGTGGCCGTCGACTATGCCCATACGCCCGATGCCCTCATGAAGGCGCTCGGCGCCGTGAGACCTCTCACAGGCGGGAAATTGATCACGGTCTTTGGCTGCGGCGGGGATCGGGACAAGGGGAAGCGTTCAGAGATGGGCAGGGTGGCCGGTCAAGGAAGTGATGTCGTCTTCATCACATCGGACAACCCGCGCACGGAGGATCCAGGGGCCATCGTGGCCCAAATCGAAGAAGGTGTTGCTGAGAGCGGGATGAAGAAAGTCTCTTTCGAGAACGGGCCTGCCTTTGCCCAGCCGAAAGGATACATGGTTGAGCTCGATCGCGCCAGGGCCATCCGAAACGCCGTGCGCATGGCGACAGAGCAAGACTTGGTCCTCATTGCAGGCAAGGGTCACGAGGACTATCAGATCATCGGCCGTGAAAAACGACCCTTTGACGATCGAACGATCGCCAGAGAAGCCGCATCAGAGGGGTTGTAGGTGAAACCAATCTGGGGAGAGATCACCGCCCGGGAAATCAATCACGCCGCGGCGGGGCTTTGGATGAAAGGGGATCCTGAAACAGTGTTTCAGGGGTTGTCCACAGATTCCCGTACTGTCAAACCGGGGGAGCTCTTCTGGGCGCTGAAGGGCGACAGATACGATGGCCACGACTTTGTAAAACAGGCAGCGGACCGGGGTGTGGCAGGCGTCATGTTGAATCGGGACTTCGTCCGCACCCAAGCCTTTGAATCGATGATGGCCGAAGGGCTGCCCCTCATTGTCATGGCCGTCGCCGACACCCTCAAAGCCCTGGGGGACCTGGCCTGCTGGTGGCGTCATCGCCATTCCCTGCGAGTGGTTGCGGTGACGGGCAGCGCGGGAAAGACCACCACGAAGGAGATGATCGGTTCGATCCTTGAGCAGTCCCACGGAACCTTGCGAAACCCTGGGAACTTCAACAATCTGATCGGGCTCCCTCTTGCACTCCTGATGGCCGCGCCCGGCCACCAGATGGCGGTTCTAGAAATGGGGATGAACCGCCCGGGAGAGATCGGTCGTCTGACCGAGATCGCAGACCCGGATGTGGGGGTAATCACGAACGTTGGCCATGCCCACCTTGAAGGCCTGGGGGATATCCGCAATGTGGCCAGGGCCAAGGCGGAGATGGTCGAGAAAATCTCGACGGGGCGCCACGGTGGTCTTAAACGGTGACGATGCGCTGCTCATGGAGACGGCCTCAAGGTTCCGGGAGGATTTCGTTTCGTTCGGGCTTGGCCGCGAAAACAAGGTGAGGGCAACCGAGATCCGCTCTCACGGGTCCGGCGGGGTTTCATTCAACCTCCATGGCGGGGGTGGGCTGTGGCCCGTAAGACTCCGGGTCCACGGACGACACAATGTGATGAATGCGCTGGCCGCGGCCGCAGCGGTTTTCTCTATGGGCGGATCGCCGGATCAAGTCGTCGATGGGTTGAATCGGTTTAAAGGCGTAAAGGGAAGGTTCACCCTCATTGAACTCCACAATGGTGCGACCCTCGTGGATGACACCTACAATGCCAATCCGGACTCTCTTCGGGCCGCCCTTGACGCCGTTTCGGAGCTCTCAGGCGCGGAGGGAAGGGTGATTCTGGCCATTGGGGAGATGCTGGAACTGGGTGCTGAAACCGAAGAGGCCCACAGGGAGGCGGGACGAACGGCAGCGCACATTGGCGCCCACCGCCTCTTGGCCATGGGCCCGCATGCCTCTCTCGTGGTGGCCTCGGCCGTCGAGGCGGGTATGCACCGAAACCAGGCAGAAGTGGTCAGGGACCACGGCGACATGGTTGCTCGCATTATGGGGGATTTAAAGGCGGGCGACATCGTGCTCATCAAGGGTTCGAGGAGAATAGCGCTCGATCAGGTCGTGGAAGGCCTTGTCCGGCTTGCGGCCTGAGAGGTCTTGTGAACGTCAAAGGATAGGAAGGAAAGGTTCGATGGACCACATCAAAAAGATCCTTGTGGTGGATGACGAAATGGGCATCCGGAGTCTGATCTCCGACCTCCTGGAAAGCCAGGGGTTTGAGGTGAGGGCAGCGAAGGATGGTCAGGAATCCTTGGATGAAATGGAACGCGAGGATTTCGATCTGGTGATCACCGATATCCAGATGCCAAGGCTGGACGGCCTGGCCATGCTCGAAGCCATGAAGCGGGCAGGGAGGAAAGAGAAGATCATCATCATGACGGGAAGCGCGCTTGCGATGGATTTTCCAAATGAGGAGATGCCGATGGTTGTATCCCGTCTCCAGAAGCCGTTTAGGATGAGCAACCTTTTAGACGTGGTCAGTGCCGCCAACGCCGGCGCGGGCGTGATCCATTGATGAGCCGTTCGAAGCCCGACCTTTAATGGGCGGGCCTGATGGGGAAGATGCTCTACAAGCTTTTTTACCTTTTCCAAAGTGATCTGTCGTGGCTGAACGTCTTCAGGTACATCACGTTCAGGACGCTTCTTTCCGTCTTGACGTCCCTGGGGTTCTGCTTTCTCTTTGGCAGCTGGGTGATCAACCGGCTCCGCTCCCTTCAGGTGCGTCAAGTCATTCGGGAAGATGGGCCGCCGCAACACAAACAGAAAACGGGAACACCCACCATGGGCGGATGTCTGATGCTTCCAGCCATCGTCCTTTCCGTCCTGATGTGGGCCGAACCCACCAATCCCTATGTTTGGATTTGCGTTTTCATCATCCTCGGATTCGGGGCCATCGGATTTGCAGACGATTACCTGAAGGTCACGAAGAAAAATAGCCGCGGCCTGTCCGTTCGTGCCAAGTTCCTGGCCCAAATGGCAGCGGCGTTTGTGGCGGCGTTGGCACTCTGCCTTGACCCGGAATTCGACACCCGCCTCTACGTCCCCTTCTTCAAGAACGTGGCGCCGGACCTTGGCTGGGCCTACATACTGCTTGCGACCTTCGTCATTGTGGGGGCATCCAATGCCGTCAACCTGACCGACGGCCTGGACGGCCTTGCCATAGGCCCGGCCACGGTGGCCTTCGCATGTTATGTGGCCTTCGCCTATCTGGCCGGGCACGCAAGGATCGCATCTTATCTTCAGATCCCCTACGTCCCCGGGTCGGGAGAAATCTCCGTCATCTGCGCGGCCGTTGTGGGCGCGGGCCTCGGCTTTCTGTGGTTCAATGCCTATCCGGCAGAGGTCTTCATGGGGGATGTGGGCTCCCTTTCTCTGGGCGCCGCGCTTGGCACCGTGGCCCTTATCACCAAACAGGAAGTGGCGCTCATCATCGTCGGAGGGTTGTTTGTCTTCGAGGCCCTTTCGGTGATTTTTCAGGTGGCCTACTTCAAACTCACCGGAGGGCACCGGATCTTCAGGATGGCCCCCATCCATCACCACTTCGAACTGAAGGGATGGCCAGAGCCCAAGGTGATTGTGAGGTTTTGGATCATCGCCATCATTTTAGCGCTTCTGTCTCTGATTACATTAAAACTCCGATAGGAAGCATAAACGGAGGCGGGGAATGGATCTACGGGCCATGAGTGACGAGAGGGATGGGAAACTCATTTTGCGGCAGGCGGTGCGAATGATCAAGCGTCTTGAATCCGATTCGCTGGAATTCTCCGGGAAGCGAGTCGTCGTGGCCGGTCTCGGCGTCTCGGGCACGTGGTGTGCCCGGTGGCTTGCACGCCTGGGCGCCCGCGTCACCGTGAGCGAGATCAAGGCCCGTGGGCAGTTGGACCCCTCGCTGGTGGAAGAGTTATCGACACTGGGTGTGACCCTTGAAACCGAGGCGCACCGGAAGGACACCTTCACCGGGGCCGACCTCATCGTTCTGAGTCCCGGCGTTGACCACGGAGAAGAAATGGTGCGCGCGGCAAGGAATGAAGGGCTTCCGATCCTGGGCGAGATGGAGCTTGCGAGCCGATGGATCCGATCCCCGATCGTTGCCGTTACAGGAACCAACGGCAAATCCACTGTGACGAGCTTCATGGGCGCTTTGATCGAGCGGGCGGGGTTCAAGGTCTTTGTGGGCGGGAACATCGGGACGCCCTTGACGGCGTATGTGGCGCAAGGATGGCGTTCGGACTATGTCGTGGCGGAGGTGAGCAGCTTTCAGCTGGACACGATCACGCGTTTTTCTCCACATGTTGCACTGATTCTGAACATCTCGCCGGACCATCTGGACCGATACGCGGACTATGAGACCTATGTCCGGTCCAAGATGCGCATATTCGAAAACCAGGCCGCAGGGCAATTCTTGATTCTGAATGATGACGACAAGCAATTGGCCGCCGTTTGCCCCCGTGGCGAGGTTTCGGTGCTCCGGTACGGCAAGGAGAAAACCACGCGGCGACAAGCCTACATTGACGGAGATGTGATCAAGACACGTGTCGGAGGCATGGAGGGACCCTCCTTTTCAACACATTCTTTTTCACTTCCCGGGGTGCACAACCTCGAAAACCTCATGGCGGTGATCCTGGCAGGTCTGGTACTCAATTTGGATCCTGCCGTGATCCAACAGACCATCGACCAGTTCAGAGGACTGCCAAATCGCATCGAGTACGTGGGCATCCTGCGAGGCGTTTCATTCTATAACGACTCAAAGGCCACCAACGTGGACTCGGCCGTGGTTGCGGTCAATAGCTTTGAAAGGAACATCGTGCTGATTGCGGGGGGCCGTCACAAGGGCGCCGACTACGGTCCCCTGGTCGAGGCCGCCAGGGGGAAAGTGACGCATTGTGTTTTCCTGGGCGAAGCGAAGGATCTTCTTCTTGAGTCCTTTCGGGATGTGGCCCGTTGCACCGTTGCCGGTTCCCTGGAGGAGGCCGTTGCCAAGGCGTACCAAGCTTCGTCCCCGGGTGACGTGGTACTGCTTGCGCCGGCCTGCTCGAGTTTCGATATGTTTTCAGATTATGCTCACAGGGGAAGGGTCTTTCGGGCGGCCGTCAGCGGCCTTTCTGAAGTGGGCGATCCTCGTGGGACGAACGCCATCCGCACCGAGGGGCAGCCATGAAGGAGAAACGCAACCCCGTCTCGACGGGGTACGACTACGGGCTTCTGATTCCAGCCATGTGCCTGCTGTTTCTCGGTCTGGTGATGGTTTACAGCGCCAGCTCGCCCCTTGCGGATCACAGGATGGGGGACAGCTACTACTATCTCAAGAAGCAGGCCCTTTTTTGTTTGTTGGGGATCGGGTTAATGTTGGTGGCCAAACGCACCCCGGTCACCTTTTATTTGAGGCTCGCCTATCCGTTGTTGGGGTTGAGCTACCTTCTTCTCATCATGCTTTTCATCCCCGGCATCGGGGCCAAGATAGGCGGCGCCCACCGGTGGATCCGGCTTGGGTGGGTCACCCTTCAGCCTTCGGAACTGGCCAAATTTTCCTTGGTGATCTACATGGCCTATTCCATGGCCAAGAAGGGAAACCAGATGACCTCCTTCTCCCAGGGGCTTGTTCCGCACCTTCTGGTTGCAGGCGCCTTCATGGCTCTGATCGTGCTTCAGCCCGACCTCGGCACCGCCGTGATCATCGCCTGCTGGCTTTTGGTCCTGTTGTTCGTTGGAGGCGTGAGGATCACCCACCTGCTCGTGATTTTTTTGGCCCTGGCCCCGGGTGTCATCTGGATGATCTTGAGAGCGGATTACCGGCTCAAACGATGGCTGGCCTTCATCAATCCCTGGGAAGATCCCAAAGGGATCGGTTTTCAGATCATCAATTCCTTTCTGGCCTTCGGGGCAGGCGGCCCTTTTGGGGTCGGGCTCGGCAACAGCAAACAGAAGCTCTTCTACCTGCCGGAGCCCCACACGGATTTCGTGTTTGCCATCGCGGCGGAAGAGTTGGGCCTGGTGGGGACGGCCGCCATCATTGTCCTTTTCGGCATTCTGATCGCGCGCGGTGTAAAAGTGGCACTCGACGCCAAGGACCTATACAGCACCTATCTGGCCTTTGGGTTGACGAGCCTCATAGGGCTTCAGGTGGTGGTCAATCTGGGCGTGGTCACGGGGCTCCTGCCCACCAAGGGGCTGACGCTCCCCTTTATCAGTTATGGGGGATCGTCCCTGATCATGAATCTTCTATGTGTGGGGGTTCTCCTCAGTATCTCGGCAAGAAAGTGACGAGGCGCCATGGGGAAAGGATGGCCATTGCGACATGTTGAGAGGGCGACGCTTGATAGCACTTCGTTTCGGTGCATCATCGCCGGGGGAGGCACCGGCGGTCACCTATTCCCGGGCATTGCAGTGGCCCATGAACTGGGCAACCGGTTCCAACATCCGATGGTACTGTTTGTGGCGGGCCGAGGCAGAATGGAATCGGTGATCCTTGCCCGTCACGGATATCCGGTTCAGGCCATCGACGTTGAGGGGATCAAGGGTCGCGGGTGGTGGAAGGGGCTCAACGTGACTTCGCGGCTACCGAAAAGCTTTGTTCAGTCGGCGGGGATTGTAAAACGCTTTGTCCCGCAAGTCGTCCTCGGCGTTGGCGGGTACTCATCCGGGCCATTTTGTCTGGTCTCCGAATGGATGTCCGTGCCGACGGCGATCCACGAGCAAAACACATTTCCAGGTCTCACCAACCGGCTTTTGTGCCGTTTTGTGGACCGCGTCTTCATTTCCTTCGGCGAAAGCCGGACCCACTTTAAGGGAGGCGTCATCGTGTTGACCGGGAACCCTGTCCGTGAGGATATCCTTCGGGGGGCAGGGAGGGAACGTGCGGGGGAACAGGAGTTTACAATTCTTGTCATGGGGGGAAGCCAGGGCGCAAGCGCCATCAACGCCGCTTTCGTGGAGGGGCTCGAAATCCTGCATCGTGAAGGCAGGGCATTGAAGGTGATTCACCAGACCGGTGAGCGGGACTACGGAAGGGTAGAAGAAGACTACGAACGACGAGGGCTCAAAGGCGAGATTCAGCCATTCATTCAGGACATGGCGAAAGCGTACAGGGAATCGGATCTGGTGATTGGACGGGCGGGGGCTACGACGCTTTTCGAATTGGCCGCTCTGGGGAAGCCATCCATCCTGGTTCCCTATCCCCATGCCGCCAATCAGCACCAGGAGAAGAACGCCATGGCCCTTGTGGGCGAGGGGGGTGCAGAAATGATCGACCAGAGCCGGCTCACGGGGCAGGCACTTGCGGGAGTCATCGTCAAATACATGGATCATCCGGAGGACCTCTGCAAAATGGGCGAGAGGGCAAGACGCATGGCCCAGCCCCATGCCGCCAGGATGATCGTGGATCAACTGTTGGAGATGGCCACGGCGAAGGGCGTAAAGCCCCGGAAACCTGTGGATGACTTCTAGCCGCCTCGCGGGGAAGGACCATGCAGAAATTCGGAAAGACCAAGCACATCCATTTTGTAGGGATCGGCGGCATTGGCATGAGCGGGATTGCTGAACTGCTCCTCAACCTGGGCTATGAGGTCAGCGGATCGGATCTGAAGGAGACGGTGGTCACGCAGCGACTTTCCGTGCTCGGCGGTCGTGTGTACCACGGGCACCACCCGGCCCACATCAAAGGGGCCGACGTGGTGATCTATTCGTCGGCGGTAAAGCTCGAAAACCCTGAGATCATAGCGGCCAAGGATCACTACATCCCGGTGATCCCACGCGCCGAGATGCTTGCGGAACTCATGCGCCTCAAATTCGGCATCGCGGTGGCCGGTGCCCACGGCAAGACCACCACGACCTCCATGATCGCCTCCATCCTGACCACTGCTCAGCTTGACCCAACGGTGGTCATCGGAGGCAGACTGGATATCTGGGGCGGATCCAACGCGAAACTGGGACAGGGGGAGATGCTCCTTGCCGAGGCGGACGAAAGCGACGGATCTTTCCTGGCGCTCTCTCCCACCATCACGGTGGTGACCAATATCGACTATGAGCACATGGACCACTACGGGAGCATGGACGCAATCCGAAAGACCTTCGTGGATTTCATCAACAAAATTCCCTTTTACGGGACATCGGTTTTGTGCCTGGACAACGAGGAAATCCAGACCATCATTCCACGTCTGAAAAAAAGGACCCTGACATACGGCATGACCTCTCAGGCTGACTTGAGGGCGAAGGACGCCCGCAAGCAGAAGATGGGGGTCGACTTTGAGGTTGTGTACAAAAACGAGTCGCTTGGTAGGATCGCATTGGGCATGCCGGGTGAGCATAACGTGCTCAATGGCCTTGCGGCCATCGGCGTAGGGCTTGAACTGGATCTGGGCATGGCGGTGATCAAGAAGGGACTGTTCGATCTGGGCGGGGTTTCAAGGCGCTTTCAAATCAAGGGGGAAGCGAAGTCCATCCTGGTGGTGGATGACTACGGCCACCATCCGGCCGAGATTGTGGCTACCCTCAAGACGGCGAAGGACTGCTGGCCTGATCGCCGCCTCGTCGTCATCTTCCAACCCCACCGCTACACGAGGACCCACTTTCTCTTTGATCGGTTTGTCCTAAGCTTCAACGAGGCCGACGTGTTGATCCTGCTGCCTATTTACAGCGCCGGGGAGGAGCCGGTGGCGGAGGCAACCGGGGAGAGGCTGGCACAAGGCATTAAAGAGCACGGGCACAAGGATGTGGTTTATTGCGAAAGCAATGAGGCGGTGTTTTCAGCCCTGGGCCATATGCTCAAGGCGGGAGACGTCGTGACTGACCCTTGGGGCAGGGGACATCTATCACCTGGCCGACGATCTCATAGCGAAGCTCAGGTCAGGTGATTTTCCCTTAGGGCAAGTGTGAAGGCGAGGGATATGGGGGCCGCTCATGGACGACAGAGACAGGGAATGGCTGAGGACCATTGGTGGTGCTCGGGTCCGGTTTGGGGTCCCCATGAGCGGGTGGACCACGTTCCGCGTCGGCGGGCCGGCCGAGGCGTTATACGAACCCGTTCAAATGGAGGAGTTCCGAGAATTGATCCTCGGGCTGGGCCGAAGGGACATCCCCTACTTTGTGGTGGGCCGAGGGAGCAATCTGCTGGTCCTGGACCACGGGATCGACGGTGTGGTGGTGGCGCTGGCTGGCTCCTTCACGGAAATCCGCCACGTTCAGACCGAGGAGGGGACCGTCATCCATGCAGGGGCGGGGGCATCCTTTGGGGCCCTTCTTTCGTATTGCCGGCGAAATGGTTTCGCTGGACTTGAATTCGCGGCGGGCATTCCCGGCTCGGTCGGCGGTGGTGTGATGATGAACGCAGGGGCCTTCGGCGGAGAAATGGGTGAAAGGGTCCTTGGCCTGACCGTGCTTACGTCCCGAGGTGAAACGATTCGGTTGGATCGATCTCAGTTGGTGTTCTCCTACCGGTCGCTGAAATTGGAGCGGGGCACAGTGATCACCCACGCTCAATTCAAGGTGGAAAATGAGCCTCCGGACGTTGTCACGGATCGGATCGCCACAAACCTCAAAAGACGAAAGAAGATGCAACCGGTGGACGATCCCAGCGCAGGCTGCGCTTTCAAAAATCCGCCCAACGATCATGCGGGGAGGCTGATCGAGGCTGCCGGGTTGAAAGGGTCAAAAATCGGGGGCGCCATGGTCTCTCCGAGACATGCAAACTACATCGTGAATGTGGGGGGGGCGACCGGCGCTGACATCCTGGCGCTCATGGACCTGGTCCAAAGAGAGGTACGACGCAAGGTCGGTATCCACCTGGATCCGGAAATCCAGGTAATCGGACGGTGAGATGAAGCACACGAGAAAGAAGCCTTCAGCGAATCGAAACGGTGCGAGGGCCAGAAAAGGGGGATCATCGAGGATGCGGAAGGTGGCTCGATCGGTCCGTTCCTGGCTGCTTGGAGGATTCCTGCTGGCGCTTGTGCTGGCCGTAACGGGCCTGGGGTTCCCATACCTCTATGATTTTTTAGTCAACTCCCCGTATTTAAAGCTTGAGACTGTGACCATGGAGGGTGCCGATACGAAACTTCAGGAGGATTTGACCCAGCTCTGCGGGCTCCGCACAGGGACGAGCATTCTTGCACTCAGGCTCAAGGAGATCAAGAAGACCATGGAGAGCCACCCATGGGTGAGGTCGGTGAAAATAGAGAGACGGTTCCCCGATCAGTTGTGGATCCGGGTGGAGAGACAGGAGCCTTGCGCAGTGGTTCTGAGCAATGGACTACACTATTTCAACCGTTGGGGAGAGGTGTTCAAACCGGTTCAGGAAGGTGACGCCATCGACTTTCCCATTGTCACCGGTCTTACAGTGGACGAGGCGGCGACCCCCACCCTACTGAAAAGGGCGGTCGTTGTGCTGGATGCCTTGAAGGCAGAGGGCGCGGAATGGTCCGTAAGCAATCTTTCCGAGATTAATCTGGAAAATGAAGGAGGGCTGTCTCTCTATTTCAAAACCATGAAAGTGGAGGTTCGTCTGACTGAGTCCGATGCGGCTTCCAAGATGGATGAATTCAAGAAGATTGTAGAGCACCTGAAAGCAATCGGCCGGCTTGAAGAGGCCACGCTCATTGATCTGAACTATGAAGACGGCGGTGTGGTGTCCTTTAAAAAGGGATGATGTCCTGGGGACAGTGACACGCATGCGAGATCCCCTGACGTTGATAAAGCTTCTGTGAGGTAACGGCGAAATGGCCAGCGACATCGTAGTAGGACTGGATATCGGGACCACGAAAATCTGCGCGGTGGTCGGCGAAGTCCGCCCGGACGCCATCGACATCATCGGGGTCGGCAGTCACCCCTCCGATGGTCTCAGAAAGGGTGTGGTTATCAACATCGAGCACACGGTCAATTCCATCAAGGAGGCCATTGAAGAGGCTGAGACCATGGCCGGCTGCGAGATCAGCTCGGTCTATGCGGGGATTGCCGGCGGACATATCAAGGGGTTTAACAGCCATGGGGTCATCGCTTTGAAGGACAAGGAGGTGACCAAGAAAGACCTGGATCGGGTGATCGAGGCGGCAGGTGCAGTGGCGATCCCCATGGACCGGGAAGTCATCCACACCCTGGTTCAAGAATACATCGTAGACGAGCAGGATGGAATCGTGGATCCGCTGGGGATGTCCGGGGTTCGCCTTGAGGCAAAGGTCCATATCGTCACGGGAGCGGTCACATCGGCCCAGAACATCGTCAAATGCGCCAACCGTGCGGGCTTGGACGTCTATGACATTGTTCTTGAATCGCTGGCCTCAAGCGAGGCGGTCTTGACAAAGGAGGAGCGAAATCTGGGCGTGGCGCTTATCGACTTCGGCGGGGGGACGACCGACATGGCCGTGTTTTCCAGAGGGGCTATCAAGCACACCTCGGTGCTGGCGCTGGGAGGCGACAACCTGACCTATGACATTTCCGTTGGCCTTCGGACGCCCAAGATCGAGGCAGAGAGAATCAAGATGAAGTATGGGTGCGCGCTTTCCTCTCTCATCGGGCGGGATGAGACCATCGAGGTTCCCGCCGTGTCGGGTGGAAAACCGCGGGTGCTGTCCCGGCAGATTCTGGGTGAAATTCTGGAGCCCAGGGTGGAGGAGATTTTTAGCCTCATCCACAGCGACCTGGTCCGGTCGGGCTATGAGGACGTGATCAGCTCGGGAATCGTTGTGACCGGCGGGTCTGCGGAATTGTCCGGCGTCGTGGAGATCGCTGAGCAGATTTTCAACGCACCCTCCAAGCTCGGTTATCCCCAGTTCATCGGGGGGCTGAAGGACGTGGTCAGCAAACCCATGTACGCAACCGCCGTGGGGCTTGTGATCTACGGCGCCCACAGGCGAAAGGAAACGAAAAACTTCAGGATTCGAGATACCAACATCTTCAACCGCGTCATGAGTCGAATGAAAAAATGGTTTAAAGAGGTCATTTAAAGATAGGGGAAGGGGGATGAAATGAAATACGACATTGACATTCCAGGGCAAAGAGACAGGTACGAAGCCAGGATCAAGGTGGTGGGTGTGGGCGGCGCGGGCGGCAATGCCGTCAACAACATGATTGCCGCCAAGCTTCAGGGCGTCCAGTTCTACGTGGCCAACACGGACATACAGGCCCTGGACCGTTCATCGTGCTCTTCCAAGTTGCAGCTTGGGACCGAAATGACCAGGGGATTGGGGGCCGGAGGGGAGCCGGATACCGGCAGGCTGGCAGCCGAGGAGAGCGTCGATGAGATCCAGGAGGTGCTGCAGGGCGGAGACATGATTTTCATTGCAGCGGGGATGGGCGGCGGTACAGGCACAGGGGCCTCTCCCGTCATCGCAAGACAGTGCAAGGAAAGCGGCGCGCTCACCGTGGCCGTAGTGACCAAGCCCTTTAAATTTGAGGGTGACAAGCGGATGAAAAGGGCCATGGAAGGGATCGATAGACTCCGCAAGGAAGTTGACACCCTGATCATTATCCCCAACGAGCGGCTGAAGAGTGTGGGGGGCAGGAGTACAACGTTCAAGGAGTTGCTCGTGCGCGCCGATCAAGTGCTTCTCAACGCCGTAAGGGGCATATCCGACCTGATCATGAGCAGCGGCTTCATCAATCTTGACTTCGCGGATGTGAAAAAGGTGATGGAACAGATGGGCACCGCCATCATGGGCACGGGTCGGGCCAGCGGGGAAAAACGGGCCTCTGAGGCGGCACAAATGGCCATCAACAGCCCGCTGCTGGAAGACGTCTCCATCGGGGGCGCCCGAGGGCTTCTCATGAACATCACGGGTCCCGTGGACATGACCATGGAAGAGATCGATGAGGCGTGCAACTACATCAGGGAAGAGGCCCATGCCGAAGCGGACATCTTCTGGGGGATGGTATTCGACGAAAACATGGAAGATGAGGTACAGGTAACCGTCATTGCGACCGGCATCGACAAGGAGGTCCGCAACAACATCGTGAAGCTGAGAGAGGTCACCCCGGAAGATATTGCGTCGGGGGATTGGACGGTGCGGGTTGCCGGGCAGAGCCTGGACACCCCGACTTTTCAGAGGAAGGGGGTGGACCCCAACGTCGCCGGAGATCGACATCAGCCAAAAGGCGGCAAACGGGGACTCTTCGGCAGAACTTTCGCCAAGGACGATCTTGACTATCCGACCTTTTTGAGGGTAAAGGCCGATTGATGGGGCCCTGCCAGCAGGGAATTGGAGCGTCTGACGCGAGGTCAAAGAAGCGCTCAGTTTAGGCCGGAGTGACCGGTGCGGGCCATGGGGATGCCAACCGCCCCATGAATGGTCGATTCTGCGCTGAAGGAGTGTCCTTGGTGGTGGACGACATCGTTTCGCTCTACCGAGAGCGACTGACCAGGGAAAAAGGGGCCATCCGAAAGGACTGGGGCGGAAAGCTGTCGGTTGCCCTGGCCTATCCCAACCACTACCGTCTGGGCATGTCCAATCTTGGGTTTCAGACCGTCTATGGCCTCCTTAACCGGCGTTCGGAGGTGGTGGCGGAACGTGTCTTTCTCCCCGAGGGCCAGGAGGCCCTCTACTATCTCCAAAGGGGCCAGCCGCTTCTCTCTTGTGAATCCCAGCGGCCATTAGGCCAATTTGATCTGGTTGCCTTCTCGCTTTCTTTTGAAAACGATTACCTCAACGTCCTTAAGATCCTCGATCTCGGCAGAATCCCCCTTTTCTCCGAAGCGCGAAACGATTCTTTCCCTATGGTGATGGCTGGCGGCGTCACAACCTTTTTGAATCCTGAACCCCTCGCCGCTTTTGTAGATTTCTTCCTGCTCGGAGAAGCGGAGGCAATCCTGGACCGCTTCGTCGACCTGTTCATGGAGACGCGGGCGGCGGTCTCCAAACGGGTGGATTGTCTGAAGGTCCTGGCCCGGCAGATGGAATCCGTCTACGTGCCGTCCCTGTATCAAATCGAATACGGCGCAGACGGGACCATCCGATCATTTTCGCCCCGGGAAGCGGGTGTGCCGGAAAAGGTCGCGGTTGCCTGCCACCGCTCTTACGGCACATCTATAGAAGATATCCCGACATCGTCAATTCAGACCCCCGACGCAGCGTTTTCGGACATGGTGCTGCTTGAGGTGGGCAGGGGGTGCGGCCGCTCCTGTCGCTTCTGCGCGGCCGGATACGCGTACCGCCCCCCCAGGTTCGGGAGAGGGCAGGACCTAATCAAAGCGGCGGAGAAGGCGCTTCAGTGGTCCGATCGACTTGGCCTGGTGGGGGCCGCCATTTCGGATGTGCCGGACATCGAAAACCTGGCAGCCTTCATCGTCGAACGGGGCGGGACCTTTTCGGTTTCTTCGCTGAGGGCCGACAGCCTCTCAAAGGCGCTGCTCGATTTGCTCAAACAGACCGGGCAAAGGAGCCTGGCCCTTGCGCCGGAGGCAGGTTCCGAGCGGCTTCGGCGGGTCATCAACAAGCATCTGACCATGGATCAGATCACGGATGCCGTGAGGATGGTTGCCGAGACGGGCCACTTTTCTCTCAGGTTCTATTTCCTTATTGGGCTGCCTACGGAGGGCATGGATGACGTCCTGGAAATCCTGGACCTGGTCAAGCGGCTCAAACACCAGATGGTCAAGGCCTCCGCCTCTCGCGGAAAGATTGGCCGTATCAAGCTCAGCGTCAACTGTTTTGTCCCAAAGCCCTCCACCCCCTTTCAGTGGTTTCCCCTCGAACAGGTGGCCTCGCTCAAAGACAAACAGCGGCGGCTCAGGAAGGTATTGGAAAAGGAAGGCGGGATCAGGGTCAATTTTGACGTCCCGAAGTGGGCCTATATCCAGGCGCTCCTCTCACTGGGAGACCGAAGGGTCGGCCCCATGCTGCTCAAGGCCCACCAGCTGGATGGAGACTGGACGAAGGCCTTGAGGTTTTCGGAGGTCAATCCCGACTTCTTCGTCTACCGCCCGAAGGGCTTTAAAGAAACGCTCCCCTGGGATTTCATTGACCACGGGGTTTCAAAAGATCATCTGTTACGGGAATATGAGCTGGCCCTGAAGGAGGAGGCGTCGCAGACCTGCCAGGTGGGACACTGTTATCGCTGCGGGGTGTGCAAAAAGGTCCCGGGTGGTGAGAGAGAAGGGACAGACAGCCCATCGTGAGCCTCCATCCGTCGACCCCTAGAAGCGCGGCCGGAGGCTCACGATGGGAAGATCTGTTGCGCCTGTCAAAAGGCGCCTTTCTCCATGGCCAGAGGATCAATTGGCGGGCGTTGTCAGCCATCCCGCGGTCCATCCATCCTTTCCGTCCTGCGTGCGAACCCGGATCCATTTGTCACTAGACTCAAGGACCTGCAGTCTGTCTCCTCCCTTGAGACCGAAGACAACCGGATAATTGGTACCGGGGCCACTGCGGACATTGAGGGTCGCAGGGTTTACAGTGACATAGGCTGGGGTGCCCTGAGCGACGCTCGATGAGGGGACAGGGGGAGGAGGGGCCGGGGTTGCTACTGCCGGCGCGGACTGTTTGGCCTTTCCTTCTCCGAAATGGTAGTATTTCTGAGGGGTCTTGGTAACAACGAAGTTCACCGCCTCTTTGATACATTCCCTGAGGGCCTTTTCCGTCGGGGTGTTTTTCCATCCGGAAAGGCCGCCTGCCAAAGCCCCGGCGCTGCCAAACCCGCCCAAGAGCCCGCCCAGGTTCACGTCCGTCGCCTCCCCTTCCACGCTCGTGGCTGCCAACACCCGGCTCGTCCGGGTGTCAATGATCCTCATGTCGATGGCCATATGGGCCTTTTTAAACCCACCCAGAATCCCGCCCAGGACCCCGCCGCCAAATCCGCCGACACCTCCTTGCGCGCCCGATGCGTTTCCCTCGAATTCCGTCACGGCGCCGACCACGAGGAGCTCTGCGCCCTCGATCTGACCGATGGGGGCCGCCGTTTCACTGCGGACCCGGCCCGAGGCGCCGAGATCCTGCTCGGACAGAACGTCACTGAGGATTGCCCGTTCAAGAACAATGTAGCGGTTGGTGTTGAAAAGCGCCGTCGTCAACTGGTCGGCCATGCCATCGCCGATCTGGCCGGTCCACCAGCCTTTTCCCGTCTTGTCCTTGAACTGGGCTACCGCGATGCGGGCCTTGGGGCCGTTGTACTGCTCGGACTGGACCTCGGACATGGTGGGACCGCCCTGATCCGACGTGACCGTCGCCTTCGTCCCGGGCGTGACACACCCGGTCGCGAGCAGATTTCCCATGCATAAGGCCATAAGCGCCATGAACCCTTTCCTCCCAATCATCTCCAAACCTCCTGTCATGAATTTTTGTTTTCGAACGGTCCACCGATGGCACCCTGCCCTTCGGCCTTTTAGATGCCGGTCACGGTTCGACGACCGCCACTCGTTTCATCGCGCAAGGTCATTCCCTCTGCCCCATTGATTATCGGATGACGAGGCATATATCTTAAAGAACCTGGATACATCGCCGCTGGCGCCACAGAGCGACACAAAAGCTCACAGGGTCCGGTGCCGGTCGTTGCAGTTTGGCTATATTTGGGAAAACATATTTCGTCCTCTTAGCATGAATGAGACCTTTCATCAAGTGGCGCCGGTTGCGGTCGGAGACCTGCGCTGGCGTCGCTTTCCTCTTGAAGTGAACTGAGCCCGGAAAATGAGGTGAAAGATTATGCTCAAGAAACTGGTTGTGGGGATCTACCAGACCAACTGTTATCTCCTGGGATGTGAGAAGACCGGAGAGGGGGTGGTCATCGACCCAGGAGACGAGGTGCTCCGGATTGTCAAGTTGATCTCTGAGGCAGGCCTGAGAATTCGTGCCATCCTCATTACCCATGGTCATTTCGATCACACGGGCGCTGCGGATGAACTGCGACGCATCACCGGTTCACCGATTCGAGTCCATTCCAGCGATGCCGGGGCGCTTGGTTTTCGCGCAGACACTCACCTATCCGATGGGGAAGAGATCTCGGTGGGCCGTTTTAAGGTGAAGGTGCTCCACACGCCGGGCCACAGCCCGGGGGGAGTCAGCTTTTGCGCGCCGGGGGCCGTCTTCTCCGGGGACACCCTTTTTGCAGGGTCCGTGGGCCGGACGGATTTTGCGGGAGGGGATCATCATGGATTGGTCCGTGCAGTGGTTGAGAAGATCTTCCCCCTTGGAGATCATATCCGGGTCTATCCAGGACACGGCCCCGTTACCACCGTCGGTCAGGAGCGGCACACCAATCCTTTTTTCCGGCCGTCTCCTTGACCCATAACCCGACGACATTTGGCCACCGTCCCATGATCAGGCAGGGGGTGCGGTGGCCGGGGCGATCGCACAGGGGGACCACCTGTTCCCCGAGTCATTTATGATAATACTTCTGCGGGGTCTTGCTGACAATAAAGTTCACCGCCTCTTTGATACATACCCTGAGGGCCTTTTCCGTGGGGGTGTTTTTCCATCCGGAAAGGCCCCCTGCCAAGGCGCCGGCGCTGCCGTATCCGCCCAGCAGTCCGCCGAGGTTCATATCGGCGGCCTCTCCTTCAACGGTGGTGGCGGCAAGCACCCGGCTGGTTTTGGTGTCGATCACCCTCATGTCAATGGCCATGTGGGCCTTCTTGAAGCCGCCCATCAAACCACCAAAGACTTTTCCGCCAAACCCGCCCAAGCCCCCTTGCGCGCCCGATGCGTTTCCCTCGAATTCGGTCACCGCGCCGACCACGAGGAGCTCTGCGCCCTCGATCTGCCCGATGGGGGCTGCCGTGTCACGCCGGATCCGGCCGGAGGCGCCGAGATCCTGTTCGGACATGACGTCTTTGAGGACCTCGCGTTCCAGCACGATATAGCGGTTGGTATTGAAGAGGGCGGTGGTCAACTGGTCGGCCATGCCGTCGCCGATCTCCCCAGTCCACCACCCTTTTCCGGTCTTGTCCTTGAACCGGGCCACCGCAACGCGGGCCTTCGGACCGTTGTAGGCTTCGTCTTGGACTTGATTCATGGTCGGTCCGTCCTGACCCGACGTCACCGTGGCCTTTGTGCCTGCCATGACCCATACGGCATCCAGCAGCACCACCCCTACCACGAGGAGCGTTTTGAAAGCTTTCTTCCCACCAATCATGTTCAATCCTCCGGTCATTCTCTTTTTCCCTAACGGTCCATTGCGTGGCGATTTGCCCCACCCGCTTTGAAGGGGCCCATCCGCTTCACGATCGACGCTGGCTTCAACTTCGAACCGTCGTCAGGCGGCGTCGCAGAGATGTGCAAATTCATGGTGTTGACAACATGGATTATCGGTTTACCTAGCATAAACTTTAAGCGCGGGCGGACATGATCGTGCGATTCTTCGCCCGTTCGGTGAGCTTGACCCCAGGCCTAGCCAACGTTGACTTAATGGGCAACACCCCCTATACTCGCTCGCTCCAAACGGGGTTCCGGTCACAGGGCGGCCCAGGTTCAAGGCTGTTAACGGAGCGGACATTGTGATTCAAAAAGAGAAAAAGATCATGCGGCTTACCGCCGCCTCCCACAGCCTCGTCCATTTGTTGGAAGGCGTGCTCCCACCGTTGATTCCCTTGCTGATCCTGGAGTTCAAGAGCGACTACTTTCACCTGGGAATGGTGGTGACGGTCTTTTCGTACGCCTTCGGGTTTGGGTCTTTGCCCGCCGGGATTCTGGCCGACCGCGTCGGGCCCCGTCGACTGATCTCCGTTTATCTCTTCGGTGCCGGTATGCTGGCGGTCCTGGTCCTGGGCGCCCGGTCTCTCTGGACCTACGGCGTGATTATGGCATTGATCGGGATGTTCTGTAGTACCTATCATCCCGCATCCAACACGCTCATCTCACTTGCGATCAGGGAAAAGGGCAAGGGCTTCGGGATACATGGCATTGCCGGGAGCCTGGGCGTGGCCGTCGTGCCGGTGCTCTCCGCATGGATCGCCTGGGACATGGGGTGGAGGGCTCCGCACGTGGCCTTCGGGGTTCTGGCGATCCTGGTCGGTTTCTATTCGCTGACCGTCCAGGGGGGACGTCCCGAGACGAACCCCGGGTCCTCTCCAGGGACTGAGAAAGAAGCGGAAAGGCCCACCTCTCTTTTGGACCTGATCGTCTTCTTCCTTTCTGCAACGTCACTGGGTCTCACCTATAAAGGGATCATGACCTTTCTGCCCACATACATGGGCCAGAAGGTTCATCTCAGATTCCTGAACCTGGACACCGTAGCGCTCGGGGGGACGGTTGCAACGGTGGCGCTCCTTTCCGGGGCCCTGGGCCAGTATCTTGCCGGGCGGCTCACGGACCGCTATTCCCCCGAAAAGATCTATCTCGGTGCGGTAACCCTGGGGACCATCTTCGTATTCATCATGGCCGTGACCACCAACCTGGTCCTGGTGGTCTCGGCCATCTTTTATGCCTTTTTCTACTTCTCCACTCAGCCGACCCAGAATTACCTGCTTTCGCGTTATCTACCCAAATACCGACATGGGCTGGGTTACGGGATCCTCTTCTTTGTTACGTTCGGGGTGGGATCCACGGCCGCAGTGGTTTCCGGATACCTGGCCGATCGCTTCGGACTTGAGGCGATCTTTTACGCCATGGGGATTTGTTTTCTTCTGTCCTGCGGGTTCGTCCTCTTTCTCGTTTACCGAACCCGATCGCGGTCCATCAAAGCGGGACCGTGAGATCATCAAAGGCCACCGTTATCTTGTAAGGCAGTCCTCGATCCGAGGCGATCCGGGCCACGGTCTGCTGCCACTGGGCCTGATTGAGCGGGATAGGGTAGGGCACTCCGCGACCGTTTTTTAGGGGGTCCCTGGCCTCGACCTTCTTGAGCATGGTGTTGGTAGGATCGCCCGGCACCATGTCTCCGTCTCCCATGTGCACGAGAAAAACCTCCCGTGTGGGGTTGATGCGGTTGATGTAATCCATAGCCCGCTGAAAACTCATGTGGTGAGGCCGATTGTTCACGGGTTCGTTTAACCAGAAGGACTGGATGATGAGGTAGTCCGGGTTGATGAGTGCGGGCCGAAGCGATGGGAGGTCCATGAAATCGGACGTATAGACCAGGCGGATCGTCCCGCGGTCATCCTCCCACTGGATGACGTAGCCAACCGACCCGGCCGCAAAATCACCGTGATGGGTCTTGAAGGGGACGATCCGCAGATCACCGATGAGAAGGTCAGCGCCGGGTTCCACGATTTGAGGTTTGATCACCGCCATGGCCTCCAGGTACTGGAAACGCTGCATGATGACGAGCCAGCTTCGCTCCGTCGCATATACGGGGATGGTATCAAATGTTCCGCGAGGCAGACTCCGTTTGTAGGCGAAGAGCTCATCGAGTCCCATGTAATGGTCGCCGTGCTCGTGCGTGAGCAGGACCGCAGCGATCTTGGTTACGTGGTTTCTGACAAGCCCCGAGGCGATGTCGGGACCGCAGTCCATGAGGACCGTCTGGTTGCCTGACAGAAGGAAGGCCGTGCGCTCGCGCCTCTCCCCCTTCCGCTTCATCTCAGAGCAGATTCGGCAATGACAGTTGAGCTCCGGGAGGCCCCAAGCCCCCCCGGTGCCAAGAAAGATCAACTCCATGGTTTCCTCCTGGTGGGTCGCGGTCGGCGTTCAGTCACGCGGGATCGCAACAGCTCTAAGTCTTTACTAATTACTGATCACTGTTCACTGATCACTGCATTTCCCTGATGTTCACCTTTAGAAAGAGGTCGCCGTGCCGCTCGCCCATCTGTCTTCCGATGCCTGCGAGGCGGAGGGTTGTCCCTTCAACCACACCCGGGGGTACGTTTACTTTGAAAGCCCGTTTTTGAAATCCCCATGGGATATTTACGAGTTTGACCGTGCCCGACCTGGCTTCCCTGGGGGAAATAGTGATGGTTCCATAGAGGCTTGGGTCCTCTGCGGACCCGAGGGTCCGGATGGCCTGGAGGTGTGGGGTGCGTCGTCTCTCCGTCTTTCTGCGGAAGACCTCGGACAGTCCGGAGACCGGAATTCGCAAGAATAACCCCAGAAAAAGCATCCCGAAAACAAAACCTCCGATGTGTGCCCACCACGCAACACCGGCGGCCTGTGTGGCGGTTCCGGCAGCGCTCAGAAACTGGAAAACGAACCAGATGCCGAGAAAAACAAAGGCTGGGATTTCGATGAAATATGGAAAAAAGAAGATGGGAATCAGTGTCAGAATCTTGGCTCGCGGATAGAGGATGAAATAGGCCCCCATAACCCCTGCAATGGCGCCGCTGGCGCCGATGGTGGGGGCCGAGGCGTGCCAGTTGAGAAAGAGGTGGGAAAGACCGGAGGCGATTCCGCACAGGAGGTAGAAGAGGAGGTACCTGAACGGCCCCAGCCGATCCTCCACATTGTCCCCGAAGATATAGAGAAACCACATGTTTCCCAGCAGGTGCCAGAATTCGCCGTGGAGAAACATGAAGGAAAAAAGCGAAAAGGCCTGCTGGCTGAAACTGAAATGGTCGGCCAGTTGCGGAACCGAATATCTCGCAGGCACGAGCCCGTAAGTGATGATGAAGGACCCGAGACGTTCACCCTGGGCCAGTTCGATCAGGTACACCAAGACATTTGCGGCGATGATCAGCCAGTTGATCACCGGATAGTTTCTGGACCGGATGGTATCTCGAAGGGGAATCATGGTCGATGGGGGTTGTCCGTGGCCTGGTCAGCCGTTACCCGCTAGCCAAAAGCAACTGGCAAAGGCTTCCCTGTCCCTTAACACAGGAGGGGGTAAAGGTAAAACTTAAAGAATGAACAGTCATCAGTAATCAGTGGTCAGTGAATGCCTTTCACCGCTCACTGTGTACTGCTCACTGATAACCTGCTGATCACCAGCCTTTCGTTTAGCCCTGGGTTTCAAAGAAGCGTCCCCCCAGGTCTCGGTTGGGTTTTCCATAACCTCGCAGGGCCTTCTGACCATGGCGGATTTCCTTCATCTGGCCCATGAGCGCTTCCTGCTTTAGAGAAATGAGCCCTTCGATCTCCTTGTCCATCTCCTGGATGGCTTCAATAATCTGGACCACCCGGGTGATCTCATTCCGTGACTTGCCGCTTTTCTTCCCCCCGGGTATCACCATCGTCCGTTGCCCTTTGCGGTTGGCCGAAATGGCGTTTTGAATCGATTGCCTGCGGGAAGAATGGAGCATGAACTCATCCAGCCGGTCCGCAATGAGGGCGGTCCGCTGCTTTTCTGCCAGCTTTTTCATTTGGTCGTAGAGATCCAGGTCCAATTGCAGCCATTCGTTGGTTTCCAAGGGTGTATCTCCTTTTAGGTTTAACAGTGGGGACGGATTAAAATCGTTTCAATGACCCCCAGCAAAGCGTGTGCCAAAGGACCCGACCCACCCTCCCTCCCGCTCGGAAAGGGGATCCAAACAGACCCACCATGAAGCAATGGCCACTGGCGACCATTCTTTGAGTGACCAAAAGGGCTTGAGAAAAAATGTCAAAAAAATGACGGACGGACCATGGCCGAATTGTCTCGGAAGCCAGAACGGCTGGCTTTCAAATAATATTTGCAAGAAAAATCAGTGTGCTCGGGCGGCTTGTCCTTGTCTTTGGGATGTGGATCAACTCATGGCACGGCTTGTGCTTTATCCTCGCCTTGATTGGAATCCGTTGTTCCGTCTTTTCTGGCGGGGTGCGGATGGAGGTACCAGCCACGTCTAAGGCGTGGCAACACCGGGAGAGGACCATGAAACCACGAAGCGTTGTTCCGTTCTTGGCAGCAGGCCTCCTGTCAATTCCTTTGTTCTTAACTATATCAGATGTAGCTGGGGAGCAAAGGGGTCCACTGCAGAGTGGAAAGGAAAAAAGCATCTATATCGGGTTGACCGAGGACTTCTACCGCGCTCTTCAATCTGAAAGCGATTCGGGGAACAGGGTCTACGGCGATCGCAAATCTGACGAATATCTGAGACAGATCGCCGTCTCCGCCAAGTTCATGGTGGAGACCAACTTGAGGCTTCTGGAAATGCAGGAGAGGATTATTGAACTCCTGGAGAGGGCCAAAACCACCGGCTCGCCCTGATTGGTGAAAGATCCTGGCCCATATTGAGCTTAGCAAGGCATGTACCTGTCCATCAAGAGAAAGGCCAAACCTCTCACACCGGGCTTCGTCGCCCTTTGGTTGGCTCTATGCGTTGCACCATCGCTTACGGTCTTAACCGAGGCACACGGGGAGAACAAACTCAAGGACTTCCATGTGGAAAGACGGGAGGAAAGGACGAGAATGGCCTTTCTCATGGATCGTCCGCCTTCCCTGGCCATCAAGGATGTTGCGGGGTCCGGCCAGGTGTCCATCGGCTTGGCTGATGCGTCTGCGACCGCGCCTGAAGAAAGGCGGATGTCAGCCTCCACGGGAAATGTCTCGCTCGTCAGGACTGATGGCGCCTCAGGCATCATCGTCTCCGTTCCGCTTGGAAACGGGTTCCGAGAGGTGGCCGCTGGATGGCTTAAAAAGAGATCGATCCTGGTGGTGGATCTTTTTCCGCAGAGGGATGGGGCTTTGATCCAGACGCCAGAGGGCGCCACTGAAATGAGGAAGCTCAGGGACGTGCGGTTCGGGCCCCGGAAGGATTTTACCCGCGTGGTCCTTGATTTGGATGGACGTCCCACATTCCAGGTTACCTGGACAGACCCCACGACGATGGTCCTTAGTCTTATCCAGACGGAGAACGCCTTCAAGCTAGAGAAAATTGGGACCGTGAAACGTTTGAAGCGCAGTTCGCTCACTCGGGATGGAAACGATCTGAACCTGCGGCTGCGGTGTGAATCCACTCCCCTGGCATGGCGGGTCTTTTGGCTGGACGAGGGAAATCGGCTGGTCGTGGATCTCTTTGAGAGCACCCATGGGACATCGTTTGAGTCGGTTGACCTCCCCACTGATTTCGGTAATGAGCGGATCAAAGCGGCCGACCCACCTAGACCGACGACTCCTTCGCCGGCGGGTTCCCTCAGGGAGCGGCCCGATCACGCCCTCCAATCGACAGAACGTCAGTCGACTTTCCCTTCAGAAGTCCCAAAGGAAGAGACGCCCCCATCACCGGCGAAGGTTGAGGACCCCGCCTCAGGGGTTCGCTTCGTTAGGCTGCCCATAGCGAGAGAGGAAAAGCCGTTCGCCAACGGCCCTATGGTTGAGAGGCTATCCCCTGTGGCCCAGGCCTGGCCGCCGCGGGAGGGGCAGGATGCGGGCCATGACCCCGTTTTCGACGACGCGGGTGGCCGACCATTGGATGAAGCACGCATGGAGGGGCTTGAGCCCGAGGAGGCCATGATCTACGGAAGGGTTCTGGAGGCCATGAATTTCAGGGATTTTAAGAGGGGAATGGAATTGGTATCTGAATTCCTCAAGAAATTTCCCACCTCGAGGCTTATGGAGCGAATGGTTTTTATGAGAGCCGACTTTCTGTTCCATCTCGTTGAGAGCGGTCGAACCGACATGCTCCAGGAAATGGAAGCGCGTTACAGAGAGGCCATCGGTCAGTTTGAGGGATCTCCTCGAATCCCGCAGGCCTATTTGAGGCTGGCGCAGGGTTCAGCCATGGCCGGTCAGGATTTTCCCGCCCTGGGGTATCTCAATACGCTCTTGGCGAAGTTTCCCGGTCATCCCCTCCAAACGGAAGCGCTACTGGAAAGGGGAAAGGCCTATCTCCGCGGGGGATCCCCTGAAAAGGGACTCCAGGACTTCAAGGCGATCTTAAAGGGATCACCCCAATCGCTCCAATCCGAAGCGGCCCGCTACGGCGTTGCCACTTACTTCTATCGACGAGGCATGTATGCGGAGACCCTCACATGGTTGAAGGAAATCGAAAGGTTCCATCCGGCGTTTGCGCAGACACACCCGGAGTATTTCTCCATGAGAGGACAAACCCATCTGTATCTCGGGGAATACGCACAGGCACGGGACTGGTTTTACAGGGCCTTGAACTTGGGGGGGCAGCCGGAAACCTCTGATCTGATTCTTGCCCATATCGGCGACACCTACCTTCAGGATGGGCGGCAAAAGGAGGCCAGGGCCTTATATAAATTGGTGATTGAGACGTTCAAAGGGACGGAAGGCGCCGTGATCGCCCAGTTGAGGCTTGCGGATTTTCCGCAAAGCGATGCACCGCTAAAGGAGGTGGCCGAAGAAAACCAGGCCACACCCGTGGGTGAGCTGGCCGTCCTGAAGATGGCAGAAGTCTATTACCGGCGAGGGCAATACCCAGAAACCATGGATGCGTTAAAGGACCTGGTGAGCGGGCCGCCCGAAAACCAGGTTCAGCGGGCTGGACTCGATCTCTTCGTGGACTCGGCGGAAAAGCAAATGGCTCAGCTATACAGCCAGGATCGATTGGACCCCTTGATCGAGCTTTTCAGGAAACATGAAAAGATCTTGTACGGAAAGATCGGGCCGGAAAGCAAATTCCTGCTTTCCCAATCTCTCCAGAAGCTCAAACGGTATGATGTCGCCATTTCCTCCCTCAACCAAATGGCCCCGGAGGACTTGGGCCCGGACCTTCGATGGCGTTATTTCCTTGAACTGGCAACCGCCTACCGCATGACCGGGGATCTGGAGAAGGCCAAGGATGTCCTTGACACAGGGATCAACGGCCAGCTCCCGAGGGACGGCAAGGAGCAGTTGAAGAAGTTACTGGCCGATGTCTTGCGGCAAATGGGAAACGACAGGGCCGCATCCGGTCTGTATGAAAAACTGGTCCGGGCAGAGTCCGCTCTGCCCAAAAAGGAGAAAGTGGAGGGGCTTCTTTCTCTTGGCGAGATCCTGAACGAGGAAGGAAACTACGCGAAGGGGAGAGAGTGGTTGGAGAAGGCCGCGGCTTTGACTGAGGCGGACCCCGCGTATACGGAACTCCATGCAGGCGTGCTTGCAGCCATGGGAGATGGGTACAGCGGAGAGAAGCGGCCGAAGGATGCGGCCCAATTCTATGACAAAGCGCTCAAGGCGGGGTACGGGCCGGAGAGGCCCGGTTACTGGGGGATCAAGTTCAGGATGGCCGAATCCCATCTGGCCTTAGGCGAAAGGACGCTGGCAAGAAAGATCTTCAGGGAGATCCAGGAGGAGGGAGACAGTGACCTCCAGTCAAGGGTGCAGCTCAGGCTGGGCTCCATGGATCTGGAGGATCAGTTGATGAGACTGCCGGCGTGGGCCAAGCGTTCAGGAGCAGACCATGCGAAACCATAGCATCCTCTGGTCCGGTTCGGAAGGCGCCTTGACCCAGCCCCTCTGGGATCAATTGCGCCGCATGGGGTTCAAGGTCCTGCTCCAAAACGGTGTTTCGGACTCACTGGAAAAGATCGCGACCCTTTCCCCCGGCCTGTGGGTGAAAGGGATCCAAGGGGATGGGGACGGGTCCTTCACCCTGGTGCGTTCGGTCAAGGCCTGTTGTCCGGAACTGCCGGTCGTGATCGTTGACCAAAAACCGTCCATCGAACAGGGCGTGATGGCGATTAAATCGGGGGCGTCCGATTACCTGCCTGCAAATGTCTCACCGGATCACTTTTTGGCGGTCCTGGAGCGGGCGTTTGCTTATCCCGTGGCAAATGCTGAAAAGAGCCGTCCTCGCCCCGGTCGATCTCCTGCGGCTCATCGGGTGATCGCCGAGGACGTCCGCATGGTTCAGATTTTGAAACTGGCCCAGAAGATTGCGCCCAAACGAACGACGGTCCTGGTCCAAGGTGAAAGCGGGACGGGCAAAGAGGTCCTGGCCAGATTCATTCACCAAGAAAGTGATCGTCGAGATGGGCCTTTTGTGGCCGTCAACTGCGCGGCACTGCCTGAAACCCTTCTGGAGAGTGAATTGTTCGGGCATGAAAAGGGGGCCTTCACCGGGGCGGTTTCTCAGAAAAAGGGCAAGTTCGAGCTCGCCCATGGCGGCACCCTCCTGTTGGATGAAATCAGCGAAATGCAACTCTCGTTACAGGCCAAGCTGTTGCGCGTCCTGCAGGAACGCGAGATTGATCGGGTGGGGAGTCAAGCACCCATGGCGGTGGATGTGAGGGTGATCGCAACGACCAACCGGGACCTGGAGGCAGAGACCCAGGCCGGGAGGTTCAGACTTGACCTCTACTATCGGCTTAATGTGGTTCCGCTCCATCTGCCGCCCCTCAAAGAACGGACAGAAGACATCGTCCCCTTGGCCCGATTTTTTCTCGAAAAGCATGCCGCACTCAACCATGAGCCCCTCAAGGTCCTTTCACCGGAAACGGAGCGGACCCTGAAGGAAAAGGACTGGCCAGGCAATGTGAGGGAATTGGAGAACCTCATTGAGCGCGCTGTCCTGCTTGTGGAAGGGGGAGTGATCCACGAAGGAGACCTGAGGGCAATGGCCGGTTCGGCAAAGGAACCGCCAGCCTTGAATGGGTCTGATCTCAAGGTGGTCCCGCTCCGGGAGATGGAAAAGCAGTTGATCTTCCGGGCCCTCAAGGACCACCAGGGGAACAGGACCCATGCGGCCGAAATCCTTGGCATCAGCGTTCGCACCCTTAGAAACAAGCTCAACGAATATCGAAATGACTCCGAAGGGGCGCGAGCCCCGGAGATCGGATAGGGAGCAGGTCTGGATCGTCAATTTATTGACGAACCTGTGACACCGTCTTTTCAGAATATCTTCGGTTCCATTCCCGCGTCCCAAAGGATTGAGACTCCCCGAAGGCCCATTGGAACGAAAGTCACGGGATCAGTGAGCAGTCCGCCTCGGCGGAGTGACCAGTCAAAAGAATTCACTGATTACTGAATACTGATCACTTCATAATTGGTACTTGTCTTGCATGTGATTTCAGGGCACGGGAGGTCTGCCATGGATATTATCAACCACTGCATTATGGGAAAAACCGTCGGGCTCCTGTCTCAGGCGTTGGGCCTTCGGGCCAAAAACCACACCATTATTTCGAGCAATCTTTCAAACATTGACACCCCTGGCTATAAGCCGAAGGCGGTTAATTTCGAAGAGGAGCTCAAGAAGGCGGTCGGGGAGGGACCCCTACCCTTGAATCGGACAGACGAAGGCCACTTGCCTGCCTCCCCTGCAGCGCCGCTGACCGGCGAAGACGCCCTTTCACTGGAATCCTTTGAAGAGGCCCCACCCGGAGAACTGGACATCGATACCGAGATGTCCAAGATGGTTCGGAACAATTTGCTCTATGAGGCCACCGCCAAAATGCTTTCAAAGAAATTTGAGGCGCTCAGGATGGTGGTGGATGACAAGACGAGGTAGTGAATGGACCTTATCAATTCCATTGACATCGCAGCCAGCGGGATGAAAGCCCAGCGGTCCAGGCTCAACGTGATTTCTTCCAACCTGGCCAACGCCAACACCACACGGACCGAAGATGGATCTCCTTACCGAAGGAAGACGGTCATTTTTCAGACCGGCGCAGTGAATCGCTCCTTCGAAGATGAGCTCAAAGACTGGTTGAGCGGTGAGGACTCCGTTTATGGCGTCCAGGTGACCGAGATCATCCCAGTGGGCGGGGAATTCAAGAAGGTCTATGACCCGTCTCATCCCGATGCGGACCCACAGGGATTCGTGTATCTCCCCAATGTGAATTTAGTCCAGGAAATGGTGCAAATGCTCAATGCGAACCGGGGCTACGAGGCCAACGCAGCGGCCATTAAGACCTCTAAGGAAATGGCGCTGAGGGCCTTGGAGATGTGGAAATAAGTCCGTCTGGGCGGGGTCCGTGGGCGGGTAGCGAAAATGGAGCTCAAAGAAGAGGAGGTTGGGGCATGAACAGCGTGAGGCAAATCACTGGCGCGGTTTTACCGGCGCAACCATCCAACATCAAGAAAAGCGGCGGTGGGGATTTCATGGAGATCATGAAAGGCCTGGCCAGTGAGGTGGACGAGAAGCTCAAGACGGCGGATCAGAAGACTCAACAGTTCGCACTGGGGCAGAGTCAGGACCTGCACGAGGTGGTGGTGGCCTCTGAAAAGGCGGACATCTCCCTGAGGTTCCTGATTCAGCTGCGAAACAAGTTGCTCGAGGCGTATCAGGAGATGATGCGCATGCAAATGTGACGTGCGATGAAACCATTTTCGGATAAAGGGACGCGCATATGGCCGCCAATGAGACGAACATGATACAGCAGCTGATCCAAATGTTTCGTGCCATCCCGCCGTTGAAAAAGGCAACCTTTGCGCTCATCCTCTGTGCCCTGGCAGGCGGTTTCGCGGCGCTGGCATGGTGGAGCAACCGGCCCGACTACCAGGTGCTCTTTTCAAATCTGAGCACGGCCGACGCGGGCAGGATCGTGGAGCGGCTTAAAGAAAAGCAGATTCCGTTTCAACTGAAGGAGGGCGGGGGGGTCATCATGGTCCCCGATCAGAATGTTTATGAGCTTCGACTGGAATTGGCAAGCACAGGGTTGCCCCAGGGGAGAAACGTCGGGTTCGAGATCTTTGACACGATGCCCTTCGGTACCACGGAGTTTGTCCAGCGATTGAAGCATCAGCAGGCCCTTCAGGGCGAGCTCGCCAGAACCATTATGGGCTTCGACGCCGTGGCTCAGGCAAGGGTCCACATCGTCACGACCAACGAATCTCTCTTTGTGGAGCCTGAGAGCAAGGCCACCGCGTCGGTGGTGCTGAGGCTGAACCAGGGCAGGGCACTGGATCGGCGTCAACTCCAAGGTATTATCAACCTGGTGGCCTGTGCTGTGGAGGGTCTCAAACCGGAGAACGTCACCGTGGTGGATATGGAGGGCGGGCTGCTTTCCAAGGCAGGTGATGGTGAAGGCCTGGGCGACGTTTCCGGGAACCAGTTCGATTACAAACGTAAAATCGAACAGACCTTGGAACAGCAGATTCGGAACATGCTTGAACCGGTCGTCGGCAAAAACAAAGTCGTCGCCAAGGTCTCGGCCGAGCTGGATTTCAAACAGGTGAATATCTCTGAAGAACGGTTCGACCCGGACAACACGGTGATCCGCAGCGAGCAGCGACAAAAGGAGACCGCAAAGGGCACGGGTGGGCTTCCGTCAGGCTCACCGGACCTCAAGTATGACATCTATCAGCCCGGCGGTGGGGAAGTGACGGCCAGCGGAAAGTCGATTTCGAAGGAAAACGAGGTCATCAACTACGAAATCAACCGGATCAACAAGAAGATCGTCAATTCCGTCGGGGATATCGTTCGTCTCTCCGCGGCGGTGGTGATCGACGGACCCTATGTGACCGAAAAGGCTGACGACGGGAAAGATATCTCCAAGTTTTCCCCGAGAAGCAGACGAGAAATGAAGGGCTTCGAGGAGATCGTCAAGCGCGCCATCGGATTCGACGATGCCAGAGGGGATCAAGTTGCGGTTTCCAACATCCCCTTTGCGATCCATCAGGAAGAAAAGGTCATACCGGAAGTGCGTGCGGTCTGGTTGGACTATGCGAAGAAGGCCGCAAAGCCCTTGTTCAATGTCTTTCTGGCAGTCCTGCTTCTTTTCTTCGTGATCAGACCGCTTCGCAACTGGCTCAGACAGGCCGGCGAATATGTGGGGCCAAAGGCGTTGCCGGCCGGGGCGGAGATCCCACAGCTGGAGGCTGGAAATGGCAGAGCATCGGGGGACCTGATTTCAAGGAACCAGGTGCTGGACATCAGTAAAACGGAGCCCGAAAAGATTGCCGGGGTGATCCGGAGCTGGATAAGGGAAGGAAGCTGAATTGGAAAACTTTGATCGTATGAGCGGTTCGAAGAAGGCCGCGCTGTTTCTGATGGTCATGGGAGAAGAGCTCACCTCCAGTGTGTTCAAACATCTTGACGAAGTCGAGATCAAGACCATCGGCGAACAGATGACCCAGATCAAGAAAGTGGACCCCAAGGCCATTTCATCCCTTCTCGATGAGTTCATGCAGACACTTCGAGGCGAACGGATCGTTGGGGCCTCGGGAGAGACCTTCTTCGAAAAGACGGTGTCCAAGGCCTTTAACCCCAAGAAGGCCAATAACCTTATGGAAGACTTGGTGATCGGAAAGAAGTCCACCAACTTCCGAAAACTGAAGACGCTGCGACCCGAAGTCCTGGTCAATTTCATATCCAACGAGCACCCTCAAACCATTGCCCTGATCCTTTCAAACCTCACTTTTCAGGCTGCGGCAGAGACCCTCAAACTGCTTCCCGAGAATATCCAGAGCGAGGTAGTCGTCAGGATCGCAAAGATGGATGGGGTGCCGGACGACATCCTCTCAGAGATCCAAAACGTGCTGGAGGAACAGGTCAGCAACTTGGGAAAGACCGGGGCGCAGAAGCTCGGAGGAATTCAGGCGGCTGCAGAGATCTTGAACCAGGTGGATCAGAAGACGGAGCGGTCCATTTTGGAGAAAATCGAGGAGGATCAAGAGGATCTTGCTGACGAAATCAGACAGTCCATGTTTGTATTCGAGGACCTGATCAATCTGGATGACCGTTCCATCAGGGCGTTGCTCAAGGAAGTGGGCAATGACGAACTTCTGGTGGCCCTCAAGACGGCATCCGAGAATCTGGCCAAGAAGATTTTCGGAAACCTGAGCCAGCGGGCCGCCGAAATGTTGCGGGAGGACATGGAGGTCATGGGTCCGGTGAAGGTGAAGGACGTGGAGCAGGCGCAGCAGAACATCATCAAGACCGCCAGACGGCTCGAGGAAGAGGGCAAGATCGTCCTTGGCGGAAAGGGCGGCGAGGACGTGATTGTCTAATCTCATCAAGCGAGAGACCCATCCGCAGGTCAAAATCCGCTCTTTTGAGGTGGAAGAGGTCGGTCAACAGGGACCATGGCTCGAGTGAGGACTGGCCATGGCGGTCCAACGGGTCCTGCCATTTCGGCCATCCGACGGGGGCACCGGGGCAGCCCGTGGAGAGTGTTCAGGAAAAACTGGCCCGTCTCGAAAGGGAGGCCTATGAAAAGGGCTTTGAGCAAGGTCAGAAAGACGGCCTGAGTCTCGGAGAAAAACGGGTTCAAGAGACCCTGGGACAGATGACAGCACTGCTTCGCGCCATGGCCGGGCTCAAGAAGCAGGTCTATGATGAAGCGGAGGCGGAGCTATTGCGGCTCAGTGTGGAGATCGCCCGGCAAATCATCCGGCGTGAGGTCACCACCGATCCATCGGTCGTGACGAGGGCCGTTCGCGCGGCATTCGAATACCTGGGCGATCAAAACCAGGTGAGGATTTCTATCAACCCAGAGGACATGAAAGAGGTCCAGAGGCTGCTTCCCGATCTGGCCCAGCTTCACAGGCTGGAGGGGTTCGAGCTGGTGGAAGACCTCGCCGTGGAGCGCGGGGGGTGCATCCTTGAAACGGGGTTTGGAAGGATCAATGGGACCATTGAGGATCAGTTGGCCATGCTGAAAGAAGAGCTGGAACAGTGTTTAGGGAAGCAATAATAGGCAGGTTCAGGCTTCAAGGTGCAAGTTTCAGAAGGACGAACTGGACCCGTGCGTTCAGGTGCTGTGAAGGGGTCACGGGATGATATCCCTGGAGAAATATATTGAAAGGGTTCGCACCACACCGTGCATCTGCCAGGATGGGAAGGTCACCAAAGTGATCGGGACCATTATCGAGGCGGACGGGCCCCGAATGCCAGTTGGGGGGACGTGTCGGATCATCCCACGAAACGGGATCGCCCCGATCCTCTCTGAGGTGGTGGGTTTTAGAGAGAAGGCCCTCCTCCTTATGCCACTCTGTAATTGCGGCGGCATCGAGCCCGGCAGCCGGGTCGTGGGGATTCGGTACAATGGGACCGTCGATGTGGGACAAGGGGCTTTGGGGCGGGTCCTTGACGGCATGGGCAAGCCCATAGACGGTGGACCGCCGATCGTCGTTTCGAAGACCATGCCCCTCTACGCTGCTCCGCTGAACCCCCTTGATCGGTCGGTGATCAAGGACCCGTTGGACGTGGGTGTCCGCGCCATCAATTGCCTCATCACCCTGGGCAAAGGGCAGCGGACGGCCATTATGGCCGGTTCGGGTGTGGGTAAGAGCGTGCTCCTCGGCATGATGGCCCGGTTCACCAAGGCCGATGTGAACGTCATCGCGCTAATCGGAGAACGGGGACGTGAGGTCAAGGAATTTATAGAGAAAGATCTCGGCAAGGAAGGGCTGAAACGTTCGGTGGTCGTGGTGGCCACGGGGGATACCTCGCCGCTGGTCAGGATGCGGGGGGCCTATGTTGCTTCGGCCATCGCCGAGTTCTTCCGAGAGGCGGGCAAAGATGTCTTGCTGATGATGGATTCCGTTACACGTTTTGCCATGGCCGCAAGGGAAGTGGGGCTCGCCTCAGGCGAACCGCCAACGAGCAAGGCCTACCCCCCGAGCACCTTCGCCCATTTGCCGAGGCTTCTCGAACGGGCAGGGACCAACGGCACGAAGGGATCTATCACCGGCCTTTACACGGTGCTCGTGGAAGGCGACGATATGAACGAGCCCATCGCCGATGCGGTCCGGTCCATTGTTGACGGCCACGTCGTCCTTGAACGGCGGCTGGCCTCCCGGGGGCATTATCCCGCCATTGACGTATTGAGCAGCGTCAGCAGGCTCATGAAGGATATCGTCAAGAAAGAACAGATGGAGCTTAACTACCTGCTCCGAGGCACGCTTTCGGACTACACGAGGATCGAAGACCTGGTGAACCTGGGGGCCTACGAGCGCGGGAATAATCGCAGCGGGGACTTTGCCGTTGACATGATCGACCAGATCAACCGATTTTTGAGACAGGAGCTTCATACCAAAGTAACCATGGAAGCGGGCTTCCAGGAGCTCGCCAATCTGTTTTCAAAGAAGAAGGTCTCTTAGTACATTAACGGTGAAATTGTGTGCAGAAGGGTCAGGGTTTTGGTTTCAGGTTTCAGTGTTCAGGTTTCAGGTCTTTACTTCGCTGACACCCGTTACCTGACACCCGGAATCAACGAAAAACCTGATTGGTTCCGGCTTGGCGGGGTTGGGTGTGGCGATGGCGTTCAAGTTCAGATATGAATCCCTGCTTGTTTATCGGAATCACCTTAAGGAAAAGGCGGAAATGGATCTGGCCCGGGCGATCCGGGAGCTGAGGATTTCCAAGCAAGGCCTGGCGGATCTGGTTCAAGACCGCGGCGTGCGGCCGCAGAACTGGAGTCGGACCTCGGCAGCGCCATGGACGCGGGCTTGATGAGGAGCTACATCGACTACCTCTCCCACATGTCGGATAAGATCCGGGCGCAGGCCACCGAAGTCACAAACCAGGAAAAGGCGGTTCGGCAGGAGCGAAAACAACTCCTCTCAAGGACGAAAGAATACAGGATCATGGAGAACCTTAAGGAAAAGGATCGTGCCAAATGGATGCTGGAGCAAGAACGAAAGGAACGAATCCGATTAAACGAGATCGCCGTGCTGAGGCACCGGAGCCCTCAACCGTGAGCCACCGCTTGAGGATTCCGCTGATTGGGGCCGCGATCCTTTGTGCCGTCCTGCTTGTGGGAAAGATCTGCGTCGACGGGGCGATTCTCAGATCCCTCTCTTCGAGCCTTCCCAGGGTGCGCTCGGCAATGGCGGCGGAGAGCAAGACCCCGGCATCCCTTGAAATCGGGCTTGGCGAGCAGTTGAAGCGTAAAGAGGAGCAACTCAGGGTAAAGGAAGCGTCCCTGAAAAGCAAAGAGGCGGAGTTGATGCCGCTCAAAGACGAGGTGGAGGCGAAGCTTGCCGAATTGAGCGAGCTCCAGACAAGGCTCACGGCCATGGCCAAGGAGCTTGCCGAAAAGGAGAAATCCTTGAAAGACGAGAAGATGGCCCACCTGGTGGCCCTCTACAGCGCCATGGACCCCGCAAAGGCCGCCGCCATCATGGATAAGCTGAAGACAGACACCGTGGTGTTGATCTTGCGGCATATGAAAGGGAAATCAGCGGGCGAGATCGTCGGAACGATGACCCCTGAAAAGGGGGCCTTGATCAGCGAGGAACTGAGCAAGTGGGATTAAATCGTCGCCTTAGACGCTCACCGTCTTAACCCTCAAGCCTCATTGCGCGGACTGACTCTCTCCGCGCCCAATCTTCGATGCTTGTCCCGCATACCTGCGGATTCGTCTATCCCCCCCCAAAGAGTAGGAATCCAGAAAAAGACAGTTAATTTCACCCTATCAAGTATGGGGCAGACTCAGTCAAGACCGGAATGACATTCGATACCCCAAGACTTGGTTCAGAGCAGTTCGTCTAATCACACTGTTGTTCTATCATCGAACCTCACGCACCCGGATCAAATTCCTTTCGCTTACCCCGAGATCGCCTCTCATTTCTCGGTGAAAGGGGCCGGCATTTTTTGCCTCTTTTCGCCCACAACTGGAAAAAGCTGCCCTTCAGAAGGGGCCTTTCTGTGCCATGACGTGCCGATTTCGCAAATATCATATTGATTTGTTTAAATAAAATTTAGCGCTTTTCTGTGGCACGCGGGTTGCTTCAAGCAGGATCCCAAGAAAGAACTCTATTCAGGGACAGCGCAAGACCTATGACATCCTTTCAGCTCGCAGCGAATCTTCCATCCACCGGTGGCGCCAATGGGGCCGTCGCGTCGCTCTTCGGGGGTCAAAAAGAGGCCGGTCAGGGGATCTTTGACACCGTCTTAAAAAATTGCCTGGACAAGGTGGGGAACCAAACATCAGGCACGGCTGCGCTGAATCTGACCAAGAACATTAACACAGAACAGGGTGGAGGTTCGGCAAACGCCCTTGTGCCTCCGTCTCTTTCGCTCAAGGGACTTTCTGGAGCGCCTTGAGGCGCTATCCCCCTTCATGGGCATGCTCAGGATACCCCCCCAGGCCGTGCCTTCCCTCCGGGCCATGCTGGAATCTTTCGGGATCACCTCAAAAGAAACATCGGGGCTTATCCAAGCAGCTTCTGATTCCCAGGGGTTTGTAAGGTTGGACCGCTTGTGGATCCGTTTGAAAGAAAAGGCCGCTTCCGTGGATAGTGGACAGGAAGCCTCGGCGATCCCGCTCCAGCAGCTACCCGTGGTCGCTCAAATGCTTTCGGCCACGGGGATGGAATCGGCCCAGATCAAGGCGTTGATCGAGAAGGCCACGAATGGGGAAGGCGGCCTCGATTCGCAGGTGCTCCTCAGGGCAGTCAAGGCGCATTTGGCAGCCTCCGGGACGGCATCTCCGGGTGAGAACGCAGAGGCCTCCTTTTCTCGCGCCCTAGGACTGCTTTGCACCACCACGGAGACCGGACTCCTGGCCAGGGAGCCCCAACTGATCGCCCTCATGAAGAACATGGCTGAGGATCCGTCCTTGGCGCAGCAAGAAAGGATCAAGCAGGACATGGGCGCCCTGCTCCAGGAAAAAGGGATCCCTCCTCAAGAAGTGAAAGCGTTTCTGGAAAACCTCTCCGTCGCAGAAGCAAAGGATCTTTTAAAAGTTTCGCAGGGGTTCCAGGGAAACGGTCCGTCCGGGGAGATTTCCACCCTTTTGAGCCAGGTGAAGGTGGAGTCTGAGAAACCGAGCACTCCAACGGGCGATTCGCGGAAGATCATGGATATCCTTTCTAAGGACAACGCCGGCCAGAAGGACCCAGGAGACAAGAAGGTCACCTCCACGGCTTTGAACGCAGGCTCAAGGGCCGCAGGGGAGAAGACTCCGGCTGAAGCGAATGAGACCACCATCACCACGAAGAAATCGGACCAGAATTCCCCTCCTGCCGGAAACGCATCCGTCCTGGGGGCGCCGTCGCCATCCAATGGCGAGACGCTCACCGTTGCGGGGAAATCCATCATGATCGGCGGATCGGGTGAACTCACATCCGCCACGGGTTCAAAGTCTGAGCCACAGCCGCCTGCCGAGCCCACCCTCCGGGCGCCCGCGGTCCTTCCCGAACCACTGCCAAAAATCCTTGATCGGATGGTCTGGATGGTACAGGGAGGGGTTCAGAAGACGACGGTGGAACTCTCGCCCCCTGAGCTGGGCCGAATCCAGCTCAACCTGGTCATAGAAAACGGTCAGCTCCGTGGGGTGCTGGGAACGGAAAGCCCTATGGTTAAGGAGCTCATCGAAGCCAACTTGAACCAGCTCAGGACACAGCTCGAGGCGCTGGGCTTCGCCGTTCAGAGTTTCCAGGTTATGGTGGGCCTTAACCAACACCAACATCCCCAGCATGACACCGCATGGCAATGGGAACCGCAATTCGCCGGAGCAAGCCCTCTGAAAGACAAAAAAGACATGGGACCTGAGGCGGTAGGGGGAAGCTACGATGGCTATTCAAGTGATGGCCATCAAATCAATGTAAGGGTTTGATAGACCGAGGAGGCTTATGATGCTCGATCAGATAGCGGGTTTGGGACAGACGCAGGATACGACCTCAACGAAAAAGACCGATGCACTGCAGGGTGAGGAGACCTTCCTCAAGATGTTCATGGCGCAAATGAAATATCAGGACCCGCTGAGCCCCATGGACAGTTCCCAATTTACGGCCCAGCTTGCCCAGTTCAGCAGCCTGGAACAGCTCTTTACCGTAAACGAGAACCTTGAGTCCATCAAGGCCTCCCAAGGCCAGGCGGGTCGCTTCGATGCGCTCTCCTTCATTGGCAAAGAGATCACCGCAGATGGCAACAGCCTTTCGCTCGATGCGGGGGACAAAGCATCAGGCGCTTTTCAGCTGACCGGCAGCGGAGAGTGTACCGTTATGATCCTGGATGCGCAAGGAAACCTCATTCGACAAATCCCGCTGGGGTACATGGAGGGGGGAGAGCACCAGTTTGAGTGGAACGGCCTGGATGAGTCCGGGAATCAGCGGGCCCCAGGCATCTATGGGTTCAAGGTCCTGGCACAGGGGGACCAGGGACAGCCCTTGTCAGTTGAAACCATGATTGCGGGTCAGGTGGATAAGGTGGCGCTTGAAGGCACGTCTCCGGTGCTTTATGTGGGGGGAATCCCCGTCGCCTTGTCCCAGGTCAAAGGTATCAGCTCGCCTGGACCCGTTTCGGTCGACACAGGTCAGAACGTCGTGGAAAACGCGATCGGACCTACCACATAATAAGGACATGGGTGATTTAATAGGGGACATTCATATAGGGGAGGACGCACAATGGCACTTTCAAGCGCACTGTTTTCAGGGATCAGCGGGCTCACCAACCTGGGCAACGCCATGCAGATCATCGGCGACAATATCGCCAACGTCAACACCGTGGGGTTCAAGGGGAGCACCTTCACATTCCAGGACCTTCTGAGCCAGTCCATCTTCACCAGGTCCGGCAGCTCCCAGGTGGGCCGCGGGACTGCTTTGGGGGACGTCTATTCCACCTTTGAGCAGGGGTCCTTTGAGTCCACCGGAAACACTACGGATCTGGCCATCGGGGGGGACGGCTTCTTTGTCTTGAAGGATGACTCGAGCGATGCGCTTTCGTACAGCCGGGCAGGCAATTTTCGGTTCAACAAGGACGGCTACCTGATCAACCCGGAAGGATATATCGTTCAGGGGTGGGCCCTGGATGCAAACGGCGAAGATATCGGATCCGTAACGGACATCGTGCTTGACTCGTTCACGTCGTCCCCTGAAGCGAGCAGCCGGGTTACCGTGGTGACGAACCTCGACTCGGACGCTGCGAGCCGGTCCGCGGACCTCTCGGCCGACTGGGATGGCGCGGGCGCCGTTCCGATGCCGGATACCTCCTACGAATACCAGTCCACCATCAAAGCCTATGATTCCCTGGGCTCCACGCACGATATCACCGTCTACTTCGATAAGGTTTCCGGCTCCCAATGGGAATTCGTCGTGGCGGGCAACCCCCAGGAAGATGCGAGGGCCGGGGCGATCGACGCGGGTACAGGACTTCCGCTGGCCGGGGCCGGGCTCCTTGGCAGGGGCGTTATCGACTTCAACTCCAGTTCGGGGACCATCTCAAACATCGACTTTGATCAATTCGTTGGCGCGGACTTCACCAACTTGGCCGCGGCTGGCAACTGGGTGACGCAGGATGAGGCAACGGACCTGTCCAACGACGGCTTCTTCTCCTTTAGCCCCGAGTTCATCGCCGGTGTCCCCATGAATGTCCGCTTGGATTTCGGGACGCACAACGATGGGACGGCCTGGTTGAACGACGCACTTACCACCACCCAGTTTTCAAGCGCATCCACCACCGTGTTCCAGTCGGCCAACGGTTACGGGGCAGGCGACCTTCAGGGCGTGGACGTGGATGTGGACGGGACCATCACCGGTGCTTACTCAAACGGTCAGGTCATTCCGCTGTACCGGACGGCGCTCGCCAAGTTTCAGAACGTGCAGGGGCTCCACAAGACGGGCGGGAACCTCTACCGGGAGACCAGAGAAAGCGGCGATGCGATCACCGGCAAACCCGGGACCAATGGGCTCGGGAACATCGCGCCCAACTCACTCGAGCAGTCCAACGTGGACATGGCCACCGAGTTTGTAAAGATGATCACAACGCAGAGGGGGTTTCAGGCCAATTCGAAAGTTATCACGGTGACGGATGAGATGCTCCAGGACCTCATCAATCTGAAACGATAGCCTGACCACATGGGCCGGTTCTGCCGGGGCCGCTCGAAGCCATTGAAGGGCCCCGGCCCGGTCCGGCCACAGATGTCAAGAAATTGACGACTCCGCCACGAATGGGTGGTGTTGCCCGATGAGCGCCTACACCCGATCCTATCGCACTCTTTTATCTCATTAAAATTCCAAGCAAAAGACAGATCCATTCGGTTACGCCTCCCTAAATCCCCTCTGGCACGCTGGTTGCTTCCATAAAGGGCACGATCCGTTACAAAGGAGAGAGTGGACTGCATGGATGTCGCAACCTTAGTGGGAATATTCACCGCTTTTGCCCTCGTCGTCAGCGCCATCGCCATGGGCGGAAGCATGGCTATTTTCGTCAACGTCCCCTCCATGCTGATCGTGGGCGGCGGCACGCTGGGTGCCGCCATGATCAACTACCCCCTGCCCGATATTTTGAAAGTGATCAAAGTGGTCCGCAACGCGTTCTTCCACAAGCGGGTCACGCCGGGGCAGATCATCGCCAACTTCGTGGGTCTTGGCCGGCATCGCGCGGAGGGAAGGGATCCTTGCACTGGAAGCCAACACCAATGAGATGAAGGACGAATTCATGAAAAAGGGGATGATGCTCTCGGTGGATGGTTTAGAGCCGAGCGCCATCAAGGACATCCTTGACACCGAAATCGTCGCCATTCAAGAGCGTCACAAGCTGGGTGCGGAGATCTTCACCTCGCTCGGCACCTTTGCGCCGGCGCTGGGGATGATCGGCACCTTGATCGGGCTTGTCCAGATGCTGCGTACCATGGAAGACCCCAGCACCATTGGTCCCGCCATGGCCGTAGCGCTTCTGACAACCTTTTACGGGGCCGTTATGGCCAACATCCTCTTCCTTCCCATAGCGGGAAAGCTGAAAAACAGGAGCGGAGAAGAGGTTCTGATCAAGGAACTGATGACGGAAGGAATCATATCCATCGCGAAGGGGGAAAACCCTCGCGTGATCGAACAAAAACTCAACGCCTACCTCCCTCCTCAGCTGAGGGCGGTAGCAACAAAGTAGCGATCATTCTTGGATTTGAAAATCTGTCCCGTGGCCGACGGCCACCTGTCGAACGTGAGGCACTGAAATGGCGGAAGAAAGGGAAATAGAAGCCAAAGAGGAAGATAAGGGCAAAGCAAAAGAGAAGAAGTCGATGGTCAAACCGATTCTGATCATCGTGGTGTTCGTCTGTTTGCTTGGAGGAGGGTTTCTTTGCTTGGAAAAGCGGCGTTGTGGCAAAGCTGATAGGAACCCCTGGGAGATGAAACCAAATCGGCTGAATCCCAGAAGAGCCAGGAGATGGGGCCGACCTACAACATGGAGACCTTCCTCGTGAATCTGAACGAGCCCCAAGGGAAAAGGTACCTGAAGGCAAAGGTGACCCTCGAGCTTGGGACGGAAAAGGTTCAGGTCGAGCTCGAAAGACGACTTCCCCAGATCAGGGACGCGGTTCTCACCATGCTGAGCAGCAAGGCCTACAGCGACATCAGCGATATGACCGGGAAATACCAGTTAAGGGCGGAGCTCATTTCCATGATCAACAGCTATCTGAAGTCCGGAAAAATTGCGAATGTCTATTTCACTGAATTCATCGTGCAATAGCGCTTCGTTAATCGTCATGCCTGAAGGGGGCTAGCGTTGAATCAGATCCTGTCACAGGATGAGGTGGATGCCCTGTTGAAGGGCCTGGACACCGGTGAAGTCGAGAGTGATCGAGAACCGGCTGAAAGAGTGGGGGATTACCAGGCCTGCGACTGGAATGCCCAGGGCCGAAATCTCAGGGGCAATCTGCCGCTCTTCGGTCTGGTGAACAGTCGCATTGCCCAGGCCCTGAGAAACACACTTTCAGGATCGCTGAGAAAGCTGGTAGATGTGGACCCCGGCCAGCTTGAGATCATCAAGTTTGAGGAATTCCAGAGATCGCTGCCCGTGCCAACGAGCCTCCATTTGTTCAGGATGACGCCCTTGCGCGGCATGGGTCTTATGGTCATAGAGAGCCGTCTTGTGTTCAATCTGGTGGAGGCCTACTTCGGCGGGAGCGGGGTGGGGTCCACAAAGGTCGAGGGGCGTGATTTCACCCCCATTGAGAAGCGCATCATCGACAAGGTGGTGGCCATGGCCATGACCAATATGAGAGAGGCATGGGAAGAGGTATTTCCCATCAAGGCGGAGTTCGTTCGCTCTGAGAGCAACCCCCTGGCCATCAACGTGGTGCCGCCCTCCGAGTTCCTCCTGTGTGTCAAGTTCGAAGTGGAGTTGAACAAATCGGCCGGCAGTATCACGATCTGTATCCCCTATTCCTCCATCCAACCCATCCGGGAAAAGCTCGCGGGCACCTACCAGGTGGAGGACGGCGAGGCGGATCGGGTTTGGATCAGCGCGGTCACGGATCATCTGCAGGACACGGAGGTGGAGATGAGCGTCGACTTGGGAAAGACCTCTCTATCGGTCCGGGAGCTGCTGAACATGAAAGAGGGGGATATCCTGGTGCTTCAAAACGGGGTTCAGGGGCGGTTGACGGCCAAGGTGGAGGGGATTCCCAAATTTGAAGGGTTTCGCCGGCAAGTCCAAGTCAAAGAAAGTCTTCAGAGTGGAGAACATGATCTCTATTAGTTGACGACGCATGGGAGCAATTCGATGAACGACAGGAACCAAGACGGTCAAGTAAATGTTAATGGGGGACAGAAGGGACCACAGGATCTCGACTTTGCGGAGTTCGAGCCCTCCGTTCCTTCGGCGGAACAATCCCAGAATCTCGACTTTCTCCTGGACATTCCGTTGGAGATCAAGGTGGAGCTGGGCAGGACGAAGATCCAGATCGGTGAGCTGCTCAGGCTCAGCCAGGGATCCGTCGTGGAGCTGGAGAAGCTTACAAACGAGCCCGTCGACGTTCTCATCAATCAGAAGTTAATGGCCCACGGCGAAGTGGTGATTGTCAATGAGAAATTCGCCGTGCGGCTCACCAATGTCATCAGTCCCGGAGAAAGGGTCCAGAAACTCGGGTAGCGCAACCCGTTTGTAACCATGCCTAAAAAGTCCACATTCTTCATGATTATGACAACCCTCTTCGTCGCGATGGCCTTCCTTTTGGCGACCGCTGCCGCCGCTTTTGCCGATGGCGCCCCATTGGGAGATCAGCCCACCGGTAAAGAGGAGATGACCACTGCGGCCTTGAAGATGCTGGGGTCCCTCATCCTGGTGATCGGGCTGATTGTCATGTTGTTTTACCTGGCGCGCAAGGTCCGATGGCGCGCGTCGGGTCCTGGACGAACCGCTCGCATGCAGCTGATTGAGACCCTGACCATAGCCCCCAGACGATGGGTCGCATTGGTGGAGGTCCTGGACCAATGGTTGATCCTTGGGGTTGGCCCAGAGGAGGTGAGGTTGCTGTCCCGGCTACAACGGCCTGTGGAGAGCGAGACCATGGAAGGGCGTCCTGGGACCCACGACGGGTTTCACTCCATTCTCAAGCGCAATATGATCAAGGGCTGGATTTCAGGGAATCCCAAAGGAGTGAAACATGATCCGGCGTAGAGGCCCGCTGAAACTGGGCCTTAGTATCGCATTTTTGGCTATCCTGTCCCTGCGGGCCTATGAGACCATGGCCCAGACGCCCCCCATCTTTCCCACGATCACGATCGGGACGGGGGACGTGGCTCAACCCCAACAGGTCTCCGTGCTCCTTCAGATCCTCTTTCTTCTCACGGTTCTCTCTTTGGCCCCGGCCATCCTGGTCATGATGACGTCCTTCACGAGACTCGTGGTGGTGTTTTCACTGACCCGATCCGCACTCGGGACCCAGCAAATGCCTCCGAATCAAGTGATGGTCGGTTTGGCCCTGTTGCTGACCTTTTTCCTCATGTCTCCGGTTTATACCAAAATCAATGAGCAGGCCCTGAAGCCTTACTTGGCCGAGGAAATCACCCAGGAGGAGGCCCTGAAGCGCGCCATGGATCCCGTCAGGGAATTCATGTTTAAACAGACCAGGAAGAAGGACCTGGCCCTGTTCCTGAATATCTCCAAGACCGAACGTCCCGATGCATTGAACCAGATCCCTACGACCGTCTTGATTCCTTCCTTTGTAATCAGTGAGCTCAAGACCGCCTTTCAGATCGGGTTCCTGATCTATATGCCTTTTCTGGTCATTGACATGGTGGTCGCGAGCGTGCTGCTTTCCATGGGCATGATGATGCTGCCGCCGTTCATGGTCTCCCTTCCCTTCAAGCTGATGCTCTTCGTCCTGGTGGATGGTTGGAATCTCTTGGTGGGTTCCCTGGTCAAGAGCTTCATGTGAGGTGATGTCGTGACACCGGAGTACGTCGTCAGTCTGGCCAGTGAGGCCGTAAAGCTCGCGCTGCTCTTGTCTGCGCCCCTTCTTGGGGCGGGGCTTGTCGTGGGCCTCGTCATCGCGATCCTTCAGGCAACCACACAGGTGCAGGAGATGACGCTCACCATTATCCCAAAAATTGTCGTGGTCCTCCTGGTTCTCCTCCTGGCAGCCCCCTGGATGCTGAACAAGATGTCGGATTTCACGAGCCAGCTGATCACGAGTATTCCAAACGTCGTGAGGTAGCTCGCCTGGGCGGGCCAGCCTCCCGACAGATCGAGACGACCATGCAGATACCACTTGAAACCCTGGAAAAGCTGCAGGTGTTTTTCTGGGTTTTCATACGCGTTGGGGCCCTGGTCTTCATGCTACCCCTCTTCGGAGCGAAAGGGATTCCTTCGTTGTGGAAGGCAGGGTTCTCGTTCCTGTTGGCCATCATCATCGTGCCGCTTGTCCCGATGCCGCAGACGTTTCCTGAGAGCGATCTCGAGCTGCTTTTGGGCGTGTGCTCCGAACTCCTGATTAGCTTCCTGCTTGCGATTTTGACCAAGCTGTTTCTGACCTCGGTGCAGCTGGCAGGCCAGTTCCTGGGTTTCCAGATGGGGTTCAACGTGGCGAGCGCCATGGATCCCCAAACAGGCGGCCAGAGCACGGTGATTTCGCAATTTCTCTACATGTTCACGATTCTCCTTTTTTTTTCCATCAACGGCCATCATCTCTTCATCCGTGCATTGGCCGAGTCGTTTCAGGCCGTTCCACCTTTGAGCTTTCGTCTGAGCCCTTCCCTGATGAAAGTCGTGGTGAAGATCAGCGGGGAGATGTTTTTGATCGCCATAAAGATGGCGGCACCTATCCTGGTGGCCCTCTTCCTCTCCAATCTATGCCTCGGCATTGTTGCGAGGACGGTGCCCCAGATCAATATCCTCATGATTGGTTTTCCGCTCAATATCGCGCTGGGATTGATTCTTCTGGGGGTCACGCTCAACAACCTGTCCCCTTTTCTGGTGGGGATGATCAGACGGATGGGGTCGGTCCTCATGGGCGTGCTTCGGATCGCTTGATGGGGGTCCAACACGATAAGAAGTGATCAGTCTTCAGTGTTCAGTAAATGCTTTTTCACTACTACGCCGAGAGGGACTCCGCACTGTTCCATAGCCTTTCGGTGGGGGCGTCCTAAAGGCTTTGAATGAGTGGGGTTGTCGCTCAGAAACCCTCCTGCGGTTGGCTCCAAACCTGGTGAATAGCTCAATTTAGGTTGATATTGTTTCGGGGGAACCCGTGCCGGAAAAACCCTTTCAGGAAAAGACCGAGCCCGCAAGCCCAAAACGGCGGGAAGAGGCCAGGAAGAAAGGCCAGGTGGCCAAAAGCAGGGAAGTCGTCTCTGTTTCTATCCTGGCCGCAGGGGTGATCTTCCTCTACTTTGCCGGTGACAATCTGGCCTCCCGCATGGGGGCTATGATCCGCAATGCCTTCCTTTCCATACCTGATATGGCCGCCCGTGACTTCAACCTCTTCACCTTTCTGAACAAGATCGCCATGGTAGGCCTCATGTCGGTTGTGCCCTTCATGGCGACCATTGCGGTGGTGGCGATCCTGTCCAACTATCTGCAGGTCGGGGCGGCGTGGAGTGTCGAACCCTTGGCACCGAAGGCGTCAAAAATCAGCCCGGTGGAGGGAGCAAAACGGATATTTTCCAAGCGATCTCTTGTGGAGCTGGCCAAGTCCCTGGCCAAAATCGTCATTGTGGGCTGGGCGGCCTTTTCCGTGCTGAATGATGAAATCGGACGGCTGGGGCAGCTAATCTACCAGGAGAACGTTCAGATCATCCGCTACTTGGGGGAGACCTCCTTCAAGGTCATGAGCAGGAGTTGTTACGTCATCGCCGTCCTGGCGTTGCTGGACTACCTCTATCAAAGATGGGAATTCGAGCAGGACATGAAAATGACCAAACAGGAAGTCAAGGAGGAGTTCAAACAGACAGAGGGCGACCCGATGGTCAAGGCCAGGATCAGATCCATACAGCGTGAAATGGCCAGGAGACGGATGATGGAGGAGGTGAAAAAGGCCGACGTCATCATCACCAACCCAACCCACATCTCCATCGCCCTGCGATACGACGCCGCGACCATGACCGCTCCGAAAGTGGTGGCCAAGGGCGCCGAAAAAATGGCTTTTCGGATCAGAGAGGTTGCGCGAGCCCATCGGGTTCCCCTCGTTGAGAACAAAGGCCTGGCACAGAACTTGTATAAATCGGTGGACATCGGTCGGGAGGTTCCATCTGCGCTCTACCGTGCCGTGGCAGAGGTTCTGGCCTATGTGTACGGCCTGAAAGGCCGATCAGTCTAGCGAAGCGGGGTAAGTATCTTGGGTTCTTTGCGGGCATATTGGGAAGAGTCGTCGTGGGCCGCCCACAGTGATATCGGGATCGCGCTGGGCATCGTCGGCATTTTGATTCTCATGATCATCCCGCTGCCCACCGGCGTGCTGGATGTCATGCTCGCTTTAAACATCACGGCCAGCATCCTGATCCTGCTGCTGACTATTTACACAATCAAACCCCTGGATTTTTCCGTGTTTCCGTCTTTGCTTCTCATCACAACCCTGTTTCGCCTCTCCCTCAACATCGCCTCCACCCGGCTGATCCTTCTTAACGGCCACAGCGGGACATATGCGGCCGGGAAGATCATCAAGGGATTCGGCTCCTTTGTGGTCGGGGGAAACACAACGGTGGGCCTCGTGGTGTTTACCATCCTTGTGATCATTAATTTTGTGGTGATCACCAAGGGGTCCGGCAGGATCGCAGAGGTCGCCGCCCGCTTTACCCTCGATGCCATGCCCGGCAAACAGATGAGTATCGATGCGGATCTGAACGCGGGCCTCATCGACGAAACCCAGGCGCGCTCCCGAAGGGCGGAGGTCGCCAAAGAGGCTGAGTTCTACGGTGCCATGGACGGCGCAAGCAAGTTTGTCCGGGGTGATGCCATCGCCGGGATCCTCATCACGTTCATCAACATCGTCGGCGGACTCATCATCGGTGTGCTCCAAATGGGTCTGGATGTGTCTACGGCCGCTGAAAACTACACGCTTCTCACCGTTGGAGACGGCCTGGTCTCCCAGATTCCGGCCCTGATCATATCGACGGCCGCAGGCGTGCTCGTTAGCCGGGCCGCCTCCGAAGGCAGCATGGGCTATGAGATGGCACGGCAGTTCTCCATACATCCAAAGGCCCTGGCCGTGGCATCAGGGATCATCATGCTCTTCGGGTTGGCCCCTGGCATGCCTCTGGTCCCTTTTGGACTCCTCGCCACGATCGTCTATTTCGTGTCCAGGGGGTTGGCATCTTCCCAGTCGTTAAAAGCCAAAGAGACGGAGAAGAAGCCGGAAGAAAGACCCGAGGAAATGACGCCTGAACAGGTCGAGGGGCTTCTGCCGCTTGACACCCTGGAGCTCGAAATCGGTTATGGTTTGATTCCCATGGTGGACAATCAGAAACAAGGTGGACTGCTGGACAGGATCCGTTCCCTGAGGAAACAATTCGCCTTGGAGATGGGGCTCGTGATTCCGTCGTTGCATATCCGTGACAATCTGACCCTCAAGCCCGGCGAATACGCCGTTTGCATAAGGGGAAACGAAATGGCCAGAGGAGAAATTATGATGGATCACTATCTGGCCATCGATTCGGGAAACGCGAAAACAAGGATCGACGGGATCCGTACCGTCGACCCGGCCTTTGGTCTGCCAGCCATTTGGATCGGCCCAGAGAGAAAGGGGGACGCGCAGCTGGCCGGCTACACCGTCGTGGACCCATCCAGCGTGATGACGACCCATCTCTCGGAGGTGGTCAGACAATATGGCTATGAATTTCTCGGGCGACAGGAAGTCCAGAAGCTCCTGGAGAACGTGTCAAAGACCAATCCAAAACCGGTTGAAGAACTGACGCCCGGTTTACTCAGCGCAGGGGCCATCCAGAAGATCCTTCAGAATCTGGTCAGAGAGCAGGTTTCCGTGCGGGATCTCTTGACCATCGTTGAAACCCTTGCAGACTACGCCGCCCTTACCAAGGACACAGACCTGCTCACGGAATATGTCCGGCAGCGTCTGGCCAGGTCTTTGGTGAAGCCCTATGTGGACAAGGACCGGAGCCTGAGGGTTTTCTCAGTCACGCCTCAGATTGAAGAGCTCATCACGAAGGGCATCAACCAGACGGAGTACGGCAGCTATCTGGCCCTTGAGCCCGTTCAGGCACAGAGAATTGTCGATGGAGCGAAAAAGGCCTTGGAAAAAGGGGCAGTGTCCGTTGAGCAGCCAGTGGTGCTTTGCTCATCCACCATCAGGCGTCATCTAAAGAAACTGCTTGAGCGGTTTCAGATCAACGTGGCGGTCTTGGCACACAACGAGGTTCCGAACAGCTTGAAAGTTCACTCCGTCGGTGGAATAGGGTTGATCTGATGCGAATCAAGAGATTCACGGCCAGTCATGCACAAGAAGCCATCCGGCGGGTCAAACAGGAGATGGGACCCGATGCGGTGATCATCCGCACAAGGACCCTCCAGCAGCCTGCGGATGGCGACGGAAACATCCGCAAAGTGATCGAAGTGACGGCCGCGATCGACTACGATCCAAACTACGAAGGAAACGGTGAAAACCCCGCCATCTTTCCGGCCAATGTCGAAGACAAGTGGGAAAGGCTTACGACGGAAGTGAGGGAGCTTCGAGAACTGCTCTGGGCGTTTCAGGCCCACGCCGGTCTTTCTCCGGAGATCCGTTATAACGAACCATTGAGAGACCGGTACGGCTTCCTGAAACGCGTCGGTCTGAACGAGGATGCCATCAAACGGTTTCTCGTGAGTCCTGGCAACGACGATGCGTCCCATGGATCGAAAGCTCAGAACATTCGTCAATGCCTTCTGGATGTGGTTAACGGGATTCCCGTCAGCGGCGAAAGCCGCCAACCAAGGGGTGAGCAAAAAATACGCTCTTTCATTGGCCCGACGGGCGCAGGAAAGACCACAACGCTCGCAAAACTGGCCGCCTTAAACGCCGTCCGGCGGAAGAAGAAGGTCGCGTTGCTCACATTGGATACCTTCCGAATTGCAGCGGTCGCACAGCTTGAAACGTACGCACGGATCATGGCGCTTCCAATGGAGGTCGTCCATACGAAAGAGGACGTCATCCAGGGAATCCACAAACACAGAGATTGCGATCTTATCCTCATCGACACCACGGGCAGAAGTCCGAACAGCCACAAGGAGATCGCTGAAATGGGCGCGTTTCTCGACATGGGAGAGAGGATCCATCACTATCTGGTGTTGCCCGCAACGGCGCGATACGGGTATTTGAGTGAAGCGGAAAAGCAATTCGGTATTTTGCCCATTGGAAGTTACATCTTCACCAAACTGGATGAAGTCGAGGACACCTCTGACATGATCAATTTTCTTCTGATGAAACAACAGCCACTGTCCTACGTGACCACCGGACAGCAAGTGCCTGAGGATATTGCATCGCCAACGAAGAGGACGTTGGCATCGATGGTTTTGAACAGATGTGGAGCTGGTGATGATCTTTCTATGGCCGAGGTGTGTTAAATGGATCAGGCGAGGCATTTAAGGGATATGGTTGAAGGTCGCAAAGAGATACAAAGGATACCTTTGATTCAAAAAAAGGACATGAAGGCAGCGGCGAAGGGAAATGAGCGGGTGCGGGTCATCTCTGTTACGAGTGGGAAGGGGGGGGTGGGAAAGACCAATGTAGTGGCTAATCTGGCCTTCGCCATGGGCAAGATGGGAAAACGCGTCCTCATTCTGGATGCAGACCTTGGCCTGGCCAATATGGACATCCTATTGGGCCTCAACCCCAAATTTACGATCCAGCACGTCATTTCGGGGGAGAGACGGCTGCGTGAGGTGATCCTCAGCACGCCAGGGGGATGCCATCTGCTGCCTGCAGCATCAGGCATTCAGGAGTTGACGGATCTCGACTACTCCCAGCGGCTCTTCCTTCTCAATGAGCTGGACTCCCTCCAGAATGAATTTGACATCCTGTTGATCGACACCGGCGCAGGTATTTCGGCCAACGTCATGTATTTCAACTTCGCAGCCATGGAGCGGGTCGTGGTGGTGACCAATGAACCTACCTCTTTAACGGACGCCTATGCCGTCATCAAGGTGCTGACGAAAAAGTACCAGCAGCGGAAGTTCAAGATACTGGTCAACGTCGCGCGAAACCCTGAAGAGGGTCTGCGCATTTTTAAACAGCTTAGCGTGGTGGTAGACCGGTTCCTCGGCTCCCCTGCCATGGATTACCTGGGATGCGTCCAATACGATGAAAACGTGCCGAGGGCCGTCCGGCAGCAGCAAGCCGTGGTCCAGCGCTACCCGAACACCAGGGCCAGCAAGGACTTCATTGGGCTGGCCGAGAGAATCTTATCTGAGGATGAGTCCACTGATTTCGAGGGAGACATCAAATTTTTTTGGCAAAGACTTCTTAGCTGCTGACGTGAGGGTCTGAACCGCATGGCAAATCCCAACTGAGATAAGTCGGGTTTCAGTTTGCGGTGAAACGACGCAGGATTGAAGCGGATCAACGGTGGCCGTGAGGCAGAAGGGAATCACTTATCATATGAAAGGTCGTAATCTTTCCGGGCGCAATCTGAATGCCGCTGTGGGGCACCATGGCGGCTACGTCTCCGCATCACTTCAGGAGGGGGCCATGGGCCTTTCCGAAATGGCGCCGAGCCCGCTCCAGAACAATATGGCCTCGGCGGTCATGGCGGCCAAGGTCAAGAAGTATCATCCTGCCATGTCCAGCGGATTCGGCGGGAAGGACCCTAAGTTGAGGGGAGAACTGGTCTCCAAGTACGTTCCTCTCATTAAGTCCGTGGCCGGGCGTCTCTCCATGAAGCTCCCTCCCCATGTGGACCAAAAGGACCTTCTGAGCGCTGGCATCATGGGGTTGTTGGACGCCATAGAGAAGTTCGACGAAACCAAGGGTGTCCCCTTTAAATCCTATGCCGAATTCCGCATCAGGGGCGCGATGCTTGACGAACTCCGATCCATGGATTGGGTTCCACGCTCGGTGAGGAAGAACACCAAGACCCTTGAGGAAGCCTATCGGCAAGTGGAGATGAGGGCCATGAGGCCAGCCACGGACCATGAGGTGGCCCGGGAGCTGGGCATGGAACTGGAGTCGTTTCATCGGCTTCTTGATCAGACCAAAGGGGTCTCCCTTGTCAGTGAAGACGAAATTGGAGACCTTCTATCCAACCGAGAGGGCGGAAGTCTCTGGGACATCTATCAGGATGCAAGCCAGAATGACCCGGTTTCAGCCATGGGGATGACGGAGCTGAGGGAGATGATTGCCCTGGCCATCGAATCGCTGCCGGAGAACGAGCGGCTCGTGGTCACGCTTTACTACTACGAGGAGCTGACCATGAAGGAGATCGGTGAGGTGATGGAATACACGGAGTCCAGGATTTCGCAGCTTCACACCAAGGCCGTGATACGGCTCAGAAACAAGATCAGAAAGTATATCGAGACGGACGGGTTACCCACGTGAGGCTCGAAAACGAAAGGCCTCCAATTTCTGATGCGCCGGTCCCGGAAGAATCGCGGCAAGCAGAAGTCCAGGGGGCACCCCCTGGAGGGACTGGCTGGCTGCGTCGGGCCGGCTTACGGCCAGGCCGGATGAAGTGGGTTTACGTTGGGGTTTTCGGGGTCATTTTTTTAGGACTCGCGCTGAAATTGGTTTATCCCCTGCTTTCGATCCACCTCGACCCATTCGGACACTCCCACAAGCGAGATATGGACGTCAGACCCGAGGACTATGAGTCCATGAGCCCGTTTTTCATCCCCATGGCGTCGGGTCGTGACAAGGTGGCCGCAAGGGTGGATATCCGGGTGAAATGGGATCGACTGACCGGCGCACGGTTCAGAAGGGATGCGGTTCTGATTCGGCAGCGGATCTATCTTTACCTCAGGGACCTCGAACAGTGGAGCGAGGACATGGAGGCCAACCGGCGGGTCCTTGAGGAAGGGATCGGCCGCATCTTGCGACAGACGCTCGGCGTCAAAGATGTGGAGGTTCTGGTGGAGAACATCCACTTTGTCCAAATCGAGGCCCTTGCTCTTCGCAGGTTGGCAGACTCACGCGAAAAAGATTATCAACCCTCAAGCGTTAAGGGGGTGTGTTCATGGATGAATTCTCCAATGTCAGCAACGCCCTGTTGGGGATCCATCCCGCCAACAAGGTGGTGGGGGTAAAGCCGCTCCAGGAAAGCGACGATCGCCGGCGAAGGAAAGATCGGCATGGCCAAGGCAAGGGGACGGCGTCGGGGGAAGAGGGGCTGATCTATCATCGTTCCGATGGCCCCCTCTTTTTTGAATCGGTGGAGGGTTCCAACGGGTCCACGACCGATCCGGTCCAAGGTGAAACAGGCCCACAGGACAAGTCGGCAGGGCCCCGTAAGGTGGACGTGGTGGTGTAGAGGTCAAACCGCAATGGAAATTCAGTCATGGATCATGGTCCAGCTCTGTGTCGATCTCCTGATGTTCGGATTACTGATCCTCCTGCTGAAGGCCCAGTTGGCGAACCGACCCGGCCAGGGTGGGCTCAAGAAGGCCGCAGAGAAATCGGAAGCCTTGCTGGAAGAGATGAGGCAGCTGAGCCTCGGACTCGAGCGGAACCTGGAGGAGAAACGGGCGCTCACCCAACGGATACTGGCGGAGCTCGACAAGAGATTGAGCCAGGCCGATGCCGCGTCGCTCCAGTTGAAAACGCTCCATGCCTCAAGCAAAGCCCCCATTACCCTTGAATCCATTCGTAAGCTGAAATCCAAAGGGTTTTCAATCGAGGATATTGCAAGGCGTCTCGACATCCCCGTCGGAGAGGTGGCGCTGACCGTCAAGCTTCAAGCCGTTGAGCCAACGGAGGCCCCAGGAATCAAGTGATCAGTCATCAGTGTTCAGTAATCAGTATGGGATTTCATTGATCCATGGCCCGTATCCCCCCAACTCGTTCGAGGCTCGACCTGAACCCCCTAAAGGGGCAGACGCGTGCGTCTGTGAGTCGGGGAGGCCTGTCCTTCCTACCCGGAGACAGCTTCTCGGGAAAGGTCCTGAGTGTTTTGCCGGAGAGCCGTGCCATCCTCCTGGTCAATGGCCACCAGGTTGAGGTCCTGAGTACGGTCCCGCTAAAGGAGGGGCGTTCGCATCAGTTCCTGGTCCAGGCGACAGGCCCCGGAATGTTGCTGAGGGTGTTGGACGAAGGGGGTCCGGAGATCCCCCCGGCTCTAAGGGCATTGGCCTCAATGGATTTGGTGAGGGCACGTATCGGAAGCGGACTTGTGGATCTGATAAGACACATGGCGTCCATGACCCTCACAGCCAAGTCGGGGCAGATCCTCACGGAGCTGAGGGCCTTGGCGCATCAGATCCTATATCGGTCCGGGACGGAGGATGGCGGATGGGTTCTCAAATCTCTTGGGGCCAGCGGAGTTTTCTGGGAGAACAAGGTAGCCCGCTATCTCTTGGACCCTCGGGGTGGGTTGGAGCGGCCTCAAGAAGACCAGGACCTCAAAGCCATTCTGTACCGCTTCGCCAAGGCGTTGGACGAAGAAGCCATGGAGGCGGCCGACAGCCGTCGGTCCACCCAGATGATTGAAAACATGATCCAGCTCATCGAGAAGGAACAATTCATCAGCCTTTCCGCTGAAAAGCTGGGATGGCAGTGGTGTTGGATCCTCCCGGAGCATGAAGCCTCGTCCTTTGGGGGAGCCGAGATCTTTGGGGAGGAAGGTCGGGACGGAGACGAAATTCGCCTGTTGATACGCCTTGCTTTCAGCACGGTGGGCCAGGTGGAGGCCGAGGTCTCCCTCCGTGGCGCCGCCCTCAGCGTCCAAATCACCATGGAAGACCACGAAAAGCTTGGCGCAGCCTTGGAGGACTTGGAGGACTTGAGAAGGAGGCTTGGGGGTCCAGGCATGAAGGTCGCACAGTTGAGCTGTGAGGTGACACCTCAGGAGCAGGGCAAGACGGCCCCGTCGGTCCTTAAGGACCTTGAAGGGGCTGTTCATGTAGTGGCTTGAAAGGAAGCAATGAAAGAAATGAATCGAAAGAGGGCCGTTGCGCTCCGTTACGAGGCCGCCCGGGATCGTGCCCCACGGGTCACGGCAAAAGGGGCCGGCCCAGTGGCCGAGAAGATCATCGAGTTGGCCCGGGGGGAAAACATCCCCATCAGCGAGGACCCCGATCTGGTTTCGGCCCTGATTCAATTGGACTGGTATGAAGAGATCCCACCGGAGCTCTACCGGGCCGTGGCGGAGATTCTGGCCTTCGCCTATCGGGTTAACCAGAAATTGAAAGACCATGCGGTTGCCGACGGCAAACATGCCCCTGCCGGCTGAAAAGGGATATTTACCGTTCGACCATCCGGGAAATGTTTTCCCATCGAGTGGAAACAAATGCTGGGTCGTGGGTCTTGAGCGACGACGAAGCGCGCCCCATGCGGATGGTTTGAGGCCAATGAAGGTCTGGTTTGGCAACGATTCTTTAAGCAGGCGATTGTCCCTGGGGTGCATGGTATGTTTGTTGCAAAGCTAAGGGAAAACGATCAACGCAAGGAGTCTTGACAAAGATGGTTGAAGGAATGCTCGAAGCCGTTCGGGGTTGTCTGAAAGAAGAGTTGAGGATGGACATCATTGCCAACAACCTCGCCAATTCTACGGCCGTCGGCTTCAAGAAGGACAGGATCAGTTTCCAGACGATGCTTGCAACGGTTCAGGAGGATCAGGCCTCCCAGGCGAACGCGGCAGGTCCAACGGCGCAGAGCGGCTTGGTTCGGGTAAAATCCGACTTGAGCCAAGGGGAGATCCGGGCCACCGAAAATCCGCTCGACTTTGCCATTAGTGGTCCAGGCTTTTTCAAAATCTTGACGCCCGATGGCCTTCGCTATACCCGGAAAGGCAACTTCACCATGGATGGTGAGGGATATCTGATTACCCAGGACGGATATCGGGTACTCGGGAAGTCGGGCCCCATCCTCATGAACGGCAACCCGGTGGAGACCGATGATGCCGGTAGGATTTCGGAGATGGACACCGCCGGGGGAGCGAATTTCGAAGGCGCGGAAGTGGATCAGCTGGACGTGGTGGAGGTATCAAATCCTGAAGCCTTGATTAAGGAGGGAAATCTCCTATTTCGGCCCGACGATCAAACCCCGGAAAAATCCATTTCCTCGGAGACGGTCGTCAAGCAGGGATACCTGGAGGGTTCCAATGTGAATGTAGCCGAGGAAATGGTCAATATGATCCATAGCACAAGGGCCTTTGAGAGCTATCAGAAGGCTATTCAAACGTTGGACAAGCTTGACAACAAGGCGGTCAATGAAGTGGGACGGCTGCGATAAATGGCTTGAGGCGGCCGGCTGTTAAATCGAACCAACGGGAGTTTTTCTTGATGAAACACCAGGATCTCCAACTTAAAAGAGGATCGCATCATGATTAGAAGCCTTTGGACGGCTGCATCGGGGATGGCGGCACAAAGATTAAATATCGACGTCATCGCCAACAATCTTGCAAATGTGAACACCAGCGGATTCAAAAAGAGCCGGGCCGATTTTGAAGACCTCCTTTACCAGAATATGCGCTCGCCCGGCGCAACCACCTCCTCGGGTGGAGAGATCCCAACGGGCATTCAGATCGGTATGGGCACGAAACCGGTCTCCGTTCAGAAGGTCTTCACCCAGGGCGACTACGTGGAAACCAAGAACGAGATGGATCTGGCTATCGAGGGCGTGGGTTTTTTCAAGGTCATGAGCAATGGTGAAGAGGTCTATGTTCGCTCAGGCGCCTTCAAGGAGGACAGTGAGGGATATCTCTGTACATCCAATGGGGAGAGGGTGCAGCCGGAATTCTCCGTCCCTGAGGGTACAGTCCACACCACGATCGATTCGGGCGGAAATATGGTCTGCCAGGGTGCCGACGGGTCACAACTGGCCAGCGTCCAATTGACGCTTCACAGCTTCAAAAACCCATCGGGGCTTCTCAGCATCGGTGGCAACCGGTTTCAGAAGACGGCTTCATCGGGAGACCCCGTTGAAGGCAATCCGGGCGTTGATGGGATGGGAACCGTTGCCCAAGGGTATCTTGAGATGTCAAACGTGGATGTGGTCGAGGAAATGGTCCAGATGATTGCGGCGCAACGGGCCTATGAAGTGAGCTCCAAGACCATAAAGGCCGCTGACGAAATGCTCCAGATGGCCAACAACATCACACGGTAACGGAGAGATCTCATGGATTTTCTCAAAGACGGACGAATGAAATGCGCCTTTGGGATTCTGGTGGCCCTCGTGGTGGGCTGGCTCCCGTGGCAATCGAGTGCAGAGGAACTGGAGGTTCGCCTCAGGGATCATGTCTCTATCCAAGGGGCATCGCTCTATCTGGGGGAGGCGGCTTCTTTTAACCCGGCCCATGACGAGCGTGTCGAAGGGTTGCGTGTCATCGCCCTGGCAAGCAGTCCGTCGCCCGGCAGGACCATGATTCTGAGCAGCCGATATCTGATCACCGCCCTGACGTCCGCGGTGACCGACACGACGGACATCCGGTTCAAGGTCCCGGACACCATGAGCGTCCATCGGGAGGCCCAGGTGGTCGCCGTGGACAAGATGACGGAGATCTTCAAACAGCACGTGCTCCAAAACGTGTCATGGCCCGAGCAAGATCTCCATTTTGAAAGGGTCCGGGTCGGCGGGCCCGTCACCCTGCCCCCCGGCGACCTGAGCTGGGAGGTTAAAGAGCGAGGCAACACAGACTACCTCGGAGACGTTGCGCTGGTGATCTGCTTCATGGTAGACGGCACCATGGTTCGAAAGGTCCCACTCTCAGGAAAAGTCAGTCTTGAAAGGCCGGTGGTCAAGACCACCCGAAATATCGTAGCGGGCCAGATCCTTGAGGAACAGGACCTCACCATAGTGAAAGAGCGACTTTTTGATTCGGGAAAGGACCTCTTGATGGACAAAAGGGAGGCCGCGGGCAAAAGGGCACTGCGCTCTCTCGATGCGGGGCAGTGCGTGGAGCGGAAAATGATAGAGAATCCCCCCCTGGTGAAGAAAGGGGATCGCGTCCGAATAGAGGCCGCCGGCCGTCAAATCAGGGTCACAGCCCTGGGACGGGTCCTGCAGGATGGTCGGGCCGGCGAACAGGTGAAGGTCATGAACCTCATGAGCGGCAAAGAAATTCACGGCACGGTTACCGGGGTTGGAGCGGTGGCGGTATCATTTTAGTCCCGGTCGGTGGGGCGGTTTTGGAGTGTTCAGCCATGGGAAAAAAGAGAAATAGCCTGTTTCATGCGGTCCTGTTTCTTTCGTTGTGCCTGATCCACGGTTGCGCGGGGAGCCAACCGCAGATCGCGACCAGCGAGACGGTTCAGATGGCTCCACCGCCTGCTGAAGCGAACGGCCCGGCCACACGGAGCGCTGACGCGGCAGAAGCCAGTCTGCTGAAGAAGGCCGCTTACCGTGGTTTCTTCCAGGACCTTCGGGCCTTTCAGATAGGTGACCTCGTGACCATCAACATCGTCGAGACCTCAAAGGCCTCCAAGAGCGCGGGCACCAAGACGAGTCGCGAGTCCGGCATCCATGCGGGCATCGACAACCTTCTCGGTTATGAGAATCAACTAAAAAAGATCTTCCCACAGGACTTCGACAACAAAAACATGTTCAACGCCTCCCTGCTCAACTCCTTTGACGGGTCGGGTTCCACGGACCGTGTGGAAACCATGACGGCTTTCATGACGGCCCGGGTGATGAACGTGACGACGAATGGGAATTTGTATATTGAGGGCAGACGTCAGATACGGGTGAATAACGAAACCCAGTTCATCATCCTCTCGGGACTCATCAGACCCACGGACATCTCACCGAACAACACGGTTTTGTCAAGCTACATCGCCGATGCCAAAATCGAATATTTGGGCAGTGGCTCGGTCAGCGACAAACAACGCCCCGGGTGGCTGGGGAGAATCGTTGATGTGGTGTGGCCCTTTTGATGGAGTTGAATATGCGCATGCAGCATCGTGGAATCCTGGCCTTCTCCCTTCTGTCCCTCTTGACGATACTGGCCCATCCCCTTGACACTTCGGCTGCGAGGCTCAAAGACATCGCCGCCGTCAAAGGGGTGCGGACCAACCAGTTGATCGGCTATGGGCTGGTGATAGGCCTCAACGGCACCGGGGACGGGTCTGGGACCAAATTCACGACCCAGTCCTTGGTCAACATGCTGGAGCGGTTGGGGATTCATGCACTGCCCGATCAAGTCAAAGTTAAAAATGTGGCCGCGGTGATGGTGACCGCCGACCTTCCTCCCTTTGCCAGGATAGGAAACAGGTTCGATGTGCTGGTATCCTCCATCGGTGACGCGCAAAGCCTCCAGGGGGGGACATTGATGATGACGACACTCAAGGGCGCCGATACCCAGACCTACGCCGTGTCCCAGGGTCCCATATTGGTTGGTGGCTTTGCCAGTTCAGGAGAAGCGGGCGGCGGCGTTCAAAAGAATCATCCCACGGTGGGGAGAATCCCCGGCGGGGCGACCATCGAAAGGGAGGTCCCTTTTGAGTTTAATCGGTTGGAAGAGTTGATGATTTCCCTCCATGAACCGGACTTCACCACGGCCGAACGGCTGGCCAAGGCCATCAACGCTAAACTGGGCGCTGAGGCGGCCCATGCCCTGGACCCAGGCACGGTGAAAATAAGTCTTCCGGGGGGAGACCATCAAGATCTCGTAAGTCTCGTGGCATCCCTTGAGCAGCTAGAAGTGGAACCCGACCGTAAGGCCAAGGTTGTCCTGGCTGAGCGAACCGGAACCGTGATTATCGGCGAAAACGTCAGGGTCTCGCCCGTGGCCATTGCTCACGGAAACCTAAGCGTGGAGATCAAGGAGAAAAAGGATGTGAGTCAACCGGCCCCGTTCGCCGAGAAGGGCCGAACCGTCGTGACGAAAGATAGCAGCGTCAATGTGACGGAAGAACAGCGAAGGCTGCTCCTTGTGGAGTCAGGCGCAAGTCTGGGTGATCTGGTCAGCGCCCTTAATGCCATCGGCGTCTCCCCGAGAGACCTCATCACCGTGTTCCAGGCCATCAAAGCGGCAGGGGCACTGCAGGCGGATCTGGAAATCATCTAGGGATATTTCGCGCTGTTAGAGAGAAGGGGAAGGAAATGGAACCAACGGGGTTGGATCACACGAAGGTTGTGGCGGATCAATCGATCCCCAAGAAGAGCCCTGGGTCTCAAAAGGATGGAGCGCTTCGAAAGGCGTGCAAGGACTTTGAATCCCTGTTTACCCTCGAGCTCCTCAAAAGTATGCGAGGGACCGTAGAAAAATGCGACCTTTTCCATGGCGGGCAGGGGGAAGAGGTCTACGAATCCTTACTCGACATGGAACTTTCCAAATCCATGGCCGATACCGGGCCAAATAGTATGGCTGCCCAGCTCTTTGCGCAGCTCAAATCGATCGACGGATCGAAATAGGGGGAGTCCCATTCCTCTCCCGTTTTCATGTCCTTAACGGAATGATCCAGGTGCAGGTTGAGGGATGGGGTGATTTGGCCGATCAATACCGATAGGGGGTCACAGATAGCGATGCATGAAGGGTTGGTGAACATGGCGCAGGGGCTCGAAGAGCAGGTAGCTCTCCTTGAAGCGCTTCGTGAATGTGTGGCACTCGAGAGGGAAAGCCTGATCCATGTGGATCTCGCCCGGCTCTGGACGCTGATGGAGCGCAAACAGGGGCTGCTCAGAGGCCTTGAATCTGCGGCCAAGAAACGATCCGTCGGTGAAGGCGATCGGATGGCGCTTAACGAGTCCCGGTCCTTGAGGGATCTGTCCATGAGGGCCGCCTATCTCCAGTCGGAGATCAAGGTCAGGTCCATGGAGAATACCCATTTTATTCAGGAGACGCTCGACTTTCTCACGGGACTCATCGGTTCCATCGCAGACGGTGTTGAGACATCGAGCACCTATGAGGGCCTCAGAAAGGCCTCGAAGACAAAGAGGGCTATGATGCTTAGCAGGGAGGTGTGATCATGGGTGGCCTTGGGTTTGCATTGAGCACCGCGAAAGATGCACTCTTGACCCAGCGTCTGGCCATCGACGTGGTGAGCCACAATATCGCAAATGTGAACACGGAGGGCTACACCCGACAAGTCCCTCACATGGAGGCCAATGTCCCGGCCCCTTATGGCGGTGTGGTCATGGGCACGGGTGTAAGCGTAGATTCCATTGTCCAGATCACCAACAGCTTTATTGAGACCAGGCTGCAGCAGGGAAAGACCGACCTGTCCGCCATGCAGGAAAAGGAGACCTACCTGGGCGTCTTGGAAGGGATATTCAACGAGAGCTCAGGGACAGGCCTAAGCGCTCAACTGTCCGATTTCTGGAACAGCTGGCAAGACCTCTCCAACAATCCCTCCGGACTTGCAGAGAGAAGTGTGGTGTTCGAGAGGGGTGCACAGTTGAGCCAAACCTTCAAAGACCTCTCCGAAGATCTCTCCCAGGTCACGCAGGAGCTCAACGGCTCCATTGGCGGTTCGGTTTCGGAAGTTAACGATATCCTTCAAAAGATCGCGGATCTCAATCCCCAGATTATCAGTTTGAAGGCCAAAGGAAACGCCAACGACCTCCTTGACAAACGCAACGAATTGCTGGGCCAGTTGTCCGAATTCATGGACATTCGCTATTATGAAAAGGAGGATGGAAACATCACCGTCACGACGGGGAACGGTTACCTACTGGTCTCCGGGCCTGAGGTCTATTCCCTCAACTTCGACGGGAACGGTGTGAGGTGGGAAAGCTCCGGCGCAACACAAGCCGATATCACCGACAGCATCAAGGGCGGAAAGCTGGGCGGGTGGCTTGATTTGAGGGACGGCATTTTGCCCCAATATCAGGCCGAGCTCGATGAGATGGCAAAAACCATCGTCTGGGAAGTCAACAAGATTCATTCCACGGGCGCTGGGCTCGTCCAGTCCTCGGCCATCACGGGGACGGAATCTGTGGCCGACCCGGCCGTTTCCCTGGCAACGAGCAGTCTTCCCTACGGCGACAGGATAGACGATACCAACAAGACCTTCAAGATTTGGCTTTACGATGCAGTTGGTCAGCCCTATGACTCGGATGGGGCAACGCCCGGCATCCAGGGCAATCCTGTCGTGATCACGGTGACCCCAGGTATGTCCCTCAACCACTTGAGCGATGCCCTCAACGCGACTTCAGGCCTGCAGGCATCGCTCAACAGCGACAACCAGTTGACCATCAGCATCGATAACGGTGTGATCCCCTCCGGTTCGTTTGCCTTCTCGGATGACGAGTCCTCCGTTCTAGCCGCTCTTGGAATCAACACGTTTTTCAAAGGGAGCCAGGCCAAGAATATGGATATAAATCCCGCGATCAAGGGCAATCAGTCACTCATTGCCGCGGCGCGGGTGGATGCAACCGGGCAGATTTCCGCCGGCGACAATACCAATGCCCTTGAGCTGACCGGCTTGCAGTATCAAAATGTTCAAATGAACCGTTATTCGATCGAACGAGGGGAGCCCCAAACGGTTCAGACAGTCCAGGAGACCATCGATACCTATCTCCACGCCTTCAGCGGTTCCGTGGGAATCCTCAGCCAAAGCGTTCAGCGCTCAAAGGAGTTCAACGAGGTGATGGTCAACAATCTCGCCCAGACCAGGGACAATATCTCAGCGGTGTCCCTGGACGAGGAGATGACCAACCTCATGAAATATCAGCAGGCCTATGCAGCTGCGGCCAAGCTCATCGCCACTACGGATGAGATGTTCGTCACACTGCTTGAGACCAAGTAAAGGGGGTGAGGGTCCATCATGAGGGTAAGCACCAAGGCCATTTACGACAGCGTCGGCATGAATCTGGGCAAAACAGCTGATGCGATGTTCAAGGCAAACGAGGTCGTGAGCTCTGGGAAAAGGATCAATCGGTCTTCGGATGATCCCATCGGGCTCGTGAACGTGCTGAACGTCCGCTCCGCTCTCGATAATGTCCAACAGCTGGAAAGAAATATCAACATAGGCCGTTCATGGCTTCAGATGGGAGAGTCCGCCATGACGCAAGTCAACGATATCTTGACTGAGGTGAAGGCTTTGAGCGTCGAGATGACAAGCGGAACCAAAGACGCATCTGCGCGTGCTACCGCAGCGGGCGAGGTCGATGGCCTGTTACGGCAGGTTGTGGCCCTTGCCAACACGCAAGTGTCCGGAAAATACGTCTTCGGCGGCACCAATACCGACACGGCCCCTTTTCGCCTTGACGACGAGGCCAATCCGACCATGGTGATCTACGACGGAAATGACAGCCCGTTCTCGGTGCGAATCGGCAAGGACATCTTGGTGGAGGTGGGGCTCGACGGCGAAAGCGTCTTTGGGGACGCTCCATCGGATTGGACGGATCCCACGGCCGGGGCCAACAATTTCTTCAAAACGCTGATCGATCTTCGTGATGCCCTCAAGGACAATAACGTTCAGGGGATTGAGCAGGCCATGACCAGATTGGATTCCCACCTGCAGGTGGCGCAACAGACCATTTCGGACACGGGCACCAAGGACGTTCGCATGGATGTAAAAGAGTCAATCATTGCCGATCTCAAGCTCACTTACACGGATCGGATTTCCACGCTGGAAGACGCGGACATCGCAGAGGCCATGACTGACCTGCAGGCCAAACAATTGGCCTATCAGGCGGCCCTCGCCTCTTCATCCCGCGTGATGCAGTTGAGCCTTGTGGATTATCTCTCACAATAAGGCAATCACGGGCACGTCTCACCATGGACCGCCCGCAGACCGTCATGATCTACAAAAGGGGAGCCAAGGAGGGTGCCCATGCTCGTACTGACCAGGAAGGTTGATGAGAGTATCACCGTGGGAGCGAACATCACGGTGACGGTCCTTGAAATTCGAGGCGGCCAAGTGAGGCTGGGGATCGAGGCCCCGAAAGAGATGCCCGTCCACCGGACGGAGGTGTTCAGAAACATTGTCAATCAGAACATCGAAGCGGCAAAGACACCCCAGGATCTCTCCCTTTTTCTGGGGGAGGTGCAATCACGCCGTGAACGGTGACCCGCCGTGGCGGGCGGGCCGCAGAGGAACGAACAGACACATCTGAAAATGGAGTTGGAATGCAAGAAACGGACGCGACGACAGTAAGGCTTAAGACGAGCCGATTCGGAGAAATCGGAATCGATCGAACGCGATCGCTGCACTTTCCCGAAGGGATATTGGGCTTTCCTGAACAGAAGGAATATGTGATTCTCGAGCACAAACCCGGTTCTCCCTTCTGCTGGCTCCAATCCATGGAAAGCCCGGATATTGCTTTCGTGATGGTCGATCCGCTTCTCGTAAAAAGCGACTTTCTGGAGGGGCTTTCGCCCTCCGACCGGCGATTGTTCGAGACGGAAGACGGGGTTCGGAAAGCCGTGTTCGCACTGGTGACGATCCCGCCGGGACGGGTCGACCGAATGACCGTCAACTTGCTTGGGCCGGTCCTGATCGACCTGAAGACCCGAACGGCCAGACAGGTCATCCTTGCCAATTCGGGCTACAGCCACCGCCATCCGCTCTTCCTCTCCTGACCTCGCCACCCCTTGCAGCCCCGGATGCCACACCTGCCCGATACCTAACCCGGATAGACCGGAAACTCTAAATCCGAAGCACGAAATTGTCCTTTGGGCTCCCCATCATGCCGATGGGGCGCCGCTTTTGAAACAATACACAATGATCAGAATTGTCCTTCGAACGCCCCACCTTCGACGGGTTCCCAGTTTCAAATGACTTAAACAATAAGTCGACTGACCTCTTTCGGCTTTGCTATTGGGACATTTTGATTTTTGAATTTGTTTCAGATCTGTATATTCGGATTTCAGATTTGGCTCGTGCAGTTTCAGAAAATCATTCCACGATGGTCTGTGTCCAGTGCCTTCCCCACCCCCCACTTCCAGCCGGACATAAAAAAATCGGAAAATCGGGCAAAAAAGGATTGAACGATTGTCAAAAAGACGGTATGTTGAAATATTGGCGCTTGAAAGATAATAGACGAAATTTTGGCTACTTGCATGAGTATCCATATCCGATCAAATGGTGACGCCTTTACCCCATCCCATCAGCGGACGGGATGGAGAAATAAACCCAGGAAGACCTCGTGAAGTTTTGAGGGCAAGGGCTACGGGCAGGGGCCAAGGGAGATGAGCCATGGTTGACCTGAAAGTGCTGGTGGTGGACGACGAAACCAAGATCAGGGAGCAATTCTCGGAGGTTCTCCAGGCCGAAGGATTCAATGTGGAGGCCGCGGAGAACGGTGAGGTTGCCATCGGAAAGATTGACGAGGGTTTTTTCGACGTGACGCTGATCGATTTGAATATGCCCAAAGTGGATGGCATGACCGTGTTAAAGCATCTGGTTAAAAACGCTCCAGATTCCGTCGGAATTATCCTCACCGGGTATGCCAGCATCCGCAATGCGGTTGAGGCCATGAAGCTGGGGGCCTACGACTATTTGGCCAAGCCCGTGAAAATGGAAGAGGTCATCTTGGTTATCCGGCGTGCCTTGGAGCTGAGGGACCTGAGGCGGGAAAATTTCAGTCTTAAACGGCAGCTCAAGAAGAAATACCAGTTCAGCAATTTCATCGGGGACAGCCCCCAGATGCAGAAGGTTTTTCGCGTCATTGAAAAGGTGGCAGACACGGACAGCACCGTGCTCATCCTGGGGGAGTCCGGAACGGGAAAGGAACTCGTGGCGAGGGCCATTCACTACCATAGTCATCGACGGGACAAGTCGCTCATCCCTGTCAACTGTGGCGCCATTCCTGCCGAGTTGCTTGAGAGCGAGCTTTTCGGCCATGAAAAGGGCGCCTTCACCAATGCCATCCGCACACGGATCGGGCGTTTTGAATTGGCCCACGGCGGGACCATCTTCCTGGACGAGGTGGCCGAAATGAGTCCGCATCTCCAGGTGAAGTTGTTAAGGGTGCTGCAGGAACAGGAGTTTGAGCGACTGGGCGCGACAAAGACCATCAAAATCGATGTTCGAATCCTGGCGGCGACCAACAAAGTCCTTGAAAAGGCCGTGGAGGCAGGCCGCTTTCGGGAAGACCTTTATTATCGCCTTAAAGTCATTCCCATTCAACTTCCGCCTTTGAGGGACCGTCGTGGGGATATCCCACTCCTGATCCACCATTTTCTGGCTGCGACCAGCAGCGCCAAGAAGAAGAAGATCAGAGGGATTTCCAAGGATGTGATTAAGGCCATGGAACAGTATGAATGGCCCGGCAACGTGAGGGAGCTTGAAAACGTCATCGAGCGAATGATCATTCTCTGTGAGAGCGACTATCTCGGTATGGACGATCTCCCAGAAAAGATCGGCAGCAGGCCGGCCCCCATTCAGACCATGCGGAGCGCCATACCCGATGGAGGCCTATCGCTCAACCACGCCGTGAACGAATACGAAAAACAACTCATCATCAATGCCCTGGAAAGGGCAGGGTGGGTCAAGAACCGTGCAGCCAAGCTTCTTAAAATGAACCGGACTACCCTGGTAGAAAAGATCAAGAAGCAGGGAATTGAAACGCCCCAATTTAGTACCTAGTACCGCACGCCGATCACTTCCTGTAAACGCTGGGCTGGATGTACTTGAACGAGTGGTTGACGCCTGTAAGGCTTTCAGAGTGCCCGATGAAAAGATATCCCTTCTCGTTCAAGGTATGATGGAACTCCTGGACAATTCGTTCCTGGGTGGGCTTGTCGAAGTAAATCATAACGTTTCGGCAGAATATAATGTCAAAGCCTTCGTTTTCCGGGAATGGGTCCACGAGGTTTAGCCTCCCAAATCGGATCAGCTGCCGGAGAACGGATTTTGCCCGGTAGTACCCTTTCCAACGGCCAACACCTCTCTGGAAGTAACGCCTCTTGACCTCATAGGAGACGTTTTCCAACCTGTCTTCAGGGTATATCCCTTCCGATGCCTTCCCGAGCATCTTTGTAGAGATGTCCGTCGCAAAGATGTGCACCTCCAGTCCCTCAAATGTCCACGGTTTTTCCTGACAGGTCATGGCGAGGGAGTAGGGCTCCTCGCCGCTGCTGCATCCAGCGCTCCATAGGGTGATTCTTTTCTTAGGTTTTCCGTGAAGCCTCTTTTCCAGGTCGGGAAAGGCCACTTCGTTCAGGAACTGGAAGTGCTTGGGCTCCCGGAAAAAATAGGTGAGATTGGTTGAAACGGTATCGAGGAGATTCACGCACTCCTGCCCCGTGTCATCGTGTTTCACCAGATAGTTAAAATATTCGCCAATCGATCGGAAACCGGAATGGCGCAAGTACTTCATGAGCCTGGCCTTGAGCAGTTCCTTCTTGCCTTCGTGGAGATTGATTCCGCTTTTTCGGTAGATGAATTCCCTGAAATTTTGGTAGTCCTTCTCGGTCAATTCGAGATTCATGGTTTCAACGATTCCTGCTCCGGTGTCATGATGGTTGGAGGTTTGAGGCGCGTCCGGCTTCGCTTGGACTCGATGATCGCTCCGCTTGAGGCTGAAGGCTGATAAAGACGGAGGTTGAAGCGTGCTGATCTCTTGCCTCAAACCTCAAGTCACGCCATAGCGTGACGCTCCTCAAGCCCTGCTAAGCGGGGCGCTCCTCAAACCTCCAGCTTCTCCACAAGGTACAAAGTACATCGGCAAAGTCCAGATGGAGAATAAGGGGCGGGTCTAGGCCCCCAGGACTGGCTGGTCTCGGAACAGGCATGTGAGGGCCGCCGAAAGGAACGGGCCTGGCCGTCTGCGAAAGGGTTTAAGTTTGACTTGGCCCCAACCGATCAAAAAGGTGGAGAAAGAAGATGACCATAAGCACCTATCAAATCAGAAACGTGTTGAGGGTTTATGGGAATCAGCTCAAGAAACGGAGCAATTTCCTGGACGGTGGCATAGACCCGGTCCGGCCGAGCTCCGATTTTGTCGAGATTTCCGTTGAGGCAAGGCGAAGGCAAGTACTGAGCCAGTTATCGGACCGGTTGGTTGCCCAGTTGCGCTCTCAGGAGAGAGAAGGCAGATCGTCTCAAGAAGGACCAACGGGCGGTCCACCGCCGGTAGAGCGGGGAGAGGAATAGGCTCTGGAAGGGGGCAATTGTTATGAAAATTGAGGATATCTCTCAGCAAAGAAACTTACTCAGCAACGCACCCGAAGTCAATGGCAGCCGAAAAGGCGATCCAGGGGCTCAACAGACGTCTTCCGAGGTGCAGCGGAGCCAGGAGGGCGGCGAGACCCGCGTCGAGCTGTCCGCAACATCCTTGGAGCTGAGTCGTGCCGGTGAGCTGATGGAGGGTGATTTGGCCGGGCGTTCTGAAAAGGTTCAAGAAATCAAATCGTTGCTGTCAAAGGGGCAATATGCGGTTGATGCAAGGCAAGTGGCCGACAAGGTCCTCAAAGAGGCATTGTCTGATTTCTTCAACGTCTGACCTTCTTCATTTCCAGTCCCGTGATTGAGAAAGCCATCGCCTTCGGTGGCTTTTTTTGTCAAGCCTAGGAGATGTGGTCGTGACCATGGGTCCCTTGAAGGTTTCTCTGATCCATCGAAACAAGAAATGCTTCCAAAATTATAACCGTCTGAGATATCAACTGGCCTATGACCTGAACGCCGAGAAGGCCTCGGTAGCCTTCGAGATCATCCCCGTTCTGCTGACCCTGAACGAAGTCGATCTCCCGGGCTATGTCCAGGGCGGCGAGGTGGCCTGCGGAGTGTACGGGATAGGGTCTTCCTACCACTTGAGGCGGGTGATTCAGGACTATTTTCCCGGAGCCAGGAGACGTCAGATCCCATACCAGCGATACTTGATCAAGCGGCCCATGGTGGAGTCCCTGTTCCTCTTGGGGAGCATCGGTACCATCGCGCAAACGGATGGGTCGGATTTTGACTTCTGGGTGTGTGTCGATGGGGCTCGCTTTTCTCGGAGGCATCTCGAAAAACTTAACGAAAAGACCAAGTTGATCGCTCAGTGGTGCAAGTCCACCTTCAGCATGGATGTCCATTTTTTTATCCTTGAACTTGAAAAGATCAGGGCCAACGATTTTGGGAAAGTGGACGCGGAGGGCTCAGGGAGCAGCCAGAAGGAATTCTTGAAAGAAGAATGCTACCGGACCATGCTTCTGGTGTCGGGGAAAATTCCCTTTTGGTGGGTGGTCCCCTCCGGTGCCAGCCGACAGACCTATGAGGAATCCTGGGCTTGGATGGCCGAGGAGGCGCCACTGGATTTCCTCGACTTCGTGGACCTCGGCTACTTGACGGATATTCCCAAGACCGAATTCATGGGCAACGCCTTGTGGCAGCTCAGCAAAGGAATCAAAGACCCTTTTAAAGCCCTCCTCAAAATGGGCATGATGGAGGTTTATCTCTCTGACAGCTTCGAAGGTCCTCTGTTTTGTGACGTTTTGAAGGAAAGGGTTCTCTCCGGTTGCAATCACCTCCAGGACCTCGACCCTTACCTGTTGATGTTTGAGAAGGTCTTGCGTTTCTACGGGATCGGGAGTACCCCGCATTTTAGGGCGTTGATGCAAAGGGCCTTTTATCTCAAGGCCGACCCCAAGATCACACGGACCAAGGTCAAGACCAGCGGCGGCGACTACAAGGTGGAGGTTTTCAAGGAATTGATGGAGGGCTGGGATTGGTCCCTTGACCATGTGGAGGATTTGAACCAAGTGGCCAACTGGAGCTATGGAAGACAGTCCCAGTTCTCGGCCGAGATCAACCAGTACTTTTTCTCCACATACCGAGCGCTTTCGGAAACCCTTCAGTTGACCGAAAAACAGGCTATTGAGGATGATGATCTCACCATCTTAGGGCGAAAACTTCTTGTCCTCTTCGGACGACGAAGAAACAAACTGAAACTGACCCCTTTCCTAAGTAATAAGCGGCTGATTCTGGGGCGATGTATCTTCCAATACGAAGCCGAAAAGACTCGCAAAAAGCGATGGGTTATTCATGACGCGTCCTGGTACCCTGCCGAACAAGGGAAAAAACGGACCAGGATTTTTTGGGCGGAGAGTGTCGTCAGGGCGGCCGCATGGCTGGTTTATAACGGCCTGTATGATTTCCACCGGACGGCCATCGAAATGGTCCCCAATGCGTCGGGTGTCAGGATGAGTGATTTGGAGCACCTCCTCAAACATCTTCAATCCTTCTTTCAGCCCGCGATCTACGAATGGGCCGAAGCCGCCCAACTTGAAAGGGAGGTGCTGAGGGACCGGATTCTTGTCACCATCGACATGGAGGAAATGAACAAGCTTAAGGGCCCCAGGACGTTGGATCTCGTGTACAAAAACACTTGGGGCGAGATGTTTACCGAGACTTACCCGTTTGAGCAGGGGATGAATGTTTTGAAAGGCTACGCTGAAGAACTTTATCGATCCGACCTGCCAGGGGCTGAAGGCGCCATCAGAATTCACATCCCATCTTCCGCCCAGGACACGGACCTGGCGCCAACCATTTATCTCACGCTGCGCCAAGATCTTGGATTGGAAAACCCGGTGGGAACCCTGTACTACCGGTCTTCCGTCAGTTCCGCGGCCTTAGGGGTCATGAGCTAATAGCTCGTGATATTTTCAAAGAAAATTGTGCCCACGTGCTGATTCACGACGCCATTGAGGGCCCGAACGAGCACCTTCCGCAAGGCCTCAAAGTTTCTTTGCCGAATGAACTCCACCATCTCAGGACGATAGAGGGCCATGAGGCATTCATGCTTGACCCTGACCATTTTAGAGGTCACCTCGTCCCATTGGCGCTGGTCTTCACAGGGGATGACAAATTTGATCAAAAGTTTTTGATCCCCTGAGCTGAACTCAAGGACACACTTTGCCTTGTTGACGTCCTCCCGGCTCTCCAAGACCCGCTTGAGTGAAAAAAACGCGATGTCGAGTCTGTCTTGTGCAAGAAAGAGAAAGACTGATGCTGTGACCAATAGGCTTAAGAGGATCTGGCCGGCGAATCTTCTGGCTTTTCTTGGCGTTCTAGACATGAAACCCCATTGACCAAGCCCCCCTGTGTTCGCGAACTGTTCAAATATAGGGCTTCCTTAAATGCCGAATCCCATATGACCTTGCCGTCAGGTCTGTTGGCCCCGGAAGTCGGGAGCTGGATTTTGGTTAGGTCAGAGAGCGGGGTGCGGTGAACCGCCAGAATCGTTCTCAACAGGCTAATCGGCAAAAGGGGGCCGCAAGTTCAGCGCCCCCTTTCTTGAGAAAGGAGGGGGGCATGGATTCAAGCAGTCCTGAAACACCAATGTTTCAGATTGCTTGCATAGATTTAAGCCTTGTATTCTGGATCATCATTTGTTAACTTCTTTTAGATGAAGTCTAATGGGTGTCCATCCGGAAACCCTCATTGTCTGCTGAGTACCGATACCCAGTGATGGATGGGTCCGATGACGGTAGCCATATCACAGACGCTTTTGCCTGTTCCCTATATTTGGCCGTCGGCCTCGATGGACGATAGTGCGGGGGCCTGGCGGTTTTCTCGTCACCATGGGCCTCACAATGGGATCGTCTATGTGGGGGATGAGCAAAATCGGACACAAGGGGTCTACGATGCGTCGGGGAACACGAGACACCCTTCGACCTGCCTGGGTCAAATCATTGATCTCTACGTATAGAAGCCGGTCCCTATTCCTAGTTGGCGGGCGTTCGGCGTGGGTGCGGATCCGGAGATTTTAAAATGACGGATTATGTCTTGCTCGGCAAACACCCCTCCATGGAGAAAATTCGGGAATTGATTTCCATGGTGTCGGATACCGCGTTCAACGTCCTGATCCTGGGAGAAACCGGCACCGGTAAAGAGGTGGTGGCAAGGCTGTTACACCAAACCTCATCCAGGCGCAACGGCCCTTTCATCAAGATCAATTGTGGTGCCCTCCCGCTGAATCTTCTGGAAAGCGAGCTCTTCGGATACGAAAAGGGCGCGTTCACCGGCGCCACGGATTTCAAACCCGGCAAGTTCGAACTCGCCACGGACGGTGTCCTTTTCCTTGACGAGATCGGAGACATGCCCCAGGTGCTCCAGGCAAAGCTCCTGCACGTTCTTCAAAGCGGAGACTTTACCCGGCTGGGAGGCACCAAAGATGTCAGTGTGAACTCCTGGATCATCTCCGCCACCAATCATGACCTTGAGGAGGACATGAAGACGGGGCGGTTCAGGAAGGATCTCTATTACAGACTCAACATCATAAAAGTTGAAATTCCTCCCCTGCGCGAGCGGAGGCAGGACGTCTCCCTCCTGACCCGGCACCTCAGCGAGAAGCATGCAACGGACATGGGCGTAAAGGAGCGGTTGCGCCTTGATCCCAACCTGAAAAAACTCTTGCTTGCGTACCATTGGCCAGGCAACGTGAGGGAGCTCTCCAGCATGATCCTTCGGCTGTTGGTGGGTGAGGACTCACAGGGGGTTAGGCTGGAGCTTTTGGAGAACATGCAGGCTGATGGGATGCCCATCCCTGAAGGGTTGGACGAACGACCCTCGGAGAGCAGGAAAAAGACGCAGGATGGAGGCAGAAGCCTCGATCGGTCCGTCCGTCCGCTGAAGGACCTGGCAGCCGAGGCCTCGAAATATATCGAAAGGAAGGCCATCCTGCATGCGTTGAACATGGCCAATTGGAACAAGCGAAAGGCCGCCAAGCTGCTGAGAATCAGCTACAAGGCCCTTTTCTATAAGATGGACGATCTCGGCATCGCAAAGGGCGGCAAAGGAATCTCCTGAGCAGGGGGCTGGAAAGCAGCCTGGGCTTCGGTCCCTTTTTCCCATCAAAGAGAATGGTTTGCCTTTCCCATGATGGTTTCGCCCGTCTCGCCCTTTCTTTCCATTCATTTTATTACGGAGACTCTGGTGGATAGCAAGAGGAATAACCCACGGGCGCCAAAAAGCGGAGACCCTCGGAAAAAAGGAGCGAGGCTCGATGGGGAGGAAAACCAAAACGACTATGTCAAGAAGAAGACCATGTTGATTGTCGTCTTCGTGGCCCTTCTTGTCGGATTTTTCTCCGGGGTCGTGTTTGTGTCCTTTAAATCGGGGGCGACGCGCCAGCCACCGCGGCAAGAGGCTTCGAAACCGCCCCTCGACTCAAAAGAGGCGTTCACCGAGGGTATCGCCCCCCTGGAAGAAGCGGTCTCACGCAACCCGGGTAACATACAGGCCTGGATCCAACTCGGAAACCACTACTTTGACGCCGATCAGCACCAGCAGGCCATCCGAGCCTATGAGCGGGCCCTTGCGCTTGACGACAACAACCCGGACGTGTGGACCGACCTGGGGGTCATGTATCGTCGGGATGGGCAACCGCAAAAGGCCATCGAGGCCTTTGACAAGGCCATGACCCTTGACCCCCTTCACGAGGCCTCCCGTTTCAACAAGGGGATCGTGCTGATGCACGACCTGCATGATCAGAAGGGCGCGCTGGCGGCCTGGGAGGCCCTTCTGGCAATTAACCCCGGCGCTAAGGCCCCGGACGGGCAACCCCTCAGTGTTCTGATAGAACAAGTCAAACGGGACGGTCCGTGAACCACGGTCGTCCCTCCGCCCTGTTATAATCCCAGATCCTCGTTAATCAGGACCACTTTGATCCTGCCTTTCGGGAAGGATTTTTCGGTGATTGTCCAGACATTGCATATGCGATCCGGACTGCTGCACTCCTCACAGTAAGAGGTCTTGACACAGGGGGTCTTCTTGCCCAGCCGCATGGCGTTGACCGGTGCGGCGTAGTTCTTGATCCGCATCATGGCCTCGTCAAGGTCTTGGCATATCTTGTTTCGTCCAATGAGAATCAGGACATGCTTGGGTCCGTGAGCGATAGCGCCGACGCGGTTGCCTTGCATATCGAGGTTGACCAGGGTGCCCGACTCGGTTACCGCATTGGTCCCAGAGATGAAGAGATCCACGAGAAGGGCTTGCCTTCGTCTTTCAATAAATTCTTCGGGAGAAATCGTCCGGTCAGAGGTATCGAGGATCTCGAAGTCGGTCGAATCTTTGAGTTCCTCGTACACACCGATCGTCGCAAAAGTTATGGAGCCGCCCCATGAAATGCGGCGTGCCCCCGTGGCAGGAAGAATCTCCTCCATCACAATCCGTTTCGCATCAGAGGCTGTTTCCGCCAGGTGCACTTCGAAGTTGTTCGATTCAAGCGCCTTCTTGACCTCCGCAAGGCGTATACGCCAGTAGTTCTCGATAGGTTTGTCCATACAGTTCTCCCTTCTGAAAATCACATAGGGCTGAGATTCCCGGCCGCAAGCATCGGGCCTCGTCTCTGGGCCGGTAAAAGGCAAGGCTTACCATAGAATATAAGGACCCACGGCATCAACAAAATAAATTGAAAGCAACCTCCGGATATCACTTAACCTTCGAGGACCCTCAGACGTAACGCCCGAGCGTCGGGGGCCGCAACTCAATTGAGATGCTGGTCCAGGTGATATCCATCTTTGAGTGTGCGGCCGTCGGAGGCCCTGGGTTTGTGATGGGCGGCCCGTGGGGAGGTCCATTCGAAAATGGAACATATATGTTAGTAAAGTATATAAGCATTACAAATTTGTCTGATAATGTTGGTTTCCCCCCCTGTCCATTTTCAAATAAGTTAAATGATTTCGTATTGATATCCTCATCTTCGTACCTCTCATCGTGCTGGCATGAGGATTGCTCATAGGGTTGGGAAACAGATTCCCGGGAGGTTCTTTGTTTAGTCCGCGGATGAACGCATCCGGATTGGAGCGGGAGAGCCGGGAAGGACGCCATTCAGGAAGCATAGGGAGGAGAGAAGCGATGAAGACGGTTTTTCTGGCATTGGTTTTAGTGATGGGTGGACTGATCAAGGCGTGGGCAGGGGATGAACCCCCGACCGCTGAGTCCAACAAGGCTGCCATTGCACTGGTTCAGACCCACGCCGACTACGTGTGGACGTTGGTTGCGGCGGCCCTTGTCTTTTTTATGCAGGCAGGATTCGCCATGGTGGAGACCGGGTTCACTCGTGCAAAAAACGCCATCAACATCATGATGAAGAATCTAATGGACTTTGCCATGGGGTCCCTGGCTTTCTGGGCGCTGGGCTTTGGTTTGATGTTCGGTGCGTCGGCGACGGGTTGGATCGGCACGAACGGTTTCTTTTTGAGCGACTTCAAGCCCGGTGGGGATCCATGGGTGCTGGCCTTTTGGATGTTTCAGGTGGTTTTTGCAGCGACGGCGGCCACCATTGTCTCGGGGGCAATGGCGGAAAGGACCAAGTTCGTGGGATACCTCATTTACAGTGTATTTATCAGTGCGCTGATCTATCCCATCTTCGGGGGTTGGGCGTGGGGCGGTCTTTATCATGGCGGCGGATGGCTGGGGAAAATGGGTTTCATCGATTTCGCGGGGTCAACCGTTGTCCACTCGGTTGGAGGCTGGTCCGCCCTTGCCGGTGCCATCGTGCTGGGACCGAGGCTGGGCAAGTACGGAAAAGACGGAACCATCAAACCGATCCTCGGACACAACTTGCCGCTTGCGGCCTTGGGTGTCTTCATCCTGTGGCTGGGTTGGTTCGGGTTCAACCCGGGTTCCACGACTGCTGCCAACAAAGATATCGCCCTGATCTTCGTGAACACCAACCTTGCCGCCGCCGCAGGCGCAACCTTCGCGATGCTCACTTCCTGGCTGTGGTTCGGGAAATCGGACATAGGCATGACCCTCAATGGGACCCTCGCCGGGCTGGTGGCCATCACGAGCCCCTGCGCGACGGTGGTTCCCTCGAGCGCCATTGTCATCGGTGCGGTTGCCGGGGTAATCGTCGTTGCTTCCGTGGTGTTCTTCGACCGCATCAAGGTGGACGACCCGGTCGGCGCCATATCGGTTCACGGTGTCAACGGGGCGTGGGGAACCCTCGCTGCAGGCATCTTCAACATGGGAGGGACGTCGGCCAAGATCATCGGGGTTCAAGTCCTCGGAATCGTCACCTGTTTTGTGTGGACTTTTTTGACGACATTCATCCTGTTCAAGCTCATCGACAAGACCATGGGATTGCGGGTGTCTCCCGAGGAAGAGGCGCAAGGACTGGACTTGGGCGAGCACAACGGCAACGCCTACCCGGATTTCGAAGTCTCGTCCTACGCACAGAAATGACCATGGTGAGCCAGGCTTGCCCCTCAACCCATCCGCATCGGGTGGAGGGGACGGCCCTGGGAATTCTTAAAAATCTGGGAACACATTCCGGCTGAGAAGGGAGGTGACCACTGAATTAGTCATTCCGTATGCGGTATCGTTCCGGATTTCGAGTTTCCGGATTATTTATCGAACAGGTAAGACATAATCAAAGCGAAAAAAAATATTCATAGGAGTGTTGACCATGAGACCGAGAGCGTTATTGAGTATCATGTTGGTGTTTGCCGCCTATGTCTTTGCCTTCGGCGCAAATGCGGCACGGGCGGAGGAGGGGAAAAAGGGGATTCTGGACCCAAGCTATTTCAGTGCGACAACCACCTTTGCGACGGACTATGTGTTCCGTGGGATATCTCAGACTAACGAGGACCCTGCCATTCAAGGGAGTTTGGACTATGCCCATCCGATCGGCTTCTACCTGGGCGCGTGGGGGTCCAATGTGGACGATAGCATTTCGAAAGGGAACATCGAGATTGATTTCTATGGCGGCTATCGCCATGAGCTATTCAAGGATTTCAGCTTTGATCTCTCCGTCATTTACTACCTCTACCCCGGCAGCGGGAGTGACCCTGAGGCAAACTACGTGGAAGGCCACCTGGGACTGAGCTATGCGCTTTCATCCCTGCCTCTCGCCCCGACCCTGGGTGTGGGCTATAACTATTCGCCCAATTTCTTCGGTGAGGATGGTGATGCCCACTTTGTGAACGGCAAACTGGGCCTTTCTCTCCCTTATGGCTTCGGCTTGGCCGGTGAGCTAGGGTATCAATGGGTCGAAGGCGACAAGTTGACCGGCCACGGTCAGGGGGAAGGGGGACATGACGGATTTGACTACACCTATTGGAGGGCCGGTCTCTCAAGGGCGCTCCTTGGCTTCAATTTGGACCTGAGCTACTACAACACAAATGAAGAGGACTTCCTGGGAAAGGTTGCGGACGAGCGTTTGGTCTTTATGATTTCCAGATCTTTCTAGACGTTAAGGGTTCACCTATCTCATGGGATGAAAGGCTTGTTGAGGGCCGGAGAGAACGCAGCCGGTCCTCTTCAAGGCTTTCATCCCGCGTGGCCGCCTTCCCCCGCCGATCCAACCCATCCAAACTGCTTGGGAAGCTTGATAAGAAAATCGAGCAAGGGTGATTCCAAGTCTGTGCTTTATGAGTCTCAATTGAAAAACCTCCTGGCATGTTGGCGAGAGCTAAAGAGATGCCCTTAAGCGAAGCGGTCGCCAAGTCCCCGTGAGGGGATGCTCCTTATACCTCAAGCAGCAACCGCTGACTCCTATCTCCCTCCTACTCCAATAAGTATGTAATCTCTTTCCCATTTACTTCAAATATTTGCCCAAAAAATCTGGTAACTTATTACCCATCAGCCGCTAAGCTTGCCCCGAGGTTCTTCTGTATCGCGTAACAAGCTGATATTAATATTAAAAATTTGTATATGCGAATCCTTCCATTCCGGGCATGGAACTTGCCATATAGCGCATCAAAAGGGTTCCAGGCAAGGGGGGCATTTAAGGAGGTTAGGTATTTGCTGATACAAGGGTTCTGAGTGAACGGGATCCCGATTGTACTCCTGACTTCTCCCTCCCATCCCCTCAGATCTAATATGAACAGATTCTTTTTCATCATTTTGACGATGGGAAGCACGCTCTCCACTTTTGCCGGGCTGGCCCGGGCGGTTGCTCCGGCAGAGGTCGTTGCATCTATCACCATTCCGGAACCGGCCGCGATTTTTTTGGTTGGCTCCGGGATCGTCGGGCTGGCGGCTCTGGGGGGGGGAGAGGAAGCTTTGGACGCAGTAGTGAAGGTGTAGATTCTATGCTGGATTCTCACTCCTGTCTTCTGAATCCTGCGCCCGATTTCCCAGGAATCTGCCAGCTTCCGCAATCGAAAGGAGGTGATCAAAGACAGTACCGGATACGGAATTATTGATTGTAAAGGGAGAAGGTGGGGTATCCCATAACGCTCTGGATAGGGCCAGGAAGTCAGGCTTTTAGGATTCGCGGTCGAGAGATTTAACCATGGGATACAAGATGTCATGAAAGGAATAGGAGGAAAGGAAGAAATTATTTATGAAACGCTTTTCAGTCTTTTTATTAGCGATGTTCATGGTTCTTGGTTTTGTTGAAGGCGCTGGCGCCATTCCATTTGAAATAGGTACCGGCGGAACCCTTACATCCAATGTGACTTTTGGAGCGCTTAATTATTCTTACGAAGCGCTCGGCAGTTCATTCGATTTGGATGAAGGTCAGACATCAGAAACAATTGGCTTTTTTAATTTGAACATACTTTATGCTTTTGCTAGTGGAACTTTGCAGGCTGGCATAGAATTATTATCACCTCCACCCCCTGTAACTCTTGGGGAAGACGGAGACTTTTGGGTTGTTGGACTTTTTAACCAGGTAGGTGGATCTCTTACATGGGGCGACCCCTTGAACATAGCTTATGGAAATCTGGGAACCGGTTTGTTAACCTTGGATCTCAATGACCTACAGGGCATCAATATTGGGTGCGGGCCTCTAGTCATCACAGGACAGATTACGAACGTCCACAATCCAGTGGCCGAGCCAGCAACCATGCTGATGCTCGGCTGCGGCTTACTCGGCGTGGCTGCATTCGGAAGCAGAAAGTTCTACAAGAAGGGTTAAAAGGGGAGTCTAATGTTAGGGGAACAAGGCAAACGGGAGTCCGGTGCCTTTGATCCTCTTTCCGAGACTTGCCGGGCGATCCCAATTGGCCGACACCAAATGATTTCCAGGGAGGGAAATACACATGTGATTGAGGTACAACCTGTTACGGTAACGTGTGAAAGTGGCGGCAGGCGCTCCGGGATCGATCGACGGGGATTCATCTATTCGGGCCATATTCCGGAACGGAGATCGGGGAAGGAGAGAAGATCAGGTCTTGAGCGCCGGATAGGCATTGACCGCAGGTTGACCAACGAGCGAAGAGGCGCGTTAAACCCCGGGTCGCCGTTCTGCACTTAAACCAGTACTGACCCATTGGGTTTTGAGAAAAGAAGGCAGGGGTCAAACCCTGCTTTCTTTTCTCATAACAAACGAAAATGGGCGGCTCACCACAGACACGAAGTCCACTGAGGGGCATGCGGTTCAGGACATTAAAGCCTTTGCGTACCCTGCGAACTCTGCATGAGACATATCCGCCTCAAGTTACGCAGTGGCGTGACGATCCTCAAGCGAAGCACTCCTCCAGCCTGAGGTTCCTTTTTGCTTGAAATCCTTTACGGTTTGGTATAGCAAGTGAATAAAAGCTGGACGGCCATCAAGGCTCAAAGTCTACTATCGACTCATCACCTTCCGATTCGGAGTGACCTATGAAAGTTCGCCGCTCAAGGATCTTCCTTTTCGCATGTTTCATTTGCCTGCCACAGATATTCGGTCCGAGCCTCAATGCCCAGTCCACCCCCCCTGCCTACCAGATCGGACCTAATGATATCCTTAACATTTTTGTCTGGAAAGAACCGGACCTCACGAGGAATGTGACCGTCATGGCGGACGGCCGTATCACCTTCCCCTTGATCGGGCAAGTGATGGCCCAAGGGAAATCCCCGGAGGAGCTCAAGGCAATTCTCACGGAAAAGCTAAAACAGTACATCACGGCGCCTGAGATCACGGTTATTCTGGTCGAGAGCCGGAGCCGAACCATTTATCTGCTAGGAAAGGTGGTGAAGCCGGGGCCTTATCCGTTAGGGAGTGAAATGACCGTGGTTCAGGCCCTTGCTGCTGCGGGCGGTCTCACGGAATGGGCGGACACCAAAAACATCATCGTTGTGCGGCGGGAAGAAGGAAAAGAAATCCAAATTCCTTTTAATTACAAAGAGTTCGTTGATGGCAAGGCGAAGAACATCATCCTTAAACCGAACGACACGATTGTGGTCCCTTAAGATTGTTCACCACAGACGCAGAGAACACAAAGAATACCAATTCCTAGCGCTCTCCGTGTCTCTGTAGTGAGCCAAAACAAGAGAAGGAGGTCAGCGTGAAACTACCTGTAAACACAATCACTTTATCTTTGGTGGTGGCACTCTTGGCTTGCTTTTCAAGTTTAGTCCATTCGCAGGAATATTTCGAGCTCACCCCGATGATCTCCGTGAGCGAGGCATATGATGACAACATTGACTTGGTGAAGTCCGGCAAGCAGTCGGACTTCATTACCACCGTCTCTCCGGGCCTCAAGCTCTCCATGTTGAAACAGCACACGACCTTGTCCCTCACCTATTCCCCCTCATTTGCCTTCTACGCCGACCATAGCGACAATAACACCGTTGGGCACTCCGGATCTCTTGCGCTCGACCAGCTGTTGACTCAGCATTTGAGCTTTAATCTGACGGACAGCCTGATCCGCTCCGAGGACCCACTTGCTGACCAACAGGACTTGGCTGGCGAGAGACGGACCAGGAGAACCTACTGGCGGAATTCCGGGCAGGCCAGTTTCAGCTATCGCTTCGCAGCTGAGGATAGCCTCCGCGCCGGGTACGGAAACACCTGGCTTGACAGCAACGATCCGGATACGAACAGTGGTATGGTTCACGATGCATTCGGCACCTTAACCCATTACTTCGATACAAAGAACGGGATGGAGCTCGATTATACCTATACCCTTGCCAATTTGTCGAGCAACCAGGATGGGGGAGACGATGATTTCACCGGTCACCGGGCAGGCGTCCGGTACCTTCGCCGGTTCACACCGCACAGCAGCGCTTTCTTGGGTTACTATTACACCATCCGTAATTACGACCAAAGTGGTGGAAATCAAGATACGCAATAGCGGCAATACGGATTACAAGGTCCACGAGGGCACGATCGGTTACCAACAGGCCATGTCGAAGACCTTCTCGTATTCAGCCAGCGCCGGGTATTTCATCCAAAAGCCGGATGAAGGGGATGACAACAGTGGCCCAACCTTTGCTGCCCAACTGACCAAGGCCTTTGAAAGAGGCAGTCTGACGGCAGGGGCAAGCGGAGGCTGGGACGAGAGTTACGTGCAGTCGGACCAATCAAACTTTGTCAAGTATTACGGGGCGAATGTGGGCCTTAATTATCAGTTACTTCAATACCTGAGCGGTCAGACGAGTGTTTCGTACCGGTGGAATGAGGATGATCAAAACCAGAAGTGGCAGAACTGGCGGGGGAGCGCCGGTCTGACATGGTCTTTTCTTCGCTGGTACTCCCTTTCGCTCGATTATTCCCGATCCTGGGAAATCAGTGACATACAAGGAGGATGAGTATGTGGACAATCGGGTGATGCTTCTGTTTAATGTGGGCAAGGCATTTAGACTGTAACCGTTTTAGATTGCTAATCCTTTTTTTGCCGTGTTTCTGATAGTATTACGCTTTCGGGTCACTCTCCAAGGAGTTGAATGTGCAACCTGCCTGAGGTCAAATAGAAAAGATCCCATGTGAATGTCCTTTACACAAGTCCTGCCTATCGGAGATAATCTTAAAGTATACGCCCAGGCAATGCCGATCTCACCACAGACACGCCGAGGGCACCGAGAGATCCGGCGAAATTTTGGCTGCCCCGCAAAGGGCGCGGGTTCATCCTCTCTGATAGTCTAATAATCTGTTTCCTGCGGGGGGACCATGGAAGATTTAGACATTACATCCACTGTTAAAAATTACCTCGATATGGCCTGGCGGCGGAGGTTTTGGGTCATCATCCCGTTCCTTGTGGTCATACTTGCCGGCCTATTATACGCACTCAAGACCCCTTGTATTTATGAGGCAAAAACCCTGATCCTTGTGGAGCCTCAAAAAGTCCCCCAGGAGTTTGTGAAGTCCATCCTACCGATCGGGCTTGAAGAAAGGTTGAGGACCATTTCTCAACAGGTGACGAGCCGAACGAATCTGGAAGCCATTATTAAAGAATATCAGCTCTATGCGGAGTCGAATGCCTTCCTTGAATCCAAAGTGGAGCGTCTCAGAACAAAAATCAAAATCAATGTCGTGAGAAGCCGGCGGAGGTAGTGACGCCTTTGAAGTCGCCTTTCGGGACAAGGACCCGCGCATCGCTAGAGATGTCACGAATGCCTTAGCTTCGAATTTCATCAGTGAGAACCTTAAGATCAGGGAGTCAAGGGCCCTCGGCACTTCTGATTTCCTTGCGGATGAGCTGGAATCTGTCCGAAAGCGTTTGGAGGAAAAGGAAGAACAGTTAAAGCAATATCGGCGGCGATCACATGGGGGCCATGCCGGAGCAATCTGCAGACCAATCTCAGCTTACTGACGAGATTTCAGTCCCAGCTGGAACAATTAAACAGCAATCTGAGGGATGCTGAGAACAGGAAACTGATCATTCAGCAGCAAATCGCGGACGCCGAACGGATGCGTCAACAGAAGGCGGAGACGGGCTCAAAAGCAGCCTTACAGAACTGGAATTGCCATCTGAATCGCATGCGCAGGGTTTGACAGAACTGCAGAAGCTGAAAAAGGAGCTTGCGGTGCTTCAAAGCAGATACACGGACAATCATCCGGATGTTCGGCATCTGAAAGAGATGATTGCCAATTTGGAGTCGCAACAGTCAGTTGCGTCAGAAAACGGTCAAAGGGTAGAAAAAAGCGGCGGCCCTGGAATCTCAGACTGCAACTCCCTCAGCTGCGAATTCTCTTACATATCAGTTGGATCAGGTTAACATGGAGATACAAAAGCTTAAAGATGAAATTGCCGAGGTGGCGGCAAAGATTGACGCTTCACCAAAAAAGAGTGGATGCAACGCCACAGCGGGAGCAGGAACTGCTGTCCCTGAACAGAGATTATGACAACCTTAAGAATCTATATAACTCCATGCTGAACAGAAAGCTGGAAGCGGAAATCGCGGTCAGCATGGAAAGGAAGCAAAAGGGTGAGCAATTTAGGGTGATCGATCCGGCTAAGATCCCCGAGAGCCCTGTTGAGCCGGATATGAAAAAGATCCTTATGTTGACGCTGGTGTTGGGCCTGGGTCTGGGTGGAGGTCTTGCATACTTGGTGGAAGCCGTGGACACCTCGTACAAGAATCCGCAGGAATTGGAGAAGGAATTGGAACTGCCGGTCCTGGTGAGCGTGCCCATTCGGTTCACAAAGAAGGAGTTGAAAATGGCCAAGATTAAAGAGGCGGTGGCCTATGGTTCAATTTGTGCAGGTTTTGTCTTTTCTGCTATCGCCATAGTGGTGGGGGTAAAAGGCGTAGACAAAACCGTCGAACTCGTCAGAGGGCTTGTCGAAAAAATATGAATGTTGGAGGCTGGAGGGGCGTCCCTTCGGGACTTGAGGATCGCTTCGCTTGAGGCTGGAGGGCGAGAGAGATGGAGAAAAGTAATCGCGAGGCGAGCAAGTTCGTGTTTCCTTTTGAAAAGCTTGAAGTGTGGCAGCTTGCGGTTGACTTAGCAGATACCGTGCTCGCTTTGCTGGAAGGCTTGCCCCAGAAAAGACACCTGTGTCTTCATAAGTCAGGTGGAGGCCGCTGCGGTTTCGCCTGCCCAGAACATTGCTGAAGGGAAAGGGAGACAGTACAAGAAGGAATTCACTCAATACTTGTATATCGCGCAAGGCTCCATCTTTGAAGTCGTAACGTTGACGGAAGTCTTCAGAAGGAGGAGGCTTTTCAAAGAGAGCGAGGGGTTCGATATCAGGCGCCGTTGCGAAGAAATCGACCGAAAACTCAACGGTCTGATAAACTCTCTTCGCGGCAAGTGAGGAGTTGCCTCAAGCGAAGCGCTCCTCAAGTCCCCGAAAGGGGACGCTCCTCAAACCTCTGGCGCCTTGTCTTATTATGTACACTGATTTTTACGGCCTCAAGGAAAAGCCCTTCAACCTCACGCCTTCCCCAAGGTTCCTCTACCTCGGTGAGGTTCACAAGGAGGCCCTTGCCCTCCTGACCTACGGCGTGGTCGAACGCAAGGGTTTCATCCTGCTCACCGGTGAGGTCGGCACCGGCAAGACAACCATGGTCCAGGCCCTTCTGGAGGGCCTCGATGAAGACGTGGAGTGTGTGCACCTTTCGAATCCACTGTTGACCCAGCAGGACTTCATTGACTACCTTGCATTTTCTGTATTCAAAAGGAAGGCCCATTTCAAGTCGAAAACAGAGTTCCTCTTCGAATTCGAGGAATACCTCAAGGACTGCCTGCAGCACCAAAGAGAACTTCATCCTGATTGTCGATGAAGCACAAAAGCTTTCTTTCGAACTCCTCGAGGAAATTAGGCTCCTTTCCAACATGGAGACATCGGACGAGAAGCTGGTCAACATATTTCTTGTCGGTCAACCGGAGCTGAATGAAAAACTGAGCAGCCCGGAGTGTCGGGCACTTCGTCAGAGAATCAGCGTTCGGTACCATATACGGCCCCTGGATCTGGATGCGACTCGGGAGTATATCCTGAATCGACTAATGATCGCTGGCGGCAAGCAGGCCCAGAAGATCTTCACGGACGCGCGATCGAGGCACTCTTCAGGTGTTCGGGGGGTTTCCCTAGGGTCATAAACGTTCTGGCCGACAACGCGCTGCTCTTGGGCTATGCCAGGGAGAAAAAGAAAATTTCTCCAACGATAGTGGAAGAATGCCACAGAGACCTTCAGATCCAAGACACACAGCAAATAGAGGCGCCAACTCCAGGCATTCCGGTGTCCTCGCCAGTATCTGCAAGGAAAGCCGCCAACCGAAGGCTGTGGGTTCTGACAAGCGCCTTGGTGGCCGTGCTGTTTCTTTTTGTCTTGAGCTGGAGTGGCAGAATGGACACTCTGCTGAATGCGATTCCGAGGACCGTCTCAAGTCTGCGTGATTCGATTTCAGAGAAGGTTCGAGACAAGATCAGCCCCATGCCTCTTGAAGCGTCCAGGCCTATGAAGAGAGAAGCTTTGCCATCACAAGCCATCCCGATAATTCCAAAGGAACAAACCGCCTCCGAAAGGAAAGGGACCCTGGTCATGGACATCGATAAAAGCAATCAGAGTATCCATGGAGCCGCTTTGGTCCCTCCTTCTGTGAGCGCGAAGGAAAAACCGGCAGAAGTGCAGGCGCCTCAAAGGAGCGAAGAGGCGGGGGAAGCCATAACGGTCAAGCAGGGAGATACAGTGACAGAACTGGCCATAAAGGTTTATGGTTTTGTGGATGAGAAAGTGCTCGATATGCTCAAGGTACATAACCCAACAATACCAAACCTGGACTTCATTTCGATTGGTCAAAAAATCACGTTTCCGCCTCTTTCAACCGAAAAGATTAAATATGGCCTTACGTACACCGTTCATGTGGCTTCCTTCAAGCCCTTTGAGGCGGCCCGTGCGTACTTCCAAAAAATGGTCGAACAGGGGTATGAACCGTACATCATCCCGGTGTATGATGCCGGAAAAGGAAAAATTTACCGTGTGACATTGGCCAATTTTGAAAGCCGCGAAAAGGCCCAGGATTATGCGAAGACCATCATTGAAAAGGGCATTTCAGATTATGCCACCCCGGTTCTGTTGGAGATGAAATGAAAAGGTGATCTCGCAGAGCCGCAAAGGACGCAAAGAAAAGACATGAGACTTTGTTTTATTAATAAGGATAACTTCTTGGCGTTCTTAGCGATCTTGGCGAGAAAAAATGGATGAACGAAAATGAGATCGGAAACATTGTGGTTGATACAGCGGTCGCAATTCACCGAGAGCTCGGACCGGGGTTGCTGGAGACGGTGTATGAAGTCATCATGGCGGGAGAGCTTAGTCGAAAGGGATTGCGTGTTGCGCGGCAAGTTCCGGTGCCTATCGAGTACCAAGGCATTGAGTTCGACGAAGGGTTTCGATCGGATATCATCGTTGAACGACTGGTGATTTTGGAGCTGAAATCGGTTGAGGCTGTAAGTAACGCCCACAAGAAGCAGTTACTTACCTATTTGAAGCTCACAGGGATGAAACTCGGGTATCTCCTTAATTTCGGTGAGGCTTTAATGAAAAATGGCATCACACGAATCGTCAACGGTCTCGACGATTACCCTTTAGCGAGAGAAAAAGGATAGGTTCTCGCAAAAGCGCAGAGGACGCAAAGGAAAGACGTAAGATTTTGATTTTATAGGAATGATAAATTAACACCTTGGCGCTCTCAGCGTCTTGGCGAGAGAAAGAGGATGATTCTCGCAAAGCCGCAGAGGACGCAAAGGAAAGCCTGAATACTTTGGGTTTTTAAGATAGTTTACCCCCTTGGCGTTCTTAGCGATCTCGGCGAGAGAAAGATTGGTTATGGGCAAAATTGCGGACGCGTTGGAAAAGCGCAAGGACGAACGGGACCTGAAAGTCGAAAGACTGCCGCTTGGGCCTGAAAACCCCGTGCGCGTGGAGACGGATGAACTTCCAGCAAAGCAGCAGCAGAAGAAGTCAGTCGCTCTCCATGAGATCAGTTCGAAGCTGGTGACCCTATCCGCACCGGACTCACTGGACGCGGAGAATTTCAAGGTCCTCCGAACCCAACTCCTTTTCCCCAAGAACGGGCAGAGACCAAGGACCATCATGGTCACGAGTGCCTTGCCCGGAGAAGGGAAGACGTTTGTCTCGGCAAACTTGGGTGTCAGCATCGCAATGGGCGTTCATGAGCATGTGCTGCTGGTAGACTGCGATTTCCGAAGGCCCGCTCTGCATCGGATGTTCGGTTATGCACAGTCCCTGGGACTCCATGAATACCTTACGGGCGCCAAGAGGCTGGAAGAGCTCCTGATTCGGACGCAGGTCGAGAAGCTCTCACTCTTGCCCGCAGGGTCGACGCCGAGGAATCCCTCTGAGCTGCTTTCCTCAAAATTGATGCAGGCATTCCTGGCTGAAGTGAAGGATAGATACTCCGACCGGTTCATTATCATTGATGCACCCCCGACCAATGTGATGGCGGATACAAGCGCGCTTGCAAATTATGTGGATGGCATCTTGTTCGTCGTCATGGCCCACAAGGCCCCACGACAAATGGTGCACAAGAGTCTTGAAACTATCGGGAAGAAAAAGGTGATCGGCGTGTTTTTCAATGGATTTCAAGAAAGCCACAAGGAATACAAGAAATACTACAAGAAGTATTACAACTGAGGCAGTGGGAGACTGGAGGAGCGCTTCGCTTGAGGAGCGTCACGCCACGGCCTGACTTGAGGCTGATTCAAACGCCTCTCTCCTGTCTCCTGTCCTCCTAACTCCTGACTCCTGATGACCGATTTCAACAATTCAATTATTCATCTCGGCGGCGAAGACCAGGTCACAGGCTCCTGTCACCTGCTCATGGCAAACGGGCTGAACATCATGGTGGATTGCGGCCTGTCACAGGGTCATGATTCCGTCATGCCGGTTGACCATTGGCCCGTCCGCCCCTCGCAGATCCATTTCCTCTTCCTGACGCACGCCCACATCGACCATGTTGGCCGGGTGCCGGAACTGGTCCGGAAAGGGTTTAAAGGTGAGATCATCACCACCCACGCCACCAAGGCCCTCCTCGGCCCCATGCTGCGGGATGCCATGGCCTTTTCTGATCTCACAGATGGACAAGCCAGGGAATTGGATCAAAGAATTGATGACCTCTCGTGGGGTTTCGAATATGGCGAGACCTTTGATCTGAAAAATGGCATCACGTTCAAACTCCTTCAAGCGGGCCACATCCTCGGGTCGTGTTTCATCCGCTTTGAAAGTGAGAGTCCTCCATGGTCTGTCATTTTCTCAGGAGATTTGGGCGCCAGAGACACGCCAATCCTCCCGGACCCCTCACCCCCAGATGCCTGCGATTTACTGATTCTAGAATCCACCTACGGAGACAGAGTCCACGAAGAACGGAACCAAAGGGTCCAAAGATTGGGCAGTATCCTGAACCAAGCCCTGTCGGACAAAGGCAAGGTGTTTGTTCCCGCCTTCGCCCTCGGCCGCACCCAGGAGCTCATATACGAGCTCGACCGACTCGCCTCAAGCGAAGCGCCCCTTAAGCGAAGCGATCCTCTAACCTCCAACTTCCCCTTCCCCGTCTTCATCGACTCTCCCCTGGGTCTCGAGATCACAAAGATCTACTCGTCCCTTTCCGAATATTGGGACATGGAGGCACGGGAGCTCCTTTCGAACATGGATCACCCGCTCGATTTCAAAGGCCTTTTTGCCGTAATGGACCATAAAGCCCATCAGAGGCTGCTGGAAGTGCCGGGTCCCGCGGTGATTATCGCCGGAAGCGGGATGTGTACCGGCGGGAGAATCTTGGACCATTTCGCCTGCGGGCTGGATGATCCGGCAAACGATGTGTTCTTCGTGGGCTACCAGGCGTCCGGGACCCTCGGGCGGCAGATCATGGATTGTGGGCGGCGAGGGGACGGCGTCGTTTCCCTGCATGGCAATCGGGTCTCCGTGAGGGCCAAGGTCCACGCCCTGACCGGCTACTCCGCCCACGCCGATCAGATAGGGTTGGTCGAATGGGTCCAATCCATGCCCGAGAAGCCAAAGGAAATCAAACTCGTCCACGGAGAGCCGAAAGCACAGCAGACATTGAAGCGGATTTTGGAGCAAAAGGGATATAGAATTTCACCACCGAAGAAGCTAGTGATCCGTTGCAGGATGACAGGAGTCAGGAGTTTGGGCAGCTTCAAGCGAAGCGCTCCTCAGGCCTTCCACCCCTCTGTGTACTGAGGGCTCTGCCTGAGACATTTTTTTTCCGTAAGCTATCAAGTTTTTCCGGTCACTTGCCGAGATATTTGCCATGGTAAGCAGATCGGTGCATTTGAATGTGTAATTTCTTTCTTACTGTGAGAACGAGCTCCCGGTTTTTTGACAGCCTACGTTCCGGGATTTTGTCGGCCTTGGCACCGCCTTCGACCATAACCAGTTAAAATTTATTACAAAATGTGCTCTTGACGTGAAGATAAGAGATCTGGCATTTTATTTGCATAGTTAAAGCTAAAGTTAGAGTTTGATCGATCCGGCAGACCGCTTCCGTAACATTGATCCCAGGACCGCTGTTTGACGGAATCCCGGAGATAACATCCATCAAACATTTCAGTCTGTTGCTGGGAAGGACCACTGTAACCCAAGGGGGCGGAGCCTGCCCTCGCCACGAAAACAGTTGGCTCTCGCAAAGCCGCAAAGGACGCAAAGGAAAGCCTGAAGCTTTTGGTTTTTAATATAACTTAACCCCTTAGCGCTCTTGGCGATCTTAGCGAGAGAAAGGACTTGTCTCACATCCTCCGTGCACTCGGTGCCTCTGTGGTTAGCCATATCCAAACATTGAGCATCCAGGAAGTCAGCAGTCGGCTGAATGTGACAAAACACACCCTGCGGTTCTGGGAGAAGGAACTGGAAGGTGTGCTGGTCCCGTTGCGGTCCAGGGGCGGGCAGCGTCGCTACACCCAGGAGCATCTTCTGCTCATCCAGGAGATCAGAGGACTCAAGCAGAGAGGTCTGCGGCTTGCGGAAATCAAAATGCGGCTCAATGGGAGGCATGATCTCAAGGCGGAAAGGACCATTGAGCAAAAAATAGACAATATCGCGGAGCACATCGCCGAGATCGTCAGAACCGCCATTTACAGCCTCCTGGACAAGGCAAAATGAAGAGATCGTCCGAGGACCCAGGAGACAGCTGTTTTAAGCAGCCTCAAGTCACGCCTTGGCGTGAAGATCATCAAGGGAAGCGGTCCTAAGGCCTCTAACCCCCAAGAATTCACCATGTCTCAGAGCTAAAGATGCCTATGTTACCCTACGATCTCTGCGCGAGATATCAATCAAGATGATCCGAAGTTTACCACTCCCTAACTCCTCTGCCTACCCTGCGAGCTCTGCATGAGACAAAGTTCTCTAATTGAAGAAATAACCAACCGGATCATCAAACACATAGATCCTGACAGGATTATTCTGTTCGGTTCATATGGCGGCGTGGATCAGGATCAATCGAGTGATATCGACCTGTTAATCGTCAAAGAAACGGATAAGCGGCCGCATGACAGGCGAGTGGAAGTGGAAAAGCTCCTGTCGGATCGCGCCTGCCCGGTGGATGTCCTCGTTTATACTCCCAAAGAAATCCGGATGCTGTTCGCCATGGGCAGTCCTTTCATTCAGGAGATCATGGAGAAAGGGAGATTGCTTTACATGAGAAAGGCGACGTTTAGCTGGATGCAGGATGCGAAGGAAGAGTTGGACGCGGCCCGGATTCTTTTAGATCACGGCAAGTACCGAGGAGCCTGCTATCACAGCCAGCAATGTGTTGAGAAAGGATTGAAGGCGTTGATCCTTGAAAGGGGAGAACGGCCTGAGAGGAGCCATGATATCATACAATTATTGAATAGAGTTAAGGAGTTGGATTGGCAGGTGGACTTGGATTTGGACGAAGCGATTTTTTTGAATAGTATTTACAAAGGCCGTTATCCCACAGAAGAAGGACTGCTCCCGCACGGAGAGCCGTCCAACGACGAGGCCTCAGAAGCAGTGAGATCTGCCGACAAGCTGATGATCTATTTGGGAAAAGCCGTGTAAGTCAAAACAGAGACAGAAGGTTAGGAGAAAGGAGTATTAAGCAGCCTCAAGTCACGCCACGGGGTGACGCTCCTCAAGCACAGCGCTCCTCGACCCTTTAGCCTGACCTTCTCCGCGGCCTCTGCCCTCTGTGTCTCGGCGGTGAACACGAACTCCCAACTCCTACCTTTACTACATCAAGAACATGTCCCTGGCCATGGATTTGATTGTGATCTTTCACACCGTCAAAATCGTGCTCCTGGGGCGTGGATCTCGATGATCGTCCGCAGATTACGCCGATTAGCGCAGATTTTGGTTAAAAGGAAACGCTTAATGTCTGAAACCATAATCAATGAAATTTGAGAAATCTGTGGACTGTTCATGAGCGATCGAAGCAAAGACTGGTTGCTGCAAGCAGAGAGAGACCTTGAGCAGGCGAAATCTTCCCAGGCCGAGGGTCGGCACGAATGGGCATGTTTTGCGGCACAGCAGTCCGCTGAAAAGGCGGTTAAGGCGCTCCATCTCTTTCTGGGACAGGAAGCTTGGGGTCATGTTGTTGCAAAATTGATCGAGGAGCTGCCCATAGGTTTTTCCGAGAATTTAGTTGACAAAGCTAAAGTCCTTGACAACTTCTACGTGCCAACGCGGTATGCCAACGGGCATCCCGAAGGCGCGCCTTTTGAACATTATGGAAAGCTGCAGAGCGGGGATGCGATTCGTTATGCCGGTGAGATCCTTGAATTCGTCCGTTCTAAGATGGCCTGATCTACGGGCTGTGAGGAAGGCCATTGCCCTGTGGGTAAAGGAGGAGGTGCCGAAGCACCCGGAACTCCTCCGCCTTGGGTATTTCGGTTCCTATGCCCGAGGGGATTGGGGTGTAGGAAGCGATCTAGACTTGATCGCCATTGTATCTGAATCCGCGCAATCTTTTGCACTGCGAAGCGTTTCCTGGTCACTCACTTCTCTGCCGGTGCCTTCCGACTTGGTGGTTTATACTGAAACCGAATGGAACTCCCTTGAGGAGAGGGGAGGCCGTTTCGTGCGCACCTTGTCTCGAGAGACGGTATGGCTCTGGTCCGCAGATTACGCCGATTAGCGCAGATTAAGAAGAAGAGTAATCCTTGAAATCTGAGAAATCTGTGGACCATGTTAAAGATCCAAGGACTCATGCCATTATTGGCGCCGCGATGGAGGTTCATCGTGAACTGGGCAGTGGGTTCCTCGAAGCTGTTTATCAGGAAGCCCTTGAGAGGGAATTTAGCGATAGAGACATCCCGTTCCAATCCCAGCCTGCGGTGCAGATCAGCTATAAGGGGCGACTTCTGAATAAGGCATATCATCCGGATCTTTTTTGCTTCGACAACATTGTTGTGGAATTAAAAGCCATGGCCAACCTGTCCGGCACAGAGGTGGCGCAGCTGATTAACTACCTTAAAGCCACAGGTATGAAGACTGGCTTGCTACTTAACTTCGGGGCCAAGTCACTGGAATTCAAGCGCTTGGTTTACGGAAAATCATTAGAATCTGAGTAATCTGCGGATAACCATGCTCATCCATCTTATCGCCGCCGCAAGACCAAACTTCATGAAGGTTGCTCCTCTCTACCATGCCCTGAGAAGAGAGGCCTGGGCTGATCCGATCATTGTCCATACCGGCCAGCACTACGACATCAACATGTCCGACTCCTTTTTCAAGGACCTGAGCCTGCCAGAGCCCCACATCCACCTCGGTGTCGGGAGCGGCACCCACGCCGAGCAGACCGCCCGTGTGATGACCGCTTATGAAAAGGTTCTGTTCGAGACCTCTCCAGATCTGGTGATCGTGGTCGGGGATGTGAATTCCACCATGGCGGCAACCCTGACAGCCTCAAAACTCGGTGTGAAAGTGGGTCATCTCGAAGCGGGCTTACGCTCTTTCGACCGGACCATGCCGGAGGAGATCAACAGGATCGTGACCGATGCGTTGGCTGACATCCTCTGGACGCCTTCTCCTGATGGGGACGAGAATCTGCTTCGAGAAGGGGTTTCGCTGGACAAGGTCCATCGCGTTGGAAACATCATGATCGATTCCCTGGAGATGCTGCGCGACAAAATTGAACAGCAATCGGTTTTCAGGGACTATGGGTTGAAGCCCGGCGGGTACGGCCTGGTGACCCTTCACCGCCCGTCCAACGTAGACGACTTGACCACTTTCGAGTTACTGTGCCGGCTGATCGCCCAGACCGCCGACAAAATACCCCTGGTTTTTCCAGTCCATCCCAGGACCCGCCATCGCCTCGAAACCAACGGCTTGAGGCAGCATCTGGAAAGTCAGCCGAATCTCTTTCTGTGCGAACCCTTGAGTTATATCCGTTTCATGAACCTGATCTTCCATTGCCGATTCGCTCTCACAGATTCCGGGGGGATTCAGGAGGAAACCACCTACATGGGGATTCCGTGCTTGACCATGCGCCCCAACACCGAACGACCCATTACTGTCAGTCATGGGACGAATCAGCTATGCGATCTTACAAGCGTCGGGGATAGGCTTGACGTCATCTTATCCGGAGAGGTGGCCAGGGTTGGGTCCAGAATTGAGTATTGGGACGGACACACTGCAGGGCGCGTTGTCCGATCCATAAAGAAAGTGTTTCATATCGATGACTGAAAAGGGTCTCACCACGGAGAGACTAGTGATCAGTGACCAGTTATCAGTTGTCGTCCCAGGAAACAGGAGGTAGGAGGCAGGAGGAAAGCGTTTTGATCAGCCTCAAGTCACGGCGTGGCGTGTCCTCAAGTGAAGCGATCCTCTAACCTTTAGCCTGACATTTCTCCGTGCCCTCAATGGTGATACCGATTTTAAGCAACAAGCTGTGACGTTTCCATGAGCGGTTAGATGGTAATATTTTGAAGCATTATATCGTCTTAGCCTCCTAGCCCTCCAAGCCGTTTCGACTCTTAAAGGAAAAAACATAGGAGAAACCATGAACATCCCTTTTTTGGATCTGAGAGCGCAATACAAACAGATTGAACATGAAGTCGTCCCCATGATGACCGAGGCTATGGCCAATGCCGCGTTTATCGGCGGGCCGCAGGTCACGGGTTTTGAGGAGGAATTGGCCGGTTTCTGTCAGAGCAAATACTGCGTGGGTGTGAACTCGGGAACGGACGCGCTCCGCTTTGCGATGATGGCGGCCGGTGTCGGGAACGGAGACGAGGTGATCACGGTTCCGAACACCTTCATCGCTACCACCGAGGCCGTTTCCCAGGTGGGTGCAAAACCAGTCTTTGTCGATATTCATCCGGATACCTACAACATGGATGCCTCTCAGATCGAGGGGGAAATCACTCCGAGAACCAAGGCGGTTCTTCCCGTCCATCTTTACGGGCAGCCGGCGGATATGGACGCCATCCTTCATGTAGCCCAAAAGCATAAGCTTGTGGTGATCGAAGATGCCTGCCAGGCCCACGGGGCCCTTCACAATGGGCGAAAGGCAGGGTCCCTTGGCCTCGCCGGGTGCTTCAGTTTCTACCCCGGCAAGAACCTCGGCGCTTATGGTGAGGGGGGGGCGGTCGTTACACAGGATGAAGAAGTGGCGAGGAAGATCCGCATGATCAGAGACCACGGTCAGGCGCAGAAATACTTTCACGACATGGAGGGATACAACGGCCGTCTCGATGCGATTCAGGCGGGAGTGCTTCGAATCAAGCTCAAGAGACTCGGAGACTGGAACAGGGCGCGGCAGGAGAATGCGGCATACTATGCCGAACTCCTTTCAGACATCCCGGGCGTCACGGTTCCCGTCGAAGCGGACTTCGCCCGCTCCGTCTATCACCTGTACGTGGTCCTGGTCGATGACCGTGACGGTCTTCAGAAATACTTGGGTGAAAGGGGGGTGGCCACGGGACTCCACTATCCACTCCCCTTGCACCTCCAGAAGGCCTACGCCCATCTCGGTTACGGCGAAAAAGCCTTTCCTGTCACCGAAAGCGTCGCAAAGCGACTCATCTCTTTGCCCATGTTCCCGGAGCTCACCCGGCCCCAAATCGAGTACGTCGCCGCCAGCATCAAAGAATTCATGAAATGAAATAATGTTAGACAGGATTAACAGGATTGGCAGGATTTTTGGTTGTTTCGCAACTTCTTCCGGAAGAAAAAGTTGCTACCCAATCCGGCTACGCCGGAACAGTAAGTTGGAGGCTCTTATCCTAGGCTGTCCGCTAGGTTAGAGCGCCGGTGCTTTTGGCGGGGCAGACTGAAAATCAGAGGTCGGCCTTTTTCCTCCGAAGGCGGATTGCGTTCTGGCAGTTTCTTCCGGAAACTGGCAAATGCAACAATAAATCCAATCCTGTAAAATCCTGTCAATCCTGTCTGATTCATCTTTTTTAATCTCTGCGTGCTCTGTGCCTCTAGCGAAGCGGGCGGTGAAAAATCGCTTCTAATGGAAAGGGGTCAAACATGATCAAGATCGGACTTATCGGATACGGCTACTGGGGACCCAACCTTGCTAGAAATTTCCGCCACAATTCCGACCTAGAACTTGCGGCCATTTCAGATTTTTCAGCGGACAGGCTCAAGGCTGCCGGGCGGCTGTACCCGCAAGCGGAATTGCTGAACCGGCCCGATGAGATGTTCAACTGCGGGGTGGATGCAATAGCCATCGCAACTCCAGTCTCCACCCACTACGATCTGGCCAAAAAGGCCCTTCTTTCGGGAAAACACGTGTGGCTCGAAAAGCCCATGACGGAAAAAGTGGAACAGGGGGAAGAGCTCATCGAGCTGGCAGAGAAAAAAGGGAAAGTTTTTCTCGTAGACCATACCTTTGTTTATACGGGCGCCGTCCGTAAAATAAAGGAGCTCATCGACAAAGGCGACCTCGGGGAGCTGATGTACTACGATTCCACGCGCGTCAATCTCGGCCTTTTTCAACAGGATGTGGACGTGATCTGGGACCTGGCTCCCCACGATATCTCGATTATGGACTACCTGATGCCCTTCAAGAAGTATTCCGTATCGGCAACTGGCTCTCATTACTTTGGGAACGGTATCATACCAAAGGCTCTCCTGACGGTTTACATGGAAAAGGACGTCATCGCCCACATCAACGTCAGCTGGGTTTCTCCGGTCAAGATACGCCAGACTCTCATCGGCGGCACCTTGAAGATGGTCGTCTATGATGATAACCAGCCCAGCGAAAAGATCAAGGTCTACGACAAAGGTGTGGACCTGCATCACTCGAAGGAAGAGTTATATCACCTGAAGGTCCAATATCGTGTAGGCGACATGTACTCCCCCAAGGTGTCGGACATCGAGGCTCTCACTTTCGAGACCCAACACTTCGTCGATTGTCTGAACAATTGCTGCAAACCCGACACCGATGGAAGGGCAGGCCTGGAGGTAGTCAAAGTTCTCGCTGCCTCGAAAGAATCCTTGAAGAAAAACGGGAGCCCAATTGATATCAAGTAATGTTAGACAGGATTTACAGGATGAACAGGATTTTTTTTTTGGTTCCTTTTTTGCCTGTCCGGAAGAGAGGCAAAAAATTCAATCGGGCTTTCGCCGAAATAGTACGTTCGGACTTTTGAATGAGGCTGCTGGATAGAAATCCATAGCATCGTTGAGTGGCCATTTATGAAAGTATGCCGCAACAATAAATCAAATCCTGTAAAATCCTGTCAATCCTGTCTAAACCAGCTTTAGATGGAAAAAGAAGACATAACCCGGCAGATTATCGGTTCTGCATACCAAGTCTTCAACAAACTGGGGTTCGGTTTTCTGGAAAGTGTTTACAAGAAAGCGATGCTCATAGAGCTAGCCAAGAACAACCTCAAAGCCGAAGCGGAAAAACCACTGAAAGTCTACTATGACGGACAAGTAGTTGGAGATTTCTATGTAGATCTTTTCGTGGAAGACGAAATAATCGCAGAACTTAAATCTGTCCAAAACCTACACAAGGAACACGAGGTCCAACTGGTGAACTACCTCAAGGGCCTCGAGAAAGAGCTAGGCCTCCTGATCAACTTCGGGCCTTCGGGAGTGGAAGTGAAACGAAAATACAGACAGTTTAGACAGGATTAACAGGATTGACGGGATTGTTTTTGGGCGCTCCTCTTTCCGGATTAAAAAGTCGCTACCCAATCCGGCTTGGCCGGAGGGAATGCTGGTTATAATCCGGGAAGTGAGATATATAGAGATATGGCAGCGTCATCGAGCACGTGCACCACAGAATATGGGCTTTTCCGCCGAAGGCGGATTGCGTTTGGCCAGTTTATTCCGGAAACTGGACAAGGCAACGAACAAAATTTCATCCTGCAAAATCCTGTAAACCCTGTCTGACCTTTCTTTTGAGGTGACATGAAAAAAATTGCTCTAAACGTCATCTTGGGGAGAATGTCCAGCTGAATGACTTTATCAACCTGTACGGTTGCACGATCGGGGACGGCACGAGGATCGGCCCTTTTGTCGAGGTCCAGAAGAACGCCTTCATCGGAAAAAACTGCAAGATCCAGAGCCACTCCTTCATTTGCGAGGGGGTGACCATCGAGGATGAAGTCTTCGTGGGCCACGGCGTCATGTTCATCAATGACAAGTACCCGAAGGCCACGAGTGAATCGGGGGCCCTTCAGACGGAGGCGGATTGGAAGGTCGTCCCCACAGTCATCAAACGGGGAGCTTCGATCGGGTCCAACGCCACCATCCTTTGCGGGGTGACAATCGGAGCCCGCGCCATCGTAGGCGCAGGAAGCGTGGTGCTCAAGGACGTCCCGGACGGCCTCATCGTTGCGGGCAACCCGCTCGAGCTAACAAAGCTGGGAAGCTAGGATGCTGGCAGTCAGGATGCCAAGAAGAAAGTACGCCTCGAGGATGCTGGGAAACGAAAGCCTCCTAGGGTCCTAGCCTTCTAGCTTCCTAGCATCCTAAGACCCCCTAGCTTCCTAACCTCTTGGCAGATAATCGTGCAAATCATCAACCCTTTCGAATATCCCGAGTGGGACGAATTCCTTATGGCTTCCGAGGATGCCTTATCTTTTCACACTTCCAACTGTGGAAGAGTCTTCTTTGCGATAATTTGTATTCTTTCTTATTTTTCGATTCCTGTCAGTCTCCATAGCAGACTGCCCCCTACAGCATAGTCCAGCTTACGGAAAATGATGTGGATGACGTTGTTCCTGAGATCAACAATGACGGGTATGTCGTCTGGAAGAGGCACGACAAGAATCACAGCCGTGAGGGTGGCGAGCTTTATCTCTATGACGGCACCTCTGTAAAGCAGCTGACAAACAATGTAACTTCAGAAGCATACTGGAAAATGAACAACACAGGAAAAATAATCTATGCGAAAGCTGACGACAATGATCACTGGGACCTATATGTCTTATGACTTTTCCAATCACACAATCGACGCAGATTACAAACACCGATTATGACGAGCATCTTCCGCAACTCAATGACAGGGGCGATGTGGTATGGCAGGGCGGACATGACATTGGGCAACAACAGATCTTTCTTTTCGACGGTGTCACAACGATCCAGCTTACGGACGGTTTCTCATATAGCTGGGCGCCGCAGCTGGATAATCTTGGTAATATGGTTTGGGTTGGAGAAAGTCCCGACAACGAAATCATGTTTTATAACGGAACTTCCGTCGTTAACCTGCCAAACAACGGATACAGAAACGAGGAGCCGAAAATCGTCAACGGAAATATTGTTTGGACCGGGTATCTCGACGGCAGCGGCGACATATTCTTTGCCAACGGACGCATCCTATGATCCGAGCTCACGAACGAAGGCCTGCACGGAGATTTGCCCGAGGTTAATGACAAAGGCTGGGTTGCATGGGCAGGAGGGTATCATGGGCGCTGCTTCACAGATTTTCTTCTATGATGGAAATTCAGTAAGGCAGTTGACTGATAATGATTCCGAGAATCATGATCCGCAGATCAATAACGGTGGTCATATCGCGTGGAAGATGATGAAAGACGGACTAAGGTGACCTTGCCGTTTATAATGGCTATGAAACTACAATACTTGAAAGTGCCCGGCTATCAGGATATCGCGGGGTGGCAGAGGATTAATGACAAGGGCGAGAGTCGCCTGGTACGCTCGGCGAAGAAACTGAGGAGGATTACGAGATATTCCTTGCTAAGCCTGAATGGGACGGTATTGTCATCATTGACACATGAACTTTCCACGCAGTCTCTAACGCTCTGGGACACATTCAGCTTCAATTACTGGTGGGACCCAGGTCAAAAAGCCCAGGGGCTCATATTGGAAATCTCGTTCTACCGGGACAATGGCTGGCATTCCTTTGGCTGGGATTTGAATTTGGCAGGGTCCCTCAGGCGGGTGGGCTGCAAAATCGTTCCAGGTTCCCGATGAGCTGAGGGGCCTAGAAACACAGGTGCGTTTTACGGTGTCCAGTCCAGGCATTTATACAGACATGCCGGTTTATCTTCGAAACATTAAGAACATAAGAGCCCCCCGTTTCTCCGGTGATCAAAGCGAACGTCGCAGATGGCGATCGTGTTTCCTTATCCGTAGGGCTGGACCCTGGAGGCTTCGGCGGCTTGTACGCTGACTGGTGGGTGGTGGCCTTCGCTGAGGATTTTGGCTGGTATTCCTATGTTTATTCTGAAAAGCAGTGGATTCCGGGAATTCAGCGGTGCGCGGCTGCCCGGATTTTTTCCCTGTCGCCGGCTTTTGAGGTGTTGAATGCGAGCCTTCCGAGCGGAAACTACGTATTTTTTTTCGCGGTTGACGATAACTCAGACGGTCTGCCGGATGCTACATGGTGGGATTTCGTGCAAGTGCATCTGGAGTGAACAAAGAAAATATGATTTTTGACAGGATTGACAGGATCTTTAGGATTTTATTTGGTGACTCTGATCATCGACCATTGGCTAGGTCCGTGGGTCCGTGCTTTACTGGAAGATGATCAAGCGCTGAAGTTTGAACTTAAATCAATCCTGTAAAATCCTGTAAATCCTGTCTAACCTTTCTTCGTATGGAAATAATCAACCCTATCGAATATCCCGGCTGGAACGAGCTCCTTCTCACGAACGAGAATGCCTCCTTCTTCCACACCTCAAATTGGGCGAAAGTGCTTCACGAATCATATGGCTACACTCCCATCTATTTCACAGAAATTGACGACGGCAAGCTCATGACCCTGATGCCTTTTATGGAGGTCAACAGCTTCCTGACCGGTCGAAGAGCCGTTTCGCTGCCTTTTACCGATTATTGTCATGCCATTTTCGCAGAACCATTGAAGTTTCAGGATGTGGTTAAGGAAGTCATTGATCACGGGAGACAGGCCGGGTGGAAATATATCGAGTGGCGGGGCGGCCAAATGTTCTCTGAGAAAATAATGCCTTCCATAACTTACTATGGCCACGCCCTAGACTTAAGCTCTGATGCTGAACAGCTTCTTTCTGGCTTTAGGAACAGCACGAAAAGGAATATAGAAAAGGCGGCTAGAGAAGGCGTTCGGGTTGAGATATCGTGCTCGGCGGAATCAATCGAGTCCTTTTACACCTTGAACCGAAGGACAAGAAAAGACCACGGCTTGCCCTCTCAACCCTCCGTCTTCTTCAATAAGATTTACCAGCATATCATCTCTCAAGAAAAGGGGTTTGTAACTCTAGCCGCATATCGGGATATAATAATCGCAGGGGCTGTCTTTTTTAACTTTGAGCGACAATCCATTTTTAAATATGCCGCTTCAAACAAAAACTTTCTTCATCTCCGACCCAATAACGCAGTTCTGTGGGAAAGTATAAGGCATCTTTGTTTTAAAGGTTATGAAACACTCAATCTCGGCAGAACTGAAATAGAGAACGAAGGGCTTCTGCAGTATAAGAGAGGTTGGAAGCCGAAAGAGAATGAGATTCTTCTGAAACAGATTCAATATGTAATTTTTCTACTTCGGAGATACTTAAATTATAATTATGTGGGAGTGCATTTTCCGGGGTCATTTTTCGAAATAATATATTTTCTTTTCTCAGTACATCATCGGTGGATAAGACCAGCCTGGTAAAGGGTATTTTCCAGTTCCCTTACATTTCCAATCCATTCATGATTCTGAAGCATTTCCATAACATCAATTGGAATTTTTCTTACATCTTTGTGCAATTCTTTATTTATCTTTTGAAGCAAGTGTATAGTCATTGCAGGAATATCATTTTTTCGTTCTCTTAAAGGAGGCGCTTCAATTGTAAATACATTGAGCCTAAAAAATAAATACTCACGGAATTTCCCTTCGCTTACCCAGATCTCTAAATTTTTGTTTGTTGCTGCAACTATTCTTGCTTTCATAGATT
>CAWHLE010000015.1:0-292988 GCA_963830155.1 uncultured delta proteobacterium | reverse complement strand
TTCGGCACATGGGAGCACATGGCAGCCAACCACTCTAAAGCGTCAAAGGCTTTTTCTTCTTTACCATCCTTCGATTGATAAAGAACCTTTGATTCCTCAGGGATATAGGTCATTCTTTCTTGAGAAAAAGAGGCGCGGACAATATATCGAGCGAGATTGTCCAGGGCCTTTTCATCATTAGGGCTGGTTCTTGACCCACAGAATACATTAAAACCGGAATGCCGCCAGCCCAGTAGCATTTCAATGCGGTCTTCAGTGATCTTTGGACAGGATCATTTTGAACTCGGGAGCAAACAGGATTAGAAGACCCCTGAACCCGATGATAATCCCGAGTCCTTCCATGAAACTCAGCTTGCTTCCAGAGGGAACCAAAGATTCGAACTTCGTCATCCAAAAGGGAAGCGTTGCGACGACCAGAGCTGCCAGTCCACTCGGCACCCACTGCTCGGCCCAGACAACGGAACCGTTTGCCAGTACGAGAAGGGCACATCCGACGAAGGCAATATTCCCTAACTCTTTGCGGCGAGGAAATACAAGACCGCGCCATCTCAGGTAGGAAACGAAAATGACACCCGCCACCACGAATCACGCGCCAAGGAAGAGCACTGGAGGCAGCGGTCGGACTCCTACACGAATGGCGAGATAGTACTACAGCGCATTATTGTCTAGACACGCATGAATAAAGTGTGTATGTTTCAGTCTAACAGGGCGATTGACAGGGGTTACGGCATAATTTTTGACTGTATTCCCGGCGAAAAATCTGTCGCAGCGGGCGCCGGTGGAATATGCCCTGTAGCTGGAGATACATTTTATGCCATGAAACGACCTAAACTCAATGATTGCATGACCCAGAGTTCAGATTCCATTGACAGAGCGCTGATGACAGGAGACCTGAACGATTTTGACCCCGCCGCGGTTGAGTTGGTCAGCGGGTCTGATTGGGAACGTGTATGGGATGAACTGGTCAAAAAGTATCATTATCTGGGTTACCAAAGACTCTTGGGGCACGGCCTCAAATATCTTGCTTTCATCCATGAGCGACCCGTGGCTGCCCTATCGTGGAGTGCCCCGGCCTTGAAACTGGCTGCCAGGGATTGCTTTATTGGCTGGTCGGCCGAGCAAAGGAAACGCCATCTCAAGGAGGTTGCCGGGAACAGCCGGTTCTTGGTGATGCCCTGGGTACGAATACCCAACATGGCATCCCATATTTTGGCAAAAAACATCGCGCGCCTGCCTTTGGACTGGCAACGGCAGTTCAACCAGCGACTGCTGGTGCTGGAAACCTTTGTCGACGGCCGCTTTTTCAAAGGCACATGCTACAAGGCTTCGAACTGGTTGCATGTCGGACACACCCACGGAAGCACCAAGCTGGGAAAAGGATACCGATACCACGGAAGCCGAAAGGAGATCTACCTTTATGTCATAGAGCCTGATTTCAGAAACATTATCGGTTGCCGACAAAAGCCCGCCCCCCTGCCTGATCGTCCTCCACAAACAAAACGCAAAGTGGAGGAGCTGACCATGCTTTTAGAACACTGCCGGTGGCACCCGCAGATTTCGGCCGATTTTGATCTCAGCCAGGACGATGTCAAAACCATGGCCCAGGAGCTTGTTGGACTTCCACAAGCAGTTTCATGATTGCTATGGCCGTATCGAACATCATCGTCTGGGGTTGGCCTACCTATCCGGACTGATGAGCAACGCCACGGCCAAATCCGCCGAACCGATCGCCCTCGAATTTCTCGATAAGAAATCCGTACGGCCGATTCAAATGTTTATGAAGACCTACCGTTGGGATCATCTGGGCATGCAGCGCACCCATCAGGGGATGCTCGCCCCGCTGATCGCCTCTCCTGACGGAATGATCAGCGTTGATCCCAGTGAATTTGTCAAAAAAGGCAAGGAATCTGTCGGGGTCGCTCGGCAATATTGCGGCACCCTCGGAAAAGTGGAGAATTGCCAGTCAGGCGTCTTTGTCGGCTATTCGAGTCACAAAGGCTATGGCCTGCTTGCCTGTCGCCTGTACATGCCCAAAAGCTGGTTTACCAAAGAGCAGGAACAAAGACGTAAAGACAACCTGGTCCCGGAAGATCTTGCCTTTCAGACCAAACAACAGATTGCCATCGAGTTGATCAATGAGGTCGTGGCCACAAACCTGTTTCCGGCGAAGTGGATCGGCGCCGATGCCTCATTTGGCAGTGACCTTGAATTCCTAAATGCCCTGCCCGGTCACTTGAACTATTTTGTGTCCATTCGCTCCGATGCTCAGGTTTTTACAAGGAAACCAAAAACGGGCTTACCCCCTTATAAGGGTCGAGGCCCCCGCCCGAAGAAAGCCACTGTATTGCCCGGTCAACCAAAGGCGCAAAGCGTTGTGCACAATTGGCAAGGTCCAAGCAAGTCTCTTGGGAGCCGTTCATCGTCGCGGAGGGCGCCAAAGGACCCATTATCGCCGAAGTAGCGCGTATTCGCATCTATTTGTCCCGCGACGGACTGCCTGTCGGATATCCCCAATGGCTGTTCCTGCGCAAAGATATGGATGGGCAAGTGAAACATTCCATCTCCAATGCGCCAAAAGATATCCCGATGGCAGAGCTTGTCAAAGCATCCACCATGCGATGGCCCATCGAGCAGTGCTTTCATGAAGGCAAGGATCAGGTTGGCATGGATTATTATGAGCATCGATCCTGGCCTGCTTGGCATCGCCATATGATTTACGTATTTCTGGCGCTGCATTTTTTGCTAAGAATGCGATTGAGCTTTAAAAAAAAGCCCTCTGTTGACGCCCCATTTGGTTCGGAGGCTGTTGGCCGCGATTTTGCCCATTAAATCATTAACTCTAGAGGGAGCCATGGAAATTGTGGAATACCACATCCATCGAAATCTTGTCGCTTATAAATCGCACCGCAAAAAACGCCTAAGATTGGCCAAGAGGTTAAACATTGATGTTTCGCTGTAGTAATAACGCTCTAGCCGAAGTCGACCTCACCCGAAGCGCTCCGCAAGACCCGACGCTTTTTCCGTCCATCCCAGAAATACATCGTTCATCATGGCCGAATACGGTTTCGACCCCATCGACACCAACCCTTAAACAGTCCATGCTCGTCACAGGTTGAACTCTCGTATAGGTCAGATCCGTGAAAGTTGAAGATCCGCACGGCCAACAGGATGATTGAAGGAAAAGCCGATCTACCGACAGGCAGAGGGGCGTTCCATGACAAAAGCAATACCAGAGGGATTTCACAGCGTCACACCGATATTCGTGTTCAAGGATGCTCGTAAGGCCATCGAATTTTACAAAAAGGCCTTTGGCGCCAAGGAGCGGTTTGCCATGCCCGGCCCCGAGGGCAAAGGGGTCATGCACGCCGAGCTCCAGATCGGCGACTCGATCATCATGATGGGGGAGGAAAATCCCTATGCGCCCTGCAAGAGCGCGGAAACCATGGGCGGTTCCCCGGTCGGCTTCTACATTTATCTCGAAAATGTCGACGAAGCTTTCAGGAGAGCCCTGGAAGCAGGCGCCGAGTCCCAGATGGATGTCCAGGAGATGTTCTGGGGGGACCGGGTCGGCACGGTGAAGGACCCCTTCGGCTACAGCTGGAGCCTCGCCACCCATACAAGAGATCTGACACCGCAGGAAATCGAGGAAGGGGCCAAAGCCGCGCTCGCCCAGATGGCGGGGAAATAGAAAATCGAGACCATTTTGTTAACAAACCGGTCGTTGAAATAGCAGCAAAAATCAAACTTCACAGGCAAATAGGGAGGTCAAGATGAGAAAGACTCAGACAATGATTATTATAGTGACCCTGGGTCTATTGTTCTCGTCTCATGGCGGGCGCGGAAGACAAACAGACTCCCAAGGCGATGAATAAGATCGAGCCGTTGCCGCGAGATTTGGAAATTCAGCTGGCGCTGAGCGCTCTGCCGCCGCACCTCAGAGACAATGCAACTGTATATGTTTTAAACCCTGACAAGGGCTTTGAAGTTGCCCGCAAGGGCACGAATGGATTCCACGCTTTTGTTGCTCGAACCGGCGATGATACGTTCAGAGGGTCCTGGCCCTTAACGGAATATAGAGATGATATTCTCTACCCGATTTCCTTTGATAGCGCGGGCGCCAAGGAACAGATGCGAGTCTTCTTTGACGCAGCAGAAATGCAGGCCAAGGGTACTCCTCCCGGAGAACTCAAGAAAATCATCAAAGAACGCTACAAAACACGGATACTATAAAGCGCCGGAACGAGCCGGCGTCTCATACATGCTGTCTCCAATATCTGAGGACTTACCTGAACCCGGATGAAAGCGACAGTGTCAGCTACCGCTAACATTCCTCACGTGATGTACTACGCCCCCAATGTATCCAATGAAGACATAGGCGGGGTAAACCCAAACCCCGTATACAACTGCGTTACTTCAGCCAGCATGGTGTTGGCCGGCACTCCGTATCCTTTTGTTATACATGCCCGGCCCCCATGGATACATCATCCAGCTTCTCGGCCTGACGGAAAGAGCAGCCATTAATAAGGAATACGAAGAGATGCTTGCAAGACTCTGCAAAATCAAAGAAGCATGGTGTTTGCCAAAACCGGCAGGTGATGGGCATTAGACCTTTGGTTTCGCCAAACGCTCGGTTTCCGCAAAATCGGCGGCGAGTGGAAGATCGCGCATGAGGATAAATCCGTGCCCTTCTTATGGACGACGGCCTTTATGCGGCGGTTGACTGCAAGCCTGACCAATATGTGCCTCCGGGAACTCATGATCAAGGCCTGTAAGCGATCCTTGCCGGTAAGTGCTGCCGATCTCCACCCTTTTGATCCAGGTCAACTCTTCATATCACAGGTTCGGATGGAACTGTGATATGTTCTGCCTATCTGGTGCCACAAAATCCCGCAAGGCCCGTGGTATGTATCAAGATAGAACCAGATTTTGGGAGCAGAGCAAGCCGAGTTCAACGACCCCTCCTCCATCCCAGGCCAGCCGATTCCTCTTGACAGAAACCCCGTTTTGGGTCCTAATCGGCATGAATCGGCTTCATTCCGATTAATCCAAGTCAAACCAATAGCATAACCCCAGCCTTCTGAGAGGAAATCATGGATGCGTTTCCTGAAGGTGGTGAAAGCAAAGCCTCCGGTGGATGCCATTTTCCGCTCGGGGGCTTTTTCATTTGGGGGGTGAGTCCTTGCTGAGTCTTTTAGCGTGCTTGGCGCCACATGATACGGCGTAGCGATCAGGAAGGATTCCGCTTCTCAAAGCCCGAAGGATGCGTTTGTTTACAGCTGGATTAGAAAAGAAGGAGGTGCGCGCCGTGGGAATAGAGTTGCGAAAGACAGGGATTGAGGTTCTGGGCGACATTCCCTGGGGCTCACACTTCTGCCACTTCTACGAAACCAAAGAAGATCTGCTCGACATTTTGATTCCATATTTCAAGACGGGACTGGAGAATAACGAATTCTGCATGTGGATTGTATTCGATCCTTTGGACGTACAAGCGGTGCGAAACGCGTTGAGACCTGCTTTTCCTGAGGCGGACCGACATCTAGCGGCAGGAGACATAGAGATCGTGCCCCATACGCACTGGTATCTCAAAAATGGTGTTTTCGATCTGCACCATGTAATCGATGGTTGGCGGAAAAAACTCGCAGAGGCTTTGGAAAAGGGCTTTGCCGGAATGAGAGTGAATGGCAATGAAGCGTGGTTGACTAAAAGGATTGGAAAAATTTTGCTGCCTATGAAAAAAGGCTAAACGAATTGATTGCAGACAAACGAATGATCGTGCTATGCACCTACCCCTTGGCCGTAACCAGAGGCTGCTGAACTTTTTGACGTGGCGCGTACACACCAGTTTGCAATCGCAAAACGGCATGGGAATTGGGAGGTCGTCGAAACTCCTGAGTTAAAACAGGCCAAGACTGAAATAATGAGGCTGAATGTAGAGCTCAGAGCAGCGAGTCATTGCCAGAAGCAGTCAACTAGCGAAAGTCAACGAAGAGTTGGGCAGAGAGATCAGGAGCGAAAACATGCGGAAGCGGCCTTGAAAATGTCAGAAGAAGAGCTTCGTAAGCTATTTGCCGCGATGACGGATGTGGTTCTGGTACTGGACTCGGAAGGACGCTACGTCAAGATCGCACCGACAAATCCTGTGAATTTGTATCGTCCATCCGAAGAATTGGTCGGGAAGAAGGTTCACGATATCTTGCCTGAAAAGGCAGCGGATGAGATTCTTCATCCAGATCAACGAACGTTGGAAAACCGTCAGACCATCAACTATGAGTACAAGTTGAACTTTGGTTCGAGAGAAATCTGGTTTGATAGCAGAGTTTCGCCGTTGACGGAAAATACTGTATTTTGGATTGCCCATGACATCACCGAACGGAAGCGGGCATGAAGATGGTCTGAGAAGACAGAAGGAGATTCTGCAGAAGATATTCGACCATCTTCCGGTTATGATCAACTTTTTCGGTAAGGACGGGCGCATCAAGGTGATCAACCGGGAATGGGAGCGCACGCTGGGGTGGTCACTTGCAGAAATAGAGGAGCAAGACCTGGATATCGTTGCCGAATGCTACCCTGATCCGCGGAGCGTCAAAAAGTCTATCATTTCATCACAGCATCGAACGCGGAGTGGGTCGAATTCAAAACAAGAGTGAGAGACGGGCGGGCGGTCGATACGGCTTGGGCTATGGTTCACCTTTCGGACGGAACTGCCATCGGTATTGGGGCAGGATATAACCGAGCACAAGCTTGCGGAGAAGGAGCGGGAGAGTTTGCAAATGCAGTTGACCCAAGCTCAAAAGCTTGAGTCGCTGGGAAGGCTTGCCGGTGGGGTGGCACACGATTTTAATAATATGCTGGGAGTGATCCTGGGATATACCGAAATGGCCCTATCGCAGCTGACTGACCAACACCCGATGCGTGGGGAACTGAAAGAAGTGATGGCTGCCGCCAGGCGCTCTGCTGATCTCGTACGACAGCTGCTGGCCTTCGCCCGCAAGCAGATCATCAACCCCATAGCGCTGGATCTTAACGAGGCCGTGTCCGGCATGCTCAAGATGCTCCGACGGCTTATCGGCGAGGATATCGATCTGGCCTGGATGCCGGGCACGATCTCTGGCAGGTGAAGATGGATCCTTCCCAGATCGACCAGATCCTGGCCAATCTTGTGGTCAACGCCCGGGACGCCATTGAGGGAGTGGGCAAGGTCACCATCGAAACGGGCAACGTTTCGCTCGACGAGGCATTATTGCGCCGATCATGCGGAGTTCGTTCCCGGCGACTATGTGCTGTTGGCGGTAAGCGATGACGGCTGCGGCATGGACAAGGAGACGCTCTCCCATATCTTCGAACCCTTTTTCACCACCAAGGGCGTGGGCGAGGGGACCGGCCTTGGGCTTGCGACCGTATACGGCATCGTCAAGCAAAACGAGGGATTTATCTACGTATATAGCGAGCCGGACCAGGGAACGACCTTCAAGATCTACCTGCCCCGCTTTGAGGCTGAATCCGTCGAACCGCAGACGAACAGGCCGAAGATAGGGTTCCGGGGAGGCGCGGAGACCGTGCTGCTGGTCGAGACGATCCGACGATTCCGTACTCAGGCCCGGTAAGATGCTTCTCGAACAGTTGGGCTATAAGGTGCTTCCCGCCCGGGACCGGCCAAGGATGCGCATAGGCGCCGAGTCGTACGCCGGGATGATTCGATCTTTTGATTACCGATGTGGTCATGCCGGAGATGAACGGTCGAGAGCTGGCCGATAGGCTTACGAACATCTGCCCCGGTATGAAATGCCTCTACATGTCAGGATATTCTGCAGACCTTATCGCTCATCGAGGCGTTCTGGCCCAAGGCGTGCATTTCATTCAGAAACCCTTCTCAATGGAAACGCTGGCCCAAAAAGTTCGCGACGCGTTGGAGAAAGAGCCAAGATGAGTGATAAAAAATCAACTGGGAAGTGAGGGCGGAAGGTCTACCTGTTAGTACGCGTCAGCCCATCCAGTCTGTCCTGCTGGAGTCTGAGGATGTGGCGGGCTGAGCCAATCGTTGTTGCTCTTTTGATGGATAAAGATTTGTGGGGATGCCCTATTCCATTAGAGGGTCCGATTATGTGGCATGGTCCTCCTTGGGGAGGAGCTCACGCCGGTCGGGGAGCAACTCCATCAAGCGTGTTGACTGGGCTTGCACATGCAAACTGTTCTATCTGCTATCTTTCCTGGGGCTTCCAAGAAATGGAATTCATGTGCTTTCAACTTGATATAGGGTGACCCAAAGCACCATCAGGCCCGTGGGATGTTATCAAGAAATCCCCAGGTACGGGGATTTGGAGCAAGCGGGTTCGACCATCCCTCCTCTATCCGAGGCCACCCGATTCCGCTTGCGGACGTAGCGTTTTGGTTCTTACCTGGCATAAATCACGTTCATTCCATCTAATTACTGATAAATCAACAGCATACTGCATTTGCGGACAAGAAACTGACCATAAGATTTTTGGAAATCCACCCGTTACGATATTTCTTCACACTTCGGCTGTTCAGATTAACCACTCCATAAGCACTTCTTTTAAGCCAAAGCATTTTGTAAATAGCTAATCTGAATACTTATTGATTCGTAAAAACAAAAGCCAAGACTGCTCAAACGAAATTGACAGTGTCTATCTCGCTATGAGGAACCCCAGGACACCGTGGTACGCACGTTTCCTGGCCGCAATAATCGCGCCTTTAGCCCAGTAGATTTAATCTCTGCCGATACCGTTCCTTGGGTGCCTGGATGATCTGATTCTTCTTCCGCTAGGCACAACTTTGTTGATCAAAATCATTCCATCCGAAACCCTGCTGGAATATCGTACCAAAGCGGCCGCCACTGTTGGCGGCAAAAAGCCGAAAAACTGGATTCTTCGTTCTATCTTTATTACCATCTGGACCGGTCCAATTGATTTGATGCCTCGCCATATATTGCAGACAATTCAATAAGAGCCTTGGACGAGCTTCATTGCAAGGCTTGCCTGTATATGGTACTCTCGAGCCCGGTCATTATCGAAATCGTCGTCGGTAATAGCAGTTCGGTGATGTACGGATCGGATGATACAGGAGCACAGATTACAATGAGAATTTTGGTTGTTGATGATGATTTTGACTTGATGGAAAGAATTTCCCGATTTCTCGAACAACAACGATACGCTTCGGATACCGCTGCCGACGGGCAGGAGGCATTAGATAAAGTTTTTGATAACTTGTACGACCTCATTATCCTCGATATCATGCTTCCAAAAGTTGATGGACTCACCGTCTTGAAAGAAATTCGAAACGCTAGAATCAATACGCCTGTGCTGATGTTGTCGGCGAGAGGAAGTGTGGATGACAAGATCAAAGGACTGGACGGAGGCGCGGATGATTATCTGCCCAAACCGTTTGCGATTGCCGAACTGATGGCTAGGGTTCGTTCCATACTGCGCCGCGCGGCTGATCAGAAAGACGTGCTCCTAACAATTCAGGATGTTTCTCTGAACACCAAGACACGTGAGGTTCTAAAAAACGGTCTAAAGATCGGTTTAACTAGAAAGGAATTCGCTGTATTGGAGTTTTTGCTTTACAACAAGAACCAAGCTGTTTCCCGGCATACATTGGCCGAACACGTTTGGGGAGACAATTTTGATCCTTTCACCATGTCTAATTTCATCGATGTCCACATCAAGAATCTACGGGAAAAGATTGATCCGCTGGAGAATACAAAGATCATTCGAACTATACGTGGATTTGGGTTCATTATTCAGGAAGAAAAGGAATGAAGATCCGATATAAAGTTACTCTCTGGGTCACTGCAGCAGGAGTTCTAGCAAGCGTAGCCTTTTCGATGATTCTTTTCATCAAAATGAGGAACTTGTATTATGAATCCACAGACACCGAACTTAGAACTATCGCTGAGATCATAACTCGTATGGTTATATTGCCTCATTCGGGATTATCTTCATTCAGTCCCGACAAACCATTCACCGATATCCGAAGGTACTGGATTGAAGTATACGATCTGCACCACAAGGTGATATATCAAAGCCAGCTAGCTACAGGTTTCCCTTTTTATTGGGGTGAAAAATCTAATAATTCCTTCACGGTTAAAGTTCCAGTTCCAAAGCAGCGAACAGATCTAGACCCTGATGGTGATGGAACCATGACGATAAGGGCGAGAGGAATCAATATTGATATTCAAGATTCGCCTTTCACCGTTCGTATCGGCGAACCAATTGAGAAGTTAGATAAGGAAATCGTGGAGCTTGCCTACGTTATTGGAATTGGGTTGTTTTTCGGCACTCTGATATTGGTTTTCTTAAGCTACATTGTCGCCGGCAGGATTCTCAAGCCTATAAGTACTATTAATCAGCTGGCTGGTGAAATTAGCGAAAAGGCATTGAATACTAGGATACCGCTTGGGAAAAGTCGCGATGAGCTCTATGTCTTGTCTAAGTCCCTTAATTACATGTTCGATAGACTGGAGAATTCATTTGTCCGTCAAAGGCAACTCATTGCGGACGCCTCTCATGAGCTGAAAAGCCCTATCACTCTGTTCATGCTCTTTATGGATGATTCAATTAGCAGAAAGGACTTGCCAGAAGGATATAGAGACAGCTTGATTCATTATGCCGACATTTTAAGACGACTCAGTCGGTTGGTTAAATCATTACTAGACTTGTCCTACATGGAAGCCACGGACAAATTGGATGTCAAAGAATTTTGTCTGCGGAATCTAACGGCTTCGGTATTGGAGGATTATAAAGATGTATTTACAGGAAAGAGAATTCAAGTGTCTTTCAATTCTCCCGATGAAGTCTTAATAGTAGCAGACAAAGAAAAACTCCATCGATTATTAATAAATCTTATTGATAATTCCATAAAATATAACTCTGAATCGGACGGAATTATAGATCTTAATTTAACCCATGATGGGAAGAGAATCGAAATTAGTCTCTTCAATTCTGGATACGGAATACCACCCGAAGATTTGCCGCGTGTTTTTGAGCCGTTTTATCGAGTAGAGAAATCACGGTCACCGACTTATGGTGGGTCGGGTTTGGGTCTTACGCTTGTCAAAAGAATTGTTGAAATGCACAAAGGGAAAATACGAATAGAAAGCAGCCGTGGAGCATGGACGCGCGTACTGGTTTCTTTACCTATGGAGCCCCATCGGGATTGAAGAACCAGATCTTGGACCGTTCATAAAGATAACTTCCTAAAATTTGCCATAAGGGCCACCTTCTTACTCTTACTTGCCCATTATGCTTATCCGATGCTTCAAGCCTCCCAGACAAATAGTCTGCCCTAAATTCCTCGCATCTTCTCCATTCCACTCTGAACATTTCTGCACCACGCCCGATCCTGATTCACGCCACCAGTACTTTTTGGGCTCTTCGAAACGAGAAGTCTGCCTTGATCATCAGCTGTTGTCCCCGGCCTGATGAGATGAATCCATAAGCTTGTCCGTGCTTTATGGCAGGTGCGCACATCCGTCCGATATTTCCTGCACCTTGTCTTGAAAGCCACTGATGCCGGGCGATAATTTTCTTTCAACCGGCAATGTGCAAAAGAAGATAAGTTTATGATATTTCATAAGAACTGTCAAGATCCCCATCCTTTTGTAGAGCAGAAATCTTAAGGAATTCTTCATAAATGAGGGTGTATGAAAGGCAGAAGAACCCATAGCAATTCTACATCGTAGATTTGAGGGCGTTACTTCCTGTCTGAAAACCAATTGCGAGAGTTGGTCCGCAGGGCCCTGACTGTCCGTATCACGCCCGAGGATGGATTCCATTCGTTGATATATGTTTTGCGCATAACTCTGCGAATCGCGATCGTGTGGTCCAGATGGGTGTTCGTAGGAGAGTCGAGGTAATACCCAAGGCAGGAAACTTGAAACATTGTCAGTCATTGATGGACAGGGCCGACCGGGGTTCGATTCGCGAGCGTTTGACATTGTGCAGTAATAACAGGTTCTCATTACGATCGGCGCTGTTCATCCACGAAAAGGCATTGATTTGCTACTTGAGGCATGGTTAAGGCGATAAGACGTCTTGCGGATGCCCGCCTTTTCGTCTTTGGAATGATGCACGCCGAGAATAACCCAAGGCTCAAGGATTACGATCGAAGGTGGAAAGGCTTTTCTCCGATTCCAGAGCCGAAGACCGCATTCATTTGTTGGAGTGCGTTTAGAGTGTGTCGGCCTATCTAAAGACATCGGATTTGTTTGTTTTTCCATTACACAGAGAGGGGATGCCGAATGCGGTGATTGAGGCAATGGCTTGCAGAAGATCCAGGGTGTTATCATTTTTTTTGTTGGGCTGGCCCCCGATTTAGAGGTGGTGATAGAGGTTACATAATGTCGGCCCACGATAGCCACTAGCCCCGGGGATAATTCGCACGGTTAAGGACCGTGAATTCAATATGAGTCTGAGACTCCATGGACGCAAATGGGTTGAAGAAACACTGGATGTGGAAGAAAAGCTTAGAACGTTACATGAGACTGTAGCGCGAACTGGTTGAGGGATCTCGGTCTCCGGCTGGGGAGCAAGGACTATTAGGAGTCGGCAGGGTTGACGGAGAAGCGTTCTGGTACAGGGAACCGGTGAAGTGAGAAGCCTGGGTTTAGTTTGAAGTACTGGAGGATATAAATGAAGATTTTTATACTTGGGTTAGCAAAGTCCGGTACAACGGCGATGGTATACAAGGCCGCCGGTGGGCTTTCCAACTGCCGCGCATTTTCAGGGGGAAAACCCGGTAAGTATGTTGGTCGATACGAGAACGCGGTTTACAAACACACCTATGAGCCGCGCAAGGGGAAGAGTTTTGATCTCTATCGCGATCATTTAAAGAGCGAGCATTACGATCGGAAGATCTGGATGGCGAGAGATCCACGGGACGTTGCAGTTAGCAGAATGCTATACCGTTGGCATCGGGGCACGCGGGGGGCCAAAGACCAGTATCATGCTCACTTAGACCTAGTCATCAAAAAGGAGAAAAGCCCCAGGAGAATATCTTTTCTCGATATCTGTCGCTATACCGGGTATAGCAAATACCAGAGAAGTATTGATGAGGTCATAAGAGAAGAGGGCAAACGCTATGCGGATATGTTTGGGTTTGTACGAACGCTTGGTGCCGACTGGTTTCTGTTCAGGTATGAAAATATGGTAGCAAACCGTTTTGATTCTCTGAATTCCTATCTCGGCTTTCATGTGGACGCTGACGCCGCGGTGCCGCAGTCGACCGGAAAAGCAAAGGTTGTGCGCAAGAAGGCAAGCGGTGACTGGCGGCATTGGTTTACGGAAGCAGATGTTGAAGCGCTCAGGCAAATTTATTTTCCATACATGGATCTAATAGGGTATGACTGTGAGGACTGGGCCTTAGCGTCACAACCATTTCTCGATCCGACTTATTCCTCAGAATATATGACAAGACTAGCCAGTAATGCAAAGCGCAACTTCATTCTGAGACTCAAGGACAATCTCTGGATGAGGGTTTTTCAATAGGGCGAGGTCACAGTAGAGAAACAAACCGATCGGCCGCAAATTCCAACAAGAGACCGTGCACCTTGCTCCGTCCGTTGAGGTCGAGCCCGTTGGTCGGGTCGTTCAAAATCAGGAGCCTGGGAAGTGGTGTGCGGTTTTCCTGGCTCTTCACCGGCACTTATCGAGAGGCTGGAACCTCTATTTCCCAGGGAGAGGGCGAATTCGGAGAAAGGTCTTCCAACAAGGGAATTGCTCAAGGCAGAATGATGAATAGGAAAGTCGTATGAGGCCTCAAGGGCAATCCCTGTCTCATAATACTTAATGCCGACGGACCAGCGCCCAACGAAAACATCATCGTCGGAAAACAATTGTCGCTTGACAATTTGTAGTGCTCCGTTCACTGTATATGAGTTTCCGAAGGTTGCCCACCTTTCTTGAAAGGGTTACAAGGCTTGATTTGTCCGGCGCATCTCGGCGAAGGGAAGCGGATCAGTGCCTCACACGCTGCACCGCAATTCTCGAGGACTACGCTCCTGGGGTGTTCGAAACGCAGGATAAAATGATCACCTGAATCCCGGTGCTGGCGATGGTGCACGGGCGCGCAAGAAGAAACCTGACCGGGCGGCCTCGGTCAGGGGTAATCGTTAACAAGACGACCGCTCTCAAGGTGCAATGAGCCTATGTCCGGGTACCCATCTGTGAGATGCTCGTATTGGTTGGCGGTGGTTGCGCTCGCCGCCGAGCTGGTAGGTTGCGCGCTCCCGACCAAAAGCACCTCTATGCCTACTCCGCGTCCCCTGGGCATGGAGGTCAGTCGCTCTTCTGACGTTGTATTTCCAGGCGCTCAGAATACCGAGAAGCTTACGTCAACGGACGAGAACGCGCCGAAGATACCCGATCTTCTGACGTTGCGGGCCACGCTGGCGCTGGTCCTGGCGTACAGTCCTTCCCTAAAAGGCACCGCCTTGGAGGTCCGTGCTCGAGAGGCGGAGGGGCTTCAAGCGGGCCTGTTCCCCAACCCGGAAGCCGGTTCGACCATCGAAAACGCCGCTGGATCGGGTCATTATTCCGGCTTTAACAGCGCCGAGACCACCATCGAAATTAGCCAACTGATCGAGCTTGGCGGCGATCGCTCCAGTCGTGTGCGATTAGCGGCAGCAGAGACAAAATTGGCCGGATGGGACTATGAGGCCCAACGCCTGAGCGTCTTAACCTCGGCGACGGAGAGGTTTATCGATGTTCTGGCAGCACAGAACCGTCTTGATCTGGACGAGCATCTGCTAGGCATTGCACACCAGTCGCAGGATGCCGCTGCCAAACGTGTGGACGCTGGTGCAGCTTCGCCGATCGACCGCAGCAGGGCCGGGATTCTGGTCGCACAGGCAATCTCACAGGTGGAGCAAGACCGAGCAGAATTGAAAGTTGCCCGCCGGAACCTCGCGAGCCTCTGGGGTGCTGGTGAGGCGACGTTTCAGAAGGCGATCGGCTCGTTTTCGGAAAAAGTATTGACGCCACCCGAGGCCGCACTGGAGCCCTACCTCGCGGACAACCCCACCGTCGCACGATGGGACGACGAACGTGAATCGCGCCTCGCCGCCCTTTCCCTGGCCAAGGCAAGAGCGATCCCCGACATTACCGTGGGAATCGGGGGGCGCAGGTTCGAAGATACCGGCGATTATGCATCCATTGCCACCCTTTCCGTCCCCTTGCCGCTCTTCGACCGAAATCAGGGCGCCATCTCGGCCGCACGGCGGCGCATTGATACGGCCACCTATGACTGGCAACATGCCAAGGACCTGTTGTACGCAGATTTTGTGACGGCCTACGGTCGACTGTCCGCCGCGGCAGCGCGGTTGAAAAGCCTGAATGAGAGCATCTTGCCCAAGGCGCAGTCGGTCTTCGATGCCGTATTTACTGGGTACCGAGAGGGGAAATTCGACCTGTTGAGTCTGCTGGATGCTCAGCGCTCCCTTTTTGAGACCCGGCTGAACGTGGTCGAGGCAAGGGCTGATTTTGAAAAGGCCAAGACGGAGATTGAAGGAATGGTCGGCCGTAGTCTCGAGTCCACTTTGGATGGACGAAAAGGCCAGGAGAGGGCGCTCCATGGTAGGCCCCAGTAGCTGGGTTGAGCTGTGAGAACGGATACATATCTGACACAGACGACCGCAAGATTCAATCCGCGAAGGCTTTCAGAATGGGCAAGGGAGTTCATATGAGACAAACCCGTGGCAAGGTTCTGCTCGCGTTTCTCATCTCGGTTGCGCTGGTTTTGGCAAGTCCGGCTTTTTCCAACGCTGGGCGGTCAGTGCTCGAATCCGATGCGGTATCGCCGAGCCAGCTCCTCGGCAAACTGCCTAGTACGGTTACTCTGACCGCAGAGCAGATCAAGGATAGGGAAATCACAGTCGACATAGCCACTGCCGGCGTGGCTGAATCCACCCTTCAGGCGCCTGCAACCGCTCAATTCGTCCGCGAACACGTGACCAAAATCGGCCCAAGGCTGGACTCCAAGGTAGTGAAAGCTACAGTGAGTCTAGGAGATACCGTCAAAAGAGGCGACACGGTCGCCATTCTGGAAAGCGTGGAACTCGGCAAGGCCAAGGCCCGTTACCTAACAGTTCGCTCAGGTCTCGAACTCGCCCGGGAGAAATATGAGCGGGAGAACCGGCTTGCGGACCAGCAGATCAGTAGTAAAGCGGAGCTTGAGCAGGCGCGAGCCGAGTTCGAGCAGGCACGGGCGGAGTTCGACAGCGTGGTCGAAGAACTTCGTCTATACGGCCTTTCCCGAAAAGAGATCGAAGGCATTCAATCCGGCATTGACAAGCCCTTTTCCCAGTATGCCCTGACATCCTCTCAGGCAGGAATTGTCGAGAAGCTGGACGTCACCCCCGGTCAGACACTGACCCCGGAGATGACGCCCATCGAGGTGGTGAACCCGGCGCGAATGTGGGTGATGATCGACGCCTTTGAAAAGGAAATCGGACGCATCAAGGCCGGACAGCAGGTGAAATTCCGTTTCCGTGCCATTCCCGACGCGCAGTTCTTCGGCACGGTGGACTGGATCGCCCGGGAGCTTTCTTCGACCACCAGGACTTTACAGGTACGGGCAACCGTTTCCAATACGGATGGCACTCTTCGTGCGGGAATGTTCGGGACGGCCTTTATCGAGGTAGGCGGAGCAGCCAAATGTGCGGTGTTGCCTGTCGACGCGATACAGACCATGGACGGAGAGAACATCGTCTTTAGGCCAGTGAAAGGACAGGCAAACACGTTTGAGGCTGTCCCTGTGCAAACCGGTGAGGAATCGGCGGGTCGGGTGGAAATCCTCTCCGGCCTCTCAGCCGGCGAGCAGGTCGTGGTCAAAGGCTCGTTCGCGCTGATGTCCATTCTGACCGCAGGAACACGACAGGACACGGACTAATTAAAACATGATCAACTCCTTAATCGATTTTGCCTTGAAACGCCGGCCTCTTGTCTTAATCCTGGTCACGGGCCTTGCGGGATTGGGATTCTTCGCCTTTCGCACCGTACCCATCGACTCCTTTCCCGACGTTACTCCGCCGATGGTCCAGATTTTTACCAGCGCTCCGGGGCTCTCCCCCGAGGACGTGGAAATGCAGATCAGTTATCCCATCGAGAAGGCGATGTACGGTCTGCCAAACCTCGACAGGGTGCAAAGCACGTCGTTGTTCGGATTGTCACGTGTAAACATCTATTTCAAGGACGGGACCGATGTGTATTTCGCCCGCCAGCTCGTCGGCGAACGTCTGAACCAAGCCAAGGATGAAATTCCGGTAGGTCTCGGCAGCCCGGAAATGGGCCTGATCACCACGGGCCTTGGCGATGTCCTGATGTACCGGCTCAAAGACATGCCCGGGTATCATCACAGTCTCATGGAGAAGCGCACGATCCAAGACTGGATTGTGAAGCCGAGGTTGCGGACGGTGCCCGGCGTGACCGATGTTTTGTCCGTGGGCGGATTCGAGCGACAGTATCAGGTCCGAATGGATCTCAACGCCATGCTGGCTCGCGGGGTCTCCGTTGATGACGTAAGGCGCACCCTCGCAACGAACAACCGCAATGTCGGGGCGGCATTTCTTCAAGTCGCTGGCGAAGAGTACATTATTCGCGGATATGGCTGGATTTCACCCGGCGATCAAGGGCTGCGCGACATTCGCGACATCGTGGTCAGTGAACAGGACGGGACCCCCGTCTATATCGGCGACATCGCCGAAGTGACCTATGGCCCGGCGATCCGGCGAGGCACTCAGGTAGCTAATGGTCAGGAATCCGTCGGGGGCGATATCTACAAGCTGATCGGCGCCAATACTCAGGCATTGCTGGACCGGCTTGACGAAAAACTTAAGGAAGTCGACCATGCCCTGCCGAAAGGGATGAGCCTGGAACCCTATTATTCGCAGGCGGACCTGGTCACCAATGCGATCGGGACCGTCAAGAATGCTTTGCTGGAAGGATCGCTACTCATCCTGATCATGATCTATTTCTTCCTGGGCAATTTGCGCTCCACCCTGCTCGTAGTCGCCAGCCTGCCGCTTTCAGCATTGATCGCCTTCATCGCTATGGATTACCTGGGGATGAGTGCAAACCTGATGAGTCTCGGCGGGCTCGCTATAGGTATCGGCATGATGGTGGACGGTTCCGTGGTCATGGTGGAGAACATTTTCCGGCTGATGGAGTCGCCCCCCGAGGGGGACCAGAGTATGCCAAGCCTGGTCAGGGAGGCCGCGCACGAAGTAGCCCTGCCTATCGTCTTCGCCATCGCCATCATCATCATCGTATTCCTGCCCTTGTTCACGCTCCAAGGCATCGAGGGAAGGATGTTTTCGCCGATGGCCTATACGATCTCCTTTGCCTTAGGCGGCGCGTTGCTGCTGGCGCTCACTCTCGTACCGGCTCTCGCAAGCCTGGTTTTCCGGCCCGGCCTGGTCAAAGGAGAACCCCGTCTGGTCCAATTTCTTAAAGCGTGTTATCGCCCGCTGCTTCGCTGGGCAGTCAAACACCCCATCTGGGTCGTTGGGATCAGCCTTGCGGCCTTTTTAGGCAGCCTCGCGCTCTTTCCACTGCTCGGCAGTGAATTCGTGCCAACCCTGCGCGAAGGAACCTTTTACGTCGAATCCGCTCTCCCGCCAGGCGCGAATCTCGATTCCTCCATCGAATACGCCAAGAAGGAACAGGCGGTGTTCAAGGAGTTCCCCGAGGTCACGGGCGCTTACTCCCGGGTAGGCCGCACGGAGATAGGCGGTGATCCGGACCCGATCAATACGATGGCGACAACGATCCTCCTCAAGCCCCTCAGCCAATGGAAGAACGGTATAAGTTACGAACAGCTGCAGTCCGCCATGGCCGAGCGCCTTGCAAAAGAGGTGCCTGAACTGAGTAACAATTTTTCCCAGCCCATACAGCTTCGCACCGACGAACTGATCACCGGAATCAAAGCTCAGGTTGTGATTAGCGTTTACGGAGAAGACCTTAAGACCCTGCAAGCGCTTGCCGAGCGCATCAAAGATATCGCGGATGACACCCGAGGCGCCGTGGACGTGGCAGTGGTCGACCAGTTCGGAAAGCCCCAGATCATGGTTCAACCGGATCGGCAAGCACTGGCTCGTTATGGAATCTCGGTGGATACCCTGCTCAGCGATCTGGAAACCGGCGTGGGAGGGAGTAGGGTGGGGCAGGTCTTCGAGGGCACGAAGCGCTTCGATATACAACTGCGTCTGGCAGAGGACCAGCGATCCCATCTCTCCGATATCCGAAACCTCTCATTGCGCACAGCAGTCGGGGCCATCATTCCGCTAAGCCGCGTCGCCAATGTTAAGGTCTTCGTCGGACCCAAGGAGATCTCGCGCAATAATGCGAGCCGACGTGCAGTGGTGATGCTGAATGTGCGTGGCCGCGACATGGGCAGTCTCGTCAAAGACATTCAGGCCGCCATTAAGCAGACGGTTGAGCTTCCGCTAGGGTATTTCCTTGAGTACGGCGGGCAATTCGAGAATCAGCAGCGGGCAATGCACCGCCTTTCCATCGTGGTTCCGATAACGCTCGGTCTGATTTTTCTCCTGCTCTACTTCTCCTTCAATAGCCTACGCTACGCAGCACTAATCTTTCTCAACATCCCGTTTGCCGCGACAGGCGGCATTGTTTCCCTGTATGTCTCGGGTCTGTACCTCTCGGTTCCGGCCGCCGTAGGATTTATCGCGGTCTTCGGCGTAGCGGTCCTGAACGGCGTCGTGTTGGTAAGCTATATAAATCATTTGCGCGATGAAGGCCTCGAAATCGGCGACGCGATTCTCATTGGCGCCGAGCGCCGCCTGCGGCCTGTGCTCATGACGGCATCCGTGGCTGTTCTAGGGCTGGTTCCCTTGCTGATCGCGAACGGGATCGGGGCCAATGTGCAGCGTCCGTTGGCTGCGGTCGTCGTAGGCGGTCTGCTGACCTCCACCTTGCTTACCCTGATGGTGCTTCCGAGCGCCTATCGGTCCTTCGCCACGCAGCGATAAGACATGCAGATCTTATAGTGGCACCCCGGGCAGGTGAGCGGGCCTATTTCGTAAACCTTCGGGATCATCCTTGCCCCACTCTTAGTGTAATCTCGGAATAATCTTCGAGTTCAAGGATGGTGGTATAATGCCATCCTAGTCATTATTTCCTTCCGTTCGCCTCGGCCCTGCCCTTTCTGATATGAAGAACCAGGTAGGTTGATACGTAAAATCCCTGCTGTTTTACTCTTCTTATCACAGGTTTCAGCCAGCCTGTGATCGCTTCCATATATCCAAAGAATGCCTATCTCCATCAAAACTCCAATCAACAGCAGTTTTTCGATTCGATCCGGCCGAGTGAATACTTTTCGCTGTCGCTAATGATTACTTCTGATATGGTTGATGCGCCAAGGCTGGTTGTGACTCAACAATAGGATAATTATCGTTCGAACCTGGCTCTGGTTCATCGTTGAGAGGGAAGTGCCAGGGCATAAGCCCTCTCGGGTAAGGTTTAGTCAACCGCCCGGTAGCATATCTGCTGTATCTCGAAAGGAGGTATGCGAGTTAAGCGAGGTGAAGAGTGTATGCTCTGAATCTGACCCATAGCCCCGAGAATCCTACTTTTTGGGAATGTGCCGATCCCTTGATAATAGGCGCAGGCAAAACGGAAGGTGCGTTAGAGACGAGTGCCAACCGACACCCCGGGGTCGCAGACAGCATCGAGCTTGACAACGGCGATGGAGTAACCAGGCGAGCATCGGAAAAGCACCCAAAGGTCCTTGGTGAAGCATCCCGGATCGAGGGGATAGTAGCCGAGTATGGCCGGCCAACGTAAAAGGAGGTGGCCAAATGACGCCGATGCGAGGGATGGAGACCGGTATGACCGCAATGGTTTAGCGATGAAGCGGCTAATCCCCGCTGAGCGAAGGTCTCCACGGTCAATTGCCCGTGAAAGGGGAAAACATCGACACTATGCAAAGAGTGAAAACCGGTGAGCACTGACCTGACACGGATAGGAGAGAGGGCGCGCAAACAACCGGATCTGATATTTACGTCACTGTATCACCATGTGGCGGATCTGGACAACCTGCGGGCCTGCTACGACGCACTGGAGGGCGACAAAGCCGCTGGTGTGGACGGCGTAACCAAAGAACAGTATGGTGAGGACCTTGAGGAGAAGCTTCGGGACCTGGCTGACCGACTGAAGCGTATGGGTTATCGACCCCGACCTAGGCGCAGGAGCTATATCCCAAAACCGGGCAGTGAAAAAGGGCGGCCGCTGGTAATCAGCTGTTTTGAAGATAAGGTAGTTGAACTGGCGGTGAAGCGGGTTCTGGAACCGATCTACGAGGAAATCTTTGAAGACAGCAGCTATGGGTATCGGCCTGGGCGCAGCCAGCATTCATGTTTGGATAAGCTGGGCCGAACCATCCAACAAAAGAGAGTCAACCATGTGGTGGAGTCAGACATTCGCGGCTTTTTCGACGAAGTGTCCCACAAGTGGATGCTTAAGTTTCTGGCGCACCGAATTGGGGACCGCCGTATACTGCGGCTCATCAGCCGTATGTTGAAGGCTGGAATAATGGAGGATGGGCTGGTTCAGGCAAGTAAAAAGGGTACACCCCAAGGCTCAATTCTGTCGCCACTGCTGTCGAACATTTACCTGCATTATGTGCTGGACCTGTGGTTCAGCCGTAGAGTCAAGAGGCAGTGCCGGGGGGAGGCGTACTATTTCAGGTTCGCCGATGACTTTCTGGCCTGCTTTGAGCACAAAGGAGACGCGGAGCACTTCAAGAATTGGCTAACGGAGAGGGTCGAAGGATTCGGCCGCCAGCATGGTCAAAACTACCACCCCACCAAAGAACAGCACCCCTGCCCCGGGAGCACTGCCATGAGCGGCTGGAGCTGGATGAGTGCCACGATATAGGTGGCCACGAACACGTCGAGCATGGACCACCTTCCAACGATTTCCACCAAACAGTACAGTTTGGCCCGGTCCCTGTTGTTTCGAGCGGTCCCACGCTGAACCGTGATCAGGAGATAGGCGAGGGCGATCAGCTTGGCGAGAGGGATCATCACGCTGGCGATGAGGACGATCAGGGCCAGGTGCCAGGAGCCCGTGTTGTAGAGGAGGATGACCCCGCTGATGATCGTGTCCTCCTCCTCTTTCCCCATCCCTCCCGAGATCATGACGGGCAGGATGTTGGCCGGGAGGTAGCAGATCGCCGCCGCGACGATTAGCGCCCAGGTTCGCTGGATGGCGTTAGGGCGGCGGAACTCGAGGGCCGCTTCGCACCGGGGACAGAACCCCGGTTCCGTTGCGTTGGGGGGGCGGACCAGGAGCCCGCAGACCTCGCACAAGGCAATCCCTTCCTGCATCGCTGACCGCAAGACCGGTTTCATTCGCCCTCCTCCTCGGCCCTTCGCCGTCCGCCCAACGGACGCGCTCCCAGATCTTTTCCGGGTCGAAAATGACCGTGATCGCGGCAAGGAGAAAGATGAGGGTCCCGGCCGCGAACATGCCGATCCCAGGGATCACCGTGGCCAGGTCGGCGATCTTGACCAGAGACACGAGGACGCCGAGCGCGTGGAACTCGGACCACCGCAGGAGCGTCCCGGCCCAGTGGGGGGCCGGGAACCGGCGTGCGGCGAGCAGGAGCGCGATCATGAACCCGATCTGAACCGCCGGGGACACCACCACGCAGAAAGCCACCATCATCGCCGTCAGCTCCTGCCCCTGAAGCCACATCTCCTGGACGCCCCCGATGACGGTCGTACGCGAGGTCCGCCCGACGGCCTGGAGCTCCATCAAGGGCTCCATGTTCGCCACCACGAAGACGATGGCCGCAGCAATGGCCAGCGCCAGGGTGCGCTTCAGAGAGTCGGGTTTGCTCACCGCGACCACTCTGCCGCACCGGGGGCAGCGCGCCTTCCCCTTCCGGGGCAACGGGGGATCGTCTGCAGGAGGTCGCAATCCGGGCAGGCAATCAAATTTTGGGGTAAAGCGGTCACCGGCTCGCTTTCTCCAACCTGTTCCAGGTAAAACCCGATCCGTGAATCCGAATATTTCCTTTAGTCCGTAATGAGAGCGGCAGCCCACCACTCAGGGGGTTTATGTGGCTTTGACAAGGGTGGTCCAGTCACATTAGACTTGCCTATAATCGGCCAAGCGACTGGGTCTATTATTGCCTGACGAACTACGACGGCACTCCCCGTAATGTTGAAAACGGTTAGATCCTGTGCGATGGTTACAGGGCCATCATATTGGCTACGCATCTCCTGATACGCCGGTCCCACTGTTTCATGATCAACAACGAGGTGCCACATTACCGACATACGCGCCCCCGCTCTTTTGAAGACTTTACCGGCCATGGCGGGGCTGGTGTGTGATTCGTTTACGACCATGTTGGCTTGTTCTTCTGTGACACCTGCTTTTTTCGCGAAAACTGTAGCCGATGGAAAGGTCTCATGTATAAGGAGATCTACACCTCCCTTGCACGCTTCTAATGTGGTCTTAGATGGACGCGTATCGCCTGTAAACACCAAGCTGTTTCCTTTATAATCAAGGCGATATCCAACCGCGCCATTTAGGATGTGAATCACCGGGAAAGATGAAATCTTGACACCATTGCGTTCATAGACTGTTGCCGGTTTATCGTACGGTATTTCCGTTGGTATTAGACGCGAACCGGATTGTCCAGGATGCCCGCTCATGGATAGATAGTCCCAAACCATTGCTGCTTCCAGATGTTGAGCGAAGGCGAGAGTGCCAAGTTCTTTGGCCTCACCAGCAGGTCCCCACATTTCTACAGGGTCCCGTCTCCCGCTCTTGGCGAGGCTCCCCAATAAGGTCGGCAATTCACCCATATGATCAGCATGAAGGTGAGTCAGGAACACTTTAGTTGTTGCCGTCACTGGAAGTTGTAGCCCATCAAAATTTGCCAAGGCACCCGAACCAAGATCAAAGAAGAAGAAGTCGTGCTGCTCATTTCCCACCTCTATAAGTACTGATGCCGACGCCTGGCCTCTCTTAACGAATGGATCGCCACTACCGAGAATGGTAACTCTGATCTCGTCGGGATCCAGCGGTTCAGCCCCTGGCTTAAAGGTAGAATTATATTTCCGATTTGGCGTTCCAACCACTGGTGTAGTTGTTAGCGGGAGAGTCCCTCCCTCATACGCTAGTTTCGTTAACTCATTGATTACAGCAATCACCTTATGCTCTTTATCTTCCGATGAGAGCGGCTCTACCTGCCGCGGATTTGTTCCAGGGGCAGAGGCCCAGGCTATCAACATGCATGGAAAGACCAGCAATGCTAATACCATAAGCGCCAAATTCTTCATCATTGTTCTAAACCTTCTAATATGTGGACTTTCGTGAACCTGAATAATGAATCAACTTGACTATCGGCGGTTCAGAACCGGATTTTGAGGCGGATTCCGCCAAGCCGAACGCGAATCCATGAACTCATAGGAGATGCCCGTCGAGACCTTGAATGAAGCTGAAGAACATTGCCCATCAGCCCGTTTTGTCGACTACTGCTTCTCGCCGAACACAGACGCCGCTGTCTTGACGGCTTCCAGTGCGGCAGGGAAACCGGCGTACACGGCCATTTGCAGGATAATCTCCAAGATTTCGTCACGGGTGCAGCCGACGTTCAGCGCACCTCGGATATGTTCCTTCAACTCGGCCTGCGGGTAGCCGAGGACAGTAAGGGCTGCGACCGTGAGCATCTCCCTCGTCTTCAAATCCAGACCGGGGCGGGGGTAGATGTCGCCAAACGGGAATTCGACAAGGCAACGCACCAGATCGGGACTGGTTGCGGCGAGGCCCTTCAACGCGGATTCAATCCCCGGTCCGAAAATGGCTCGCATACTGGCAAGCCCACGGTCGTATCGAGATTCTTCCGGCTGCATACCCAGTTACCTCCGGTGCAATGGTCGAGGACGGATGGGGACTACCCGTGGTACTTCTGCAACGGCTCGCGCACCGGCCAACGGCTCGGTAGCAGCTTGCCCGTCGGTTCCGCGAAACGGCAGCGGAGCGTCCCGAGTCGCTCGAAAGTGATCTGGATTTCGGCACCGGGGTCGATGAAGTCGTCGTGGTCACAGCCGGTACAGTCGGGGATGGTGCCGAAGCCCATCACGGAGCCGGGCTTGATGGGAGCGATGAACCCCAACCAAGCGAACACGTCTTCGGCCTTGTGGCTGATCTCGGATGTTGATCCCTGGTACTTGACTTGCCCATTCACCAAAACCGTCACCTTGAGGTTGTACGGATCGCCAACTTCATCGGGCGTGACCAGGTAAGGCCCGAGTTGGTTGCCCTTGGCCATGTCCTTCGTCAAGCAGAATCCGCCGATGAACTCCGTGGCCTGAACGTCGCGGGCCGAGACGTCGTTGAAGATGCAGAAGCCCGCCACCGGCTGCTTTTCGTTCCCATACACGACGGCCAGTTCAGGCTCGATGTCCAGCCACGACGTGTACGCAGGCCAGGGGACGATTTCCCCGTCGCCGACGATGGCGTTCATGTTGCTCTTGTAGTAGGGCAGCGGCTCGGGCTGACCGGCGGGGGGCTTGGGTTTCGGGGCCAGGACGGCTTTAGCGAACGCCTGCAATAGCGGCACGATCTGCGGGTTATCCTTCTCATACTTCATGTTGGTATCGATGGAGTTCTTGAGATGCCGCGGCGTCAGACCGAAGTCGAACAGGGCGGCGACCTCAACCGGCTCCAGCAGGCTTACGGCGTCGAGAGGGAAGCGTTCGCCGTTACCGAGTTCTCCGAGGTGCTGTTCGCCCCAGGCAAGCAGTTCCTTGGCCGCCCGCTCGCTTTCGGGAAGATTGGCGAGGTAGGATCGGCTGTCGGCCAGGTAGGGGAAGGACTTCCCCGCTTTGCTTTGCAGCACGGCGAACGAGACGGCCTGGTCTCGGACGACGACGCCGAAACAAGGGTTCGGCGAAGTCGGCGGTGGTGAAGCGGATCAGTTTCATGGCAGGTTTCCTTTCTGTGTCTGGACTGGTTTAGTATTCGACTTCGATCCCTTTTGCCTTCGCCACCTGGTAGATGGCGTCGAAGCACTCGCTGCGTCATGGTATTCCTGCACCCGGAACATCCACCTCGACAACTTGGAAGCTCGCGCTCGGATTTCGCTGGATTTCTGCCGGATCGTGGGAGCCCGACGCACAGATGAAGAAGTGCCTCCGCTCCGGCCCGCCCAACATCACCGCATAGGCGTGGGTGTCCACCTTGATCCGATCCGTGATCTCCCCGCCTTCGCGGACCCGCACCACACTGTCTTTGCCCTCGGGATTGGCGCACCACACGGCCCCCTGGGCGTCGAGGCAGATGCCATCGGGGCCAACGGACGAGGGTAACTGCGCCCAGACCCGCCGGTTGCTGAGGGAGCCGTCCTCCTGGATGTCGAAGGCGGTCAGACGGTGGCCGAGCGTCTCGCCGACGATGAGCGTTCGTCCGTCGGGGGTGATAACCATGCCGTTCGGGAAGAACAGCTTGTCGGCGACCACGGACGCTCGACCATCAGGGCCGACGAGGACGATCACGCAGGTTTCGACGGGCTTGGCCGCCGGATCCAAGAAGTTGTAGCCGATGTCCCCCACGTACAGACGGCCTTTGGCGTCCACGATGCCGTCACTCAAGCAGAACTCGGTCGATTCGCTGATGTCGGCCACCTGTTGCAGGCCATCTCCGGCTTGGCGGTAAATCCGGCGCTGAAACGCATCACCAACCACGACAGTTCCCTCGGGAGTGAGCCCGAAGCCGTTCGGGATAAACGGGAGTTCCATTGCCGTTGCGACAGAGCCTGAGAGGTCCACAGTCTTGATCCGCCTGTCGTGGATGTCGAGGAACCACAGCTTTCCGTTGTGCCAACGGGGACTCTCCGTGAACTTGAGGCCCTTTGTGGAATCAACCAGTGTTTTGATGTTAGTCGTCATAGCGTATTCTCTCCTTGGTCTTTGGGTTCTCCTACCTGCAGAGTGTCTCAGGATTTGGCCCGATTGACGAACGCCAAGATCAAGTCAGTGATCGCCCGAGTCACATGCCCCTTGCCGGCGAGGTCATTGCAGAAGAGCACCTCGCCGGTGTGGAATCTCCGCGCTCCGCCGTCGCTGGTCACCACTTCTCCCTCGCCCGACAAGACGATGACGACGTAGGGTTGGGGGGCGTTGTGGGCGGGCGCCTCCGTCCCGGCGGGGAACGAGATTACGCACATGGTCGTGACAGCCCCGAAATCGCTCATCTGCCCCGCGGGGTTCGGCGGCGGGCCCACGGCAAGTTCACGGTCCTGTATGTCCTGGATGCCGAAGTGCGTCTCGCCGCGTTCGTCTGCATGGATCATGGGAAATTTCATTACTATTATCTCCTCGTGTATGGTGGCTTGAGTTCCTTGAGTGGCGTCAGTACTCGACTTCGATCCCTTTTGCCTTCGCCACCTGATAGATGGCGTCGAAGGTGGTCGGAGAGTCCCAAGGCGCGTCAGGGGGATCGTTGCGAAATTCGCGATACGCTCGTTCGACGTTCATATACAGCCGCGCCGGGGCGCGCCACTCACCGTAGGGTCCAAACTCGATTCGCTTGGCTGCATCCAGGGAAGTGAGCTCGGCGTCGAAGCACTTTTTCGATTCGTCCCGAACGTACTGAAGGTACGCTTTCATCTCGGTGGCCCCTTCGATCCCGCAGAGCGGACCGTGGCCGGCGACGATGACTTCCGGGTTGAGCTCAACAATGAGATCGATACACTGGAACCACTTTTCGTAGGATCCCGTCCAGCCCATCGGCGTACACTGCCGGAAAATTACGTCTCCGGCGAACACTACGCGCTCTTTGGGGACATGGATGATCGTGTCCCCGACCTGATGGCACGGCCCGACATAGATCAAGTGGACCTCCGTGCCGTCTAGGTCGAGCTCATAGCGTGTGTCGAACAAGGTCGTCGGCAGGACGAGTTCGACGCCGTCGAGGTTATAGTCTTCCAACAATTGCAGCCCCGCTGCTGCGACGCCGGGGTGGACCGCCTGGAGTGCCTGGCGCGTGGAGACATCGGCCACACCGTGCAGCAAATTCTGAGTCTCCTCCGGATTGGCCACGTGCTTCATACGTTCGGGCACCGACCTGTGGGCGATGATCTCCGCGCCCTCAAAGAGTTGATTACCCCAGACGTGGTCCCCGTCTTCGTGCGTGTTGATGACGCGCTTCGGCATAGCGGGCCACACCTTGCTGAACATCTCAATCATCTGACGCGCATGGGCCAAGTCCGACTGCGTGTCGATCACTACACCCCCGCCCCGGTTGATGAGGCCGGAGTTGGCATCACACACGCGGTTCTTCTCGATCAAGACCGCAAAGCAGTTGTTGCTGACTTGTTTCATTTCCATTGAGGTCCTCGTATCAAATGTTGTTTAATGCGGTATTATACCGACTATTGCGGCCATTTATCAGGATCGGGTCGTCCTCAGCGAATGCGGCAGATGGGGCTAAGCCGCCCCCTGCAACGACCGCAGCGGCGATTGAGAACTGGAGAAATTGCCAGCGCGAAACCTTGCTCCTTGATCCTTCAGGTTCTTGTACATTGGGCTACCTTGTTGCTCGTCATGGTTTGCGCTCATCGAGCTCTCCTCTTTAGATTTTATTATTTTGCGTGGCTTCTTGCCTTTTCAATGGTCTCAATACCCTTCGAGCTCGATATGGTTTCGAACCTGATCTCTGGTTGCTTCAGAGCCATTTCCAGGACTAGGAGCACCTTGCGGTATTCGTCTGAGCGGAGATGGCGTTCGAGCTCCTCTTCACTCCTCCACATTTCCTCGAATTGGAGGATATTGTCTTCCAGTGCGTCCTCGCAGATACGGCAGAAGATACAGTCCTCAGGCCGGGCTTGGTTTCGAGCAACCATTGATTTGAGGATTCTCAACGCCTCACCACGCTTTTCGAGCGGTACTGCCATCCTTAAGGTCGCAAGAATCATGTCTTTCCTCACTCGTCATTTTCAGACGGATTGTTCCGTCTTTCTGTGCAGAATTCGTCGCTTCCCTCGATCAGGGATGATTAGCAGAAAGGTTACGTAGGAAAACTTGCGAAAAATGTGCCTGTGAAAGGTCGGAGGATCCTTATCCTTGCAAGGTGCTATTATTCCGATGGTTTTTATGAAAAAGAGGCGTAACGGTTAAAATGGAAGCGGCGATATTGTGTGGCAATATATTGCCAAAAGGCATGATTTAGCCATTGTCTTGTGTTCTGTTGGATCGCCTGATACCTAATTTCTCCATTTTTGCACGGAGGGTTGTCCTCTTTAGACCAAGAATCTCGGCGGCACCGCCCTTACCACTGAGCCTCCAGCTGGTCTTCTCCAGTACGGCCACCATATGTCTTCGCTCCACATCCTGGAGGGTTTGAATGGCGTCTGTTCCCAATGATCCATGTTGAGGCAGGCGAACGGCCAGGGTTTTATCGTTGGTCAGGATCATGGCGTGTTCGATAATATTTTTTAGTTCCCTTACGTTGCCCGGCCAGGAATAGGATTGCAGTGCTTCCATTGTTTTCTTCGAGATCGTTTCGATCTCCTTGCCCATCCTTTCCTGAAACATTTTGACAAATGCCCAGACGAGCAGAGGAATATCCTCCGGACGCTCCCGGAGGGGCGGGATTGCAATGGGAAACACATTGAGCCGGTAGTAAAGGTCCTTTCTGAATCGACCCGCATTGACTTCCTGGCCAAGGTCCCGGTTGGTGGCGGCAATGATGCGAACATTCACGTGGATGGGTTTCGTCGAACCAAGGCGCTCAAAATTGCGTTCTTCCAGGACCCGCAGCAACTTACCCTGAAGTTCGAGGGGAATTTCCCCGATCTCATCGAGAAAAAGTGTTGAGCCGTCGGCAAGTTCAAAACGGCCGATCATCTTGGTGAGGGCGCCTGTATATGCCCCCTTTTCCCGGCCGAAGAGTTCACTTTCGATCAGTGTGGCCGGCAGGGAGGCGCAGTTGATTGTCACCAGAAGCCGGTCTTTCCTGGAACTGAGACGGTGGATCACCCTGGCCACAAGTTCCTTTCCCGTGCCGGTTTCTCCCTGGATGAGGACCGTGGAGTCTGTTCGGGCTACCTGCTCGGCCTGAGACAGCACTTTTTTCATTGCAAGGCTCTGCCTCACGATCTCCGTATGATCAGCCAGCAGTTTGACTTCCTCGTGAAGATAGATATTCTCATTCTCTAGTCGTTGTTTGAGCTCCTCGATCTCCCGGAGGCGCCTTTCGAGCTCCAGCCTGATCTGTTTGCGCTCCAGCGCGTTCACGAATATCTCGCCGAGAAGCTGCAACCTCGCGAAGAGTTCCTCCGGCCAGACCCGTTCACTCTTTACCGAATTGATAGCTATAACGTGAACACCGGACCCGCCGGTGATGATTGGAATGTCCAGGGCGGATCGAATACTCCATTCGGCGTATGTTTGTTTGTCCACGTTCGCCTCGGGTGGCAAATCATCGAGCCTCGAGAAAGACACCACCTCGTGCTTTTCAACCAGTTTTTCGGACGCCCATGGATAAAGGGATCTGGGTAGTTCGACCCCTAGGGGAACAGGCGGAACATTCTCGCCGTAAACGCCGTGGGTGATCTGGTGGCCGGACTTATCCGGCAATGAGCGCAGCAGTCCGACGCGGTCGACCTGGAAGAATTCGAGGATACATTTCAGTCCGTAATCAATCTGCGAGTCCACGCGATCAGGAGGTATGTTAACGAACCCGGCAGAAAGGTCCGACAGCAATCGTTCAAATCGCAGACGTTTTTCCAATGTCTGCTCAACTTGCTTCCGCTCTGTCATGGTGTCTTTCAGACTGTTCATAATCCATTTCGCTTTTTGCTATTCTTACAATTTTCATTGCGGTCGTGTGAAGCGGGAGAGTGGACAATCGACGGATATCACCGAGCCGCAACTCAGGGGTGCAGTGGGCTTGGATACTGCCTTGATTTATCTTTCAAAAGCATCTCGGCATCCTCGTATTGTGGATATTTCACCACCAGATGTTTCAGGATCGTGACCGCTTCGGCCCTTTCGCCCTTCTGATCCAGGTAGAACGCAAGTGTATAGGCGTATTTGAGCTCTTGCGGCCTGAGGTCCGACGCCTTCCTGCACCAGATCACGGCCTCACTGACGCGATCCTTCGCGCTAATTTTCAGTTATTGCCAGTAGCTGTCAAGCGGTTATTAGACGCATATGGAAAATCAGTTCCAGATTCCACCGGTTAGCTCTTTGAAGCTCCAAGCTGGCGATACCTGACTACATAAAGCCAGCCCGGAAGATCGACTCCCTTTGTACGGACAGGGATCTGCACTCGGTGACAGAGACATGGACCGCTGGGAATGACCCCTTCCATCCGGTCGAGGCCAGCAGGGGAGTCTCGGCATCGTCGAAGGTGAGAAACTCGCTCCATTTTGATCCCTGCTTATACCACTCAAAACCCCAAGATATCAGCCAGCTCGAAAAACCGGCTGATATGTCTGTAATATGGGTAGGAGCAGGACCATAAAAGAGCTTCCCCCTCAATTTCCAATATTAACGAGTTTCAATGATCATTATCCTGGCATCAAGTATCCTGTAGCCAATTTCTTCAAGCTTACCAAGGCGATGCGAAACTTGAACTCATGACACGTGGTCCATCTATTCATTTTTTGGAAAATACTCGTCGATGGTTCTTGTCACTTCTTTCAACCAGGCTCTTCTCTGTTTCTCCGAACTGGTGACGATGACGTTGAACATTCTTCGATAGAAACGCGGAACGCCGCACAAATCGAAAATACAGTTCTTCCATAATGCTACAAGAGGGTCTCCGAATACCTTCTCTTCCCGTTCGGTTCCCGTATTGGAGGTATTGAACACAACGGCGGAGGTTGCCTTCAAAAGCCCTCTTGGAACCCCTTCGCCCTTGTCGCCCTCAAGGAACTCGTAACCGACCCCTGGCCGGATGACCCTGTCAACCCATCCCTTCAGAATGGCTGGGGGCTGGCCCCACCAGTTGGGGTGCACGATGACAATTCCTTCTGCCTCTGATATTTCCTCACAATGCGTCCTAATTTCAAGGGGCAACAGGACATCCTTAAGGATTTCTTCAACTGGCAATATCGGGTCGAATTTTTCTTCATAGAGATCGTGGAAATAGACCTCATGACCGTTTTGAATCAGAACTTCAACGACCGTCGCAGCTATGGCGTGGTTGAAACTCCTTTTGTTGGGGTGTGAAAGGATAACAGATATTTTCATCTCGGTTACGTTTCCTTACTTGACAGCCAAAAGTTCCGACTAGATCCAGGCATCCGCAACAGCGGTTCTGGCGCCACCTGCGCCGCCCGTGTTGACTGTGTCTGCGGCTTCAACGAGCATGGCATGACATTCAGTCTTTGCCGAGGTCTTATGTTCCACCCCCTTCGGAATGACGTACATCTCTCCCTTTTGGACAACCACATCGCGCTCCCGCAGGTGAATCGTCATTTCTCCGCCCAGGACAATGAACACCTCATCGGTGTCTTGGTGGTCATGCCAGACGAATTCACCCTGAAATTTGACGAGCTTGAAGTGATAGTCATTCATCTGCGCGATGATCTTGGGGGACCAATGCTCGGAGACCTTTGACAGCTTTTCTCCAAGGTTGATCGATTGTGTCCTCATACATCCTCCGCGCTTGAACTCACAGCTTAAGATTGTCGAGCTGAAAACTTGAAAATGTCAGAAAAGGGCCTACCTGCTTCTATTGGCGAGTGATCTGGGCAATTAAAATTTTGCATGCTTGGCTGCGACAAAGCTGTAGCAAATCTTTTGTGGGAGAGACCCGCATGTCTGAGACATTCTGTGTCTGGTTTGTCCTGTCTTTACCCTTATGTTGCATAAACAACGCGCCGAAGATGATATATATTGAAGAATATTAAATAGTTACTTGAATATAAGGCTTTTAGGAAGAATCCTCTCACAGTGACATCTCGGAAACATGGACTTTCGGCGTGTTGCTTACCCTACGGGAAAGTCGAGAATGCCGCATCTCCTGCGTTGTCAAGGGTTCGCGGTAGGCAGGACTACAGCTTCACCCTTGCCGCCTTGGATCTGCACCATTCTCGACTTTTGCAACATAAGGGTTTACCAGCCGCTGGATGTCATCAGGATCAATCAGGATACGTATCGACCTGACCATCCGAGCATACAGCAGATCCGTTAGGTGATGGCACCAGGCTCTGACAATGACGATTGTCTTACCTGGTTGAGGGCTTCTCTATCTTTTCGATGACGTATGAGCTTAATCTCTTCATAAGTCGCTCGTAGCGGGAGCGACTGACCCGCCCGATGGTTCCCGCTATCCTGATACGAGGCAGTACGGCCAAGAACCCTAAGCGGACGACAGAATCCGCCAGCAATCCTGATTCATTGAAATCAGAATCAGTTCGAACTATCAGCTCATCGAATCCGGGCACTGCCTGGTGGGTCTGTGTGCTTATACCGCAAACGAGCAGATCCCGAAAGGGAGGAAGTTCGCGCAAGACTAGGGCGGGTCGTGTCTTCACCGTCCCGTCCGATTGAGGAATCTGAGTGAGGATCGCATCGCCCTCTTTCACAGACCATACTCCGGATTTGGCTCCTTAATCATATTGACAGTATATTCCGGTTCCGAATCTCCGTAGGCTACGGCTATCGTCCTCAATGAGAGAGATAACCACTCGTCCCTCTCCTTGTCTCTTTTGACTGGGTCTAGGACGGAAATGACAACTTTGCCTCCAGGAGGAGTATCTATGGGCTGTGCAAGCTCGAGATGGGTGGCGTCCATCACGCGCGCTTCAACGACTATCATCTTGGCCTCCAATAATCCACCGATTCGAAAACGATCGGATAGGTTAATGATTTCAAAAGGATGGATTCATTTTCAGTCAAATATACTCAGTCTTGGGAGTCTGAGCAAGATGAATTATTACCGTCTCATAATCGCTCGGTACTCCTTCATTCCATCGGGAGCCAGAATTCACCCTGTTTCTGGATGCCGGATCAGAGCCTGCCCTGGACTTGATCCAAGGTCCGGCATGACGAAATGCCAAGATCATTAACCGACGATTAAAAACTGCAAGCGGACATCGCCCTTAGTCATCGAGGAACTCTGCTTTGAGATAGCGGCGATTCAGGCAGAGGTGCGGACCGTAATAAAGATTCCGGAGCCCCGATATCCAAGGCGTAAAGAAAATACCATCTTATTCGTGAAAGAATACAGGATTTTCCCTATTTACTCGAACAACCTTTTCGGCAGAGACTGAAAGTTATCCTTTGCCACTTCTTGTCCCCTTTGGCTCCGGCTTCCCCGCCGCACTTCCGGCAGGCTGGGCTGGATCGTGACTAAGGAATCGGAGGGAGATATGTGGATAAACAACCGATTGCCGGGTCTGACCTTTGCCCTTTTGGCCTCCTGGATATTTATCATTCCGCATGCCGCCTCCCAAACTCCTCTGCGCGCATGTGATGCGGGCGAAAAGAAGCTCTCCTTTGGAGTCTACTTTAGGGACGCATGGCACGGAAGTGTCAACAAAAAGGCCGGTGCGAAGGCCGAATTCGCATTCGGTGACACGAGTGCAAGGGTGGTGGTTCACGACACCTCGGGAGACCCATCGGATGTGCGGGTGACCCTCGATGACATGCTCGAAATGCCTTTAATGGGCGGAGAGAAGTACAGACTTTGCTTCTCCGTTCAAACCACCAGGTCCTTGACGGTCCTCGGAAGATTCATGAAGACCGTGCCCCCGGAGGTAGGCCAGCCGCTCCAGGCCCCGGAGACCTGCACCTTTCAGATAGGCGCTGGGTATAGTGCTCAGTCCTGTGAGTTTGTGGCGCGAGAGACGACAGAAAGCGATGAATTTGTGTTCTTTTTTGGCAAGGCTGCGCCGGGCACAGAGATCCAGCTCACGGACCTGAAGCTTTATATCCTCAAATAGGGGATGCCCGTCCTTACCTCCACATCTTCCTTCCAAGTTTCGAGGTCATCGAACACCAAGGCCACAGGGGGCTCTGAGACTTACCCTCGTCGAGGCAAGCCGCCGGGGTCCGGTCCGGGGCGAAATACCTTGACAGGCATTGGGGAGCAGGCGTAGGGAAAAGCCGAATTCACTCAGACGGAGGAGGCTGGTCCATGGGGGAGACCATTTCCACACCGACGACCCATTTTATCCGAAGCATCATCGACGAAGACCTGAGGACGGGCAAATTCGGCGGGCGCGTGCAGACGCGGTTTCCGCCGGAACCGAACGGATATCTCCACATCGGGCATGCAAAATCCATCTGTCTCAATTTCGGGCTTGCAGCGGATTACGGCGGGAAGTGCAACCTTCGATTCGATGACACAAACCCCACCAAGGAGGAGATGGCCTACGTGTCGTCCATCAAGGAGGATGTCCGGTGGCTCGGGTTCGACTGGGAAGAGAGGGAGTTTTACGCATCGGACTACTTTGATCAGCTCTATGAGTGGGCCCTGGATTTGATCCGGAAAGGAAAGGCCTACGTCTGCGACCTCAGCGCCGATGAGATCAGGGAATACCGAGGCACCCTCAGAGCCCCCGGTCGTGAAAGCCCTTACCGGAATCGGACGGTTGAGGAAAACCTGGACCTGTTTCAACGCATGCGGGCAGGGGCGTTTCCGGACGGATCCCGGGTCCTTCGCGCAAAGATCGACATGGCCTCCCCCAACCTCAACATGCGCGATCCGGTCATGTACCGCATCCTGAGGGCCGAGCACCACCGCACCGGGAACAAGTGGTGCATCTACCCCATGTATGACTGGGCCCACGGGCAGTCGGATTCCATCGAAAAGATCACCCATTCCATCTGCACGCTGGAGTTCGAAGACCACCGACCGCTCTACGACTGGTTCCTGGATCAGCTCGGGGTCTACCACCCCCAGCAGATCGAATTTGCACGGCTCAATCTCACCTACACCGTGATGAGCAAACGAAAGCTCCTTCAGTTGGTGGCCGAGGGTCATGTGAGCGGATGGGACGATCCGAGGATGCCAACCATTTCGGGCCTCCGAAGGCGCGGCTTTACCCCGGAGTCCATCCGTGTCTTCTGTGAGCGCATCGGCCTGGCCAAGCGGGACAGCACTGTGGATGTGGCGCTGCTCGAACACTGCCTCCGGGAGGACCTGAACAGGAAGTCGCCCCGTGTCATGGCCGTCTTGAGACCCCTCAAGGTGGTCATCGTTAATTACCCTGAGGATCGGGTGGAGGAGCTCGATGCCGTCAACAACCCGGAGGACCCGGCCATGGGGACCCGAAAGGTTCCTTTTTCACGCGTGTTTTATATCGAGCGGGATGACTTCCGAGAGGACGCGCCCAAGAAATTCTATCGGCTCGGGCCAGGACGGGAGGTGAGACTGCGCTACGCCTACTTTGTCAAGTGCGTGGATGTGGTCAAAGACCCAGCCACAGGTGAGGTGGTCGAAATCCATTGCACCTACGACCCCGCGACCCGGGGCGGCGACGCGCCGGATGGCCGCAAGGTCAAGGCTACGCTTCACTGGGTCTCCGCCGCCCATGCCGTGGAGGCGGAGGTAAGGCTCTATGACCGGCTGTTCCTGAAGGAGACCCCGGGGGATGAAAAGGAGGGAGTGGATTTCAAGGCCCATCTCAATCCGGAATCGCTGGTGGTGCTCCGGTCATGCCGACTCGAACCGAGCTTGGCCCATGCGCTTCCGGAGAGTCGGTACCAGTTTGAAAGACTTGGCTACTTCTGCGTGGACTCGGTCGACTCCAGGGAAGGCAAGCCGGTTTTCAACCAGACGGTCCTGCTTCGCGACACCTGGGCCAAGATCGAGAAGGCCGAAAAAGGGTCCTGATAGTCTGTTAAACCTTACGCCGCCTCGAATGGTAGCGGGCGTAGGTTTTTCCGGTGTGCGATACTTGTGGAGCAGGATCGCCATGACAAAAAACCCCAGGCCCATGGCGGCCATGTATTCCTAAGGCTACCCGCTCAAGCCTCTCTTTTTCGCTTTATCTTCCTCTTTTAAAACAGACCATTGGTGGTTGCAGGGAACTCAGGTCAAGCTTCTGATCAATTCTAATCCTGCATGGTCTCGACCACCACCATCACCTTCTTGGACAACTCCGCCGTCTTGATGAAGGGGACAGTCACCGTCTCCACCTTGCCGGATTCCACGACCGGTGGCTTGCCCTTGACCGGGATGAGGCTTCCGGCCCCTTTGTGCATATCCTCCAGGAAGATGTTCAGTATGTACCGAAGGGGTTTATCCGTCACGTTCTTGATGCCCACCTTGAAGATCAGCGCGACCTCCTTGTCGTGGGTCCCCATAGCACATTCGAACTGGGTGATCTGGGCCTCGGGAGCCACCTGCCACTCGATGTCCGCAGGGCACTTGGCCTCAACGGGGGGCTTACCTCTTGTGGCGCAGCCTCCCACCGCCAAAAAGATGAAAGCCATGACCATCAAGAGGTTCTGCAACCACGAGGCGTGCGAGTGTCTTTTGAAATGCATCAATTTTCAAATCCTCCTTTCATTGATCGGGTTGAGGCTGCGGGAAAGAGCGACGCCAAGGCATGCCATTAAACGAAGAGACCACGGTACAGCCCGGATTCTAAAGGCCGGTCCATATGCCGTCAAATGGAATCTTGCCGGTCCATGGAGGCGCCTGGTCTGTAAATTCGGACGATCCCGGGGCGCAATTGGATTTGATTTGAAAAAAGGTTAAAGGCTAGAATAATTCACTCTAATCAATATGACCGAAGGAGGTGAGGCGACATGCCATTGAACGAGCTGCTGCCAAAGGCCCTCAAGCTTTACCCTTCGCGCGAGGCAGTGGTCTGCGGTCATGTGAGGCTGGACTACCGGGGGTTTGCGACCCGCGTGTGGGAGCTTTGCGGGGCCCTGACGGGACTCGGTCTTGTCAAAGGCGACCGGGTTGGGATCCTGCATGAGAACTGCCATGTGTTTCTGGAGGCCTATTTTGCTGCTGCACACCTTGGGCTGATTTTGGTCCCGCTCAACATCAGACTGGCGGCCAAAGAGATGGCCATGATTCTCAACGACAGCCGATCACGGGTCCTGATCATACAAGGGCGCTTTCGGGACATGTCAACGGAGCTCACCACCTTGACCCCTTCGCTTGAAAGACTGATCTGGTCACAGGGCATGCCTCCTGGGGGCGCCGGGGCGCAACACATGGGGTACGAGGAACTCCTGGCCCAGTACGACGGACACCCGCCTCCGGATCTCCCCATTCGTGACGAAGACGTGGCCCACCTCTACTACACCAGCGGCACCACGGGTCGGCCCAAGGGCGTGATGCTGACGCACAAAAACGTGAAAAGCCACGCGCTTGGCACCATCGCTGAGCTTCAGCTCACCGACAGGGATCACTGGTTTCATGTGGCGCCCCTTTTTCATCTGGCCGATGCATGGGCCACCTTCGCCATCACATGGGCGGGCGGCAAGCACGTGATCGTCCCCACCTTCGATGCCGTGAAGGTCTGTGAGACGATCCAAAGGGAAAAGATCACACTGACCAATCTCATTCCCACCATGTTGAACATGATGGTGAACCACCCGGATGTTCAGCGTTACGACTATTCCAGCCTGCGCGTCCTCTTGAGCGGCGGGGCGCCCATTGCCCCCGAGGTGGTTCGAAAGATCGTTGAGACCTTCCGATGTGACTACATCCAGACCTACGGCATGACCGAAACGAGCCCTTACTTGACCATGTCCATCCTCAAAGATCACCTGAAGAGTCTCCCGTGGGATGATCAGCTCCGGTTCAAATCCAAGACCGGCCGCGAGTTCATCAACGTGAGCCTACGGGTGGTGGGTGACCAGGGGCAGGATGTGGCCAGGGACGAAAAGCAGGTGGGCGAGATCATCGTCAAAGGGGACACCGTCACGCCCGGGTATTGGGACATGCCGGAGGAGACTGAAAAGGCCATACGTCACGGCTGGCTCCACACGGGCGATCTGGCAGTTATGGACCGGGAGGGATATGTGACGATCGTGGACCGCAAAAAGGACATGATCCTCACAGGCGGTGAAAACGTCTATTCCACCGAAGTGGAAAATGCCCTTTACATGCATCCCGATATCCTTGAGGCCGCCGTGATCGGGGTGCCCGATTCCCACTGGGGAGAGGCGGTTAAGGCCTTTGTGGTCTTGAAGGAAGGACGGGCGGTCGGTGGAGGGGAGATCATCGCCTTCTGCAAGAGCCACCTGGCGCATTACAAGGCCCCCAAGAGCATAGACTTCCTGGAAGCCATTCCCAGGACCGGATCGGGCAAGATTTTTAAGAAGGGGTTGCGCGATCCCTTCTGGCAGGAAAAGGGCACGAAAAGGGTCTGAAGCGGCCATCCCTGTGACGGGTCTTGACGGTCAAGCAGCGATTCTTAATTTAAGGATTGAAAGATCATGGGAGGTTTTGGGCATGGGTAACGGGCTTAAGACGACACTCCTGCTGGGGGTGATGACAGCCATCATCGTGTTCATAGGCAGGCTTCTCGGGGGCCAGCAGGGAATGGTCCTGGCCTTCGTGATCGCCATGGGGATGAACTTCTTCAGCTACTGGTATTCGGACAAGATCGTGCTGCGCATGTACCGGGCAAGAGAGGTGGGGCCCGAGGAGATGCCAGAGCTACACCAGATGGTCCGCGAGCTGGCCCAGAGGGCGGAGATCCCCATGCCGCGTGTCTACACCATTCCGGAAGAATCCCCCAACGCCTTTGCGACCGGCAGGAACCCGGAGCATGCCGTGGTGGCAGTGACCGAGGGGCTCCTCAAGTTGATGAGCCGGGAGGAGGTCATGGGCGTAATTGCCCATGAGCTGGGCCACGTCAAAAACCGGGACATCCTGATTGGCTCCATCGCTGCGACCATGGCAGGGGCCGTGATGATCCTTGCCAGCATGGCGCGCTGGACCGCCTTCTTTGGAGGCGGCGGTCGCGACGATGAAGAAGGGGGCGGGCTTGGGACCATCGGTGTCTTGGTCCTGTCCATGCTGGCCCCCATCGCCGCCATGCTGGTTCAGATGGCCATTTCCAGATCGCGGGAGTATCAGGCCGATGCCACCGGCGCCAAGGTCAGCGGCCATCCGGCCTGGCTTGCCGACGCCCTCGGGAAGCTTGGGGCCTATTCCAAGAAGCTTCCCCTTAAGGCCAACCCATCCACGGCCCACATGTTCATCGTGAGCCCGCTTTCCGGGTCGAGTCTCATGAGCTTGTTTTCTACCCACCCGCCTTTGGAGGAGCGGATTGCCCGATTGCGGGGATCCGGCGGCGACGGGGCGGCGATTCTCGAGAGCAGGCCCACGGAAGAAGACGGGATCAAGCAGGCAGAGACGGCCTGGCGAAACCTTTCAAAGTGACCGGTTACCCACCTCTCCCCAATGCTCAGAAGCACGCCAAATCATCCGAAAGATCCGTGTGAAACCCTGCGCGCGACCGAAACAGGTTGTGGTGAGGTTGACATCTCGGGCGTGATGTGTTTGAATAAATGGTTAAAGTTTATAGCCCGAGCCTGAGCCCATGGTGGCCCCCGCATCCCCGCCGGCTTGATATCCGAGCCGCTGCCAGCGTTGTCGCTTGATGCCGAAAATCGCAAGGGGATACGCGCTTTAGGATTGAGAGCCCCCCAGATGGGATGGTTCATGGCCCAGGAAGTGCAGACTTTATATGCTGCGAAAGATCCGTCATCGAATTCTTGACTCTTTGAGGAGTAACCCCATGCCTGAAGCAGATGAAAGAAAACAGTTTACCGGCGCATCCAAATACGTGCTCGATGAAGAACTGGCCCAGATCGTAAACATTTCCATGGCGCTCGAAATGCCCCTCCTCCTTAAGGGGGAACCCGGCACGGGAAAAACCATGCTGGCCCACGCCATCGCAGAGGCCCTGAAAATGAGGCTCATCGTGCTCAACGTGAAGTCGAGCATGAAGCTCATCGACGGCCTTTATCAGTACGACACCCTCACACGTTTGAACGACAGCCGTTTCGGTGACTCAAAGCGGGATGTGAGCAACATCGAGGACTACATAAAGATGGGGAAGATCGGCCAGTCCTTTGTGTCGGACGAACGGGTGGTCCTCCTGATCGATGAGATCGACAAGGCGGATACAGACTTCCAAGACGACATGCTGGATGTGCTGGACCAGATGGAGTTTGACATCATAGAGATCGACAAGACCATCAAGGCCAGATGCCGACCGGTCATCGTTATCACCTCAAATGCGAAAAAAGACCTCTCCGATCCCTTCCTCGGCCGGTGCAACTTTCACCACATCGCCTTCCCGGAACCCGACATGATGGCCAAGATCGTGGAGGTCCACTTTCCCGACATCAGCAGGGATCTGATGGAGCATGCCATCAAGGCCTTCTACCGGATCCGGGACTTCAAGGGGCTGGAAAAGAAGCCGGCAACCCGGGAGCTCATTAACTGGATCCGGGCCCTGAGGGCGGATGGGGACTTCAAGGTCAAGAACCTGGTCAAGGGGGATATCCCCTATCTAGGTGTCCTTTTCAAGAAGAGCCAGGATTACGGCATTGCCAGGAACGCCGTGTCACGGATGAGGCTCTGATACTTCGCGCTCAGGCCATGTGAGGGACCATGTTCACGGAATTTTTCTATCTCCTGAAAAACCTGGGGATTCCCGTCTCCCCCACCTCCTTTTTGAGGCTTCAAAAGGGGCTCCACCTGGGACTCGTCAGCTCCATCGACGAGTTCTACACGGCTGCCCGTTCCATCCTGGTCAAGAGCGAACGATACTTTGACCTCTACGATCAGGCCTTTGCCCATCACTTCGAAGGGGCGGAGCTGAAACCGCCCGATGAGACCGAGTTATCGGAAGTCGCAAGGGCCATGCTGGAAGAATGGCTCAAGAACCCCAAAGAGTTGGCGGACTTGCTCGGGGTAGATGAGGCCTCCCTTGGGAAATTGAGCCCCGAAGAACTGGTGAAATACTTTCTCGATCGCCTGAAGGAGCAGACCGAGGCCCATCACGGGGGAAGTAAGTGGATCGGCACCGGGGGGACCTCACCGGTCGGCCATTCGGGTTATCACCCGGGCGGCATGCGGGTCGGGGGGGTGTCCCGAAACAAGTCCGCGGTCAAGGTGGCCATGGACCGGAGATACCGAGACTATTCCCAGGAAGGTCCGCTCAGCCTTGCCCAGATGGGTGAGGCTATGAAGCGGCTCAGAAACATGGTTCCTGTGGGTCCCAAAGATCAGGTGAACATCGATGAGACCATTTATCAGACCATGAAGAATGCAGGGGAGATTGAAATCATCTTTGACCGAAGCCTCAAGGACCGGTTGAACGTTATCCTCGCCATCGACAACGGCGGGTGGTCCATGGACCCCTATGTGGAGGTGGTTCAGACCCTGTTTAACTACGCAAGGGCTCAGTTCAAACAGCTAAAGACCTATTTCTTTCACAACACCATCTACGACACCCTGTGGGAGGACCCGCCAAGGATCCGAAAGCCCCAGAAGGTGGAGGAACTGGTGAAGTTCGACCAGGATACACGGTTCATCGCGGTGGGGGATGCCAGCATGGCGCCCTATGAGCTCATGGCCACAGACGGATCCATCCACCTGGAGGAACGCACCACCAGGGCCAGCATCGAAAGGCTTCGATTCATCGCCAAGAGCTTTCCTCGCTCGGTCTGGCTGAACCCCAAAATGGCCTATGAATGGCCCTACACCCGGACGGTCGGCGTTATCCGGGAGATCTTCCCCATGTTCGAGCTGACCATTGATGGACTCGAAGAGGCCGTCACCTATCTCATGCGGAAGAACTGATCTTCGATCAGGATGTCGCGGTTCACATTCCGCACGTCCGTTGCGCCCACCAAGCTCATGATCCGAACCAGTTCCCCGGTGATCTGTTCGACCACCTCCGCAACGCCTTCCTGGCCGCCTGCGGCCAGGCCGTAGAGAATGGGACGGCCGAGCCCCACGAGCGATGCCCCGAAGGCAAGCCCTTTCAAGACATCGCTGCCCCGCCTGAAGCCGCCATCCACCATGACCACGGTCCTGCCCCTGGCCACTTCCATGATTTCATCCATGACCTGGAAGGGGTGGGGGAGGTAATCCAGGGTGTGGGCCCCGTGATTTGAAACCACGATCCCATCCGCCCCGGCCTCGACGGATTTGATTGCATCGTGGCGGCTGAGGATTCCCTTGAAAATCAATGGCAGAGAGACTGCCTTGCGCACCTCTTTCAGTTCTGCCAAGGACAAGGGGGAGCAGTCGGAGGCCATCAGGCGGTCCCGCACCTTGGTCCCCTGTCCCGAGTCGATCTCAATGCCCACCCAGCGAACGGCGGAGGCCTGGATTTCGTGGATGGTGTCGAACATCCGCTTTCGGTCCTTGTAAGGCTTCACGTTGGCTGCAAGGGGCACCCCGGTTGCCGCGATTTCCCGCAGGTTCTGCGGGATCGGGGTCCCCGTCCACATGAGGCTCCCTGCGGCCATGAGGCCTCGGGCCGCTTCCATCAACCCCTCGTCTGCGATGGCCGGGATCGGCATGGTCATGGATGACATGATGACCGGGGTTGCCAGCGGAATGCCGAGAACGGTGCAACCGGTCTCAGGCATGACCCCGTCGATGCATTTCTGGCGGAAGGTGTAGCGATCCAGCACCTCACGGTTATGGGCTACCACGAATTCCGTTTCCACCCCGTCAAGCAGGATGGAGAAGTCCCGCTCCCGGATACGCTTTTCTCCCTCTTCGTAGATTTTGGTCAACTCCATGGTCGCTAACCTCCTTCGGCCAGATCCTCCAGCCCTTCCAGGTCGAGAATCCGGATTCTGGGGCCGTCGGTCTGGATGAGCCCCTGTTTGCTCATTTTGGTGAGAATCCTTGAAAGGGTCTCCGGGATGGTCCCGAGGAGGCTCGCCAGCTGGGCCTTGGATATGTCGAGGGTCAGATCCCGTGACCCGCGGTTCGCGTTCTTCAGATAGAGGAGGTAGGCGCTGAGCCGGGCCGGCACCTCCTTAAGGGAGAGGTCCTCGATCAGAGAGGCGAAACGGCGAAGCCGGCGCGAGAGGATGGCCAGCATGTTGAGGGCCACCTCGGGCGTCTTCTTGACAAGGGCGACGAAACTGTCCCGGGGAAAGAAGAGAATCCGGCATTCCTCCATGGTGGCGGCGCTTGCAGGGAACTTCTGACCGCTGAAGACCGGAACCTCCCCGAAAGGCTCGCCCGGCCCAAAGAGGTGAAGGATCTGCTCCTTCCCATCCATGGAGAGCTTGAAGACCTTCACCCGGCCCGCAAGGACCACATAAAATCCGATTCCATTATCGCCTTCTGAAAAAATGATCTGGCCTTTTCTGATTACCTGCTCCTGCGCGATCATGGTCAGGTCTTCAACCTGGGGCGTTGGAAGGCCTTGAAAAAGGGGGATGGCTGCGATGGTTGCGGTCAGGTCCATGGGTTCAATTCAGTATCATACCGCCGGCCCTATTCCAAGTTGATTGTTCCCAACCGGCAAAATAGAAGAAATCCCTGTCATGGCCACCCACAGCCCTGGCAAGAACCTCTTTGCAAAGTGGACCGTGTTCTTTAAAAGCCTTTCGCAGAGCTCGAAGTTCTGCTATCCTCGCGTCAGTCTTATGATTCCCGGTACTGTAAGGTTGTTAAAAGTTCTCAAGACTCAGATACGGGACGAGCTTTCGAGTCTCGGTGATCTTCACCTGCCTTCAGCCGAAGGTTGGGCTGGCTCCTTGAACGAAAGGTCACCGAACCTGGCTTCAACAGCCTGACCCTGAAAATAGTGTTGAACGTTTTATCATGACCGGTTAAATTTAGAAAAAATGATGGGGGAATCCATGTTGTCTGTAAAAGGAATATATAAAGACGGGCAGATTCGACTGCTGGAGCCTATCCCGTTTGACAAACCTGCTAAGGTGATCATAACGGTTTTGGAGGAGTTAGATCAGCCTGAACATAAGAGTGTCAAGGTTGATATGAACCTTTTCGATGACCTGGTAGGGGTAATTGATGTTCGGGTGGATGGCTCCATCGCACACGACAAATATCTTTCATCTTGAGAGAGCCCATGAAAGAAGCGATCATTCTCGACACTGGATACTGGATCGCTTTGTTTGACAGCAGGGACACAAATCATGCCATTGCCAAGAGAAATCTTGAGATCCTCTTGCGGAATCATCAGCTGTACCTAACCGATTTTATTGTCTTTGAAACAATCACATACCTCAACTGCTCTATAGGGCGCCATGACTTGGCCATTCGCTTCCTTGAGAAGACAAAGGAACCTATTTTGACGATAGTTCCCGTTGACGCGCCAGTAAAAAGGGAAGCACTGGAGTTGTTTAAGAAATACCATGACAAGATGTTGAGTGTTACGGACTGTGCGAGCTTTGCTGTCATGAAGGAAATGGGGATTCAGAAATACGCCGGATTCGATGATCATTTCAAACAGATGGGATATGTCTGTGTGTTAAAGTGACGCAGCTGGGCCATTGGGCAAAGGATCTGAAAGGACCGCTGAATCAAGGATTGTCCTCCCAAATTTCACGAACATCTTCTAACCATTCGGGAAGTATCTTCTGGGTGAGCTCCTCGATGGGAATCCGCGTCATCCAAAACCGTGCAGTCTCAGTCTGGCTGCCGCTATCGGGACATCAGTAAACATTGGTGGGATCGATCAGGATGGGGCTTTGTTCCCGGCTACCATTCAGCCTCCTTTTCGACACCCTCGAACACTTGAAGATCACGACCTTGCTCTCGGCCAGCATCAGATCCTCGCCTGTCTGAGGATTTCTGCCCCGGGCGCTTCCCTTTGTCCTTCATGCAGAAGTTTCCGAAACCGGTGATCAGGACTTCCTCGCCAGCCTCAAGGGTCTGTTTGATGATCTCCAAGGTGGCCTCGACCGCCTTGGCCTATGCTGCCTTGGAGAGATCAAGGCGGTCAAAGACTGAACGTGTAATGGCTTCTCTTGCTGAGGTCATGGTGGTGGCTTTCTATATCGGTTTTGGGGGGGGGCCAGTGGACACCGGGATCGAGAAAACATGCATTAGATCCTCGGCTTGAGTCAACAGGTCAGGTTTATCAGCTAGAGGTCCTGTGGCCCTTGGTTGGTCTTTGTTCTGCCTATCTGGTGCCCCAAAATCCGACAAGGCCCGTGGTATTATCAAGAAAGACCCAAATTTTGTGAAGGGGAGCGGACAAGTTCAATGACCCATCTCCATCCCAGGCCACTTGATTCCTCTTGACAGAAATCGCTTTTTGGGTCCTAATCGGCATAAGTCGGCTTCATTTCGCGTAGATCAAGTGAAATCAATGACATAACCCCAACCTTCCTGGAGGAAACCATGGCCTTGTGTTTCCTGAAGGTTTTTAAAGAGGAGCCTCCTGCGGATACTTCTATCCGCTCGGGGGCTTTTTTGTCGCAGAATAGGTGATCTCGTGACTGAGAAACGGGCAAAGCGCAAGCTGACGGCGATCTTCAGCGCTGATGTCAAGGGGTACAGCCGTCTGATGGCCGATGATGAAGAAGCCACTGTGGGCACGATTAACGCCTACCGTGATGTGATGACTGGCCTCATAAAAGATCACCGTGGCCGAGTAGTGGATGCCAAGGGTGACAACGTTCTGGCGGAATTTCCGAGTGTGGTTGACGCGGTTCGCTGCGCCGTCCAGTTCCAGAAGGAGCTGGCAGAGAGAAACTCTGAGCTTCCTGAGCACCGCAGGATGGAGTTCCGTGTCGGTATCAACCTCGGGGACGTGATCGAGGAGAATGAAACCATCTATGGGGATGGTGTCAATGTGGCCGCCAGGTTGGAAGGAATGGCCGAGGGTGGGGGTATTTGCATTTCCGGAACCGCTTTTGACCAAGTTGGAAAAAAACTTCCTCTTGGCTATGAATTTCTTGGTGAACAGACGGTCAAGAATATCGAAAAACCAATACGGGTGTATAAGGTACTGGTCGATCCCAAAGCCGTAGGAAAGGTGATTGGAGAAAATCGCAGGCTGAAAATGTGGCATTGGACGGCGATTTTTGGATTGGCGGTGCTGATTATTGTGGGTGGTGTCCTGGCCCTTTGGGAGTTCTATGTGCGACCGGATGTGGCACCGGCCTCCATTGAGAAAATGGCCTACCCTCTTCCTGCCAAACCTTCCATCGCTGTGTTGCCTTTTGACAACATGAGCAAAGACCCGGAGCAGGACTATTTCTGTGACGGGATCACAGAAGATATCATTACCGCCCTTGCCAAGATTCCCGGCCTGTTCGTTATCGCCCGAAACTCCACCTTTACGTACAAGGGGAAGCCAGTGAAGGTGCAGCAGGTGGCGGAAGATCTGGGTGTGCGGTATGTATTAGAGGGAAGTGTTCGTAAGTCTAAAGATCGGGTTCGGGTCACAGCTCAGCTTATAGATGCCATTACTGGCAAACATCTTTGGGCGGAACAATACGACCGGGATTTGAAAGATATATTTGCTTTACAAGATGAAATCACTTTGAAAATTCTGACGGAACTGCAAGTAAAGCTGACGGAGGCTGAGCAAGCCCGCCTGTTAGCAAAAGGCACGGACAACCTCGGGGCCTATCTGAAGCTCTTGCAAGGGCGTGAACATTTTTATCGCATGAACAAAGAGAATAATGCTCTGGCCAGAGCCATGTTTCAGGAAGCCATTGCTCTTGACCCAGTGTATCCAAAGCCTTACGCATTCCTGGCTACGATCCACCTTATGGATATGTGGCTGGGCTCGAGTAAGTCTCCCAGGGAGTCTTTGGCGAAAGCCATCGAACTGACACAAAAGGCTATCGCCCTAGACGACTCTTATGCCACTGCCCATGGCTTATTGGGAAACCTCTACATAATGACAAGACAATATGATAAGGGCATTGCCGAGTGCGAGCGGGGAGTTGCCCTAGATCCCAATTCTGCTAGCGCCCTAGGGTGGTTGGGACAAAATCTTTATTGGGCGGATAGATCGGAGGAAGCCATTCCGGTCCTTGAGAAGGCGATACGTCTAAACCCGATCCCTCCGAGTTGGTACTTATGGAGCTTAGCGATGGCCTATCGCGACACGGGGCGGTACGAGGAGGCGATTTCTGCATGTGAGAAAGTGCTCCATCGAGAACCCAAGAATGTGATTGCCCGCCTTGTCCTTGCCAGCACGTATAGTTTATCAGGCCGCGAGGAGGAGGCCCGTGCTGAAGCTGCAGAAATCCTCAGGATAGACCCCAAGTTTTCTCTCGAGGGCTTCGCAAAGACACGCCCGCATAAAAATCAAGCCAATACAGAACAGTTTATTGACTCTTTGCGCAAGGCGGGGCTGAAGTGAGACGAAGATCTATGCCACATTACATGGGACTAATGAATCCATGAATTGAGGCCATGCGGCAGCCTGCTATAGCTGCTATAAAGACCCAGCCAAATGGTTGCCGACTATCCCGTTAGTTCATATGGATATCCCCAGAATCCCGACCTATGGAAAGCCCGTAACCAGTCATCAATCCACCAATAAGTTCCGGCCGTCTGAACTCCCAATAAAAGGAAATCTCCCAGCATGCCCTGATCAGGAACCTCATAGAAGCGGCCAATTTGACCTGGTTCAGCGCTACCTTCTCGATCAGGCCTTCCAGGAGGTTCCGTTTAATGTAAACGTCCCACCCCGGGTGGGCGGCGCGGTCTCGAACATGGTCTGCGTCTGGAGAGACGAAGAATACGGATGGCGGTTCAGGACGAAAGTCGATATGAAGGACTTTGGCGAGGGAGTCCGGGCAGCATCGCGCCAGAAATCGGGTTCATTCATCTCTGCTTGCTCGTGTGCCATGGCTATGGGAAAATCTGTTCTGGTTTCGTCGTGTTCAGATCGCCTTGAACAAAAAAAAGGGAGAATCAGGGTGAGCGACCATGTTCGCAAAATCCGGCAAGCAGGTCGCCGGGTCCTCAAAGAGGAAGTGCGGGCGGCACTTCGGTCAGACGATCTCGAGCGGGCCCTTGAGGTCCTGCTAAAAGGACCCACCATGCCGATCATCAACACCCTCTTTTCACTCCTTCTCAGCCATGAACCGCTTATCCGGTGGCGGGCCATTACCGCCATGGGTTGCGCGGTGGCGCGACTCGCCAAAGAGGACATCGAGGCGGCCCGAGTGGTGGTTCGGCGGATGATCTGGCAGCTTAACGACGAATCAGGGGGCATCGGGTGGGGCTGTCCCGAGGCCATGGGGGAAGTCGTGGCGAGGGACCCGCGCCTTGCGGCGGAGTATGCCTGCATCCTGATATCCTATGTGAGAGAGGACGCCAATTTTCTGGAGTATGAACCGCTTCGGGCCGGGGCGGTCTGGGCTATCGGACGCGTGGCTCAGGAAAGTCCCGAGCGCGTGAAAGACGCTGTCTCCCACCTCCTGCCCTCCTTGGGGGCGAAGGACCCCGCCCTCAGGGGGCTGGCGGTCTGGGCCCTCGGGCACCTGCGGGCAAAAGAGGCCATATCCAAGCTCATCACCCTTCAAGACGATAGCACCGAAGTGGAGATCTACGAGGATCGCCGGGTCAGGCCACGCCCAATCAAGGACTTGGTCAGAGAGGCCCTTGAGCAGATCCGCGATCCATCGTAGATGGGAGGCTTGCCTGTTCTTGGGAATGTTCGTGCCGATCGTATTGGGATCTCAGTTGTGGGCTTACAGGTTATTCAGAGGAAAGATCACCAAAGAAGATTTGGCCTACGAAGAGACCTAATCGCGCGAGACCGGGCGGCGCTCTTTTCGAGTGACCGCCCTTGATTTTCTCTGCATGAGCAGTTAGTTTTTCGGGGTGTGCGTCGATGCATTGGGCGACACCCCGTTTTTTCTGCCAAGGAATTCATTCGAAATGCACGTAGCTGAGGCTTCAGAACCCGGCCTGGGGAAATGACCGGACTGGAAAGCAGGGGATGCATGAAACCGATCGAAATTGCCAAAGATGTCTATTGTCTTTCAGCTGTGGATTGGAACATCAGGGACTTCCACGGGTACTCCACCTACCAAGGGAGCACGTACAATGCCTATCTCATCATGGATGAGAAGGTGACCCTGATCGATACGGTCAAGAAGGAGTTTGCGGATGAGCTGATCGATGGGGTCAGTCAACTGATCGATCCCAAGAAGATCGACATGGTCATCAGCAATCACACGGAGATGGACCATTCGGGGGGGCTTGCCAGGGTGATGCATAAGATCGGCGAGGGAAAACCCGTCTATTGTTCCAAGATGGGCCATAAGAATCTCGCGCGCCACTTCGCCCAAAAGCTGAACTACCAGCCGGTGGAAGATGGACGCGAGCTACGGCTGGGAAAGCGGACGGCGGTCTTCCTGGAGACGAGGATGCTTCACTGGCCCGACAGCATGTTCACCTATCTGAAAGAGGACAAGGTCCTTTTTTCAAGTGACGCCTTTGGCCAGCATTATGCGAGCCTGGAGCGGTTTGACGACCAGGTGGGCGATGCCATCATGCCACACGCCTTCAAGTACTTTGCAAACATCCTTCTTCTCTACGCGCCCCTGATCCTGAAGCTCGCCGACCGCGTGACCGAGCTCGGGCTTGCCATCGACATGATCTGTCCGGACCATGGCATCATCTGGCGAAAGGATCCCGGTAAAATTATTAATGCGTATGTGGCGTGGAGCCATCAGAGCCCAAAACGGAAGGCAGTGGTCATATATGACACCATGTGGCACTCCACCCAGGCCATGGCGGAGACCCTGGTGGAGACCTTGTATCAGGAAGGGGTGGAGGCCAAGGCTATGCATTTGAGGACCTCTCATCGGAGCGATGTGATGACGGAGGTCGTCGATGCCGGGGCCGTGCTGGTGGGGTCTCCCACCCTCAATAATGGGCTATTCCCAACGGTGAGCGATTTTCTTACCTACATGAAGGGGCTTCGGCCCAGGAACAAGCTGGCGGCCGCCTTCGGTTCCTACGGGTGGTCCGGAGATGCCGTGAAGCTCATCAATCAGCAATTTGAAGAGATGAAGCTGGAGCTCGTAGACCCGGGCCTCAAGATCCAGTATGTTCCCGATCAGGCTGGACTTGAGGCATGCCGCGATCTTGCCCGGAAAGTGGCAAGGGGGTTGCCGGCATGATGTGGATGAAAAGTATAGAATGCAAAGACCGGTATTTCTGCAAGAAGGATCTCAAATAGAGAGAAGAATCGGGATTGAGCCTGGGAGGAGGTTCTCCCAGGCTCAATCTCATTCCATGCCATTTCCCAAATGAACGGAGCAATCAGCAACGGTCTTTTTCCATTTCTTTCCTTTCCCTTACTTGCCTTTGCTGCGGATTCCTCCCTCCTTCGGGCCCACGGCGCGTTGCATCCATCTGGCGCAAGAACGACCGGGAAGACACATAGCGCTACTCCCTCTAATGATAGCGGGAATCTACATTATTCACGAGGATGATAAATGAACAAGAGGTTTCAGGTCGTGCTGGAGGATGCGACCAAGGGTTACACCTTGGACCAGGACAAAATGATTTCTCCGGAGGAAACGGTCAAACAGTTCGGAAAGAAACTCGCGGAGATGGATCTCGATATCCTGGAAGAGACGGTGCGGATCGACAACGGGCGGCTGGACATTCCAGTCTATTTCAGTATCTGCGGAAAAGACGCCCATGAGGTGATTGGCACCAAGAAGCAGATGGGCAAGGGCGCAACGGTCCAGCAATCTGAGGCGAGTGCCGTCATGGAACTGGGGGAACGGTACAGTTTCTTCAGTTTTTGCAACGACCCAAGCAATTTCCTGGTGAAGGCCTACCGTGATCTTGACGAGCCGGCCATCCCCCTCGACCTGATTGCGCGCTCTGTCCACGACGACTCCAGGGAGCTGGCACGGGCAATGGACATCTTCACGACCATACCGCTTAAGTGGGTCTGGGCCTTTAACCTGACGCGGAATGAACCGGTGCTTGTCCCTTTCAATTGGTTTTTCGCGATCAACGAGTTCAACGGTCCCTCTGTCGGCAACTGCAGGGAGGAGGCCATTCTCCAAGGCATTTGCGAGGTCGTCGAAAGACATGTCTCCTCATTTGTCAGCCGGAACCGACTGGTTGTGGACGGCATCAACCTGGATTCGGCCACCGATCCCGCGGTGTTGGACATGCTCGGGAAATACCGCCGGATCGGTGTGAGACTCTTTGCCTCCAATTTCACGCTCGATACGGGGATTCCCTCTCTGGGCATTATGGCCTATGATCCGTCCACTTTTCCGGAGTCGAGCGAAATCGTTTGGACAGCCGGGACCACCCCCGATCCGCAAAAGGCCCTGAGCCGGGCCTTGACCGAGGTGGCCCAGCTCGCCGGCGATTTCAATTCTTCTTCCAACTACGTTGCAAGCGGCCTTCCCAAGCTCAAAGACCTCTCCGATGCCAACTTCATTATGAATCCTCACAAGGTGGTGGACATCCGGACCCTCCCGGACCTCTCAAACCAAAACATGCGGGTGGAGGTGGAAAACTGTGTCAAGGCCCTTGGCCGCATCGGCATGGAGGTGTTCTTGGTGGATGTGACCCATCCCGGCCTCGGGATCCCGGCCTATTACACCATCATCCCGGGGGCCCACTTCAGGGAGCGTGCAGCGGGGACCAGCGTGGGCCTTTTCACGGCGAAGCTTATCTCTGAAAGCGAAGAGCCAAGATGGGCCGCCGAGATGTTGGAAAAGATGGACAAGCGGATTCCGGGTCAGTATTATATCAAGTTCTTTCTCGGGGTGACCTTTTTGGCCCTCGACGCGCCGGGGAAGGCCCTGGACTTCTTTGAGAAGGCGATGACCCTCAGCCCCAAGGCAGAAGACATTCCCAGCATTTTTTTCTACACGGGGCTGTCCCTCAAGGAGGTTGAGCGGTACAAGGAGGCCATCACTGCGCTTGAAAAGGCCGCATCCTACGATTCGGAACGGCCCGAGGTGTATAATCTGATGGGCTTTTGCTTTTTCAAGCTTGGAGAACACAAGAAGGCCATCGATTGCTTCAAGAACGTACTACAGATCAATCCCGGCTCCGGCATTGATTACGCCAACATCGCCTCCAATTATCGGGAATTGGGGGATGTGGAAAAGGCCGTTCGCTACTATCGTTTCGCGCTGGAGCTGGATCCAACCATTGATTTTGCAAGGGAGAATTTGAAAAGGCTGGAAGAGAGGCCAAGACACTGGGGAACAGCTTAAGGTCCTTTCAGGTCTTTACGGCAACACGATAGGTCCGTCTTGCGCGACAGATGAATGGTGGGATGAGGGGGGGTTGCGGATGGAGAAGATCAGGATTGCCATCGTCGGTCTGGGCAATTGTGCAAGCTCGCTGATACAGGGGATCGAATATTACAGGGGAAGGAACGAATCCGATGCCACCGGGTTCATGCACTGGGAGATAGGAGGTTACAAGCCGGGAGACATTGATGTGGTGGCCGCCTTTGATATCGACGGGAGAAAGGTCGGCAGGGACGTATCCGAAGCCATCTTCCAGCCACCTAACTGCACGAAGCCGATCTTTGGGAATATGCCGGCAAAGGGCGTCAGCGTCAGGATGGGGCAGGTCCTCGATGGCTTTGCAGATCACATGAAGCACTACGAGGCGCGTTACACCTTCGTCCTTTCAGATGAACGGGAGCCCACAGAGGATGAGGTGATTGAGACCCTCCGAAGCTCTGGGGCACAGATGCTTCTCAACTATCTACCGGTCGGCTCTGAAAAGGCGACGCGGTTCTATGTGGGGTGCGCCTTGAAGGCCAACATAGGGGTTATCAACAACATCCCGGTATTCATTGCCAGCGACCCGGAGTGGCAGGGACGGTTTGAGAGGAGTGGCCTTCCCCTTATCGGAGACGATGTAAAATCCCAGATCGGGGCGACCATTATTCACAGGGTCCTGGCCAACCTGTTTCGGAACAGGGGTGTCAAGCTGGAGCGGACGTACCAGCTCAATACCGGTGGCAACACCGATTTCCTAAACATGCTCGACCGAAGCCGTCTCGTGAACAAGAAGCGATCCAAGACCGAATCCGTTCAATCCCAGCTTGGCGAAAAGCGGCTGGATCCGGAGAACATCCATATCGGCCCGAGCGATTGGGTGGCCTGGCAGAAGGACAACAAGGTCTGCTACATCCGGATGGAAGGCAAGAACTTCGGTGACATGCCCATGAACCTGGATCTGCGCCTTTCTGTGGAGGACTCCCCCAACTCCGGTGGAGTGGTGATTGACGCCATCCGGTGCGGCAAGCTCGCCCTTGACAGGGGCAAAGGGGGCATCCTTTACTCAGCCTCCGCCTATTTCATGAAAAATCCGCCGAGGCAATTTACAGACGACGAGGCATGGAAAATGACCGAGGATTTCATCAGCGGTCTGAGAGACGATTGAGGCCCCATTTCCAGCCTCCACATTCAGCGGGCGACCGGTATGGTCGCAAGATCTCCTTTTCATTCCTTCTGGTGCATGGCAGGAGCGGTACGCCTCCCGATCTTTCCTGTGAGCGGTTCGTTTGGGCACGGGCGCCATGGGTACACCCAGATCCAAGAAAGTAAGGGACGGTGGCTTGACAAGCGATGGAGAATGGTTAAATTCGTTACCTACGTCCTAGAATAACTCTACGAAATCATTAGGTTATGTCTTTTTGGCCAGGCCTCTGAAGAGACCAAGAAACCTGGACAACATAAGAAAAACAACATGTTGAAGGAGGATGAAAGCTTATGAAGGTGAAACCGTTGAACGACAGGGTGCTCGTCATTAGGGTCGAGGAGGAAGAGAAGACGGTGGGAGGCATTATCATCCCGGACACGGCCAAGGAAAAACCCCAGGAGGGAAAGGTCATTGCCGTTGGCCCCGGAAAGGTGAATGAGAACGGCGAGAGGGCGACCATGGCCGTGAAGGCCAAAGACCGCATCCTTTTCACCAAGTATGCCGGGACCGAAATCAAGATAGACGGCGTCGATCATTTGATTATGCGGGAGGATGACATCCTTGGCATCATCGAAGGATGATCCAAAGGCATCTAGAGACCGCTTCTAGTGATCGGCGAAGACATTACAAGGAAACCATTCAAATTAGGAGGTTAATCGATGGCTAGCAAGGAAATCAAATACAGTGCCACCGCCAGGGAGAAGATGATGAGGGGTGTGGACACCCTGGCCAATGTGGTGAAGGTCACGCTGGGACCCAAGGGTCGCAATGTCCTGATCGAGAAATCATGGGGTTCCCCCAAGATCACCAAAGATGGCGTCACGGTCGCCAAAGAAGTGGAGATCGAAGACAAGTTTGAGAATATGGGCGCACAGATGGTGAAGGAGGTGGCATCCAAGACCTCCGATGTGGCAGGAGACGGGACCACGACCGCCACCATCCTGGCCCAGGCCATTTACCGGGAGGGGTCCAAGCTCGTGGCTGCCGGTGCCAACCCCATGTCCATTAAACGGGGGATTGAGAAGGCCGTTGAAACCGTGGTTCAGGAACTGAAGAAGCTTTCAAAGCCCACGAAGGAGAAAAAGGAGATCGCACAGGTCGGGACCATTTCCGCCAACAACGATCCCACTATCGGGGACATCATTTCGGAGGCCATGGAGAAGGTTGGGAAAGAGGGCGTCATCACCGTTGAGGAAGCCAAGAGCATGGAGACGACGCTCGAAATCGTCGAGGGGATGCAGTTCGATCGCGGCTACCTGAGCCCTTATTTCGTGACGGAGCCCGAAAAAATGGAGGTTCACCTCGAAGACCCCTATATCCTGTTGAACGAGAAAAAGATCAGCGTCATGAAGGACATGATTCCCATCCTCGAGCAGATTGCCAAAATGGGAAGGCCGCTTATGATCCTGGCTGAAGACGTAGAAGGTGAAGCGCTGGCAACCCTGGTGGTGAACAAGCTTCGTGGGACCCTGAAGGTTTCGGCCGTGAAAGCTCCCGGCTTCGGGGACAGAAGAAAGGCCATGCTGGAGGATATTGCCATCCTGACCGGTGGACGGGTGATCAGTGAGGAATTGGGGATCAAGCTCGAAACTATTACGATCGGCGATCTCGGAACGGCCAAGCGTGTGACCATTGACAAAGACAACACCACTATCGTGGATGGCGGCGGGAGCAGAGAGGCCCTGGAAGGCCGCGTCAAGCAGATCCGGGCCCAGATCGACGAGACGACGAGTGACTACGATCGTGAGAAGCTCCAGGAACGTCTTGCCAAGTTAATCGGTGGTGTCGCCGTAATCAACGTGGGAGCTGCCACAGAGACCGAGATGAAGGAAAAGAAAGATCGGGTCGAGGATGCCTTGAATGCAACCCGCGCCGCCGTTGAAGAGGGGATTGTCCCAGGGGGCGGCGTCGCCTTTGTCCGGGCCATAAAGGCGCTCGACAAGATGAAGCTTGAAGGCGAGGAGCAGTTGGGCGTCAACATTGTCAAACGGGCCATGGAAGAACCGGTCAGGCAAATTGCAAACAATGCAGGGTTCGAAGGGTCGGTCGTGGTGCAGCACGTAATGGATGGCAAGGACAGTTACGGGTTCAATGCCGAGACGGGTGAATACGAGGATTTGATGAAGGCCGGCATCATCGACCCGACCAAGGTTGCGAGGTTCGCGCTCCAGAACGCGGCATCTGTTGCGGGACTCCTCATGACCACAGAGGCCATGGTGGCTGAAAAGCCGGAAAAGAAGAAAGGCGACACCCAAGCCATGCCGCCCGAGGACATGTATTAATCCACTATTCTAGCGAAACGAAACAACTGGGCCCGGCAGATCCTGGATCTGCACGGGCCCATTGTTTCAGGCCTCTGCGTTTCGGCTAAAAAAGACACCCTCCAGCGGCTAGCGCCAAAGAGGGTGAACGGCTCAACTTAGTTTTCTCGCAAACACAAACGGAGATCTCCATCCTCGCTCATCAACCGACGACCTCTTGGTGCCCATGGACACGACATCGTCCCCAGCATCAACAATAACCGAAAACCATTCATTCTCTCCCATTCCCTTTCAGCTCCGCTCCCCTCCAACGATTGAGGTGAGACTCAGGAGAGGGTTTGTATGTCAATCTTTTTCGAGGATTGATTCTTGCTTTTCGGCAGAACAAGTTTCACTATGCCATTCCTGCAAGTAGCCCGAACCTTTTCACTGTCCACATCCGCCGGAAGGCGAACCTCTCTCGAAAAGACGCCATAGCTGCCTTCCGTCCGGTGAGGTTTTTCAGTAGTTTCATCGAAATCCCGTTTTCTTTCACCGTGGATCTCCAGAACACGTCCTGTAACAGATGCGTGAATGTCGTTGGGTTCCACACCCGGAACCTCGACTCTTACGACAATGTCTTTTGCGGTCTCACAGAGGTCTACGGCAGGGGTCCAGCGGTTTGGCGTCGGGGAAAGCCTTGGGAACCGGACGTTGAGGAGCCGATCAAATACTCGATCCATTTCATTGCGGAAACGATCGAATTCCTCTTGCTCACGCCACAGCGGCACGTCGACCATATTGCAACACCCCCTTTACGGTCAACACTTTGCTTCCAATTACAAATTAAATTTGATCCCCGGGTTGTCAAGAAGCCCCTGTCGGCTCGATGCCCATCCGGGGGCCTCATCCCGCACACGGAGGGGGGCTCTCCTCTTCGTTTTCCTGCCGGCTTGCCTCCTCTTTGCCGAATGCCTTGACGATCTCCGCGATCTCCCGGAAACGTTCATCGACCTTTCTGAAAAGGGTGCCTTCTTCGTAGGTCCTATCCGGACCCAGTGTGCCCGCTTGAAGACCCATCAGGATAGGGACGCCCTCCTCCACTGTGGTAATGGGCCAGACGTGGAACTGACCCTGCGCCACACTCTCGACGACATCCTGCTTAAGCATCAGGTGGCGCACGTTTTTCGCGGGGATGATCACGCCCTGACGGCCGTTGAGCCCCTTGTGTTTGCAGATGTCATAAAAGGCCTCGATCTTCAGGGTCACGCCGCCCACGGGCTGTATCTCTCCCTTTTGGCTGACGGAGCCCGTCACGGCGACCCCCTGGTCGATCGGCACCCCGGCCAGCGCGCTCAAAAGGGCGTAGAGCTCCGTGCTGGAGGCGCTGTCCCCTTCCACCAGCCCGTAACTCTGTTCGAAGCAAAGGGATGCCGCCAAGGAGAGGGGTTTGTCGTGGGCGAAGCGGTCCTTCAGAAGATTCGTAAGGATCATGACTCCCTTTGTGTGGATGCTTCCGCTCAACTTTGCCTCCCGCTCGATGGCCACCACGCCTTCCCGCCCCACCGACACTGTGGCCGTGATGCGGTTGGGCTTGCCGAATTCGTGATCGCCCGTCATGAGGATGGAAAGCCCGTTGATCTGTCCCACCAGGTGACGGTCGGTCTCGATCCAGAGGATATCGTCCTTGACCAATTCCTTGATGCGCTCCTCCACCAGATTCGATCTGAAGATCCGTTTCCGGATCGCTTCTTCCACGTGGGTGGACCCAATGAATTGGGCGCCCTCCAACTGGGCGAAGTAATCGGCCTCCCGCATGAGGTCCCCCAGGTCTCCCAGCTCGAGGCTCAGCTTGTCCCGATCTTCGGTGCGTTCCATGCTGTATTCCAGAAGGCGCGCAACACCGGTCCGATCGAAGTGGCGAACGGACTGCTCCCGACAGAAATTTCCGATCATCCTGGCCAGCTGGAGTGCCGTATCCTCTTTGCGATCGATCCGGTCATCCAGGTGGGCCTTCACCTTGAAGAGCTTTTGAAATTGGTCATCGTAGAAATGGATGAGCTCGAATAGATGGGGATCTCCGGTGAGAACGATCTTGATATCCAGGGGAATAGGCTCCGGCCGGATGGTCTTGGCGCTGAAAAGCCCGTAGAGTTCGCCCAGGTCCTCGATCCGGATATGCTGGTCCCGTAAGGCACGCTTCAAGGCCTCCCACGAGAAATACCACTTGAGGAGATCCAGGGCCTTCATCACCAGGTACCCGCCGTTGGCCTTGTGAAGGACACCTGGCTTCAACATGGTGAAGTCTGTGAACAAAGCCCCAAACCAGGCCTGGCGTTCGATGCTCCCAAAAAGGTTGGGGTAAGTGGGGTTTGACTCCACGATGACCGGGGCCCCCTGCGTGTCGGAATGATCCACCAGGAGATTCACCTCGTACTTCCGGAAAATCGATTCCCGCGGCACCACAGGAAATTGGGGGCCGGGCTGCGTCTGAACCTGGGCCTGAGTCTGAGTTTCCTGTTTTTTCTTGAAGTCGTCGATATTTTCCACCACATCTTCCTGGACCATTTTCAGGAATTCGACGACCCCGGACTCGTCTTTGTACTTCTCCGTCAGGGCTTCAAGGTGCTGCCCCACCACGAAGAGGGCAACCTCTCGGTCGAGCTTGCTGTGCTTTTCTTTGAACTCGGCCTCATGCTCTCTGATCCGTTTGGTCGACTCTTTCATCTTCCGGTGCAGTTCGTCGCTCTTCTCCCGCAAGCCATTCTTTTCTTCATCGCTGAGCTGGGCCAGGTCCTCCTGACCCATGGCTTGCCCGTTTTTCGCGGCGGGAATGACGACCATCCCAACCTGCGAAATCTGGAGGATAAATCCTTCCTCTTTGGTCAGCTGGGAGAGCTCATCCATGATTTCACGCCGCCGCCGCTCGAAATCCTGATGGACTTCTTTTTCTTTGGCCCGGTAGTCATCGCTATCGAAGACCTCCGGGATCTTGGCCTGAAGCGTCGTGACAAGCGCACGCATGTCTTTTTGGAACTCCTTGCCGCGACCGGCCTTAAAGCTCAAGCACTTTGGTTTGTCAGGCTCCTTGAAGTTGAACACATAGCACCAATCGGGTGGGGTGGGCGCCTTCCTGGCCTGTTCCTCTATGTACGTCTTGGCGATGTACGTCAGACCGGTCTTGGGATAACCGGCAACGAAGATATTATAACCCCCTGTCCTCATGCCCATCCCGAACTTGATGGCATCGCTGGCCCTTTCTTGACCAACCACTCGCTCCAGAGGAGGCTCAAGGGTCGATGTGTTTTCAAAGGGGAGAGATTGAGGGTCAACCCTAAACCGCAGCTCACTCAACGGGACTTCGGGAAACTTCTCCATCATGTCTAGCTCCTCCGTCTTTCCATCATGGACTGAACCGATGGGTCCATGCCGCAACCGGCCCACAAGAGAAAAAGACCGCTTCTGTTACCTGTTAGCATCGGGTTCATGGGGCGTCAAGGGTGTTGGCCACGTATAGTGTTGACAAGAGCAGCCAAGATCATCCTAAATTAGAGAGGCATAGCCCCCCGGGAGGATGCATGATTGTTCAGATCTATGAGATACAGACGGTCCAAGAAGCAGAGCGGTGCATCTCCCTGGGGGTTGACCATATCGGAAGCATTATTCTTTCCCAGTCGGCGTGGCGAAATCCCGGCCTGAAAGAAGTGGTGCACCTCTGTCGAGGAACCCACGCCAAGAGCAGTCTGATTCCCCTCTTCCGTGATCCCACTACGTTGTACAGGGCACTGGATTACTATCAACCCCATTTTGTCCACTTCTGCGAAAGCCTCACCGATCCTCATGGCCAGATCAAGCCCCTGGAACCATTCATTCGGACCCAGATGTCTGTGAAAGAACGGTTTCCGGAAATATCCATCATGAGATCCATCCCCATTCCCGCACCAAACACCCATGGGGACTTCCCCACCTTGAAAATCGCAGAAGCACTCGAACCCTTCACAGACTGGTTCCTGACCGATACCTGGGTGGGAGAGGCGCCGGTGAAGGGTTTCATAGGGATCACGGGAGAAAGGCTTGACTGGGATATGGCGGCGGCGCTGACCCAGAGGACGTCCCGCCCAGTGGTACTGGCGGGAGGGCTTTCGCCCGAAAATGTCACGGACGGCATCCTAAAGGTTCTCCCTTCGGGTGCCGATAGTTGTACCCGGACCAACACCCTGGACGCCAAAGGGAAGCCCGTGCGGTTTACAAAGGATTTCGAAAAGGTGGCCCGTTTCGTGGAAGGGGTCCGCAGGGCGGAGGGGTTGATCCGAAAGATGTTACGGGACCTCCGGACTGAGATCCGGTCCCTGGAGCGACAGCTGCAGCTGACAGAGGCGTCCCTTTCCCCAACACTTGACCGGCCGGCGCGGCAAATGGCCCTGGGGATCCTCGAACAGGAGATCCAGTCAAAGTCCAAGGCGCTTGAGAGGCTTTGCCGTAATCATGGAAATTGTGCTGAAATGCCCCCAATGCGGGGCAGAGGTGGATCTCAATGAGGACGCCTCTGTATTCCGTTGCCGGTATTGCGATTCAACCCTGAAGCCGACCGGAAGAAATGAGGTGGAGTCCTTTTTTTTCCCGCCGAAAGGCACCGTGGCCCAGGTGGGAAAGATCCTCGTCGATGCCCTTTGGAAACAGGGCAGGGGGATCAGGGTGACCGGCGGTCAAATCCTTTACGCTCCTTACTGGCGCGTAAAGGGACAGATCTTTCAGTGGGTTTTCGGAAGGAAATACGGGACGACCCAGGCCGGAGCCAATTCCTTCGACGACTTCAAGCGGGCCAGGGCCTCCCCCTATCACAGGACCTTTCCGGCATTCAACAGTGCCAGGTGGCAGGTTATCTCACTGGGCTTGAGGGTCCAGGTCGTAAGGATGGTCCCCTACAACCGCGAGAAAATGGATCCTGACGCCGTGATTCTGAGGCAGGAGGTGCCGTTCGAGGAGGCGGTGAAACGGGCCATCCAAGTCCCCACAGCAAACCCTGACCGGTCCGCGGGAACGGATCGATCTCATAAAGACCCAGCTGATCGGTGAGACCTACAGTCTGATCTTTATTTCCTTTCCATTGCCTGAATGTGGCAGAAGGGTCCCGTGAGCAACTGGTCATGGTTGACGGCCTTTCCCACAAAGTCCTCAAAGGACAACCCTCCGTCCTGGAAGAGAACAGGGATACCCGGAACGCTCCCTCTGCCTTCCAGGCCCATGGATTTCATCCCGTTCAAATGCCCAAACTGCGGCTGGGACTTTCCCTATCGGCCTTTCAGTCGGATCCACCTTTGCCGGACTTGTGCAAGGGCCTGGGAGGAGCGGGGTGGGACAATACCAGGAGGTTGGCTTCACGGTCACTACGGGGAAAGGGGCGGTGAAGGCGTCCGACCCCTATCTTCCCTTCTGGAAGCTAAACCTTGTCCTTGAAGCAAAAGAAAGGACCTACAGCGATCTGAGGTCATTCTACGAGCTCTTGCCCCAGACGCGGGTTCAGCCCCCTGAAACCCTGGCGAACCGGCCCATCCTGTTTTATGTCCCTGCCTTCAGGATTCGGAATCCGGTGGCCGTGGAGCAATTTGCCGCCCGTTTCACGCGGACCCAGCCGGTCATCCCCGAATCCGCTCCACCCGCGGATTTCCAGTCCATCAAGGCAGCGGACGTATGGCTTCCCGCCAGGGAGGCCGTGGAGATGGCGGAGGTGATTCTCCTCAGCATGATTCCCAAGCGGGCCAAACGGACACTGGCTATCCTGAAAGAGGTAAAATTTCAGCTGAAGCGCCACCAACTTGTGTGGATGCGGTTCCAGGAAAAGGGGATCTTCCTGAGAGAGACGGTTACGGATTTCGCCATCCAGAAGAACTGTGTCGAAATAGACTAACAGGGTGTGCAAAAACGCCCATCTGCTGCGTTGCGCTCATTCTTCGTCACTGCGGCGTACTTCTATGTACGCCTCATTCCTCAGGATCTCGTGCGCCTTGCATCTGGACATTTTTGCACACCCTGTCCGATAATCGATCTTCAGTAATTTGCTAATGCCTACAAGGAAGTGATCCTTCATCTGTGTTAGGTAATCAGTAAATGCTTTCCACTGAAAACTGATCACTGGCTACTGATCACTCTCCTTCTGGGTCTGCCAGCTGGCTCAGAATGGCGTCTCTGACCCGTTCCATGAGATTCGGGATGGCTCGCTTTGAGAGGCCCTTCGTGGGAATGGGCTGACCAATGTGCAAGTCGAATGTCCCGCTGTTGATCTTCAGGCTTCCTTTGGGCACGATCAGGCGGCTGCCCCGTATGACCACAGGGACGATATCACAACCGGACCGGAGCGCCAGATTGAATCCCCCCTTTCTTGAACGGCAAGAGGCTTCCATCCGGGCTCCGGGTCCCTTCCACGAAGATGACCACCGAGGCCCCCTTTCGTATTTTTTCGGCGGCATCAATCAGGCTCTTGATGGCCTTTCTCGGTTCATCCCGCTCAAGTCCGATGTAGCCGGCCTTTTTCATGGCGAGGCCGAAAAGGGGGATCCCCATGAGCTCCTGCTTCAGGATAAATTTGAAGTGGACCGGGAGATAGGCAAGGAGTCCGAAGATGTCGAAGTAACTCTGATGATTGGACATATAAATCCGGGGCACCGCTGGGTCCACATTCTGGCGGCCCGTGACCCTTACCCGGATTGCGCAGACCCTGAGAATGATCTTGGCCCAGGGGACGGCAACCAGTTGATGGACGTGCTTGCCGCTCTTACCGAGAGCGGCAAGCACGAATGCCCAGATGCAAAAAAGGATCGTGTGAAGGGCGATAAAGCCGTTGAGGATTATGAACTTGACCATGACAGGGGTAACCTCCTTTCTTCAACCGATCCGCTGAGCGGCGACGGTGAGGGCATCATATTCCCGAGCCGGCGGCAGGCGTCTCCCGGTGCGTCTTGGCGGGCAACTCGATGGTCAGCGTGATCCCGCTCCCCTCTTTTCGGGATACCTTGATGGTACCGCCGTGTCTGTGAATAATGATCTTGGAAAGGGGCAGGTCCAGGACGATGGCGCCCGGCTTTCCCGCAAAGTGTGGCAAGAAGAACTGATCCAGATCCTCGTCGGCCAATGCTTCCATCTTGTGGCTGATCTCGACCACGGCACGATCGTCTTCAAGACGGGTCGCCACCTGGAGGGTCTCGCCCTCAGGCATGGAGACCAGCGCGTGTTTAAAGAGGTTCTCGAAGACCCGGTTGATCAACCCCTCGTCCGCCTGAATGTGAGGCGTGTCCGGCGAGAGAGAGGCCGATGGTCTTGATGCTCTTCTGTTTCAACTGGTCTCCCAGGCCCAGAAGCGAGCTGGTCAGGAGTCGATTGAGGTCCACGCCAGAGAGCACCAGATCCACGGGGGCCAGGGAGGAGAGAATGATTTTCAGGATGGACTCGAGCCGCTTGACTTCGTCGACAATGATGCCGGCGATCTTTCGTTTGGGGTCGTCCTGGGGCAGCGCGTCGCGGAGACGACGGGCGAATCCTCCAGCCGCCACCAGGGGATTTCGCACCTCATGGGCGAAGCGGGCGGAGATCTCCCCCAGGATTCTGATCTCCTCGGTGCGCAAGGCCCGATCCTGAAGCATCTTCAGTTCCGTGATGTCCATCATGATGCCGTCGATCCACTTGACTTTCCCGGTTGTATCATTGAATGGGATGGCGTGGTCCAAAAAGGTGAATGGGTGGCCCCATCGGTCCCGGATGACCCGTTCCACCTTCAACTCCTTGCCATCTTTCCAGCAGCTGTCCAGGACCGACGTGTCCGAGGACTGGGCGTTGCAGATCTTCTCCCTCCAGAACCGCCGGTCCCCCACCACTTCATCGATGCCGTACCCCAGTTTCTCTGTGAAATAGGGATTGATGAACTCTGTGGTCCCGTCACCCAGGAGCCTGTAAACGATCAGAGGGAGGTTGTCCACAAGGGTCCGGTATTTCTCTTCGGAGGCCACCAGGTCGGCGGTTCGTTCCTCAACCCGGACCTCCAGCGTCCTGGCGTATTCCTCGACCTGTCGCCTCTGGGCGTTCAGGGCATCCAGCATGAGATTGAGGGAACGGGTCAACACGCCGATTTCATCGTGGGGCCTGGGATGGAGGCTGCTCTTGCGTTTTCCCTGAGCGATCTCTTCTGCCTCCTTGACGATTTCCTGGATGGGCCTGGTAAGGATGAAGGCCACCAGCCATGTGAGAGAAAAAGAGACAAGAATGCCTGCTGCGCCCACGATGGTCATGAGGCTTCTGGTGGTCGACAGGCGGTTCAGGATTCTGGTCCTATCCAGTTCGATTTTTACGAAGGCCGCAACCTTGCCCTCGTAATCCCTTACCGGGCCAACCAGGACCGACTTGTCTGGTTTCTCCGGTGGGGCGATCAGGATCGTAGGTTCGGCCCCCACGGTAGAAAGAAGCGCTGCCGGGGGGGGAAGGTCCTTGTCCGTTTCAAGTGTGGTGGAAAGGAGCGTGTAGAGATCCACGGCCATTTTTTCGAATATGGTGAAATCCGCACTCCACTGTCTCTTGAGCTCTGTCAGCGAGAGGCCTCCCAAGGGGAAACCGATCCCCACGGTGCCGACCAGATCATTGTTCAGGAATACCGGCACTACCCCCCGTATGCTCAGACCGGCCAGCCCCCACTCCAGTCCCCCGACTTTTCTGCCGGTCCTCATGGCTTCAACCACCGTTTTCCGGTATGAGATCATCTCCCCATGAACCCCCGGCATATGGAGCCGCAGAAAGGATTGCCCGGGGGGGACGTGAAGGTGGAACAAAAGGATCCCGAAATCGTTCTTGAGGGTGGTAAAGACCGGCAGCAGCAGTGCATAAAGACCATCCCGATCGCGGTCTGCCAGCAGCCGCTGGACCTGTGGGTTCAACGCGATGATGGCGGCCAAGGATAGGGACTGCTCCTTCTCGCGATCGAGCTCTGAGAGAAAGAGACGGTAGAGGTTGAAGAGCTCCTTTTTCTCTTCCCTCTTGATAAGCTGTTCCTGAGAACTGAGGCCGATGTAAACGAGCGTGGTGGTGCCGATAAAGGAGAAGAGCAGGAAAGGCACGAGGATTTTCCATTTGATGCTGATTGCCTTGGCCTTCTCTATGGCGCTTCGAAGCATTTTCCGGTCACGCCTTAGGCGTGATTCCATTCGGTTTGGGTGGAAGACCAAGTGACGCCTTTGGCGTGATGACGGGTCACCCAGGGCCGGGGAAGGAGGGGCATCATGTCAAGATCCTTCAGTATCCTGTTCTTACGCTCAAGGACATGCGGCGAGGGGTTGTTGGCAGACCAGCGCCTGGGATTGGGCAGGACTGACGCGAGGAGCGCGGCCTGGGACCGGTTGAGTTCACGCGGTTTAACCCCGAAATATCTCGCGGCGGCGGCTTTGACGCCGGCACATTTATCGCCCCAGTCCACGGTGTTCAGGTAGACTTCCAAGATCCGCTCCTTGGTCCACATCCACTCAATCCACACAGTGTAATATGCTTCGGCCGCCTTGCGCAACAAGCTTCTTCCGGGCCACAGGAACACCGTCCTTGCCACCTGCATGGTGATGGTGCTTGCCCCTCGGATTGATTCTCCATTGAGGAAGTCATGAGCGGCCTCCCCCATTTCGGTGAAGTCAAACCCGTGGTGTGCCAGAAAGCGCTGGTCCTCAGCAGCCAGGACCGCCCGCCGCAGATAGGGGGAGATGTCAACCAGTCGGGCCCATTGAATGGTCGGAGGATCGCTGGTTGGCCCGCCAACATTGAGAACTCGATCGATGGCCATTTTAACGGTGTAGGGGGGATTGAGAAATCGCACCAGGAGGACCTGACAGACGGTGATGCCGACCACCATGGCGGCTGTCAGACCCAACCACAGGACGGCCCTCAGGGACAAGGGTTTTCGCTTTGACGGCTCAGGACGTCTCGGTCTCGGCATTCGTCCATGCCTTATGGATCTCTTCGGGAGTGGTCTTTTCAATGTCTTTTCCTTGTGCACGCAAGGCCAACTCCGCACGATGGAACCGATCAACGAAGTCCTGATTCACCCCCCGAAGCAGGTGCTCTGCGTTCAATCCCCAAATCCTTGAAAGCTTCGCCAGAGAAAAGAGAAGGTGACCGATCTGGGCGGCCGCCGATTTTTGCTTTCCCATTTTGTTTGCCGTCTTCATCTGAGCGGCGGTCTGGCAGATATCCTCCAGCAGGTCTCCGGGCATTTCCTGGTCTACCTTGAACTGGGAGGCCCTTTCCAGGAGCCGATGGGCACGAAGCAGAGCAGGGAGGTCTTTGGGGACGGCCATCAGCGCGGAGCCGTCCCTGTCGGCATACCCTTTCTCCTTCCGTTTTATCCTTCTCCAGTTTTCGACCACGTCTTCGGCGCTTCGGACCTCCTCGTCGCCGAAGACGTGGGGGTGCCTGCGGATCATCTTCTCGGTGATCCTTTCAATAACTTCGGTGAGGTCAAACTCCCGCCGCTCCGCACCCAGCTGCGAAAGGAAGACGATCTGGAAAAGGAGATCTCCGAGTTCCTGACAAACCTCCGATGGGGCTCCCTTTTCAATGGCCTCAAGGACCTCGTAGGCCTCTTCAAGGAGATAGATCCGAACGCTCGAATCGGTCTGCTTGGCGTCCCAGGGGCACCCTTGAGGGGAGCGAAGCCGTTCCACCAATGCCACGAGTCCTGTTATGGCTTTGGAAAGGTTAAGGGGATCCATGGGTAGACGATTTCTCGTTCTGGGGCGTGGTGGCGCCGGGGGATGGCCGCTCCCCCGTGAACCGCTTCTTCCAGCTCTGATATAGCTCCGGGGAGACCATGTTGGCCATCACCTGGTAAGAGGAGATGATCCACGGCGCCAGTGCGGAGCGGGCCATTAAAGGCGCTGTGGAAGGTACAAAGAAGGTCAGGAGGACGATGATCAGATAGGTCAAAATGACGCCTTTGAGGAGTGCCAGGCCGGCCCCCAAGGTGCGGTCGAGCCATCCAAGGAGGGCCTTGTGCGTAACGGCCCTTAACGTCCAGGCCAGGAGGTTGCAACCAACAAGCGTTCCAAGAAAGATCATCCCGAAGGCAATCAACGGAAGGAATCGGGTGAACGAGAGATACAGCTTGAGAAACGCGGCCACCTCCATGTGAAAACGGCTTCCGAGAACGAGCCCTAGTATTACGCCCACGATTGATCCGATCTCTCTGAAAAACCCGCGAAAGATTCCCCGGATGAGAAAGAAGATCAAGATGGCAAGGATGATGGCATCAAGGAGGTTCATGGGGGCCTTTTTACAGAGCCCAGGTTGAATCGTCAAGGTGAATGTCCAGGAAAAATGTGGGATGTGGGATAGGGGACGTGAGGGCTTGTCCCTATTGCGGGAATGGATTACTCTTATTAAAGACGAATGAACCATGAAGCCCGGTAGCAGTTGTCAGGTTTCGGGAGTCAGGTGCCAGCAACGGCCAAGGGGCAAGGCGCAGAGCGCACTAAAATCCGCGCTGTCCGCACACTTCTGGCGGACGTGTGCATGTGAGATGTCATTTTTGCCTGAAACCTGGACACTGAAACCTAGGATTGTGACCGTTTTGCGCGCCATTTTACCATTAAGGCACTAAATTGAGCGATTCGCTGGACTTGTAGCAGCAAGGGATGACGAACGGGAAGGAGGAGGATATGCGAGAAAAGGCCGATGCCATGGTGATGGCGGCTTTCGTGGGGGACTCACTGGCCCTTGGGGTCCACTGGATCTATGACGTGGACCGGATTCGCAAAGACTTCGGAAGGGTGGATTCCCTCCTCAGGCCCGACCCGGCCTCCTATCACCCGACCAAAGTTCGGGGCGATTTCACCCACTATGGCGACCAGATGCTTGTGCTCCTCCAATCGGTGGCGGGCATGAAAGGGTTTGCCCTTCAGGACTTCTCCTCGCGCTGGCGCGGGCTTTTCAAGGAGTATAACGGCTACGTGGATAAGGCCACCAAGAGTACGCTGGAAGGTTATGGGGCGGGCAAGGGGCCGGAGGTGGCCGGCTCTTCTTCCACAGACCTTGCGGGTGCGGCGCGCATTGCACCACTTGTCCGTGTCTATCTGGACCGGACAGACTCCCTCGTTGAAGCCGCCAAGGCCCAGACACGGATGACCCATCGGGATCCGCAGGTCGTTGAATGTGCGGTATTTTTCGCAAGGGTTTGCTCGATGGTGCTTGCAGGCGCGTCCCCCTTGGACGCCATGGAAAGGGTTACCGAGACGGACCTCTCCCTCTCCCCCATCAAGGCCTGGGTTGCGGCGGGGATTCAGTCCACGGGAAAAGCGTCCACCCAGGCCATCGGAGAATTCGGACAGAGTTGCCATGCGGCCCAGGCCTTTCCGGGTGTGGTCCACCTGATCGCCAAGTATGAAACCGATCTGAAGGAAGCCCTTGTCCAGGCCGTGATGGCCGGAGGGGATAATGCCGCCCGGGCCATGGCAGTAGGGATGGTCCTCGGTGCCCACCTCGGATGGGAGGGCATACCGCCCGGATGGTTGTCGGCCCTGAGGAAAAGGGACGAGATTCAGAGGCTTCTGGATGCCGTTCCTTGAAAGAGTTTCCCAACGGATTCCATGGGTTCTTGAAATCAGGCGGTTTGACCTAACATATTGGGTTTTTTTCCTCTTGACATACCATATATTGTGTCTAAAATGCGGCTCTCGCTTGGCAGTACCACTCGAGTTCCATTGTCTACCAACCCACTTTTTTTTCGGTCGGCGTGCCGACCGGCGAGCACCATAAAGGCCGAGTTCAATCAACAACCGCATCTGTGCAAACGATCGAAAGGGGCACCTCATGGATCATAAGAGCAAGATTCTGGTGACGGAGGACGGGATCTTTGATCTTGCCGCCTACCGCTGGGATGACGACCGATTCTCTGACCTCCTGGTGAAAGAGAACTCCATCGACACGGACCAGGCCTTGAACATCAGCCGGTTCCTGCGTGACCAGATTGCCAAGATGGAGCTGGACACCATCACCGTTTCGGTCCTCGAGAAGATGATCGAGGCGAAGCTCCTTGAATACGGCCTCAAAAAGCCCTCCCCGGTGCGGTTGGACAAGTCCATTTTCGTAAGGAACGGGCTGGCGCTATCAGAGAATGCAAAGCGCGTCCTCGAACGCCGATATTTGAAGAAAGACATCAATGGCAAGATCATCGAGGCCCCGGAACAGATGTTCAGACGTGTGGCCCATCACATCGCCAAGGCCGAAAAGAAGCACGGAGACGCCCCCCATTTGATGAAAATGGAAGAGATCTTTTATGGCATGATGACCGAATTCAAATTTTTGCCCAATTCCCCCACCCTCATGAACGCAGGCCGGAGTCTGGGCCAGCTGGCCGCGTGCTTTGTGCTTCCAGTGGAAGACAGCATGGAGGGCATCTTCGACGCGCTCAAGAACGCGGCCATGATCCACAAGTCGGGCGGGGGAACCGGGTTTTCCTTTTCAAGGCTCAGACCGAAGAACAGCAGGGTGGGAACGACGGGGGGAATCGCCTCGGGACCCGTCTCTTTCATGAGGATCTTCAACACCGCGACTGAGCAGGTGAAACAGGGGGGGACGCGGCGAGGGGCCAATATGGCCATTCTCCGAGTGGACCATGCGGACATCCTTGAATTTATTTGCTGCAAGCGTGACAACAAAGAGCTCAACAACTTCAACATTTCGGTGGCCGTGACCGACGCCTTCATGAAGGCCTTCAAAAAGGGAGGAGAATATGACATCCTGGACCCGCAGGACAACAAGCCGGCAGGGCGGTTGAACGCAGTCGAGGTTTATGATGCCCTTGTTCAGCAGGCCTGGGAAAACGGAGACCCCGGCATCGTCTTTCTGGACCAGGTGAACCGGGATAACCCCACCCCTGAGCTGGGGGCCATCGAGAGCACCAACCCCTGCGGCGAGCAGCCGCTTTTGCCCATGGAGGCCTGCAATCTGGGCTCCATCAATCTCGCGAAATTCGTCTCAACGGGAAAGGACCGCTCGGTCGTCAATTATCAGGGGTTGAAAGAGCTGATCTGGTGGTCTGTGCGATTTCTGGACGACACCATTGATGTCTCCCGCTACCCGCTCACTCAAATCGACCAGATGGTAAAAGGAAATCGGAAGATCGGCCTGGGGGTGATGGGCTTTGCCGACATGCTCTTTCAACTGGGGGTTCCCTACAATTCGGAGGAGGCCCTCGCTCTGGCCGAGGAGGTCATGGGCTTTATTCAGAAGGAATCCCATGCCGCATCGGCCCAACTCGCGGCAGAACGCGGTGTTTTCCAGAATTTTGACAAGAGCGTGTTCAAGGACAAGGCGGATTGCCGGTACAGGAATGCGACGACCACGACCATTGCGCCCACCGGCACCCTCAGCATCATTGCCGGTTGCTCGAGCGGCATCGAGCCCCTTTTTGCCCTGAGCTTCGTCCGCCGGGTCATGGACAACGACGAGCTCCTGGAGGTGAATCCCTATTTCGAAGAGGTGGCCAAGGCTCGCGGTTTTTACTCACGGGACCTCATGGACGAAATCGCCCGCCACGGCAGCATCGCCGGGATGGAAGCGATCCCCGAGGATGTGCGGCGAGTCTTCGTGACGGCCCATGACGTATCGCCAGAGTGGCACGTGCGCATGCAGGCGGCCTTTCAAAAACGCACGGACAATGCGGTATCAAAGACTGTGAACCTCCCCCGCGATTCGACCGTCGAGGATGTGATGAAGGTCTACAACCTGGCCTATGAGCTCGGGTGCAAGGGCATTACCATCTACCGCGACGGCAGCAAAGAGAACCAGGTGCTCTCCTTTCCGGCCAAGGAGGAGGCAGTCAAGGACGCGATGGTGCCCTTCAGGGACCGCCCGGAGACCCTGGAAGGATTTACGTCCAAGATGAAGACGGGATATGGCAACCTCTACGTCACCGTCACCGAACATGAGGGGAAGCCCTTCGAGGTGTTTGCAACCATCGGCAAGTCCGGCCGGTCCACCACGGCCAAGACAGAGGCCATTGGCCGGCTGGTCTCCCTGGCGCTCCGCTCCGGTGTGCATGTGGAAAAGATCGTGGAGCAGCTCAAGGGCATCGGCGGGGAGCACCCGGTGTTTCAGAAAGACGGGCTGGTCCTTTCCATTCCCGATGCCATCAGCAGGGTTCTTGAAAAGCGATTCATGAAAAACGGCTCCCAAACGACCAGGACCAAGCGGGAGAAGAGCCTGCTGGGAGAGACCTGCCCCGAATGCGGTGAGACCATCAGCTTTGAGGAAGGCTGCATGACGTGTCACTTCTGCGGCTTCACCAAGTGCGGCTAGTGTCACCACCTCATGCCCAGAAACGGTAAGTTGCTCTTTGCCTGTCAAGACTGCGGCCACCAGACCCCGAAGTGGATGGGGCGGTGCCCTGCCTGCGGCCAGTGGAACACCATGGTCGAGGAAAGGGTCGAGCCGGTCGCAGCGCCACATAAAAGGATGGCCCCTTCCCCTCCCCAGCCTATCCAGGAAATCTGCCTCTCCCAGGAGATACGACTCAGAAGTGAGATCTCGGAGTTTGATCGGACCCTTGGCGGTGGGCTGGTCCCGGGGTCCCTGGTGCTTATCGGCGGGGACCCGGGCATCGGCAAGTCGACCTTGATCCTTCAGGTCCTCGACCGGCTTTGCCGAAGGGTGCCAACCGGCCTCTACTGCTCTGGCGAAGAATCCCCACAGCAGATCAAGCTGCGGGCCGAGCGGATCGGGATCCAATCGGCCGGCCTTTTTATCCTGAGCGCCACGTCTATGGAAGACCTCTTCAAGGCCATGGAGGACCTGAAGCCGGACGTGCTCGTGGTGGACTCCATCCAGACCGTCTACACGGAGGCGCTCTCCTCTGCACCTGGAAGTGTTGCCCAGGTCAGAGAGGTGGCCTCACGGTTCCTGTCTTTCGCAAAGAGCTCCGGCGTGCCGGTCTTTCTCATCGGGCACGTGACCAAGGACGGGGCCATTGCAGGCCCAAAAGTCCTGGAGCACCTGGTTGACACCGTCCTCTATTTTGAGGGAGACCGGGGTCATGTCTTCAGAATTCTCAGGGCCGTCAAGAATCGATATGGCGCCACCAACGAAATCGGGGTTTTTGAGATGAAGGAGAGCGGTCTGGCTGAAGTGGGGAATCCCTCCAGGATCTTTCTCCAGGAGCGGCCCGGGGAGGTCTCGGGCTCCGTGGTGACCCCGTGCCTCGAGGGCACACGGCCTGTCCTGGTGGAGATTCAGGCCCTGGTGGGACCGAGCCCCTTCGGGATGCCAAGGAGGACCGCCATCGGCGTGGATCCCCATCGGATTTCGCTACTGGTTGCAGTCCTGGGGAAAAGGATGGGCATGGAACTGGGAGACCAGGATATCTTCGTGAACGTGGCCGGCGGCTTGACGGTGGAAGAGCCGGCCGCGGATCTGGCCATCGTCTCCGCCATGATGTCGAGCTATCTCGGAAAACCCGTTCCGCGAGACCTGGTGGTCTTTGGCGAAGTGGGACTTGCAGGCGAGATCCGGGGTGTAAGTCAGGCCCCGCTCAGGATCAAGGAGGCAACCAAGTTGGGTTTCGCCAGGGTCGTTCTTTCCAGGACCAACCTCGATGGCCTGCCCCCGAGCCCGGGGCTCGGTGTGATCGGGATCGAATCCGTCGGGGATCTTATGGATGCGCTGTTTGAAAATTGAAAGGTTGCGTCATTGTTGAGTGTCAACGAAATATTCTACAGCATCCAGGGGGAGTCGACCTTTGCAGGGAGGCCGTGTCAGTTCATTCGCCTCACGGGCTGCAACCTGAGATGTCGAAACTGTGACACCCGGTACGCCTACCATGCTGGCGTCGAGATGTCTCTGACCCAGATCATGGGCCGGATCAGGGCCGTTGGTTGCCCGCTTGTGGAGGTGACGGGCGGAGAGCCCCTCTTCCAGCCAGACACCCCGGGACTCATCATGACCATGCTGGACGAGGGCTTCGAGGTCCTCCTCGAAACCAACGGGAGCCTCGACATCTCCGTGGTGGATGCGCGATGCGTGCGAATCATGGACGTCAAGTGCCCTTCTAGCGGCATGGCCGACCACAACCGGTTGGAGAACCTTCGACACCTCACGGACCGGGACCAGATCAAGTTCGTGTTGGGTGACCGGGAAGACTATGGCTTTGCCAAGGATTTTGTCGCGGGCGGTCCCCTGGAGGCCTTTGTGGCCCGTGGCGGAACCGTCCTCTTTTCTGTGGTTCACGGCCGCCTCAGCCCGAAGGACCTTGCGGGATGGATCCTTGAAGACCGGCTGCAGGTCCGGTTGCAGGTACAGCTCCACAAGATCATCTGGGGCGCGGAGGCACGGGGGGTGTGATGGAAAAAAAGGGCGCCGTCATCCTTTTGAGCGGCGGGCTTGACTCCGCTACGGCCGGAGCCATGGCCCGGAAGCAGGGTTATGGAGTTTATGCCCTCACCCTGTCCTACGGACAGACCCACGCCATCGAGACGCACGCCGCTAAGGAGGTGGCCCGTTTCCTGGGGGCCGAAAAACACCTGACCCTGAATCTGGACCTCCAGAAGATCGGGGGCTCCGCGCTCCTTGGCACGAGCCCCGTTCCCAAGGGGAGAGATCTCAAGACTATTTCCTGCGAGATCCCATCCACCTATGTGCCGGCCCGGAACACGATCTTCCTGTCGTATGCGCTTGCCTGGGCCGAAGTGCTCAAGGTTTTCGACATCTTCATCGGGGTGAACGCCGTTGACTTTTCCGGGTACCCGGATTGCAGGCCCGAATACATCGCGGCCTTCGAGACCATGGCCAACCTGGCCACCAAGATGACGGTTGAAGGCCAACGAAAGCTGAGTATTCATGCCCCGCTCATCCGAATGACCAAGGGCGAGATCATCCGGACGGGACTTTCTCTGGGGCTCGACTTCGGGCTCACATGGAGCTGCTACAGCCCTGATCCACAAGGGAGGCCCTGCAGGCACTGCGACAGCTGCATCCTACGGGCCAAAGGGTTTGAGGAGGCCGGCGTAGCTGACCCGTGCCTCTCGATCCTTTGAATCCGTACGGCATACGCCCATTCGGCCATGTCCAAAGGTCCTGCCGATAATCATGTCCCTCCAGAACCGAGGCGCTGAGGACGCAGGAAACAGAGACGCTCCCAGCCGGCCGGATCACCGCAGCTATCTTTACTGCGGTCGATTTCGGGTCAGCCACATTCGGGGCATTTGAAGCGGCAAGATCAGAGGATTCGACCCCATTGTTGAAGGATTTCTTGAACGATCTCTGGCAGGTCCAGGGCGTATTGCGGTAACACCAGCAGCATGATCAGGCAGGACCAATGAAGAATGATACAGGGCAGCAGGCTCTCTGAACGTTCCCGGGCCATGCCGGAGCTGATTCCAAAGAGAAGCGCGGCGGCAAAGGTTAAAGCCGTGCCCTGGCCGAAGAAGGGGAGAAGGGGAAACAGCGACCAAAGACCATAGAGCACGCTTGAGATGAGGACTGGCCAGGAGAGAAACCAATGGTCACCTGCGTGCTGCGTCTGGAAACGTTTTGCGAGGATGCCGTGCACCAGCCCACGGAATAATACCTCGGCGACAACCGGGGGACCCATCGCTATGGCAAATTCAATCAAGGGAGGGCGGGCAGAGGGCTGAGACCAGCCGAGCGAGCCAACCAGGCTCCATGCGCCTCCGGCCAGCCCTCCAAGCAGGGCTCCGGGAAGTAGAAGCAGCCAGTCGAATCCGGTCGGAACGGAGAGTCCGAAAAACTTCGGACCCCTTCGAAAGGCCACAAGGACGAGCACCCCGCTGAACGCCGCGAGTACCCCCAGAAAAATCTCCCCCCGATTCTGGAAATAGCTCTCAATCGACCCACCCGGGTTCTGAAGCCCTCCAAGGATGTAAGTCACCATCATGGATCCACCCATGACGCCAATCGTCAGGAGGGCCGCGAGCGCTATAGTGCCGAGCCGCTGGGCCGTCGTCGGCCTGCGGTATGCCTTGGCGAATGCCTGCGCGATTTGCTTCGGTGTCAGGGTGGTTCCCGTGGACCGAGGGGATCCTCCGATTTCCCCTGAGCCGCCCCAACGGTTGCCCGAGCGCCGGCTACCGGCGGATGGATCGATCAGGTTAAGCCGCTCATAGGCCCTATCGAGCGAGCCCGGCAAAAAGGTGTCGACCTGGCGCAAGGTATAGGTTTTGGGATCCTTCTGCAGGATGATCACCCCGAGGCGTTTGCCATGGAGCCTCCGCAGGTGTGGTTCCAACTCATAGATCCCCATGTCGCTCCGGCAGACGATCGCCAGCTGGTTCTCGCCGATCGCCGCGCGTGCCAGCTCTTCAACGTCGACAACCCCTTCGAAATGATGGGAGGAGTAAATCATCGCGTCGATGGCACGCAAGAGCTCCGCAGTGTATTCCAGGAAATCGATTTCCTGCCATTTTCCTTCTTTCTTCAGCTCGACCTCTCTGCTCCGCAGTCTCTCCAGGTCCGCGAAGACCGACGCACGCATCGCAGGAGGGAATGCGCAGAGTTCCTGCATCTCCAGCCCGTGGGCGTCGATCGCGCCTTCAAGCCGCACCAGCGGCATAAGTCGCCTGCGGATTTCCGGGTCCGCGTCATTTAATCGCATGTGGTTGAGCAGGATCCAGATGGCGAGGATGGTATCCAGGTCGGGCTCGTTCGCCCAGATGGTCCAGTCTCGCTTTTGGAGATCGAGGCCCTTGCGGATCACGATCATCGCCTGCTCGCAGGTGGCGACCGTGAAGGCGCGCAGGCAGCCCTCGTGATGGTCCAGGTTCAAAAGATCCTTTTCGGTATTGAGAAAGGGGCCCCCTTGGGCTGCGCCATCGAGGTAGATGGTTCCCGACGGCGCTTTGAGCGCCGCACCACCGGATACGGTCATGCCCCGCTCAATGCGGACGGCAGTGGTGGGGGACTCAGTGCAGACAAGCGCCCGGTCTTCACCCTTGGTCCGAATTGCGTAACGATTGGGCAGCTCGGCGGCGTCAAACTGCTCGAAGGTTTTCTCGGTCATTTGCGTCTCGTTGCCGTCGCCGTGGGAGGGTCCCATAAGAGCAAACTCCTTTGGTGGGGAAGGGCTTGAATCGCCTACTATTTTGTCTGCCAGGGTCCCCAGGCTTTCTTGCCGGGCAGATAATAAAGAATCGGAACACCTTTTTCAATTGTTGATTGAAAATGCCCTCGAAATAAGATGGCTCAAAGCAGTATCAAGCGTTTGGCGGGTGGCAAGAGGTTAGGAATTGAGCGGTCTGTATGATAAATCCAAAATATTGTGATTTGCTCTTTTTTAAATTAAAACAGATTATCTATGGCTCAAACTGTATCCCAGTTTCATGCATTATGTCCGACCGCTCGCAGATTTTCACACGCAGCAAACTGACCGGTAGATCCTCTGGAACAGGAGATCCAGAGCCCAAAAACGGATGCGAGCCTATCAGAGTAAGAGTCTGAGCCAAGAATATCGACAAAATCGGGGCAGCAATGATTCAAAAGACGGTAAAACTAAAGGATCTCGCGACGGATGACTCGGTCGGTAATAACCTGAAGTTTTGGCTTAGGAAATCACCTGAGGATCGAGTCTCCGCCGTCGAATATTTGAGAAGGCAATATCATGGAAGTACAGCAAGACTTCAAAGAGTTGCTAGAGTTGTTGAACGCCAATCGCGTAGAGTATGTGATCGTAATTGGATACGCGCTCGCGTTCCATGGTGCCCCGAGGTACACGGGTGACTTGGACATCCTGGTCAGGCTCCACGAGGAGAATGCCCGTCGGGTGATGAAGGCATTGGAAGAGTTTGGATTTGGGTTCGTTGGCTTGAAGGTCTCTGATTTTGGGTATCCGGACAAGGTGGTACAGCTTGGTGTTCCACCGGTGCGCATTGATATTGTCACTCAACCCTCTTTCTTTCTGAAATCTATTTGAAGACATATATGGAGCGGGCGGGAGATAAAGATGATACGGCAGTGTAAAGAAGCGGATTTCAAAACTATATTCGAGATCATCAATGATGCCGCTAAAGCGTATAAAGGAGTGATACCAGAAGATCGCTGGAAGGAACCATACATGCCCTTGGAAGAACTCATGCGTGAAATCGAGGATGGTGTTGTTTTCTGGTGTTTGGAACACGATAGCCAGCTTCTGGGGATCATGGGAATTCAAGACAAAGACGACGTTACGCTCATTCGCCATTCCTACGTTCGGACACGAGCTCAGAAAATGGGGATCGGGACAAAGCTGCTTCACCATTTGGAGTCCATGACAGACAAACCGAAACTTATTGGTACTTGGGCAGCTTCTTTTTGGGCCATTTCCTTTTACGAAAAGAACGGGTATACCCTGGTTTCAGAGGAAGAAAAGAATCGCCTTCTCAGCAAATACTGGTCGATCCCGGAGCGACAAGTGAAAACATCTGTGGTTTTAGCGAACCAAACATGGTGTAAAGCACATGACGTTCCAGCCGACGACTAATCGCCGCGGCCCTGTGCCTGGACCCTGATTCCCATCTATTTTCATCTAACTACCCGGCCAAGCCGGAACCAACTAGGGTTTCAGGTGTACGGTTTCAGGATCCGGCGTTTGGTGAATCCTAAATCCCGCCATGGCGGGAAAACCTGAAACCAAAAATCGTGACCATTTTGCGCGCAAATTCACCGCTCAGGTACTAATGATGAGAAGGCCTCTGACGGGAATGCGGTGACCTTCAACCGCCGCGACCTGCGGCAAGGCCACCTTTTCCAAAAACCGTTATAAGTGAGGGATACTGAGAAGCCCATCACGGACATGCCCTCCTCCGCGTTTGAAATCGAGGAGGAAAATTTTTTCTGTATTCAAGCCTTCATTCAGGCAATCAGAGGATCCACGCCGTTTCAGGGGTGTGAAACTTGAGCCAAAAATATAATAAGGCCCGCCTGATCTTGCCGTCGAAACTGACAGGATCCATGACGGGCAACAAGGAGGCTTGCTCACCGATTCTTCAGCGAAGGGGGGTGAGAAATAAATAACGAGCGCAAAATGGCAATGAACTGGCAATCGCTCGTTTCTTCGATGCGCCGTGAGAAATCGTGTCGAAATATTGGACAGCTCCTGAGTATTTCAAAAAATGGTAGGGCCAAGAGATTACCCTTGTCCTGTCTCAAAGATCGATTTTCTCGTGGGCGGGTAAGTATCTTCACGCCATGCTATCAAAAGAAGGGCAGGGTAGATCTGCTTGCAAGTCAGGTCGCCCATGGCGCCGAAAAAGACAGATGCGTCCACGTGCTGAGTGGCCACCTTCTACCTCATTCACCCCCCTTCAATCTTTTCGTCCAGGCGACCAGGCTCTCAAGGAGTTCGCTGATCTTTTCCCTCGTTTTCTGATCGGTCACTTTGCCGTTTTGATCGATTTTGTCCTGGGCAAAGGGGACCATGACCTCAGGTTGGTTGACAGGATTCATGTTTAGGAAAACGAAACTCTGCCTGAGATGATATTGCGCCCTGGCCGTTCCTAACATCCCAATGGTGGCGCCCATCACTGCCACAGGTTTGCCATCGAAGGCGTTATCCCCGTAAGGCCTTGAAGCCCAGTTCATCGCATTGGTTAAGACACCGGGAAGCGTGTAGTTAGCCTCAGGCGTGGCAATGAGAATCGAATCGGCCTCCCTGATTTTCGCTTTGAATTCCTTGACCTTTTGCGGGGGTTCATTCTCGAGGTCCTGATTAAACGGCGGAATCCCTTCAAGATCGAAGGTTTCTACTTTGGCACCCTTTGGGGCGAGTTCCAAGGCAGCGCGCAAGAGGGCCTTGTTGTAAGAATCTTTCCTCAAGCTTCCTGCAAAACCTAGAATGTTAACCAATTTCTCCATACGAATCCTCCTTATGCTAAAGTGATCCTGCATTGAACGAGTTTTATTGTGCCCACGAGTTTCAGCCTTTCAAAAAGGAGACCAAGACGAGAATGCGCAACCCATCAGGCGGCAGTTCTTACTCCCCATCTCACCGATTTCTCCACCCATGGAAATGTTGACCCCTTTGGGGTCCATCGTCCGAACAAAGCCGGGAAGCCCAGCAGTCTTCTCAGGGTGCGGTCTTTGCTGTTCTTTCACGGTCCTTTGTCCGACCGTCAGTCTATTCAGGTTTCCCACCTGGCCCAGCGCCGAAGGGCACATCTATCCTCAGATAAATTGGGGCTGCCGTAAGCGTAATCAAGATCTGGTACACAACAGCGTGAGTGGCAGATCCCGGCCAGGAGCTGCATAATGAAGATGCAACAATTTCCATCTTCCTTGGGGACTCCCTTCAAGCAGGAGACTTGGCGGGCTTTCCCTGCTCACCAATGATCATCGCAAGAAAGAGAGCACGGTGTTGGGAGTTCGGATTCCTGGTTGTTTTGTGTATTATTGCCGGAGGTTCATACCAGACTTCACTTTGCTTATAAATGGCAGATTGCTGGTTTTCCATCCGCATGACCACTTCACCTTCCCCTAGGTGTCTGTCGCGCTACCACCGGCATTGCCAGTTTCCATGATATGGTCGACATGGTCATGAACCAGGAACCATACCGCTCTGCCCGCCGTGTCTTCTGGATCACCGACAACGGTTCCTCCCATCGAGGCACAAAGGCGATCGACCGCCTTCGCCGTTGGTATCCAAACGCTACCTTGATCCATACGCCCGTACATGCCAGTTGGCTCAATCAGGTCGAGATCTTTTTCTCTGTCTTGCAACGAAAGGTCCTTACACCCAACGACTTCAACAACCTTGAGGAAGTAGAATCCAGAATCATCTCCTTCCAGTCGCTTTATGAGAGTAGCGCTAAGCCCTTCGAATGGAAGTTCACTCGTGATGATCTCAAGGACCTGCTTTCCAGGCTTTCAGCTCGGGAGCAGGAGTACAAAATGGCTGCATAAAATACGTCACCGAATTTATGACCTAGAGCACTAAGTGGAAGGAAGCCGATCTGTGATCAGAAAGACCGCCGGGTCAAGACATTTCACGGGTGAGCCGGCCGAGGGCCCCTTTAAGGGCTGCTTCATAGGCCTTGGGCCCCATCCTGAGAGAGTTTGGACCGACGGGGGGTGTCTTGGTGTGGATCTCGATCACCCGGACCCCTCGGGCGTGCACCTGGTCAATCTGGTTCAGGTAGGCCTCGTGGCGTGCGATATTGGTGGCCAGGTGGTGGATGTGAAAGGGCGTGAATCGTTTTTCAAGGAATTGGTTTCCGGACTTTTCCAGGTTGTGTGATGCAATGTAGTGGATGATGACGGCTTCCGGGGCCCAAAGGTCCACGACGGTCTTGACGGGGGCCTTGTTGACGATGCCGCCATCCAGGTAAAGGGTCCCGTTTATGTTGACGGGCTCAAAGAGTATCGGGACCGCCCCGGATGCCTGAACGGCCTTTGCCAGGTCGCCGCGGGTGAAGACGGTCTCCTTTCGTTCCGTGAGGTTGGTGGCGGAAATGGCAAGGGGCTTTGGGCAATCCTCGATGCGTTTGATCGGGAGGCCGGACAGCAGCCGCGCGAAGCCTTCGCCCCGCAGGTAACCCCTGGTCCCTTTGAAACCCCTGAGCCCTTCCCGGATGAGGGAGGTGAAGGGGTTGGGATCCCAGAAGTCCTCTTTTGTCAGGTTGAAGAGGAGCGCCCGGATGGATTCGTCGTCCATGCCCGATGCGGCCATGGCGGCGATGATGGCCCCTGAGCTGGTCCCGGCATAACCGATGGGATCGATCGAAAGGGTCCTGAGCGCCGAAAGCACCCCTGCGTGGGCAAAGAAGCCAAAAAAGCCCGAGGAAAAGACAGCGGCCGCTCTGCCGATGCCCGCGGTTGCTAACGCCATCTCACCAGTTCTTCCAGCGGGGCCCGCTCGGAGCGGGTACGATTCACACCGGCAGCCGCATCCGGGAAGCCCACCGCCACACCGATAACGACCTGCCTTTCCTGAGGGAGGCTCAGGGCCTCCTTGATGTCGTCATCAAAGGCCGCAATGAGACCCACCGGACAGGTTCCAAGGCCGAGTGCGTGGGCACCTAGCAGGAGGTAGCCGAGGGCGATGCCGATGTCCGTGAGCCTGGCGCTTGAAAAGACCTGGTCCAGCGTGATGATGATGGCTGTCGGCGCCCCGTAGAAGTTGCAGCTGCCTTCATTGATGAAGTCCTGGAAGGCCACCCCCTCGGGGAGGTTGGGAAGCATGCAGTCAAGGAGCGCCCTTTGTCGTTGATGAAGGCGATCGGGGAGCCGGTCTTTGGCACCCGGGCCGCATGAGATCTGTCTTTCCCTCATGCGTTTGACCAGCAGTCGGCTCAACCGTTTCTTTTCCTCGCCCGAGACCACCGTGAATTCCCAGGGTTGAAGGTTGATGGCCGAAGGTGCCCTGGCCGAAAGGTTCAGGAGCGTTTCGATGGTTTCACGATCGACCGGATCCGGCCGGAAGGCTCGAACGCTGCGTCTTTCTTTCATGGCTTCAAGGACGTCCACGTTTAATCTCCTCAGCTCACCACCACGACCCGGTATTGTTTGCCGGACATGTACGCCGCGATCTCATCGGGGATGGGCTGAGAGGTCATGAAAACCTTCTCTCCGGCCCCATCTTGAAAGGTGACCCCGGTCATGATGAGTTGGATGCCTTTTTCGGGGTTTGCCTCAGAGGCGGCCAGTGACAGGGGCCCTCCATCGAAGGGCACGCCCAGAAACCCGAGCGTTTTCCGAACCAGGTCCATGGGGGCTGTCTCGCCGCCGAGGGAGAGGACCAGAAAGTCGTGGCTTTGGAGGAAAGAGACAACGGTCTTGTCAAAGCCGCTCAAGTCGATGATGGCGTCCCTGTCGCCTCGCTTCAGAAAGAAATCGGCCCTGACGGTCATTTTCAAATCGGCCGCCTGATTCGTGAAGACCGGGATATCCAGGTCCTTTGAAAAGGTCCGGCCGAGCAGACCCAGCAGGGTCTCGATCAGGACCTTTGGGTCAGATTCGACCTTTGTCGCCGCCACCACGCCGATTCCCCGCGGGGTTGAACCGCCGCCAGGGTAATCGATCACCCTGATGCCAAGGGTCTTCAGGTAGTCCTCGACCATCCAGGGCGTCTCGGCGGCCTGGCCTTGACTCAGGTTGATGACGATGGTGCCTGGGGCGTTTTCGGACGGCCTGTCGGGGAGGACCACGACCCAGTCGGCCCGGATTCTTACCTGGATCGGTCCGTCGATCTCAAAGGGCTCCCCCTTTCTGAAGATCCGCGGATAACCGCACACGGCAAGGATCCGTTCAAGGGCTGCCCTCAGGTCGTCTCCATCCACCAGGTGGACGACCCTATACTGACCCCAGCTTGACTGAATGAGCTGGGTCATTTGCTCAGGTAATTGATTTTTCTGATCGATGATGATGCGCCGCCCGCTTCTCAGGCTGAGCATGGGGAAGGAATCCGCCTTGAGGTCGATCTGGCCCCCTGAAGGCAGGGGGATAAAATGCTGGCCGGTCCTTACCCATTCCTCATCCATCGCCAGGAAAATCTTCTGGAGGTCAACCAGGATCGGGTGGGTGTCGGGGGCCTGGGCCTTGATCCGTTCCGGTTTCTTTATGATGGGGCTTCTCACCTGCTGCGGCGAGTAGATGGGCAGATGGATGGTTTGGCCGGGGTAGATCCTGTTCAGATCCTTGATGGTGGGATTCAGCCTTTTGATCGCCTGCAGGTACTCCCCATACAGATAGTCCGACGGCACGTTGTAGCGGCTTGAAACCACCCTCGTGAGGCTGTCGCCCGGCCGCACCGTGTAATTTTCGAGATCCAGGTCCCGCAGAACCTCCGGAGTGGTCTTTACTGGCGCTTCAACTTGCGCCTCCACTCGCTCGGCACCGGCCGCTCCTGAAAGGGGGACAATCTTGAGGGGGATGATGATCTTTTCGCCCGGCTGGATCATGTCCAGGTTCTGGAGATCCTTGTTGAGCCGTTTTAGCATGGAGAGGATCTCGGGCAAGTCCTTTCGGTCAAGCAACCCTTTTTCTCGCAAGAGCTGCCAGAGATGATCCCCCGGCTTCACCACATGGGTCTCCGTCAGGACCTTCTGGTCGTCCACCTTCGCGATGTCTTCCTTCAGGTCGGCGCTTTTCACGAGATCGATCGTGTAGGTCTCCTCGGCTTGTTCTCCCCAAGAAATGGGCACGAGCCCGAGCACCACGAGCAAGGCAAGAAGGCCTGATAACCCCTTGACGCGTCCAAAGGCTCCATTCAAATGGTCCACGTTTACTCCACCGTTTGGCAATGTCGCTTTGGTCATCCAGTGGGAGGGAAATCGGCCCACCCGATAAAGTTTATGAATTCAAAGAGATGGCTGTCAACATTTCTATTCACCCCGGGTCCGACCCCCACCCCGGAGGTCGCCTTTTTAGCGGGATAAGCCATCGTGCATGCAACACTACATATTGATAATTTTAACTTCAAATCCACACGATGTGGTATTTATCCTTTACAAGAACCGATGGATTTGGTATTTGTGCACAAATAGGCTCATAATGCAAGGAATGTGAAGGATCGGGGGAACAGCGGTGATGATAATCCGCAATCTACGGCCAGCCAAGATTTTATTCCAGGTTCAGGTGGGGGGAGAATGAGGATCAAGAAGGTCTCCATCCTAGGTTTCAAGTCATTCATGGACAGGCTGGAGATCCCGTTCCCATTGGGGATCAGCGGGATCGTGGGCCCAAACGGCTGCGGAAAGAGCAATATTGTGGATGCCATCCGATGGTGTCTGGGCGAGCAGAGCCCAAAGCAATTGAGGGGCCGCCAGATGGAAGATGTCATCTTCGGCGGGGCGGGGGAGAAAAAACCCCTGGGCATGGCCGAGGTGTCCATCCTGTTTGAAAACGGTCACGGCTCCTCTCCCTCGGCCTTTGCGAGCGACGCGGAGCTCTCTGTCACGAGGCGGCTCTATCGATCCGGAGAGAGCGAGTATTTGATCAACGGCGTGACCTGCCGGCTCAAGGACATTAACGAGATCTTCATGGACACGGGGCTCGGAAACCGAGCCTATTCGGTGATCGGTCAGGGCCGGATCGGGGCCATTCTGGAACAGAAGCCTGAAGAGACGCGGGTCATGCTGGAGGAGGCCGCCGGGATCACCAAGTATCGGAAGAATGTGGAGTCTTCCGAGAAAAAAATTGAGCAGACCACCGAGAATTTACAGCGAGTGGAAGACATCATGGCCGAGCTGGAGCGGCAGGTCCGTTCGCTGAAACGGCAGGCCGCCAGGGCCAGGCGTTACAAGTCGCTGAGCGAAGAGGTCCAGCAACTGGAACTGACGCTCTACGCCAACTCCTATCACCAGCTGACGGAAGAATCCGGGGACAAGTCCAGGTCAACGGATGATTTGGTTCAACAAGAGGTGGCCAAGTCTGCGGAAATCTCACGGGTCCAGGTCCAGCTGGAGGAGCTCAACCTGGAGCTGGAGGAGAAGGACCGACGCCTCTCGGACCTCCGGCGGCAGCACCAGCGCGCCAAGGAGGCCTATCACAAGAAAGAGGCGGGGCTGGAGGCCCTGACCACGGAGATCAAGGTGCAGGGGGAGCTTGAAGAAAGACTCCACCGGGAGCGGGATGAGATTTCGGACCGGATTGAAAGGCTCTCGAAGGACCGCGGCGAAATCCAAGAAAAGATTGAGGGGTTAAAGGAGGGCGTCGGGGCCAAGGACGCGGAAATCGATCTCACCGAAGAGCGGCTCCGGACCAAACGCGGTTTTCTGGATGAGGTCCGGGAGGCATATGAAAAGGCCAGATCGGAGCTCAACACGGGGGTCAACCGGGAGGCTGTGCTCAGTCATGAATCGGGCCACCTTCGAAAGACCATGGAACAGATGACGGACAGCCGCTCCCGGCTCGAACAGGAGCGGACGGAGATCTTAGGGAAGACGGAGAAGCTCATGGAGGCCGCAGACCGACAAAACCTGATCAGGGCGGAGACGGTGGCGAGGCTTGAGCGGATGGAAGCGGATATGGAGAAGGAACAGCTGGCCTCCGAAGAGCTGGAACAGATTCGGAAACGCACGGAGCAGACGCACCGGGAACAGGAAGGCGAGCTCAATGTCTGTCAGTCCAGGCTATCGAGCCTCCAGACCCTTGTGGACAATTTTGAAGGGTACAAGGTCGGCGTCAGAACCATCATGAAGGCGAGGGACCAAGAACCCAGGTTGAAGGGTCACGTACTCGGATTGGTGGCGGATGTGATCCAGGTCAATCCCGCTTATGAGCAGGCCCTTGAATCGGTGCTGGCGGACAAGCTCCAGTATGTCATCGTCGAGTCACAGGATGACGGCAGGGAGGCCGTGCACTATCTGAAAGAACGGGCAAAGGGGAGGAGCAGTTTCGTCCCCATCCGTGAGCTGAACGGGGTCAGAAAAGACAACGGGGAGGAGGACGGAACTCAGTTTATGAAGGATCTGGTGTCCGCCCCCGATGCCTACCGTCGTCTCATCGACTCTCTGCTCGGTGAGACCATCCTGGTGGACACCCTTGAGTCGGCCATATCCTCCTGGCGAAACAACGGACGCGGGCACAGCTTTGTAACGCTTGACGGCGACATGGTGGATGAAAAGGGGGTCGTAACAGGTGGAAGACTGGCCCAGGAATCGGGCGGCCTGCTCGCCAGGAAGCGCGAGATGTCAGAGCTGGGGGAGAGGGCCGTGACGCTTCGGCGGGGCATTGAAGACCTGAAGATGAAACTGGATGACATGGCGGCGGATCTGGAGGAGAAACGGGTCCGGACCCGCAGGCTTACGGATGAAAGGGCGAAATGCCAGTCCGAGATCAATGAGCTGGACCGGGCCCTTTTTCGCCTGAGCCAGGAACTGGATCACCTGGATCTCCTTGCCAAGAAAATGAAAGAGGACCTGGAGCGAAAGGAGCGAGAGCAGAGCCGCCATCAGGATGAACTCGCCAAGGTCGAGGAGGAACTGCGGAACTGCAAGACCAAACGGAGTGAGGCAGAGGCTTACGCCAAGCACAAGGAGCAGGAGCTTCGGGAAACGGAGCAGGAATTCGACCTTCTCCGGGAGTCGCTGGCCAAAATCAAGGCCGATGGCGCCATCCTTCGGGAGGAATGGCGAAGCCTGGCCCGTGAGCGGGACCGGCTGGATCAGTTCGCTGGGGAGTCGAAATCGCGTCTTGAGTCCATCGGGGGCGAGATTGAGGATGGCCGCTCCAGGGCCGAAGAGTGCCGTCGGCGTATGGCCTTGCTTAAGGATGAACTGGAGGATGCGACCTTCGGCCTGGAGAGGGCCGAGGAGGTTCTGAACCGTGCGGACCAGGAGCGGCAGGCCTCTCAGGCCCAAATTAAAGAGGAAGAAGGTGGGCTTGCGAAGCTGAGGGGAGAACTGGAGGAGGTCAGAGAGGCCATCAACCGGGCCCGGATGGAGGAATCCGAACTCCGCTTTAAGATGAACAACCTGGTGGAGATGACCCGGGAGCGGTTCGACCTGGATCTTAAAGCCATCTACCGGGACTACCTCCAAGATGGGTTCTCCGCCACGGAGGTCAGGGAAAGCCTGGAAGCGAAAAAGGGTCAGAGACAGACACTGGGGGAAGTCAATCTGACCGCCATCAAGGAGCTGGAGGCCGTTGAGGAGCGCTTTGAGTTTATGCGGACCCAGCGCGAAGACCTGATGCTCTCCATCGAGTCGCTGAAAAAAGCGATCATGAAAATCAACACGACGTCGCTCGAACGGTTCCAGGAGACCTTCGCGGAGGTGGACCGAAAGCTGAAGCAGATCTTTCCGATCCTCTTTAACGGCGGGACCGCTTCCCTCAAGCTGACGAACGAATCGAATCCCCTTGAAAGCGGCGTGCTGGTGGAGGTGCAGCCTCCCGGGAAGAAAATTAGCCACATGGGGCTTTTGTCCGGCGGGGAGAAGGCCCTGGTTGCCATGGCCTTGCTCTTTGCCATCTACATGATCAAGCCGAGCCCCTTCTGCCTCCTGGACGAGGTGGATGCGCCGCTTGATGAGGCAAACATCGATCGATTCAACGACCTCATCAAGGAGATCAAACGGTATTCCCAAATCATCATGGTCACCCACAACAAGCGGACCATGGAAATCGCCGATCGCCTGTTTGGGGTCACCATGGAACATGCTGGAATTTCAAAGATTGTGTCGGTGGATCTGCTGGGTCTCCTTGATCGGATGGGCGCCTCGGAGGACGCGGCCCGATGGAATCTCAATTGAGACGCGCGTGAGATGATCTCTTTCAAGAGAAAAGACAAGATCACCCAGGGCCCCCACGACGGGATGGCGCCCCAATCTGCCGGGATGGAATCGATGGAGCCTGAAAAGGGGTTTTTCCAGCGGCTTACGGTCGGTTTGTCAAAGACCCGATCTCACCTGACGGGAAGGCTTGACCGTTTGGTGCTCGGCAGGAAGGAGATCACAGGCGACCTCCTTGAGGAGCTCGAAGAAATTCTCTTCACATCTGACATGGGCGCCCATACGACCCAAGCCCTCATTGAGACCATCCAGAAGAAAGTGGCCCGAAAGGAGCTCACGGACGCCGAGACCCTGAAGCGGGCGCTGAAAGATGAGATCTGCAGCTATCTGGAGCGACCGGAGGTCCGCGATAAGCAGCCAGGCCCCGGAGAGCCCTGCGTCATCATGGTGGCCGGAGTGAACGGGGTGGGCAAGACCACTTCCATCGCCAAGGCCGCCCACATGATGAAGAAACAGGGAAAACAGGTCATGCTGGTGGCTGCGGACACCTTCCGGGCCGCGGCAACGGAGCAACTGGCGGTGTGGGGTGAGCGGATCGGGGTGGAGGTGATCAAACAACATACAGGGAGTGATCCCTCTGCGGTGGTCTTCGATGGGCTTTCGGCGGGGCTTGCCAGGAAGGCGGATGTCATCCTGATCGACACGGCCGGGCGGCTCCACACGAAGAAGAACCTCATGGGCGAACTCAAGAAGATTCAGCGCGTGACGGAGGGCAAGATCCCTGGGGCCCCCCACGAGGTATGGCTGGTGCTGGATGCCACAACGGGCCAGAACGCCATTTCGCAGGCCCAGATGTTCGACGAGGCCGTGGGGGTTACGGCCATCGTGCTCACCAAACTGGACGGCACGGCCAAGGGGGGTATCGTGGTCGGCATCTCCCACCAGCTGGGATTGCCCATCAAGTTCATCGGCATCGGAGAGAAGATGGACGATCTCCGTCCTTTTGACGCCGCCGAGTTCGCCCGGGCCATCTTCGAATAAAGAAGATGTCTAACCGATTTTCAAAAAGGAGCTGGGTCATCAGGGCCTTATGCCCTACGAACCTGCTCACGTAAATTGTCCTTTTCCGCCAATTCAGCGAGCCCGCCTTTCCCGAACTTCTTGATCTTCACGCCGCCTGACAATCTTGGAAAATCCTCCATGATGCAAAGTTCATCGGGTAGCTTGTGGGCGGCGATTTTGCCTCTCAGAAACTCCCGGAGCTCTTTTAAAGTGACCCTTTGCTGCGGCGCGGCGACGATGCAGGCGCAAATGGACTCACCCAGAACGGGGTTGGGGGTTGCCACCACAGAGGCCTGATCCACTTTGGGATGCTGGATGATCAGGGATTCCAGCTCATAGGGGTAAATCTTGTAGCCCCCGCGGTTGATCAGGTCTTTTGTCCGGCCAAAGATTCTGAAATACCCGCCTTCCTCTCGGGAAACCAGGTCACCCATGAACAACCACCCATCGACGATCTGCTTCTGGGTTTCTTCCGGGTTCCTCCAGTACCCTTTCATGAGATGCCAGCCCCGCAGGGTCAGCTCCCCTCTCTCCCCGTCAGGAAGCGGTTGGCGGGTCACAGGGTCCACCACGCGGACCTCCGTCCCTTCGACGGGTTTCCCGATGTATTTTTCTCGGATTTCCAGGGGCGAAGGATAGGCGCAAATGAAACCCAAGCCGGGACCTACTTCCGAGGCGCCCCAAAAGGAAGAAACGTACACGCCCATCTTCGCATCGATCCGGGTGATCAGTCCTTCCGGCGCAATCTGCCCGGCGATAAGCCCTGCCCTCAAAGAACTCAGGTCATAGTTTTTCCGGTTGGGGTGGCTCAACTCCAGGATGTAGTGGGTCGGGGCGCCCAACTGGAGGGTCACCCGCTCCTCTTGGATGATCTCAAAGGCCCTTTCCGTATCAAATTTGTCCATCAAGGCAACTGTGGATTGGAGAAGAACGGGTTGTATCAGGATGGCGCCGCACCCATAGGAGTGGCTCATGGGGAGGAAGCCAATGAATAGGTCATCCGATTTCGCATTGACGCCTAAGGAATAGGCCCACCCCGCCTTGACAGCCGCGGAATGGGAGATCATGGCCCCTTTTGGTCGCCCCGTTGTGCCGGATGTATAAAGGAGCATGGATAAATCTTCCCGGGGATCAATGGACGGTCGAGGATATTCACGACCTGAGCCCCGTTTCACAAGGTCCTGGAAGGCGTGCACGCGGTCTCCGGTCGCATTGCCGGCCACGATGATCGATTCGAGATTGCCCGCCCTTTCTTCTAAAGCACGCACGGCTTCCAGATAATCATATCCCTCCCATTCCCGAAAGATGACCACCCCTTTGGCTTCCGAGTTCTGGATGACGAATGCCGCCTCATGGCTGCGGTAATTGGCGTTGATCCAGGCCACCACAACGCCGAGTTTTTGAAAAGCGTAAAAGGCGGTCATGAGTTCCAGGGAGTTGGGCATGTAAATGGCCACCCTGTCCCCTTTCCGGAACCCGATTTCCCAGAGACCGGCCGCCAGTGAGTCTGCCAAGTTGTTGAGTTCCTTGTAGGTGGTCCGCCTTGGGCCGTCCACAACGGCGACCTTGTCCGGCACCATGAGGGCCCCCTCTTCAAGAACGCGGCCGACAGTCATCTTCTCCATTTCCACCATCCCAAAACCTCTTTCAATCGATAGAAGCTAGATTTTCAGATATCCCATCTCCCCTGAGATGTCATCGCAGGCCTTCACGACCAGAGTGACAATCCGGTCAAAGTCCTCTTTGCCCATCGGGCCGTTTACGGTTAAGGCGACACCCAGGGCGGCAATGACCTGTCTCGAATAGTCCCGAATGGGGGCCGCTATCCCAATAAAGCCCTCGACCACTTCCCCCCTTTCCACGATGTATCCCTGCTTGCGGATCCTTTCCAATCGGAGACTGAACGCATCTTCATCCGTGAGGGCATTGGGCGTATAAGGCTGAAGCGGCGTCTTTTTCAAGATGTTCTTGACTTCCTTTGAATCCAAAAAGGACATAAGGACCATACCCAGCATCCCGTAGTGAAGAGGCCTTCTCCAGCCAATGTCGGAGGAAATGCGGATTAAACCCTGCCCCTCCCGCTTATCAACATAAACCAGCTGGTCATCCATCTTGACGCCGAGAAGCACGGTGGCGCCTGTTTGATTTTGAAGGCGGGACATGGGATAAGAAGAGGCCTTCCTCAAGGAAAAAGAAGAGAAGACGATGCCGCCCAACTCAAAAAGCCGCATCCCCAAGCGATACCTTTTGGTGGCGGGATCCTGATGCAGAAAACCTCTTGAAGTAAGGTTGGATACTAGCCTCTTGGCGGTTGCCTTATGCATACCGGTTTTTTGAGAGATATCAGAGAGCGTTAACTCCCTATCCTGGAACGTAAAGCAATCCAGGACATCCAAAGCCCTTTCAAGCGATTGAACCCGGTAGACTCGCGTCTCCCGGGATGGAAGTTTCATACGGTGATCCATGGTTTTATTATTGACCTTATATAACGACGACGCCTGGATGTCAAATTAGTTCTTTCATCTTTCACGTTATCGCCTATCGCCCATATTAGCTGTAGAAAATTTGCGTTGACAGGGCCAAACCACCATGTTAACGTCCACCACAAGATTGAAAATAAGTTTCATTGTACGAAACCCTAGTGCGACATTAAGGTCCATTTCATTTTCGGCTGAGGATCAAGGTTGTATCCATAGATTCTCAGATAGACAGAAAGATGGAGAGTCAGGAGGGCCGTTGTGAGGCTGCCAAAATTCGAATACCGGAAACCGGCCACCATTAAGGAGGCCTCTGCTATTCTGTCCAATGAGCCCGGGAGCCGGGTGCTCGCTGGAGGGACTGATCTCCTGGTGAACATGAAGCACCGGGTCGAGACACCTGGTGTGCTCGTAAACATCAAGGGCTTGGCGGAGCTGGATTTCATCCGACGTGAAAACGGCGCGGCTAAGATAGGAGCACTCACCCGTCTCAAGCGCATCTTCCAATCACCCAAGGTCGCGGAGGGCGCTGCTGCCCTTGCCTCGGCCGCCTCCCATGTGGGGTCTTATCATCACCAGGTCATGGGAACCATCGGTGGGAATCTCTGCCAGCAAAACCGCTGTAAGTATTTCAATCAGTCCCAGATGTGGCGCGCGGCCAAGCCAACGTGTTTCAAGGCAGGCGGAGAGATCTGCCATGTGCTTAACAAGAAAGAGGTTTGTTACTCCAGCTACTGTGGTGATCTTGCCCCTGCCCTGCTGGTCCTGGATGCCAGGATTTTGCTTTCAGGGGAGGATGGTGCAAGAGAGATTCCCCTGGAAGCGTTTTTCTCAGGTAACGGCAAGGCCCCTCTCGGGTTAGAAAAGGGCGAAATCCTCACCGAGATCATCATCCCTCAGAGCTCCTTTGACGGGTCATCGGCCTATGTGAAATTCGCCAACCGCGAAAGCATTGACTTTCCCATCGTGGGAGCGGCCTTCTGGATGAACCGGGACAAACAGGAATATAGAGCGGCCTTTACGGCCGTGGATCGAAAGCCTTTGCGGGCCAGACGCGTTGAGGCGCTCCTGAGCGGCAAACCGCTCACCGAGGCCCTCATAGAAGAAGCTGTAGAACTGGCACATAAGGAAGCGTCTCCGGTCAAGTCATCGCTCTATTCTCCTTCTTACAAGAGGAATACTATGGGCTTACTGCTTCGAAATTGCATCAGGGAAGCAATCGGGAGGACAAAGGCATGAAGCAGCCGATCGAGCTTCGGATTAACGGTGATACATACGAAGTGCTGGTCGCAGCCAATCACACGCTCCTTGAGGTGTTGAGAGATCAACTGGCCTTGATGGGAACCAAGCGGGGGTGCGATCTGGGCGCTTGCGGGGCCTGCACGGTGCTGCTTGACGGGGAACCGTTTCTTTCCTGTCTCATGCTCGCCGTCGACGCTGTTGGCAGGGAGATCGTGACCATCGAAGGGTTGGGCGAAAGGGGAGCGCTCGACCCCCTTCAGCGCGCCTTCGTGGAGCAGGGCGCACTTCAATGCGGTTTTTGCACACCGGGCATGGTCCTCACCGCCAAGGCCATCCTGAGCGAAGGGGATTATCCCACGGAAGAAACCATCAAGAAGAAGATGGCGGGCAATCTTTGCCGCTGCACCGGATACAAAAAGATTGTTGAGGCCATTATGAGCGTCAGCCGACAGGCGGAGTAGGAGGGTTAAGTGGAAAGAGAATTCAATGTAGTGGGGGAAAGGCTGCCCATGGTGGATGGCGCCGCAAAGGCAAAGGGGGTTGCACCCTTTACGGACGATTTCGTTTTCCCGGGCATGCTCCACGGAAAGATCCTCAGAAGCCCTCTGCCCCATGCGAAAATCCTGAGCGTTGACACCTCAAAGGCCGAAAAGCTCCCCGGCGTAAAGGGCGTGGTCACGGGCCGTGACATCCCGGACCGGCTTTACGGGATCGTCCCCAAGGCAAGGGATGAATACGCCCTTGCCAAAGATAAGGTCCGCTATATCGGCGATGATGTGGCTGCGGTCTGCGCCATCGATCCGGAGATCGCGGAAGAGGCCCTCACCCTCATCAAGGTGGAATACGAGGCACTGCCCGCGGTCTTCGACCCATTGGATGCGATCAAGGACGGCGCCCCTCTGATCCATGAGGGTGTGGAGAGAAACACCTCCTTCTCAATGTACAAGGAATTCGGCAATGTGGAGAAGGCCTTTGGCGAGAGCGATTTTGTATTTGAGGACCGCTTCTACTCCCAGGCCGTCAATCACGCCCCCCTTGAGCCGCATGCCGCCGTGGCCCAGTATGATCCCCTGAAAGGAGAGCTCACCCTTTGGTCTTCCACCCAGATTCCCTTCTTTCTTCGGAGGAATCTCGCGAGCACCCTGAAGATCCCGGAAAGCAGCGTCCGGGTTATCAAACCAAAGGTGGGCGGCGGCTTCGGGCAGAAGATTGACATGTTTGCCAAGGATTTCTGCGCGGCATGGTTCGCCATCCATACCGGCAGACCGGTCAAGTTTGTCTACGACCGGGAGGAGGTCTTTGTCTCCACCCGGCAGCGCCATCCCATGTACATCACCGTCAAGACCGGTGTGAAAAAGGACGGTACGATTCTCGCTCAGAAGTTTAAGGCCTACGCAGATGGGGGCGCCTATAACAGCACGGCGCCTACGATGATCGCGCTCTCATGCTATTTTCTCATGATCCCCTATCACGTGCCCAATCTCATCTACGAAGGGCACCACGTCTACACCAACAAGCCGGTGGGCGGGGCCATGAGAGGTCACGGCATTCCACAGGCCCGCTTCGCCGTGGAACGGCAGCTTGACCTGATCGCCGAGCGGATTGGCCTGGACCCCGTGGAACTGAGAGTGAAGAACGCCATCCATGCCGGGGAACCCCATCCCGCCAAATTCATTATCAACACCTGCGGCTTTTCAGACTGTCTGCGCAAGGCCGCAAAGGCCATAGGCTGGCATGAAAAGCGCGGGAAGCTGCCCTTTGGCAGGGGCGTTGGGATCGCCGGGGCGTCTTTTCCAAGCGGCGTCAGCAACATGAGCCACATCAGCTCGGGCGCCGTGGTTCAGATGGGACAGGATTGTGCCGTCAATGTGCTTTCCGGCGCCGCAGACATCGGACAGGGAGCCGAAACGGTGATCGCGCAGATCGTTGCAGAGGAAATGGGCGTTCGCATCGAAGATGTCAGGGTGACGGCAGCGGATACAGGGATTACCCCACTCGATCCAGGGACCTTCGGGAGCGGGGTCACGGTCAGAGCAGGAAATGCGGCAAGGCTTGCCGCTGTGGAGGCGAAGAAGAAGCTCTTTGAATTTGTGGCAGGCCAACTGGAGGCCAATCCTGAGGACCTGGTGGCGAGGGACAGGAGAATTTTTGTCAAGGGCTCTCCAGACAAAGGAATGACCATGAAGGATGCCGTCAAGGGCTACCAGTACGCGGATCTCCCCATGCCCATTGTGGGTCGATCCTCCTGGTTTCCTCCGGCAACCGAGCCCACCACCCTCTTCAAAGAGGACGGCAATTTCGCGCCCAATTACTCCTTCATGGCCCAGGCCGCTGAAGTCGAAGTGAATCCGGAAACCGGGCAGGTAAGGCTCTTGAAGATGGTCACGGCCCATGATTGCGGAAGGGCCATCAACCCCATGTTGGTTGAAGGACAGTTGGAGGGTTCGGTCGTCGGTGGCCTGGGACAGGCCCTTTATGAGGACGTAATCGTTGAAAACGGCCAGGTGATGAACCCGTCGTTTCTCGATTATGGATTCCCGACCTTCTTGGAGATGCCACAGATCGAAGCCATCGAGGTAGAGACCAACGACCCGGTCGGTCCTTTTGGGGCCAAGGAGGCGGGGGAGGGAACGCAGCTATCCCCTGCGCCCGCCATTGTGAACGCGATCTACGATGCCATCGGCGCCAATTTCAGTGAGCTGCCTGTGACGCCGGAAAAGGTCCTTCAAGCGCTGAAAAAAGAGAAATAGCCGACCTAAAGTGCCCGCATCCACTCGGGCCTGAGGCCCACCTCGCCGCGCAGCGCACGGTCGATCAGATCCAGGGCCTCCTGCTTACCACCTGGCATCCGGGCCTTCACCGGCAAGTAGTTGGATGCGTGGTTGGAGAAGAAAAGCCCGCGGGAGAGATTGGTGTGGGCGATCATCTCCCTGAGCTCAACCAGCAGCTCCCGCTCGTTGAGCAGTTCAAAGCCTCCACGCAACCACTCTTCATGGAGGGGGGTTCCGGGGATCAGCATGACGGTGAGCGCCCCCACATAGTTGGGGTCCATGGCGCTCAGCAGTTCGCCCGTGGCCCTGGCGTGTCTGAGGGAGTGGTCTTTTCCGGCTATGCCGAGCAGGACCGTCACTGAGAGCTTGATGCCCGCCTCCCTGACCTTCCTTCCCATCTGGATCAGGTTCTCGGCCGTCGTTCCCTTGCGGATCTTCTTAAGCAACGCTTCATCGCCCGTCTCCACCCCCAGATAGAGGATCCCAAGCCCCTTCTCCCTGAGCGTGACAAGGTCCTCCAGGGACTTCATTTTGATGCTCTTCGCGTTGGCGTAGGCCCCGATCCGCCTGACCCACGGCAGGTGCTCGCGGATGCGGTCCAGGATCCAGACCAGCCGCTTCATGGGAATGATCAGGGCGTCTCCGTCCATGAGGAAGACCCGGTCCTGGCGTTTCATGACCTTGGAGGCGAAGAGAATATCGCTCAGGATAATGCGGTCGTTCTTGATGGCGAATCGCTTGTCCTTATAAGTCCCGCAGAAGGCGCACTTGTTGTGGGAGCACCCGAGCGTCACCTGCAGCAGAATGCTGAAGGCCTCGCTCGGCGGGCGAATGCACGTTCCCTCATAGTGCATGCCTTCGGGTTCGCTCAAACCATCCATCCTTCATATCTCCGCTTGGCCAGCGGCGCCTTGGTTGCCTTCCACGGGACACCAAGGGCCGTTTCGAGGTTGCGTAGCTAACGATTTGCCGGGGGAATCATTCACCGCCTTCGGCCGCCTTAGGGGCAGCCTCCTTTTTCTTTGACTTCTTTTGCTGTCTCTTGCTGACGACAGGGGCCTCTGCCGCTTCAGCTTTCTTGCCCTTTTCCTTCTTAGGCGCGGCGAGCTTTTCAGCCTTGATGGTGGCCAATTCCTCAGTCCTCTTTTCCAAGGCATCAATGGCGGCGAGGCGGCCCCCCACCTCTCTCAGCTTGGACCTCAACATCTTCACGGCCGAGTCTTTGGAAATCCCATCTTTTTCCACGCCCTGCTCCGCAAGATAGCTACGCCTTTGGCTGAGCCTTTTTTCCCAGTAGGTTTTCTGTTCAAGGTTGGTCTGTCGGGTCTTGGAAGGCATGTGCATCTCCTTTCGAAACGAACGATATCAATGATGAATGGCGGTCGGTTTATTCCTGGCCGCCTGACCGGCCCGAGAAGGGACTTCTCCACCGGTTCAACAAGCTTGACGCTAACAGGTTGCTGAAAATCTCTGTCGCGCGGGATGCGGAAACCGCCCAGATGTAAGAGGCACGAAACTGGGGCCACACACAAAGTGTGGGGAGTCCAAGCAACGCGCGGACAAATCCTTAGGAATGAGGCGTACCCAGAAGTGCATCGCAGTGACGAAGGATGAGCGCGACGCAGCAGATAGGCGGTTTTCCGCATCCCGCTAGTCTTCGGGCTCCGCCCACACAATGTGGGATTTGTTCACAAAGAGGGTCTTCCCGGCCCCTTCCTTGTGGGTAGCTTCCGTCACGATGACGAACGGGCTTTCGGACTTGGTGAAGAGGTCCGAAAGACGCTCCTTCACGCCGAGGTTCACCTTTCCGCGGATCGTGGCGCCGTCGGCGGTCCTGATCACGACGTTCCTCATCTCCGTTTTATAGGCCTTTGAGGCTTTTTCTGATTCCATGGTTCCTCCTGCCGCTCCCCTGGTGCTGAGCATTATCGCGCGCACCTGGTGTCATATCGACCACCTCCATCAAAGGAAAAGGGGGTTCTGGGTCCTGGAAAAAAAGGTACATCGAAGGGGGAGTCCCGGAGACCCCATAATTTTCCCCGGTCCATAAGGGAAAGGATGGTGTTAAGTAAATCCTTTCCGAGGAGAATCCCCAGGGCTCCTCTTGCGCACTGGATCTCATCGAAGCCCTGAACCCCATCCCGCCAAACATTCGGTCCTGCAATGATGAGTGGGGAGGGCTCACCGGAATGGATCATCTCCCCTGAGCTGGGGGTTGAATGGTCGCCGGTTATGACCACCAGAAGACGGCCATGGTCCCGGACGCGTTCAAGCACGGGCAATATTCCGCGGTCCAGGGCGCTGAGGACTTCAACCTTCTTAAAAGGATCTTTGGTATGGGCCGCATCGTCAGGGGCCTTGGAATGGACGTGGATCAGGTCGAATACCTCCAGGTTCTCAAAGGCCCGCGCAAGTTTGTTTGAAAGATCGTCACCGGGGCAGGGCTTCTCTCTAACCAGTTCGGCCCGCCCGCCCATGGCCTTGAAAACCCCGGCATAGACGGGCGCAGAAGAAAGGCTCAGCACCCGGAGGCCCCACCGCTGCTCCAGGGTCTCAAGCTCCAGTGCCCTGCCCGCGCGGTGGGTGATTACGCTGTTGACCATCGCCAGACCCCTGGCGTGACGACGAGCATTGACCGGATGGGTTCGCAGCCGTTCGAACACATGGACTTGGAAGCGATGGAGCAGCCTGGCGCAACGCTCGGCGGCCGGATCGCCTTCGTGTTCGACCCAGGGCGCCACTTCCAACAGGGGCTGTCCTTCCATCATGGGGTCCGAATCCGTCACGAAAGGCGAGACCGCACCCCGCAAACGGAGGATCCCGCTTGAGCCCCGGATCCGTTCAAAATAAACCTGACCCTCTTCACACTCGAAAGGCGAGATGGCCTGGATGAGCTCTATCGCCTCCTCCTGCAGCTTTGGCTTTCTTTCCACCACCAGGAGACCGTTTCCGTCCTGCCGCGTCGCGGCCAGATGAACCAGGAGGAGCACATCGGCCGGACTAAAAAGAATTCCCTCCCCAAGGGCTTCAAGGTAACCCCTCCCCGGAAACTCGTGGGCACCATAACCCATCATGAAAAAGTGGGCCGCCTCGCTCGGCAGCGAGAGCCCGGGACGAGCCGCATGGTAAAGGCCGTTAACTCCGAGGGCCGCCAGTTGGTCCAGGTTGGGGGTATGCGCCGCTTGCAGCGGGGTCTGGTGACCAAGCTGGGCATGGGCGCGGTCTGCCACACCATCCAGGAGGATCAGGATACACTTGATGGGCGAAATAGGTTCTGTCATGGTCAGTCAAAACGGCCCTTAACAGGAAGCTTTTGCATCCGCGAACATTGGGCGCCGATCAACGGCGGTGATGCGGCGGACACAGGGTTCCTCGGTTGAGGGCCAATGAATCCACTTTGGTGTTCGGACTTGTTTTAACAGGAAACCTTGGAATAATAAACAGAAAAGCACAGACAGCCGGCATCAGAAGCCGTTGGGGAGGTGGACTTGACCCTAAGGAAACCCTATCTTTCCCTCGACCCCCTTATTTCCCTGGAGCAAGCGCACCGCCCCATTGCGTGGCCCGACTGGTTCGGGCGACCGGCCGAAATGGAGGTGGAGATCGGGTTCGGCCTGGGGGACTTTCTGGTCCGAAGGGCCGCGCGACACCCGGAGCGGGATTTCGTCGGCCTTGAGACCGGCTGGCCCATGGTCCGCCGAACCCTCCGAAAGATCGCCCTGGCAAGGCTCACCAACGTCAGGGTGCTTCAGGCCGATGCGCGGATGGCTATCGAGTGGTATTTCCCCGAACGGGCCATCCATCGGGCCACGGCCCTCTTTCCTTGCCCCTGGCCCAAGGAGAAGCACTTCAGACATCGACTGTTTTCAACCGCCTTTCTTTCCGTCCTGAACACCCGCATGGCCGAGCATGGAGAGGTACTGGTCGTGACAGACGATGAACCCTATTCCCGATGGGTGGACATGTCAGCCGCGGGGGCCGGTTTTGAGGCCGCATGGCAGGAGGTCCCGCCAGGATATATGACCAAGTATGAGCGAAAATGGCAGTCGCTCGGCCAGGAACGGTTCTACGAGGTTCGGCTCATCAAGCGGAATCACCTGGTTCTTTCCTTGGGAGAGGAGGTGCCATTGATCTCTCGTTTTGTGACCCACTTGGATCCGGATTCCTTTGCTCCAAAAGGTTGCAGAGGAGAACTTACCGTGGAATTCAAGGAGCTCCTGTACGACCAAAAAAGAGAAACGGGTATGGTTCGATGCGTGGTGGGGGAAGATCGCCTGCTTCAAAATTTCTGGATCGAAATCGTCCGTGAACCTCAGCGGTGGTGCATCCGCCCGGCCAGGGGGTGCGCCATCATCCCGACCCGCGGTGTCCAGCGGGCGCTGAATCTGGTCCACGAGGCGGCACTGAGGACCTCAGCGGACCCTGGTTGATGCGCACCAACCCGAACCGCCCGGATACTGCCAAGCAATGATCCGCTTCGAGACAACCGTGTATCCTTGTTTGGCCCGGACTGGACACTTCGCTCGTCGTGCGGCCTTTTTCACTTGCAGGGATCGCTCAGTCTAAAATCGCTTAAACAGCGGTTCGGCGATCCGCTGGGGCGTGATTCGCCAAGGCGTCCAGGCGAGATCGAGGCTTCGAATCAAAATGTCTGATTTCCTCGGCCGGATCAACACCTCTTCGATCTGAATCAAGTCAGGCTCAAAAGCCGACTCGACCCCTTTGACTGCCTCGTTGAGCTCGGCCTCCAGGTCTCCCAATTTCTTTAGCTCCGCATCTAGCTCTGCCTGTGCGCGGGCAATATCACCTCGCTCCCTGATGGCCCTCCCGGCACCACGGGCGGCGGTGGTGGCCCTTCCGATGTTTCCGGTGCTTGCGGCCTTTCGTCCGAAGAGGGCCCCGAGGAGTGTTGAACCGATGGAAATGGTCGTCTGAAGTTTTTGCTGCGTGTACTGGTCCTTTTCGCGCGCCACCCGATCTTCGAGCCGCCGAATTCGGTCCTGCAACGCGCCGAATCGGGCCGCATACTTCCGTTTCAGCTTTTCCACTTCCAGGTCACGGCGCTCCCGGGCCATGTGAAGAAGCCTGCCGCGGAAGGTGCCTTCATCCTCGTCGGGCCGGGAGCCAACGTTAAGGTCTTTGCTCCGGTAAAGGGTGAGGGTCTCCCCCTGAAAGAGCTGATTCAGGAGCGCCTGTTTCCACAAGGGGTAATTCGTGGCGCGGCTGGCAGGTGCGGGCAGTGCTTCATACTCGGCGTTCGTTTCAGCCCCCGTCGTTGAGCTGGCAAGGCCTCCGGGCCATTGGGTTGCCTCGTCCCAGGCCGGCTCTCCGTGGCCTTGCGTGAGGGGGACAAGGATCGCAAGATTTCGACGGTGATTCAACTGCATAGAATTACTAACATATTGGATCCGGGCGGTTGCCAGGACGGCCGGCCGGTAGACCAGCCGGTTCCCTTGGCCGGCGGCTTCCGCCAAAGGTAAGAAGCATTCGGTGACACCGGCCGGCGGCACGGCTCGTTCGGTGCTCAAACGGGATTCTTCGGTGCGCTTGGACGCTGGGGCCGTTCCCGATGGAGGTTGGGGGGGGCTGAGAGGAGAGGCAGGGGGAATCTCCCGTTGAGCCTTTCTAGGGGCCATGAGCGTCTCGATCTGGTTTCTCGTCAACGGCCCCCTGAGGTAAGACAGTGCCCAGCGGGTGTGAAAAACGACGGGTTCGGCGTCGTGGACATTTTGCATCAGGAAGACCCGGTTGCCAAGGCTTGAAAGGACCGAGTCCATGCGGCTACGGTCAAACCATGCGCCGGTAGCTGTAGATGCCCCTTCCAGGCCTTCCAGGACGCGGAGCTTGTCCCTTTCGGTTTGAAGGCGACCGATGAACCATGTCCCCGTGTTGGCAAGCCCCTTGTAGTCCAGATCGACCGGATTCTGGGTGGTGAGCATCACGCCGAGGCCGAATGCCCGGGCCTGCTTGAGGAGTGTCAGCATGGGCCGTTTGGAGGGAGGATTGGCGGACGGTGGGAAATATCCGAAGATTTCATCCATATAAAGGAGGGCGCGAAGGCTTGAGGTGCCCGGTTGCCCGCGCATCCATGAAACGACCTCATTGAGGAGGATCGTGACAAAGAACATCCGTTCAGCGTCGGAGAGATGGGCGATGGAGATGATACTGACCTTGGGCCGTCCCTCCGGCGTATAAAGGAGGCTTTCAATACTGAGCGGTTCACCCTGGATCCATGCAGAAAACCCCGGGGACGCGAGCAAATTGTTGACCCGCATGGCCAGTTGGAGCCGTGAGGGCGCATCGAAAAAAGACTCAAGGTCGAAGACCCCCACTCGGTCGAAGGGCGGTTTCTGTATGGATCGGATGAGTTCTGGGAGATCCAGGCCCATCTGCCGAGTCCAGGCATGAGTGAATAGGTTTGAAAGAAGAATGTGTTCCCGACTCTGGAGCGGGTCGGCCGGGATTCCCAAAAGGGTAAGAAGTCCTTCCACGGCACTTGTGACCCGATCCTGGAAGGCATCGCTGTCGGGGGGAAGTGAAGGTGGGGGTGGTGTAAACGATCGAAGGAGGTTAATGGGCAGGCCAGCGGAGCTTCCCGGCGTATACACGGCAAAATCCGCTGATTCCCTGAGCCTTGCGATCCGTTCCGGGCCCTGGTGCCATTCGGAGAGCCCTGACCGCCAAAGGTCCGACATCTTCCGTGCGAACTGGTCAGGGGTCATGCCGCTTCGGACCGCTTCTCCCTCATCCACCCAAGGCAGGAAGTCCTCGGGCGCAAGGGTCGGGAAGGTAAGCATCATGTTTCCCAGGTCGCCTTTCGGATCAATAGCGATCACAGGGATCCCATCAATGGCCGCCTCTTCCATGAGGGCCACGCAGAGACCGGTCTTGCCGCTCCCCGTCATGCCCACACAAACCGCATGGGTCGTCAAGTCTTTGGAATCGTATAAGATCAACCCTTCTTGGATCCTTCGGGCCGAGAGGTCATAGCCCTTTCCCAGGTAGAATACCCCGAGTTTTTCGTAGTCGAGCATGGCTCCCTCCAGGTAAGCCGGTTTTGACCAATAACGTCTTTACCTATGGATGTTCAATCTACCCAAAATGGAGCGAACCGTACAGTGAAAACCGTCTGTGGCCGTGCACATCCCTTTCGTTGGTTGGACCAACCCCAAAACTGTGCTATTTTATATAAATAGCGGCTTTGTGCTTAGGAGGAGATTCCATGAGAAGAAAACTTAGAGTCCCGAGCGTGGTCATCGGGTTCCTTTTTCTGATGGGCTGCAGCACCGCCTATCAGGCAACGCCTTTGTCTTTCCGCGCGCCGAGCGCCTATCCCAACGCCCAGGTGGTCGACGGCGCCACGGTTGCGGCCAAGGCATTCTCCGAACCGGAAGAGGCCAAGTCGGCCTTTGGTTTTGACGTTCGGGGAGCGGGTATGCTGCCCGTCCAGGTGGTCTTTGACAATCAAGGGCCTCACCCCCTGGAAATCAATCCGGCACAGACCTTCCTTGAGGATCAGGAGGGAAATCTCTGGCCTATCCTCTCCCGGGACATTGCGTATGAGCGGGCCACGAAGTACGCACAGACCAAGGAGATTTTCAAAGAGGGGGCCTACGGCGGCTTTCTGGGGGCTGCGGCCGGTGCGGTCATCGGAGCAGCCATTGGCGTTGTGACGGGAAACAACATCCTTTCGACGGCCGGCAAAGGGGCTGCTGTGGGTGCGGCCGGCGGTTCAACCGTCGGGGGCGTCAAAGGGTATGGGTCCGAGGAGGCCCGGACAAAGATCATTGACGACCTGAATCAAAAATCCCTGGAATCCAAGGCCATCCAGCCGGCGAGTCTGGGCTACGGATTTCTGTTTTTTCCCGGCGAGGCAAAATCGGCAAAACTCCTGCGTCTGAAACTGACCGAATCGGACACCTCGACCTCACACCTTTTGATTTTCCCTTTTTGATTCCACGTTCGGGTGGGTTGGCAGAAGGGCACGACACGTCAACGCCAACCCCCTGCGTCGCAAAACTGACACATAAGAACACGGAATGGGGCCTTGCGCAGGTTTCGGCTGGCAGCGATGCTTGCGCTTTTTATAAGTGGTTTCGACGTGTTGACCTGACCTAATAGCGATCGATACCTTCCTCCCACGCGAGCGGGCATCCGGAAAAGGGTCTGGCATGGACCTTGAATACACTTATGAAACCTTTGACTCGGAGTCGAAGGGGATTTGCTCATGCTCGATTTTAACATAGGGGGGAAAAGATGGGACGATCACTATTTCTGGCAGCAGTTTTCCTATTGGCATTGGCAAGCAATGCCATCGCCGTTCAGGATCAGTTCGACGGGGTTTCGGACACCTCTGGCCTTACGCTCAGTGGGAACGCAGCGACAGCGTCGACAACGGATGGGGGTGTACCGCGTTTGACCCCTGCAAGCGACACCAAATCCGTCAGCGCCTTCAGCTCAGCCGCGGAATGTTGTTCCGAATACGATTTCTCCACCAATACCCTTTCCATTCCCTGCCTGAAGATCGGCGGCCAGACCTATTGGGCCGATCTGGAGATCGTCCCTGCGAGCGGACAGGTCCTTCTGCGGCTCAAGGGCTTCGGCGTGGGCAGCCAGTGCACCGGGGGGGGATCCATCTGCGTGGACTGCTCCTGTCCTGACTATGCTGCGTCTCACCCGGGCGAGTGCGGCCAGACCGGGGACCTCACATTCAGGATTACCTGGAATGATCTCAATGATGTGGATCTCCACGTGGTCTATTACAATGGGTCTGATTTGAGCGAGGAGATCTATTACAGTCACAAGCAAGGCGTCATCGGCGGGGAACTGGACGTGGACGCTAACGCTAACTGTTCCAGCAACGTGACGGATCGGGCCGTCGAGAATATCTTCTATCAGGACCCGGGACCCGGGACCTACACCATGAAGGTGTGCGGGTATACATCTTGCGGGACAGGGTCCTCATCGGTGACAGCCCAGATCCTTGTGGGCGGCTCGGTGGTGTGGCAGGGCCAGGTCAGCGTTTCCCAGTGGGGAAACAACTGCGTTGACGTTCACACCCAAACGGTTCAATGACCTACCTCGATGAAGCCAGCCTCTGACGCTGCAATCTAATGATTATCGAAGACCCCTTCCACTCCGGAAGGGGTCTTTTTGTTGAAAATACCTGGGATTCCTGTATCCTTGGTGCGGAGACGGGCTTCTTAGGCCCCTTTGCTTGAGGCTCGCAGTGACAGAGAAGTGTGACGCCGCCTGCTGAGGCCCAAGCCGAGTCCAAACCGACTGATGTTCCAAGGAGCATTCCGTGGGATCCTTTTCCGCGCCTCTTGATATGGCTCGCTTTGGTGACGGCTGCTGTTTCATGCGAGACCGGCACGGATCGCAACATGTCTCCCCGGCAGGTGCAGGGCGTGACCGATACGGAGATCAGGATCGGCTCCTCGCTGGCCCTGGGTGACCATGCAGGGGGCTATTTGGGGACCCGCATGGGCCGTGGCACATTGGCATACGTCGCTGAGATCGGAAACGGCAAGCTCTCCTTCGATCTGAAATCGTTTCCGCAGATGTTTGGAGGTCGATGGCTTTGATGAAGGTGGGTGGATTGACGGAAAGGTTCAGGGCTTTGAGCCTTAAGAACCGGATTTTCCTTTCGACCTTTGCCGTGGTCGTCCTTCTGAGCATCGGGATTGCCCTGGATACCAGGATTGTCCTGGTCTCCGGCCTCACCGCGGAACTGGAAACCAGGGGGATCGCCATCGCCCAGTCGATCGCTGACCAGGGGAAGGCCTACATCCTTACCAAGGATTATCCCAGCCTGGTCTCCCTCGTCTTCGATGCAGTGCATCTACAGGAACGGCGACAGCTCATTTCATACGTGTTTGTGCAGGACCGGCATGGCGAGGTGCTCTCCCACAGCTTTGTTGAGCCTTTCCCGTCTGGCCTGGCATCGGCGAATCCAGTCCCTGCCGAGGCGCCTCTCAGTGTCAGCCTGGTTCCACTCACGGACGGATCGGCCTACGACATTGCGGTGCCGGTCCGGGAAGGGATTTATCAGATTGGGACGGTCCACGTCGGTTTGAGCAAGCAGCACATGGATGATCTGATCGGGAAACTCAGGATCACCTACCTCGGCATCATCTTCGCGATCATTGTGATTTTCTTTGCCATCAGCCATTGGCTTGCCAATTACATCACCCGGCCCATTTCGGCGCTGACACGGATGGCCGACGAGGTGAGTCGTGGCAATCTGGATATTCAGACCGACCTTGGCGACGACATCCGATGCTGGGTTCTCAAAGGGTCTGAAAACGCGGATCACCCGGCCCATCCCTCCACCGCCTTTCCGTGCGGGTACGTAGATGGGGCGCAGCATGCCGGGGCGGAAACTCTTGGTCCGTCCTCTCGAAGCCCAGGATTCTGCACCCAGTGCGATGTGTTCAAAAAACGGGGAAAAGACGAGGTCTCACGTCTGGCCGATTCTTTCATTCACATGACCCATCAGCTCAAGCTGTCTCAAATCAGACTGCGGGAGTCCGAGGAGAAGTACCGCTCCCTGTTTGACAGCGGGCCAGACCCCGTCTTCGTGCTTGACCGGGATACCCTTGAGATTCTTGATGCCAATCCGAGCGCTGAGGCGGTTTACGGCTATGCCCGGACGGAACTGGTGGGTGTCTCCTTTCTTGAGCTGGGAACCTTTCAGGATGATCGCACAGGGCTTTCCGTTTTTGCCGCCGACCCCACCGAGACCTCTTGCCTGGTGTATCCAAAGGCCAGGCACTACACGAAGGATCGCAGGGCTTTCTACGTGAATATGCATGCCTGTCCCACTCGATACATGGACAAAGAAGCCATTATTGTCGCCACTACCGATGTGACGGAGATGATCGAAAAGGAGGCCCAGCTCATTCAGGCAAGCAAGATGACCCTGCTGGGCGAGATGTCTGCGGGGATGGCCCACGAACTCAACCAGCCCCTAAACGCCATCAAGATGGGAAACGATTACCTGAAGATGATGACCGAAAGTGGGAAACGGGTTCCCGATCAGGACCTCTTGTACGTGGTTGACGAGGTCAATCAACAGGTCGATCGGGCATCCGAGATCATCCAGCGGCTGAGGGATTTCGGCAGGAAGGCGGACTTCACGCGGGAGAAGGTGGACATCAATACCGTCATCCGAAATGCGCGGAAAATATGGGGCCAGCAGCTGAGCCTCCAGGACATAGAGGTCCAGATGGAACTGGCTGAGTCCCTCCCCTTCATCTCCGGACACGCCAACCGTTTGGAACAGGTGCTTTTCAATTTGATCACCAATGCACGGGATGCCATTCACCAGAAGCGGCTGACGCAGGGGGCGGAGGGCCCAGGGTTGATTATCATACGATCCTACCGGGAAGACAATCGGGTGGGGATTACCGTCTCTGATTCAGGCGTGGGCATCCCTGAATCCATCCGGGACCGGATCTTCGAGCCTTTCTTTACGACCAAAGAAGTGGGAAAGGGGATGGGCCTGGGGCTTTCCATCATTTATGGTATCGTGACGGACCATGGCGGCGAAATGCAAGTCCAAAGCCAGGAAGGGATAGGGACTACGTTCACAATCACCTTCCAGGGCCTCCCGGCTTGAAGGCCCTCACATGCAGAGCCTCCCAGAAACCCTCAGTCTCAGAACGTGGCTCAAGTTCATCCTGCTCCACCCATGGGTGCTCCTCGGGGCGATCTCCATCGTCACCCTCTTCCTTGCCCTGAAACTGCCGGCCCTGCGTTTTCAGTCCTCCATTTACGATTTGGCCATTGAAGACCTGCCGGAGGCCGCCCAATACCAAACCTTTAAGGAGACCTTTGGGAGTGAAGAAATCCTGCTGGTGGTCATCAAGGGAAACCAAGTTTTCGAACCCTCCCACTTCCAACGTATCAGCCGCCTGACAGACGCCCTCTCGCAGATCAAAGGGGTCCGCAGGGTGATCAGCCTGCCCACCATCAAGCGGGATATGGATTTGACGGGGAAATGGGACCTCCACGAATTCGAAAAGATCATAGCGCCGGTCACCCTGTTTCAGAAAAACCTGATTTCGGTGGATGGCAGGACCACCGTCATCACCCTGGTGTTGGAGGATTTGAAGGACAAGGGGCCTGTGGTGAAAACGGTGGAGGCGGTCATTGATCGGGATAGAAACGGGCGCAATATATACCAGATCGGCATGCCGCTTATCTCAAAGGCCTTGGCCGACGATACCAAAAGGGATTTTCTGAGACTCCCCCCCATTGCGCTGGGGATCATGGTCCTCATACTATTTCTGGTTTACCGGAGCCCCCAATCAGTTGTTCTGCCGCTTGTCTCCGTTATGGTCTGTCTGGGCTGGACCCTCGGATTCATGGGCTGGACCGGGATACCGCTATCCATGCTCACCATGATCGTGCCCATCTTCCTGACGGCGGTGGGGACGGCGTATTGCATGTACGTGCTTTCCGAATATGGAGAGGTCGCCCGCCGTTCGGATTCTCCCGCCGAGGCGGCCTTTCAGTGTTTTATGAGGGTCGGATTCCCGACCGGGCTTGCGGTATTTACGACCATGGTGGGATTGGGCTCGCTTCTGGTCAATCGGATCGAGGCCATTAGGGAATTTGCGGTTTCAACCTGTTTCGGGATGGCGAGTCTTTTCGTCGTCCTGCTGACACTCCTGCCGGTGCTTCTGAGACTTTTTCCACTGGTTGTCCACAAAGAGGGGCTTGCGGAATCCAAAAGGGATTTCTTCCAACCCGTCATCGATGGGATCGCCAATATCGCCGTGAAGCACCAAAAAGGTGCGCTGGCCGCGATCCTGACCGTGAGTGTGCTGGGTGGGCTTGGTGCCTTACGAATCACGGTTGAGACCAACCCGGTCGAGTATTTCAAAAGAAGCACCGCGGTCAGTCGTCAATTCCACGACATTTATACGGATATGGCCGGAAGCTCCCCCTTGAACGTGGTGTTGGACAGCGGCGAATACGGGTATTTTGAGAATCCGGTCCATGTGGCGGAAATCGCTGATCTCTACGATTTCCTCCTTTCCTTGCGAGGGGTCGACAAGGTCATTTCTTTTGTGGACTATGTGAAGCTTATCAACTACGTCACCAACCGCTACGAACCCGAATACTATTCACTGCCCAAGGAACCTTTTGAGCTGCGCATGGTCGTGAACAACTACAAAGGGTTGCTGGGTCAGGATGTGTTCGAGGGGTTCATGAACAACGATATGTCGAAGGCCAACATCCTCCTGAGGACACACATTTCTAGCTCCTCGGATTTCCTGGCCACCAGGGACGCCATCTTGCGTCATCTGCAGCAAAAGCTGCCCAAGCCTTTGATCGCGCAGGTCACGGGGTTCGGGATCGTGATTTCTGAGAGCAGTCAGTTGCTCACAACGGGACAGGTCAAGAGCCTATCCATCACACTGATCGCAATTTGTGCGACCATGTTTTTGCTTTTTTTGTCCTGGAAAGTGGGACTCATCGCCTTGCTCCCCAATTGTTTTCCCATCATCGTCAGTTTTGGTTTAATGGGATGGCTGGGGTGGAAGCTGTCAGTTGCGACAGGGCTCATCGCCTCTATCGCCATCGGATTGGCGGTGGACGATACCATACACTACCTTGTGAGATATAACCGCGAGCTCAAGAAAGAGCCCGATCGACGCCGCGCCATGCGGGCTACACTTCAGGGTGTCGGCAGACCCATCATGACCACGACCCTGACGATTGGGCTCGGGTTTTCAATCCTGATATTTTCAAACTTTCAACCCACATCGGTTTTTGGCATACTCATGGTTGTGACCATGGCTTCGGCCCTGGTGGGAGACTTGATCCTTTTGCCCGCATTGATGCTCCGTGTGGAGTTGGTGACCGCATGGGACCTGCTTAAGCGGATGACCACCCTTGACAGGACCTGGGACAGCATCGCGCATGAAATGAACCAGCCCCTCAACGCCATCAAGATGGGGACCGAGTTCCTCAAGATGAAGATGGAGCTGGGAGAGGAGATCGATCCGTCGGAGCTGGACGCGGTGACGCGAGAGATGGGAGAGCAGACGGACCGTGCTGCCGAGATTGTGAACCGCCTCAGGGTGTTCGGGCGTGAAGCGGACCTGGATGCGGAAAAGATCCACATGAATGGGCCCATCAGAGAGGCTGCCGCCATGGTCGCCCATGAGCTGAGGCTCCACAACATCGACCTGAGAATGGATCTCGACGACGACGCGCCTTTGGTCCTGGCCCATCACGGTCGTCTGAGGCAGCTCTTTTTCAATATCTTGACCAACGGGTGGGAGGCCATCGGCCAAAAGCAGGAAATAACCTCTCCGCCTGGCCAGGGCGTCATCTCTGTCCGGTCGTTTCGGGAGAGAGACAAGGCGGTGGTGGTCGTGGCGGATAACGGCGTGGGCATCCCCAAGCAGGACAGGGAAAGGGTCTTCGAGCCGTTTTTCACAACCAAGGCGACGGGGCGGGGTAGGGGCCTCGGACTTTCCATCGCCTACGGCATCGTGCGTGACCATGGGGGACGAATAAGCATCCGAAGCAAGGAGGGGGAGGGCGCCACGGTGCGGGTGGTATTGCCCGGGGCGCCTTTTTGAGAGGAGGGCTGAATGAGGAAGGTCTTGGTCATCGATGATGAGAAGCCCACGCTGAACATGTTCCGACTCTTTCTTGGGGCATACGGCTTTGCGGTGCTGACAGCGGAAAACGGGACGGAAGGCCTTGAGACCTTTTTCAGAGAAAGGCCCGAGATCGTCGTGACCGATATTAAGATGCCGGGCATGGATGGCCTTGAGGTATTGCGGAGGATCAAGGAAATGGACCCGAGGGCGGAGGTGATCGTCATCACCGGTCATGGCGATACCGAGTTGGCCCTCAAGGCCGTTAACCTGAACGCCGCTGATTTCATCCGCAAGCCCATTCAAAAAAGGGCGCTCGATGAGGCCCTGGGCCGCGCAGAAGCGCGATTGAACGCCAATGGGAGGCGCGAAGAGGAAGTCACGGTGCAATGCGATGGCGAGGTGGCCGTCATCACCATAAAGGGGCATGTGGATTCGCTTTCAGAGCCCGGTCTGATGGAGGCCCGCGAAACGGTCTATGAGAAGGGTTCAAAAGCGGTTCTGTTGAAATTTCAGGAAAGCACCTCCCTGAACGGGGCCGGAATCAATGCGATCATTCAATTTCTCAAAGAGAGCAGGAAAAGGAATCAAAGGGTGGCCATCGCAGGGCTTTCACAGAACTTCAGAGGGATTTTCCAGATGGTTGGAATCGGCAAGCTGGCGGCATGCTTCGACAACGAGGAAGAGGCCAAAAAGCACCTTGCCCAGGCGCAGTGAGGAAGGGCTAAAATCGTTTTGACATAATAATACGTGAGGGAATGCGGAGATGGATATCTCTCTTGAAGCTAGATTTGTCCGGATGCACTTTCTCAGGAAGGGTCTGGGCGGGTTCGAGTATCGAGGGCTGCTCACGGGTCCTCATGTTTCCCCATTCAGCTTCCCCTTGAGCACAGAAGAGCATTTGAACATGACGACTCGCCTCGCATCGAGCAAGATGCTATTGCCCGTGGTTGGGTTCCTTCCTTTCCGTTGATCCTTGTTCTTGACGCAGAACTTGCCGAATCCGCTGATGAGGACATCTTCGCCACCCGCCAGCGTTTTCTTGATGATTTCGAAGGTGGCCTCGACGGTCTTGCTGGCTTGGGCGTCAGGGAGGTCCAAGTGGCTGGCAACGGAATGTACAATGGCCTTTTTGGTGAGGGTCATGATAAAGGTCTCCCCGCGAGTCCGGGGCCCTGTTCTGGAGTGGCATCAGAAACCGTTACTTCAATAAGCATGGCCTTTTTTTGGAGATCCCAGTCAATCCATGGAAAAAGGCGCCTGAAACCGAGTCCACCGCATTTCAGGAAGCCCAGACTACGCTAGAAGGGGTCATCGAACGGGGACGGATTCCTATTCTTTTTTCCATCTTGGCAGAATATGAGCTTTGGAACATGGGCAGACAACGAAAATTTGAAAAGACCCTTCCCCCCGGCAATCCTGGCACGTTGCCAGTGAAACGCCGAGTCCAGGGGCTTGGCCATTCTATCGGTTCCGTTTTTTTGAGACTTTCTTGCCAGGCTTCTTTTGGACCGTCTTCTTTGACGTGTCCTTAACGACCTCTGGGGTGCTCTGACCTCTGGCGATCCACTCATCAATGACATCCTTATCAAATCGCCAGACCCTTCCTATTCGAATGGCTGGTATTCTCCCTTCGCCTGCGTACTTGCAGATCGTGATCTCGTGGAGCTTCAGGTACGCAGCCATTTCCTTGGTGGTCATAATCTGTGCCAAACCGCAGTCCTCCATAGACAATAAAAGTCACAGATATCAAACTGACACTAAATAAACCAGTTCTTCAATCAAGTCAACAAAAAATAAGCGAAATAGACCTATCCATCTGAAAACGGCATTTCAACTCGGCGGGTCAAAGGTGGTGTTTCAGTAAATGGGGAAACCCGAGACGAAGAGCAGATGGACGCATATCTGGTTGCCTCCTTCAAGCTCTATAAGAGGACGCGTGGCAGTGCCCATTGCGTGGTGTCTGAGCAAAAATGTCCTTTTCATGATCAACAAACCCCATGGGTTTTCAGGGCTTTTTTCAGCGGGCCTTTTCTAGGGGGCTGATCCCAGCCGTGCCGCCTGGGAAAGTCATCATGGGATCGATGGGGATCACCGTTTCCCACGGGGTCTGTTCCTCAACGCTTCATGGAGGAACCGGACGGAGAGAGGCTCCCCGCGTCCTTCATCCATGCACTTGGTTCCTCGCAGGAGGGCACCGTTGTGCTCCGTGAACACTGCTTTGTCTTCTCGGTCCATGTCATCAGAACGGATGACGACTTGAGTTCTCACCCAATGGGGTAGCATCGTCGCTACCCTTTGCGGCAAATGAATCATTAGGTTTGAGGGGTCGGTGAAGGGTCGAGTGTTCGGTGTAGTGGTCCTGGCTCATCAGCATCGAAATATATAAATCCATCGATCTGATGAACTCTCAGATTCTTTCCAGAATGGGCCATGTGACAGCCACTGCGAACATGGGCTGCGCAACATTGCCCGCCTCACGATTTTCATAAAAGTAGAAAAGATTGAGATCTCCGACAGACGTGGCCCAGTTCATGATTTCACGTTAGAGAATTTTTTTGTGGTAATCCTTGAGAGGCGTAGTTACGAAATGCGGACTGGGCTCCCTGGAACGCCTTTTTTGAAACTCAAAAGTGGCCTCGCTCGCGTCGAAACTTTCGGCTTTTCCCGTTAAGGAAAGGGGCGAAGGATACGAGTGTTACCGGTGACAAAAGAAGCTTTGGGTTAATTAGGCAAACGACCCCCACGACGCAAGAGATCCGCAACGTATTCAGCAATCTTTCCGTTTCCGTAAGGGGAAGGGTGGCAGAAATCGAGGTCTTTTCCATCTTTGGTTTCGAGCAGATTGTAACGATCCCACTCTATTTCCGCGCTTCCCACATCACCGACCAGCAGATCGCGCGGCAGACGTGCCTGGTTGTTTTCTATAAATCTTGAAACGCTGATTGTGTCGTATTTGTCACGAGGGATAAAGAGCACGACTGGCATCAGGTTCTTTTCTTTGGCAAACGACCTGAATCGTTCAAGAAGGCTCAAGAGTTCGGCCGACAGGGTTACCGAGCGATAAGCCAGGAAATACTCGGGGACCCCGATCTTTCTAAGTTTTCGCGTAAGCCTCTTAAAATAAAAGTAGTTTGATCCCAAAGCCTGAATGTATGAAATCGAGAATGGGAATTGGTGCTTGGGTTTGGACCAGAAATCCTTATCGAAGGCCCCATTGGCGTGTGCTAGAAAATCATCGGTACTCTGAAATGCATCCCGCCCCGGGTTAGGTTGAATATCCCCGTTTTGCATGTAAGGTTTGAATCGGTATACCGAAGACTTGTCGGCCAGGACCGGCCGATACGAATTCACCATCCTGAAGATGTTTTCATACATCATCCCCAGGATAACAACCTTCGCTTCGGGATAAAGATCTATTTTTTCTTTAAGGTTCAGAAAAGCCTGGACAGGGCCATATCCGCCGACGGCGTGGTTAGCGACGGACAGGTCAAGGATCTTTGCCAGTTGTGCAGGGAATGCGTCGTCATCGGCCACCTCCGACCCGTGGGTGTAGGAGTCGCCAACCACGATGATTTCGGCCTTTGTGCCATCGTAGCCGGTGTATGTTCTGGCGCCGGACTGGTCGAAAGAATACTCGACCATGGTCCCCTGGCAGTTCGCCTCGCGGTGGCTTTCAGGGCCCCGGTAGGTCCAACCGAGCAGGGGGTCCAGGTTGGGGGGCTTTCCCTTTGCCAAATCGAGGTCTCGAATCTTGGCGAGCACCTCTTTTCGGTGATCAAAGATATCGTCAAACAGGAAAAAGGAGAAGTACCCAATCGCTTCGACGACGAGAAAAATCAGGCCCAGCGTTATGAAATAGAAGGCAAGTCTTTTAGCCATGCCACTCGTGCTCCATGGAGGTTGCTGTCCGTTCAAGGGAAAGAAGCGCTGCCCGCCCGTTCATGATAGACGGGCACATTAGAACAGTGCGTAAATGAAGGGGGCAACCACGCTGCTCTCCGTAAAGACGATAATTGCGCCAAGAGACAGGAGCATGATCACGATCGGAAGGAGCCAGAACCTCTTTCTGTCCTTCAAGAACTCCCAGAACTCTGTGATAATGGATTGATTTGCCATGAAACCTCCATCAAAACCGTTTTAAAAACCGCTCTTTGGGTTGAACGGGCTCAGTCCGTGTGATCCAGTAGGACGAGGCGCTCTTGTCCGGCCGGGTCGGGATAGGGGCCCCACCAAACACTCGCTTGATCAAGGCGGAGGGTGTGATGACGACATAGTAGGCGATTGTCAGAATCAGAGTATTCACCACCCTGCCGATCAAGTGTGCGACTTTCATCCAGGCACCGTAGACAGGCCTCAACCGCTCAGGTAAACCCAACAAGCCAAGCCCAAGGAGGCCCAGTGCCCCAAAGACGTAAGTCGCGACAGTCCTTTCGGCCCAGAGAGCTATGAAAAAGAGACAGCCAAAAAAGACCAGGGCGATGAATCCGAACTTCCTTATCCCTTTGACGTCAGTCGAGTTCGAGTGCATGGCGCCAATCTCCTTTTTCTTTCCAGGGCGGTTGCGCTTCTTTCATGAGCATGCAGTTTTCCATGACCAGGACGTCCATCTCGGTCCGCATAAAACAGCGGTAGGCATCCTCAAGGGTGCAGACAATCGGTTCACCTCGCACGTTGAAGCTCGTGTTGACGATGACGGCACAACCGGTCAGCTTTTGGAACTCGGAAATAATCCGGTAGTAGTCGGGTTTGTCCTTCCCGTTGACGGTCTGGAGGCGCGCGGAGTAGTCGAGATGGGTGACCGCCGGAATGTCACTCCTTTTGACCTTGAGGCGCTCCAAGATAGGCATACCATCTCGGGATGGCTGAGGCAGCCGCCTTTCCTCTCTGATGGGCGCCACGAGAAGCATGTAAGGACTTGGCCTGTCAATTTCGAAGTACTCGTGGGCCGCTTCCTCCAGTACGGAGGGGGCAAAGGGTCTGAAGGATTCCCGGTATTTGATTTTGAGGTTCATGACGGACTGGGTGTCTTCCCTTCTGGCGTCCCCCAGGATACTCCTTGCCCCTAAGGCCCTTGGTCCAAACTCCATACGTCCGGACAGGTAGCCCACGATTTTCCCGGCGGCAATCTGATGCGCCACGCTGGTGGCCCCCTCAGTGACATGGAGCTCATGGTAGGGATAACCGTTCCTGTCAAGGAAGTCCTTGACAGCCTCGTTGGTGAAGGCGGGCCCGAGATAGGATCCGGACAATCGGTCAGATCCCTTTGGATCAGGCCGCTCATTGCCAAGATAGCGGTGCCATACGGAAAGCGCCGCGCCCATTGCCGCCCCTGCATCCCCTGCCGCAGGCTGTATCCAAATGTCATCGAAAAGGCCTTCTCGGAGAATGCGTCCGTTGGCAACACAATTCAGGGCCACGCCGCCTGCCAGGCAAAGATTTCTCTGGCCCGTTTCTTTGCGGACATGGTTTGCCATCCGGAGGAGGATCTCCTCAGTGACGGCCTGGATGCTCGCAGCAATGTCCATCTCCCTTTGCGTGACCTCCGATTCCGGTCTTCGCGGGGGGCCGCCGAAGAGCCCGGCAAACCGTCGGTTGGTCATGCGCAGGCCCCCCAAGAAATCGAAGTACTTCAGGTTGAGCCGGATGGAACCGTCTTGCTTCAGGTCTACAAGCTCCGAGAGGATCAGCTCCCTGTATCGGGGCACCCCATAAGGAGCGAGCCCCATGAGTTTGTACTCGCCTGAATTGACCCTGAATCCTGTAAAATAAGTGAATGCGGAGTAAAGCAGCCCCACGGAATCAGGGAAATGGAGCTCCTTGAGGAGAGTGATATCCTTCCCTTTCCCAAAGCCGTAACTCCCTGTGGCCCATTCGCCCACTCCGTCGATGGTGAGAATAGCGGCCTCCTCAAAAGGGGAGGGGTAAAAGCTGGAGGCAGCATGGGACTCATGGTGCTCAGTGAAGAGCACATCGCCTTCATAGCCCAATTCATTTTTTACAGTTTTGGGGATGAACAGTTTTTGGCCAAGCCAAACAGGCATGGCCGCAAGCCAGGATCGAAGGCCCTTGGGTGCGACGGTCAAATAGCTCATGAGGAGTCGCTCAAAGGTGAGAAGCGGTTTGTCGTAGAAGACGACATAATCCAAGTCCCTGACGGCGATTCGCCCTTCCTCGAGGCAGTAACGGGCCGCATGGATCGGAAACCGCGGATCGTGTTTTTTCCTGGTGAAGCGCTCCTCTTGGGCTGCGGCCGTGATGTTTCCGTCCCGGACGAGGCACGCTGCGCTATCGTGGTAGAAGCAAGAGATCCCTAGAATGTTCATGTTGTCCGTATCGTGGGTCAGGAATTGAACCGGGGCCGGAGGAAAAACGGGAAGCCTGACGTCTTCATAACGAGGAAATCCACCCCGTTCGTCCATCATCGAGTCATAAGGCGACCCTCGTGGCCATTACCATAAGCCCTGAAACCACCAACCGCCAAAACCCACGCACCTCAGCCGATTTCTCCGAGTCAGACATGCGCCTTCAGCGCCCCGGCAATGTCTTCAATTTAGTCCATTTAATGCCATTTCGCAAGTTGAGTCTTAAAGGCGCCCTGAAGCATGATGCTGGTTCGTCCGAGGTGTTGGCACGGGCCTATTCGTCGGGAAAAGGTCCTGATGGCTCAATCTTTTCGACAAAATCGTATAAATTAGGCCGTGATATATACGATTTTGTACTGGTCCTGCTTCATCTTTGCCACTGTATGGCTGTAACCATTTGAAATTAAATTAAATTGCCACAGCCCTCTTTGGGCACATTAAGTGCAGAAACTTATAAAATTTATCATCGAAAAGGGGGTAACGATCATGAACAGCGGAGACACCGCCTTCATCCTGGTATCGGCCGCACTGGTGATGCTGATGACCCCGGGCCTTGCCTTGTTTTACGGTGGGATGGTGCGGTCAAAGAATGTCCTTGGCACCGTTATGCAAAGCTTCATCATCATTGGGGTCGTGACCATCGAGTGGATCCTCTTTGGCTACAGCATGGCGTTTGGCCCGGACAAGGGCGGTTTCATCGGAGGGCTTGAGTGGGTGGGGTTGAGTGGGGTGGGGCTCGGTCCCCATGCGGTGTACGCCACAACCGTGCCCCACCAGGTGTTCATGATCTACCAATGCATGTTCGCGGTGATTACCCCAGCGCTGATCACGGGTGCTTTCGCGGAAAGGATGCGTTTTGGCCCGTTTCTTCTCTTCAGTCTCTGCTGGTCTGTCTTGGTGTACAATCCCTTGGCCCACTGGATATGGGGAAGCGGCGGCTGGCTCGCCAGGCTCGGGGCGCTCGATTTCGCAGGCGGAGTGGCCGTTCATCTCAGCTCAGGCGTGGCCGCCCTTGCCGCAGCCATTATCCTGGGAAAGAGAAAGGGATTCGGCTCCGAGGAACTGAGGCCCCACAACCTGCCCATGACGCTGCTCGGTGCAGGTCTCCTCTGGTTCGGCTGGTTTGGCTTCAATGCGGGAAGTGCCCTGTCGGCCGGTTCATTGGCAGGGAGTGCATTTGTTGCAACGCACGTGGCCGGAACGACCGGGGCTGTGAGCTGGATTTCCATGGAATGGAAAATGATCGGCAAGCCCACGACCCTCGGGGCCGCCAGTGGCGCAGTGGCAGGGCTTGCTACCGTGACACCTGCTGCCGGTTTTGTGGGGCCCCTTTCGGCCGCGCTGATCGGCATCATTGCCGGCATCGCATGCTATTTTGGCATAAGACTCAAGGGCAAATTGGGCTATGATGACAGCCTCGACGTCGTTGGAATCCACGGCGTCGGTGGGGTCATCGGTCTTCTCTGCGTAGGCCTTTTTGCCACCACGGAAGTGAACCCAAACGGTGCAAACGGCCTTTTTTTCGGGAATGCAGGCCAATTGGGCATTCAATTCATCGCCGTGGCGGCAACGGCGGTTTACACGTTTGTCCTCAGCTACATCCTTCTTAAGGTCATTGACAAGTTCTTTGGCCTGCGCGTCTCCGAACAGGAAGAGATTAGCGGGCTCGACCTGAGCCAGCATGACGAGACGGCGTATACGAGCTGATGCTGATACGAAGACGGCCGTCTTCATATCACTGCGTTCAGCTCTCAGCATTGAGTCCCTCTGGAATAAGGTCTCTTGAAAACGCTTAGTTGGCTGTAAGCCCGATCCGAGAACCGGCGATTTCCGGATGAAATTTAGAAGGGAGAAAATATGAAAAAAATAGAGGCGATCATCAAGCCCTTTAAGCTGAGCGAAGTGAAAGACGCCCTTACGGGCTTAGGCGTCCAGGGCATGACCGTGACGGAGGTGAAGGGATTCGGCCGGCAGCGGGGCCACAAGGAGGTCTATCGAGGCGCCGAATACCATATTGACTTTGTGGCCAAGGTGAAGATCGAAATCGTCCTGGACGACACTCTGCTGCCGGAGGTCGTCAAAGTGATCCAGGAGAAGGCCAAGACCGGCCAAATCGGAGACGGGAAGATATTTGTTCTTCCGGTCGAACATGTCATCCGCATTAGAACCGGCGAATCCGGGGCGGATGCAATCTAATCCATTTCCATAACACGTCTGATCTGCCCCTGAAAAAGGGCCCGTGCAAACCCATTTAAAGGCCGGGACGGGGAAACGGCATGAACCCGTGCGGTTACAGTGCCGATCTTCTCTCGCCTTGATCCCGGGCGTTTAGGCCCTTGTTCGCACTCCCCTCGTCTGCTGTCTCACGGTGTTCTTCCGGCCCCTCTTACAGGCTCGATGGATTCACCCGGTCAAGACATCGTCGGCGCCTTCATGGTGAACCACTCTGACGCTAATATCTCCTCGCCATTCAGTCGATAAGGGGAAGGATGGGAGGACTGGCCCCCCGTTTCGTGGAAACTGTAAAACGCAGAAGCCTCTTGACTAAATCAATTTTGTACTTTAAGTTAGCGTTTGAGTTAGTTCGAAAGGGTGGCCTTATGAGAAGGCAGAGACGAGACGGAAATGAGACGCGCCTCCATTTGCTCGAGGCCGCCAGCACAATTTTCGCAGCCAAGGGATTCCGGGAAGGAACCATTGCAGAGATTTGCAGCAAGGCCCATGCAAACGCTGCCGCCGCAAACTACCACTTCGGCAGCAAGGAGGGCCTCTATGTGGAGAGCTGGCGCTATGCCTTTGAAAAGTCCTTGAAGGCCTATCCCCCGGAGGGCGGCGTCGCCTCAGATGCACCGGTCGAAGAAAGGCTTCGGGGGAGGGTACTGTCGATCATGAGGCGAATCATGGATTCCGAAAGCCACGACTTTGACATTGTCCACAAGGAGATCGCGAATCCCACGGGGTTGCTGGCGGGAGTGATGCAGGAATCCATGGAGCCCATTTTTCAGGGCCTTGGCTCCGTGGTCCGTGAGCTTCTTGGTGACCGGACCACGGGGCGAAACGTCCGGCTTTGCCTCATGAGTATCAGGGCCCAATGTTTCGGTCCACTCCTCCGTGAACGACGCCGCAAAATGGCTTCGGGATCCTTGCAGCCGCCAGGTGTCGAACCCATACAGGAGGACGTGGAGGTCTTGGCCGATCACGTGACCCGCTTCAGCCTTGCGGGCATCCGGGAGATCCGGGACCTCATCGAAGAAGGGGGCCTCATGAACAAAGAGAGGGGTATAAGTCCAGATCCGGCTGTGAACGGAGGCCCGTTATGAAGCGTCTAATAAAGAGATTGATTTTTGTTCTCGTGCTGTTTGGGTTGATCGGGGGTGCAGCGGCATGGTTGCTCCAACGTAACAATGAACAGACCATTACATACCGGACTTCCCAGGTGACGCGAGGTGACTTATTGGTCTCCATCAGTGCCACCGGTACCGTTGAGCCCGAAGAAGTGATAGATGTGGGAGCCCAGGTGGCAGGGCAGATCCTGTCCTTTGGAAAGGATGTCAACGGCAAGACCGTGGATTACGGTTCCGTCGTGGAGGAAGGGACGGTTTTGGCACGGATTGATGACTCGCTTTACCTGGCCGATGAGGCCCAGGCTGAGGCACAGGTTCAGTCCGCCAAGGCGAGCGAGCTGCGTGCCGAAGCCGACCTGGAGCAGATGAAAGCAAAGCTCCGGCAGGCTGAGCGTGACTGGCAGCGTGCCCAGAGGCTGGGGTCCTCGGAGGCCCTGGCGCAGACAAGCTATGACGCCTACCAGTCCACCTATGAAACGGCCAAGGCCAACGTGGCTGTAGGTGATGCCGCGATCCTGCAAGCCAAAGGCAGCCAAGCGCAGGCCGAGGCGATTCTGCGGCGGGCGCAAAGGAACCTTGGCTACTGCACGATCAAGTCGCCAGTGAAAGGCGTCATCATCGACCGTCGCGTCAACATCGGACAGACGGTGGTATCGAGCTTGAACGCACCCAGCCTGTTCCTGATCGCCAAAGACCTCAGGCGGATGCAGGTCTGGGTGGCGGTCAACGAGGCGGATATCGGGAAGATCCAGCCCGGGCTGCCGGTCACCTTTACCGTGGATGCCTTTGCCGGCGAAATCTTTCGAGGCCAGGTGGGGAAGGTCAGGCTCAATGCGTCCATGACCCAAAATGTGGTGACTTACACCGTGGAGATTATCACTGACAATTCCAACGGGCGTCTGTTGCCCTACCTGACCGCCAATGTTGATTTTGAGCTGAAACGGGTGACCAACGTCCTTCTGGTGCCAAACGGTGCCCTGCGGTGGATGCCTTCGGCCGAGCAGGTCGCGCCGGCTTTCCGAGAGGCCTTCGAAAGCCGAGTCGCCCGGAAACAAAGGTCGGATAGCGGCCAAATTGCCTCAGCGCGTGCGCTCCCGTCTGACGATGGCGGAGACCGGCGGGTCCTCTGGCTTCTTGAGGGGGACTACGTAAAGCCTGTCCGAGTAAAGGCGGGGGTGAGCGATGGTTCCATGACGGAGGTTCTAGGGGAAGGCTTGACCGAAGGGCTGAAGGTGGTCACCGGGCTTGAGACGATGGCCAAGGATCAGACCAGCGCCAGCAACCCGTTCACGCCGCAGTTCCTGCGACGCAACCGCAGCAGCAGTTCACGTTAGGGTGACCCCGACTCGGGCGGAGGGCCGGTATCTTGGAACTCATTGAATTGCGTAATATCTGTAAGACTTATCGCATGGGCGATATTGAGGTCCCCGTGCTGAAGGGCGTATCGGTGACGGTTGCCCAGGGAGAACTGGCTGCTCTGATGGGCGCGTCAGGATCGGGCAAAAGCACCCTCATGAACATCTTGGGGTGTCTGGATCGGCCCACTTTCGGCGAATACTGGCTCGACGGGCGGGAAGTTTCACGACTATCTGCGGACCGGCGTGCGCTTCTGCGAAATCAAAAGCTCGGGTTTGTTTTTCAGAGCTTCAACCTGTTGCCCCGCACCAGCGCCTTGGAGAACGTGGCCATGCCCCTTTCCTACGCGGCGGGGCATCTCTCCGAACGTGCGGCCAGGGGTCGGGCTGAGGACATGCTCGGCCGGGTTGGGCTTGGGGATCGGCTGGACCACGAGCCGTCCCAGCTTTCGGGCGGCCAACAGCAGCGTGTGGCCATCGCCCGGGCCCTCATCAACCGTCCTTCATTGCTGTTCGCCGATGAACCCACAGGCAACCTGGATTCTCGTACGAGTGAAGAAGTCCTCCGCATGTTTCAGCAGTTGAACGAAGAGGACGGCATCACGATCATCATGGTCACCCACGATTCCAATGTGGCACAGCACGCCCGACGTGTGATCCGTATTCACGACGGTCTGATCGTCGATGGGGTGGGGGCTGAGTCGGAACCGGAATGCGGGCCCCCGGTATGGGAAGAGGCGGGTAAATCATGAAGATCTACCGCACCGTTCGAACGGCAATGAAGGCGCTGCGACGTAATCCAATGCGGGCCCTGTTAACGACCTTGGGTATCGTCATCGGTGTAGGGTCTGTCATTGCTATGATGGAGATCGGCGCCGGCTCTTCGGCTGCCGTTCAAAAGGCCATTTCAAGCATGGGTGCCAATGTCCTGATGGTACGTCCAGGGACGGCATCCAGTGGAGGGGTAACCTTCGGATCGGGTAGTGCGGCCACCCTCACCCCTGAAGACTGCGAGGCGATTTTGAGGGAATGTCCGGCCGTTCGCAGTGCCGCCCCCGTGGTCCGCTCCCGGACCCAAGTGGTCTACGGCAACCGGAACTGGGTGCCCACGTTCATCTGGGGTTCCAGCCCGGCGTTTTTGGATGTTTCGGACTGGACCGTTGCCGAGGGAGAGCCGTTCACCGATCGCGACGTCCTCAATGGAAACAGGGTCTGTCTTTTGGGACAGACCATCGTCCGCGAGCTGTTTCAGGGTGAATCGCCCCTCGGCAAAGAGATCCGGATTAAGAATGTATCGTTTCGGGTTGTGGGTGTGCTCGGCAGGAAGGGTGCCAACATGATGGGTATGGACCAGGACGATGTCCTCGTGGCACCCTGGACCACCATCAAGTATCGTGTTACGGGTTCAACGCTTGGGAATACCAATCAAAGTGCCGCCAGCACCTCCAGCAGTTCGGTGAACACACTGAGCAACCTTTACCCCGGCGGGCAGGCGAGCCTTTATCCAGAGCAGTCGGCGGTTCAGACCGCCGACAACCCCATGCCGGTCCGTTTCGCCAACATCGATCAGATCTCAATCTCGGCACAAAGCACGGCAGAGACGCCAGATGCCATCCGACAGGTAACCGGGGTTTTGCGTGAACGACATCATATCCGCCCCGGGGAGGCTGACGACTTTAACATCCGCGACATGACCGAGATTACGGCTGCCCTTTCCTCTACCACAACCTTGATGACGAACCTGCTGTTATGTGTGGCCATGATTTCTCTGGTAGTGGGCGGCGTTGGGATTATGAACATCATGCTCGTGTCGGTCACCGAGCGGACGCGCGAGATAGGCCTGCGTATGTCGGTTGGGGCCCGGGCGCGGGACATCCTCCGCCAGTTCCTTGTGGAGTCCATTGTGTTATGTCTTGTCGGCGGTGGGCTGGGCATCCTGCTCGGTCACGGCGGTTCCTATCTTGTGTGGCTGTTGCTTCGATGGCCGGTTCAGACTTCTCCGGTCGCCATTGCCGCCGCAGTGATTGTTTCGGCAAGCGTGGGCATTGTCTTCGGGTTTTATCCTGCCTGGAAGGCATCGCGCCTCGATCCCATTGAAGCCCTGCGCTACGAATGATTTCACCCTAGGAAGGAAGAACGGATGAGGGCACCCAGGAGCTTAAACATGCCGTATGCAGATGCGCGAGCGCTGCCAAGACGAATTGGCAAGGTCTTTGTTGCTCTGATGACCGGGCTTGGATTTGCCATGTCGAGTGGTTGTATGGTTGGCCCGAACTTCCAGCGTCCGAAAGCAGAGGTCCCGCCCGGGTGGACAGGTCCGACCGAATCACCTACGACCCAGGCGGCTTCACCTCCCGCAGAGGATTTGACCCGTTGGTGGGTGCTATTCGAAGATCCGACGCTTACTTCCCTCGTGGAGAGGGCCGTTCAGTCCAACCTGGACCTTATGCGGGCTAAGGCCCGAATTCGTCAGGCAAGGGCAGAGAGGGGAATTGCCGCATCCGGCTTGGGGCCGACGGTGGACACCTCAGCCTCTTTCCGGCGAAGTCGGTCCCCGGTGACCATTTCCGGCGGTGGCGCCGGGGGATCAGGCACCAGCACAAAAGGGGTTATCTCCAATCAATATCAAGCGGGGTTCGATGCCGGGTGGGAGCTCGACATCTTTGGCGGCATTCGGCGAAACCTCGAAGCCGCGGATGCAGATCTGGAAGCCACGGTGGAGACGCTTCGAGACGTGCTTGTTACACTGACGGCGGAATTAGCACGCAACTACATCGATCTCCGCGCATTTCAGCAGCGAATTGCCATCGCCCGGCGAAACCTCAAGGCTCAGCAACATAGCGCCGAATTGACTCGTCAACGATTCGAAGGCGGATTCGTGGGCGGTCTGGATGTGGCCAACGCCGAAGCCCAAGTGGCCACGACGGCTGCTGAGATCCCGCTGCTCGAAGCCGCGGCACGGCAGACGATTTACAGCCTCAGCGTCTTATCAGGTTTGGCGCCAGCGGCCTTGATGGGGGAACTCTCTCCGGTTTCGGTCATTCCTGCCGGTCCTCCCTCGGTACCCGTCGGCGTCCCATCCGACCTGCTACGCCGCCGTCCGGATATCCGAACGGCCGAAGCAGAGATTCATGGGGCCACCGCACGAATCGGAGTTGCAACGGCCGACCTGTTTCCCAGATTTACCATTTCCGGTTCGATGGGCCTGCTCGCCAGTGACTTTAGTTCGTGGCTCAAGTGGGCCAGCCGATTTTGGTCGTTCAGTCCCCTGGCGACCTGGCCCCTTTTCGACATGGGCCGCATTCGCGCCACCATTGAGCTGCAAAAGGCTCTGCAAGAGGAGAGCATTATCACTTATCAGCAGATCGTGCTCCAAGCGCTGCAGGAGGTGGAAAACGCATTGATTGCATCGGAAAAAGAAGAGGAACATCGCAAGGCCCTCGTCGATGCGGTCACAGCCAACCGAAAGGCCGTGGACCTGGCCACCAAGCTTTACACTCAAGGGGAAACCAACTTTTTGGATGTCCTGGTCGCGCAGCGGTCTCTATTCCTTTCAGAAGACGCCTTGGTACAGAGCACGGGCACCGTGTCAACCGACCTGGTGGCCCTGTATAAGGCCCTTGGCGGCGGGTGGACGGATGACTCGGAAGAAGGCGGGAACGTGGGCCGCGACTGAAGGGGAAGCAATCTACCGAATGGCCTTTTCACTTTCTGGGTCAAAGAAATGGAGATTTTCCAATCGCGCCTTGAGGATGATCTCCGTATGCGCCCGCACCTGGCTCTGGGCATCCACGGATGCGATGAGGTCGTGGTCCCCTATCCTGGCTTGCAGGTAGACCTGACTGCCCACAGGCTGGACCACGGCAATCTCGGCCCGCATACTACCCGGTTCGCCCACGGATCTGCCTGTTGAGAGATCGTCGGGCCTGATGCCCAGGATAACCTCTTTGTCGACGTACGCTGTGAGCAGGGGCGCCTTGTCAGGCAGGACCGGCAGGGTGATGCCGTTTGACGTGACCAGGAGGCCATCAGGCGAAGCGGTAACGCGCGCTCGAATGAAATTCATGGTAGGAGAACCGATGAAGCTTGCGACAAATCGATTGGTGGGGCGAAAATAGAGCTCCAGCGGCTCACCGACCTGCTGTATGAGGCCGCTTTTCATGACCACGATCCGATCCCCCATGGTCATGGCTTCGATCTGGTCGTGGGTCACATAAATGCTGGTTGTCTGCATGCGTTCATGTAATTTCTTGAGCTCCAACCTCATTTGGATGCGAAGTTTGGCATCCAGGTTGGATAGGGGTTCATCAAACAAGAAGACCTGGGGGATTCGGACAATGGCCCGTCCTACCGCAACCCGCTGCCGTTGACCTCCCGAGAGCTCCCTTGGTTTTCGTTCCAGGAGCTCGGAGATCCCAAGGAGCTCGGCGGTCTTTTTCACCCTTGTCCCGATTTCCGCCTTTGGCGTCTTCTTCAATTTCAACCCAAAGGCCATGTTGTCAAAGACGGTCATATGGGGGTAAAGGGCATAGTTTTGAAACACCATCGCCACATCCCGTTCCTTGGGGGGAACACGGTTGATCAGCCGCCCGCCAATCAGGATCTCTCCCGCCGAAATGTCCTCCAGCCCTGCAATCATCCTCAAGGTGGTCGTCTTGCCGCATCCGCTGGGGCCGACAAAGACCATGAATTCCCTGTCTCTGATCTCCAGCGAGAATTCATCCACCGCCACTACTTTTCCGTACATTTTTTTCACATTCTTCAGGGTGACTTCGGCCATGACCTCAACCTACTCCTTCAATGCACCGGTCATGCCGGCGACGTAGTATTCAACGAAAAAGGAATATAGCAGCGCAACCGGGACGCTTCCCAGAAAGGCGCCTGCCATCAGGGGTCCCCAGTGGTACACATCTCCTCGCACGAGCTCTGTGACCAATCCCACCGAAACGGTCTTCTTGGCGCTTGAGGAGATAAACGTCAGCGCATAGAGGTATTCGTTCCACGACAGGGTAAACGCGAAGATGCCGGCCGAGAGGATGCCGGGGAGGGACAAGGGAATGATGACCTTCCAGAAGACCCAGAACCGGCTTGCCCCATCCATCATGGCGCATTCCTCCAGTTCCTTTGGGATGGATTTGAAATACCCCATCAGGAGCCAAGTGCAAAATGGGATCAGAAATGTCGGGTAAATCAGGGCGAGCGACGTCAGCGAATCCCATATCCTCAGCTTGAAGATCATCGTGGCAAGGGGGATGAAGAGGATCGTCGGGGGCACGAGGTAACAAAAGAAGATGCCGACCCCCATCAATGCGGAACCGCTAAAACGGATGCGCTGTATGCCGTAAGCGGCCAGGAGGCTGGTTGCAAGTGAGATAAACGCGGAGACGATTGAAACAAAAAGTGTATTGGACAACCACCTGAAAAAGGAGGTCTCGAAAAGAAGGTGCTTGAGGTTGGTGAGGGACCACGTGTAGATCAGAAATGGATTAAGACTGAGATCATAGAGCTCTTTGTCGGATTTGAAAGTGGTCACCACCATCCAGTAGAAGGGGAAGAGGAGGAAAACAAGGAACAGAAGGAGCGGTAAATGGAATCGCAGGAGCCTTTCTGGAAAACGGTGAGTCATTTCAATCTTCTCTCCGCAGGTATTTTGCGGTGATCAGCACACAGATGAGGAGGATGGGGAAGATGAAGATGGAGATGGCCGCGCCTTCCCCCAGGTGTCCACCCGGAATCGCCCGCTGATAGGAAAGGGTCCCATAGATGTGGGTCGCGTTAGCGGGCCCCCCACGGGTCATGATCCAAATCAGGTGAAAATCCGCGAAGGTCCAGATGATGGAAAAGGTGGTGATAACGGCTAGCAGCGGCATGATTAAAGGGAGGGTGATCCGCCTGAATTTGATCCAGGGGGATGCACCGTCAATATCCGCTGCCTCGTAAAGGCTCCGGTTGATGGTCTGAAGGCCGGCCATCAACCCAATCGTGAAAAAAGGGATTCCACGCCAGATGTTCACCGCGATGACGGAAGCCCTGGCATTGTTGGGCTTCCCGAGAAAGTCGATGAATTCGGAAATGAGTCCTAACTTCACCAGGAGCCAGCTCACACAGGAGAACTGCGAGTCGAAAAGCCACCAAAAGACAATGGTGGAAAGTGCCGTTGGTACGATCCAGGGAAGAAGGACAATGGCTCGCACGAGTCCCTTGGCCTTGAAATCGCGGTTCAGGACAATGGCCAAGGCAAACCCGAGGATCAGTTTCAGAAACACGGCAAAAAAGGTATAGAGCAAGGTGTTGAAGGTCGTGAGATAAAAGACGTCGTCCTGCAGGAGATAGGTGTAGTTTTCCAGCCCGATGAAGTGGCCCGAGCGTCCGATGATGGTATCGGTGAAAGATAGGTAGATGCCGAGAATAAAGGGATATGCGAGAAGCAGGAGCAAGATGATCAGGACGGGGGTTGTGAAGAGAAATCCGGCAACCCCCCGCCGCTGTACGACCAAAGTGGCTCCTTCCCAGCACCTTCCCCACAGGCCGGGTCGGCAGTCTCTGGTCGTCGCTTGAGGAGACATCAATCGCCTACCCCTTCATCCTCTGCCCTCTAAACTACCTGTAGAACCTCTTGAGCTTCCTCTCCGCCGCAAGCGCCGCATCCTTGGGTGAACGGCCTCCCAAGCAGACATCTGCGAACATATCCACGATCACGTACTCGCTCATGGCCGCTGCCGAGGCAGGTCCCAGGGGCCCTTGGTAACCGTTCCATAACATCCGCCCCATACAGTCCCTGTACGGGGTGATCCTCGGGTCCTTGAGCCACGAGGGGAGATCGTAATAAGCCTTTAGGGTCTGGGTGACGTATCCCCAGGTGCCGCTCTCCCATTCACCGTACTGGGGCTTCTCGAACATGAACTGGAGGTAGTGTTTGGCCGCATTGGGCACCGGCGTGTGCTTGAAGATAAAGGCAAGGCTGAAAAGCGACAGCTCGGTCGGATGTCCAACCGGACCTACCGGAAAGTTCATGGTCATCAGGTCTTTGTTGATGTCCGGAAACTTCTCCATGGATGCATAGAAGATGCTGTTTCCGTTGGCGGTCATGGAGATCTCGCCCGCGAGGAAGGCCTTGTTGTTGTGGGGATCAAGCCAGGATCCCACTCCGGAAATCATACTCCCGTAAAACTCCTTGCACGCATCCAGGGCCTGAAGGGTTTCCTTGCTGTTGATGGTGATGGTCTTGCCGTCCGCTGCCACGGCCTTGCCCCCGAAGGACCAAAGCCACCAGTGGGTCCACGTGTTGGCATCCCCGACGGCGTGCCCAAGGGCGAAGCCGGTGGGATGGCCCTTGGCCTTCAAGGCCTTGGCACACTTGATAAGACCCTCGATATCGCCCGGGACCTTTTCGAAGCCGGCCTCCTGGACCCAGCTGACCCGGTAGTTGACGCATATACCGGCGCTTCCGATGGGAAGGGCGATCCAACGTTTGGTCTTTGAATCCTTCCCATAGATCTCGCATACCGGGTACCATCCGCCGTACTTCTTCCCCAGGTAATCTGCCACGTCCGTTACATCCACAAGTCTGTCAGGGTAAAGGTGGGGGTCATCAAACCACCCGAGGACGATGTCGTGTCCGGCACCAACGGATGCCTCCATGGCCGCTTTGGACCTGACGTCCTCCCAGGAAAGGTATTCCGTGACGACCTTGCCGCCCGTTGCCTGCTCCCACCTCCTGGTGTTGGCGTTCCAAATCTCTTCATCGCTTTTCACGAAACCGGACCACCGAAGGACTTTGACCACGGGCTCCTTTTCGAGCTGCAAAGACGGCGCTGTAACCTCGGCCGCAAATACACGTCCGCCTTTAAAAAGGGAATCCATGGATAACCCCGCCATGCCCAGCCCGGTCAGCCCCACTGCGGATGTTTTCATGAAATCCCTGCGCGTGAACCCTTTCTTTACCTCTCTTTCCATGTTAACCCTCCTTTCTCGGCCTCCGTTAGGAGGCGCCATGGGTGGTGCTGTTTTGGCCCGAAATGGCCTTCCATCCAACCGTTTCCAGGCTACGATGGCTTGGAAACCGAGCCTATCGCCTCAGGGTCAGCCCTGGGTCGGGCTGCCTCATCGCTGGCGACTCAACACGATCTTCCTCGCGAAAGGGCTAACCCGGCGCAACCTTCAGGAAAACCGGAATCTTGGATCGGTCCAAGTTTTACACGGTCTACCTGGAAGACAAGTCAAAAGTGAAAAACACTTCCCGCCGCGGCCATGGAGAAGCGATCGCCGAGGTGTCTTGCCAGTTCCATGGCTGCCCGGAAACCTGTACAGTGGGATGCCCCCACCAAGTCGACCGAGAATTCGTTCATGGTTTGGATGAAACGAGAGATCTGCTCGGGCCCACAGAACATGAGGTGGGTTCCTCCCAGCAGGGCGCGAATTTTCCTTACCCCAAGCCGTCTCTTGACATGATCGGTGATGTTGAGGACCCCTGCATGGGCGCACCCGAGGATCAACACAGGGGATGTGTCCGTCTCAATCAGGAGGCTCGCATCGTCAGCCATCAAGTCGGGCACATACGCCATCCCGAGAGGCTGCACGAGCCTTGCGTCGTTCGGACGGCCTGTCTCCGAGCGGTCCAGGCCGGTGACAAACCATATACCCGGTTCGATCTCCGTTGTCCGGTCAACAAAACGAAACGAAGCCCCCAGCCTTTCCAGCGAATCGCGTGTGAAAGGGCATCCGATGTGGCGGGGGGATTCATCCGATTTGTCCGATTCCTTGATCATGTGTCTCGCGAAGAGGGCAGGGTGGGCAACGATCTCAACCCCTCCGGTTTCTTCCAGAACCCATTTCATTCCCCCCGTATGGTCGTAGTGGCCGTGGCTGATGAACACCCGATGCAATCCCTTAAGGCTTTCCTGCAGCGTCTTCAAATTGAAGGGCATGGCCGTACCCTGCCCCGTGTCAAACAGGAACCGTCTTCCTTCCCGTTCAATGAGCACACTAAAACCGTGCTCCCCTATGAAGCCGGAACCGCTGATACAGTTGTCGGAGAGGATCGTTATAGTGGTTTCCATGTGTCCTGTCTCTTCTGCTCCTCAATGAGCCATTACCCGAGGCCCACTTCCTTCAAATTGCCGATGGCATTGCGCAGGTGCGTTTCCATGGCCCGTTTCGCTCCTTTTTCGTCCCTCGCTTTGATGGCATCGAGTATTCTTCTGTGTTCCCTGACCGTCTTTTCGGGCCTCCCCTTCACCCGAAGGGTGGCCTTCCATCCCTCAAAGAGAAAACGCGTAATGGTATCCATCAGCAACTTGAGGGTTTTGTTCCCTGTGGCCGCACCGATGAGTCCATGGAAATGGATGTCGGCACGGATCATGCCCACGATGTCATTTGCGCTTAATTCCTCCTCGAACGTGGCCAGGGCCTCCTGCAATTTGAGAATGTCGCTCTGGGTGGCGCGCACGGCGGCAAAACCTGCGGCGGCAGGTTCGAGAACCTGTCGGGCTTCAAAATGGTTCTGAAGCGTTTCCTTGTGGTTCGAAAGCCAAGTGGAAAGGGGGGCGAGGAGATCACCGGTAAGCCCCTTCACATACCCGCCTTTTCCCGGTTTAACCTCAACCAAGCCCATGATTTCGAGGATCCGGAGGGCCTCCCTCACAGACGCCCTGCTTATTCCCAGTTGGTCGACCAGTTCTCGTTCCGAGGGGAGCTTACTGCCTATGGGTAATTGCTGTTTGAGGATCAGGTCCCTGATCTGATCGATCGCAGCCTCGGAAACCCTTGACCGTGTAATCGGCTTTAGTTGCATTTTGGACTGGAACCATGTGGTGTACTTATCTACTGGTCTGACCAGCTGCGTCTTTATCATTTGAATCTTTAGGTGTCAAGAAAAAATAGGGAAGAGGGTTGCGGAAAGAACCCGTCTTTAGAAGAAATCGAGATCCCGTGGGGTAAGTAGGCGGGTTTCCGCCAGGACATGCAGGCTCCGGGTCGTAAAGCGGGCCGGGCAGGGAGGTCAAGATGGAAGCAGCTGGTTGATGAGTGCCATCTGACCGGGGAATTCGGGCTGGAGTACATCGGCCAGCACATATTTCAGCCCGGCGCCGGCCAGCATGGCCAGGCAGGTCGCCTCCATTTGCCAGGGGTATTGACGTCGGAGGCCGCTTCGGAGGTTTGAGAGACCCACGATGGTCCCTACTGGGTCTCCAAACAGACTGCCATCTGCCAGCCACCGCACCGTCTCCATGACGGCCTGCACCTGGCGAAAACCATCCGGCCACCGGAGATTGGGCAAAAGGGGATCAAGGATCAGGTGGTGATCCTCCAGTCCTGCAGAGAGGCAGTGGCCACGCAGTTCAGTGGCAAGGGCGATTTTCTCGTCGAGGGTTGGAGGCGAGAAAGAGTGGTTGTCCAGCAGCAGAAGGACCAGTTTGGTGTCGTACTCCACGGCGAGAGGCAGGATTCCCTCCAGTTTCTGCTCTTCAAGGGTGAGCGCATTAAGAATGGGTCGGCTGCGGCATGCCAGCAGGCCTTTTCGCAAGACAGAAGGATTGGGGCTGTCGAGGATGAGCGGCAGATCGCTCACCTCCTGTATGGCCTCCACCATGAAGGCCATCCGGTCTTCATGGTGTTTGGAAAGGTAGCCGGGATTCAGGTCCAGGAGTTTGGCCCCGGCCAGCTGACAGCGTCGCGCGACCTCCTGGAGGGGCCGTGGGTCAAGGTTTTTCAGGGCTTCGGCCACCGCAGGGTTGGCAGCGTGCAGATTATCGGCTGCGACCATCATATGGCCTACCAACGGTGCCACCGGTATGGGTGTGGCCCGTAGAACCACGGGTAAGGGTAATAATCCCAGAACCATGGGTCGTAATAGTCATAATATGGGACCATCTCTCTTTTTTCCCAGAGATGCAGCTCTTCTGCGCGGACGACCGGATAGGTATAGTGGGTCTCCCCGAGTGGGATGTCTTCCTTGCCCATGATTTCCCCAAACAGCGTGATCTCTCGACCATTGGCGTAGATGGCCGGATCCAGGAAACCGTTGTAGCGGACCAGGAACCGACCGTGCGATGTGTCGAGATCCTTCGGCCTGGTTTCAAAATCCAAATCGGCTTGCCTGACTTTGATAAGGGTGCCCGCTTGAGTGTTGGTCGTCTCCATGATCACGCCACCCCAGAGCACCTTTTTCCCTATGAACCGGGCAGGGTTTCTCTGGACTTCAGCAAAGGTCGTCCGCTCGTCGACCTGTTGCCGGATCGCCTTTGAAAAGGGCGAGCATCCGGCGATCAGTATAATAAGACATGCAAAAGCCAACGTATTCAATTCTCTGGTCATTTTTCCATGGGCTTTGAAATTGGAACTTTCCACGCTAATAATAAACTTAGGGGCATGGGCCAGCGTCGTCAAGATGGCGGGATTGAGAGCGACGTTTATGAAGGAAGAATCGTTCATGGATCAGCGTTGATTTCCGACGGTTCTTATTCAGCGGGGGAATGATCCTTGATTGGACGGAGATTCTAACCTAATCTCTCCCCTTAGGCGTTGAGCCATAACCCATTCAGTCATCCTCATGACCATGACGCACCGAAGAGGCAGAACCATGATCACAAATGAAAAGAGAATCAATTACCCGCCCCGTCTCGAGTTGGCCCGACTGCCGACACCCCTCGAACCCATGAATCGTCTCAGCGAGGAATTGGATGTCGAACTGTATGTGAAGCGAGACGACCTCACAGGTCTTGCCCTGTCGGGCAATAAGGTACGAAAACTCGAATTTGTACTGGCTGATGCCCTTAAGGCAGGCGCCGATACCGTGCTCACCTGTGGCGGCGAACAGTCGAACCATGCCCGGGCGACGGCCGTTGTAGCGGCAAGGCTGGGCATCGGCTGTCGGTTGATCCTTCGAACGGCTGACCCCGCAAATCCGCCCCATGTTGAGGGCAACACGTTGCTCGACCGGCTGGCCGGTGCGGAAATCCTCTGGGTCAACCCTGATGAGTATGCGGGCAGGGATGAGATCTTTGAACAAGAGGCAATCCGGCTCAAGAAAGCCGGAAGAAGACCGTACCCCATTCCCGAGGGGGCTTCAAATGCGCTCGGTGCCTGGGGTTACATCCGTGCGGCCGAGGAGCTGGCAGGAGACCTCAACAGGTTGCCGGGGGGGCTCGGCCGAGTGACGACCGTCATTCATGCGACGGGTTCGGGGGGGACAGGTGCCGGGTTGATATTGGGTGCCAAAATGCTCGGTCTGAATGTGAGGATTGCGAGTATCAATGTCTGTGATGACAGAGACCACTTTGTGAGGGTGATCGGGGAGATTTGCGAGGAAGCCATGGCCCGGTACGAAATGAACGTACCGTTTTCCCGTGAACGGGATGTGGAAATCGTCGACGGGTACGTGGGCCGAGGGTACGCCTTGTCCCAGCCACAAGAGCTCTCCCTCATTTACGAGGTGGCCAAAAAGGAAGGGATCTTTTTGGATCCGGTATATACCGGCAAGGCGTTCTTCGGAATGACACAGGAACTGAAGCGTCATCCCGGCTGTTTCGGCCAAAGAGTGGTCTTTCTTCACACGGGTGGCATTTTCGGGTTGTTCCCAAAGGCATCTGAAATGGCGCCTCTGCTGTAGCGTGTGCTTTTGGGTCGGTGAACGTCGATTGGAAAGAATCCACGCACAAGGCGAGTCCTAACGGTTTGGGTACAGCTGCTTTGACGGATTAACCGAGGTCTTTCTTGTCTTTTGAGTTTGAATAGTGTAAAAAAAATATTGATTGGTTATTGCTTTGGGCGGGGACACTTGAGGTTATAGGCGTCACCACCGTTGTTGCTCACTTTTTCCATGCCTCCGGCCGACTTGAGCGCCAGGGACAGAAAGGCCATTTTGAGCAGGAAGGATTTGATACAGGTTGAGGGCCAGGTGACCAAGCTTCTGGGGCCAGGGTTGCTGGAAGTTCGATGTGATAATGATGTCACCGTCACAGGGCGGCTCTCCGGGCGGATGAAGAAGTACCGGGTAAAGGTCGTCGTCGGAGATCGGGTTCAGGTCAGCCTCTCACCATATGATCCCACTCACGGACTCATCACCTACCGCCTTAAGTGATAAGTGGCATAAGTTTTCGCCGTTCCGCCAGGACAGGATCCTCTGGTCCTTCAGATACCTTCATGTCTCGATTTCTTGCTGTCATAAGGTTTTCAAAAAGGAAATGAGAGCCGCAACTTCTTCTTCGGAGAGATGAGCGAACGAAGGCATGTTTTTATAAGGCGTTATCAGTTGATCGCGGATGGATTCAACGGTGGCAGGCCGCCCGCTGACCGGGAGTCGGTCGCCCTTTAAAATCCCTTTGAGCCCCGGGCCGATCTTGGTCTCCCTCCGGTCGGGATAGTGACAGGCCGAGCAGTTCTGCTCGAAAAGCGCGGCCCCTTGCTGCACCGGATTTTCCGCCATGACCACCGCCTGCGCCCTTTTTCCCCAAACCAACTCCCCGCCAAAGTATCCCATGGTGACAACGGTCAAGAGACCAAGACCATAAACAGCGACCGTTTTGCCCGAAACGGCTTTCGCCCCGCGGCGGACCCAAAGGGCCAGAACCAAGATCACCAGCAGCACCACGGCCAGGACAAGTTTTATCTTGATGGGGAAAAGCCACGTTCCGCCATAGAAATGCTGCCAATCCGCGTAACCCAGGGCTGCTGTCGGGAAAAGAAAGATCAAGGCCAACGCAATGCAGTGCCCCCCCGATTGGGCCACACCCGAGCGGTCGAACACCCAAGCCACCAAACCAAACACGAAACCTCCAATGACCACTCCCATCACGACGTGGGTGAGTGTGGGATGCAGAGGATGGGTGTAGCCCAGACCATTCAGTGTCTTGTATATGGCTTCGATCATGGCAGGACCTCGTTTGGGAAAGGTTTTTTTCTTTACCTAAGGTGGGCTCAAATATTACTGAATCGATCAATTTAGGCTTCCGTCAAACGATTAGCTTATCTGCCGGGGCCGTGTCAATTGGATTTAGGTCCGATTGGAAACGACACATCAAAATCTGCCTGGCACATGATTATGCCCCTATGGGGTGTATGTCTTTTTTCACACAAATACAGGATGGACCCTAGTTTCAAATGCGGGATCGTGCTTTGGATTTCCCGGTTTATCCGAGTTGGGTTGTGGTTGGCAACAATTTGGGGTGACCCAGGAGGGCTTTTCGCCCTCCCGGGTCTTTTGGGCTTAGCCGAACGTGAAGCCCTTGGGCAGTTTGGCGGCCGGAGTCCCCTCAGGCACCCACGAGAGGTCCGTGATGGTGTAGGTGGGTTCCAGGGTCTGGAAGATCGGGATCACCCGCATGCCGATCTTGGGATCGCCAACCGAAAGATAGCTCATGAGGATCGTGGAGACGCCGTCGAACTCCACATTGACGAACTTGATGGGCTTCTGGAGCGTATTGAAGGCCCCCGAACGCTCACAGACCATGAAAGTGTGGATCCTGGCGGTTTTCTTGCACACGTCGGTCAGGTCCACCACCGTATTCTTTACCAGGCAGTCCGGGCAGTGGATCCGAAAGGGCAGGTAAACGGTGCTTGGGAATTCACAGTCCGGGTTGTCGCAGCGGCTGCCGTGGATCTTTCCTTTGGAGAGGTTTTCGAAGAATACGGCCTCCCCTCCGTAGGTGTGGATGTAGGTCATTGCCCTGGGGTTGGTCACGCCCACGAGACGCCAGTCCTCATCCTCACTGCGGATCGGCATATTGGGGGTAATTGTGTGAAAGTCCCCCTTGATCTTATATTGTCCCTTTTTGACAATTACGGTTCCAAAGGTGCTCATTGAGATATCCTCCTGTTCATATCAGGCATCGGGTTTCAAGAGATGGTCCGGGTCCATGAGGATGGTTGCGGTCACATGCGATCCTACGCCGGCGTGGCTGATGGCCAGCCCGCGTTTAGCGCCTTTGACCTGGAGATCCTGCCAGTCTTCCGGTTTTTTGCGGTTGAAGGCCTTCCAGAGTTTCGGGTCGCCATGGATTTCGGCCCAGCGGTTCCAGATGTGAAGCGCGATCTCCAGGGTCTGCATGATCCCGGTCGCGCCGACGGCGTGCATGCAGCCGATGAGACCGCCGGACAGATTGGACGGCAGCCGCCCTGGCTTGCCCGTATGGGGGTTGGTGTGATAACAGTCGCCCGATTCCACATAGGTGCGGCCTTCGCCGTAAGGCCGAAACCCAATGTCCTCGTAAGTCTGGACGTCACTGATGGTAAAGGCGTCGTGGAGCTCCGCTACGTCGAAATCCTCCAAGGGATTCCGGATGCCGGCCATCCGGTAGCCGTAGTAAGCGCACATTCGGGCAGCAAGGAACCCGCTGAAACCAGGATAGCGGCCTCCTCCCGGGAAGCGCTCCTCTAGGTCGGCGTATTGTCCAGCCGTTTCGTGTGGCAGGAGCGGGATTTCCATGTGGCGTCGGCAGGCCGGACGCAGCGTGTGAGACCCTGCGGCCACCCAGATTCTGAGCGGCTTGTTCTTGGTGTTCTTGGTGAGCTCCATGGCCGTCTGTTCGTCGCAGATGATGGCACAAGCTGCCCCCACGCTCATGAGACAGCAGTCAAGGGCCCGCAACGGGTAAGCCACGACCGGGGACTTGAGCACGTCTTCCACCGTGATCTTCATGGGCGCCTGGGCGAAGGGATTGTGGCGGGCGTATCCGTGATGCTTTACGGAGATCTCAGCCAGGGTGCGCCGGAAGGACTCTTCCTCGCGCCCGAACACCTGCCAGTATTTCTGGGCCATGACCGCGTAGTATCCGGTATAAATGTGGCCCAGCGGCGTTTCCCAGTCCTTGTCCGCGGCGCAGGAAATAAGGTGATTGCCTTCGTCGGTGGGCACTTCGTCCATTCGCTCCCAACCCATGGCCAGTGTGCAATCCGAATACCCTGAGGCCACGGCCTTGACGGCTTCCCACAGTGTTGATCCGCCAGTGGCGCCGCCGGTTTTGATGCCCACATTGCCAAGGGGATCGAGCCCGAGTCGGTCGTGGATGACCGCTTCCCCCAGGAGTTGGTCGCCGAAGTGATCGGCAAAGTGTCCGTAGTAGCAGGTGTGGATATAACGCTTGAGCTCGGCAGGTGTCTTGTTGATGAGCCGGGCCGCCATGGTCAGCGCATCCACGCACAACTCCTCGGTCCGTTTTTCCGGAAAGGCGCGGTCGTATTTCGATTGCCCCGCGGTGACAAGATACACGGGCCTCAAAAGTTTTGGGATTTTCAATTGGCGATCGCTGAAAGTAATCAAGTTCCGTCCTCCTTTCTGTCTGACGGTTGCATGAGCCGCATTGCGGCGGCGTGCAACATGAAGAAGTTTAGAGCTCAGGGAGGGTCGGCCGGCCCAACCTCTTGACCCCTGAGACTTTCAGGGCCTCACAAGAGACCATCAACATCCTATCCCGGGCCCCAATTCCTGCGGTCACAGGGTGCCCACCCACAGCGCGACGGCAACCGCCGTGCTGGTGTTGACGATGCGCTGATTGGCGCTGTCCGACCAGAACTGCGCCGCGTCACCCTCATACAGATCGATTTTCTGATCCCCTTGTTCAAGCACCAAGGCCCCTTTCAATATGCATAGGACCTCCTGGCCGTTTCTGACGTCTTTTCTGACCGGGATGTTTTTGTTGGGTTCGAGGAGCAGGATGGCGCAGTCGATGACGGTACGGTTTTCCGGGGCAAAAAACCGCCGGGTCACAAACCCCGTGTGGGGAAGATCCATCTCGTCCCACTGGTCCTTGCGGATCACGCTGATTTTTTCGTGGTTTTCCACCTGGTTGAGCAGATCCCCGGCATTGATCCCCAATGCCTTGCAGATGTTCACCAGCGTGTCGACGGAAGGGGAATGAACGCTGTTTTCCACCTGGCTCAAGAAGCCTTCCGAAATGCCGGCCTTTTGGGCGACGGCCTTGAGTGTCAGCTTCTGATGCTTGCGGTGGCGGCGGATCAAAGCGCCGAGATTCATGGGTGTTGCCCCGTCGCGTCAGATTACTCGGCTAAATAGAGGTGTCTTGTATGGTCTTCTGGGCGCGATTACAAATATTTTTTGTATACTTAATATTTAGTTTACTTAACAATTGGAGGGTCTGTCAAGAAAAGAAATCCACCATCCTGGGACCTCTCTCATGGTCTATTCATTCTGTTTGGTGTAAAGAACCGCTCGCCTGTGATCAGTGGAAATGTCGAAACGGGTGCGCAGCGCATTGAGATAAGGACTTCGCGCCGGGGCCTCGCCGTTGATGGTCTCTATGGTGATTCGGCGGAGCGGTTTGAACTTCCTCGTCAGCAGAACCCGCAGAAATTCCAGGCAGTCCTCTATTTGGGAGTCATCCGGAGGGACACGGAAAACGAGTCTTTTGCCGTTTTGCTTCGAGACCAAAAGCAGCGTAGTGCCTCGGTAAACCAGGTGAGTCCCCATGATACGCCTTGGAAGTCTCGCATCTTTTAGCGGGGCGAGATCCAACCCGCATAAAGATGCGGGATCCGTTGCGGAGATCCAGTAGATCCTTTCTTCGTCCATCCCTTCCTGAAGAATCCTGAAGCCTTCATGGGACAGGAACTGGGGGCCCGGCACACCGTGGAAGAAATAGCCGGTCAGGATTTCACCTGAAAGCTCCATCAGCCGCAAGGTCCTGAAAACAGCGGGCCACCGGAAAGCGGGCAGTTCGCGCAGAAGCAACTCCCTGAAGAGAATGCCGTACCGATCCAGGAGAAGGCGCACACGATCCTTGTTTTTTTCAACCTCTTCAACGGGGTCTTGGGCATGGCCGGGTTTCGGGACCCGGTACCAGTTCCCGGCAAAGGGAAGAGCGGCCTTCCATTCTGAGAATTGACGTCTTTGTCCCCAAGGCCTCCGTCGGCCCGTTTTTTCAAGCCAGAAGGCGGGTACCTTGAAACCGGCTTCCATCCCGCGGCGGAGGGCGATGAAGGTATCGTTTGAGATCTCCCCGTTCCACACCCCTTTCCAAAGGACTCCAGATAGCTCGGAGGGCCTTTCGCCCGACGCGCGAAGGAGGGTCGAGAAATCGTACTTGCCCCTTGGGTCAACAAAAAACCTTTCAAGCTCTGATGGATTATGACGGTTCCCAGATGCCAGGGTGTCATCCACGGCCATCAAGTCCAGGTCGTTTTCCATGAAGAAGCACAGCTGCAGCCTACCCGTGCCCAACCAGTGGACCTCCCCTTCCTGCATCAGGGCGTCAAGCCACGCTGGATCGTAGGATCGAAACCGCGCCGGCAGGAACTCGGATTCCCAGGCCGCTGCGGGTGCCGGGTAGCAGGCAAGCTGCTCTATTCTTCTCAGGAGTGCATCCGCGCCAGCTTGATCTTTCGTCATGCCGTGAAACCCTGCAAGAAACAGTTGAAGTGCTTGAATGGACCGTGGCTCAAAGGATGGTCTCGCCTCGATCCGGGCAAGCCGAAGGAGTATGCCGAAATTTTCCGCGTCACAGATTGAGTCTTCCTCTGACTCTTTGACGAGCCGCCCGAAGATCAACCTTTCCGCGTCGATGAGATCTTCGATGGCCCTTTCGACCAATGACCGGTTCACGCCGAGGGTCTCACAAATGGCGTGGATGGGCTTAGGGCCGTAAAACTGCATCCACTCTGCCAGAAGAGAAGCAAAGCGCTCATCTCCCTCCTCTTCAGGGCGGGCAAACGATTCCGGCGGGAATCGATGATCGATGTTTGAAAGAAGCTCGATCCTGACGTCCGGATCATCATGGTATAACCCGCCCAGGATACGGGGGACCTTTTCGAGGGCGGCCAAAAGCGGCTCTCGGGCCTTTGGCGGATGGATGCGAGCGATTTTGTGGGAAATGGGCTCCAACATGGCTTCCACATCCGCGCCATGGTCCCGATGCACGGCCTTGAGAAGTGAGTTCCACTCGGAAATGGGCAACAGCAATCTCTCTTTTAAGCAATCGAGGAGGTCTGCGGCGGATTCCGGGGGGTAGCCTTCGGCAAGGCGTCTTCTCTTTCGTTCGAAGACCTCGACGAGATCTGGGGAGACCGCTGGCCGGATAGCCGGGGCGAAGACCAGGTCCCTGATAAGGTCGCCCCTGAGTCTTGAAGTCTTTCCGGATCTCAGTTGGTCGTCCATGTAAACGTACTGATTCAGTTGGGACCAGGACGTCCCATGGGCCATGGGACTTGGCCGACTCGTAAAGGTCTCGCTCCAATGGATGGCGCCGGATTCGATTTCTGTGAGCACCTGGAGCAAGGCCGCCATGTCGAGCTCGTCTTTGAGGCAGGTGCGCCATGTCTCAAGGAGTATGGGGAAATCCTCGTACGGGAGCACGGCACCGAGCAGTTTCTGGGACCGCAGTCGGCTCAGCCAGAGTGGCATCCTTTCGTTGATCTTGCGCCGCGTCAAGAGGAGTGCCCGCGAGGCGCACTCCCTGAATCTCGCACCGAAAAAACCCGAACGTTCGAGCCCTTTATGAAGCAGCGCTTGCACGTTTGCCACCGTAACGAGACCGAGGAGGTCGAACCCTTCCACGGAATGAGGCAGTTGAATCGCCAAACAGTCGTTTCCCGCATAGATTTCAACCTCATGGCCGAAGCGGGCCTCCCACGCTTCGGCCAGCGCCATGGCAAAAGGCCGGTTCACGCGACCCCCCCAGAGGGTGTGAAGCACAATCTGGCTTCCGGGATATCCTCCCGGGCCTGAGCTCACGTGTTCCACCAGGAGATGGTGCCGATGGGGAAGGTGCGCCCTCGTGACGGCCTTCTGATCACTCAATTGCGTGATGAGCTGTTGGGCGGCCTCCTCGGTCATAAGATGGTTCCGGACCAGGAAGGATTGAAAGTCCGGTTCATCCAACCGTTCATCGGCCATCTCGAGGAAAAGCCCAATGCGCTCGGAGAAATGGAAATCTCTCAAGACCTCTTCGGCCCTCCAGAAAGGGGGTCCCATGGCTCCCGGTCTGGCGGGAAGCACAAACACGTCGTTGTGGGTGATCCGCTCGATCCGCCAGTTCTGGGTGCCGAGGGTGAAGACCTGGCCGACCGACGCTTCCCACACGAATTCCTCGTCGAGCTCCCCGATCCTTGCGTTGGTCTCATGGTGGCGAAGATGAAAATAGCCCCGGTCCGGGATGGTTCCGCCCGAGAGGTAGAGGGCTTGAGCCGCTCCCTTTTTTGCGGTGACCGTGTTGTCGATGCGATCGAGCGGATATGCGGGGATCGAGCTCTCGCACCCGTGTTTCGGCGTACCGTCCGGCGAGCATGTCGAGGACCAGGTTGAAGTGGCGACGGTCCAAGTTGCGGTAAGGACAGCTTGTCTTCAATCGCTCGAACAGCTCGTCGATGTCCCAGGTGTCGGTCACCGCCATGGAGATGATGACCTGAGCCAGGACGTCGAGTGGCGCGTCGACGGTCCTTGTGGGCTCAATCTCGTGTTTCAGGACCGACTGGGCCGCCACGACCGCCGCAACCATGTCCTGCGGGTGTGTGGGGAAGAGGGTTCCCCTGCTCACTTGGCCTACCCGATGGCCGGAGCGGCCAATCCTCTGGACCGCGGAAGAAAGGGAAGGGGGGGATTGGACAAGGACCACTTCATCCAGCACGCCGATGTCGATCCCCAGCTCCAGGGACGAAGTCGCCACAATGGCCTTCAGCTCGCCCGCCTTTAGCCTCCGTTCCACCTCCATCCGTATCTCCTTTGAAAGGGAGCCGTGATGGGTGTATGCAATGGGGCTTTCCTCGTCCATGTTGATCAGGTGGGTGAGCCGTTCACAAAGGCGCCTGCTGTTAGCAAAAACCAGGGTGGAGCGGTTCCGTTGGATGATTGCCTTTATTTCCTTCACATAGGGGTCCCAGAAGTCAGTCCGGCCCTCTGCCACGCCTTCGGGGGAACGTATCTGGATCTCGTATTGCTTGGGAAGGGAAGATCGCAAGATTCGAACGGGCCTGGGTATCACGCCGCTGGCGGGACGGCGATTCTCATCGCGCCGAAAACCTCCTACGAGCTCAGCCACTACGTCCGGGGGCTCGATGGTGGCGGAAAGGGCGATGCGCTGAAACTCGCCCGAGAGCGGCACGAGCCGGTCCACGGCCGTGATCAGGTGCACGCCTCGTTTTGTGCCGGCAACCGCGTGGATTTCATCGAGGATCACCATGAGGACGGAGGTCAGGGCCGATCGGCTGACCGTCGAGCTTAGGAGCAGATTCAAGCTCTCCGGGGTTGTGATGAGGATCTCCGGCGGCTTGCGGATCATGCGGCGGCGTTCATAGGGGGACGTGTCTCCGCTTCGCGTCATGGCCCGGATGGCTGGGAAAGACTGGTTGGACTGCTCAAAGATTCTCCTGAGTTCGTCCAGGGGGCCGATCAGGTTTCGCTGGATGTCGTTGTTAAGGGCCTTGAGGGGGGAGACGTAGAGCACGCTAGTTTGCCCGGTCGGCCACCTTCCGGAAATCAGTTGATGGATCGCCCAGAGAAAGGCTGCCAGCGTCTTTCCGCTCCCTGTCGGCGCGGTGATGAGGACGTGGTTCCCGGACGCGATCAGGGGCCAGGCCTGCGCCTGCAAATCGGTAGGCCTGTTGAAGCGTTTCCGGAACCATTCAGCGATCAGGGGGTGAAAATGATCTGTGAGAACTTTATGAGATTGGTTCTGGGTGGTTCTGTTCACAGGCTATCCCATACGACTGCGGTTATCTTTGTTCAAAAAAGGCAAGGCTATTGTACCCGGAAGCGCCTATCATTTCATAGGCACTTTAGCTAGTGAACTTTATGTTTTTCTGGATTCGGTATTGTTTCGATCCCGCAGGCGAGCGGGATCGTGCTTCGGATTTTGAGTTTCCAGTTTTCCGGGTTATGCCTTCCTATTTAAAGCAGTCCAAAATAGCTTTAGATTCGGCCAAAGGAACGATTGGCTCTTTGCTGAAGGGCAACGAAGAAAACGCTCGCACGTCGCAGGACGAGAGCCTTTTTCGTGATCGTGGCCTCAGCTGCCAGGAAGGAGGGAGATGTGAATAGAAAGTTTTCAAATTATCCTTAACTGAGCGATTCTTGTCCCCCGAGGTTGGGCTCCCAATAGGATGCCTCGCTCAACTTAGTTTCTACTCCCTTCAGCAGCATTACCACCGACAGAAATACATAGTCTCCTACCGTCAAAATACATAGTTCTCCCCATAGATTTATTCTTCAGGACGAGTTACCGTCCTCACATCTCTTGCTAGAGAGGGAATTGGATGCAGACCATGACGACCTGTGAAGAACTGTTTCGTCTTTTCACATGCACGGATTACAGATCCAGGTACCTGACTGCAAAGGTAACGCGAACGTGTGTTGCGTGTGGAAGGCCTACGGAAATTTTTCGGGATTGCCTCGCACGGCTGGAGTATGAAACCTCAGCCATCTGTGAGGAATGCCAGGACCGGTATTTCAAGAATTCCACCCAGGGTTAGGCAAAGCAAAACCGAATTTCCCTTGAATATTGGGGCCATCTCGTGAAATCGGAACCCTCCACCCTCATTTCCCCCATAAACCCAATCCCTAACGTCCCCAGCTGGGAGGGACATAACCTGCCCCGGGTCGGTCCTTGGGTGGCGCAAAGCCCTTGAAGCCCCCTCTGGGTCTAACAAGGACCAGCCCTGTCTCGGCCTGAATGGAGGTCGAGGTGATGCCCCTTTCGGCAATCACGCCCCAGACCCAGCCCCAATTCACGTTGAAGTTCAACTTGGCGCGGGTAATCGCTCCCGTTTCGCCGTGATTTCTGGCGATTTCCACCGCTCTCGGTAGGTCTACAAAGTGCTGTGGAAGCGCTCTCGTCCCCCAATTGACCGATGTGAACGATCGCGTTGTTGCATCAAACGGCAAGACCTCAACCTCCAGACCTGATCCCGTAGACGGTGAAACAAAGGACAGCTTGGCGTAAATTGCCTCGTACCTCGTCCGTTCCATCTCAAGCGCAACAGCTATCGCATCCGAGTGCCATGGCCTTGCCTTCTCTTTCAGCATATTAGCAACGATCTGTGGCACGTTCGCCGGAATGCACTGCTCCCCCATCTTGACCGTATTAAAAAACGGCGACTGCGTGACACGCCGCCAACGACCGGTCCCCAGAATTCCGGTCACGACAAACACGTCCGGGTTCGACACATCATAGGGCCCCTGGTCCTTCCAGACTGTCGTCTTGGATACCAACGACCAATGCCTCCCTGCAGCCTCGAAGGTTCCGCTGTGTCCATTGGCAGGCGCATAGAGCGTGTAAGTGCCGTCCTCACGGATCTCCCACACCCACCGCGTCTGTCCCAGGCTGTTGGGGACAAATATTTCCCAGGCGCCCACCACCTTCGGGTCTACTGAAGCCGCATGCCCATCCGATGCGATACCAGAAGCCAGAAATAGTGCTGTTCCGATGGCCGCCCAAATTTTTGCACTCATCTCCCTTCTCCTCTCTGCTCAAGGGAGCGGCTCGACCCGGGTGACGCGAAACCGCAAACTGCCCGGCTCCGGCACAAGGGTAAGATCAACCCGGAAAAACGCCTTTCCGTCAATAGCCAAAACCGGAAGTGTCAATACGCCCGTATCCGGGGAAAACACGGCAGGAGAGCTGGTCTGAATGCTCGTCCCGGAGACATCCGTCAGGGTCAGCTCAAGGTTGGCTGGATCGGTCAACACAAAGGACGCATTATATTCCCCGCCCCGGGCACCTGTATGACCGGTGTTTGCAGGATCAAGGATGGGGAAGAGAAGTTGGACAATGGCACCTGCCCGTCGTTGACTTCGGTGAAGAACGCCATTCGTCCCGGCTGAGTGTCCGGAGGGAGCTCAATGGTCGAAAAAATAGTATTGGTCATTGTGTCGAAAATGTAAATAAGGTCAGGACCGCCGGTCGATAGATCCACAGTCATGAAAAGATAGGCCCCGTCGGCCGTGACCTGGATATCTCCGATCACCGGGAAGTCCACCGGAATGTCAATTCTGGTGATCACCTGATCTCTTGCTGTGTCAATGACTTCAAGAAAACTGTCATCCCGCCAGTGGGCGACATAGAGGCGTGTCCCCGTGGGATTGATGGCGAGCCGCCGCGGTGAACCCCCTTCGAGGTCAATGGTTTTAATAACGGTGTTTTGAGAAGTGCTGATCACCGACACCCTCGCCGGAACGCTCACGAAGGCCTGCGTAGCATCGGAAAAGAAGCTGTAGCGAGGAACGCCGACATACACATGAGAGCCGTCCGGGTGCGCAACCAGGGGGCCCGGGGCTTGCCCTGAAAACGCAATGCTTTTCAGGATGGTATTGCTTCCAGCGTCAATGACATAGACCTTGCCGCTGTCTAAGAATTGAACCTGGCCGGTGTCATGGATCTTGATATCACTGGTTGTGACATACACACGGTCTCCTGCTGGATGGACAACCACATCGCTGGGCTGGCTCTCAAACCCAAGGGGCACGCTGGCGATAACCGCGTTGCTTTCGGTATCGATCACCTCCAAAGTTTGCCCAAGCAGCGTGTAAACCGGCAGGGTCGTCTCATAAATGGTATTCAGCACATAGAGCCTCGTCCCCATCGGATTGATGGCGATGTCCCCCAGCGAATAATCGGTATCGCCGCCGTCAAGATTACTCGGGAATTGAATGGTACCAATGGGTGCCCCTGATGCCACATCGAAGGTGGAGACCGTGCTGTCAAAGTTCGCGGTATAAAGACGGGTTCCGGCTTGATTGGCCGCGATGTAATTGGGATATCTCATGTTAGCAGCCTGAGTGGAAGGACCGGAAGGGTCGGGGGATGATAATATTGCCTTGCAACTTTGGATATCTTCCTCTCGTGGGAGAAGCAAAAACCCGAAGGGGTTGGTAAATGGTATGGATTTAGCATCTTCAAGAATCTCTTTACATTGCTCTTTCGTCAGCCCTTTGGGGTTGGAGTTATAGCTCAGCACTGCCAAGATGGTCTCCCGCAACCATTGATCCACACCATCCAGACCATACACCTGTTGGACATGAGCGCTTGGCGATCCTGCCGTCATTGCCAACACCATCATCACCTGGAGCCACCTATGTGGCAAGCGCCTAAAAACGCAATGAACAGCCCGCCTGGCCATTCTTCTCACCGGTGAAATGACTCGATCTGGTTCAGACTCATTCATATTCGTGACCCCACCTCTCTCCAAGGCAAAATGGATCTCCCCTTCAATATCAGCTGTTCATACCAGCAACGAAGAGGAATCAATGAAATCGACCCATTTGGCTTTAGAATAAGGACCCCTTACCCGCTTTCAAGGTGGAATCGGTTCTGCTTTGGTTCATGTTTTGAAGGGATATGATTCCACTCATCGCTCACCACATGCGATTTTTGGTAGGCCTTTCATTCAAACGGCGAGCAATATTGTTGTTGACCTCCACCAATTCCTTTCGCAAGTGCTCCGGCGGCTGGTTCTGGGTGGCGGCCTGGGCATAGTCGAACGCAGTCTTATAATCGCCCTTTGCCATGTACACCTTTGCCAGCTCCAACTGGGCCTCCGCAGCAGCTCCAGTGGCAAACATCGCGAAATTGGTTTCCCCCCGACGGCCCGTGCCCACGTTGGGGATCATGTAGTTGGGTGGGCGTCCAAGGTCTGCAGCGGCTTGAAAATGTCGCAGCGCCTCATCCATTCGACCCGACGACTTCACGATGCGTCCTGCGGCCATGTAGGATTCCGCCAGGAGGGTGGCTCCGTTTACGGGCTTCGGGATAGGAATACGCGGGGCCCCTGGCTCGGGAAGCATAGCACCGAACATCTCCGCCGCCCTCCCGCCAGGGGCAAAGCCCAAACCATCATGGACGTTCGCTTCAAGGAGCGGCAAACCATCGGCCAAGCGCCGCTCCTTGATGCGGGCGTCGGCCAAGAGTAAACGCAGACGCATGGACAGGGCAAAATCCATTGCGTCCCGAGGCAGCGTCGGTCCGGTTAAGACCGTCGGATCATCCAGCTGCAGCCGCGCTTGTTCCAGGGCCAAGGCCAGACGATAATACCCATCAGCTGCCTGCCGGTCGCCTGATGCGGCCAGCATGACGCCCGTGTAGGCCACCCACCGGGCATCCACGGGATCAAGCGTCCGAGACTTATCCAGATATTCCTTTGCCTTTGCCCAATCCCGGTCCGCGATCCGGTCCCAGGCCAGCTTCAGGAGGGGGGCCGTGGTCGTCTGGACCAATTGAAGCCCCACCGTTTCCTCCTCGGCCGCTTCCACGTGCATCCCGAGAAACCGGTACATGGCGACCAGCCGATCATGGGGTTTGATCTCCCCCGGGTACTTGCGAACGGCCTCCCGCAGTAATTCAAGCGCACGTTCCCGGCTCCCGAACCATTGATTCATGTCGGCCTCGAGCAAATACCCAAGCAGGGCTCCCCGGCTGACCTTTACCGCCGCCTCCATGGCGCTTTTCGCTTCATTCAGCAGTACCTGAGCCTGCCGTTCCATCTGACCAGCCTGTTGGAGTTGGCTTGGAGACGGGTCATAACGATAAGTGGTTTTGACCTCCCACAACCCGTCGCCACGCCACTCCTGGTGCGTGGAGGTCTCGTAGCGGGGCGCGCGGAGCATCATGGCGGTCATGAGCAGTTCGCCGGCCTGTTTGGAACGAAATTCAGCATAAAGTCGAAGTGCTTCCGGGTCGTTTGGACCAGCGACGTTCAAGGCCTTCTTGAAAAGTCCATCCGCTTCGTCGGATTTTCCCAGGTCGGTCAAGGCCATAGCCTTGGCCACCATGGCCGGCACATACTTATTGTTGAGTGACAGGGCCTGGTCGCTCAGTTGAACGGCGTAATTCAATTCAGCCTGTGGTGAAAACTGATACCGGAACGGAACCAGACCCCGGCCCGGCTCAACCTGTTCGCCCCGGTTCTTGTGTTCATCTACAAGATAGCGGGCAATCCGGACGTAGGTTTGGGGATCTTTCGGGCTTTTCCGGCAGGCTTCTTCCAATTCCCACAAACGGGCCTGAAAGATTTCTCCATAGTCCAGCGCTTTTGATCTCCACGACCGTTCCAGTGCGAGGGCCATGGGGACCAAGGCCTCGATGTCTTTACCGGTTAGGGCCGATTTCTCCAAGGGAACGAAAAGCTTGTCCGGCGGGTCTGTCACGCGGTATCTGGCCAAATCCTCTTTGATGGCCTTCTCCCCCTGTCCGACCTCGAGCCCGTATTGTGCCGCTATTTTCAAATCCGCCAGCGCACGCTTTTCATCCCCCATGCCCGCTGCGGCCTGGGCCCGGCCCAGATAGGCGTGGCCGTAATTGGTTTTCAAAATAAGCGCGCGCGTATATTCCCTGCGGGCCGTGACCATGCGGCCCAGCGCACGCCAGCTTTCCGCAGTGTAAAAGGAAAGGGACGGATCGCCAGGATAGACCGTTTGGGCAAAGGTCAGCTCTTCGAGGGCTTCACGGTGGCGGTTTTGCTGCTGCAAAATTTTGGCGCGTTCAAGGTGCAGCCCGGCAAGCTCGGGCTTGGCCATGGCCCGGTTGGCAAACCAGCGGCCCGCTTTAAGCATGGCCTCGCGCACCTCCGCCGTTTTTTGCAGGCGCCCCGCCTTTCTGGCCGCTTCGTAAGGACGGGCCATCTCATAGAAAACGAACGATGCATAATCGGTCGAGTAATCTTTGCCGCCCTGGATAAGGTTTCCTGGGATGCTTACAGCCTGTGAATACTCGCCGTACTGTTTTTGCAGGTTTCGGGGAATGGGGATTCCGTGTCCGGATTTGACCTTTCCGCTCATGGCCTCCGCGGCGTAGGTCCAGACCTCAGCCTCACGTTTGCCCACTTGGGCCAGATCGCGAAAGGCATCGTCGAACCGGCCGGCCAACGTGTTGGCTACGCCCAAGGCCAGGATCATAGTGGTGTCACGCCCCCCCGCGTTGATGGCCCGATCCAGCGCCGCCACGGCCTCGTCCCATTTGCCCTCCTTCATGCGGTCAAGGCCTTCAAGATACGTCCGCCAATTGTCTGCTACCCCTCTCGTTCCAGCAAAGGAAAGTGCGCATGAGCAGGTCAGCAGGCCTGAAACCCACAATGCGAAAGTCAGTGTCCGAAAATTGATTTTCATGCGCGCCCCCCTTTCACCGGATCGGTGCCTTCACGGCAGCGGTGCGGCTCGGGTTACTCGGAACCGCAGACTACCCGGGTCCGGCACCAGGGCGAGATCCACATCGAAAAAGACCCTTCCGTCAATCCCCAAAACCGGAATCGTCAATATTCCCGTGTCGAACGAAAATAGCGCGGGAGATCCGGTCTGAAAGCCCGTCCCCGACACATCCGTCAAGGTCAGCTCGAGGTTCGTCAAATCATTTAACACAAACGACGCGTTATAGCCCCCGGACCCCGGCACCTGTATGACCGGTGTTTGCAGGGTAAAGGATGCGGAAGAGAAGTTGGACAAGGGAACCTGCCCGTTGTCGACCGTGATGAAGCTCGCCATTCGAGCAGGCGCGGAGTCCGGAGGGAGCTCGATGGGCGCCACGATCGTGTTGGTAGCGGTGTCGAAAATGTAGATGAGATCTGGATCTTCGGTCGGTAGATCGACGGTCATGAAGAGATAGGCCCCATCCGCTGTGACCTGAATATCTCCTATAAGCGGGAAGTCCACAGGAAGGTCGATCCGGGTGATCACTTGGTTGCTTGCCGTGTCAATAACTTCTGTGTCACCCCGATCGTCCGCCACGTAGAGCCGTGTCCCCGCGGGATTGATGGCTATCGCACGCGGTGCAGTCCCCGCCAGATCAATGGTTTTGGTGACGGTGTTTTGAGCGGTATCGATTACCGATAGCCTTGCAGGAACGGTGACAAAGGCCTGTGCAGTGTCGGAGAAGAGGGTGTAGCGAGGAACGCCGACGTATACGCGAGAGCCGTCCGGGTGCGCAACCAAGGGGCCCGGGGCTTGCCCTGAAATCGGAATGCTCTTCAGTATGGTATTGCTTCCGGCGTCAATGACATAGACCTTGCCGCTGTCTAAGAATTGGACCTGACCGGTGTCATGGATTTTGATATCACTGGTTGTAACATACACACGGCTACCGGCAGGATGAACAACCACGTCGTTAGGCTGGTTCTCAAGCCCAAGGGGCACGCTGGCAACTACAGCATTCGTTTCGGTATCGATCGCCTCCACCGTGTTATCAAGACGTGTGTAAGTCGGCAAGGTCGTTTTATAAATGGTGTTCAGAACATAGAGCTTTGTCCCCATCGGATTGATGGCGATGTCCCCCAGCGAGTAATCCGTATCGCCGCCGTCAAGATTACTCGGGAACTGGATGGTCCCGATGGGCGCTCCTGATGCCACATCGATAGCGGAGATAGTGCTGTCAAAATTCGAGGTGTAAACCCTCGTGCCGGCCTGATTGGCCGCGATGTAGTAAGGGTATGTCATGTTACTGAAAGGGTATCTCATGTCACTGACTTGAGCCACTGATAGTCCAGTTGAACTGCAAACATCTGGTCCATTTTGGCCATTTTGAACGAAGGCGATATTCACACCTCCGCCTGAATTAGGTGTTTGTTGTTTCGCATCCCCTATGGCCTGCTGCTCTTCTGCACCGCAGGCAGATATCTTAAATCCATTAAACGTAACCCCCATATAATAATTATTGCTCCAACCGCTCTCATCGCTTTGCGCCAAACGAGGGACAAGAAGCGCCAGTACCGCGACCTTAATCATCATCGCGCACCAACTTGGCAAGGGCCAGTGGTTCTGACTCGACGTCCGTGAAGGCCAGCCTCCTGAAGCTGCCCTGAATAACTGCCCCCATGACCCCATCCGCATGACCATCGCCTCCTTTCTGGCAATATGGATTATCAAATCCAAAGCAGCAGCTCATATCAATCATAAGTGGAAACAGCTTTACCATCCCTTTGAGCTAGATTAAGGACCCCTTACACCATTTCAAGAGGCGCCCCATCCTCCGCTGTTCCACTCACACCTCACGCAGAAAATCTGGGTCTCACGAGGCTGTCACAGGGGCTGGGAGAAGACCATTTAGAAACCAGGCTCTGGTGAAGAACCGGAGGGTGTCGGATTGACGTTGATTTCTTTCACGCAGCCGTTCAATATGGCGGCATTTGCACTTTGGAAGGGAAATGGCGCAGTGCATGCGCCCGACAGATGTGACAGGAGAAATACGGTGAACCGTGGTTTTAGGCACTCTTCAGTATAGAAATCCGAAAGCCCACAATGGAATGATCCTGTCGAAGCCGGACACGGTATCGTCTCTCACCAGGTAGGTTTCCTTCTCGCCTGAAACTTGCTTTTTCCCTTTGGATTTGCCGCCGATCTCGAATCGGTATTTTTCATCAACGACAAAATCGCCTTTTGTTGTGGTGCGGAGTCGATACCCTGCACTCTCCAGTTGACAGGCAAAATATGTCTCCCGGATAGTGCCCATCGGATCGGCCGGGGACAAAGACAACCCTGCCGCACGGAGCAAATTGGTATTTTCCAGATAGAGCTTGTGCGGCTTACGGGTTATGGTCGAGCCGGACCCTTTGGGGAAAACGCCACGGATTAAGCCTGCTTCTTCCAGATATGTCATATAGTTGTAAACGGAAGGCCTGGAGACTCCAAACCGGCCCGCCATCTTGTCGATATTCATTTCGTAAGGAGCGGAAGTAGCGACTTCAAAGAGGATTTTTTTCATGATGGGTATGCCGGCAAGCTTCAAACCGGTTACAGACGGGATATCCTCATAGAGGACCTTCTCAATGACGTTCCCAAGCCTTGACAAGAAGGTGTTCTCTCCTTCCAAAAAGAAGGGGTAGGCGCCATGTTCCAGGTATTCACTGAAGAAAGCTAGAACAGGCCCGGTTCTTTGAACGTCTGCGGCGAGTTCCGAGTGCCTTTTCAGCAGATCATCTAGCAGAAGGGGTTGAAAATTGGCGCCGGTTCTCAAGGAGAGGAATTCTCGAAAGGAGAGCACCGGCAGCCGGTAGTATACGGCACGGCGGGAAAGGTCCGCCTTACCCAGTTGAAGACGCAAAGTGGAACTGCCCGAAAACAGAATTTGAGCAGCGGGAAATGAGTCGTACAAACTCTTGATTTCCTGTGCCCACTGCTGTCTTTTATGGATCTCGTCTACGGCAAGGAGCGTGCCTCCGGTCTTGAAGAATGCGTCGCCGATTTCATAAAGACCGATTCCCTCCACGAGAACATGATCCGCGGAGATATATAGATTTTTTCCCGACCGTTCTTTAAGAGCCTGCAGCAAGAGCGTGGTCTTGCCAACGCCGCGCCCACCGGTTATTCCGATCAGCCGGCTTCTCCAGTCGGCCTTCTCGAACAAAAACCGTTTAAAAGACGCAGGAGCCGCCATTCGCAGCCTGGTATCGATGCTAACGAGCTCGGATAAGTCGATCATTCAAATACCCATATCGCCCTTCCCATGGCAGAAGAAAGCGGAAGGCCAGCTTCAAGTCAACTTTACAGTAGATTACAAAATTTGTTATTTACAATTTACTTTTTACGGAGAAATTGTCAATCAAAGATTTTGCTGTCGACTCACGATCCTCTGCGAGAAACCAATAACCCAATTTCATTGATTTGTTTCGCGCAGGCGTCCAATATGAGGCGGACTAGCACCCTGATCGACCTTGTCGGCGTGCCCCGAATTACAAAGCAAAAAAAGTTGGGAAGCAGGGAGAGGACCTTGAGGCTTGAATGAACAGATCTGGAGAGGAAGATGACGGAATGTAGAATCGCGGTGATCCCCGGCGACGGGATCGGCAAAGAGGTGGTGCCGGAGGGTATGCGGGTCTTGGAGGCAGTGGGCAAACGGTACCAGATCGATTTCACCTGGGACCTTTATCCATGGTCTTGCGAGACTTACATGAAAACGGGCCGGATGATGCCGGAAGATGGCATCGAGCAGCTGAAAACCGCCGACGCCATATATCTCGGGGCCGTGGGTTATCCGGGGGTCCCGGATCATGTTTCACTCTGGGGCCTGCTTCTGCCCATCCGCAGGGAGATGGCGCAGTACATCAACTTCCGGCCGGTCCGAATGCTGAAAGGCATGGTCTCACCCCTGCGCGACCGGGGGCCAGCGGACATCGACTTCGTGATCATCCGCGAAAACAACGAAGGGGAGTACTCCGAGATTGGCGGGCGGCTTTACAAGGGCACGGAATTCGAGATGGCGGTCCAAGAGGCCGTGTTCACCAAACGGGGGGTGGACCAGGTCCTGCGCTTTGCCTTTGATCTCGCGCGGAGCCGTCCGGCCAAGCACCTGACCTCGGCCACCAAATCCAACGGCATCATCCACACCATGACCTTCTGGGATGAACGTTTCGCAGCCGTTTCAATCGAATATCCCGATGTTCGCACGGACCAGTACCACATCGATATCCTGAGCGCACATTTCGTCCAGCACCCGGATTGGTTCGACGTGGTGGTGGGAAGCAACCTCTTCGGCGATATTCTGTCGGACCTGGGCCCGGCCATCGCAGGGACCATTGGGGTTGCGCCGTCGGCCAACATCAACCCGACGCGCCAATACCCCTCCATGTTCGAGCCTGTTCACGGCTCCGCGCCGGACATCGCGGGCAAGGGGATCGCCAATCCCATCGGCCAGATCTGGTCAGGCGCCCTTATGCTGGACCACCTTGGACACGGAAAGGCGGCAAAAGCCATAGACCAGGCCATAGAGCTGGTGATTCAGGATCCGGCGGCCCGAACCCCAGACATGGGCGGCAAGGCCACCACCCGGGAGTTGGGGGCAGCCATCGCAGGGGCCCTCGGGACCTCTAATCCCTGACTCGCCGCACCTCGAACACGACCGGGTTGAACGCATCCGGGCAGGCGTGGGTCGCCCTGTCCTTATCATCCTTCAGCCATGGAAAGGTTGCGCCGTAACGCATGGCGAAGACCTTGGGCATAAAGCTATAAAGCGCGCTCAGGCAGACCCGGCCCTGAACCGTCTCGCCGTCAAAGACCACCTCATCTCCGACCTTGTGGCCGAACTCACAGGTCCCCTTCTGACTGATCACCCTCGCGATAATCTTGAATGGGGCATCGCTTTTGCAGTTCTCTTGTGATTTCATGATGACTGCTTCCTCCGTGAAGTCATTTTGGCCCCTGTCAAAACGGGCCGCACATTCCGAGTTCCTTGTTATGGCGTGAAGAGGGCGTTGATTCAAGGACACATGTCTCAATGAATCGGGACGTGGATCTCTCAATGCTTTCATCTCTGGCAGATGTATGATATCACAAGGTCGCTTCGGGTGGGTCCCGAAGGGTTTTTACATTTGCACAGGAGGTGAAACACCGAGGGTATTCATCTCAAGGTGCGAGCCAAACCCGGCTGAGGCAGGACTTGAATCCAAAAGCTATCAATATCCCAAACCTGGTCACGGCGATCCGAGTCATCCTGGTTCCCTTCTTCATCTACCTGGTCCTTCAGCCTTCTCAGACAAGCCACTTGATCGCTTTTGCACTTTTCGTCCTGGCCTCTTTGACGGACTTGGTCGACGGCTACCTCGCAAGGCGGCTCAAACAGGAAACCGAGTTCGGAAAATTCCTGGACCCATTTGCAGACAAATGCCTGGCCCTGGGGGCCTTTATTACCTTCATCTTCCTATCCGAACAGATCGAGCTGTGGATGGTGCTCTGCATCCTGGGGCGGGACGTCTTTATTACCTGCTTGAGATATCTCTCCATTTATCAGGGCTCCAGTCTTCGGACCTCAAGGCTGGCGAAGGTCAAGACCGCTTTCCAGATGTTCAGCATCATATTGATCCTGACCAGTTTCAGCCTCATTACCGTCCCCGAGCGCAATCTCATCAACCAGCAATACCACCAGGCGGTGGAAGCGGGGCACTCCCGCTGGGAAGTTGCCAACGAGAACATGACGGGGTTCCTGGGTGGAGACACGTCAAGAGGCGTGTTCTTTGGCCTGGCCTCCTTTCTTCCCTATCACCTGATGCTTCTTACCACATTGTTCACGATCATCTCCCTAGGGAGATACCTGTTCACCAATTATCGGCTTTTTCTGGGGCCTATCCCCTTGCTGCGGCCCCGTCGTCGGCGGGGTGGGGCTGGTCCGGATCCAGGAAAGAATCGAGGCCGCCTTGGGATCACTGGTGGGGTTCCCCGTTCAGTAGCGTCCAAACGCGAACAAGACGAGGTGGGCGGAGGATTCCAAATCCCGCAGAGGGTCACGGCAGCCCTGGTCTATGGCAGACCTCCTCTGGTTTTTGGTGGGATGCTTTGCGGCCTCTACGTGATGTGGACCCAAAGCTCGGTCTCTTACACGGTTGGTGTTGCCCTTCTCGTCATATCCATGGTCTTTGACCTGGTGGACGGCTGGTTTGCGGCGCGCTTCCGCCCCCATTCCTCAATGGCCCGTCTAGCAGACCAAATCATGGACAAGGTGGTCTTCTCGATCATTTTTCCTCTGGTGGCCGTCGGGGTCATGTGGCGTCTCGGAGGGACGACCGCTAACCACACGAGGGGCGAGCTGCTCCACGCCATATTCGTTTTGCTTCTCTGTGTGACGGTGCTCATCCGGGATCATTTTGCAAACTTCATGCGCGGTTTCGCGATCCGAAGAGGACAGGAGCCTGAGCCAAGGGAATTCACGAGACTGAGGACAGTTGTGGCAGCTCCAGTGGGAGCACTCCTTTATGCCTATGCCTTCTATGTCCCGGACGGTCCGTCGTCATCCGTTTATACCATCGTCTCTTATTTGGGAAATGTACCCATCAAGGCCCTTTTTGTGGCGGAAATCATCCTTCTGATCGTCAACTTCGGGTCCATCGCCGGCTACTGCAAGAAATACGGCACGCTTTGCCTGGACGAGATGACGTTGGGTGACGAGAGGCTGCGACGCCGCATCCTCTCTCTCTTTCCTAATGCCCTGACCGCCATGAATGCCGTCATGGGGTTGGTGGCCATCTTTTTTGCCGCACAGGGCCAGGTTCGAGAGGCATACCTGATGCTGGTGGGGGCCGCCCTGTTTGACAAGTTGGACGGAGCCCTGGCACGGAGGCTGGGCCTGACGCAGCCTCCTCCCCATCGACAAACACAGCCCCGCTTCACCTTGGGATCGATCCTCGATGACATCTCAGACGGTGTCAGTTTTTGCCTTGCACCTGCCTACATCTTTTATGTCACCGTCTCCCCGTTTCCAGACCCGTTGATCCAGGGTTTGCCCTTGGCCTCTCTTGCCTGGGTTTACGGCATCATGGGGATTGCCCGGCTGGTCTATTTCACGCTGGACCGCTCCCCCATCCCTGGTTTCTTCAAGGGACTTCCCACCCCCGCAGCGGGGCTGCTCGTTACAGCGCCCCTGATCTTGTTCAACCAGGCGATTGAAGCGGGCGGGGTCGATTCGGCACGATTTTGGGGCCTCGTGGCGTTCGGGCTGATGGGCCTTTCAGCCGTGATGATGAACCTCTATTTCATCCGCTATCTTCACATGGGCCGCTTCATGGGGCGGCGTCCCTGGATTATCCGGTCGACCGTCCTTGTGTGTCTTGTAACCCTTTTCACACCCTATTTCGGTTACGCCGCCCTGTTCTATCTCTCCCTCTACCTGCTCTCGCCCTTCGTCACATGGCGTGTGGACCCCCAGGAGGCCGCGCGGGAGGCACCGCCCTAAGAAAAGCTAGTGATCAGTGATCAGTAAAATCATGAAGCCATAGTGCTCAACACACTCGGGCTCCCTCCCGCGGACGACCCTTCGTCCGGTCAGCGTCCCATGCTGTTCCGTCACGACGGTAGACTGGTCTTCGAGTCCGTCCCGTTCAAAGAAGATCACCACCCAGTCGTCCGTCTTGCCCAGTTCGTGTGCCCGGGCGGTGTTCGAGAACATGATGTGGAAATGATAGCCTTCCCGCTCCGTATGCAGGATGGGCAGCCATGGCTTTCGGTCCGGATTGAACCGACGGGGGGCAATGGTCTTGAGAAGCCCATCCTTGGCCTTCCGTCGATATTCTTCGTCAACCGTTAGGAGGGTCGCCACAGAAGGAGGCACGGGGCCGGGAGGGTGTCCGGGGGCCCTGTGGTCCAGGGTCAGGTGAAGAATCTTTCTTGCCCGGCGCCGGCCGGAGCTTGCCAGAATGGCAGCCACGGAATTCCGTATGGCCTCCACCCTCCGAATGCCCAGGCCCGGAATCGCCTCCAGGTGACCGTCGTGGGCAGCCAGTTCCAGGTCCTCCAGCGTCTCGATGTGGAGATTGGCATGGATCCTCTTGGCCAGTTCGTCGCCGATGCCTGGCACAGTGGTGAAGAGGTCCTCGGGAGAGACCTGGCCCTCCAGCCTTTCAAGCAACCCCAACCGACCTCTCTTTACAAACTCGCGTATCGCGCCGCCGATGCTTTTGCCAATGTCCGGTAGATCCTCAAGCCGCCATCCGTCCTCTCCCAGGGCCATTTCCGAGATGGAGGCCGCGGCCCGAGCCACCGTTCGTGCCGCCCGTCGGTAGGCGTTGATCCGGTAGGGACTTGCGTCCTGCGCTTCGAGGAGGGCGGCCACCCGGTCAAGGAGGTCCGCGATTTCTTCATTTGTGGGAGCGTTTTCGGCCATGGAAAATCAATCCATCGGTCTGTAATAGATCCTAACCCGGTCAAGCCGGAACCAAATAAGGTTTCAGGTGTCGGGTTTCAGGATCTGGGGTTTGCTGAAACCTGAAACCAAAAATCGTGACCATTTTGCGCGCAATTCACCGCTTAGGTACTAATAACCCCATACCCCTCTTGGGCGGTGCGTGACTCTGCCGCTTAGACGAGCATTTTCACAGCGATGGCGGAAAAGACCTGCCACAAAAGGGTCAAGAGGGTCAGAAGTGCCAGGATCATTGCAAGGCTTCTGTGAAAAGCCGTCTCGGGTCGCTTTTCCGTATATCCCAGGATCGCCCCCATGGCAGCACCGGCTACGAGCCCTCCGCCATGGGCCCAGTTGTTGATTCCAGGGACCAGGAATCCGAAAAGGATAATTGCCAACGCCCATCCGCCGATCTGCCGGTACACCGTCTCCCCATAAAGACCCCCACGGCTCTTTCCGAAATACAGGGCTGCCCCGATCAGGCCGCAAAGGGCGGCCGAGGCGCCGATGGTGAAGGGTACCCCGGCCACATAAGAAACCCAGAACCCAGCCACGCCTCCGACGGAATATAGGATGAACATCCGGGAGACCCCGTATTCGTGGACGATTAAGGGGCCCAGTTGATATAAGGCCAACATGTTGAAAAGGATGTGCAGGAGGCCCCCGTGAAGGTAGTTGGCGCTTAGAAGCGTCCACCATCGATGGAAACGGTGGATGGGGATTGCACCGGTAGCCCCCAGGAGAAACAGGCTCTGATTTGATGGGGACAGGGCGTGAAAGGGATGGAACGAAAGACCCGATGTGAGTGGGCTCATCAGAAGGGAGATCAAGAACATCGCGACGTTTGCGATGATCAGGTTCCTGACGACGTAGTCGTGGCCGAGCAGTTGACGGAATTGCTGATCGCGCCTTGCCTTCAAGCCGGGGTTTTTCAAGGCGCAGTGGGGGCAGATGGTCTCGTCCACACTAATGAGCCGTCTGCATCCTGGACACAGAATAGATCTTCGGGGTTCCTTCATCTATTAACTCTAGCCTAAATTATTAAGAAATTCCATCATGAGATCAAACCAAGATCAGGTTTTGAATTGACAAAGGGCGCGACCCCTGGATAAATACCTCGCGATTCAAGGCGATACAAGCAACCGTGAAAAATCCGACGAACTCGGCACGCATACCGAATGGCCGGTCCAGCGGGAACCCTTTCTGTTGAATGAAGTCGATGCGACGGTGGTCCGTTCATGAGCCAGCAGCACAGATCTTATGTCGAAGCCATTTCCTATCTTTACGGTCTTCAGAAATATGGGATTAAATTCGGCCTTTCCAAGACCGCCAATCTCCTAAAGGCCTTCGGCGATCCCCACAAGGGGCGGCAGTACATCCACATCGCAGGGACCAACGGCAAGGGGTCGGTTGCATCCATGCTGGCATCCATCCTGAAGGCGTCGGGCCTCAAGGTGGGGTTTTATTCTTCGCCCCACCTGGTCCGGTTCACCGAGCGATTTCAGATCAACGGCGAAGAGATTTCCCGGGAGGATGCTGGGGCTCTGGCCGAAGAGGTCAAACGGGCCGCAGTTTCCGAGGAATTTCCCACTTTTTTTGAGGCCACAACCGCCATGGCCCTTGTCTATTTTGCCAGACAGGCAACGGATGTGGCCATCATGGAGGTGGGGATGGGCGGGCGGCTCGATGCCACAAACGTGATCGATCCACTCGTGGCCGTGATCACCAACATTTCCCTCGAGCACCAGTCTTTCCTTGGGCCCCGCCTCCTTGACATCGCAGGAGAAAAGGCAGGGATCATCAAACCCTCCATCGACGTGGTCACCGCTGCAACGCAGCCTTCCGTGCTCGCCCTGCTGCAATCGAAATGTGATGAGAATCGATCCGTGCTTTGGCGTGTCGGGAAGGAATTTCGCTACCGTCTTACAGGTTCGGGCCTGAATTATTATGGGAAGGACTTGACGCTGAAGGGGCTCCAATTGGGCCTCAAAGGGCGGTTTCAGGCCAGGAACGGTGCCACGGCCCTCGGTGTGATCGAACTGCTTAAGAAGAAAGGGTTCAACGTTCCAACCCGTGCTATCGCCGATGGTTTGAATGGATGCCGGTGGCCCGGAAGGGTCCAGGTCATGGGCAGGGACCCCATCGTCATTGTGGACGGGGCTCACAACCCGGGCGCCATGAGGTCCCTTGTGGATGCCATTCGATCCGGCTTTGAATATGAGCGGCTCTTGCTGGTGATCGGGGTCATGGCCGACAAGGAGATCAGGGATATCCTGCGGGAGGTTGTCCCTGTATCCGCTCATGTCATCTATACAAGGCCAGTCTATTACCGGGCAGCCGCTCCGGAAGTCCTTGAGGCCCTCGGCTCGGACCTCGGGACGCCTGGTGAAATCGTCCCGTTGCTGCCGCAGGCTATTGAGCGGGCCAGGGCGCTTGCCCGTCCTCGGGACCTCGTGCTGATTTGCGGGTCACTTTTCACGGTGGGGGAGGCCTTGACTCACTTCGATCCCGAGCGCTATAAGCCCGACGAGGTGCCATCTTGAGTCAGGTGGCAGGCCCCCCTGGGCCTAGCGCGGGTCGGCCCCAACCGGTCTAAGGATCAACGCCGAGGCCAGTATCGCGGATCCGATCGATCTCATGGCGAGGCGATTCCCAAAGAAAGGCGTACAGCCCGATGACCGACCTTTTCCGTCGCCGCTCGACCCTCTTGCTGATCACCGTCATGGCCCTTTTGGGTCCTTCGTACGGTTGGTCGGCGGGACTGTCCTCGGTGAACAAGACCGTTTCGGAGCAAACTAAACCGTGGGAGATCTCAGCCAAGAGCCTCAGCTACGACCGGGAAACGGAGGTTTACGTGGCCCAGGGGGATGTGGTCATCACCAAGGGCGACATGGTGCTGCATGCCCAACGGGCCGTCTACGATCGAAAAACGGGGAATGTGGCGGTTTCGGGAGGCGTTCGTCTTGAATCGGGTGGTGATACCCTGACAGGGGAAAACGGGACCTTTGATCTGAACACCCAGACAGGATCCATCGTGAACGGGACCCTTTTCCTGCGGGAAAACCACTATTACATCAGCGGCGCCCAGATGGATAAGCTCGCGGATGACACCTATCTGGTTAAGGAAGCTCGATTGACGTCGTGCGACGGATCGAGCCCCGCCTGGACCATCACGGGATCCGAGGTGAAGGTCACCATTGAAAGTTACGGAACCATCAAGGACGCAGCTTTCCGCATCCACGAGTTCCCCGTGCTTTATTCCCCTTACTTGATTTTTCCGGGCAAGCAGAAGCGCCAGACAGGACTTTTGCCACCCAGGTTGGGCTATTCCGCCAGGAACGGTCTGGACACGGAGATCCCTTTTTTTTGGGCCATCTCCGACCAGGTGGACGCAACCCTTTACCAACGATATCTCACGCAGCGGGGATACATGCAGGGCCTTGAGTTACGATACCTGGAGGACAAAGACTCAAAAGGGACCTTTGTGGGGGATATGCTCTTCCGGGATGAGCTGAAAAAGGAATTAGACGACTCAGCCGATCTTAAGGTCAGTCCTTTCCCGAGAAACAACGACACCCGCTACTGGTTGCGGGGAAAGGCAGATCAGGAGTTGCCTGGTGGACTCTCGCTTCGTTTTGATGGTGACTACGTCAGCGATCAGGACTATCTGAGGGAGTTTGAAACGGGCATGATCGGAATGGAGGCCAGGCCTGATCTAGAGCAATCCTTCGGCCGCCCCGTTGATGAGCGGTATGCGCCGCTCAGGCGGACTGCCATGAGAATCAGCCAGGACAGGGAACGATACGCGCTCCAGGCGGCCTCTAACTATTATGAGAATCCCGAAAAGCCTCCAAACGACACCACCGCCCAGCCGTTGGGTGTGCTGAATCTTATTTTGCCCTATCAGGCCATGGCGGGGCGGCCCCTTTTCCTGGCCGCAGGGTCCGAATATGATTACATCTGGAGAGAGTCGGGTGCCGAGGGACACAATTTTTTCCTTTCGCCCGAGCTTAGGGCCCCCATGTGGCTGGGATCCTACCTTGAGTTTGAACCTTCCCTTAGAGCGGCCCTGAATACGCAGCTCTATGAGGAGGGCGAGTCCGATTGGAAGCAGGCCAATGAAAGCGACTACGAGGTGGAACTCCGGTTGATGACGAACATCGAGCGGGTGTTCGATTTAAACTGGGGCAGCGTCAAGAAAGCACAGCACCGCATTTGGCCCATTTTGCAATACCGCTTTAGGGATCGCCAGGGTACAAATAATGAAAGCCCATGGTTCAATCCAATAAAAGAAGAGGGGAGCCTGAACCAGGTGGCCTTCTCTCTGGAGAATTATCTGGACGGCCGCATCGAAGACGGGAAGGGTAATGTCACGTATCGCCAGTGGGGTCTGCTGACACTCACTCAGCCCTATGATCTAAATAAGCCAAACCAACCTTTTGCCCCGTTCAGCGCAAGCATGACCTTAAAACCTTTAGAATACCTTGACTTCACGGGCAGTGCCAATTGGGACCACTACAAAAAGGAGGTCCAATCGGCGGATGCGTCCTTGGCTCTCTCGTATCCCAGGGGGGGCGGGCGGCATGACACCTTCAGCCTGAATTACGAGAGACTTGAGAGCGGAAGTGAGACCATCAGTCTGGCGGCCGATCTAAACCTTGTCTATGGCTTTTCAGTGGGTGAAGAACTATCGCGCGATCTCCAGTCGGGAGAAGATATCTCCAACCGCTTCTGGCTGGCCTACGACAGCCAGTGCTGGGGTGTGCGCGTTGCCCTCGACCGGCAGCAGGATGGAGACACCTACATGCTCTACTTCAGGCTGAAGGGTCTGGGCGAGTTCAAAGCCTACTAAGGGCCCTATTGACGCGTTAGCGCCTTTCCCAGCCGATCCAGCAGGAAGACAATCCCGATCCCGAGCGCCATCAGGCTGAAGGCCGTCACGACCTCCAGATTCATCTGATCGGGGAAGACATTTACCAGGGGAGTTCCATTGGCCGCCTCCTGAATTTGAAGGGAGTGAATCGACCAATCCTTCCATGGCCAAACCTTCCTGAGCGAGCCCAGCATGAGGCCCGTGAGAAAGGCGATGGTCCCATCCCTCCAGTTCCTGAAAAGCCACTCAAGAAACCGGGAAAAGGCGATAATGCCAAGGGTGGCCCCAGCGGCCACGGTGGCAAGGGTGACGAAATCTCGCTGGTTTACGGCCTGGAGGACCTGATGGTATTTGCCCAGCAGGACGAGCACGAAGGATCCGGAGATTCCCGGCAGGATCATGGCACAAATGGCCAGCGCCCCGCTGAGAAACAGGAACCAGTTTGTTTTCGGAGTCTCGAAGGGTACGATGCCCACCAGGAGGTAAGCACCTACGGCCCCCACAAGGATCCAGACCCAGGACGTGAGCCGCCAGGTCTCAATGCGACGGCTCACGGTTAGCGCTGAGGCCAGGACCAAGCCGAAGAAAAAGGACCAAATCAGGACCGGCTTGTTGTCTAAGAGCCAGCTCAGCCCATGGGCCAGGGAAAAGATGGCCGTGAGGATGCCGGCCCCGAGGGCGAGCATGAACCGCCATGCCACATGATCGAACAGTGGACGAACCCGTAAGCGGCGAAGAAGGTAAAACGCCTGCAGGTCGAAAGACTTGATGGCCCTGATAAGCTCCTCGTAAATCCCCAGGATGAAGGCCATGGTTCCCCCGGAGACCCCGGGCACCACGTCTGCGGCTCCCATGCAGACCCCTTTCACAAATAGGACCAGATCGGTCACGAAAGGTGTCTTCTTTTGATCTTTTCTCATGGGTGACACCGGGGGAAAGGTTCAAGGTGCAAGGCCCAAAAAGAGCCCGCACGCGAGGTAGCCCCTGATCTCGATATCCCCGGTATGATGGCATCGATGTGTTCCATGGTCAAATTCCGGCCTTCCAGATAGCAAAATGGGGGGCTGGATGGCAAGGTGAAACTCTATGTCGCGCCTCCGCGCCTTGACACCCTAGCTACATTTTTCTATAAGCTGGTTGGGTTACGTTTGCTGTGGGATCCAAAGGAACCCCAATGGCTCAGCTTGGCCAGAAGTCGTCAAGGGGCCTCAGTGCTCGGCTTTCAGCCCTTGGAGACCGGTTCTAATCTTTCTCTGGAGGCCGCTAATGAAAATGAAGATCGGTGTTCTTTCGGCAGGGGGTGACTGCCCGGGAATCAACAGCACAATCCATTGGATGGTCTACTCCGCATTGAACAAGGATCTCGTGTCCAGGCGGGGCGTGATGTTCGAGATCATGGGCATTGTCGACGGCTGGAAGGGCCTCATGGAGGTGCAGCCGGAAAAGAAGGAGAGCCTCAAGCATTGGACCATGCCTTTGACCACGGAGGTGGTCCGGACTTGGGACCGTTACGGTGGGACAAGGCTTGGGACCACGAGGATTAACCCATTCGATCCCCAGGACGATCAGTCCGACCTTGTCATGCAGAACTTCGAGAAACTGGGGTTGGAGGCCCTGGTCGTGATCGGAGGGTTTGATGCGTTGGGCGTGGCCTACAAATTTTTTCGAAAGGGCATGCGGGTGGTCGGAATCCCCAAGACCATAGACAAAGACATCTCCGACACAGACTACACGCTGGGGTTTGACTCGGCCGTGAACATTATCACGGAGGATATCGACCGGCTACGAATCACCGCCGGGTCTCACAGTCGTATTTTCGTGGTGGAATCCATGGGGAGGATCGCCGGTTGGCTTGCTTTGGAGGGGGGAGAAGCGTCCGGTGTCGCCATCACCCTCATTCCGGAGCACGAGTTCGTGATCGAAAGGGTCGTGGAGCTTCTGGAAATGCGGCGAAAGGCGGGGGAGCGTTACAGCATCGTGCTTGTCTCTGAAGGGGCCAAACCAAGGGGGATGGAAGAGGTCCGGGAACGGAGAGGACGAGACGGATTCGGCCACTATTATTTGGGCGGCATCGGCGGCTTCCTCGCAGAAGAGATCCAGAACAAGACGGACATGGAGGTACGTTATGTGGCCTTACGTCATCTCCAGAGGGGCGGAGCGCCAACGGCCTATGACCGGAGGATGGGCCGAAAGTTCGGGATCGCAGCGATCGATATGATCGTGAACGAAGATTTTGGCCGCATGGCAAGTATGAAACTGGGGGATATGCACACGGTGCCTTTCAAGAAGGCTCTTGAAAGGCGTAATCTGGTCGACGTGGATCGCTTCTATGACACCAAGGACTACAAGAGTCGGGACCAGATACTATAGAAGGGTGCCAAAAAGGAGGTTCGTCTGCCTTTTGGTCCCCCATCCCGTACAAGAGACCTCATTCTATGAGGAGATACTGGATGTTTGATAGGGTCGTGGCGCCGGTCGAGTCGTGGGCCTGGACCGCCACGTAGAAAGCGGCGCCCCTCCAGAGATCTATGGAAAACATCGTTCGGGGCCCCACATCAAGGCTGCCGATGTAGCTTCCATCGGCAGGTGAATAGAGGAGGCTGTAGCCTTCGACGAGAGGGGAAGAGGTCCACGTAAGGGTGACGCTGATACCGTCTCCAGCAACAGATAAGAGAGGCTGCAGGGACCTGACTCCGGGGGTAGGTGGTGAAGTCCTATTAACAGGCTCAAGGGACACCATTTCCGTCCCGAATGAATAGGTCCCGCCTGCCATCAGAAAACCCTCATCGCGTGTCTGAATCACACACTCCGCACTCTCCGTATCCCCTCCACCGTAGGTCCTGCCCCACAGTTCGTTGCCTTCCGCATCGGTCCTGAGCAGGTACATGTCCCAGTCGCCTGACCCCGATCCGTCGGTGGCCCCAGCGATAATAAGGCCGCCGTCTTCGGTCTGTTGCATTGCGTCGGCCCTGTCGTTGCCCACTCCCCCGTAGGTTGCGCTCCAGATAAGCCGGCCATCTTCATCAGTCCCGATCAAAAGGACGTCCCACTTGTCAGACCCGAAAGGATCCTTATAACCTGAAACGAAGAAACCCAGATCCGCCGCTTCTATGACCGAATAGCCTACCTCGTAACCGCCGTCATCCCATGTGCGATGCCAAAGCGTTTCACCCTGTGCATCGATGCGGATGAGGCACACGTCCCAGGTTCCCGAGTCCGTGCCCTCGGTTGCCCCCACGACGACGTAACCGCCGTCCGTGGTCTCCTTAATCCCGTAGGCCACATCATGGGCTTCGCCTCCGTAGTGGTTGTCCCAGATCTGGTCTCCTGAGGAATTAATCCGGACTACATAAATGTCTTTCTTGCCGGATCCGAAGGATCGTGTGGTCCCCACCAGGATGAAACCACCATCCCTGGTCCGCTCAACCGACCCCGCCATTTCGTCTTCCGTTCCGCCATAGGTCCTGCTCCAGATCTCTTCACCGTTTACGTCAGCCTTGACGAGGTAGAGATCCCCGGATCCGGCCCCATAAGAATCCGTGGTCCCAAAGACGATGATGTCGCCCTCGGGGCCAATCAAGACCCCCTCGGCCCGTTCGTAGGCTGGGCCTCCAAAGGTACTGCTCCAGATCACGTCCCCTTGCGCATCCATACGCACAAGGAGAATGTCTTGATCCCCCGTGCCAAAGGAGTTGGTCGAACCGGCAAGGATGTAACCCCCATCCTGGGTCTCTTGGATGGCGGTGGCATAATCCCAGACGGGGCCACCGAAGGTTCGGCTCCAGAGGACGTCCCCGTCCGAGTCGGTCTTCACCACATAGAGGTCGGCGTTCTGGCCGGAGCCATAGGCCCGAGGCATCATGCAGGGGACGAGGGCGGTAACGATCCACAAGAAAAACAGTGCGCACCAAACAAGAGGCCAGCGAGCGGTTGGCGGGTTGGAAGGCTTCATGGTTTCTCCTCTTTTTGCGGTTCAGACCATGCGTGGAATCTTCAGAATACGCCTGCCGCCCCGCCTATCATCACCTCGCATGTTAGGCAAATCGTGTGCCAATCGAGACTCAGCGAATAAATAACCATTAGATCCAAATAGTTATATTATCAGCTCGGAGTTGGTCAGGAAGAGGAGCCAGGGGAATTCAATTCTGTGAAGTGGAATGATAGTTCCTGTTTTGCATGTCCGGAAGCGTCGCCGGACTGAGGTACGGGGACCGCAATGGACAGCACCGGGCCCACCGATCGAAGGGGATATCATTGAAGGGAAAGGCCCGGATAGGTCAGTCGGTTTGCCACGCTCAGTCCCCCAGAGGCGGCTCCTGCTCACCGATCTGATGGTTTGCCAGCCGTTCAAGGCCCTTTACAAGGGCGGAATGATCCAGATCTTCGCCCTCTTTGGCTTTCACCGCGTTAAAAAGCTCTTGCGCCAGGGCGGTTCCGGGCAGGCTTACGCCGATGGCCCTTGCGGTCTGGAGTGCCAGGTTGAGATCTTTCTGATGGAGTCCGATCCGGAATCCGGGTTGGAAGGTCCGTTTGATCATCCGCTCGCCGTGTACCTCCAGAATCCGACTCTGGGCAAACCCGCCCAGGAGCGCTTCTCTGACCCTGGAAGGGTCTGCGCCCGCCTTGGAGGCCAGTAGCAGGGCCTCACCCACGGCCTCTATGGTGAGCGCCACAACAATCTGGTTGGCGACCTTGCAGGTCTGGCCGTCGCCGTTGGGGCCGATATGCACAATGTTCTTACCCATGAGCTCGAAGAACGGCCGCACCCGCCCGAAGATCTCCGGCTTACCCCCAACCATGATGGAAAGGGTCCCATTTTCGGCGCCGATCTGGCCCCCTGAAACCGGTGCATCGAGCATCTCCACGTCCATGGCTTCAAGCCTCCGTGCGAAGCCTTTTGTCTCAATGGGGGATATGGAGCTCATGTCCACCACGATCGCCCCTTTCTTGAGCCCTTCGGCTACGCCTTCAGGGCCGAAGAGGACCTTTTCTACGTCAGGGGTATCCGGCACCATGATGAAGATGACATCCGAACGCTCCGCTACTTCTTTCGGGTTCTCGCAGGCCACTGCCCCCTTTCCCTTCAATGCCACCACTGGCCCCTGGCTGCGGTTGGAGACGTAAACACGGGTGCCACCGGCCAGAAGACGGACGGCCATGGGTTTGCCCATAATCCCAAGGCCGATGAATCCTAGATCCGCCATGTCTTTCCTCCTCATTTTCTTGTGTACGGCGACCCTGCCGGGGGAAGACGTCAGACGTTCCGTCTCAGGTGGACGGTTGGCCCAGACGATCAAGACGGTTGTCATGCTGAACGAAGATCTTCCCCGGGTTGAGGATGCCTTGGGGATCAAAGGCCTTCTTTATCCTGGCCATGAGCGCCAAGCCTTCCCCTGAAATCTCCAAAGGCAGGTACGGGGCCTTGGTGATACCGATGCCGTGCTCGCCGGTGATGGTCCCCCCCATTTGTATCACGGCCTTGAAGAGGGCTCCAATGAGGGCGTGGGCCCTTTCAAGCTCCATCTTGTTGTTCTTGTCCAGCATCACATTGACGTGGATGTTTCCGTCTCCGGCGTGCCCGAAGGCGGGAACGGGAAGCCCGTAGCGGTGACTGAGGCCCCCCAGCATATCCACAAGATCCGGCAGGAGGCTCCTTGGCACGACGATGTCCTCGCTGATCTTGTGAGGCCTCAGGCCTGCGAGCGACGGGGAGACATTCCTCCTGGCCGACCACAAGCGTTCCGCTTCCTGGTCGTTGGTGGCGGATTCAAAGGTCAGGGCGCCCGCCTCCAGGCAAACCGACTTAATCCGCTCGGCCCCCCTGACCACCTCTGCTTTCTCCCCGTCAACTTCTATGAGCAGCATGGCCCCCGCATTTTTGGGGACTGGCACAGCCATTTCCTTTCGGACGCACTCGATACATATCCTGTCGAGAAATTCGAGGACGCTGGGGATGGTTCTCCTCCGGATGATCTCAGAAACTACCCCTGCAGCAGATCTGACATCGTTAAAGAACGCGGTCATAGTCATTTTGGCGTCCGGTTTCGGCAAGAGGCGCAGCGTGATGGATGTGATAACCGCAAGGGTCCCTTCTGACCCCACGATGAGACGGGTCAGGTCGTAACCCGCCACGCCCTTGGCCGTTCTCACACCCATTTTCATGAAATCTCCTGTGGGAAGAACGACCGTAAGCCCCAGGACGTAATCCCGGGTTACGCCATACTTGACCGCCCTGAGTCCGCCTGCACACTCGGCCACATTTCCCCCGAGTGTCGAGATGTTCAGGCTGGCGGGGTCCGGTGGGTAAAAGAGCCCCACGGCTTCAACGGCCTTTTGGAGGTCCGCGGTGATGACGCCCGGTTCTGCAATGGCGATCAGATTGTCTTCGTCAATGGAGATGATCCGGTCGAATCGGCTCATGACCATGACGAGACCACCGCCCACGGCAAGCGCCCCACCGGTCATGCCGCTTCCCGCCCCCCTGGGCGTGACGGGGAATTTCTCTTCGGTGGCCAACCGAAGGATGCGTGAGACCTCTTCGATGGAACCGGGGAAGACGACCGCGTCCGGGAAAAAGACAAGCTTGGTTGCGTCAGAGGCAAAGGGTTCAAGTGCCTCAGGCGATGTGACGAGGTGTCCGGGTCCGACGATCTTCCCCAGTTTCGCGATGGTCGCAGGTGAGATCATGGCGTGACCGGGATGCGGGTCCTCATCGCGTGTTCGAGCGTCATTCGATCCATGTATTTGAGGTCACCGCCCATGGGGACGCCCATGGCGATGCGGGAGATCTTGATGGCTGGCTTTTTGTTGGAAATCAGTTTCGCCAGGTATGAGGCCGTGGCCTCTCCTTCTGTGGAGGGGTTGGTGGCAAGGACGATCTCTCTGATCTCCTCCTGGTCGATGCGTCTGAGAAGCTCTCCTATTTTGAGCTGCTCGGGACCGATGCCGTCCAACGGGGAGAGCACCCCCTGGAGGATATGGTATCTACCCTTGAAGGCGCGCGACTCCTCCAGGGCCAGTTGGTCCCCGGGCCCTTCCACGACGCAGAGGACACCGTTTGCCCGCTCCGGGTCGCGGCAGATGTGGCATGGGTCAAGGTCGGTGAAGTTGAAGCAGGTAGAACAGAGCTTGATTTGCTCTTTGACTTCCAGCAGAGATCTTGCAAGACGCTCGGCCAAATCTGTTGAGTCCCTCAGCACGAAGAGGGCCATCCGGGTGGCGGACTTCTGTCCGATCCCTGGAAGCCTGGAGAATTGCTCAACCAGTTTTTCAAGCGCTGCTGGGAAGACGGTCATGATTGCTCCAAAGCATTGAGAAGGATCAGAATAGGCCGGGGATGTTCGGCAGGTTCATACCCTTGGTGAGCTTGCCCATTTCTTCATTGACCATATTCTTGGCCTGGGTCAGGCCATCATTGACCGCGGCCATGACCAGGTCCTGGAGCATCTCGGGGTCGTCACGATCAATCACTTCGGGGTCGATTCGTATGGAAACGAGTTCCTGTTTGCCGTTGACCACCACCGTGACCATGCCGCCCCCTGATGAAACCTCCACGGTCCTCTCCCCCACCTCTTCCTGCATTTTGGCCATCTTGGCCTGGAATTGCTGGGCCTGTTTAAGCAACTGGCCCATGTTGGGTATCCCTTTCACTTTTCAACCTCCCTCTTTGATGGGTCCCGCATCGGCCTATCGGGGCCGTCCTGAGCGGGAAGCGGTTCAACTCTCCCCTGAAAAATTTGCAGGACTTCCTGAATGGGATGGGGAAAGTCCGATGGTGCGTCATGAGCCGGTTTGCAGTAGGACGCCTCCGCAGGCATCTTTCCTTCCGCCTGGGTTGGACCTTTTGTGAGAATTTTTATTGTCAGGTCCTGTTCGAAGAATTCCCGGCAATAGGCGGTCAATTCTTTCAGCTTTTCCGGATCGTCAAAGTAAGTGGAGGAAAAGGACTGCTCTCCGCTCGCGATCTCCAGCGTCTCTCCCGTGAGTTGGACGAACTGCCAGTCCTTCAACACCTTCGCCATGGCTCTATTTCTGGAGCCCAGAAACGCCATGAATTCTCCCCATGATCCGGCTCGTGGGATGGCACCACTTTTCTCCGCCACGATGGGAGAGTGGGTCCGATCCCCGCTCTTTGGACGGGCCTTTTCGACCGTTGGCGGCGGGGCGCCAGCGCCCATGGCCCCATCGAGAAGCCGCCTTTCCATGCTTTCTAGCTTGTCGAGCAATTCCGTGACGGAGAGGAGATCCCCGATCCGGCACAATCGGATCAAAGTGGTTTCCAGGATCACCCTCGGTAATCCCGTATACCTCAAGTCCTCTTCCCGTTTTATGAGGAAACTGAGAATGGCGTGAAGCTTTTCGGACCCGGCCTTCTCGGCAAGTGCCCTGGTTTCTTCAAGCTCAGCCGGGGCCAGGTCGGCGATCAGATGTGGGTCGGAGGTCACAAGGCTGACCAAAAGATTTCGAAACGCCTCCGTTAGGGCCCGATAGAACTCCTTGATGTCGTGGCCCGCGTTGTATACCTGGTCCACGATGTCGAAACACCGACCTTCATCTCCCTCGATCACGGCGCGACAACCATCGAAGACCAGCGCCCGGTCCACTATGCCCAGAATATCATCCACATACCGGTCTTCCACCGACGGTCCCGTATAGGCGATCACCTGGTCCAGAAGACTCTCTGCATCCCGCATGCTCCCTTCCGCCTTCCTGGCAATGTGGGAGAGAGCAGTGCGCGTGACCGAAATCCCCTCTTTGGCCGTAATCCGCTCCAGGTACTGGATGATGGGGCCTCGGGCGATCCGCTTGAAATCGAACCGCTGGCACCTGGATAGGATCGTTGCGGGGACCTTGTGCGCTTCCGTAGTTGCAAAGATGAACTTGACGTGAGCGGGAGGTTCCTCCAGCGTCTTGAGGAGTGCGTTAAACGCTGGGAGGGTCAGCATATGGACCTCGTCGATGATGTAAACCCGATACCGGCTTGAGGACGGCATGTACCGGATATTTTCCCGCAACTCCCTGATTTCGTCGATGCCGCGATTGGAGGCCCCGTCGATCTCCTGGACATCCACCGAGGCGCCGGAGGTGATTTCGAGGCAAGAGACGCATCGGTTGCAGGGGTCCCCACCGTTTCGATCGAGGCAGTTGATGGCCTTGGCGAGGATTCGGGCGACCGATGTTTTTCCCACGCCCCTTGGACCACTGAAAAGATAGGCATGGGCCAGCCGTTCGTTCCGGATGGCGTTCACCAGCGTCTGGGTGATGTGCGCCTGGCCGACGACGTCTTCAAATTTATGTGGGCGCCATTTTCTGGCTAAGACTTCATATGCCATGAATTGGGTATGGCGGAGAGAGAGGGATTCGAACCCTCGGTACCACCTTTAAGCAGTACACGCGATTTCCAGTCGCGCTCCTTCGGCCAGCTCGGACATCTCTCCGCAGACCTTCATTGTTTGTGTTTGTCCCTGATAGTCATCCGGAAAGTGGCGTTTCCGGCTCTGTGCGATCAGTACCCCTCATAAGCAGATCAGCAAGAACGAAAATATCCAGACGCCAATGGAGCGTTGGCCCCTGGGCCCACATTCGGGGAGTCCCTGAATTCCGCATGGCTCCCCCCTCAATGCAACCTACCCGGCCGCTGCCAGGAAATCAAGACGCAGCGGCCGCTGCGTCATGGCGGAGAGGGTGGGATTCGAACCCACGTGCCCCGCTATTAACGGGGCAAGTCGATTTCGAGTCGACCCCGTTACGACCACTTCGGTACCTCTCCGTTCTGCTCCCATGTAGCCGTTTTTCGCCGCTCTTTGAAAAAGCGCACCAAAAGGTCCCGGCATTCCTCTTCCAGAACCCCCGAGACAACCTTAAACTGGTGATTGAGACGCCGGTCCCGCGAGAAGTCATAAAGAGACCCTGCCGCGCCGCTCTTGGGATCCGTGATCCCATACACCAAGAGGCCCACGCGCGCTTGAATGGCGGCACCCATGCACATGATGCACGGCTCAATAGTAACCACCAGGGCTGTGCCGGTCAAACGATAGTTCCCGACCAACGCGCCCGCACGCCTCAGGGCGCTGATTTCAGCGTGGGCGGTCGGATCATCCAGCGCCACCGGTCGATTGTGCCCTCTGCCTAAAATCCGGCCATCCTGAGCTGCCACAACGGCACCGATGGGCACTTCCCCCTCGGAAAGCCCCCTCCGGGCCTCTACGAGGGCCTCGCTCATGAGCCGGGGGAACCAGGACACTTCCATCTAACATCCCTATCATATTCCCCTTTTTTTCGTCAACCGCTTAGTCCTACAGGACGACTGCTGCCGCTTCTGATCCCACGCCCAATGCGGACGGCCAACGCTGCTTTTTGATGTGTCGATTTTGAATACCCGAGCCGGGATGGATGAATTGTGACTGGTCGGTGGCCATCAACGGTTTTTCATTTGCCTCGTCTTTTCATTCTGATACATTGCGCCTATCTATGACGTCTTCGACCATTTGCGGCCCCCGCTGAAGAGATCCGCTTGGGAAAGACGAAAATGATTGGCGCCCATGCCATGCATGACCCTTTAGCAAGGAGGTTCAAATGAAAGACTCGGGGAGTATGGAGCTCAAACCTTTGGAGGATTTTGCATCAGACTTGATTCAACGCGCCGGCGACCAGGCACTCGGTTTCTATGGAAAAGGCAAGCCGCGCATAAAGTTCGATGAGAGGCTCGTCACCGAGGCTGAGTTGAGCCTCAACCAGCTCTTTCAGAATGAACTGCAGGGCCGATTTCCAGGGCACCATGTCTTTCAGGTCTCCCAGCTCCAAAAGGAATACTCCCACGAAGGCAGGCGTTACCTCTGGATTTACGACACCATCGACGGGGTGGCCAATTTCCAGGCAGGCATTCCCATCTGGGGGCTCTCTCTTGCCCTGCTGGAGAATTTCTGGCCCATCTTCGGTTTTTTCTATATGCCGGCAACGGAAGACCTATTCCATGCACGCGCCGGTGGAAAGGCCCTTTGGGGGGACAAAGAGATGCTCATATCGCCTCTGCATGAGGTCAACGACGAAAGTCGTTTGTTCACTTACTCCAGGTTCCACCACCACTATCGTTCCTCTTTTCCAGGCAAGATCCTTAACCTGGGTTGCACGGGGGCCCACGTCTGTTATGTGGCCAGAGGGCGCGCCGAGGCGGCCCTGATTGCCAACGAATCCTATCGTGGATTGGCGGCGGTGTCTGTGATTGTGGAGGCGGCAGGCGGGAAGATACTGAAAATGGATGGCCAGCCGGTGTCTTTGAATGAATACCTGGAGTCACAACGGGTTGATGGCCACCTTCTCGTCTCGGCCCCAAAGGCCTTCGACGAAATCCGCCAGCATCTGAAAGGAATAAGTTAGTGCTCATCCAAAAACGGCCGTTTTTTGATGAGCGCGATCAGCCATCAGCTGTCAGCCAAGACTAATAAGAACAAGAAGTTGGCTGAATGCTGAACGCTGACCGCTGAAAGCTCCATCCAGAAATCAGCGATTTATGGATGGACACAAGTTAATGGGTGTCTCGGGAAGCCATAAGAGGTTGACTGTGCTGGAGAGGCCCCCTCATGGGGCTGTCCGGAAATAAATGCAGGGAGTTGGCGCCATTAATGGTGATCCCCTGTCGGACCCTATTCAGAGAGCCTGTAGGCTCGGATGGGGATCGGAAGTCACAGGGCTGGATAACCATCACTAAAACAAGTGCTCGTTTCATTTGGCTGCTGAACGGAGACGTGTGAGCGCTGTTTGAGAAGGACATGTGGTCTGAAATCCATGAAAAGAATCATTCGAATGCGGGAGATGTCGGATAACCAGGGCGGCGTCATCAAGAAGGTATCGGCCGCCGGTGAGATGGGGCGGAGAATCAGGGAGATGGGCCTTGTCCCGGAAACGCCCATCCAGATCCAGGGACGGGCGCCACTGAGGGACCCGGTGGCCGTCAAAATCAGGGACTATGTTCTGACGTTGAGAAACGACGAGGCCAGCCAAATTATGGTCGAAGTTGAGGATATTGATTCGTGAACACCCAGGACGGCGCCATCAAACAGCGGTTCACCATCGCCCTGGCCGGAAACCCCAATGCGGGGAAGACCACCGTTTTCAACGCCATAACGGGGGCGAGACAGCATATCGCCAACTATCCGGGGGTGACGGTCGAGAAGAAGGTCGGTAAGGTCCTCCACAAGGGGTGCGAGATCGAGGTGGTAGACCTTCCAGGCACCTATTCCCTGACGGCCTACTCCCTCGAGGAACTCGTGGCTAGACGGTTTCTGGTGGAGGAGAAGCCCGACCTGGTGGTGAACATCGTCGACGCCTCCAATCTGGACCGAAACCTCTATCTCGCTGTTCAGCTGATGGAACTGGGCGTCCCCCTGGTGATCGCCCTGAACATGACGGACGTGGCCGAAGCGCGGGGCATCCTCGTGGATCCCCAGGTGCTTTCAGACCTCCTGGGCGTACCGGTGGTCCCCATGGTGGCACGGTCCAACAAGGGCGTAAAGGAGCTCCTGGACGCGGTGGTGACGGCTTCGGCGGGCGACCAGGGATGGCGGCGGCCCCTGGTTATTTCATACGGCATGGACATCGACCAGGGCTTGAAGGAGATCGAGGAGATCATCAATACCTCTCAGATCTACGACCGGAAATACCCGCTCGGGTGGCGGGCACTGAAGTGCATGGAAGGGGATGGCCCCATTCTGGATCTGCTCAAGCGAGACCCTTCGGCGGGCGAGCGGATCCAGATGATTTGTCAGAATATCCGCAAACATGTCCTGGACACCTTGGATGAAGAGCCAGAGGGGATCATCGCTGACCATCGCTATGGGTTCATTGCGGGGATCACCAAGAAGGCGATCAGGAGAAAGATCGAATCGCGGCTCAATCTCTCCGACAAGATCGATAAGGTCCTGACGGGGAGGATACTCGGTCCTGTGATTATGATCCTGGTCCTGTATCTTATCTATCTTTTTACCTTTTCGGCCAGCCAGGTCCCGATTCAATGGGTAGAGGTCTTTTTTGACGGCCTGAAAGGTGTCATGACCTCAATCCTCCCCGAGGGGAACCTTCGATCCCTGATCGTATCGGGGGTCATCGACGGCGTGGGCGGTGTGCTGGGATTCGTGCCTCTCATCGTCTTCATGTTCTTTACGATTGCCATCATGGAGGATTCCGGCTACATGGCGCGCGTGGCCTACATGCTTGACCGGGTCCTCCGCTCCTTCGGGCTTCACGGAAACTCGGTCATGGCCTTGATCGTAAGCGGTGGGATCGCGGGAGGCTGTGCGGTGCCGGGCGTGCTCGCCACGCGAACGCTCAGGGACCCCAAGGAGCGGTATGCAACCCTGCTGGTGGTTCCCTTCATGAACTGCGGCGCCAAGCTTCCGGTTTTCGCCGTGTTGATCGGGGCCTTTTTTTCGGATAATCAGGCGCGCATGATGTTCGTGCTGACGCTGCTTTCCTGGGGCTTTGCGCTCTTCTCCGCCAAGATCCTCCGGTCCACGGTCCTGAGGGGTCCCAAGACCCCTTTTGTCATGGAGCTCCCACCCTATCGCTTCCCCACGCTACGGGGCCTCCTCATCCACACATGGGAGCGTACATGGTACTACGTGAAGAAGGCCGGGACCGTGATCCTGGGATTTTCGGTCATCCTCTGGGCTATGATGGCCTTCCCGGGGCTTTCCAAGGACCAACGCCATGCATTCGAACGTGAACAGCAAAAGGCGGCCGTGACCTTTTTAAGCCATCCTGCCGTGAGCAAATGGGTCCACAATGAAAGGGAACTGGCTGACTTGAATGACCGCTTCGATCGGCACGGGACCAAATCCGCTGGGACACGCGACGTGGGCCAAGGTGTTATGCTTGCCGTGGGTAAACCCTCGCCGCTTGACGCTCTGGCGGCAGCGGCCCTGCAGATGGAGGGAAAGGGGCAGCCGGTCAAGGAAGTGGACAAAGAGGTCCTTGAGGCGGCAGGCCTCTACGTGGCCTTCCGGCAGGAGATGGCCGATGTGGAGAACCGGATGCAGCAGGCCAGCCTCAAGGCCACCGTGGCTGGCTGGCTCGGACAAGCCCTTGAGCCCTTGACGAGACCCCTCGGGTTCGATTACCGGATCAATGTGGCCCTGGTGGGCGGATTTGCGGCCAAAGAGGTTGTGGTCTCGACCCTGGGCACCGCCTATTCCCTTGGGGACGTGGACCCGCATGCCACGGGATCCCTCTCCGAACGGCTCACCAAGGATCCCCAGTGGACGCCGCTTCTGGCCTTCACGCTCATCGTTTTCACGATGCTTTATGTCCCCTGCTTTGTAACCCTCGTTAGCATTCGGCGGGAGACCTCCTGGATGTGGGCCGGTTTTTCAATGGGATACAACTTGATGGCCGCTTACTTGGTTGCCTTGATCATAAGACAGGTGGGACTGGCCCTTGGACTGGGAGTGTAAGACCCTACCTGGGGTTGAGGCCGAGACTTTGGAGAAGCTCCAGGTCCCTTTCAAGGGTTCGGCCCGTCGTGGTCAGGTAGTTTCCGGTCATGATGCCGCTTGCACCCGCATGGAAGACGAGAGCGTGAAGCTCTTTGAGGTTGTGCGCCCTGCCGCCGCAGATGAGGAGATCTTTGTCCGGGAGGACATAACGGAAAAGAGAGATGATCTTGAGACACCGGAGCGGCGTCAACGCTTTCTGAGACGCCAGCCTTGTGCCCTGGATGGGCGTTAGGAAATTGATGGGGACCGCGTTGACGTCCAGATCTTTGATCTCGATGGCTAGCTCAAGGATCTGGTGGTCCGTTTCACCCAGCCCGAATATCCCTCCTGCGCAGACCGATAGGCCCAGGGATTTGGCGGCCCGGATGGTCGCAACCCGTTCGTCATAACTGTGGGTCGTGCAGATGCGGCCAAAGAAACTCCTGCTTGCCTCCAGATTGTGGTGGTAACGGCTCAATCCGGCGGACTTGAGAATGGCGAGATCATCGACCTCAAGTGTCCCAAGGGAGGCGCAATAACCGTTACGGTTGCCGTTCAGCTCGGAGAGGGCCGCGGCAAGCGCCTCCACCTCCTGCCGTGGCAGCCGCTTGCCGCTGGTGACCCAGGCGAAGCGGTTGATGGGTTGGCGCTGGGCAGCACGGGCCCCCTCCTGAAGTCCCACCTTGGAAAGGAGCGGGTAGTTGGGCGCATCGGTTTTTGCAAAGGCCGATTGCGAGCAGAAGGCACAGTCCTCCGAGCACCGTCCCGATTTGGCGTTACAGATGGTACAGAGGTGGATTCCTCTGCCGAAAAAGTGCTCCCGGATCAGGCTGGCCCCGGCAAAGAGGTCGAAGGCACGCTCATCGGGGAGCGAGGCAATACGTGAGAGAGTGTCCTTTGGAGGGGTTTCGCCGGCCAGAATCCTTTCCGCCAGTTCAACGAGTTGAATGCGCTCCATGGTCTTTTATATCTTTTGGGCACCGTCGCGTCAAGCGGCCGAGCGGTTTTGACTGGAAAAAGAGCCATGACCGTGCTAAAAATATATTGAAACCTGCCGCCGTGGCTGCACACGTGGCGGCAAATTTTTTTCGCGGGGGGTTCCATGGACAAGATCCCGATTTCGCGGGAGGGACTTGAAAAGCTCAGGGCCGAGCTCAAGAAGCTGGTCAAGGTGGAGCGGCCTCAGAACATCCGAGCCATCGAAGAGGCCCGTGCGCACGGAGACTTGAGTGAAAATGCGGAATACCATGCTGCGAAGGAGCGGCAGGGCTTCATCGGAGGAAAAATCACTGAACTGGAAAGCGTTGTCAATCGGTGCGAGGTGATCAACCCGGATGAGGGCCCTACCGATCGGGTGGTTTTCGGGCGGACGGTGCTACTTTACAACGTCTCCAACGACGAGGAAATCAGCTACCGGTTGCTCGGTCCCTATGACTCGGACCCGGCATGCGGGTGCATCTCTGTGAAATCCCCGCTCGGTCAGGCCCTGCTCGGGCGCGAGAAAGGGGACGCGTTCACGGTCCAGACCCCCAAGGGGCCGCAGGAATTCGAGATACTTGAAATCAGTTGACCGCCATGAAAGAGAGCGTAAGACCTGACTGGGCAGTGAAGGTCCGCTATGTGATGCGGTCCCATTTGCCCGATGGGACCGTTAAAGAACGGTTGCCCGAGGAAATGGAGTTCATCTTCGGGGTGGACCGCCAGGTGCCCACACTGGAAAAAGCCCTTACGACGGCCTGCGTGGGTGACCAGCTGGGTCTCCACATCCCGGCCTCTGAGATCTATGGGGCCCATGACCCGGGCTTGATCAAGGAGATTCCCAAGAAGGGATTGATCAAGCAGAGGCTCAGGGAGGGCCAGTTCTACCGGCAGATGAAGGGCGGGGCATTGGTCTCCTTCAAGGTTCTGGAGGTTAGGCCCGCCACGGTGGTTGTAGACTTAAACCGGCCGCTCGCCGGTATTTCCGTGTCCATGGACCTTGAGGTCCTAGCCGTCAGAAAAGCAACCAAGGACGAGATCAACGCCGCCTACCATGCCCAGTTGAAAAAGAGCATCGGCTGCGGTTGACCCGCCGCCTCGCATGGGCACGAAGATCATTAATTAATGGCACCCGTTTCGCCCACTCGTTTCCAGACAGCCCCAGAAAGGAAGTGATCAGTTACTGCCTTTCACTGATCACTGCTCACTGGCCGTCCGTGCTTGGCATCATACATGGCCCGATCCGCCCTTTCAATGAAGGTCTCAGGGGTATCCCCGGGCGTGGACATGGCAATGCCGGCGCTCACATTCACCTTAACCGGTCCGCTCTTGTGTGAGACGAACCGTCTCTTGGCCAGGATCTTCTTGAAAGCCAGGACTTTTTCCCGGGCCATTTCCTCGGGAAGCCTCTCGATCATGGCCACGAATTCATCCCCGCCGTATCGCGCAATGAAATCCTTTTCCCGAAAAGTCAGTTTCAAACACTGGGCCACCTTTTGCAGGACCTTATCGCCGGCCACGTGGCCCAACTGGTCGTTGATGCGCTTGAACTGGTCCACATCGAACAGGATCAAGACAAAATCGCCACCGCCCCTGTCCATGGACTCAAGGGAACCCATCAGCCTCATGTCAAAGGCCTGGCGGTTGTAAAGACCCGTGAGACCGTCCTTCATGGCAACCATCTCCAATATTTCGGCCTTTCTCGACATCTCGCCGGCGTCCCTTTCGGCTTCTGAAATTCTTTGCTGCAATTTGGAGATGCTTTCCTGGGCGACGGTTGCCCGCTTCAACTCCTCTTGTTTTCGAAGGGCAAGCGCCCGTTTAATATTGGCGATCTTTTCAATCACGATGCTCTTCACTTCCTGGATGGTCGCGTGGATATCAAAGGAGCTGACGATGGAGCCGACCTCATCATTGATCTTCATCTCAAAATACTCTATTTCCTTGACCCGTTCTTCGCCGCCAAGCTCTCCGGTCAACCCCTTTTCCAATTCCTTAATGTGCTCCACCAAGAGGATGAAGGTCCTATTCACGGTCCTGAAATCTTCCGACACCTTGGTGCTGAGCTCGGAGATGAAGCCAAGGAAGCGATCCGAGACCAGCTTCAAATCGATCCGAGTCGGCTCCTGCCGGCAATCCAGCTGCATGGCCGAAGCCTTTTCCTCCAGGCCTTTGTCCAGCGGATAGAAGTCCTCGATGATCGCGTTCATGACCTTCCGAAAAAGGCCACAGGACTCCGTCACCTTGGCCTTAAGCAACTCGGTCTCATTGGGCGCGGTCCCTGGCTCCATCGTTATATCGGCCATTTCCGTTTCGAGCAGTTTCCCTTTCAGCTTGTCCATCTCCGCCTTAACCGCGTCAACCGGGAGGTCCCCATCCACACCCAGCATCCCCCGTATCGCCTGCACCTCCTCCGCGATTTCAGGCCGCTCCCCAAGAAGTAGGCTGTACGACTGGATGACCTTCAGAAGACACGTCTTCTCTGAACGAAAAAGCTCATCCAGCTCGAAGACATTTCTCTTTCCCTTTTGACCTTCTTCCATGTAAATTCCTCATTCAGGAAAACGTTCCCGCCTCAGGTCAGGCACAAATGACGCCTCCACCCTGTTCATTGCCGTTCATCGATGGGCACATAGTTTTTCCGATTGGGACCCACATAGAGTTGGCGTGGCCGGTGAAGCTTGAAATTCGGCTCATCGATGCTCTCCTTCCACTGGCTGATCCAGCCGGGAAGGCGGCCGATGGCAAACATGACGGGAAACATGTTGAGCGGGATCTCCATGGCCCTGAGTACAATGCCGCTATAAAAATCCACGTTGGGGTAGAGATCGTGTTCAATAAAGTACTCGTCCCGCATGGCGATCTCTTCGAGCCGCCTAGCGATATCGAGAAGCGGATCGTTGCGAGTCAATTTATTCAGGATTCGGTCGCAAATGGTTTTCATGATCTTGGCCCTGGGATCGTAGGTCTTGTAAACCCGGTGCCCAAAGCCCATCATGCGAAAAGGATCCTTTTTGTCCTTGGCCCGCTCCACGAAGGGTGCCGGGTCGCCGCCCTGATCCTTGATCTGCTGAAGCATTTCTATCACTGCCTGGTTTGCGCCGCCGTGGAGAGGACCCCAGAGCGCACAGATTCCTGCGGCGATGGCGGCGTAAAGATTGACGCGCGCGCTTCCCACCAGCCGCACTGCCGCCGTGGAGCAGTTCTGCTCGTGGTCTGCATGGAGGATCCAGAACACATTCAGGGCGTGGACCAGATCCGGGTCGATGACATAGGGCTTCACAGGGGAGTCAAACATGATGTTGAGAAAGTTGGCCGGGTAGGTCAGATCGTGTCGAGGGTATACGACCCTGTGGCCACGGGAGATCTTGTAGGACATGGCCGCCATGGTCCGGACCTTGGAGAGCAGACGTGTAAAGGTTATGTCGACCTCTTCCTCGTCCGACCGCTCCTGCAGTTCAGGATAGAAGGCCCGGAGCGCATTCACCATGGATGAAAGAATGCCCATGGGGTGGGCGCGCCGGGGGAAGCTCTCGAAGAAGGCCCGCATATCTTCATGGACCAGAGAGTGGTCGTTGAGCATGACGGAAAAGCGGGTCAATTGTCTTCGGGTCGGCAATTCTCCGTTGATCAAGAGGTAGGCGGTTTCAACGAAGGTTGAGTGCTCCGCCAATTGCTCGATGGGGATTCCCCGGTACCGGAGGATCCCCTTTTCGCCGTCCATGAAGGTGATGCTGCTTTCGCAACTCCCCGTGTTGACGTAACCTTTGTCCAGGGTGATAAGTCCGGACTCATTCCTGAGATTGGAGATGTCGATGGCCCGCTCGCCCTCGGAGCCCACCAGGATGGGTAGCTCGTAGGTCTTTCCGTCAACGATGAGTTTAGCCATATCGCCCATAGGATCGTCCTCTTCTTGATAAAATCAGTTGCCCCCCGAACTCCTGATCATGGATCTCCGGATAAAGGGGAACCATCTTCCGAGTGGCCTCATTTCGTCTGTCTGAATTTGGCGTAAGCGGTCATGAAGGTGGGGAAGCCTGCCGTTTGGATGAGGAGCAGGAGCGCATGTTTGATCTCCTGGTCCGTGGCGCCGACTTCCCGGGCCTTCAGGATGTGGGTCTCTAACGCCCTTTCTTGGGCGCACGCGCCGGAGATGGCGATCTTGATCAGCCATCGCGTCTTTTCGGGCAACGGGCCGCCATTTTCGTGGATTTCTTTTCCCAGGGCCTCGTGCTGTGAAGAAACCTCCGGGAATTCCTCTTTGAACGCGGTAAACGGCTCATGGATGTCTTCGATCATGTTGTTCTCCTAATGCCAGAAGACGGAATGGGAGGAAAAGGCCGCCATGGAGGGCGAGCACGCATCTTAACATTTTTAGGCCGGGGATCAAAAGAAAATGGGCTGCGCCCCCGTGTCTTCCCGCAGGCTGCCGGAGCGAGATCCTGCACATGGCGCCCGAAGCGTTTACCAAAGCAATGATCCGGCTCCTGAAGAAATGAAGAATCGAAGAAAAGAAGAGATCCGTGAAGAGCGGCCCCTTACGACCCTTGGCACCGGCTTCCCTCACCTCAATCCTCCCAAACGCAGCTGCGCCGAGGATTTGGAGCATTTCCAGCCATTGGTTTTCTTCTGTTATTATGCGGTTCGTTTGTCGGTCTGGTCTCAATCCGCTGACGGGAGATTCACGGCGGACGGACTGAAATCGCAGAAACTTTGGCAACACAGACGGAGGAAGACATGCCGCAGATCACCAAGAAAGAAATAATGGAAAGGCTGGAGGCCCTTAAACCTGGCGAATCCCTTCGGTTTCGGTTGACCGAGACCTTTGGCGGGAGATTCGTCATTTTGCAGTTGAACCCCCTGTATCCCCAGAAGGGGCAGAAGAAATTTGTGCTTTTGAATGGAAAGGATGAGGCCAACGCGCGGAGTCAAGCCCCATTTTATGCCTCGGATAAGGCGAAGAAACTCGCAGAGTGGGTGGCCGATCGGGCTGCCGGCTGGATTACCGAGACTGAGCCTCCCCTTCAGAGGGCGGCCTAACCCGGTGTAAGGCACGGGGTCGCTTAAGAAAACGAGATCTTTCCACAAGGACGATAAAAGTCCCCTATTTCATTCTCTTCCTGGTGACGCCTCTACATATTTCTTGCGTGCGTTGCCTCGGCTCCGTACGTCGTCCAGAGAAAGTGCGTAGAAGATTGTGGAGCCGATGGTACGATTCGAAACAAAAAATACAATACAAACTTTACAAAGCAAACGGCCTATGGTAGAGCACACGAGATAATCTTTGCCTTCGACTCGTCGAAGGCAAAGATCGTTATACGACCGGAGCCGGGTGATGTCCTCAGGATTGTCTATATCCTTGAAGGGGGAAGCAAGAAGGCGTTTAAAGCGATGAACGTGTCGAAACAGGACTTGAGAAAGAAGTGAGGAAGGCAGCATGTCGGACACAAAACTTCAAGAGTTAATCGAAACCCTGAAAAAACAGGGGGTGGACAGCGGAGAAAAGGCCGCGCAAGAGATTGTTGAATCTGCCCGTAAACAGGCCGAAGGGGTCATGGTCCAGGCGCGGGCGGAGGCGGCCTCCATTGTCGCTCAGGCCAAAGGGGAGAGTGAAAAGCAGATGAAGCGGCTCCAATCATCCATGGAAATCGCCGCCTCCCAGTTTGTCAATAACCTAAAAGGGGTGATTGAGGAGAATCTTCTGGCGTTCCCTCTCAAAAAGGAGCTCGCCGACACAATGAGCGATCCTGCCTTCATGAAGACCCTCATGACCCGCTTCGTCGAAACATATGCCGCCAAGCCCGAGGGTGAAGACATCCAGCTCCTCCTGCCCAAAGACGCTCAGAAGCAGCTCATGGATTTTGCCGTGGAGCTCATGACTCGCCATTACGCCAAAGGCAACAAGGGAGAAGAACTGGTTCTGAACCTGGAGGCCCAAGACATAAAGTTCGGCTTTCAGGTTAACAAGAAGGATGGCCATGTGCGGCTCGATTTCAGTGATGAGGCCTTCCTCTCCCTCTTCCTGAGGTTCCTGTCGCCCCAATTCAGGAACCTTTTCAAGACTGTCAAGATCGGGGATTTGGGCAAGAAATGAAATACTATTTTCTTTCTTCGTATCTGCCCGAGATCCACAGGGACGATATCAAGATACGGGTCCCTCTGGGCGAGTTGCTGGAAGAGCGTTTCCATATTCCTGAGCGAGACTGGAAACAGATCGAACTGGTCCTTCTTGAACGAGATGTCTTCATCATCGAAAGGCTTCTTTCAGGCAAATCGGTTTCGATGGCGCACGCTCTCTTTGGGGTCGATTTCTGGCGTGAACAGATCAAAACGCCGAAAGAAGGTCCCGACTTCCTGCTGGAGTTTCTGCTAGGTACCGACCTCCGAAGCTTCGGGCCCAAGGAGATCGACAATCTCTATGCGGCCTACTTTGATCATGTGATTTCCACAACGCGCAACGACTTTATCCGCAACTATTTCACCTTTCAGCAAGACCTCAGAAACTTGCTGGCAGCTATGCGGGCACGCCAGAAAGGATTGGATCCTTCAGAACATGTCATAGGCGAAGGAGAAGCGGTAAGATTCCTGACTGGTTCCACCGCCGAGGATTTCGGCCTCGCAGGGGAATACCCCTGGCTGGAGCAGCTCATCAAGGCTGAGGCGCCGCATGAGCGCCAGGAAGTGATCGACCGGATAGTATGGGATTATTTGGATGAAAATGAAGGACCTGATCCCTTCGACTTCAGGGTAATTCTAGCCTACGTGTTGAAACTTGAAGTCCTTCACCGGCGGTTGGCCCTCAGTGAAGAGAAGGGGATGGAAAAGGTTCGTCGATTGGGGGGATTTTAATATGTCCTTTAAGGGAAAAGTGGTAGCAGCCTATGGCAACATGTTGACGGCTTCCTTTGAAGGGAGCGTCAGACAGAACGAGCTGGCATATATCCATACAGGGGATGGCGGAAAACTGAAGAGCGAGGTCATTCGGGTCCGTGGCGATTTTTGCTATGTACAGGTCTTTGAGCTCACCCAGGGCATCAAGGTCGGAGACCCGGTCGAGTTTACAGGAGATCTGCTCGTCGTGGAGCTGGGCCCAGGTTTGCTGCAGCAAATCTATGATGGATTACAGAACCCGCTTCCCAAACTCTCGGAGGCCGCAGGCCTATTTCTTAAGAGAGGGGTCTACATCGAGCCTTTGGACCGTAGCGCCAAATGGGAATTCACCCCTGTCGCAAGGGTCGGGGACTGGATCGAGGCCGGCGACACGCTTGGATGGGTGCCCGAAGGAAAGTTTGAACACCTCATCTTTGTTCCCTTCAATTTTATCGGACGGGCCAAGATAACCAAAATGGCAGGAAAGGGCTCCTATACCGTTGTCGACATCGTTGCAGAGGTAGCAGATGAAACGGGAAAGGTCCACCAGCTCAACATGGTCCAACAGTGGCCCATAAAGATTCCCCTTCGGAAATATGAGGAGAGACTCCTCCCTGTGGAACCATTGGTCACCGGTTGCCGGATCATCGACTCCTTTTATCCAGTGGCAAGAGGTGGGACCGCATGCATTCCAGGCCCCTTCGGTTCAGGCAAGACCGTGCTTCAGCAGCTCATTTCCCGGTATGCCAACGCGGATATTATTATCGTCGCCGCGTGCGGGGAGCGGGCAGGCGAGGTGGTCGAGACCTTGCGTGAGTTCCCGCACCTGGAAGACCCTTACACCGGCAAGACCTTGATGGAAAGGACCATCATTATCTGTAACACATCCTCCATGCCCGTGGCAGCTCGCGAAGCCTCCATTTATACGGCCGTTACCCTTGGCGAATATTACCGGCAAATGGGACTGGATGTCCTTCTCCTTGCCGATTCCACTTCCCGTTGGGCTCAGGCGTTGCGGGAAATGAGCGGCCGGCTGGAAGAGATTCCAGGCGAAGAGGCGTTCCCCGCATACCTGCAATCGCGCATTGCCGAGTTTTATGAGCGCGCGGGCTACGTGCGCTTGAAAAACGGCAAGACCGGCGCCGTGTCCGTTATCGGAACCGTATCGCCCGCAGGAGGCAATTTTGAGGAGCCCGTGACCCAGGGGACCCTTGCCGTGGTGGGCGCCTTCCTCGGTCTTACCTGGGCCAGATCCAACGCCAGGCGCTTCCCCGCCATCGACCCTCTCATCTCCTGGTCCAAGTATTTGGACCAGATGAAGGAGAAACTGGATCAAATAGATCCTGAGTGGTTGGAGATCCTACGTCGCGCTCAGAAGCTTATCTTTACCGGAGACGAGGTCAAGAAAAGGATGGACGTGGTTGGCGAAGAGGGGACTTCTCTGGCGGACTTCAGTGTTTACCTGAAGGCCGAGTTTCTGGATGCGGTTTACCTGCAGCAGAATGCCTTTGACAAGGTGGATGCCTATAACACCATCGAGCGTCAGGTTTACACCTTCAAAAAGGTGTTCCAAATTTTGGAGAAGGACATAGCTGCCAAGGACAAGGATGATGCGCGGAATATCTTCTTCCGTCTCACATCCCTTGTTAAAAACTGGAATTCCTCTGTCTGGCAGAGCGAAGAGTGGAAGCAGTCTGAGATACAAATCAATGATTTTCTAAAGGGCTGAACATGAGACAGATCATCACAAAAATCGATGAGATCACTGGAAACATCGCAACCCTCAAGGCTGCCGGCATTGGGCTGGGAGAGCTCGCTGCCATTGAGTCTCCCGGAAAGACGACGCTCGGGCAGGTCATCCGGCTGAACAATGACAATGTGACGGTTCAGGTCTTCGGCGGAACCAAGGGCATCGCAACCAATGACCGCGTGCGCTTCCTGGGGCACCCCATGCGGGTCAAGTACGGCGCTTCCCTGATGGGGCGGATCTTCAACGGGTCCGGGGTCCCGATCGACGGCGGGCCTGAACCGCAGGAAGAGGAAATCGCCATTGGTGGTCCTTCCTTCAATCCGGCGAACCGGATTATCCCCAAGCAGATGATCCGCACCAACATCCCCATGATCGACGTCTTTAACTCGCTGGTGGTCAGCCAGAAGCTCCCCATCTTCTCGATCCCTGGCGAGCCCTATAACCAGCTCCTTGCCCGGGTAGGCATGCAGGCGGAGGCGGACATCATCGTTCTGGGAGGTATGGGGCTCAAGTTTGACGACTTCATCTTTTTCAGGCGTACCTTTGAGGAAAGCGGTGTCATGAACCGGGTCATCATGTTCATGCACCTGGCATCGGACCCTGTGGTGGAGTGCCTGCTCGTTCCGGACATGTCGCTCGCCGTTGCCGAGCGCTTTGCAGAGGCAGGCAATCGCGTGTTGGTGCTCCTAACCGACATGACGAACTTCGCAGATTCCCTCAAGGAGATATCCATCTCCATGGAGCAGATTCCTTCCAATAGAGGGTATCCGGGCGACCTCTACTCCCAGCTTGCGGCCAGATACGAGAAGGCGGTGGATATGGAGGGTTTGGGCTCCATTACGATCTTGGCCGTGACAACGATGCCCGGCGACGACGTGACCCACCCTATCCCGGACAACACCGGGTATATCACGGAAGGTCAGTTCTACCTCCGCCATGGCGTTGTCGACCCTTTCGGTTCCCTTTCTCGGCTCAAGCAGAATGTGGTCTCCAAAGTGACGCGGAGGGACCACAACGACATCATGAACACCATGATACGTTTGTATTCGGACTGCCGGGAATCCCGGAACAAGATTGCCATGGGGTTCAAGGTTTCGAAATGGGATGAAACCTTGCTCGCGTATGGGGAGGACTTCGAGCGGGAGATGATGGATCTGAACGTGAATATGCCTATCGAGCAGGCGTTGGACAAATGCTGGGAGATCCTGTCCAAGCATTTTGAACCCGTTCAGACTGGTTTAAAGGATGAACTGATCAAAGAGTACTGGTCAAACAAGCAAACGGTGAAACAGGCGGCCTAAGTCATGCCGGAAAAACCCAAATTCAACAAGACAGCGCTAAAAGGACAACGGGATTCGCTTGCCAAGTACCAGAAGTTCCTCCCTATCCTTCTCCTGAAGAAGATGCAGCTTCAGCTCGTGATTCGCCAATTGGAACCTGTGCTGGAGACCAAACGTCGCGAACTGGAAGCGACCGTGGCAAGCATCAAGCCCTGGGGTGGACTTCTGTCTGACGAAACGCTCGTTATTGAAGACTACCTTCAGGTAGAGGAAGTGCGCACCAAAAAGGACAATATTGCAGGCGTAGAGATCCCCGAATTCGATCAGGTCCTTTACAGAGACATCCCCTACTCCCTATTTGCGACCCCCGGCTGGCTGGACAAGGCCCTCTTGGTGCTGCGACAACTTGTGTCTCTCAGAGAGGAGCTTCGTGTCCTCCTGGAAAAGGAGGCCCTCTTGAAGGAAGAATTGCGCACCACCACCCAAAGGGTCAATCTTTTCGAGAAAAAGCTCATTCCCGAGCTTAAGGAGAACATCCGTAAGATCAGGATCTTTTTGGGTGACGATGAGACGGCCGCAGTAGGGCGAGCCAAGCTGGCCAAGGCCAAGCTCGTGCAAAAAGAGGTGGCCTAAAAATGATCGTTAAAGTGAAAAAGATCACCTTTGTGGGCCTGAACCAAGAGAAGGAACGCTTCATCGAACGCCTTCAGCAGGTCGGGGTGACCCACATTACCATGCCCATGGATGCCGTTGAACCGACCGAAGTGGCCAGGGAGCTTCAAAGGGTGACGGAGATTCGAAAGTTTCTGGCCCGTCTTAGTACGAAAGCTGCCCCATCAGGCCATTCCGTCGAGTATGCCGACATCTGCGCGAGAAGGGAAGAACTGGGGCAAAAGGAGACCCGCCTCCTGAGTGAGATGAGCGTCCTTAAAAAGGAGCGGGAGATCCTGGAGCCGTGGGGCGATTTTGATCCCCAGCTGATCGCCAGCTTGCGTTCCAAGGGGCTGAATGTACGATTCCACCGGGTGCCAAAAAGGGTGTTTGAAACGATCAACCTCGACCCGGTCCTCAGTCACGTAACCCGGCAGACAGAAGGGGAGGTCGCCTTTGTTACCATTGCCGCAGGCTCGGTTGAGCTAGGCATCCCAGAGGAAAAGCTGCCGGAAAGGAACTTGTCCCAGATTGACCGCGATATTCAATCAAAAAATCAAGAACTTACCCAAATTAAGGAGGAATACCAGTCGCTGGCCGAGAAGAGCCAGGCCTTGATCGATGCCGAGGCAAGACTCAAGGATGACTATGAATACCGTAAAGTCCTACTTAACACAGGGGCAGCTCTGGAAAACTTACTCTTTGTCCTCACCTGCTGGTCTCCCATCCCTGAAGAGGATCTGGCGAAAAGGATCGGTGAAGGATTCACCTTCAGCCATTATAGTGAAGACCCATCGACAGAGGAACGTGTCCCTGTTCTGCTTTCAAACAAGCGCGCTTTTGATTCGGGAGAAGACCTTGTCGAGGTATACTCGCATCCCAGCTATAGCGATTTCGATCCAAGCGGGATTGTGCTCTATTGCTTCGCGATCTTCTATGGGATGATCATCGGAGATGCAGGATACGGCTTCATCTTGCTCGCGCTGACCGGTTTGCTCCACTGGAAGGTGAAAAGCAGCACGCCCCTGTGGATCCGCTTCCGTCGCCTGTCCTATTTGCTTTCGTTATCCGTCATACTCTTCGGCGTCTTTTCGGCCTCTTACTTTGGCATCGCCCTCAGACCGGGAAACGCTTTACAGAAGCTGCTTCTGCTAAATTTGAACACGAAGGAAGGGCAGAACCAGGTGATGCTGCTTTCCGTTATTATGGGCATGATCCACATTTCCATTGCCCTGGCCATCAAGTTTTACCGCACGCGAGATCTTCCGACGTTGGGCTGGATCATCGTTATCTGGTCCGGTTACGCCCTCTTGAGCTCCAGGATGGGCAAAGGAGTGGATAACCCGGTCGCCATGTATATCGCGATTGTCGGAATGGGTCTTGTCGTACTTTTTACTTCCAAGTCCAGAAACCCCATCTTTCGAATCCTCCTTGGTCTCAATGGTGCGTTGGGGGTTGTGCAGCTTCTTGCGGATTGCCTTTCCTACATGAGGCTCTTTGCACTGGGACTGGCCACCATGTACATGTGCCAAACCTTCAATATGCTGGCTGAAATGGGCTATAAAGGTCTGCCCTATGTAGGGTTTATCGCAGCGGTACTGATCCTGATCGCGGGACATGCGATCAATCTTCTGCTGGGGATTATGGGCGGTGTGGTTCACGGACTCAGGTTGAATTTCTTGGAATGGTATCGTTGGTGTTATGAGGGCGACGGCCTGGCCTTCAAACCCTTCAGGAAAATCGTTAAACAAGCTTAGTGTTCATCCGGAAATGGCACTTCGGCTCCCCTCAAAGGAGAGGAAGATACCTGGATGGATGGAGTGAAATCACAGGAGGAAAGGATATGGATGTTTTGACAATGCTTGGATACGGGGGGTGTGCTGCAGCCATAGGGATTCCTGCCATCGGCAGTGCCATCGGTGTGGGCATAGCAGGCGCCGTTTCACATGGTGTTATGGCCAAGATCGATGAAGGCCACGGAAAATTCATTGGTATCTCGGCCGCACCATCGAGCCAGACCATTTATGGCCTCATCCTGATGTTCGTGCTGCTGCCAAAGGTTAAGGAAGCCGGTCTGGGCGTATTCCTCATCGGCCTCTTTTGCGGGCTAGGCATCATGGTATCCGCTATTTATCAGGGAAAAGTCGCGGCAACTGCGATCCTCGGTTCATCGAGGAAGCAGGAGATCTTCGGCAAGTGCTTTGCGGCAGTCGGCATGGTGGAGAGCTTTGCGATCTTCGCACTGGTGGCAGGCATCGTTATGACCGGGAGCATTTAGATCTACCCGTGGCAAGAAATTCCAATACGAACCCTGTCGAGACGCGAGGCACAAAGCACACGACGCAGGCATATCGGATCATGCGTCGTTCATGCGCAATCCGAGGAGACGAAGGATTCGTGCGATTTGTGGTTAATTCGTTTTTGCTTTGGGCTTACCCGCCGGGCCTCCGGCGGGTAAGCCCGTGTTAGGGAAGGAATTTATGGCCGTAGTGACCATATCCAGGCAGTTCGGGGCAGGTGGGCGGACCCTCGCGGAAAGACTGTGCGAGCGGTTCGGGTTTCACCTGGTGGATGAGTACGCCATTGATGAAATGGCACGTAAGGCTAAGATGTCGGGAGACTGGCTTACGGCTGTGGAAAAGGAGGCGTCCAGCACGATCCTCGGACTCATTTCAAGCCTCGTCTCCAAGGGGCTCTACTATAAGACACCGGCGGTCCCTGGGGAGGGCTTTGACCGGCAGAAATACATAGCATTCTTGAAGAAGGTCATGACCCCCTTGGCTGACGCGGGTGGATACGTTCTACTCGGTCGGGGCTCCCAGTTGGTTCTCAAGGATCATCCGAAGGCCATGCACATTCTGCTTGTGGCAGAGTATGAGGATCGGGTGCGGTTTATGATAACACATTATGAACTGTCCCGTGATGAGGCAGAGAAAATGATCAAAGACAAGCGGAAAGAACGTACTGCTGTGGCTTCGGTTATTTTCGGGGAGAACATTGACGACCATACTTTGTATCACTTGGTCATGAACACGAGCCGCGTCCCCTTTGACTGGGCGGTCGATTTGGCGGCTGACCTGCTAACCCGTTTCATGAAAGACGCGGGCGGCCGATGAGGGGAGCCAAAAAGAACCATCAGCAGAGGGCTTGGCGTCACTGGTTGTTGCGACTATGCTCCCAAGGATTCGACGACCATTCTGTACTTTTCATGGATCATCTTCCGGTCGAATTCCCAGAACGCCTCTAACATGGCTTGCTGTTCCTCGGTCGAAAGGTGCTGTGTTGCAGCGGGGAAGAATACCTTGTCCTCCTTTTCGATGTGATCGGGATAGAACGTCACCAGTGTTTGAAGCCTGCTCGCAATGATCTGGAGCGATTTTTCGTCGCCCTTTCGGTACTGGTTGTTGGCTTCCACCAGTTCTCTCGTTATTCTCCTTCCAAAGACGTGCTCTTCAATGAGCTCGTCCATCAGTCCCCGATCTGTCTCCGAAAGCGGCTTTTTCGCAAGATCACGAAAGAAGATCTCCTCTTCTTTGCCGTGATGTGTTCGATCCGCATACACGCGGATGAAGTCAACGGTCGTGTCGATCAGCAGCGGGTCGGTCTTCCCGGCCCGACGGATATGACCCAGTTCCACATCGATGACAGAAAGCATCCGTTCGATCAAACGGTGCTCGATCATCAGGGGGCCCCTTGCCTGCATGACGCAATCCTCCTTCCCTGAATTGAATACTATTTTGTTTTTTCTTTCGGTGGGCTCACGAGGGCCACTCCGTCCACGACTGCCTTCCCCTCCTGGTTTACGCAGGTGGTTTTGAGACGCACCCTGTTCTTCTCGGCAAGGATTTCCGTGACTTCTGCGCGTGCGGTGACGGTGTCGCCAAATCGGACGGGGGCCAGAAAATCCAGCTCCTGTCGGACATAAATGGTGCCGGGTCCGGGGAGCTGGGTACCGATGACGGTGGAGATCAGTCCGGCCAGGAGCATCCCGTGCGCGATCCGGGTCTTGAAAAAGGTCGTCCTGGCATAGGTCTCGTCCACGTGGGCTGGGTTCAGGTCCCCCGTGATCCCCGCAAAAAGGTAGACATCTGCTTCGGAAATGGTCTTGGTGAACTCCGCCCAGTCTCCTGTCTTAAGCATCTCGATGTTTCGGCCCCGCATTTTTCTCCTCCCCTTGCGCCTTGCCCCATTGGAATCAGAGTCCCATCCGGGACTTCACGTGATAGGTCAAGGTTCCTAATTCAACGGAGATGTCCTGGTTCAAGACTACCATATTGTGGGGTGCATTCACCGCCCTTGCGGCAAAATAGAGCGCACCTTTCACGCCGATCTTGCCCAAACGGTTGATCACGGACTGCACTCGGTTTGGCGATACGGCAATAATCGCAAGGGCGTCGGTTTCGGGATCAATTTCCATTTCCATGTTATCCATGTGAGAGACGGCGACCTCATTGATCCGCTTGCCGATGAGCTCTGGTGTGTCATCGAAGATCTTGGCGATAAGAAGATTGCGTTTCTTGAACGCCTCGGAATTCAGAAAGACATTGCCGAGCTGACCTGCGCCGATGAGCACGATCTTCCACCTTTGATCTAACCCCAGGATTTTCGCAATCCGCATTTTGAGCTCAGCGATATCATAGCCAAATCCTCGCTGACCAAAAGATCCGAACGTGGAGAGGTCTTTGCGGACCTGAGCCGGGTTGATCCCCTCGATCTGGCCCAATTTTTGAGAGGATACGGCCTGGACGCCCGCATTTTCCAGAATGTCCAATGTCCGGTGGTATAAGGAGATTCGCCGGATGGTTGACTGGGAAATTTTTTTGGGTTTCGGAGTCTGCCGCGGTGCCATAGTTCTAAGGATCGGCTCTGAATTCATAGATGATTGCTCGAACAATGGAGATATAGCCGCATTTTGCTCCATGTGTCAACTCAGGAGCCGGTCCCCAGCATGGCTGGTCTTTGCTTAAGTCCTGTTGGTGATTGAATCTCAATTCTTGAAGGGTCGATAAAGTGGGTCGCCAAGGAGGACCATCTGCCAGGAGAGAAATGGGGTTGAGGCAGCATAGCACTCAGCGAGGGAAAGTCTTCCGTCGACCAGGAGGCCGAAAAAGACCTCCGGCACGGGGAAGGCCTGAACATAAGGCTCGGCCACTGGCCCCAGCGTTGCACTGACGCCCTCCTCGATCATCCTCTTGCACCAGACCTGACTGCCTTTCCTCTTCAAGGTCCGGCATTCAGCGCTGGCGATGTGATAGCCTAAGGCCCCGGGTCTCCACGTGAAGGCGTCTACATACCGGGCCAGGCTGTACCACCCGCAGTAAAGGGCTGCATCCGGGCAGTCGCCGGCCTGAAAGAGGGCCTCGCTATCGTTAACGACGACCCGGAGCCGCCCGCTCTTTCTAACGGCCTCTGCCGCCATGTGGATTGAGCGGTCGTAAAAGGCGTACTCCTTTAACGGTTCCTTGCCCCTTTCTATCGGAGGTTTCGACCACCGGGCATCGAAATAGGCCGTTCCCTTGAGTCCACTCTTTTCAGCGGAAAGGCTCGTGTCGATCATGCGCAGGACAACAGATTCCGACGGTCCATCGAGTCGGCTCACCATGAGTGTGTTTTCCTGCTTAAAGCGAAGGGGTTTGTCTCTGAACCCTATAAAATAGGGGCTGGGCATCCACCCTGAGAGCGCATAGCCCTCCTGGAGGACCAATGCCACTTCCGAATCCAGGGCCGCGCCTTGATCGGCCTTGCGGAGGAGGTCGATGTCTTTCCTCAATGCCTTGATTTCTTGATCGATCGTCTTTGCCCTTTCAGTGTCCTCCTCTCTGATTTCATCCTTGAATTTGACCAGTGCCATTTCTTTGGCCTTCAGTTGATCGAGCTTCTCTTTCTCCGACTGGCCCATCTCCGGAGGACTCACCTTTAAGGGCATGCCGTAGATCGTCACCACGCAACGAATTCGGCGTCCAGGGTCCTTCTCCCTTAAGTATTTCCTGACTGGCAGCGCGACGCGCTGGTTGAATTCCTCTCTGCTGCAGGACTCCTTGTCCGTCAAACGGAGCGCCAAGAGATTGCCGTCGGGGATGGCCCTCTTTCCCATATAGTCTTTTGCGACTCTCAGGCTTCCAGCCACGTTTAGGTTTATCACAACCAGGACCTGGTTCGGTTCAAGCGCGTGAACCAAGAAACACGGAGCAATGACCAGCACAGCGCAAAATGCGCCCCATGAGATGGTCCAGAGCGTTAAGGTTGCTGGGCGTCCGACGTGCATTTTTCTCAAAATCAGCCCTTTACGATCGAAACATCAAAACCCGTCACGCGGGCTTGATGTACCATCAATCACATATGTCAGAATCATCTCCAGGAGTCAAACAGCACGCTGCTTCATTGAAGGCCATTTCGAATCTGAGAAAGATTTGGGAGAGAAGATCGATAAAGCCAAATGGGGCCACAAGACAGGAAAGGGGTTTTTCTCTAATCCCTCCCCCTGACTTTACTGAAGCATATCTGGCATATGGCAGGCAATCGGCGGGAGGGGGAGGGATTGAAGTTTTGGGTCAGTTGCGGAAGAAGCCTCTGTTGTTGCCACCCATGGACCTCCTCAACGGCGGTTGGACCTGTGCCGGCCCCTCATAGGCCTTTGAATCATTGCCGGCTTCATAGGCGCGTGGCTGCGTTGTCACTTGTGTTTGTTGGCGTTGTTCGGGCCTTTTTCGATTCTCCGATTCTCCCCCCGTTGCACCAGAGAATGATAGTTTGGATCCGGCCTGGGCTTCATACGTTGTCTGTCTTGTGCTTGATCTTTGGTATTTTGAACTCAACGTGTCCCTGGCTGTGGGCTTCGATGACGTCCTTTCCGACATCGGCCAACTTGAAGCCCTGGGACCCACTGGGGCAGCCCTTCGAGGATCCACCCTTGCCGCAGGGCGTTGGCTCACCCTGAGCGATGTTTGCGTTACCCCTTGTTTGGGCGGCGTTGCAGATGTCTCCCAGCCTCTTGGCTTAACTTCAATGGTCTTATATTGCTTTGTCACGGGAGATTCGATCACGTTCGGTCCGACTGAATCGATGAGCCTTTCCCCTGCGTTACGCGGTTGGATTAGCGCCGCTTGCCTTGACAGGAAGGGTCCTTCATTGGGAGCAGATTCCTTGATCTTTCTGGCCGGTGCCTTCACACCAGAGACCCGTTCCAATCGACTAAATCCGGTCTTTTCGGCAGACATGAAATACGATTTAGGTTTTGAAACGGCCCTTGCGGGATTGTGGACATTCCTGGTATCAGCGATCGGTCTTGTGGCAATGCGGCCCAAAGTGGGTACCACATGGTAATTCCTGGCGGTTGAAACCTTGTCGACCCCGGTTAATCTGAGCTCCCGGTAGTTCTTGCCCCTGTATAAATCATTCCGATCGATAACCACGGCATGACGGTAGTTCTTGTAATGCGTAACACTCACATTCAGATCCGCAACGTTGGCATCCCTCACCGCAACGACCCTGTGGTCCCACCGACGATGAGCATAATATGGCTCATGGGGCGCCAATGGCACCCATCCGACGTTTGTGCCGAAGTGTATCCAGGCAACCCGTCCCGGATACCATGCAAATCCGATATTGAACAGCGGGTACTTGACATGTGGGCGCACCCTGGCAACCGGCGGCGCCCAGTACCAGGAATTGCCGATGAAAACCCAGTTGCCGTAGTGATGGGTCACATATCCAAAGGGCTCATATGGAACCCATGTGCTCTCATGGTACCACGTGCTCCAGCAGCCGACCGTGAATGGGGCCCATCCCACGGCAACATGGGTGGGGCGCCAGAAGGAATAATATCCATTGTCATAATAGGCCCTCTCCCAGACGCCATTGTCATCCAAGACATAGGCTTCATCACGAAGACTCGGGGGCAAATATGCGGCTGACATCTCCCCTGATGTCATTCGTTCGGCCCACAGCGCATCTCTTTCCCTGTTCCATGCATCCCAGCCTGGAGGCTCATAGCCCTTTCCGACTGAAACCGTATGCCTGTCCGCCACAATGGAGCCCAAACCAGCCGTCACTTCGAATCTTTGGTCTGTATGTACCGGAGTAAAAGAGAGGCTGCCTTTCAGGGCTATCACTTCCATTGCGTTGCTGTATACGTGCAGGTCAAACTCTGTCCCGGCTGGCGCGGCCACATCGCCAAAGACGGCCCTCACCTTTATGAGGGAATAGGCGCCTTTGTTGTAAAACCGGCCTGTCCCTGAACCCAAATCCAGGTCGGTCAAGTCATCTCTAAGTTCGATGAGCTCAATCTGCGTGCCGGCATCGAACCTTGCCCATGTGCCATTTGGCAGTATGATCTCGGCCCTCGAGTTTCCTTCCGTGTAAAGGCTCTCCCCTGCGCCTAAAGGGGTATCTTCCAGGGTGAGCGTCCAGTCCTCATCCCCCGGTTGATATCGCAACAGTTGACCTTCGATGTGGGAGATCTGCCCTACCAGAATGGCTTCTTCGTCCGGAGCCGCTAATCCAATCTCTGCTCCCGGAGTGGTGCCGGAAAAAAAGATGAATAAAATGGACAGAGCGAATGTGTAGAAGGAATTTTTTTTGAGAGTCCTCATTCCGGCTGTCCCCTTTTCTTGCGGCCCTTGTACACTTAGATGCTCTTGGATCCAAAAGGTTTACCGGAAGTGAAACGGAAAGCAAGCCAGCGTCACTAGTCCCAAAATCGCATAAGCGCGCATACTTTCCTCAACTCAAACAGAAGGACGACGTTCTCGGTCTCAGTAGGCTCAAAGTTCCATAAGCGCGCATATCGCTTATGAAAACCAACCCTTGACAGAAGCGCCAGAGCACCATATACTGAATTCTCTCTCAAATCCGGTTTTGGACGTCATCCCCAGAGCCTGCAAGAAGAGGCTCTGGGGATTTTTTTTAGGGAGCGCCGCGTGAATATCCGCGGTGCCAGCGACCGGCCAGCATCGTTGGGTCGATGGCGCTGGTTGGAGAGGGGAAGTTTATGGCAAAGCAAAGTCAGAGGAAGTTCGCCAAGCGGCAAAAAGAGTTTGAGCGCATGCGAAAAGCGAAAGAGAAGATGGAGAAGCGGCAGGGGAAGCTAGATGATAAGAAAGATGCGGAAACGACCGAAAACGTCGATACGAGCGAGACCCCCGAGCAGCCCTAGCATATCCTTAAAGACCTTAAACGGCGAGAATGCACCTCTTGCCTTTGATTTCAACGTGTTACTTTGGTAAAGCCTAGGCAAAGGGAGTTTTGATGAGTTTCAAATCGTTTCAGTTCCACCTTCAGATAGAATCCGGCATTCGTTCCTTCGGTTATACGGTTCCAACTCCAATTCAATGGCAATGCATCCCCCTCATTCTCGAGGGAAAGGACGTTATGGGGCTCGCTCAGACCGGCACGGGCAAGACGGCCGCGTTCGCCCTCCCCATTCTCCATCGCCTGATGGCGGGGCCCAGGAGGCGTCTGCGTGCCCTGATCATCGCGCCGACCAGGGAACTGGCCGAGCAGATCCATGAGGCCGTCAGCCGACTGGGCGGTTACACGCGACTGAAGAGCGTCGCCATTTATGGCGGCGTGAGCAAGAGCTCCCAGATCAAGAAACTCCGGGAAGGTGCCGAAATCGCAGTGGCATGCCCGGGGCGACTGCTGGACCTTATGGACCACGGGGCGGTCAGCCTGGCGGACGTGGAGTTCCTGGTGCTGGACGAGGCAGACCGCATGTTTGACATGGGCTTTTTGCCGGACATCCGGAGGATTGTGGGACGTATACCGGTTCAGCGCCAGACGCTTCTCTTCTCCGCCACCATGCCAAAGGACATCCGGGATTTGGCGCAAGAAATCCTTAACGACCCGGTCACCGTTCGGATCGGCGACAGCGTTCCGGTGTCCACCGTCTCCCATGCCGCTTACCCCGTCGCGCCTCATCTCAAGACCGCCCTCCTGATGAAGCTCCTGGACCGAACGAAAACGGATTCGGTGCTCATTTTCACACGCACCAAGCATCGTGCGACGCGGTTGGCGAACCGGATGAAGCAGGCCGGGCTCCCTGTGACGTCCCTTCAGGGTGACCTTTCGCAGCAACAACGTCAAAAGGCGATCAGCGGGTTTCGCAACGGCAGGTATCAGATTCTTGTGGCCACCGACATCGCCGCGCGCGGCATCGGGGTCTGCCTACGGCGGATCGGAGGATGATCCCAAAGGCAAGGTTCTTTTCAGTTCGTCCAGAGTGAAGGCCCGGCGGTCCTGGACCACGAGGTCATTCTGAATTTTTTCAGAGAGGTGTGGTGATCGCTTGACAAACCGGACGCGTTCAATGTAATAAGTAACAATTGGCAGGAATTCAATGAGGAGCGAGGGGATGAACATCTACGTAGGGAATCTGTCTTACAACGTCACCGAGGATGATCTGCGGGAGGCCTTTGGGGCCTTCGGCGAGGTTACCTCCGCCAACATCATTAAGGACAAATTCACCGGTCAGTCCAAGGGATTCGGGTTTGTCGAGATGTCGGCAAAAGACCAGGCGCAGGCCGCCATTGCCGGGATGAACGGCAAGGAGCTGAAGGGACGTGCGCTGAACGTCAATGAGGCCCGTCCACGCACCGACGACCGAAGGGGAGGCGGAGGCGGAGGCGGAGGCGGAGGGGGCGCCGGAAGGCGGCCCGGAAGCAGGCCGCGGTATTAGGAAGCGGTCTTCGTCCGCTGCCGGATAGGTGCCGAGGGGCGCATGCTCGATTGAAAGGCGCCTTTCGGCATCTATCCGGCAGCGGTTTTCTGTCCCAAAGGACATTGGAGAGATCAGCCGGGTGCTCTTCCCCATGAACTCCTGGCTGCTGGCAGGCGGGTCGTCGGCTCGGTGGCCTGAACGGAGTAGTTTGCGCTATTGCCAGCCAAAGGCCTTTGCATGTTTACCCGAAAGGCTCTTTTTCCGTTTCCGATCGGGAATGGAAAACCTTCACCCATTTAGGCCGGGCATGCACGTTCCATCTCCCATCTGAACAGAAGTCAGTCTGTCAGCCAGCGAAGCTTTCCCTATCCCCATCCTTTCGGAATATCTTCCTCATTTCAAAGTTCAGTGGCTTTACCATCTGAACGAGCCATTGGTCAAATCCAGGGTTAGGTTAACTCAGGTGGCTAATTCTTAGCGTGTGATCATCGATCGCAGCTATAATTCGCGGCCAGGCCCCACCACGGAGCAGATCGTGTCCCATGCCGTCTATTGATCATGAGCTCTGCGCCCGGTATGGCTTCGGCAGTATTCTTGCCGCACTCAACCTGTACAACCGGGTCATCCGCCCCATGGATAAAGAATGTGGGCACAGAGATCGATCCAAGCTCGGGTTTCCGGTTTTTTTGCGTTAAGATTGCGACAAGTTGACGAACCACACCCGGAGGGTAAAAGGCTCGGTCGTATGCCTGAGTTGCCAGCTTCCGATGCTACGCCTTGTCAAAAGGAAACCCACGGCCGGCGATCGCGCGAAACAACTTCATGGTGTGCTCGATATTTACTTTTCGTTCCTCCGGCGAAGGGGCAAAAAATTCATGGTCTCAGGCTTCGGTTGTGGCTCCTTGGGATCACGTGTTCTGCTGTAGATAGAGATAAGGCTTAAGACGCTTTGGGGATGATTGATTGCGATTGACTGTGGGATCATTCGCCCATTGAAATGCCACAAATGTGAGCCTTCCCCATATCCAAAGCATCTAAAAACCCAACAGCACGTCGCCCATGTCATTGATCGTATAGGGGGGATCGAGCGTCTCACCCCGCATCAGTGCTTCGATGGCCTTCATAATATCGGGGGTACCGGTTTCCTCTAACTTGGATGAAAGCCCGACATCTCGATTATCGAATCGAATCACATAGTGACCTCGCCGGGCGAGTTGCCGGCACTATGGATCGTCCCAGATAATCAATTGGTCCGCGACACCTGCAATCAATAGCAAAGTTGGTGCGCCGGCGTCCCCAAAGGTTTCATATTCAACCTGAATACCATTCGCACTTGCCTTTGCCATAATAATGGCAACCTCCTTGAGCGAAGGTTGAAGAGTAGGCATGACCAGATTTGTCCACGAATACTCATCTGAGATATTCATTTGACGTAGATATCTAATCCCGGCCCAGCGCGGATGGGTCAGCCATATTACAGGTCTTTGCGGTGGAAGAAACTTACACCTTCTGGATGGGTATCGGTATATAGGTTGGCGACGGTTGACCCAAAAAGGCTCATCGTAGGTTTGCGTTACCATGCGAAGCCACCTCGCGTCACCAGCGAAGGAAGAGAAGCGGTTTAACGGGGAGGCTGCGCCTTGATTTTTTCTTGAAAAGTAGCGACGGAAGACCACGATCGTAGACAGTCGAAACTGACTCTGCTTCTGATTGATAGTTGCATTCCCTCTTGATCCTGTTTCTGAGAGACACCAGAGCGTCATAGCATCATTTTCTTAAAGTGGCAAAGAAGACAATTTCGTTCATAAATCCTCCTATCCCGCAGATATGCCACATGTAGAATTAACTCAAAATGTGCAAGAGGTGGCCCTGACAGGAAGATGTTCTTCCTGTTAGGGCCACCTCTCTGAGTAATCTACCCCACTCCTTTGGAAACTTTTTTGAAATGGGAGGACAAGAAGATGCCTTATCTTGTAACAATTTCGTTGTATCCAAGCGATGTAGTACCGGAAGTGGCAAAAAGGTATCTTGAAGCGTTGACAAAATACCCGACGAATGGAAATTTGGTACCCACATGGTTTCCCGCCGCCTTGAGACCTTGGATATGCAAATCATACCATAGACTTGGATGGTAAGCATTGTCCTCTGAGATCCTTGTAGGAAAGCAAGGAAGCACCTGGTCTGTCCGAAGTGCAGGGGCACCATGCAGATCATCACCAGCTCGAAGATCCGTCAGAGAACCGGGACATCCTTAAACGCTCGGGAATCTGGCTCGTCAGGTCAAGGCCGCCACCGAAAATCCATGACCCGCCTGTCTGCCTACACAAAACAGGCAAGCAAGTTTCCAAACGCATCATGGACGATGTTTCTCAACGCTCGATAGTTGACCATCACTTTTATCGGGACCTTGAATATTCCTGGATCGAATATATTCCGACATATCGCCTTAAGAATTTGTGGCGTGCAGGAGAGTGCCGTCTTAAATTTGCCGATAGAGTCCCTCGTAACGGTGTAACAGCCCAAAATCGGGTTGCTCGGCCGGAAGATGGGCCAACCCGATAGACACCTTCCATCATCACCGATAGCGCACGGCATATTTCGTGGTCAAAATTGACACACAGGATCATTCCCCATATACTTCCACCGTAAAATTGAATGCCTTATCCATTCAATCAATTATCAATAAGGGGAAATAAATTATGCCGTTAGACCCTCAGGTCAAGCTGTTGTTAAGTGAAGAGCTTGGCAAGATTCTGCCAACCCTGGTTGAACTTGAACCTACGCAGGCCAGAAAAAAGATGTCAGCCCTGACACCGCCTGTGGACCCACTGTTTGCAGCAACCAGAGTTGAGGATAGAAACATACCCGGCCCCGGGGGGAAAATTCCGGTTCGATTTTATTACCCGGAAGGCAATCCACCCTTTCCGGTTCTGGTATACTTTCATGGCGGGGGATGGGTTGTCGGGAGCCTTGATTCACATCATGCGTTTTGTCACGCGTTGTCAAAGACCAGCGGCTGCCTGGTGGCGGCCGTAGATTATCGCCTGGCGCCGGAGCATCCATATCCCGCTCCCGTAGAAGATGCCTTCGCTGCAACCTGCTGGGTGCGGGAAAATGCCGCGGCGGTCCAGGCCGATGCCGACCGTATGGCCGTGGGCGGTGACAGTGCCGGTGCCACGCTCGCAACCGTTGTCGCCCTGATGGCGCGTGATCGGGGCGGGCCTCGCATTGTTCTGCAAGTATTGATCTATCCAATCACCGACCGCAATTTTGAAACTTCTTCGTATCGGCAGAATGCCGATGGCTACATGCTGACGCGCGATTTAATGATGTGGTTTTGGGATCACTACCTGCCCCATGAGGATTTGGCCGTCGATCCCTTTGTTTCACCCTTGCGGGCCGAAGACTTAAGCCATCTTCCGCAGGCGTTGATCCTCACAGCCGAATACGACCCTTTGCGTGATGAAGGCGAAGCTTATGCCGGACGGCTGAAAGTAGCCGGTGTGCCGGTAATGCTCAGCAGGTATGATGGGATGATCCATGGGTTTATTAGGATGACCTCCCGTTTAGATAAAGCGAAAGTAGCCCTAAACGAAATTGCCCATGTTTTGAAGGTGGCTTTTCAGATCCATTGAGATACACATGGGAGGATTTGGCGTTGTATACACGAAAAGCAAGGCACAAATCGTCGCCAATATCCAGCTGATGGAGAGGTTCGATCCCGATCCCATTGGGGCCACATCCAAAACCGGTATAGAAAGCTTCCTTCATGACCCTGACAAATGAAGCCATTACCCGTTCGGTCTTTGACCGCCTGGATCTGTCCAAAACAGCATCGGCCAGAGCGGTCGAGGCCACCTTTGAGATCATCAAAAAGACCCTAGAGGACGGCGAGGATGTCCTCATAAGCGGTTTTGGGAAGTTCTGTGAAAAGGACAAAGGCGCGTGCAGGGCGAGAAATCCTGGGGCAGGCAAAGATCTGATGCTGGCCGAGAGACGGGTGGTGACCTTTAAGTCTTCCACGGTGCTAAAAAGCAAACTCAATGGTGGCCAGGGCCAACTTGTAGAGTGGCCGGCCAGGCTGAGATCGAACATCTGAGCCGAAACGAGAGCCTGGAAGAACCGCTCACCCAAGTCATCCCTTTGTTTTCCCTGACTAACTCTCCCTTTTTGCTTCAATGCCTCCATTGTCTCCAAACCACTGCCCTCTCCCCGGGGTGGGCCATGCAAAGACATCTCAAAGTTGGCTTATCACACTCCTGGTAGAGCGCACCTTCCTCTCTCTGCCAGGAAGTCCAAATCTCGCCTCTGCGCAGGCACACATCTACCCTTCTTTATTTCTGCCCGGAGGGTTTTGAATTGAAGTGGTCAAAATGTCAGTTCGAAAATCCTGAAGGCGCGAAGTCCTGCAGCGAGTGCGGCGGAAAATTGGAGCTCTCATGCCCGGGATGTGGGAAGGGCAATCCTCATGGAAGAGTTACACAAATACGAAGGGAACATCAAACAGTTCACTGGCAACGGGGTGATAGCCCTTTTCGGTGCGCCGGTTGCCCATGGGGACCATGCGCAAAGGGATTGCCATGCAGCACTGGCCATACAGAAGCCTATGATCGGGTATGGTGAGAAAATAGAAAAGGACTACGGGCTGGAGTTGAGGATGCGCACGGGGCTGAACTACTGGCTCGTCATCGTGGGCATGATCGGCGATGATCTCCGCATGGATTACACCGCGGTCGGGGACACCATCAATCTTGCATCTCAGGATGGAAATCGCTGAGCCACGGTCGATCGTGATGACCAGGAATACCCACAAGCTTGCCAGAGATTTCTTTGAATTCGGGTCTCTTGGAAAAATTGAGGCAAAAGATAAGGAAGAGCCCCAGGACGCATTTGAGCGCGTCAAGGTGAGTAAGGGTGCAACTCGGATTGGGGCCTCAGTGGCCAAGGGCCTGAGCCGTTTCGTCGGACGAAAAAACTCGATTGCGGCGCTTACGGAAGCCCGGGAGAAATCGCTCTCCGACGAAGGCCAGGTGGTCGGGATCATTGAGGAGCGGGGATTGGCAAATCCAGGCTGCTGCTTGGAGGGGAACGCTGCCTGAGGACGAGCATATCTATACTTGAAGGCCGGTGCCTCCATTTCGGAGGCTCGATGGCGGACCTGCCCATACTGGACATCTTGAGGTCCTACTTTGAGGTGGAAAAGCACTTGCTGGCGCCCCAAAGCAGATACAGGGAGCTCAAAGGAAAGGACGCCAAAGACTACCTGCAAAAGGCCAGAATACTATTTGAAGAGTTGGGCATGGATCGGGATCTGGATGAGTTGGATAGGATGGGTTTGGATTTGCAACAAGATCATTTAATATCCGACTGATGTACCGTGAAATTTTGGTCAAACCCTGACCTCACGAGGTTGCAGTTATAGCAAGCCCGAGAGGGTCTTGGATGCGCGGAGCAAAAGGAAATGTGGTCGGCGATAAGGGCGTTTTTTTCCGTCAGTCGTTACAACATGGCGCCCCTCTGGAAACCAGCCGCCCTCTGGTCTTGAAGGCCGCCTGGATGGTCGATAACGGCGAGCGCAAAAACCTGGCGGCTTAAATGGCAAAGGCGAAGGCGGGCCGTTATGCCGCGTTGATCACGCATAAATGCTGCGAGATGTTTGGTTCGCCGGGGGTTTTCAAAGGACGGCCTTGCGGAAAAATGGTTGCGCGACAGCAAAGTCATTGACTTCCATGTAACGAACAGGGCAGATTCAGCGCCTTATTGTTGGTCAGCGGCAGTTAGCCTTTAGTAGCGAGGAATCACGGTAGACCTATGGCTGAGTTAAATCTGGACAGGCTATTCAATCCCAAAGCCATTGCGATGATCGGAGCTACGGCAAACCCCCGCAAATGGGGCTTCATCATTTTGCTTAACATTCTGAAGGGAAATTACAGCGGGAAAGTATGTCCGGTAAACCCCAAAGAAAAATCGATTCTCGGTTACACCTGTTATCCCAAATTGATCGACATTCCCGAGCCGGTTGATCTGGCCATCATCACGACACCTGCGACGGTCGTGCCGCCGCTGATTGACGAATGCGGAGAAAAGGGGATCCCCTTTGCCATCGTGATAACATCGGACTTTAGTGAAACCGGAGCCGAAGGTGCAGCCCTTGAACGCGAGGTCGTCGCGAGAGCCCGCAAATTCGGCATCCGTCTGGTGGGTCCCAACAGCATGGGAATATTCAGTTCCAAAACCAATCTCCATGCCCAAATGCCTCCGCTGATGCCTTTGCACGGTAATATATCGATGGTTTCCCAGAGCGGCAATCTGGGCGTTCAGATGCTGGGCTGGGGCGCTGAAGAAGGGGTCGGGTTCGAAAAATTTGTCAGCAGCGGAAATGAAGGGGATTTAAATTGCGCCGACTACCTCCGCTATTTCGGTCATGATCCGAACACAAGGGTCATCTTGGGGTATCTGGAAGGGATCGATCCCGGCATGAATTTGGTCCCGGTTGCCCGGGAGGTTTCCCGCAAAAAGCCGATTATTGTCTACAAGGGCGGGCGCACCGCTGCCGGGGGGCACGCAGCCGCCACCCATACCGGTGCCATGGCCGGAGAGTACAGGATTTTTGAATCCGCACTTCGCCAGGCCGGCGTGCTGGAAGTCAAGACCAGCCAGGCTTTGCTGGATTGCGCCAGAGCTTTTGCCAATTGTCCGTTGCCCGCCGGAAACCGGGTCGGCATCATCACGCGCGGGGGCGGATGGGGCGTCATCACCGTGGATGCCTGTGAAGAAAACGATTTGAGAATTCCCTCCTTGCCGGAAAAAATCATCAAAAAACTGGACAGTCATTTGCCGAGATATTGGAGCCGGGGAAATCCCGTAGATTTGGTCGCCACGATCGCGCATGACCCGTATTTGGTTTGTCTTGAAATTTTGGCTGAATGGGACGGTATCGACGCCGTCATTGCGCTGGGAGCCGGCAGACGGACACCCAAATTCCCGTATTCAAAAAAGGTGAACGGTCCGCAACCGGCGGTGGATGCGATTCAAATGGCATCCCGGTATTTTAATGACCATGCCAAAAAGCCGGATTGGATGCTGGAAGGCATAGGAAAATTGATAAAGCAAACCGGAAAACCGATTATTGTGGTCTCCATCGGACCGGACGCATCGCATCGCTCAAACCTTTACGCGTCTCGTGTGGTCTCCTACCCGACGCCTGAAAGGGCTGTGCGCGTTCTGTGGCATATGTATAGGTATAGGAGATTTTTGGATGCACAAGGAGGGTCCTGAAATACCAACGCGAAATTCGGAATCCGGGAACCCAAATAGTGGGAGCCGTTTCAAAAGCGGTTTCGGCTTTTCCAGCTGATTGAAATAATTAAACCCGAGATCACAAGACCTAGGTGCCACATGGCCCAGGCTCTTTCGGCCAATTTTTTCTTGTTTGTCCAGGACATATACCAGGCCTAAAGGATGGGTGTCTGAAAAGAACGCTGTCCCTTACTGAGGTGCCTTTAGAAGCGGGGATAAACCCCGGACTGCGGATTTTCCCCCGCTCGTGGGCAGACATCAGGACCAAGGGCTGGATGGGTTTTTCTCGTGGAACCAGGTGACGAGGATGTCCTCTCTGGGGCGCGGCATTAATCGATCCGTGACGCTTTTAAAAGCCGTTTCCGACTTGGTAGGGCACTTAATTTCACCAAGGTAAACCCCCGGCTCTGCCGGGGGACTCCCAGGGTTTGACAGTTCCGGGAACATGTCTTCCAAGAAATCGTCATTCCGGGCAAGTGGAACGCAACCCGGAATCCAGGAAGAAGCCTGGGTTAACCCATTCACGGGAATGACGGTAGAAAGCCCCCTTGTGAAAACCATAAGAGGAAGGTTGTTTAAGGTTTTGTTTGTCTTCGGTTGCGAACAGGCCCCTTTGAGGGGCCAGCAACCGTCAGACTTCCGGCTCTGCCGAAGGTCCGGTGACTTAAACAAATTTGGGAAACGAATTTATCGGCCGACCATTCCGTCGTTGACCTCATTTAGACCTTCCACATGATCGCCGAGGTTGAGCCGGACTTCAAAGGAAAGGCAGGTTCCTGTTCCCGAAGTGGTCAAGTCCTCCGGGAACAGGGTCGCCATGTCCCTCATATTCCAAGGGCTCCGATCAGGAAGGACTAAAGCGCTTCGGGAGCCGGAGAAGGGGGGTAGCGGAAGCCTGAGGGCACTTGGGTTCAGATGATGTCGGAGGCCTGCCTTGCTTGAAGCCGAAGAACCGGATAGGATGCAAAGGATGTAAGTGATCGGCGGCAACTCAAGCAATACCGCGTCAGGAGGGCCCAGCGATGATCGATAGAATTGAATTCAAGCTGAACGGCAAACCCATGCAATTGGCCGTGGACGGCAGTCGGAGCCTTTTGTGGGTGCTGCGCACGGACCTGGGACTGACCGGCGTCAAGTACGGCTGCGGCGAGGGACTTTGCGGTGCCTGCACGGTCCTTATCGATCAGCAGGCGGTGAGGTCCTGCCAGATGAGGATAGCGGACGTTCAGGCCAAGGAGGTAACGACCATCGAAGGGTTGGCCCAGGGCGGTGAGCTTCATCCCCTGCAGAAGGCCTTCATGGGACACGATGCCCTTCAGTGCGGGTATTGCACGCCGGGCATGATTCTGAACGCGCACGCCCTGCTACGGAAAAAGCCGCATCCCTCTGTCGCGGAGATCGTGGAAGGGATGGAGGACAACCTTTGCCGTTGCGGGGCGCACAACCGCATCGTCAGAGCCATCCTCGCGGCATCGAAGGAAAGGGAAGGGTAAGGATATGAAGGATGACCGTTCCAAGGAAAACCCCACAGGCTTTCCGGTAAGCCGGAGGAATTTCCTCAAGATTGCAGGCGGCTCCATTCTCATCTTTTTCACGGTCGGGCCCTCACCGCTCCTGACTCAGGATGAGACGGCGGACGGCGCGCGGCGCGACCTGCCCTCCGACTTCAACGCCTTTCTGAAGATCGGGGAGGAAGGGAAGGTTTCGTGCTTTACGGGGAAGATCGAAATGGGACAGGGGGTCATCACTTCTCTGGCACAGATGCTGGCCGATGAGCTCGACATTTCGGTCGAGGCGGTCGCCATGGTGATGGGAGATACCGATCTCTGCCCCTGGGACATGGGGACCTTCGGCTCGAGGACGACGCGTTTTTTCGGCCCGCCCCTTCGCGCGGCCGGCGCCGAGGCAAGGCGCGTTTTGCTCGAACTGGCTTCCGAGCATCTTCACATCGCAGTAGAAAGGCTTGCAACGGAAGATGGCTTTGTTTTTGATACAACAAACAGAACGCGCCGGGTCTCTTATGCGAAACTTACCGAAGGAAAGAGGATCGAGCGTCACCTTGTCGCGCCCGTTTCCGTGAAGAAGCCCTCGGAATTCAGGGTGATGAACAAGCCCCTGTTTCGAAGGGATGGACTCGAAAAGGTCACGGGTCAGGCCAAATATGCCGGAGACATCCAACTTCCGCAGATGCTCTATGCCAGAATCCTGCGACCCCCGGCGCACGGCGCCAAGCTCAAGGGTCTTGATCTTTCCGAGGTCAGGAAGATGAAGGACGTTCAGGTCGTCCAGGATAGGGATCTGATCGCCGTCTTACACAAATACCCCGACGTTGCCGAGATGGCCCTCGAAAAAATTAAGGCCGATTTTGAAATGCCGGAGACCGGCCTCGATCATAAGAATATCTTCGACCATTTGCTGAAAGTGGCGCCCCAGGGCGAAGTGATGGCCGAGGAGGGTGACCCTAAATTGGGAGAAAGCAGCTCCGCCAAGGTTGTAGAAAAGACATACCTGGACGGCTACGTGGCCCATGCGCCGATCGAACCCCACACCGCCGTGGTGCGGCTCGAAGGGGAAAAGGCCACGGTTTGGCCTTCCGCGCAGACGCCCTTCAGGGTCAAAGAGGAGATTGCCGCAACCCTTCGCATTCCGGAAGAGAACGTTCGAGTCATCTCTCCCTTTGTCGGCGGCGGCTTCGGCGGGAAGACCAGGAATCTTCAGGCCGTGGAGGCCGCACGCTTGGCAAGGCTTACCGGCAAGCCCGTTCAGGTCGCCTGGAGCAGGAAAGAAGAATTCTTCTATGATACTTTCCGCCCTGCGGCCGTGGTGAAAATCAGATCGGGTACGACGGATCAGGGGAGCATCGGCTTCTGGGACTACCACGTCTACTTCGCAGGCCAAAGGGGCGCGGCCCAGTTCTACAACATCCCCCACCACCGCACCACGTCCCACGGGGGCGGCTGGGGGAACGAGCCGGGTTCCCACCCTTTTGCAACGGGCGCCTGGAGAGCGCCGGCTAACAATACGAACACCTTTGCCAGGGAGTCGCACATCGACATTATGGCGGCCGCATCGGGCATCGACCCGTTGAATTTCCGTCTGGAGAATCTTTCCGACGAGAAGATGAAGCGCTTGTTGCGCGCCGCCGCCGAAAAATTCGGCTGGCAGGCCGCCAAAGCCCCGAGCGGCAGGGGCTTCGGGATTGCCTGCGGAACGGATGCCGGAACCTATGTGGCCACCATCGCAGAAGTAGAGGTCGACAAAGCCTCCGGCAAGGTCCGGGTCAAAAGGGTCGTTTGCGCACAGGACATGGGTCTTGCCATCAATCCCGAGGGGGCGGCGATTCAGATGGAAGGTTGCGTGACCATGGGCCTCGGATATGCCCTGGCCGAAACGATTCACTTCAAGAATGGAGAGATTTTCGACCTCAATTTCGATACGTACGAGATCCCACGCTTTTCCTGGGTGCCGAAGATCGAGACCGTGATCGTGGATGATAAGGGCGCCGATCCGCAGGGCGGCGGTGAGCCGGCCATCATCACCATGGGCGGTGTGCTGGCCAACGCCATCTATGACGCGGTAGGGGCAAGGGTCTTGCAGATGCCCATGACGCCGGAGCGGATCCGAGAGGCCATTCAGTGAAAAAAAGGGCCTGGAGTCAGGTAGCCCAAGGCCGTTAAAGCTACAGCCAAGAAAAGAAGCGTTGAGGCCTGCTGGAAATCCATTCCTTCTACATTTTGTTGTATCCGCCTGGCCTTTTTAAAAGGCAGCCTGCAGGTTTAAGGATTGGCCACGTAATAACCGTATTCCCTGGCATTGACGTTGTGCCGCTTTTCCCACCCGATGGTGGAGTTGGCGGTAGGTCCGTAGTCATGGCCGGGCCATACGACCGTCTCGTCCGGCAGCGCCATGAGACGTCTGATGGACGCGCCCAAGGTCGGTCTGTGACCGCCGGGCAAATCCGTGCGTCCGCTGTCACCTACGAAAAGGGTATCGCCGGTGAACAACTGTCCTTCGGCATATAGGCAAACCCCTCCCGATGTATGCCCCGGCGTATGAAATACCGTGAAAACGATCTCTCCCACCTGAAAAGGCTTTTCATCCACCAAAGGAATATCGACATCCGCGCCAGATTCCTGTTCGTGCCTCACAATGGACGCGCCGGTCAGCAATTTTAACTCATCATTGCCAATCGTGTGATCCCAGTGGCCGTGGGTGTTGAAAATGTACTTGATCTGCAACCCTTCCCTGCGAGCCTCTTCCATGATGCGATCCACTTCACCCCCTGGGTCAATGACTACCGCCTCCTTGGTCGCTTCACATCCCACGATATAGGTAAACACATCCATCGGCCCGACTCGCAGTTGCCTGACAATCATGCTGACCTCCTAACCCAAAAGCCCTCTTTGTTTTCCCGGGCCAATCCCTGAGAAAGGGCTAACTCGGCCGAAGACTGACGCAGGAATCCTTTTGAGGACATGGCTTTACCCGAATGGCGCTGAACGGGGGTACGTCACATTGAGAAAAAAGTAAACGGCTGTTCCATGCCCTACGGGTGACTCAGGCTGAAGAACCGTTCGGCATTCTCGGTGTCCCCCAAGATGGATGTTTTTCTCCATGATACGATTTAGGGCGTAGCACGATAAATCGATAGACACCTTATATTAACCCAATCCGAAGAGATGTTCAAGTCGAGATGCCTCACGTTTTTCCGGGTTTAGCGCGCAGATTTGAGCTCAGCGCTCCGAACAAGACTTCTGCCCTGAGTAATCTGCGTAATCTGTGGATGGCCTTGGTTCGTGCCTTTCATCTTGACACCCCCCCTCGAAAGTCCCAATATTCTCCGGAACCGGAGGTCGGAGTTCACAGATCCGCAACATGGGAATAGCGCAAATGGGTTTCTCAACAATGTTTACAAACCGCTTCGCGAAGATTTTCGAAAAACCCGCATATTGGCGTTACTGGCTTGCGTACACCCTTTCCACGGTCGGCTTTGAGCTCATCTCCTTCGCCCTCATGGTCGTCCTCTTCAACCTGATGAAGACGGCGCTCAGCATGGGTACTTTCACGGCCATCTTTATGTTCTGCATGGTTGTGTTCGGACCCTTCGCCGGTATTTACATTGATCGCTGGGATAGAAAAAGGATCTTCATCGTCTGCAATATTCTGCTCGCCGTCTCGATCTTTGCATTGAAATACCTGTCGGGTCCAATTTGGATCTATTTGCTATGGTTCTTCGCTTCGACTGTCTACGTTTTCCTGAGGCCGGTGAGGGTGGCGCTGATCACGAATCTTTTTCCCGTGAAGGATTACTTCCAGGCGAATTCCGCGTTCGTCATGTCTCTGAATCTCAGCAAAATCCTGGGGCCTCTGATCGGAGGTGCGCTGCTTACGTTCTTTTCCAAAGACGGGACGATGAACACGATCCTCTCGTTCTTTCTCCTTGCCTGCATCCTGATTTCCACCCTGTCCTTCCGATCGCCGTCTTCGAAAGGGCCCAAAGGAAGTCCATCCAAATGGAACTTGCTCCAGTTGACCACGGGGATCCGGTTCCTCCTCTCCAACGAACAATTGAGGTTCTACGTGTTCATCGGTTTTCTGTGGAGGTTGTTTCTGGCATGCCAGCTCCCTCTCTACATCGTCTTCGTCATGAAATACCTCGGAGGCGGCACACCGGAATATAGCCTGTTCATGACCATTCTTGCCTTGGGAGGCGCCCTCGGGAGCCTCCTTGCCGGAGGAATCGAACACCTCTGGAGCAGAAAGAAGATGATCTATGGTGGGTTAGGTGCAAGCTACCTCCTTTTCGCCGTGCTGCCGATCTTTCACAATTTTGTTGCCGCACTCATCCTGATCGGACTGTCCAACCTCTCTTTCTACATCGCTCACGTAGCGATGCATTCTCACATCCAGAGGATCACACCCGACGAGATTCGAGGAAAGGTCTTCGCCTCATCCCCGACACTCCTGCTGCCGGTCGGATTGGTCTCCATGCTGATCGCCACGCCGCTTGCCGACAAGGTGGGGGTGCATTGGATCTTCCTCATTTCGGGTTTCCTGGCTCTTATCACCCTGCCATGGGTGGGTTATGTGAGCCGGCTCGTAACGAAGGGGGTTGAGGCGAAACGATACGGGGATCTACGCTACGATGACCATAGAAGGGCGGAAGAAGCATAAAGGGTCTATCTGTCATCGGGGTTATTTGCTTACCGACGAGCGTCTCCTCGGCCGCACTGTTTTCCTATGAATCGGTTCCTCAATTACGCAGTCTTATCCCTTTCGATGACCCTCCTTTCCACATGCGCCCGTTTGCCAGAATATGCCGAGCCGCGCATACTTCAGATGGATGAACCGCACAAGACACTCACGACGGGTTTTGCCTACCGGCCGTTGACCCCAGATGATTTTCGCGCAGCCTCATTATCGGGGCAACAGGCGGAGCATAGGGAGCTAGTCAACGCGCACGTCGCCACCCTAATTCGGTTGACCGCTGATTCAAGTTTCAGAATTACGAGGGGGGATTTGTACGGCAAGAGGTATTTCTTCGGCAGAATTGAACGTCTGGCATTTGAATCCGTCATGCTGCCCGATCAATCATGGTGGAACCCCAAGATTCCGGAAAGCATGCGGGGCTATGTACTCCAGCATGAACAAATCCACTTTGCGCTCACGGAACTTGCGGCGCGTCAGCTGACCATCGACACCCAAAAATGGGCATCGGAATTCTTGGTTATGGAGGCAACACCGCAGGAGGTGAGAGCGGAATTGGTGCGGGAGATCAAGGACAGGATTAACGCCGCCATGGAGGCCAACTTAAAGCGGCAAACGAAGTTCGATGAGGACACGCCCTTATTTTTCAACCCCAAGTGGCAGCAGTGGTGGTCAAGGAAGGTGGACGAAGAACTCAGACAGACTCATCGAGAACGAAGTGATCATAAGAAAGATCCTTAAGCACCCTAATCTCAGAAATGTCACGCCCGACCACGGCCCCGAATCGCCAAAGCGCAGCTCACATATACCAAGCCCTGGATTGATCAATAAGACTCGCAGATGCCCCCTTCTGATAATGCCCTTCACCACCTCATCCGAATTCAAGACAGCGATACGTTTTCGAGGCGCGGTAGTGCGTTGCTCCACCTACGGACACTAATGTTGCGAATTGTTAATATGGGATTTTTAGCTGTGGCTCTTGACGGAATTGGAAGAGAGGTCCTCGCGCTGTTGAAGGGATCAAGACACTTTGAATTGGCGTCCAGGTAGGGTCGCCAACAAACCGGAAGATGGCATGTCTATCCTCAATCGATTTCTTTCAGAACAAGAAAGGCCTTGAGATATTTCTCCACGCACCGCTGCGCGTGAAAACAAACCGTGTCTGTGGGGCAATCGTCTTCCATTTCCAAGGTGTGGACAGCGGTCTTAAGATCGTTTTCCGCCTTGATGACCCATTCACGGATGACAAGGGTCACCTTATCAGGTTCTGGCATACAAAACCTTTCCTTCCTGTACAGCCGGCCGCTCGATGGTGCCGACAATCTCCTTACGCCATTGAAAATCCTCGGGAGTGGTGACGATAATGTCTTTTGGGAGAGGGATATCATGTAAGGCGACACCGATCTCAACCATCTTATCCCGCTTTGAGCCGGCCACTGGCATCACCACGAGCAGATCCACGTCGCTGTCCGGCCCCGCATCCCCCCGTGCATGGGACCCGAAAAGGATGATCTTATCAGGGTCGAATCGCTTGACAATGCGATCAACCATTTCCTGAATTTGCTTGCTGTGCTTGCTCCTTTTCTTTCCCATATAGTCCCCCCTCGAAGGCACGTTCAGAACCGTCGGCATGTACGCCTGGTTCATAAGGAGAACACGCAAATCGCGCCTCAGGTCTTCCCCACTACGCTTGCCAGCCCAGGGGATGTCTTTCAACTTCTCGGGCGGTTTTCTCTTCACGCTTCCAAAACTGACCCAAGTCTTCCAAGAATCGCTGCACACCTGACTTTAACCCAAGCCGAAGAGATGTTCAAGTCGAGATGCTTCACGCCGCGCGCATGTCTACCCGGCCAAGGCTCTTTTTGTTGTTTTTGAATATGCGCTCTCTATGACGAGCCCTCTTCGGTACCGATCCGAACCAGATCCCTTAATATCGACCGTCTTGTTAAGAACCAGGCCGGCAAGGTAATTTTGAGACTTAGCACTATAAGGCTGTCCGGGCTCCCTTTTGGCTTAAAGGGTTCGTGGGCATCTCTCACCACTAGCCTGACCTTGATTTCTATGCCATGGCCCACGGTATTGACCGTATCGCCGTCAGGAACGCGGGAGACCTTGAACTGACCGGCAAGTGAGAGGTTTCGGACCCCAAACAGCGGTATCGATGCTCTGACTACCCCCAGTCTCGTTTGATCGACAGACTGGTAAAGAATCAAATTCAGTGAGCAGCAAGTTTTCAAAAAAGTTGACATTTGCTACGTGAGTTCACTAAGTTACATTATATTGAAGCAGAATTTCGTTTCCTCATTTTATGCTAAGTGCATGTAATTATTGCATGAATTTGTTCCGAGGCCATTTATGGATTGTGCAAGTTCTCTTAAGGGTGTTCTCCCAAGCTACAAGAGCCCCCCGGTTAACGAAGTGGTGTGTGGAATTCGATTTCAGACCCCTGATAGCTTTCGTGTCCCCCATTTAGGCTTACTTTGGAATAAATTTCGTCATAATTACCCGATTATACAACATGCTTATCCAATAATTTCACCCCGCGGTGAATTACTTATAGACAATACAACAGGGCTGCCACTTCCAAGAGTGTGGTTTATTAATAAATCAGATGACCAATTGATACAGTTGCAGTTTGATAGGTTTTATTTTAATTGGCGACGCAGGGAGAATATTTATCCACGATATCCACATGTCATTCAGAGTTTTGAGAACGTGCTAGATACTGTGACAGAATTCTTTAAAGAATTTGAGCTAGGGGAACTCAATCCGATTGATTGCGAACTAAGGTACATTAACCATATGCCAAAAGGCCACGAGTGGAATACGATTGACGAACTTCCTAGAGTTTTTCGGGACTTTTGTTGGAAGAAAAAGCCGGAGCGCTTTTTGCCTAATCCTATTAACATTGGATGGAACACGAGCTTTTTGTTGCCGGAGGAAGCTGGCCGCCTTGTCGTCAGTCTAAAACAAGCCACCCGAACTGACGACAAAATTCCCCTCTTAGTCCTAGAATTGAAAGCTACAGGTATTGGCAAATCAACGAGTAGACCTGCAATCCGTGAATGGTTTGATTTAGCGCGAGAATGGATAGTTTGCGGATTTACAGATCTAACAACGCTTGAGGTCCAAAAGTCAATTTGGGAGCGAGAAGACGATGCCAGGACTTAGTTTTCCGAACGATGTGTGCCGGCTAATAGATCCTGATGAGGCCAGTATAGCATATAGCAAGAGATTCCTTTCCGAAGAGCCTACCGGGGAGAGGCCATATTCTGGAGCATGGAATGTGGGGAGGAGCCAGAACCAACAAAATATGCCGTATTTATTAGTGATAAAAGCCTATCCTAAGTTTGAAGAATCTTTTACGCAATCCAATTTAGTTGAAACCGAGGAAGGTCAAGTAAAAGAAATTATCTTCCAGATTAAGACGTCGCCTTCAATACTGTGTCGGCAAATAGGTAACAAACTCCTAGCACTATTCAATGATGCAAAGGTAGATGATCCCAACAGCGTTGGCATTTCAATAGGTTCTCTTCAAAGTTTTTTTAATTTTATCAAGTCACACTCCGATCTGAAATGTCCTAGCTTATCTTTGTCGCCCGACTACAACATTTATAGTTCATGGCGGAGTAAACAAGACCGCGTTTTTAGCGTGCATTTTTTGTCAGGCGCAGATGTCCGATTCGTTCTATTTAAACAAAATGATAGGCATCCAGATCGTCAAGTTAGGCTTTCAGGAACAGCAACAATTGACGTCCTAAAAGAGACAGTGGAATCTCATGGGGTGTGGAACTGGATTTCAGAATGAAAGGCGACAGAATATCCGACGAGAACCATATTGCTCGATACTGCAAACCTACTCAAGCACCGGATGGCCAGATTCAAGCAACAGCTTTCATGTTGAGAGCAGGTGAAGAAAGCCTGTCAGTCAACTGCTTGGAGTTTTTGAACTGCAGTACTCGACAAAGTGAAATTGAGTCGCTTCGAAGACTTTATTCGGCAAAACTTAAGGTTAGAGGTAACGCGAGAATAGCAGTTCTAAACTCTGGCGAAGTCAGGCATACAGTTAAAACAGAGAGTCCGGACAGCAGAAATCTCAAAATCCTTCATGATCCCTTATGTGGGGATCCATCCCATAGCGGGATATATAATCTGAGAGAAGATGACGAGTTAATTGCCGAGTTGATCCTCCAGACAGTTCAGGAGATCTACGGCGCCCGCTAAGGTTTTAAGGGACGTCCATGCTCTGGGATTCATGGGATGGACACAACCGACCAAACAGTTGCAGTTCCACTACGTAGACCATCCCATTGCCTAACACCCATTTAGACCCTTAGATGTTCTGATCATATTCTTGGCTGCAGCCGGTATATTTTTGTTCTGCCCTTTTCCGTGTTTTTTAAACCATTTGCAGATCCCGAGGGAAGTTGTCCCCGTGAGGGTCATTATATGAGCAGTCCCAACAGCCGGGCTGTGCGTCATTTTTCTGGTCACTTGCTTGCCATGAAGATATCCCTTCCCAGTATTTAGAACTTCAATCAAGCCGGCTGAATCTCCTCCGCACCCATTCCATTCCGCCGACACTCACGGACCGGCTGCTCGATTGCCATATTGTTAATTGCCGCCCCTTTTTCCTTTCTGCTACCAATTCTCCACGAGCCCAGCGAATTGCTGCTTTCGTTCATCTTCCTCCGGGTGTGCGACGGGCTTCCTGCTGCTTCCAGTCTCAAAACGGACCTTATTGGTTTCGAGAAAGGCACGAACAACCGCACTATGAATGGCAAATTTCAAGTTCTGAGGCATATCCCCGGGCAGCATTGCTTCCTTGACCGCATTAAGTTTGACCACAAGCGTCCCGCCCTTACTACTCTAGAAGTGACAGTTGCCCCGGAACTGACCAACCCCTGCAACGGAAAGCCCACCAAGGCGATTCTCTCCCCAAGGCGGATTGCTTCGGCGAGCGCAGCGGAATCCCTGTCCAGTTCGGGGGTTGGCTCGATGTCTTCATGCGACCGCATAGATACTGCGCCCCGCGCCATAGTAGGCGTCATAGACGTGCTGGAACACCGCCGTCGATTTTTGCTCGAACAGCTCCGGCGTATAGGCCCTCGGCAAGCCCTGATCCAGAATTGTCTCTATGGTCACCCGCACCTCGGCCCGGGCTTGCTGACGTTTTCGCCAATCCAGCACCAGTTTCCCTGCCTTGAGCGTGGCCAATAAGTCACGGGCCGTGGACTTGACCTTGCCCCTGTCCGCCTTGCTCATTGCAATCGGCGGCTTTGTCAGGAGGTCGAAGAGCGCAAGCTCTTCTTCATCCAATTGCTCGCTCACCCCCCGCTTTTCTTCCTCATTTAGGCTTTGGGCAAAGGCCATCAGTTGCTTAAAAAACTCCTCCGCGTTGAGACTGCCAGCGTTGTAGGCGTCGATCATAGCCTGGAATTGTTCCAGATAATCCATGCGTGTGCGGTTGAGCCGCACCATGGACATCAGCTTTTGCGCCACATTCCCCTTGAGTTTTTCATTCAGCGTTCGTTTGCGGCCCGCCTTGAACTTCTCTGCAAGGGCCTCGAAGTCGATCCCGCTCAGATCTATAAGGTGGTCATCGCCATAAGGTGCGCTTGCCTGCTCCTTTCTCCAGCAGTTCACGGAAGACTTCTTCAGGAACGGAGATCTTGGAAAAAACTTTTTCCAGGAGTTCCAATCTCCCTATCTTTGCCAGTCCGATCAGGATGGTAGAATCACAGACAACGATCACTTCTTGAGCCTCTCGCCGAGCCTTTGCGCAGTTTCAAATTCCCTTGCCAATTTTTCTTCCTCGTAGTCAAGCAGAGGGACATCATTGTCGCTCAGAAAATCTATGAAGTCCCATTTGGAAAGCCCCGACAGCTCGGCAGATCTCCCAAGAGAAAGGACTCTGTCCCGGAAACATTTCAAGGCAAGAAGTTTCCTTGACTCACTTGCTATTTTCTCTTTGGTCAAACCGGATGCAGAAAGGGAGAGATAAAGTTGTTCCGGCAAATCTATGACTGCCTGTACATTTCCCATTCATATCACCTTCTCTCTTCATTGGGATCTATTATCAATTTAACATACTTGTCCCAAAGATCCCAAGGAAAACGGTCAACCATATCATGCCACGCTTACCCACATCAGACCATCCACATGATTACCGAGGCTGGTTAGAACTTCATGGGAAAGGCAGGTTCCGGTTCCCGAGGTGGTCAAGTCCTCCGGAAACAGGGTCGCCCTGTCGCTCGTATTCCAAGGGTTCCCATCAGGAAGCAAATAAGGGCTTCGGGCGCCTTCATGCTACTTGCCTGCCGTAGGTAGCCCTTCCTCTCCCTTATTTCAACCCGATTCGCTTGCGTGAACGAGGCTTGCGGGACCTTGTCGACTTTTGTACTAACCACCCAGAGCCAAGGTTGATAACCCTCACAGTTACACTCAATAATCCGCTTCTTCCGCTTCCATAGCTCAAGCTGCTGTATCAAGGGTGTGCTCATGACCGCTTCCCCCTCTCCCCAGGCAGTGCGGTACGGACTGCACCGGCAAGCTGTCTGGCTGTCGGCAGTTTGCCTTTCATCTCGGCCGGCAGTTTCGACAGGAGCTGATACTCGGCGACTCCGATGGGGTTTTGCTTAGTCTTGAGCGCGTACTCGACCTCAACATCGTCCTTCTCGGCGCAAAGGATAATCCCGATTGAGGGGTTGTCCTCCGGTCCGCGTTCCCTACCATTGAGCAGGTTCAGGTAGAAAGTATCAGCCTCCTATATTTTGGCTACAGCTTGTCGCCAAATTGCCCGGGACCCCGAGTGTGAATGCGGCTGGAATTCGGCGACAAGCTGTAGCCAAATCGCTTTGTCAGCGTAGGCAAGACAGAAACGTTTCATATCCCGCAGGTTGCGCGGCGAAAAACCGGGCGAACCGGGGAATGGGAGTTGCCTCTGGACTATTCAGGACAGTGGCAGCCATGATGGCCCCGTGCTCGGTGAAGGCATAGGGAAGCTTCCGCCGACCGCCATGGGTGGAGGCGGTCCCAATTTGCGACCGCTTCCCCTCGGGACTTGAAGTCGCAATTTGCGACTTCAAGTCTGTAACCTCTTGTTGTGAAAGCTAAAACATGAAGTCTTCAGGGAACCTGTCCGCATTCCGTCGCACCTGTTCGTTAAGCCTTTTCGTCGGCACTCCATAAATATGTGCCAAGTCAGCATCAAGGATCACACGCTGCCCGCGTACAGTGAATATCAGGGATTCTACGCTGTGCTGGATGGACTTTTCGTCCATGACCCCCTCCAAATGGCGAGGTGGAATATGGAATGCCTCAAAAGCACAAAACCCCATCTCCCATGCAGGGAGTGGGGGCGTCTTATTTCCTTAAAGTCCATCAAGGCGGCCTTTGATCCTCCCTGAAGGCTACTTTTTACAAAACGAACTTAATCCATACCTAATCTGGCTAGAGATCAACAGGTTTTGAGCTTCAAGGGTCAGGGTTCGCCGTTCAGAGGTGAACGGAAAGCAACCTCGGGAAAGGTCCAAGCCAATCAAGGAGAATTTCGGGATCAGAATTAAAGGCCGGTTCCCGGTTCAAGAGAGCCAGTCCCGAGTTCCCCAAAAATAGATCAGGGTTCAAGGTCCATAAGGCAGCATTGAGCAAAGGGCAGAGCGCATGGCGCAATTCAACAGCCGGGGGAGAGAGGATGAGGTCTTGCCTGAGGGAACTTGATCATCCGCCCCAGTCAAGATGTCATTGTTTTGATGTCCGATCATTTCGTTGTCCTTTCAATGTGCTCTGGAGTGCTTCAATCTGCCGTATGCTTTCTAGATCCTTTTGGATTTCGAAGTTGGCCCCCCACAAATCAACCGCACGCTGGGCATTCAGCCAGAACTCCGGCGTGTTGCCGAAAAGGCGAGACAAACGAAGGGCCATGGCCGGCGAAACGGCACGCCGACCTCGGAGCAGTTCGTTCACCGTCTGCCGTGACACTCTCAGTGCCTCGGCAAGACTCGCTGCCGTCAGCCCATAGTCGGGCATGAAGTCCTCGAGAAGCATCTCCCTTGGATGTGTGGGTTCTACCTTTCGCGTTTCGGAATTCTCGAGCCTCATGGCAACACCTCAATGGTAATCTGCGTGTGCTTGTCCGCAAACATCTTGATCATGACCTGCTGTAACGTGTCACGTGACAATTGTCAACGCTGCTGCCGAAGCGTACAAAGCCCCGCTTGGAAGCAAGTGGTTCAAGGATGTTCCTTGATGATGTCTAGGGCCCGTCACCGCCGTCCAGGGAGAGGATCCGTCAGCCTGTAAGTGCCTTCCGCATGGTTATAGAGGTTCTCGGCCAATGACAGGGGGCAGACTCTACGGGTCTGGGTAAAGAGCTCCACGATATGGCCTGCCAGCTCATCCCGGGAGATCTTATTCAGGGGTAATTGAAGACGAGCTTAAAGAAGGGCCTCTTCCTGTCGCTGCGTGGAATTCAGCGCGTGGCGGTTCAGTTCCTCGATCTCCTTTTTCCGGTTGCAGAGTTCCTGTTCCGAGGAGACAATACCCCGTGTGAGTTTGAAGTCTTGATTGACATCCGGACCCTTGAAGTAATGCGGGGGGCTTTCCCACGACGGGCACTCTCGCTTGTCTTGGAGTGGGCAAGCCTGCACAGGGAAGAGCTCATGGAGGATTGGAAATTATGCGAAACCAAACGCAACCCGAACAAGATCTCGCCTTTGGAGTAGTTCCTTCCGCTCCGTGGCGTGTTCTAGAAATCAAGGTGCTGCCGGGTTTTTGTCTATCTGTGAAGTTCATCGACGGCACGACTGGTGAAGTCGATCTCTCGCGCCTCGTGAACAGCGAAGGCGCAGGAGTTTTTGCACCGTTAAGAGATCCATCCTTTTTTGCACAGGTCTATCTTGAATATGGGGTGGTGACATGGCCTGGAGAGGTTGACCTCGCACCCGACGCCATGTACGACGAGATAAAGAAGAGGGGCAGGTGGGTGCCTGTCTGAGCAGGAAGAAGCCAGGTGAGATAAGGCTTTGAGCCGACAGTTGATGGGTGTCCTCCTGTGGAACTGTGGGATGGAGAATGTTTCTCAGGGTCGGTCGGAAACCCATGCAGGAGGCCCGCATGCTCACCGGGTATCTCCGCGGCGTTACGGAACCCTGAATACAAGAAATTGGAGGATGACCAAAGGTAAAAAGGTGGGGAGAACCGCGCAGGCCCGGTTACCCTTCGCCATGCATGCAACTACACCAGGCCGGCATGCTCCAGTACACCGCAATCCTTTGACCCCCAACATGATGTCCTGAGTTGGCTTTTGACACACCCGGACAAATCATCTACTCTCGGTTGGAGGAGGACGGATCATGGAGTGGCACCGGGTCACAGCCGTGGCTCTGGCACAGGCTATCCGTAAAGGCGAGATCACGGTCGAAGAGGCCATACGCGCTAGTCTGGACAGGATTGAGCGGGTCGAAAACGAAGTTCAGGCCTGGGCGTTTCTTGACCCCGAATACGCCCTGGAGCAGGCACGCCGGGCGGATTGTCTGCTGCGCGATGGCCAGGGCATCGGGCCGCTCCATGGCGTACCGGTAGGCATCAAGGACATCTTTGATACCGGAGACATGCCCACCGAGAACGGCACGCCTCTGCATGCAGGAAGGCACCCTACCGAGGATGCCATGGCGGTATCGCTGCTGCGACAGGCAGGGGCGATCCTGCTGGGTAAGACCGTGACGACCGAGCTCGCGGTTTACGGCCCCGGCAAGACCCGGAACCCCCTTGATCCGCGGCGGACACCCGGCGGGTCCTCAAGCGGGTCGGCGGCAGCGGTGGCGGCAGCCATGGCTCCTCTCGCCCTCGGCACCCAGACCAACGGATCGGTGATTCGCCCGGCCTCGTACTGCGGCGTGGTTGGGTACAAACCGAGCTACGGCACCATCTCCCGCCGCGGCGTCCTGAAGCAGTCGCATCCTCTCGACCAGGTCGGTGTCTTCGCACGGACCGTGGAGGACGCCGCTCTTCTGGCACAGGCACTGACAGCTTTTGATGACGGGGATCCTGCCATGCGACCTTCGGCACGGCCGGACCTGGTCCAAGCAACCGCTGCAGATTCCGCTCTTGCACCTCGTTTTGCCTTTGTCAGGACCCCGGTGTGGGACCAGGCCGCCGAGGACACCCGCCAAGCCTTTGCAGAGCTCTGTGAACGACTTGGTCCTCACGTGCAGGAAGTAAAACTTCCGCCGGTGTTCGACCGGTCCGTAGATTGGCATCGAGCGATCATGGAGGCGGACCTCGCCAAAAGCTTTGCCTTCGAATATGTAAGGGGCAAGGAACACCTGAGCTCCTCCCTCAGACAGATGATCGAACGGGGAGAACAGGTCCTGCCCGTAGACTACAACCGCGCAGTCGAACAGGTCCCCATCCTGAACAAGGCTCTGGCTTCCATTTTCACCTCTTTCGACGTGATCCTTACTCCCGCGACCATGAGTGTGGCGCCCGTGGGCCTTGAGTCCACCGGCAGCCCGATCTTCTGCACGATCTGGACACTGTGCGGGACGCCCGCGATCACGCTTCCCATCCTGCGCGGGTCGGGCGGCATGCCCATGGGTGTGCAGCTTGTGGCCGAGCGCGGAGCCGATGCACGACTGCTTCGCACGGCCGGGTGGCTGGAGCGGTGGTCCGCGGCAGGTTGCTGAAAGATGCCCATCCATCCGCCGGTAGTATGGCGGATTGCCCTCGTCCCCTCCCGTGTCAAGCACGGGACAGGCTTGTTGCGACGTACTCTCATGTACGCCTCGCTCCTCGGGATGTCTGGCGCCTTGTATCTGGACATTTTTAAGCAACCTGCTGGTGATCATCGAACCCACTCCATCGGAGAGATTGGATGAAGAGAACCATCCTCTTGCTTTTCGCGTTCCTTGTCGTGTTCCTTCTCGGGGTATCCCCGGGTTTTTCTGAGGATGTTCCCTTGTGGGAACTCGGAATCGGAGCGGCCGTCTGGTACCTTCCCGATTATAGGGGATCCGATGAGTCCCGGTTCTATGCCGTTCCCTTTCCATATCCCATTTACCGCGGCAAAATTTTCAGGGCCCATGGGAGCACGCTATCCGGTCTCCTTTTCGATTCCGACCGCCTGAAGCTGGACCTGAGTCTCTCAGGATCTATTCCGGTCAACAGCGAGGACAACAAGGCGCGAGAGGGCATGCCCGACCTCGATTTCACGGGAGAGGTCGGGCCATCCCTGGAGTGGAAGATCTTTGAAGAGAAAACCAGGTCCCTGTGGGTCAAGGTCCCGCTGCGCGCCGTCTTCTCGGTGCCTGATTTTGAATATCGAGGGCTGAAGTTTGCCCCCTATCTTGACTACCAATGGATGAGTTCCATCATCCCGGGATGGAGGATGTTTCTCGGCGCCGGGCCTATCTTCGGCACCGAGCGCTATCACGATTATTTCTACGAAGTGAAATCCAAGTTTGCGAGGGCGGATCGACCGGAATACCATCCCGACGGCGGATACAGCGGCAGTGCCATAAGTTTTGGATTGAGAAGGCGTTTTAAGGACATCCAGATCTTCTCTTCGATCCGCTATGACCGCCTCACAGGCGCGGCCTTCGAAGACAGCCCTCTTGTCAAAACCGACAACTATTTCAGCGCCGGCGTGACCTTGACGTGGTTCTTTGCCAAATCCAAGACACTCGTGGACCGGCCTTCGCACGAAGTCACTCGAGACCCTGTTCTTCAGCCGGAAAGGTCCGATTGACACGCGTTCATTATCTTACAGCGGGCTAAATGGCGTCGACAGGACAATGGCTGAGGACTAAACGAAGCCTGTTCCACATGTGGAGGGACCGACGCGGGCAGGTTTCTTCACGTGGTAGCCACAACCAGCCAGCCTGACCTTGTGATCATCACCGTTTACGAACCCAAGCCCCCTAAATGGAGGACTCCCTTTCAAAGAGGAGGAGAACAATGAACAAATGCAGTGTCGCAGAATGCTCCGGAGTGTACGAGAAGCGGGCCATCACCCATGTGGTCAAGCATCACAGCCGTCTGGTTGTTCTGGACAAAGTTCCGGCTGAGGTTTGCCGACTTTGCGGGGATGTCCTTCTCAGTATGGAAACGGTCGAGGCCATCGAAAGACTCCTACGGACTCCCGGCGTTCCGGTTGACTCTGCCCCTGTCTGCGAGATGCCGGAAGCCGCATACATGTGATTTTCACATTTTCCGGGGCTAGGTCGTTTCCAAAAAGCCGATATCCCGACCGGCCTGCCCTGGGAAAGATACCCCTGCGCAACAAAAACTTTGAGGATTCTTAGGAAATGGGACTGACAGAACCGACAAAAGTCCCTTTTGGAGGATAGCACACCTAACTACCTGCGCTTTTCGTCCACCCCTTACCACCCAGGCCTTTTAACCCATCATCGTTTCCACATCACGAATACACACCCAAAAATACCTGGCTTTTCTGTTGTATCAATTTTACCCCAATAGTTCCCCGATAATTCCCCGTGTGAACCGGGCTTAACCACCTGACATTACGACTTAATCCCCGAGAATAGCGGAAAACAGGGTTGGATCGTCCAGCCCGGAAAATCCTGATGGAGGTTTCATTATGGGTAAACGAAATCCACCGGACCGAACACAAGCAAACCAAACGTCGAACTCACCGAGTATGAACTTGGCGGCAAACAGTCCAAACCGATCGGAGGTGTACGCGGCACACAGGCTCGGCGTCGCAATCCAAACCTTGCGAAATTGGAGAGCGCTCCGACGGGGACCCGCATATCTCAAGATCGGCCGGGCCGTCCGCTATCGTGATGAGGATCTCGACTCGTTCGAGGAGAAAAGCCGCATTGATCCGGAGGGCAACTAATGGAACGATTTGACTTTGCCCAACCCTTTAACCCTCCAGAAAATCCGTTCGGTCCCGTGAGCTTTTCAAGCCCGCGTCAGAATGACATCGGCGGAGATATTTTCGACGCCTTCCGTCATGCCATGAGGACCGCCGGTATCGAGCCCCCGCCGATCACCCGGCGGCGGGCGCCTTTGGGTGTTGGAAAAGGGGTATCAACCAGACATGGTTTTCGCTACAGCGGCCTATGACGCAGGCGGAGGATGCCGCCTACAAGGCCAAAATCGAGCCCATGCGCCGGCAACGCGACGAAGAGCAGGAACGGATATGGGCAGAATCCCAGGCGTGGTGTTCCGATGTATGGGCAAAGGCCACCGAGGCCGACGATGCGAATCCGCATCTCTGACGCAAAAGTGTTCATGCCTATGACGGATTGAAGACGATGGGCGATTCATTGCTTGTCCCCGTCAGGGACCCTTCATGGTCTGCAATTCATATCCCTGGGCGGCTCAAAGCGGTTTAAGAAGGGCACAGCAAAGATCGGCCATTTCTTCACGTTCGGAGAGATCAGGGACAAGATGGTCCTGATATGTGAGGGATACGCCACCGGGGCGAGTATTCATGAGGCAACCGGGCATAGTGTTGTAATCGCATTCGATGACGGAAAGCTCAAGCCGGTTGCAGAACAGATCCGGGTGAAATACCCAGACCATGCCATAGTTATTTGCACCGATGACGACCGGCACATCGAAGGCAACCCCGGCTTGACCAAGGCCAGAGAGGCGGCGTTGGCGGTTGGCGGCAAATTGGCCGTACCGGTCTTTCAAGATGCGTCCACCAGGGGAAGCGACTTCAACGACATGCACGTGGCGCAAGGGCTTGAAGGGGTTCGATCTTGTATTAGCGGCGACTCATCCGGCAAAGGTTGGCGCGGGCAAGATCGATCAAGGCGACCAATGGTCTGAGCCCTTACCGCTCCCCGAGGGCTTGCCCCCGGTGAAGTCCTTTGACCCTGCCATGATCCCCGAGCCCTTGCACGGCTGGCTGGTGGACATCGCCGACCGAATGCAGATACCGCCGGATTTCTCGGCGGCGGCGACCGTAGTGGCCTTGGGTAGCGTCATAGGCCGGGGCTGTGGTCTTTACCCGAGACCCCATGATGACTGGCTTTTCGTGCCCAATCTATGGGGGGCCATCGTGGGGCGTCCATCCGCGATGAAAACGCCCTCGATATCCGAAGCCCACCGGCATCTCGTCAGGCTCGAAATGGAAACCCATGAAGAATACCTTGAGGCAATCGAAAAATTCAAGGTTGACGCCGAGATCAGGGACATCACGCGCTCGGCTATCAGAGACGAGATCAAAAGGGCCTGCAAAAAGAGAGCGCATGACGAAATGGAGCAAGCGCGACAAAAGCTAACGGTCCTCCAAGGCGAAGAACCGATTCGGCTCAAAACTGCGCTCCTTGAAACCTATCCATCCGCAGGCGAGCGCGTCGAGGTGAATTTTGTCCCTGGCTTGGGACATATGGACTTTCTTGATCCCAAGGCTTGGTGGCCGGACTGTTTGGCGTGGCTCACCCGAGCATAGACAGCAGATGGGGCATGTTTGGTAGGGAGGTATCGCGCAGGCAATCGATCTCTAGTCGCATTGAAGAACAAGAGTTGTGAATTTCATTGATTATATCAGGTTCAACAAGAGGCACCACAAGGCGGTGGACGGGATCGTGAATGATGAGGTGCTTGACCACCTGGAGAGGATAAGGGTCTACCCCATCAAGATCAACTCCGAGGAGGACCTGGCGAAGGAGATTTCGAAGGTGGCCAATCTGTCCATGGACCTGGGTTATAGGCTGGAGGATGAGAACCGGGTGTTGACGAAGGAGGAGGCATATGCGCAGCTGGGGCAAAGTGCTCGCTGTTCGGGGCGGTTCTCGAATATGCCAAAAGGTTCATAGAGAAATGGCCCTTGTCCAACGGCTGACATGGAGGACTGATGGCAGGCGTACCTGGAGAGCGCCACATCCGCCCTCCAACCGAAGGACCGAGAATCTCATCTTCTCCGAGTAGGCCAGAACGCTGCTCTGGGGATTTGCATTTCATATCGCACGAATTCTAACGTATTGGCAGGTCTGAGGTTCATAGCAGCTAGACCCAGAGTCAAGACGAAGGTAAAAGGATTGGTTTGGACGGCATTACCCCCCCAACGTCGAACTGCAAGATCATTCAAAGAGCACAGGAAAACATGGGCAATGCTGACACTGAAAATCTATTAATTGGCCCCCCTGACTTGCCCGAAATGTTCAGGAAACATGAAAATAATCATCGTGATAATGGAGCATTAAGTCATAACGAAGATCTGAGAGCCTTTCGGTTTATGGCAAATAAATGAAAGGCCGCCACCCAAAGCAACCCGGCCTCCAAGGGTCCAAGAAGACATATCGACTATTCCGTGTCCCAACTCCCAGAGTCTACCCGCCGTCTGTTTGGCGGGTCCAATAAGTGGCTTTATGTTGACCCGGAGTATCCGGAGGTTTACCCGCCTGTGGAGGGCCACACTGCCTGATTTTTGAAGAAAAAGTCAGAGTCGAGGGGGATCCCTCTACCCAAATTTCCTCTCCGCCTGATGAGTACCGGCATCCAAACACAGTCGAGCCCCCTGGCACTGCCTCCACCTCCACGCCCCTGCCGGCATCCAATGGCCATTTTTACGCCCGCAAGTTGCGGACACAAGATCTTGCGACCAGCCCTTGCTTGACACACAAGCCAAAACCAACCATAATCTGGGCCGAATAAAAAAGGGACTTCTTATCACCTCACCTCATAAGCCAAGTGACTACGCTCAAACCAGGCGATGTCATAGCCACAGGCACTCCGCCGGGCAGAGGGCCCCTTTCGGCTAGAGATGAAGTGGCCATAGGAGTAAAAGGCATCGGGCGTCTGATCAACTCGGTAAGATAAACAGACACTAGCAGTCTGTCGGACTTACTTCGTAAGTTATTGAAATCATCAGGTGTGCCATTTTAAGGCTAAAAAAAATAACCTAGCAATATCAATGCGTTGAGCTGACGCCTATCTGCAAGCCCGACAGCCTGCTAGTAATTTGAAATGCCGGTTCAAACATGGCCATTGTTCCCCGTCAGAGCCGCTGAGACAGATTTGAGGTTTCAGCTAATCGATACTCTTGGGCAGAATCGGCACCCAAAAGAGTGAGCCATGAGCCAGAGTGAAGGATTGGGGAGCAAAGTCCGCGAGATCCGCCCGAAGGCCCGAAGGAATTACCCGGCGGAGGAGAAGATCCGCATCGTTTTGGAGGGGCTTAGGGGCGAGGAGAGCATCGTCGAACCCTGCCGCCGGGAGGGGATTGCCCCCAATCTGCGCTACAGTTGGATCAAGGATTTTTTGGAGGCTGGTCAGCGGCGAATGAAGGGCGACACCAAGCATCAGGCCACCAGTGGCGAGGTATGTTTCCTACGTCTGGAAAACAGCCAGCTCAACGAGCTGGTGGCCGATCTGTCGCTTAAAAACGTAGTGCTTAAAAACAGTTTGATTGGCACGGCCGACGATCTGGATCAGCGATGCGTTTCAGCCAAGCGGAGAAGATGGAGATCATCCGACTGGTGGAGGGTTCATCCCTGCCGGTGAAGTAGACGCTGCGTGAGATCGATGTGCCGCGCAGCTCCTTCTATCACTGTTATCGAAGGCATCTGGATTATGACTACGATGGCCAGGCCAACCAGCCTTCCGCCGATGTGTACCACGGCGGGGCCAGAGAGATCATCACGGCCAGAAACTTGGTCAAGGAGCAGACCATGCGGCGCAGGAGGCGTTACAACCTGGGGCTGAGGCCCCTAAGTCAAGAAATTATGCGACCCGAGGTTTACCGGGAGTGTGTCCATTATCAAAAGGCAAATATTGTCCCAAAGGATTTGACGACGTACAATTAACCACATTAAGGAGGATGACATGAAAATGGGAACCAAGGTTATTGTCGCGCTAACGGCCGTTTTGGCGGTTGTCGGCCTAATGCTGTCCCCGGTGCCTGCCGCAGCCTCTGACAAGACGCTCAAGGTTGGCGCCCCCCTGCCTCTGACGGGCCCACTGGCCCCGGAGGGCACGAAACAGCAACAGGGTTATGACCTTTGGGCCGAGCATGCAAACAAGGCCGGCGGTATCAAGGTGGGCGGCGATACTTACAAGGTGAAAATCATTTACTATGACTATCAGTCCAACACGCCGCGCGCAGTGCAGTTGGCGGAAAAGCTGATCACTGACGATAAGGTCAACTTCCTGTTCGCACCGTTCGGCTCTGGCGCCACGAAGGCCGCCAGCGCCGTTTCTGAGAAGTACGGAATTCCCACCATTGCAGCCACCGCCTCATCGGTGGCGGTCTATGACCAGGGCTATAAGTACCTTTTCGGTACCTTCACCCCCAACCAGACCCTCACCGACCCCATGGCGACGATCGTCAAGAACAATGTCAAGGGCGCCAAAAAAATCGCTATTCTGGCTCGTAATGACCTGTTCCCTCTGGCCATTGCCAAAGAGATGCAGGAGTCGGCCAAAAAGCAGGGTTTCGAGGAGGTCTTTTTCGGTACCTACGCCATCGGTGCCATGGATCATGCCTCGGCCCTGACGCAGATCAGGGCAGCGCAGCCTGATTTCTTTTTCGCAACAGGTTATATTAATGACTTGATCCTAATCCGCAAGCAAATGGCTGACTTAGGCGTGAAGCCGACCACCGTGGGCATGGTCGCAGGCCCGGCCTACATGGAGTTCGTCAAGGCCCTGGGCCCCCTGGCCGAAAATGTTCTCAGCGCGTCCTGGTGGCATCCGGCGGTGCGCTATGAGGGCAAAGACATCTTCGGCTCCACCGAAAACTACAATAAGCTCTTTGAGGCTAAATACGGCCATGTGCCTGACTATGCCCAGGCCTCGTCGAGCGCCGCGGGCGCTATCCTGCAACTGGCCATCGAGAAGGCCGGTACCATCAACCCCAAGAAGGTGCGCGACGCCCTAGCCAGTCTGGACGTGATGACCTTCTGGGGGCCGGTGCATTTCGGAAGTAACGGGCAAATCGATTCTCTCAAGCCACCAGTATTCCAGATCCAGGGCGGCACCCAAATGGTTATCTACCCCAAGGACATCAAGCAGAGCGATTTCAGGCAGGGCCTTGAGTAGCCTGAACCCAGTCCCACGACCCTCCGCCGCGCCCGCCACTCAGGCGCGGCGGAGGTGAGGTGTCCATGAACGCTAATCTTCTTTTTCAAGTGCTTGTCAATGGGCTGGTCTTGGGCGGCTTGTATGCCTGCATCGCTGCCGGTTTTTCGCTGGTGTGGGGGGTGTTGAACATCATCAACATCCTTCACGGTACTTTCGTAGTGATCGGCTCATACATCGCCTATTACGCATACAACTACTTGGGCATACACCCCTTCATTTCGGTGGCATTGGCTGGCGGTTTACTGTTCGCTATCGGCTACGCCTTGCAACGCGGCATTATCACCCGGGTGGTAGCCGCGCCGGTGCTGATTACGCTGTCTTTGACCTTCGGGCTCGATCTGCTTTTCAACAACAGCCTGATCATCATGTTTAGCGCAGATTATCTAAAGATCAATTTAGCCAACCCTCTGGGGGTCATAGTATTCGGCGGCATTTATGTGCCCATAGACCGCCTGGCGGCGATGGTGTTGGCCCTAGTGCTCACCGGCGCCCTATATTGGGTATTGAGCGCCTCGCGTATAGGGCGGGCCATTGTCGCGGTGCGCATGGACCGCGAAGCGTCCTTACTCATGGGAGTCAATGCCAAGCAAATCTACGCCATAACTTTCGGCCTGGGGGCGGTTATGGCGGGCGCGGCCGGGGCCATGCTCAGCATAATCTATCCCATTTCGGCCATTGCAAGTATGGACTATCTGAGCAAAGCCTTTGTCATCTGCGTGTTGGGAGGCTTGGGCAGCGTGTCGGGAGCCATGGTTGGAGGGCTGGCCTTAGGAGTAATCGAAAGTTTCGGAGGCTTGTTTTTAGGATCGGAGCACGCCATGACCCTCTCTTTCGGTTTGCTCATAGTCTTACTAATTTTCCGGCCCACCGGCATAATGGGCAAAAAGGGCTATGAATGACGAAAAAGATTGCCTTCGGCCTGGCGGTGACGGTGGCTTTGGCCTCAGTACCGCTAGTTGGCGACAATTACATCATTCGCCTGGCTACCACGATGCTGATGTATTCAACGCTGGCGGTGTCCTGGAATTTTATCGGCGGCATGGCCGGCTATCCTTCCTTCGCCACAGCCTCGTTTTTGGGCATAGGCGCCTATGCTGGAGCCCTGCTGCAGGTCAACGGCGCGCCGATGTTCGTGGCGTGGGCGTTTGGTGGGTTGGCAGCTGCGGTTTTCGCCTGGTTTTTGGGGCTGGCTATCCTGCATCTTAAAGGGCACTATTTCGCAATTGCCAGCCTCATCGTTGCCGAGGTTTTGCGTGAGATGAGCAATTCGGCCACCGGCTTGACTGGTGGCGGCATGGGCCTGAACATCCCGGTGCTGCACATGGATGTCCATGAGCAGGCCATACTCTTTTACTATTCCATGTTCGCCATCGCCTGCGTCGCCTTGGCGGTCAGCGCCTGGGTCAAGTACAAGCCTCTGGGTTTCGGGCTCAATTGTATCAAGCAAAACGAGGACGCTGCCAACATGATTGGAATCAACACAACCCTCTTCAAAACGATGGCCTTTACGCTCTCGGCTTTGTTCTCTGGCTGCGCTGGTGCATTCTACGCCTCCTGGGTCAACTACATCGAGCCGTCCGACGTCTTCGCAGTGATGATCTCAGTCAAGCCCATCGTTATGGTCCTACTGGGTGGTGCCGGCACAATTTTAGGCCCGGTTTTGGGTGCGGTGATCTTTTTGTTCCTCGAAGAAATTGTGTGGCGTAATTTCCTGAACTTCCACGCCGGGATGATGGGCGTACTGGTGGTTATACTTGTTTTGTACCTGCCTAACGGACTTCTGGCCAAGCGTCTGAACCGGCTCCTGCCCTGGAAGAGCGCACGATGAGCACCTTGCTTGAGTTGAAAAATGTACGGCGCAACTTTGGAGGACTGGCCGCTTTGAGCGAGGTGAGCCTCGATATCCATGAAGGCGAGATACTAGGTCTGATCGGCCCAAACGGAGCTGGCAAGACCACCCTCATAAACGTCATCACGGGCGTGTGTCCGCCTAGCGAAGGCCGAATATTTTTCAAGGGCAAACGTATTGACAAGCTAAAACCGCATACCACCTCTCGTCTAGGTATTGCCCGCACTTTCCAGGTGGTCCAGCCTTTCCCCGGAATGACCGTGCTGGACAACGTGGCCGCGGGTGCGCTATTTGCCGCCAAGTTACCTAGCATCCGACAGGCCAAGGACGCGGCACAAGATCACCTACGATTTGTTGGCCTGGATGACATGGCCCAGAAACTGGCCTCTACCTTGACACTGCCAAACCGCAAGCGTTTAGAGTTGGCCAAGAGTTTGGCCATGCAACCCAAATTGCTGCTGCTGGACGAGGTGATGGCCGGCCTCAACGCCACGGAGATTGACAGTGCCCTGGAGTTAATCAACAAGATTCTGGACCGGGGCATCACCATCATGCTAATTGAGCACGTCATGAAGGTGGTCATGTCGGTCTGCTCGAGGGTGGTGGTACTGCACCACGGGCAACTCATCTGCGGTGGCGCGCCAAACCAGGTGGTTCGCGACCCGCGTGTGATCAAGGCCTATCTGGGAAAAAAGTTTGCCCAACGCCAGGAGAAGGCCACATGAGTGACTTTTTTCGGCTGGAAAACATTGAGGCGGCCTACGGCGACGTACAGGTGCTCTGGGGGGTAAGCATCGACGTCGAGCCAGGCGAGATAGTCTGCTTGGTGGGTTCCAACGGCGCTGGCAAGAGCACTACCCTCCGCCTTATATCCGGCCTTGTGCCGCCCAAGGCAGGACGCCTGATCTTTGAAGGCAAGAACCTGACTGGAGCCGGCTCGGACCAGATGTTGGCCGCTGGGGTGGCGCAAGTGCCCGAGGGACGCCGCCTTTTCAAGGGTATGAGCGTACGTAACAATCTGCTCATGGGCGCCTATCTGCGCCGTGACGCCGAGGTGAAGGCCGATCTAGAAAGGGTGTACGACATCTTCCCTATCCTAGACGACCGCCAGAAACAGGACGCAGGCACTCTCTCGGGTGGGGAGCAGCAGATGTGCGCCATCGGTCGGGGTATCATGAGCAGACCCAGTCTGCTGATGATTGATGAAATGTCCCTGGGCCTGGCACCGGTTGCCGTGGAAAAACTGGGTGAGGCTTTGACGCAAATCAATCGGGCTGGCATTTCCGTTTTGCTGGTTGAGCAAGACGTGATGACCGCCTTTGAACTGGCCCGGAGGGGTTTTGTACTGGAGTCCGGACGCATAACCACGAAGGGACTGAGTAAGAATCTTGCCGATGACCCAATTGTGCGTGAAGCTTATATGGGAATCTGACAAAGAGGAGCAGAGGGCGATGGGAAAAATAGAACAGAGGCTCAAGGATCTTGGCATTGAACTACCGCGGCCGCCCAAGCCGGTTGCCAACTATATCCCCGGCGTCAAGGTGGGCGAAATATTGTACGTATCGGGCACCATCGGCACCAAGCCCGGCGACGATGATGAAGACTACCTGCCCTATGTGGGCAAGCTGGGCGCGGATCTAAGCATCGATGAAGGCTATCAGTCGGCTCGCCTTGTGGCCATCAATCATCTGGCCCTTATCAAGGCGGTGATCGGCGACTTGGACAATGTGGTGCGTATAGTCAAGATGATCGGCTACATCAATGCCGCACCAGGTTTCCGCGACGCACCGGCTGTGCTCAACGGCGCCAGCGACCTGTTCGTGGAGGTTTTTGGACCCGAAAGGGGCAAGCACGCCAGGGCGGCGCTTTATCAAAATGAGTTGACGTTTAACGCCCCGGTGGAGAACGAAGTGACGGTACAGGTCAAGCCATAAACCAACATCAGGAGATAAACATGGAGTTGATACGAATCCAAGCGGGCACTCGCGAGGTGAGCCGGTTGGATCCGCCGCCAAAATTGTCACGTCTGGGGGGAAGGGCCTTTACCTCATCCTGGGTGGCCCGCGAGGTACCGCCGGGCGCCGATGCCCTGGGCCCGCGCAATCACCTCGTCATTGCGCCGGGACTACTGGCAGGTACGCCCTCTTCGTCAGTTCACCGCCTATCGGTGGGAGCCAAGAGTCCACTGACCGGCGGGATTAAGGAGTCCAACTCTGGGGGGGATGTGGCGCTGAAGTTGGCGCGCCTGGGTATAAAGGCATTAGTCCTTGAGGGTGCGGCCGAGACCGACGAATTGAGCGTATTACGTATATCGGCCGATGGTGTGACCTTCGAGCCGGCCAAAGGATTAGTCGGCCAGGGGTGCGAGAAGGCAGCCGCCGAATTACACCGCCGGTATGGTCCTAAGGTGGGGCTGATGATCGTGGGCCCGGCAGGCGAAATGCTCATGCCCACCGCTTCGATTGTCAACAGTGATCGTGATGGACATCCCAGCCGCTTATGCGGCCGGGGCGGGCTCGGCGCGGTTCTGGCCGCTAAGGGAATTAAGGCCGTTGTAGTCGACGACAGCGGGTGTAAACCCCTGAGGCAAGCCGACCCCCAACGTTTTAAGCTCGCCAACAAGGCCTACATATCTCTACTGCGTAATACCCCACAAACATCTGAGATATATACTAAATTTGGTACAGCTGCCATGACAGATTACGCCAATGAGCTTGGCGGGCTGCCTACCCGCAACTTCCGCCGGGGTCGCTTTGCTGGTGCGGAGAACATCACGGGTTCCACCTTGTATAGGGTCATGAAGGAACGCGGCGGCGATCCCTCGCACGCCTGTATGCCTGGCTGCGTCATCTGCAGTTCCAACATCTATGTTGATGATCAAGGCCGTGAGATCGTGCGTTCGTTGGAATACGAAACCCTCGTGCTATTCGGCCCTAACCTGGAGATAGATGACCTCGACGAGTTGGCACATATCAACCGCGAATGCAATGACTTGGGCATCGATACCATCGATTTAGGCGTGGCCATGGGTGTGATAATGGAGGCCGGTCTTGTTCCTTTTGGGGATGTCCAGGCGGTCAAGGACTTGTTGGGACAGGTGCGTCAGGGCACGGTGGTTGGCCGACTGCTGGGCGCCGGCGCGGCGATAACGGGCAAGGTGCTAGGCGTACGCCATGTGCCCGCGGTCAAAGGACAGGCTATGGCGGCCTATGAGCCCAGGGCCATCAAGGGGCATGGTACTACCTTTGCCACTTCCACCATGGGGGCGGACCACACGGCCGGCTTCACCATACGCGAAGGGCTCAATTCGCATAGCCCAGAGGGACAAGTGAACGCTTCCGCCAAGATGCAGGTCAACGCCATGATCTATGACAGCATTGGCCTTTGTTTGTTCGCTCATGTGGCAGTGCGCGACAATCACCACACCCTTGCGGAGATGGTTTCGGCCCAGTGGGGTTGGGAGATGGACGAGCACGACATGAGGAGCATGGCCGTGACCGCAATGGAAACCGAACGGCAATTTAACCGCTTGAACGGCCTGGGCCCAGCCCAGGATCGACTTCCCGAATCTTTTACAACTCAGCCCAACCCGGATACGGGTACAGTTTTCGATGTGTCCAACGCGGAGATAGACAAGCTCCGGTATTCATGACGAACCTGGGTACCATGGTGGCAGTACAATTGAAACTGGGTGAAATACGTAAGCAGATTGAAGTGCCAGCGGGCTGCACCGCAGCGGAATTGGCTACTTTGTTGCCCGACAAGTGGCGCCAGTCACATATCGTGGTGATCAACGGCAAGCTCTCGGGGCCTGGTAGCACATTGCAAAACGGGGATAGGGTAGTTTTGCTGCCCAATTTGGCTGGGGGATAGGGTGTCAGCAATCGCTGAAATTAAAATTGGCCTTCTCGGCGTTGGTTCCATTGGCGGCTATGTGGCGCGCACTCTTATGAAGGGCGATGTGCCAGGCGCGCGTCTGGTGGCAGTGGCTGATCCTCAAATCCCGCCGGAGCCGTTGTTTTCGCAAATACGCGAGGCTGGTGTCGCTCTGGTGGATTCCTTCGAAAATTTGGCTAACTATGATCCGGCACTAGTGGTGGAGTGCGCCAACCAGAAACTTGTACGGCAAAGTGCGGCCTTTTTCCTGCGGCAAGGTGTGGACCTGGTGATCATGAGTATCGGCGCGCTGGTCGACGGTGATTTTCTGGCTCAACTTGACGAGCTGGCCCGTGTCAACCATGCGCGAATCTATCTGCCCTCAGGCGCAGTGGGAGCGCTTGATGCCCTGCGGGCCGCTCGGGTGGAGGGGTTGGAGGAGGTGACCCTGACGACTAGCAAACCCCCCAAAGGCCTGGCCGGAGTTACAGGACTGGATCTATCGGACCTGGAAGGGCCGAAGGTGGTTTATGAGGGATGGGCTACTGAAGCTGTGAGCAAGTTTCCCAAAAACGTCAATGTGGCCGCCGCCATCAGCCTGGCAGGTTTGGGGCCACATCGAACGCGGGTCAGGGTTGTGGCCGACCCGGAACTGGACAGCAATGTGCACGAGATTAGCGCTAAAGGGGCTTTTGGGGCCTTTCAGATAAAGTTCATAAATAGACCTAGCCCGGAAAACCCTCGCACCAGTTATTTGGCATGTTTAAGCGTGGTGGCGTTGTTGCAGCGAATAACTTCATCTGTCCAGGTAGGCAATTAGGCTTTTCTGATTCCTCTATAGCCTTTTCATGCTGTCTTGTCAGTGTGTATAGAAAGCCCAATAAAGCACGGGCAAAAGACTTCATTCAGTGATATGGGCTTTTGCGTGAATTGAAAGGCCTTCTGAACAGATTCCTCAGGAGAGTCGCCCTAGCGCAACCACACATCCTGCCAGTGGGTCCATCCCAGTAAACAGTAAGGCGCATCCCAATTTGACTCCATGGAAATTACTTCCTTACATATTTGGCGAACCAAAAAATTACTCCCTGTATCAGCATGAAAAAAGTAATCGGTTGCTTGCCCCATTTTCAAATGTGCCTCAATGTTCTCAGTTCCCCTAGCGTACAGCCGAGCTTGTCCCCCGTCTGTGAGCTTCACCTGGATGGGCGTTAAGATTTTCAAAGTAATCTCACCTTGTATGGCAAATATGTCTTCTAAATCAGGATCATAACGCTCAGCCCAAATGTGATGTCCTGGTGTCGCATCGATTAACTGGGCAGTAATGCGCACCCGCTGGCCAACTTTACGGACACTACTTTCTAGCACGTATTGCACACCCAAATCCCGTCTCTCCTGTTGGACATTCACTGACCTTCCCTTGTAAACGAAAACCGAATTGCGGGCTATCACGAACACTTTGGGCAACTGCGATAGAACAGTAATGATATCCTTGCTCATACCGTCGCTAAAATACTCCTGTTCAGGATCTCCGTTCATGTTGACAAAAGGTAGTACCGCTATCGATGGCTTATCAGGTAAAGGAAGTTCTCGGCTCATTTCAAGAAATCGATATTCTTGAACTGGCTTCTTAATGTTCTTGACTGCCTGTTCTCCGAGGTATTCGAATTCCAGGCCAATTTTGCTTTCCACTTGGTCAAACGCAGTTTCAGAAATACAGATCCCTCCACCCCTCGCCATAGCTTCCAATCTTGCAGCGATATCGACACCATCTCCATAAATGGTATCTTCCTTTTCTATGACATCCCCTAGATTTACACCGATGGGCAACTTCATTTTACGATGTTCCAATAGTTCAGCATTTTGTTTCCCAATTTCCTTCTGGACCTCAACAGCACAGCAGACCGCGTCCACCACGCTTGAAAACTCCGCCAGAATGTCCCCGGGGGAGTCCACCACCCGACCCCGGTACTGTTCTATGAGATGCGTCATAGCAGTGCGGTAGGAGGTGATGGTTCGTACCGTTGCCTCTTCATCCTCCCGCATGAGGCGGCTGTAGCCCTCAACATCCGCACTGAGGATCGCCGTGAGCCGGCGTTTGAAGTCCTGTGTGTTCATGGGATCGCCCCCTAAATGAAAAAAGCCTCCTGGAGGATGATAGTATCCACCGGAGGCTTGCTCTTCACCACCTTCTGGAAACACGGGACCATGGTTTCCTCTCAGAAGGTTAGGGTTATGCTGTTGGTTTGACTTGGATTAATCGGAATAACGTCGATTCATCCGGATTACGAACCAAAACGGGGATTCTGTCAAGTGGAATCGGGTGGCCTGGGATGGAGACGGGTCATTCAACTCGGTTTCTCAGCCTAACAAAATCTGGTTCTTTCTTGCCAGCGGCACCACCCACTGACAGCAGATTCCCCCTTCTATATCCAGAACAAAGACCACATTATGGTCCACCGAGTCTTCGGGCGACACACCTGACCGGTCGATTCTAACCAAGGATCTCAGGCATATTTCCCCAGATCCAGGCGCATGCCGGGGGTCCCATCCACAACCAGTATAGAAAGCCCCCCTTCATGACTCTAACAAGAGAAGCCATTACCCGTTGCGTCTTCTACCGCCTGGACATATCCAAAGCAGCATCAGCCAAAGCGGTCGAAGCCACCTTTGAAATCATCAAGAAGACCCTTAAGGATGGTGAGGATGTGCTGATCAGTGGCTTTCGAAAGTTCTGCGTTAAGGAGAAGGGCAGGCGCAAGGGCAGAAACCCTGGGACAGGCGAGGACTGGATGCTGGCCGAAAGACGGGTCGTGACCTTCAAGTGTGGGGCGGTGCTGAGGAGAAAGCTGAATGGTGGTCAGGGGTGAGGACCACCTTTTCTCCTCTCACAATTTCCCCAACTCGTCCAAGAACTTGATCACCCTCAGCGACTCGGCGATCCCTGTGGTTCCCCTCATGGAGATCACCACCTGCAAGGTCTCAAGGATCTCTTCTTTCGTGGCTCCGGCCTTCAGAGCAGAATCCGCCTGGGAAAGGATGCAGTTTGTGCATCCTGCTCCCAGCGCTATGGCCATAGACATCAATCGTTTGATCTTGACGCTCAAGGCGCCGTCCTTATAAGCCGCGCGATCACCCCGAATTCGGTTGCCATGAACTCCGGCATCTGATCTTCCAGCTTGCGTCGCAGCTGCATCCGTTCTTCATTCAGTTGAACTTGGCTTTCCATTGTTTTCTCCTTTCGGCTCTTTGGTTTCAAGTAACTCAGCCTCCGTCCCAGCTTTCAGGACCGGCGCAAGACATTCTCCACGACCGCCGCCCTCAGCTTCAAGGGCTTTTCAGGTATTATGAACACAAAATCCGCCCCGGCCATTTTTGCACGCCTCCCATAAGCCTCCTCTTTTGGCCACCCGTAGAGGCCAATGATAGGCTTTTGGTCCCTGGTTTTCAGCTGGGCGACGAACTTCAAGGCCTGGGTGACCCTCTCCTCCGCGGGCATATTAGCCGTTGGGAAAACGATGTTGTTCAGCAAAAGGATAAACAGGTCGAAGTCGATGTGGCCGGCGAGTGCCATGATCTGGGGGGCGTGGGTGGACGTGTGAACCCGCAACTTCAACTCCCGGTTGCCTGCGATCAGGTCCGCGATGATTGCCGTAAAGAACTCCTGGAGGTCCTCCTCAGAGACCAAGACATCCAGGGTTGTTTTGGGAGGTGGGTGATCCATCAGGGGTGGTTGCTCACGTTAGGAGTGTCTGTAGAGCATTTGGCGCTTCCTGGGCGGTCTGAGTGAGAAGGGAAGGGGGGTCTACGACTTTCCTCAATGCCTCTGCCCCCCATCCTCCTCCGTGACCCCGATACCTATAACCCAATCACTGCCTGACCTTTCCTCTGGCTCTCTTTCATACAGGTACTTTATCTTCCCCCGGTACTCCTCCCTGACCTCCATTTCCCCGTTTTCATCGATCTGGAGAAGAGTCTCGGAGCACTCCCGGCAGGCGGGTTCGTGCTGTTGGTCTCCCTCATAGAAATAGGGGATCCATCCGGCCTCTATGGCCTCTTCTATCGAGTCGATCAGGATTCTGCAGATGATGCAGAGCATATCTCATCTCCCCTTTGGGGCGAGACCCGCTTTTTTTGATCTTATCAAAGAGGATTAAGCGTCCTCCTTAAAGCGGGTTGATTCCTTTGTCAAGGAGTGGCGGAAGTGGGCAGATGAGCCCCTATCTCGTTGTGTCTTGACCAGGGTGATGGACAAGATGGATTTTGGGGAAAGGGCAAGAAAGGAGATAGGGGCGAAGATCGATGAGGAGGCCGGTGGGCAGTACGAAATGGGTTTTCCAGTTTTAAGCATATGGGCGTTCTTCAACGTGTTGACATGGTACATCACTCACCGTACGGTATCGGTCAACCACAGGAGGGATATGGGAAAACGGCTCGGGAAGACCATGGGGCATTTGAGACGGAGTTAAGTTGAGAGCCACGGGGTAGGTCCGGCCGGTCCGCCCACATCCAGGCGTTACCGGGATCTCTCCATCATCCACCGGAAGGAACCGGGAGGAATTCACCTTTCTGCTCTTGTCTGTGGGGTAAGAACATTTTTCTCAATAAAAAAGGGCTCACAATTTCTTGTAAGCCCTTGATTTATTCTTGGTAGCGGGGGCCGGATTCGAACCAGCGACCTTCGGGTTATGAGCCCGACGAGCTACCTGACTGCTCCACCCCGCGTCAACCTTATTAAATTAATACGATATGGCCCCGGAGTCAAACAAAAAATCCCGACGGCCCGAGCCAGGAATCACTCGCCCGGCAGGGTGATGACAAAAGACGTCCCATGGCCAGGGGAGCTTACGGCTGATATCTCGCCGCCGTGGGCCTGAACGATCTTGTAGGAGATGGCCAGTCCCAGTCCTGACCCCGTTTCGCGGGTCGTGTAGAAAGGCTCAAATATGTGAAGCAGTTGATGTTCGCTCATGCCGATGCCCTGATCGGTGATCCGAACAAGGACGGATTTCGAGAACCTCTCCGTGGAAATGGAAACAGTCCCCCCGTTTTCCATGGCCTGCATGGCGTTTGAGATGATGTTCATGAGCACCTGCCTGAGACGGTCCGGATCACACGGGATTTCTCCCAGGTCCTCGGCAAGCCTCTCCGAGAAAGTATATTTCTCGGAGAAGGGGCTTTCACCCATGAGGGTCAGTACATCACGGATGACCCCGTTGATGTCGGCCGAGCGTTTGGTGAGCTTGTACTCTTTTGTGAAGTCGCCCAGGTTTCTGACAAGCTTTTCCAGCCGTTCCACTTCGTCCAGGACCATTTCGATCTTTTGTCTGGATTTCTCATCGGAAAGGGTCTTGGTCAGCTGTTGGGAAAACCCTCCAATGATCATGAGGGGATTCTTGATCTCGTGGGCCACGTGGGCGACGGTCTGACCCACCGCGGCCAGGCGTTCCGATTGCAGTAGCTTCTTTTCCATCTGTTTTTCCACCGTCACATCCCGGATAATAACGGTGTAGGTGGGAAGCCCTCTGATTTCGAAGCAGGAAATGCCCATTTCAATGGGGAATTTTTCTCCATTCTTTCTGATGCCGGTAAGGGCCAGTCTCTTGCCCTGGCGGCGGGAAACGCCTTTTCGGATCAGGTTCATGAGTTCCCTGTATTCTCCAACGCGTTCGCGTTTGAACAGGATGTTGAAAGACTTTCCGATCGCCTCGCGGGCCGAGTAGCCGAACATAGCCTGGGCAGCGGTATTGTAAACCAGGATCTTCTCGTCTTTATCCACGCTGAGGATGGCGTCGGAGGCCGTGTCCAGGATGGCCCTGAATTTCCTTTCAGAGGCCTGAAGCTTTTGGATCAGATTCCTAAAATGGGTGACATCCCTGGAGATCTCCACGAATTGATCCGTTTCCACGTCTTCAAAGACAAGGGGATAAATCAGCCGGATGATTTCACCGGTGGAGCCGTCTTTCCTCTCGACCCGGTGGGTGACTTCCACCCTCTTTCCGGTCGTCCTGGCCCGCCCCAGGGGGCAAATTTGTCCTTCGACGTTGCACGGCTCCTCCCATTGGTAGAGGACCTGATGACATTTTTTCCCCACCACGGCTTCCCGACTGAGTCCGTGGTTTGAAAGGAAGACGCGGTTTACGTCTAAGATCTTGTAGCCACCATCCATCACCATGATTTCTTCGTTAATGCCGTCATAAAGTGTCTTGAGAAAGAGGCTGTCGACCTTCAGCCTCTCCATCTCCTTGTGCTTCTGGGCCAGGCTCTTTCTCAAACGATCGACTTCAGCCGTGAGCGCAGTGATATCGTCGGCGGCCATGTCTATCCTCCAGGACCGGGGCAGTAGAAGACATATTCAAGGGAAAGGATGTCGAACATCTCAGAGGTTTCCCGCTCGATAATTCCGTAGAGATCCTTCATCGTAGCGGCCCTGGCAATGGCGACGCGATAGGCCGACTCGTTGAACAAATGAGGGTGGATGGGAAGGAGGACCTGGTCAAGGGGGCCATACCAGTTGACCGTCAGTGACTCCTTCAGGGCGAAGACCTTCTTGTAAAGGTCGCGTAAGAGATCCGTCCTCAAAATGGGGTTGACCTGATTGATCATGCAGTCCATGAGGCCGGTGAGGTAGTAGATGCTTCGCATTTTTCGCTCGCTGTGCCGGTTAACCCATAAGGCGCGGATGGTGTGGGCCAGTCCTCCCTTCAGCGAGAAGTGGGAAGGGACTTCCCAGACCCCTGTCCCGCCGCTTGTATGGACTGCTTCCCGATGGTTTTCCAAATGGCTTGACTGGGATTTGAGCATTTGAACGAAATGGGAGACCTTCCAGTCCGCCCACCTGAACTCCAAGGGTGTCCTGGTGATGAGGTTGTCGAAGGGGTGCCCCCGCCTCTTTCGGATGTCGATGACCTGGCCCATCCTCTGGCTTCTCTACTCCATATGATGCGTGGTTGAGGTGGAATCTCGCGAAAAAAGCCGAATATCGAAATCCGAATGAAGGCAAATTCCAAATTGGGAACGGGTTACAGGGTGCTCCGCCATCCGGCGGAATTACGGCGGACAACATGGTTTTGAAAATTTGAACATTCGATATTCGGTATTGTTTCGAAATTCGTGCTTCGGATTTCGAGTTTCCGCTAATGCGGCTCAGGGTCTCGGATGATACTGCTCGTGGATCTGTTTCAATCGCTCCCTTGTCACGTGCGTGTAAACCTGGGTCGTCGATATGTCAGCGTGTCCCAGCATGAGCTGCACGGACCTCAGGTCGGCGCCATTTTCCAGGAGGTGGGTGGCAAAGGAATGTCGCAGACTGTGGGGGCTGATTTTCCTCCGAATGGACGCCTTCCGACCATAGGCCCGGATGATTTTCCAAAACCCCTGGCGCGTCAACGCCTTGCCCCTGCCGTTCAGGAAGAGAAATGGAGGATTGATGCCCTTGACCAGCGGGCGTCGGCCATAGAGGAGGTATTCCTTTACCGCATCCAGCGCCTTTGCGCCAACGGGGACGAGTCGCTCCTTGGATCCCTTTCCCATGGTCCTCAGGAATCCGGCCTCCATGTTGATGTCAAATATCTTGAGGTGGATGAGTTCGGAGACCCTCAATCCAGTGGCGTAAAGAATCTCTAGCATGGCCCGGTCACGGAGACCCGTGGATTTGGAAGGGTCGGGCTGAGAGAGGAGTCGTTCCACTTCATTCATGCTGAGGGCCCCCGGAAGCCTGCGCGGCAAACGGGGCGCTTCATGAAGGCGAGCCGGATTTATATCAAGCCGGCCCTCGGCGACCAGGAAACGGTAAAACCCCCTGATGCTCGAAAGGTGCCTGGTGAGGGATCTCGGCGAAATCCCTTTGGAAAGCGTTAACAGGTACGTGGAGAGGTTTTCCCTCGTGACATCGAGGGCGCCGATCCCTTGCGCTTCCAGGAAAAGAAAGAATCGCATCAGGTCACTGCTGTAGGCCTGGAGGGTGTTGCTCGATAGCCCCCGCTCCACCCTCAGGTAGTTGAAGAACTGGTCGGCAAGACGGTAGGCTGACGTTTCCATGGCAGAACATCACCGGTCAGGGAGAAAATTCGTAAAAACTCCGGTTGGTGGTGAGGATTCTGGGTGCCCCCTTCTCAACTACCACCATCTCTTCGAGCCGCACCCCGCCCTTGCCGGGCAAGTAGATACCCGGTTCGACCGTGACCACCACGTTTTTCTTGAGGCGGACCGGCTTGAGGGGTGAAAGCCTCGGCCTTTCGTGGGTCTCGAGCCCCACGCCGTGTCCCAGACCATGGCCGAAATAGTCGCCGTAGCCCGCCTCGGCGATGATCCGCCTGGCAATCCCGTCGGGGTGATCGCTTTGAACGCCGGGATGGATTTGTTCGAGCGCGGCGAGCTGGGCCTTCCTCACGATGGCGTAAATGCGCTTGAACTCGGCGGTCGGCTCCCCAAGAAAAATGGTGCGGGTCATGTCACAGCAATACCCGTCAAGCCTCACGCCCACATCGATCACGATAGGCTCGCCCTCTCGGAGCCTCCGATCCGTCGGGACCGCATGGGGGAGTGCGCTGTTGGGTCCGGAGGCGACGATGGCCGGAAAGGCCAACCGATCAGCGCCAGCCTTCCTTGCCAGGTCCTCGATCCGCCATGCCACCTCCTTTTCCGTGAGGCCAGGTGAGACCCATGGAATTACCTGATCCAGAATCCCTGACATCATCCCGGCTGAGGCCGCCATGGCCTTGATCTCTTCTTCGTCCTTCACCTCCCGCAGATCCTCCACCAGGCCATTCAGGGGGCTGAGGCCTACCGGGGGAGAAAGCGCCGTGAGCTTTTCTTCCACATCGCGATAAAGCCTGCACGTGACAAAGTTCTCCTCATAGCCAAGCGCCTTTGCCTTCACCTTCGCCATGACTTCAGGGAACCCCTCCGCCAATCCCTTTTTCAGCGTGATGACCTCGAAATCCAACGCCTCGTGCTCGGCCTCTGTGGTGTATCGGGAATCGGTCACAAGGACCGTCCACTGGTCATTGATCACGAGGGACCCCGATGATTCAGTGAACTGGGTATCCTCTGACTTGAAACCTGAAAGATATCTTCGGTTTTCGGGGTGGATGATCCACACGGTATCCGTTGAGACCCCGTTGAGACGCTCCCTGACCGCGGCGACGCGGCGCATGAAGTTGGTTCGGTCCATAAGGCTCCAAGGGTGGTGAGACAGGGGTTTGTTTAAGACCACCATACCAGAATGGGGGGCGTCTGTAAACGCGACGTTGTGAAGGGGGAGTCCTTTCGTCCCGTTCTTCGAGCGGATTTCTCAGGGGATCCCCCAGGAACAGCCTCATCACTGCCGCAGCGCTATTGACAAGGAGAAGGGTGGCTGTTAGTAAGATGTATTAGTCAGGAAGAAATTCGTTTTCGTGCTCGCACCGTCAGCCATCAATCCCGCCCTAAGGGGATCAACGAAAAATTTAGAAAGACAAGCGATTAAATGACTGCTGATCGCTGATAACGACATCTGCGAATGCGTGATTCTGGGATGGACAGGGGCCAAAGCAGTCATCTGAGGAGACCCATTTTCCGATGCTGGGAAAGTTTGTCGAATACATTGATCAGGGCGATTTCATCTGCACGATTTGCCTTCAGGACAGGGGGACCAAGCTCCACCTGCTCACCCTATCCAACCGGGAGGTCAACCTCTCTCCCAAGCGGGCCCTCCTCGTCTCAGGGGCGTCTCTGGATACGGACAAGTCGCGGGAGGAGCTTCTGGACCGGCTCAGAAAGACGGAGGAGAACCGCGAAAGGCTCAAAGGCCAGGTGAACGTGAGGGAGCTCTGGGAATTGATCAAGGACGAAAAAGAGCAATTCGACTACAGATATCTTGCTCAGCTTTGCTTTGGCAAGGATGTGACAGACGAACACCTGTCGGGCCTCGTCCGTGCCCTGTTTGAAGACCGTCTCTATTTCAGAATGAAGGACGGTCATTTCGTCCCCAACACGGAAGAGAGGGTCGAGCAGGTCATCACGCAGCGGGAGGAGGAGACCCACAGGGAAGAGCGCCTCACCAAAGGCGCCCTGTGGCTGAAAGACCTGAAAGACGGGAAACCGCACGACCCTCCTTCCTTCAAGGAGGAGCTCGTCCGGCTGTTGACGGATCTCGTCCTTTATGACACCGGGGCGCCGGAATTCAAGTTCGGCAAAGAGCTTTTGGGGCGGGCAGGTATTGGGGACCTGAAGCAGGCGCGCGCCCTGCTGGTGAAGATGGGGGTCTGGGACGAGGATGAAAACCTGGATCTGATTCGCATTGATATCACCGCATCATTCAGTGAGGCGTCCCTGGCCGAATCTGCACACTTGGCAACGGCCGCAAAATCCTTTGAAGGCCGGGTAGATCTCACCCACCTGTCGGTCCTGACCATCGACGGCCTCTATACCAGAGATTTCGATGATGCGTTGAGTCTGGAGTTTGACGGTGAGTCGCTGCATTTGGGCATCCACATCGCGGATGTGGCAGGCGCGATCCTTCCTGGCACGGGCCTGGATGCTGAAGCCTTGGCGAGGGCCTCTTCCCTCTATCTCCCTAGACGCCGCATCTCCATGCTGCCAGAAATTCTGTCCGAGGAGGCCTTGAGCCTCAAGGCGGGGCTTGATCGGGAGGCCATCTCCCTTCTGGCCCACGTAGACCTCCAGGGGCGGCTTCTGGAATACCGGTTTGTCCCCAGTGTCATTCGGGTCAGAGAAAACCTGGCCTACGAGTACGTGGATAGCGCCATTGATCAAGACCCTACGATCAAGGCCCTTTGGGCCATCGTCCAAAAGTTTCGCGAGCGGCGAACGGAGCAGGGGGCCGTGAACATCTCCATGCCGGAGTTGGTCGTGAAGTTTGAGCCCGATGGGTCCCTTTCGCTCATGCTGGTCCACCAGAACACCCCCTCCCGACTGATCGTGGCCGAGCTCATGATCTTCTACAACTGGCTCGCGGCCAGTTTCGGCGCGGACCACCAGATTCCCCTCCTTTTCCGAACGCAGGCACAACCCTCCGAGCGGTTCACGGTGGACGAGCACGGCTATCTCTTCTATGCCTTCAGGCAGCGACGCAAACTCAACCCTCTACATATCGAGACTAAACCCAAGCCTCACAGTGTCTGCGGGCTAAACGTTTACACCCAGTGCACCTCCCCCATTCGGCGATACCTGGATGTGGTGGCTCAGCGCCAGATCAAGGGCTTCATAACCGAAGGAAGACCCCCATACGATGAGAAGGGCTTGGAGGCAATCCGGCTCGCCACGGGACCGGTGCTGAAGCAGCTTGAGCGGATCCGAAGAAACCGCACTCGCTACTGGGTCCTGAAGTTTCTCAAGGAAAACATAGAAAAACGGTTCGATGCCATGATCCTGAATGAGCTGAGAAACCGCTACGAGATCCTCCTCCCTGACTTCCTGCTGCTGGCTGACCTTAAGCGACGGGACGACTTCTCCCTGTTCCCCGGGCAGTCGTTCCTGGTCGAGGTCAAGCGGGCAGACCCCTGGGACGACGTACTGGAACTGGCCTACGCCGGCCCAAAATGAGATCCCTTAAAACGTGGATCCATTACCAGGGCACGAAACAAGAAAGGGCCATCCCCTTTCTTGACTTTTAGAATTCTTCGTGTTTCTTCGGGCTATTCTCGGTCATTCCGCTTTGGTTCCGGCTTGTCCGCCATACTTCCTGCGGGCTTGTCCGGGGTAGTCCCTTAGCGGTGAGATCGTGCGAAAAACAGTCACAATTATAGGTTTCAGTGTTCAGGGGGGCAGGCCCGAAACCCGAAACCTGACACCTGAAAGCTGATTTGGTTGTGGCTTGTCCGGGTTAGAACATTGAGATCTCAGACGGAGAGAAAAAGCCAATGACAGGCGTGCTTGAAGGGTTGAAGGTGCTGGAGATGGGACACGTGGTCGCGGTCCCTGCAGCGGGCGCGACCATGGCGGATTGGGGGGCTGAGGTCATCAAGGTGGAACCGCTGACCGGCGAGATGGCCCGTAATATCCCCATGGCCATCACCCCGGAGGAAAAGGCATGGGTACAGAGCTCAGACTATGTAAACTGGTATTTCCAGTTCCTCAACCGCGGGAAAAAAGGGATCGCGCTGAACCTGCGCGCTGAAGCCGGCAAGACCATCATGCTTCAACTCGTGGAATGGGCTGATATCTTCATGTCCAATTATGAGGTCGGATCCCTGGACAGACTCGGTATGGATTATGAATCGTTGAAGGAGATCAATCCCCGCATGATTTACGCTGTTCTCACTGGTTACGGGACGGTTGGGCCGGACAAGAATGAGCGGGGTTTCGACTTTTCCGCGGCCTGGGCGCGTCCCGGCATCATGTACATGATCGGCGAACCGGGGAGCGTTCCCTCACCTCAACGGGGCGGGATGATGGACAGGACGGTCGGGTCACATATGGTTGGGGGTGTCCTTGCAGCACTCTACCACCGGGACCGTACCGGCGAAGGCCAGAAGCTGGAGTTCTCTCTCTACCATGCAGGCGTCTGGACGTTGGCCGAGGACATCCAGCCATGCCTCATCAACCGGCCACCTGTAAAGCACCAACGCGCTGCAGCGCGCAGTCCTCTCTGGAACAACTACCGGACAAAAGACGACCGGTGGTTCTGGGCGGCCATGCTCCAGTCGGACTTGTCATGGGGTGACTTCTGCCGCGCCCTGTCGCGGCCCGAATGGGAAAAGGATCCCAGATTTGATAGCATCGAGAACCGCCATGCGAACCGTGAACCGCTCATTGGTCTCATCGATGAGGTCCTGGCAACCAAGACCCTCGCCGAATGGGAGGAGGATTTCAGGAAGCACAACGTCATTTATGGCCGCGTACAGACCCCTATGGAGGTCGTCGCCGATCCCCAGGCGCTGGCAAACGACTTCTTTGTTGATCTGCACCATCCCACCAGGCCGGAAACCAAGACCGTCATGACACCTGTAAAATTCGTCCAGAATCCGGCAGCGGTCAAATCCTGTGCGCCGGAACTGGGCGAGCACACAGAAGAGGTTCTCCGGGCCATTGGTTATGGGTGGGAGGAGATAGCGCATCTGCGAGACGAAGGGACCATACGCTGAGGGGATAAGACGGAACGGCTGGATCCCTGTGGTCCAGGGTCCAACAAGGCCTGAACCACTGAACGGGACAGGGCCTATCTCACGTCTTCTGGTAAACCGCCACCATCCCCTTCGGAGGGCTCGGTGAGGAGAGAAAGCGGAGGCCTTCGTACCGGGGCAAAATGCGATCCAGCCCATAAACCATGAAGAGTGCCCCTTTCTTGGCCCGGTCGGCGATAAGCCGGGCAAATTCTTCGTGCATGACCAGGTAGGTGTAGAAGATGTTGAATTGGCTAAGAGAGAGGCCTGTTTTCCTGAGGATATCCTGGTGGATCCGTTTATCGGTTGAGTCACCGTGGAAGAGGAAGATATTGTCGGGAGGAAACCTGAGGCCCTCGCGGGCCATTTCTTCGAGGAGCGTCTTTTTCATGGGTTCATGCTCTTCCAGGGTCCATTCATCGAGTTCCACGCCGACGGAGGTCTTGACAAGATAGCTCATCAGCACATTGACGCGCCCGTCGGCGCAGCCAAGGTCAAGAAAAGAGGACTGGCCTGGGATAAGCAGCCCTTCATCCACCAGCCCGTGGAGACAGCCAAGGAGCGACAGGAGGTCCGTTGACCGCCTGAAGCCTAGAGAACCCACCTCGCCGACCTTCCGTGCGTCAAAGAACGCTGCCACCTTGTGGAGACTTCTCAGGACGTGCTGATCCAGGGTCCGGTTCACGGTATGCTCACGGATGGATGGAGTACTGGTGTGTTGGAGTCATGGAGTATTGGGGTCGTGTGCCTTTGGCCTTCCGATCGCATTACCCCATTGCTCCATCACTCCAATCCTCCAATTCTTGTTGGTCCAATCCTTTCACTAGTTTTATCATTCTTTCGTGGAGCAGGAACAAGGCCTCCAGCTGCACCCCCTCCAGCTCACGTAGCAGGGCCAGTGCTTTGGAGTCGATTCGGTCCGTGGCTTTTCGGCAGAGATAATTGACGCAAAGGACATGGCGTGCTGAAAGCACACACCCCTTCAGCCCGAGGAAATAGCAGCTGCGAGGATCTCGCCTCTCTGCCGGCAGGTTTACTCCAAGGAGGAGGTTGATGAGCAGGAGATAGCCGTTATAGTGGTCTTCGAGCCCCCTCGCACAGCAGGAGCCCCCTTCCAGGGTCTCGCACTCGGCACATGTCTGAACAAGGCCGGAATCCGACATCCGGGCCGAGGAGGCTTCTGTGGCCGACCGCAGACGTGAAAGGAGAGCGGCCGACGCCGGGTCGGCCGCAAGTTGGTCCTTGAATCGCCGGAAGATGCGGTTTGCCCAGTCCAACCTATGAGCGATGGGACTGGAAAGAGATACGGGTTTCAATTGAGCGTTTACCGGTTTTGAGAAGGACGCCACAGGCACACCCGAGGTTCTCCCATCGACCCTGGATGGGTCAACTTGCCTTTCCCCGTTTCCTCTCGCCTTTCTTCTTCTCCTCCTCCTTCTCCGCTTCTACGAATTTCTTGAGACCTTCTGCAAGGCTCTTAAGCTTCTTGTCCACCTGGCCGTTGATGGAGCCCTTGGGGTAGGCCCCGTCCTTTCCCCTTTCGCCTGCCTTAACGTCGGTAAGGATCTCTATTCCCTCGTCGATGGTCTTCACGGGATAGATGTGAAACTTCCCGGCCTTGACCGCCTCCACCACGTCCTTTCGCAGCATAAGATCATTGATGTTGCTCTCCGGGATCATGACCCCCTGACGCCCTGTCAATCCTTTCTTGCGACAGCAGTCGAAAAAGCCCTCAATCTTATGGTTGACGCCGCCGATGGCCTGGACCTCGCCATTCTGGTTAACGGAGCCTGTGACAGCCATAGACTGTTTGATGGGCACTTCGGAAAGGCTTGAAAGCAGGGCATAGATCTCCGTGGATGACGCGCTGTCCCCGTCCACGCCCCCGTAAGACTGCTCGAACGCGATGCTTGCGCTCATGGTAAGCGGTTTGTCCTGGGCATATTTCTTTCTCAGGTACCCACCGAGAATCAGGACGCCCTTGTTATGGGTGCTGCCGGAAAGATCCGCTTCTCTTTCAATGTTAATGATGCCCGCACGACCCATGGAGGTGGAGGCCGTAATCCGGGAGGGTTTGCCAAACATATAATCGCCCATGGAGTAAACGGCCAGGCCGTTCACCTGACCTACCACCTCGCCGTCCACATCGATCATCAGGGTCCCGCGGTCAATCATTTCCTGAAGATGCTCTTCGACCATGCTGACCCGATCGATCCGTGCCTCGCGCGTCTTGTCCACATGCTTGGCCGAAACGATGTCTTTCCCATCCTGCGTGGCCCAGTAATCCGCCTCACGGATCATGTCGGTAATGATGGGAAAGCTGGTGGAGAGCTTTTCCTGTCTTCCGGCCAGTCGAACGGCCTCTTCCACCAGGGCGGCCACGGCCCCTTTGTCAAAGGACCTCAGCTTTTCTTCGTCTGTCTTGGCCTTGACGAAGGCGGCCATTTGTCGGATGGATTGGTCGTTTTTGTCCATGGTCGTATCGAAGTCGGCCCTGATCTTGAAGATCTTGCCCACATCCTCGTCGTAGTACCGGAGCATCTGATAGACATAGTCATCCGAAATGACCACCACCTTCACGTTGAGATCCACCGGTTCCGGCTTTAAACCGGTCGTGGTGAAAAGATAGAACGGGTCGTACGTCTGGATTTCAAGCTTCTCGCTCTTGAGTGCCCTTTTGAGGCCCTGCCAGACGCCGGGTTCGATGATGGCATCGAGGAGATTCAAGACCAGGGTCCCCCCGTTGGCCTTGAGAAAAGAGCCGGCCTTGATCTTGCTGAAATCGGTCCGCCATACGCCGGTCCGATCCACCAACCGTTCGATGCTTCCGAAAATGTTTCGATAGGTTGGGTAGGCCTCAATGATGACCGGCTGGCCCTTTTGCTCGCTGTTATCCACGAGAAGGTTCACCTGATAGGGCTGGAATTGATCGGTCTCCTGCATCAGGGGCGAGAGTCCCGGAATTTGGGGTTGCGCGTGTGGTCTGAAGATCTGCAGGTTGTCCGCCATGTCTTCCAGCATGGACTCCAGGTATTTCTTGATCTTTTCCTCTTTGTATTTTTTGACCAGGGGCTCCGCCATTTTTGACGCCGTGGTCATGAACGTCACCCGGTCCATCTTTTCGATCTTTTCCTGCACCTCTTTCTGGAGGTCCCTCAGTTCCAGAAAGATCTGATCGATCTGTCCTCTGAGCTTGGCCTGCTTTTCCTTCATTTGCAGGAATTCGTCCTTCGGGAACCGGCCCTTCTCCACCATGGCCTCCAACTGGTCGATGTGCGTGGGGTTGCCATCTACGATGGGCATGACCTCCGGTCTTTTGTACTGGCCGACCTGGATGTCCACGAGCGCGAAGCCTTCTTCCTTGACCCGCTGATCAAGCCCCTTGAAGAAGCTCTTTCCTTTCTGCTCGTAGGCCTCCATAATCTCTTTCTTGAGGTTGATGTACTCCTGGCTCTCAAACAGTTGCGGAATCTCCTTTTTGAGGCCTTCCACCAACGTGCTTGTGTCCTTTTTGAACGCGGCCCCGGTTCCCGCCTTGAGCCGCAAGAGGATGGGGGCTTCCGGATTATGGAAGCAATTCACGTAGCAGAGATCGTCGGGCGCCCCCTCTTTTTTTGAGATCTCTTCCAGCACCTTTTTGACGGTGGCCAGTCTGCCTGTCCCTGCGGGTCCGGTCACAAAGACATTGTAGCCTTTTTTATTGATGCCCATGGCAAACTTGAGGGCCTCCAGACCACGTCTCTGGCCGACGATCTCTTTTAAGGGTTCCAAATCATTGGTGGTTTTAAAGTGCAATCTGGCAGGGTCCAAGCGCCATCGGAGTTTCTCAATGGGGACTTCTCGGTACTTTTTTGCCCGGGGCATTTATATGTCCTCCTTCCATTGCGCAGCGGATTTCAGCAAACCTTATTACAGGTGCGGCTTTCATGATGGAAAGCCTGGCGAACAGCGACAGCCGCAGGACGAGTCATAAATGGCCTTATTTGGCGCAATTAATCTTCATCCACTTCAATCTTTATCCCCTTCGGTTCTTCAGGTCCGCACTTTGGCATAACAATTTCAAGCGTTCCGTCCTTCAGGGTGGCCTGGATGTCATCCATCTTTACCTTGCAGGGTATGTTGAGAGTGCGCGAGAAGGATCCGAATCTCCGTTCTACCGTATGGTACCGGCCCGTGTCTTTCACGGTCTCCGCTTGCCTTCTCCCCTTGAGGGTGAGTCGGTCTCCAGATACGGAAATCTCCAGGTCTTTGGGATCCACGCCAGGGAGATCCACTCTCAGGACAAGGCGGTCTTTTGTCTCTGACAGGTCGAAAGACGGTCCCGCCTCACTTTCCCAGGGAAGCAGCCCAATCCCGAAATCCGACCGGTACCGACTGAAGAGGCGTTCCATGTCTCTTCGGAGCTTGTTCATTTCTTCGTTCATCCATAAGGTCAGCTCGGTCATACGGTAACCTCCTTCACCAATGGGGGATCATCGGCCTGTTCCTTGGGCGATGAGGTTCGATAGTTCTCTAGGGCGTCAATTTAACATTCTAGAAATCCTCCTCTTCATTTGCAAGGGTTTTCAGGAAAGGCCTGCCTTGACCGCCCCTGTTTCCAGATGGCATAACAACCGACGGGAGACGCTGGGGGGTTTCACCGGGATATTGACTATGGGGCCGGGCCTGCCTTAAGGTCTCGGGAATCGGCATCCACTGGCCGGCGGCGGCACCAAAGGCAGAGGAGGCGACCATGGATCTGTATGGATCTGAATGAGGAAGAGGATGACAACCAAGATTTACACCGGGACCGGAGACCAAGGGAAGACAAGCCTTTTCAGCGGTGAGCGCGTTTTCAAAAGTTGTGATCCGGTTGAGGCTTATGGCGATGTTGACGAATTGAGCTCGGTTCTGGGGGCCATTCGTTCGAACCTGTCAGAAGGGGACCAAATGGCCGCCGAGCTCCAGCAAATCCAGGCTGACCTTTTCCATGTGGGGGCATGGCTCGCCACATCTCCGGATTCGGCCTCCGAACCCCTGATCAAACAGATCCCCGACGGACGCATCCAGGCGATTGAACAAGCGATCGACCGCATGATTGAAGGATTGCCTCCGTTAACGTCCTTCATCCTGCCCGGGGGGCACGTCACTGCGGCATGGGCCCACATTGCACGGACCGTCTGCAGGCGGGCCGAAAGGCGGGTCGTGCAACTTTTTGCCGACCGGCCCGAGGGGACCGGGAGATACGAGAACGTTGTGGTCTACCTGAACCGTCTCTCGGACTACCTTTTTGTGCTCGCCCGCCATTTCAACTGGATACAGCGTGTTCAGGAGATCCCTTGGCCGACGTGACAGGATTGTCATCGGGAGGGACTGCCCTCCCGATCATTTCGGGAGAGCTTCTGGGCCGGCGCTGGTTGAGCCGAACCGCCTTCGAGCTTGAGCTCGGAAGCCCTGTCCCCTTCAAGTTTCTGCCGGGCCAACGCATCCGATTGGTCCTGGGGGAGGCCCAGCGTGACTACTCCCTCGTTTCGTCCCCGGCCGATGAAACGATCCTGTTATGTGTACGAAAGGTTGAAGGGGGGATCATGTCGTCATCCCTCGCTGTCATGGAACTGGGCACGCGTCTCCATTTCACCGTTCCCTTTGGCTACTTCATCTTTCGCACCACGGAGCGGCTTGCGGTCTTTGTGGCCACGGGCACCGGGATTGCCCCCTTCGTCTCCATGAGCAGGGCCGGCACAAAAGGCTTTCTGCTTCTGCACGGGGTGCGGTGGGCTGAAGACCTATTCTACGAATCGGACTTGAGGCGCTCGGCCGGCCGATACGTCCCTTGTGTGTCCGGCGGGAAAGGAGAAGAGACCCTGCCCCAGGATGGATTTGCCGGGAGAGTGACCCAATACCTGGCCCACCGTCTCCCGAGAGGCTACTATGACTTCTACGTCTGCGGCAGGGCGGACATGATCCGCGACGTGACCCGGATCGTGGACGAGCGTTTTCCGGGCTCGCTTCTCTACTCCGAGACTTTTTACTAGGAGACCAGGGGTGCTACTTTCCCTCATCGAGGCCATGATCGCAGCGGTCCGAAGTCATGGCCGCCGGTGGCTCGACCGCTTCGCCTGCGTGGCCGGCTGGGACCGGCTCGCGTCTGGAGGGTGTTTGTGCTCCTCAACTGCTCAAGTCAATACTCCAAGTCCCTGGATCCGGGCCGCCGAAACCTTGGTGCAGGATCATTTCTATTAACCGATCGGCCTGACGGAAATGGCCCATGGTAGTCCTGTAGGGCGGGCGCCGGAGACTGAGACTTGGGCGGGAAGGGGTGTCGCGCATCCGCACCCTGCCAATATTCATGTGTGGATTGCTTTTGATCCACCTTAGGACTAAAAACAGCTCGGTATCCTCAGCCTGCGTAGCGCTTCCTCCCTGCTACCGATGACAGGATCGTATTTCTTTTCCCTCTGGATCCGTTCAATGCGGATTTTTCCTTCCGCCCATGAAACCCGGACGGTCTTAAAGGGTGAGTTGAAAAACGCGCTATCCAGGGGCAGGCGGTGGTAGGTAAAATGAGTCATCCTTTGTGGGGTCCAGCGGTTTGGATAATAGTCGAGCGGGTCGAACTGGAAATAGCCATTTTCGATGATGGTGTCGACGATCACATGGCGGGGAGGGGATACAATGGCCTTCTTCAAACGGTGCTCGATTTTGGCCCTTGATGCTCGGGTCAACCCATTGGCAACAACCTGAGTAGGAAATTCGTTTCCGGACGGATCGGTGCCGAAGTTCCTTTTCACCAAGGCGAGTTCCTTCAGGATCCGACGCGCGTCCCAGAAATCGAGATCCGTAAACAGGTGGAATTCATAGACCGTTCGGATCGGGTGGCAATGAATTATTCTGGCCATATGGGACCTCGCAAGGCATGTTTCCTGATTTTCAGAGCGGAGTCGGCAAAATCTTTTCAAGTCAAAGATTAATGACGAATCGTTCTCTTGCAAGGTGGTGGCGCCAATGCGGGTATGTCCGGGCTTATTGCGGCAGGAGTATTGACTAAACTGGATTTTTAAAAAATAATGACCAGGAATTCGTTTAAAAAATATTGAAAGGAAGGGAGCTGCCATGAAAGTTGTTGCATTTAGTGGGAGTGGACGGAAAGACGGGAACACGGCGATTCTTCTGCGAGTCGTACTCGACGAGCTGGCCAAGGAGGGAATTGAGACGGAGCTGATCCAACTGGCCGGCAGCCCGCTTCCGGGATGCATCGCGTGTTATAAGTGTTTTAAAAATAAGGACCAGAAATGTGCGGTCACGAACGATAAGCTTAATGACTATCTTGCAAAAATGACGGAGGCCGATGGGGTCATTCTCGGCTCGCCGGTCTACTATGCCGATGCCAGCGCATTGATGAAGGCTTTGATAGAGCGCTGCGGATTTGTTTCCACAGCAAACGGCGGCCTCTTCACGCACAAGGTGGGCGCAGCGGTCGCAGCGGTCAGACGCGCTGGCGCCATAAGGACCTTCGATACCCTCAACCATTTCTTCCAGTACAGCCAGATGTTTATCGTCGGATCCACTTACTGGAATGTCGGTATCGGGCGTGACCCGGGCCAGGTAAAGGAGGATGCGGAAGGCATCAGGACCATGGAGAACCTTGGCAGGAATATGGCATGGCTTCTCAAGAAGATACATGGCTGAACACATGAATTTTGAAGATGATTTCAAGAACAAAGTTGCCATTATCACTGGGTCCGCAGGTGGACTTGGAAAGGAAACCGCTGTTCGTTTCGCGTCGGCCGGCGCCAGGGTGGTTATGTGCGATGTCAAATCGGGACAGGGGAAGAAGGCGGCTGACGAAATCCTCGCCAAAGGTGGGGACGCAGTATTTATGGCCCTCGACGTATCAAAGGAGGCGGCCGCGCAGGATCTGGTAAAAAACGTCGTCGATCGTTTCGGCGGTGTCCATATCCTGGTCAACTCCGCAGGGGTGACCGGAACAGGATTCAAGAGCTTTATCAAGATCGACGTTTCAGAATGGGATCGCACGTATCAGGTCAATGTCAAAGGCACGGTCAACTGCTGTCGCGCCGTATATCATATTTTTAAGAATCAAAGGGCAGGGAAAATCATCAATGTTGCTTCAATTGCTGGAAGAATGCCTACGGTGGGGTTGATCCATTATGCCGCTTCCAAGGCGGCGGTGATCAACTTGACCCAAACCCTGGCTGCAGAGTTGGCCCCCCACAATATCAACGTGAATGCCGTTTGCCCGGGATGGATATGGACCCCCATATACAACGAGAGCGAGGACTTGGTGAAACTGGCAGAAAAGCAGGGTATCACTCCAAGGGAGGCCTTTCTCGAAATGGTAAGAACCAGATGCCCCATGCAACGGGAACAAACCGAGGAAGATATCGCCAACATCATCCTTTTCCTGGCATCCGAATCTGCCCGGAACATCACGGGGCAGTCCATCAACGTGGATGGTGGTGCAGTCATGAGCTAGGGAATTCCCTCAACAGAAGAGGAGGATGACCGGATATTCGATATGGGCAAGCGCCGCGGCCATGATCATCGGGACTGTGGCTCGCCGCGATACACATTGATTGACACCAAACCGCCCATCTTCTAAACTCCAGATCGCAAAAGGAGCTTTCCTACATGGAACTCTGACATCTCCTTCGAATTCGAGCAAACCGACCGTCATCCGCTGGCGGAATTTCAAGAACAGAAAGGTCGAATTTTTGCATGGTCGTAAGCCTCCGTCTGATCAACCGAGAATGGGGGAGGCTGCTGTAGTGCAATGGAAAAGCCGGTATTATATCGGGTCTGCGCGGAAGAGAATCGATACAAAAGGCGGCCTGACCCGTCCCGCGAAAGTTGGGACTGCATAAGTTTTCAATGCTTGAGAATTGGAGGATAAGAAATGAGCCATGATTATGATAGCTTTGGATTGAAAGACAAAGTTGCGATCGTTACCGGGGCTTCGCAGGGCATTGGTCGAACGTTAGCGATCGGCTTGGCGGAGGCGGGGGTTCATGTGGCCCTGGTGAGTCGAAATCAATCGGCCTTGGAAGAGGTCGCCAAGGAGATCAGGGCGCTGGATCGCAAGGCCCTGGTGATACCCGTCGACTTGACCGATGTGTCGAAGATCCGTGAGATGGTCAGCCAGGTGAATAATTTCTTTGGGAAGATCGACATCCTGATCAATAATGCAGCATGGACTGCAACAACGGACGCCCTGGAAGTGACCGAAGAGGAATGGGATCGGACCATGGAAAGCTCTTTGAAGTCATTGTTTTTTGCCAGCCAGGCTGTGGCGCAAATAATGATTCGGCAAGGGGGGGGCAAGATAGTGAACATCGGCTCCACATTCGGGAAGGTGACATTTAAGGGGCGATCGGTCTATGCAGCGGCGAAAGCCGGGGTCCACCACCTCACCCGTGCGCTGGCGAATGAGTGGGCTTCTAAAGGCGTAAACGTTAATGCCATTGCACCCTGTGTTACCGAAACGCCGACCCGCCGTGAAATATTCGAGCGCCCGGGGTATAAGGAATGGGCAACAGGCCAAATGCTGCCGGTTGGGCGCTGGGCTCAGCCCGAAGATTTCCTGGGTGCAACGCTGCTTCTGTGCAGCTCCCTTTCCGACATGGTGGTAGGCCATGTCTTAATGGTAGACGGCGGTTGGACCATTCATTAGCAAAATTGACGAAGAAGCTGTCTCAGGGCCGCGTTTGTCCAATACCTGAGGGGAATCGCCGGCTCTGAGCGGATTTGTGTCCGGTTTGTATCCAATGTTCCCGCAGTCCCACCCTGAGCAATACAGACAAAGCATTCGTTTTCCGCCTTTTGAAAGACACTCCGGGGTGGCGTTCCTTTCACAGACGTGAAGGGGATCTGACTGAAAGCCGAGCGGTTAATGGATAATTTTCGACCGGCGAGCGTAACCACCGTTTCCAAAGGAAACAAAAATAATCACGATGGATATTGAGCTATTTTATGCTTTTCGTATGACCGTACACCTTTACGTCAGCCCATGCAAGCACTCTTTTGAGATGTGAAGGCGCGTGGATAGCTGTCCAGCGGACCAGATTGTGTTGAAACACAAGAGGCTTGTTCCAGGGACAGACGGCTATACATCGCCCTCCGCAGCTGAGCCACTTCTTCTTGTTGGCTGCCCAAAATGTGAGGCAGCGATCCGCTCGAACCCACCACTTTTTGTAGCCAGCATTGTTAAATACGGGGTCGGGGGGCTCTTCAGTGGGTTCGCCGAACGGCACCGCATGTGAAGGACAGAAGGTCGCGCAGTTTTCGCATGACATACAGAATTCATGCACCCCGAAGGAGATGGGTTTATCAACCTGCAGAGGCAGATCCGTGGTAACCGCCTTTATTCGCATATTGATCCCGTATTCAGGAGAAAGAACCCTGCCCGTTCTCGCAAACTCGCCGACGCCGGCATCAATGGACATGGGCACCATGATCATTTCAGGATTGTATTCCCCCAACGTCTCCCGGTATCGAGCCTCATATCCTATCCCGCAAATAAAATCGGATAACTGGGTGGATATAAGTTTCAAACGCGCATAAGCATCGCCCGCAGAGGCCCAAGAAAAGTGAGATGGAGCAGTCCCCAAAAGTGTGGGTTTGTGTCGCACAACAAGAAGGATCGCATATTCATGCGGAATTTCGACATTTTTATAGACCCAACGCGGATCTACCTTGGTTATGTGCACGCGATCCGCTCCCAGCATAAGGCCGATCTTTTTAATAAGCCGCGTCATCCAGGCTTTGTCCTCCGCGTCGACTCTTCCCTCCACGGGCGTTACGGGAAGGTTGTCGGGGTGGTATTCCACACACAATCTCTTGCAGGCCTGTGCGAGACTCTGTCCGACGCGGTCTTCACGCTCCAGTTCACTGTAAGGCAAGGGGTCGCGGTAGTGATCATGTCCGGTATTGGCTTTGAATCGTCTGCGAAAATCCTCTCCAAAGGGATTATCAGGCGAAAGGGTTGCAAATGCATTTCTTCTTCTGTCGAAGCGCTCGATAGGGCCGATGGTGTATTTTTCGTACGTAGGACGGTCCACTTCTTTGACCCCTAACAATTTCCGAAAGCGCTCCTGGGCCCGCAGTTTTTTCTCATAAGGTGCAAGGGCCCTGTCCAGTTTAGTCATATCCGTCATAACAGTAATTTCCCGTGCAATTAGCAATAATTTTCGGCGCTTGCTTAAGAAATGCGTTCTTTTCCCCAGGACGACTTTTGCGCAGAAATGATTCAGTCAGAGGATAGAAGCCGTTTCGAAAATGCAGCATCTTCGTATCCGCGGGCCCCGCAGCGGCAAGACAACCTGGAGCACCTTGCGAGGCTGTCCCCGGATACGCTCGGCATCAACTGTTCGTTGTGTGCCGCGCACCAGGACGGCAGGAAACTAAGGATCTGCGGCCTCTCTATTCCCTTCTTATAACATTGAGTGCCTGAGTTTGACGCCCTTGAATTTTTTCACCGCGTCAGTAATGGACTTTTCCACAGGCAGTCTCTCTGCGGTCGAACCACCCACGTATCCATCAAGACCTTTTACGTGGTCCATGAGGTATTGAATGTCTGAAGGTGCAACCGTTGCTCCGCCGTGGCAGGTGACAAGGGTATCCGGCTTTTCGGTCTTTACGGTGTCGATGACCTTTTGAACCAGTTCCACCATGCTATCGAGAGATGTAACGGTTTTGGAACCGACAGTCCCTCCGCTAGTATTGCCTCCGTGGGCGATGATATTGTCACAGCCTGCATCGAGCATCTTCTTCGCCTCTTCAGTTGTCGAACAGAATGCCGTAGTGTAGAGGCCCTTCCGATGTGCGAGTGCCATCATCGCAACCTCTTTGTCGAAGGTTAAACCGGTCTCTTCCAGTGTTCTCCTGAAATTTCCATCGATAAGTGCAATCGTGGGGCAATTGAGTAATCCTGAAAACCCTACCGCTATGACCTCTTCAAGAAATTTCTCCATGTCCCTGGTGGGATCTGCACCGAAAAGTCCAGCAAAAACGGGTGTGTCTTTGACGATTGGGATGATATCTCTTCTTCCGAGTTCCAGGGTCACAGCGTTGGCGTCCGCGATACACATATAGCCCGCCATGGATGAAAGACCTGCCATTCGGAACCTCGCAAGGATGTGGGTCGTGATCATGTCTGCCCCACCTGCCTCAGCAAACTTAGCTGAGATGCCTGTCCCCGCAAAGGCGTTAAAAATGGATCGTCCGGCTGAGAGTTCTGATCTAAAACGCGAAATTATTTCCGATCTTTCGAATCGTTTTGCCATGTCGATGCCTCCTTCTGTAAAGTTACTCGGAAAAAAAATATAGCAGCCACGACAGATACTGTCAATGAGCGCGGCAACACAAAGATCCCATGCGTGAATTGCGGTCTTTTTTCCCCTTTAACCAAGCTTAATCAACACAATCCCCAGAACAATAAAGAGTGTCGAAATGAGTCTGGTCCGCCCATAAGGTTCCTTCAGGAGATAGATTCCTAAAAACACGCCGAATAGAGATGCGACCTGGCGAACACTTGCCGCATAAGTCACTTCCGTTATGCTCAGTGCGTATCGGAAGAGATAAAAAGAGAGATAAAGGACCACTCCGCTCAACATGACCTTGAAAGGCGAATTGCGATAGGATTGGAGTAAGTCTGATCGCAAGCTCCTGCTGCTCAATACCACGGTCGTGAAGTAAAGAAACATCAATACGATGACGCACGAAGTGAAGACGAAAAAATTGGATCGCATTACGCCGATTTTGTCGGCAATCGCCCCGAAAGAGTATAAAAATCCCGCAAAAAGGGCGTACCTCACCGCCTTGTTTTTGAAACTGATCCTTCCCAGCCTTAAATGGGTGATTGAAGACGAATTGAGCTGAATCAAATAAGTGCCCACTACGACAATCAAGATGCCTAAAATTGCCTGAAGGGATATGGTTTCGTGCAGGCCGAAATAGGCCCACACGGGGATATAGATCGGAGCGGTTGTGGAAAGGGGATAACTTATGGACAGATCACCTTCCTCAGAGGAATAGGCTTTTCCCGCAAAGAGATTATAAAACGTGAAAAAGAAGGCTGAGAGGGCAGCGTAGAACAATACGGCGCCATTACCGGGAATGAGAAATTCTTTGGGAAGAAAAAGGCCTACCGCCAAGACGATGACCAGCGCGAAAGAATACATGGACCATATGAAAATCGTCTTGTTGGTGCTGGTCTTAACAAGGAAATTATACGATGCGTGCATCAGGGCTGAGAGGATGACGATTATAAGTGGGAAGGTGTCCATGGATTCTGTCTTATGGTGAAAATCCTCGTAATTCAGTAGAGGGCATGGATTGCCGTTGTGGTATTGAGATCTTCTTCACACTGTCACGGCAGTCTACGCTCAAGTCATAGGCTGAGGTCGGGTGAGGTACGGGCCGCATTCCACCCGATCGACCCCCAGCGGCTGAGACCCAACAAAATGGTTAGAGAGAAAAGGCCTAAGAACGAGAAGGCGGCGTAGAAGGATCCTGAATAACGCAAAATATAACCCATTGCAAGCGGCAGGACAAAGGCAACCACGTTCGAGATAATTACAATTACCGCCAGTCTCCGGCCGAAGCCCGCGTGGCTCGACATGGCACGTGCCGAGCCAAAAATCGAGCCAAAGGCAATATTGGTGGAAAAGGCAGCCCCAAGCAACAGGATCAAAGCAAAAGGTAAACGCTCCGCGAATGGCAAAGCCAAAATCAGCAGCACGGTTGAAATTCCGGCGCCGAAGATGACCGCGCGGGGCCCCACGCGGTGGTCGATAAAACCGCCCGCCAGTCTACCGACAAACCCGCAGAAGGTAATCGCCATAGCTAGCACACCTGATGTACCTGGCCTGGTCCCGAAACGGGCGTTGAGAAACGCCGCAGTCCAGGCAATCATGGCTATATAAGTCGTAAATGACGTGACATTGGCCAGCCCCAGTTCAATCGCCAGTCTGGTGCGAAAGGCCGTCGACCAACTGACGGGCTTTTCAGTCGAGCGTCGCACAAGGGGTGGGGGTGTTGGATAGCGCAGCGCGAAAGCGAAGAATGCCGTCCCGAGGATGGCGGCATCGACAAGATAAAAGGGCGCCAATCCAACTGTGTCATTGACGATCGGTACGAGCAACATTGCGGCCATGGTGCCGAAGTGCTGAGCTGAACCAAGGAGGCCCTGGTCGCGGGCCTGAAAGTTGGGTGGACTGGTCACGGAGACAAGCTGCACCACGCTGATAAATCCCAGGCCGGTACCGAAACCGGTTACCGCGCGTGAAAGAAAGAGCATTGCGAACGAGTCGGCTAGAGCTCGCATCACGATTGAGATCGCCATAAACCCTATTGAGGCCAGCAAAAGCGTCTTAACCCCGAAACGTTCGCCCCAGTCGCCAGCCGGGAATTGCGAGAGAGCCTGGGTAATCATTGCCACCGAGATAGCCCAACCGGCCAGAGCATAGTCCACGGCGTATCGTTGTTGAATCCAGGAAATCACCGGGCTTATATCTAAAATGAGTAAACCGACGTGCAGTCCGACTATGGATCCATAAAAGAGTGTGGTTGCAGGTGGTATCTGTCGCTGTTCCACAGTGGTCATATGGCTCCGAAGAGGTGTGCTAATAAACTGTGCCTTTGCGATACGATGCGTTTTGCAAGGCGGGTCGGCGAAAGAGATATTCCGGACCGTCCATAACACGATTCGACCTGCAGACGGTTTTTCGAGAACACTTTTTGTCGCGCGGCACGTGCTGCATAGTTACAAAAGCTGTTTACCCCTCAGTAATAGACGCGGTTCGAAGGGGGCGCGCGACATTACGTTTGCCTCGGATTCTGTAATGAGAACCTGCTCCTCATGGTGGACACCCCGTCCCCTCTTATGCCTTCAATCCAGATTAGCGGCTCAACCGCAAACACCATTCCCGGCTGAAACTCAAAGAAAAGTGCAACGGAAAAGTTTCGCCAATGTAAGGGGGGTTCGTTCGCGCCGATGTCCACCCCGTGGCCGATAAAGAGTGGCAGGAACCCCTTTGGATAGGACGTAGCGATTCCCGGTCTGCTGCATCGGCGTATGACCGTCTGCGATACTGACGTTGGGAAGCATAGCACAAGGAAATGTAAACCATCGCTTCATTGTGGCCTATCTACCTGTCTCATGCCTCGCAGCTCACGGCATCGAGACCCTTAAGGCAATCGCAAACAGCGCGAAGGAATTCTGTCCCGGTGCTGCTATAAAAGTGATCGCCACATTTCGTCCGGATTGTCCGCTGCATAGGCACAAGGCAAAAGAAGCCTTTCCGTCAAGCTGTGTCCGATCAGCACAATCGTTGGAAAGCGGAATCATCAATCTTCTTTCCTCTTGACTCCTTCACAACGGGCGGTGGACATTGTAGGCTTGTAAGCTTCGCAATCGGGAACGACCTCATGTGCCTCGAGAATCAATTCAACAGCCAGTTCAGCCCCTCTCTTATAAATGAGTTCGCAGGTGCTGTTATCAGTCTGGGGAATCCACTTCTTTCGAAGGGGCTTGCACTCCTTCTCTCCAAATTCCTCCGAGAATCGCCTGTGAAGTTCAAAGGCGAGTTCATCGGGGCACTCAAGTTCATCCATCGGAGAAGTCCGTCCGTAAATCAGTCCGATACAGATAATGCCAGCCGCCAAAGCCCCACAGAGGTGCCCAACTTGGACAACTTCCAGTTCTTCGCTGGGCCGGCGATCCCTCCCTGAAGCAATTCCCTCCAGCACCTCATTCATGTTTACCCCACCCACCCTGAGATGAGTCCCCCCTCCACCGTGAAAACCGGTCACTATCTTCACCATACTGGGGTCGGTAATTTTCAGTGTGTCGTTGATGGCCAGGAAAGTCGATTCACTGCAATGAAACCCCTTCTGTCTTGACTCTATCGCTTTACGCCCCGCCTGTTCGACCAATCTTCTTGTCTCTTCATTCATGCGCATTCAAATCCTCCATACTGCAGCAATCTTTGGGCTATCGACGCCAGCCTAACATTTTTTGACCCCGATCATATCGCACAATAGAGTAACGGCCATGTGTGCGAATTCCTGATCATTGATGTGAGAATCCACTTCCATCATCTCGACCTTTGCGTGGTCCAGATGCACCTTTATCGATTCTACGAGGGCCGAGTCGGCCTCCTCGTCATACCATTCCCCTGAAACCGTACCGTCTATTTTGGTCATCTTTTTGCCACCCCGTCTGTCCAGGGAGGAAAAGCCTTTCTTGGGAATGATGATCGCCGCAGGGCCAATTGTGCCATTCAGCTTATGCGCTATTATTTTGCCCAAGCGTTTGTTTTCCTCCTGGTTGGTTCTCATGAGGGTGATTGAGGGGGTGTAAAAGAAGAAATTCCTGTGCCGAAAGTTCTCCGGTACAGTCCCCTTTGGCCCGAAGTTCACAAAATCCAAAGCCCCCAAGGAAACCACCTGCGGGATACCCAGAGCACTTGCCGACTCTAAGCGATGAGGGCCAGCGCTGTAGATTCCTCCCACAAGATCGTCGGCGATTTCGGAGGTGGTGATATCCAGTACGCCGCTTACCTCCCCCCCTCTGACAAGTTCCTCCAGAGCCATGCCCCCTGTCCCCGAAGCGTGAAGTTCGATGATTTCAAACCCCTTTTCCTCTAAGAGTTCCTTAGCTCTTTCAACACAAGGCAGGGTGGTCCCGAAGGTAGACATGCAGATCTGGGGTTTCATCTCCTCGTCCAAAAAGGGCTCTGAAGTTGCCATATGGACGATAGCGCGGGCAGCGTTATGGATAACCTTTTTCGTAATTCTGTTAAGAGAAATATCGCCAATGGAGTTTGCCATCAGGATATCCTTTGTGCCTACATAAGGACGGACGTTTCCTGATGCGACACAGGTGACCATCAGTTTTGGAAATCCGACAGGAAGCGTTCGCATTACACTGCAGGAAATTTCAGCACCATTTGCACCGCCCAAGCCAATAACAGCGTGAAGCTCCTTTTTAGCAAACATTTTCTGAACAATCTTTGTCGCGCTCTCCGTCATCATTCCAACAGCTGCGTTTTTGTCAAGCTGGGTAATCTGATCAAAATCCTTTCCGCCCTCAAGCGCTACCTCTTCGCACGAAATATGGAAAGGATATTTGGAAGTTTTTGATTTGCAGCTGACGTCCATCAGGACAGATCGAACGCCTCCCATTTCGATTCGTTCTCGAAGAAAATTCAGCTCTTTCGCCTTAGTATCCATGGTACCGATAATCAGCACCGTTACAGGCATTTGGACGCTCCTTTTGTATGGCGAGCTCGTTCACACCCCTTTGCCATCTTGAATACCCCTTAGTCCATGAGACAATTCACACTTATAACTCTTTCGCAGGTAGTGTGTTTCTAAGTAAGGAGGATATATGAATGTGTGACGTCTCAACTGTAGATAATATTATACCTCCGCTTGATTCATTCGCGCAGAAGTGGCTATCTACGGGCCCATGGAATCCCCCCACCGGCTCGCAAACTTGAATGGAGTCTGGCCCTGAGCAAAAGGGTTGCGCTCCAAAGCCAAATGCACCGGAATATGCAGGAAGGCAGGAAATGGACTATATCCCCAAGTGCTGTGATTTTACCTCTTCGTTCTCCCAAAGTTCTTTAGGGATGCATGAGTGAACAAGTTCGCCTTTACAGAGGACATGGGTATAATCAGTCACCTTCATTGCAAAAGGGAGATTTTGCTCTACGAGGAGGATGGAAAGGCCGGACTCTTTAAGCTGGACAATGGATTGCGCGATCTTTTGGACTATAAGCGGGGCGAGACCCTCTGCCGGTTCATCCATGAGTAAAAGCTCCGGGTCTGTCATGAGCGCTCTCGCGATCGCCAACATCTGCTGTTCCCCACCACTGAGTTGATTCCCTTTATGGTGGCCGCGTTGTTTCAAAATGGGGAAAAAATTATAGATCTTATCCTGGTTCCATGTCCCCGACCCGCGGCCCCTTGCTCCCACGAGCAGATTTTCGAGTACGCTTAAAGAGCGAAATATTCGTCTTCCTTGAGGCACCAGACCCAATCGGAGTCGGACAATCTTATAAGAAGGCACTCTCGTAATATCAATATCTTTGAAAAAAATCTGACCCCGGCGGGGGGGAGTAAAACCAACGATGGATCGTAACAGGGTTGTCTTCCCCATACCGTTTCGACCAAGGACAGCGATTACCTGTTTCCTCGGGACCACAAGGGAGATGCCCTGGAGGACGTAGCTCTCACCATAGTAAGTGTGGATATCGCATACTTTCAACATGATACGTCCGTTCCTAAGTAGATCTCCTGGACCAACTTGTTTGCTCTAATATCCTCTTTTTTCCCCGTTACAACCAAGGCGCCTTGTTGAAGGACGGTCATGTTCTCTACGAGCTCGAAGGCGAAATCCATATCGTGTTCGATTAATAGAATGCTGATTTTGGGATCGAGCTTTTCTAGAATGGATGTGAACATACGGGTCTCTGTGCGAGATAATCCCGCCGTCGGTTCATCCAGGAGAAGCAGACTAGGGCTTTCAATTAAGGCCAGACAAATCTCGATCTGCCGTCGTTCACCATAAGAGAGATTTTCAACAACAAGATCTCTCTTATCCCACATGTCAAATTCAGACATTATCCTTTCTGCTTTTACGTAAAGCTTCCTATAGGAGGTGATGGGCCGATACATCACATACTTTGTCCTATCGAGCGCCTCGGCCGCCAATAGGACATTTTGTAGCACCGTCAGTTTTGGGAATAGGTTGTTGATCTGAAATGTCCTTGATATGCCGAGGGCGATCCTTTTGTGAGTCGGGAGCCGGGTTATGTCTTTGCCAAAAAAAATCACCCGTCCTTCGGAAGGGGTCAGATCTCCACAAATGAGATTGAAGAGGGTCGTTTTCCCTGCCCCGTTCGGCCCGATAATGCCACATCTTTCTCCGGCTTTGACCTCAAGGCTCAAATGATCGACAGCCGTAAGCCCGCCAAATTCCTTGGTCAGGTTCTCAAGTACCAAACAAGATGCATCCACCCATCGCCTCCATCATGTGTGAGTCTTTGACTGAAATCTACTTCTTCAAAGGCGGAAAGTCCCTCGAGTAAAGAGGCTCTTCCAAATATTTCTTTATGTCATAAGTCCAGAACTGGGAGACCTTCGGATAGGTCTTGATCACAGTATTTTGGAGCTCACCATTAACCCTTTCAACTTTTCTGATGTAAATATTTTGAATGGGATTGTTGAATTCATCGAGTTGGATGGGACCACGCGGCGCATCATTCATTTTGAGGTTTCTCAAAGCAGCCAAGAACTGATCTTTGTTTTCCACATTCCCATTAATGGCCTTAGCCGCTTCGACGATCCATTTCCCACCGGTATAGGTTCCCTCCGAATAGTAGGAAGCGGGTTTTTTGGCCATCTCTCGAAATGCTTTGTCAAATTTCTTATTGGCCGGCGTGTCAAGCGCTCCACTGTAGTGAAGAGCTGAAATGATGCCGAGGGCCTCGTCGCCCATGGATGGGAGAACATGTTCGTCAGTGGTTGTGCCTCCTCCAATGAGGGGGATCTTATCTTTAAGACCGTACTCCTTGTACTGTTTGACGAAATTAAGCGCTCCGGAACCGAAGAAGAGTGCAAGGACGGCGTCCGCATTCTTGTCAATCTGTCCCAGGTACGGGCCGTAGTCCAGGTTGCCCACGGGCGTCCACAGCTTTTGGATGATTTTTCCACCCGCATCTTCGAAGGTTTGCTGAAAGCCACCGATGACTTCCCAGCCAAAGGCATAATCGAAACCTATGGTCACAATCTTGCGGAATCCGAGTTCTTTATAAGCATATTCTCCAAAGGGATGGGAAGGCTGGCTGCTGGTCCATCCTGTGCGGACCATCCATTTGCCGCGATGCCTTTGGGTTAGATCGTCTGAGGCCATAATGGCATATACCGTCGGGACCTGCTTAGCGTCAATGTAAGGAATAACGGCGTATCCCGTTGATGCCATAAGACCGCCGATCAGGACGTGGACGCCATCCTGCTCAACCAGTTTCCTGACCTTGGTCATGGCGACGGCAGGTTTGGCCTCCGTGTCTTCGGTGAACAATTGAATCTTCCGGCCGGCGCCTTGCGAATTCTGTTCGTCCAGGTAAACCTTCAGACCGTTGAGCATATCGATTCCCGTCTGAGCGGCAAACCCTGAGAGAGGAGCAAAAAATCCGATCTTGATCGGGTCTTTCTCCTTTGCCACAGCTGGTGTCGGAAGCAAGCCAACCCCGGCAACCAAAATGGCCACCAAACAAAACAATAACGTTTTTTTCATCGCGATTCCTCCTTCTTTTTGAGTTATCCCCTGATGGGGTATCTGCTGAGTCCCCAAGATGCAATCGTTCGGGGTGTATAAGCGATACCTGAATGATCGCGGTTACTTGAGGCGCGCTCGACCTAAGAGGATCTTGCCGGGATTACCTTTTCATTTTCGTTGGTGCCACCAATTTCGTTGCCCTCTTTTCGGGAAGAGAAAATTCAGGGGTGGTTTCTCCTTTCTTTGTGATTCGACTGACCAGTTCCGCGAGACCGCCAGGGGCATACTTAATGGTCAATATATAGATCGCGCCAATGATGAGAAGCCATCTGTCAGTGTAGGAGCTCAAGAAGTTTTTGAGAAATATCATAATACCTGCCCCCACTGCCGGGCCGGTGAGCGTTCCGGCACCCCCGAGCACGACCATAAGGAAGGTCTCGAAGGATGATGTCAATTCAGCATCCATGGGGCTGACGAACCCGTTGTAATACGCCCAAAGGATTCCGGACAGCCCGCCGAAAAATCCCGCCACAACGTAGGCTAGGTATTTGTGGAGCCACGTGTTGTATCCAAGGTTCCGCATGCGTGATTCGCTCTCGCGGATGCCCAGGAGGGTCCCCCCAAATGGGGATCGAATAAATAGATGCATCATTAAAAACGCTGCAATAAAAACAACAAAGGTGAAATAATAAAAGGGCAGGGGATCCCAAAGCGAGAAAGGAAGCCCCAGTTCAGGCCTAGGAATGCCGGCAATGCCGTTATCACCGCCCGTCATGCTGACCCATCTAAAGGCAAGGCCCCAAATGATCATCCCAAGGGCCAACGTGATCATTAGAAAATAGACGCCCTCGGTGTGGGCCACCAATAAGCCGAATATCAGGGCCAGGATAAGCGAAGCAACGAGAGCCAGGGCGAAGCAACCGAAGAAGCCGACTCCATAGCGGGTGCTGAAAATACCTACCACATAAGCAGCGGCGCCGAAAAACGCCGAGTGCCCAAAAGAGGCAAGCCCCGTGTAGCCCATCAGTAAGTCAAGGCTCATGGCCAGTACGGCGAAAATGAGCATTTGGATGAGTATGGTCAACCAGTAGGAGGGGAGAAACAAAGGCAAAATCAGGAGCAGCAGGGCAGCTGCAATCATCCCTGAAATCTTGATCTTGAAGTTGGTTGACATCCCCATCCCGACATCCCTCTAACTTGTTTTTGTGCCGAAAAGACCGGTGGGTCTTACGGCAAGGATAATGGCCATGGGAAGAAAAAGGGTGAAGTAGGAGAAATCAGGGAACAAGGCTTTCCCAAAATTGTCGACCAGGCCCACGAGAATGCTTCCTACCGCTGCCCCCTTGAGGCTTCCCATGCCTCCTACGATGACCACAAGGAAGGCCAAGGGCAGGACTTCAAAATCAGACCCGGCATAAACGCCGAAAAACGGGGCGGCGGCAACACCGCCAAAGGCCGCAAGAAAGGCGCCGAGACCAAACACCAGACCTGAAACCAGTGGCACGTTCACACCCACACCTGTGGCCATTTCTTTGTCATCCACGGTTGCCCTGAGTTGGGCGCCGATCGAGGTTTTTTCATTAAGTATCCAAAGCCCTATGGCCACGACCGCCGAGAGCAGGATGACAAACAACCTATAAGCGGGAAAGACTACCGATCCTATGTGGACGGAACCTCGAAGCAGCGCAGGGGCTGGAAAAGAGAGAGGGTCTCCACCCCAGATCAACAAGGCGAGGTCTCTGAAAATGAGGGCGAATCCCATGGTCATGAGTACCTGCGGAAAGTGGTCTACGTAGGCGCGCAGGAAAAAACGCTGCATCAGGATTCCGACCACGGCGATCGCCAGGCCTCCGGCGAGAAGGGCAAAAACAAAACTTCCCGTCAGCCAGTACGCCGAGAGACCGATATAAGCGCCAAGCATGTAGTAGGAGCCATGGCAGACGTTCACGATGTTCATCACCCCGAAAATCAGAGAAAGCCCGCTTGTCAAAAGGAACAGAACAGCCGCGAACGATATGCCGCTCAAGGTTTGAATGATGACAAAATCCATAATTACTGCCCTTGTCGCTGGTGCCCGACCATTTATGTATCGTTACTATACCGCACAACTGCGTATACTGACAGGGCGATCTAGATCCGAATTTCTACCTTGTTTTCACTTGTGCCATAAAGCCTTGCGCAACTTTAACAGCCTACCGCAGGCCCTTGACAAGGTCCGCCTGGGTGGGGTGGTGCCATCGACTTTCCCTTAAGGTACACATGTGATTTTTTGATTGAATTTGGCATTTATCTACTTAGAATTAGATAAATCGTATTAGAGTAAATTTTAGCATTTGGGTTCTTTATTCTTTAATCACATTTTACCATGTTGTTTGTGCAACAAGAGGGTTTACTTTGCAGTGCGCGTAAGCAGGAGCCAATATTTTGGTGACTTTCTCTATAAGAAATCTGTTCAGAAGCCATGCAAGGAAATTGATCTAAACATGAAAAAGATTTCATGAGGCGGTTTACGTCGTACTTATTGACACAGCGACGAAACTGGTGCATAGGTAGGATGTCCGTTAATCTGGAGAATATCAATCGTTTTCAATAGATAGGCCATCTCCTCCCGGTGATTTCCCAAGATGATGGCCAAAAGTCCATTTTCATGTCGATAAGAAGGGTTTGTCGCGAAACGTTCGCGTTTTCAAACAGTAAAATCAACTGACTCAAACTTTTCCAGACAGTAGTAGGTTGCGCGGACCAACTATCAGCTTCTAGTCGGCTTAGTGTTCGATGTCAAGAAATTTCTCTACTAAGGCAAAAAAAGCGGACTCATTCAGCAACCCCTTGAATACGCAATGCATAATGTTTGATCGATTTTGGGTGCCGGAGATCATGTTTGTTGTCATTAAAAAAGATTCGCTGAGTGGAAATCTGATGCCGTGCTTTCTGTCCATGGCGAAGTTTCAATGGCTCCATGCTTTTTTCGGCGCAGCACCTCTGAAGGCTTCAACTGCGTTCATGAAACTGACGGTTCCGCAAGGCTTTGAGTATGTCTGTGGATTGAAATGCCCGCAACCAACCTTGCTCGACTTGCATCTCAATTCCCCCCTCGGCAAAAACCGCCGGGCGGAGGAGACCTAGCGATATTCGGCCAGTTCCAGCAGGGTCTCATCGGGATCGAAAAAGTAACAGAGTGTCTTTTGTTTTGCCGCGCCCGATTCCACATCCTGGGGCAATGTGACCGGCCCACTGAATAACCGGACACCAGCGGTCTTTAGCCGTTTTACCATGCTGTCCAAATCGTCCACTTGGAAGGCCAGGTGTCTTAATCCAACCGTATTGGGCAAGGCGTTAGGGTCGATGATTGCGCCCTTGGGAAAACGAAAACAAAGCAGTTCCAACCTGGGCTTTCCGTCGATAGGGACGAGGTAAACAACATCGGCATTTGCACCCTTCATTTGCAGGATCGAATCAATCCACTCTCCCTCAAGATGGGCGCTCCCCGTCTCTTCAAAATCCAGGAGCTCGCTGTAGAAATTTACCGAATGCTCAAGATCAGAAACCACGATGGTTATGTGGTCGAAGCCCCTGATCGTCAAAGCGACCTCCTATCCAGTGCTGTTCAGTTCCCGGTCCTCAGCGTACCCGGTGGCTCTCATTGAGACCTGCAGAAAAAGAGGGTCCCCTTGTTCCTGTCAGCAAAATGAACTTCTCTCTCGGCTCGCGGGTTACTGAAGGCGTCCGGGAAGTCCTTTTTGAGCGGTCTGCGCATGGAAGGGATGCTAACCGAAGCCGTCATTAAAGGTCAAGAACGGATTCGCGCAAACCTTGCCATACCCCAGGCTTTGATCTTTGATGAGACAAAAAATGGCCTCTTATGCTGCAGCAACAAAATTTACCAGACCTGGGGAATGCCGTCAACAGAAGAGCGAGGGTAAAAGATAAAAACCGTTTGTTGATTTTCCTTTTACAGTTTGAGAAAATGCGTCTCTTTCTATTGAATGGGATGGTTTTCATGGAACTGTATGAAGCTATCGAAAAAAGGAGAACAATACGAACTTACATAAAGGGGGCTTCAGAGGATCAAATAAGAAGAATCATCCTTGCAGGGACGAAAGCGCCGTCGGCTATGAACAGCCAACCCTGGGAATTTATCGTTTTGGATGATCCCGTCATCATCGAGCGGCTTGCCGAACTCAAGTATCTCCTAAACCTAAAAAATACGCATCATAAAGGACAGAAAGCCGAAGACATAGAAAAGGCCGCTTTGGAGCAGAAGGAATCATTCAGGCGCCAGCATCGTTGCGGTATGCAACAAGAGGGAATGGGAGAGGAGCGTTTGGATGTGTATTGAAAACATGTCACTGGCGGCGGTTGCGGAAGGTCTCGGAAGCGGCATCGTCCTTTACTGGGAAGAACGGAAGGAAGAGGCAGAGAGACTCCTCGAACTGCCGCCCGATTATGAGTTGACAGCCGTTTTGAAGATCGGCGAGCCAGGAGAAGGGGGGGGCCCCAGAGAAAAAAATCCGTTTTCACCTAGAAGGCCGGAGTTCAGCTGGCTCCACAGAAACAGATTCTTTTTAAGAAAATAGGATCATTCAGGCCCATAATTGAACGCGGAAATGCAATGAATATTGATCTATGCGTCCGTTGCGGATTCAAACGTATGCCCTGTTAAATCGCTTGAGGACTCTGTTTCTCTCTCGCAATCACCATCTTCTTCATTCTCTTGTATGGAATCACGTAACAGAAACTGAGGCCACTCCGCCGATGGTAGCCGGCATGAAGAAAGGTTGAGTCGTGGCGGTTTTCGTGGAAATTTTGAAATATATTTTCGGGAAGAGTCGATTCTCGGAGTCTATAGATCTTTCTTCTTTGTAACTCATTGAAAGCATTAGAAAAGCTACTTTGAACCCGAAAAATAAATCCAACAATATCAACTACCTGAGGTCATGCGTTTCTGCCTGCCCGACCGCCTCCTAGGTGAGCCCCTTCCAACCCTGCGAGGGCAAGTCTCTGGTAATTTGACAGAGGCCTCGGGTCGAAAAAAAACTCTTTCGCATAAAGGCGTTTTCTGGCTTTATCTGCCCGTGTCCTCGGAGGCGCATGCGGCTAGCTAAGTAATGTTCTATTAGTTAATTTTTTTCAGCTATAGAAAAAGATCTTTACATGAGAAAATGGACTTGAAGGCAATCATCTTGACAGCGATGTTTAGAAATTCTTGAAATATCGTCTAAATTATGAAAATTGTCTTTTGTTAATACTGAATTTTCGGAAAAAGTTTTGTAATAATGAAAGAATCTTTACATATTCACTTTTATCAGATATAACGCTCTCCTAACCTGGACAAGCCGGAAGCAAACAGGTAACTTGCACCTATCGTAAAAGTGTCCTATAGGAAGACAGCCTGCACCCCACATAGGGTAACGATTGAAGTTCGCGCCGTTGTGCACAATTTGCTGAATATTTCAGCGGTTCTTAGCAGCTAGTTTTTTTACAGATTGGCGAGAAATTTATCTAAAAAAGTCCCCGCTTTTGCTATTCTGGAGAGAGGAGCGTACGCCTTTTTCGCCATTTTCTGTCCAATTTGCACATAATATTCTTTCTAACGCACTAATCGAATAGGATCGTTTTTAAAAGGCCCGAAGAAAAGGAAGGTAAATTCTTGGTTCTAGAACGCAGTGAAATGGCCCCTGCGGTAAAGTCTTCGAGGTTTTTGGAGTCGCTATTTCTCCCACCATGCGGGGGCCGGCCGTCATGCTCATCGCAAAACACCTTGCGCAACCAGTACGGTCTGGATGTGGACGCGGCCGGGGCGTCCATCGGATGGGCCATGGAATGCTTCCAGAGAAGAATCATCGACGAAAAAGTTACCGGCGTGCACACTACGGGCGAGGCGATCATCGAGACGATCGGTGGGTCGGGTGTGGAAAAGGCCGAGGAGGTTTGCGGAATCGACAACCCGCACAAGCCGCAGGAAATATGAGGCAAAGGCCAAGATGGTGTATTTCGGCGAAGCGCTTCATCGGGTCAACCACTGCCTGGGAGTCTGCCATTACAATACGTCCTGCTTCGACCCAAACCTGCCCAATCTTCTCGATCCGGATCTCGCATACGTCGCCGACGATCCGGAAAAGATCGGAAAGCTCAGATAAACGGCGGGCATGAAGGGATTTTGGAAAATCAGTGTACCCGTCGTTGAACGAATATAAAGATTGAGTGCTCCTGGAGGTGGTGAATATGGAATTCCCGAGCTTGGACGTGAAAGGTAAAGTCGCTGTTGTGGCCGGGGCGAGTCGCGGCATTGGGCGGACCCTCGCACTGGGGCTGGCTGACGCAGGTGCGGACCTGGTGGTGGTCAGCCGTACGGAGCGTGACCTTGAATCACTGGCTGAGGAGATCCGCGGCTTTGGGCGGAAGGCCTTGGTCCAAAAGGTAGACCTCACCCGGCTGGACGACATCCGTGCAGCGGCCGATGCTGCTGCAAAGGAATTCGGACGGGTCGACATCCTGGTAAACAACGCGGGTATCAACATCAACAAGCCGGCCCTCGAAACGACGGAAGAAGATTGGGATCTCGCGATGGCCACGAATTTGAAAAGCTATTTCTTCGCCAGCCAGATCTTCGGCCGCATGATGATTGATCAGGGTAGGGGAAAAATTATCAATATCAATTCTACCTTCGGTCTGGTCGGGTTCGAAAACAGGTCCTCCTATTGCGCCTCAAAGGGAGGCATAACCCAGTTGACCAAGGTGCTCGCCATTGAATGGGGTCCTTACAATGTCAATGTCAACGGGATCGCTCCGACGGCCACAAGGACCTCTATCAATGAAGTCCTTTTTGCGAATGAAGAATGGAGGAGGAACGTACTCGCCCGGATTCCCATGAAGAAGTTCCTCGATCCGAAAGATCTGGTGGGCGCGCTCGTCTACCTGGCAAGCGATGCATCCGACATGGTGACAGGCATTACCCTGCCCGTTGACGGGGGTTGGACGGCCTGGTAGTGAGAACAGATCGGCAAAGCAGCCCTCTTGACATTGCTGTAGCATAAGGAGATGTGCCATGGACGCGGAATTGGCCATAAAGAACTGTCGTATTGTCAATTCGCGGATGACCTCGGAAGGGGTCATCTATATTTCAGAAGGGAGAATCACCGGGATCAGTCGAACCTTCCAAGGAACGGCTAAGGCGGTGCTTGATGCTGAAGGTCTCTTTGTCCTCCCCGGAGCCATAGACGGACATATCCATATGATGGATCCGGGTTTTACGGAACGGGAGGACTTCACAACCGGTACGAAAGCGGCGGCACGCGGAGGGGTTACGACTGTTATAGAATTGCCCAATCAGGCCAGACCGCTGGTTTTTACGGCAAAAGGTTTGAAAGAAAAAAGAGAATATCTATCCGAGAGAGCGGTGGTGGACTTTGGACTGCTGGGTGGACTCAGCCTGGAACACAAGGAAGACCTGAAGGAGATGTGGGATACGGGGGCGCTCGGGTTCAAAGGATTTACCACTTCGCGTCCAGGCGAACAGGTCCTGCTGCCCGGGGGAATGGCAGAGATATTTGAAGAGATGAAGTCTTTCGATGGCGTGGCGTTGATCCACGCAGAGGACGATTCGCTCCTGCAGTACAACGAAAGAAAACTGAAGAAAGCCGGGAGAAAGGATTATTTGAGCGTTGTCGAGTGGCGTTCACGAGAAGCCGAATCCCTTGCAGTGAAGCAGGTGACTGATGTGGCAGAGGCTGTGGGCGCAAGGGTCGTGATCGCACACGTCAGCCTTCCTGAACTGCTTCGTTATATATGGGAGGCGAAGGGGAGGGGGGCTAGGGTCTATGCTGAGACCTGCCCGCAGTATTTCACCATGACGGAGGACGATTTGGCGGAAAAAGGGCCTTTCACCAAATTCACGCCTCCCATGAGAGGGAGACAGGAGGCAGATGGGATCTGGAAGCATCTCCGCCTGGGCCAGGTCGACATGGTCAACTCGGATCACGTCCCCTTCCCGAGAGAGGCAAAGGAGAAGGGACTCGAAGACATATGGGAGGCCCCTTTTGGTATACCGGGTGTGGAAACGACCACCAGGCTTCTTCTGGACGGAGTAGCGAGGGGCTTGATCACGATTCACCAGGTTGCGGCTCTTCGAAGCGAGAATGCCGCGGCGATCTATGGATTGGCGGACCGGAAAGGGTTCGTTCATGTGGGTTACGACGCGGATTTGGTCCTTGTTGATCTTGAAAGGGAAACAGTGTTGGATGACAAAGACATTGTCTCGAAATGCGGGTGGACGCCTTATCGAGGGAGGAAAATCCGAGGAGAGATCACCATGACCATGGTCAGAGGTAAGGTGGTCATGAAGGACGGACAGGTCTCCGGGACGCCTGGATGGGGAAAATTCGTGAGCAGATCTCACTAGACGATTGGGAAGCCCACAGGACAAGGTTTGAAGATCCAGGGTAAACTCAAATACAAGGAGCATTAAACATGAAAATCATAGATCAACACCTCCACATCGATTCCAGGAGTCTCGAGGAACTCTCCCTCATGTCCATGGCGGGGATAAAGGCGGTGGTGAGTCATGTGTATTACCCTCACCAGAGAGTGAAGATCACACCTAATACGTATTTTGATTACTATGACCGAAAGATCAATTGGGAACCGACCAGGACAAAGACCGAGCTCATCGAAACCTTTTTGGGGGTGGGAATCAACATGGTGGACGTGCCTACGGATTGGGAAAAGGTGTTGGAAACGTTGCCTGCCTATTTGGCACTGGACAGGGTCGTATGTATCGGAGAAATCGGTATCGAGCCGAGTTCGGAGACGGCCGATGTGGCGTTGCAGGAGGAGATCTTAAAAGAAGAACTCAGGATCGCGAAGGCGCACAATGTCCCGGTGAATTTTCACACCCCGCCGAAAGACAAAGAGAAGTGGGTTGAGAAATACGCCTCACTCATTGAGGAGGCCAAAGTGGACAAGGTCAAGGTCACCATCGACCATGCCAACCCCTCTGTGGTGAAGTTTATCTGGGAGATGGGCTTTAATGCCGGCATTACCATCCAACAGTGGAGGAACGTGACGCCCCTTCAGGCTGCAGAGGTGGTGGCGAAGGGTGAAAACCTGGACCGGCTCATGCTCGACAGCGATTCGAGTCCCAAACTCTCGGACGCACTGTCTGTCCCCAAGGCGGTTCATGAGGCGTTGAAACTTGGGGTCAAAGAATCCGACATCCAAAAGGTTGTATGGGATAATCCCATTAAATTTTATAATTTACCCCTCTAGGGGCCATCGCAGGGCGGCGGGCGTGTGCCGGCCTGCGAGGAACAGCGTCAGCGGTCAGGGTAAGGATGGTTTGTAAACCGCTTTGAATCAGAAATCCCCGGGTACTGATTATGCATTTCTGGATCACTCAGACTTTCTATGGTATCTCCTATGCTGCCTTGCTTTTTCTTCTGGCAAGCGGGCTATCGCTTATATTCGGCGTCATGAGGATCGTCAATCTGGCCCATGGGTCCTACTATCTCCTAGCAGGATATATAGGCTATACGACAATAAAACTCACCCATAATTTTTTTCTGGGTATCGCGGTCGGGGCGGTGGCGATTGCAGCCATCGGAATCGTGATGGAGAGGGTTTTCCTGCGAAAGGTATCGGGATACAACCTGGGGCAGGTGCTCATTACGGTCGGCTTTGCCTTGATCTTTCAGGACCTGGCGCTCCTCATATGGGGAGGAGACCCTTTTACGATAGAGGCCCCAAAGTTGTTTTCCGGCTCTTTGGTGATAGGCGGCATTTATTTCCCGAAATATCGAATCCTCATGATCCTGGTGGCGGTTCTCGTGGGAACCGGGCTGTGGCTGTTTGAGAGAAAGACGAAGGCCGGTGCCATTATCCGCGCGTCCGTGGACAATGTGGAAATGGCCCGGGGAATGGGCATCAATGCTCCCATGGTGTCCATGGGGGTGTATGCCCTCGGGGCAGGAGTCGCGGCCATAGCAGGTGTGATAGGTGGAGGCTTTCTCAGTATTTACCCGGGTCTTGACTTTGAGATTTTGCCCTACGCCTTCGTGGTGGTCATCTTGGGGGGGAGGGGGAGCCTCGAGGGCGCTATGCTGGGAAGCCTGATAGTGGGGCTTGTGGATAATTTTGGTAAGAGCATGTTTCCGGAACTTTCCTATTTTACCGTTTTCGCTCCCATGGTCCTGATGCTGGCCATCAGACCCATGGGGCTTTTCGGAAAGGCGTGAGAGAGGGGTAGCGTTGAGCAGAAAAATGGTCAACCGGTGTTCGGTTCTAGGGGCCTTCGTCTTTTTCCTTATAGTCCCGTGGATCACTTTGGCCTGGTTTGGTTCCACCTACATCACCCAGCTTCTGGTTCAGTCAATGTTTTTCGGCATCGTCGCACTTTCCCTGAACCTGCTTCTGGGTTATCTGGGATTGCCTTCGCTGGGCCATGCCGCTTATATGGGAATCGGGGCCTACACGGTCGCCATCTGTATGACGAAGTTTCATATGGGGTGGGTCACGGCTGCCGGCATGGCTATCCTCATAGCGGCCTTGGCCGCGTCCGTTTTCGGTCTCTTCGCTCTCAGGGCAAGAGAGGTCTATTTCCTCATGATCACACTTGCCCTCGGAATGCTCGTCTGGGGTCTGGCTTACCGAATGGTTTCATTGACCTCAGGGGACAACGGTATTTCCCTCTCCGGAAGACCGCAGATCGGACCATGGTCGATGGAGACCATAAACAGCTATTACTACTTTGTCTATTTCGTGTTCTGCATCTGCTTTTTTATCATGTACCGGATCAAGACTTCCCCCTTTGGTCATGCGCTGGTCGGTATCAAGGAGAGTGAATCCCGGATGCGGACGCTGGGTTACAATTGTTGGCTTCACAAATACATCTGTTTCGTGATTGCCGGTACGTTCGCAGGAGTCGCGGGAATCCTCTTCATCTTTTACAACCTTTTCATCAGTCCCAGTTCGTTGGAGCTCCCCAGCAACCTTGAGTCTCTGCTCATGGTCTCTCTGGGGGGACCGGGAACGGTCGCAGGGCCCTTCATCGGCGCTATCATGATTGTATTCCTGAAGGATTTTGTCTCCATTTACACGGAAAGATGGCTTATTATTTTGGGTTCCATGTATATCCTGATCATGCTTTATGCGCCCAACGGCCTCATAGCCGCCGCGAGGATGGGAAAGGAGTTTTTGGCAGCAAAGATGCCATGGAAATTGAAAGAGCAAGAGAGTTACGGATCAAAACATGAAAGTTGACGAGAAGAGAGATCGAGAGATGCCGGGTTCTGAGGAACCATGCCTTCGGATTGAAGCGCTCACCAAATCCTTCGGGGGATTGGAGGCGATAAAGGACGTGACCCTAAGCGTCCGTGGAGGAGAGCGCAGGGCTATTCTCGGCCCGAACGGGGCGGGGAAAACCACGTTTTTCAACCTCGTCGCAGGGGACCTCTCCCCCACCCGGGGCAAGATCTTTTTCCTGGGTGAGAATATCACGAGGCTGTCTTGCCACCGCAGGGCCCATAAGGGGATGGCGAGGACTTTTCAGATTACCAATCTTTTTTTCAATCTCTCGGTTATTGAAAACCTCGCCCTTGCAGTCCAGGGGCTTGAAAGGACCAAGTTCTCATTGCTTCGTCCTATCGCCGCGTATCCTCACCTCTATGAGAGGGGCATGGAGTTGCTGGCCCGAATAGGTTTGGAGGATGTTCGAGATGAGGTGATCGGGAATCTTTCTTATGGGGTCCAGCGCCAGATTGAGGTGATGCTGGCGCTGACGGCAGAGCCCAAACTTCTCCTGCTTGATGAACCCACAGCCGGCCTGTCTCCGGCCGAAGCCGCCATCATGGTGGAGATGCTGAAGCAGCTTCCCTCCTCCATAACGATCATGATCATCGAGCACGATATGGATGTGGCCTTTAAGCTGGCGGAGAGCATCACCGTGCTTCACTTTGGAAAGGTCATTGCTGAAGGAAGCATTGAGGAGGTACGGGGTAACAGGACCGTCCAGGAGATTTATCTGGGAGTAAGGTAAGCGATGCTGAAAGTTGAGGATATTCATACCTACTATGGGGATTCCTATGTCCTTCAGGGTATCTCTCTTCATGTTCAACAGGGAACTGTGGTGGCCATTCTGGGGAGAAACGGGATGGGCAAGACCACCCTTATTCGTTCAGTCGTCGGTTTTACGCCTGTGAAAAAGGGCAAGATCCTCTTCAAAGGGACGGACGTGACGAGGGTCCCAGATTTCAGGAGGACCAGAATGGGGATGGGTCTTGTACCCCAGGGGAGAGAGGTCTTTCCTTCGCTCACCGTGAAGGAGAATCTCTTGGTTGGAGCCCGGAATGGGGGGGACTGGAATTTGGAGTCCGTCTGTGAGTTGTTCCCGCGTTTGAGGGAGCGGGCAAGACATTGGGGAAACAAGCTCTCGGGAGGAGAACAGCAGATGCTCGCCATAGGCAGAGCGCTGATGACCAATCCCGATCTCCTCCTGATGGACGAACCCACTGAAGGACTTGCCCCCCTGCTGGTGGAAATCGTGCAGGGGATTATCCTACGACTCAAAAAGGAAGGACACACCATCTTACTGGTGGAGCAAAACATGCACATGGCTATGGGGGTTGCGGATGAGGTACATGTCCTTAGTCGGGGGCGGATCGTCCATTCCTGCGCACCCCTTGAACTCCTGAACAACGAGGAGATTAAGCACACCTATCTGGGCGTGTGAGGGAAAGAGGAGGGATAAGCGGTAAACGGTTTGAAGAAGAAGATGAACATCAACAGAAAGGGAGGAGTTCGTATGAAGAAGTTTTTTTGTGTGGCCGTTATACTAGGCGTGTTTATGGTGGGAAGCCTCTGCACTGTGTCCTTTTCTGCGGACAAAGGGCCTATCAAGGTGGGGTGGCTCGCACCGATGACAGGTCCTTGGGCCGAGGTGGGAAAGGATATGACCAATGGGTTTACGATGTACATGGAAGAGATCGGGTACAAAGCAGCCGGGCGAAAACTGGAAATCATCATGGAAGATTCACGGGCCAATCCGGAGACTGCCGTCACGAAGTTTCGTAAACTGGTGACTCATGACAGGGTGGCTGTGGCCGGAGGTCTTGTTACAGCGCCCAATGGGCTGGCTGTGGCCGCTATCGCCAACCAGCTGCAAACCCCGATGATCATCGCCTGCTCTGCCGCAGATGACAATACCCAGAGAAAACGAAGTCCTTGGGCAACTCGTATCGGTTGGACCGGGTCCCAGCCGATGTATCCATTCGGTGAATGGGTGGCCAAGAAACTGGGATACAAGAAGATCGCCACGATTGCGGTGGACTTCCAGTTTGGCTACGATAATGTGGCCGGCTTCCAAAAGACCTTTGAGGCGAACGGAGGACAAATCATCCAAAAGCAGTGGGCGCCGGTCAACACCGTTGATTACGGACCCTACCTGGCCAACATGAGTCGGGACGCCGACGCCATATTTGCCTGCATGGTGGGTTCCATGTCTCTCAAGTTCCCCAAGCAGTACAAAGAAGCGGGCATCAATCTTCCCTTGATCGGGACCGGAACGGTCTCTGACGAGTACATCCTGCCGGCGCAGGGCGATGAGATTTTGGGTTTCATATCCCCTTTGCATTATAGCGGCGCCCTGGATACACCCGCCAATACCGCCTTTCAAAAAAAGTATCAGGAAAAGTATAAGAAACACACATCCTACTATGCCGCGAACTGTTATGAGCTCGCCATGTGGCTCGTTAAGGCGATAGAGGCAGTAAATGGGAACGTGGAAGACAAGGCAAAATTCAGCAAGGCCATTAAGGAGGTCCAACTCGATGACCCTCCGCGCGGGAAATTCAAAATGGATGCTTACGGCCATCCCATTCAAAATATTTACATTCGAAAAGTAGAAAAGATCGACGGTTACAAGTTGGACTTCTTGCACAGCGGACCGATGAAATGGAACATAGTGATCGATACGATTCCCGCCGTATCCCAGTTCTGGAAATACGATCCGGAAGAGTACATGAAGCAGCCCGTCTTTAGTCAGGACAATCCGCCGTGTAAGTATTGCAAGTAATCCGGGCCGACTTATTTGAATACGCCTGTGAGCGGGTGCAGTGCGTGGGTGAAGGTCCATGCACTGCACCCTCTTAGGTAAAAGAAAGGGAAGGCCATGTCCGTAGAACTTCTGATCTATCTGAACGGGGAGATCGTGGAGGAAAGTAACGCCCGTATCTCTCCTTTCGATAGGGGATTCCTCTGGGGGGACGGCGTATACGAAATCACCCCCTGCTTCAACCGTGGCCTCTATCGGCTGAACGATCATCTGGATAGGCTTTACAGATCCCTTCGATACGTCCGGATCGATCCGGGCATGCAACGGGGAGAGATGGAGAAGGCGAGCCTCGATCTTTTGAGGGCAAACCTCAGCAGGCTCAAGCCGGATGGATTGTACAAGCTGGGTCACTGGGTCACGCGAGGCATAGACTCGGCGAGTATGCTAGCCAAAGACGCAGGGCCTGCGACGGTCTGCATCTTCTTTCGGCCTATGGATCTGAAAGGCATCGCGAAGTCTTATAAGAAAGGCGTGAGACTGACCGTCGTCCCTACCCGAAGATACCCACCGGAATGCGTCGAGACACGCGCCAAGACAACGAGCAAACTGAACCTGATTCTGGCCGAACTCCAGGCGGATGTATCGGATTCCCTTTCGTTGATGCTGGATATCTATGGAAATGTTGCCGAAAATTCGATTGCCAATTTTTTTATGGTCAAGGATGGCACTCTCCTAACCCCTCCTGAAGGAAATATCCTCATGGGGGTCACAAGAAGGGCTCTCTTCGAGCTTGCAACACGGTTGGGGATCCCATGGACGGAGCGGCATCTCACCATGTACGACGTCGCCCAAGCGGATGAGTTTTTCATCACCTCCAGCGCCATATGCGCCATGCCCGTTCGAGAGGTGGATCTCTTCCGCCCCAAGGCTCCGATCCCTGGTCCCGTCACCCGGAGATTGATTGAAGCCTTTGCCGAGGAAACAGGATTTTCCTTCTCGAAACATGCCTCCTGAACCCTTAGGCCGATAAAGGAGGGAAAGTTAGAAAAGCAGGCCATGCAGACCCTCTCTAATACGCCAATCATCAATGCGGGGTTTTCTTTGAGGCTCAGAGAAGGCTTCTCGACAATATATGCTGACACAGGTCAGATGGGGGAGAAACCTTCTCTGCGAAGTCGAACGAAACGGATTTCCCTCTCTTGGACATAGGGGCGGACATTTTATGGGCGATCGGACTAACTGAGGCCGGGGTCCACCACCTCACTCGTGCGATGGCGAATGAGTGGTCTTCCAAGGTTGTAAATGTCAATGCGACGGCTCCGTGTCTCACTGAAACGCCGACTCGACATGGGTTGTTTGAGCGACCGGGCTATAAGGCGTGGGTAACGGGGCAAATGCTCCCGGTAGGACGTTGGGCTCAACCCGAAGACTTTTTAGGTGCAACGTTGTTTCTCTGCAGCTCCTTCTCAGACATGGTCGTAGGGCACGGATTGATTATTGATGGCGGTTGGACCATCCATTAAGCGTTTCGCTGATTCATGTGAGACGTAAAATGGCTGAGATCTGCCGATAACGGCATTTATGGCCTCCGTGCGTTTTGTTCCTTTTCCTGTTCCTGCGTGGGGGCCATATCTCTTTGCAGCTCTCAACCTGGATAAGTGATCCCTTTCGAAATGTTGCGGGGACTCATGCAAATGAGAGGGGGCGAGCTTCCATGAAAGAATACGTTGTGCTGCATAAAGATGCCGTAACGGGCTTATTGCACGGGAACGCTGGAATCTTTCGGGTTCTTGTCGACGAGGAAACAAGTGGCGCGAAGTTTTTTTCCTTGCTGATTAATACAATGAAAGCCGGCGTGGAAGGTGCGGCGCACAGGCACGACAAGAATGAACACTGCCGGTATATCCTGTCCGGCAGAGGAACGATGTACATAGAAGGCACGCCCTATGAGATTCGGCCGGAGATGGCCGTGTTTGTTCCCCCCAACGCGATCCACAGGATCGATGTCGTTCCCGATGAGGACCTCACCTACGTGCTGATTTACGCACCCGCCCGGACCTGAGCAGAAGCTCAAGCGAAGGGGTGCGCACGCCTTTGACAGCTGATGAATTCCGGTGACCTCGAATATGACAAAAGCTCACTGAATTCAACTCAGCGCCGGGCCTTCCGGACCCGGATTCTTTACTCCGTGGGAATATTTTGTTGGTTGGTGAAAAGGGAAGTGCTCTATGAACTTCAAAATGTTCTTCACATTGATGACAGGCTTGTGTCTTGGGGTGACCTTCCTGAATCTCCCTCCAGGCCTGAACCTCTTGATGGATCTCTACGGCGTGGCTTACACCGGCATGTCTATTCTCATGAGTGCCTTACTCTGGTCTCATGCGCTCTTGCAGATACCGGCGGGCATGGTCACAGATCGACTCGGCATTGGGAGGAGTCTGATGTTTGGGTTGACCCTCATGAGTCTCGGAACCCTTGGACCTGCCGCGAGTCCCGACTTCACACTTGCCCTCATATGCCGGGTGATCGCAGGAATCGGAACCAGCCTTTGCTTCGCGACCGTCATGAAAATGATCGCCATCTATGCCCCAGACGGGCGTGTCGGGACCTATCAGTCCTTCTTCGCCGGTTTTTTCTCCGTGGGCAATATTATGTCCTATCTCCTTATTCCAAAATTGATTCCCTTCGGTTGGCAGTGGGTCTACCTGGTGCCGGGAATCCTGTCCCTGTCCCTTCTTCCCCTGTCCCTTGGCCTGCACTTGCGGCCCCAGCCCCTGGCCTCCCTCTCCCTCATCTCCTTGCCGCGTATTCTTAAAATCCGGGCAGGATGGGCGCTCGGTTTTTACCACGCCATCTCCTGGGGGGCCGTGCTCAGTCTGGGAAACTGGATTCCTACGCTTCTGGCGGAATTCCGGCCCGAGTCGACGGCGTTACAACTGGTCTGGGGTGGTGCCCTGGTCATGTCCATCAGCGGTTTGGGGCGAATTTTCGGTGGGTTTATCCTCTTAAGCCAGCCTCCCCTGCTGATCGCCAACGGCTCCGTCCTGATCCTCGCCGTTCTCTTTCTGGGTCTCTTTTCGGTTCATCGGGCCGTCCTGTTGTTGTCTTTTGCCTTACTGGCGGCATGGTTCTCCAGCGTAAATTTCGGAGCGCTTTTTCATTTAGCATCCAAGACCGTCCGATCCGAATCACTCGCCACCCTGTTCGGATTCGTCAATTTTCTGGCCAACCTTGGGGCGGTGCTCTTCACCCTTGCCTTTGGGTTCGCCAAGGATGCCACCGGTTCCCTGTCGTGGGGCTTTGGATTATTATCTATCGTAGCTTTCTCCGCTCTTTTTTGGGGAAGGGGTATCCTAAAGAGAGACTGCACAGGTGATTCTTGTCATACAGAGCATCGCCCACCCGGCGTGGACGACCCTAAGTTGCTTAGCACAAGAAGCTAAGTTTCCACACTGTCTCATTTGCAATCCAGAAGTGGGCGTTTTCGTTCGCGCTTCGCCTGGACGCCCCACCCTTGGCGTTTTTATTAGGAATGTAGATCTTATGAGGGGATCCTGATGCGCATCAGACAGAAGCGTCGCTGATTTTCATTGTTCTACCGGGCAGAAAACATAAAAGCGGCGCCATCAACCAGGGTATGAAGGACAAAAAAGCGAGAACCGATGGAATGGAAAAAGTATCCGCCAGTTTTCCTGTCAGGATGGTCATCATCCCCCCAATTCCGAATGCAAAACCCATCATCAGGCTTGCAACCGTCGATTTCCCCCTGGGAGCCAGTTCTTGAGCCCACGCTATTCCCAACGGGAGAGTAGCCATCGCTATAAATCCTGACAAGAAGGCACTGCAGAAGATCCAATTACCGGGGAGAATAAGCAAGAGATAAAGAGTAGGGGTCGACAGGGCGTAACTGAGCAGGAAAACATGCTTGTATCCAATTTTATCAGACAGGTGACCGGCAAAGAGTCCGCTGAATGCGCCTGCCACCGTAAAAAGCGAAACGATTGTGCCGATGGCAATGAGAGAATATCCTTCCTTTGAACACAGCACGGGTACAAAGGTCAAGAAAGATTGGCTCACGAATGTCCTCAAGACCGACACCACCCCGATGAGCAGTATCGGCCTCCAAAACTCCCCGATGGCTTCCTTGATGGAACCAATAAATCCTGCGGATTGTAGCACCTCTCCTTCGGGAAGCGGAACAATCTTGAAAAGCATGATCATCAGGGGCAAGCTCATGATTATTGCCAAAGGGGAGGCACGGAGTCCATAAGTGTGCACAAAGTAAGTAATGAATAACGGCCCCAACCCGAAAGCCAGGGTCCCTCCCATGTTGAAAACAGACATGCAGAAGCCAGGACGATTACCCGAGTAGGTGGAGATCATTCCTGCCAATGTCGGGTGGAACATTGCCTGCCCAATGGACCCGATGGCGACGAAAAGAAGGAGCAGAAGAAAACCATCGGCTGTCCCCACAAGAGAAATAAAGACGATGACAAGGAGGGGACCGCCGAGGACAAATATCCTTGTCCGGTAGTGATCGGCAACGTATCCGGCTGCTGGTTGGACAACGAAGGCCAGGATTCGGCTTGTGCCTGTGATAAAGCCGACCTGTGTCAGAGTAAGGGAAAATGCCTTCAGAAAAACGGGAAGAAGCGGATTGACAAAGGAGGCGTAGAAATCTCCAGTAAAATGAATGAGCGTTAAGGTAAAGATCATCTTCATGTTGGTTTTTGAACGTGCGCTCACCCGTCCACCTTGTTCCTGTACTCAAACAACTGCGAGATGCGACATTTCATGCAGGGGTCCATATAGACAAGCGGAAAGATTCTTTCATCTGATATATCGACTACTTTCTTGAGCCATCAAGCGCCTGGGACAGTGGCCAAGGGGCACTGATAACCCGCTTTTCACAAAGGTCCCTGGTAATGGCCGTCCTAAATCGATTTTAAGGGCCGGGCCGCCGGCTGGGTGCCGGAAGGGGAGGGGGGACCCTGGCGGTCACCCCCGATTCGAATAGCCGGACCGAGATACCCCACTTTTCTGCCTTCTTAGTCTCTTGACAGGATTAGCTCTCCCATACGATTAAGAGGCAGCAGCATACCCTTGTTGAGATCACCCAATTTACCGGCCCCCAAAAGAGCCATGGTTCGCCGCATCTCATCTGCCATCAGCTGTAGGATCCACGACAGTCCTTCCGCTTTCCCCAGCGCCAGTCCCCATATGGCCATACGACCGATGAGGACGGCGTCGGCACCCAATGCGAGCGCCTTAATGATGTCACTCCCTCTGCGGATTCCGGAGTCAAAGAGGACTTTCATCCTTTTATTGACGGCCTTCACGATTTCAGGAAGAACTTCCAGGGATGAGGGGCAATAATCGAGGCTAACACCACAATGCGTGGAAACCACGATGGCGTCCGCACCGACCTCAAGAGCTGAATGGACGTCATCAACGCTCAACACGCCCTTAATGATGAAGGGAATATCGACGGATTTCCGGACATCCTTAAGCACGTCCAAAGAGAGTCCGCCGCATATGTCTTCGAACATCCCGGTGTCGCCGCTTTTGAGGCCTGCGACGGAGTCCGTATCGATTCCCGCTGCAAAACATCCTGCTTCCTGTGCATTTCTTAGGGATTCTTTCAGCTTGTCGATATCCTTCAAAGGTTTCACGATGCGAAAAACACGGGCACCTTCCTCCACCATTTTCGAATGCACATCCGGACCCGCGGGGTATCCCACACTGGCGGCAATCCCAGCAGCTCTGGCTCCGGCAGCCATCTCCGAAAAGGTATTCTCACAAACGGAGCTGATGATTCCTGACATGGGCCCGATCCAAATGGGGAGTTTCCAATTCTCACCCAGAGCGTCCACGGAAAGGTCCACATCCTCCTTTTTCACGTCATTGACGGCCCTTAGAGCAAATCCCAACCCCTCGAAGGCCTCCATGGATCGCTTCCAGGTCGAACCGCTCTCACTGCCGCCCGCCACGTGGGTCCAGTGATCGGCCCGCTCGGCGTGATGTTTCTGGAGCGATTCCCGAACCATGGATCGTATTTGCTCAAAATTCCTCGGAAAGCCTTCCTTTTTCTGCATTGCATCTCTCCTTTCTATTACTTGTTAAGGGGGAAAAGTCTCATCTGACCATGGATGAAACCCGCCTCATGCGCTTGTTGCTGACCCCAAGCTCGTCCCTTTTTCATATTAGCAGCAGACGGTAGCCTTTAGTCAAATAAATCCTTAAGAGTTTCCCTTCTTCGATTAGACCGACGGCGCCAACCAGAGGCTACGCTCGTTGGAAGATGGTGTCTGGCGACGGCACCTTGTCCTTCAGAAATATTTGCATCAATGCAGCTGATACAGCATCCTCGTGCCGTACTTTCTCGTTGACTCTCAGCGACAAGTCACCTAGGCCTTAATTGCCAGAGAGGACTTCTTAACACCAAGGCGTCACACATGGACTCCTATTATATTAACCCATCTTTCACATTCAGGAAATCAAATACAAAAGAAGATACTGTAAAAGATCTCCCTTTTTTTGAGACTTCCGCTGATGACACACTGTGAGATCCGCCGACAACTCTTTCCTGTTCGGCAGAGTCGCCATGGTCTCGCCTTTTGCGGGAGCCGGAGTCGCAAAGGCCCGCGAGATAGTGTCCATCCATAAATTAGACAAGGTACACGATCAGTTTCCGGGATCAGAAATGAGAACTTTTTCTTTGCTCCGCTTCGCTTAGTCCCTGCAAACGGGGCCCGAGTTTAGCAAGGTTAAGGAAATCAATGGATTACTCGGAGGCGACCGAGGGCAGGCCGCACAAGGAATCCCGAAGATTGAGGCCGAGATTGCGGAAAAAAGTCATTTCTGGATGGAACCGCGAAAGGAACGTCCTCAGTCCCCGCAAGCGAGGCCCCAGTTTAGCAAGGTTTATAAAATCAATGGATTACGCGGAGGCGACTGACGGTACGCCGCACAAGGAATCCCGCGGATTGACGCCGAGATTGAAAAAAAGTCATTTCAGGATGGAAACGAGATAGGCACTTCACCGACCGCCATGACTCCGGCTCTGGTTGGCCTGTGGATGGTGCCTTGTTTCTCCGTCTGTGACGACTCGTTTCTCGCGATAGTTGGGCCTCTGGGCGGCTTCGCTGCGAGAATTTCGGCCATGGTAGGCATTTATTCCCTCACCAACGGTCTGAACGGCAATCCGTTCAACCAGCCATCTTTCCTTCATCCCACGGAAGCAGTTGAGGAAAGAAGAGACTGCATTCGCCACTCTTTTTGAGAAGGCTTTATAAAGTTCGCAAAGGTGGAAGAGATCGGCGCGGTTTCATACGTGCCCTATGGAATTTCAGCAAGGGGAGGAAGACAAGGGAAAGTATTTCGGACAAAGTCCGTAACTTCTCAATAAATTATGGTAGCACGTAAGAAAATGCTGGACAAAAGGAACAAAGCGTATTATGCACATGATGCATGAAACTCAATTTACCGCTTCCATTGATTACAGAGGAACAAAAGACCCCTCTTGTGAGGCAATTGGTGGATTTCATCGATCACCAAGCCCACCTTCTTCTACAGCAGGCCGAGCAAATCCAGCAACTCAAAGACGAAATTGCTCGTTTAAAGAATCAGCCACCCAGGCCCAAGATTCAACCAAGCCGTTTGGAAAAAAAGCGTACCAAGAAACATAAATCACGCAAGGGTAAAAGACCGGGATCTGAGAAAAGGCACAAAACTGCCGAATTGGAAATCCACAAAGTTCAGCCAATTGAACCTGATCAGATACCGCAAGGTTCTGTTTTCAGATACTATAAAGACTGGGTGGTTCAGGATCTCAAAGTGGAGCCGTACAATATTCGTTTTAGGCTCAAGGTGTACGAAACACCCGATGGTGGTTATGTAATGGGCAAGTTGCCGGCAAATTTAGAAGGCAGGCACTTCGGTCCTCCATTGATCCGATTTATCCTCTACCAGCACTACCATTGCCATGTAACACAGCCGTTGCTGCTTGAACAGTTGCACGAAATGGGCGTTGATATTTCCGCAGGGCAACTCAATAGCCTCCTAATCGAAGACAAAGATCGTTACCACTTGGAAAAAGATCGAATTTTAGCCGCCGGCCTTGAGGTATCCAGCTATATCAATGTGGATGATACCGGCGCCCGTCATAAAGGCAAAAACGGTTACTGCACGCATATTGGCAATGAGCTATTTTCCGTTTTTGCAAGCACAGAAAGCAAAAGCCGCATCAACTTTTTGAAACTGTTGCGCGCCGGGCATTCAGATTATTACCTCAATATGGATGCCATCGCATACATGGAAGCAAACAAACTGCCACGGTATGTTTTGGAACCGATCATTGCCGGTGTTGACAATATATTTGCCAATGATGGCCAGTGGAATGATTTTTTAACCGAAAAAGGCATTGTCACGGATCGCCATGTACAAATCGCCACCGAAGGCGCCTTGATTGGCAGTGTTCTTGAACATGGCATTTCAAACGAGTTGACCATTATCAGCGACGATGCCGGCCAGTTTAATGTGCTGGTCCATGGCCTTTGTTGGGTCCATGCCGAAAGATTGATCGGAAAAATTATCCCCTTTACCGATGAGCAAAAAGAAGATCTGGATACGGTAAGGGACAAAATCTGGGAACTCTATAAGGGGCTAAAACGATACAAGGAAAACCCCCGGCCCAAGGCTAAAGAGTCCCTGGATGCCATGTTTGACCAGATATTTACCATGAAGACAAGCAGTGCCACGTTGAACCAGGCGTTAAAACGACTTTACAATAATAAACCGGAGCTGCTTTTGGTTTTAGAGCGTCCTGAGATTCCGTTACATAACAATGTTGCTGAAAACGCCATTCGCGAGTATGTCAAAAAGCGCAAAATAAGCGGCAGTACGAGAAGCGAAGCTGGCCGCAAGTGCCGGGATACGTTCACAAGCCTGAAAAAAACGTGCCGGAAATTGGGAGTATCCTTTTGGGAATATCTCAAAGATCGAATCGAGAAAATTAGCCTCATTCCGGATTTGTCTGATCTGATCAGAGAACAAGCATTAAAACCAGGATAATTTTCCTTCTCGCTTTGACTGAAAATAGTCCTCCCCTAAAAAGGGGCTAACTGCAAGTATCGGCTGCGGCTACTACCATAACTTATTGAGAAGTTA